>CAVWDK010000003.1:0-995952 GCA_963753715.1 uncultured Acidobacteriaceae bacterium | reverse complement strand
AGGCTCGATACTCGGTGGTGCCTGCAAAGTCTCGTTTTGAGTAAATTGCCTGATGGTTCAGTGGTGAACGATGAAGTTTCCGGAAACCCCGCTTTTGGGGAAGTGAAGCGTCTCCTCCACGCAAAAAGCGTTCCGGAAAGCCGACGAAACTGACTAGCGGGTGGTCGTTCACCCGGGGGTCTAGGGCCGACATCTCCCGTAGTACGACAAAATAGTACGACCAGGGCGGGTATGAGAATCCAGGCAATTTTTCCGTAATGAAGCTGCATTTTTTCTCCTTGCGGCGATCTTTGGCATTAGTTACGGTTCTCCATCTCGAGCTCCTTCAGTTCGTCGATCTCGCGCTCGAACTCGCGCTGTTCGCGCGACCTGAGCACGAAGGACGAGACTATCCAGACAACCAGCACAATCAGCAAGGGAAGTGCATTCGGGATTATGCCCCGTGCCCCTGGTGAAGACCATCGCCAGCGCCGAAATCTGAATGTGGCAGTGGCCAGCATTACTGAACCAAATCACCACACAGACACCGGCGCACGAGGTCACATTGGCGTCGATCTCCAGCCGGCAGACCTCCAGGCCCGTATTAAGTCCTACATCCCCAGGCGTCACGGCGGACCCCTTCCCGGTTCAGGAAATACAACCCCGCCAGGCCCCAGGCGACCGCGAACCAGAACGGCGGTTGCAGCCCTTGTTTAGCGCAGGGAACTATTTCATGCTGTACGCGTAGAAGAAGCCTGCAGCGAGCGGGCCAGCCGCACCCCCAATCAACCCCTTGTGACTCTTTGACGAAGTGTCACGCGACCTCTGTTCAATCAATTTCGATATCATTGTGGGTTTCTCCGTTGGCTGGTCTAGCCATATGACTCTTACTCGTTTTCGGGCGAGTCATTCGGCATCGTTCCCCTCCCTCGTGCCGCCGTTGGGTGGAATCTCCTCGCGAGGATTCTCTTGATTCGATGGATTCTAGTGGCCACGTTCGCCGGCAACAAGCCCGTGATCTCTTCCGTCGATGCCGCATCCATTTGCCAGATCAGACTCGATAGACCTGGCGATCAAGCGGTTTGAGCTGCTGAATCAACGCTGATAGCCGGTTCCCCTCCATTGGCCGATCGGCGGCAGACTGTGCATCCGCTTTGTCTCCCGGCAGGGCTTCGAGTTCCTCCGGGCTCACAAGATTCGAAAAGGTGCAGCGACTGCACGGATGATGTGCGAGACGCCGACGTGGTGAGCCACACGATACACCCAGGTGCGAAGGGAGCAGCCGGAATTGTAATTCTGAAAACTCCGCCATAGTTGAAAATGAATGTCTTGGCTCAGGTCGCGGCGTTTTTCCGGATCTGCTTCGTAGGCTCTTGCCAGACGTTGGAGCGGGGGACCAAATTGGTCCAAGGCCGCCCCGTAGAGGCCATCCTGATTTGCTTGTCCAGCCAGAATCGATTCCTTTCCTTCCACAATCAAGGTAGTCGCCGAACATCGAAGTTTCTAACAGACTCGAATGGACCATTTAGTTGCGCGCGAGTCCTCGGCCTTCGGGGAGGGTCAAAATATTGACAACAGAGCACAGAAGCGGGCCAAAGCGATGAAGAAAACTAAGGTACTGCGACGCTCCACCTGCAAAGCTTCAAACCAAAAACCCATCTTCGAAGTTGCTCATTCTATTCACACCCCGTCCTTGATTGTGCGAATACGAGCCCCACTTACGCGGAGAGCCAATCAGAGGCTGCCTTCGAAGTCCCCCGATCATTCGTTGGTGGAAGTGTGGTGTCTGGCTAAATAGCATGTAACGGGGCTTGACATATCGATGACTATGGCAAGATTCAAAGCCCCTTAAAATCCTGTGGCGGTAATTTATAGCCCGCCGAAGGTCGTTTGAATCAGGAAGCGTCAGCGATGGTTCGCTTCAGCGCGGTGTGTCAAGGTGGCATATTGCGATGAAAGCCAAGGCACGCTTTGTTGGAGTTTGCGCATGGAAACTCTCTTCGTAGCACCGAGCGCACGGTCTAGGCACGAACCAGCGCCTCTCTGGCCGGAACGCGAACACTACCCTCGTGAATGCATGGCGTTATAGTGACACCTTCGCTGTTTCAGAATCCAAGAGCGACCGCTATCCTTGACAACCTTGAGTCTCTGCTAAGAGCGTATCGCAAAGATGCTTCCACGCGGATCAAACTAGCCTCATACTGATGGGCATCGGAGTCTGTACATGACACTGACGCTTTTACAATCTATGCGGGTAAACAAGAGCTTCGCTGATTTCACCGTGCTCGGCAGCCAATACGAAAATGACGATGGGATACGGGAATGGCATCTGGCCATTTGGTCTGAAAGCTATACCAGAATCCGGTCTTATTGGATGTCGGAGGACTCCAAACCCGAACAGCTTATGGGTGCTGATTTGGCGGCCGTGGACCAGGCGATATCAAAGTGGGAAGCAGAGCCAGTCTGGGTGCGATCTTCTGCAGCTTCGAACCAGCCCCAACTTCGTCCTCGACTGCGTTTAGCAGCTCATGGCTCGTCCAGGTACTAAACATCGCCTAAGATACCCGGGCCGTGACTGCGATGAAATGGCACTACCGGGCGGGCTAACTGATCCACAAGCCTATGGGGATGCTGAGTACAACCCCACTTCGCCCGTGCACGCACTAGCGGTAGCGCACGAGCGAAGCCACGGCGAACACTTTGGACTGTAGCGCGGATACTGTGGCGGGTGCCGGCTTAGAAGGGCCTGCATAGGATGAGGCGAAGAATCGGTAAGGGCGTGAATCTATTAGCTGGTGCAACCCGCAACAAACCGACACAAATCCCGTAGCCATTCTTTGGGAGCAGAGGGTGGGGGGTTCGAATCCCTCCGCCCCGACCATCGAATCAAGAACTGAGCGCCCTTTATTTAACTTGCCCAACGCTCATAGCGGATTGCTGTCTTTTGCAGCGGCGGGGTGATGCACGCCTCCGGGCCCCAGTTACCGGGTCGCGCGCAAATCTTACCTAGGCAAGCGAAAGCTGCTGTTCCACCAGGGTCGCCCAGTACGAGGCGCCCGTCGAGAGCACCCCATCGTTGAAGTCAAATGCAGGATGGTGCAGCATCGGATTATGTTCGCCCGGGCGCTTTGAACCTAACATGATGTAGGCTCCCTGCTTGGCTTCCAGCATGTAGGCAAAATCCTCGGCGCCCATCACCGGCTCCGCCATCTCTACTACCTGTTTCACGCCAGCCACACTGGCCGCCGCCTGCCGTGCCAGCGCCGTCGCAGCCTCGTCGTTGATTGTGGTTGGAGCGACCATGTGCATTTTGACATCGACGGTGGTTTCATAAGCCTGCGCAATCGATTCCGCCAACTGGCGGATCGCTCGCTCGATGGTCTGGCCGGTGGCTGCATCCAGCCAACGCGCGGTTCCTTTCAACACTGCTTCACGGGGAATGGCGTTCGCGGCTACACCAGCCTGGAACGAGCCGATTGTGACTACCCCGGAACGAAACGGATCGAGCGTTCGCGAAACAATCGTCTGCAACGCACTCACCAGTGCACTGCCGGCGACGATGGGATCGATGCCAAAGTGAGGCTGGGCGGCGTGGGCTCCGCGGCCAACAATCGTGATCTCAAAAAAGTTAGCCGCGGCCATGATAGGCCCGTTTCGCCAATGGAATTCGCCTGCGACATGGTTGGGAAATTATGCATGCCGAAGACCAGGCGCATGGGGAACCGATCGAACAGGCCGTCATCCACCACTTGCTTTGCGCCGCCTATTTCCTCTGCGGGCTGGAATATCAGGTAGGCTGTGCCGCGAAACTTCCGGCTCGATGCCAGGTATCGTGCCGCGCCCAACAGCATGGTGGTATGTCCATCGTGCCCGCAGGCATGCATCACCCCTGGATTGGTCGATGCATGGGGCACCCCTGATTGCTCGCTAATCGGCAGGGCGTCGATATCCGCCCGCAAACCGATCGCATCGTCGCCATTTCGCCCATGAATGACTGCAACCACACCCGTCCCGTTGAAGTTGTGCAAGGCGTCCACGCCGAAAGACCGAAGCCGCTCTTGAATGAACGTGCTGGTGCGCGTTTCATCAAAACCCAGTTCGGGATGCGCATGCAGATCCCTGCGCCAGCCAACCATTTCTTCGTGATGGCGCTCTATTTCTTCCAGTACGGGCATGGGGAGATCTCCTGCTCACGAAATTTGCCGGCTGCGCGTGGATTGCCGCTGACAAAAACGTATCACGAGCATGGCGATTAGCCCGGCCAGGTGTCGCATACCAACCCGCACTCACGCGCTTGAACGCGAGCATTCATGCACAGAAAGAGCAATTTCACGCAATCGCTTTCAGTCCGCCCTGGGTACTGTCTTCTTGGCCGCCAATCAGCGAATGGACGGTAACCAACCATGGGGGGACCCGATGTTTCATCACGCGCTCTCTTTGACGCTCAGCACCGTCTTCGAACTGGCGTTTGCCATTCTTCCGGCAGCACCCTTGTTGGCGATCAAGAGGCTTTCTCCATCCCCCGTCGACCATCCCGCAAAATCGGCGCTCACAGAAAACTCAGCTCCTCCCATCGCGGAAAAAGCTTAAGCAGCAATCCCCCACAAACACAAGGAGAACATCATGAGTACGATGACCGCAGAGAAAACTTCCACGAATACCATCACGGTGAAGGACGGAACCACGATCTACTACAAGGATTGGGGTAAGGGACAACCCGTTGTTTTCTCCCATGGCTGGCCACTCAACGCGGACGCCTGGGACGCACAAATGATTTACCTCGGGCAGCGCGGTTTCCGTGTGATCGCACACGACCGCCGCGGCCACGGCCGCTCAGGACAAACCTGGGATGGCAACGACATGGACACGTACGCCGACGACCTCGCAACTTTATTCGAGACGCTGGACTTGAAAAATGCCGTGATGGTGGGTCACTCCACCGGCGGCGGTGAAGTCGCTCGCTACCTCGGCCGTCATGGTAGCAATCGAGTTTCCAAGGCTGTGCTGATCAGTGCCGTGCCGCCGATTATGGTCAAGTCGGACAAGAATCCCGGCGGCTTGCCCCTCGAG
This sequence comes from uncultured Acidobacteriaceae bacterium, assembly GCA_963753715.1. Lineage (GTDB taxonomy): Bacteria > Acidobacteriota > Terriglobia > Terriglobales > Acidobacteriaceae > PALSA-350. The sequence goes on along the minus strand of CAVWDK010000003.1, from coordinate 990,903 downwards.
GTATTTGACGGCCTGCGTACATCTCTCTTGAATGATCGTTCGCAGTTCTTCAAGGATCTGAGCATGCCGTTCTTCGGCTATAACCGGCCCGGCGCCAAGATCTCTGAGGGTATACGCGAGAACTTCTGGTATCAGGGCATGCAAGGTGGATCCAAGGGCGAGTATGACTGCATCAAGGCATTTTCAGAAACCGACTTTAACGGCGATCTGAAAAAGATCGACGTTCCCACACTCGTCATGCATGGCGATGACGACCAGATAGTCCCCTACTTGGATGCAGGAGCGCTTTCTTCCAAATTGGTAAAAAATGCGCAGCTCAAGGTCTACCCCGGCTTTCCCCACGGTATGCCAATCATTCATGCGGATGTGCTCAATCCCGATCTGCTGGCGTTCATCCAGTCGTAAGCGCCCGCGGCCTCAATACCGGTAGAGGTCCCCGCAGGGGAGAGTGTATGCGCTCCCTGCGGGTCCCCTCAGGCATACATCATTACGTCCTACTTGCGCATCGAAATCCGGATGGCTGAAATTAAGCTGCTGTTCGTGGACGATGACGATGCCTTGCGAACCGCACTTGGAGCTGTGCTTACCCATCACGGGTTTGCGCTCACCGCAGTCAGCAGTGTTCCCGAAGCGCTGGAACTGATCAGTACCCGGAAGTTCGACGTTCTCCTTTCCGATCTGAACATTGGCCAGCCTGGTGACGGCTTTACGGTGGTCAGCGCCATGCGCCGTGTGCAGCCCGACGCATGCACCTTCATTTTGACCGGCTATCCTGACCTGGAAACGGCCATTCAGGGTATTCGCAGCCAGGTCGACGACTATTTCTCAAAGCCGTTGCACGTCGAGCGATTAGTGAGGGCAATCTCAGATCTGCGCAGCGGAAGGCGGCCCGTCAACCAAGCGCTCCCAACACGCAAAGTGGCGCAAATTCTGCGCGAGCTTTCCTCTCTCATCTGCGACCGCTGGCTGCACCAGGTGATGCAGGATCCCGAACTGTCAGCGATCCCCCTGACCCAAGCAGAAAGAAGCGACCACGTTCCTGACATGATGGAGGAACTGATCCGGCGTTTGGAAGGCCCACAGGAAGAGCTGAGCGACGTTGCGACCGATGCAGCAAGAAAGCACGGCAAGCTGCGCTATCAGCAGGGTTACACCATTCCGCAGATATTGTTTGAAGCTCGGGTGCTGCAACATGTCCTCACTTCCACCATTCACGAGAACCTGTTTGGCCTCGACCTCAGCACCCTGGTTGGCGATATCCTGGAGATCGGCGAGACCCTTCAGGCGGATGCGGAAATATCCATCCGCGTCTATCAGTCGCAGATTCCGCGCTCGTTGCAAACATCCTTCTCGTCGTTATACCGGTCGCCATACCTGGGCGTCGCGATCGCCGACGAGAACCGCATCATCGACGGCAACGACGCCTTTCTGCGCATGATCGGACAGCCTCGCGCGCTGCTGGTGGAGGGGAGCATCGACTGGCGTGCGATGACTCCGGAAAGATTTCGCCCACTCGATCTGAGCGCCATGGAGCAGCTTCGCGAATTTGGTACCTGTGTTCCTTACGAAAAGGAATTTTTCTTGCCCGACGGCTCTTCCGTACCATTTCTCATTGGGGCCGTGCGTCTTAGCGCAGAGCCTTTGCAATGGTCAGCCTACGTCGTGGAGTTGACGGAACAGAGGAAATTGCAGGCTGCAGAAGAAAAAATGCGCGCCTGGGAAACAAAGTACCTTTTGATCAATCAACTGGCACATGAGCTGAACAACCCATTGGCCGCCATGACATTCACGCTGCACCTGCTGAGTACTCATCCGCACCTATCCAACGACACCCAAGCACTTGTTAACGACGCGAGCGTCATGCTCGAACGCATCTCGACTACCGTAAGACGAGTCCTCGCGGAAGTCCAACAGGCCCAGTAGTTCAGGAAAACAACCTCGGATGTCTAAGCGAAAGGCTTTCGTGTCCTCAAACTTTCGTTCCAAGGCGTCAACTCCGGCGCTGGGGTCTGTTTGCACAACCTTTACAGAAGAACTGCATCCCAAGTTGGTGGACGGAGAAAGCGTACCGCTCCAGGCTGGGCGCTCGGGGGGGTGCCCGGCGAGATTGAATGGCCGGCGTTAACTGCTGGCCTCTCTCGACTCTGCGGCGAGCATGGCAGCTACTTTCGCGCGGCGGATTCTTTCGCGAAGCTGCATGGTGACCGATCGGTGACAACGAAGGCAAAGGGTTCGAATGTTATCGAGGTCGCACTCGCCGCCCCCTTCTGCTACGGGCAGAATGTGATCGGCATCCCACAAGCTTTTACGGACTCGGGTTTTAAGCCCCCAATGGCGCATCAAGGCTTCGCGAGCAGCCCCGCGCGAACGCTTTAGCTTACCGTGCTCCCTGATCGTGTCCACGGCGCAGTGGGCGCACACTCCTCGATCTCGCTTGAAAATGTGTTCGCGCAGGTACCCCGGCTGCGAACGCAGCTTCCACTCGTGTACGCAATACTCTGAGCAGAAAGTGAAGCGGCGTGCCGGCACCTCCAGCGTGCACCATCGGCACAGGCCGCGCCCATTCTGTCCCCGCGGTCTGGTTTTGCGGTCGACCCATCCTCCTGTCATGATGCGAGAGGTGCTCATAGGCTTGTTGTAAATTCCTGCGCAGGTCGAGCGTAAGTGCTGCAGCCCTATAATTCTTCACAGGGTGCCGGAGGATATAACATGCACGCCGCTATGGTCGAAGATTTTCGCTTCCCACCGCGCTACCGGGAGACGGCGCCTCCCGTGGCCAACGAAGGGGAAATCGTGCTGCGGGTACGTGCAGCTGCGCTGCCGAACCTGGTGCGCGGCCAGGCGAACGGTTCACATTACAGCAGTGCCACAAAACTTCCCTTTACTCCTGGATACGATGGCGTGGGCGTGGATGCAGAGGGCACGCGTGTCTACTTCTTTTCGCCCCGCTTCCCTTTTGGCTCCATGGCTGAAACCAGCGTGGTTTCGCGATCCATGACAATTCCTCTCGCCCCGGACCTGGACGATGCGGTTGCAGCGGCACTGGGAAATCCTGGGCTCGCAACCTGGGGCGCGCTTTTAGGCAGAGCCGATTTCCAGCATGGTCAGGGAGTCCTGATCAACGGAGCAACCGGCGTCGCGGGCAAACAGGCAATCCAGGTGGCGAAATATCTGGGTGCGTCGAGGATCGTTGCTACGGGCCGCGACGAGCGAGTCCTCGCCCAACTGGGCGTTCTGGGCGCGAATGAGACCATCTCGCTACGCCAGCCGGAAGAGAATCTGCTGCAGAGTTTCGGCTCGGCGTTATCAGGCGTGCAGGTGGTTCTGGACTATCTTTGGGGACCATCCGCAGAACTGATCTTAAGGGCAGCGGCCGGCCATGGATCGCCGCAAGGCGAACCGCGCATACGTTTTGTGCAGATTGGATCGATCGGCGGGAACGCGATTAGCTTGCCGGCCCAACTCCTCCGCAGCTCTGGGATTGAGCTGATCGGTAGCGGTCTGGGCAGCCTCTCCGCACAACAAATCCTGCAATCGCTAAGCAAAATGTTCACCGCCGTGACCAAGGTGCACTTTGCGATTGACATCCATCCGGTCCCGTTGGCCAAGGTCGAAGAAGCCTGGACCTGGAAAGACGATGGGCGCAGGATCGTGTTCATTCCGTAGGTAAAGCCGGCGGTTCGTTATCGCGCCCGGTTATTCCACCGGATACGGTCCTTCGGAGAATACCTGGGCGTGATAGCCCTTGGATCCAACCAGCCGTGCCAGAGCGCTTCTCATGTCATCGCCTGCCTGCAATCGCTTGAGAACAGATTGGAAATCATATTGCGGTCGCCAGCCAAGCTCGTTTCGAGCGCGCTCATTCACGTAAACGCGATCGATACTTGAAAACGCCTTCCATTGCCGCCGCTCATATTCGGCCTCATACTCTGGAACACGTAACCGTAGCACTTCGCGTGCGTCGGCGCGTAGACCCGCGAGATCCTCCGGGAGAAACGGAGTGGTTGCACTGATGATGTACTTGCGGAGGCCGATGGTGGCGGCCTGCTCCGCCGCTAGTAGATGTGCGCTGACAACATCTTCCAGGTCGACTCGCCGGTAGAGGTATTCGTTGGCCTTCGCATTTGCGCCTGAGTATTCTTGCCGCACTTTGCGGTTGTCATCATCTTCGGGGAAGAAGCGCGAGGTTCTCAGCACCACGCATGCCAGGCCATGGTTGCGGAAGAACAATTCACATAGATCTTCCGCCGCGCCCTTGGTCACGCCATAAATGTTTCTGGGAACGGGCCTCACCTCTTCCGTGATCCAGGCCGCGGGGGCTTCCGGAGGAGGCACCAGAGCATCGCCGAACACACTGGTTGTACTGGTGTAAACAAAGGACTCGACGCCGGCTGCTGCGGCCTCCTCCAAAAGATTGAGCGTACCGGTCAGGTTGGTATCGATAAAGTCCTGCCGGCTGTGGGTAGCAACATGAGGTTTGTGCAACGTCGCGGCATGGAAGACGGATTGAACGCCACTCATACAACGACGCACCCAGGAGCGGTCTGTAATTGAGCCGATGTGAGTCGTAAACGGCGACTCAAGAATGTCCAGACTGACCACCTCGTGTTGCAGATCTCGCAAGGTGCGAACCAGGGCCTCACCGAGGTGCCCGGAGCTTCCGGTAACCAGTACTTTCATATTCATTCATGATAAATCGGCAGGTTGGTACGGGCTTTTGGCCGTTCTCACACACCCTCGTCAGCCCCTGCGCACTTTTCTTTGCCGGCTGTAGCAGAACTCTTTGCAGAGTGCGAATGTTTAGGAGTAGAATTCGGCGCCTCACCGGGAAGGTCGGTTTCACGAGCCTCTCCCGGTCCCTGGAGGTTGTCGATGAAAATGCCGGAAAAACAAGTTCTCCTGGTGACGTTGGCCCTGACCCTCCCCATGTTTTTAGGGGGATGTGAGCGCCACAGCAAATCTGAGCAGTACTTCCTGATCGCTACCAACATTGGTCTACCGTATTGGCAGTCGGCACACGAGGGGTTTACCAGAGCCGCGGTCCAGTACGGTGTTACCGAAGAGATGCGCGGCCCGGATGCATTCACTCCTGCCGTCGAAGTAGACGAATTTCGTGCTGCTGTTGCCAGAAAGCCGGCAGGAATTCTGGTATCAGTTTCCGATCCCAATTTAATGGGTCCGGAGATCAATAAGGCGATTGCCGCCGGAATCCCGGTGATCACGATGGACTCTGATGCTCCCGACAGCCAGCGTCTCTACTTCATCGGTACCAACAATCTGGAAGCTGGGCGGCTGGGCGGCCAACGCGTAGCAGCTGAATTGAATGGCAAGGGCAACGTGGTTTTCTTCACCATGCCAGGCCAGCCTAATCTCGAGGAGCGTCTTAAAGGTTACAAGGATGTGTTTTCGAATTATCCCGGCATCAAGATCGTCGAGGTCTTTGACATGAAGGGACAGTCCACCGCGGCCATGGACAAGGCCCAGGAATACCTGGCACGGACGGGCCCGGCAAAAATTAATGCCTATATATCGCTGGAGTCTTCCTCCGGCAAGGATGTCGCCGAAGCCATTAAGCGCGCCAAGCCGGAAGGCGCCATCCTGATGGGGATGGACGTCGACCGGGCGACTCTTGAGCTGGTCAAGGACGGCACCATCAACGCCACCATTTCGCAGAAGCCTTTCACCATGGCATTTGTTGGTCTCAAGGCTCTGGATGACCTCCACCACTACCCGCTCAAGCCGCTGGCCCGAGACTATGGTTCGGACGCCTCCTCGCCCATACCTGCTTTCGTCGACACCGGCGTATCCCTGGTTGATAAAAGTAATGTCGATAAGTTCCTGTCCCCGCCGGCGAAGACACAGTAGATTCGCTTTGTCGCCTCGGCGGTGTCCTTAACTGATACAAAAGTGTGCCCGCTCCGGGCATCGGTAATTACCCGTTTTAGGGATCCCGTCGACGGGATAAACCGTCTATATCTCGCTATGTATCTGGACCCGGAGACCCAGGCTCCACCATGCGAGGAATGGCGCTGAGATGGTTGCGACGTTCCCCTCAACCTGATTCCGAAACCCGCAGTGAAGACTCCCAAAAGCTGCGTCGCCGCGGCTTCATTCACAATGTGGTCGCGCTCTATGGGGTCCAGGCTTGCACCTACGCGTTACCTCTCTTGACGTTTCCGTACCTGGCGCGCGTGTTAGGCCCATCGGGATGGGGAGTCGTCATATTTGCCCAGGCCATCGGAGATGTGATCGCCTGCGTGGTGGAGTATGGCTTCGATATTTCCGGGTCGCGGGAGACATCGCGGCAGCGCAATGATCCGCAACGCTTGTCTGCGCTCATCTCGGGAGTTTTGGGCGCCAAGTCTCTGCTGGCAATTGTGTGCATTGCGGGGGCTCTGTTTTCTCGGCGATTTACCCAGCACATCGCTCCGTCGCTGGCGCTGTTTTGGGCAAGTACCATCTGGGGCGTCTGCCAGGGCATCAATATGCTGTGGTTCTTTCAGGGCCTGGAGCGCATGCGTTTGGCCAGCACCCTCGAAATCGGCGGCAAGGTGATGGCCACCCTGAGTATCTTCGTGCTGGTGCACAAGCCGGACGACGGTTGGAAGGTGATGGCGGCCCAATGTGTGGGCTGTCTCGTGGCCCATGGAGTCACCGTGGTGCTGGCCTATCGCGAGGTGGGTTTTCGCTGGCCGACTCCATCGTCGGTGCGGGATGCTCTGCGGTTGGGTGGCTCAATGTTTCTTTTCCGGGCGGTGCAGGCTCTTTCGGGTTCAGTCAACCGGTTAGTCCTCGGCTCGGTCGCCCCGGTAGCCGTGCTGGGTGAATATGCCGGCGCCGAAAAGATCACCCGCGTGTTTCAGCAGGGGATGTGGCCGGTGAACCAGGCCCTGTACCCGAAACTGACGCAGCAGGCCCAAAACAATCCCAGGGGTGCCTTGAAAACGGTGAGGCTCAGTCTTCTTTTTCTGGGCGGCCTGGGTGCATTCTTTGGCTTGGTCATTTTCCTGGGAGCTCCGCTGCTTGTCCACCTGGTCCTGGGCTCTGCCTTTCAGGAAGCCGTGCCGGTGCTGCGCGTCTTCTCTCTCTGGATTCCCTTGATCGCGCTGACCACGGTGATCATTTTTCAGTTGCTGTTACCGAATCATCTGGACAGTCAATTCAACTTTGTAAACATCACTGCCGGCCTGCTTGGCATTGGCGCCGCATTGCTGCTGGCCCCGAGATTTGGCGCCATCGGCATTGCATGGGCAGCGGTCACTGCGCAGGTGTATACGCTGGCTGCCTTCTCCGTCATACTCTGGCGCGCCGGTTTGAATCCTTTTGCTCCAGTTGGTCCAGCGACTGTGCGTCCACCCCGTTCAGCGAATTTCGTGCCCGCATTGGCTTCAGTCGGCGGAAATCAGCAAGCGAAGGTTCGCTTACGAGAAAAGCTGGCTGACGCGGAGGCCCGCGTTACCCAGCCAGCGCCGATCGCCGTCCCCACCCTCAAACCCCAGCAAGCGATTGCACAAGACCGCCGCTAAAAGCACAAAACCCTCTCTAAAGTCACCCCGACGCCCGCCGATATTCCCCATACCGGCGGGGCGCAGTCGCGTTGACAAGGCTATGTCCGGGAGACTTGGCAAGGACGGCGATGAAACTGCTGCGGTACATCTACCAACATCGCGCTCAAACCTCGCACAACCGTGGTCTGCGGTCGAAACTGAATCCCGGAAAACTACTCCGCAACGGCTTTGTACACAACGTGATCGCGCTCTATGGGGTGCAGGCTTGCACCTACGCCTTGCCCCTATTGACGTTTCCCTACCTGGCGCACGTGTTAGGCCCATCGGGATGGGGAGTCGTCATATTTGCCCAAGCCATCGGTGTGGTGATTGCAAGCGTGGTGGAGTATGGCTTCGATATCTCAGCCTCGCGCGAAACCTCGCAGCAGCGCGGCGATCCGCAACGTTTGTCTGAGCTCATCTCGGGAGTCTTGGGCGCCAAGTCCCTGCTGGCAATTGTGTGCATCGCGGGGGCTCTGTTTTCCCGGCGCTTTACCCACCACGTTGCTCCGTCGCTGGCGCTGTTTTGGTCAAGTACCATCTGGGGTATTTGCCAGGGCATCAACATGCTGTGGTTCTTTCAGGGTCTGGAGCGCATGCGCCTGGCCAGCGCGCTGGAAATCGGTGGCAAGGTAATGGCCACCCTGAGTATCTTCGTGCTGGTGCATAAGCCGGACGATGGTTGGAAGGTGATGGCAGCCCAGTGTGTGGGCTGTGTCGTGGCCCATGGGCTCACGGTGGTGCTGGCCTATCGCGAGGTGGGTTTTCGCTGGCCCAGCCCATCGTCGATTTGGGATGCGCTGCGGCTGGGGGGTTCGATGTTCCTCTTTCGGGTGGTGCAAGGTCTATCCGGATCAGTCAACCGGCTGGTGCTGGGCTCGGTGGCCCCGGTAGCTATGTTGGGTGAATACGCCGGCGCCGAAAAGATCACCCGCGTGTTTCAGCAGGGGATGTGGCCGGTGAACCAGGCCCTCTACCCGAGACTGACGGAGCAGGCGCAGAATGATCCCCAGGGCGCTTTGAAAACGGTGCGGCTCAGTTTGCTTTTTCTGGGTGCCCTGGGTGTTCTCTTCGGGGGAGCCATCTTCCTCGGTGCTCCATTGTTGGTACGACTGGCCCTCGGGCCTGACTTCCACGACGCTGTGCCGGTACTGCGCGTCTTTTCTCTTTGGATCCCCTTGACCGGTCTGTGCACCGTGGTCACCTTTCAACTAATTTTGCCCAACCAACTGGATAGCCAGTTCAACATCGTAAATTTCACCGCGGCCCTGGTTAACATCCTGGTCGCATTGCTGCTTGGCCCTCCGTACGGGGCCGTCGGCGTTGCCTGGTCGGCCGTCATCGGCCAGCTATACACGTTGTGCGCCTTCGCTGTCCTATTGTCGCGCGCCGGGTTAAATCCTTTTCCCGTGTCCATGGTGGCCGCTCTTCGGCACCGTCCGGTGGGGTTGGCGCCGATGCCGGCTCGAGCCACTGGAATCCACCATGGAGCGGGGCCAATCGAAGACCTCAAGCAGCGAATTTCGTAACCTTGCAACTCCCTCCCAGGACCCACCCCAACGCCTTCCCCTTTCGGGGGATGACGCACGTCCAAAAAACTGACTATAGCTTTGTATACGTTGTGGCAGGATGAGGTCGAAGAGGCTATGGATTTGGGTTACGGAAAAGGAAGACTGAAGCCGACAGGCAAGCAAGGACCTGTCGTGTACGTGAGCTATAAAATCAGCCAGCAGCTGGTGCAAACAACGGATGCCATGGGCTCCTTTATGAGACAGAAAACCTTTGTGCACTCGATCGATGCTGAAGCCGACCAACAGATCGGCCTGGGGGACTACGACCTGCTGGTTGGTGACGAAATCCTACGCTTGAAACACATCGCCGGCGATCCCGAGTGGCTCATACTTTCCTCGAATGCATCCGCCATCTTAGTCTGAAACAACTCGAGCGTTGCCTTTGTCTCCGCGACTGCTTCAGAATGCAATGGTATGACCGAATGGAATGCGTCTGAGTACGCTCGGATCTCTACCTTGCAGGCGGCCATGGCGGAAGAGGTCCTTGCGTTGCTTGAGCTCAAGGGCAACGAACGTATTCTTGATGTTGGTTGTGGGAACGGGAAGACGACGGCTGAAATTGCCGCCCGCGTTCCGCGAGGCGTGGTGGTTGGTGTCGATGCCTCCGCTGACATGATTGCCTTTGCGGCCGCGCACGGCGCTCTTCATCCAAATCTTAAATTTGCGGTCGCAGACGCCCTGCAATTGCCGTACCAGCACGAGTTCGACCTGGTCGTCTCATTCAATGCTTTGCATTGGATCCCGGATCAGAATCGGGCGCTCAGAGCCATACGCGCCACTATGAAAAATACCGGCCTTGCGCAACTGCGCCTGGTGCCGAAAGGGCAGCGGAAGAGCCTGGAAGACGTGCTCGAAGAAACCCGGCTCTCTTCCCGCTGGAGCAGCTACTTCCAAAGCTTTCGTGATCCCTACCTCCACCTTAGGCCGGAGCAATACGCGGAATTGGCGAAGCAGGCCGGATTTGCAGTGCGCCGGCTCAGAGTCGAGGCTAAGGCGTGGGACTTTCAGTCGCGCGCCGCCTTTCTGGCCTTCGCAGGCGTCACTTTCGTTGAGTGGACCCAGCATCTGCCGGAATCTGACCGTCTCGGCTTTGCTACCGATGTGCTGGACCGCTACCAAAGGGTGACCTGCGATGCTCCGGGGGAGGAAAACTTCTTCCGCTTTTACCAAATGGATATCACGCTCGAGCCAGCAGTTCCGAACTTGATAACTTAGACGGGAATGGCTGTTTCGTCCCCTGAACAAGGTTCTCGCAATCCTCTAGCTAAAAGTGCTAACATCCGTTCCGTCACCCCGGTGCGCAGGAAACCGGACGGAAAGGCTCCCCGCCCTTTTCGAAACATCTAGACCGAAGAAAAGTCCCCTGCCGGAATTGAAAAGGAGGCGGACATGAATACCACGTCTGCAATCAGCACAGCGGCTCTTTCGGTCCTGTTGCTTGTTGGATTATCGTCCAGGGCACAAGACGCAATTACCCCAACAAGTGCACCGGCCGCCACCGCCACCGACAACGACAACGCCAGTCCTCAACCCGCCGCCACCGTTGCCGCCAATTCCAAGGTTCGTATTGTCCGCCTGAGTGAGGTCAAAGGCGAAGTGCAGATGGACCGGCAAACAGGTAAGGGCTTCGAAGCTGCGATGGCGAACCTTCCCGTGGTTGAGGGAAGCAAGCTCAAAACGGCCGACGGCGTAGCTGAGGTTGAATTCGAAGACAACAGCACCATTCGGCTCGGGCTGAACACCGAGGTCGAATTCCCCAAGCTTGAGTTGCTCCCTTCGGGCGCTAAATCGTCTTCGATCACCGTGCTGCAGGGCACCGTCTACGTAAGCCTGATCAAAACTCCGGGAAACGAATTCAGTGTCAAGTTTGGACAGCAAACCGTAAGCCTGCCGCCAGACAGTCACGTCCGCCTGCAGTTAACGCCGACAGAAGCCAGCTTGGCGGTGTTGCACGGTGACGCACTGGTCGAGGAAGCGTCGGGCCCGACCACCTTGGGCAAGAACAAGACCATGACATTCAACTTGGCGGCACAAAACCCGCCGGTGATTGCGAAGAACGTAGCCGAGCAACCACTCGACAAATGGGATAACGACGCGGTGCAGTACCACAAGAGCTATGCCAACGCGTCCTCGTTTGGGAACTCGCCCTACTCGTACGGCATCAACGACATGAATTACTACGGAAGCTTCATAAACGGGTGCGGGGGTTCGATGTGGCGGCCGTACTTTACCAGCGCCAGCTGGGATCCGTTCGGGAGCGGAGCTTGGGCGTACTATCCGAGCGCCGGATACTCCTGGGTATCCCCCTATCCCTGGGGCTGGACCCCATACCACTACGGCAGCTGGTCTTTCTGTCAGGGAGTGGGCTGGGGCTGGCGGCCAGGCGGTACCTGGATGGGATTGGCAAACAATTCCTTTGTTGGGCAGCCCGGGCAGCAGGGCTTTCAGAACTCCTTGGCTGCCACTCATCCCCGGCCGCCGCTTCATCCTCCGACCGCCAGGGAATCATCGTTGGTGGGTGTAAATCTTAAGTCTATGCCTGCTTCCAGTCTGGGCCCGAAGGATACGTTTGTGTTCCGCAGCAATTCAGCCGGCCTGGGTGTCCCGCGTGGAAGCCTCGGCAAGCTGAATAGTTTTTCGGGTCAGGCGGCTCAGCATGGCTTGGCAACCACAAACGTCTACTATGGCGCTCCGCGGGGCGAAGCAGTAGGGGCAAGATCGGGCAATCTTGGAACAAGTTTGTCCAGGCCAGCATCCTCCCCGAACATGGAATCGAACCGCTCCTATTCCGGCGGCGGCGGTGGCGGCATGCAAAGTGCTTCGCCCGGGGCTGGAGCCGCCCACTCATCAATGCAGTCGGGAGCCGGCGGCGGCGCAAGACGCTAGTAGCCGGCTCTTAACCTCTGGCCAGTTTGGTTTGGCGGCATTCCGGATACGGAATGCCGCCATTCGCTTTGAACCGCCAAATCACGGTACCTGCGCCGTGAACGTGGGCGCTGGCAGAGGAACGCTGTTGTACAGGTTGGCATCGGTGAAGCCCTGCCAGGCGTAACGGACTTGGGCTGGCTCAGCGACCTCGGGCGATGAGACCAGGACCGCTGTGCCTTGAACCTTAGCTGTCGCGGCAACAAAGTGGCCATCCGGGCCCGCGACCTCAAAGCCTTTGAGTTCCCCGCTGCTGCTGTGTAGACCTTCCGCGTGATCGAACCAGACTTCCAGGGCGCTCCCATCCCGCGTGGTTTGGCGATAGAGCGGGCCGCTGAACTCCAGGCCCGTCTCCCCGTAAGCGATAGCCCGGCCTGCGAGAGCGAGGCGTGCGCCGACCGTTTGCTTGTCTGGCGGGTGCACATTGTCGCGCTGTCCTATGTCGAGGGTGACGGCCATGCCCGTGTTGGCCACGGCCAGGGCGCGGCGCTGGCTATCGCGTATGATCCCCCAATTTTCCTGGGGCGACTCGAAGCTCGAGATCTGCACAAGCAGGAAGGGCAGGTTGCCCTGGCCCCATTGCCGCCGCCAGTCCGCGATCAGCGTGGGCAAGAGCTTCGCATACAGGTTAGCGCGATCCGCGGCGCTGTCGGTCTCCCCCTGGTACCAGAGAAAGCCCTTGATGGCGTACGGCGTGAACGGCGCCACCATACCGTTGTAGAGTCCCGCCGGGATCCAGGACATCGGATTCGGATGCCAGGGATGCGTGGGCTTGGGAAGGTTATGGGCAGCAGCCTCGGCGTCAGCTCTCTTCTCCGCGGATTCCACCAGACCGAGATGGGTCTGCATGTCAGCGAAGTGGGCACGGGCGGCGAAGGCGGGCATGAGTGAGGCATCGGCGGAGAGCGCGTCCAGGCTGATCCACGAATCGATCGGTGTGCCTCCCCATGAGGAGTCGATCACCCCGATGGGGATATGCTCCCGCCGGCTGATCTCGCGAGCAAAGAAGTAGGCGACGGCGGAGAAATCTCTCGCAGTCGCCGGTGTGCACGGTTGCCAGACCCCGGAGAAGCCGGACAGAGGGGAATCCGACGCTTGGTGCTCCACCCGCAGCAGGCGTACCTGGGGCAGGTCGGCTTGGGCGATCTCCTGCTCGGCGTTGGTTACATGAGCGGTCGGGGGGAATCCGGCAAGAGGCATCTCCATGTTGGATTGGCCGGAGGCAAACCAAACGTCCCCCACCAGCAGATCGGAAAGGGTGAGCTCAGAGCTGCCGTGGATGGTCAGGGTAAAGGGGCCACCCGCCGGCTCGGGTTTGAGCCAGGCTTCCCAGAGGCCCAGGTTGCTTGCCCTTGCGGTGATGGACTGGCCGTGAAAAGTAATAGTGATCTTTTCTGCAGGTAAAGCTTCGCCCCACAGATGGATGGGTGCCTCGCGCTGCAGTACCGCGTGGTCGGTAATGACGCTGGTAAGCCGCACTTCAGCTTGTAGACAACTACTTATCAGGCAGAACACGAGGGTGAGAAAGCCAAGCTTCATAGTTTCGTAGCTCCTGAGCTATAAGGCGGGTTAAGAAATAAGTCTGAGCTATTACAACTTAGACTGTGCAGAGTGCCTCTCATAGGTCTAGGATGGGCACTGGTTTTGTGCATCCTTGTTCGTACCCCGGGGAACATCATTCCATGAAGCAGCATAAAGGAAGGAAACTATGTTCGGTTTGATTTGGTGGGTTATCGTCGGTCTCATCGCGGGTTGGCTCACAGGCAAGATCATGAGCGGCGGAGGCTATGGGCCCCTCATGGATATCATTGTCGGCATCCTGGGGGCGTTGGCGGGTGGATTCATTATGTCGCACCTTGGTTACGCCGGGTCTGGCGGCCTGATTTATACCATCATCGTTGCCGTTATCGGTGCGGTGATTCTCACGCTGCTGCTCCGTCTCGTCACCCGTGGCCGGGTTCGACAGGTGTGATCGCGATCAACAGTTAGCCGTAGATTCGTTTTCGGTAAACGGTGAGCCTGTTCCGGACGGAGCAGGCTCATCGTGCGTTGGGAGTGCGCTTTTAAAAATCGCCCAACCCCAGGCCGGCGGCAGGCCGATTTTGTCCGCGGGCCCGTGTAAATTGGTCTTATGGAGCAGGCCAGTGCATCGAGGACCGCACTTAGCGTGGCGTTGCGGCGTGCGGCCCACCAGATTTATGACTCGCCCGTTGTCTTCGATGATCCGATTGCCGTCAGTATCCTCGGCGAGACCTATGCGGATCAATTGCAGCGAACTCCGTTGCGGCCGGACCGGCCTTTCTCGACAGCCCTGCGTGCGTTTCTGGTTGCCCGCAGCCGTTATGCGGAAGATAACCTGAGACGGGCGGTTGCGAGCGGCGTTGAACAGTACGTCCTCCTGGGCGCTGGACTGGATACCTTCGCCTATAGAAATCCCTTTACCCAGCTTCGCGTCTTTGAAGTCGACCACCCAGCGACTCAGCAGTGGAAGCGCGAGCTGTTGCAGCGCAACCACATCGCCACTCCGGATAGCATCGCTTACACGCCGGTAGATTTTGAATGCCAGTCGCTGGCAGAGCAACTTGGTTTTGCTGGTTTCAACGGTCAGGCGCCCGCTTTTTTCGCTTGGCTGGGCGTGGTTCCCTACCTCACGCTCGAGGCTTTTCGGGCTACGCTCAGCTTTGTCTCTGCCCAGTGCCCCGGAAGCGGTCTGACCCTGGATTACGGACAACCGCGCTCCGCGCTCCCGCTGCTCGAACAGCTGGCACACGACTCGCTGGCATCGCGGGTTGAAAAAGCGGGCGAGCCCTTCCAGCTTTTCTTCACCCCGCCCGAGATTGCGGCCGAGCTGTCGCACTTTCACAGTATTGAGGATCTAGGCGCCGCTGAGATCAACGCCCGTTACTTTACCGGGCGCAGCGATGAGCTCAGAATGCGTGGTACCGCCGCGCGTTTTCTCAGCGCGTGGTTATAGAACGGTTCAGCTTCGGCCCTGCCATTTGGCGTTCGTGCTGAGGAAGGTTTTCGAGTGCCAGGATGTTTTTCAAAACTCCCACAACACCGTCATCCTGAGCAGCCGACTCGCTGAAGCGAGCCGGGAGAGAAATGACCGGGTTTCCTGTACCGGCAACAAAGGCCGGGTGCCCCACATCTCGCTCGTTTTTCGCGAGATGTGGGATACCACCCTCCTCGACCCGCAACTCTATCGATGTCATTAAGCGCCTCCAGGAAGCCGAGCCTCTGCAGTTCCGCGGACCGTTCGTGGAGAGATCCGCGGTTTATTTTGAATCCGCCGGTACACCGTTCCTCACTCAAATTTAAGGGATTCGACCGGATCCAACTGCGCCGCACGGGTCGCGGGGAGAGTGCCGAAGACCACCCCCACAAGTGTTGCCGCAGCCAGAGCGATAATTGCCGACAAGCCGGAGATGGGGATGCGGTACGAGGTAAAGAGTCTGACGGAGTAGGGAACGGCCAAACCAAGAATTGTACCGATGACGCCGCCGCTGAGCGAAATGAAGACTGCCTCAATCAGGAACTGCAGCTTTATTTCGCGGTATGTGGCCCCCAGCGCCTTGCGGATGCCGATCTCCCGGATGCGCGAACGTACGTTCGCCAGCATGATGTTCATGATCCCGATGCCCCCGACCGCAAGGGTCACCGACGATACCAGCAGCAGGACCAGAGTCAGCGCATTGGCGATCTGCGCTGCGGTACTCAGCAGTTCAGTCAAAGTCTGCGCGTCGTACACCGAGTTGGGCTGGTGCCGGGAGTGGATGACTTTCAGTATCTGTTTCGTCGCCAGCTCCACATCCCCGGTGTCGCGAATCGAGAAGAAGATTTTCTTGATATCGTTGGTTCCGGTAAAGTAGCGCGCGACAGAGTAAGGAATAAGGATGGTTTGATCGGCAACTTCCGTTTGTCCTAGCGTATCCACTGCCTCTTTGAAAGTGCCGATGACGGTGAAGGGAATGCCTTTGATCTCAAAACTTTGATCGACCGCGTTGATGGTGCCGAACTTTTGCCGGGCAAAGGGCTCGGTGACCACGGCTACCTTGGCATGACTGGCATCGTCCTCTTCATCGAAGAAGCGTCCCGCGATCAGGATCAGATTGCGTACTTGCCTGTATTGCGGTGAGACGCCAAGCACGAGAATGTCCTTCGAAACCCCATTGCCCATGGCCACGCGATCATGCATCTGCAGCATGGGCGAGGAGTAGGCCACCGACGGCACCTGCTCGAGGACCGCGGTCTCATCCTCACGGGTTAAGTAATCGGTGCGGAAGTCGTGCTGCGCAGTCGAGCCCGGGCCGCCGCCGGAGTACTCCACTTCCACCATGTTGGTCCCAATGGCCTGGATCAAATGGAGGATGTACTGTTTGCCTGTCAGTCCGACGGTCACTACCAGAATGAGTGAGGCCGAGCCGATAACCATGCCCAGCGAGGTGAGCATGACGCGTACTTTGTTGGTGCGAAAGCTGTCGATCGCCAGGCTCACAATTTCGCTCAGCACCATGGTTCGTTTGGCGCTGGCGAGCGTGCGTTCGAAGGATCTCCGGCTGACGCTGCGGATGGCTGTCATAGGCCCAGTCTCATAGTAGACGAGCTCATGGCCTATCCCTACCAGGGCATTTATGACTTATTTCGTCATTTTTATGGAAATATTCGTCATTTTGCCATATCGTGTGTCTACGTCGCCTAAAAAGTCGAGTCCACGTGTGACCGCGGGGCGGTGCGATGGGTTGAACGTCATCTGGTTTTTTTGGCGCGGTACACTTTTTAGGACTTAACCCTGAAGGCTAAGGGTCCCGGTTGAGCCATGCCGGATGTAAGGGATCAATGGTGCTTGAAATTTGTGTGGACTCGGTGGAGTCCGCGATTGCCGCGCAAAGTGGTGGCGCGCAGCGAGTGGAATTGTGCTCGTCTCTAATGGAAGGCGGCGTCACGCCCAGTTTGGGTTTGATTGGCGCCGTCCGGGAGTGTCTCTCCATTCAGGTGGTCGCGATTGTCCGGCCCCGCGGTGGGGATTTTTTCTATTCCGCCGAAGAGTTTGCCGTGATGAAGAAGGACATTGCTGCCGCCCGGAACCAGGGTGCGAATGGAGTTGCGCTCGGCGTGCTCTTGCGGGATGGGCAAGTGGACATCGAGCGCACGCGTGAGTTGGTGACGCTGGCGCGTCCGATGGAAGTGACCTTTCACCGCGCGATCGATTGGGCTCCTCAGATGGAAGAGGCCCTCGAACAGGTGATTGAGGCGGGGGCCGACCGCATCCTGACTTCCGGTGGCGCGCAGACCGCCATCCTCGGGGTTAATTGCATCGCTCGCATGGTCGCAAAAGCCGATCGCCGGATCGGGGTGATGGTTTGCGGGACGGTTCGCAAGGAGAATATAGGAGAGATCGCGCGCAGGACGAATGCGTTCGAGTTCCATGCGTCTTTACGCAAGCCGGCAAGCAGTCCTGTCAGTTACAGAAATGAGCTGCTCTCTTTGAGCGAACCGGGGGTGGATGAGTTCGCGCGGTATGCTGTTGCCGCAGAGGATGTACGTGCCTTGCGGGACGCGCTGACCATGATGCAAGAGGGTGATCTTGCGAGGACTTCGCCGCCCCGATTCTGAAGGTTCCAGGGGCTAAGAGTGCCGGTCGGAGCTAGGCGACCAATGCGCCTACGACGTGTTCCAGGTAGCGAAGACTGGCGGCGACGCTTTCTACCGGCGGGATTTTGGTGGCGCCGAATTTTACATCCTGTTCTACCACCAGCCAGCCGGAATAGCCGTTCTTTTCCAGTACCCGGAAGAATTCCTTAAAGTCGATTGAGCCTTGTCCAATGATGGTGAAAGCGTTGAGCTCGACGGCTTGCTCGAAATTCAGTTCTTTGCGGCGCACTTCGGTAAGGACGGTTTCGTTGATGTCCTTGATGTGAACGAAGCGGAGAATTTCACGATATTTTTCTGCTTCCTCGGCGGAGTCGCCTCCCGCGTAGGCACAGTGACCGGTGTCCAGGCAAAGTCCTATGCCAGTCGCCGATGTAGCGTCGAAGAATTGCTCCGTCTCCTTCATGGTTTCTACGTACGTCGATATGTGAGGATGAAAGACCAGGTCCAGGCCAAAACCTTCGGTTACCCTCGCAGCTTCCGCTACTACCTTCGCCACCTGTTTCCATTGATCGGTGTTCCAACCCTTGCTGCCATCGGCGGGAACACGGCCCGCGATTCTGTCTCGCTCTTCAGATTGTGCGTCGGCGAGGACCAGAAAGGGCGCGCCCAACGCGGCGAGCAATCCGCCCACTTTACGAATGTGCTCGACCACGACTTTGGTCGAAGCGGGGTCGCTCAGGACCGCGGGAACGAAGGAACCCAACAGCTTCAATTTTCGCGGCGTGAGTTCGGATTCCAGCAGCTTGGGATCGGTGGGCAGGAAGCCGTAAGGACCAAGTTCGGTCCCGGTGTAGCCCGCTATCACCATCTCATCCAGCATCTTCTGATAGCTCTGTTCCCAGGACGGTCCGGGGTAGTCTAAAACTCCCCAGCTGTCGGGAGCGGACGCAAAGTTAAAATGTGACGGTTGCTTGGTCATTGAATGGCCTACCTTTGCTAAGCGCTTATACCAGCTATCATGCTGGCGGCCGGTCGCTCTCGTCAAGTCTATATTCGGCTAAAGGCTGTGGCTGCCGTCGAGCGCATCGAAAGAGCCCGGCGTGGAAGTCGCGAGTTCGCTCGATGGAAACGTTTCCAGCCCTGGGTCCCTTTTTTTGTATAATTCGCGAGTCTTTCTTTCACGAGGCCGCAGCGTGTTCACCACACTTCTTCGTAGTTACCGTACCCTTCCTCAGCATGGGCTTCTCGCGATCGCGCTCCTCAGCTCTCTCGTCGTTCTTCTGCCCTCCGCGGCGCGAGCGCAAGCGGATCCTGTAGCGGAGCAGACCGAGCAGGCGCTCAAAACCCTCTCCACTCCATCTCAACAAGTGATCGAGAGATTGTCCCAGCTGAACCACCTTCCAGCGGCTGAGTGGCGGTTTCATGCTGGCGACGTCGAGCACGGAGAGGCCGTCGATCTTGACGACAGCAGTTGGCCCATCGTCAAGCCGCGGCGTGGATGCTCCGAACGAGGCAGTATGGTATCGCCGCGTAGTCGAAGTGCCGAAAACCTTGAACGGTTATGATCTGACGGGCAGCCGCATCTGGTTCCATTTTCTGTCCTATGCCAATGGCCCGATCCCGCAGATCATCTACTTCAATGGCCGGCGAGTGGCCATGGGCGAAGACCTGGAGCCCATCGTGTTCCTCGATCAGGCCAAGCCCGGGGATAAGATTCTGGTAGCGGTCAAGCTTTTGCAGACCGTCGATAAAAAGCGGTTTGCGGGCGCGGATATGCGCATTGATTTCTCGCCCAAGCGTCCCAATCCCGAAGACCTGCGCCTGGAGTTCCTCTCCGGCGCGTTCCTGGTGCCTTTCCTCGGGAAGGATCCAGCGCAAGAGAAAGCGACGCTCGAGACGGCGATCGGAGCCGTTGATCTGAAGGCCCTGGACGACGCGGACCAGGAGAAATTCGATGCATCTTTGCGCACGGCGCAGTCGGATCTGGAACCGCTCAGGCCGGCGTTCCAACAGGCCACTCTCCATCTGACGGGGAACTCGCATATCGATGCAGCCTGGCTCTGGCCGTGGACGGAGACAGTCGATGCGGTGAAGCGGACCTTTGGCACCGCGCTGCAGTTGATGAACGAGTATCCCAAGTACACCTACACCCAGTCGGCAGCGCAGTACAACGTGTGGATGGCGGAAAAATATCCCGAGATGAACGACGAAATCAAGCGCCGCATCAAGGAGGGCCGCTGGGAGATCGTCGGAGGCATGTGGGTCGAGCCCGATCTGAACATGCCGGATGGCGAGTCGTTGGTGCGGCAGCTGCTGATTGGTAAACGGACCTACAAGGACCTATATGGTGTGGACGTGCGCATCGGGTGGAATCCCGATTCATTTGGCTACAATTGGCAACTGCCACAGATCTACAAGAAGTCCGGCGTGGACTACTTCGTGACCCAGAAGATGGCGTGGAACGACACCAACAAGCTGCCTTTCAAGCTCTTCTGGTGGCAGTCGCCGGACGGGAGCAAGGTACTTACCTATTTTCCCCACGATTATGCCAATGACAATTTGAACCCGGTACGTTTATCCGCAGATCTGGCAACGGCGCACAAGCAGTCGCCGGGAATGTTGGAAATGATGGATCTGTATGGAATCGGCGATCACGGTGGAGGACCGACGCGGGCGATCCTGGACGAAGGGCTGCACTGGATGGAGCCCAATAAGGTGTTCCCGCAGATGAAGTTCGGCACCGCGCAGAGCTACTTCAACGATGTCGGGGACAAGCTCGCCGCGGACTCGAAGGTGTGGAACTACGAGTCGATTGCCAAGGGCTATCAATATCCGCCTGCGCCGCCCGAGGGGAAAATCAACATTCCTACCTGGGATGACGAGCTGTATTTCGAATACCACCGCGGAGTCTTTACCACCCAGGCCAATCACAAACGCAACATGCGGGAGAGCGAAGAGTGGGTGCTGAATGCGGAGAAATACTCGTCGCTGGCGTGGCTGGATGGGCAAGCGTATCCCGGCTCGGAGCTGAACGAGGCGTGGAAGAAGGTGCTGTTCAACCAGTTCCACGATCTGGCGGCGGGCTCGGGAATCGGGATCATCTATAAGGACGCGCAGAAGGACTACGACGATGTGCGCTGGGCAACCAACGAAGCCTCTACCCAGGCCCTGCACACGATTCAGGCGGAGATCAACACGCGCGCTGCCGGGGAAGTGCCGCTGCTGGTCTTCAACCCGCTGGCCTGGCAGCGCTCGGGTCTGACGACGGTGGATGTCGAGATGCCTTCCGCGGCGCCCAACGGCGTGTCGGTTCTGGACGCACAGAATCACGTGCTGCCGTCGGAAGTTGTTTCGAGCAACGCCAAGACGAACAGCTATCGCCTGCTGGTGGAGGCAAAAGACGTGCCCTCGCTGGGATACTCGCTGCTGCACGTGGTGCCGGGCAAGCGGCCCTTTGCCAGCGATCTGAAGGCGAGCGGAACGACGATCGAGAACGCTGCGCTGAAGGTAACGGTGGATCCGCAAACGGGCTGCATCACCAGTCTGTATGACAAGAAGGCGAACTTCGAGACTCTGGCGCCAGGGAGCCTGCGGCAACGAGCTGATTGCCTTCAAGGACACGCCGAAAGACTACGACGCGTGGAATATCGACGCGGACTTCGACAAAGTGTTCACCAAATTGGACAAGGCCGACTCGGTGGAGTTGGTGGAGAAGGGGCCGCTGAAGGCAGTGATTCGCGTGACCCGCACGTGGCAAAGCTCGAAGTTCGTGCAGGACATCACGCTTTACGACGGGGTCGATCGGGTGGATGTGGTCAACGACATCGACTGGCATGAAACCCACATTTTGCTCAAGGCAGCGTTTCCGCTGGCCGCCTCCAGCAGCAAAGCAACGTATGAAATTCCTTATGGTTCGATCGAGCGGCCGACCACGCGGAACAACAGTTGGGAAGATGCCAAGTTTGAGGTGCCGGCGTATGCGCTGGGCGGATCTCGGTGACGGGCAGCATGGCTTTAGCCTGATCAACGAGTCAAAATACGGTTACGACGCCAAGGGCAACGTGCTGCGTCTTTCGCTGTTGCGTTCGCCGATGTGGCCCGACCCGGACGCCGATCGCGGGCATCACCACTTCACGTACGCGCTCTATCCGCACGCCGGAGACTGGAAGCAGGCTCTGACGGTTCGGCAGGGCTACGATTTCAACTATCAGCTTGAAGGCGATGCAGGTGGGGCGCACAGCGGAACGCTGCCTGCGGAACACGCCTTCGTGACGGTACAGCCGGAGACGGTAGTCTTGACCGCGATGAAGAAGACGGAGGACGGCAACGGGTTGATCTTGCGGCTGTATGAGTGGGCGGGCAAGAGTGGGGATGTGGAAGTTCATCTTCCTCAAGGTGCCACGGCAGCGACGGTAGCCAACCTGATGGAGCAGCCGCAGGGATCGCCTCTGACGGTTACGGGAACGGATCGGGTCACGGCGCCGATTCATCCTTACGAGATCCTCACTCTACGCGTGGACTACCCACATTCGCCACAGTAAGCCGTACGAGCGAATTGCCCGGCGGCCATTAGATTTGAAAAGCGTTTCGGTTCAGCAACCACTGCTTATGGAACCGTTGCTCTTTCCTTTGTCATCCCGAGCAGCCGACTCGCTAGAGGCGAGTCGGGAGAGAAATGAACGGGTAGACATCGAGCCCTTCCCACCCATGAGCGCTTCGTGCTTTGTATCAGGGCACGACTTTAGTCGTGCCGAAAACAGCCCTCAACGATGGGCTTTAAGCCCCCCGAGGTACTTTTTCCCGGAAGCCTATGGCCTCTAAGTGGGTAGAAAAGAACCGCAGGTCACACAACACAATCAGTCCCGAAGGGACGGCATAATCTATAGCCCGGCACGGGAGTGCCGGGTAGGATTTCACCCAAATCGAGTCCCGAAGGGACGACACAACGGGAGTTCTCACGCAAACTCTTTAGCCCCTGTTCCTATCTCGAGCACATTTTGTTCATTAGGAGCGAAGCCGGATTTCCTACCCCACCGCTCTCACCGGCAACTACTCATGTGGTTCTCCTTAAAGAGAACCACATGCAGTTGACCGAAGCCGCAACTCTCGACAGGAAATCCGGGGAAGTCGACCTTTCCCGGCGTGCCGTGGAGAGATCTGCGGTTTTCTTTTACTTCTCACGCAGATTCTAGGGCTCTCATGAGTCCGCGTTAGACAGCAACCGGTCAAACAGAAGCAACCTGATGCAATCAACAAGTTACATCGTCAAAAAATCAATTGTTCCGCTAATTTCGACGGCTCTGGCTGCGCTTAGCCTGGGACGCAGTCCTAGGTTACGATGCGCCCTTGAAAAGAAGACTGAAAAAGTTAGCGGATCGGTTCAATGTGTCCCGATGTTGCATCCGCAGGAGTTGCGCAGGACCAGTTGATTTTCCAGCTTGATATGCTGCGGCTTGCTTTTGTCTCCGTGGGATAGCTTGCCTCGATGGCGGTTGACGACCTGATCGAAGAGTAGTCCGGCGGCAATCCTGCCTACATCGTCGCTGGGCTGGCGTACGACGCTAATCGATGGGCGAAGCGTCGCGGCAAGTTCGAAATCATCAAAGCCAACCAGTGCTACCTTCCTGGGTATGTTGATATTCAGCTTCTGAAATACTTCGTAGGCATAGATGGTGACGAAATTCTTCAGGGCGAAGACTGCGTCCGGGGGATTCGACGAATAGAAGTGGTTCTCGATCGCCGCCTTCGCCGACTCGTAATCCTTAACCGAGGTATCGACAATAGAATCCAGTCCGGCTTGCTTGACAGCCCCTTTATAGCCGCGAATGCGCTCTTTGATCGTATAGAGATCGACTTCTCCGCCCAGGCACAGGATTCGCTTGCACCCATGCATGATCAGGTGCTGCGTCGCATCCTTCGCGCCCTTGTAGTTGTTGCTGACCACGCTGGGCACGCTGGAATCATACAAGGGCCGGTCGAAGGTGACGCTTGGGGTGGAGAGGGTATCGAGCATCTTGGCCAGGCTCCGATTCTCCGAATGCGCGGGAGCGAATATGAGACCGTCTGTACGGTGGCGGATGAGAACGTTCAGGTTTTCGAGTTCAACCGCCGGTTCGTTGCTCGAGACGGTTACGATGAGAAGTGAGTCATGCGCGCGCGCGAACTCCTGCACCGCTTCGGCGACAATCGAAAAAAATGAGTCGGCGATACTGGGAACGATCCATCGTCTTGGTGCGCTCTCCCTTAAGAATGCGCGCTGCCTGGTTGGGCTGATAGCCAAGTTCTTCGATGACCGCTTGAACCCGCATCAGCGTTTCCTGGCTGACACGTTCCCCACCGTTGATCACCCGCGAGACCGTAGTCGTTCCTACACCGGCTGCTCGAGCCACGTCGGTCAGCGTTGCATGCGAAGATTGTTGCTTCATTTAGAAGGGATGCCGCGCAGATTAAGAAGCCAACAGCAGCGAGTATACCTTGCCGGGGATCATGCTCAAATTACGGGGCCGATTTTTCTCGCACCCCCTGAACGATTGCGCTGCCGTATCACTCCCCAGCCCAAAGTGCGGGCGTTTGTCCCCTGCCACCCCATTTAAATAGCTTGCATACGTGAAGGTGATCCTCACCTGATTCTTCTCGTGGGCAGCCCGCCGGTCAACACCTGAGAAGTAATCTCGACCAGTGTATCCGGGTGCTGGTAGGCTATTGATAACACTCACGCGGAGGGATGTGTGAGCGGTTGAAACAGGCGGTCTTGAAAACCGCTTTACCCGAAAGGGTAACGGGGGTTCGAATCCCTCTCCCTCCGCCACTCATTTTGAGTGTCGCCCGGCTGCCAACGGGCTTTTGTTCACCCCTGTTACATCACAGCAAGCATCCTCTTCTGGCCAGATAGATACGTTCAGGAATCACTGCTGGGGTGACCAATTGACCTTGACGATTGGGAAATCACGGGTATGATAGATCGCTATAAGCGGTTAGCCAATTCTTTGCCGCCGGGACTTTCAAGGTAGGTAAGGTGCGCAAACAAACAGACACAAGACGAGACTTCATGAAAGCGGCAGGAGGGGCCTTTACCGGGGCGGCGGCGATGGTGACAGACCGCGGCCATGCGGCAGAAGCCACCGCCCCGCGTGGACCAGACTTTGACGTGAGATCCTTCGGTGCTAAAGGCGACGGCAAGACTCTGGATACACCAGCGATCAATCGGGCGATAGATGCTGCGGCACACGCCGGCCGAGGAACCGTAGTTTTTCCGGCGAGAACTTACCTCTGCTACTCCATTCGTCTGAAAAGCCAGATTGCAGTGGACCCCCATCTAAAATGCCGTTCAATCTTCATCCGCATTACCACACGATTTGCGACGAAAAGATTTAAGAAAGCAGACCGTGCGAAGTCTAGCGGCAAACAGGAAATCGCATCATGAATCATTAAACAGGCCCCTCCCGCCCAACAAATTCGCTGACAACCGGGGGGGTAACTACTTCATTATTCTTGAACAGTAGGGAGTAATCACGAGTTTACTACCCGCTCTTCCACATCATTTTTTCCCAAGACCATGTACGGCGGCTCCCGAGCGTATTACTGTAGGCCATAAGACAAGATTCTTATGCCATACCGGTCGCGTGGAGCCAATCGCTGTTGCGTTGCGCGGCCACGCGTGGCATCACTGTCAATGAACGCGGAGGCTGCCCCGCAAAATGGTGAATAGATGGCCATCATCCGGCCCAACAACCGCTTCTTCAATCGAGCTTTCCGGCTTCAGCCCTCAACTCCGCCGGCAGTCGAGCCTCGCTCCTTTGCATCGGCCGATTCCTGCACCGAGGGCACCGCGGAGCATTTCAGTCTGGATCGTTCGCGCGATGGTGTCTGCATCGCCACCCTACGCCGCGTCAAATTGGATATCGGCATTCGTAGCTCCAAAGACGGGAAATCAGGTAACCGGAGGTGGACTTTGCCCCCTCAGGAGGATGAGTACCCGCCCTTAACGACAGGCAAGATGGCCAAATAAATTACTTGAGCACCTTGACCATCTTCGTGAAACAAAGGACTTATTTGGCAACGTTGCCAAATCCCAACTGCAGGCGAGTGCATTTCTCCAAACCGAAGATCAGCGGGGGGACCCAAACCAGAGGCCCAACTTAGACAAAACCGAGATTGGTGGAGCTGAAAGCGTCCAGGCTGGGAAAGATCAAATTCGATAGTTTCGGGGACGCGATAGTTTCGGGGGACGGATAGCTCAACCCCGATCCGAAACGCTGTTCAATCGACGGCGCACGTACTCTCGGGGCTAATCGCAACCGAGCGAAAAGCGTAGCGCACCACAATTTCCTTTATCCGCAAGCCGTGCAGCCTCGCAACGCGCTTACCCAGCCGGTCCTGAGAAACCGTGATCGTGTTATGGAGGTTCACTGCGCACGCCGCCTTCATGCCGTCCTCTTCACCAAGGACGACTTCAGAGGGACCTCGCGAATCGTAGATTTATGGGCGCGACACTGACAGTGGGCAAGTACGAGATGGCGCTGTCGCGAGTTAACACCACTCCCGGCCGCTTTTTGTCAGGCGGAGCAAAGACGTAGAGGCGGACATCACCCCGAGCTATTCGGCCGGCCACGCAGCCTCCGTCTCCCAGGGCGAGGTTCCCTCAAGTGCCTGCGGACGCCTGGAATATCCAGCCCGGTCGCGCTCCTCTCGAAGTTCACAGCCCTGCTGTACAAAGGTAACCATATGCTCTCATTTCCGAATCGAAACTCAAGCTGTATCTCTCGGAAACATGGGGACCAGCGTACGGGAAAAATGGATGATCATCTCGATGTAACAAAGGAATTAGCTCCAAGTAACTGTGGTGATTACATTTCCAAAGCGCGTTGTTACGAAGACTGACGAAGTCCTGCATTTTTCAACCCCGACACTCGCGCAATCGATGGGCAACGAAGAAATCCACAAAACTTATAAAATTTCTTGATTGTTGATTGCAATTCAAACCGAAGTATGGCATTCTCACAGTGTTCTTATAGCCCAGAGGCGACACCATGAAACACCTCATCCAATTCGAAGCGCAAGTCATGCCGGTCACTCGGCCCGACTACCTACGCGCGAAGAATGGCTTCTGGACTCCCGGCGCATCCCTCCGATCCGCCTAGTCTTCCCGGTCACTGGGCTGCCGGGAAACGGCACACATTCCTCGCAAAATCATTTTGGTCAGTGGCGGAGTACGCGGATACATCTGGCAACTCTGAAAAGAGCGGGGTTCGAGTCCCCTCAGGCCGCGTGCATTTATTCCCTGACCAGAGGTTTGTTTCACCGGTGGCGAAAGAAGAGAGTTACTTCCTCGACACAGAAAGCAGGGCCGGAAAACCCTGCCGGAGTGGCCGCTTTGCGGGATGGGGGCGTAGTCCCGAGGCATAAGATACCGCAAGAAACGCGCTCTGAAACTCTCTTCGCTGATTCCCCGGTGATGCATACCATCACCATGCACTCAGGTTTGGCCGGTGGCGTAGACAACAGATACTTCGCCTCAGGAGCGGGTGACGCAGGTTCGACTCCTGCCGCAGCCGTACGCTGCGTAGCTCAGTGGTAGAGCACCTCAACAGCTCTGTCGTCGTTTGTTCCCCGGCCGTTCACCTCCGGTTGATCCGGATAGAAAGCAAGCTTGCCATGGGCAAGATGAATGTCAAAGGTGGAACTCCGAGTGTGTGGGCGTCCTTATGCACAACCTGTACCTGGGCGCACATCGTCTCGGGCTTTCGTGAGTCGGAGTTAGTCGTGATTTGTACCGAGGTGGTTCCGAACCTTACTTTGCCCTTCAAGGTGAAGGAATGTACGAAGTATCTCGATCGAAATCGCCCCAGCTACGACGCGATGACCAAGCTGGCCATCGATGTGGAGCCCTGCAGCTCGCTGAAGCCGGTCGGCTTTCGCGCCAAGGTAGGGCTGGTGAAAGAGGAAGAAGTAGAAGCGTGATAGGGCCAACAGAACTTCGCCGGTGGCGTAGACAACGAATACTTCTCAGCGGGAGAGCGCCGCTTGCAAACAGCGGAGGTCGCGGGTTCGATTCCCGCCATGGACGCAGGTTCATGTAGCTCATCCGTAGTCGCCTGTTCCCCGGCGGAATGCTTGAAAGGAAGGAGGCAGTGCATGGCGAAATTGAATATTTTGAAGTTGAGTCACCTCATGCCGGTAAGGACGCACGAAGGCGCGCCCGCAAAGGCGATCACCCCCGAGCAGGCTCTTCGCCGTTCCGTCCTTGCCTGCATGCTCTGGGAGGACGAGTTCTACGAAGAGGGAGTGCAGATCGCAGGGCGTATCCGCGAACTTGTCCCCAGGGTCGATGCGGCGAAGGTGGCTGCGCTTGCGGTTGAAGCTCGGGAGGCGATGAAGCTGCGTCACGTACCACTGCTCCTGGTGCGCGAGATGGCCCGTCATGTCAGCCATCGCGCCCCGGTCGCGCAGACACTCACGCGCGTGATTCAGCGCGCGGACGAGCTGTCAGAGTTCATGGCGATCTACTGGGCGGATGGCCGCGCACCGTTGTCGGGCCAGGTGAAGAAAGGCCTCGCGGCCGCGTTCACCAAGTTCGACGAGTACGCACTGGCTAAGTATGACCGTGCAGGCGTAGTCCGCCTGCGCGACGTACTCTTCCTGTGCCACGCCAAGCCGATCGACGCGGACCAGGCTGGGTTGTGGAGGCGGCTCATCGAAGGGCATCTCTTCACTCCCGACACCTGGGAAGTAGCTCTTTCCGGGGGTGGCGACAAGCGTGCCCACTGGGAACGCTTGCTCGTGGAGCGCAAGCTGGGTGCGCTCGCCATCCTGCGCAACCTTCGCAATATGAAGGATGCAGGCGTCAGTGAGCAGGCTGTCCTCCACGCCTTGTCTGCGATGAAGACGGACCGCGTTCTGCCCTTCCGTTTCCTGGCTGCGGCTCGCTACGCGCCGCAGTGGGAGGAAGCCTTGGAGCAGGCGATGTATAAGGCTATCGCGGGACGGGAGAAGTTTGCCGGCCGCACTGTGCTGCTGGTCGACACTTCCGGCAGCATGGATGCTCCGCTGGCTCGCCGTTCAGAGATGCTGCGCACGGATGCCGCGTGCGGATTGGCTGTGCTGCTTCGCGAAGTATGCGAGGCAGTCGAGGTCTACAGCTTCTCCGACAAGTTGGTTCGGGTGCCTTCGCGTCGTGGCTTTGCTTTGCGCGATGCGATTGTGTCCAGCCAGCCCCACGGTGGAACCCGGCTTGGCCATGCTCTGCGGAGCCTGCGCGAGACGTATGACCGCATCATCGTGATCACCGATGAGCAGTCGCACGACCGTGTACCTGCGCCGCAAGGCCGCGGCTATGTGGTCAACGTAGCAAGCGCGCGGAATGGCGTCGGCTACGGCGCCTGGACCCACATCGACGGCTGGAGTGAGGCAGTTGTCGATTACCTGCGTAGCCTTGAAGCTGAGGCCAACGCAGAAAACTGAGCAATGCGCCGGAGCTAAGGCTCCGGCGCATGCTGCAACCCCGGGGAGTGCAAAAAAAAAGCGAAAAGGCTGTCGATTTTGCCCTTGGTCGTTCGACATCTCAATGGAGGCAATCAAAATGAAAATCGTCGTACTGGTCGCGCGAATCCTTCTTGGCTTGATGTTCGTCTTCTTCGGCCTGAACGGGTTCCTTAACTTTCTACCCGCGCCCCCGCTTACGGGAGTGCCGGGTGCTTTCCTGGGGGCTCTCATGACCTCGCACTATGTGTATCTTGTGTGCGCAGTCCAGGTTCTCGGGGGACTCTCACTGATCGTCAATCAGTTTCTACCCCTGGGTCTGGCCCTCCTTGCACCCGTCATCGCCAACATCATCACCTATCACCTGACGATGCAACGGAGCGGTCCGCAGCTTGCGATTCTAGCAACCATCCTCTGGGTTTTCCTGGCATGGAAGTTTCGCACCTACTTCGCGCCGCTGGCTACCCGGAATGCTGTAAGCGATTAAGCGTGCAGCAGAGACAAATTCCCGTACACCGTTGGAGAGGAGAGGCCACATGCCTGGCGATTCGGCTTATCCAGAACTGCTCACAAGAATCAGGCAGCTGGAAGATGAAACAGTGAGGTTGCAGTTACTGATCGCGGAGTTGGTGCTGAAGAACCAGCATCTCCGCAGAGACATCCGCGCAGCGACAGTTCTGGGATCCACCAGGACCGAAACTGTAGACAACTACGCAGGAGCAAAACTCCGCTGAGATGAGGCGTCAGCTATGTTCCCAGTGTCTCCGGATTTACCCAAGAGCGTGAGGAGCACCCATCACGATCGCCGCTTAGGCATCTTCTCCATCCGCCCGTAAAGCTCCTGGAGAACCTCAACCCCGGCCACAGCAGCTGCCCGGTCGGGCTGCTCATTGCTGTCATTCCAGCCCTCGTCTTCGTCACGGAACGGCTGCACCACAATCCCATCACGCCGCGCTAGAACATTCACCCCCTTGTAGATGAGCCCATAGTGCACGCCCTCCTGCGGGATCAGCCACGCAATCTGGCCACGAACCGGAACAATGCTCTCGTCCGACCACAACTGGCGAGCCCCATAGCCCGTGCAATTGATCATCACCGTCTCCCGAAGCGAAGCCAGATCCTGTGGCGATTTGAATTCCCGTGTCTCGATGGTCCCGCCCGCGATCATAAAGTCGTTCATCAACTGACGCGAGTAGTCGGCGATGTTAAACGTCAGCGAACTATCCCGTCGCACATACTTGGTGGGAAATGGATGTTCATCCGCCGGAATATCCTGGGACATGGGCGTCAAGTCGGCAATGCGATCGCCGTAGTGCGCGAAGTCGTGGTGCTCGCTGGGCTGCAACGGTGATGAGTGTTCGCCATGAGCCTCATCACGAAGAAAATACCAGTCTGTCCACTCGACCGGAGTGCCCGCCATTCCCAGGTAGCTCTGATACATCGCGAAAGAAGTACGGGCCATCGACTCCCACTCGGCGGCAAAGTTCGGCGCCGCCGCCGAGCTCAACGCAATCCTCGAATCCGGGGTCCATGACCCGGTCGCCCTCGCAGAACGCACATAGGGCGGCCGCTCCTTGGCATAAATCGTGACCTTAAACCCCGCGCGCTGCGCCGTGCTTGCCGCTGTCAACCCCAACGCGCCACACCCGATCACAGCCAGTTCTTTTCTTCCGTTGGCCCCCTCAAGCGCCTTGCGTACCACCACATCCGCCGAGCCCCATGACAGGGACCACCCGCTGCCGCCGTGGCCATAGTTATGAATCACCAATTTATCGCCTAGCCGCTCAACGTCCAGCCGCGGCCCCGCAGCGCGAAACGGGCGCAGGCAAACCGTGATGCGAAAGATGCGATCAACATCGGCGCGAATCGGAATAATCGGTCCAGGCGCATCGTAGAACGGCAGGGAAGGCGCGGCAGGAACCGAAGGCGCAACCGGCTTTTGCACGCATCCTGTCAGGCCAACGGCACTGCATCCGGTGAAAGCAGCCGACCCCTGGAGAAACAAACGACGATTCATGGGTGCACTCCGAAAAAAGCGATAGGACCGTTATTGAGACAGCATACCCAGAGCCGTGAGGGACAAGCTATAGCGACGCCGCGACGGTGAGCTGCTTGACCCAAAGGAGTAGCGGGTGTTTGAATCGCTCGAGTTCCACAACCCATCTTGAAATCCAACAGGATTGCACGTGCTGACATCTATCGAAGGGCGCTCGGTCATCGTGACCGGGGCAAGCAAGGGAATTGGAAAGGGCATCGCTCGCGTCTTCTCCAGCCGGGGAGCTCGCGTACTCATCGCGGCGAGGGACCTTTCCCAGGGCGAAGCAGCGGCGGCCGAAATCCGAGCCGCTGGCGGAGTGGCGAGTGCGCTGGCGGTTGACGTTTCCAAAGCGGAAGACAATCTCCGTATGGCTCAAACTGCTGTCGAACGATATGGCGGCATCGATGTTCTCTGTTGCAACGCAGGGATTTTTCCAGCCGCAAAACTCTTCGAGATGAGCGAGGCCGATTGGGATCAGGTTCTCGATGTCAATCTCAAAGGAACGTTTCTCTCGGTGCAGGCGTGTCTGGCCCAGCTAAAGGCTCGGGGTAAAGGACGTATCGTGGTTACCTCTTCGATCACCGGTCCGATCACGGGGTATCCCGGGTGGAGCCACTACGGAGCAAGCAAGGCGGGTCAACTGGGGTTTATCCGTACTGCTGCGATTGAGTTGGCTCCGCACAACATCACCGTGAATGCCGTGCTTCCGGGGAACATTCGCACCGAAGGTGTGGAGGCTTTGGGACCTGATTACATGGCGAAGATGACGGCGGCAATCCCCGCGCGCAGGCTTGGGTCGGTCGAAGATGTCGCCTACGCGGCGCTCTTTCTGGCCAGCGATGAGGCGGGATTCATCTCCGGGCAGACGATCGTAGTCGATGGCGGACAGGTGCTGCCCGAAAGCCACATGGCGCTGGAAGAAATCGGTTAGCCATACGCGACGTTCAGATCGACGGGGATGAGAGCTGGGCGAACTCTTTTTTGGCCACGGCGATGATGGGCAGGTCGGCGTCCGCGTTCTTCCATTCGGTGAAGAAGGTGTCGTAGGCCTTTTTCGCGTTTGCCTTGTCACCAGCCAGGGTGTAAGCGCGACCTAGCCCGAGAAAGGATAAGGCGTAGGGGCTGCCGGTGTTATAAGCGGTTCCCTTCAGACGGGTCGCATCCTGAAATGATGCGATGGCATTGCGCGCGTCTTTGAGCTGCAGGTAAGCGAGACCCCGCAGGTAGGGC
The DNA here is from genome assembly GCA_963753715.1 of uncultured Acidobacteriaceae bacterium. Classification (GTDB taxonomy): domain Bacteria; phylum Acidobacteriota; class Terriglobia; order Terriglobales; family Acidobacteriaceae; genus PALSA-350. The sequence continues at coordinate 958,519 of CAVWDK010000003.1, read as the reverse complement.
GCAAAGGAAGCCTCATCATGGGCGCGAACCCGTTCCAGCAGGGTGAGAGCCTGCTGTGCATCACCCGTCTTGAGCGCCAGCCAAGCGCGGGACTGGGGCACAACCAGTTCCCGAACAAGCGTGTCTTCCGGGTAGTGCTTTTCCAGATCAGACAGCATCTGGTTGGCGTGCTTATGCTCATCGCAGAGCGCCAGAGTAGTGGCTGCGGCGATCTGCGTGACCTTGCCTTTATCCAATTGCAGGGCGTGCTTGACCGTTTGATCGGGCTCGACGCATCGATCGACCACCCAGCTTGCGTTGGCGGCGAGGAGCAGCGCCCCGGCCTGGGCGTCCTTCTCTTGAGCGTTTGCCGCCTGGTCCGCGGCGCGCAGTAGCGTGGTTCTTGCGAGCTGAAACTGGCCCAGTTGCGGAAGTAAACCGCCCCAATTGGCAGTGACAGAAAACTGGTCGGGACGGCCGGCGGTTGCCGCCAGCGCTTTCTGCGCGTCATTCCAGTCAGACTCGGTGGCGTAAAACGTAGATTCGATCGCCATGAGAGAAGTTCCGGTCAAGCCGAGGCGCTGCGCTTCCGCGATGTACTGCTTCGCCTTCTCGGGTTGACCGAGTTGCGTTGCTCCGGCGATCCCGTTCTCCAGAGCGATGGCATTATCGGGCTGCAGCGCGAGAGCCTGCCGGTTAGCGGCATCGCTCTTCTCCAGGTCTCCATTTTGCAGGTAGGAGACACCGAGATTGATGAAGTTGCTGATGTCGAGCGGATACTCCTGGGTGGCGACCTGCAGCGTCTCAATGCTCTTATTTAGATCGCCCACGACCGTGGAGTAGTAGTGGCCGGCAATGTAAAGCTTCTCCCGCTCGCTGACGTTGTCGCTGAGCTGATAGGCGCGGGTGAAGTTCTGGGCTGCCTCGCTGATTGCGCCCGTGTTCAGTTTCAAGACGCCGAGCCGGGCCCAGGCCATCGCAAGCTTTGGGTCCAGTTCCAGGGCGCGCTTAAAGTGGTCATAGGCTTCAGGGATGTCGTTGCCTTTTTGATGCGCTTCATCGCCCAGGGCGTAGGCGCGAAAGGCTTCGAGCGAAGGAGTGGTGGCCTGACCGAACGGAGCATTCAGCCTCTGGATACTGGAAAGACTTTCTCCCAGTTTGGCGCGCATCGCGGTTGAGACCTGGTTGAGTGCTTCGAGTACGTGCTCCTTGTCAGGCGCGGTCGCTTGTTCACTGGCAATATCGTCGCCGTTGGCAGTGTTCTGGGCGGTGAGGGTGAGGACGAAGGCCTTGCCAAGAGGGGCGATGCTGCCGGTAAGGATCGCCTTGACGCCTTCCCGTTCGCCGATCTCGCGGGCGATTTGCGGGGTAATGGCTCGTCCTGCTTGCGGCCCAGATACTGCAGACTCTGGCGCAGGTGCTGCTGGCTAATAATGTCGAGCACCGGGGACTGGCCAAGTTGCACCCGGAGCGCCTGGTTCAGGGTGGTATCAAAGACCGGGTCGCCGGTCTTATTGATAATGTCCGACGACAATGATGCTGTCTCTTACGGAGGCAGGTTTGGCGGTTGCGGAGGGGCTCTCTGTCGCGCCGGTCGCGGGGCCAGGCTTGTTGCCCAGGTGATCGCGGAATAGGAAAGCTCCACCTGCGCAGGCCACCAGGAGCAAAGCGCTGATGGCAATCATGCGGTTGCGCGGGCGACGCCGGTCTGGTTCCGGCGGAGGAGTTGGGGCGGGCTGAGCCGGCACTGCGATAGCTGGGCGCGAGCTCGAACCAGAAAGGGCCTCGAGGGCAGCGAGAAGTTCTTCCGCGCCGCGGTATCGCTGATCGCGGTCCTTGGCCAGCAGCTTCGCGATCACTGGATCGAAAGCTTTGGGCATATCCGGATTGAGGCTGCTGACGGGCGGTGGATCTTTCATCAGCAGGGCGGCGAAAACTTCGGCGGTGCTGCGGCCGGCAAATGCGGTCTGCCCGGTCGCCATCTCGTAGAGCACGCTGCCCAGGCTGAAGAGGTCGGTGCGGGCGTCGAGAGGGTCGCCTTTGGCTTGCTCCGGAGACATGTAGGCGGCGGTGCCTACGGTTGAGCCGGGTGTGGTCAGGTCCATCATCCCGGTAGCCGTGGCGGTATCGGTTTTGGTGTCGAAATAGCGCGAGTCGGGCGAGGCTTCAGGCCCCTGCTTTTTGGCCAGCCCGAAATCGAGAATCTTGAGCTGCTTACGGTCGCGTCCGCTATCGACTACGAACAGATTGGCTGGTTTGATATCGCGATGCACGATACCCCTGGCGTGTGCCGCGGCCAGAGCGGCGGCGGCCTGTTGGCCTAGCGTGATTACCTCGGCAGAAGACACGCGATGATGGGTGAGATAGGCCTTGAGCGTTTCCCCGCGCAGCAACTCCATCACCAGGTAAGGCTGTCCGTCCTGCTCCCCCACATCGTGGATGGCGCAGATGTTGGGGTGGTTCAAGGTGGCGGCTGCCTTGGCTTCGCGCAGGAAGCGCTCATGCGAAAGGTGGACGCGCGAGTGGGGGGTGCCGGCGGGTGAAGGACTGCCGGTGCCCTGTTCGGAGTTGAGAAAGCTGTCGGAGATGAGCTTGAGAGCGACTTCGCGTTCCAGCCGCGTGTCCAGCGCGCGATAGACATCACCCATACCGCCGGCGCCGATCTTTTCGACTACTTTGTAGGGCCCGAAAACAGTTCCTGAAGCGATCATCGTTGTTCGAGACCTACTTAGTGTTTTACCTGGGCTGCGGGGGTGATTCCTGAGTGTACACGGGCGCCCGCTGTAGCGGTTATACGATTGCAGGTCGGTAGAAGAAAAGGGGTTTTACGTGGTTTTCTCTCAAGGAAAATCACTCCTCGCGATCTCTACGAGGCCGCGTCATCGTAGAACCGCCTTTAGAGATACCACGGGATATTGACGACCACGATTCGTTGATTACCCTTTAGCAGGAGCAAAATCTTCAGTAACTGCACCCGTTGATTGTGGAGGAGGTTTTCCCACCAGTGGCGCACCACCAGCTCAGGCAGCAATACGGCGACCTTCCTGCCCGGGTTTTCGCTTTCGAGATGCAGGATGTAATCCATGAGCGGCGAGATGATGAACCGAAATGTCGAAGGGATTGTTACTAATTCTGGATCGGGAAGACCTGCCTCCCGGATGGGGGCAATTATCTTGTCTTCCCAATCTTTATCGATTCCGTGTGCCTCATCCTCGGAGTGAACGTGGACGACTTTGATTTCCTTGGAAAGCAGCAGGCCAAACCGTAAAGCCTTCTCTGAAATCCGGTTCCATCCAGCCATGGGGATCACCACCACGGGCTGCTCCAGGTTGGACACTTTGAGCCGGTCGCAGTCTCTGGTTTCGAGGCGCACGCGTGTATAGTGCTTCTTCACGGAGTACATCAGCAGAATCAAGGTTGGGACCAGGAGCGCGGTGACCCAGGCTCCGGTTCTGAATTTTGAAGCCAGGACCACAATGGTGGTGGCTCCGGTAGCGACCGCGCCGGTTCCGTTCACCAGTAGGTGCCATATCCGGCCCTTATGATCGCCTTCCTCATTCTTCCAGTGGACGACCATGCCCGCTTGGGAGAGGGTGAAAGCGAGAAAGGCTCCAATCGCATACAGCGGGATCAGCCTGTCCGTGACGCCCTTGAAGAGGATCAAAATCACTGCGGTGAAGCCGGTGAGAGCGTAGATGCCGTGGGAGAAGAGCAGGCGTCGTCCTCTGAGGATAAAGACGTGCGGCAGGTAGTCGTGCAGTGCGATAGCCCGGGTCAAGCGAGGGAAGTCTGCAAACGCAGTGTTGGCGCTCAGAGCGAGGGCGAGAAGCACGCTTCCCATGGTTAAGAAGTAGAACCAGCCCCGGCCAAAAACTGCGGTCACCAGCAGGCTCAAAAGACTCTGGTATCCGATTGCATCCGGGTCCATGGCCGTAATCTGGTAGTGCTTGGTCAGCCAGGCCGTGCCGTAAAGGAGGACGATCAGGATGGAGATGATGACGGTGAGGGTGCGCTGTGCGTTTTTGGCTCGCGGCTCGCGAAAGGCCATCACACCGTTGGAAACCGCCTCGACGCCGGTCATGGCGGCACAGCCGCCGGAGAACGCCTTCATCAACATCCATAATCCCAGAAACTGCACCGTTTGGGGCAGGGGCGGCGGCATCGGGTCTACGGGAATGGGATGGCCGCCGGCTGCGACGGTCTTGTATACGCCCACCGCAACCAGCGCCAGCAGGGTGCTGATGAAGAGAAATGTAGGCACGATGAAGGTGGTGCCGGTATCCTTTACCCCGCGCAGATTCACTACGGCCAGGATGGCCAGGATGAGCAGACATAGCGCCAGGGTGTGCGGTTGAAATTTGGGCAGTGCGGAGGTCATCGCGGTCACGCCCGCCGAGATGCCGACGGCCGCGGTCAGGATGTAGTCGATCATCAGCGCTGCAGCCGCCAGGAGCCCTGCTTTCTCACCCAGGTTCTCCGTAGCGACGGTATAACTGCCCCCGCCGTTTGGATAAGCGGCAATGGTCTGCCGATAGCTGAAATAAACGATCACCAGCAGGATCAGAATGGCGGTGATGATGGGCAGAAGATACTGCGTGCCGACGACCCCCAGCGGGATCAACAATGCGAGGGCAGCCTCTGGACCGTAGGCCGCGCTGGTCAGTGCATCGAGCCCAAAGATGGGGATGCCGGCTCCTACACCTATTTGCTCGGCGCGCTCTTCACTCGTCGCCAGCGGTTTGCCAAAAATCTTGTCCTGAATCGCCATTCCGATGTAGATACTACACCTGTCAAGTGTTCTTTCCGGCCGATGTGGATCCGGTGGTTGTAACAATCAGGGAGGTTTTGTGCGGCGTCGTGAATTTTTAGAGATGGCGGCAGCCACGCTCGCGACCAGTGGCCGAGGCGAGGCCCTTAGTAGTGAGCAGGTGGTCATCGAGCGATCTAAACCGGAACAGCCTCATCGCGGGAAGGTCCTGGCGTTGATCACTCCGCATCTGGATGACGGCCCCATCTTCGCCGGAGGCACGCTCGCGAAGCTTCTGAGTGAGGGCTACACCGGTTACTTTATTCGAACCAGCAACGACGAAAAGGACTCTTACCACCTGACCCTGGGGGAGACGGTGCTGGCCAATGAGCGAGACACTGCGCGGTTGGTGAAGGCCCTTGGGTTCGGGAAAGCCTACGACCTTGGATATCGCAACCATCGCCTGGATGACGTATCGAGAACCGAACTTCGTGGCCGGCTGATCTTTCTGTTTCGTCTGCTTAAAGTGGATACAGTTTTCAGTTACGATCCGTGGGGACACTACGAGGAGAATCCCGATCACTACGTGACCGCGCAGGCTGTGGAGGCGGCGTGCTGGATGTCGAGTGGCCTGCTGGATTTTCCTGAGCAGTTCGATGCTGGATTGAAACCGCATGCCGTTTCAGAGAAGTATTACTTTGCACGGGGACCGCAGTTGGTCAACCGAGTAGTGGATATCGGATCGTGGGTGCCGCAGAAGATCGCGGCTATCGAGTCGTGCGCGACGATGATTACCCACATGATCAAAGATCTGAACGACAGCCTTGCGGAACGGGGACTGCGCGTCCCAAAGCTGAGCGGGGATACGGAGAAGGCGACACAAGAGTTTATCCAGGCTGCGTTTGTGACCCGCGATCGCACGACCGGCGGCAAGTACGGGTTGACCTCTGCTGAAGAGTTTCATTACATCGGCCCGGATGCGTCGTTGGACGAATACATCAGCCGGAATGCACAACGGATCTGAGTGGAGAGATCTGCGGTTTCTTTTCCGGTGCTCACGCAAACAAGCGCGTGAGCACATCAGCTTCGATCACGTTGTAACGTTCGAGGCGGATTGTGTCTTTGATGATTCCTGAGACCGGGATCTGGTTGACCCGCGTCAATTGAAAGCTGTGATGGGGCAGGCGCACGGGATGAGCTCGATCCGTGGCATTCATCATGCGCAGTCGATATCGGTGGCCCGGTGGGAAGGAGAGATGATCAAGATCCGCGTGCGATTGGCTATCGATGACCCAGTGATTTTTCTCAAGCAGCGTTTCGATCGTATGATCAGCCGGGGGAACCGCACGGTTCGCCGCGCTGAATCGGGCGTAGGACCAGTCGACGGTTGCGGGGGCCTGCCAGCGCGCAGGGCCGTTCTGACCTGCATAGGCGACGCGGACACCGAGTCCGTCTGCGCGCTGGGCGTCGTTCAGCGAGCCAAGCTTCCAGTTTCCTGGGCTGTTCATCTCCACGCTCGCGAGGATGCGCTCGCCCACGGCAAGCGAAAGCACATCGACCGCGGCCGGTGTTGGCACTGGATTTCCGTCGAGCGCGAGCACGGCAAAGCGATGACCTGGGAGATGGAGATGAACATCCTCCGAGCCACCTACATGAACAAAGTGAAACCGTACGCGCTCGCCGGCTCGCACTCGGATTGCGTCTCCGGCGCCGAGTGATCGGTCACGGATCGCAAGGAACACTTCCTGATCGCGGTTGACGGAAGCGAAGGCTGTGGCGCGCACCGCCGCGGCAGCTGCGGTGCCTGCGGCTAACTGAAGGAAGCGTCTGCGTTTCATCGTCTACCCCCTGAAGGTGGCGAACTTTGTAAGGAAACGTTCTATAGTACAGTGGTCGAAGTGTAGCACCAGATCCCGTGAGGAGACACCGAGTGGGACTTCCGCCGCAAAAACCACAGGGCTCACCAGCAGACCGCGCGCTTGGCATGGACGCCGAGATGGCCCGGGCCGATTTTCTCGATGGACGTCCGTTTCCTGCGCCGATGATGGCGCAAGAGGATTGGGACGGCTACGGCGGAGTGGGAGACTACGCCACAGCAAACGGCAATACGCATGCGGTCATGACCGCAGGTCATGGCATCCGGGATGCACTTTATGCCGGGCAGCTCAAGAAGGCGCAAGCGACCGGAGAAACCTTCGATTGCGTAGTTGTCGGTGGTGGGATTAGCGGATTGGCAGCCGCTCACCTGTTTTCGGAAAAGACTATGCGATCGAAACGCTGCCTGGTGCTGGAAGATCACGCGATTTTCGGTGGGGAAGCGCGGCGTAACGAATTCATGGTGGATGGACACCGGTTAATTGCGGGGCAGGGTTCGGCGACCTACTTTCCTTCGCTGCCCTCCTCGCTCACGCAAAGATTTTACGAGTCGATCGGCTTTGACGGTAAACCTCTCGAGTATCAGAAGTGGGGCGGAGGGCAGCCGGAGCTGGATGTCAACACGCTTCCCTATGCCAGGGGCAGTAAGAGTTCCGGAATGTTTTTTGGTGCACGCCACGGCCATCCCGAGGGGTTGTGGCTGTTCGATCCATGGGGAAAGCGGCTTGCGGGCGCGCCTCTGCCTGAGCCGATCAAGCAGCAGCTGCTGAAAGAGCGCGACGGCGATCCATCGTTTGTTCCACCCAAGGTGGATGGCGATGAGATTTCGCGGGCCCTTGACCGCATCAGTTTTGAAGAGCACCTCATGCAGCGGGACGGCCTGACCCGCGAATTCATCCGCACGTATATGCCGGTGGCGGCGGATTGGGCGGGCTCTTCCGCGGACGAGAACTCCGCGTATGCGAACTACGCTCCGGAAGTATTGTTCCCCTGGAAGAACGAGGTGGGGGAACAGATTTTCCCCGGCGGGAACACGGGCATCGCGCGCTTTATTGTGAAAGCCATGATCCCGGAGGCGTTGCCTGGCCCGAACACACTGGCTGGCATGTGTAACGGGCCGGTGGACTTCACCAAGCTTGATCGCGAGGGTCAGCCGGTACGGATACGGCTGGGTGCAACCGTGGCGGATGTGCGGCACGAGGGAGACGGCGTGCGCGTGAGTTACGCGGTGGAGGGCCGGCTTCATACCGTGCACGCACGTTCGGTGGTGATGTCCGCGGGGTGGACTACGGCGAGAACTATTTCCGATTTGCCGGAGAACTATCGCGCTGCGTACCAGCAGTTCTATCGCATGCCCTGCGCCGTGATTAATGTTGCTTTGCGCAACTGGCGGTTTATGGCGAAGATGGGCATTACCGAATGCCAGTGTTTCGAGGGTCTGTACAGCTGGCTTGCGGTCCGCAAAGTGGCCACATTTTCTGAAGTTCCGCCTACCATCGGTCCTGACGATCCAACGGTGTTGCGTTTGAAAATTACCTTTACGGAGCCCGGCGTTCCATTGCCGCAGCAGTGCACGCGGGGAAGGATGCGCCTGCTGAGCACGCCGTACTCGGAATATGAACGGTTGGTGCGCGAACAGATGACGCTGATGTTTGCCCGCAGCGGGTTTGACGCGCGGCGGGATCTTGCCGGCATTATTGTCAATCGCTGGGGCCATGCTTATCTTTGTGGCCAGCCGGGATTCTTCTTTGGGACAGAGGGCAAGATTGCTCCTCGTGAGGTGATGCGGCGCGCTCCGTTTGGGAAGATCGCGTTTGCCAATTCAGATCTCTCGGGGATTATGGATCATCGCGCTTCAATCGCCGAATCGGATCGGGCGGTGAATCAGCTGTTGGCGTGATCGGCATGGCTTTTGATCGCTATATCGGGATTGACTACTCCGGTGCCGAGACGCCGTCGTCAAGCCTCCGTGGTTTGCGTATGTACATCGCGGATAGAGTGTCGCTGCCGATCGAGGTTCCACCGCCGGCGGGGCCAAGAAAATATTGGACTCGTCGTGGCATCGCGGAGCGATTGGTAGAGCTGCTTTCCGAGAGTAGGCCGACGCTGGTTGGTATCGACCACGGCTTCTCCTTTCCTCTGCGGTATTTTGAAAAGTACAACTTACCTCTCAATTGGGGTGCTTTCCTGGACGACTTTCAGCGCCATTGGCCTACCGATGATGAGCACATGTATGTAGATTTTGTTCGGGATGGTATGCATGGAAATGGGGCGGCGCGGATGGGGAGATCGACCTGGCGACGCATCACAGAGGTACGTGCCCGGGGGGCTAAGTCTGTCTTTCATTTTAACGTGCAGGGCTCGGTTGCGAAGTCTACGCATAGCGGTCTGCCGTGGTTACGTTTTATCCGATCGCACACGGATGCTCACTTCTGGCCGTTTGATGGATGGCGGATTCCGGAGGGACGATCAGCGGTCGCGGAGGTGTATCCGGCCTTGTGGAGTAAGTTGTTCCCACAGGAGGGTCGCGATAGGCACCAGCACGATGCGTACTCCATTACAGCGTGGTTGCGTCGTGCGGATAGGACTGGTTCGCTTGCTGGGTTTGTTGACCTGGATTTAGAGGCGAAGGAACGGAAGATTGCCGACATTGAGGGTTGGATTCTCGGCGTTGTTTGAGGCTTCCCCGTTTACGGTTTCGGCGGCGGCCGTGTCATTTCCATTGCCCAAACACCTGCTGGGCGCATGTACATGCTGGCTCGAAAGTTTCCCGTGATGTCCCAGGCTTCGGGCGTTCGGAACCAGTAGCCTTTGGTTTCATAGATGACGTGATAGAGACCCCAGGCGGATTTGTACGCTTCATCTTTCATGCCTTCGCTCTCCAGCAGGGCGGCGAAGCCTAATGTAGTCCCGGCCCATACTTCTTTTGCCTGCACGTTGTCGATTGCCGACCCATCGGCGTTCAGCCCGTTGGCCGCTCCCATTTGTCCTCCGGCAAACTTCATGACGTTGACTTCGAATATTTTCTTTGCCGCAGACAACTGCATCTCGTGAGGTACCAGGTCTCCTAAGCCAAGCATGTTGGCGTACCACTGCCCCGCAAGCTGGTCGGCCTGGATCGCATTCTGGTTTTCGCTCTCCGTGTCGTAGCGGAAGTACTCGCCGTTCCAGAGCTTGCTGATGTACGTTTGCTGGGCTTTATGAAACAGTTGATGATACGTGTCCTCCGCCGGCTTGTCGGCTAGTATTCGTGCCGTCTCCTCGCCCGCGCGCAGGGCTGCCAACCACAAGCCGCCGGAGTAGGCGCTGACTCCTCGTACGACCCATGAGTCGTAGGTCTGATCAGGATAGCCGCCGTTTTCGGGAACTCCTCCACCGTGATCGAATTGGCGCAGGTACGCGATTGCGTCCTGGACTGCGGGCCAGGTCTCGCGGAGAAATGCCGTGTCCTTTCGGCCGGTCAGAACGTAGTCGCGGTAGACCATGAGCACGAACTTGGAGTTGAGATCTTTCCAGTCGTTGGTGTCCTGCCAGCCCGGCTGGTTGACGGCAACAAAAGGATCGCCCTCAGGTACTCCGAGGTCGTGTGGCACGGCGCCCTTCTTTTTCCGTTTGTGGAGCACGGGCTCGCCAGTCTGTTGCGTTTTCCAAACCCACAGGCCCTTCTCCGGCCACTCACGCGGAACTGTAGCGGCAAATTCGCGGAGTACTTGCTTGTCGATGACCGGCCAGAACTTTAGCAGCGGCAGCGATGCATAAAAACGAACATCCAAGGTTGCGTAATAGGCGTAGTCGAAACACTCCAACAGCGCAAAGGATGCAGGAAGCGTCTTGTCCGTGCCCACCTGGCGGCCCCAGAAGGTGCCTCCATCCGCGAGGGCGTAGAGCTCGTTGAAGAGCATGCCTCGATACCATAGCGGCTTGCTGTCGTCGTTGATGTAGGGCGCCTGCCACTTGTCGATGGCATCGCTCCAGGATGCGGCATTCAGCAGGCCATCGCGAGCTATCTTCCACGCATTGTTGCCGTTGGCGCCATAGAAGTCGGTGTAGCGCCGGTTCCACTTCCTTCCTTGACCGAATTGCACCACAGGAAGATCCCACGAAATCACCATGGGAATGATCTTTTTCTCTCCGGGCTGCAGCGTAAAACGAAGCGCGATGGCGCCGGCGAGTTTTTCGCTGTCGCTTACCCAGGACGTGGTGCTGTTCGCAAGCCGTCCGTCCTTGGCAAACGGTGCCCACACTGCCTTTCCGTCGCCCTGGGCGAGAAAGGTTGTCTGGTAGGTGACCTCTACGCCTGGGCTCTCGAGCGCAGCGATGGCAAACTGGCCGTCCCATTCGTTCAGTGTCGCTCCATCACGGCCGCGGTCGAAGACGACGCCTTTCATGGTGCCGGCAGATCCAGCAGCTTCACTGACAAACTGGTTGTAGTTGCCCTGGTTGGGTGTGCCGTTGAAGTCATGAGTAAAGGTTCGAAACCAACCGCCCATATTGGCCCAGGAGAGAAGCACGGAAACCGTGACTGGATGGTCAGTCGGATTCTCCGCATGCCACCGGTAAACTGCAACCGGGTAGCTGGATTCGCGATAGTTGTCCGGGAGCACAGGGGAATATTGTTCCAGCACCACGTGCGCGGGAAATTTGTCCCACTTGTAGTCGTACCAGGACTTTGGATACAAGGCTGAGTACTCCCCAGCGCCCACGGGGTAGTCCCATGCCCAACTGGCGAGTTCACCGTTTTGAGGATGGCCAGTCATCAGGACACGTGCTGTTCCTGCCGGATCGCCTTCGGACTTCTGGAACATGGCAAATTCGTCCACATAAACGGTTTCGTATTTGTGAACGCCGGCTTTGATGTGCCAGCGGGAGAAGTCTCCGCGATAGGACCGGGAGAAGGTGCCTGCCCCCATCCCGCCAACGGGCGCTCCCTGCCAATACCCATCGTCGATCATGCCCGGATCTTTGGTCACACCCGGATTGTCGAGCGGGAGCCCGATGGGCCGCGACCAAGCGGCCTTCGGGATGTCATTGGCAGCCAGGACCACCGCTGTCCACGAGACTAAGCAAAAACAAACCATGACCCGCAGCAACGCTTGCTTGTTCACGACCCCCCCGTAGGATGCTCTAAGATTGTTTGACAGTCAAAGCGCCCGTATGGTCCACTCAAGAACGCTACTTATAAAACAAACATTAGAAACTATAAAAGGCAGAATGAACAGTGTCTAGTCGTCGCATCGGCATCATCATGCATGGCATTACGGGCCGAATGGGCTATAACCAGCACCTGGTCCGTTCGATTTTGGCCATCCGGGAGCAGGGCGGGGTCACGCTTTCTAATGGCGACCGGGCGATGCCCGACCCTATCCTCGTGGGACGCAACCTGGAAAAGGTGTCTTCCCTTGCGGCGCGCCATGGCATCGAGCGGGTTGCGAAAGATGTGGAGTCTGCGCTCGCCAATCCCGAAGACACGATCTTCTTCGACGCCGGATCGACCCAGATGCGTGTGCCTCTGCTGAAACGCGCGATCGAAGCCGGCAAACACGTTTACTGCGAGAAGCCGCTCTCAGAAACGCTGGAGGAGTCGCTTTCCTTGGCTCGCCTGGCTGATGCTCGCGGGGTGAAGAGCGGCGTGGTGCAAGACAAGTTGTATCTACCCGGGCTGCGCAAGCTGCGCATGCTGAAGGATGCCGGTTTTTTCGGGCGGATGCTCGCGGTGCGGGGTGAATTCGGCTACTGGGTATTTGAAGGCGACCTGCAGCCTACGCAGCGGCCCTCGTGGAATTACCGCAAAGCCGATGGCGGAGGCATCATTCTTGACATGCTGCCACATTGGCGCTACGTGCTGGACAATTTGTTTGGCGCGGTGAAGGCGGTGAGCTGCATCGGCGCCACCCACATCACCGAGCGTGTGGATGAGAGTGGAGCACCCTACAAAGCCGATGCGGATGATGCGGCCTATGCCACCTTTCAGCTCGAAGGTGGAGTGATCGCGCATATCAATTCGTCCTGGGCTGTGCGCGTCAGGCGCGATGACCTGGTGACCTTCCAGGTGGATGGAACCCATGGTTCGGCGGTTGCCGGTTTGAGCCGTTGCTACACGCAGCATCGCGTGAATACTCCGCGGCCGGTGTGGAACCCGGACCTTCCCCAGACCATGGTGTTTGCCGACCAATGGGAAGAGGTACCCGACACGCAGACCTATGAGAACGGCTTTAAACTGCAGTGGGAAGACTTTATCCGTCACGTGGTGGAGAACAAGCCGTGGCGCTTTGACTTGCTCGAAGGGGCGAAGGGCGTGCAGTTGGCAGAGTTGGGAATGAAGAGCTGGGCGGAGCGTCGTTGGATGGATGTGCCTCAGTTGTCTTTGAAGGGATAAGGTTATGGCATTCGAGTCGACAAACCCTACTACCGGTAAGCTTCTGAATATTTACCCGGAGCATAGCGCCCAAGAGGTAGACGTTCGCTTGCAAAGCGCCTGGGACGCATGGAAGAAGTGGTCGCGTACTCCGCTTTCTGAACGGACGGCTTTTTTGATTCGCTTGGCAGAGCTTTTGGAAAAGCGCGCAGATGACTACGCGCGGCTGATTACGCTGGAGATGGGTAAGCCGATCGGCGAGGCACTGGGCGAAGTGAAAAAAGCTGCATTCGGCGCGCGGCATTTTGCCGGGGAGGGCGCGGCGTATATCCAGCCCGAGGCCATTCCCGGAACTCCGGGGCGCGTGGTGTATGAATCGCTGGGTCCGGTGCTGGCTATCATGCCGTGGAATCTCCCCTTCTGGCAGGTGCTGCGCTTCTTCATTCCTGCTGCGCTGGTGGGGAACACGGTGGTGGTGAAGCATGCCGAGACGGTGCAGGGATGCGCACTGGCGCTGGAAGCGCTGGTTGGCGATGCTGGCGGCCCTGAAGGGCTGTACGTGAATGTTTCGGTTCAGCGCAATGCGGTGCCGGCCATGGTCGCAGATGCACGCATACGCGCAGTGACGGTTACGGGTAGCGTGGCGGCCGGTCGCGCGGTAGCTCAGCAGGCGGGGCTGCAGGGCAAGAAGGTGGTGCTGGAACTCGGCGGCTCCGACCCGTTTGTCGTGCTGGAAGATGCGGACATCGCAAAAGCAGCGCAGTTGGGCGTGACTTCGCGCTACTCCAACAACGCGCAAAGCTGTATTGCGGCCAAGCGCTTTCTGATTGCGGAGCCGGTCGCCGATGCTTTCATCAAGACATTTGTCGAACAGGCGTCCTCGTTAAAGGTTGGAGATCCGCTTCTGGCCAGCACCCGCATGGGTCCGCAGGCCCGTGAGGACTTGCGGGCGACGACAGAACGCCAGGTGTCGGATGCGATCGCTGCGGGTGGCCGTGTGCTCACCGGAGGTAAAGCGCTCGAGGGACCGGGTTACTTTTATGCTCCTACGGTGTTGGTCGATGTTCCTCACGACGCGCCGGTCGCACGGGAGGAGTTTTTTGGCCCGGTGGCATTGATGTTCTCTTTCAAGACTGAGGAAGAGGCGATCCGGCTGGCCAACGATACGGAGTTCGGCTTGGGCGCCGCGGTGTGGAGTAAGAATGCCGAACGGGCCAATGCGGTTGCGGCGCGGATCGAAGCGGGCGCGGTCTTTATCAACGACTTTGTCCGGTCGGATCCGCGCGCGCCCTTTGGCGGAGTGAAAGGTTCCGGCGTTGGGCGGGAATTGGGGGCGCTGGGCGCCCGGGAATTAGCGAATGCCAAGCTCGTTTGGGAAACGGCTTAGACGACCAACTCGCCAACGAGTCCCGTAGGGACGTCTGAACTTAGCCCAGGACGCAGTCCTGGGGCGGCTTGCAGCGTTGAAGAGTCCCGTAGGGACGGCTGGAAATAGGCTACGATTCAATGCTGGACAACTTTCAGCCGTCCCTTCGGGACTAAATTCGTAAATCCTGGTTCTCACACACCCTAAAGCCCGGGTCTTTTTTGGTCTGTGCCCTGATACAAAACATGAGACCGGCGGCTATCAGAAAAGCGCGTAGATTTGGATTTACAAAGGGTAGTTCTCACGCAGAAAACCCTCATCGGCCCAGTCTGTTGCGGCACGGCTGAAGCTGTGCCCTCGGTTCGGGACACTTTCAGAAATAAGTTGCAAAAGTAGGCAGGGTTGTGATGGGGTAAAGCCATCCCTCGGTTATTTTCTATGGCTCACAAGAACATTGCGCCGCGTTTACCTCGCGAACGGCACAGGCTGTCAGGCTGGGTCGCGCTTCTTGTGCTGGGCCCTTGTTGCTGTCTGCCGGCTCTATCCGCTACTGTGCGGCTTTCTGAGTATCAAAAGCAGGAGTGGCAGGTGGAGGATGGCTTGCCACAGAGTGAGCTGCGCGCGATCACCCAGGTGCCGGGTGGGCGATTGTTGATTGCTACGTATGGTGGCGTTGCTTCGTTTGATGGTTTGCGGTTTAGCCCGATTCGCGTGGACGCGAAGGACCCGGCTGCCAGCGAACCTGTGAACTCCCTGCTGCTAAGCCGTAGCGGCGATCTGTGGATCGGCACCGACGACCGGGGAATTATCCGGCAGACCGCGGGCACCGCAGTGAACGTCAGTGAGCAGGCTGGGTTCTACCAGGAGCGCATTCGCGGGTTGTTCGAGGACGCGGCCGGCACCATCTGGGCGGCTACCCACGATGGCATCGAACGCATCACGGTTCACGGTGGAACGCAATCCGTCGAGCTGCTCGATCAACTCGGCCCGGTCTCGGGCGATATCACTACGCCGTTTGCCGAAGATGGGCGTGGGGGCATCTTCGTGCTTACCTCCGACGGAGTGTTTCATCTGACGGCGCGGGGCGTGCATACCCATATTCTGGAACACCATCAGTTTCACCACAAGACGACGGGCGATGCGGTCGGGATTTATTACGATCGTCGCGGCGTACTCTGGGTCGGCCTGCGTGACGGGCTGGTGCGCCTGACGCCGTCTGCAGGCAAGATCACCGAGCAATACACGCAGGAAGATGTCCCAGGATTCACGTACGAGGTTACCGCGTTGGTTGGCGACTACCAGGGCAACATGTGGGTCGGTACGCGTACCCATGGGCTTTGCCGCGTTTCAGGATCGAAGTTTTCGTGCTGGACAACCAAGGACGGCCTGGCCGACGACTTTGTGCGCTCACTCTTCGAAGATGATGAGCACAACCTGTGGGTTGGCCTCTCCAGTGGAGGCCTCGCTCGCTGGCGCATAGCGACGCTGATTCCGTTGCGCGATGAGCCGCGAGAACTGCGCGAGGCGCAGCCTGCCGCGATCCTCCAGGATCACGAGGGTTACTTGTGGATTGGGACCTGGGGCAACGGACTATTCCGGCTTAAACAGGGACGTTTCCAACGCGAACTTTCACCGGGAACTTCTACTGCGATCCGAACGACTGGAGGAAGATGCTGCCGGTAATGTCTGGATCGGCACCTGGTTCAATGGGCTGTTCCGCTACAACGGGCTATGCCTTCGAGCATATTCTGCTGGGCCGTGAAACGCTCACCGATGCCGTAAGCGCCTTGCTAAGCGACAAGAACGGTGGCTTTTGGGTAGGTACGTACACCGGACTGCTGCACTACGCAGACGGAGTTCCGGCAAAGAACAAAGGTGTTCTCCTGCTGAAAGACAAACTGAGTCACCTGCCTGGCGCAGAGTGACGATGGTTCGATTCTGGTGGGCACGTCCGCGGGGCTATATCGGGTGGTGGGCGACAAGGTCAGCATGGTGGAAGGGCTTTCTCATCCCTATGTGTTGTCTATCTCGATCGACAACGCCAGGAATGTATGGGTGGGCACCAAAGGAGGAGGTCTCGACTGGCTCAAGGGCGACCACCCGGTTCACCTGGATACGACAAACGGAATGGTGGACCACACAGTCTTTCTCCGTGCTCGATGACGGCCGGGGATTTCTGTGGATGGCCACTTCCCGGGGGATCATTCGGGTACAGCGACAACAACTCGAAGAGCTGGCTGCGCAGAAGAGAAAAACCTTGGATTACGTGTTGCTAGGAAAAGCTGACGGCATGCCGAGCAGCGAGTGTCTTGGCGTGGCGCAGCCGCACTCCACTCGAGCTAAGGATGGAACGCTGTGGTTTGCCACTGCCAAAGGCCTGGTTCATACAGATCCCGAAGAGGCGGTTCCTCCGGCCGCGCATCCGGCGGCGTTAACCGGGGCATTAGTGGAAGATGCCAGCGTGCATGTGAACGACCGATTGGAGCTATCGCCGGGTCTGGAAGATCTGGTCTTTCAGTTCAATTCGCAAAATCTGTCGAACCCGGCGCAGATGGAATTCCGCTACAAGCTGGATGGGTATGATCGGGATTGGACGGTGACGCGATTCAGAGGCGCACACTATCGAAAGCTTCCTCCCGGTCATTATCGTTTTCTGGTGGACGCGCGCAATGCGGGTTCGGCCTGGAACGATGACGTAGCCAGCGTTGCTGTTTATCAGCGGCCGTATTTTTATCAGGCCTGGTGGTTTTACGCATTGCTGTGCGTCGCGGCAGCGGTGGCTGCGGTGCGGCTGTTCCGTTGGAAGCTGGCTCGGGCCAAGGGAGAGCTGGGCGTAGTACTCGAAGAACGCAATCGCATTGCGCGGGAGTGGCACGACACCTTGATGGCGGGCTTTGCCGCCATCGCATGGCAAATGGAAACTACGGCACGGTCTGCTGGGCAGCGAGACGAGCGCCGCAGCGAAGGCTTGTGAGCTGGCAAGAAACATGGTTCGGCACTGCCAGGCGGAGGCACGCCGTATCCTTTGGGACTTGCGGGAGAACGAGGAGGCGACGGGACCGCTCTCGAGCGCGTTGTCGAACGCATTGAAGCCCCTGAGTGCCAAGGAGGGGGTCGACATGCGGCTGGAGGTGGAAGGGCAGGAAGTGCCCCTGACCCCTGGCTCCGTGCATCATCTGGTCTGCATCGGGCAGGAGGCGGTCACCAATGCTCTCCGTCATGCGGTGCCGAGCATCATCTCCGTCCACCTGCAATACCATGCGGACTGGCTCAGCTTATCGGTCAAGGATGATGGACGTGGCTTTCGCGCGTCCGACAAGCTCGCTGCGCTCTATGGCCACTTTGGAATTCCCGTCATGGAAGAACGTGCCCGCAAGCTTGGTGGGAGTCTTCGGGTAGAGACATCAGCCGGCAATGGCACCGAGATCCTGGTCCATGTGCCCTTTCGCATGCAGGTGCAGGGAGGATGACGCATGTCCATCCGGGTGCTCTTGATTGAAGATCATTTCCTCGCGCGCATGGCTTTGCGCTCTGTCTTGAACGGGCGCGGTGACATCTCGTTGGTGGCCGAGGCGAGCGATGGCGCCAGTGGCGTCGAGATGTACCGCCAGCATGCGCCGGACGTTACCGTAATGGATCTCCGCTTACCGGGCGTCAGCGGGTTCGATGCCATTACAGCGATTCGCAGGCTGTGTAAGACAGCCAAGATCGCGGTTCTTAGTAACTACGAGGGCAGCGAGGATATCTATCGCGCCATCCGTAACGGGGCCATGGCTTACTTGAACAAGAACGCAAGTGGAGAGGAGCTGGTAGAAGCCATCGTCACCGTGCACAAGGGCATGCGCTATCTTCCGCCGATCGCGCGGGACCGCCTGGCGGAACGGACTTCTCTGGTAGAGCTCACTCCCCGCGAACGCGAAGTACTTACCTGTATTACCCGCGGGCAGTGCAACCGTGACATTGCCCAGCAGTTGGGTATTGCCGAGAAAACGGTGCGCATCCACGTGAGCAGCGTGCTGGATAAGATGGGCGTTCGTGACCGGACACAGGCTGCCATCTGCGCGATCCAACGCGGGTTGGTGCATTGGGAATAAGGCCCAGTCCCCGCAGGGACGGCTGAACTTAGCCCAGGATGTAGTCCTGGGTAGAAATCCGAGGGATGAAAAGTCCCGTAGGGACGACTGGAAGTTACCTGGACGCGATCTCCTGAACGCCTCAAACTAAAGGTATTCCACCATTTAGAATTCCCGGTCCGATAGTTTTTTCAGTCGTCCCTACGGGACTTTTCAAGGGCGCACGCTAACCCAGGACTGCGTCCTGGGCTAAGTTCAGCCGTCCCTACGGGACTCAGTCTCATGATGGTCGGTTCTCACGTAGACCATATAGGGCAAATGTCCTATATCCAGCCATGTCTGCAGCCTGATGACAGCTTGTTGTTCCTGTAGTGAAATCCTGATTAATCCTCACATCGCGAACCCCCACGCTGTTGGTACCCGGACCCGACGATTCCAGCTTTCTAGTGAATGATGGTTCGTTTAGGCAGGCCCAGTTGGTTTAGACATACTCGCAGGGCGAAAGCGCTCGGAAAAGCATAAGTTTCCCACCGGGCGCAGATTCGTTTGCGCCCCAACTTGAAGGGAGCCCAAGAGAATGAAACGTCTACTTACCCTTTGTCCAGTCCTGATGGTGTTTACTTTTGCTACCTTTACGCAGGCTCAGGTCGCCAATAATACGGCCCTGGTGGGGACGGTGCTGGATTCGTCCGGCAGCGCTGTGGTTGGAGCCAAGGTGACGGCCGTGGAGGAATCAACCGGAGTGGTTTACCCGGGCACGACCAACGCGCAGGGCTACTATTCCATCAAGTTCATTCCTCCGGGCACCTACGACATTACGGTTGAGCAGACAAGCTTTAGCAAGTTGACAAAGACGGGCACCATCGTGCCCATCGATCAGGCAGTGCGCACGGATTTCTCGCTCAAGGCGGGATCTGAGACGCAGACTGTTACGGTTTCGGCCTCTACTCCGCCGATACAAACCGATGACGCCACGATCGGCGAAACCTTCGATACCAAGGCGGTGCAGGATTTACCTCTGATGGGGCACAACGCCCTGGAGATTGCCGCAACCGCGTCGAATGTCACCATCGGACCTTCTTCCGGCTACAACAACGTGCCGCCAGGAGAGGACTTCATTGGTGCAGGCCAACGTGAGATTCAGAGCAGTATGACGCTCGATGGTGTTTCGATCATGAATAACCTGATCACCACGGCGCCCGCTCGGCCAAGCTCGGACATGATCTCTGAAGTACAGATGCAAACCGGGAATTATCCGGCACAGTATGGTTCGTACCTGGGGCTGCACGTCAACCTGGTCAGCAAGTCGGGAACCAACGATTTGCATGGGGCAGTCTACGACTACATTCAGAACACGGCCCTGAATGCGCACGATTTCTTCGATCAACCGGGCGCTCCCAAGCCGATCAACCACTACAACCAGTACGGATTCGACCTGGGCGGGCCGGTCTATTTTCCAAAACTCTACAACGGCAAGAACAAAACATTCTTCTTCGCTTCCTGGGAAAAACTGAACCAGATATCGGAGTCTACCGGCATTGCATCGACGCTTACGTCAGCGGAGAGAAGCGGAGACTTCTCCGCGATCGGAGTGCCGATTACCGACCCGTTCACCGGCCTGCCTTATCCCAACAATCAGATTCCGGCTTCTGAGTTGGGTAGCCCGTCGGCCATGATCTCGAAGAAGTTGGAGGCGTATATGCCGTCGCCCAACCTCAGTGGGGTGCAAAATAATTTGCAAAGCAACTTCCCCAACAACATCGTGATTACGCAGACGCTGGACCGCGTGGACGAAAATATAGGCGATAAGGACCGGCTATATTTCCGTTATCACTGGCAGAACATCACGATCGACAACGGCTCTAACTTTCCTACCAACGCGTCGTTCGGGCCTACGCACTCGCGAAACTACGCCATTGGTTACACCCATATCATCAGGCCAAACCTGGTGAATGATTTCCGCATCGGCCTGAATACAGTTCTGTCCAACAATCTTGATTATTTTGCTGTCAACGGGCCAAAAGATGCCGGTACGGCGCTGGGAATCCCTGGCTTCAATTCCGACACTTTATACGGCAATCCTGGGATACCGTCCATCAATGTCGATGTCCTTGGAGGCGGCCCGACACTCGGGAACACGGGCGCCAACTGGTATCAGGATGATCGAACCATCGACGGTTACGATGAGTTAAGCTACACCCGCGGGCGGCACAATATCATGGCCGGCCTCGAGCTGCGGAAACTCACCATCGGGCGGGAAGCGGCGAACGATGCGCGCGGCATCTTTAACTTTAACGGCACCCCGGGCAGCGCAGATTCGGGCTATACCAGCACGGGCTACGGTGCGGCCGATTTCGTTTTGGGGCTGGCCCAGTCCGCAACCACTCCAGTTTTCCCCACGAAGGGATCGATTGGTGAATGGCGAGACGGATTCTTCGTGCTGGATAACTGGCAGGTGCTTCCGAAGCTCACGTTAAATTATGGTTTGCGCTATGAATTGCCGACGGTGCCCTACAGCCTGAATGGCTACACCCGGATTCTGAATGCGACCGATACCGCTCTTATTCCGGCAACCACGGCAACCACCCCTGCGGAATTCAAGCCGACACCGGGCTTCAAATTCATCAACCCGACGCACAACAATTGGGCGCCGCGGCTTGGCTTTGCGTATCGGGCCACGGAAACAACTGTGCTCCGCGGCGGCTTTGGCATCTACTGGAACGCCAACCAGCTAAATACCTATACTCTGACCACGCAGAATTATCCGCTTTCCGCTTCTGTCGCGTACAACGGTCAAGCGACCAACCTTTTGACTTTTACCAATCCCACTCCCGGCGCCGGCGCAGGCTCTCCCATGGCGGGCATTCCCGGCACCTATGTGAATGCAGTCACCATGGGTCCACACCTGCCGACCCAGGAACTTTATCAATGGAACCTGTCCTGGGGGCAGGAGTTGTGGAAAGGCGCCGGCGCGGAGTTGCAGTACATCGGATCGCATGCCATCCATCTTGACCGGGATTTCTATAACAACTCGCCCCAGCCCGGTGGTCCTGTGGGCAGACATAAACGAACGCCGCCCGAACCAGCTCTTCGGCAGGATCCGCACCATTCAGAATGACGAATATTCTCACTACAACGGTTTCACCGCTATTCTTCGCCAGCGCACGACGCATGGGCTATCCGGCCAGGCGAGTTACACCTGGTCCCACGATCTGGACCTCTCGGATAACTCAAACAATGGCGGCACCACGATGGATCAGTACGATATCAACCTGGATTACGCCAGCTCGAACTGGGACATCCGCAATCGCTTTGTCGGCATTGCCAACTATGATCTGCCTAAGTTCGGCGGCTCCGGCTATCTGATGCAGAACACTTTGGGCGGGTGGCAGTTGAACGCCATCGTAACCCTGCAGACCGGCCTCCCCTATAACGTCTATCTTGATGACGACCAGGCCAACGTCAGCCAGCCGAACGGAAACGTGCAAAGGCCCAATTGGGTGCATCTGCCCTCTGCCAAATGCACCACCAAGTATTACATTAGTAACCCGGGCGGCTCCTGCATCGACGGTTCGGCATTTGAATACCCGACGCAGTTTACCTTCGGTACTGGACATCGAAACCCGCTCTACGGCCCCGGCTTTGCAAATGTGAATGCGTCGATCTTCAAGGAGTTCGGGATCTGGGAGAGGTTGAAGTTCCAATTCCGTGCCGAGGCTCAGAACGTTTTCAATCACCCTAACTTGTATAACCCGAACTCGGACATGCAGGGTGGCTGGGACCCGAATGATTCCACCACATGGGGTGATTTTGGCACCTTTTACCAGACCCAGAAGAACAGCTCCGGCAGCAGCGCGCGCGTGCTTCAGTTGGCAGGAAAGATCGTTTTCTAGCCCAGCGTCGCTCGCTGTTCCTCCACCACAGCCGCTGGAATTACAGCGGCTGTGCCTTTGTGCTTACGTTGAGAAAAGCTGCCTGATCCGTCGAGGGGATACCTTATCGTGGAAGTTCGTCACGCTGTCCAAAAAAAAGATACTGCGCCGTTACGTTTACTGAGGCTCTTCTTGTTGCTTGCGTTTTTGCCTTCGCCGGTGCTTCACGGGCAACCATCGTATGACCTCGTTCTCAAAGGTGGCCATGTCATCGACCCGAAAAATGGGATCGACGCAGTTCGCGATGTCGCCATCAAGGATCACAGGATTGCAGAAGTCGCCGAGCATATTCAAGCGGGACCCGGCGCAAAGGTGGTGGATGTTTCCGGCTTTTATGTCACTCCCGGCCTGGTGGACATTCACGTTCATGTGTACGCGGGCACGGGCGAACGGCGTGCATATGCCGGCGACCATAGTGTGTATCCGGATGGTTTTACGCTACGCAGCGGAGTGACGACGGGCGTAGATGCGGGCAGTTCTGGTTGGAAGAACTTTCCCGACTTCAAGGATCGGGTGATTGACCGCTCCATCACCCGCATTCTTGCCTTTATCAATATTGTCGGCAGCGGTATGCGTCCGGAGTACGAACAAAAGTTGAGCGAGATGGATGCCCAGGCAGCCGCGGCCCAGGCGCTGAAATATCCGCAAGTAATCGTGGGCATCAAGACGGCTCACTATGATGGCCCGGAATGGACGCCGGTGGAGCGCGCGGTGGAGGCGGGAACGATCGCCAACATCCCGGTGATGGTCGACTTCGGAACCTTCCGTCCGGAACGGCCTTATGAAGAATTGGTGTCGAGTAAGTTGCGGCCGGGCGATATTTCCACGCACATGTACCTGGATGATGTTCCGATGCTGGATCCACAGGGTAAGGTTCGGCCGTATCTCTTCGCGGCAAAGAAGCGCGGCGTTATTTTTGATGTTGGTCACGGTGGCGGTAGCTTTATCTTTCGCCAGGCGGCGCCTGCGATCCGGCAAGGCTTTGTTCCGGATTCGATTTCGACGGACCTCCATAACGACAGCATGAATGCGGGTATGAAAGACATGCTGAATGTGATGTCGAAGTTTTTGAATTTAGGTGTTTCGCTTGAGGACGTGATCCGAATGTCTACGTCAAACCCGGCGCATGAGATTAAGCACGATGAATTGGGGAATCTTTCGGTAGGGTCAGATGCGGATGTTGCTGTGTTGCATCTGGAGAAGGGGCGGTTTGGGTTTGTGGATACCTATGGCGCACGGATGGTGGGAGATGAGAAGCTGATTTGCGAGCTAACGGTACGTGATGGGCGAGTGGTGTGGGACCTGAATGGGATCACGCGCGAGGATTGGACCGGGCTGGGTAAGTATCATACGCAGGGATCAGCGGTTTGGGATCGCACTATTATCGACCCATAGTTTTCCGCTCAGGGTGAAACCCAGGCTCCCTCTACGAGCTGAGTCCCGCAGGGACGGCTGACCTTAGCCCAGGACGCCAGTCCTGGGTATATCACGCAACATGATTGAGTCCCGAAGGGACGGCTGAAGGAGGATTGCACCGCGGCCCATTTTCAGCCGTCCCTACGGGACTCAATTCGTAAAAGCCTCGAGTTTTCAGCCAGCCTCTAAAGCCCTCGTCAACGCTTCAACTTCAGGCTTTGGTAGCGGTGAAGGTGGCAGCGCCGTATTCGCCGAGCTTTACATCCCCGGCAAATTGGTTGCCGGTTACCACTCCGGTGAAGACAAAGTGGACTTCGTAGCCGTTCGCGGGCATAGTGCTGGTCAGCGTCACGTGATTCGCATCGACCTTGCCTTCGAAAGTCGCGTGGAAGATCTCGCCCTTCTGCTCTCCGGAAAGTTTGGCACCGTCCTGCTGCAGGATGAATTGCTGCTCGCCCACGCCGCGGACGTATTGGATGCTGACGTTCCAGGTACCGGCAAGGTTCGCAGTCGTTCCCGTGTATACCGGCGGATTCTCGTAATGCCCTGGGTTGCGCATGTATTTTGAAATGGTCTCGGCGACGATTTTGTAATCGCCCGGCTGCATCATGTAGGGCATGATGCCAAGGGAAGAGGCCATTTTGTCCGGCCGGCTACCGTGTCCGCCGGCGACCAGGATGCGCGGTGTCCCCTTGTCCAGCTTTTCCACCAGCTCGGTGCCCGTGATGCCCACTTTGCTCGCGTCCCAATGAATCGCGAGGGTTGGGGCTCGGTTCGAGAGATCTGCGTCAGGCATTGTCACTTCCGTGGTTACCGACGGAATGTCCTTCACGGCGTCAGCGATGTAGTTGTCCCACTCAAGCCACTGTTTCTGCTCGGCGTCGTGATCGCGCTTGTACCACTGGCGGACCGCGGCGAGCATGCCCATGGCTTCTTCTTTGCCCACCTTGAGGGCGCGGCCCCAGTTGTGGTGAGGCGCGGAATTCCAAAAGGCAGCGTAGCAAAGGTCTTTGGGGCCAAGCAGCACGCCGGCGGCCTGCGGACCACGCATACACTTGCCACCTGAGTAGGCGACAAAGGTTGCTCCCGCAGCGAAATGAATATTCGGAACGATCGGCTCCTCCGCGGCGGCGTCGACAAAGACCGGAATATTCTTCTCTTTGGCGATCGCACATACGGTCTTGATGGAAAGGGGCTCCTGGAAGGCGCGCGGCCCGGAGAGGAGATAGATCATGGCCACGTGATCGTTAAGCTTGGAACGCAATTCTTCGTCCGTCTCTATTTCGACGATCTCGGGTCCGGACATGCGGACGCCAAAGTCGTAGGGGTTGCGCGAATACTTGGGGATGATGACCTGGTTGCGCGTCTTGGTGTAAGGCATCGCTTGCGAGCGCTCAGGATCTGTGCCGCAGATACAGGCAACGGTCGCGGCGGCAATAGCGGCTTCGCAACCGGTGGTGACGATGGCACTGGGACCTCCCATGTGGGTGGCGATTTCGGCTCCCACCGCAGCCATCATCTCGTCCATTTGCACGTAGTAGTGCGAGGCTTCGAACATGGCTTGCTTCACCTCAGGCAGCGATTGCGAGCCGGAGATGATGGTGAACGTGCCACGGGCGTTCAGGATGGGCCTGACACCGATTTGAGTAAAGAGATTGTCTGTCGGGTTACCAGAGTTGACCGGATGCATGGTGGTGGGAGGCTCCATCAAGGTAGCGGCGGAGAGTGACAACGGAGCGGCTGTGGCTGCTGCGGCAGAAAGAATGCCGGTCGATTTTAGAAGATCCCGGCGGGTTACGCGCGTGTGGGTGGTCTGGTTTTCCAAGGTAAAATTCCTCTTTACTGAAATGATTATGCTTTGCTGGTGAGTGCCTCGCGAATGCGGCGGCCGACAATCACGTCTTCGCCGGGTTGCAACATCCAGACGCCGACTACCAGTGTATTTGCATTCGAAGGGATGCCCTGGTTGGGTGGTTTTCCGGTGTTGGGATTCAGTTCAATCGATGGCTTCCCTTCCCGGAGCCGGGTCATGATCTCTGCAGTGGAGCAACCAGTCACAGAAGGATCGAAGCGTATCAATAGATGAGGGACGTGGTTGGCGATTCTCGGGACTACGGTTTCGGTGGTGACGGAAGGAATACCTTTCACCGCAGCCGCGATCAGGTCCGCACGCTTTTGATAGTCGCCCTGCATCGATTCTTCGGTGTGGGAGAGAACCCAGTCGACAGCGGCTACCATGCCGACGATCTGCTCCTTGGCCACTTTCATGCCGCGGCCCACGCCTTCATTCGGGTTGTTGTTCTGCTGGGCGAGATCGGTGAGATGCTTTTTTCCGAGCAGCAGGCCTGCGTTCTGCGGGCCGCGCATGCCCTTACCTCCGGAGAAGGCAACCAGGTCGAAGCCCATGCCTGTGTACTTCCATAGATTTGAGATGGGGGGCATGTCAGCCGCGGCGTCGATGTGGCATGGAATATTGTGCTCGTGGGCAACGCGAAGCCACTCCTCGCGGCCGATTTGCGCCGTGCCGGCTTCGCCGTCTTCTTCCTCCGCAGCGTTGAAGAAATTGGTCATGACCGCGTTGCCGGCGGCGCAGGCGCGCTTGTAGTCGTCCAGGGTGACCACCTCGGTCACACGAGCGCCGCACAAGAACATGGCGTGATCGTAACCGTAGCGGTGTGCCCGCTGCACGATGACCTGGTTCTTCATGCCGTCGATGGCCTGCGGCATGGCCATGGGATCGAGGTTGTTGGCAGATTGCAGGCAGGCCGCGGTGGCCAGGGTGATGGCACCCGAGGCGCCAGAGGTGACCACGGCGCCCTCGCATTGCAGGCGCTTCGCGATGTATTCGCCAGCCTGGGTTTGGAGGTCGTGCAGTCGCACGGGGTGGAGCCCGGCCTTCTGTACGGCGGCCAGGACTACCGGGGGCATGCAGGCGGCAGTGAGTGTGGTGTAGGTGCCGGCTGCGTTGATGATCGTCGGCACGCCTAGCTTGGCGTAGTAGTCTTCGCCTTCGGTTTCGTTTTGGGAAGAAGCGAACGATCTGGCGGAGGAGAACAACGGCGTGGCGGCGAGGGCGCTCGTCCAGCGAAAGAAGCGGCGGCGGGAGAAAATGCCGACAGGTGGATCACTCGGTTCTGACATAGGAATACTCCGGATTCGTGACAACTCCATTATCGCGCAGGTTAGCGACGATGTCCCTTCAGCGGCCAAGCCGATTGCATGAAAAATCTCGGCGTGAAGGGAACGGCCGTACCGTTGCGGAATGGAGGATTTCGGCAGCCATGGAATTAGAAGCGTACCTCGGGGGGCTTAGAGGAGTGTGTGAGAACCAGGATTTACCAATTTCAGTCCCGCAGGGACGGCTGAACTTAGCCCAGGACGCAGTCCTGGGCAGCCTTGCCCCGTTGAAGAGTCCCGTAGGGACGGCTGGAAATAGGCCGCGATTCAATCCTGGACAACTTTCAGCCGTCCCTGCGGGACTAAAATTCGTAAATCCTGGTTCTCACACACACTCTCTAAGCAAAGCCGATCCGGGGCCGAAGTCCTTGTGGGTGATCGACCAGATGTTGTGGAGCAATAGTCCCGGAGCGGGGGTGAAGGAGTTATTGGAGATATAGGACAAATTACCTATAGGCGTGAATCAACTCTACGCTAACACCACCTATGGAGTCGGTATCCATGTAGTCGTACTGGCCGGAGTCCCTCTTACCCACGTCTCCCCACGCTCCGGATTGCCATACGTGATAGCCGAGCTTCTCATAGCTCGATACAGCTTTACTCAAGTCGTCGACCGGCATACCAAGATGTTGAATGCCTTCCTTATGTGTTTTGAGGAAGTCGGCATAAATGTTTGGGGGAGTCGCCGGGGCGGCGATCCATTCATAGCTGAACTGAGTGTAGTTCTGATAGCCGACGTCAAAGGCAAACCACAAGGGTTTTCCGCGGTAGGTGGAATCCTGTCGAGGAGTAGCATGCTCCATGCGAAATGCGGGAAAGCCCAACTTTTGCCAATAGGCAGAGACGGGCTCTAATTCGCGGACCACGGGTGCGAGGTGGGAGACCTTCCCGGGGCGCCGGCGGCTGGGGCGCCACCGGGCCAGTAGACCAGGCCTAAAACAAACTTGCCCTGTGGTTCGGTGTCGAAATAGGTGTAGGTGACGCGCTTGCCATCACGGTCGAGACTTAACTGCTGCAGCACGCCGACACCAAGACCGTGCATGCGGTTGATTTCCTTCGTCATTTCCGCTGGAGACGATACCTCGTGGACGATGGAAAAAATTCCATCGCCGTGCTTGCCCAAAAAATCGTTCCAGGCATTCAGCTGCCCCTCGGCCGGCTGGATCATTTCGACGGTCAGGTTACCCAGGTGGCCGGTGATCTCCCACGCCCACATCTTCACCGGCTTGCCATGGTCTTGCCCGGTCAAGACGACATCCGGATACTCGTGGATGTCGGTCAATCCGAGCGGAATCCAACCCTGTTTCGCCAGGTCGACGTTCTGTACCAGCCAGATGACGCGGTTGACCGATTTGTAGCAGGCGGGCATTTCAGCATGCCCAATTCCCGCCAGCGCGGATGCAAGAACGAAGTAGCTTAGGAGCTTCATTTCGGGTTTACCTGGCGGCTAAAAAAAGATTGCCTGATGGGTGGACGGGGTAGATACTTGATGGCGACATACTAATGAAACATTCCTAATTAATCAATCGGATTGGTTCGGCATGAAGCGGACATTGGCGATCTTCGCAGTGGGAGTTTGCAGTGCGTCTTGCCTGTTGGGGCAAATGCCGGGGATGGCCACGCCGGACGGGGCCGCCATTCCTGTTACCCGGCCTTCGAACGTGACGTTTACCAGGGATGTTGCGCCGATCGTGCAGCAACATTGCCAGGGTTGCCATCGTCCCGGAGAAGGCACTCCGTTCTCGATGTTAACGTACGAGGATGCACGGCCGTGGGCCACCGCGATGAAGCGGATGGTTGTCAGCCGCGCGATGCCGCCCTGGTTTGAGGATGGGCATACAGAGAAGTTCGAGAATAATCGCTCGCTGACGCAGGCGCAGATCGACACGATTGCCGCCTGGGTCGATGCGGGCGCCCCAAAGGGCGACCCCAAGGACCTGCCTCCGCCGATCGACTTCGTCAAGGGATGGACGATTCCCAAGCCGGACAAGGTCTATCAGCTGCCGCGACCGTTTTCGGTTCCTGCGACCGGCATTCTTGACTACCAATACGTGATTATTCCGACCGGCTTTACCAAGGACACATGGGTGCAGGATGTAGAGGCCGCGCCGACCGATCGCTCGGTGGTCCACCACATCGTGGCGTATGTCCGCAAGCCGGGGTCGAACTACTTCAAGGATCATCCGAAGGAGGAGTTCTTTGTAGCTCCGCCGGCCAAGACGGGGGAGAAGGTGGCCAAGGATGATGTTCCCAGTGACTGGCTCGTCGGCTATGCTCCGGGCCAACCCCCGGATATGTTCGAGCCCGGTCAGGCAAAGCTGATTCCTGCCGGCTCAGACATTGTGCTTGAAGTGCATTACATGCCTGAAGGGAAGGCGACGACAGACCAGGCGAACCTGGGGTTGGTGCTGGCCAAAGAGGCGCCAACCGAGCGGGTGATGACACTGTCGGCAGGCAATGAGAAATTCAAGATACCGCCGGGGGATCCGGACTATCCGGTGGATGCATCGTTCACATTCCGCCGCGAAGTCACGCTGCTGGGGATGCATCCCCACATGCATATGCGGGGCAAAGATATGTCCTACCGGGTGGTGTTTCCAAATGGAGAGACGCGCGCTCTCCTGAATGTGCCGCATTACAACTGGCGTTGGCAGCTTTGGTACAACCTCGCCCAGCCGATGGTGCTGCCGGCGGGCAGCAGGATCGAGTGCACGGCACACTACGATAACTCGGCGAAGAATCCTGAAAATCCTGATCCGAGCAAGACGGTCACCTGGGGGCAGCAGAGTTTTGATGAGATGATGGTTTGCTTCTTCAACGTAGCCTTTCCGGCGGACACGCCATCGAAAGACCTGCTGCCTTTGCCCGAAAGTGAAGCAGAAAAATGAAGGATGCCTCGGCGCATTGCCGCACCGGGATAGCTGTCTTCGCTGTGACCCTGGCGGCGCTCGTTTCCGTGGCGCAATCGGCCGTCGCGACTGTGGCGGTGGGGGCCAGTCCGATTGCTGTGGCGGTGAATCTCGTCACGCATAAGGTTTATGTGGTGAACCACGGCAGCCACTCGGTGACCGTCATCAACGGGACGACGCGCGCGACCTCTACCGTCGGTGTGGAAGATCGTCCGGAGGCGGTCGCGATCAACCCGGAAACGAACAAGGTCTACGTTACCAATGCGGGCGCCGATTCGGTCTCGGTAATCGACGGTGGCACCGATAAGGTAAGTGCGACGGTGCACGTAGGGAGCTATCCGCAGGCATTGGTGGTGGACCCGGTCAGGAACAAGGTATACGTGGCAAATAATTTCGGTCACAGTGTGACGGTGATCGATGGGGCAACCAACGCGACGTCGACCATCCAGGTTGGCCAAGGCCCCAGGAGCATTGCCCTGAATGCGCGCACCAACAAGATCTATACGGTTAACTATGGGAGCGAGAATGTCACCGTCATTGACGGGGCTACCGGGGCGACTACCTCGGTGCCGGCCGGCAAGCACGCATGGGACATCGCGGTGGATTCCACCGCGGACAAGATCTACGCGGTAAATGAGGACAGCGCCAGCGTGACGATTATCCAGGGGGCCACGAACGCCGCGACTACAGTGAGTGTGGGAGCCATTCCTTTTGCGGTAGAAGTGAATCCGGTCACGAAGAAGGCATACGTACTGAGTTACGGTGACGACACCATGGCGGTAATCGACGGTACGAGCGATGCTGTGGCCGAAACCATTCACCTGGGGACGCACCCTCAGGCGATTGCAGTCGATGAGCAGAGCGACCGAATCTACGTGGCCAATCAACGCACGAGCAGTGTGACGGTGATCGATGGCAAGACGAATCTCCCGGTCAGCAAGGTGGAGGTAGGGTCGATTCCCTATGCGATCGGACTGGACGCGCCGGCTCATCTGGTTTATGTGGCTAACTACAGCAGCAACGATGTGACGGTGGTGGGCAGGTAAGGATGATCGTGGTGAAAAGCTGGTTTCTTTGTGTCTTTCTGCTGGCAACGTTCAGTGCGCATGCGCTTGACGCTTCCAGCAAGCCGGTGAAATTCCGGGTGGTGGCGC
This sequence comes from uncultured Acidobacteriaceae bacterium, assembly GCA_963753715.1. Lineage (GTDB taxonomy): Bacteria > Acidobacteriota > Terriglobia > Terriglobales > Acidobacteriaceae > PALSA-350. The sequence goes on along the minus strand of CAVWDK010000003.1, from coordinate 927,536 downwards.
TTGCCGAAAACGGAAATGGCCCGCACAATGAATTCGTTGCGGCAGCCAAGGTGTGGTTGGGGAAATTGGCAGAGGATAATGATTTCGCTGTCGACTACATCGCGAATACCGACCCCATCAACGATGCTTTCCTCGCGAAATATCGGCTGTTTATTCAGCTCAACTATCCACCGTATCGCTGGACCCCGGTGGCCCAAAAAGCCTTCGAGCGGTATATCGAGCGCGGTACCGGTGGCTGGATCGGTTTTCACCACGCCATGCTGCTGGGAGAGTTCGATGGATACCCGATGTGGACCTGGTGGTCACACTTTGCGGGGGATATTCGCTACACGAGTTATATCGCGCAATTTGCTACCGCCACGGTGAAGGTGGATGATCCCAACCATCCAGCCACCAAGGGTCTGCCGCCTTCCTTCGTCGTAGAGAAGGAAGAGTGGTATACGTGGAGCAGGTCCAATCGCCCCAATGTTCATGTTCTCGCCAGCGTTGAGGAGTCGACCTACGATCCCAAGAGCATGATCACCATGGGCGACCATCCTGTGGTTTGGACCAACGAACACGTCAAGGCCCGGAATATTTATATCTTTATGGGGCATCACCCTGAATTGTTCCAGAACAAGGACTTCACGCAACTTTTCCGGAATGCCATTTTTTGGGGTGCCGGCCAGTGAAAAGTCTGATCGTGCTGGTCTTGTCCTTTGGGATGCTGTCCTCGACTGCCGGTGCCCAGACCGCACGGCCAAAGGTTCTGATTTTTTATTCCCTGAATGTAGAGACAGACCACGTTCTCTTTGCGCTGGATGCCTTGCGGTTTTTTGCGGAGCTCTCCCGGAAGGATAATTTCGCGCTGGAAGCAACCACCAATTGGGAAGATCTTAATGACGCGAATTTGAAGCCATATCAGTTGGTGGTGTGGCTCAACGAGTTCCCACATAACCAGGCGGAGCGGGAGGCGTTTGAGAAGTATATGACCGGGGGCGGAGCGTGGCTGGGCTTTCACGTGTCCGCTTACAACGACAAGGACACGAAATGGCCATGGTTTATGACGTTCATCGGTGGAGGGGTGTTTGATGCCAATAGCTGGCCTCCGCTGCCGGCGAAGCTGGTTGTGGACGACAAGGCTAGTCCGGTCACGCGGAACTTACCGGAGACGTTTGTTTCACCTACGAACGAGTGGTATCGGTGGAAGCCCAGTCCTCGTGCCGATAGCCATATCCATGTGCTGTTGACCCTGGATCCGGCTAATTATCCTCTCGGGATCAAGGGGCTGCTCACGTACGGGGATATTCCCGTGGTGTGGACGAATACGCAGTACAAGATGCTGTACATGAACATGGGGCATGGAGACAAGATTTTTACCAGCCCGGTGCAGAACAAATTGATCGCAAATGCGACGGAATGGCTCCTGGGCGATGGCACTGTAGCCCACCCACTGCGATGAGAGATGCCTCGGCTCCGGCACCACTCTCTATGAACCGTTGTCCCTTCCTTTGTCATCAAGCAGGCGACTCGCGGTTGCGAGCTGGAAGATCGAATGACCGCCTTCCTGTACCGGCAACAGACGTTCGGGTGCCCCACATCTCGCTCGTTTTTCGCGAGATGTGGGATACCACGGTATTCGATGTGCAGCTCTGCCGGTTGTCATTAGGAGCGAAGCCGACCTGTCCCGGCGTGCCGTGGAGGGATCTGCAGTTCTGCGGAACCCTCGTGGATATGTTTTTTGACGGGAGCAACGTAGTGAAGAGATCCGCGGTTCTCACTCGAGGGCTTTGATGCTGAACAAGGTCTGCATTACCTCCGCTGTGCTCTTAGCACTCTTTGTCGGAGCGACTGTGACCGCACACGGTCAGACCTGCAAGAGCGATCCGTTGCCGCATCGTGCAGACTGGCCCGTTTATGGCGGACAGGTCGAGGGTGATCATTACTCGCCGCTTTCGCAGATCAATCGCGGGAATGTACATAAGCTCAAAGAGGCATGGAAGTTTGATGCCGGCGAAGAGGGTGGTCTGGAGACAAACCCGATCATCGTTGGGCGCACTCTCTTCGCGTATACAGCCTCGCAAAAAGTGATTGCGCTGAACGCCTCGAACGGTAAGCTGCTCTGGAAATTTGACTCCGGTGTACGCAGCAGCCAGCCAGCGCGCGGGTTGGCCTACTGGAACGACGGCCGGCATGGCCGCATCCTGGCGGGAGTGATGAATTACCTCTATGCGCTCGATGCGGAGTCCGGCAAGGTGATTTCCTCGTTTGGCGAACAGGGAAGAATCGATCTGCGGAAGGGACTTCGCGGAGACTATCTTTCTCAATCCATCGCCCTCACCAGTCCCGGGATCATTTACCAGGACTTGATCATCGTTGGCGGGCGCAATCCGGAGACGTACCCGTCGCCTCCTGGTGATATTCGCGCTTTCGATATTCGTACCGGCCTTCTTCGCTGGAGTTTTCATACCATCCCACGCCCGGGCGAATTCGGCTACTCCACCTGGCCCGCGGATGCGTGGAAAACCGCAGGCTCGGCAAATAACTGGGCTGGTATGGCGCTGGATGAGCAACGCGGCATCGTCTATGTTCCGACTGGTTCGGCAGTGTTTGATTTTTACGGAGCGGATAGGGTGGGTGACGACCTTTTCGCAGATACCCTGCTTGCTCTCGATGCCAGGACGGGAAAGAGGCTTTGGCACTTTCAAGGCGTTCATCATGACATCTGGGATCGCGATTTCCCGTCGCCGCCTGCCCTGGTCACAGTCAGACACAACGGCAGTTGCGTTGACGCGGTGGCGCAAACCACCAAACAGGGCTATCTCTATCTATTCGACCGGGCCAACGGAAAGCCACTCTTCCCGATCGAGGAACGAGCTTACCCTGCGAGTGACGTACCAGGGGAAGTGGTTTCCCCGACCCAACCCGCCCCCACTCTGCCGGCGCCGTTTACCCGGCAGCGGCTTACGCCCGATCTACTGACGACGCGTACGCCGGAGGCCCACGAAACGGCGGGGAGGGAATTTGCCACCTTTCGCAGTGGCGGTCAGTTTGTACCCATTGGACTCAATCGAGAGACCGTCGTGTTTCCCTGCTTTCTTGGGGGGGCCGAATGGGGAGGGCCGGCGGTCGATCGCCAGCGTGGCGTGATTTACGTGAACGCGAATGAGATGGCGTGCGTTCTGGGCCTGACGGAGAACCAGCCGACTGCGAGTACCGGCGCCAGGATTTACCACAATCAATGCAGCCTGTGTCACGGCAAGGATCTGGCAGGTTCGCCGCCCCAGTATCCTTCGCTCGTCGATGTGGGGAAGCGCCTCTCGCCGGAGCAGATCGAAGCCAGGATTTCGTCCGGGGGCGGCCGCATGCCATCCTTTCCTAATCTCCGCGATGCGCATTTACGGGCCCTCATTCAGTTTCTGACCAAACAGTTAGAGACTGGTGCCATGGATCCTGATGAGGGTGGGATCTACTCCGCTGCGGCAGACGGCGCGACCATGAAGTACGAGGTTACCGGATCGCGGGATTTCGTCGACACCGAGGGGTATCCCGCGATCACTCCGCCTTGGGGAACACTGAATGCAATTGACCTGAATACGGGCCGGTATCTGTGGAAGATTCCATTCGGCGAATACCCGGAGCTTGCCGCGAAAGGTATAACGAACACGGGTTCAGAAAATTATGGTGGTCCGATCGTGACGGCGGGAAACGTCCTGTTCATCGGTGCGACGGCGCACGATAAGAAATTCAGGGCGTTCGACAGCAGGAGCGGGAAGCTGCTTTGGGAAACCGCGTTGCCCTTTGCGGGTACGGCCACGCCGGCGACCTACATGGTCGAGGGAAGGCAATACGTAGTGATTGCCAGCGGCGGCACGCAATTCACCAAAGGACCCACGGGCAGCGTGTACATTGCCTTTTCGCTACAGTAGCAGTGCTTAAAGCTGCATCCGGAGCTTATAGCGCGTCAGGATAGCGGCTATACCCAGGATCAGCAGGGTGAATATCAAAGACTGCATCACCCCTTGCCAGCCATGCCCCCACGGGTTTAACCACGCCAGGCTACCAAGGGTCACAAAGAAGAGGTCGGGCAGCAGGTAAGTGAGCAGCGTGTTGGATCCTGCCGGTTTGACGATGGCCGCCCAGCGGACGTGCTTGTTTACATCGCAGACCCAATACAACGCGAGGAACGCAAGGGTAGCGGCGCCGGCGGAGTATAGCCCCCAGGTGGGTGTGGCTCGTATTTTTGAGATGCCGAGAGGCGTAAGCAGCCAGCCGGTGAGAAGGAGAGCCGCGGCAAAGGCGAAGGCCCACGCAGCTTTCTGTCTTGCTGTGGCGGCGAGGGTATCGCTTAGGAAGATCGTCGATGTGACGATGCCGGCCATAATGAGCAGACAGAAACAGCCGGTGTTCCAGGGCCAGAAGTAGTAGGGCAGCTTGGCGCTGAAGGTGATCCAGCGCGCCAGGGACGCGGCATTCAGGGCCACCAGGCAAACCAGCCAGGCGAGCGGAGCCCAACGCCAGCGGCGCGTGGGGATGTAGAGGATCGACACGGCCAGGTAGCTCCAGCCGATGAGCCCGAGGATTTCCCAGTAACCGAAGTCGAGCCACGCAGCGTGACCATTTGTCCCTGTGCGGCGGAAGATAGCGAACATGGCGATCATCAAGAGCAGTCCGGCCGCCTTCATCCCCTTGAATAGCCTGCTGTATTTATCAGAACGGGGATACACGTTCCAAAAGAGAATTGCTCCGACGAGGGTGAGGAGCAGCCAGACATTGCCATTCACACCTGTGCGTAGAGCGTCCGCCTTTTCTCCATTCGCCAGCGCTATGCCTAGAACGACGAGGGCAAACGAACGGGCCATGATGTGGACCCACAAGCTGGCGACGCTTCCATTTTTGGACAAGCGGTGGCGGACGGAGAGCGGAAGCGATATGCCGACGATGAAGAGGAAGAACGGGAAGACCATGTCGACGTAGGTCATGCCGTTTACATTTCCGGGGAGATGGTACGTCCACCAGGGAAGATCCTTGACTCCGGCGAGGTCGTTCACAAAGATCATGACCAGGATGGTCAGGCCGCGAAAGATATCGATCGAGGCTACCCTGGATTGGCTAGGGATTGAGCGTTCTCCTTGTCGAAGTATGGAAGGCGACGCATCCGTGTTTGCAGTGGCCATGGGATCAGTCCTTCCCGCTGGGTGCCGACGCCAGGCCCCGATTGATGCTGTTGAGGAGCGCGTGGTCTGCCGTATCGCTTAAGTAGTCCCAGAACATGATCCCACCCAGATCTTGTTTGCGTACGTATTTGCATTTTGCGGCGATCGATTCAGGATCCTCATAAGACACGAACATGCGGGTGGCCGGGTTATACAGATAGGGAGCCGATGAGACACTATCCCAGTAGCGGACGAAACCAGCGCTGAGGAACGTCCCGGCAATGTCGTGATACGTAGCCCACACGGTGGCTTTCTTCCCCGGCTGGTACAGCCCATGATTGGTGTTGGCGACATCTGCCCAGGCGCGGCCGTAAAAAGGCACTCCCAGGATCAGCTTGTGGGCGGGAACGCCGGCCTGTTCAAACAATTTAACGGATGCATCGGCAGAGACATGTTTCGGGTCGGCAGGATTGGTGTAGAGCGGTGCATGGTGCCCAGTGGTGGCATCGGATGACGACTCGTAGTAGTCGTAGCTCATCAGGTTGACCGAGTCCACGTAGCGCTGAACCTGGCTCATCTCGGTGTTGGAGATGAACTCGGCGGAGGCCCCCACGGCGATCGATGTGACGAGGTGGCGGCCCAGCCGTTTTCCTTCGATGTCGAACCGGCTTCGCAGCCCTTTCAGGAAGAAGGTGTAGTTTTGCTTGTCCTCCGGCCGAAAAACATTTCCGTTTCCGATGGATCCGGGATATTCCCAATCGACGTCAAGGCCGTCCAGTTGGTGGTCGCGCACGAACTGGACGGCGCTGTCGATGAAGGTCTTTCGGCTCGCGGCAGTCAGCACCATGTCAGAGAAAGCTCCCGACCACGTCCACCCACCGACCGACACCACGATCTGGAGCTTGGGATTCACCAGCTTCAGATCGTGCAGGACCTGAAAATTCTCCCGGTCGTGGGCGAAGCCTTCCACGATTTTTCCATTCTCGATGTTTGCGAACGCATAGTTCACCCGGGTGAGAGAGCCGGCCGCTACGTCGTTCGGGCCGAGGACCGCGTCTTTCACGAAGACGTAGGCCACGATGGCTTTTTTGGAGGGAACGCCGGCAAACGAAAGCGGTGCGAATGCCAGGCAAAGAAGAACAGCAGGGACGATGCGGAGAGTGATGGTCATGAATTACCAAAGGCTACGATCATTCAGTAGGGCCTGTCAGGGGCTGGGAAGCAAGACCGAGGGGATCATCTCGAGCGCAATCGCAATTGCCCCCCAGAGGACGGACTTGTTTCCAAGTTTACCCGGGCCGATTTTCGTGACCGCGAACTCACTCTCCTGAAGCTGCTTCTGCACGGCGTTGATGAGGGTGGGGTGGCTGCCAACTTCCCCTTCCAGCAAGATCAGGCCAGGATTCAGGATAAGCGACAGGTTCACGATAATATCCGCAACGATGCCGGCCCGGTGTTGGACGATCTTTTCGGCACGAGCATCGCCTGCCTGGGCAAGATTCAGGACTCCCAACGCATCCATCTTCTCGCCCTCGTCGGTTGCCTCCTGGGGCTTCTTTCTGGCTTCGTTCCAGCTGTCGAGGATTGCAGCGCTGGTTAACACAGTTTCGAGCTCGCCAAACTCGTGCAGCGTGGGACGGCGGCGCGACGTGTTGGGCAAGCGTAGGTATCCGATCTCTCCCGCGGACCACTGGGAACCGTGGTAGATCTGGCCACCCAGTACGATGCCTGCGCCAACATTGGGGCCGATGTGGATCAGGATGAATGTTTCTTCTGCCTGCGCGGCGCCGCAGTAGCGCTCGCCCTGGGCCGCCAGGTTGGTATCGTTCTCGATGATGACCAGGCAGTCGACGATTTTGCTGAGCTTGGAACGTAGGGGAACGGAACGCCAATTTTCCAGGGTGCTGATGGAGAGCACGATCCCCTCATCCACATTGGTGATGGCAGGCACGCCGACCACTACGGCAAGCAACTGCTCGCGTTTCTTCCTGTGCTTGCGCAGCAGGCGCCGTACTTCTTCGCCGATAAGCGCGCAGATGGCGTCGGGGGTTGTTTTGCGGTTGGCAAGAGGAATTTCGTTGGTGTCAAGTTCGCGGCCGTTCAGATCGGCCAGCAGGAACGATAGGTTGTCGGCGGTAAGCTTCACCGCGAGTACGCACCCGCGTTCTGCCTTGAAAGCGATCATGTCCGGAGGCCGGCCTCCGTTTGACTCTCCCTCGCCGAGAGGTTTGATCAGGCCGGCGGCCAATAGATCGCCGACCACGTTGGTGATGGTCGGAGCGCTCAAGCCGGAGGCACGTACCAGGTCCGCCTTTGAGCACGAACCCGTCGCCCGCAGCAGTTTGAGGACCCTGAGCGCGTTTGTGTGGCGTAGAAGTGAGGGTCTGCCGACCGAAATAGATTCGTTCTTCAATGAAAACCGACTTAGAAATCCGGAAGAAAGTTAACGCGTAGCCGCTGATGGATCAAGCGTACCTTTATACCATTTGTGAAAATCAGATGGTTAGGGGCTGTGCCCATTCGCCTACCATTGTAACTAAAGTTTATGAAGTGTGCTACGATTCACAAGCTGCATTCGCCCAACCAGGAGTTGACACGTGATGAGAGCCTTCCTTGCTGGCCTGATCGCATTTTCCACCCTAAGCGCGTCGCTTTGGGGCCAAACCACAGTGCCTCATCATCCACTGGATGCTCTGACTACACAAGAATACTGGACCATCCACGATGTTTTCGAGCAGAGCGGCCACCTGACGGACAAGACGCTTTTTTCGAGTGTGCTGCTGCACGAGCCCGCCAAGGACAAGGTTCTGGCGTGGAAGGCGGGCGACCCCATTCCCCGCGAAGCCGATGTCATCCTCGAGGATGGGGGAAAGACCATCGAAGCGCGCGTCGACATTCCGGCGCGCACGCTCGAATTCTGGAAGCAGGTGCCCGGGGTGCAGGCGCCGATTACGGAATCTGAGCTCGACACCATGAACGACATAGTCAAGAAGGATCCCCGGGTGATTGCCGCACTCAAGCATCACGGGGTGACGGATCTATCGGGCGTGCGTTGTGAGCCTATCCCCATCACATGGATGATTTTTCCCGAGCAGACAAACGGCCGCATCGGCTTTGGCGATTGCACCGATTCACACGGTGTTTATCATCCCTGGGGCCGCGCCATTGAAGGGGTCTATATCCTCGCAGATCTCACCAGCGAAAAAGTCCTTAAGGTGATCGATAATGAGCCCGTCCCGATGTCGCAAGCGGACATCAACTACGAGGAAGGCGAAGCGAAGCCGCGGCCGGGCACAAAGCCTCTGCTCGTGACTCAGCCCGAAGGTCCGAGCTACACCATCGACAAGGGCGAAGTGATGTGGCAGAACTGGCACTTTCGTTTTCGCCTCGATCCCCGTGTCGGCGCGGTCATCAACCTGGTGCGCTACCAGGACGGCGACAGGCTTCGCTCTGTGATGTACGAGGGGTCGCTTTCGGAGATGTATGTGCCCTACATGGATGCCGATGAAGGGTGGAACTCGCGCGCTTTTGTGGACGCGGGAGAATTTCTTCTCGGCGGCCTGATCAAGACCGTAGGCCCCGATGACTGTCCAGCTTACGCGCAGTATTTTACCGGCCTCGTGCCTTCGGACGCGGGCGCCCCGATGCTCAAGCCACAACTGGCATGCTTGTTTGAACGCCCCAGCGATGGCCCGGCATGGAGGCACCTTGAAGGAGATGTCATCAGCGGGCGGCCGAGCCGGGAGCTGGTGCTGCGCACGGCCGCGGTTGCCGGCAACTACGACTACATCCTTGATTGGGTGTTTCAGCAGGATGGAACCATTCGGGTGGCGGTGGGCGCTACGGGGATTGTCGAGACCAAAGGGGTAAAGGAGCAGATGGCCGCGATGGATGACAGCCCGGGCAAACTCGAGCACGGCACGCTGGTGGCGCCCAATTTGCTGGCGGTCAATCACGATCACTATTTTTCTTACCGGTTGGACCTTGATGTCGATGGGCCGGCTAATAGCTTTATGGTCGACCGGCTGGTGCAGGAGCCGCTTTCCGGTAGTACGCGCAAGATTATTTGGGCGACGCAGTCGTCGATCGCTCATAGAGAGAAGGACGCCATTCTTGACCTGGATATGCGTAATCCGTCGATGTGGCACTTTATTAATCCCGCGCAACACAATGCTCAGGGGCATCCGACAGGATGGGAGATCATGCCCGGGGCCACAGCCGTTTCCAGTATTTCCAATGACGACCCGGCGCAGCGGGTGGGCGCATTTTCAGGCCATCAGCTGTGGGTTACCCCATATAACGCCGATGAACGGTACGCCGCCGGCACGTATGTCACCAATAACGACGGGCTGCGCGGATTGCCTGAGTGGACAAAGGCGAATCGCTCGATTGAGAACACGGATATTGTGGGCTGGTACACGCTGGGTTTCCACCACGTGGTTCGGGTGGAAGACTGGCCGGTGATGCCAACGCTCTGGCATGATTTTCTGATTCGGCCGGTTAATTTTTTCGATCAAAATCCCACGCTGACTCTGCCCCACGAGCCTTAGTGGTGGACGCTGGTGCCGGCACTCTACACTCGCTACTGTTCCATGACTCCGTATTGAAAGCGTGGTGGTAACCGGCATCCTGTCCGCTCGACCATGGCCAGAGTCAACGCCTGCGGGACTAACAGGGAGGTGATCCCCTCCCACGGTTCTGCAACTGCCTCGATACGGACGGGAAACAGTTTATCGGTGGCCGTGTGCTCTTTGCTTGAAACCAACACCACCTTGCCACCGCGACGGTTACATTCCTGGGCCAGCTTGACGCCGAGTTCGGCGGTGTGGCCCAAGGCAAAGATAATGGCGACGTGGCTTGCATCCACATCGAGATTGGGCCCGTGTTTGAAGCCCGCTCCTGTGTGGGCCGCGGCGCGGTTCCCGCTCATTTCGCGAATGCAGAGCGCGCTCATGAAAGCTCCGCCGTAGGCGGCGCCGCGGCCCACTACTTCAATATTGGCGGCGCCACGGCAGAACATTTCGAGATCGCCGCGCATGGCGAAGATGGGATCCAGGTGGGTTGAGAAAACTTCGGCGGCATGCGCGGCGTCCTGTTTCCACGGGCGGCCGGCTATTTCTGAGGCTACGATGATTGCGGCCGCAGTCGCGTTAGTGTAGGTCTTGGTGGCGTTGCCGTACTCTGGCCCCGCCAGGATGGGGAGCTTATTTTCGGCGAGATGCCAACAGGTGCTCGCAGGGTTGTTACAAATCAGGCCAAACGCCCGGTCTCCCCCTCTCTTGAAGAGCTCGACCAATTCCGCACTCTCGCCCGAGGTGGTGAGCAGGATAGAGAGGGCGGCGTCATCCCACACCGAGGCCGCATAGTTTAGCCACTCTCCCGCGTCGACAGAGAAGGACGGCCGCCCGTGTGACTGCAGCAAAATCGACCCGCTGATGGAAGAGCAATAAGAGGCTCCCATGCCGATAAACAACACAGGACCCCTCTTTGTCGCCAGATTGCGAAACTTCTTCAGTTCAGCTTGAATGGAAGAGTCGGCGGCATACGCCTCCAGCAGCTCGCGAAGGCGTTCCGGCTGCTGCCGGCACTCAAACTCCAGGATCTGGGTTCCGGTTGCGGTGAGCAGTTCTTTGGCCGGTTCGACGCCGCCAACCCAGCGCGGGGTCCCCGGTGGCGAAGCTGCTGGGGTGGAGCGCGGCGCTTCCTTCTTGTTATCGTCCATGTCACCTTCCTCAGTTACCGTGGAGCAGACTTTGTTAGAAAAGATTCGTTAAAAAGAGGGTCAAAATTCAGTAGAAAGTCGTCCAGATAAAGGTATCATTCGATAGGTGAAACGTAAGTGAACGAGCCAACCGCCGTCCAGCCGTATGTGAACCATGCGTTCATCCGGAGAGTCTCTTTCATCGCTGGACTAGGGGGCATTCTTTACGGCTTCGACATGGGTGTGATTGCGGCAGCCTTGATCTATGTGCGCGACTCATTCCACCTTTCGACGGTGATGCAGGAAGTGCTGGTCATTGCGGTGCTGGTCGGGGTGATGATCGGCGCCCTGATCGGGGGCACGGTCGCGGATCGCATCGGCAGACGAAAGACGCTGATCTGGGGCGCAGTCCTTTTCATCCTCGGTTCCATACTTGCGCCGCTCTCCCCGAATGTCTACGTGTTGTTTGTTGCCCGCGGGCTGCTTGGGATTGCTGTTGGTTTCACTTCGGTTACGGCGCCCGTATATGTATCGGAGCTCGCTCCTCCGCAGTCGCGCGGCACGCTGATTGGGTTGTACCAGTTTGCTCTCACTCTGGGCATTGCGCTGGCGGACCTGGTGGGTTATTGGTTTGCCGCATCGCAGGGATGGCGATGGATGTTTGGTTTCGGGCTCGTTCCCGCGGTGCTCTTTCTCTTCATGGTGCTCACGGTGCCGGAGAGTCCCCGATGGCTGTTCGTGCAGAACAGGTTGCCTGAAGCTGAATCCGTGCTCAAGTCATATACAGATGAGGCAGGAGCACGGCTGCTGCTGGAAGACATTCGGGTTAGCCTGATGGTCAAGATGGAACGCCGCTGGAGCGCGCTGTGGAGTCCGGCGGTGCGCGGGTCGCTGTTTATCGCCATTGGCTTTATGGTGTTGATACCGGCGACAGGGATCAACGCCATTCTGTATTACGGCCCTCAGATATTCTCTCTTGCCGGAATCAGTTCGAATAAGAGTGCCATATTCGCCACACTTCTGGTTGCTATTACCAATGTGCTGGCGACCGTGATCGCCCTGGTGCTGGTGGACCGTGTCGGCCGGAAGCCGCTACTTTATGTAGGCCTCGGTGGGATGACGGCTGCCCTGCTGGTGCTTTCCTTCTGCTTCCACCAGCATGCGGAACTGGGTCCGTCGTTGGGCAAAATCGCCACAGCTTGCCTCATGTTTTTCATCACCTGCTACGCTTTCAGTATCGGCCCGATCGCGTGGATCCTTGTCTCCGAAGTATTTCCCCTGCGGGTGCGTGGCCGAGGCGTGGCTGCCGCTACGCTGAGTTTCGGCATCTCAAACTTTCTGGTTTCGCTTACTTTTCTGTCTCTCATCAAAGCCGCAGGCACTTCGCTCACCCTCGTTATCTACGGGGCGTTTTGCATCCTGACATTGTTCTTCGTGGCCTTTGTGATTCCGGAGACCAAGGGGCGCGAACTGGAAAGCATTAGCGCGCGGCCAGCCACAGTCGCGCCGTGACGCAAATAGCAGGCAGGCCCATCAGTGCATCTATCTGTATCCGAGGTTAGTGAGTTGATGTTGCAACAGAAACCCTCCCGTGGTGTTGGGAATTCGCAGGAGATGGAAACGGGGTATGTCGTGGGCGCCGATATCGGAGGCACCAGCCTGCGTCTTGCCCTCGCCGGCATCGATGGCAAGGTTGTGGCCAGGTGGAAGGTTTCTACGGCGGGCATCCGCGACCCGCATGTGGTCGTGGGTTTGATTCACGAAGGCGTAGAAGAACTGCTACGGAAAAATTTAATTGAGCGCAGCTTGCTTCGCGCGGTTGCGGCCGGCGCGCCTGGTGTCACCGATGTGGAAGAAGGAATCGTGATTGCCACGTCCTATCTCATGGGGTGGCGCGATGTTCCACTGCGGGCGTTGCTGGAAGCCCGGCTGGGTGTTCCGGCGGCGGTCGAAAACGACGTGAATACTGCGGCTCTCGCGGAGCATCAGATCGGCGCCGCCCAGGGTGTGCGCGATTTTGTCTTTATCGCAGTCGGCACCGGAATCGGCGCGGGCATTGTGCTCAATGGCCGGCTATTTCACGGCATGGATTGGTCCGCGGGAGAGATCGGATACATGCTGGTGCCCGGGACTTCGGTGAAGCCGGTGGAACGAGGCGAACCGGGGGCTCTTGAGGATATTGTCGGAGGCGAAGGGATTAAGGCGCAGTGGCGGAGGGCGTGGCGCGAAGGCCTTACGCAGCTTCCGAAAGAACTGGTGGCGACGGAAATCTTCGATCATGCGGCTGCGGGAGATGTGCTCGCGCAAACTGTTTTGAATAAGTCGGCGCAGACGTTGGCCTACGCGATCTATAACCTCGCGGTTGTTCTCAACTGCCCAACCTTTGTATTAGGTGGCAGCGTCGGCCTGCACCCGGTGTTTTGGAAAGCCACCCAGGAAGTTCTGGAGTTGCGGGATAAGCGGGTGCAACCGAAGCTGGTGCGCAGCACGCTGGGATCCGACGCGCAGGTGAATGGCGCCGTTTACCTGGCGATTGAGGCGGCGGGTTCGCGGGTCCTTTCGCAGCTGATTGCGAAGATATCTGCGGTCTCCTACTTCAGGTGAGGATCGCTTCTCCCAACCTAGTTATTTTTCCAGTATTGATTGAAGCCTTTGTAGTCTGAGGGCAGGTTCGCCAGGATGATGCGCTTCAGTTCCAGCAGGTCCGCTGAGCCTAGCTGCTTGTAGAGCACTTTCCCGTCCGCTGAGAGAAGGATGGTGTACGGCACAGCCGAATCCCATTTGGGATCAAAGGCGGTTTGTAGTGATGTGGTGTCTTGCGAGTCGAAGAGGTAGTTTTTGCTGGTCGCATGCTGCTTCTGCAGAAAGCGCAACACGCCCGCCTTCTCGTCCGGCATGTTCGCGGAAACCGTCACCAAGGAATAATCTCGCGCACCATACATCCGCAGCGTGTTCTGCAGATCGGCGAACTCCACGATGCAGGAGCCACACCACGTAGCCCAGAAATCCACCAGCATCATCTGATGACTGGGATTTTTACTTAGTTTCGTCAGCCCGTCTTTGGAGATCATGTCCACGCTGACCGGTTGCTCGTTAATCTTTTCGAGTGCCGCGACCCGGGCTGCGGACTTCTCTTTCCACTTGGTGGAACAGCCAAAGACCCCGGTGTGCTTGACCGCTACTTCTTTGTGGTCGAGCAAGGCATCGATAGCATTGCGCGCGTCCTGGGTTTTCACCAGCTCCATTCGGTAGCTGTTGTCCATGCGCCCTTCATAACGAAGATGCCTTTGCTGATCGAAGATGAAAACGTGCGGCGTGGCTTGTGGACCATAGGCCCGCGTCACCTGCTGGGTGTCGCCGTCATACAGGTAAGGGTAGGTGAGGTGCTTGTACTGGACCCGGATCTTCATCTCCGGCAAGCTATCGCTCACATCGGTTGAGTCCAGCTCGTCGATGCGAATGGCTTGAGGATCGTTGGGTTGAATGGCCACTACGGCCACACCCTTGTTCTTATAATCGGTCGCCAGCTGTTGGATGCGGCGCTCATACATTTGCGCTATGGGGCAGTGGTCGCAGGTGAAGACTACTACCAAAACGGGGCTGGATGCATAGTCGCTCAGCTTATGCACCTGGCCGTCAACACCAGGAAGCGCGAAGTCTGGTGCGGGTGAACCGAGAGCAAGGACGGGATGAACTTCTTCGGCCGAAGCAACTCCCAGGGATAGAAACAGAACTACCAGCAACTTCCACATGGTTGGGTACCTCTTCACTTTAGTTTACTTGCAGGCCATATTGCTGGCCGGCGCAGGTTGTGGAGTGATGTCCGCGGACTCCAGACCCATGGCCCACTTGATCGCCTCGGTGTACATCTTCTGCAACCGCGGGTCATCCCAATTCTCCTTCGGGTGTCCCAGGGTCGAATAAAAAACGCGCCCCTTGCCATACGACTTTGCCCAAGTGACCGCAAAATCGCGATCCTTGCGGTGCACCTTCGGATTTGCAAGATCGAGTTTGCAGGGATCAAGACGCATCAGCACGCGGACCTTGTCGCGAGAGAAGTCTTTCATCTGGTAAATCTCGTCGTGCAGGGTGAACTCGTGGGGCCATTGCTGCATGCCGGGAAAGTTCGGGTCTTCGACGATGATGGGCGCATCGAAGGTCAGCCAGGGATGTTCATCGAAGTCGCCGCCGAGCAGATCGACAAACTCAGGCCAATGAACCCAGGTGATGGCCGCGGCGTGAACTCCGATCAATCCTTTTCCATCATCATGGATGAAGGAGAGGAAGTCGGCCTTCTGCTGTGCGTCCATCTCCGGATCGCCGCCGGTAAACATAAAAATGGCGTCGAAATCGTTGAGGTTCTTGGCATTGTATTCGAGTTTCTTTTTGGTTAGGGCTTCCGTATCGGTGCGGATGGTGGTATCCCACAAACCGGTCTTTTCGCCTAGCTCCTCGATGACGGCCATGGCATGAGAGACCGATTCGTGCCGGTATCCTTTTTCTTCCCCCAGAACCAGCAGGTGCTTCTTCTGGGGGGTGGGTGTTTGCGCGATGGCCAGGTTGCAGACCAGGACGGTAGCAGCAAGCCAGGCCGGGTGTTTCATCTTCATGAGAAATACTCTTTCACAAAATCCCCGTGGATGATCAGAAGATAAACTTGCCGCTTATCTGCCCGACACGAGCCGGAGCAGTATTGGTGACCTGACCGAACTGACCGCTGTTGGCATTGCCCTGCGTAGCGCTTGAGAGGAAGTTGGCGTGGTTGAAGACGTTGAACATCTCGATGCGGAAGTTGAGCTGGGTCCGCTCGGTGAGTTTCGTGTCTTTCTCCACCCCCGCATCGGTGTTGATCGTTCCCGGCCCGTGGAAGAAGTACTGCCTGGCGGTGCCGGTCATCGCCGCACGTCTCGTAGCTGGCTTGACCGCCGCAGCCGACGAGGTTGCTGGCAAACGCCGAGGTATCGAAATAGGCATGCGCCGGAGCATGAGGATTCAACTTTTTGAGGGGAGCTACCTGAGTGGGATAGTCCAAGCCGATGTTGGTCAGAGCAACGTCGCCGCCGCTCTGCATATTTATCGGAAAACCAGTGTTGAAGCGGGTGATACCGGTAATGTGCCAGCCCTGGCTATACCGGTGGGGGCCAAGGAAGCGCTCGAAGGGAAGCTCCCAGTTGTAGCTGGCCACCAGGTTATGCCGCAGGTCGAAGGTGGAAGGGCCATAGTTGTTACCGTTCAGGGTGCGCGGGTCGTAGATGGCAGCCACGCTATCCAATGATTTGGCGTAGGTATAACCGACCAGGAAAGTGATGTCGCGAGACCGGCGCTCCACCGAGGCCTGCAGGGAGTTGTAGCTGGAAATTCCCGAGTTTTGGTCGTAATTCGATTCGGCGAAGGCGACCACCGGGCCTCCGCTCGAGTTTTGGTAATTGGGGCTGATGGTCTGGTTGTCGATTGCACCTACAAGAGTGCCGTAGATATTTTGGCCATTAAGTTGGTAGACGCCACCCTCGCCTCCCGGGCCGCAACCCGAAAGCGACAGGCATAGCGGTGCGCTGCCCCACATGATGTTGACGCCGCGCTCAATGTGCCGTCCCAGGGTTCCCACGTAGGACACGGTCAGGACCGTCGCGTTATCCAGTTGACGCTGCATGGAAAAGTTGTAGTGTTGGGCGGCCATGGTCTTGTTGTGGTTGTAGTAGCCCGGCAGGTAGAGCGGCATCAGGTTTCCGAACTTGAAGTCGGGAAACGGTCCGGGACCTTCCGGGTAGGCAAAGGGGAAGTGTTGGCCCTGCGTAACGCCATTGGCGCGGGTAATGTAAGGACTGGCGAACTCGGTCGGCTGCGGCGAAGACCAGTAGAGTCCCCAGGGCGCATCGCCAAGAATACCGAAGTTACCTTGATCCGCAGCGCCCAGATAGTAGATGCCGTAGGCCGCACGAAGGCTGGTTTTGCCCGCGGCGCCCCACATGCCTCCCGAGGGCGCATAGGCGATACCAAAACGTGGCGCAAAATTCGTATACCGGATGGGAGAAATCGTGCTCGGAACTCCTGGATCTCCAGGAACAAGGTTGCCCGCCGGGGAGTTGGGGAACTTGACAGACTGCACTCCGGGAACCGGCGTGGTCAAACGGCCGTAGATATCGCTCCACGGGCCGGGCGAACGTCCCAACGAAGCCCGTAGTTGATGGTGAGGCTGGGAGTCGCCTTCCAGGAGTCCTGGCCAAACACGGCCAAAGTATCGCGTACGGTTGTCAAGAAACTGGATAGAGCATTGGACGAACTGTCCCGGAGCACCGATAAAGTAATCGGAAACATCCGCACCCGTCTCCTGGCCGCTGAAAGCGAAATACCCGTTAGGCCCGCAGGCGTTGCGAGCGTTCAGCTGGTAGTAACGGAATTCTCCCCCAAAGCTGATCGAGTGATTGCCGATCGTCTTGCTCACCGTGTCGCTTACCGAGTAGGTCGTATCGGGCTGATAGAGATTCAACCAGTTGTTGCCGATGCTAAAACTGTTGAAGAACAGGGCCGGTACCGACGATGGGTAGTCCTTGGGCCCGGTGTTGATCAGGCCGCCGTTTGCGGGATCGGTATTAAAGCCATACTGAGAGTAAGAGGAGATCGCCGAGGCCGCAGATGGGTTTGCGGTATGAACGGCGGTGCGGAAAAACGAGATGCGGGCAACGTTGACCGCGGTTGCACCGATGGTTTTGGTGTTGCTGGCCATGAACAGTTGGTTGCGCGAGGGCACGGTGGCGGGAAAGCCAGGCAGATTTTCCTGCACCAAAGTATTGCTGGTTGTAGACCGGGATTGACCGCGGTCGCATCGTCGTAGTGATAGTAGAACGACCAATCCCCGGTCTTGTGATTGACGAAGTCGATGCGCTCGGCCATGTTGGTGTCGATGATGGATCCCTTGTGGCTGGAGTCGTCATAGTTGAAGCCGCCAGGCTGATTTGCCGCGGGAATGAGCGGCAAGGTCAACTTGGAGACGGGGTCGATATAGGCAGAAATGTCGTGGCCAGGCACGTGGTGCCGCTGCTGTCGGTGGTCATCACCGGCGTGCCAAGTTGGTTGTACATGGTGGGGGTGCAAGCCGGAGGTTGGCAGACCCCTCCCGCGCCGTGGATCGGCCCCGCCACCGCGGCTCTGCAGGGTTGCGGCCCAGGCGTCGCCCTGAACCGGAGTATTGAGGATGTCGTCGGAGAAGATACCGTTGCGTTCGTCGTTACTGAGAACCTGCACCACTCCTGTGCTGGCGCCCGCTACCTGCCGCGTTTGCTGAAAGTCGGTGAAGGTGAACAGCCGGTCCTTCCAGATCGGACCGCCCAGCACGCCGCCGTACTGATGGCGCTTCAACTCCGCTTTGGTGCTGTCGAAGTAGTTAATCGCATCCAGCTTCTGGTTGCGGTAGAACTCGAAGAGAGTGCCGTGGAAGCTGTTGGTTCCGGACTTAGTCACTGTGTTCATGACGGAGCCGGTAAACTTGCCGTACTCGGCGGCGAAGCTGTTGGTGATCAGGCGAAACTCCGCGACCGAGTCGGCGTCTGGAATCAGACCGGCGCCCATATTCTTGGTTTCATTTACCTCCGCACCGTTCACCAGGAAGGCGTTGGCACACTCAGGCATACCGTCGGTGGAGACATTGCCCGACGAGTTGTAAAGACCGGAAGCGGGCGAGCGATCGTTGTAGCCGCTGTTCGTATTCGTAGGCGCGACCCCTGGCTGAAGGGAGAGCAGATCGAGGTACGAACGGCCGTTGAGCGGCATGGCCAGAATCTGAGCAGAGGTGATCGTCGTGCCCTCGACGTACTTGCGGTTTCCACCTGCACCGCTGCTCGCATCGACGGAAACGGTCTGGTTCACGTTGCCGACTTGAAGCGTGAAATCGAAGTTCAGCGCGTCGTTGACGTTGAGGATGACGTTATCAATGACTCCCTGCTGGAACCCGGCATCCGACGCAGTCATTTTGTAAGTTCCGGGAGGCAAAGCGAGCAAGGCTGTACTGGCCCGACGCATCAGCTGGTGGCCGTACGGGTATAGCCGGTGCTGGTCTGAAGGGCGGTTACGGTCGCGTTGGGAAGGACGGCGCCAGACTTGTCACGGACATAACCGCGAATCGATCCAGTCACGTCTGCCCGCAGCTGCAAGGTACACAGCAGCAGCAGTAAACAGAGATAAGAGGAACGGCCAACCAGCACAGCGAAGGAAGGGATAACGAACTGCTTCTTCAGCTCTCGGAGAATTTGCATTTCTAACCTCGCAGAATCGCAGGAGTCTGGGGCCGGCAGGCCCGCTTTGCACGAGCCTGGAAATTACTTTGTAAAGTTCCATAAGGATGTATGAAGAACATGTTTATTGCAACTACTTTTTACAGGCTTTTAAAAAGGTCGCCGGAATGGGCCTAAGCGGATAGCCGCGGGCTCGAGGAAAAAAGCTTGCCAAAGCTTCGATCGAGCCAGGATAATAATCAACTATTACTAAGTGGCGCTGGTTTCCCGTTCCGGCAAAGTCGCTGCTGTCCGAGCGTCCGGTCGCTGTCCGGCGTGTACTGCTGTGTTTGTGCGCCCGGCCAACGCAGGTCCAGAATGCGGATTGTCGGAGCAGGGTCACGGCACAATCTACGCCTGGACGGTCGCGGCCGCGCCGCACGGCCCTCACCCATAAGTGCGTTTTGTCCGGCGACGCGAGAGTAAACTAGAGTTCAGTATGGCGACCACTACCCATGTTCCCGTTGAGGTTTACCTTCGCTCTTCCTATGAGCCTGATGCGGAGTATGTGGATGGGGTGGTCGAGGAACGAGCCCTGGGAGAATATGATCATGCCGCTTGGCAGGAAGCTATTTGCTACTGGTTCCGCCAACACGCACAGGATTGGAATGTGCGTGTAAAACCGGAGCTCCGTATTCAGGTGGCGCCGACGCGTTTTCGCGTTCCCGATGTGACCGTCCTCGACCGCGGGCAACCCATTGAGCAGATCGTCACCCACCCGCCGGTGGCGGTCTTCGAAATCCTCTCCCCTGAGGACACGATGCAGCGTCTAAAGCGCAAGCTCGAAGACTACAGAATCATGGGTATCCCGGAAATATGGGTGATCGATCCTCAGGACGCCGCCTATTACCGATACGAGGACCGGCACCTCCTGCGTGAAGTTTCCTTCTCCTGCGCCGAGAGGGGCATTGTCTTCGAGATGGATCGAATCAAGGACCAGCTCGACTAGACCGTCGAATGGATAGCACCGGCAGCCCGGCTGGTTGAGTTGCCCGTGGAACTCAAAAGCGCGCTGCGTTCTTTCGTTACCTCGATTCCAATCCGCAGCATGGCCCGCTTATCCGCGTCGAGGTCGAGCACGGCCTCCGCAAGAACGTTCAACAGCTCACGGGAGGCTTCGTCCGCAACCGTCATGGTTAATAGATCGTGAAGATGAACTGGGCTGATGAGAGAGTCGTTAAAACTCGTCCTGCATCCTTGTTATTGTAGGTGGCTGCCTCTAGCATTCGTTTCGTCGCACCTCCACGCGTTCCGCGGAAAGTTGGATATTTCATGAGCCGTTCTGTTCAGGAAGGGGCCCTGCAAAATGCAATGGCGGTCGATGATGACCGTACGGGAATTAAGGTCGAAACGCTGAAACAAGCGATCCTCGAAAACCTGCGCTACGTGATGGGGAAAGATCCGGAGTTCGCCACCGGCATGGACTATTTCATGGCCGTCGCGTACACGGTGCGGGATCGTATCCTTGCTCGCTGGCTGGATACCAGAAGAAGCTACTCCGAGCGCAATGTCCGCCTGGTTTGTTACCTTTCCGCCGAATTTCTGATGGGGCCACACCTGGCGAACAATCTACTGAACCTCGGAGTAGAGGGGCCCATCCGGCAAGCTACCAAGGAACTGGGCCTCGATCTGGATCGAATTATCGCCGAGGAGAGCGAGCCTGGACTCGGAAACGGTGGCCTCGGCCGTCTCGCGGCTTGTTACCTGGATTCGTTGGCTACTCTGGGCGTTCCCGCCATCGGTCACGGTATTCGTTACGAATTCGGTATGTTCCACCAGGAAATTCATGACGGCTGGCAAGTGGAGCTCACCGACTATTGGCTTCGTTATGGCAATCCCTGGGAAATCCGGCGGCCGCATGCGGCTGTTGACGTTCTATTCGGCGGCCACACGGAGTATTCGCAGGACACGCGCGGAAATTTAAAAGTAGCCTGGATTCCTGCTTCGGTCGTCAAAGGGATCCCTTACGACACGCCCATCCTCGGATACGGCTCCGGTAGAGCCAACGATCTTCGACTTTGGAAGTCAGAGTCCGGTGAGTCTTTCTATTTCGACAGGTTCAACAGCGGTGATTATCAAGGCGCGGTCGCCTCAAAGAACTTTGCGGAAAACATCACCAAGGTGCTTTACCCGAACGACGACGAGATACAGGGCAAGGAACTACGTTTGCAGCAGCAATATTTCTTCGTGTCGTGCGCCTTACAGGATATGATCCGCATCCACCTGCGCGGCGGCCACGTGCTGAACAAATTCCATGAAAAGTGGACGATCCAACTGAATGACACGCATCCCTCGATCGGCGTCGCCGAACTCATGCGTTTGCTGATGGACCAGCATGATCTGGGATGGGACCAGGCTTGGGAGATAACGTCGCAGACCTTTAACTACACCAACCACACCCTGCTGCCGGAAGCGCTTGAACGTTGGCCCTTACCCTTATTCGCCGGGTTGCTGCCCCGTCACCTCGAGATCATCTATGAGATCAACAGCCGCTTCCTCAAAATAGTGCGCGCCCGGTTTCCGGGCGATGAGGGCAAAGTGATTCGCCTGTCCATCATCGATGAGGCGGGGAGCAAGTTTGTCCGCATGGCACACCTGGCTTGCGTGGGGAGCAAGCACATTAACGGCGTGGCCGAATTGCACACGGAACTGTTGAAGACCGAATTGCTGCGCGACTTCCACGATCTGTGGCCTGAGAAATTCACCAACGTGACCAACGGTGTTACACCACGCCGCTGGCTCGCCGTGAGCAATCCCGAACAATCTGAATTGATGACCAGCAAGCTTGGTGATACCTGGATCTCGAACCTGGAACACCTAAAGAAACTGGAGGCTTATGCAGAGGATTCCACTTTTCGCGCGCAGTGGCGGAAAGTGCAATACGACGTGAAGGTGAGACTTGCGCAGTACATCCTCGAGGACACGGGCGATGACACGGTAGATCCCAGCTCCATGTTCGACACGCAGGTGAAACGCATACACGAATACAAGCGTCAACACCTGAACGCGCTTTACATCCTCACGCTTTATCTTCGACTCAAGAAGAATCCCTCGCTGGAGATGACACCGCGTACCTTCCTCTTTGGTGGCAAGGCGGCAGCCGGATACGCGATGGCCAAATTGATCATCAAGCTGATCAACTCCATCGGCGAAGTGATCAATCAGGACCCGGAGGTGAAGCACCGCATCAAGGTACTATTTCTTACCCGACTACAACGTTACGTTCGGGCAAAAGGTCTATCCCGCGGCGGACCTCAGTGAACAGATATCGACTGCAGGCAAAGAGGCCTCAGGCACGGGAAACATGAAATTTGCCATGAATGGGGCGCTCACGATCGGAACCCTTGACGGCGCAAATATCGAGATCAGAGATGCCGTCGGGCATGAGAATTTCTTCCTGTTCGGTCTGACGGCGCCAGAGGTTGCCGCGGCCAGGAATGCGGGCTACCATCCGCGGAGCATCTACGAGTCCAATCCGATGCTCCGTGAAGTAGTCGATAGCCTGGCTAGCGGTCAGTTTTCCCGTGGCGATCGCAATCTGTTCCGTCCTTTGATCGACGCTCTGCTCAATGGCGATCCCTACCTTCTATTTGCGGATTATCAGTCCTACGTTGACTGTCAGGATCAGGTTTCAGCCACATTCCTTGACCAGGAAAAGTGGGCGAAAATGTCTATCTATAACGCAGCGCGTATGGGTAGATTCTCCTCCGACCGGGCAGTTCAGGAATATTGCCGGAACATCTGGGATGTGACGGGAATTCAGTAAAGCCGCTCAATATCGAGACGACAGCTGTTCCTTTCCCCGGATGAATGTCTCCGGCGTGCCGTCTGCCCGGTTTACAAAGATGATGTCCTTCGGGTCGCGCCTTGGCGTGTCGATGGCCAGAAAAACCACTGGCCCTTCGAGCATGGTGGGGAGCGCATGAACGATACGGCGCTTGAAGAACAGCAGGTCGCCTGGGGCGAACTCCGCTCCGTTCGAGGGGTCCCCCATCCAGAACGTGCCTTTCCCCGATAGAACATAAAGATATTCGTCGGATCCTTCGTGATAGTGTGCCGGCGTTTCCCGGTAAACCCGGAAGACACGCGAACTCGCAGCGATTTCGTCGGTGAGGTAGGTGTCCAGCAACATGGTCTCCGCGGTGTCGGGAAAGGAGCGGGCGACTTCATGGAGATTGAAACGCTTGAAGCTCGGTATGTCTGTCATGGAGATTCTCCTCTAGTCAAGGATACTGCTGACTTACCGATGGCAAAGATGTGGGGTTTGGCTATTTCTCTACTTTGAAATGCCCGCTCAGGGCACTCTCTGCCTTTTCAAGGACGCCGGTGCGAACAAGGACGTAGTCGGTATCGAACGTGGAAATCGACAAGATGCTGATGCCGGCTTCGGCAAGCGGGTTCAGGATGGCGGCGAGAACGCCGATGGCGGAAAACTCCAGCTTCCCTTCCACGGTGAAGGCTCTCCATCCAGCCTCGCACTGGACTCCCTGGGGCACGGAGACAGACGGGCAGACGATGGAAAGCTCATCACGAGTGCGGGTTACCGATACCAGCGGCCGGGGAGATGGATCCAGCCATGAGGGAGTCGCCGCGTCAGGCGCCAGGCGCACTATGGACAATTCCCCGTCGAGCAGTCGAAGAGGATGGTTCATGGGTTAAATGATAAGCCGCTCAAAAAAACCGTGTGCTCGGCTACCTTGGTGCGGTCGCGGGTGCCGGGCTCGCGGCTGGAGAGTTGCCGACCGCGTGGGCGTTTCCTGGTCCTCCTACCTGTTGCACGACGGGTAGCCTCTGCTCGGCCGGCGGCAAGGGCGGGAAGGGAGCATGCGGCTCCGTCTGATACCAGTACGCGACTGAGTAGAAATTGTCTGAGCGATGGTTGGCGTTTCCGTGTTCGATGGTGGCCTTGAAAGATCTTCTGAATGGTATCGGAGCGTCCAGATGAAAACGGTAGACGCTCGACCTGCTGCCCGCCAGCTCCGGCCCTACGACCGGCGCGCCATAAAGCTGATAGGAGAAAGGCTTGCCTCCAAAATCCCAGGCGCCCAGGAAGTAATCCTCTGAGCCGGTGCCATTGATTGCCGGGGTTGCGTCGTCATCGACGAAGAACATGTCATCCCCTTCGCCCCACCAGCCATCCTGGTTCTGCAAAACGGACATGGTGACACCGACAAACTGCCCGCTCCCTTTGCCTCCATCCACACGTAATTATCCTGGCCATTCAGGTTTCGCTTGTCGTCCACCAGGGGATCGCCATTGCTTGTCCAGCTGGTTGGTCCATCCATGGTTAGGCTGGGCCTGGCGATATTGGGCGTGGAAATAGAGCGTGCCCGGGGGCAGCGGATGGGAATCCGTCTGGTAATCGATGTTGTAATAAAGACTGCCGATGGGCTGCTTGCCCTCGTTGCGTGATCGTGATCCGGGCATGCCGCTGGAAGGGCATGGGGAAAAAGCAGTTCAGGCTGTTTTCGCTGCCGACCGACAACAGCTCAGACTGCCAGGAGTAATAGTCTCCCAGGCCCAAACCGAAGAAGTCGCCGATCGGTGCTTCCACGCTGGGAGTAGCCTCGCCGTCCCAATAGATGCGCAGGACGATGCGTTTGAGATGGTAGGGCTCGTCGCTCGAGATGGTGAACCAGAGATGCGAAATTTTGCCCGGGCCGTCGGTGTCCAACACCGTGAGCGACGCGCCGGGCTCAACCCTGCGAGCATCCGCATTGGCGCCCGTTGGGTCGGAACTCGAGGCGCGGTGTGAGGTGTAGGTTTGCAGGCGAGTAAGATCCGGTTGCCATCCGGCGTTTTGATCTTGGGCCAGGAGCGAAACACTCGTCGCCAGGAATACCAACCCGAAAAATCGCCTCACAATAGATTCCTCATCGCTCGAAAGAGAGATTATAGCGGTCAGCCGCTGCTCAGCTTCCCTAAGGCAATGATGTGCTGCAGGATCACTTCCCGCGTGCGCGCATCTGCGCTGTTGAGCCGAAACGGCACGCGCATTCTTCTCGAAGCGCAGATTTCTCACCTCTTCGATTTTTCTCAGGATGGTCAACTTTCCGTCCCGCTCGAGAGCGGCATCGACTGCGCCTGGTTTGCCCGGCAAACAGGCTGTAGGCAGGGGTTCCCAATGATGGCGGCTTCGCGCGCCATGGTGCCGCCCCCGCTCAATACGGCATCGGAATGGGCCATCAAGCTAAGCGCATCCACGGCTTTGTCGGAGACCCGGAAGGGCGCCGACCGCATGCCGTAGGATCTTCTTCAGCTCTTCTCCCTGTTTATGGGTCCGGGGAAGCACGATCACCTGGGAGTCCCGGTCTCCGCGCAGGCGCTCGACCAGGGCCCGGAAGAGAACCTCTGAAAAGGGATCCTGGTAATGAGCCCAGGTAGCGGGAGGACGGACGGTGATGATCAGCCGGCCGGGATCCAGTTTCAGGTCATCCATCACCCCGGGCGAGTTGTGCCAGCCACTCAGATAGACGTTCTCCTTGAAGCCCGGATAGCGGATCACCTTGTTCATGTTTACGTGCTGGCCCTGGAGCGTCAGGGCGGGAATCGTCTCCGGCAGGAGGAGTTTCGTTGCCATTCTGGAAAATAGTTCCGAATAGACGAATTCGTAGTCGTAAATGGTCATGACCGGAATGCCGCAGCAGCCATGCGGCGAGCACCTGGGCACGGGAACCGTGATTCACCGCGATGGCGGGACGGATCTTTTGACCGTACCTGGCCAGCCGCAACGCCCGGATGACCGTAGCCAGTCCGCGGGTGAGAAAGAAGTGGGGAGTGCGGTGCTGGCCGATGACCACGAAGTCCAGGCCGTGGGAGCGGGCAATCTCCTCCACCTGGCCAAAGCGCCTGGCCGTGAGCTCCACGGCATAGCCCGCCTCTTCCAGCCTCCTGATAATAGGAGGGAAGAAGTGAGCGTGGGGCGAGTTATCCAGGTCGATCCAGATGCGCATTTTGCTTACCGCGAGCATCATAATCCAACCTGGGTGACAAAGCTGCCATTTGCCGCCAGGAGGCGGGCGAGCGCGCGGAGCATCCAGGCCTGGCCCCAGCGCATATAAGGCGTGCGGTTGGTCCACAGGCGATGGCGCTGATAGTAAAAGGACCCGTCGGCCGCCGCCATGTTTTTCGTCGTCCAGTGGAAGGTCTTCCAGGCACGCTCCAGGGCCGTCGGATCGATGGAAGAAAATGCGACGAAGTGCAGGATCGCCTGGGAACATGCGTGAATATCGATGGGGAAAACGTCCGGTTGTGGAAGTATTTGGGCGCTCCTTCTTTGGTAAAAAACGCGGCCTGGTAGTAACGATGCCCCGGCAGCATGGCTTCCTCAAAGCTTGAGTCCCCGGTGATCCGCTGATAATCGAGCAGGGCGCAGACGTTGTACGAGGTGTGAAAGCTGTCGATCCAGCGTTGCCGGCGAAGCTGCCCGTAATACCATCCGCCGGTCGGCATCTGGCCCTTTTGCCAGGAAAACCATGGCTTTGCGCGCCAGGGAAAGGTAGCTTGGTTGCCACGCAACCTGCCTGCCCGCGCCAGAAGACGCCGGCCAGGGCGCTGCTGTTGTAAATCAACGTTTTGTCGTTCGGCGTGTAGCTAAAACAAACTTCGTCCGCGGACTCAAAGGAGCGATGCAAACGCGATAGCCATGAAGCGGGCGACCGATTCGGCGATTTCCCGTGCCTCCGGGTCGCCAAAAACCTCGCTCATTTCCAACATCGCGGTCGCGCAAAAGTAGGACGCGATGCAGTTCGGGGAGAAGGCCGGCAGCCGCGTGCCGCGAAGGGAGAGGTAGTCCCAGTCGTATCCCCAGCAGTAATTCGGATTCATGCGGCGAACGAAGCCGGATCAGCTCGTTTTTGAGCCATGTCGGCTTCAGCCGAGACATCGTAGCCGGACTCGGGCCAGGTCACAATATGCCGAAAGACAAAGGCCCAAAGCCTTGGGATTGCGGCTTGGAGGAACCTTCAGGAACTGGCGAAACCGCTGACCCGCGAAACGCTTGCCGGACTGGATCAGGAGAATTCGCCGGCGAGAGCCTTGTCGTGCCCATGGCCACGCTCAGATAAGGCGAGTTGAGCAGGTCAAACGGCTCGTATCCCTCGAATTGCCTGCTCTCGATCCATGTGCGCAGTGCTTCGAATCGCCTGAGCCAGACCCGGACGGCTGGCCTTTGCGTCACAGAGGCACACGCTCCTCGGCACAGGCCAGATCGCGCTGCCACAGCCTCTTTGAGAATACGCACGATCCTCGGGGCCGTCCGCCCATCCCACAGCGGGGGCCGCGAAGGGGCAGATCGGTCTTGGTCGTCGGTGGCCGTTCTCGAGCACTTCCAGCGCGCTGCAGCAGCAAGTGCTGAGGGTCGCATCCGACCACCCTGTTTGTGCCCATGGAGACGGTGACCGGCCGTTCCGTGTTGTCGCGATAGGTCAGGCACGGCACTCCGAGGAACGTCGTCTCTTCCTGCACTCCGCCAGAATCCGTGATGACCATGACGGCATGTTGGATGAGGTCAAGAAAATCCAGGTAGGAAGCCGGGGGCATCATCCATAAGACCCGAGCCGGGGAGCCGGCCGCCATTCCAGGTTCTCACGGCTCTGAGCCCGGCTCCCGGCCTCTCGATGTTGTGCGCTGTTCTCGGATGCGCCGGGAAAACTACCGGAATCCGCTGCGCAATCTCGGCGATGGCGTCGAGCGTGCGCTTCAACTGCTCCCCGTTGTCCACGTTCGAAGGGCGATGGAGCGTCAGCACGGCGTAGGGTTTGCCGTCAGCCCCAGCTCGGAGCGCAAGCGAAGATGCCGGGCAATCTTGAGGGCCCTCACCAGGGAATCGATCATCAGATTGCCGACGAAGAAGACCTTGCCTGGGTCGACTCCCTCGTTCGCGAGATTCCGGTTGGCGCTTTCCTCGGTGGTGAAGAGCAGGTCTGACAGAGCATCGGTCAGGATGCGATTGATCTCCTCCGGCATAGCCCGGTCGAAGCTGCGCAATCCTGCTTCGACGTGCGCGACCGGAATTCTTTCTTTTGCGGCTACCAGGGCACAGGCGATGGTCGAGTTCACATCGCCTGCGACCAACACCATGTCTGGGCGGTCCTGCTGGACAAGCTCGCCAAACCTCCGCATAATCTCTGCGGTTTGTGCGTAATGCGGTGCCTGAACCGACATCCAGGTTGTAGTCGGGAGGCGGGCACGCCCAACTGATCGAAAAAAACCTGCGACATGGAGTAGTCGTAATGCTGGCCGGTATGGACCAGGACCGGCTCAATCTCCTCGTGCCGGCGCAATTCTGCCAGCAGCGGAGCCACCTTCATCATGTTCGGCCGGGCGCCGACGATGCTCATGATTCTCAAGCGGTTGTTGGCCATCCTGTTCTTTTCGAGCCTTTTGCCAAGGATATAGCACAGCAGAAACCTGCAGCACGCCATCTTGGCGGCAGAGACCCGACGGTGATCTGTTCTAATAATCCGCACCTGGTATTGGCAGATGTGCGGAATTTCCGGCGTACTGGTATTCAGAAACAGCCACTTTGAGGTGACGGCAGAGTATCTTGCCCGCATGCGGGACACCATGGCGCATCGTGGGCCCGATGGCGCAGGTTTATGGATTTCGCCCGACCGCCGGGTGGGTTTGGCGCATCGCCGGCTTTCCATCATTGACCTTTCCGACGCGGCTTCTCAGCCAATGAGCAACGGGGATGGCTCGCTGCAGATCGTCTTTAACGGGGAGATCTATAACCACGCGGAGATACGGCGCGAGCTCGAAGAGTTGGGGCAGCGCCGCTGGAAAACGAATCACTCGGATACTGAGGTTATCCTGCAGGCTTTTGAGGAATGGGGCATCGCGTGTCTGCAGAAATTTCGCGGCATGTTCGCGATTGCGCTGTGGGATGCGAAGGCGCGCCGCCTCTGGCTCATTCGTGACCGTATCGGTGTCAAGCCGCTCTATTACAGCATTCACCACGGGCGGATCACGTTTGCATCGGAGATCAAAGGCGCTCCTTCAGGATCCGGATCAGGCTCGCGCAGTCAATGAAGAAGCTCTTTTTCACTATCTCTCCTTCCTGACCACCCCTGCCCCCGACACGCTGTTTGAAGGAATTCATAAGCTGCCGCCTGGCTCATTTCTGACCGTCGATGCGGATGGGCAGTGCCACCAGGAGCGCTATTGGGATGTTCTTGAGCACACCACGCCGCTGACCGGAGTGCGCGAAGAGGAGATCGCCGAGCGCCTGCTCGCCGAATTGCGCACCAGCGTGGCTTTGCGCACCGTCAGTGACGTGCCTGTGGGAGTGTTTCTCTCGGGCGGCATCGATTCCAGCACCAACGCGGCGCTGTTTTCCGAATGTGCTCAGGGAAAAAGTGAACACCTTTTCGGTGGGATATGACCAGAACTATCGCGGCTGCCAAAGTGAATTGCCGTTGGCCGGCCAGATGGCAGGCCGTATCGGAGCGGCCCACCATGAACGGGTTCTCACCCAGAAGGACTTTCTCGACTTTCTACCGCGCATGATTTATCTGCAGGACGAGCCGATTGCCGATCCCGTCTGCATGCCGGTCTATTTCCTCTCCAAACTGGCGCGCGATCACGGAGTTGTGGTGGCCCAGGCCGGCGAAGGATCAGACGAGCTTTTCTGGGGCTACGAGCACTGGAAGCAAATCCTGAGATTGATTCGATGGAATCAATCTCCCGTTCCAAACGCGGTCAGGAAGCTGGGTCTGCTTGCGCTGACTGTGTTGGGGAAATCGCGTGGGCCGGCATACGAGCTGCTGTGGCGCGCAAGCACAGGATTGCCGGTTTTCTGGGGCGGAGCGTACGCTTTCACGCAGCGGGGCAAGCTGGATGTGCTTTCGCCTCGCCTGCGAAGCCGTTTCCGAGGGGAGAGTTCCTGGCAGACGATACTGCCCATCCATGAGCGGTTCCTGCAGAATGCCTGGGAAAAAACTCCGGTCAAGTGGATGACCTACCTCGATCTCAATCTGCGGCTGCCGGAGCTGCTTCTGATGCGGCTCGACAAAATGGGTATGGGCGCGAGCCTGGAGACCCGCGTTCCCTTCCTCGACCACAAGTTTGTAGAGCTCGCGATGAGCATTCCGGAGCAGGTGATTACGGGGGGAAACGAATCCAAGCACATCCTGAAGAAAGCGGTCCGGGGGCTCATTCCCGATGAAATTGTCGATCGGCGCAAGCAGGGATTTGGGGTGCCGATTCAGGAGTGGTTTCTGGGTGAATCCGGCGAGTTTGCCCGCCGCGAGCTGTCCGATTTTTGCGACAAGACTGACTTTCTGGATCGGGCCGCGGTGATGAAGCTGATCCAGAAAGGCCGGGGACGGGATGCATGGTTCCTGCTGAACTTCGCTTTGTGGTGGAAAGAATTTATTGAGGGAGAGGGCCCTGGGTCCGCGAATCACATCGAATCGATGGCCGCGGCGCGATAGCCCCTGTCCCAATTAGGCCAGCACATGAATCTTTCGCTGATCCTAAGAGCCTGATAAAGAGACCGTCCAACGAAGGACATGGCTTCACAGGCTGCGGAAAAACTCGCCTTTCTGGAAGGGTACGTCGTTGAGCTTGTGTGAAAAACTCCATGTCCAAACTCAGTCCCGAAGGGACGGCTGAACTTAAGGGCTGTCCAAATTAGTGGATCAACTTGCCGATAGACCCAAGTCTGCGGAAATGCGCGCGTTTTAGACAGTCACCGCTCTGATGCTCTGTATCAGTGCACGACTTTAGTCGGGCCGCACCGGGGGGCCAATGAGGGCTTTAAAGCCCCTGAGGTACTTTTTTCCCGGAAGCGTATGGGCTTTAAGTGGGTCGAAAAGAACCGCAGGTCACCAACGCAATCAGTCCCGCAGGGACGGGACAATCTGGAGCTCGGCACGGGAGTGCCGGGTAGAATTTCACGCAAATCGAGTCCCGCAGGGACGACACACCGGGGAGTTCTCACGCAGACTCTTCAGCCCCTGAGGTAGGTCTTTCCCTTCCCATCCTCGAATTTCCCCCCAGCCTGTTTAGCCGCTGAGACGCGCCTTTCGAGACCCTTGGGGCAAGGTCATGTCTTTTCGCGTCCGAGTTGGCCGATCAATAGAACCAGCCTGATTTTGTTCGGCCAAGCCCTCTTCAAAGCAATCAACAAGTTGCATCGTCAAAAAACAAGTTAATCCGCTAATTTGGACAGCCCGCGCGCTAGCCTCTCAACACGGTATGGTGTAAGTGATGCCTGACGCAGCACAGCTGGCCCAATCTCACTGGAACGAGACCCCTCTGTTTCTGACCGAGGAGGAACGGTACTCCACCTATCCTTGGCTATACGAGGTGGCGGAGTTTCGCCAGCATCGGGGAGAAAAGGTTCTCGAAATCGGATGCGGAACTGGAAGCGATCTATTGCAA
This sequence comes from uncultured Acidobacteriaceae bacterium, assembly GCA_963753715.1. GTDB lineage: Bacteria > Acidobacteriota > Terriglobia > Terriglobales > Acidobacteriaceae > PALSA-350. Next base: position 896,046 of record CAVWDK010000003.1, on the reverse strand, counting down.
TTCGCAAAGCATGGTGCCCTGGCCAGCGGTGTAGATTTAACGGCGAATCATGTAGAGCTGGCGCGCAGACGGGTTGGCGATCTCGCAGTTGTCTATGAGGCGGATGCGCGGCATCTTCCTTTTGGCGATGCGAGCTGTGATTATGTTTATTCGCACGGGGTCCTCCATCACTCCGATGAGCCTGAAAAGATCGTGCGCGAGATGTTCCGCGTTCTTCGTCCGGGCGGCCGGTTCAATGTTCATGTCTATGCTTTGTGGTCTCATATCACGTTGCGGGGCGTTCTCAGATACGGCGGGAGATGGAAACGGCACATCGAGAACAGCGAGGCGCCGGTGCAAATCGATCTCTATACCGGAAGAAGGCTAAGGCGGCTCTTCGGCCCCCATATCACCATCGAAAAATATCAGTGCCAACCGTTCAAGTTTCTGGCGCCGTGGTTTGGTTGGTTTCTGGTAGTCAAGGGCCAAAAGACTTAGTTCATGGTCACGATAGTGAAACCTGCCTTCGGCAACTGGCTCGGCACAAGAGACGCGTTGCTGCTGCTGTCCTTCTTGTTAGCCCTCTGCCTGGCGACGCTCACACTGTGGATCTCCGCCTATTGGCCGGTCGCTCTCTTCGAGATAGCCACGTTTCTCGTGTGCAGGGATGACCCTGCTCTCTGGAAGAGTGCCCGCGCGGGGAACGCACTTTCCGTTGTTTGCCTTGGGCTTCGTCGTTTTGTGGGGATGCTTTCAACTCATCAGCGGATTCACTGTCGACCGCTTTGCGACCGAGCGCTCAACGTCTGCAGTGGCTGACCTGGGCCGCGGTCTACTACATCGGTGTATCTACCCTGAAGGATGACAGCCTGGGCAAGCGATTGCGAACCGCGATCGTATGGTTTGGTTTTGCAGTTTCGGTAGAAGCGATTCTGCAGGCTTATCTTTCTCCGGGGAGGGTGTATGGTTTATTTCCTAGTGGCTACCGTGATTTTGTGATGGGGCCGATTGTCTATCACACGCATTTCGCAGCCTTCGTGGAGACAATCCTTCCCATCGCTCTCTCTCTGGCACTCGGCGAAGCGAGGGAGTCGTTTACCTTCCTGGGCGTTTCGGCGGTATTACTTGCCGCCTTAGTAGTGAGCGCTTCACGTGCAGGCTCTTGATCGGCTTTGCGGAAGTCGTCTGCGTTTTGCTTCTGTTGCATTTACAGAAAGGCAACGCCGCCAGAAGAATCCGGTTTGCGGCTTTGACTCTGGCGGGAGCCACCGGCCTTTTGACGTTGATCGTCGGATTTGAAACAGCGTCGGCACGATTTTCTTCTGAGGCCTTGGCCGCAGGGCGAATTCAGTTCGCCGCCTCCACGTTGCACATGATAGCGGCACATCCCTGGGTCGGCTGGGGGCTCGGCTGTTGGCCTGCAGTGTATCCAGCCTTTGCCACATTCGACCCTGGAGTCATTGTCAACCAGGCCCATTCCGACTGGTTGCAATGGACTGCGGAAGGCGGTTTCCCGGTTGGGCTCGCCATGCTTTGTCTCGCGCTTTGGGGAATACGGCCTGCGATTCGATCGATCTGGGGCATCGGCGTGTTAGCAGTCCTGATCCATGCGCTATTCGACTACCCATTTTCGCGCCCAGCGGTTGGGGCGTGGCCGATTCTTATTCTTTCCATGGTTGCAGTCAACCAGCCCGTGAGGACGGAGAGCGTTATTCAGGGCTGACAGTTGACGATTTCCCGCCACCCAAGCCCAGGGCCACTCCAACTACAGCTCCAGCCGCAACGCCCACGATCACCAGGATTTTGGCCGTATCGCTATGTGACAGGCAAAGGAGGAGGAGTAGCAGGGGCTGTCGGTTCAGGCGGGGCGGTCGCTTCAGGAGTCGCTCCCACTTCCGGGCCCGCACCGCTCGCTGGAACGGTGTCACCAGAAGGCGTGGGAGGCGCTGCTGCGGGTGTATTGCCCGCCGGAGTGCCCGGCGCCGGGGTTCCTCCGTGTATTTCGCTGAGCGGCATTTGGTGAATGTCAGACACCGACATCACTTTAGAAGCCCCCGGCGCAGGCGTTGTGTCGAACGTGCTTCCTGTAACCTCCACAGACGCGCCCACCAGATCATCGAGGTCGGGCCCCTGGAGTTCGTACGTTACGTTCGTCGCCATGTCGGTCAGCAGAAAATGCCCATAACGTCCGGGATGGTCCTTGCGGAGAATGCCATGCAGTGTCAATTGCACGCCCGCCGGAGGCGGGTTTTGCGCTCCAGTCGAGGGGGTTGGATTCTGCTGCGGCGGCGTTGGGTTTGCGGCTCAGCCTGTTGGACAGAAAAGCTCAATGCCTTCCCCGGCTCCAAACGAGCGACCAGGAGCCCGGCCGGATTACGAACCTCAGCTGGCCCGCCCTGCGCAGTTACTTTGAGATGAGACTTGTCTTGGACATCTACCAACACCGCACCTTGCGGTGATAAGGAAGATACCCTCAGGCCGTCCGCGAGCAGTGCCTGGTGACCTCGCTGGACAGCCGCCCCATGCTCAAGAACGCCATACTCGCGGAAGACCGTGACCGTCGAGCCCGGCTGCAGGAGTAAATTGGAGCCTCCGGGAAACATCAGATCGGAAGTCGCATCGCCGGCTCGGACCACGTTTCCTTGGAACAGGGTTGAGTTCCCACGGACAGCGGTTCCATCGATCTGAACCTGGCCGGTGGTCACCACAAAACCAACGCTCGAAGGCGAGGCAGCCACGCCAACCAGGCAGCCGCAGGTGAACAATGAGATTGCGGACTGTAGCTTGACGAGCATGGGTACCCCTTGGGAGCATCTACCTTGACGTGCACGATTTTATTACTCGGCGGAGACCTTCGCAATTGTATTTGCGCCCAGAATGAGTCTTGTACTCACTTGACCGCCCGGGCCTGAAGGTCTATGAGTGAACATTTTGATGCATCTTGCGCGAACGGTCTGATTGCTATGCCGATTCTTTGCCCGATCTGTAAAACTACCGCTCGCCTCATGGCAAAGCATCCAGAAGCGGACATCTACCGCTGCTCGGGCTGTACCCATGCCTTCAGTGATCCTGGTTCGATGCCGGATCAGGAGATTTACGATGCGGCATACTACGACAATGAGCATCCCCGATGGTTTGAGCATCCAGATACGAAACTCTTCGACTGTATTATTGCCTTGATTCCGGAGGGCGGCTCAGTCATCGACATAGGGTGTGGTCAGGGCGCGTTTCTCCGTCATGTCCATAGCAAGCGACCTGATGTACAGCTGACGGGCGTTGATTACTCCTCGAATCGGGATGAAGCCATACGCTTTTTCCAAGGAGACGCGTTGAAGCTCGATATATCTGATCGCTTCGACGTAGTCGTTTCACTCGCTGTTATCGAACACGTACTCGATTGTGTTGAGCTAACTAAGAGAATGCGGGAGTTGACGAAACCAGGCGGTACTCTGGTGATGATGACGCTGGACGAATCGAGCGTCCTCTTTGGCCTCGCACGTTTGGGGCGATTGCTGGGAGTCACGGTAGCCTTCGACCGCCTATACTCGCGCCACCACGTTCACCATTTCACCCGCAAATCACTTACCCGCCTCCTGGAATCGTGCGGTCTGAAGGTATCGCAGCGCCTATTGCATAACGCGCCCCTCCAGGCCGTGGATTTGCCTGTTCGCGGCCGGATGGCTGATGCCCTTTTTAGAATGGCGCTGGGGGTGGTATTCGGCGCCGGTTGGGTTCTGTCAAAAGCTTACCTGCAAACAGTGATCTGCTTCGCCTAAGCGGAGCTCAATCCTTAGCGCTGTTAGCCTCGGGTGGCCCGGATACGTCATCGCCCTCCACGATGACGTACCGGGGTATTCCGCGGCTCTGATCGTAGACGCGAGCAAGGTATTCGCCAACAATCCCGATAGAGACCAGTTGGATGGCTCCCAGGAAGGTGACCATCACGATCACCGATGTCCAACCCGGAACCGTTGTGCCGGCCACCAGCGCAGCTATCGCGAACGTTGCATAGAACACGCAGAAAGCCGCAGTCAAAAGGCCGAAGTAGAAGGAGAATCGAAGCGGTTTGGAGGAGAGGCCCATAAACGCTTGAAGCGACAAACGGACCATCTTTCGGGGGGTGTATCCGGCCTTTCCCAATTGACGCTCAGGCGCCTTGTACTCGATTTTGGTCGCGGGGAAGCCGAGCCATGCCACAAGGCCCCGGACGAACGGGTAGCGATCCTTGAACTGCAATACAGCATCTACCACTGCCCGGTCCAAGAGTTGGTAATCGGCGGCGCCACTTTCCACCGGGGTTTCGCTCAACAGGTTGAACAAGAAGTAGAAGACCCTCGAGCTTTGAGTCTTGAAGAAGCCGATGCCGGCAGTTTCGGTCCGTACCATTTGTACCACTTTAGCCCCGGCCCGCCAGGCGTTGATCATATTGGGTAGCAGTTCAGGCGGATGTTGCAAGTCGCAATCGAGCGTGATTGCCGCCGCTCCACGAGCAGCCTCCAATCCCGCTAAGAGCGCCGATTGCTGTCCAAAGTTACGGCCGAAGCGAATCAATCGCACGGATGCGTCCCCCGCACGCAAGTCTCGAACCCGATCTGCCGTTGCATCACTGGAGCCGTCGTCCACGAAGATAATTTCGTAGACCTCAGGTCCCGGGAGAGAAGCTCGAATAGCCTCGAATACCGGGCCGTATATTACTCTCCTCGTTATATGCGGGAACTATCACGCTTAATCGTGGTTTGCGGTTCGTCGCCTGACCGTCGCTATTCATGGGTAAGAACGCCCACCGCCAATCTAGACGCCTGGAAGCTTCTGCAGCGGTCGAGGCGAGGCTGCCGGGCGATCGCCGTCGTGTAGAAGCTAAGATGATGAAATGGCAACGGGAAGCGCAAGACTTCAACACTCTCGTAGAAATAGCCGAGCAAAAGGAGGATCTCACTCGCGGTATTGAGGTGCTCGTGGCGCATGATAGCTCCATAATTTAGGCCGCGTCGAAGTCGATACTCGATTCCAGTGCTCAAGCGCCAGGCAAGGCCCCAGAGGAGGCCGCCTTCACTTGGAAAGCCGGCTCGGAAGCTGCCACCCGCGCGGAGCAGAAGCCCGGCACGAGATAAGATGAACGGAAGGTCGGTCAGATGCTCTAGTACAGCAACGGAGAAAATGCTATCGTATCGCGACGTTTCCGGAACCTGCTGGAGATCGGAATACATGTGGTGGACGCGTGAGCGGTACGGACTCTGCTCCCACAGCTCCACGAATGGTTCAACGACGTCGCAGACGCACTCACCCGCGAGATACGGAAAATGATTGAGATTTCCGGCTCCGATCTCCAGAAGATCCCCGGCACTGAGGCCTTCCGAGACGCGCCTGTGCATCCAGGCTTCTAGCCTGGCGACGATGATCGCCAAGCCCCGGTTTGCCGCGCGATTGGACCTGTAGTGCTCCACATAGCTCGACCGCTGCTTAGGCATCAACTCTGGGCGGGTTCTGGGATATGTAGACAATACAGTTTTTATTTGTGGTGAATGTGAGTTTGCAGCAACGTTCACAGCGACCGTCCCCGCCGCCTCATTTGTGGCTGAACCCAATGCAATGTAGAAGCTTACACTGTAATACCAGTAGTACAGCGCCAATATAATCATGCCGAGGACGTATTGGGGCTCCGGGATCGCAATGATACCCGGTAGGGCAGCAGTTGCCATTGCCAGCCCGAACGCAATGTCGGTACCCAGGTGCTTTGGGCGTGAGATGGCAGCTGCTAGCCCGATATTGATTGACACCAACAACATGCACGCCAGCACGCCAATTTTTGCGGCCACGGCGTAAAGAATCAGTCTTGGGTGCAGATGAACGATTTCCAGCACACGCGATCGCAAAAGCGCTTCGTATTCTTTTCCACCATAGATAACAGTCGGATCGATAGCTCGCGCATATTCTACTGCTACAGCGTCCCGCCATGCCGGCACATAGGGATTCGTCAAAAACCCCAGGCCCAAATAAGTCGTATGCCAGAACATGTGATGGTTCAAAGGGGGCTGATAGCCAGATCGATGTGTGACCAGAAATCTATCTCGGCGGCCCAGTTGGAACTGTGCAAAAAGCAGCGGCAGGGTCATGCCGACCAGCAAAATAATCGGGAGGAGGACTTTTGCGAATCGTCGGAGGGAGCTAAAACATACAAGAACTACGAAGAACACTAGTACCGCAGATCCGGATTGTGTCCGCATCCATTGAGCGAGGCCAAGGAAGATGCCGGAAAGAAAGACGATAAGAAAACGGCACCAGGATCCGAGGCTTATCTTTAAGCAAAAGGTGAGCCACGGGACCAACATCAGCACAACTGATCCCTGAAAAAGGTATACGTCCCCCATCCTAAAGCAGAGGTAGGTTCCTATCGAGATCGGGACCAATGCGATCATCCTTTGTCGAACGTCGGACGAGGGCAGCCACAGGCCCACCAGTCCGGCAATTGCCGAAACAATCAGCACTCCAAGAAGAAATACATCCAGAGCTCTGGCGGCAGTAAGACCTGCGTATCGCGCAAGCAGGGGAACGGTATAGAAGAGGCCGGTGTCGTCGCCACACGGTACAGGCTCCCATCGGCCATTGAGCCAACCGACGAAGGGTACGCCTGTGGCGTTCCATCCCGAGAGCGCCTCATTTACCTCGTTATATCGATCCCCGAGCATCGTGATCGTAGTGTTTATGGGCTGGGCTGTAAAAGTTTGTCGATAGCTCACGGGCATGCAAAGCTTTGGCAACTGACTGATGCCAGGCTGGCCGCCCGTCAACTCAATCGACTGAGCCGGGCAACTGCCTCCGCCAATCCCAATAGCAAACCCGATTGAAAGAGCGAAGCACCACGCTCGACTATTGGACGAAGTCATTGGAATAAGCTTCTCGACGAACCATGAGCAGTTGGATTTGCAAGAGAATCCCCAGCACAAACATGTAGAAGAGGTTTAGATCGGAGTAGTAAGCCATTCCCACGTCAAGCCCGTATATTGAATAGACAAGAACGCAATAAAGAAATACCCGCCAGCCCAATCCGTTTAAACTACGCAGCCTCCACATCGCTCGAACAAAAATTAATTGTGCGGCGACGTAGAGTAAAAAACCGATGCAGCCTTCTTCTGCCAGGACCGCAAAAAGGGAATTGTGGGGGAAGTCCATTGCTTCGAAACCCTTAAATCTGACACTATATTTTGCATCTCCGAATACCGTATCGTGATAAAGGTTGAAGCCGACACCCAGAAGAGGATTGTCCCGGACGACTTCTAACGTCTGTAGGTCCTGTGCGATTCGTTGATAGACATTGTCAGGCCGGCTGACACGATCTTCATAGACTGCGGGGAAAAATAGCTTCCCAATGACAACAATAAGAAGCAGCCCGGCAATGATGTAGTTCCAGGTCCGGCGGGTTATTAAAGAGTCTTTAGCAAAATAATCCATGCAGGCACATACGAGAAGGGCGATAACCAACCCTCGGTTCATCGGCATGAGTGCAGCTGCTAAGGAAGCCCAGACGCCAAGTATGTGCAGGAAATGCTGCCTGCCTGAGAGCGACACTGCCGATGAGTCGCCGGAGATATACGATGATAAAGAATCCCAAGGTTCCGACGAGACAAAGAACACCTGAGTTCTCGAAAGGGCCGTCTACGCGAATAATCTTGAAACTACTGGTATTAACCCACTCCTCGACCGCGCCGGTCCAGGGAAGAAAATTCTTGCCGCTAATGAGTTCTGAACCGGCGACCGCAGCGATACCAAGCATCAAAACACAAAGGCATGCGTGAACCCTCCTCAAATTGTTGGCTATAGGAAAAGTCTGATCGCATATAGGCCCAGAAGCGCAGGCATCAGCATTCCATCCACAAGAAGTCGGTAGGAACCCAACACATCAGAGACCGGATGGCCCGCAGAGTGAGATAAGGCAAACGAGCAGGTAGAGACGCCCAAAGATAAGGCGCTGATACGCACGTCCCGCGTCAGCGGCACTGGCGAAGCTCCGCCGCGAGACGAGGAGCATATCAATCATGAGCAATTGATGAATGCACGGTCAATCGGTGAAGATCGATCGTTCAGCCGGATAGGAAAAGAAATAGTAACAGTACGGGTAAAAGGCCACCCATAGGAGAATTACGTAGTGAAAACGGCCGCGTGCGATGCTGATCGCAACCCAGATCAACGCGATCCACCCTATGATGACAGCGATGCCTATCTTCAGAGGCGCCATCGGCAGCACGATGCACAGGGTACGAGAGAAAGTCAAGACAAGCAGCCACGAGAGCCGCTGCATCGTCGCTGACGTTCCAAATACCGGCGCCTCGGCGTTAGCTCTAAAGAATTCCATAGCGATGAAAGAATGAGTTTTTTCGACGGTCTCTTTCGGAAGGCTGGTTCATTTTAGTGCTTTCCTATGGGGAGGGAAGGTTCATTGTGGCCTGTTACCTCAGGCATCCGCACCGTCTTCTGCGTCCTGATCGCCTCCTCGATGGCGAAGGTGGCCTCCGTCACTTCTATCAGCTCTGCAAAAGGAATAGGAGCCTCCTTCCCTTGCTTCATGGCTTCGAGGTCAACTCAACTTCCCGGCGATGGCCTTTGTCGCGACCGCCTTTGATCGTTTCTGTTTTGCCGTTGCGAGAAAGGGAGAGAGTCTTGAAATCATCCAGGCGCGCGACGCTGCTTGCGCAGAATACCTCGAAATATTCCTTGGCAACAGCCCGGTCTCCGTTCGCGACGTACACCAGGTTCGCGATAGAGCCGTCCTCAAAGCGGATGGTGACCGTCACGTTGTCCCGGTTGTAGCGTCCCGCATCCGGCAGGGCCGCGGCGGTGAGCGTTTGCATGGGGCAACCGACGAGGCTCGCGCCCAGTCGACGAAATGACACACCTCCCCAACAATCCGTCCGCCGTTCTCCGGATCCTGCACCCAGTTGCTGCGCGGGATGAACCCGGCGTTGCAGCGGATATGAACGAGCATGGGTTCAGTGCGTCGATCGAAGAAGTTCTTCAGCTTTTCGGTGAGCGGCGAAAAGCGGCGATTGAACCCCACCATGAGAAACGGCGATCTGCTTTCCGCCAGGGCCTTTCCGTACGCCGTTCGTACCATCTCCAGTTGCTCGCGATTGATTGCCAGCGGCTTTTCAACAAAGACCGGCTTACCTCGCTCGAGCGCGCTCTTCACGTAGGCGGCGTGGCTGTTGTGCCGGGTAAGAATAAAGACTGCATCCAGGTTAGGATTGGCCAGCAATTCCGAAGGGGATTCGTCAAGCGCGAAGCCGAACCCGGTGCGGGCCGAAGCGGCTGCGGCGCCCGTGCTGCTAGCAACGGATTCCAACAGTAGCTCCCGCTGCGGAGCGCAGATGGGGAAAAATGATCCCGCGCGCAAATCCTCCCGCGCCGATGCACCCTACCCGTAACTTGTCTTTTGATCGTGGTTGCAGGATATGCGCCAGGCAAAGACGGCCTGGCGATGACCTTCCCATCGGCGGGCGCATGATAATCGATGATCCCGGTATAGGAGCCGGCCTCCACAGCGGCATAGGCCTTTCCCCCGTCTTCCACCGGGAACTGCTGCGCAAGTAACGGCATCCACTGCAAGCGAACCCGTGGACAGGAGATCCAAAAAGGCCTCCATGTTTCTCTTCTCCGTCCAGCGCACAAAGCCTATGGGATAGTCCTGACCCGCCTTCTTCATAAAGCGGATCATACCGGCCCGGGCCGTAGGAGCGAGACATCGCGAGCGAGATCTCTTTTCTATACATGTTCGCGCGCGAGACCCCCATGCCGACATCTCCGATGATTGAGATACGGCCGCGGTCGCGCAACAGCTTTGCGGCCAACTCCAACGGGTCGGCGGATCGCGTAGCCGCGGTGATCAGCGCCGCATCCACGCCGTAGCGTGAGAAGGTAGCCGACGGCGCCTTCGAGGCTCGGATCGCTGGTCGCGAGCCCGAGATGCGCGCCAAAAGCGATCGCCTGCGCCGCGCGTTCGCCGGAAAGATCGATGGCGATGACCCGGCAACCGGCCGCGCGCAATATCTGGATCGCCAGAACGCCCACCAACCCTACGCCGATCACGGCCACGGTTTCCCCGAAGGTGACGTTTGCCTGGCGGACACCCTGCATAGCGATCGCGCCGATGGTCGTCAGGCAAGCAGCCTGCAAGCTTACATTCGCCGGGAACGAGCACGGCAAGATTTGCGGGTACGAAATTGATCTCGCCATGACTGGCGTAGCCTACGCCTGCGCAAGCGACGCGGTCGCCCGGCTGAAAACCGGTGGCGCCGGCGCCCGCCTCCAGCACGAAACCGGAACAGGAGTAGCCCAACGCAGACAATGTCTCCAACCGCGCCTGTACTTTCTGACGGGCCGCTGCGATGCCATTCGACTGCGCATACTCGAGCACCTGCTTTACCAGATCGGGGCGAGCCATCGCCTTCCCGAGCAGAGATTTTCGACCAGCTTCCACCGCTGCCTTCTCTGTGCCCGAGCTGATCGCAGAGAAAGCCGTGCGCACAAGAATGCCTCCCTCGCGAAGCTCAGGAGCAGGCACCTCATACGTAGCAACTTTTCCCGGATTTCATGTCTTCCAGCAAAGCGCGCATCAATGCCCCTCCGTCAGCGGATAGAGTTCCGGAGAGAGATGGGAGTAACGCTGGCCGCGCAGAAGAGAGTGGATGAGGGCCGCAAGCTGGCTTGCTCTTTCATCCCAGGTACCTTCCTTCACCACGGCCTGGCGCTGTGCCGCCAGTGCCGGCGTGTCCTTCTCCATCGCCGCTTCCACTTGCGCGATAAATTCTTGCGTGCCGCGATAGAACCGCAGGCCCGGCGTCTGCAGATACTCGTAGAGTGGCGCCATCACGACCGGTTTTCCTGTCGCAAGATATTCGCGTACCTTGATCGCGCTTCCATAACTGGTAAACGTGTTGGTCTCTCGCCAGGGCAAAACACACACGTCAAACTGCTGAATATACTGCGGCAGGTCGCGATAGGGTTTCGAGCCCAGAAAATGAATGTTCGGTGCTGAGACGCGCACCAGGTTGGACTTTAGACCAAGCAGCACCCAATGCCAACCTGGACGCAGACGGGCGACCTCCGCCATGAGCTCAGTGTCCATCACATAATCCATCGTGCCGAAATAGCCGAGGATGGGATGAGGAATACCCGCAAGCTCTGGAGCAGGCTCGCCTTGCAAATCGGAGAAATGTTCAAAATCCACTGCCTGCTCGAGAAAGAACCGGTGAGGCTCCGTCGCTTCACTGAATAATTTGCGCCCCGAGTACAACACCACGTCGGCCGCGTCTTTCAATCGACGATCGTATCCGCGGATAACCTGCGCCGATAGAGCGCTGTCTTCGTTGGCGTCGTACTTGTCCGAAACCTGGTAAAGGAGCAGCTTCTCACCCAGACGTCCTGCCATCTCCGCCGCGGTCGGGATGGCCACCCAGAGGATCGGTCGCGAGATACGGAGCAGCAGCATGGCCACCCGCAGCTGCACAACCAGCAAAATACGGTTGAGCCATCGGCCCAACTTTGATCCGTAGAGCGGCAAATTCACCGGGGTCATCACCCACAGGCCCTCGGGAACCTTGCGCAGCCAGCGGGTGTAGCTCCTGAGTTTCCGTCTGATCTTGAGGAAGAAATCCGGGTTCGTCATCGAAGGCAGCCCCATGCTGATGGAGTTGACGAAGAGGACCTTGTTCCGCTGCGCATAGCGCTTGAGCAGATGGTTTTTGGAGTGAGGGTGGTGGTACCACCAGTCCTCGCCCGCAAAGCAGACGATGCTTTCACCCTCGAGCGCCGGTTTAGTTTCCGCTGTCAATCCCATCGCACCCTGGTCTGCACTTTAGCAGGCAAGCACGCCGTGGTTCGGATCCGGATACTGCTCACTGGTATGGTGGCGCCATACTCGCGCGAGATCTCCGCGGGTGTCAAGCTCAGCGTCAGCGAACTCTCGGATTCGCACTGGAGAGTCAGCCGCTGCGGCCCCGTGATGACGCAGCTGACGCTCTTCCCCTTCATCATCTCAGAAGAGGCGCGCCAAGCGGGCCCCACGACAAACTGCAGGTCAAGCAAATGGTCTCCGGCTCCGCTGACCTGGTCTACGATCAGCAAGGACCCCTCGCTTAGCTGGACGGTTCTCTCGTGTTCGATGCCCAACCTCGAATAGCCCTGATGCGACGCTCGCACCGTCGCGTCGTCATCTGAGGAAATGGGCGATACAGCCGCTTCATTACCGCATCGAAAGAGCAACCGGGGATCGCTGCTCAGGCTGTTCTGGTCTACGCTGTCAACCATCAGGGTATTGTGCGCCCGGGTGGAGCGATCCTGGTTCCGGAGCTCTGCTGAACGCGTGTAGCATCGGCTGCCGCTGTCGCAGAAAACCTCGTCAGCACCGAGGCGAAAGACGAGGGACAATTTGTCGCAGTGGGTATGACTTCCTTTGCCGTGAAGTCCATTCGGCATCGCGCAAAATACGATGGATGCCTGGCCTGCGCGGAGCGCCGCAAGTCCAGAGTCGGGCAAAAGCGAGAAGCGTTTCTGCGCCCGCGTCTCGGGGCCCGCATCCGTCGTTTGTCCAAACCATACCGCGTCCTGCCCATGTCCACTCGAGCCCAGCCGGAGCAGGTGAGATGCCGACCCCATGAGAGAACCGATGCGCAACGAGTGCCGATCGTCGGCGGGGAGCGTTCTTTGCTCGATATCGTCGAAAAGCAGCTCCACCCTGCCGTTATCGCAGTCTCCCAGGTGCGGCAGTTTCCAGGCGTCATCGGCCAGAGAGTTCATCCACTCGAACATGAGCCGCAAGCGAGTCTCGAACTCCGGAGCGATCGCGATACCCGTGCGCCGTTGTACCAGCAACGAATGCAGAACCATTTGCGTCACTAGAAGGTGGTAGCCGGTGGACGCCTCGCCATCGCCTCCGTCGGCATACGTCTGAAGCAGAATCTCCCGCTGGACCGCGCGCGCATTTTTTCCCAGTCGCCGCCGCATCCCGGATCCGCGGAGATAGGCGGATAGGGTCGTCAATCCTACGATGTTGCTCAAATAATGATTGCTGCGCACCAGAAAAGAGAATTCACTATGAGTCTCGATGAAACGAAGATGCTGCCACAGGGAAACCGTCAGCTGATCAAGCCAGGGCTTCTCTTCAGGGCTGAACGGCCACAGCAGGTCCATGGTAAGACACAGGCTGATGCCTCGCAGCGCTGCTTCCATCGCCACCGTCCAATTCACGCCCTTGCCGAGTGGATTGGCAACCATCCAGTCCGTAAGCAAAGACCGAAGAGCCTCGCGATACTTCTTATCGCCCGTCAGCACGTAGGCCTTGGCCACGACGGGACTCCACTGTAAGCGCGAGAGCTCCCAGGGGGCCTTCACATCGGATCCATCGTGACGAACGATGAGAATTTTCCCGGAATTTTGCAGTGGCCATGTTTTTCCAGAAACCCAATCGCACTGCCAATCGGGATGGGTTCCGAGACGAGGACTCCCGTACCCCATCAGCGGATACTCTCCCCGCAGGATAGCGTCAGCATAGGCGAGGATGGGCGCCCGAGCTGGCTCAGAAATAAGGTGGTCTTGCCATTGATAGTAGCCAATTGGCTGGAAACTCACCGGGCATACAGCTCGCGGTCCGGCAAGCTGGAAACTCGTTTTCTGTATGGACCGAAGTCCGCGCCAGGCACCTTCTCCGATCAGGGCCGGGAGGGGCTCTCTATGTAAGGCGCCGGCGAGCGACCGCAGCTCCACCCCGAGTTTCCGGAATTCATCCACTCTCTTTGGTCCTCATTAGTCCCAGCTTAGTGGGTCACGGGTGAACAGGCTGCGGGCTTGACCTCCCAACGACATTCTTGGTTCCGGACGGGTGCTGGAAATCACATCCTATAATCTTCATAAGGCTTCTCCTGATCCCAGAGTCTCTCGATCCCACCCTCAAGTCTGGTAAAAAAAACCTTCTTCCGCTATCGACGCCGCCCAAGAACCGTACTAATGTGGGAGCAGGTATTCACATCTCAGCGCCGTCTAGCCACGACGGCCCTGCTTGGCCCTGCATCGGCGTTATGCCCGTGCATGGGTGCTCGCAAACGCGAATCTGACATCAAAATCGCTTGATGCAGCCTTTCCCCAGTATTCCTGTGCTCCGCGAGCACCCTGCGGAGAGCGGAAATCACTGCATAAGCAGGGTACGCTCAGGGCGTCCTCTTGATGGAGCAGTTTTGACAACTTGAAAACACCCGCTTATCACCGGATTGACCAGGTGAATGACGGAAACGGCCCAAGTGTTGGAGATGTACATCGGCAACGGGCCCACGAAAAGGGGCTTTTTGCGCTTTTTTCGCTTTTTTCGCACCTTCTTGCGGCGATTTAGTGCGCTTAGTGCGCTTAGTGCGCACGTTTTTCCAAACCGTTTCCTGCTATGGAGAAGTTGAGATCTGCCTCATGGAGCCAGAGTCGTTCCATCGGCGGTACTCATGACAACCCGGTGATCCCCTGCCGGCGCTGGCAGATCACTCAAGGCCCACGAGACATTCCGGGCCCAACTATGTCGTTCAACCGCGGCACACCGTGCCGCCATACCCATGGCTTCCCGTTTTGCCGGGTTCAGAGCAAGACTCCGCATTGCCTCTGCCAGCTCTTCGACATCGCCTGGAGTCACGAGCCACGCCGTCCGGTCATGCTCAAGAACCTCCGCCAACTGTTCCAGGCGGCTGGCCACGATGCCTTTGCCCATCGCCATATATTCAAAAAGCTTTGTGGGTGACCCAAAAAATCGGCTGCCGTCCGGCATGGGAATGTGCGGCGAAACCAGAATGTCTGAGGCATCCAGGTACTCGACCACCTTGTCGCTCGCCAGCGATCCGGTAAATATCACCCTCCCTGTCTTCTCGTGAGCCGCGAGGGCAGAACGCATTTCTCCGTGGAGCAGACCGTTGCCCACCAGAACAAAGCGTAACCGGCCTGGAGAAGGGTCGCTCAACAACCTGACGATGGCCCGCTCGAGTATCTCTATTCCGTGCCACAGGCTGAACGATCCCGCAAAACCGATCAGCACCTCATCCGGCGCCACATTCAGATTCTTCCGTCCTGCTTCTCTCGCACGGCCAGGATAGAAATAGTCCGGATCCACACCGTTCGGGTTAACCCGAATGCGATCTGCGGAGATACCTCTGCCGGCCAGCTCCTCGCGGAGAACCTCCGAAACCACGATGATCTCGCGCAGCACAGCGCAGCGTTAATTCTTCGCACAACGTGATCAAGCTGCGGAAAGGAGTAGGATCCCAGTGATCCGCGATCCATCCTTGCGGGCCGTTGTATTCAAGGATCAACGGGACCTTCAAACGCGTCGCGAGCAGAGCCCCTGCGATCGCAAATCGGCAATGTCGTTGGTAGAAAGCCGCTGGAATGGCCGATCCGAGATCTCTTTGCACGCCCCGGGCGAAACTAAAATTATAGGAAAGCATCGCAGCTTCCCAGAAGAAGTAAGGGCGGCTTCCGCGGGTCGACGATCTCCGTTTCGAATGCGTCCTGCGCCAAGGGAGTGCCGCTGAACACACGGCAGGTTCTTCCCATGCCCTTGAGACCATAAAGGAAACCGCGAATGTGGCTGATCGCTCCCCCGCTCGATCCCATGCTTGCCAGGCTGGGCATCAAATAGCCGATTTCCAGATCCCCGTTGTTCGGTTGCGCGACAACAGGTGCGGCACGCAAAAGACGGAGCCGGAGATAGCACCACCAGAAGACCAGGGTCTTCAGGTCGAGCACGATGCTGAACAAAACTCCTGGGAGCCGCACCGGAGGATACCTGGACGCTGCGCATCGGTTCCCATCGCCCGCCGCCATCGCACAGAACAGTTTCCCGGCATCGATGCAGGAAATGACTGCACTCGATCATCTGCCGATAGCTGAACTCATCCGAGAGATTCGAAGTAAAAAACGACCGCCTGTCCGCGAAATCCGCGTAAGCAAACGGATCCGCTCAAAAAACGTGCTTTCGCGCAACCTGCGATGAGGAAACTCCCTGATCTCGCTTTCGGGATATCGGGTGCCCACCAATTCGCGCGCATGGCTCGCGTCTCCCGACCAGACGTACAGATAAATGACATCACCCTCTGGCGTCGATATCACTTGCTAAGGACCCGCCTCTAGCGATCGCGATTCGTGTAGTGACTGTAGTAGCGAGGGCTGTAGTAGTAATACTGCGAACTCATGTCCGCCCGGACGCCATTGAGCACGATGCCGATGATATTGGCGCGTACTCGCTTGAGTTGCTCTACCACGCTGGCCACGGCGCTTCGGTTGGTACGGCCGGCGCGGGCAACGATGATTACACTGTCGGCCAGTGCCGCAATCTCCAACGGTTCCGCAAAGCCGAGCAGTGGAGGTGAATCAATGACCACCAGGTCGTATTCCCGCTCCGCCTCATCGAGAATCGAGCGCAGCACCATCCCGATCCGGTCTGCAACCCGTCGCGACGACGGACCGGCTGAGAGGATATCGAGATCCGGGTACGCGTAAGGCGTCTGGACGGCTTCTTTCCAGTGCATGGTCCCATTGACCACATCGGAAAGGCCACGGTCGTTGGACACTCCCAGCTTGATGACCGGCCGGCGCATATCACCGTCAATCAATAGCGTCCTGCGTTGCTGCTGGCTGTGCGCCGCAGCCAGGTAAAGCGCAATGGTCGACTTTCCTTCACCAGGCGAGGCGGATGTGACCAGGATGCTCCTGGGGTGATGCTCCAGGCCGGCGGATAACAGGATGGAGCTTCTCAGCGTGCGGATCGCTTCATCGAAGGCAGCGTTCGGTGCAGCCAATGTTTCCTTGGCCGAGATCTCGTTGAACTGGGGACTTCCCGGCAGCTCCTGCATCGGCAAAATCCCCATGGTAAATTTGCCCACCGGCAGCGAAGGAAGCAGGGGAACCCGTAGTTCTCGCTGCAGGTGCTCGCTGTCCACGACGGTCGTATCCAACGCATCCATAAGGAAGATGATGCTCAATCCGATGATGGTGGACCCCAGCAACGCAAGCAAAGCATTGAGTGTGGTCTTGGGGAACGCGGGACGAAGCGCGGGACGGGCCACATCCGCCAGGCGAATCGAGCTGCTTTCAAAGCTGGCGTTAATTCCAGCCTCGCGAATCTTGCGGATCAACTCCTCATAAAGCGCTTTGTCGGTATCGGCTTCCTGCTTCAGGGCCTTGTATTCAAAGGAGCGCCCGTTCATCTGGTCGAACTCAGCCTTGGCCTGGGTCATATCGCGGCGCAAAAGGCTTTCCCGGTTCACCGCCTGTTGGTAATCGATGCCCACCCGTTGCACGATGCGCCGGCGCAGAACGTCAATTTCCCATTGCAACTCGGTTACCTGGCTGGCGGCCTTCTTGTATATAGGATGGGTTGACCCAAACTGCGTCTGAACCTCGGCGAACTTCTCTGTTGCGTCGTTTAGCTTGGCTTCCAGGGTGCGCAACTGCTCGCCCTCGGTGGAGGCCTCTGCCGCCGGCAGTGAGCCGCCCTTCACCGCGTTAAACGCCGCTTCTTTACCCGCCCGGTCCACCTCGGCCGCGGTGAGATCGTTATCGAGGTGCAGCAATCGGGCGGAAAATACGTTGCTCTTTTCCTCCGGGTTGATCACATCAAGATCTTTTTCGAGGTTAGCCAACGCGCCCGCGGAGCGTTCCATCTTGGCCTTCAGCTCTTCCAGCTGCTTCTCCATGTAGCCGGTCATTTGCGAAGCGGCCTGAAAGCGAATGTCATACGTGTGCCGTATATAGCTGCGGGCGATTTCATTGACCACGTCCGCGGAAAGCTGCGGATCCGGAGACCGGTAGCTGATCAGGAGCAGAAACGTGTGCAAAGGACGGGTCACCTTCAGGCCATGAAGCTCAATCGGTGCGTCCTTGAGCCGGGAGGAGAGAAGCGGATCCTTCGCCAGCTTGCGAAGAGCCGGCGCCATCAAATGGTATTTCTCGACCACCGGGCGCAGAACAGCGTCTGACTGGACGATTTGCTCTTGCGTGGTGAGATAGTTCTCTGCGTCGGCCGAGTTGACGGCAGCTGTGCTCTCATTGCCCAGAACTGCGGCGGGCGTTTGGCGATCGATATCAATGACCGCCGTCGACTCATAGAGCGGGGTCAGCCGTTTGGAAACAATCACCGTAGCGATTACGGAGAAGATCACAAAGCCGAGCAGTTTCCAGCGGTGACGCTTGACCACCCACAGGTATTGCGAGAGCGAAGGCCCATTGAGCTGGGGCCCGTTTTCGGGCGCAGGAAGAAACATACGCGGCGAGAACGGCCTGGTCCCGAAACCATCCGCGTTCTCATCGGCTCTCTCAGGCGGGATCGCGATCTCTTCTTTACGCATAGGGCCAGTCTCAGTGCCAGATTATGTAATTGGTGGCGGTTGCGGAGCCCAACCCGGCGAGCCGGTCGATGGCCTCTGCGGTGAGACGCCGGCCCTTGTTATCTGGAATGTAAAGGATGTCGTTGGCCTGCAACGGCACGTCGGGTGATTTGCGCTCCATAATCTTCGCCAGTTCGATGGGCACCTCGGTCTTGGTGCCCCCAGGAGCCCTGCGATACACGTAGGCCACCTTGGCTGAATAGGGCGCCAGGCCCTCGGACAGGGCCAGAAGCTGCAGAATCGTGGTCTCTTCGTCGTTGCGTACCGGGTACGCGCCCGGCCGCTTGACGTTCCCCACCACGTAGATCTTCAATGCCTCCGGTACCAGAACTTCCTCGCCCCCATGCAGCATCACGTTGGCGCTGGGGTCGGCATTGTCGATGAGTTTTCGCACCGGTATGGTTTGCTTGATTCTGGCCGGTTTTCCGTTCTGCACGACCTCCCGGCTAACGACGATATCCGACCCGGCGTCTTCCCTCATCCCTCCCGCGCGCGCGATCGCATCCAGTAGGGGGATAGGTCGCGTAGCCTGAAACACCAACGGATTCTTGACGGCTCCCACTACGTTGACCGGCCGGCTCTGGTACTCGACGATGGTTACGGTCACGATGGGGTCGACCAGAACTTTGCCCTGGGTTAAGGCCCTGGTAATCGTGGTTTCCACCTGCGACGGGACCAGCCCCCGCACCGGAATCGGGTCTTTGAGCATGGGCAGACGTATATTCCCGTTGGCATCCACCCGCACCGTGCGCGTCAACTCCGGAGAATCGTAGACCGAGAGAGCCAGCAGGTCGTCGGGTCCCACCGGCTGCGTAGGAAGGTTGGAGTAGGCATACTCCAGATTCGAGTTCGTGGCGATGGCCCGGTCAGGTTGCTGGGCATATAGGCACCCAGCCAGCACTACCCAGCAGCAGCCAGTGCGCGCCGCCAAACGGCCCCACCGCCATGGGTCAAAGCCGTGGAAAACAAGTTGGATGGTTTTGCTGTGCATCATGACGAATGCGCGAGGAAGCCTCGTCCGGTCTGCGGCGGGCCGCTGGCAAGCTGCCGGTACCGGTTGGCGCATTTATACGCCTCGTGGTCCCGCATGTCACCTCTTGGTATGTCCTCCGGGTAGACGATCGATAACCCTCCAGTCGCTGGTTTTCTTGAGTGTAGTCTCACAATGCCGGGGAATCAGCCCTGGAGTTGGAGATTTTCCCGGCTGCGCAAACCCCGGCAGTCGCGGCGGCGAGCCTCACTCCCTTCAGCGCAAGCTTTCCCTCGACCCGCACCGTGCCTGGCTGCCGCTGGTAAAGCAGCGACAAATTCACGAATCCCGTTTCTTTAGGGGTGGTGAAGCAGGCGGTCGCTTTGCCTCCCTGCTCTGCTCCATCCTCCCCTCCCTGCTCCGACGACAGGCTCGTCGTCCTCGCCAGTACGGCGCCGGTTTGCGCATCGGTCACCTGCCACACAATCCCGCTACCGTGGGGAATGCCGGAAGTTCCGTAATCGACCGTCAGGGCATAGTTTGTTTTCCCATGTACGGGAGCAGTCTGGTTCAGGAGCAGAAAACTGTCCGGCTCTTCTCCCGAGAATTCGAAGCCCAGTGCGTTTGGGTTCGCGTTCAAAAAGGAGCTCGCGCCTTCTACGCTCAAGAGGTGCCAATCGAAGCCGTGGGATAACGGCGATTTCCCAAAGTCGCCGTTGGTCACGGGGGAGTCCGCTCCCAGCGGGGGGGAGGCTGTCCGTTTCGCCAAGCCATTCCACAGCCCTAAGGCCAGATCGGGACGCTTGCGTTCGAGGAGCCAGTCGCAAGCTCCCAGCAGAGTCTCAGCGCTCTCCTTGTTGTTGGTTCGCAGCAGGTGCGAGGCTGCTTCCGTTACTGCTTCCGGATCGCCCTGGGTGAGCAGAAAATTTACAAACTGGCCTTCGATGGCCGGCCTTTTCATTTGCAGCCGGTTTTCAATATCCTGAGCGTTGGGATTGACGTACCAGGCCAGGCGGAAGAGGGGGGTAGCGTCGTCCGGGACCATCTGCGCAGCCTTTCGTGCCCAATACCAGAAGCTGGCAGCGTTCTGCTGGCGAAAGTAAAAGTTTGCCAATGACCAGCTGGGAAGAAAGGTGGAATCCACACCTGCTGCCTGCAACAGCGCGTTTTCAGCCTGAGGCAGGTCGTTTCCCGCCTCGGACAACAGTCCCAGTTGAACCCAGCTCGGCGCATCATAGCGATTAAGTTTTACCGTCTTCTGCAGGAGCGACTTCGCTTCCAAAGGGTCGCTGGCATAGAGCTCTTCCGCAAGTTGTGCCGGGTACGCTGCGTTTGCAGGCATTAAGCGCATGGCCAAACGCGTAGCTTCCGTTTGATTCCGCCGGGCGGAAAGGTCAGCGATCGCGAACAGCACATTCCAAACGATACCCACCATGAGCGCCGCCAGGCAGAGGCCCGTGATGGCGAACCGGCGAACCCGGTTGGTGTTCAGCACGGTGCGAGGCCTTTTTCATTTGCTGAGCTTATCGATCTGGCGGTCCAGTTCCGAGATGGCATCGAACGGTTTCCCAAATAAATTTTCCCAAACGATATGCTGCGCCCCACCCGCGCTATCCAGATTAATGATGCTGGCCGCGATCAGCTCTTTATTGATCGGAAGGTAGACCGCCGCCAGGCACTTCGTATACCTGGGTGAATAAAAAACAGAGTACACCCGGGTTTCTTTAACCACGGCCGTGAATGTCCGGGCAACTCTTGCGGTCTGGGCGTCGCAGTCGGCTTCTGCCTTACGCGCCAGAGTCTTCCCAGCCGCCTTCTGTTGCACGCTCTGGCCGTTAGCGCAGACACCGAGGAGAAGGAATGCCGCCGTGATCAGGGGTGTGCGCATCGAGTACAACCTTTCCTGAAAAGCATCCCCATATCATACTGATTCGTCTCGCTGGTCCGGAATGCGCAGCCTGGGCCACGAACAAAACCGCGGATCCCGGACACCTGCCGTGATGGGGACTGTGGGGTGGCTATGCGGCGACGGCCTGGTTTCCCAGGCGGGGCTTGCTTTCCCGGCGAATCAAGCAGCCGAGGATGATCCAGTTGCCGGCGGCAAGGCTGCCATCGGTGAGCAGGCTTGCCCAGGCGGCTCCGTGCCAGGAATAAGCGGGAATCAGCCACAGGTTGAGACCGAAATTCAGCCCGGCGGCGCCGAGCTGCGCGGCGGTGCGGTAACGCTGGTAGCCGGCTCCCGTCAGTGTGTCGCCCGCACCCAGGTGGAGGCTGCGAAATGCCGGTAGAAGACACAGCCATTGCAGCGCGGAAACGCTGTTGGTGAAGCTCGGGCCTACGATATGAGGAATGATCGGCGCGGCCAGAAACATGGCTGCGGCGGCGAACAGGCCGAAGGGTAAGGTTTTACTCAGCAATTTGCCGGTGAACGCGATCGAGCCCCGTGCGCCATTGCGGCCGGTCTGGCAAAAACGGGGGAACGCGGCGGACTGCAGCGCGCGGATCGGCGTGCAGCTCATGTCGATGACCCGATAGGCCATGCTGTAGATCCCATCCGCGGCCAGCATGCCGTAGCGGCTGAGCATGACCTTATCGATGTCGTTGTAAACCGAGGTCGTGCTGGCAGCGAAGGCGAAACCGACCCCTTCCAGGGCCCGCTTACGGAGCAAGCGGAGGTTGACCTTAGGCCATCCGAGACGGTGGGTTACCAGCACCAGCGCCACGGTGGCGGAGAGACAGGAGACGCAGAGCGAAGCGATGACCCATTGACGCACGCTTGCATGACGGAGAACGAGCAGCATGCCGGCTGCGGTCAGCATGCGCGCGATGCTGGTGAGGGAAGTGAGCGCTGCGGTGAGCTTGAACTGCTCAAAGGCCTGAAAGGCCTGACCGCCGGCTTCGGCGAGCCGCGCGCAGCTGCACTCGCCCACCGCGACCAGCACGATCACCGACGCGCTGGCTGGGCCTACCATCCAATGACCGAGGCGGTCGAGGGCCAAAATCACAAGCAGCCCGACGCCGAGCGTGGTGACCAGCACATTGCCCCAATACTGCGGGAAGTCATCGTGATCGCGGCTTACCTGGCGTACCAAAACCAGGCCTGTGCCAAGCGTGCTGTACTGGCTGAGCAAGGAGACGGCCGCAGCCGCGCCCACGAAAATGCCATATTGAGCGGCACCCAGTAAGCGAGCGAGCAGAACGAAGTAACATGCCTGGACTGCAAAGCTGACTCCCTGGCCCAGGAACATCCAACCTGCATTCCTGGCCAGACGGCTTCGCAGCTGATTGCCCATTAACCTCTTCACAAGATACAGATGTAATCTCCATCGGCCGCAATCTGTTGCGCACTAATTCGTTGTTCTCCGAAACCACTTAAAAGTCTCCTTGCCAAGCTGCGCCAAGAGAGTATGACTGCGTTAGTAACCACAGTGCTCGATAATAGGACAGTCGCGCGCTCCAAAGCGGCGCACCGTATAGTGCGAATTCTAACTTTCATCAAAACTAAAGTTGATTTCCACCGGAGATTCTGTCACCTTTTGGTTTTGGTGATTGCTGTAGGGCGCATATTTAGACCCGATCCCGACCGGGTGTAACTAACGTCGATGTAAGTAATGAAAATAATAAATATCTAATTTACCGGGATGAACTCTCCATGCCACAAGTAAGTTGCACTGGATAGGTTCTCCGCTTTGGCTTTACATCCTGACCATGGTGGGACGCAGCAGAAGATAGAAACTCGTAAGCAGGCAGGCAGTTGATCGAAGTTTAATGCAACCAAAGGTGGTGGTGCATGGCGACGGATTTCCCTTTACCGGCTTCGGAACAGATGGGGTTCCGTCCTCCCTCGGTGTTAACGCAACCCCTTGTGATTCTAAGAAGCGCGATCGGGCTTGCCATCCCGGCGGTGTTCGATTTCGGTTGCATCGCCCTGGCGTGTATCGCCGGCATCCTCCTCTATGAGCTGCACAGGCCGCTCGAAGGCCGGGCCGCATGGCTGCTGTGGGCTGAAATTTCCCTCGAGTATGGGGCGGCCTTCGTTATTCTCGCCCAGGCGCATCAACTCTACAGACAGCGCGCGACGCTACTCCAGGTGGCCGACACGGCCCGGATCCTAAGGGTGTCCACGTACAGCCTGATTTTGCTGGCGGTCGGCAATTACTTCACCAAGGCGGGGATGCCGCGGTTGTTACTGGCTTACTTCTGGGCCCTCGCAACCCTTCTCCTGGTCATGCAAAAGTACTCAAGCAGCAGACTTATTCGCGATTGGAAATCGCCCGCTGTCCGCCACCGCAGAGTGCTCATCTGCGGCACGACGCGTGAAACCCGGCGTCTGTTCTCTTATCTGTTGCACTCCCCCCACCTGGGCCAGATTCCGGTTGGATTTCTCGATGAAAGTGGCTTTGACAATCGCCGCGTCATCTACAGCCACGATTACAACCTCAAGCATCACGTACCTGTTATTTCAGAACCTCTATCGGAGTCTCTCCTGCGGTCTCTCAACGTTCAGGAGATCTTCATTCCCCCCACGGTCGCACTGCCGCGCATGAATGAACTTGTGGCCTTAGCCGCCTTAGTGGGAGTCAGGGTTTCGCTCGTCGGTGCCGGCCACCCTTACTTTGCCGAGCACAACACTTCGGTGCAGATGATTGACGGCCTCATGGTCACCACGCTCGATGCCGATGGTGACCACCCACTGCTGTACATCGTTATCAAGCGTTGCACTGACCTGTGCCTCGCTTCAGTGCTTATGCTGCTCACGCTCCCCATGTGGCTGGTTTGCGCCCTGATGGTTAAGGCGACTTCGCGAGGGCCGATTTTTTTCCGCCAGCAGCGGACGGGCCAATTCGGCATACCTTTTCTTATGCTCAAATTTCGTAGCATGTATGTAGACGTTCCGAAATACGAGCGCTCGCCCGAAAGCCCCGAAGACAAGCGCATAACGGCCGCCGGAAGGTTTCTTAGACGAACCAGTCTGGATGAGCTTCCTCAGCTGCTCAACGTTCTGATGGGAGACATGTCTCTGGTCGGCCCTCGTCCGGAGATGCCCTATATCACGGATACCTACACCCCGGTCGAACGCCGCAGGCTCTCCGTTCCCCAGGGTTTGACCGGCTTCTGGCAACTCAGCGGTGATCGTCGATTTATCATCCATGAAGCCATTGAGTACGACTTTTACTACATTGAGAATCGCGGTCTCTTCCTGGATTTCGCAATTCTTCTCCACACCTTGTTCTTTGCCATGAAGGGCCTCTAGATCAGGTGATGCTGATAAGCGCAGCGCTGAGCGCCGGGATGAAGCAGGTTGTTCGGTCCCCCGCGGGAGTCAGCGAGCCAGGGCTTGCCGGAGCAAAGCTGCCGTCTTTGTTCATCGTGGCTCCCTGAATAGTGACCCCGGAGAGAGCGGCTAGGCTCGGACCGGTCATAATCTGCATGCTTGCCGTCTGGATGGGTTGGTTCGCCTGTATCGTCAGGGTCAGATTCTGCAGCGAGTCTTTGTTGACCAGGATCAGGTTCAAACCCCCGCTCGGAGTCCTCACCGCATAGGCCGTTGCATCGACACTGCCGGCTGATAGCTGGGTTTCAAGCAATGTGCCGGTACCGGCGAGCGCAAAGAGAAGCAGCCCGTAGTACTCCGGGCGCGCTTCGATCACAGCGCCCGAATCATCGGCGATCGGAGTATAGCCGGGCGCGTTGCCGCCGCCATGCATGTTGACACCGGTAGCGCCTGCCATCGCCGTGTTGAAGAGAAAGTCGAGCACCCATAGCGAAGAAGCGTAGCTGTTGCTGACCCCGGCGGCACCACCATAGCTAAAAGAATTGCATTCACTGATGCGGTAAGGAATGCCCAGCTGCTGTGCGCCCGCCTTCAGCACTCCCAGGTCGGTCGTAAGTTGGGTGTCGGGACTAATTAAGAAAGACGCCGTCGAAGTGGGGCTTGTTCCCTGGGCACGATAGTAATGCTGGGTCAGCAGCGTGAGTTCGCTCGGGGTCACGATCTGGGCGAAAGGCAAAGTCCAGGTGGAAATATGGTTGCCGCCACCAGCAGCCGGCCCGGTGATAGGAACATGGGGTGCGGCCTGAAGGATAGCCGAGCGAAACGCACCCCAGCGGCTGAGAAAGTCCTGGATCGTCCAATTGCCGGGGAAAAAGCCGCTCGCGACGCCGTATTCGTCAGGCTCGTTACCGATCTCGATACCCAGCAGGCTTTCGCCCAGAGTAGAGACGGCAAATGCAACTTCTTCTGCTGCCAAAGCAGGGGTCGAAGTAGCGAGATTGATTGCATAGAGGCAAAGCCAGCCGGTCGACTGGAGGAAGCCGGCGAGATTTTTAACGTTGGTAGGCGAAATCTGCTGGTGCGTGCCGTTCGCATTCGGGGTCCACAAAAGCCGATCGACGTAACCGCCGCCGAGACGCAACACGCCCGCGCCGAGATGGCGAAAGAGCGCAATGAGGTTGCGGTTCGATGCATGGAAGTAGCCATAGCTCATCGCCAGCTTCTCGTAGCTCAAACCCATAAAGCGGGATGGAATAGCTCCGGCCGCGGTTTTCGTCACCATGACGGAACCCTGGACCACAGGCCCGGAGGGCAACGGAAGCGGGTTGCCGGAAGGCGGGTGATAATCGTAATTCGCATGATAGCCGCAGCCCGGCAGCGAGGATAGTGCCGCCAGAGAAGCCGCTCCCTGGAGAAGCCGGCGCCGGCTCAGGAGTAAGCTCGCGTCGTCCACTTAAGCCGTGAGCGCTTTCTGGATATGCTCCACCTGGGATCGCACATTGGACCATGTAAAGCGTTCAAGAAACGCGGCGTAACCTTGTTGGCCAAGATGCATCCGCAGTTCAGGGTTCTCTGCCAGCAGACGCAGGGCGGATGCCAACTCGACGGCAGATCCGCGCTCTACGAGAATGCCGCCACCATGAGCGAATATCTCGCCCGAGCTGCCGCCGTTCGTACTAACAACCGGCAGACCGGAGGCGAACGCCTCCACATTGACCAAACCGAATGGCTCCTCCCACACGGAAGGTGAACAAAACATATCGGCTTCCCGGAATAGATTGCCCAGCCCGGCTCCGCTGCAGTAAGGCAGAAACACGACGCTCGCAGGCGAAGTCCCCTTCAGGCGCCTGGTGTAGTCGGTTTCCTTTCCCGTTCCGAAACCGGAAGAACCTACGATGTGTGCCCGCAGCCGCACCCCCTGTTTCTCGAGCAGCCTCATCGCATCCAGCAAAACGTGAACTCCCTTGTCTGCAACCAACCGGCCGGCGAACAGCACCGTTGCTGTCTCCGGATTGCTCTTCCGCTCCTCGGCAGGATAGAAAATCGACTGATCGGCGCCGTTATACAAAACAGACGAGGTATCTAATTGCGAGAACTTGCTCCGCGCCTGTTGGCGCAAAAACTCACTTACAAAGACCAGCCTGTCCACACGAACCTGCCTCATGAGCCGCTCAGGCCGGTCGACCAGGTGAGAGTTGTGTAAGTGGAGAACGACCCGGCCGCCGGCGCGATGAACCAGCGGCGTGATCGCGACGGCAAACTCAGGCCGGTTGTGAATCCAAACGATATCGCCCGATCGCACGCGTTTGATCAGGCTGCGGAAGACTCCTCGTATCACCCGGCAATGCAAAAACCAGGGCAAGTGTTCAAGATGCCTTCGGAGGTGTTTATAGGGCACCATGGCAGGCAGAACGTGGATAGACTCCTGGGAAAAGCGCCAGGTCCTGTCCGCGTTTGGACAGACGACTACGGAGTGGGTTGTGTTGCGGAGTACGTTGCCCGCCCAGCGTGAGATCGCACCCCCTGCAAACTCGGAGAATGTCTCAGCTTCGGTAAGAAGGTGATAAGTAGTTCCGGGCATTGAACTCCGAGTAGGTTGGCGCATCCATTGATGGGCACCGTGGTTATTGCACAAATGGCCACTAAGGCCACTATCGGTTGCAACACGCTATGGCTTAAGCCGGGCAACCAGTGACTCGCCCGAGTTCCATGCGACTTTTTATGGGAAGGACGATCTGCGATAAGACTCTATCGTTAGCAGCGCCTGGATGCCTGCCGATTAGTTCAGCGGTAATTGTCTGTATTCAAAATAGGACATTGCGGTTCCAACTTAGAACTCGGTTCACGACTGGTAAAGCAATTTGTAAAAGCCGAGGTTGCTTTACGGCAAACGTTCTGTCACCTTTGCCTTGGATCACTGACAAGCGTAATAGCTCTGACACGCCATTGCTGAAATAAAAGCATTCATGGCTTGCCTCATGAGTAGCTCGTGACGTTGAGCATAACAGTCAAGATTTCAGGAAGTTAGATGGAGAATCCCCCGCATGAAAGCCGTAAGCCCGGCCTCTGCAAACACCACCGATACGGTTGCGTTTCTGGGATTGACGCTACAACCCAGGTCGATACCTGAAATGAATGAGCTCGTGGAGCAGGGAATTCGCGAGCGTCAAAAATGGATTATCGCGAACCATAATCTCCATAGTGTTTACTTGCTTCACCGACACCCGAAGCTTAAAGAATTTTATTCACATGCCCACTCGACTTATGTAGACGGCATGCCCCTGGTGGCGCTGGGCCGGCTCTATGGCTACCCGTTGCAGCGCGAACAACGGGTGACGAATGTGGATTGGACAGGCCCTTTGATGGAGCTCGCTGCGAGCAGAGGATGGCGTGTCTTCAACCTTGGTTCGTCCAAGCAGGTCGCGGAAAAGGGTGCAGCGAAACTACGTGAGCTTTACCCGGGATTGCAGATTGAAGTGAGCGATGGGTTCTTCGACGCGCGCCGTGGCAGCGCTGAAAATGAAACCCTGGTTCAGAGAATCAATGCCTACCGGCCTGATCTCTTGATGGTCGGGATGGGCATGCCGCGGCAGGAGTTCTGGACCCAGGAGAACTTTTCGCAACTGGATGCCCATGTGATCCTGTCCTCGACCGGGGCGGCGTTAGAGTATATCGCCGGCGCCGCGCCAACCCCTCCGCGTTGGGCGGGCCGGATCGGATTGGAATGGATGTTCCGGTTGGCTCATGAGCCTCGTCGTCTCTTTAGCCGCTATCTTCTCGAACCCTGGTACATACTGCTGCTCCTCTTGATGGATTACCCACGCAGCCGATACGCAGCAAAGCTGCAGGGTCGTGCACCCGCGACTTATGCCGCCTCCGACGACCAATCCAGCCCCATTCAGATGCGCGGCGACTGAGATATGGAATGCAGGTTGAAAATGGATCGGCGGGACTTCATCAAAAAGCTGGGCGTTTTGGGCGTGGCGCGAGGGTGGCCCCAGGCCTCGTTGCAAGCTGTGGCGGCCCCATTAAAGCAGCTGGCTCAAGAAAAAGGGCTGCTGTTCGGTTCTTGTCTGGCCTTGAAATACTGCGTTCAATCTGCCGCCTATCAGCAGCTGTTTCTGGCGCAGTGCGATATCGCCACGCCGGAACTGCACATGAAGTGGAACTCGCTGAGCAGCCAACCCGGGGTGTACGACTTTGCGGCTGCGGATAAGTTTGTCGCGTTTTGTTCGAGCCCCCACATCAAGGTGCGCGGGCACACGCTGGTCTGGCACGACGCTTTGCCGGCTTGGGTGACCCCACAGCTTACAGCGGGAACCGGGCAAGCGATGATGACTGGCCATATCCGCACGGTAGCCGGCCATTTCGCAGGCAAGTTGTATTCCTGGGACGTGGTGAATGAAGTGCTGGATCCCGGAAGTCGCCGATCGGATGGCCTGCGCGATAGTCCGTGGTTGCAGAACTGCGGAGCCAACTACATGGACCTGGCTTTCCGGGCGACCGCGGCAGCGGACCCAAAGGCTCTGCTGGTTTGGAACGAGACTTACCTTGAAGTGTCCAACGGCTTTGGCCGCGCAAAAAGGACGGCCATGCTTGCCCTGCTTGACGGCATGCTGACACGCGGTGTTCCCATCCAGGGAATCGGGCTTGAAGCGCATCTGCGGGGTGATCAGGCAGCCGTGCTGGGCGATGGAAGCTACGAAGAGTTTCTAGGCGAGTTGGGCCGCCGCGGAATGAAAATCTTCATCACCGAACTCGACGTTCAGGATGTGATGTTACCTGCGGATGTGGCAGCGCGGGATCGAGCGGTGGCTGACATATATAGCAGATTTCTGAGCGCCACCCTGCGCCAGCCGGCAGTAAAAGGAATTATTACCTGGGGACTTGCGGATTGCTTCACCTGGATTGCCGGATACCGTCCACGCAAAGATGGTTTGCCCGTGCGGCCGCTCCCCTTTGACGCCAACTGCCAACCGAAGCCCGCGTATTATGCGATCGCCCAAACGTTCCAGGCAGCGCCGCGCCGAGAAAACGAACCAGGCTGAGGAGTCGAATCATGATTGTAGTTTCTGTCGTCATACCTACTCGTGGAAGGCCCGATCTTTTGCAGAGGGCAGTGCGCAGTGCACTGGCCCAGACTTTGCGCGCCATCGAAGTTGTGGTGGTTATCGATGGTGAGGATTCCGGCACCAGGCTGGCCATGGAAAGGGTGGCGCTCCAGGACCCACGTCTGCGGGTTCTCGCTCTGCCCCATAGCGTTGGCGGCTCCGACGCGCGCAACCGGGGTGTCGACGCGGCCGCGGGGGAATGGATCGCGTTTCTGGATGATGATGATGAGTGGTTTCCGGGCAAGCTCCAGGCCCAGCTCGACGCAGTGGCGCCGGCGACCGCCCCCTTTGTGATCGGGACCTGCAAGATGATCGCGCGTACGCCAGGCAGAGATTATGTGTGGCCAAGGCGCATGCCTGCCGGCAATGAACAGATTGGCGAGTACATTCTGGCGCGCCGCACCTTCACCCGCGGCGAAGGATACATCCAGACTTCTACCCTTTTTGTCCGGCGCTCGCTCATGCTGGCGCAGCCGTTTAAAAGCGGCCAGTTAAAGCATCAGGACACGGAATGGGTGCTCCGATTGGCCCTCCTGCCTGGCGCAACGGTGGTATTTGCCGACGAGGTGCTGGCGATTCACAACATAGAAGAGGAGCGGCCTACCGTAAGCAGCAAAGCTAACTGGCGCTACTCTCTCGCATGGTTGCAGCGCGATCGGCACCTTTTCACGCCCCGCGCTTTGTCCGCGTTTGCCTTGTACCAGATTGCCGCTGAAGCTTCGGATCAGGGAGAGTGGTCAGCATTCTACCTGCTGCTGCTCGAAGCCCTGCATCACGGCAAAAGCACGCCCCGCGACTATGCAATATTCCTGGCGATCTGGTTTCTGCCTCGCCGCCGCCGTCGCCGCTTACGCGATTGGGCGGCACAAAGCCCTGCGCTTCGGGCGTTGGTGCACTCGCTATGAGGATCCTTCAGCTCACCCGGCAATTTCTTCCTGCCGAGGGAGGTATGGAGAGCGTGGTGGAAGGCCTGAGCGTCGCGCTGCAGCAAAACGGACACACCGTGCAGGTGGCGACGCTCCGCCTGCTTTTTTCCAACGGTGCCATGGCGCCGGCGGAGTCCGTTGAAGCCGGCCTTAACGTGTGCCGCATGCGCCATTGGGGCCCTCGCCGCTATCCCGTGGCGCCGGGCGTGTTCACGGCCGTCCGCGGTTACGATTTGGTGCACATCCATGCTATCGATTTCTTCGTGGATTATCTGAGCCTGCTGCGGCCGGTGCATCGCATCCCGATGGTGATAAGCACCCATGGCGGTTTCTTTCATACCCAGCGGGCAAGAGCGTTCAAGGAGATGTACTTCAAGACCGTCACCCGCCGCTCGTTGGCTGGCGTGAGAGCGGTGGTTTGTATAAGCCAGCACGATCGCCAGATGTTCTCGAGGATTGTGCCCCCGCAGCGTATCCGCGTGATCGAAAACGGAGCCAACATTGACGGCCTCTGGGGCCTGAAAAAAACGCCGGAGCCGGGCCTGGTGTTGGGTGTCGCGCGCCTGGCCGAAAACAAACGAGTGCACACCGTATTGGAGGCGATGGCCGCGCTGAAGGCACGCTATCCACACCTGCGCCTCGAATGGGTAGGAACGGATTTTGACGGTTTGCGGGCTTCACTCGAGCGGCGCGTGATCGAGCTCGGCTTGCGTGGAAGGGTGCGCTTCCACGGTGCCGTTAGCCGCGAAGAGCTGTACGGATTGCTGCAGCGAGCTCATCTGTTCGTTTCCGCTTCAGCGTATGAGGGCTTTGGGCTCTCGACCATCGAGGCCATGAGCGCAGCAACGGTGGTGGTGGTGACCGCAGTGGGTGTGCATCCGGACGTCGTTCAAGATGGGGTGAGCGGCTTCCTCGTAGACCGGGAGGCTGCCGGACTTTGTGCGCAAATGGAACGCGCCCTGTCACTGCCGGAGGAAAAGCTGGCAGCTATGGGCGAGCAGGCGCGCG
Organism: uncultured Acidobacteriaceae bacterium; assembly: GCA_963753715.1. Taxonomy (GTDB): domain Bacteria; phylum Acidobacteriota; class Terriglobia; order Terriglobales; family Acidobacteriaceae; genus PALSA-350. The sequence goes on along the minus strand of CAVWDK010000003.1, from coordinate 864,370 downwards.
CGGCAACCAAACGCTTTTCCTGGAGCCGGATCGTCCTCCAGTACGAACAACTTTACCGCGAGGTTCTAGGCGCGGAAACCTACTCCGCGGCATAGCCGCTACGAGGCAGATGACGATCCCAAGCGCAAACGCGAAGACCAGCCAAAGGACGGACGAGGGCACGGTCGTCATCTTCCGCACCCTGCTGCTGCCGCCATCAGAGACGTTTATCGCGGCGCAGGCAGTCGCCATGCGGCGGTTCTCGCCGTTTTTCGTGGGCTGGCGCAAGACAGCAGGGATCGACTTGCCGGAAAACACGAGCTGGACGGTCGATGAGGGCGGTTTGCGGGGGAGATTGCGCGAGCTTCGCTTTCGCTACGCAGGCCCTACCCGCAAACAGGTGGCGCAACTGCGGGCGCGTGCTCCTCGCCTGGTTTATGCCCACTTCGCTCCAGACGGTTACGCTGCCATGCAACTCGCAGAAAAGCTCGGTGTGCCTTTGGTGACCGCTCTGCATGGATACGACGTGACCATAACCGACGAAGCCATGAGCAGGACCCGCCTGGGCCGTGCGTATCTGCAGGGACGATCGACGCTGCAGAAAACGGCTGCCCTGTTCTTAAGCTGCTCGGATTATATTCGCGCTCGCGGGTTGGAGATGGGTTACCCGGCGGATCGCACCATTGTTCATTCGATTGGCGTGGATGTGGAACGGTTTAAACCGCCAGGCATCTTGCGGCCACGGGAAAAATCCATCTTGTTCGTTGGGCGGCTGGTGGAGAAGAAAGGTTGCGGCAGCCTGATCGACGCCATGGTCGGCGTGCAGCGCCGTTGTCCGGCAGCCGAGTTGGTGGTCATTGGTGGTGGCCCGTTGCGCGCGGACTATGAGGCGCGAGCCGCCGCGCTGGGCGTGCACTGTCGCTTTTTGGGTGTCCAGCCGACTGCCGTAGTACGGGATCGGATGTCACGGGCCTCCGTCTTCTGTGTGCCCAGCGTGGTGGCTGCGTCCGGCGATGCAGAAGGCTTCGGCATGGTGTTCGTCGAGGCCCAGGCGATGGGTCTTCCCGTGGTAAGCACTCTCAGCGGAGGAATTCCGGAGGCGGTAAAAAATGGTGAGACGGGTTTGCTCGTAGGCGAACGCGATTCCCCGGCATTGGCTGAGGCCATCCTCCGTTTGTTGGAGGACGAGAACCTATGGCGACGGTACAGCCTCGCGGGCAGAAGAAATGTTGTCAACCACTTTAATTTGGCACACCAAACGGGCCGTCTCGAAAATCTTTTTGAGCAGCTGCTGGCTGATCCATACAAAGCAGGAGCAGGTACGCGATGGGGCAATTGACAGGGGTTTTACACTCGGCCCCGATGGCGGCGGCGCACACCCGGCGCCGCTTCTATCAGCCGGAGCTGGACGGACTGAGATTCTACGCGTTCCTCGGCGTATTTGTCTGTCACACTCTGCCCTTTGAAGGGGCGTTCTACAGCAGGTTCCATCTGCCCCTACCGTGGCTGTGGGGGGCGATCGCGAAATCGGGCGCGGCCGGTGTCGATTTGTTCTTCGCCCTGAGCGCCTTCCTGATTACCTCCATCCTGCTGCGAGAGCGGGAAGAGACAGGTGGCATTTCGCTGCGGCGATTCTATCTTCGCCGCATCCTGCGCATCTGGCCGCTGTACTTTTTGCTGATTGCTCTGGGCGTCGTGCTCGCCCATACCATGGCTAAGCAAAGCCTGCCCTGGTACTACGTGGCCGGCTACCTGTTGTTCGCCGGCAACTGGGTGCATGCTGTCTTTGGCCGGCCCGAGTCAATTTGCTCCCCGCTGTGGACAGTCTCGATCGAGGAGCAGTTCTACCTGATATGGCCGATGCTCATGAAGATGCTCAACCGTCGCGGCATGATCGTAGCAGCGATCGTTACCTTCCTGCTGGCGACCGTGTGCAGGATCGGTTTCATGCTCGCCGGCTGGAGTGGCGGATTCATATATTACGGCAGCGTATGCCGCTGTGATTCGTTAGCCCTGGGTATTCTTCTGGCGCTGTTCGTGGATCGACTGCCCAGGCTGACACGCGGCGCGCGTTGGTTGCTGCTGGCCGGCGGCCTGATGGGATGGGTCGCGTCTTCGGCCTGGCTCAACGAACAGCCGGGACCGGTGGATATCCGTATGGTGTTGGGCCGGTTGATTGTATCGCTGGCCGCGGGCGCAATTCTGTATGCGTGCCTGCATAGCCACAGCAAGTTGGTTCGAGGCGAATGGGTGGTCCGGCTAGGCAAAATCAGTTACGGGCTTTACATGCTGCATCTCACCGGAATCCTTATCATGCTGAGCCTGTTCCATCCGGTTTGGGGATGGCAGCTGTTGGCGGTCAAAGCGCTGGGATTTGTCACCACCGTCATTCTTGCCATGGCATCGTATCGCTGGGTCGAGTCGCCCTTCCTGCGTTTGAAAGACAAGTTCGCCACCGTGCTGAGCCGGCCGGTCTGATGAGAGTGAAGCGCCGTGTCAGTGGAGGTATTTCTGGATAAGATAGCGTTGCAACCTTCGCATGTGGTGATTACGGCGAGCCAGCAACCCCCTGAGCTTACGCTTCGGGAGATAGGCTTCATGCTGGCGCGCCGCCGTGGGATCATCTATGTCAGCGTGGCGATGTTCTTTCTGCTCGGCGTGCTGGCGCTCACATTCTCCACCCGCCGCTATAAGTCCGTGGGTGAGATTGAACTGCAAAAAGACTCGACCAGTTCCCTGGTTATTCAGACCGGCTCTGCGGATGCTCCGTCCGATGCGCTCGAAGTCAACATGATCATCCAGACCCAGGCGAAGATCCTGCAATCGGACTCGCTGGCCGTGAGCGTGATTAAAGATCTTCACCTTGAGCAAACAGAGGATTACAAGCAGACCTGGTCGCCGGCCGGGTGGCTCCTCGGGCTTTTTGCACCGGCGGGCAAGTCCGACCCCAAGGGTGCATCGCTCGAGAACTCACCTCACCGGCGGATGCGCGCCCTAAAGATCTTTCATCGCAGGCTGACCGTGCGACCCGTGGCCGGGACGCGCCTGATCGATGTGGAATATCTAAGCCCAGATCCGCAACTCGCAGCAGCGGTGGTGAATCACCTGCTGCAGGGGCTGATCGAAAAGGGTTTTCAGGCGCGCTATGACGCGACCATGCAGGCGACCTCGTGGTTAAGCTCGCAGCTCGCCGATCTGCGCACCAAAACCCATGAGTTACAGGCGAAGGAAGTGAAGCTACAGCAGGAAGCTGGCGTGTTTGCTGTGGGGCAGGTCGATAAGGACGGTAAAGATCAGGTCTATAACCCGATTCTCGACAAGCTTCAGATGGCCACGCAAGCTGAAGCGCAAGCGCAGTCGAACCGCATCCTCAAGGGCGCGATCAACGAGGTGGTGAAGACCGGCAACGCAGAGCTCATCTCCGGTCTTGGCGGAAGCGCCATCACGGGAGGGGCAGCTTCTTCCGCCATCGGCAGTTCCCTCAACCTGATTCAGAACCTTCGCCTGCAAGAGGCTAGCCTGCAGGGGCAACTGCAGGAGCTCTCGGCTAAGTTCGGCCCAGCGTATCCCAAGTTAGCCGAGGTTCGGAGCAACCTGAACGCGGTGCAGGGAGCCATTCGATCCGAGGTAGGCCGGGTTGCAGGGCGGGCCCACAATGACTTCAGGGTCGCGGAGCAAGCAGAGCAACAAACACGCAAGGATTTCAATGCCTACAAGAGTGAAGCCGAAGCCCTGAACAATAAGACCATTGAATACCAGATGGTGCGACAGGAAGCCGACCAGACCCGGTCGCTTTACGACGATATGTCGCGGCACCTGAAAGAGTCCGGCTTGCTGGCCGGCCTGCGGTCCACCAACATCTCTGTTGTCGACTGGGCGAAAGCCAGCGATAAACCGGCTAAGCCGGTCGTGCTGCTCTACCTGCTGGGATCGATCGTGTTGGGGTTGATTGCCGGAGTGCTGGCCGCGTTGCTGCGCGACGTGACAGACGCCAGGATTCACGATTTGCGAGAGATATCCCGTGAGTTGGGTCCGGCGCCACTCTGCGTGCTGCCACATCAAAAAGAGCAGGCTGTCCTCACCGGAGGCGTTCATTGGGTGGAAAAATCAGCGCTGCCCGCATTGAACAGCCCGAGTTCCCCTTTTGTAGAATCGCTTCGCGGGCTCCGCACTTCTCTGATGTTGTCCCGGATTGGAGCGCCTCCCCGTTCCGTGCTGGTGACGAGTCCGCTCACGGGCGAAGGCAAAAGTTTTGTAAGCTGGAACCTCGCCATTCTCTTTGCCCAGCAGGGCAAGCGGGTCCTGTTGTGTGATGCCAACCTTCGTCACCCGTGGTTGCATCGGAATCTGGAGGTCAGCCCGCAGGTTGGGCTAAGCACCGTGTTAGCCGGCCTTTCCCCAGACCATGGAGCCTCGGTGGTGATTCCAGTGCTCGAGGTCCCGGGGCTGTTCCTCATACCCTCAGGGCCAGTGCCCCCCTATCCCGCAGAGCTGCTGGCATCTCATCAAATGGCAGCTCTGGTGAAGGTGTGGGAGACGAAATACGATCTCGTCATTTTTGACGCTCCGCCGGTGCTGCAATTCACTGACTCGGTTGTGCTGAGCTCGATGGTCAATTCCGTTCTGCTTATGGCCAGGCACCAGAAGACTCCTTTGTCCGCACTCGAGAAGAGCTACAGGATGCTGGAGGAGGTGCAGTCGAGCAGCGACCGCAAGATCAACATTGTCATCAATGGCGTAAAAGATCAACCCGCCGGAGGGTACCTCTCTTTGCGAGATAGACAGGCTGCGAGGGCATAATGAAAAATTTATCGCGGTGGTTTCCCCTGTTGTTCGTTCTCTTAACTGTTACCAGCAGGTTGCCGGCGCAAAACGAGAGCCTGTTGATCGGACCCGGCGACCTGCTTCACCTTCAGGTCTATGACACCCCAGAGATGGAACAACGCGCGCGAGTCACGGATGCCGGCACCATTCCCTTCAGCTTTCTGGGTAGCGTGAGCGTATCGGGCATGACACCGGAACAGGCCGCCGAGCAGATCCAGCGCCGGCTCGTTGCCGCCGGTGTGATGTTGCACCCGCAGGTCACGGTGCGCGTGGAAGCCTATGCAACGCAGAACGTGTCAGTGATGGGCCAGGTACAAAAGCCGGGGGTCTACGAGATTGATACCGCGCGCAAAGTAGTCGAAGTGCTTGCCCTGGCCGGCGGACTGACGGATCTTGCGGATCGCCACATCACCATCCAGCGCTTCGGACCAGCGAAACAAAAGGTTGAATACTACTATTCGAACGCGGCCCTGACCGCTCTGTCCGATGATCCCATGGTCCACCCTGGCGATACAGTCATTGTGCCTAAAGCCGCCGTAGTGTATGTGCTGGGCGATGTATCGAAGCCCGGCGGCTATCCCATGAGCACCAACAATTCGAGAATGACTGTACTGCAGGCGATCGCCTTGGCGGGATATGCAAATCACACCGCAGCCGTGGGCAAATCGAGGCTGGTGCGCGAAACCGCTGAGGGGGTAGAGGAGATAGACCTGCAAGTAAACGCAATCCAAAAGGGCAAGAAGCCCGATGTTGCCTTGTTGCCCGACGACGTCGTCTACGTCCCTTTCAGTTTCATGCGCAACATCGGAATCAATGGCCAGGGAATCCTGGCATCCGCTGCCTCCGCGGCGATTTACATTCATTGATGCTCGCCCTACCTGCAAATTCGGAGATCGTCCAAAGATACGGTCCAAGGGTCGACACCGTCGGCAGACGCGACAGTCGGGCGCCTAAGCCGGGAAATATCTGGAGCCAAGCCTCAACCTGGGCTCTATTGTTGATTCTCCTTTACTTCGCTCTTGACGGTGTCTCACCGTTTGTCAATGAGCCGACTGCGATTCGCGCCGTCGCAACCAGTTCTGCCGGCGGAGTTCTCGCCGATCGCCTGGGCAAGCTGTTGATATTCGTCGCCTGCATGATCTTTGTCCTGCAGCGGCACCAGTCTGTTCGCCGGCTGAGCATGCAGATGAAGCTGATGACCAGCTTTCCTATCCTCGCGCTTCTGCTCTCTCCTCTATCACAGCTGCCAACGAGGACGATCAGTTCGGGCGCGCTGCTGCTGGGAAGCATTCTGCTTGTGTACTACATCATGTCCCGATATGAGCTGGAGCAGGTGCTTGCATTGCTTTTTGTTCTCGGCATCGGGACGGTTGTGGCGAGTATTGTTTTCGCCGTCGCTCTGCCGCAGTATGGGCTCGATCGGATGGGTGGGCATTCTTCCGCCTGGAAGGGCATCTTCAGCGCTAAGAATTACCTCGGAAACATAGCGCTGTTTTTTCTCACTGCGACGGTATCGTATCGCGCACGCACGCCGTTTATAAGGGCCGCCCGGATTTCACAGATCATTTTTTGCCTTACTGCGATCGCATTCTCGCAGGCCGCCACCGCGTACATGCTGACCGCCGTCTATATTGGGTATTTTGTGACCTTGAAAAGCCTCCATACCTTCCGCAAGAAGGATTGCTTTGTCGTCTGTTTCCTCCTGCTGGTGGCTTTTTTCTCGTTGGCGGTAGTGGTTGTGGCCTGGCCTGACTTTCTATTCGCTCTGCTTGGCAAAGACGTGACCTTGACTGGGCGCACCGAAATTTGGAGCGCGGTTTTCGATTCGATAGCCAAGCGGCCGTTGCTGGGTTATGGCTACCAGGCATTCTGGCTCGGCCTCCAGGGCGAATCCTATCGTGTCATTCTCGCTGTTTCCTGGGTTCTGGCCCAGGCGCAGAATGGATTTCTCGACGTCATGCTCGAAATGGGCGCGGTCGGCTTGACGGTCGTGCTGTTGGTCTTCGGCTTTGCGTTCCGCGATGGTTTGGTTTGTCTTTTTCAGTCTCGTGACCAGACGCAGCTTCGAGCGGTCGAGTGGTATCTCGCCATCGTAGTCCTCACGCTCTTTTATAACCTTGACGAGAGTTTTCTCTTCGACCCCAAGCATCTCGGTTCGATGCTATTCCTGCTTGCTTGCGTGGGACTGAAAATTGAGTGGCTGCGTTTGCGGATGTCGAGATAAGCATGCGATACGGCTGGAGACGCTCTTCGCAGGTCAGGCCATGAGACGGCGGCAACACAAAGGTAAGAATCAGGGCTAACTTGCGCCTAATTCCTGCGCCTGTCTCATACATCGCACAGGTCAACCGCCTGTAAAAGCGAGGTCTTTGGATCCCCGGTGGGGACGAATTCATGCGCTACATATCCTTTGTACCCGGTTTCCACGATGCCGCGCATCACGCCGTCCCATTGCACTTCCTGGGTGTTATTCAGCTCGTGGCGGCCAGGTACACCGCCGGTATGGAAGTGGCCAAGCCATTGAATATTTTCTTTAATGGTGGCGATCAAATCTCCCTCCATAATTTGCATGTGATAAATGTCATAAAGCAGCTTCACGTGGGGGGAATTTACTTCCTTCATCACCGCAACACCCCAGGCGGTGTGGTCTGCCATGTAGTCCTTATGGTTGACCTTGCTGTTCAGTAGCTCCAGATTAAGCACCACGTTATGGTCCTCAGCAATTTTCTTCACCCGGTTCAACCCGAGGATTACGTTTTTCGCGCCTTCCTCATCGGACATTCCCCGCCGATTGCCGGAGAACGTAATGACATTGGGTACCCCCGCTTTGGCTGCCAGTGGGATATTCTCGCGCAGTCCCGCCTCGATCTTGTCATGGTTGGCGACCACGTTGAGGGCGTCCGGAATCGTTCCGGCATTAGCGTACCCCATAGTGCAGATCAAGCCGTACTTCCTGGGTGCTTCAAAATCCTGCGGTTCCAGCAAATCGACACCCTTGAGGCCGATCTGCGCCGCATAGGCGCATAGTTCGTCCAGGCTCATCTTCGCGTAGCACCAGCGGCTGACAGACTGCCGAATGTTTCCCTTCCGCGGCATCGGCGTTTCAGGGGAAGCTGAGGGTTTTTCCTGACCCCAGGCGATGGACGACGTTATGGGAACACTGGAAGCGAGGGCCGTTCCTGCAAGCGTGCTTTTGAGCATTTTGCGACGAGAGATGGAAGACATCTTGGCATACCTTTCGGACTGTGGTGAGAGCACGCAGGTATTTAATCATCTTTTGCTGCTTCTCACCGGATATACAATTCTGAGCGCGGGATACAAATGAATAGCCACGCACTCATTCGAGTTGCTTTCTCCCTTTTGCTCGTCTCGCCTCCTCTTATGGCTCAAGTCGTGGTCCTCTGGCAGCCTGGCTTTCCGACCGTTGCCAGCCAACCCGTGGAGCGCTCTACCCTGGCCGCAGCACTGAATGATCTTCATCCCGCCTTTCTGGACTTGAAGGGGTTGGAGTCTCCCGGCGCGCTCGAGAAGGCCCAGCTCCTGGTGCTTCCTTACGGTTCTGCGGTGCCCACCGGCACTTGGAAAGCGATCGAAGCTTATTTGCAGCATGGCGGGAATCTTCTCGTCCTGGGCGGCCAGCCGTTGCACGTGCCCGTTACCCAGGTGGGCGCAGCTTTTGTTCTGGGAAGACCGCAGGACACCTATGCACGGTCGCTGGATTTGCGCCACACCTATGAAGTTCCGGTTGCGCGAGATGCTCATTTTACGTGGCGGCCGGGTTATGACTTCGCAACGACTCCGAAAGTGCAGGCAGAGAAGTTCTTCACCGTGGAAGGTCGTTTGGATGGCCTTGGCTACATGGTCGACAACGACGGAATGCGTCTGGCGGCGCCGGTCATCGTGATCGAGCGCAAGACCGGCAGCCGTGTCGTCTGTCTTGATTTTCAGCCCGCTGTCGGGTACTGGGAGAGCCAGCCCGGCACAGCCCTCATTCGTGAATCCGCAACCTATGCAAGCCAGAGTGCGACCAATCTTTCCGTCGAAACGTTGTTCTCTGTCCTCAGGCCCGGCGAGCCGCCTCAGATCACGGTGCATCTACAGCAGGCGAAGCCCGCAAAGGGTGATGTACGGGTGAAACTCCTATCCGCGGATAAGGTGCTGGAAGAAGTCACTCTGCCCATCGAGGAACAGGAGACCTCCAACCTCACGGTACCCTTCCCGAAGCCGCTGGCCGCTGGCTTCTACAAGGTTCGTGCGACATTACGACGGCAAGGACAATTTCGAGAGTTTTACGAAAATGGTTTCTGGGTGGCGGAGCGCGGTTCGCTCGACGACGGTGAGGCTCTTGGAGTCAAAGGTGATTTCCTCACCCGTGGTGGAAAGCCCTTTTTCCCTGTAGGCACCAACTACTTCACCACCGAGGAAAACGGTTGGGATTTTTCTGGCCCACGTAATGCATCGGTGTGGGAAAACGACTTTGCTGAGATGGCCGCGCACGGTGTCACGTTTGTCCGCACAGGTGTGTGGATGAAGAACGCCAAATTCATAGAGCCTGCGACCGGAGAGCCGAACGAGCGCTTCCTGCGCAATCTCGAGGCCTTCCTCATCTGTGCCCATCGCCATGGCATTTCTGTCAATTTCACTTTTTTCGCTTTTTCTCCCGTCTCCGGTCCGGCCACGCAGAAAAATCCGTATATCGATGAAGATGCCGTGCGCGCCCAACAGATCTACGTCCGTGCCGTGGTGACACGCTTTGCCAGTGTTCCAGGGCTTTGTTGGGACCTTATCAACGAGCCCAGCTTTTCCAACCCCGGCCAGATATTCAAGGGAAACATTCCCAACGGAGACCCGGCAGAATTAAGCGCATGGCGTGAGTGGCTGCGTGACAGATACACAACCCTCGACGCGCTGGGAGACGCCTGGGCTGAAACACCGGAGCAACTGGGCAGCTTCGACAACATCCCGCTGCCCAGCGTGGCCGACCTGACCTATGAGCGTCATGGAAATCCGCGGCAGGTGCGGGCCGTGGACTACAACCTGTTTGCGCAGGAAATGTTCAGCCGTTGGGTACGATCGATGGTCGCTGTGATTCGCCAGGCCGGCAGCAGCCAGCTTATCGACATCGGGCAGGACGAGGGCGGCGTTACCAATCGCCTGCTGAACCAGTTCTACGGCGGCGCAGGTGTCGGATTCACCACCAATCACACCTACTGGCAGGATGATGCTTTGCTATGGGACTCGGTCGTGGCCAAGCTTCCCGGCATGCCGAACATTACCGGTGAAACGGGCTATCAACCCGTCTGGGCTCCTGATGGAACGTGGCGTTACGACGAGTTCACCGGGCTGGCCCTGACCGAGCGCAAGTGGGCGCTGGGTTTTGCCGCCGGCAGTTCCGGCGCAATGCAGTGGGACTGGGCCCGGGAAGTCGACTTCGGTATGCAGCGCAGTGATGGCTCGGCCAAGGTTTGGGAGCCCATGATGCGGGGGCTGGGAGAATTCGCAAAACGCGCCGCGCCGTATGCCACGGACTTTATCAAACCGGAGATTGCCATCATTCTGCCTCAGTCTCTCCAGCTTTCCGTTTTCAACACTTTGTCGATCGAGGCACAGCAAAACGCGGTTCGGGCACTCTATTACTATGCGCGTGGGGAGGCGTATGCCGTTGGCGAATACCAGATTGCCTCCCTCGGATCGCCCAAGCTCATCCTTCTTCCCTCACCGTTTGCTCTCACTGAAGACGCTTGGCAGGCGATCATAGCCCGAGTGCAGGCAGGAGCCGTATTACTCGTGACCGGGCCGTTCGATGGAGACGCGCACCTCCATCCGACGGGCCGGCAGGATCAGGTGGGGCTTGCCTATGCAGACGTACCACTAACGCTGCGCAGCAATACATTCAAATGGCCTGGTGGAGAAGCGGAACTGACTTTCGGAGGCAACAAAACGACCGTACTGAGCCGCGCGCAAATGCCGGGAAATCAAGATTGGGCGGAAAAGTCGCTGGGTAAAGGAAAAATCCTTTTTGCCGCCCTACCGCTCGAACTCAATCAGAACCTGCAGGCTGTTGGCGATGTTTATCGCTATGCGATGAAGGTGGCGGATGTCGCGCCCACATACAAAACGACGTTGACGAGTGCGGGCATACTCATCTGTCCGACTCGCCTGCCCAAAGCGACCCTTTATGTGCTGACCTCAGAATCAAACCAGAAAGCGGTCGAGTTCCGAGATGTGCGCAGCGGGAAAGACTTTTCGGGACAGCTGGAAAACGGCGGCGCTGCTCTCTTGCTGATCGACAAGGAAGGAAACCTGATCACCACCTACAACTGGCCCTAACAAACGCCGGGTACCCCTTCCTTGTATCAGGACACGACTTTAGTCGGGCTGGAAAACGGCGTGAAATTGAGTCCCGTAGGGACGGCTGACCCTAGCCCAGGACGTAGTCCTGGGTTCATCATGAAATTTGGACAAGACTGAAGTTCAGCCTTCCCTACGGGACTCCGCGTCATTTTATTTTATTGCCGTGGGGTAAAGGTCCGGCAGGGGCTTGTTCTGTTCTTCGAGCCAATCAGGATGAGGCAATGGCTTGCGCGGAATCATCTGATCCCGCATCGCCGCATTGTAGACAAAAATAGCTTCCACCACCGCAATCTGCTTCAGATCACCCGCCTGAAGACGCTCGTGCGTGTCCATGTTGGAATGATGAGTGCGTGTCTCGTAATCCATCGGATCCTGGATGAACTGGAAGCCGGGGATGCCCACCGCGTCAAATGACAGATGATCCGTGCCGCCCGTATTTCGGTTGGTAATGGTGGTCACGCCCAGGTCCTTCAACGGCGCCATCCACTGCTCAAAAATATGATCGACCGCGGCGTTCCCCTGGGTATAAATCCCGCGAATCTTGCCCGTTCCATTGTCTACATTGAAGTACGCAGAAATAAGCTTCTGCTCGGGTTTGAGAACGAGCGGTCCCGCCGGCTTCCTCAAAAACTCTGGAAGCTCCATCTGCTCCGGAGTGGTAGAAAGCGGGTAGCTACCGAAATGCTGAGCTGCGTATCCCTTGCTGCCGAAGAGCCCTTGCTCTTCGCCCGACCAGAGCGCAATGCGAATCGTCCGCCGAGGCTTGATCTCGAGCGCATTCAAAATTCGCATGACCTCCATCGCAACGACAGAGCCTGCCCCGTTATCCGTAGCGCCGGTACCGGCGATCCAGCTATCCAGGTGACCGCCCACCATCACCACCTCGTCTTTTAACTGGGGATCGGTTCCTGGAATCTCGGCAATGGTGTCAAAGCCATGTTCATGGTCACCCGAAAACTTGGTTTCGACATCCATCTCAATCGAGACCGGCACGTGGTTCTTAAGCAACCGGAACACCCGGCCATAGCTCTCGATCTGCGTGACCACTACAGGAAACGGCACAGCCGTGTCCCGGTGATAGGGAGTGCGGCCCAGCGCAGCGCCGTTGTCGTCGAAAATAATCCCCGTGCCGCCGCCGTTCTCGCTATCGCGGCTGGGCACAATCACGCCGGCAACCTTCTCCTCGGACAGAAACGGAATGACGAGGCTTGTCAGCTTGGTGCGTTTGACGTAGCGCTCTACGCGCGCCTCCATGTCGCGATCCCGGCCATTCAGGGGGAGCGATTCGAGCTCCTTCAGGTCCTTGTCGCTATAGCGCTCAAAGAAAGGCTTATCGGGGACCGGCACGTCGCGCATGGCACCGAGCAGGACAATCTTGCCCGAGAGTTTGCCCTTATATTTCGCAATGTCCTTCTCATCTTCGATCACCACGGAAACTGCCGGCGCCGTCACCGGACCGTTGGTCGAAGCTGACCATGGCGTGGCCTGGGCCATAAACACAGCGGTATCGGGTTCTGTCATGCGAACCCACGTGTTGAGCTGCTGCCAACCCATACCGAACTCGCCCCAATCTTCCAGATGCGCGTTGACGCAGCCCATTTTGCTGAGCTGGTCCCGCGTCCAGGCATTGGCCTTCGCCATGTTCGGTGACCCGGTCAGCCGCGGCCCGATCCCATCGGTGAGACCCCCCGCGTAGTCCATCACGTGCGAATGTTGCAGGCCCTCTTCGCGGATAGCGTTATACGCATTCAGGTCGATCGACTCGGTAGCGGGCTGCCGCAGCATCTGGGCATCGGTCCAGCCTGGCTGCTGCGAGTCCGGCATCTTGTTTTGCTTCTTATCTGCCGCGTGGGAGCCCACCGCACCGGCGGCGAACGTGATGGCCGCGATGAAGACCAGGGCGCGTCTCAAAAACATGAATATTGCCTCCTGAAAGGGATCGAATTTCTATGCCGGCATGAAGCAGAAATCTGTCGACGATAGGAAACGTGCATTTCGTAGCCTCAATGCCAGGTGCTCGGGAGATCGGCGAACAATACAAAGTTCGGTCCGAGAACGTTATCATGAAGGAGAAGGGCAATTGGAGAACAACATGATGATCAAGAAGAGACGAGAATCCTCGGCGGGCCACTTCAGCCGCCGCTCCTTCCTTTCCTCGCTTGGCGCAGCCGGGGTGGTCGCAACCGCCGGACCCATGGTAGTTGCTCAAGCGGCGCCTGCGACGCCTGCGGTCGAAGGGCCCGCGGAAACCATTGAAGGCGCCGTTCCCGTTAGCCTGCGAGTCAACGGGAAGGAGCTCGATCTCCACATTGATCCCCGTACTTCGCTGCTCGACTGCCTGCGCGAAACCGTCAGCCTCACCGGCACCAAGAAAGGCTGCGACCACGGCCAATGCGGTGCCTGCACCGTCCACGTAAACGGCCGCCGCATCAACTCCTGCCTGACGCTGGCCGTCATGCACGAAGGGGACGAGATCACCACCATCGAAGGTCTCGGCCAACCCGGCAACCTGCATCCCATGCAGGCCTCTTTTGTGAAGCACGACGGCTACCAATGCGGTTACTGTACCTCGGGCCAGATCATGTCCGCCGTCGCCCTTCTCAAGGAGAAGTGCGGCCCTGCCGACGCTGACGTGAAGGAGCTGATGAGCGGCAACATCTGCCGCTGCGGAGCCTACCCCAACATCGTCGCGGCCATTCAGGAAGTCCGCCAGCAAGCATAGGAGCCGCACCATGGAGACCTTCACTTATACCAAGGCCACCGGCGTAGAGCAGGCAATCCAGGCCGCCGGCCGGTCCCAGGCCAAATTCATTGCCGGCGGGACGACCCTGCTTGACCTCATGAAGCTGAATGTGGAGCAGCCCAACCAGCTGGTCGACATCAATCGTCTTCCGCTGGATCAGGTGGAAAAGCTTCCCGACGGCCGCCTGCGCATCGGCGCCACCGTCCGCAACTCCGATCTGGCGCACCACCCTGCCGTGGTGAGCGATTACGCGGTCCTTTCCCAGGCTTTGCTCTCCGGAGCTTCCGCCCAGCTGCGCAACATGGCAACGACAGGCGGGAATTTGCTGCAACGCACCCGCTGCATGTATTTCCGCAACGAGGCCATGGCCTGCAATAAACGCACGCCCGCGAGCGGCTGCTCCGCCATTGAGGGCGACAACCGCACCCTCGCCATCCTGGGCACAAGCAAAGATTGCATTGCGACCAATCCGTCGGACATGAATGTGGCCCTCACCGCCCTGGAGGCGACCATTCATATTCAGGGCGCCAAAGGGGAACGGGAGGTGGCAATCGGAGACTTCTTTCTGGTCCCAGGGAGCACGCCGCAACGGGAAACGGTCCTCGAGCCAGGCGAGCTCATCACCTTTGTCACGCTGCCGGCCCCAAAAGCGGGCAGCAAGCAGGTCTATCTCAAGCTGCGTGATCGCGCCTCTTATGAATTTGCCCTCTCATCCGCGGCGATCGTCACCGTGGTCAATGGCGGCAAGCTGGAGTTTGTCCGTGTCGCCTTGGGAGGTGTAGGCACCAAGCCGTGGCGGTCGCTCGAAGCAGAGCGGGCCCTGCACGGCAAGACGGCTGACGAGAAGGTATTCCGGCAGGCCGCCGAAGCGGCTCTCCATGGCGCACAACCACAGAGCGAAAATGGCTTCAAGGTCCAACTGGCCAAACGCTGCATAAGCCACGCTCTCACGCTCGCCACCGCGTAAAAGCCACCACAGGAGACAAATCCATGGCGTCTACACTCAATCTTCCTCCCAAGACAGATGCCGGGCTGCCCCGGGTCGATGGCCCGCTCAAAGTCAGCGGTGTCGCCATGTACACCTCGGACCACAACCTCCCCGGCATGCTCTACGCCGTTCCGGTGTGTGCCACCATTGCCAAAGGCGCCATCGCCTCACTTGACACCAGCCACGCGTTGACTATGCCTGGAGTCAAGGCCGTTTATACCCGCCAGAACATCGGCAAGCTGTTTCGCACTGCGCCTGCGCAGGGCTTCTCAGGGATTCTCGATGAGCGTCGTCCTCCCTTCGAGGACGACACCATTCGCTACTACGGACAATACGTAGCGGCGGTGGTGGCGCTTACGTTCGAACAGGCAGTGGCCGCGGCCAACGCGGTTAAGGTTACCTATAACTCCGAAAAGCCTGACGTCCGCACGCACCTCGAAACCGATGAAAAGCCCAAAGTCGATAGTCAGCGGGGTGATCCGGAACCAGCCTTTCAGACCGCGTCCGCCAAGGTGGACGAAGTCTATGTGACGCCGACCGAGACTCATAACCCAATCGAGCTGCACGCCAGCGTAGCCGTGTGGGATGGCCAAAACTTCACTCTTTACGAGACCTCGCAGGCGGTCTGTAACCATCAAAATGTATTGGCGCAGATGCTGGGCGTTCCCCAGGAAAACGTGCGCGTAATTTCGCGCTTTCTTGGCTCGGGATTTGGCGGCAAGCTTTGGCCCTGGACGCACTGCATGATCGCCGCCTCCGCGGCGCGTAACCTCAACCGGCCGGTCAAGCTGGTATTGACCCGCGACATGATGTTCCAGAGCGTAGGCCATCGCCCGCGAACCCAGCAACGCGTCCGCCTCGGAGCCAACGCTGACGGCAAACTGGTCTCGCTCATGCATGACTCGCTGAATCACACCTCCATCCTCGACGACTACTCCGAGGGTTGCAGCGAGGCAACTCCTTACAGTTACAGCACTCCCAACCTGCGAGCGACCTCTGGTCTGGTTCGCCGCAATGTTGGCACCCCGACCTCGATGCGTGGGCCGGGCGCTGTTCCCGGCCTCTTCGCTCTTGAGTCCGCAATGGATGAATTGGCCATCAAGCTCAACCTGGATCCGGTCAAGCTACGCCTCCTGAACGAGCCGGAGAAGGACGAAGGGCTGAACCTGCCTTTCTCTTCCCGCCACATGGTGGAGTGTCTCAACGTCGGCGCAGAAAAATTCGGCTGGTCACGGCGCACCCCACAAGTCGGCTCGATGAAGAAAGACGGCCTCATTCTAGGTTGGGGTGTGGCCGGCTGCTCCTGGATTGCCGAGCGCATGGAAAGCGAAGCCACCGTCGAGCTTCTTGACGATGGCTCTGCGCGTGTTTCCTGCGCAACCCAGGACATCGGCACCGGCACCTACACTGTCCTTTCGCAAATCGTCAACGATAAGACCGGCATTTCCCACGAGAAGATCGAGGTCGTGCTCGGCGACACCAATCTCCCACCGGGGCCCATTTCCGGTGGCTCCTGGGCTACCGCGTCGGTGACGCCCCCGGTGATCGAAGCCATTGAAAAGGCGCAGCAGACTCTCTTCACCATTGCCAGCCAAAGCAAAGATCCCAAGTTCGCAGGCCAGAAGCCTGAGGCGATGGCCTTTACCGACGGCTGCGTCCATCTAAAAGATAAGTCGCCCGACACCGGAGTACGCTTCGAGCAGATCCTCACTGCGGGCAATCTCCGCGGGGTCTCAGGAAGCGGAAAATCCGAGGGCACTTTCGGTAATCCTAAGCGGAAGTTCTCCACCCATTCCTTCGGAGCGCAGTTTGCTGAGGTGACCTGGCAGCCGGAGACGGCTCGTCTCCGCGTCTCTCGCGTGGTCACGGTGATCGATGCCGGTCACATCCTCAATCCCAAGCCTGCGCGCAACCAGATCGAGGGCGCGGTGGTCATGGGGGTCGGCATGGCCCTCTTTGAAGCGACGGTGTATGACCCACGTTTCGGCGCGCCCATCAACAACAACCTTGCCGACTACATCGTCGCCACCAACGCGGACGCTCCAGAGATCGACGTCACTTTCCTCGACTATCCCGACAAGGTCCTCAACCCTCTCGGGGCACGCGGAGTAGGGGAGATAGGCCTCGCCGGGATCGCGGCGGCAATCACCTCCGCCGTCCACCACGCCACGGGCATTCGCGTGCGCGAGCTTCCAGTGCGCATCGAAAACCTGCTCGCCGAGAGCAAGGCATAAGACTTGCAGTCCCGCAGGGAGGGCTGTAAATAGCTGTCCAAATTAGCGAATTGTTCGGTTCCGTAGGTTTGATTTTATTGGACGAACTGCACCTGCAATCGGGCTTGCGAGACCAGGTTGGGCACCCGTCCAGAACTGATGACCCTTTCCGGGAACTTCTTCCTTTGCATCCTCGTCCATAGGAAAGCCCGAGCAGACCGCATCTTGCACCACCGCCCTTACGGCTGCGATCATGGCTGCGGTTCGAAAGGTGTCAATGCGCAAGTTCCCACTGTTTATCGCCGCTCTGCTGGCGGCCTCTCCCTATCTGATTGCACAAACCCCCGCGTGGCCGCCCAGCCCCGATCACGTCACCATGCCGCTTTGGCCCAAGGGAGCCCCTGGCGCACAACCCGCCCCAGGACCCGAAGGCAACATGACCACCCCCAAAGACAACCGGCCCGGCGGCAGGGCAGTGATCCGTATCGGCAATGTTTCCAATCCCACGCTCACCGTATACGCGCCTAAGACGAACAACACGGGGGCCGCAGTCGTTGTATTTCCAGGAGGCGGTTACCGCATCCTGGCCATCGACCTCGAAGGTACCGAAGTCTGCGACTGGCTGAACTCGGAGGGCATCACCTGCATCCTGGTGAAATACCGCGTGCCCGAGCCGGGTCCGTACCCCAAGTCTTCGGCCCCCCTTCAGGATGCCCAGCGGGCTTTCGGCATGGTCCGTGCCCACGCCGACGAGTGGCATATCGATCCGAATCGCATCGGAGTCCTGGGGTTCTCCGCCGGTGCACACCTTGCCGCAGCCCTCAGCACCCACTTCGACCAAAGACTGTATGACCCGATCGACGCGTCGGACAAGCTCAGCTGCCGTCCGGACTTCGCGATCATCGTCTACCCCGGCTACCTCGCGCTTGCAGACCAGAACTTTGCTCCCAATCCCGACATCCATCCCACCGCGCAAACACCGCCGACATTCATCGTGCAAGCGGAGGACGATCCGGTCCACGTGGAAAACGCGGTGGTTTACTTCATGGCCCTAAAGAACGCCAAGGTGCCGGCCGAACTGCACATCTATGCCCAGGGCGGACACGGTTACGGTTTGCGCCGGACTGAGCTTCCCGTCACCACCTGGCCGAAAACGGCGGAGATTTGGCTCCACACCATTCATATCCTGCCCCCTACGAATTGACCTGGAGTGAAGGATGAGAAGGAAGATTATATTTCTGCCCATGCTGGCGGCGATCGCATGCGCAGCGCAGAGCACCCTGCCGCCGCTTCCTGCTCCTTCAGGAGTGCCCACCCCGGGACCATCAACCGGCGCACCTTACGCGCCGCAGCCTATCTTGCCCGGCGGCGTGGTGGTCACCCTGTATCCACCGGACTCGCCCTACCTCAACCAGGAAAAGGTCCGCCAAGCCGAACAATACAACATGAGCCAGGCTGTGCCCGGGCGAATCAACAGCATCGTCAACATACACAATCCATCGATCGAGGTGCACACAGTTGATCGCGGGCTAAACACCGGCGCGGCAGTCATTCTGGTGCCGGGCGGCGGCCACAATACGCTCAACGTCGGTTCTGAAGGCGCCGACTTCGTACCCTTCTTTTACAATTACGGTGTCAATACCATCATCCTGCGCAATCGCCTGCGCAGAGACGGATACAACCCCCGCACTGACGAGGTGTACGACGCACAACAGGCCATCCGCCTGGTACGGGCCCACGCCAAAGACTGGAACATCGACCCCAACAAGATCGGCATCATGGGCTTTTCCGCAGGCGCCGAATTAGCCACCGCCGCCGCGGTTCTCTATGACGACTTCGATAAGAAGAACAGTGGGCCGGGCGACCCCCTCGCGGGCGTTTCTTCCCGCCCCGATTTTGTCGGCGTCATCTATCCAGGCCCTACCCCTTTTGCCCGCGATCGCGTGGCCCCGCCTATTCCGCACAACGTTCCTCCGTCGTTCATCGCCTCTGCCGGATCGGATGACCAGATTCACGCCATCTGGGCAGATGAATACTTTGCGGCGATGCTGGCGCTCCGGGTGCCCAACCTCGAGATGCATATTTACGCCAATGGCCGCCATCCCGGCGACCCGCTGCGCGACGGCAGTCACATGACGGGCGGCCTTACCGACCGCAAAGGGATACCCTTCGGCACCTGGCAGTACCGCTTTATCGATTGGTTTCGCGATCTCGGATTCTTGGAAGCACCGGGCGTAGAGACAAAGGCAGCCAAAGACATCGCCTTCTACATGAGCCAGCCGGTGGCGCTCTCCGTCGAGCCTCCCCCCGGTGCGACTCTACTGCTCACTGCCGCGGGAGACGGTTCACAGGTTTACACCTGCACCGATGGTCACTGGCTCCTCAAAGCACCGGACGCACGGCTGCTTGACGAGCATGGCCAGGTGATCGGCACACATTTTGCAGGTCCAACCTGGCGGCTTACGGATGGAAGCGAGGTAAAAGGTAAGGTCATCGCCAGCCGCCCTGCTTCAGACGGTACCTCTGTTCCCGCTCTATTGCTGCAAGCCGTCCCCGCAAGCGGAACCGGCAAGTTCGCGAATGTGAGCTACATCGGGCGCACAGAGGCGCATGGCGGTGCCGCGGGGACCGGCCCTTGTACCAGCGGGGAAAAGCGAGTTCCGTACACCGCAAAATACAGCTTCTACACGAGCAAACCGTGACCAATATTCATCACGTGGCGGCAGAGGGATTTTCAGCGGGAGCGGCTAGTTACGTTGCGGGGCGCCCCGACTATCCCCATTGAGATAGAGGCATGGCTGACTCACGATCTTGGGCTAGCCAGCGGCAAGACGGCATTGGATCTCGCCGCAGGTACAGGGAAGTTCTCGCCCCGGCTGTTGGCTACGGGAGCCCACGTAATCGCCGTCGAGCCGGTGCGGGAAATGTTAGACCAGCTGCGCCGTCAATTTCCTGAAATCGATGCCCGCGCCGGTTCCGCCCAACACATACCGCTTGACGACGCGTCAGTGGATGCGGTGGTTTGCGCACAAGCATTTCACTGGTTTTCGAGCGATGAGACGCTCCGCGAAATTCATCGAGTGTTAAAGCCGGGCGGCCGTTTCGGATTGGTCTGGAACGTTCGCGATGACCAAGTACCCTGGGTCGCAGCACTTACCCGGATCATGAAGCCCTTTGAAGGCGATGCTCCGCGGTACCACTCGCAGAAATGGCGGAACGTCTTTCCTGCCGAAGGCTTTAGCCCACTCACGCGAGAAGCGCTTTCCTCACCGCCATAGCGGGCCGCCGGAGAAAGTAATTATCGAACGAATACTATCGGTGAGCTTTATGGCCGCTCTTCCGCCGGACCGGCGAGCGCAGGTTACTTCTCAGTTGCGGCAAGTCATCGCGTCCTATCCCGAGCTTGCCGGCAAGTCCGAGGTGACCTTTCCCTACGAAACCTTAGCCTGCGTCTGTACCAGGCTGCCCTATACAGCTCCAGCGCAAATGCTCTAAGCTTCTCGCCACATTGGGGAGGGCGTTATGTCCGAGGCGAACAAACTTCTTCTAAAGCGCTGGTTCGAGCAGGTCTGGAACCAGAAGAGTGAAGCAGCGATCGACGAAATGTTTAACCAGCAAGGTAAGTCCCACGGCTTTCCCGATGCAGACTCCGTTCTGGTCGGGCCCGAAGCGTTCAAGGCTGTCCATCGCACCTTCGTCGGAGCCTTCCCTGACCTTCATGTGGACATCGAAGACATTGTTGCCGAGGGCGACCGGGTTGCCGTTCGCTGGCGGGTTTCCATGACCCATCTAGGCGATCATCTAGGCTTTCCCGCCACTGGCAAGACAGGCACATTGGACGGATCGTCCTTTCTGATTGTGAAGGATAACCAGGTCATGGAAGGCTGGAATCAAATGGACCTGCAGGGTCTGATGCAGCGGCTCCAGGCGAATTAACTTTGTTGGACCCAGAAAGATGTTTATTTTTGCCAATTGTCGATTCATCTGGGCCTCGAACGTCGTAGTGGCAGGAGGAAAAGAAAATGCAATATCTGGTCCTGATCTACGAAAGCGAAGCCCGCTTTGCCAACGGTTATCCCGAAGCTGAATTCGCCGAGTACGGCGCTTTCGGCAAGAAGCACGCGAGTGCCATCAAAGGGGGCAACGCGCTACAGCCCACGCCCACTGCCAAGACCGTTCGCGTACGCGACAGCAAGATGCTCACCACCGATGGTCCCTTCGCGGAAACCAAAGAGCAGCTTGGCGGCTATTACCTGATCGAAGCGGCGAGCATCGACGAAGCAGCCTCCATTGCGTCCGGCATCCCGGCCGCTCGCTACGGCAGCATCGAAGTCCGGCCCATCATGGTCTTCTCGTAGCTCTCTGGCGACGCCGGAATCCCCTCCGGCGTTGCCAGATTCAACCTTGCACCCCGGTTCCAAGGAGGCACCGTGAACAATACCTCGTCCACAATCGTTGCAGACACCGGACTCACGACAGAAGAGATCACCACCGCCTCGCGCCACCTCTCGGTTACCCGCGGGTTTCTGCTCGAATCGGTGGGCGGGCTGTCTCCCGCACAGTGGGACTTCAAGCCCGACGACGACGCCTGGTCGGTCGCCGAGAACATGGAGCACATCGTGCTCATCGAAAGCGCGCATCCATGCGATTATCGAAAGCATGAACGACTGCCTCCGGGCCGCCACCAGAAGGCGACCGGCGCGAAATGGATGAATTCATCCTCAACGCAAATACCCAAGCGTTCCAGGAAGGGAAAGGCTCTCCAGGACGCGTGCCCGACCGGCCGCTGGAGTGGGCCCGAAGCACTGCAGCAGTTTGTGCAGTGCCGGGAACAGAGCACGCGATTGCTGGTTTCACGCCGGCTTCGCGCTCAAGCTTTCCCCCACCCTCTCTTCGGCCCATGGGATGGCTACCAATGGCTGTTGGCCGCCGCATCCCACGGAGCCAGGCACACCGAACAGATCCGCGAAGTGAAAGCCGACCGCAATTTTCCCCAAGCTTGAAACGAATTTCGAGAGGCCGCCATGCGTTACATGATGTTGATTTACTCCCGAGAAGATGAGGCAGCCACGCCCGAGGACATGGCGCCGTCGCCGCGGCCCACAAGCGATTGATGGACCAGACGCGCGAGCGCGGCATCTTTTATGCTGCCGATCCTCTTCAACCCAGCGTGACCGCCACCACCGTGCGTGTGCAGGATGGAAAGTCGCTGGTGACCGACGGACCATTTGCCGAAACCAAGGAGCAGTTAGCCGGCTACTACATACTCGACTGTCAGGATCTGGATGAGGCGCTTGCCTGGGCTGCCAAAATTCCCACCGCTTGCGCAGGAGCAGCCGGATGTATTGAAATTCGGCCCATCCGCGAATTCCCCTCGCGTTCAACTGTGAATGCATGACCACCGCGCCACCGTCGAAGCTGTTTTCCGAAATGAATCGGGGCGCATTATTGCCGGCCTTATCCGCGTCTCCCATTCGTTCGACCTGGCCGAAGAAGCGATGCAGGATGCTTTTGCCGCAGCCGTCGTAAGCTGGCAAGCCGACGGTGTGCCAGACAACCCTGCCGCCTGGATCACGGCGACCGCTCGCCGCAAGCTCATTGACTACGCGCGCAGGGAACAGACGCGCCGCAATAACGAAGGCCAGTTGTTGTACGAGTACGAATCGCGAAGCAGCGTCATCGATGACGAAATGAACCAGCCTTTTGAAGATGACCGTCTGAGCCTCATCTTCACCTGCTGCCACCCGGCCATCAACATGGAAGCGCAGATTGGGCTCACCTTGCGAACCCTCGGTGGGCTCACGACCCCGGAAATCGCCCGCGCCTTTCTGGTTCCTGAGGCTACGCTCGCGCAGCGTCTGGTGCGCGCCCAGCGCAAGATCCAGCAGGCGCGCATCCCCTATCAAGTCCCTGCTCCCGGCTTCTTACCCGAGCGCCTGTCTGCAGTGCAAAAGGTCCTCTATCTCATCTTCAACGAAGGCTATTCCGCCAGTTCTGGAGACAGTCTCATACGCCGGGAACTCTGCGCCGAAGCCATTCGCCTGTCGCGAACCCTGCTCGAGTTGATGCCCCACAACCCCGAAAACATGGCGCTCCTGGCTCTTATGCTGCTGCACGATTCGCGCCGCGATGCTCGTTCCACCAGTGATGGGCAACTGATTCCGCTCGAAGAGCAGGATCGCTCGCTGTGGCATCAGAATCAGATCGCGGAGGGCATTTCCCTGGTGGAGCGAGCCCTGGGCCGCCGTAATCCGGGCCCGTATCAGCTACAGGCGGCCATTGCAGCGATTCACGCTGAGGCCAAAACAGCGACGGAAACGGACTGGAAACAAATCGCGGCTCTCTACTCCATCCTTAACACGACCCAGGTGTCACCGATCGTTGCCCTCAATCACGCGGTCGCTGTGGCGATGAGTGAAAGCCTGGAGCGGGGGTTGGCCATGATCGATGAATTGGGTGCCGGCGGCGAACTCGAATCCTATCGTCTCTATCATGCAGCTCGCGCCGATCTGCTCCGTCGTATGGGACGCAACCTGCAAGCAATAGAGAGTTATCGCCGTGCGCTGTCTCTCACCAGCAATGCCGTAGAACTGCGCTATCTTGGGCGCCGCTTATCCGAACTCGATGGCCTCGTGTATTAACGCCCTAGTTCGTCGTCCGCCAGGCAAGAACGTGTTCTTCACTGCACTGCCACTTAGATGTATTGCCATACGCCGGCGGTGAAATGGCACGATGTCCAACCGGGCTGGACTAGTCCCGTAGGGACGGAACAATCTGTAGCCCGGCACGGGAGTGCCGGGAAATGGTAGAGAGATTCCGAGTCTCGTCAGGGACGGCATAAACGCCGCTCGCGCAATCAATCCCGCAATTCAAATCCATGCCTCTTCAACAACAACTCATTGTGTCGTCCCATCGGGACTCATTTACTTAAACCTCATGCAACCCAGGACTGCGTCCTGGGCTAAGTTCAGACCGTCCCTCCGGGACTCGATTTCGAGATGGTCTCCTCATGCAGGCCCCCCCTTTTCGAGTTAAAAGGGGGATGGAGCGGCAGCTTTCAAGTGATTCAAAATGGTCTTCCCCAGCGGCCGGGCGGGTGTCCGGTCAGGTTGTGGTGCCAAGTTGTCAAAGAGCTGCCCATTTAAGAGGACGCCTGGGCGCACTCATGCTCACCGCGCAAATCAACTGCTCACTGCGCGGCCCCGCCGCTGGGCATAGGAATACAGAGTGGAAAGCGTCGCAAATCAGTTTTGTTTAACGACGAACAGCTTACGATCGCCGAGAAATGATGCAGCCGTCAGCGCGGAAGGCGCTCTGGGCACTCGTGCTTTCTGTAAGCTGGTGGCGGCTGCACGGAACCCGCGGTTCGGTGCGAAGCCGGGCAGCGCCGTCGCGGTGAGGCGGCGCCGGAATATGAATTGTTAGTTCCACACTAGTACGGTTGAATTCGGTCTCAATACGCATCCTTGGCGCAGCGAAAGCCTACTACTCCGGAGCGGTCGCGGCCTGGAGAAACGAGGAGATATTTTTCCTGTTCGTCGAGGCGATCACTCTTCGGAAAGTACCAGAGCGATCCGAGAGGCCGGTAGAAATCACCACCTCGAAGCACAGCCGCGCGGGTGTGGGCATCGGTGAATTCGTCTGTCCACTGGGCCACGTTTCCTTCCATGTCGAGCACACCGAAAGGGCTGGCGCCGGATGGAAATGCATCGACGTCTGTCGGAGCCCGGCGGGTACGGGAGCGATCCACGGGAGGCACGGCATGTGGGTCCCAGACCGGTCCCCACGGATAGGTCCGGCCATCGGTTCCCTGGGCTGCATATTGCCACTCCCAGACATGCGGCAACCGCTTTCCAGCCCATCGAGCATAAGCGCGCGCATCTTCAATCGAGACCCAGGTCACCGGCTTGTTGCCCCAACCATCGGGGAAGGTTCCGTTGCTCCAGTCGCGGAGGAAGTTGTGGTCATCGGCCGGATGGTATTGGTCAGAGTCGACGAACTGTTTGAACTCGGCGTTGGTGACAGGCGTGCGGTCGATAAAGAAGCGCGGTATGTGCAGCAGGCGGCGATGGTTGCGGCGAGGCGAAGACTCCCATGGGAACTGCACGTCGACCCCGGGGTTGTTCCCGTTTTCAACCTCAATTCCATTGACCACAAAGTCATAATCGGCAGCGGGCACGGCGGTCATTCCCGGTGGAGCGGCCTTCGATCGCGGACCTGCCTCGATCGGCTCCATAGTTTGCGCGGCGAAGGGCGTCTCGCGGGAGAAGCTCATCAACGGTTCTCCCGCGTCTTTAGCCGTTGCGGCAAGCAGGTCCAAAAGCGGCTGACTCGGACGTTCCTCCTTACGCGCCAGAACCGCTCCGAAACCCAGTGACTCCAAAGAAAAACTCAAGATCGCGTTTCCGTCTCGCACCGACGGAGTGAGCTCCCGGCCATGCCAGAGATCGTAATAGCGGACCCCAGGTTGCACCGGCATGGAGAGCTGCTCCCCGTCAACGTCATATTCATTGCGATTCACGATGGTCCAAAGCGTCTGCCCGGTTCCCGGAAATCTACTGGCAAAGACCCCAGGTTGCAGCACCGGCGTATGGGGCTCCCAATCGGCCGAGGTCAATAGGTCTGCGTACGCTCGTTCGATCCGGGTGAAGCGGCGCACTGCCTCGGCGTCTCGCGGAGAAAATCCGTCCCAGAAACCCCATAGGTTCTCAAGCAGCGCGTAACCCTCGCCATTGAAAAAAGCATGTTGCAGACTGTTGATCTTGAATTGCGCATAGCGATCCGTCACCTCAACCATGTGACGAGGCTCAAGCCACTTCACCCGGCTGACTTGCGGAATGAAAGGCGCGGGGAGATCGTCCCACAGCACCCAGTCGTCCCAACTGATGGCGCTCGAAGCGAGCGAAGCGTTCTGTGGATCAAACTGCGGCTCGAGAGCGAGATGAGGTTCCGTGGCGAGGGCAATGTCCCGGGTGTCCTTAGGCACGGCATTCAGTGTGTCGAAGTTAATTCCATCGGCTTCAATTTCATGGAGCAGATGAACTGCATCCGCGGCACGGGAGACGCCGGCATCTCTCGTGCCTTCATCCCAAATAAGGACGGGAAAGAAAACTTTCACTCCCCGCTTATGGAATGCTGCGACCATCTTGCGAAGCCCGGGCACGCCGCCGGGAAGGTCGCGCATCAGATCGAATTGATTTCTATCGTCGAGGCCGAGATTGGGGTATCCGGGCCAGATCAAGACGGAATCAAGTGGACCGAAGCGAGTAATCGGGTTTCCAATCCTGCGCTTGTGCCAGCCGCGTCCCGAGCAAAGTGACTGCCAAAACTGCCAAAAAAGTGCCCATCAGAACCGTGACAGTCGACATCGCCATTCTGCAGGAAACTGAGAATCGCATGAAAGCGGCTTGCATCCGTGATGCCCTCTTCTCAAATGTATACGTCTGAACGGGTTCGGAAAGAGGGCGTTTACGACCAACGCACCCCGCTGGAAAGCGAAGTACGCTGCTCCGTCAGTTGCACAAAGCGAGGATTGTTCATGGTGGAGTTTTTGACGAGGCGGTGACGAGGACGGGACGTTACCGTGCCTCAATGGTGATCTTGGATTAGTAAACCTCCCGCCTGTCGCTTTTCGGTCGATGGCCGGGCTCATACCGAGCGGGCAAGTTCCGGGGCGTTACGCTGCACCTTCAATTGATCCTCGTGACGGCGGGCACGGGCGAGGTCGTAATTGTTCTGCATCTGCAGCCAGGCGTTCGCGGTTCCCGCCAAATGCCTTTTCCAAACGGATCGCCACGTCAGCGCTGATGGCCGCCTTCTCGTTGACGATGTTGTTCAGGGCCTGGCGTGTCACGCCCAGGATCTCCGCCGGACGCTTGACTGTCAGGTTCAGCGGCTCGAGACATTCATGCTTGACGATGCGGCCGGGTGGAGCGGCTTCTTCATGGGCATTGTTCTGTTTCCTTTCCTTTAGTGGTAATCGGGTTGGTGGTCTCGTTAGCACTCTGGGAGCGTCGATTGACTACCTCCCATAAATATGGGAGTCTGAAAGGGTGAAGACCACCCTTGAGATTCCCGACCCCGTCTTTCGCCGCGCCAAATCGGTGGCCGCCCAGCGAGGCATCCCGCTACGCGCCTTTGTAACCGAAGCTGTCGAGGAGAAGCTCAAGGCGAGCTTGAAAAGAGAAGAAAAGCCCTGGGTGAGGCTTGCGGGAGGTCTCAAACACCTCCACAAAGAGACGGTCCGTATCAATCGGATCATCAAGAGTGAGTTCGAGAAAATTGAGCCTGAGGATTGGGAGTGATCCTCGACACCAACGCACTCTCTGCGGTGGCGGATGATGAGCCGGCGGTGGTTCGCGTCTATCGCCAGGCTGCGAGCATGGAGCTGCCCGTGATTGTGCTCGGCGAATATCGTTTCGGTATCGGGCAATCGCGACGGCGTGGTGAGTACGAGAAGTGGCTGCGAGAGCTTATCGCGGCAACACGCGTCCTTGTGTTAGAGGAAGAGACCTCACGGCATTATGCCGGGATTCGCGCAGCACTCAAAAAAGCTGGTCGCCCTATCGCCTCAAACGATCTCTGGATCGCTGCACTCTGCCGGCAACACCGTCTACCACTCCTAAGCCAGGACCAACACTTTGATGCGGTCGAAGGGCTCGAACGCGTCGGATGGTAGTTGAAACGCTTGCGCAGTGTTAGCAAATGGATTTTTTCGATCATCGTTGTCACCTGGCATGAAACAAGAAGACATCCACCGAAAAGGGGACTAAGACTTGACTGCCCCCGTCGGCGGCCTCTCTAGTCTCCAATCGAGCGACATGGTCTTCTATTGCCGAGCCGAACTGTTCCAAAGAGATGGAGCCACCTGCATATCCCTCCAGGATGGCAGCAGTGCCCGCATCGGGTTCCAAACCTTCCATGCGGAAGGATCCCAGAACGCTGCTAACCGCCGTACGACGAGCCGAAGTCTCGATTGCGTTTCTGAGCAGCTGAACCATTAGCGTAACTCCGTCCTGGATTTTACCTGTATCCACGACTGACCGTCGAAGCATTATGCAACCAGACGGTTACGTTCGATATTACGAGCAGCGCCAAGCGTGGCTAATGAGCGCGAAGTGCGTCGACAGGATCAGCAGCGGCGGCGCGCGCCGCCGGGAGCGCGGAGGCGAGGAGCGCCAACAGCAACATGGTCAGAGCTGCTAGCGAGTAGACAAGCGGATCGGTCGCGCTTACATCAAACAGGAATGCATTCACCAGCCGCGAGATTGCGAAGGAGCCGAGCACGCCGAGTACGCACCCCATGACAGCCAGTTTCGCTCCGGAAATTAAGACGAGGCGCGCAATGTTCGTGCGTTGCGCCCCGAGCGCGATGCGAATCGCAATTTCCTGCGTGCGCAGAGAAACAGAGAACGCAACCACTGCGTAGATGCCTGTGAACGCTAACAGGAGCGCACCCAGGGCAAAGCTGGTAATGAGGTCGGTGTTGAAACGCCGCGGCGCCTCCGTATCGGCGAGCACGTCGCTCAGTGGCTGTAGCTGCTTCAACGCGAGCAGCCGATCCATCCCGGCGACGGTCGACCGCAACACTTGCGCCATCTGTTCAGGCGGGAGCGTTGAACGGAGAGTGACATATCCCCGCGTCGCTCTGGTCAGCTGTCCACCCGTATCGGAGCCGTTGAGCGTTGCCGATTGCAGCGCTGGGATGTACCACTGTTCTTTATCGGGCTCATCACGGCCACCGACCTTGGTGTCTGCCACCACACCCACCACCGTCGCCCACGGCATGGGTTTGTGAGGATTGCCTGCATGCATGCGTTTGCCGATGGCGCTCTGGCCAGGCCAGTTCTGTTTCGCCATCGACTCATTCACGATCACCACCAGAGGTGTGTCGTCACGATCGTGCATCGTGAACGTCCGCCCAGCCAGCAAGGGGATGTCCATGGTTTGAAAGTAATCGCCATACGTCGAAGTAAACAAGGCAAACTTGAGCTTCCACGTGGAAGCAGGCTCACCTTCAATCGTGTACGAGGACGCTCCGTAGAATTCCGTCGGCAGCGTAGTGGTTATGCTGGCAGCCACAACACCCGGCTTGGCGGATAGACGGTCTACCACGTTTTTGTTAAAGGCATCGACCGCATCGTTCGTCGGGTACTGCTTCTTCGGCAGCTCGTAGCCGGCGACCAGCACGTGAGCCGGACGGAAGCCAGGATCGACCGCGCGCATCTTCTGGAAGCTTCGCAGAAAAGCCCCTGAAACCGTAAGCAGAACCAGGGCGATGGCAATCTCCGAAACGACCAGGGCAGACCGCAGCCTAACGTGGCTGGCCGCTCCCATCTCCGTCCGGGCTCCTTCCTTCAAGCTGTCTGTCAGGTTGGTCTGCAAGGCCGCAAATGCAGGGGCCAGGCTGCACAGCGTGCCCGTAAGCAGGGAAAGCAGAAAACCAAACGCAATCACGCCTCCGTCCATGGCGATGGAGTTCAGCCGGGGCATGGAGTCAGGCAGCAGATGGAGAGCAGTCCGGACGGCGATCGCAGCAAACGCCAGACCGAGCACGCCGCCGATCAAACTCAGCAGCACGCCTTCCAGGACAGACTCGCGCAGGATTGCACTGGAGCGAGCGCCCAACGCCAGGCGAACCGCAAAATTGCGCCGCACGCGAATGGCCCGCACCAACAGCAAGCCCGCGACATTGATGCAGGCAATCAGCAGTACCACGATGACTGCCACAAACAATGTCCGCAGCAATGGGCGGACGTCAGAAACAGCTTCCTCACGGACCAGCTTGACGTCACCCCGTATGCGGAGCGAGGACTTGCTGGCAGGAAAATCGCGCATGATCTGCTTTGCTACACGGTCGGCGTCCTGCGCCGCCTGGGGCAGGCTCACGCCAGGCTTAAGGCGGGCCACGATCCTGTAACCCCACAAGCCTGATTCGGGGTCCAGTTCGTGGGCCGTGAGGCTCAGCGGCACCCAGAGCTGAGACTGGTCGAGGTAACCGGTCTGCAGCGGATACTCGAACGTGCGCGGCATCACACCAATGATCGAATAGGGTTTGCGATCCAGTACGATGGTGCGGCCCAACACCTGTGGATCGCGATGGTAGCGGTTAAGCCACAAGGCGTAGCTGATTACCGCAAGTGGTTTATCCGCATCCTCTTCCTGCTGGTTAAATACTCGCCCCAACATGGGTTGAACCCCGAGCGTCGGAAACACGCTTGCGCCCAACCGTTCGGCAGGGATTTCCGCCGGCTCTGCAGCAAACGGAGTGTCCCCGGAAAGTTCGAAGTGGGCCGGCGCAGTGGCCCCCATGGACGAAAAGGCGCTCGTCGCCTTGGCGTAAGTGGCAATCTCCACCGCGGTGACGCCGATGCCGGGGCTGTTTCCCAGGTGATCTCCCAGCAGCACAAGCCGGTCTGCATCCTTGAACGGCAAGGGGCGCAGCAGAATGCCCTCTACCAGCGAAAAGATCGCAGTCGTAGCCCCCAGGCCGAGAGCAAGCGTGAGAATGACCGTCAGACTGAAGATTGGCGTCTGGCGCAGACGGCGAAGGGCAAATTGAAAGTCACGGAGAAGCGCGGGCATATTTTCCTCGGGAGCAATTGACACGCCGAAATCAGAGAACACTCAACATTATCGTTTCAAGCGAAAAGGTTCAAAGCCCACCAAGCCTGCGCCCATTTGCGTGCTTCCATGTCCAGAGGTGGACAGATTCGTACGCCATGCACTCAAGTTGGAGTTCATGTTGCCGGATCGTTACGGAGTTGCGCGAAGGCCGAGGGATTCCGCGACTCTGCCGAGAGGCTTGTCAATGGTCCAGATCTGCGTGCCGTGTGAGGTGATGCACGAGGCAATGAGTTGAGCATCGATGAAGCCGATGCCTTTGGAATACAAGCCGCGAGTTTCCAGCATGTATCGTACATCCGCCGTGCGTATGGTTGGGAGTGCGGTGAGTCTGTCGAGTTCGAGGAGTGTTTGCTGCCGGTCCGGGAGATACCCGCACGCTAATTCCGCGACTACAAACGGATGGGTGCAGAGCTGGTCATTCCCGATCAAAGTTGCCAACTCTGCTTTGAATCTTCCCCTCCGAAACATTTCAACCCAGATGGAACTGTCGACGAGTATCATGGTTCATCCACTCGCCGCCTACGCACATCCTGGATATTCGGTGCAGTCCCGGCCAACGCCAGAAGCCTGCGTCCGGCTTCCCTCGCAATGATGGACTTCAGGGCTTCGCGAAGCAGTTCCGCCCTCTCCGTCAAACCGGTGTACTCGTGCGCCTGCTTCAGCAAATCGTCATCGAGGGTTACCGATGCTCTCATAACTTTGGTCCCTGTACACCAATAATAGCACCGTTATGCTCCGTATTTTGGTGTTTTAGGGAATGGCCGTTCATACCGGACTGGGACAAACGAAACGTACTCCAATCGAAACAGCGCACCGCAGGTCTTTAAGACACAGGAGCGCAGCGGGACGCCAGTACTAAATGCCTTCTCCACGGAACCACTGTCCCTAAATCTCCGTAGACAGCATTGAAAACCAATCCGGGCCCAACGGAGAAAACCACCATGGCGGTTATGCGGCAGAACCTGACCTATAGCCTGCGGCGTCTTTCCCGGTCCCCCGGACTTGTATTCGCCGTCGTCCTCTCCATCGGATTAGGCATTGCCGCCAACTCCACTATCTTCTCCATGGTCAGCCGCTTCGTGCTCCGGCCCCCTCCGGTCGGCGATCCCGGCACTCTCATGGCCCTTCATACCACCTACGAGGGTGGCCGTTGCTGCAATAGCTTTCCCTGGCCGGTCTACACCGATCTGCGCGACCAGGCCCATTCCTTTTCCGGCGTGGCTGCCTATTACGAGCTTCTGCCGGCGTCGATCGGTGGCAAAGGCGAGCCAGAACGTGTCTGGGGACAATCCGCCACCTCCAACTTTTTCGGTGTCTCGCAGATCCGCATGTACCTTGGCCGCGGCTTCCTGGCCAGCGAGGAACGGCTTCCCGTCATCGTCCTTAGCCATCGTCTCTGGCAACGGCGTTTCGCATCGGACCCCGCCATCCTGGGCAAAGCCATCCCGCTCTCCGGCCACATGTTTACGGTCGTCGGGGTGACTCCGCCGGGCTTTCGAGGTCTCGACTTGATACTCGATCCTGAATTCTGGGTACCCCTCGGCAACGTAGAGCAACTCGCCCCCAATGTTCCCAGCCGGAGCGCGCGCGACTTCAACTGGCTAGCAGTGGCAGGCCGCCTCAAACCCGGTGTGACCCAGCCCCAGGCATCCGCGGAACTCGCCACCCTCGCCCAACGGTTCGCCAAAACCTATCCCGCTACCGATAAAGGCCGCGGCTTCTTTATGGATCAGGCCGGCTCACTTCCCCCAAGAGATAAATCGGCGGTCCTGCTCTTTATCGCGGCGTTGTCCGTCGTCGTGTTGCTGGTCCTTGGCATTGCCTGCGCCAACGTGGCCAATCTCCTCCTGAGCCAATCCGCCAGTCGCCAGCGCGAAATGGCGGTGCGCATTGCGCTCGGAGCCACCCGCCGTCAGCTATTGGGGCAGATGCTGATGGAGAGCTCGCTGCTGGCCCTCGCGGGCGGAGTATTCGGAACGCTGCTGACCCTCTGGGCAACCTCCGCACTCTCCGCTTTTCGTATTCCTGCCCCGGTCCCGCTGGACACAACCGTCAGCCTGGATTGGCGCGTCCTGCTGTACACCTTTCTCCTCAGCGTGGGAACCGGCCTCCTGTTTGGGTTCGGGCCTGCGTGGATCGCCTCGCGCCCTGTTCTGGCCAATGCGCTGAAAGGCGAGGATGGATTTGTCCGTCCCGGCCGCCGTCTGAATTTGCGTAATGTTCTCGTGGTGACGCAGATTGTCATGTCGCTGGTTCTGCTCTGTGCGACTGGTTTGTTTCTCCGCAGCCTCGAGCGGGCTGTCGGCATCGACATCGGCTTCCGCTCGCATGATCTGCTTATGCTCTCTGTGGATCCGCGCGTGCACGGCTACACATCCGAGCGCACCACGCGGTTCCTCGAACAATTACGCGAGCGCGTCGCAGCGATTCCAGGCGTGCTTTCGGTTGCCGTTACTGACAGCAGCCCGTTGTCCGGCGGAAACCGCAGCGATGGTTTTCACGCAGAAACATCCAAGCCCAACGACCCGTTTCCGAGTGTGGACCTCTATATGGCAACGCCGGGTTACTTCGAAACCATGGGGATCCCTCGCCTGGCAGGTCGCGACTTCGACCATGATGCCGCCAACACCACCCGGGTCGGCATCGTCAACCGCGCCTTTGCGGAGCACTTTTTCGGCCGTGAAAATCCCATCGGTCACCACGTGACCGGGGGAGGCGCCACCTACGAGATCATCGGCGTCG
This sequence comes from uncultured Acidobacteriaceae bacterium, assembly GCA_963753715.1. GTDB lineage: Bacteria > Acidobacteriota > Terriglobia > Terriglobales > Acidobacteriaceae > PALSA-350. Next base: position 830,901 of record CAVWDK010000003.1, on the reverse strand, counting down.
TCGAAAATATCAAGTCCCGAACCCTGGGCGAGGAAACTCGATATGTTCTCTTCCGTTCCCTCGCACAAAGCACGGGCAGCGACCCTTCCTTTCTCGGATATCAATTGGTCGTTCATTTCCAGGGCAATCCGGCAGGTGTCGCCGCCGCTGTACGCAATCGGATTCACGACCTCGATCCCGCGATGGCCGTTTACAACGCCGAAACCATGCAAGAACATCTGCGCCAGGCACTCTTTCTCCCTCGTCTCGCGGGCACGCTCTTCGGCATCTTCGGCTTCGTGGGCTTGGCGCTCGCAGCTATCGGCCTTTATGGCGTCATCAGCTATTCTGTCAGCCGTCGCACCCGCGAAATCGGAATTCGCATTGCTCTCGGAGCTCAGCTCAGCGCGGTGCGTCAACTCATTCTTCGCCAGGGCATGATACTCACCGTCGTCGCCATGGCGATTGGACTGCCCGCTGCCTTCGCCCTCGCGGGAGTCTTGAGCAGCTTTCTCTACGGCATCCGTCCCCACGACACCATGACCTTCACCATCGTGCCGCTATTTCTAGTTGCGGTCGCGTTCGTTGCCTGCTGGGTTCCAGCACTTCGCGCGACCAAAGTGAATCCGCAGAGTGCGCTGCGATACGAGTAGTTTCGCGATCAAGCGGCTTTCAGCCCTCGAGTACGCAGTTTGTAAAAAGCGAAGCCGATCAGGTTGCTCAACGCGGTGGTTCCGAGAATCTTAACGGCATACACCTTCGGATCGACGACGTCGACGAATGGATACGCCGAGATCAGCAGGCTAAAAAGCGTGGCACAAAAGCCAATCAGTGATGTCCACTTAAACCACCACGGCATCTTTGCGCGGAAAGCGCTTGCTCCTGCGATTGGGATGGCAAACATCGCCAGATAGGCAAGTTCGTAATGCGCGAGGCTGGCATTCGAGAGCAGTTGGTAGGCCTCTTGAGCGTGCACCCCAAAGCTTCCCAGCACCAACAACAAAAAGGTGAGCACCGATGTGCATAGGATGGAGTTCGCAGGGGTTCGCCACCGCGGGTGCAGGCGAGTAAACCAGGCCGGCACCAGGTTATCCCATCCAACCGTCATGGGCAGCCGCGTTACCCCGGTAAACAGATAACTGGCAGCCGCGAGCAAACGCAGTTGCAACAGTAGAATGGCGGTCACGGCAAACAGGCTGCCAATGCCCGAATGACCCAGGGCTAAGCGAATGGTTTGCGGGATGGGGGCAATAAAGTCAATGTGGCCCTGCTGACTGAAGGCAGCCACTGCGCTGGTACCGAGTACGAACATGGCGCAGATGGCCGGCGAGGAAATCCATACCGACTGCCCGATGCTGCGAGCAGCATGCTTGCTTTCCCCGGCCAGGATCGCGATGTATTCGAGGCCGCACAGGGCGCCAAAGACCATCTGGCCAAAGAGCGCCAGCGAGCGCAGTGTCGGCGGTGGAAGGCCAACCGGGAACGGGATCCAGTGAATGGGCATGTGTCGCCACAACGCCCAGACCGGCAGCAGAATGAGCCCGGCATAAACGAGCAGGATCGCGATCGCGCCGGCGTTATGAATCCATTTGCCGACCTCCAGTCCGCGGAGAGCCGTGACCGCGATCGCCGTAATCACCAGCAAGAGGATGCCAAGCGACGCAAGATGATTCTCTGGAAGTCCTGCTGCAGAGGGCCCGATGAGATAGGCAAGCTCGGTAGGAGTTGCGTAGAGGATGGCAGCGGTGATGGAAATCGCATACACCCATAAGTTCCACGCAGTAAGAAAACCGCCCAGGTCGCCATAGGCCCGATGGGCCCAGACGTAGAGACCGCCTTCCAGTGGCCAGACTCGGTTGAGGCAAATAACCGAGGCCGCCATAGGAAAGTAGAAGACGGCCATGGCAGCGATCCAGGTCAGAGCCTGTGCGCGGCCAAGGCCCGCCGCTACCCCCACCCATGAGCTGCCAACGACGCAAAGGATTTGCGTCAGGACCAGATCGCGCAGTTTCAGCCGGCGAAGAAGATGGTGTTCGTCTGCCGCGGAAGAAGCGATTTGGCTATTCGTAGCAATGGTTGCACGGTCGAGACGTTCGTTCTTGCCGGGCCCGTCGGTACACGGAGATGGTGTTTGGAGATACAGGAGTAAAACGATTCGGGCGTTGGCAAAAGTTGCCAGCGCCCGAAGTTTGTTGAAGGTGTACTGCGTGCCCTCTTAAATGCGGCGTGGCACGCGGTGGTCTATGGCCACGCATTCACCAGGTTGGTGACGTTTATGCTGCCCAGGCCGGTGGCAAAGTCCCAACCGGTCTTTGTCGGGTACGCCTGAAGAAATTTCGTATCCGATGTGGAAAGTATTCCATAGTCGTTCAAAGTGGAACCGTAACAATCATTGGTACCGTAGCAAGGCACCGTGTTATTCCCCGTGGTGACGTCGTTGAAAATACAGGAAGACCCCACACCGTTGCCCAGGTTCGAGTTGCATGCTTTTAACTGGCTCGTATTTGGATCGGAAGCGCTCCCGTATTCCAGTCTTGCCAGGTCATACAGAATCGGATCGGGATTCCCTTGAGGGGCGCCCGCTTTCTGATTAATGAGCGCCTGGATACTGGCAAATTGCGGGGCCGTAAAGGAAGTGCCGCCGGCGCTATTGAAGAAGATGTTTACCGGCTTGGTGAAATCGCACGGATAGCCTCCTTGCGTCGTGTCTGACATGCAAAAGACAATGGCGTGCGACCAAAACCCGTTCGAGGCAAACAACGAAACATCCGGTAAGTCCCGCTTGCCGTCGTTCGGAATACCGATGATCCCCGTCTGCCACGAAGGTTTCGAATACACGAAGCTCGGAGCACCGCTCCCACCCACGATGTTCAGAAAGTTGGAACCCGTACCGCTATTGCAGAACGATGCGGCGTCTTTTGCTCCGAAGTAGCTGAACAGCACGCTGCTGGCGCAGGAGTCGTTCCAGGGCATCTCTGGAATGTAAGATTTCGCGGATCTCCCAGCGGGGTTGTTGGTGGTACTCCAGTAAGTGCTGAGGCTATTCTCGTACGCGTCCAGAAAATCAGTGCCGCCGGTAGCAACGTCGTAGGGAGTGGACGCGAGTGCGTTGGCCGCTATGCCGGTGGTCGCAAAGCTCGCCGTATTGAAGTCGTCGCAGCCTGCTGCGCCATTGTCTCCGGAGGCCACGAACACCGAAACCCCCTCGCCCGCTGCCTGTTGCCACAGATTGTTGACGAAGGCGTTGCCCTCGAGTGCCGTTCCCGGGCCGTGGTCCGTCTCGCACTCAAGATAACTAAGACTCATGATTGCGGGAGGTTTGTTGAGGTCCAGCAAATTCTGCGCAGCGGTGAAGGCTCCGAAGGCGGTTGTGGTATCCGCGCAGGACGCTAATTCTACCGCTGCATCCGGCGCCACTGCGCCGGCCCACTCGGCATCCAGAGCTGCTTCACCTTCCGCAACGTTCATGCCGGGATCAGTGCACCCGGTGCCAGGATGAATCTGCGTGAACTTACCGGCATACGATGACAACCCAAATGCCTTCCGAAATGTGGCGACGTCCGCCGGATTGATATCCGTATCCTCGAGCACTACCACAGTTTGTCCCTTACCCGTGATCGGCTTTTTTGCTTTGTACAGAGGTGCTACGTTGTAGATTGCGGCCAAGTCGGCCGGCGCTTCGTCATACTGCACCTGCCCGTCGAACCCATCGGGACATCCAGTGCAGGGAAACGTGAGCGCGTTCACTGGCTTGGTCAACGCCGGCTTGGGCATAAAGTTATGTAGAGCGACGAAGCCCGCTACCACCGGCGCAATGGCGGCCGGAATCTGCTGGTCGCTTGCATTCGCGATATGTTGCTTGCCATTCACAACGTATTTATGGATCTCGGTATGAAACGCTTCACGCACCTGACCCGCTGTGCCCGACACGTCGATCGTCAGTCCGTTCTTGTGAACCGTGTTCACCTGAAACCCATGCAAGCTTAGCCATTGGGTAACAGTTTCGATATCCTGCTGTGCAGGGCCGAATTTCGTCCCCATTTCATCGGCAGTGAGCCATTGATGATACTTGCCAGAATGCGGATCCTGCAGTTCGTCAATCGTGTGCTTCAAAGCAGCTTCTTGCTCCGGGCTCCGCCGCAGTTGCAACAACATGTGTTCCATGGGCATGCTGTCTTCCACTGCCCCCTGATCGTATTGTGGAACAGCGAGCCGGTAAGTGGTGCCGGTAAGCGTAACCATCTTTGTTTCATCGACTGCGGCTACGATACGCGGAGCTACACTGGGCGATCCGGCTTGGTTGGCGGCAAATGCAGTGCCCGAGAAACCACTCAGGACCAGTATCGTCAGCAGCCCGAAGAGCGGCGCGTGCTGGGGGAAGCGGCGTGAAGCCATGGACGACTCCTTAGAAGTTGGATTGAACCGGCGTGCAAATCGGGCCCTGAGTAAGTGGGGGGAGTATACATGGAGTGGCCTTCCGGAGCCACTGGTAGATTGCACCAGGTATGTCCTTTTGCACCGCATGAATCTTAGGCAGATTTTCAGAAGCAGGAGTGATCGTGAACGAATTAACCCAGGCCCTTATAGGTGACAGCGCAGCCGCACCTCCGTCTCACATTCTTGAGGGGGTCAACAGCGAACTCGCTCACGAAGCTTTGCCCTTTGCCCCTCACACCATCTATGAGGAGCTGTGGCATATCGCATTCTGGCAGCAGGTCACGTTGGATTGGGTGAGTGCTATCGAGACGCCCTTTCCCGTCGAGCCCGCAGCCGGCTTCCCCAAAAAAGCCGACGCCGATGTCGAGCCCTGGGATCAGTTGCGGCAACGATTCCTGGACAGCCTCCAACGGGTCGCCGCTGTTTCGGAGGATGAGGCTGCACACAACAAACAGGTTCGTTGTCCCTCTCGACCTGGCAATCCCGTCCGCATCATGACCGTCCGCGAACAACTCGAAAGCCTGGCGGCGCACAATGCCTACCATTTCGGGCGGATCGTTCTGCTTCGCCAGCTTCGGCAAGCGTGGCCGCCTCCCTCCGGAGGATTCAGCTGGTAACAGCGCGTCTCTTCTGTGACGGATTCGTGAAATAGAGCGTGCCTTTGGCGGTAACTGCGATGCCGTTAGCTTCGACAGGCGGCCGGCAGCCTGAATGAACCCGCACTTCATATATCCGCAAGAGGACACCCGCTTGACGGTATGCTGTGAGAACCACTTGGACATTTCGCTTAGCCAGGAGCTTGGAAACAATGCGCGTTGAACGTCTGCTGACGGCTGCTTTTATTCTTATGCTGGGATCGGTTGCGTGGCCGCAAACGCCCAAGCCAAATTACGACCCCCGGGTGGCCTTTGCGCCCCTAACACTGCCCGGCTCGGTGAACGCGTATCGGTCGGGCAACGGAGCTCCCGGGCCCGCCTACTGGCAGAACGAAGCAGATTACGAGATGCACGCTGCGCTCGACACCCAGGCGAAGACCTTGCAGAACGACGAGGTGATCACCTACACCAACAACAGTCCTGACTCGCTAACCAGTTTGTGGATCCAGCTGGACCAGAACATCTATCGCAAAGACTCGCGCGGCTACCTGGTAAACGGAGGGTTACGCCGAAAGAAACCCGTACCCGACAGCGAGGAGAACCCCAATGCGCGCACGACCGAGGGGTATGCTCTGGACTCGGTCGAGATTGAGCACGGGAAAGAGATGCTGAAGGCGGATTACCTGGTGGAGGACACGCGCATGCAGATCCGGCTGCCTCAGTCGATGGGACCTAAGGGCAGCGTGCTCAAAATCCACATCAAGTATCACTATCAGATACCAGGCGTCTGGGGCGGCCGCACCTCATGGGGTACCTCTCAAAAGGGAGACATCTACGACATGGCGCAGTGGTATCCGCGCATGTGCGTTTATGACGATCTTCGCGGCTGGGACACGCTGCCTTATCTTGGCAGCGAGTTTTACCTGGAGTATGGTCACTTTGACTATTACGTAACCGTGCCCAGCGAGATGATCGTGGCCGGATCCGGCGAGCTGGTCAATCCGAAAGACGTGCTGACCAAAACGCAAATAGCGCGGCTGGATCAGGCGCGGAACAGCGATAAAACGGTGATGATCCGGAGTGCGGACGAAATCAACGATCCTGCGAGCCGGCCGAAAGCTGGAGGCACGCTCACCTGGCACTTCCACATGGACCAAACACGCGATGTAGCGTGGAGCGCGAGCCCCGTATTCGTGTGGGACGCGGCGCGCATCAACCTGCCGGACGGCAAGAAGAGCCTCGCCGAAAGCGTCTATCCGCCGGAGAGTGTCGGCGAAGGAGCCTGGGGGCGGTCGACGGAGTATGTAAAGGATGCCGTGGAGCGTTTCTCAACTGATTGGTTTCCCTATCCGTACCCGGCCGCCATCAACGTTGCCGGCTTCTCCACCGGCATGGAATACCCGGGTATCATCTTCGACGGCATCGACGACAAGGGCAAAACGCTGTTCTGGATTTCCGCCCACGAGATCGGCCATACCTGGTTCCCCATGATTGTCGGCTCAAACGAGCGCAGAAACGCATTTATGGACGAGGGCTTCAACACTTTCATTGACATCGATGAGTCCGCCAAATTTCAGGGCGGCGTCTATGGCCCCAAACGTGATTCCGAATACTCGGCAGGAGGAGAACCGCCCGACACCATCCTCAAAGTGCTGGACGACCCAACTGCTCCTGTCCTTCTTATGCCGGCGGATGCCTATACCTGGCCGATCACTCACCCGGTGAGCTACTTCAAGGGAGCCTACGGCATGGTATTGCTGCGTGAGCAGATCCTGGGCAAGGAGCGTTTCGACTGGGCCTTCCGCAAGTACATTCGAGACTGGGCGTTCAAGCATCCGGCGCCTTCAGACTTTTTCCGCGAGATGAGCAGCGAAGGCGGTGAAGATCTGGACTGGTTCTGGCGCGGCTGGTACGTGCACAACTGGCGCTTTAACCTGGCCGTCACCAAAATCGAGGGTGATCAGGTCACCTTAGTGAACAAGGGACAGCTGGTGTTACCGGCAACCGTAGAGGTGCGCTACACCGACGGCACGACAACGCGTTTCCGTCTTCCCGTAGAGACCTGGGAATCCAAGGCGGAGTCTGTTTGGCAAGGGGACAAACCGGTAGCCGCGGTAAAAGTCGATCCCGATCACATGCTGCCCGATGACGACCGCACCGATAACTCGCTGGAAGCAAAGTAGCTTGAAGGGTACGGGCTTTAGCTAGGCCGAAGGAGAAAACTGCAGATCCCTCGCTAGGCTCCTAATGACAAAAAAGGGGAGGGTAGCTGTAGGGAAAGGGCGTTTGCTAAACGAGAGGGTGGTTGCCGGGGCCCGAATATGCCCTTTCCTTTAGCAACTGCCCTTTCCGTACAGCTTACCCTCCCCTTTTTGTCATTAGGAGCGTAGCGAGGGATCTGCAGTTCTCCTTCGGCCTAGCTAAGTCGTTCGTCATCACGGGGCCAAAATCCGATGCATATCAAGCGAAGGCGGCCGCACATCTGTTTGGCTGAGCATCACGTGCACCTGGCCCCGATGATGCGTCTGGTGATTGAAGAAATGAAGCACAGCGTGCGGTGCGGAACTCCACGCAATCCTTGCCCTGGCTATTTCTGTAACGGAGTGTCCGGCTGACAAAACCGTCATCCACCTTCTCGAAGAACGACTCAATGCCGGCGTCTTGTTCGATCCGCGCTGCACTGAGTTCCGCAAAAGTCTCGAACAGGATAGTGTTCAGTGGCGGTGTCGTATTGCCGCCGCCGGCGAACCTCGACATCCAGATTCGATCACCCAGCAACATATGGTTCAGCAGAGCGTGGATGCTGCCGAAAGACCCTGGCCGTTCGCGGCGATACTCGGCCAGCTCCAGCTTGCCGCACTGCTCGTAGAGCCGCTCATTTGCGACTCTGTTGTAACGGGCAAGCATTCTGAAAACATCCAGCGAATCCATCCTTCACCCGCATCAATCGATCGAGGCGTAAGCAACCGAGGTTAGAAACTCCGGAAGCTGCTTAGCCTCGGTCATCTGCTCGAAGAGCTTTGCCGGCCGCGGTAAACTTGCTGGCGGCAAACCGCTCCTCCCCAAGTTCCTGCTTGATCCGGTCCAGCACCACCGGAATCGTTGCCAGCACCACGGGAACATCGAGCGTGACGCCATCGGTCATGCGGCCTGCATGGTGCGCCCATTGCCACAGCTGTGCGCGCGAAATCTCCGCTGTCGCCGCATCTTCCATCAGGTCGTAGATGGGCACGCATCCCAGCCCATCGAGCCACGCCGCCAGATAGCGCAAACCGATGTCGATATTCATCTCCAAACCCTTGCGCGTGATATCGCCCTCGGGTACGGCAAGCAGATCGGCCGCCTTGCACATGGATGCCCGGATTGCGGCGCGAAATCTGGTTCGGCCCAGGCATGTATTCGTCAAAGACCGCCTTGGCCACGGCACCAGACCAGGATGCGCCACCCAGGTTCCGTCATGCCCGGCCTTTACCTCGCGCAGCTTGTCCTGGCGCACGCGTTCCATGGCGCGATCATTGGCAGCCGCATCCCGCTTGATAGGAATCTGCGCCGCCATGCCGCCCATCGCGTGGATACCGCGCCGGTGACAAGTCTCGATCAGCAGCTCGACATAGGACTTGAGGAAATGCCGGTCCATGGTGATGGTGGAGCGGTCGGGAAGCGCCAGATCTTCGCGATAACTGAATTTCTTGATGAAGCTGAAGATGTAATCCCAGCGGCCGCAATTCAACCCGGCCGAGTGATCCTTCAGCTCAAAGAGAATCTCATCCATTTCGAAAGCCGCGGGCAAGGTCTCGATGAGCACGGTGGCGCGAATCGTGCCGCGGGGAATGCCCAGCGCATCCTGCGCGAAATTGAAGACGTTGTTCCACAAGCGCGCTTCCCGATGGCTCTCCATCTTGGGCAGATAGAAGTAAGGGCCGGTCCCGCGCGCTTTCAGCTCCGCGGCGTTGTGAAAGAAGTACAAACCAAAATCGAACAGCGATGCCGGAGATCGGTTGGCCCTGCACCAGGAGATGTTTCTCCGGCAGGTGCCAGCCGCGCGGGCGCACGAAAAGCGTGGCCGTCTTCTCATTGAGCCGGTATTGCTTGCCTTCAGGACTGGCGAAGCTGATCTCGCGACGCATCGCATCCCGCAGGTTCACCTGGCCATCGATCACGTTGCGCCAGGTGGGCGAGGTGGAATCCTCAAAATCAGCCATGAAGACTTTCGCGCCGGAATTGAGCGCGTTGATCACCATCTTGCGATCGACCGGGCCGGTGATCTCCGTTCGGCGGTCCTGCAGATCGGCCGGGATTGGAGCGACGCGCCACTCACTCTGGCGGACGGACGCGGTTTCCGGCAGAAAATCGTAGAGTTGCCCCTGTGCGCAGTGCTTCTGCCCTGGTCACGCGCGCCGCCAGCAATCGCTGCCGCTCTGCCTCGAAGTTGGCTGCCAAGGCGCCAAGAAATTCGAGCGCTTGCGGGGTAAGGATCTCCGCTTCCGCCGCTCCTTGTGTCCCTTCGATCGTCACCGTGGGAACCGTTACCGTCGAGTTTGTCATGATGTCTCCGCAAAGCTGATTTTACTGTCTTCACCATGCCCGCGAGGGGAACATTGCGGATGGATGCGTCCAGCAATTCCACCATGTGGAAGGCGGGCATGTGCATCGAGCCCGCGGCGGCGCAGCCAACTCATCAGTTGCAGCAGGCAGCCAGGATTCGCGGAGATGACCGCCTCCGCCTTGGTCGCGAGCAGGTTTTCTACCTTGCGGTCGCCCAGCTGATTGGCCGGCTCAGGGTTGAGCAGGTTGTAAACGCCGGCAGAGCCGCAGCACAGCGTGGCCTCTTCGATCTCCGCGACTTCGAGGCTCGGGAATGCGTGGCCAGCAGCCGCCGCGGCTCAGCGTGGATGGCCTGCGCGTGGCGCAGGTGGCACGCATCGTGGTAGGCCACCCGCATGGGCAGAGCGTGGCGCGGCGAGCGCGCGGGCAGTTCGCACAGAATCTCTGAGATGTCTTTGCACTTGGCGCTGAAGGCAGCGGCGCGCGCGGCCCACGCAGGATCGTCGCGCAGCAGATGACCGTATTCCTTCATGGTCGATCCGCAGCCCGCGGCGTTGATCACGATGGTGTCCACGTTGGCCGCTTCGAAGGCGGCGATCATCCGGCGCGCGAGCGCGGCGGCCTGTTCGTCCAGACCGGAGTGCAGCATGAGGGCGCCGCAACACTGCTGCGCCTGCGGGATGACCACCTCGCAGCCTTCCGCGGCGAGCACCCGCGCGGTGGCCTGGTTCACGTGCTGGAAGAAAACCTGTTGCACGCAACCGGAGAGCATGCCCACCCGGCGCCGGGGCTCCGAGACGGGGGAGACCTGCGCAGGCAGGCCCTGCAAAAAGCCTGTGGGCACGCGGGGCAACAGGGCTTCCATTTGCGCCAGCCGTTTCGGCAGCAGCCGCAGCAGGCCGGTGGCGCGCAGCAGCTTCTGCAGGCCGGAGCGCTGGTAGATCAGCATGGGAAGAGCCAGCAGGCGCAGGCGTTTCACGTAAGGGAAGGTGGCGAAGAGGAGCTTGCGGAAGAGGCTATCGCGTGGTGGTGCGCGGGATATTGCGTTCCACCTGGGCGCGCGTATCTTCGATCAGCTTGTTGTATTGCACTCCTGAGGGGCAGGCGGTCATGCAGGCCATGCAGCCCAGGCAATTGTCCATATGCAGGCGGAAGCGCTGGTCGAGCGGAGCCTCGCCCTGGGCGGACTTCTTCATCATGTAAATGCGGCCGCGGGGCGAATCCATCTCCTCGCCCCAGAGCACGTATGTAGGGCACGCGGGAAGACAGAAGCCGCAGTGCACGCAATCGTCGATGAGCGCCATTTCCGGCGGCTTGTGAGCGTCGAAGTTCGAAGGCTTAGCAGGTTCGAGCTGTGTGAGTTGAGCCATACCACCCTACCCTTTGTCATCCCGCCCGCCCCGGCGTGCCGTGGGACCGGAGCGGACGGATCTGCAGTGCGCCGTTCGGCCCGCTCAAATCCGTCCCAGAAAACGACCCGGATTGAGAATGCCCTCAGGATCAAAGCGGCTCTTGATCTCGCGCATCAGAGGAAGGCTATCCGGCAGAGTGCCCCAGCAATCGAGCTTCGACTCCGCCGGCTGCTTGAGAACCATCAGCGATCCACCAGCCTGCTCCATCTCGCGCCGCAACTGCAGCAAGTCCTCGGCAGCCGCAGCAGGGAAGCCCGCAATCATCATCCCAGTGGCCTTGTGTCACCGACTCGCCACCCAACCCACGAACCCGTTCGGCAAACCGCGCAATCTCCGACGGAAGCATCGTGCCCTTGCAAACAAAATCATGAGCCATCTGCTGCTGCCGGGCATCCCACACCTCCTCCGCAGCCGCTCGCGAACGCAAGCCCTTCACTCTGCGCCATCGCCTCCAGCGCAGCGGCTTGTGTATGCAGAACTTCGGCCAAGCGACGCAAGTTGGATATCGAGATCGAACCCCGCCGCCGTGCCCCGGAGCTGGATCGCCACCGTGCTGAGCTGCGCGTGGAGCAGCTTGAGCATCAACTTGCCCAGCGGCTCAGCATCCGGCGCGGACACGCTAAAACTCTGCGTGCACTGCGGCTTGGAGTGCAAGCGGAAATTGACCGAAGTAATCACTCCAAGCGTGCCGAACGCCCCGATCATCAGCTTGTGCAAGTCATAGCCGGCGACGTTTTTCACTACCTTGCCGCCGGTGTGGGCAATGGTCCCATCGGCCAGCACAATCGTCATCCCGATAATCAGGTCGCGCAGGCCTCCATACCGCAACCGGAGCGCCCCCGAGTCATTGGTGGCCACGATGCCGCCAACCGTGGCGCGCTCGGGCCAAAGCGGATCAAGCGCAACGCACTGGCCATGTTGCGCCAGCCCCGACTGCAAGGACAGCCCAGGTGCAGCCGGCTTCGACGGTGCAGGTCATGTCCTGCCAGGTATGTTCCCGCAGCGCATTCAGCCGATGCATCTCGAGCACCAGCGCCGGCGCCACCGGATAGCCCCAGCCTTGTTTCGTACCGCCGCCCCACGGAACCACAGCTGCAACCGTTCTCATGCGCCAAGCGAAGAACGGCGGCAACCTCTTCGGTGTTGGCCGGGAGCGACGGCGATGGCGTCTCGTTCGAACGTCCGCAAGTGTTCCGGCCCGGTAATGGCAGCCAGAGGAGCAGTCATGTCTTGCGATTGGTAACCGTCATCGGATGACAGATCAAAAGAACTCTGCGACGCCTGCTGTCTCCAGCGGGTGAGGAGTATACTTGCCTGTTTTCTCCCCGCAAAGCCGGGGGCGAGGGAACACTTTATCGGGATTTGCAATATTTTCCGGGTCGAAGCTGCAGCGCACCCGCTGCATGGTATCGAGGTCGGGCTCGGAGTACATATACCCCAAGGCCTGCTGCTTCTCCCGGCCCACTCCATGTTCTCCGGTGATCGAGCCCCCATGGTCGACGCAGAGGTAGAGGATGCGCATCGAGAGGTCGACGGCAATCTCCTCCTGGCCCGGAATCGGACCGGTCATAAAGCACCAGGGGATGCAGGTTGCCGTCGCCTGCATGGAACACATTCGAGACCCGCAGCCCGGCCTCCGCCGCCATTTCCGCGACCTGCTCCAGCACCATGGGAAGCTTGGTGCGCGGGATCACTCCATCCTGCACGATGTAGTCGGGCGAAAGCCGGCCGGCGGCGGCAAACGCTGCCTTGCGGCCCTTCCACACCAGCATCCGTTCCTGCTCGCTCTGCGCCAGCCGATCCTCCCATGCGCCATTTCGCTTTGCACAGCTCACGGACCTGCTTCATATGCAGATCGACCTCGGCAGCAGGGCCATCCACCTCCACCAGCAACAGCGCTTCGCACTCCGGGATAATGCGGGTGCACGGCAGCCTCGGCGGCCTGGATGGCGAGGCGGTCCATAATCTCCATGGCCGCAGGCAGAATAGAGGCGGCAATGATGTCCGAGACGGTCTGCCCCGCAGCCGAGATGGAGTCGAAGGCGGCAAGCAAAACCTGCACCGTCTCCGGGCGGCGCACAATGCGCAGCGTCATGGAACTGGCGACCCCCAGCGTTCCCTCAGAACCCACGAAAACCCCGGCCAGATCGTAACCGGGCGCATCGAGCGTGGGCGAGCCGAGGTGGACCAGTTCGCCGGTAGGCAGAACCACTTCGAGCGCCAGCACGTGGTTGGTGGTAAAGCCATACTTGAGGCAGTGCGCTCCGCCGGAGTTTTCCGCGACATTGCCTCCGATCGTGCACACCGTCTGCGAAGAGGGATCAGGCGCATAAAAGTGACCTGCCGGCGTCACCCGCTGGGTAACGTGGGCATTGATCACGCCCGCTTCCACGGTGATGCGCTGGTTGGGAATGTCGGTGGCCAGGAATACGGGTCATGCGGGCAAAGCTGATCACGATGCCCCGGTCATCGGGCAGCGCTCCCCCGGAGAGCCCAGTGCCCGCGCCGCGGCCGACGAAAGGGTATGTGATGCCGGGCGCAGACGCTGTATCGACCGCCTGCACCTGGGCCGTGGAGCGAGGCAGAACCACCGCCGCCGGCAGGCTGCGCAGCACGGCCAGGCCATCGCACTCGTAGGTCTGCAGCTGGTTGCGCTCGATGATCAGGCCGTCGGCGCCCACGGCATCGCGTAAGCTCGGCGAGGATAGCGGCAGAGAGCATGCTGCTACTATCCTAAGGCGTTTCACAATCACGTGGCCCCATAATCGTAGCGAGAGTGGTTTTCCTTGGAGACTCGACAGCCCCTGTTGTTCGGTGTAGAATCATGAACCCGCTAATCCACGCGGAATATACTAGCTGTAGCCGCGCAAATCCAAGAGAGAGCCGCCCCGAATGACGCCCAGTTTGGTCCCAAAGCTACACCCTCTTCGGGCGTGGCCTTGCCTTTTCCGCGGTAATTGCCTCCTTACCGATTCTTACCCTGCTCTTTCTTGCTGGGTGTCCGGCGCAAGCCGGCATGGTTTGCCTCGCTTTTCGCCTTGTTGGTAGCGCTGGTCATTGCGCTCTTTGCCTACAAGTTGCCGCCCCCGCTTACCTTCAGCTGCCGCCGGCTACGGCGCCGGCTTTGGCTTATTTCCCATCTCCTGGATTGTGTTTTGGGCCATCGCCCTCTACCAGGTGACGGTGGAAACGGGCAAATTCGAAATCATCAAGTCGTCGATGGGAAACCTGACCAGCGATGCGCGTCTGCAGGCCCTGTTGATCGCCTTTGCCTTTGGCGCATTTGTGGAAGGCGCGGCGGGCTTCGGAACCCCCGTCGCCGTCGCCGCGGCCATGTTGGTTGGCCTCGGCTTCTCTCCTTTTTACGCCTCGGCGCTTTGCCTGGTGGCCAATACCGCCCCGGTCGCCTTTGGGTCGATCGGGATTCCCGTGATCACCCTGGCCGGGATTACCGGCTTGCCGCTGGATAAACTAAGCGGCGCGGTGGGGCGTCTTTGTGCTCCGCTCTCCTTGTTTGTTCCCTGTTACCTGGTCTGCATCATGGTGGGGTGGCGCGGCATGCTGGAGGTGTGGCCGGCCGTGGTGGTGGTCGGCGGTGTCTTCGCCTCGGTGCAGTTCCTCATGTCGAATTTCGTGGGCCCGCAACTCACCGACATCATGGGCTCGCTTTGCGCCCTCGGTGCGCTGCTGGTGCTGCTGCGGTTTTGGCGGCCAGCCAAGATGTGGGATAGGGAACTGGAGCCGGTGGGCCCGGTGTGGCGCACGGAGAGAAAGTTCTCCGCCCTGCGCCCCGGATCGAACGATCGGAAGCATACGGCTGGACAGATCTTCGGCGCCTGGATGCCCTACGGTCTGCTTGTGATCCTGGTCCTGCTTTGGGGCTTCAAGCCTTTCCAGGCGGTGCTGAATTCCGTCACCATCAGCGTCGGCTGGCCCTTTCTGCACAATCACGTCATGATGATGCCGCCGGTAGTCGCCAAGCCCACCCTCTACAAGGCGCTCTACCAGTTGAACTTTCTCTCCGCCGCCGGCACCGCCTGCATGTTCGCGACCCTGCTGGCGGCTCTGCTGCTGCGCATGTCACCGGCGGCCTTCGGGCGCCTCTTGCTCTCCGTATGCCGCCAGCTCTTTTTGCCCACCTTGACTGTCACCGCCGTGCTCGCCATGGCCTTCGTCATGAACTATTGCGGGGCGACCGCCACGCTGGGGCTTGCGTTTGCCGCGTCCGGCAGGCTCTTTCCTTTCTTCAGCCCGTTGCTCGGTTGGCTGGGCGTCTTCCTGACCGGCTCAGACACCTCGGCAAACGCCCTCTTCGGCAACCTGCAGGTGGTCACCGCCGGCCGCTTGGGATTTGAGCCCACGCTCATGGCGGCCGCCAACTCCGCCGGCGGCGTGGTGGGCAAGATGATCAGCGTGCAGAACATCGCGGTCGCGGCCGCGGCCACCGCCATGTCCGTCGCCGACCAGGCAAAGCTCTTTCGCTTTACTCTGCGGCACAGCATCGTGATGGCCACAGCCATCGGCATCGAAGTCATGCTGTATGCCTACCTCTTCCACGTTCGTTAGAACTCATCAGGAGCGACAATCTCGTGGCAAAACTAGGATTCTTAGGACTTGGCATCATGGGTGGTCCCATGGCCCGTCATCTCGTGTTGGGCGGTCACGATGTGGCCGTGTGGTCGCATAACCAGAAAAAAGGCAAAGGATCTTGCCGATGCCGCAGGGCACTGTTCTGCGCCACTCCCGCGGAGGTTGCGCAGAACAGTGAATGTGTCTTTCTCTGTGTGGGAGACACAGCCATGTCCCGCGAAGTCATCCTGGGCGATAAGGGCCTGGTGAAAGGCGCAAAAAAGGTTTTGTCATTGCGGATTGCAGCACCGTCTCTCCGATAGAGAGCAGCCGCATCGCCGGAGGAACTCGAGCCCCTGGGCATCGAATTCCTCGATGCTCCCTGTACCGGCTCGAAGGCCGGCGCGGAAGGGGGAACGCTCACCTTTATGATTGGCGGCAAGCAAGATGTCTTTGCCCACGCCAAACCCTTCTTCGAAGCGATGGGCAAGGTTCTCTACTATTGCGGCAAGTCGGGCATGGGCTTGCGCGCCAAGCTCACCCAGAACCTGATCCTGGGCAACCTGCTGCAGGCTTTCAACGAGGGCCTGGTGTTGAGCACCAAGGCCGGGGTCGATCCCGAGCTCATGCTCGACATCCTGAACAACAGCGCGGCGCGCTCAGGCCTGATTTCTGCCAAGGCGCCCATGGTCTTCAAGCGAGACTTCTCCACCAACTTCTCTGTCAAGTGGCTGGAGAAGGATATCGGCCTCGCGCTCGACCTCGGTTCCGCAGATCGGCGTCCCGCTGCTGCTTACCGGCCTGACGCAGCAGCTCTTCCAAACCGCGATGGCCAAAGGTTATGGCGAAGACGACATTTGCGGCTCTATCCGTGTGCTCGAAGAGATTGCCGGAACCGAAGTCAAAGCCTGAAACACTGGCGAAAGACACCGAGCGCTAACTTGGGATGTTTTGTGGGAGTTTTGAAGAAAAACATCCCTAGCTAGGCCGTAGCCACTCGCTGAAAATCGTCTGCCGTACTTTCTACAGGACCGCGAGTCGTTTTGTTCGACCGCTCTCGGCCTCCGCCTCGAGGTGGTCGATCACCTCCTTGGAGTAAAGGACGAAATGATGAGCGGAGAGCAACAGCGTGAAGCCCAGCCAGATTTTTGCCGGTGAGCGCCAGTACGAGGAAACCATCCGGAAGAGGAACCTCCAGTAGCTGCTGCGGTAACTTGAGCGGATACCCTGGCGCCACATGGAAGCAAAAAGCACACGCAGGTTGTAGATCATGCCCAGGTTCGGCGGCTTCTGCGTCGCTTTGGGCTTCCACACTTTCAAGGAGTTATAAGCAGCGCTCAAAAAACGCATCCGGTCCGTATAAGCCTTCGAGCAAGGTGCAAAGACCGCGCAGCAGGATGGGCAACGGCAGAACAGTGCGGAAATTCGGAAGGCCGAACTGGGTGATGGATTGGCTGTCCTCGATCAGGCGCCCTTCCCGTTTCATGCGATCGAAGAGGGCGGTCGTCGGCGGAGCCATCAGGATACCGGCCATAGCCCAGGGGATCGCTGTCCGGTCGATAAACTCCAGTTGCCGGGCAAAGATGGTCTCGTCGTCGGAATCGAAGCCGACAATGAATCCGGCCAGCACCCACAGGCCTTTCTCCTGAATGATGCGCACCTGCTCGACATTGTTCTCTGCGCAGATTCTGAAACTTGCGCGTCTCCTTCAGTGCTTCGGCAGAGGGGGTCTCGATGCCGATGAAACACGTACATGAAATTCGCCTCGACCATGGCATCCATGAGTTCCGGTCTGGGCCGCCAGGTCGATCGAAGCCTCGGTATAGAACGAGAACGGTTGCTGATGCGCTTTTGCCATTCGACGAGCTCACGCGAAAGCTGCTAGTGCCTGATGAATGATTGCCGATGAAGTTGTCATCGACGATGAATACTTCGTTGCGCCAACCCAGGTTGAGCAGTACATCGAGCTCGCGAATGACTTGCGTGGGCGTTTTGGCGCGCGGCCGGCGACCGTAAATGGTGATGATGTCGCAGAATTCGCACTGGAACGGGCATCCGCGGGAGAACTGGATCGGCATCGAAGTGTATTTGTCGCGCTGCAGCAGGTCGAAGCGAGGCACCGGGCTGCGCGTCATGTCGGGCTTGTCGACAATGCGGTACAACGCGTGTGCCGTCCCGTTTTCGAGTGCGGCGGCAATTCCAGGAAAGGCCTCGTCCGCCTCGCCCACCATCACGTGATCGGCCACCAGCAGCGCCGCCTCGGGATCGTGTACTGGCCCAGGGTCCGCCCACGAAGGTGCGCTCGTCCCATAGCGCGAGCGCGGGCCGAGGACGGTCAGTGCATCGGCACGCTGGGCGTGCATGGCGCTTACCATCACCAGGTCGGCCCATTGCGAGATCCTCATCGCGCAACTCCTCGAAGGCGTGGTCGATCAGGCGAATCTCCCAGGTCGCCGGACAAAGCGCCGCGA
Source organism: uncultured Acidobacteriaceae bacterium (assembly GCA_963753715.1). Lineage (GTDB taxonomy): Bacteria > Acidobacteriota > Terriglobia > Terriglobales > Acidobacteriaceae > PALSA-350. Next base: position 812,892 of record CAVWDK010000003.1, on the reverse strand, counting down.
CGGTGATCAAGCCGAGCGGCGGCGTCATGGCCCGCTCGGGAATCATCTGAAGTACGCCCTCAAAACCCCAGAATGACGGGGGGAAACTCGGCCACACCATCAAAACCTTGACACCCGAGCCCAGAGGCGGGAACGATGCGTAGCGTGTGCTATCGGACTGCGTGGGTTCAGGCGTGGTCAGGAGAACTGGGAGAGACGATATCGTTGGGGGCGCGCTCGGCAGAACGTTCAGTCGAGGATCTGGTGTTGAGGGCATGGCGCCCCTTTCTCGTAAATAGAGGGCCCGTGTAACAACTGGATACAACACCAGCCAGGAGGATAACCGCGATGCCCAGCGCACTCGGAAACCAAGTCATCCGATGAGCTAGGCGCAGTGGGCTTGAGTCTACCCCAAAGCCTAACGACTGTCATCTGTGTGATATGAGGGACTTGTCATCCCGCCCGACGAGCGCCGGGGTCCAGAATGGAGACTTCAACCTACCCTTGGTTACCTACTCAAAGACCGCAAAAAGGATGGGCCATCCCTGGCGGAATGGCCCACTCCGTTCTTTCTCCTAGCGAACCCGTGCGTTGTGTTTGTCGCGATAGATGCGACGAGATTCCTGGTTCTGCTGTGCGTGAATGACCTGCCGATCCTGTTTCGTCAGGTGTCCATTATCCTGCGCACGCATACCGCGCTCTTCCCTGTTGATACCGGCTTCCTGGTGTTCCAGGCGCGACGTTTCGCCCGCGGTCAACTGGCCGCTCCTGACGCCGTTGGCAATGCGATCCTGCTGATCGACCTTGCGTTGGTTAATGTTATAGTCATGTGCGCCGGGCGTGGGTGTTTGGGCAAACATCGCCGCGGGCGCGATGAAGAGAGCGGATGCAAGAATAGCCGTGAAAACTTTCATGGGGTTCTCCTTTGTTCTGGCGGCTGGCCTTTGATCATGTCCTTGCCGCTCGCTCCACATAGACACCAGGAAAGAAAAGCAGTTGCCGCATCTTTGGTAACTTGATTTGTGACAGACCGGCCGCAACTTTTTCATGTGGGCTAAACTTGGAATATCGGCAGGATGAATCCTGCCCTAAGGAACTTCCTATCCGTGCTGAAATCTCATTCCATCCTGAATCCCTTTGGTTGCTGCTTGTTGTTTCTACTCATCTTGGCGCCCAGGTGCGCTGCGGCGCAGGATGCCGGCAAGCCGAACCCCCCAAAGGATGCCGGTAAGGACGATACGAAACTTGCGGAGCCCGTTTTCCCCAAAGACTCCACCACCCAGGGCTCGGTCAGCGTCGCAGGCCATGCCATCAACTACCAGGCTGTCGCGGGAACCATCCTGGTGGCCGCTTCCAACGATGCCGACGCCGAACCTGGGTTTGTCTGCGCAGCCGCCCAAAGAAACCCCGGACGCCCCGCCCACAGCGCGCATGTTCTACGTGGCCTATTTCAAGAAAGACGCTCGCGCCGGAATCGCGGCCCGTGACCTTTATCTACAACGGCGGTCCCGGCAGTTCCACCATGTGGCTGCACATGGGCGCCTTCGGTCCCAGGCGAGTCGTAACCGCCGACGACCAGCACACCAGTCCCGCGCCCTATGAACTGGTCGACAACGCCTACAGTCTGCTCGACGTGAGTGACCTGGTTTTTATTGACGCGCCCGGCACCGGCTTCGGCCGTCTCTTCGGCAAAGACAAAGAAAAGGCGTTCTGGGGCGTCGATCCCGACGCCCATGCCTTTGCCCGCTTCATCGCGCGCTTTCTTTCCAATTACCAGCGCTGGAACTCGCCCAAATATCTTTTTGGAGAAAGCTACGGCACCACCCGCTCGGCGGTGGTCGCCGGCATTCTGGAGACCGAAAGCCACATCGACCTGAACGGCGTCATCCTGCTTTCGCAAATCCTGAACTTCGACGACAGCGCCGATGCGCCGCAATGGAACCCGGGCATCGATGTTCCCTATGAACTGGCGTTGCCCACCTTCGCTGCCACCGCGTATTACCACAAGCGCCTGCCCACGCAGCCCCCGGCGCTCGAGCCTTTCCTTGCCGAAGTAGAGCAATTTGCCCTGTCTGACTACGCGTCGGCCCTGGCTCAGGGCTCGCAGCTGCCCGAAGCCACCCGCCAGGCCATCGCCGAAAAGCTGCACCAGTACACTGGCCTGCCGGTGGCCTACATCCTCAAAGCCGACCTCCGCGTCAACACCGGTGAATTCAACCATAATCTGCAGGGCGATGAAGACCTGACCACCGGCCGGCTTGACAGCCGTTTCTCCGGGCCGACCATCGATCCGCTTGCTCGAGGAAGCAGCCTATGATCCGCAGGCCGCCTCGATCGCGTCAGCCTACGTTGCTGCCTTCAACGACTATGTCCGGCGCCAGCTCAAGTTTGGCGAAGGTCTCACCTATCTCCCGGATCACCGACGCCATCGACGAAACCTGGGAACTCAAGCACAAGGCGCCGGGTGCTCCCAGCGAATCCTATGGCACCAACGTCATGCCCGACCTGGCCACGGCGATGAAGTACAACCCCCGCCTCAAGGTCATGCTGAACGGCGGCTATTTCGATCTCGCCACGCCTTACTTTGCCGCCCGCTACGAGATGTCTCACCTGCCCATCCAAGCCAGCCTGAGGTCAGAACATCCAATTCGCCTGGTACAAGTCCGGGCACATGGTTTACGCCCATGAAGAGTCGCTCAAGCAGCTTCACGACAACGTAGCGGCCTTTATCACCAGCACCTACAAACCGCTGAAGTAGCGCAGGCGACGGGTCAATACCTATGCACTCGACCAGCTAGGAGCGGCTCTGGACGAGCTGATGAGGTTAGAGGGTGTGTGAGAACGGCCATCACAAAAATTAAGTCCCGCAGGGACGGCTGAACTTAGCTGAACTTAGCCCAGGACGCAGTCCTGGGCCGGTTTGCTCCGTTGAAGAGTCCAGTAGGGACGGTTGGAAATAGGCCGCGATTCAATCCTGGACAACCTTCAGCCGTCCCTGCGGGACTTAATTCGTAAATCCTGGTTTTCACGCACCCTCTTCAGCCCCTGGCCTTTGTTCATCGCACGCAACGGACGAAACTTTTCGCCTTGAGGAGTCATCTAGTTTTAAGCCGTCCAACCTGCGGCTCTTTAGATCGAAAAGTCCGGGAGGATATATGGCGAAGATGCGCGCAGTACAAGTACCCTATGCCGGAGGGCCCTTTGAAATTGTGGAACGGGATATCCCTGAGCCCGCGTCGGGTATGGTGCGCATTAAGGTCCAGGCCTGCGGCATCTGTCACAGCGATGAAGTCACCAAGCAAGGACTGTTCCCCGGGATCCAATACCCGCGCGTTCCCGGCCACGAGGTAGTCGGGCTCATTGACGCTGTTGGTGCAAACGTTCCCCCGCGATGGACGGTTGGCGAGCGAGTGGGCGTGGGCTGGAACGGCGGCTACTGCGGCTACTGCGACAGTTGCCGCCGGGGAAACTTTTTCGCCTGCGAGACCAGCACCCAGGTCACCGGGGTCACGCGCGACGGCGGCTATGCCGAATATATGGTTACGCCGTTCTCCGCCCTGGCCATGGTGCCGGAAGAATTGTCGGCTGAAGAAGCCGCCCCTCTCATGTGCGCCGGCGTCACCACCTTCAATTGTCTGCGCAACAGCGGTGCCCGGCCGGGCGACCTGGTAGCCGTGATCGGCTTGGGTGGACTGGGCCATCTTGGTATTCAGTACGCGGCCAGGAGCGGTTTCAACACGGTTGCCATCGGCCGCGGAAAAGACAAGGAAGCGCTCGCGAAGAAGCTAGGCGCCTCGCACTATCTCGATACCGCGGCCCAGGACCCGGCAGCGGAGTTGCAGAAGCTTGGCGGAGCCAAAGTGATCCTGGCCACGGTGACCAGCGCAGACGCAATGAAGGCCGTGATTGGCGGCCTTGCGCCAACGGGAACCCTCATGATCGTAGGCGCCGTACCTTCGTTGGAAGTGCCTGCGCTGCAGTTGCTGTTGAAATCACAGCAGGTCAAAGGCTGGTATTCCGGAACGTCGCTCGATTCCCAGGAGACGCTTGCCTTCAGCGTGCTTTCCGGCGTGCGCTCGATGAACGAGAGTTTATCCGCTGGACCGGGTGAACGAGGCTTATGAGCGCATGGAGCAAGGTAAAGCGAGGTTCCGGGTAGTGCTCACGATAGGGAAGTAGAATTCCCGATGATATGGCACCGTTACCGTGACATGAATGGGATGGCAAGCTCTGCTATTTTGCGGACGCGACGCGGTACCCGCTCGTAGCCTACGAGATGCATCCTCAAATTCATCGTTCACGCGCAAGTGCGGCAGGCTCTATGCTCAGGAAGTGAAAACCAACTCCTGGTGTCGTCTTTCGTTCTGCTCCTTCTGAGCCTCTCGCCGGGGCACGCGCAGAAAAGTGCCGAGTTCCGTGTCGTCCACTGGTCCCCCGTACGCCTGGAAAGCGGCTCGCCCGGTCTTTTTTAAAGTTGAGCTCGACCAACCGGCCAGCGCGCTGCACGGCACTTGGATGAAGCATGAAATCGTGTTCACCCGGGCCCCTGAAGGCAATCGTTGGTATGCGCTGGCCGGGATCGACGTGGAGCAGGCGCCGGGCAACTACTTCCTGGAACTAACCGCCACCGCAACCGATGGCCGCTCGCTGCAAACCAGGCAGGAGGTAGCCGTGCTACCGGCTCATTACAAGACCACCACTCTGCATGTAGAGGAGAAGTACGTGCAGCCTGACGCCGCAACTCTGCAGCGCATTGCCGCAGATAAAGCTGTGAAAGACGCGGCCTACGCACACCTGATAAACGAGCCGTTGTGGAACGGCAGTTTTCGCTCACCCGTGCCCTTCACTGCAACCGACTCTTTCGGCACCCGTCGCATGTTCAACGGCGAGCTAGCGAGCATCCACCGCGGAACCGACTTTCACGCGCCTTCAGGAACGCCGGTGTTGGCCGCCAATGACGGCCAGGTGATCATCGCCCATCCCATGTTCTATGAAGGCAACCTGGTCGTGATCGACCACGGGCAACAATTCACGACTCAATATATGCACCTCTCCAAAATAGAGGTAAAGGTAGGAGACCGGGTCAGGAAAGGACAACGTCTCGGCCTCAGTGGAGCCACAGGTCGCGTAACCGGTCCGCACCTCCATCTGGGCGCACGCTGGGGACGCGAGTCGGTAGACCCGGTGATCCTGCTTCGCTTGCCACTACCCGCGCGGTAGCTTCGCCCTACTTATTAATGTCTTCGAGAGCGAACCGTCCCAGCTCGAACGGACGCGAGGTGGGCGGCTTGTTCTGCAGTCCGTTTGAAGGATAGGATTGTGGCGCATTGGTCGGGAAACCCCAGATCTTCCCGGTCCGCATATCCACCATCACCTTTCCAAATACCTGGGTGGTGCCATCCGGCGTTCGCAGCATCTCAGAGCCGGGTTCAATGTAAAGCGGATAGACCGTGGATTGCGCCTCCGCAGTTCGTGGCGCGAAGATCGGCCGCACAGCGATGCCAACCAAAGCGGCCGCGATGATCGACAGTAAAACTATGGTAAGGTCTTGTCTCCGCATAGTTTTCCTCCTGGGTGTTTAAATCCAGTGTAAGAGGTTCTCAGAATCACCGTCAGATCGGAAGCCAAGGTATGCTGCGTTTCAGCACCGAACCCGTAGTCCGAGGAAATCGGACGGGTGTCCCACGTGCGCGCTGGCGTACGTGGGGGCAAAAGGTGGGCGCAGCCAGTAGAACGCTTTCGCTGCACCCCCTAGCTTGGCCCGTCCATTACCGTCTTGGGCTAGTCTCAATCCATGCCTACTGGGGAGGCGTCTGAGTCCCAGCGCCAGGTGTCGCAGCCGGCTCCGCCTTGGGTTTAATCGACAACAACTCCACCTCAAACACAAGCGTGGCGTTAGGTCCGATCGGTCCCTGGGCCCGCTCCCCGTAAGCGAGGTCTGCCGGGATAAACAATTGCCATTTCGATCCCACCGGCATCAGCTGCAAAGCCTCCGTCCATCCCTTGATGACGCCGCTCACAGGAAACGTGGCCGGCTCGCCGCGCTTGTAGGAACTATCGAATTCGGTATTGTCGAGCAAAGTCCCGCGGTAGTTGCAAACTACTGAGTCCGTCGCTGCAGGTTTGGGCCCCGTCCCAGCTGTCAGAACTTTATATTGCAGCCCGCTCGGCAGCGTCACCACGCCCGGCTTGGTGGCATTGGCAGCCAGAAACGCCGCGCCGTCTGTCTTGTTAGTCTCGGCCAGGGCTTGCCTCTTCGCTTCCATCTTTTGCCGCACTTGACTCTGCAGGTCGGTCATCACCGTCTTAATCTCATCGTCCGTCAGGAGCACCTTTCCGTCGCTCATGGCATCTTGCAGACCCTGCAACACAATATTCGGATCGACATCGATGTCATCCCGATGCAGGCTCTTTCCTACATTCAAACCGATTGCGTAACTTTGCTTGTCTTTCTCTGTCGCTAGTACCAGAGGTTTTGGTTTAGCCGCTGCCGTCGTCGTTTTGCGGTGAGTCGTGGTCGCTGTGCTCTGCCTGGCTTTTGTAGTACTGGTCGCCGGCGTTTGTTGCGCCACGGCGATCCCCAGGAGAACCATACCGGCACCCAAAACGGTTGCCGTGCTTCTGAAAGGTCTTTGCATAGTGCTATTTTCGCATTGTCTATGGATGACTTGCAGGCAGAGACGCCTGCGTGGTCGATTTGGCACCCGATAACTCAAGGTCGATCAACGAGGCAGCCTCGGTCCACACCCGCGGATCATTCTCGATCTCAATGTGCGGTTTGGTGAACATCCGTGAATACCAGGGGAAGTCCTTGCAATCAACGGGATGGTCCTTATACGTCATCTCGAAGTTGCCGATGATATTCGTGCGCGCGGGATCTTTGGCCAGAATCTCCGAGCGTCCATGAAGCAGCCCACGCGACTGATAAAAATTGACTGCATTTTCAACATTCGCCGGGATCGTGGAATTTTCCTGGCCCGGTTTAGCAATACTGTCCACCTGGATGGTCAACAGAACCGGAATACCTCTCTGCTCCAACTCGCGCGCGAGTGTGACCGTCTCCGTGCCGCCCCAGCTATGGCCGAAGATAATGATTCGGGCGTGCGCTCGATCCGGGCCTATAAGGCGAAGTACGTGCTGGAGCGCCGGGGTTCCGGAATGATTACCAAACACCTCTACATCGATCGCGGACCGATAACGTTCGCGCAGACGCGCAGCAAATTTCACCTCGGCGTGTTTCGTATCATCATGCCGTACAAAGCCTCCAACAAACCCCACCACAATCACCTTCCTGGTGCCGTCGATCCTCCCCTGGCCGGGCAAGCTCAGGGGCGTCAGGCAGCCGGCGGCGAGGAGAAACAACAGCATCTTTCTCATGCCAGCAGCATGGGCGTGCCCGGCAATCCATGTCAAGCAACGCACTGCTGAAATAATGGAGAGAATGCGGCAAGCGCAAGACCAGGTCCCGGCCATTGGCATAGACTTCGGCACCACTAACAGCACGGTGGCCCGTGCCTCCGGCAACTCGCAGGTGGAAGTGGTCGCCTTTCCTACTCTTACGGGCGAGACTTTTTCCTTTCGCTCGGTCCTTTACCTGCAGCAGGCGAAACAAGCGAACCGGCTACGAACCCACGCCTGGGCGGGCCCGTCTGCCATCGAGCACTACCTGGCGGCTGAGAGCAAGGGCCGTCTGATCCAGTCGCTCAAATCCTATCTGTCCGATCGCTCTCTGACCGGAACCGCGGTCTTTGGCCGTCATTACACTCTTGAAGATCTCATTTCCCGCATTCTCACCGATCTGCGCCGCCATGCGGAACAGCAGTTCCGCACCCCTATCGGCTACGCCATGGTCGGTCGCCCGGTGCGTTTTGTAGGGGCGGAGAGGGAAGAGGATGACCTCTATGCCCTCTCTCGCTTGCGCCAGGCTTTTCGAGCGGCAGGCTTCGATAGGGTGGATTTCGAAATGGAGCCCGTCGCGGCAGCGTATGCCTACGAATCCACTCTCGATCACGACGAACTGATCCTCATCGGTGACTTCGGCGGTGGAACCAGCGACTTCTCTCTCCTTCATGTTGGCCCTGGCGTGCGCAAACGCGGCCGCAAGCCGCAAGATCTGCTCGGCAACAGCGGGGTGGCCCTAGCCGGCGACGCCTTCGATGCCAGGATCGTGCGCAAGCTCGTTTCTCCGGCGCTCGGATCGGATTCGTCTGCTCGCTCGCTGAACAAACTGCTGCCCGCCGTGCCGGCATGGATTTACGCCAACCTCGAGCGCTGGCACTATCTGTCGTTCTTGCGGACATCCAACGTAATGGAAATCTTGAAAACCGCTCGCCTCCGCGCGTTGGAGCCGGAAAAGATCGAAGCCCTGATCACGTTGATTGAAGAAGACCTCGGCTACCACCTGCACCAGGCTGTGCAGCAAGTAAAATTCAAGCTCTCCCACGTCGAGGAGGCCGAATTCCATTTCCGCGACGGCAGCATGGACATCAGTATCGCCGTCACCCGTGACGCCTTTGAAAGCTGGATCGCCGAAGAGCTGCGTGCCATCGAGCAATCCGTCGACTCGCTCCTCGAAACCTCAGGCATTAGCCGCGGTCAGGTCGATCGGGTTTTCCTCACCGGAGGCAGTTCGCTCGTGCCCGCCGTCCGTCGCATTTTCGAAAGGCGTTTCGGCGAGCAACGCATCAGAACCGGCAACGAGTTTATCTCCGTAGCCCGCGGCCTGGCTCTGCGCGCGGAAGAAGCCCTGGCCGAATCCCGCTAGCTAGCGATGCCCATCTTCCATCGGGATGGGAGTCCGCGTAGTGAAGATCTGCGGTTTCTTTTGACTTCCGAGTAGCCTCAGGGAATCGGATCCCGTTTCGAAGGGTTATTACGCACTCGGACGACCCGAAATTCAGAAATGAAACCCAAGTTCCGCCGTAAGCGACCTCGGCGTCACATAATGAGTACCGCTGAACGTAGACAGGAAGTTATAGAGCGCGGTCTTGTTAGACATATTGACCCCCGTTACCTGCAGACTCCACTTGTAGCGGTCGCCATTAAATAGATTGTCCTTTCCGATCGATACATCAAACAGATTCCGTTGGCGAATGCGGGACGGATTACGATCATTATCCCCAGCGCCCGGAGCGGGAATCTTCAGCAGCGTCGAGCCATACTCCGACGCCAGGCATGGCGTGGGCAGCGGTGTCGTCGGTGTCGCCTTGATCCCTCCGCAAGTCAGGCCGGCTTCCGCCTGCTGGTCTGCGGTCAATCCGCTCAGGTCCACTGCTGGCTGTCCATCGAGCGTAGTTGAGGTATCCGCGCACGCACTGTTAGGGTCGTTCGAAAGCGGGTTGTAGCACGGTGCCGACCCTGCCACCAAGCCGCTATCGAACCGCCAATTGAAGCCCACCCACGGGCTCCAGCGGAACGGCAGTTGATACTGCACGTGCGTCGTCTGGTTAAACCGCTCATCGTGATCGATGCGGAAGGGCAATCCAGGCTGCCCGACCGTAGCCCCGGCTCCAGCAACCTGCGGGGGAAAGAAGCGAGCAGCCACCGACGACATCACGACAAAGGCCGTGACGTGATGGAAGTCAGGCACATCGGCGCGCAGCGCAAACCCGGGGACCTTCGAATTGTGCCAGTCGATAGGAAAGGTGATCGGGGTATTACCCAGAACGCTGAAGTCGAATGCGTTATGGGTGTACTTCCATATGTATTCGCCGCTGAACACAAAATATTTCCCAAAAGCCTGCTGCAGGCCGGCGTGGAACTCGTTGCGAAACCCAGGCTGAAGCGTGCCCTGCACACCGGTCGAGCAGGAGAGTAGGGGAGACAATACCTGGTTGGTGCAGCCTTCGCTGGAAAGCACAAGATTCTCGTTGAACGGCGTCTCCAGCGTCCGCGCATAAGAAACCCGAAGCACCGTATTCGTGCGCTGGATGCTGTAAGAGGCGCCCAACCGGGGCTCTGCCTGCGTTGCGGTGGCCAACCCGTTGTAGATATCGCCGCGTATCCCGAGATTAAAGAGCCAATTGCCGGCCTTGATCGAATCTTCGATATAGAGTGCCACTTCCTTAACATCCGTATGGCCAAAGTAGTTGTAATTGCCGCCCGTCCGGGTAAGGTCATACGGCAAAAGAACCGGGTTGAACGCAGTGTTCGGCTGGTATCCCGCCGCGGCGCACTCCGACGTGCTGGTGAACCCATTGACCGGGTTCCCGCTCGCATCCACACAGGGCGAATTGAAGGTTGGATTCACGATGCCCAGGCCGTCCCGCTCCCGAAGAAAAGTCTGGGCGTACAAAACGCCACCCTTGATGTTCTGGTTCCCTTTGGTGTAGGTCAGGTCGGAGTGAATTCCGGCATTGGTCAGCGTCCGGTACTGCGCGATGGTCTGGTTTTGTAGATTAGGGGGACCAAGATCCGCCAGCGGGTTCTCACTGGGAAAATACTGATAACCGTCCTTCCGGATATAAGGACCGAAGTTAAAAACTGAATCCTTCCCAAGAATTCGGGTGTAGGTAGGCGCGATGTCGAAGGTCTGGATCTTTGATTTCTGGTCAGTATTGCCGACGTCATTGCCAAATTGATCGACCACACCCAGGTTGTCGTAGGAGTTTGGAGTCTGAAACCATGACCGGCTGTAGTTCAGATTCATGTGGATCGCATCGACCGGGGTGAACTGGTAGTCCACTCGATCGAAGACATTCTGTTCATTCCCCTTGTCATGGAAGACCAGAAATTCCGGAGTATCCAGAAAGCGGCCGGTATTCAACCCGTCGAGTTCGAAGAAATTACCCCACTTTTGCGAACCATATCCAATATCGAATCCGCCCGTCGCCGAACCGAATGACCCATAGGACGACGTAATGCTCCCGGTGGGCTTGGTAAGACCCTGGCCGGACCGCGTCGTCACTTGAATCACCAGACTGGTTTTGTCCCCGTACTCTGCCGGCGGCGCACCGGCAATGACCTGGATCGACTGAATCGAATTGGAAGGGATCTGGTTGGAGAAGACCTTGCTTTGTTGATCGCTGATCGGCTGGCCATCCACCGAGAACGAATTGGAAGCATGATCTCCCAATCCATGGAACAGTCCATTAGAATCCGCCGCAACTCCGGGGGTCGAGAGCGTCACCAGCGAACTCACAGAGGAGGACGAGCTTTCGAGCGGGAGCTTCTCGATCAGGTCGCGGTCAATGTCGGTGTGGAGCGACGTGTCATTCTCCACCAGATCGCCGCCGGTGACCGTCACCGTGGTTGAAGCCCCTCCTACCTGCATCTTGATGATGGGCGTCACGGCGACCGACGATCGCACCGATACATCCGCGGTGAACTCTGCAAAGCCAGACGCCTGCGCAACCAGGTGATAGGGGTTGAACGGCAGATTAGTGAATTTATATTGGCCTGCGGCGTCGGTTTTTGTACTCCGTTTGAGCCCACTGACCGGGTTTTCGATGGTGACGGTAGCGTCGGGTATCACCGCGCCCGAACCATCCGTGACCGTTCCGTTGATGGTCCCCGCCGCAGTCTGCGCACCAAGAGGCAGCACCGGCGAGAGAAGCAGGAAAGGAAAAAAGGCAAAGACAAAACGTCTTGGAAACGAGTGCATAAACGGACCCCCGGGGCATCAAATGAGCTGCTTGCAAAATCGCTTTTAGGAAAAAGCAATCGCGGCAGGCGGGGGTCTGGTGTAGAGCGAGAAGTCCGAGAATCGGTGGGCAAATGCAGGTTGCAGATCAACGACCGGCACCGTCGTCTGTCTCGCAGCCAGGGGGATTGCCACCGGCGCTGCGGGAGCAATGACTACATGCGCAGTCGCACAAAGAGCGCATCCCGGGTGGGTTACGCCAGCCGATGCATGGACGTGCGCGACTTGAATCGTCGCTCCGAATATCAGCAACAGGACACAACAAAGAGCGATGGCTCGCCGCCAGCGACGTCGTGGGCGCTCTTCGCGTTGCTTATCGTGCATCACTTTAACTATAGCTTACGGTTTATTACCAGTGAGTACACTCGCTTGGGTGCAGTCAAAAACAGCGTGGATAGGATTACGCAATCGCCCGGGGAATTGCCTCTTCCCATCTTCCCTGGGCCTTTAGAATCAGCTCCACGATCTCCCGTGCGCTCCCTTTTCCACCCTTGGCAGTGGTTACGAAGTGGCAAACGGCCTTCAACTCCGGGGCCGCGTCGGCTACGGCGACGGCGAGTCCTGCGCGCTGGGCCACGGGCATATCGGGCAGATCGTCGCCCATGTAGGCTGTTTCTTCTGCCCGCACCCCGGCTTTCTTCAGGCAATCCTCAAATGCGGCCATCTTCGTTTCCTGTCCAAGGTAGACGAATTCTACTTTCAGCTCCTGCGCGCGTTGCGTCACGGCGGGAGATTTTCTCCCGGTAATGAAGCCGGCGCGGATCCCCATAATGTGCGCGAGTTTCAATCCTGCGCCATCCTGCGAATTGAATGCCTTCATCTCCGCCACCCCACCATCGCCTGGCAGGGAGATCAGGTTGACGCTGCCGTCCGTGAGGGTGCCGTCAACATCCATAAGGAACAGCTTGATCTTCTTCGCGCGCTCAAGAACTTCAGGTGTCGCTGACATAAAAACATCATACCGGCGAGGCCAGCTCCGGCCCTGACGATGAATCTCGCCTGAGAAGTAAAAATGTCAAAACAAAGCGGGAAGGAATGGGCCGAAAAAGTTGGGCGCAGGCCGGCGATCGTTTTTCTGAATCTCACTCACTCCCCATCTTCCTGCCGGCACTTCCCAAACACGCATGTAATCTATAGGGACTCCGACCTATGGCCCTGCACATTGCACTGAATCACAAGACTCACTATCGCTACGACCGTCCCGTGATGCTCGGCCCGCAAACCATCCGCCTGCGGCCGGCCCCCCATTGTCGTACCCCAATCCTGGCCTACTCTCTGAAGATTCTCCCCAAGAACCACTTCATCAACTGGCAACAGGACCCCCAAGCCAACTACCTCGCCCGCGTGGTGTTCCCGGAAAGAACCACCGAATTCCTGGTCGAGGTCGACCTGGTTGCCGAAATGGCAATCTTCAACCCCTTCGACTTCTTCCTCGAACCCTACGCGGAGCAAATTCCATTCCCCTATGAAACCTCGCTGGCTCGCGAATTGCGCCCCTTTCTCGAAGCCGAGGTCCCCAGCCCCAGGCTAGCGGGCTTTCTCGCGCAGGTACCGCGGGTCTCCACGCCCACTCTGAATTTCCTGGTCAGCCTCAATCAACGCGTCCAACGTGAGATCGGCTATGTGATTCGTCTGGAGCACGGAGTACAAACTTGTGAGCAGACCCTCGCTCTGGGCACCGGTTCCTGCCGCGACTCAGCCTGGCTGCTGGTGCAGATCATGCGCAACCTGGGCCTCGCCGCCCGCTTTGTCTCCGGCTACCTGATCCAACTCACCCCGGACGTGAAATCCCTCGAAGGCCCTTCAGGCGCCTCCACCGACTTCACTGATCTGCACGCCTGGGCCGAGGTCTATCTCCCCGGCGCCGGTTGGGTTGGTTTCGATCCCACCTCAGGCCTACTTGCAGGAGAAGGCCACATCCCTCTCGCCTGTACGCCCGATGTTGGCAGCGCCGCTCCCATCTCCGGTCCGCTCGAATTCTGCAAGACAGATTTCAGCTACTCCATGACGGTGCAGCGGATTTACGAATCCCCTCGCGTCACCAAGCCTTATTCAGAACACCAATGGGAGCAGATCCAGGCCCTTGGTCACCAGGTGGATGTGGATCTGCGGGTAGGAGACGTGCGCCTCACCATGGGAGGGGAGCCCACCTTCATCTCCCTCGATGACCGCAACGGCAGCGAATGGTCGACCACCGCCATGAGCCCCGCCAAGCGAAAGCTGGCGGTGGAACTCCTGCTCAAAATGCGCGATCGCTTTTCGACCGGCGCCCTGCTCCACTTCGGGCAAGGCAAGTGGTATCCCGGAGAAGAGCTACCCCGTTGGGCGCTTGGTTGCTACTGGCGGAACGATGGAGTTCCAATCTGGGAAAACCAAAGCCTCTTCGCCGAAGACGGCAAAGACTACGCCTACGGCGCCTCTGACGCACGCAAGTTTCTCGAAGCTCTCACCCGCCGCTTGCAAGTGAGCTCTGCCTTCACCATTACGGCTTACGAAGACATCTTCTTTCATTTGTGGAAAGAACAGCGCCTGCCCGAGATCGTCGATCCACTCGACCCCAAGCTCCAGGAGTTCTCCGAACGCGCCCGCCTCGCCCACATCTTCGAACAAGCCGCCGACCAGCCGATCGGCTATGTGCTCCCCTTGCGTCGCATCCCCACCCGCTCCGGAACTCCGCGATGGACCAGCCAGCCCTGGTTCCCGCTGAAAGAACGCATGTTTCTCACCCCCGGCGACTCGCCCATGGGCTACCGTTTGCCCATCGAAGCGATGCCCTGGACCAAGCCGGAAGACCTCACCTACTCCTTTGTCACCGACCCATTCCGTTGGCGGGACAAGCTGCCCCAGCGCCCGGAACGGCGCATGGATCTGTTTAACATGCCCCCAGCGGAGGACGAGCCTCAGCCCGCCGCGGACAAAGCCAAACCGAAAGAAGAGGAAGCCCGAGCGCTGACCCTCACGCGGCCCGCGCTTTGCGTTCAGGCGCGCGGGGGAAGACTCTGTATCTTCATGCCGCCCGTCGACTACCTGTCGGACTATCTCGACCTGGTCGCCGCCATCGAAGACACCGCGGCCCATCTCTCCATGCCGGTGTCGATCGAAGGCTACACCTTGCCCACTGACACCCGCACCTCGGTCTTTAAAGTCACTCCCGATCCCGGCGTGATCGAAGTCAACATTCATCCCGCCGCCAGCTGGGATGCCCTGGTCGAAAACACCACTGCGGTGTACGAATTGGCTCGCGAGACCCGGCTGGGAACAGAGAAGTTCATGCTCGACGGGCAGCATACCGGGACCGGTGGCGGCAACCACCTGGTGATTGGCGGACCCACTGCGGATGACAGCGCCTTTCTACGCCGGCCCGATTTGTTGCGGAGCATGGTGAATTATTGGCAAAACCATCCTTCGCTTTCCTATCTGCTCTCCGGCCTCTTCATCGGTCCCACCAGCCAGCATCCCCGCGTCGACGAAGGCCGGGTGGAATCGCTTTATGAGCTGGAGATTGCCTTCGACCAGATCCCCGAACGAGGTGCGGGCCCGGTCTCCAAGCGGATGACCGATCGCCTCTTCCGTCATCTCTTAACCGACGTAACCGGCAGCACCCATCGCGCTGAATTCTGCATCGACAAGCTCGATCCGCCGGAAGGTGCCGGAACCCGCATGGGCCTGCTCGAGCTGCGTGCCTTTGAAATGCCGCCTCACGCGCGCATGAGCCTGACCCAGCAACTCCTGGTGCGAGCGCTGATCGCGCACTTCTGGCGCAAGCCCTACCGGAAAAAGCTGATTCCCTGGGGAAACACCCTGCACGACCGCTTCATGCTTCCTTATTTCGTCCAAGCCGATTGGGAGGATGTGGTGGACGATCTCAACCGGGCGGGCTATGGCTTTCGCAGCGACTGGTTCGCGCCCCACTTCGAGTTCCGTTTCCCGCCCATCGGCTCCGTAACCGCCCGCGGTATCCACCTGGAGCTGCGCCACGCGCTCGAGCCCTGGAATGTTCTCGGCGAAGAGGCTTCCAGTGGTGGAACCGCCCGGAGTGTGGACTCCTCGGTAGAGCGCTTACAGGTGAAGGTGACGGGCATGGTAGGCCAGCGCTTTGCTGTGTTGTGTAATGGCCGGCCGGTGCCGTTGCATCCAACAGGCAAAGAGGGCGAATTCGTCGCCGGCGTTCGCTATCGTGCCTGGCAGCCCACCTCGTGCCTCCATCCCGACATACCCATTCACAGCCCATTGGTGTTCGACATCGTGGATACCTGGTCCGGCCATGCGATCGGGGGCTGCACTTATCACGTAGTGCATCCGGGCGGACGAGCCAATGAGCAATTTCCGGTGAACGCCTATGAAGCCGAGAGCCGGCGCCTGGCCAGGTTCAGCAGCTTTGGCCACACTCCGGGCCCGATGAACGTTCCTGCGGAAAGGCCCAACACCGAATTTCCTTTAACGCTCGATTTACGCCGGACACCCTGACAACCTTCAAACTTGCATGACTATGGCCGAGATACTGGATGATCCACTACTGACCGCCGACTATCGCCAGGCCCCTGGCGTTTACGACGAGATGTGTGTGGAGCCCGGTGTTCTCCGGCCCCATTGGGATCGCTATATCGCGTCGCTGACTTCGCTCGGCGGCAAGGAGCTCGCCCACCGCTGGCAGAGAGCCCGCCAGCGCATTCGGGAAAACGGTGTCACCTATAACGTTTACGGCGACCCTCTGGGAACCGACCGCCCCTGGAGCCTGGACGCCGTTCCGCTCCTCATTCCACCCGCGGAGTGGGCCTACCTGGAAGCCGGCCTGATCCAACGCGCCCGCCTGCTCAACACCATCCTTGCCGATCTTTACGGTCCGCAGAAGCTGCTCCTCAACGGAGATCTTCCTTCCGCGCTGGTATTCGCCAACCCCGCCTTCTGGCGCGCCTGCCATGACGTTCCCGTGCCCCGGTCCAACTACCTGCATTTGCTCGCGGTGGATCTGGCGCGTTCGCCCGATGGGCAATGGTGGGTCATCTCCGACCGTACTCAGGCACCGTCCGGCGCCGGCTACGCGCTCGAAAACCGTATCGTGTTGGCGGAGACCTTCCCCGACCTCTTTCGTGAGTCCCAGGTCCATCGCCTGGCTGGGTTCTTCCGCGACTTTCGCGAGACCCTGCTGCATCTCTCTCCCTCCGCGCGCACCCATCCCCGCGTCGTATTGCTCACCCCCGGACCACTGAACGAAACCTACTTCGAGCACTCCTACCTGGCTCGCTATCTCGGTTTCACCCTGGTTCAGGGCAGTGACCTCACAGTTCGCGAAAATCGCGTCTTCCTTAAGTCCCTTGAAGGACTGAGACCGGTGGACGTGATCCTGCGCCGCATGGATGACGGCTTTTGCGATCCGCTCGAATTGCGCTCTGATTCTTATCTCGGGATACCAGGACTGGTCGAGGCCGTCCGCAGCGGCCATGTTGCGGTCGCCAATGCGTTGGGCAGCGGACTGCTCGAAACCTCCGCCTTTATTCCTTTTCTCCCTGGTCTCAGCCGCAGCTTGCTGGGCGAGCGCCTCGCACTCCCTTCCGTCGCTACCTGGTGGTGCGGCCAACCTCCGGCACTTCGCTACGTACGGCAAAACCTGGATTTTCTGGTTATCAAGCCGGCTTTCCCGGCGCGGGGGATGGAGCCCGTCTTCGGCGGCAGGCTCGGGCCGGCCGAACGCTCCCGCCTGCTGGGGAAATTGGAGGCACGGCCAAACGATTTCGTCGGACAAGAACTGCTCAATTTATCCAGCGTCCCGGTCTGGTCGGAAAACGGCCTCCTGCCGCGGCGGGTCGTGTTGCGCGTTTATATCGCTGCTGCAGGCGATAGCTGGATCGTCATGCCCGGGGGACTCACTCGCGTTTCCCCTTCTGCCGACACCCCGGTCGTGTCCATGCAGCATGGCGGTGGCAGCAAAGACACCTGGGTTCTTTCCTCTGAGCCCGTAGACAATTTCACCTTGCGCCGCCCCCGCGATCTGCCGGTAGAGCTCCATCGCGGAGTCAGCAGCGATCTGCCCAGCCGCGCCGCCGAACATCTCTTCTGGCTCGGACGTTATGCGGAACGCTGTGAGCACCTGGCGCGCGTGCTGCGCTGCATCCTCTCCCGCATGACCGGCGAATCCTGGGGGCCGGAAACTCCAGGTTGGCACTCGTTGATGAAGTTGTACGAGTGTCTCGAGTCACCCTATTCGCGTTTGGCCAAGGATGATCCGCAGGGGGTCCTCGATCAGCAGGGAGACCTGGAAAAAGAAATCTTATCGCTGATCTTCGAAGAACAACGCAGCGACAGCCTCAACGCCAATCTGAGCCGCGCAACTCGGGCCGCGGCCCAGGTGCGGGATCGCCTTTCGACCGATCTCCTGCGCATCGTGAGCCAGATGGGCAATATCGCCCGGGCCTCAGACCGCGTCGCCTGGGGCTATGTTTCGGCGGCGGATGCGCTTGCCGTCTTGAACAGCTGCATCCTGACCCTCGCTGCGCTACGTGGCATTGAATCCGGCAACATAACCCGCGGACCCGGCTGGCACTTCCTCAATATTGGCCGAAGAATCGAGCGTTCCGTGCAAATCCTGGAGTTGTTGCGGTCGATCGTGGTTCCGGTAGACCCTGAGAACTGGCCTTCGCTCGAAATGTTGCTCGAAGTGGCTGACAGTTCCATCACCTATCGTTCGCGCTACTTCACCGTGCTGCAGGCCGCGCCGGTGGTCGATCTGCTCATGAACGACGAAGCCAATCCGCGCTCTCTCGCCTTCCAGCTCAAGGACCTGGCCCGGCACTGCGCGGGGCTTTCCGGCATGCCCTCCGGGTCCGGCTGGCCGGTCTTGAAGCAAAGGCAAATGGAAGCCGCAGCCTCCAAGCTGCTCCACGCCGACGTCGAAGCCCTCTGCGAAGCCGGAAACGGAACCAACCGCTCCCGTCTGGACACCCTCATCGGAGACCTGGCCGCAGCGCTCCCAGCCTTCGCAGAAGCCATCTCCAACACCTATTTCAGTCACGCAGAAATGGAGCGAGCAACCTGAAGCCGAACCACAGATCCTCGGCTACAAAGCATCTCTCAATGGAGCCGCCACTCTCCCTTTTTGTCATCCCGCCTGCCCCGACTTGCCGTGGGACCGCAGCCAAGCGAAGGGATCTGCTCAGTCCCGCAGGGACGGCTGAACTTAGCCCAGGACGATAGTCCTGGGTAGGAGTCGAAACCACGACTAGTCCCGAAGGGACGGCTGGACGGCCAAGAACCGTCCTTCATCATACGGACGGACGCACCCGACACATTTCCCGCCCGCCCACGTCAAAAGAAAGGCAACAACCAATGCTCTACCGCGTACGTCACCAAACAATCTATGACTACGTAGAACCCGTCTCTGTCTCTCATCACATAGTCCGGCTGACCCCGCGGGATCTTCGCGGGCAGAAGCGCCGTTCCATGGAACTATCCGTTTGGCCCCTGCCCCCCTTCCAGGCCACCACGCACGTCGACTACTTCGGAAACACCGTCACCTCTTTCACCCTTCCCGAATCCCACAGCCGCATGAGCGTGGAAGCGAGCAGCGAATTGGAAGTGCAAGCCTTATCCCACCCGGTCTTCTCCGAATCACCCTCCTGGGAAACCGTGCGCGACCTGGTACCCTCCGACCAAAGCCAGGAAGGCCTGGAGGCTTACCAGTTCGTATTCGACTCCCTCCGTGTCTCGGCCAAGCCGGACTTAGCCGCTTACGCCAGGGAGTCATTTCCCCCCGAGCGGCCCCTATTGGAAGCAGTCAACGACCTTACCGCACGCATCCATCGCGATTTCCGTTTCGATCCCAAAGCGACCGAAGTAACCACGCCCGTCGAAACCTTCTTTGAAAAGCGCCGCGGCGTTTGCCAGGACTTTTCTCATCTGCAAATCGCCTGCATGCGGTCGCTGGGACTGCCGGCGCGGTACATCAGCGGATATCTGCGCACCATTCCCCCCGCCGGCCGCCCCCGCCTGGTAGGAGCCGACGCTTCCCACGCCTGGTGTGCGGCCTGGTGCCCCGGCTTTGGATGGGTAGATTTCGACCCCACTAACAACTGCGTCCCCTCCGACGGCCACATCACCCTGGCCTGGGGGCGGGATTACAGCGACGTCAGCCCCATTCGCGGTGTTTTGCTCGGGGGCGCCAAACACAACCTGAAGGTTGGCGTGGATGTTATGCCGTTGGAATGACGGGTATAGCCAACCCATGAAAGACTGGAAATCACCGGCGAGAATTCGCCTTGGAGAGATCGAATTGAAGCTCAAAGCCCTGCTATCTGTGCTTTTCCTGCTGAGCGCGTTTGCGCCGCGTGTCCATGCCGCGGACCCCAGCAACGTAACTCGCGCCACCCTCTCCAACGGCTTGCAAGTGGTCATCGTACGCAACGCGCTCGCGCCCGTGGTCACGGTGGAGCTGAACTTCAAGGTAGGCGGAGATGAGACGCCCGCCGGCTTCCCGGGATCGGCTCACGCCGAAGAACACATGGCGTTTCGCGGCTGCACCGGAATGACCGCGGATCAAACCGCAGCCATCTACGCCCAACTGGGCGGCCGCGACAATGCCGACACCCAGCAAAATATCACTCAGTACTACACCACCGTACCCGCAGCCGACCTGGACGTTGCTCTCCACGCCCAGGCCGCCTGCCTGCGTGGCGTGGATAATTCTGAACAGGAGTGGTCCCACGAACGAGGCGCCATTGAGCAAGAGGTATCCCGCGACCTCTCCAATCCCACTTACAAATTCATCGATCGCTTGAATGCCGATATGTTTGCCGGCACACCCTACGCGCACGATCCCCTGGGCACCCGGGCTTCCTTCGATGCCACCACCGGCGCCATGCTGAGCGACTTTCATAAGCGCTGGTACACCCCCGGCAACGCCATCCTGGTGATCGTAGGCGACGTGGATCCGGCTGCGACCATTGCCAGGATTAAGGAACTGTTCGGCGACATTCCCAGCCATCCTTTGCCGGAGCACCCGGCGGTCAATCTTTCCCCGGTCAAGCCGGAAACCTTCACCCTCGATAGCAATCTGCCTTATGTGTTGGGATTCATCGCCTATCGCATGCCGGGTACAGATTCGCCTGATTATGCTGCCGCACAAATCCTGGCCGATATCCTCTCCAGCCAGCGTGCTGATGTTTACGGCATGGTGCCTGCGGGCAAAGCCCTCTATGCCACCTTCGGCATGGCCGAGAACTATCCCAAGGCGAGTGTGGGCTACGCAGAGCTGGCCTTACCGGCTGGAGCCGATGCCGCCGGGCCCATCAACGAATTGCGCCAGATCGTCGAGGGCTATGCGCAGAAGGGCTTACCCCAGGACCTTTTCGACGCTGCCAAGCGGGACGAAATTGCCTCCTCTGAATTTCAGCGCAACTCCATCCCCGGGCTCGCTTCCGTCTGGTCGGAGGCGCTGACTGCCGAGGGCCGTAACTCCCCGGATGACGATCTTCAAGCCATCAAGGCGGTAACTCTGGCGGATGTAAACCGCGTGGCCAAGCAGTACCTGGTCGCCGCGAACTCCATCACTGCCACCCTCAAACCCTCGCCTTCGGGAGCAGCCGTTGCGGCCAAAGGTTTTGGCGGGGGTGAGAAGATGACCTCGGCGCCCACCAAGCCTGTGGTGTTGCCGACCTGGGCTGCAGCATCGCTTTCGCAGCTGAAAGTCCCGGCTAACTATGTTGTCGCCTCAGACACGACACTACCCAACGGCCTTCGCCTGATCGTGAAGACCGATCACACCAGCCCTACCGTAACCGTCGTAGGCACAGTAAAAAACAACGCGGACCTGCAAACACCCAAGGGCAAAGAAGGCGTTTCCGACGTGCTCGACGGCCTCTATTCCTACGGCACCCAGACGCTCGACCGTCTTGCCTTCCAGAAGGCTCTGGACGACATCGCGGCCAATGAATCAGCGGGCTTCGACTTTTCCGTGCAGGTGCTGAAAGACAACTTCTCCCGCGGGGTGGAACTGTTGGCCGACAACGAACTCCATCCAGCATTGCCGGCAGAGGCCTTCACCGTGGTGAAGGATCAGACCTCCCAATTTGTCGCCGGCAATTTGAAGAGCCCAGGCTACCGCACCTCGCGCGCCTTGGATCTCGCATTGCTGCCGCCCAACGACCCCGTCTTGAGAGAGGCGACTCCGGCCACCTTGGGCACAGTCACCCTGGACGATGTAAAGCAATATCATGCCGGCACCGTGCGTCCGGATCTGACCACGATTGTGGTCATCGGCGACACCACGCCGGAGGAAGCCAAGGCGGTCATCACCAAGTGGTTTGGTACCTGGAAGGCTGAGGGCCCCAAGCCGGACACGACACTACCTGCAATCCCTGTAAACAAGGCTTCGGCGGCCAACGTACCCGACCCCCAAGCGGTCCAGGACTCCGTGATCCTGGCGCAACAGCTGAACCTCAATCGTTTCGATCCCGACTACTATCCACTCCAGCTGGGCAATCACGTATTAGGCGGCGGTTTCTACGCCACCAGGCTCTACCATGACCTACGACAGATAGCTGGATACGTCTACAACGTCGACGTCAGTATGGAAGCATCCAAGACCAGGGCCAGCTACACCGTCACCTACGGTTGCGATCCGCAGAACGTTTCCAAGGCTCGGGCGTTGGTCCAGCGCGATCTCGACCAGATGCGCACCCAGGATGTCTCCGCCGACGAACTCCACCTGGCCAAAGCCATGCTTCTGCGGTCCATCCCCCTGGGCGAGTCAAGTGAAGAAGGAGTAGCGCAGGGCCTGCTCCGGCGCGCCGTCATGGGCCTGCCTCTGGACGAGCCCATCGTAGCGGCCAAGAAGTACTACGAGCTGGACGCTGCCCAAATCAAAGCCGCCTTCGCCCGCCACCTAAGGCTGGACGACTTTGTCCAGGTAGTCCGAGGCCCCGCCCCGCAGTAAACTCTATCCCGGCCAAAAATCCCGGATATCCCACATTTCGCTCGTTTTTCGCGAGATGTGGGATACCAGTCCTAAACCCCTGACTCTCCAAACCCAACCAACTTCAAAGGAAACTGGACGGGTGGGCGAAGCCGCACGAACATTTTTTTAAACCGACCACGATCCAAACCCCAAAAACCCAGGCTGATAGACTATAGAAAAGGCATTGCCCAGTTGTCCTGCCTGTTGTTTCCAGCCAGCACGTCAACGCAAGGCTAGTCCATTTCAACGCAATGTCTTTCCGCGAACCGGAAGAATAGGAATTCTGCGCCCGTGAGCACGCCCATCCGAAACATCGCCATCATCGCCCACGTCGACCACGGCAAAACGACTCTCGTGGATGCAATGCTGCGCCAGGCCGGCACCTTCCGTGCCAACGAAGCCCTTACCGAGCGAGTCATGGATTCGAACGAGCTCGAAAAGGAGCGGGGCATCACCATTCTGGCCAAGAACACAGCTGTCCAATTCCAGGACACCAAGATCAACATTGTCGACACCCCAGGTCACGCCGACTTTGGCGGTGAAGTCGAGCGTGCCCTTAAGATGGTCGACGGGGTCATGCTCCTGGTGGATGCCTCCGAAGGCCCTCTGCCACAAACCCGCTATGTGCTCTCGAAAGCCTTGGAAGCCAAGCTCATTCCCATCCTGGTCATCAACAAGATCGATCGTCCCGACGCGCGTCCCAAAGAAGTTCTCGACGAGGTCTACGACCTCTTCATCGATCTCGACGCCCACGAGGACCAGTTGGATTTCCCCGTGCTCTACACCAACGCCAAGCAAGGCACTGCCAGCACCTCGCTCGACACGCCCGGAGAGAACCTGCAGCCGCTCTTTGAAACCATCATCTCCACCATCCCGACCGCCAGCGGGGACCCGGACGGCCCCCTCCAGATCCTGGTCACCAATCTTGACTACTCCGACTACCTGGGCCGCCTGGCCATCGCGCGCGTATTTAACGGCACCCTGCGCAACGGGGAAGAGGTTAACATCTCCAAGCGGGACGGCTCGCTGCTCAAGACCAAGATCACCAAGCTGTTCACCTTCAACGGATTGAAGCGTACCGACACCGAAGAGACCCAGGTGGGCGACATCGTGGCGGTCGCCGGCGTCACCGGCATCACTATTGGCGAAACCATCACCGGCCTTGAAAATCCCGCACCGCTGCCCCTGATCGTCATCGACGAGCCCACTATCGCCATGCAATTCTTCGTGAACAATTCGCCCATGGCGGGAAGGGAAGGCCAATTTGTCACCTCGCGCAATCTGCGTGAGCGCCTGGATAGGGAACTGCTCACCAACGTCTCCATCCGCGTCGAAGAAACTGGCAGTCCCGACAACTTCAAGGTTCTCGGCCGCGGAGAGCTCCAGCTCGCCATCCTGATCGAAATGATGCGCCGCGAAGGTTTCGAGCTCATGGTCGGCCGGCCCGAGATTGTTACCAAAACCGACGACGGCAAAGTCCTGGAGCCCGTGGAACACCTCACCATCGACGTTCCCGACGCCTTTGTCGGCACTGTGATTGAGCGTCTTGGGCCGAGACGCGGCGAGATGCTCAAGATGCACAACCACGGCTACGGCCGCGTGCGTCTGGAATTCCGTGTTCCCAGCCGCGGCCTCATCGGCCTGCGCAGTGAAATGCTGACCGAAACCCGCGGCACCATCGTGATGAATTCGCTATTTGACGGTTATATGCCCTATCAGGGCGAGATCCCGCAGCGGCCCAGTGGCGCTCTCATTTCCGACCGCAACGGCGCGACCACAGCCTACGCCCTGAACGGGCTGCAGGATCGTGGAGTGCTCTTCGTGACCGCCGGCATCGAAGTCTATGAAGGCATGGTGATCGGCGAGCATTCACGAGACAACGACCTGGACGTAAATGTGGTGCGCGAAAAGAAGCTCACCAACATGCGCGCGTCGAGTGCTGACGACGCCATCCGCCTCGTCCCTTTCAAGCCGATGAACCTGGAGCAGGCCATCGAGTTCATTGCCGAAGATGAGCTGGTGGAGGTAACCCCGAAGTCCTTACGTCTGCGCAAGAAAATTCTGCAAGCCAACCGCCGTCCACGGCGTAACCCAACCCCGGCGTGAACCGTTCTCGCGTGGTGCTGGGCAGTGCCGTTGTACTGGTGATACTAGTCGCCTGCATTGCCTGGTATGCGGGAGTCATGCATGGTCGGTCGGCGGCGCGAACTCCAGCGGCTGTGGCAAATTCCAATCAAGCCCCCAGGGCCTCTGATGGAACAGAAGAGCAAACGCCAACCCGCATCTACGCGCACAACCTGATGTTGCGCAAGGGGCCCGATTTCCGCATCTACGTTCGCTGGCTGAATGGCGAGATGCAGCGGACAAACAAGAAAGTCAATCCGTCTTTCGATGAGCCGGAGTCGTTCGTTCTTGAAGTGCAAAGGGGCATCATTCACGCCAACATCGGCGACATCAGCCACTACCTCAACACCGGTGCGGTCGCAGGTTCTCCGCTCACACATATCTCGCTTGCGGGCGATGGGAACCAGATTTCTCTGCACGGCACAATCCACAAGCTGCATATTCCGCTTCCCATCGGGCTGGATGGAACCCTCTCTCCTGCGCCGGGCGGCCGCATCCATCTGCATGTGGACCGGTTGTCGGTATTGAAGCTCCCGGTCAAAGGATTGTTAGGTGATTTTCACGTCAGCATTGCCGACTTGATGGGAAACACCAGCGTTGCCGGCATCGAAGCTTCGCAGAACGATCTTTACTTCGACACCCAAAAGCTACTACCGGCGCCCCATATCCATGGCACCCTCACCAGGGTCCGGGTCAAGAATCCGGATATTGAAGTCATGTACGGTGACGCGGAAAACGATGTGACCCGCACCGAACAATGGCACAACTTTCTGGCACTGAAGGGCGGAACACTGGATTTCGGCAAGCTGACCATGCACAACGTCGATCTCATCATGATCGATGCATCAAAGGATGCCTGGTTTGACCTGGATCTGGTCAACTACCAGGCCCAGTTGGTAAATGGCTATACCCGAATGACTCCAGAAGCCGGCCTGGAAATCTTCATGCCCGATCTCGATGAACTACCACCGCAACACGCCCCGCAAAGCATCAGCAAAGAATGGCTCAAAAACCGCAATCTTCCACCGCCACCCGACGTCCCCATCAAAAAGTAAGAACCCGCAGATCTGACAACACGTTGCAGGAAAGGTCTGTTGAACCTGCAGATCTCTCGGCTTCGCTCGGGACGACAAAGGAGAGAGTAGTGGCGAGGAAAGGGCGGTTGCAGAAGGAAAACGCGGTTGGTAAGGGAGAAATGGTTGCTAAAGGGAGAATGCGGTTCCTAAAGGAGAAGACATCGTCTTCCTGCCATGACAGCCACGTTGTCCTTTAGCAACGGCCCCTTCCCTGCAACAACACTTTCCTTTGTCATCCCGAGCATGCGACTTGCCTGCGGCAAGTTAAGAGAGGAATGAACTGGGAGACATCGGGTCCCTTCGACACACGAGTGCCCTCTCCCTTGGCAACAGCCCTCTCCCTTTCAACAACCCTCTCCTATTTGTCATTCCGAGCGAAGCGAGGAACCTGCGGTGCGCCTCGATCCCTCCCCGATTCCCAAGGGCAAACATACCGCCAATTCAAACCGAGCCTATTTGTCCCCCGACACCACTGTTTCTATCTCCGGACACATTTTGTTCATTAGGAGCGAAGCCGAGGGATCTGCCGGTTCCGCGGACCTTTCCTGGAAATGTTTCGCTCGCTAGGTCTTCTCCGCAACCATCTTGGCCTGGGTAAACAGCAACAAATAATCCGGCCCACCCGCCTTGGAATCCGTGCCGGACATATTAAACCCGCCAAAAGGATGGGCTCCCACCATAGCCCCAGTGCACTTGCGGTTGAAGTACAAATTCCCAACATGAAATACGCGCCGCGCGTGCTCCAGCTTCTCCCGCGAACTGGAATACACCGCGCCCGTCAGCCCATACTCCGTGTTGTTCGCAATCTCGAGCGCATGATCGTAATCCTTAGCCCGGATCACGGCCAGCACTGGACCGAAAATCTCTTCCTGGGCAATGCGCGCATTCGGCGCCACATCCGCAATCACTGTTGGTTCCAAATAGAACCCACCCTCCGGGGTAACAACGGCATGACCACCCGTTAACAGCCGGCCTTCGCCCTTGCCAATCTCGATGTAGGAGAGAATCGTATCCATCGCTGATCGATTGACCACAGGCCCCATATTCGCATTCCCGGCCGGGTCTCCAACCCGCAGCGTTGCCGCCTTTTCCCGCACCCGCTCCACAAAAACGTCATAAATCGCATCTTCCACAATAGCCCGCGAACAAGCGGAACACTTCTGTCCGCTAAACCCAAACGCCGCCGCCACCACACCATCGACTGCAGCGTCCAGATCGCCATCCGTGCTCACAATGATGGAATCTTTGCCCCCCATCTCGAGAATGGTTCGCTTGATCCAGATCTGTCCCGGCTTTGTCTGCGCTGCGCGGGCATGAATATCCAGCCCCACACCCTTGGAACCGGTAAACGCGATCAGCCGTGTCTTGGGATGTTCCACGATCGCATTGCCAAACGTGCTGCCCGAGCCAGGGCAGAAATTCACTACGCCCGGCGGCATGCCCGCCTCCTCCAGCACATCCAGGAACCGCGCTGCAATGGTAGGAGAATCGCTCGAAGGCTTCAGGATGACGGTATTGCCAGTAACGATCGCGGCCGCAGTCATCCCGGCCATAATGGCAAAAGGAAAATTCCACGGCGGAATCACCGCGCAAACGCCCATCGGGATATACAACAACTGATCGTGTTCCCCGGGATACTGGATCGGCGTCGTCGCCTTGGCCAGCCGCAGCGCCTCGCGCGCATAGAATTCCAAAAAGTCAATCGTCTCCGCGACATCCGCGTCCGCCTCGGCCCAGTTCTTCCCCACCTCGTACGTGAGCCACGCGCAGAACTCAAACTTGCGTTTGCGGATCAGCTCCGCCGTCTGCAGCAGCAACGCAGCGCGCTCTTCTACTGCGACAAATTGCCACGTCGCGAACGCCTCCAAAGCAGCGCGCATCGCCCGTTCGGCGTGTTCGAGCCCTGCCTTCTGGTGCACGCCCACTACCTGCGCCGGTCGCGCTGGGTTGATCGATTCGATCTTGCCCGTGGTGCGCGATCGCACTCCACCGATCACCAGTTCGTACTCGTGGCCGAGCATATCTCCCACCCGGGTCAGCGCCGCTTTCATCGCGTGCGCATTTTCCGAATCGTGGAAATCAAGGAAAGGCTCGTTGCGAAATTCTCCGCGCGGCGCAATCGGCTGGATGACGGTGCTGATCTGGGCAGTTGACATAACTCCCCAATTTTACTCTTATCGCGTCGCGGTGAGCCGCTCCGTTTGGGCCGACATTTTGGCCGTTCGTTCCAGCTTGTCCCAGTTGAAGGGTCGTCCATCGATAGCCCGCTTCACCGTCTTGAAGAGCACCAGCGAAAACAGCTGACGATACGCGAACCGCTGCAGCCAGATGTGGAACAGCAGCCACCCATCGCCCTTATTCGCAGCGTGCCGCCGCTCCAGGCTGAAAGCCAGTGCCGAAGTCAAGAAGTCGATGATCAGGAAGGCGAGGAAAAACGTCAGCAGCTTTTCAAAATTAGAGGCATTGGCCGCCTCCGGATGAAAATATCGGTCAAGCAGGTAATGCACCACGCCTGCGACAAACATCAAGTCGATAAAGGGCGAAACCAGCGGCAACAATATCTGGAACACCAAAATATTCGGCAGGGCAAACAACCCCATCGCCTTGTTCTTGAGAAAGGCAGCCTGGTGCTTGTACACCGCTTGCAGCGTGCCGAAGGACCAGCGGAACCGCTGCCGCATCAGCCCGCGAGCCGTAGTGGGCGCCTCGGTGAATGCCAGGGCGCGATCTTCATAGATCACTTTGTAGCCCTGCTCCAGTAGATTCATGGTCAGGTCC
Source organism: uncultured Acidobacteriaceae bacterium (assembly GCA_963753715.1). Taxonomy (GTDB): domain Bacteria; phylum Acidobacteriota; class Terriglobia; order Terriglobales; family Acidobacteriaceae; genus PALSA-350. Next base: position 784,346 of record CAVWDK010000003.1, on the reverse strand, counting down.
GCATCTTCCGCCACGGTATTGACCGGATAACCTCCGCCCTGCTGAACCGCCTCTGTCCGCCACGCGCCGATCGCGCCAGGAACCACCGTGACAACGTCAAACAAATCCAATGCCCGGCGCTCAAAATTCTGGCTCGTGATGTACTCGAGTGCCTGCCAACGGGTCCATAGATTCACCCGGTTGCCGACCTTGGCATTGCCCGCCACAGCCCCGATTTGCGGGTCGGCGAAATGCCCCACCAGCTTGGATACAGCATCGGCAGCGATCACTGTGTCGGCATCGATGCCCACGTAAAACTCTTCCTGGAGCTCGGCGACAGCAAAATTGAGTGCCTCTGCCTTGCCTCCATTTGCTTTGCGCATCACCGTCAGCATGCCGGCCGCAATTTCTTCCGGATAAGCTTCCCGCGCCACTTCGGAGGTACGATCCGGAGAACCATCGTCGATCACAATAATGCGCAGATGAGGATAATCCGAGTTCAGCACCGAGCGGATGGTGCGCACGATGACCTTCTCCTCGTTATACGCAGGAATCAATACCGCCACCCGAGGCAGAAATCCGCCCACGACCTGAGGGATAGGACGTCTGCGCAGCCGGTCGATCAGCGCGAAGACTCCCACCATGACGAGCCGGGCGCTCATCAGAACATCGCCAATGAAGAAGAGGCTGACGACAAAGTGGTTGAAGAAGGCCCAGGCAAAGAAGGCCACCGAATCCACCCGTGCCTGCCATCGTTCTTTATAGTTCAGCGGCGGCATCACTTCTGCGCGCGTTTTGCCCATCAGGTCCGAGACCTGTTCGAAGGTGTAACCATGCGCCCGCAGCCCCGCGATCAGCACCGGCAGCGCGGCGACCGTTACGCTGCGATCGCCTCCGCCGTCATGCATCAGGATGATGCTGCCGCGAAATTGCGGCTTGGTCTTCATCAGGTCCAGCTGCACGAGTACGTCGTTGAGGATGCCTTCCGGAGTTTTCCGTTGCCGCTCGTCCCAATCGCCGGTGTCGATCTTGTTGCCGACGATGGTGTAACCCATCTTCTGGATCTGATAGGCGGGCGCCGTTTGGTCGTTGGTATCCGGCTCCTCATCGATATCATAAGGAGGCCGGAAAAAGAGCGGCTTGACCCCCAGCTTGCTGCCAAACAGGCGTTCGGTAAGGTTCAGCTCCAATTCCATCTGCCGGGGAGAGATCTCGCTGATGTCGGGATGGGTCCAGGTGTGATTGCCGATCTCGTGGCCTTCGGCCATCACCCGCTTCATCAGGCCGACATTGTCCTGTGCCTGTTCGCCGATCATCATGAAGGTTGCTTTGACGTGTTGCTGTTTGAGCACGTCCAGCACCTTGGGCGTCCACTTGGGGTCGGGCCCGTCATCGAAGCTTAGCGCCACCACTCCCGGCTTGTAACCGTAATACTCGACGGTGTAGGGCGAAGGATAGGTCAGCATGTGCTCATCGGTCACGGTCCAGTTGTAGGAGTCCATGTCGATGGTGCGTGACCCCGGATGCGGTTCTCCGGTGATGCGCACGATGTCGCCATCGCCGTCCGATACGACGTCATCGCCGGGTGGTATCTGCTTGAGCAACTGCGGTGCATTCATATTGCTCGGATGGTCCCACACCGACCAAAGGGAAGCGTCCTCCCGGCCTAGCCGCCACAAGGCAATCGTCTGCACCCCCATCTGCCGCGCCGCGCGCAGCTCATTCAACGCCGTCACTGCGTCCAGCATCCAGACCTGGTGGCGTACGTGGTTGTCTTCGTCGTCGTAAGCAAAATGGGGATTGAGTTCGTCGCCGGCGAGGCGCACGTCAGCGTTCGCGTCCGATGCCGCCTGCCATCCATCCTGCACCGAGATATCGTCGGCATTCAGCACCTTGGCTACGGCGTGTCTGCCCTTAGGCTGAGACATCGTCCAGTCGTAGCCATAATTGCCAATGGAGCAGATCAGCTTCTCTTTGGGCACCACCTTGAGCACGCGCTTCAGGTTGTCTTCAAACCAGTCCTGTGCCGCAATCGGTCCGGGACCGCCTGTTTCCTCGTGCTGGTCGTAGTTCATCAAAATGATGTAGTCGGTTTGCTGGGCCAGTTCGGCGAATTCACTATCGTCTGCGCCCACGCTCTCATTCACGAAGAGCCGCAGATTTTTGGGGTGCATCAGTGCGTGCAATTCGCCAATCAGCGAGTGGTATCCGGCTTGCGCGTCGTCGGGCAGATCCTCCAGGTCGAGGCTGAGTCCGTGATAGCTGGGGTTCGCCGCCAGAAACGTCATCACCTGGCGCTCCAGGTTGAACCGCGCCGCAGGATCCTTCACCATGGCCGTTGCGTGCTGATCCCATTCCTGCGTGAGCACGTTGTAGTTCTTTAGCTCAGGAAAAATTTCCACGTCTTCATGGGCGGCCGCAATCAGGTCATGGACTTTGTTCTGTGGGTCAACACTGTGCACTCCGTGGGCATCCAGCACCGGGAAAGCCCGCAGCGGAGCTTCCGCGGTATACGCGCCCTCGAGCGTCCCGTCGGCCCTGGTCACGTACAGCCAATCGGGAAATAGCATATCGAGCTGGTGGATGTGGCTCTTCAGCGAAGCGAAACTACCCGCGTCGTCGTCGACGTAGTACGCGGCGCGCAAGCTTTCGCCAGAATTGAACGGAATTTCTGAAGGCTTGCGGTTGGTCTTACGCCGCGCGCCTTTAGAGTATTTAGCCTTGATCGCCGCGGCGGCCTGTTCCCGGATCGCCCGGTAATTCCGTTTAGGCGTGGGCAACAGCAGTTCGGGCAGGTGTTGCGTCTTCACCACGTTCAGAAAAAACAGCACCAGAATGACGGTGGAGAACACCGCCACCGCGTCCAGAATCCGTCGTAGGCGTTTCCACCGTTTCCGCTGTGGATCAAAGAAAATCTGGCGATTCATGCCTGCTAGAAAGCTTACAGGAACTCAAGCGCTCCCATCCTCTTGGCCGTCCCGGGGGTAATCAATGCAGACTTGATCCCCAATCACGGTCTGGGCGGCGGAAAAGTCATTTCCGAGAACAGCGAAAGGTCGTACGAGCTTCAGAGCCTGGTTCTCACACGCCATTCAACCCCGTACATAAATCCAGCAGAACCATTGGGCTTTAGCCCCTGGGGTACGCCTTTGATTTCATTTGGCCGAAATGACTTTTCCCGCACCTGTCCGGCCCCCTGGTCAGGCCCCACCAAAACCGCGCGTATGGGATGCTGGTGCATGCACTTACGCAACCCGCCTCCAGGCCGCGAGCGATGGCTGTTCACCCTGCTCGTACTGGCAGCCGGAGCCGCACTACGCTTGTGGTTCATCCATGCCCACCCGCAAGTCCAGGGCGACTCGCTCGTATACGGAGACATTGCCACCAACTGGCTCACTCACGGCATCTATGGCCATTCCGTAGGCCACCCATCCGGAATAACCACCATAGAGCCCACCCTGGTGCGCCTCCCCGGCTACCCGGCATTTCTGGCCCTCTGTTTTGCCCTCTTCGGCGTAGCCAACTATCAAGCTGTCTTATACCTGCAGGCTCTGATCGACCTGCTTACCTGCCTGCTCATCTCCGGCCTGGCTGGAAAGATCTGTAGTCCCCGCGCCGCCCAGGTCGCCTTGGTGTTAGCAGCCCTCTGCCCCTTCACCGCAAGTTACGTTGCCTCCCCGCTCACCGAGACCCTTTCCATCTTCTGCGTCGCGCTCGGCTTTCGCGCCCTCGCCGAGGTGCTGGATCGCCCTCGCCTGCACCCCAGCCTCTTCTGGACCGCAGCCCTCCTTTTTTCCTGGAGCTTCGCTACCCTCTTGCGCCCCGATGGCGCCTTGCTGGCGGTTGTCCTCTGGACCGCCCTCATCGTCTACGGCCGCAGGTCTCTGGGATTCACCTCCGCCCTTCGCCTCGCCCTCATCGCCGCCCTGCTTTCGCTGCTCCCCTTTGTCGCCTGGACAGCACGCAACGCCCTCACCTTCCATGTCTTTCAACCGCTAGCACCGCGATACGCCAACGATCCCGGAGAATTCGGCTCTCCCGGCTATGTGCGCTGGATCAGGACCCTGACCGCCGACTTCACCACTACCAACGAGATCTACTGGGCCGGCAACAGCGACCGAATCGATCCCGCCAACCTGCCCGCGCGTGCGATGGACAACCCAGCCCAGGCCGAGGAAACCCGCCGTCTCCTGCAGGACTATAACTCCATTACCACCCTCACCCCGGAAATCGACGCCCGCTTCGCCCAGCTGGCCGAGGAGCGCATTCGCGCCCATCCCTTCCGCTACTACGTCACCCTCCCCGTGCTACGGCTGGCTGACATGTGGCTGCGTCCCCGGGTGGAGATGCTGAACGTCCATCTGCGCTGGTGGCAGTACGCCCATCATCCCGCGGAGACCCGGGTGGCGCTGTTCTTTGGAGCGCTCAATCTGGTCTATCTCCTGGCAGCTTTTCTGGGCGCCCTCCGCTGGCCGCGCATGGCCGGCGCCATGGTCGCGCTGGTCCTCCTGCGCAGCCTGCTCCTGGCCACCCTTGAGGCGCCTGAGCCTCGCTACACCCTGGAATGTTTTCCGCTGGTGATGGTCTTGGCTGCCTGCTACTTCACTACGTGGTTGGTGCCGGGTGGCGGCTTGATCTGGAAGACACTGGCTGGCAGGGGTATGTTGTAGCGGATGTTCTTGTAAGTAGCCGTGCGCAGATCGCCGGAAGGCTGGTAGAAAATCTGCTTGTGACTGACGCCGCGGCTGGGTTCGACCCAGATGGTCACGTGCGTGAACATATCCAGCACCTTCTGTTCCTTCGGCACCAGGTCCAACTTCGCAACCGAGACTCCATCCATGGGTTCTGTGCCCAGCAGGCTCACCTTCCAGTTCGCTTCCAGGTCGGTCCCGCTGCCCCCAAAGCCCAAGGTCAGAAAGCTTTCAAACTGCCCGCGGTTGGCACCCGCCCTCACGGTGGTCAACTGCTTGATCGTGGGCTCATAGAAGTTGACCTCGCCGCCGTCGTAAACCACCGTTTTGGGCGCGTCCTTACCGTTGTCTTGCTTCAGATAAGCCGCCATGCGGGTGACGCCCTTTTTCCGCTCAAAATAGATAGTTCCTGTCTGAATCTCGTGTTCCTGGACCACAGCCGTGAACTGGTCCCAGGCAAAATCGGCCTGCGCGCTGGCGAACTTAGCTGCCGCTGCATTCAATTCCGTGATGACCTTCTGCAAATCCGCATTGCCGGCAGGGGGATCGTTCTGAGCGCTCAACGGCCCTGGAAGCGAAACCACCAGGCCAAGGCAAAACAGGGCAATCCTCTTTCCCGCATGAACCATGTATCTCCTTATCGGTTGTTGGACGTGGTGGGAGCCGTCCCAGGTTTCCTTATGACGCTAGCGATGTGCCCATACCCGATACTGGGTCACCCGGCCGCTTGCATCCTTCTCCCCCTGGTACCGGTCGATCTGCACATTCCCGGAGATCGCCTGGATACGCTCAACAAACTCCGCCTTGAGCTTGTCCTCGTTGCTGGTATCAGGCAGCTGGTCGGCGCCAATCTGGTAAACCAACCCGTTCGGCCCGTTCCTTCGGACCAGAATATCTTTGGTGGACGTCAGCGTTTCCTGGGGCCGGTCGCGATAGTTGATCAGTCGCGGCGAAACAAAAAGAAAAACCAGGATCAGCGTCACCATCACGTCGTAATGGAAGCTGCCACGGGGATACGTCCAGAACAAATAGCTCTTGAGAATACGCTGCATTTTTCCGCCCTACTGTCGTTCAATCACTTCTACGCCGCCCATATACGGCTGCAGGACTTTCGGAACCCGCACTGTACGGTCCGCCTGTTGGTAATTCTCCAGGATGGCCAGCCACGTGCGCCCGATAGCCAGGCCGCTGCCATTGAGCGTGTGCACCAGTTCGCTCTTGTTCTTGCTCAGCGGCTTGTAGCGAATATTCGCCCGCCGCGCCTGGTATGCCTCGAAGTTGGAGCAGGACGAAATCTCGCGGTACAGCCCCTGCCCCGGCAGCCAGACTTCCAGATCGTAGGTCTTCGACGAAGCCGCGCCCGTATCGCCAGCGCACAGCAGCATTTTGCGATAGGGCAAGTGAAGCCGCTGCAGGATTGTCTCCGCATGCCCGGTGAGCTTCTCATGCTCTTCGTTCGATTGGTCGGGCCGCGCAAATTTGACCAGCTCGACTTTTTGGAACTGATGCTGGCGAATAATCCCCCGCACGTCCTTCCCATAGGAGCCTGCCTCGGAGCGGAAACACGGTGTGTACGCCACCAGGCTCAAAGGCAACTTCGCCTCTTCAAGCACTTCGTCGCGGTAAAGATTAGTAACCGGCACCTCGGCAGTAGGGATCAGCCAATGATCGCTGCCTTCCGTCTTGAACAAGTCCTCGGAAAATTTGGGCAGCTGCCCCGTGCCAAATAGCGAATCCCTATTGACCAGGAAGGGAGGCAATACCTCGAGATAGCCATGCTCCCGGGTGTGGACATCCAGCATGAAGCTGGCCAGCGCCCGCTCCAGCCGGGCACCCAAACCCCAATACACGGCAAAGCGCGCGCCCGAGACCTTGGCCGCCCGCTGGAGGTCGAGAATTCCCAGGCTCTCGCCCAGCTCCCAGTGTGGCTTGGGAGCAAAATCAAACACCGGCTGCTGGCCCCAGCGCATCACCTCGACGTTGTCCGCTTCGCTCTTGCCCGCCGGCACACTGTCCTGCGTCAGGTTGGGGATGCTGGCCAGAAGCTCGCGTATGGCCTTTTCGGCCTGGGCCGCACTGCGCTCCACTTCTTCGGTTTCCTGCTTCAGCTCCCGCGTCTGATCCATGACCGCCGTGATCTGCGAAGCGTCCGCGCCCGCCTTACGGCCGCGCGCCACCTCCTGGCTCAGCTTGTTCCGTTGCGCCTGCAGGCTCTCGGCCTGGGTGATCCGCGAACGCCGCTCCTGGTCCAACTCGCGGAAGTTGCCTAGCAAGGCCTCGGGATCCATGCCCCGGGCACGCAGCTTAGCCTCTACGATCTCCAGATTGGCCCGCACAAAATTCAAATCGAGCATACGTCTCTACTTTAGAGCATTTTCACTTCTACGCTGCACACGCGAGCGCGCGAGGTGCGGCTTTGCTTGAGGCAAAGCCGGGTTCGAATCGGCTGCTTCCTATACATCAGAAGTGAAAATACTTTACCGGAATCAGTACTTCCAGCTCATGTCAGCATCCGCGGGGGCAGTCTTCTTTATGCGCTCCATGATCTGGGGCAGGTACATGGTGTTGTAGTGCAGGCGAGACAGCGCGTTGGGCAACTTGGGATCGCCATTCCAGCAATGCTCCGCCCGATCGCCATATTTCACTTCTCCTTCGTAAGCCACTCCGTGACCGGGAGTACCCGTCTTGTCGAGGAAGTCCTGCATCAGGTAAACGGCATCGTTGAGAAAATAAGTGTCGGCTGACCCCACGTAAATGTGCAGTTTCCCTTGCAGCAGAGGACCCAGCTGTTCCCAGTTCTTCTGCAAAATCGCGTCCAGGTCATAGTGATCATGCCAGTACGCAGCAACCTGGTGATCGATCGCTCCCGTTTGCTTATCGAAGATCTGCGCCGGGTAACCATCAGGCCCCACCGGACCATAGACCGCCTGCCAGATATCGAACTGATCCCCTGAGCGGCCATGATCCCCCAGGGCGGCCTCGTAGGCGACATTGGCCCGCATCGAAATCAGCGTCTGTCCCAGGTAGTTGCGCATGGCCGGCTGCTCCACCTGCTTGTGCGCCCCTTGCAGATAGAAAGCATTCTGTTGATCGTATAAATCCACCGTCATATAGGCATGAAAGTCGACCGGGTCAGGGCAGGCGACAAAAGCGCCGTTGTAATCCTTGGGATAAAACATCTGTACCGCCAGAGACTCCCACCCTCCGGTCGAGCCGCCGTAAACGAAGTGAGCCCAACCACCGGCCAGCCCACGAAACTGCTTCTCGATCGCCGGCAGCAACTCCGTCTCGATCGCGTCGCCGTAAGGCCCCAGGTTGGCGGAGTTCACCGCATACGAATCGTCGTAAAACGGGTTCGCATGCTGGATCTTGACCACCAGGATCCGAGGAAACCCGGGACTGATCCACTGCTGGTACTCCTTGTAAGCCTCCTCCTGCTGGATGCGGTTGTAACCGGCCAGGTGGAAGCGGTCGGAGTAGTCAGGCTTGAGGTCAGGGTCCGGCGGCGTAGTGCGAAAGTCATCCATGCCGTCGACAAAGTGGTCATGAAAGATGGCGATGGGGAAGTGAGCATCGGGGTGATCATCGAACCCCTCCGGCACCAGCACGATCGCCGAAAGGTACATCGGGGTACCCCAAAACTTGGTCAGCAAATCACTTTGAATCCGGATATGGCGGATAAATTTCGTGTCGGGCTTTGGCGCAATGGGAGGAATGATCTCGGTCAGCGAGACACCAAGCTTGGTATGGGCGTCGATGTGCAACTTCACCGGCTTGGAATAAAGATTGCCGGGCGCGAGATTCCAGTGTTGTCCTTCCCCACGATCAGGCGCCAGCTTGACCGTAGTGTCGTTAGCCCGGTGAAACGTCTGGTAGATGTTGAGCACCGCCTGGACGAAATAATCGCCCGGCGGCACGTCGTTCAGCGAGCGAATGGGATAACCGGCATCCGACGCGGTGATCGTGACTGCCTGGCCAGGAGCCAGCCCATCGACCGTGGTCCCAAAGACAATCTGCGATCGCGGAGTGTCGTTGATCTGCATCCGCGGTTCCGCGGACGGATCAGTCGATAGCAGCAACAACACACGTCCGTCGAGCGGCTTGGAGGAAACGCTAGCCGGAAAACTCACCGTAATCTGAGCCCCGGCAGAAGCAACCAGTGCCAGGAAGAGGAAGGGAAGGCTACGAAGCATAGGCCCAAGCATAAACGAGGAGTCACGAGAGCCCGGGAAACAGGACGGGTGCCCCTCGTTCGCCAAACCTGCCCCGGCGTGCCGTGGGGCGTACGTGGGCCGAAAACGACGGGCGAAGCCCCTCAACCGCTTTTCCTCAATCGACCACCTGGATCGTCAACACTGTGAGTCTCTCCCAGACTCTTTAACCCCCCGAAGCTCCTCCTTTTGCGATACTAGTCGGAGCCACATGTCTACCCCCAAGCGTTGTGTCTTTACCTTGCTTCTTGTTCTCCTCGTGATCCCCTGGTCCCCTCTGGCCTTGGCCAGTGCGTACGACGGTCATCCCCGGCTGGTCATCATCCTGGTAGTCGATCAATTTCGCGCTGACTACCTCGACCGCTACCGTGCCGATTTCAAAGGCCGCGGCTTCCGCCTCTTCCTCGACAAAGGCGCTTATTTCGAAGACTGCTACTACGACTATGCCAACACCAAGACCGCTCCCGGCCATGCCACCCTGGGAACCGGGGCCTACACGGACGGCCATGGTATCTCTGCCAACTCCTGGTGGGACTTGGCTCGCAACAAAACCCGCCCAATCTCCTCCGTCGAAGACGACCGCTACCGCATCCTGGGCGCCGTCCACTCCGGCAATGAGCCCGGAGCGTCCCCCCTTAACCTACGCGCCTCCACCGTCGGCGATTCGCTGCGCCTGGCAACCCAAGGCCAAGCCAAAGTCTTCGGTATTTCATTGAAGGATCGCGCCGCCATCCTGCCCGCTGGCTACTCAGCCAATGGCGCCTACTGGATCGAACCCTCCACTGGCGCCTTCGTCACCTCCAGCTACTACATGGAAGCGCTTCCCGACTGGGTCACCGCCTTCAATTCGGGGGACCGTGCCGGGCAAGCGGAGCAGGAGGCTGGCAACCCCGGTACCCGGGACTTCTACGAGTCGGTGGGCTCCACCCCGGCTGGCAACGCCTACGAGCTTGACTTCGCCCGTGCCCTCATCACCAACGAGCAACTCGGCAGCCATCCGGTTACCGACATGTTGACCCTTAGCCTTTCCGCCAACGACATCGTCGGCCACCAATTCGGACCAGACTCTCCCCAGGTAAAACAGATGGTGGACAGCCTTGACACCCAGCTGGACAGCTTCTTTACCTGGCTGGACAAGAACGTCCCCGGTGGCCTGGCCAATACCTGGATCACCCTCTCTGCCGACCACGGCGTCGCCCCCGTCCCGGCCACTGCCCAAACGCTGGGCATGCCGGCAGCCACCATCGATATGGGGAAGTTCGTAGCTAACCTCAATGACTCGATGAACGCCAAATTTTCCCCCGGGGAGAAAGTCGAATACCTGCTGCCCCATCAGGAACTGCCCTACTTATCGCTCAATCGTCCGTCCTTTGAAGTCGCAGGGATTAACGAGCAGGAAGCAGAGCAGGCCATTCAGCAGGCGGTTCCGGCAGCAGTGGCTGCGCTTCCGCTGACCCCGCCTCCTCCCCTGCAGCCCACCCCGCTCCCCACCACCCCACCTCCGCTGCCCAAAACGCTGCCCTCGGCCAGCTCCAGGCAGCGCTCCCGATCTCGGGCCAGCATCACCGCCATCAAGCCGGTCATCAGTCCGCCGGCGCCTCCGCCGGTCCGGCAGCCTGCCACCCCCGTCGTGGTCCATACCTACACCCGCCAGGAGTTAGCCGCCGGCCAGCTGCCCCCATCCGAGTGGGGACTGCTCCTGGCCCACAGCTACAGCCCGAACGGCGGCTGGTACGTGATGGTCATTCCGGAAGCCTTCCAGATGCAAACCTTGGCCGCCGGCACGACCCACTTCACGCCCTGGTCCTATGACCGCCACGTCCCTCTGGGCTTTTTTGGCGCGCCCTTCACTCCGGGCATCTACCACGGTCGCGTGGAGCCGGTAGATCTGGCAGCCACCCTGGCTTCGGTGTTAGGCGTGAATCAGCCATCGGCATCCGTGGGTAAGGTGCTGACCCAGGCGATCCACAACCTTCCACCCGTTCCCACTCCGCGCGCGGGGCGCCCATCCAGCCAGTGAAGCCGGATATGAGTGTGCGCTTTGCCGGTATGCTGCTGCGCAACCCGGTCATTGCTGCCAGCGGCACCTTCGGCTATGGGGTGGAGTTTGAAGACGTTGTCTCTCTCGACCGAATCGGCGGTTTTATCACCAAGGGTTTATCGCTGGAGCCGATGGCCGGTAACCAGGCTCCGCGCCTGATCGAAACCCCCGGTGGCATGATCAATGCCATTGGCTTGCAGAACATTGGTGTCCGCGCCTTTATCGAAAAAAAGCTGCCGGCGCTCCGGCCTCACTCCGGCACTGCGTGCATTGCCAACGTCTTCGGTTACGAGATCCGTGACTACGTAGCCGTCATCGAGTTGCTCAACTCCGCCCCCGGCATCGCAGCCTACGAGTTGAACGCCTCGTGTCCCAACACGCAGCACGGGGGGATGGTCTTCGGCACCGACACGGGCATCCTCGATCAACTGGTCACACGAGCCAAGGCGGTTGCGCGGCGTCCCTTGATCGTGAAGCTGTCGCCCAACGTCACCTCCATCGCCCAGATGGCAAAATGCGCTGAAAACGCCGGGGCAGACGCGCTCTCCTTGGTAAACACTTTTTTATCTTTGTCGATTGATGTCGAGACGCGTCGTCCCCGGATAGCCAACAACACCGGTGGCCTTTCCGGTCCGGCGATCAAGCCGATAGCCGTCCGCATGGTCTACGAGGCTGCGCGCGCCGTCTCTATCCCCATCATGGGGCTGGGCGGCATCACCACCGCCGAAGACGCGGTCGAGTTCCTGCTCGCCGGAGCAACTGCCGTCCAGATCGGAACCGCCAGCTACGCCGACCCCCGGGCCGTCCAGCGCATCGCAGACTCCCTGGATAAATGGTGTGCCCGTCACCACATCGCCAAAGTGAAGGATCTGATCGGAGCCGTCAAGGTAAACGAATAAGGCCCAGACCCGGCTTGGTTCGCAGCACATTTTAAAGGCCATCACGAGTCCACGTGCCGTGTTGATGCCCTCACGCATCAACGCAACCGAGAACTTACGCGATCTTGAGAGCAGCCGATCAACAGAACCAACCTGATTCTTTTCGGCAACGCACTCTTCAAAGCAGTCAACAACTTACATCCTCAAACGCTGACGCAAAAAGAAACGCCCCTCGTCTCCAAGGGGCGTTTCTCCATCTCAAAACCAAAACCTCAAGCCACGTTACGCATCAATCTTTCCCGCAATTCCTCGGGAATCCGATCCTGCAGCACCCGCGCCTGCGCCATCGCGACCTCAGCGATATAAACCGGAGCGGGAGTAGCCACCGCCACCAGCACCCACGTCATCAACGAAATCAGCAAACCCGCAATGGCCGCCGCCTGCAAACTCAACACAATCGACATCTGCCACAGATGCAGATCCACCAGCGCCCAATGGTGCAAAGGCTGCATGTGGTGAATCACGGCAAGCCCCAGCAAAAACGCCGCAATCGAAACCGTGCTTAATCCAATCAAAGCCACATCGATAGTGCGATGCAGCCGCTGGCGCGAACGGCAATGCGCACATTCAACCAGGTGCTGCTCGTAATCTCGGCGCATCTCAGGGGTAATCCCCGAAATGTCATACCTCCAGCTGGAAAGTATGTCGCCTACCACTCGATCGGTACAAGTCGTCGTTTGCATTGTTATATTTAGCCGCGTAACACCATAGTAACAACTTCACCGTCGGCTGGCCATCGAAATTAGCGGTTCCAAGACCAGGCGCGACCAAAGGGGTACACCGGTATTATAAGCAAATCGGGCTCGAGAGGCGCATCCTGCTGGGCCAGAATCAGCTTGTTGGCCAGCAGGCTCATGCGGTCACGTAACGCCCTTTCTGCTGTAACTCTTGCCAGTTCAGGCAGGTTGTTACATTCAGATAGATGCGCCAGAATCAGATAAGACGCGTTTCCATCGTAATTCTTCTCCAGAAAATCGGAGACCGCATCATTCGATAGGTGTCCCACCCGGGACATAACCCGCTGCTTGACTGACCATGGATAGGGTCCATCCCGCAACATTTCAAGATCGTGGTTACTTTCAAGCATAAGGACGTCGCAGTTCCGGATCGCCATCTTGACATTCGGGGGCATGTATCCCAGGTCGGTAGCGATTGCCATCCGAACCCCATCCGCTTCAAAGACAAAACCAACCGGGTCGGCAGCGTCGTGGGGAATCGTAAATGGGGTAACCGCAATGTCCCCGATCGAGAAACCAGTGCCGGCGGCAAAGTACTCCACTCCGGGAAGACTGCACGGATCTTTACACGGATCTTCTTGCTGTTTGGTCGCAGCCCCATCGTCTGCGCACTCCGCATCCTCGACCGCTTGAACGCGGTCGCGGATGCCGCCTGCCGCTGCGCAAGATCCTGCTGCCGCAAAGCAAGCCACGCCGCATAGGTCATGCGCTTGTGAGGCATCATCCAGCGCATCCACGCCCGGTGGGTTGCCTGGGTAAAGTAAACCGGCACGCCCAGTTTGCGCGCCAGCACCGCCACGCCCTGCACATGGTCCTGATGTTCGTGAGTGATCAGCAGAGCGTCGATGGCCGCAGGATCCTCGTCAGCCATCTGCATGCGCTTCAGCAGTTCCCGGCAGGAGAGCCCCGCATCCACCAGGATGCGCGTTCGGCTGCTGGACACAATCGTGCTGTTCCCCTTGGAGCCTGAGGCCAGCACCGTCATCCGCATCATCCAAAAAGCATACTCTGTCTTCGCCCTGCAAAAAGCGACCTCCCCGCAACAGGTGCCACGCCGGGTACTCCCGTCCTTCAATATTGGTAAAACCCGCGTCCCGACTTGCGCCCCAGCCACCCCGCGTCCACCATGCGGATCAGTAGCGGGCAGGGCCGGTATTTGGGATCGCCCAGACCCTCGACCATCACCCGCATGATGTCCAGGCAGACATCGAGGCCGATAAAGTCGGCCAGCTTCAGCGGCCCCATCGGGTGGGCCATCCCCAACTGAAAAACCTGGTCCACCGCTTCCGCCGTAGCCACGCCTTCCATCACCGCGTACATGGCCTCATTCAGCAGCGGCATGAGCACCCGGTTGGAGACGAAACCTGGCGCGTCATTCACCTCGACCGGCGACTTGCCCAGCTATTTCGGCCAACGCCTTCACCTGGGCAAACGTTTCGTCGCTGGTCTCCAGGCCACGGATCACCTCCACCAGCTTCATCACCGGAACCGGATTGAAGAAGTGCATCCCGATCACCTGGCTGGGTCGTTGGGTCTGGGCCGCCAGGCGAGTGATGGAAATGGAAGAGGTATTCGAAGCCAGAATGACGTCCGGTTTCAGCACCGCATCCAGGGTGAAAAAGAGTTCCTGCTTGAGTTCAAAACGCTCCGGCGCGGCTTCGATCACAAAATCACAAATTCCCAGGTCGCTGCCCTGCAGGGTGCCACGAATCAATTCCAGGGCGGCTTCCGCCTCAGCTGCGCTCAGTTTGCCCTTGGCCGCCTCGCGCTCCAGGTTCTTGCGAATCGTCTCCAGCCCGCGATCGAGAAAGCGCTGCTCCACCTCGCACAGGATTACCTGGAACCCGCTCCGGGCAAACACATGCGCAATCCCATTGCCCATGGTTCCCGCGCCCACCACACCCACTACCTTGATTTTGTTCATAATAGATTGCAACAGGAGAAGTGCTTTATCGCGCCCGCGCCAGCACGCAGGTGATGTTGTCCCGGCCTCCGGCTCGATTGGCGGCCTCGAATCAGTTGCGCGCAGGTCTGTTCCAGATCTCCGGAAGCGCGCAGAATCGCCGCAATTTGCTCGTCATCGACTTCTCGCATCAGGCCATCGGAAGCCAGCATGTACAAGTCGCCGGGGATGACCGCAAACTCGATCACGTCGGCGTCCACCTCGTCCTGGGTCCCCACAGCGCGGGTGATGACATTGCGCATGGGAGAGGTCTCCGCCTGCGCCTGGGTCAGCTGCCCTAGACGAACCTGCTCATCCACCAGCGAGTGGTCATGGGTCAACCGTTCCAGGCCGCCATCCCTCAACCGATAGGCGCGGCTGTCTCCCACGTGCGCGACCCAGGCGTGGTCGCCGCGGGTAGCCATGGCCACCAGCGTGGTGCCCATGCCCGCGCGGGACGGGATCCTGCTCCGCGCTACTGTGCACACTGTTGTTGGCCGCGTCCACCGCGTGCTGGAACGTTTCCCGGGTCAGCACCTTGTGGTCCATCGCATGCAACATGGCCTCGACCGCCATGCGGCTGGCGACTTCTCCCGCGGCCGCGCCGCCCATTCCGTCGCAAACCACAAAATCGCAGCGGCCCTCCTCGATTGTGGAGGTTCAGCCCATATGAATCTTCGTTGCTTTTCCTGGTCCGCCCCTGATCGGACGCACCGGCTGCCTCGTATTCCAGCACTCTCTGCTGTTTGTCTGGCATCTGCTCTTCCTGTGAGGCCACCGCGGGTAATTGAGCCACCATAATCTGTCCTGAACCCGGCGTAAAGCAGTTTTGGCATTTCCCTACGGCCCCACAGGAAGCAACACCCGGGACTAGCTGGCCAGTCCCAGGTCTTTTAACTGATGATGGGAAAAGATTTGCCGATGGCCGGTCGCCCGGTCGATCAAAAACGCGGTTAACCCCGCGTGCAGGGTCCGGTACATCACTTTGAGGTGAAAGGGGGTGCTGCTGGCCACCGCGGACAAGCGGTGCGACAACGGCTCCCAATGCTCAAAGTGAGCCCGGCGTGGTTCGCCCGGTCCTTCAGGAAAGGCAATCAGTTCAACTTTGTGTCCGGCAGGATCCCCCGCCACATCGCTCACCAGCCGCAACTGCAAGGAATAGAACGTAGCTTCATGGTTGTCCATAGGAGCCTCTGTGCGGGGGAGTTGCTTAAATTTCAACTGATCTAGCTAAACATGCTCGGATGCTCGAACGAAAGCGGGAGTTGCGGGCCGATGACCCATAAGTAGTATAGCCACCGGGTTTGGGTTACCCACAATTACGTCCGTTGGTAACGCCTGAACACGGCTCTCAGGAAATGCCGGCCTCCTGATAGGTGCCCAACACTGCGCGCATGGCGTCGCAGATTTCGCCCAGAGTAGCATAGGCGCGCACACAATCCAGTAAATAAGGCATGGTATTTGCGCTGGAAAGGCTGCCCCGGCTGGCCTGAGGCTCAAGTGCAAGCGCTCTGCGGAGCCCGTCCAGGCTCCTCTCGACCGCATCGTTGGAGCGCCGGGCGCGCAGCCGCTGCGAGTTTGCCCGTCTGCCATTCACGGACCGACTCTCCGATGCGCAGGATCTCCGGCGGCTCTTCATTCACGACATATTCATTCACGCCGACGATGATCTTTTCCCCCGTCTCCACCGCCCGTTGGTAAGCGTAGCTGGCATCGGCAATCTCTCTCTGCGGAAAGCCTCGTTCAATGGCCCGCACCATTCCGCCCATGGCATCCAGCTTGTCGAAGTAGCCAAACGCGCCCTGCTCCATATCCAGCGTCACCCGCTCGACGAAATAGGATCCGCCCAGAGGGTCGACCGTATTGGCCACGCCTGATTCGTAAGCCAGGATCTGCTGCGTGCGCAGGGCGATCCGCGCCGCATCTTCCGTCGGCAAAGCGAGCGCCTCGTCAAAACCATCGGTATGCAAGCTCTGCGTGCCCCCCAGCACCGCGGCCAGCGCCTGGATCGCCACCCGCGCGATATTGTTCTTGGGCTGCTGGGCGGTAAGCGAGACGCCCGCCGTCTGCGCATGAAACCGCAATCGATGGGAGCGAACATCCTGGGCGCCAAAGCGCTCCGTCATCAGCCGGTACCAGATCTTGCGAGCAGCCCGAAATTTCCCGATCTCTTCAAAAAAATCATTGTGGGCATTAAAGAAGAAGCTCAGCCGCGGAGCGAAATCATCAATGCGCAGGCCCCGCCGAAGCGCCCACTCCACATATTCCACTCCATCGTAGAGAGTGAAGGCCAGTTCCTGCAGCGCGGTCGAACCCGCCTCGCGAATGTGATATCCACTGATCGAAATGGGATTGAAGCGCGGGGTGAACAGCGATCCAAACTCAATCGTGTCGATGACCAGGCGCATCGAAGGTGCGGGAGGAAAAATAAATTCCTTCTGTGCGATATATTCCTTCAGGATGTCGTTCTGCAGTGTCCCCGCAACTTTGGTCCAAGAGAACCCTTGTTTTTCGACTGTCACCAGGTACATGGCCCAGAGCACATTCGCCGGTGAGTTGATGGTCATGGAAACGCTGGTCGTTTCGAGGTCAATCCCGGAGAACAGTGTCTCCATATCTTCGAGCGAATCGATCGCCACTCCGCATTTGCCCACCTCGCCTTCGCTCTCCGCATCGTCCGAGTCATACCCCATCAAGGTGGGCAAGTCGAACGCGACCGAGAGTCCTCCGCCGCCATTAGCCAGCAGGTAGCGATAGCGTGCATTGGTCTCCTCCGGGGTAGCAAAGCCAGAGAACTGGCGCATGGTCCATAGTTTGCCGCGGTATCCGGTGCTATGGATTCCCCGCGTATAAGGAGGCTCGCCAGGAACCCCTGCCGGCCAATCCGGGGGCAAGTCTGCGGCGGTATAGAGCCGTCGCACCGGAACCCCAGAAATACTGGTGAACCGCGCCTCATCTTTTTTGCCATTAGTCACTGCCGGACCTCGACCAACCAGCATAGGCGTGCTCAATCAACCGGAGCAAGCAAAGGCACCAGGTCCTGAAAAACTTCTCGCTAGCGAGGGATCTGCGGTTTTCTCCTCCCTCACAGTTCGCTTAGGTCAGCCCACGATAGGTTTTGTTCATTCGTTACCGAACAACTACCGTCCCCGCGTCAACTCCCAGGCCTTCCCATACTTCCAACTCACATAAACCGAGTGGTACAAATGCAGCAACAACCCCTCACGTCCATCCAAAAATCCCAAACGAAAAAAATAGTTATAAACGAACGTAGCCACAGGATTCACCACCACGTTCGCCACGAACGCCAGAGGAAACCCACCCCCCTTGCCCTCGCGCACCACATGCTCCGCGCCCAGCGTGGAATAGCGGTCCATATGCGCGATATAAGCCCCTAGGCTGGGATACGCATCATGCACCATATCCCCCTTCAACCGCCCAGCTTTCCCTGGAAAATGAAGCGTCTCATGCACGGGCCGAGCTTCAAACTCCGCCGCCCCGTGGCGAAACAACCTGAGCTTCAAATCCGGATAAAATCCCCCATACCGGATCCACCGTCCCAGAAACAGGTTCCGCCGGCGTAGCGCATACCCATCGAACGGAGGGTCGCCTTCCAGTAGCTCCCAAATCTCCTTAGCCAACTCGTCGCTTAACGCCTCATCCGCATCGAGCGAAAGAATCCAATCGCCAGTGCATTTCTCCAGCGCGGAATTCTTCTGCGCCGCGAACCCCTTCCACTCTTCCAAATAAAACTGTGACCGATAGCTCCGCGCAATCTCCTCCGTGCGATCGTCTGAGCCGGAATCGACCACCACGATCTCGTCTGCCCACGCCACACTGCCCAGCGTGCGCTCAAGGTTGGCTTCTTCATTGCGTGTGATGATGGCGACGGAGAGCGTTTTGCGCATTTCTTATTGCAGATGTTCCAGGATCACCCGATCCACCAACTGGGCCAGCGTTTCACCAGTCTTGGGAAGGACAAAGCTCTTGGTCGGCTCCGACCAATCCAGCTTGAAGCTGGTGGAAAGCGCGGAAATCCATACCTGGCGTGGCGGCGTGTTCGGAGTGATGACAAACTTGCCCGGAGGGTCGTCAAACAAAATATTCAACACTCCGTTTTGTTCTTCCACTTCAAATCCGCCTTCTTCTTCTCGTGCGATAAGGCTCTTCTTGAGCGCCTCCATCGCGGCATCGCAGTGGCGGCGGAATGTACTCTCGTCTAGCATGAGTTGAGTGTAACAAGGCGCATGAAGAGATTCATTCTGCCCCTATGCGGGCCACTGCTGCTCTGTGCCGCGTCCACGCTTCGGGCGCAAAATCCGGCCGAATCCCCTCATGACCTGGTAAAGGACGTGGTTTACAACGAACTCCAGGAACGCCGCCAGGTCAGCCTATGGCAATACCGAATAGACAAGCGCGTTGGCAACCAGACCACCATCGAGCAGGAAGTGGAGACCGTCTCCGGGCCCGTCAACCGCGTGCTTGCGCGCCAGGGCAAGCCACTCGATCCGGCGGCTGAGAAAAAGGAAACCGACCGCCTCAACAACCTGCTGCGTAGTCCAGCCGAGCAGGCCCGCATGAAGCAGGATCACCAGGCAGAAGAACAGCGTCTGGAGCGGCTGATGACCGCCATGCCCGACGCTTTCCTCTACACCTACGACGGAACGGCAGACGGCAATCTGCGCCTCTCCTTTAAGCCCAACCCGGCTTACAATCCCCCGACCTATGAGACCCGCGTCTATCACGCGCTCTCAGGAATCATCTTGATTCAGCCGGAGCAAAAACGGCTGGTAAAAATCGATGCCCACATCGTAAACGAGATTGAGTTCGGATACGGCTTCTTCGGTCGCATCGAGAAGGGCGGCCGCTTCCAGATTGTGCGCGCGCAGGTGCGCGCGAACCGATGGAAGACAACCGTGTTAAACGTCCACATCTCCGGGCGCGTCGTGTTCTTCAAATCCATCGATCGCGACCAGGACGTAACCCGCTCGGCTTTCGAGCCCCTGGCGTCGAATACAAGCGTGCAGGATGCCATCACCTTGCTGAACGCGCCGCCTACCCCTTAACCACCGCCCGAATGTAAATCGGGATCAGTCCCGAAGGAACGGCTGAGAACTCCGAGACCAACATTCACCTCCAGTCTCTCACTCTCACTCTCACTCTTGCTTTGTTAAGATGAATCTTGGTCACGCGGCGAAAAATGCTCAAGCTGTCCGGAATGGCCGTCTCTTCTGCGGCGCTGGGCGCGCTTGCTCAGCAAGCCGCTCCTGCTGACTACTCCATTGACATCGCCCCGTACGACCTTGATGTCGCTCCACGCCGAAGCATCAAGACCATTGCCTATAACCGCCAGGTACCTGGCCCGTTGCTTCGCTTGAAAGAAGGCCGTCCTGTCACGATCGATGTTAGCAATCAGACCAGCAATAGCGAAGTGGTTCACTGGCATGGCCTCTTCCTGCCCTCGGCCGTGGACGGCGCCATGGAAGAAGGCACTCCGCTCATTCCCACCGGCGGTCACGCGCGTTACACGTTCACGCCAAGTCCTTCCGGGTTCCGCTGGTATCACACCCACATCTTTGCCGGCAAGGATCTGCACAAGGGTCAATACACCGGCGAGCACGGATTTCTGTTCATCGAGCCCCGCGACCATCCCGGCCGTTATGACCAGGAGATCTTCCTCGCCCTGCATGACTGGGATGGCGAACTGGAGTCGAGTGGAGATGGTGCCATGGATCCCGTCTACAACGTATCCACCATCAACGGTCGTGTCCTGGGCTTCGGCGAACCGCTCCGGGTAAAGTCCGGCGAACGGGTGCTGTTACATATTCTTAACTCCAGCCCGAGCGAAGTTCACTGGATTGCCCTTTCCGGACATCAGTTCCAGGTCATCGCGCTGGATGGCAACCCGGTCCCTCGACCCCAGGTGGTCTCGATGCTGCGCCTCGCCCCTGCGGAGCGAGTCACCGCCATGGTGGAGATGAATCATCCCGGGGCCTGGGTGCTGGGCGAAGTACGCAAGCACATCATGGCAGCCGGAATGGGTATTGCCGTGGAGTACTCTGGGAGCTCTGGCAAGCCGCGTTGGGATCAACCCGAAAACCTGCTCTGGGACTATCTGTCCTTTGCTTCCGCTGATCCGCCGCCCATCGCAGCAGGCGAGCGCGGTCGTCATTCCACTGGTCTTCGAATCCAAGTTCGCGGGGCATGGCGCGATGGATCACTGGACCATCAATGGCAAGTCCTACCCGGACACGGTCGGCCCGCTCCTGACGGCCGGCCAACGCTATCGCCTGGCGTTCATCAATCGCAGCACCAACAACCATCCGGTCCACCTGCATCGCCACATCTTTGAACTGCGCCGGTTGCCTGGCCATCCTGAGGTTCAAGGCATCCTGAAAGACACTATCCTGGTAGATGCAGGCACCCGGGTGGAGGTAGAGTTCACGGCCAACGATCCCGGGCCCACGCTCTTCCACTGCCACCAGCAGAACCACATGGATGCGGGCTTCATGATGCTCTTTCGCTATGCGTAATTGGCTGTATATGGTCGCGATCCTTGCTACGCTCCTGAGCGCCAGGCCGCTTCACGCACAAGGCAATTATGAGATCCAGGTCTACGGCGCGGCCACGGTAGAGCCAAAGAGCACCATGGTTGAGCTTCATTCCAACTTCACCCCGGATGGGCAGAAGCATCAGATCGACGGTGTGTATCCCACCAACCACCAACTGCACGAGACGCTTGAGATTACGCAAGGTCTGACCAACTGGTCGGAAGTGGGCTTCTACGTCTTCACCAGCGAACAGAACGGGCATGGCGTGCAGTGGGTGGGCGATCACATTCGACCGCGCGTGCGGGTGCCGGATTCCTGGCATTGGCCTGTAGGTGTGAGTCTATCGACCGAGGTCGGGTATCAGCGCGCCGTCTATTCGCCCGATACGTGGACCTGGGAAATACGGCCCATTGTCGACAAGTACCAGGGCCGATGGTACTGGGCGATCAATCCCGCGTTAGAACGGACCTGGCATGGTCCCGATGTAAAACAGGGTGTAGGTTTCGCCCCCGGCGCAAAGCTCAGCTACGACTTTAACCGCCGGATCAGTGGCGGTATCGAATACTACGCAGACTACGGCAGCTTGGGCGCATTTGATTCTCTCCACGACCAGCAGCAGCAAATCTTCGCAGTGACTGATCTCAACGTCTCGCCCAAATGGGAAATCAATATCGGAGTGGGTATAGGCCCGACCGCTGGCACCGATCACTGGATCATCAAAGCCATCCTCGGCCGCCACTTCGACTGGAAGAAACCCTCGCTGCTCGACTAGCCCCCACTCTGTATCAGTCCAGAATCGAAAGGGAACAGGACGGGTGCAGCCCAACGAATGCGCTCGTTTTTCGCGAGATGTGGGATACCACTGCTCTATTTTTGTAACCTTGGAGCGCTTGGGATCCATGGAACCAATGCCCAAATGAAAAATCACTCTCCCCTTTGTCATCCCGACCGAAGCGAAGCGGCGGAGGGATCTGCAGTTTCACTCAACCCCAAACGAAAGCCCGTCAAAGAAACCTCAAAACCGAAGAGAAAGACAACTAAGCCCGCCATCCATCTTCCGAAACTCCGACATGTCCAGCGCCAGCGGATGAAACCCGCGAGCCGTGAGCTCTGCCGTCAAACGAGGATACCCAGCGGCCACCAGCACCCGCTCATTCACTCGAACGCAGTTCGCCGCATAGCTCTCTGCTCCAGCCACGCGAATCATTTCGTATCCCGCAAACGCCTCCCAATCAGCCATCTCTTCCATCGCCACCAAAGTGTTGTTTCCGATGTAAGAAACGCCACTCTTCAAATGAAGGATGCTGTTCATCCCACGCACATCGACCATGCTGGACGTATAACCCAAGCTAGCCAGATGACCCGCCAACTGCCAGGCCCCCTCCTCATTGGTGCGAAGGGACAAGCCGAGGAAAAAGTGGTCCTCCACTTCGCAGACATCTCCACCATCCACCGTCCCTGGCGACTCGATCTCCATCGAGACCGGAAACAAGCCACGCAGGACAGGACCGATCGCCGCCACCTCGCCCTCGCGGCTGCGTGCACCAGGCCGGGTGAGGACAGCGCCGCGCGTTGTCAGCACCGCCGTATCCTCTACAAACGTGGAGTCCGGATGATCTGGATCCTCCTCCAAAGTAGTAATCGCAAGCCCACACGCCAGCAGGGCTTCGCAATACTCTGCATGCTGCGCGAGCACCTGCTCATGCACTGGAACACCCAGGTCAACAGTGGTGAGCCCGTGCGCGAAATTCATTCCCGGGGTACGAACAACGGCATGCGTGAACATTATCTTTCGGTAAATCTCTCGTAAACTAGTTTAGCCGCCGCAATATCCTCGACCGCGATCCCCACAGACTTGAACACCACTGGCCGGCCCCGGCGATCGATCTGGGCGCCATTCAACAACTCGCCAATCTCGGCACTCACCTCTGCCTGGGCAAGAACAATGTCACCCGCTTCTTTCAGTGCCGCCTCGCGTGATTCGACCACCACCGCGCCGCGCATGGTCTCTGCATCCAATTCACGCCGCTCCGGGGTAGCCGCGCCGATCGCACAAACCATGGCATGCGGGCTTAGCCATCTTCCTTGCAGGATGGGCTCCGGCGAACTCGTCAGCGCCAACACCACATCCGCTCCGGAAACCGCCTGCTCCGCGCTCATCACCTGCGCGCCGATCTCGCTTGCAAACTCCTGCGCATGCTCTGGCGACCGGCTCCATACGCGTACATCGGTAAACCCCCGAATACCGCGAAGTGCGCGCATGTGCGAGCGAGCCTGTACTCCGCTGCCGAGGATGGCCAGCACCTTTGCATCCCCGGAAGCCAGGTGATCGATCGCCACCGCGGAAACGGCCGCCGTGCGCATCTCGGTAATCAATCGCCCATCCATGGTTACTAGCGGCTCTCCCGTATCCGCGCGAAACAACTGGATCATCGCCATGTGGGTATGTTTCTGCAAATCCGCGTTGCCGGGATAGAAAGCAACCATCTTGGCCCCCATCACCGGACCGTAGACGGCCGGCATCACCCCAAACCATCCGCCATACTCAGCCACCGGAATGATATGGCGCAAAGGCTGCCGCACGCGCCCGGCAGAAAAATCCATCAACGCCCGCCGGATGGCCGGGATCAACTCCTCGTAGGAGAGCACTGCGCGCACCTGCTCTTCAGTCAACATTGAGCCTCCTCATGGGCTGGTCTTGATACGGCGGAAACCTCACCCCCTTACTGTGCATGGGATGGTGAGCGGCCGCTCCTGGAGGCTAACATCGATACATGGACTTGATGCACAATCTGGACTTCGCTGATCCAATCGAGTTGTTCGGCCAATGGCTGTCTGAAGCGGAACGAAGGGAACCAAACGATGCGAATGCCGCAGCGTTGGCGACCTCCACCCCGGACGGTTTTCCCAGCGTTCGCATGGTCCTGGTGAAGCGTGCTGACGAGCGTGGCTTCTGTTTCTTCACCAACATAGAAAGCACGAAGGGGACGCAGCTACACGCGAATCCCAGGGCTGCCCTTTGTTTTCACTGGAAGTCGTTACGCCGCCAGGTACGAGTGGAGGGCCGAGTCTCCGCGATGCCGGAAGCTGAAGTAGACCAATACTTTCACACCCGGTCCCGCAGCAGCCAGATCGGCGCCGCCGTATCGCAGCAGAGCCGGCCGCTGCCCAACCGCGAGGAATTGGATGCCGCTTTTCGCAAATTTTCCGAGCAGCATCCAGGAGAAGTCCCCCGCCCACTTTACTGGGGCGGCTTCTGCGTTCATGCAGACCAGATCGAGTTCTGGATAAACGGAGACAACCGTCTGCACGACCGCTTCCTGTTTACCCGCGACGGCGGCACCTGGAGAACGACCCGCCTATACCCGTGAACACTCCTGCCCCTGGGCAAGAAACGAGGTTCGCTGAACGCTCGCGTTTTCGCCCGGCATCGCGTGGAAGCCCACTCCTTCACGCCGCACCCAACCACATACCCGATTGACACACCGCCCGAGCCGGCCTTGTAATCTCCTATAATGTTTGTTCCCACCTTGGGAGGTTGTCGTGCCCACCTCAGCCGTGCTCGAAGACCTGATCGATGCTCTTGAAGAGCAAACCGATAGCCTGTTCGCCTTTCTCGATCGTCAAACCGGGGAAGTCTTTTTGATCTCCGAGGAATCCCTCGCGCTCACCGAAGCGGACCCTGAGACCATCGCCATGCTGCCCGATTGGCAGAAGGAAGAAGCCGCGCGGGCGCTCTTGGTTGAAAACACGGACCGCTTTCTCGCCCTCCCGGATCGATTCGACGTAAACGAGTGGAACATCATGAGCGAGTTTTCCCACGAGGTAAAACGAGAGGACATCCGGGCCGCGCTCTTGAGAGCCGTGCAGGGCAATCATCCCTTTCGCCGGTTCAAGGACCAGATAGCCAACCAAAATCTGTGGGACGACTGGAATCGCTTTCGCTTCCGCGCATTCGCCGAGATCATCCGCGACTGGTCGGAGGAGAATAGTGTCATCCTCACTCGCCGCCAACGGCAAACCGCTAGCTAGCGAGAAAAAGGGTCAATCGGCCTTTATCAGGCTCCTGAACACGATAACTTGACAGTCATGCCGATTCCTTCTCATCAAAAAGTAGGCCGCAACGACCCTTGCCCTTGCGGCAGTGAGTGGGTTCATCTGTCAGCTCAAAGGCGAATCGTCCCCCGAAACCAACCCTTAAGGCGCATAAGGCGCACACTTCACCCATAAGGCGCATAAGGCGCTTAAGGCGCACACTTCACCCATAAGGCGCATAAGGCGCTTAAGGCGCACACTTCACCCACAGTCCGACCTGGCAATCAGGCCCGGCGCCCGGCGCTTTTGACTGAGCGCGCCTTCGAGCCCTGTGGGATGGGGGGTACGGTTAGATGTATCGAAATGCGGGGAGATGCGGGATACCCGTTCCCCAATGGCGTCGGCGGTAAACCGTTAACCCCCACCGCATCGACTTAAGGCATAGCGCGATGAATGCGCACGTTTTCGAAACCGGCAATCGCTTCCAGCTCAGAAAGGAATATCGTCGTCCGTAATTTCCGTACCGGCAAACTCCTCATGGTGCACCGGCGCACGTTGATCGAACGAAGACGTATTCGATCGCGTCCCGCCGCCGCCACCATCTCCTTCGCCGCGTCCCGACAGCAGCACAATGTCGTTTACGATAATTTCGGTCCGATACTTCTTCTGCCCTGACGCCTGATCATCCCACGACCTGGTTTGAATGCGCCCTTCCACGTACAGCTTCGCGCCCTTCTTCACGTAGTCGCGGATAATCTCCGCCACTCGCTGATACGCAGTCAGGTTGTGCCACTCGGTGCGATCCTGCCACTCGCCGGCCTTGTCCTTGAACCGATCGGAAGTGGCCAGGGTAAGATTCGCGACCGGCAAACCGCTGGGTAAAAACTTGACTTCCGGGTCTTTGCCGACGTTGCCCAGGAGAATGACTTTGTTAACACTCTTTGGCATGATGTTCCTTCTCTTTTAGGTAAGGCAGAAGCATAGCAGAACTTTCTGCCGCGTTGTCTCTGGTTAACTTTCCTTCATATCGCGGGCCCGCCCCAGGCGGCGATTGCGCAGCCACTTGGCCGCTCCCAGCAGCGTCAACATACTGCCAAACGGAAGACACATCATGGCCAGCAACAGCGCAAGCCAGCCGGAGTTCGTATGCGGGCCGTGCACCCCAATGCCGCCGAACACCGTCGCTGTCAAAAGTGCGGCTACCCCCCCAACCACCAGGATCCAAATGCCCGCGCGCAGCAGTTGAACCGTGCCATCGTCCGGCATCGGCCGCACCAGCCGCGGTCCTGTTTCTTGCATCACGAAAGGTGCTGCGTTCAACGCCACGCGGCCAGCATGGCGTACACCACCACCCCGGTGACGGAGACGTAAAGCCAGATGGGCAGTGTGTAGCGCGCGATCTTGCGATGCTGCCGGAAGCGGCCGCTGAGGGAAAAGAAGAACGTGGTCAGCACCATCGGCAGTGCCACTACCGAGAGCACAATGTGGCTGGCCAGTATGCTCAGATAGACCGTCCTCACCGTCCCAAAGCCGGGAAAATGCGTCTCTCCATGCAGCGCATGGTTGGTGATGTAGCTGACCAGAAACAGCGACGAGAATACAAACGCGGTGATCATCGACACGCGATGGGCGGGAATATTCCTCCGGCGAACAAAGTAAAACCCAGCCAACAGCGCGACCGTGCACAGGCCATTCAGCAGCGCGTTGAGCGAGGGCAGGAACCGCAGCCGGGAATCAGCAGCATCCAGCGGATGATGAAGGTATAGCAGCCAAAGCAAAAAGCAAACGGCCGCCGCACTCACCGCGACGATCAGCGCTACTGGGAGCGCAACCGAAGGCCGCTGGTTGGTCTCCGCTACAAACATGCTCCTCTTTTCTCCTGGCTACGCGGCCGGCCGGTGGGTGCGCCGGTTCACAATCGCCCAGGATGCGGCAAATGTCACCAGGCAAACACCGGCGGTCACCGCCAGGTTCACAGGCAAAGAAAACGCCGTAGGCGTATCGGGAAACAGAGCCCCACGCAACGCTTCCACGCCGTAGGTCAAAGGGTTCAGCATCATGCAGAAGCGCATCCATCCCGCGGCCCCGCTCAACGGGAACAGGGAGCCCGAAAGCAGCCACAGCGGAATCAACAGCATGTTCACGATGGCATGAAAAGCCTGCGTCGAATCCATCGGCCACGCAATGGCAAAGCCCAGCGCCGTCAGCTCAAAGCTGATCATCACCACCGCCAGGATGCTCAGGCCGATCGCCGCCGGCGTCAGGTGCACCCCAACCAAAGGCGCAAACACGAGAAAGATGATTCCCTGAATCGCCGCCAGCGTAGCCCCGCCCAGAACCTTGCCCAGAACCACCGACGACCGGCTCACCGGAGCCGCCAGCACCGAAAGCAAAAAGCCCTCGTTCCGGTCCTGAATCAGCGACATCATGCTGAAGATCGCGGTAAAGAGCACAATCATGGCTACGGATCCGGGAAAGAAATACCCCAGGTAATGCGCCGACGATCCGGAGCCCGTACTGAAACTATGGGCAAAGCCCGCGCCCAGCACCACCCAGAAGATCAAGGGCGAAGCAATCACCCCCGCCACCCGGGCCTTCTGGCGATAAAAACGGACAATCTCCCGCTGCCACAAGCTGTAAGCCGGAAGCCAGATGCCCGGTGATATAGCCTGGCGCGTGCGCGGCGCAGTCGCAGCTATGGTTGCCATCACTTCTCCTTCTCTTCGGCATCCGTCCAGAAGCGATGCCCGGTGCGTTGAATGAATACGTCCTCGAGCGAAGGACGAGCCACCGAGATGCCGTCCACTTCACCGGGAAACGCCTCGACCACCGCCGTCACCAGGCGATGCCCCTCGGGCCGCTCCAGGCGGACCGTGTTGCCCATGACATTCGGCTGCACTCCAAAACGAGGACCCATGCGTTCCGCCAGCGAGCGCGCAGCCTCCGGGCTCCCAGTCTCAAACAGCACCACATCGCCGCCGATGGCCGACTTCAATTGCGCCGGTGAACCCAGCCCCACCAGCTTGCCCAGGTTCAGGATGGCCAGCCGATCGCAATGCTCGGCCTCTTCCATCAGGTGCGTCGTCACCAGGATGGAGACGCCCTCCTGATCCCGCAGGGTTCGCAGGTACTGCCACATGTCCCGCCGCGCCCCAGGGTCGAGGCCGGTCGATGGTTCGTCCAGCAGCAGCACCGCCGGGGAATGGATGAGGCCCTTGGCCAACTCGACCCGCCGCTGCATGCCGCCGGAAAGTGTTTCCACGTAATCCTTCGCGCGGTCGCTCAGCCCTACCCGGCGCAGCACTTCTGCGCTGCGGGTCTTGAGCATCTCGCCGCGCAATCCATAGAGGTGCCCCTGGTGCTTCAGGTTCTCCGCTACCGTCAACTTGAGATCCAGGCTCCTGGCCTGGAAAACGATGCCGGTCTGCTGCCGCGCCCGGTTTGGCTCCCGGGCCACATCGAACCCCTGGATCCGGGCCACTCCGCCACTCGGCACCATCAAGGTAGAAAGGATGCGGAAGAGTGTGGTCTTGCCGCTGCCGTTGGGGCCCAGCAAGCCGAAAATCTCTGCCGGCTTTACGGCAAAGCTCAAATTGTCGAGCGCCAGTCGATCACCGTAGTTATGCGACAACCGGTCCAGTTCAATTGGGATCGTTTCGGTATCACCACCGGGCTGGACTTTCGCTGCCGGATGTTCGCTCAGGGTAGCCATGTGCCTATCTCCTTCCGGTTGCGTTCAGCATCATCACCGTGAGCAGCAGCGGCAGGTGGATCACGCTGGCCCGCAGCAGTTCGCGCGCGTACTTTCGCGATTCCGCCGTGGTGAGCGCCCGGGTAATGCGGGCAAAGCGAATGGTGTAAGCCAGGTAAACCAAACCCAGCGCCACCGCGGTGACCAGGTAGAACCGCCCAGTCAGGTGCAGGTAAAACGGTACGACGCTGACCGGGATCATCAGCACCGCATAAATGAGCGCCTCGCACGCCGTAGACCACCCATCCGGCTGCACCACCGGCAGCATGCGGATCCCGGCTTTGGCATAGTCTTCGCGGTACAGCCACGCGATGGCCATGAAGTGAGGAAACTGCCACACGAAAAGAATGGCAAAGAGGGCCACTGCCGGCCACTCAATCACGCCCCGCGCCGCTGTCCACCCGAGCAGCGGAGGCATGGCGCCGGGAAAGGCGCCGATGAACGTAGCCAGGGTCGTGTAGCGCTTGAGCGGGGTGTAGACCGCGACATAGCTGAACCCCGTCAGCAGGGTCAGCATCACCGTGACCGGGTTGGTATACCAGGCCAGCACCACGGCCCCGGCGGCAAAACACGCAAGCCCCAGCATAAGGCCGTAAAGCGGTCCGATGCGGCCGGCGGCGAGAGGACGTTGCGCAGTCCGCGTCATCTTGGCGTCGGTCCTGCGCTCGATCACCTGGTTGAGCACACTGGCGCCGCAGGAGACGAGTGTAATGCCCAAAAGCGCCTGCACCAGGCCCCAATGAATGCTGGTGATGCCGGACCGCATCGATCCCAGGTAAAACCCGGCCCATGCCGTAAGCACGACCATCGAGGTTACCCGGACCTTGAAGAGTTCCTGGTAATCCGTCCAAAGGGAATGTCGCACCCGTGCCGCGGAGACGGCGAGACCGGGGACAGCAATGTCTCCAGCCGGGACGCGATCAACGGCGTGGGCGGCGGGTGTCATCGGAGCGAAATCCTGGGATGCGGCTGGTTACGGTTCGTCAAGGCGGCTCCCTTCATGATAGCAAGCACGCGCGCCGGATCCGGGCCTGCCGTTTGGTGTCATCCATAGGTACGAGTTGCGGCTTCCGGCTCGTCATGCTGCACCAGGTACTCCTGGATCAGCACCGAGACCAACACCGCCGTCGGCACCGCGATCATGGCTCCGATCACGCCCGCCAACTTCGATCCCATCAGCAACGCGACCAGAACTCCCAGCGCTGAAAGATCCACGCTGCTCTTCATGATGCGCGGCGTCAGGTAAGAGGTTTCAACTTGGGCGTAA
Source organism: uncultured Acidobacteriaceae bacterium (assembly GCA_963753715.1). GTDB lineage: Bacteria > Acidobacteriota > Terriglobia > Terriglobales > Acidobacteriaceae > PALSA-350. The sequence goes on along the minus strand of CAVWDK010000003.1, from coordinate 754,203 downwards.
ATGGCATAGAAAATCGCCACTGCCGCCACTTTTTCCCAGGAATCGGTAGCCGCCGCCAGCAGCACCAGGGCCATCGAAACCATGGCGCCGACGATAGGGATGATATTCAGAGCCCCCATCAGGACCGCCAGCGCATACGCATAGCGGATCTTGAGCAAAACGAACACGATGAGGCTGCAAAGTCCGAGGATGAGCATCAGTCCGCCCTGCCCCACCAGCCATTTGCCCATGCGCACGTCGGCCCGCAGCAGGGTATCGTTCAGCCGCCCACGGGCAGACTTAGGGAAAAAGGACAACACCCAGTGATAGGCCTCGTCGCCTTCCAGCATGAAGTACACGGTCAAAAACAGGACAGCGGCCAGGTCGGCCAGTTTGCTCGCCCAACCGCTGATGGAGAGAAACAGGTATTCCGCGAAATTGGACGCGAACCCCTGCAGCTTGGTGTTCAAACCTGAAAGATTGACGTGAGAAACGAACGGGAGGCTATGCAACCGGTCGAGCAAGCGCGGACCGCGTGTTGGCAGCTCCGCGCCCAGCGATTGCACATCGCGAAGGACCGGCGGCAAAGCGAAAGCAAAAAACAGGGTGGCCGCGGCCGCCAGGCTCAGCAATAGAAAAAAGATGGCCAGCCCCCGGCCGGGATGCCACTTCCCAACCCGGAGGCGCGTAATACCCCGGATCACAGGGGAGAGGACGACGGCAAAAAGAGCACTGACATAAAGGAGCATCAGGATCTGCCGCATCAGGTATGCGGTCGCCAGGACCAAAGCAATGGCAAAGGCGAAGACAACATTGCCTCGCGCAGAGCGGGTTCGCACCGTCTCTACCCGCTCCACACCCCCTTCGCTCACCATGCAGCACCTTACCTCGTTCTTCCTTCAATCAGCCATTTCACGGACACGTCCGCCAATACTCGATCGGCCACTTCCCGTGGTGCCAGGCCGGTGGTGATAACCGTTATGTGTGCTGCGCGGTAGTGCGGCAGGCGCAGGGTGTGACGCGCCTCCAGGGCTTCCGGGGCCGCTAATAAGGGGCGTACTTTCCCCTCTACTGTGCACCGCGCCAGCAGGTCTGGCAATTCAGCATGCAGGAAGACCAGGCAATTTCCTGGCGAACGGATCAACAGGGACCGTGTCGATTCGTCTTCCACGGTACCCCCACCCAGCGCCAGCACGATCTCCTCTTCGCCGCTTAACTGCTGGACCGCTTGCCGCTCTCGCCGGCGAAACTCCGCCTCGCCGTAGTCGCGGAAGATCTCCGCAATGGTGAGATGACTGTTGGCTTCGATGACCTGGTCCAGATCGAGAAACCTCCAGCCCAAGTCCCGGGCCAGAATCGCGCCGACTGTGGACTTGCCGGCGCCCATGAACCCTGTCAGGATCAAGCGGGAAACCCGCTGCATCTCTTGCTGCGCCCGCTCGCTCATGCCATCAGCGGATTATAGAGCCGCAGAGCTTTCGTTTTGTATCAGGGCACGACTTTAGTCGGGCCGTACCGGCGGAGCCAATGAGGGCTTTAGCCCCTGAGGTACGTCTTTCCTGTCCCATCCCGAATTTTTCAGCAATCTGTTCGGCCGGCGAGGGAGCGGCTTTCTCCCAAGCAGAGAACCCCCGGAGTCCCAAAGCATGCCTTTCGACTGGAGAATCCTCCTCAGGCTGCCGGCCCAAGGCCCCAGTGGGGACTCACTTCGCCCGCGAAGGCTCTTTCTTCAACGCAGTCTGGATGTTCTCCCATACCGCCGGGCTGGGGTCGTGGATAGGCAGCAATAATTTGGCTTGTTCTGCAATGTATTCCAGATCGCGTACCAGCGCGCTGCAGTTCTCGCAAGTCCTCAGGTGTTCTTGCTTGCTCAGATCTTCACCTGACTCGAACAAGCTCGGAAGCTGATCCTGAAAAGCGGCGCAATCGACGGTGGTCCCGTTTGCTCCCTTCCGGACATCGTTCATAGAACTGCCTCTTTCCGTTGGCCCGACTTCAAAAGGTCTCGCAGCTTCATGCGCGCCTTGTGTAACTGCGACTTACTGTTCCCAATGGAGCACTCCAACATGCCCGCAATCTCATTGTGTTCATACCCTTCCACATCGTGCAATACAAATACGAGCCGGTAGCCCGGGGGTAAGTTCTCAATCGCTCGCTCCAGCGTGATGCGATCAACAGATCCGGAAAGCGTGAGGTCGCGCGCCCCAATGTCCTTGCGCGGCCCGTCTTCCTGGGAAGGCTCCAGGGTCTCTTCCAGAGAAACCTGGGGCAGCCCCTTTTTGCGCAGGTGCATGAGCACAACGTTGACCGCCAGGCGATGCAGCCAGGTGGAAAACGCCGAATCTCCGCGGAAGGTCGAAATCTTGCGATACAGCTGAAGAAACGCTTCCTGCGTCAGGTCCTCAGCTTCCGCCACATTGCCCAGCATGCGCAGGCACAGAGAATAAACTCGCCGCTTATGCAGCGCGTACAACATTTCGAAGGAAGCCCCGTCGCCCGCCTGGGCCTTCTGAATGGCCTCGGCTTCGCCGGCGATCGGAGGATTGCGGCGCAGATGCTGGTTGGGCGCTTTGGCTGGGGCCGTCGGCCCGGGCGTCGTCGCCAAGTCCTTACTGGGTATAGACATTGATACCTCTAGAAGAGAAGTTACCCCACCGCTATCACTGCTCTGCCGGCGGATGTTCGCTTTCAGGATGGGAGAATCACTCATTTGGGAAAGGAAACCTGCAGGGTGGGAAGCACAATGCTGGTCACGAGTTGCTTAGCCAACGGATTCAGAGATTCTCAACTGCCAATAAACCGGGCATATAGACTGCGGGCAACGGTCACGTCGGTTGTACCCTGTACCAGCGCCCGACCGTCGGCGAAAAGCGTAACCGTATAGTCCCCCCGCTCGAAACGCAGGAGAAGCCGGTTGAAGTTTACTTTTCCATGCGGTTCCAGCCGGCGCTGCATCTCGGCAAAATCTACCGGGCGATGATGTTCATGGATTTGCACAGAATTCCGCCCGCAAAGAGTGATCTGGGGACGGTCCTCTCCGCGGAGATGGGCAAAATCCCGCCGCTGGCAAACGGGGCATTGCGCCCTGGGCGTGGCGGCGCTGATTTCCGCCTGGTCATTGGTCCAAAGATCGCGGCCCAGGAGCGTTCGCCGCATTTTGTCCTTCGCCCCCACCAGAAACTTGAGCGCCTCGGTCACCTCGACGGACGCGGCAAAATTGACCGCGGTGTTCAAAATTCCCGAGGTATCACAGGTCTCCACCATGCCGGCCGGCGGCCGGGGAAAGAGGCATGCCAGGCAAGCAGTCTCTCCGGGCAGGATATTCATGGTGGCGGCATAAGCTCCCACAGCGGCTGCGTAAATCCACGGACGGCCTTGCTCCACGGCGTAATCGTTCAGCAGGTAGCGCGTCTCGAAATTATCCGTGGCGTCGAGCAGGATGGAAGCTTCGCCCAGCAGAGCGTGGATGTTGGAGGGGACCAGGTCCGCCACATGTGCGTGCACCCGGGTCTGGCTGTTGAACTGCGCGATCTTGCGCCGGGCGGCTTCGGCCTTGGGCAGTGCTTCGCGGGCATCGGCCTCGTCGAAAAGCACCTGCCGCTGCAGGTTGCTCTCCTCCACAAAGTCGCGGTCGACCAGGGTCAACGTTCCCACCCCGGCCCGAGCCAGCAGCGCCGCCGCTGCCGCCCCGGTCGCTCCGCAGCCTACCACCGCGACATGGCCCTGAGCCAGGCGCCTCTGGCCGCTCGCTCCAATCCCCGGATAGAGTACCTGGCGTGAGTACCGCTCCTCAATCTGTTCCACTGCACGCTCCCGTAACATCCGGATTGGCGATCACGTCTTAGTATAGAGATTCGGATAAAGAGAGAGCCGCGGCGGCGGCCTTGGTCGGCAATCCAGATCGGCGATTCTGGATACCCATCTGAGAGGGTCTTGTTGCTTTTGACACCATTGCTTCCATTGGCGCGCCGACAGCACGTACTCGCTATCGTTCCTCTTGCCGTTCTGGCATTTTGCGTTTCGCTCACGCTCGGCACCGCTTCCTGCCCAATCGCGAGCGCCCAGGCAGCACCGCCCGCCCCCCTCGCACCCCAGGAAACCCAAAAAGGCTTACTGCTCGACTGGGCGGGACTGAAGGTGGAGAGCATTGCATTCGACGGCGTGAGGGCAGATTTGCTGAAGCCGTTGCCCAGTCAGCTGGCGCAGCAGCCGGGTGCTCCCCTGGACCCGGAAAAGGTTCGCGAAAGCCTGCGCAGCCTTTATGCCACTGGTCTTTACCAAACCATTGAAGTAGCCGGCGTCCGCGCCGGCGATAGTGTCACCATCGTATTTACCGGAACTCCACGTCTCTTTGTTGGCCGGGTCAACGTGGAAGGAGTGAAAGACGATCGGCTCGACGCGGTGCTTGATAGCGCCACCCAACTGCAGGCGGGAACGCCCTTCTCCGAAACCCGGGCAGCACAGGCGGAACCGTCCATCAAGACCACGCTCGAGAATAACGGCTATTATCGCGGCCAGATCGCGTCCACCAAGGTCATCGACCGCCAAAACTCGTTGATCGATATCAACTTTGAGGTCACTACCGGTGACCCGGCCCGGATTGGCGACGTCGAGTTAACCGGCGACAGCGGCCTGACTGAGGCCCAGTTCCGCAAGCAGGCCAAACTCAAGCGCAACGCCAAGGTCAACCGCAACACAGTCAGCCGTGCCCTCACCAAGCTGCGCAAGCGCTACAGCAAGCGGGGACACCTGGCCGCCACCATCAGTCTTACTTCGAAAGAATACGTGCCCCCTACCAACCGGCTGAACTATACCTTTCTCGCCCACCAGGGGCCAGTGGTCCTGGTTCGGGTGGAAGGGGCAAAGATCGGCCGCAGCCAGCTGCAGAAACTGGTGCCGGTTTACGAAGAAGGTGCGGTTGATCAGGACCTGCTCAACGAAGGCACCCAGAACCTGCGCAACTACTTTGAGGGTCAAGGCTATTTTGACGTGAAGGTCTCGCACCGACCGGTGGAGACCGATGTGCAGCATATAACCGCGCTCTACACTGTCGACCTGGGCAAGCGACACGTAGTCGACTCCGTCACAATTACCGGTAACAAGTATTTCAGTACCGAGCTGATCAAACAGCGTCTCAGCGTCCGGGCGAACAGTCTTCTGGATCGGTACGGTGCCTTCAGTCAGCAGCTGGTGGCACAGGATATCGCCAGGATTAAGTCGCTTTATCTGAGTAACGGGTTCAGCGCGGTCAACGTGACTACCAAATTTACGGATAGCGATACCGGCGCCGTCAAGCCCGGCAAGATCTCCCACTTGAAAATCCAGTATGTCATTGACGAAGGCACCCAGCGGCGCATCGGTAAATATGACATCGAAGGAGCCACAGTCGAGCAGCTCAAAGACTTTCGCTCTTTGCTGAATACCCAGGTGGGGCAGCCCTACTCCGCCATTAACATCAATCAGGACCGCGATCTGGTTCAGACCTACTACTTCAGCAAGGGCTATGACAATGCCCAGGTAAGCCTGTTCCAGCAGGCCGAGCCGGATCATCCGGATGCAGTGGACTTCACCATGAAGATCGTGTCTGGCAAGCAGTTCTTCGTGCGCAAGGTGATTGTCTCCGGTGTGGAACGAACCAAGCCGGCAGTCGTGCAGCAGCGGATCACCCTGCGCCCGGATGACCCTCTCAATCAGACCGCCCTGCTGCTGATGCAGCGCAGGCTTTATGACCTGGCTCTGTTCAACGAGGTCAATACTGCAATTCAGAATCCAAACGGCGATGAAATTTACAAGAACGTCTTGTTGAATCTCACCGAGGCCAAGCGTTGGGATATCAGCTACGGCTTCGGCTTCGAAGTGCAGACGGGCGCGCCCGCGGAAGGCTGTCTCTCCCCCGCTGAGCAGGCGATTTTAGGCATCACCAATAGCTACGAGTGCAACCCCAACGGGCATACGGGAGCCAGCCCGCGGATCCTGTTTAACGTGAGCCGCACCAATCTCCGTGGTACCGACCAGTCGATCACCCTTCGGACCAATTACGGAACGCTGGAGCAGATCGCCCTGCTCAGCTACCAGGATCCGCATTTTCGCAATAGGCCATCGCTCAACCTGACGCTGTCCGGCGGCTACAACAACAGCGCCGTCATCACCACGTACCGGGCGGCGATTCTTTCCGGCGCCTTGCGACTCTCACAGCGTTTGACCAAACCCACCACCTTGATCTACTCCTTCTCCTACCGCCGGGTTTCGGTTAATTCCAACACCCTGCAGGTCAGCCTCTCGCAAATTCCTTTGCTCGCGCAGCCGGTGCGCGTAGGGGGGCCAGGCATTACTTATATCCGCGATACCCGCGATGTCCCGCTCGATGCGCATCATGGCACTTTCAACACCGGGGAAGTCTTCCTGGCGGATGGCAAATTCGGCTCCCAGGCCAACTTCGATCGCATCGACCTCAGCAATGCTACGTATTACGACTTTGGCCGCAACCACTGGGTGTTTGCCCGCCAAACTCGCTATGGACAGGAGCGCTCCTTCGGTGACGGCGATGAGCAACTGATCCCCCTTCCCGAGCGCCTCTACGCCGGCGGCGCCACCTCGCACCGTGGCTTTCCTATCAATTCGGCGGGGCCGCGTGATCCGCAGACCGGCTATCCGGTTGGCGGTGCGGGCGTATTCGTGAACACGTTCGAGCTCCGCCCACCACCACCCACCTTGCGCTGGGTGGGCACCGATCTGAGCTTTGTCCTGTTCCATGACATGGGCAACGCCTTTCAGAAGTCTTCTCAGATTTGGCCCAGCGCGGTGCGTATCAAGCAGCCCCACAGCTATACCTGCCGCAATGTAACTACGCCCTACACCACGTACAACACGCCCGACACCTGCGACTTCAACGACTTCTCCCATGCAGTCGGGGTGGGCCTGCGCTATCACACGCCCATCGGGCCGGTGCGAGGAGATTTCAGCTATAACCTTAATCCTCCCATCTATCCCGTCATTTACGACTACACCACGGCGAATCAAGCTCCGAACCCGCACGTGGGGCAGGCCGGCCACTTCAACTTTTTCTTCAGTATCGGACAGAGCTTTTGATGTTGACGGGACTGAGAACCAAGTCGTGGAAGCCAACATCTCGCGAGAGACTTGGGCTAACCACGACCGGCAGCCGGTACAGTATTTGTTGTTTGGTTTTGGCGATGATCGCCGCTGCAAGCCTATGGGGACAGCAAACCCCCGTGCCTCTCCCACCAGGCGCCGTGGTTCTCGATCACGTGGTCGCGGTTATCAATGGCAGCGTGATCCTGGAGAGCGATGTGCAGGAAGAGATGCGTTACGGCGTCTTGCAGCCATTCAGTGTTAATCCGGCGCGCAACACCCCGCAACGTGCACTGCAGCGCCTCATTGATCGTGCTCTTATCCTGCAACAGATGCAGACGACGCAGTTTGCCGCTCCGCCAACGCCGGGGGCATTACAACAAAGCCTCAAGGAGTTGCGCACCGTAATCCCTGAATGTGCGCAATACCACTGCAACACCGATGCCGGTTGGCAAGCCTTTCTGCAGGCAAATGGCCTGACGGAGAAAGAAGTGGAGAAGCACTGGATAGGAAGAATGACCATCCTGTCCTTTATCCAGTCACGTTTCGGTTCCGGGGTTCGCATTACGGCCCAGGAGATTGCGGATTATTACCACAACACCCTGGTGCCCGAGCTCCATGGGCAGAAACCGCCACCCCTGGCATCGGTCTCCAGCCGCATCCAGGAGATCCTGCTGCAACAGCGAGTGAGTGCTCTGCTCCTCGATTGGTTACAGAGCCTGAAGAGTGAGGGCAGCGTAAGCATTCTAGATCCCGCCTACGGACAGGTGGGCACGACTGGTTCCGGCGACGAATCCGAGTCCGGAGGACAGCCATGAGCGCGTGGGGCTGGGCCTTGAGGGTAGGTGGCATCCTGCTGCTGCTGCTTTTTCTGGTCGTGGCCGGCTTGATGTTTTACGCCTCGACGCCGCACTTTGCCAACATCGTCCGGCAGAAGGTCGTGAATGTACTCGAAGACGCCACCGGCGGCCGGGTACAGATTCAGTCTTTGCACTGGAACCTGCGCCACCTGGCCGTGGAAGTGGATGGCCTGACAATCCATGGGCTGGAAGGCCGCGGCGAATTGCCCTACGCCCATGTCGATCGCCTTTATGCGCGAGCCAAAATCCTTTCCTTTTTCGATGCCCGTCTGGGCCTCGACTTCCTGGAGGTTGACCGCCCGGCGATCCACCTCATCATTTATCCCGATGGCCACACCAACCAGCCGACGCCCAAGGCCAAACAAAGCAGTAATGGACCGGCCGTCCAGACCATCTTCGACCTTCAGGCCCGCCGGGTCGAAGTTCATAACGGTTTCGCGCTCGTCAACGAGCGCTCCATTCCGTTCCAGCTGACCGCGAACGACCTGGGCGTAGTGATCACCTATGCGCCCGCGGTTAGGCACTATGTTGGCGAAATCTCCTGCTCCGATATCAACACCCAGAAGGGCGAGTCCGCCGTCGTACGCAGCAAGCTCGATCTGAGTGTGGAAGCAGCGCCGGATGCGGTCGATATCAAGACGCTCCACTTCAGCACCGGAAAGACCAACCTCCAGGGCTCAGGAAGCCTGACTCACTTTGCCCAACCGCAATGGAAGTTTTCCGCTGACGGCCCCGTGGAGCTGGCCGACTTGACCGGGCTCGGAGTGGTTGACGGCTTCCGCCGCGGAAGCGTGAATCTTGCCATCACGGCCCACGGAAGCGGGACCAGGGAATACGCGGTAGACGGCAACGCCAAGGTGATCAACACCAGCTATGCCATGGAATACTTCTGGATCGACGGGGTGAACGCGACCACTCACCTGCACATCACTCCAAACGAGATCTCGTTACCGGATCTCGTTGCCCGCCCGCGCCAGGGCGGGATCGTCTATGCCGCTCTTCGCTTTCTCAACTGGAGCGCTCCCGACAGTCTTCCGAAGACCCCCGGAGCGCAAGTGATGAACATTCGCGCCCGGGTGCGCGGCGTGCGCCTGACGACCGTGCTCGAGAGCGTGGTCCCATCGCACTACAGAGACCTGGGATTCGATACGGCGGGTGAGGGAAATGTGAGTGTCGATTGGACGGGCTCGCCGGATGACCTTACCGTAGCGGCCGTGCTGACCATGAGTGTTCCCGACAGGCCCACTCCCGGCAAGGTCCCGATCAGCGGGATGGTGGATGCGAAGTACTTCCAGCGCGGAGGCAAAGTTCAGATCAATCAACTGGAAGCACACAGTTCCGCGACCGCCCTCAAGGTCTCCGGCTTGCTGGGCGTGTATCCGGTCGAGAGGCCTTCCGATCTCAAGATCCATCTGGTCAACCACAATCTGGCCGAGTTCGATCATGTGCTGAAGGTGTTGGACCTGGGTGTGAACGGCAAACCCGGGATTGGTGGACTTCCCATCCAGCTTCACGGCGACGCCACGTTTGACGGTGTGGGGACAGGCTCACTCGTTGATCCTGCATTCAAAGGCCATCTCACCGCCAAACAATTCTCTACGTCGTTTGTATTTCCGTCTGTGGGAAGCGAGCAGCCTGCGCAACCATCGACTGAGCCGGTCGCCCTGCCTGCGGCCAACTCGACCCCGGCCGGTACGCCGACCAGCATCTTCTGGGATGAGCTGGACACGGATGCGAGCTACTCCTCCAGTCTCATCTCCGTCGATCACGCGACGCTCACACGGGACAAGACTGTGATTCACGCCTCCGGGCAACTGGAAGCGCATCGCATCAACCGGCGGCGAGTGGCTTTCGATGACCAGGCCACGATCCAGGCGACCGCCCAAGTGCAGAACGCATCGCTCACCGATCTTTTGTCGCTTGTCGGTCAGGATTTCCCGGTGACCGGAACTCTGAACCTGCAGGCCCATGCGGGAGGGATGCTCGGCGATCTGAACGGAGGGGGCAATCTTACCCTTCTGGGCGGAGCCATCGAAGGGCAGCCCTACCACAGTCTGACCGCCGCCGTGACCCTGGCCGGACAGGACATTAATCTCACGAAACTGACGCTTCTCCAGGATGGCGGAACCGTGGAAGGCAACGGGACTTACAGCCTGAAGACGCGACAGTTCCTGGGCAACCTCGACGGGACCAATTTCGAACTATCTCATTTCCCCCAACCCAAAGATCCCCGCCTCTCGATCGCCGGCGCCTTGAAGTTTGACGCGCATGCCTCGGGCACCTTTGACTCCTTTTCTATTCTGGCGGGGTTTCACTTGCGCAATCTCGTTCTGGGCGGGCAGCCTGCCGGTGCCCTGGAGGTCATTGCGCACACCCAAGGCAGCACGGCCTATTTCACAGTGCAGAACAGCCTGGCAACAGCGCAGCTAAAGATCAACGGGCAGACCCAGCTGCATGGCAACTTCGACACCCGAGCCAACGCGATATTGACCAATCTCAATGTTGCGCCTTTCCTGCGTGCCCTTCATGTGCAGAGTGTCAGCGGCAATTCGTCGATTGGGGGCACGGTGAACGTGGCCGGCCCGCTGCGCGAGCCCAAGCAGTTCAGCGGAGACGCGGAGATTAGTCAGTTCGCTGTTACGTTACAGGGCATCCCACTCCGGGCCGAGGGGCCGATACGCGCTTCACTGCGTGAGGGAGTGCTTCAACTTACCCAGGCTCATATCACAGGACAGGACACCAATCTTTCACTCACCGGCACGGCCGCTTTGATGGGCGCCCAGGCGCTGGATGTCACCGGCAATGGGTCGATCAACATGAAGCTGGCGCAGACCTTCGATCCCGACATTACCGCCTTGGGTCAGGTGGACTTCAACGTCGAGGCCAATGGGACCCTAACCCAGCCCTCGTTCTCGGGACGGATGCACCTTACCAACGTGGGTTTGGCCCTCAATGATCTGCCCAACGGTATCAGCAAATTGAATGGCGATCTGGTCTTCGATCAGAACCGGCTCCAGGTGCAGAACCTGGTGGGCACGACCGGAGGCGGCCAGCTCAAATTCGGAGGCTTCTTAGCCTACCAACAGGGCCTGTACGGAGACTTCACTGCGACGGGCAAGGATATCCGGGTTCGCTATGCAGGCATAAGCGCGACGACCGACACCACGTTGCACTTGCTCGGGACGCAGAACAACATGATGCTCAGTGGCAGTGTTCAGATCACGCGTTTCATCATCGGCCCCAATGTGGACTTCGCCAGTTTTGCCCCCAGTCCGGCGGCGAACGTACCCCCGGACCCCAACGCACCGTCCAGTCACGTCCGTCTGGATGTTCACGTGTTTTCTGCGCCGCAGCTCGACTTTCAAAATTCCTACGCCCAGCTGGCCGGCAGTGTTGATCTGCGCATTCGCGGGACCATTGCTCAGCCGGCCATTCTGGGCCGCATCAACATCACTGACGGGACCGCCAACTTTGCCGGAACCACTTACCGCTTGCAGCATGGGCAAATCTTCTTTACCAACCCGGTGATGATCCAGCCCTTTATCGACATCGACGCGACGACTCGGGTAGAAGAATACGACGTGACCATCGGCTTGCACGGCAATCTCAATCAGCTCACGCCCACCTTCCGCTCCGAGCCCCCGTTGGCCCAGGCGGACGTCATCTCTCTTTTGGCCCTGGGACGCACGCAGGAGGAACAAGCGCTCTATTCGCAGCAGGAGCAGTCCATCGGCTCCGACTCAACCACGAATGCGTTGTTGGGAGGGGCCTTGAATGCAGCCGTCGGCAGCCGGGTGCAGAAGCTCTTTGGGGGAGGCAGTGTTAAGATCGATCCGACCTACGTGGGCACCGTGGGCAGTTCCAGCGCTCGCATTACGGTGCAGCAGAACATTTCCCGCAATGTTCAGGTCACCTACGCCACCAACGTAAATGCCACCGCGCAGCAGCTGATTCAGGCTCAGGTGGACATTACGCAGAGCGTTTCCATCGTGGCTTTACGCGACGAGTCGGGCGTCTTCAGCCTGGTGCTGAAAGTTCATAAGCGCTATCGTTGACGCCGTTTTGGAGTCGTAGTAAACAGGGATGGGCAACCCGGGCCCACGTTTTGTGTCTATATAGGTGGACTCATTCGCGAACTGCAAAATCGCGGAAAAACAGGAGATAGAAATGAAAATGGCAAGACATGTTCTTACTTTGGCGCTGACTGCTGGTCTGGCTCTGGGTTCTCAGGTGGTTGCTCCCCGTGCATCGTATGCTCTGGGACAAAACGCGCAGACCGATAACAACATTCAGGCTCAACTCCAGAACGACTTGAAGAAATACAAGAACGTACAAATATCGGTAAAGAACGGTGTCGTCGATCTGGAGGGAACGGTCAACGACTTTGCGACCAAAGAACAAATCGATAACAAAGTGCATCGCGCCAAGAACGTGGTGGCGGTTCGAAACAACCTCAAGATCGCAGGTGCCGGAGAGATGACTGACGCGCAGCTGCAACAGAAGATCGTGCAGAAGCTGCAATATGATCGCGTCGGCTACGGCAATGCATTCAATGCCATCAGCGTCAACGTCCAGAATGGCGTGGTCACCCTGGGTGGCCATGCGCTGGAGCCGGTGGCGGCTGACTCCGCCGTTTCGCTCGCCAGCCGTTTCCCGGGCGTGCAGGACGTCGTGAATAACATCCAGGTCGATCCGGTATCGCCGATGGATAACCGCTCACGCTTGCAGGTGTACCGGGCTATTTACGGTTACCCCAGCTTGAATAAATATGCCCTCGATCCCGCGCAGCCCATCCGCATTACGGTCGTGAATGGCAATGTCACCCTGAACGGGGTGGTGAATAGTCAGGCAGACAAGGATGTAGCGGGTATTCGCGCCAACAGCGTGCCCGGGATCTTCAAGGTGACCAATAACCTCCAGGTTGCCAACGGATCCAAAGAAAAGTAGGGTAAGCGTCGCACACAAGTGGCCGGTCTAAGCAGGCCGGCCTCCTTGATTTCTCAACCGCAGCCTGAGCACCCGTCCAGGCAAGTGGGCTTTGTGCTCTTCATTTTTGCCTCCGCCGGTACACTGAACACATGGCTTTGCTGCGCAATGTAGGCATTACTCTGGAAATGATCAAGTGGGAGCACTCTATATTTGCCCTCCCGTTTGCTCTCTCTGGCGCGATGCTCGCCGCCGCAGGGTGGCCCTCATGGAACAAGCTCTTCTGGATCGTGGTCTGCATGGTGACCGCGCGCTCAGCCGCAATGGCCTTCAATCGCTGGGCGGATGCCCGCCTGGATGCGGCGAATCCGAGAACCGCAGCCCGTGCTATCCCCGCTGGGTTGTTAAGCCGAAACTTTGTCGGCGGCTTCACCGTGGTCATGTCGGCGGCCTTTGTCCTCGCAGCGGCTCAATTGAACCGCGAGACCCTCTTTCTCTCTCCCGTGGTTCTCGCGGTGCTCTTGCTTTACTCCTACACCAAAAGATTCACCCGCTGGTCTCACCTGGTGCTCGGCCTGGCTTTGGGCATCGCTCCCGCAGCCGCCTGGATCGCGATCCGTGGTTCTCTTGACCCGCGCATCCTCGTGCTCACCGTGGCGGTACTTTTCTGGGTGGGTGGTTTTGACGTTCTCTACGCCTGCCAGGACATGGCCCACGACCGGGAAAGCGGATTGAACAGCATCCCGGAAGCCTGGGGAATCCAGGCTGCGTTTTGGATCGCGCGATCCATGCACCTGGTGATGATGGTGCTTCTGTGCTATCTGCTCAGGCTCTTCGCCCTCAATACCATCGCCTGGGTGGGAGTGGCAGCGGTTGGCATTCTGCTTCTCTACGAGCACCTCATCATCTCCCCTACCGATTTGAGGCGCCTGAACGCGGCGTTCTTTACCCTGAATGGAATTATCTCGATGGTCTTCTTCTTCTTTGTCGCTGCTGCCCTTCTGCTCCCTCGTGTGCCGGTGCATTAAAAAGCAAAACGCACCCGCCAATGACGGGTGCGTTTCCAACTAAAAAGGACCAAGCGAAGCTAGGCCGTTCTGGCTTTGTTACGCTCCTCTGCTTTATGGGCGTCGATCCTGTCGTTGATGTTCTGGTGAACGTCATCGACCTTCTCGCGGACCCCGGCGCGAGCGTCATTTGCTTTGAGCTCCGCTTCTCTCTGGTGGCGATCCGCTGTAGCTCCGGCGGCATCCTTCACGTTGCCCCAGGTCTCCTTGGCGGCGCCCTTTACCTCGTCCGCTACGCCCTGGTTGGCCAAGTTCTGGTTGCCAAAGGTTTCGCCCACTCCCTGTTTCACGCGTCCCTTTACCTGCTCTACCTTGCCGGTCACTTGATCCTTGTTCATGGTTTATCTCCTTGAGCCTGCAAATTCCCAGGCACATTAGTTAGGATGCCTCGCGATCGGCGGCCGCCTACCTGCTCAGATGAAAAAGATCCTGAGCATCGGTAAGCGGTTTATTTGCAACAAAAGCAGGGCTAAATCGCTCGTCGACCGCCAACCAGCTGAATGACCAGGACCACCAAAGCAATGATCAGCAGTATATGGATGTACCACGCAACCACATGGAATCCAACAAAACCAACCAGCCAAAGTACCAGCAGCACCAGAAAAATCGTCCAAAGCATCGTGTCTCTCCTAAGGGTAAAGTCTTGCTACGCTGTACTTTGGTGCGTTTGCCTCCGAGTGGGTTGCCGTATCATCGAAATTAAGTCTGCGGGGCAGAGATGCGGATAGCGATCCAGGGAGAGGCCGGCTCTTTCAGCCACCAAGCCGCACTACAGATGGAGCCGCAGGCGACCATCGTTCCCTGTGCCTACTCGGTAGAGGTGTTTAAGCTGGTGGAGAGTGGGGAGGTATGTGCGGCGGTTATCCCCATTGAGAACTCACTCGCCGGCTCCGTGGTGGAACACTTTGACCTTCTTTTTCAGTCCGATGTGCAGATTGAGCGAGAATTGCTGCTGCGCATTCAACACAACCTCATCGGTGTCCCGGGGACAGGCGTAGAGAATATCCGAAAGGTTCTGTCTCATCCGGTCGCATTGGCGCAGTGCCGTCGTTTTTTTGGCGAGCATCCGCAAATGACGCCCACCGCTTTTTACGACACGGCCGGCAGCGTCAAACATATAACTGCGTCAGGCGACAAAGAGACCGGCGCGGTCGCCAGCGAGCAGGCTGCTCTGGCCTACGGAGGGGTGGTACTGGCGGCTGGGATCGAAGACAATGCCGCCAACTACACCCGCTTCTTTTTGATTCGCAGTAGCGCTCAAGTCAGGCCGCTTCCAAATCCCGATAAGGTAAGCATCGCATTTACGGTCGAAAACCGCCCGGGAACCCTGGTTTCGGCGCTTCAGGTGTTCGCGGAACACAATACCAACCTGTGCAAGGTAGAATCCCGCCCGGTACAGGGTCAGCCTTGGCAATATGTCTTCTATCTGGACTATCAGGTGGCTGATCCGGCCGCAGCGGGTGCAGCACTCGAGCAACTTCGGCGCCAGTGCCTGATGGTGAAAGAGCTGGGACACTACCCGGCGGCCCGGTCGCCGTCCTAAGAGAGCCTGGTGCTCTCCTGAGGGGCCCGAGTCCGTCGATAGAAGGTAAAGAGAAGCCTTTTGCGACTTTCTGAGACCTTCGGCATCTATTTTAGGTAATCTGATAGAAGGATACTCATGGCTAGCGATTTCTTAAGCATCATTAATCCAACCGACCCCAGTCGGCGTGAGCAAGGCGGCTCACAGGGGAGGGTCCTCCCCATCCTGCCGGTTCGCAGCACGGTGCTGTTTCCGCACGCCGTACTGCCCCTTACCGTCGGCCGGGAAAGCTCGATTCAACTCATTCAGTCCCTGGGAGAGCAGAAGACCATCGTAGTGGTCGCGCAGCGCGACGAGCGCATGGATAGCCCTCAACCCAGCGATTTGTATTCCGTGGGCACCCTGGCGACGGTGCACAAAGTTGTCAAAATGCCCAACCAGAGCCTGTTTGTGTTTACTGAGGGCACTGAGCGGGTGAAATTGGGAGAATTTGCCCAGATTGAGCCGTTCATGATGGCTTCAGTCGACCACTTGTCGGAAGTGGATCCCGGGAAAAGCGCGGAGCTGGAAGCGCTGCAGCGTAACGTGATCGCCCAATTCCAGCAGATCGTCACCACCTCGCCTACACTTTCCGACGAGCTCCAGACCATTGCACTGAATATCGAAGATCCAGGCCGCCTGGTCGATTTCATCGCCTCATCCCTGCCGTTCCTGGCCACCACGGACAAGCAGGAACTGCTGGAAACACCCGATGTGACGTTGCGCATGGAGCGCATCAATAAGCATCTGGCGAAGGAAGCGGAAGTCCAGCAGCTGCGCAACAAGATTCAGACGGAAGTTCAGGATCAGGTGCAGCAATCGCAGCGCGATTACTACCTGCGCGAGCAACTCAAGGCCATTCAGAAGGAGATCGGCGAACTCGACGACGGCCAGAAGGACATTGAAGAACTGCGGCAGAAGATCGAAGCCGCGGGCATGCCTGATGACGTGAAGAAGGAAGCGACCAAGGAGCTCAGCCGGTTGTCCCGGATGTCCCCAATGGCCGCCGACTACTCACTCACCCGCAACTACGTGGAATGGCTGGCGGTGCTGCCGTGGGCCAAGTCGACCGGCGGGGAAGTGGACATCGCCAAGGCAAAGGACATCCTCGACCTCGATCACTATGATCTGAAGCGGGTAAAGGATCGCATCCTCGACTACCTGAGCGTGCGCCGCCTGAAGCCGGATATGAAAGGGCCGATTCTTTGCTTTGTCGGGCCTCCGGGTGTCGGCAAAACCTCGCTCGGCCGCAGTATTGCACGGGCTCTCGGCCGCAAATTCCAACGCATTTCGCTCGGCGGCATGCACGACGAGGCTGAGATTCGCGGTCACCGCCGCACCTACATCGGAGCCCTTCCGGGGCAGATCATGCAGGCCCTGCGGCGGGCAGATGCCAACGACCCGGTGTTCATGTTGGACGAGATAGACAAGCTGGGACGCGATTTCCGCGGCGATCCAGCGTCGGCACTGCTCGAGACTCTGGATCCGGAACAGAATAATACGTTCCGGGACAACTACCTCGACGTTCCGTTCGACCTGTCCAAGGTGCTCTTTATTTGCACCGCGAACATGCTGGATCCGATCCCGGAGCCGTTGCGCGACCGCATGGAGATCATCGATCTCTCGGGCTATACCGAGGACGAGAAGGCTCACATTGCGTTTCGCTACCTGATTCCGCGGCAGATCAAGGAAAACGGCATCGAGACCAAGGAAGGCGAAGCACCACTGATCGAATTTCCGGAAGAAGGCGTTCGCTACATCGTGCGTCACTACACGCGAGAAGCGGGCGTCCGCAAGCTGGAGCAATTGATCGGCACGGTTTGCCGTAAGCAGGCACGGAGGATCGCTGAAGGAAAGACGGGCACGCTGGTGGTCGACCGGGCCATCATTCAGGAGTTCCTCGGCGGCATCAAGGTCCGCGTGGATACTGAGCTGGCCGAGCGCACTCGCCGTTCCGGTGTGGCGGTCGGACTAGCCTGGACACCCGCTGGTGGAGATGTGTTGTTCATCGAAGCCAACCGGATGAAAGGCAAGGGCGGCTTCAAGATGACGGGACAGATCGGCGAGGTCATGCAGGAGTCGATGCAGGCTGCGCTTACCTGGGTAAGATCCAACGCCGCCACCCTGGGGCTGGAGGAAGACTTCACCAAGGATCTGGACATTCACATCCACGTTCCTGCTGGAGCCATCCCCAAGGACGGACCTTCGGCTGGTGTCACCATGGCAACCACCCTGGTTTCGCTGATGACCGATCGGGCGGTTCGTCCGCTCACCGCGATGACCGGTGAGATCACCCTCAGCGGCAATGTTCTACCCGTGGGAGGCATCAAGGAGAAGTTCCTCGCTGCCAAGCGGGCCGGCGTGCAGGACGTGATCCTGCCCGCGGAAAATCGCCAGAACGTCGAGGAGGATCTGACCGCCGATCAGATCGATGGAGTGAACATCCACTACGCCAGCCGTATCGAAGACGTTCTGGCCGTCGCGCTCCCCAAGACTGCCAGCGAAGAGAAAAAGGACGAGGCAGTCCGGGAAAACATCATCGAGCACGCCGGCGTCTAATCCCTGACGCACTGTGTTAAGAAGGCCCGCCCACCAGCGGGCCTTTTCTTTTGCGCGATCCGATACCATCTAAGAAAAGCTGCCCTTTTAAGGACACCGATGATCATCGACTTTGCGGAGCGGGCGCACAACCACAATTGGGATCTGGACCCGGTGGTGCGATCCCTGCTGGATACCGATTTCTACAAGCTGCTCATGCTTCAGTTCATCTGGAAGCATTTCCCCACCACGCAGGTTTCGTTTTCGATGAGCAACCGGTCCTCCTCTCTTCGGCTCGCGGATGTGATCGCGCGCGAAGAGGTCTTGCAACAGCTGGAGCATGTGCGCAGCCTGCGTTTCCTGAAATCGGAGCTGATCTGGCTGGCCGGTAACACTTTTTTCGGCCGCCGCGGGATCTTCGAGCCGGATTTCCTGGAGTGGCTGGGCCACGGCTTCCGTCTCTCCAGCTACCGCCTGACGGTGCGTGACGGGGAATTCCATTTGCAGTTCGACGGGCTTTGGACCGAAGCGACCATGTGGGAGATTTATGGGCTCTCCATCATCAACGAGCTGAAGTCGCGCGCCGCCTTCAAGGGCATGAGCGAATTCGAGCTGGATATTCTGTACGCCCAGGCTAAGGCGAAGCTCTGGGGCAAGATCGAGCGGATGACCGGCGTGCCCGAACTAAGAGTGGCCGACTTCGGTACCAGGCGCAGGCACAGCTTCCTATGGCAGGAATATGTCGTGATGGCTCTGAACACCGGGCTGGGCGACCATTTCACCGGTACTTCCAATACCTACCTGGCTTACAAACACAACCTGGAAGCGGTGGGAACCAATGCTCACGAACTGCCTATGGCCCTCGCCGCTATGGCGACCAGCGATGCGGAGTTGAAAAGCTCGCAGTACCGCATTCTGGAGTTGTGGCAAAGCACCTACGGCCAGGACATCCGTATCATGCTGCCGGATACCTACGGTACGACGCAATTCCTGGCGGACGCTCCCGATTGGACGGCGGACTGGACGGGGCAGCGCATTGACAGCAAGGACCCCTACGCCGGAGGCGACGAATACATCGAGTGGCTGAAAAAACGGGGCCGGGATCCAAAGCAAAAACTGATCATCGCCTCAGATGCTATGGACGTGGAAGACATCCTAGGTTTGCATGCGTACTTCATGGGCACGATTGCGCCCGGATTGGCGCCGAGCGACTTTCACAGTGCGGCGGACTTCGCGGATGAGGCCAAATGGACGCCCGGCCGCCGCATCCGCTTCAGTGCCGGCTGGGGCACGCTGCTGACCAACGATTTTCGCGGCTGCCACCCCAACGGGAAAAATGGGCTCCATCCCGCCAGCCTGATCTGCAAAATGACCGAGGCCGACGGCCGGCCGGCGGTCAAACTTTCGGACAATTACGCCAAAGCCACCGGGCTACGATCGGAAATTGCCCGTTACCGCAGAGTCTTTGGCACAGCGGGCGTCGCTAACATTCCCGTACTGGTCTGAACCGCGCCATTTTGTGCGGGGACGCGTCTAACCTCTGTTCCACCCCGATTTCCTGCTACGTTGCGCTGGAAACGATTAGGTGTGTGCTTTGCTCTTAAGGAGGCGCATAAGGTTCGCCAACGCCACCAAGACCAACAGGAAATGCGGGGGATGGCCTTCGGATATTCTCTTTCCATGCGCGTCACGGTTTTATTCTTTGGAGTGCTGAAGGAGATGCTCTCGAGCGAGAGCCAGACGCTCGAGCTCCCCCAGGGCGCGACCGTGGATGCTGTTCTCGGCCACTACAGTGCATTGCTGCCACAGCAGCCGAAACTATGGTCCACGCTGGCAATTGCCGTGAACCAGAGCTACGCGCCCAGCGGTTGCTTGTTACGCGACGGAGATGAGGTGGCGCTGCTGCCTCCGGTGAGCGGCGGCTGTGACTCGGTGATCGCCCTGGTGAACGAACCCATCGATGCTGCTGCTCTGGTGGCGGCTATCAAGCACGGGGAAGACGGCGCCGTGGTGGTGTTCGACGGCATCGTCCGCAACCACACTCGGGGAAGGCGCACACTCTTCCTGGTCTACGAGGCGTACCAGGAGATGGCCCTGCGCCAGATGAAGGCCCTCGCCGAAGAGGCGGTCGGCCTGCATGGTGTCCGCCAGGTTGCCATGGTGCATCGTCTCGGAAGGCTGGAAATAGGCGAGACCAGTGTTCTGATTGCCGTTTCTTCGGCACATAGGGCCCAGGCTTTCGAAGCTTGCCGTTGGCTGATCGATACGCTCAAGAAGACCGTGCCCATCTGGAAGAAGGAACATTTC
This sequence comes from uncultured Acidobacteriaceae bacterium, assembly GCA_963753715.1. Classification (GTDB taxonomy): domain Bacteria; phylum Acidobacteriota; class Terriglobia; order Terriglobales; family Acidobacteriaceae; genus PALSA-350. Next base: position 733,873 of record CAVWDK010000003.1, on the reverse strand, counting down.
GAAGATGGGGCCGTTTGGGCCGATGGCGAACCCTTTCCACCTAGCCTGGTGCAGAAGTGAAGGCACTTTGCGCAGCACTTTGCTGCGCCTTCAGTTTCGCGGCCTCCGCGCAGACAGGCACGCCGCCTACTATCAGCGTCAACGTCCGGTTAGTGAATGTGTTCGTCAATGTGACGGATGATAAAGGAGCTCCGGTCCCTGGCCTTACCAAGGACGAATTCCTGCTTTCTGAAGATGATCATCCGCAGAAGATCGCTGTGTTTGAGCGCCAGTCGGAGCTGCCGCTGGAGATCGTTCTGGCCATTGACACCAGTGGCAGCGTCCACAAGGACCTGTTTGTAGAACAGGAGGCAGCCAAGCACTTTGTGCATTCGCTATTGCGGCCGGTGGATCACCTCGATCTCATGGAGTTTGCCGACAACGTGCGGGAGATGATCTTCTTCACCAATAACCCGGGCCGCATCGACCGCGGGTTGAACGACATGCAACGAGGGGCGGCCACAGCGCTCTACAGTGGTGTCTATCTAGCATCGCAAAGCCTGGCCACGCGTTCCGGGCGCAAGGTTTTGGTCATCATCTCCGATGGTGGCAACACGGTGAAAGGCACCACGTACGACCAGGCGCTGGAGCAGGCGCTGCGGGGCGAAGTGATGGTCTACCCCATCATCGATGTCCCTATCTCCGCCAGTGCCGGCAGGGATCTCGCCGGGGAACACGCCCTCATTACCCTGGCTCAGGAGACAGGGGGCAAATACTACTATGCTGAATCGACTTCGCTGGATCGGGCCTTTGCCCAGTTGTCGGAAGACCTGCGGACACAATACTTGCTCGGTTACTATCCTTCGAATCGTTCCGGCAAGGACTTTCGCAGCATTTCCGTCAAGCTACGTGATCCGAGCCCGGGCTACATCATCCGCAATCGGCCGGGCTATTATCCTTCGCCCTTGCCGTAAACGGGCTAGCACAGTTGAAGAGTCCCGTAGAGCCTGCCCTGACCTTGTCGAACGGGGACGGCTAGAAATAGGCCGCGACGCTATCCTGGACAATTTCAGTCGTCCCTTCGGGACTCATTCTCGCGTTCCTGACCTCTGCGCATCTCTCCCACACGCAAAGCCCAAAGAATTCAACGCCCCGTGACATTTGTTAAGGTTTCGTCAATTAACCTCGACCGAGGTCTTAATTCTTCGCGGGGTGTTGATGCGCCTTTGGTTGTCGGTCGCTGCCGTATTGCTTTGCCTGGCGGCATTGCCGGCCAAGGCGGCTCTTCCCGATACACCCCAGGCTCAGGTTCCCGACCCGCAAATCCCACCGGTGCCGAGTCACGTAAACCGGGAATCCTTGCCCCAAATCAACCAGCGTGAGGCGGACCAGTCCGACGACCAACTCAATCCGGCCGTCTTTTCTCACCATCTGATTGCCGACCGTATCTGGATTTCCGGCCAGGCCAACTTCATCTTCCAGGCGCATGAACCCTTCCACTCACCGTATGCCGGAACCAACAGCTTTCAGAGCCGGGTGGAAATGACCGCGCTCTCTCGTGTGCTTACCTTGTATACGGGCGTCAAGCTTGCTCGCTGGACTGAATTCATCTTCGATGCGGAGGAGGCCGGGGGAAAGGGTCTGAGCCAGGCGTTGGGCATGGCAGGCTTCGTCAATCTTGACGTTGTGCGCAACCCATCCCTGGGACAGGGCGTTTATGCCGCACGCTACTTCATCCACCAGACCATCCCCTTGACTGCCGATCGAATCGAGGAACAGCCCAATCCGTTCTATCTACAAGAATCGATCCCCCGGCGCCGTATCGAGTTCACTATGGGCAAGATGGGGATGGTCGATTTCTTCGACAACAACTCCGTGGGCAGCGACAGTCATCTGCAGTTTACGAACTGGGCGATCGATAACAATGGCGCTTACGATTATGCCGCCAACACGCGCGGCTACACGGTAGCTGCCATTCTCAGCTATGCCGGCCCGAAATTCGAAGCGCGCTTTGGGGAAGCACTCATGCCGACAGTGGCCAACGGGACGGATCTCGATGCCAATCTGCGTCGCGCGCGCTCGGAAAACCTGGAATTGACATGGAAGCCGCACTGGTTCCAGGGTCTGGATACCTACATTCGTCCGCTGGCTTATTTGAACCACGCCAACATGGGCGATTATGGACAAGCCATCGCCGCGTTTGAGGACCATGTCGATCGCGTTCCCGACATCACCCTTCACCGGCATCAGGGAACTCTGAAGCAGGGCTTCGGCCTGAACGTGGAACAGGCGTTGCCGGCAAACTTCCGCGCCTTTCTGCGTGCCGGATGGAATGAAGGGCACCACGAGTCCTTCGCCTATACGGAGATGAACGACACCTTTGCGATTGGCGCGGAACTCCCCGGCGATCGCGTGGGGCAGAAAACTAGACCAGATCGGGAGCGCCTTTGAAACCGGAGGCATTAGCAGTAAACACCAGCAGTACCTGGCCCTCGGCGGCCTGGGATTCATCCTGGGCGATGGCCGTCTCCACTACGGCCGCGAAGCGGTCAGCGAAACCTACTACAACGCCCACATAGTGAGCGGCCTTTATATGGCGGTGCAGCTCTCTTTTGTCAACAATCCGGGCTACAATCGGGACCGGGGCCCGGTGATCGTCCCTGGGGTGCGTGCGCATGTGGATTTTTAACATGCATCCACCCGAGCCGGTTGCCGCATCTCTGTGAACAGCTAACCGAATAACATGGCAATCCAGAACCCATCCCGGCGGGGTAAGAAAGAGCCGCCTCTTGGCGAAACAGGCCAGGAGACGCTTTATTTGCGATTCCTGAGTGAGAAGCAGGTAAGAGTGAACGTCAAACTGCGGGACGGTGAGAATGTTTCCGGGTGGATCGAATACTTCGACGACACCATGATTCGGCTCACGCGCGAGGGACAGCCCAATCTGTTCATCTACAAGCATCAGATCCGCACCATCAGCGAACGCGGCCGCCGTGCAAACGGTGCTGAGAGAAGTGCGCCTTGAAGGATTTTCCAGGGCAGCTTGATCTGGGTTTCGCGGCTGGCGCAGCAGACGTAGCTCTCGAGGCCGGACAGCTGCTGCGTGGCTACTTCAAACGCGGCGTCACCACGGAATATAAAGGCGATGTGGACCTGGTGACCGAAGCCGATCGGGCCTCGGAAAAACTCATCGTGAGCCGGCTCAGCCAGCAGTTTCCCGATCACGGCATTTTCGGCGAAGAGGGAACCCGCTCCGGTCTTGAAAGCTCCTACCGGTGGTATGTCGACCCGCTGGATGGCACGACTAATTTTTCCCATGGCTTTCCGTTCTTCAATGTTTCGCTGGGGCTCGAGCATCGGCCGCCGGGCCTGGCACAGGATCAGGACGGAGAAATCGTGGCAGGGGTGGTGTACGACCCCGTGCACGATGAACTTTTCGTCGCGGAAAAGGGCCGGGGCGCCTGGTTGCTTCAATCGCCAGAGCCCGCGCGCCGGCTGTATGTCTCGCGGGTTAAGTATCTGCAGGAAAGTTTGCTCTCGACCGGATTTCCCAGCCACAAGCGCCACATGAATCCGAACATTCACTTCTATCAGCAACTGACGCTGCGCTCCCATGGTGTCCGCCGCGCTGGCGCGGCGGCGCTTGACCTGGCGTATGTTGCGGCTGGCCGGGTGGATGCGTTCTGGGAATTCAATCTGAATCCCTGGGACACAGCGGCCGGCGCGCTGCTGGTGCTGGAGGCAGGCGGGGAAATGTTGCGGTTCGACCGCAGTCCCTTTCGTCTCGATAGCAAGGAAGTCATGGCCACCAATGGGCTGCTCACCCAAGAGATCCTCAAGTTTTTTGAGGACATGTTTGCGGGCCGGGGGATTGAGCCTGTGCCCACGCCTGCCGAGTTTGCTGCGAGGCGCATGGCACGCTAACTTCGCATCCCCGGTTCCTGCTGTACAATTTGGTTTCAATTATTCGTCTTCGGGAGATCGGTACTTATGACATACGTGATCGCAGAACCCTGCATCGGAACCAAGGACACAGCTTGCGTCGACGCCTGCCCGGTAGATTGCATTCATCCCAAAAAGGATGAATCGGGGTACGCCGCGACGGAGCAGCTCTTCATCGATCCGGTGGAGTGCATCGACTGTGGCGCCTGTGTTCCGGTGTGCCCGGTGTCGGCCATTTTCGCCGGTGACGACCTGCCCGAAAAGTGGTCGAACTTTGCTGACAAAAACTCCGCCCACTTCGGCCGCTAGGCCGCGGGGCGCGTTTGCGTCCGGGCGCCCATGATCGTTCGTCAGGTGGAAGCGGTTGTGCTGCGAACCTGGCCGGTGCATGAAGCCGACCAGATCGTTTCCCTCTTCACTCGCGATTTCGGAAAGATCAAAGGTGTGGCCAAGTCAGCGGCCAGGTCTCGGCGCCGCTTCGGCGGCGCGCTCGAGCCGATGACCCACGTCCGCGCCCACTACGCCGAGAAGCCGAACCAGGATTTGGTTCGGCTGGACTCTTTCGAGGTTCTCCGCTCGCCGTTGGCGGAGCCGGTTGATTATGCGCGGGCTACCGCCCTGGCTTTCTTTGCCGAGGTCCTGGATCAGACGCTCCCGGATCATGACCCGCACGATGTGGTCTTCCGTCTGTTGCTCTCGGTGTTGGAGCAAACCCGCGTCGATCACATCTGGATGCCGATCACCTACTTTGCTTTGTGGACCACGCGTCTGATGGGCTGGCTTCCCGATTTGAGCCGGTGTCTGCTGTGCGGTACTTCGCTCGCGGGCCAGCCGGCTTATTTTCATTTTTTCTCGGATGGTTTGGTCTGCGACGAGCACAGACAGGCAGGGCAGAACGGTTCCCAAGGGGTTACGCTGACCCCGGATTCGCAGATCCTGGCGGTTCGTATCTTTCGCTCACCGGCGTCTGCGTTTGCGGCCGAAGCCTGGCCCCGCGCCCGGGGAGCCGACCTTCGCCGGTTCGCCATTCAAAGCCTGGAACGCCACCTGGAGCGGAAGCTGATCACCGCCGCAGCGCTTTCACGCCTGGGCGGTTCGTAAGGATATTCATTTTTGAATTCTAAGCCCCAGGTAACTGGGCGGGTGCCCCTCGTACGCTGAGGCAAACGAGGGGTACCCGTCCGATCTCCTTTTGCGCTGGTTACGACAGAAAATCCGCCCGCTCACCCGTTATTAAGCAGCGAGCCGACAATCCCACCGACCACTCCGCCCTCGGTCCGCTCTCTCGTTGCGGAAGGCATGTACTGCATCAGCTGATGAGCAAGCTTCGCGATGGGGAGGGTTTGCAGCCAAACCCGGCCCGGGCCGGTGAGAGCAGCAAGAAATATCCCGTCTCCGCCAAAAATCATGTTCTTGATGCCCGCAATCCGGGTGATCTGAAAGGAGACGCTGGATTGGAAGGCTCCCACGTGGCCCGGATGGACACGCAACGTCTCTCCCGCCGCCAGATCCTTCACAATCAACTCGCCCGACAACTCAATCCAACAGGCGCCCACGCCGGTCACCTTCTGCAACAAGAAACCGTCTCCACCGAAAACCCCCGCGCCCAGGGATTGCTGAAAACCGACACCGAGCTGAACCTGCGGCGTCGCGCAGAGAAACCCGTGCCGATGGATCAGGTACTCCATTCCCGGGCCGACCTGCACCGGCTGAATGTGCCCCGGAACCCTCGTAGCAAAGGCGATCTCGCCACGAGCGCCCATGGCGCGGTATTCGGTCATGAACAGGCTTCCTCCGCCTGCCACTCTTTTTAACGCGCCGAGGAATCCGCCTCCTCCGCCGAACTGGGTGTGGGTCTGCAACTGGATGGAACTACTCATCCAGGAAAGCTCACCAGCTTCGGAGACCACTGACTCGTTGGGCTCCAGGACGAACTCGAGGACCGGCAGGGTAGTACCGACGACACGGCTTTGCATAGCTGACTCCTCCTTGAATGAATGGGCAACCAGTTTAGCTGAACGTTTGGTTTAGAATCCAACCGTGGGATCGCAAGTAACCAGCCCCCTTACCTTTCAGGAACTCCTCTTCCGTCTGCAAACCTTCTGGGCCGAGCGAGGCTGCGTGTTGCAGCAGCCGTACGACGTGGAAGTAGGCGCAGGAACCATGTCGCCGGAGACCTTTCTCCGCGTCCTGGACCCAAAGCCCTTCTCCGTGGCGTATGCGCAGCCCTCCCGCCGTCCTGCCGACGGACGATACGGTGAGAATCCGAACCGGCTTTTCAAGCACACCCAATTCCAGGTGGTGCTGAAACCCCCGCCCGTCAATGTGCAGGAAATCTACCTGGAGTCCCTAACTGCGATTGGTATCGACCTGCGCCAGCACGACCTGAAGTTCGAAGAAGATAACTGGGAAGCGCCCACGCTGGGGGCATGGGGCATCGGATGGCAGATCATGCTGGATGGTCAGGAAATCACCCAGTTTACCTACTTCCAGCAGTGTGGCGGGCTGGATCTCGACCCCATTTCGGCGGAAATCACCTATGGTCTGGAACGCATCGCCTCGTTTCTGCAAGACGTCGACTCAGTCTATGACGTGGTTTGGGCACGCACGCCGGAGCCGGTCACGTACGCCGAGGTGCGGCATCTCGAGGAAGTGCAGTTTTCGGTCTACAACTTTGAGGAGGCCGACGTGGAGAAGCTGTGGGAGCACCTGCGTCTCTATGAGTCGGAGTGCCAGCAGTTGCTCAGCCGGGCCGCGCAACTACCGGAGGAATCCACCCGGGCCGAGCGGCGCCGCTTTCCGGTTCTATCGGCCTACGACCTGTGCCTCAAGTGCTCGCATCTCTTCAACCTGCTGGATGCCCGAGGCGCGATTTCAGTGACCGAGCGGGTCGGCATCATCGCCCGTATTCGAGTCCTCGCGGTTGGCGTTGCCAAGGCTTACTCACGGATGATCGCGCAGGAGTCGCATGCCTGAGCTGTTACTCGAAGTAGGCCTGGAAGAGATTCCTGCGCGCATGATCGCAGACGCGCAGGCCGAGCTGGCGCGACGGGTGGAGGCGCTCCTCACCCGTCAGCGTTTGCTGGAGCCCGGAAGCGCAATCAGCAGCTACTCCACCCCACGGCGGCTGGCCGTGCACGTCCAGGGTGTGCTTGCGCAACAGCTGGACCTCGAAGAAGAGCTGACCGGTCCCTCCTGGAAAGCTGCTTTCCCTGACGGACAGCCCGGACCCGCGGCGCAAGCCTTCGCCAAAAAAGCGGGAGTTCCCGTCACGGCGCTGCGAAAAATCAACGCGCCTAAAGGGGAATACGCCGCCGCCACAGTGCTGCGGGCAGGGCAGCGCGCGGAGAAGGTTCTTGCTGAAGAGCTAGGCAAGGAAATAGGCGCGCTCTCCTGGCCCAAGACCATGTACTGGCGGCCGAACAAGCCGGAGCGCTTTGTACGCCCTCTCCGCTGGCTGCTTTGTCTGCTGGATGAGAACGTGGTTCCGCTGGAGTTCGCAGGCATCCGCGCCGGCAACGTCAGCTATGGCCATCGAGTGCTCCACGGGGAGCGGCCGGTCCTCATCGCTCGTCCCGCCGACTACCTCGCCACCCTCGAGACAGCGTTTGTGATGGCCGATGTTGGCCTGCGCCGTCATCGCATACGCAAGGCGCTGGACGCGGCGGCCCGTACTCTTCCTGAAGCTCGCTGGCGCGAAGACGAGGGCCTGGTTGACCAGGTTACCCACCTGACGGAGTGGCCGTCTGTGTTACTCGGCGAATTCCAGGCGGAATTCCTGGTGTTGCCGGAAGAAGTTCTGGTGACGGTGATGCGGGACCACCAAAAGTATTTCGCCGTGGAGGATAAGCAGCACGCGCTGGCTCCGCATTTTCTCGCCGTGCTGAATACCGAAGTGGACCTCACTGGCATGGACATTATCCGCCACGGCAATGAACGAGTCTTACGCGCCCGCTTTAACGATGCTCGCTTCTTTTGGAATTACGACCAGAAACTCCCTCTGGAGCAAAGGCGGGAAAAACTCAAGACGGTTACGTTCCAGAGGGATCTCGGCAGCTACTTCGCCAAGACCGAAAGCAACCTGTTGATGGCGAAGGCCCTGGATGCCGCAGTGAGTGCCGAGGGGATTCCGCTTGACCACGCAGCGCTGGAGCAAGCGGTGCTCCTGGCCAAGACCGACCTCACCACCGAGCTGGTGAAGGAATTTACCGAACTGCAAGGCATCGTCGGCGGTGTGTACGCGCGGGCACAAGGGTTAGGCGAACCAGTAGCGCAGGCCATTTATTCGCAATACATGCCAGCGGGAGTGGAAGATCCAATTCCTGTCACCGTGGAAGGACAGATCCTGGGCCTGGCAGATCGCCTGGCAACCATCGCGGAGATGTTTGCCATCGGCCTGGAACCGAGCGGATCCAAAGACCCATTTGCGCTGCGCCGGGCGGCGAACGGAATAGTCAAAATCCTCGCCGAATCTGGACTGCCGCTCACCCTGACTGCACTCGAAACCATGGCGCTGACGTCCCTGCCGCGGGCCGGAGCGGTGGGAACGTTTCTCAAGGAACGCCTCGACTTTTACCTGCGCGATGTACGCGGCTACACCTACGACGTTGTGAACGCTGTGCTTTCGACCGGGCTCTCCACCGTGACGGACGCGATCGCCAGGGCGCAGGCTCTGACCCAGGTCCGCGGATCCGACGATTTGCTGGCCATCTCTACTGCGTTCAAGCGGATCAAGAACATCCTCCGCCAGGCGGAAGAGAAACAGGATGGCGATGCCGTCCAGAGCGAATTTCTGATGGAGCCGGCCGAGCAACGCCTATACGCTGACGCGGCGAGAGTTGCGCCCGAAGTGGAGGCATTGCGTGCCCGGCAGGAGTATGGAGAGGCCCTGGAACGCGTGGCTGCGCTTCGGCCGGTGATCGATAGCTTTTTTGACCAGGTGATGGTCATGGCGCCGGAGGCGCATCTGCGCAAAAATCGTCTGGCCCTGATTGCCTCCGTGCTCAACGATTTTTCCCGCATCGCCGACTTCTCCGAGATCGTGGCTGGCTGAAAAGCCTCCGCAGGGTGAGGGTGGGCCCGCAATTCATCCCCGGGGCCAGGCTAGCTAGCTAGTACGGGATTGTGGAGGGTGCATGAGTCATCCATCACGAAATCGAGTCCCGCAGGGACGGCTGAACTTAGCCCAGGACGCAGTCCTGGGTTAGCTTGCGGCCATGGAAAGTCCCGTAGGGACGACTGAAAAAAGGTTGATCGAGACATGGTCCGGAATAAGTTGAGATCGGGGTGCTCTGGGATCGCCTCCGGGTACCTTCCAGTCGTCCCTACGGGACTTTTCGTACCTCGAATCTCTACCCAGGACTGGGTCCTGGGCTAAGTTCAGCAAGTTCAGCCGTCCCTGCGGGACTCATTTTGCAATCGGTAGTTCTCATAGGCACGCTCGAATTCCCAGTTTGGGATTTCAAACTTGATCCGCCTACCACCTAGGTGCAATTCGGCCCTCTCTATAAAACAATTAGGTTAATAGAATGTTAAAAGATGTATATTATTCCAACGGATCGCATGAATTAAGCACCCACAACGGTGCAATCTGCGGCGCCGACCCCCCTTCAGTTACCTCGTCTCAGTTGAGAACGAAGCTCTGACATAGGCAAAGGGACCACTTCATTCAGGAGGCAAAGACCCATGACCCGCATTTCGTTCCACCAGAAACTTGAAAGCCTTCGTGAACGCCTTCTGCAGATGGCAGGTGTGGCAGAGCAGACATTGCGCCTTGCGCTGGACGCGCATTGCCGCGGAGAGCTCTCGGCCTGCGCCAATGTGCGCTTGAACGAGGCGATTATCAACCGTTCGGAGCGTGAGATCGATCAGATGGCGCTCGATATTCTGGCCATGGAGCAGCCTATGGCGGTAGACCTGCGTTTCGTTCTTGCAGCCATCAAAATCAACTCCGACCTGGAGCGCGTAGGCGATCAGTCCATGACCATCGCTCTGCTGGCCGAAGAGCTTGCGGGGAGCACTCCGTGCGAATTCCCGGTCGACATTCCGCACATGGCGGAGCTGTCGATGACGATGGTCCGCAAAGCGCTTCAGGCGCTCGCCGAGCACGACGCCCAACTCGCGACCAGCGTGCTGGCCATGGATGATGCGGTCGATGAGATGAACCGCAGAGCCAAGGCCGTGCTCCTCGATTGCATAGCGAAGGACTCGAGCGCCGCCAAATCCGCCGTCAACCTGTTGTTCATTTCTCGGAGCCTGGAACGGATCGCCGATCACGCCACCAACATGGCCGAAGATGTCATCTTCTGGGTCTGCGGTGCGGATGTCCGCCACGGCAACATGATGCAAACGCAGTAGGGCCTAATTCACCCGCTGTAGCCGGGCAATCAGCTTTTGCGCGAGGTTCTCGCCTGAATCGGACCATAACAACCGGCTGCTGATGCCGCAATTTTCCTGGATCAGGTTGGTGACTTCCACCAGCTTCTGGACATTGCGCTTTATATACTCGGCGTCTATCTGGTCCAAATCGACGTCTTCCAGCAGAAAGGGCGTGTCCAGGCCAAAATCCACCCGGACCTGCCCATTCTGCTCGTAAGCCCCCTCGTCGAACTGGGGTCCGAAGCCGACCACGCGCACCATCACCGGCTCCTGCTTCCAGGTTGGATCGAGGCCACCCACGGTTTCTGCTACCCACAGATCCCACTTGAGCTCAAATTCGTAAGCAAAGTCATCATGGAGAATCTCTGTGGCCTCGGCCACAGCTCGCTCCGGGGTCGATTCCTGGACCTCGTCCTCTTCATAAATCCTTTGGTAGAAGGGGGTCTCGTTCCAGGAGATGGGGTAAGCGGCGGCAGCATGCACGCGCTGCGAGTGACCTGCTCCCCCAAACTGCTTGAGCACCGAGACGATCGCCGGAGCAAGTGCCGGCAGGCGAAAATTGGGGAACCACAGACTCAGATACAACCGATCAGCCATCCCTTCATCTTAAAGCTTTCTTCACGGCCGCCGCGCGGCCGATAGCGGGAGTGAGAAGATGAGAAATATGGGCGTAGAGGATTTCCTCAGGAAAATGGTGCCCTCGCAGACTCCATGCTCCTTTCCGTCCAGAAAGGCGCAGATCCTGTCTGACCCGGCGATGCGCGACAGGCCATCGGAGTGACGCCAGCTCGCTTGCGGGTTTGGATCCTGATCATTGGCGCGACGCTGGTCGCCGCCATCGCGGTGTTTTTTGCCTATGGCCGGTGGCAGGGGCGTCGACTGGGCCGTGACCTGCCGTACGGATTGGGGAGCGCAATTCAGCAATCGACCGAAGGCTTTACCTATTCGGAGTCGCGAGGCGGACACACCATCTACACCCTGCACGCCTCCAAGGCCGTGCAATACAAGAGTGACGGCCACGCCGAACTGCACGACGTGAGCATCACCCTCTATGGTGCCCATGGAGCGCCGGCCAACCGCATCTATGGCAAGGCTTTCGACTGGGATCCGGTCCATGGGATTGCCCGCGCCACGGGCGAGGTCGAGATCGATTTTCAGGGAGCCGCGACTTCGGGTGCCCAACCCGGTAAAGCACCCGCGGAGGATGGCGAAAGCCGGAGCACCGTCCACGTCAAGACGTCAGGCTTGGTATTCAACAAGCAGACGGGCCTCGCCAGCACGACGGAGAAAATTGAATTCCGCCTGGCCCAGGCGGCTGGTAGTGCGACCGGCGCCAGCTTTGACTCACAAACAGGAGTCGTTATCCTTACCGCCGACGTGGCATTCAATTCCAGCGTCAACGGAAACCCGCTGGCCGTCCGCGCCCATCATGCGCAATTCGATCGCACCAGCCGGATGCTCTTTCTGCTTCAGGACGTCGCCGACTACAGCGACACGCACGGCTCCTCCGATCAGGCGACAGTCTCCTTCCGCGCTGACGGATCGGCTTACCTGGTCGTGGCGCAAGGGCATGTGGTCCTAACCGGTAGCGACGGGCAGCAGATCAATACCCGTTCCGCGCATATCGATTTGGGCGCGAAGAGTGTGCCGGAGCAGGCGGTCATGGATGGCGGCTTGCTCTACGTGGCTAATAACGCGGCCCGCCTGCTGCATGGTTCGGCCTCTTCGGGCACGTTGTTGTTTGGCCCTCAAACGACGGTTCGCCACGCTCAGCTTCGCGATGCGGTTTCAGTCGTCGACGAAGAGAAATGGCCCCAGGTAAATGCCAGCAAGATCAAGCAAAACTTGCCCCAGTCGACCACCCGCCAGTTACAAGCATCGCAAGTCGATATCGACTTTAAAACCGGGCCTGATCGCAGCCCACAAGCCGACCGCGTACTCGCCGCCGGTGGTGCGCGGGTGAATGTACACACCATCTATGCCAAGACCCCGCCCGAAGACACAACGGTACAGGGCGATCAACTCTTCGCGACGCTGGTGGACGGGGAGACTCTCTCCACCCTGCGCGGGACTGGTCATACCAGCCTGGTCACGGTGAGCCCCAGTGGGGTAACGCAAAGCAGCAAAGGGGACAACCTCCTGCTTACCTTTGCCTCGGCTCAGCCAATGGCAAAGCCCGAAGGGAAGGCGAGCAAAGCAAAGCCGGATACACCAACACCGCAACCGGCGGCCCAGCTAAAGTCTGCGGTGCAGCTGGGAAATGTGACTTTAGTCCAACAGGCCGCGGCGAACCCTGGCGGGCAAGCTCCGGCAGTAACCACCGCCACAGCCCAGCGAGCTGCCTATGACGGGGCTACGCAGATGGTGCAGCTGTCGGGAAACCCGCGCATACAAGAAACCAATGGGGAGCTGAGCGCGAACCTGATTGAAGTTTCGCGGACCAGCGGAAACGCCGATGCGACGGGCAGCGTAAAGGCCACCTATCACCAAACGAACGGACAGCAGAATATGGTGTTTACCGGGTCCGGGGCGGTGCATGTGGTGGCCGATCACGCACATCTTGACCACGCCACAGATTTGACGACTTTTTTCGGAAAAACCGGCGAGCCGGCTCGCCTGTGGCAAGCGAGCGACTCCCTCGCCGCGCCCGTGCTGGAGCTCTCGCGGCCTCACGCAACCCTTTCCGCGCATGGTCAAGGTGGGGAGGCAGCCGCGGTGAATGCGGTATTTACCGGGTCGCCCAGTAATTCACAGGGAACCCCAGCGGTCAAAACGGCGATTCCACGCGCCAACCCGCCCACACGAACGCCTTCCGTTGTTCGTTTGCAAAGCCGCACTCTGTTCTACGCTGAGAGCGATCACAAGGCTGTTTTCAGCGGTGGGGTGGTGGCGCAGACATCAAGCGGAATACTGCATGCGAATTTCATGGATGTTTATTTCGCGCCAGCGGCTGGTGCACAGCCGCCGGGCAAGCCATCCACGAGCAACCAGGTCTCCAAGATTGTGGCTCGAGGCGCCGTGGAACTGCTGCAGCCGGGCCGTAAAGGCACAGGCGAAGAGCTGACGTACACGGCGGCAGATGGCAAGTTCCTGCTGACGGGAAGCGGTGCTGCACCTCCTCGCTTGATCGATCAGACGCGCGGAACAGTAACGGGGCACGCGTTGATTTTCAATGATCGCGATGATAGCGTCGTGGTAAGTGGGGGTGCTTCCAAGACAGTAACCCAGACCACGGTAGCGAAATGAATGCAAAAACTAAGTACAGATGAAATTGGCAAGTCTTATAAGGGCCGCCAGGTGGTTCGGGGCGTAAACCTTGAGGTCTGCCAGGGCGAAGTCGTCGGGCTGCTGGGTCCCAATGGCGCCGGCAAGACTACCAGCTTTTACATCATTGTCGGGCTGATCGCTCCTGATTCGGGACAAGTTTTTGTCGATGAAATAGATATCACGCGGGTTCCCATGTATTTGCGGGCGAGGCAATATGGGATCAGCTATCTGCCCCAGGAACCAAGCGTTTTTCGCAAGCTGACGGTAGAAGAGAATATTCTGGCCGTGCTCGAAGTGCAGTCGCTTTCGCTCGAAGTGAGGCGCGCTCGGACGGAAAAGCTGCTGGACCAGTTGAACCTGGGGCATATCCGAAAAACCCGCGGCTACGCGCTTTCCGGTGGCGAGCGGCGCCGGGTGGAAATTGCCCGCTGCCTCTGCATTCAGCCTTCGTTCATCCTGCTGGATGAGCCATTTTCGGGCATCGATCCGATCGCCGTGCTCGACTTGCAGGAGATCATCTTCGACCTGAAGGCGAGCGGCATCGGCGTTTTGATCACCGATCACAACGTACGCGAGACGCTTTCGGTTACGGATCGCGCCTACATCATCAACGAGGGACGTATCTTTCGCACCGGAACCCCGGAGCAATTGGGCAAGGATCCTGAAGTTCGGCGGGTTTACCTGGGCGAGGGATTTTCGTTGAACTAGCCTGATTTTTTTTAAACAGTGACCTTGGTCACACGTTGGCGATGTTGGGCGATTAGGAAAAAGCCCTCTACGATCGAGGCTCGGAGAAGGTAAACTAAGGCCGCTAGCTGTTGATGCGGTGAAATGGTATGGCTCTTCTACAACCTAAGCTAAGCCTGAAGGTAGCGCAGCGTCAGATCCTGACGCCTGGCCTGATGCAGATGGTCAGTGTGCTCGCCCTCAACAAGCTGGAGCTGAAAGAGTTGATCAACACCGAGATTGTCGAGAATCCGGTGTTGGAGGAACTGGAAGAGAGTGTTCCCCTCATCGATGATGTGGCTCTTAAAGAGGCGGAGCGCGATCGTAGCGTGGAAGAGGTCGCGGCCCAGGCAGAGCGCGACAAGCGTGATCCTTTCGACGAAATAGACTTTGGGTCTTATTTTCAGGATTATCTGGATCCCGGCTTCCGCACGCCCAACGGTTTTGAACAAACCGACAAGCCGTCGTTCGAGAATTTCCTTTCCCAGCCCAGTACGCTCACCGATCATCTCTTCTGGCAGCTGGGTTCGCTTAACCTGAGCCGCGACTTGCGCTCGGCGGCCGAATACGTGGTGGGCAACCTGGATGAGGACGGCTATCTGATGGCCGGGGATGAGGAGTTACTGGCGGGGTTCGTGCGTGAGTACGATCCTGTTTCTGCCGCTCCTCCCGGCGCTGCGTCCGAGCTGCTCGCCGAAGGAGTGCAACTGGTGCAGAACCTTGATCCGGTCGGCGTGGCAACGCGGAGTTTACGCGAATGCCTGTTGGTGCAGATCGAGGCGCAGCGCCGTGAGTTTCACCTCCAGCTGGGACGGCACCGGGCTGCTTCAACGGGAGTGCAGGCGGACTCGCCTGCGGGGGACGGAGAGACCCTTCAACCGTTGGGCTTACACGAGGTTCGGTTGCAGGTGTTTTCGCTCGGCGCCCGCATTGTCGATCAGCACTTGTTGTTGTTGCAGAAGCGGGACTTGCGCGAAATGTCCAAGGTTCTGGGCGCGCTGCCGGAAGCCATCCAGCACGCCATCGACTTTATTCGCAGCCTCGATCCTCGTCCCGGCCAGCGCTTTAACCGCTCCGATGCGCGGCTGATCGAGCCCGATGTGGCCTTCGTCAAGCGGGGCGGCGAATTTGTGGTGGTCATGAACGAGGAAGATCTGCCCACCTTGCGCCTCAACCATGGCTATCGCAAGCTGCTGTCGCAGGAAGGCACGGAGAGAGATGTAAAGGAGTATGTCAAAGAGCGTTATCGCTCCGCTTTGCAGCTGATGCGCAACATTGAGCAGCGCAAGAACACTATTCTGAGAACCTGCGAAGCCATCGTGCGCCGCCAGGGCGACTTCCTGGAGCGCGGCGTGGACGCGCTAAAACCGATGATGATCAAGGAAGTTGCCGAAGAGATAGGGGTCCACCCATCGACGGTGAGCCGGGCGGTCTCGAGCAAATATGTGCACACATCGCAGGGCGTTTTTGAACTTCGCTTCTTCTTCTCTGAAGGTGTGCACGGCCCGGAGGGGGGCAGCACTCCACTGATGCTGCTCAAGCGCAAGGTCAAGAAGCTAATCGATGAAGAGGATCCGCGAAAACCGCTGACCGATGATTTGATCGCCAGCATGTTGGAAGCGCAGGGGATTGACGTAACCCGCCGCACGGTAGCCAAGTACCGTGAAGATCTGCGCATTCCGAGCACCCACCAACGCCGAGTGCGCGATTAAGTCTGGTTCTGTCGCCTATTGGTGCAATTGAGAACGCGACGCCGTCCGGGCGTCTTTCTCCTGCATCTTATTTGTAACGATTTTTGCAGCGAGCGTGACTATGGGCAGCTTTTGTTGACGAAAGAGACGCGTGAGGATACCTTCTCCTGTCTAAGCTACAGAGAGAAGTGCGCCCCGCCCGGGAGTGACTTCACGTCGCCCAAATCTCCAACTCACAGCAATCGTCAAAATGCTATAGAATCGGGCATCTCAGGAGCTTCAACATGCCGGTTGAATGCACGGGCAGGCAAGTGGCAATTACCCAGCCATTGCGCACATTAGCGGAAGAAGGAATTGATCGCATAGCCAGGATTCTAGGCAAGATCACCAGCGCCCACGTAGTACTGACTGCGGAGAAATACCGGCAAATCGCCGAGGTTACGGTCAAGACCCGCAATTGCACGCTGGTGGCGCTCTGCGAATCCAGCGCCAATATGGAGTCTGCTTTGCGCGAGGCGCTAGCCAAAGCCGAGACCCAGGCCACGCGGTATAAAGACAGGCAGCGCACGCGCAAGCGTCAACCGAAACTGGAAAAGCAACTGGAGGAGACGGGCGTCGCGCGCAGTGGGCGCGGCAGTGTGCCCGAGAGCAAGGCGGACAAAGCTGCCAACGGTAATGGAACAACCAACGGCAAGAGCCACCCGCAACCGGCTATTCCTGTCACCGTTCATTCCTTCCCGGCGCGGGTCCCGATTGCGGAGCCCCACGTGGTTCGCTCCCTTGACTCCGTGGCGCTGCGGCCGATGACGCTCGAAGAGGCGGTCAAGGAGGCGGAGTTCCGTGACCGCGACGTGTTTGTCTTCCGGGATAACGAAGGTAATGTAAAAGTCTTGCACCGCAAGCGTGATGGCAAGATGGAACTGATCGAAGCCCCTTGACAAATTAGTTGGCCAGACCTAGCCGAAGGTAGCGGCTTTGCCGGCCGCGAAGACGTCTCTGCACGAAGGGTACGGCTCCGCATGTCACGATTCGACTGGTTACGAAGGGCACGGCTTTTACAGGTCGCTCAAAAACTCCGTTTTGTATCAGGGCACGACTTCAGCCGTCCCTGCGGGACTAATTCGTAAATGCTGGCTCACACACCCTCTTTAGCCCCGAGAGCCTGCCCTGAGCTTGTCGAACGGGTACGTCTTTCGTGCCGGTCACGATTTTTTCGCCAGCTTGTTCAGCGGTGCTGCACGCGGCTGGTAGATGAGGCCATATTCGTCGCAAACGCGGTGATCGATTTCCTAGTGTCTCTTCATTCACGCCAGGCCAACTCATTCGGTAGCAGATGCTTGCGGAATTTAAAGACCTAAGTAACTGCGACCTCGGAGTTTGCCGGTACTTCTTTCAGGGGATATTCCTGCTTGGAAAGCGACCTTGATACTCAACCCTGTAGGGGCTCTGTCCGCTGCGTTGATCTACTATGAATTCAGAAGCTGAAGTTTCCGTACTCACGGCCCAGCAAAGGTCTCTCCTCGAAGCCTTGCCGTGCTACGTCTTTTTGCAGCGGGGAAAAAATGTAATCTATGCCAATCGTGGGGCGCGTGAGATTCTCCACCTGGAGGACGGGGCGTTACTGCCCATCGACGACCTCTTTATTGGCAAGTTCCCTGGCTTTGTATACGCCCATCCGGGAACGGCGTCGCGGGGGTCCGCGAATGTCTACGGCTCCGGCGGCCACCCCTATTCGTCCGATTTCCACTGCCAGATGCGCACACCGCTGGATTCTGCGATGCCGGTCCGCGGGAGCTTCCGTATGCTCCGCGTGGAACCGGAGCCGGAGCTGCTGATCGTTGCCCTGCGCTCACAGCACGAGGGGGAAGACAGCCCACAGCAGGATGTACGGATGAGTGCAGAGCAGAGTTCGCAGTCGAACTTCCTGGAGCATTTGTTGAACGCTGCTCCTGAAGCCATCATGATCACGCGCGGCTCAAAAATTCTGCATATCAATCGCGAATTCGAAACCCTGTTCGGCTTTAATGCCGAGGAAGCGTTGGGGCAGAACACCTACGACATTCTCATTCCCGAAACTCGCCGGCATGAGTTCGACATCCTCGAGCACACCATGCAGCTCCATGGCCGGGCTTCGATGGAGACGGTCCGCCTGCATAAGTCAGGCGAGCTCATCGATGTCTCGATCCTGGTCGCTCCGATCAACATGTCGGGTATCGAAATTGGCAACTTCGTCAGTTACCGCGACATCCGGGATAAGAAGCAAACCAACGCCCGGCTGCAACACGATGCCTTACGAGATCCGTTGACGGGTTTGGCGAACCGGGCCTTGTTTCTTGATCGCCTGCAGCTGATCATGGCCCGGCAGCAACGGCATTCGCATTTGAACTTTGCCGTGATGTATCTCGATCTGGATCGCTTCAAGGCAGTGAACGACAACCTGGGCCACGCGGCCGGGGACGATCTGCTGGTGCGCGTCGCTGCTCGTCTGCGGTCTTGCGTTCGTCCCGAAGATACGGTGGCCCGCTTTGATGGAGATGAATTCGCCATCCTGCTTGAGGACGTCACCAATATTTCCGATGTAACCAAAATTGCCGAGCGCGCCCAGCACGATATTCGCCTGCCAGTCGAGCTGAATGGTCACGAGATCTTCGTCTCCGCCAGTATTGGGATCGCCTTCGGCACCCTGGACCATACCAGTCCGGAGCAGATTCTGCGCGATGCGGACTTTGCCATGTATCAGGCCAAATCCAATGGTCATGCGCGTCATGAGGTTTTTGACGGGTCCATGCATGTGCACGTGGCGGCACAGATGAAGAAGGAGCACGACCTCAAAACGGCTCTGGAGAAGAAAGAGTTTGCGGTCTGGTATCAGCCCATCTACCGGTTGTCTACCGGGGAGATCGAGGGCTTTGAGGCGCTGCTCCGTTGGCGTCGCGGCGATGGGGAGTGGATTTCGCCGCAGGATTTCCTGCCCACGGCAGAAGAGACAGGACTCATCATTCCTATGGGGATGTTTGTGCTGGAGGAGGCTTGCCGCCAACTGAGCCACTGGGCCGAGACCATGCCGGACAAGAACCCGAGCATTGATGTGAATTTATCTTCGCGGCAGTTCCGCGATCCGAATTTCCTGGCAGGGCTCGAGCAGTTGCTGGCCAAGTGGAAGATCTCCCCGGGACAGCTTCGCCTCGAGGTTTCTGAGGCTGTAGTGAATCAGGATCCGGAAGCCGCCCTGGTGGTTTTTCAGGGGTTAGCGGATTTGAAAGTCAGCGCCGCCCTGGATAATTTCGGCGCCGGGCTGGCTTCCATGAACCACTTCCTGCGTTTGCCCATTGATCTGGTGAAGGTGGATCGCCGGCTGATTGCCTACCTGCCGATTCCCGGTAAGCAAGCGGCGATTCTGCAAACCATCTTTGATCTTGGACGCATGCTGGAAGTGCGCATGCTGGCTGAGGGCATCGAGCGCAAGGAGCAGTTGGAAGCGCTGCTCAAGTTTGGTTGTGATTTGGGTCAGGGGCATTTATTTTCGCCGCCCGTTGCGCAGGAGAAGACACAGGCGTTACTCGAGAACGGCAGTTGGGGCATTTAAGCTGTTATTGAATGCTACGATGGCCCCATGCCACGCCGACGCGAGCCAAAACCCATCGCTCCCAGGGCCGCCAAGAAGAAAGCTGCAGTGGTGCCCGCGGTTGCTTCCGAGCTGGTAATCCTCACGGGCCTTTCCGGATCCGGCAAGGCCTCCGCGCTTAAGGCGTTTGAAGATCTGGGCTTTTACGCGGTCGACAACATGCCCTTGGAGTTGATCCCGGCATTTGCCGACTTGGTGCGCCAATCGGCGGAGATTAACCGTGCGGCACTGGTCGTCGACGTGCGCGAGGGGCAGCATCTCGATCGCTTTCCCGCCATCCTCCGCCAGGTAAGAAAGGTTCTTTCAACGACGGTGGTCTTCCTCGATGCCTCCGACCCGTCCCTGGTGCGACGATTCTCTGAAACCCGGCGCCCTCACCCGCTGGGCCGCACGGAGACGGTGGTTCGGGCAATCCATGCCGAGAGGAAGCTTCTCGATCCCATCCGCAATCTGGCCGACATCAGCGTCGATACCACCCGATACAACGTGCATGAATTGCGCGCCTACATCCTGCAGAAATTTGAGCGTGGAGATACGGACAAGAACCTGTTGGTCTCCTCTATCAGTTTCGGTTACAAGAACGGTGTACCTCTTGAGGCCGACCTGGTTTTCGACGTAAGGTTCCTGCCCAATCCGCATTTCGTGCCCGAGTTTCGTGATCTGACCGGCCGCCATCCCAAGGTGGCAAAATACATCCGCGAGTTCCCCCAGACCTGTGAGTTTCTGGACCGGGTTACGCAGTTATTGCTCTTCCTGTTGCCGCATTACATTGAGGAGGGCAAGAGCTATCTCACCGTAGCTTTCGGCTGCACCGGCGGTCAGCATCGCTCCGTGATGATTGCCGAGGAAGTCCACAAGCGGCTGGCCAAGGAAGGCTACCGGGTCAAGGCAGTCCATCGGGACATGCCCCATTGATGCAGGCGACGGCTTGAAGGGTACGGGCTAAAGAGTCTGCGTGAGAACCAACCGATTGCAAAATCAGTCCCGCGGGGACGGCTGAACTTGGCCCAGGACGCAGTCCTGGGTCTCGAGTTTCTACGTTTCTGGAGCGAATTGGTCAGCGGAAGACATTTTGCCGTATTGGGATCAACCGCCTGTAGCCTGCTAAAAATCGGGTTTCTAGGGTCCGCCGCCCCACGCCCTGGCTCTGAAAACGTAGAAACCCGTACGCAGGACTACCGTCCTGGGTAGAAATTCGGAGGACGACTGAAAATAGGCCGCGACCCCATCCTGGACAATCTTCAGCCGTCCCTGCGGGACTCAATTCACATGATCTGAAGCCCAATTCGGTCGCCATCACTTCGGCTCGACTAGCCCCCAAGCCCCGTGGCGGGGACATAGGACCGGCGATTACAATAGCTGGATGCCTTCCCTGCAGCGCCGCGCCTTTGGGGTTTCCTCTTGAGGAAGGTGTTGCGCCTGTTGGGCTACGTGCAGCCGTATTGGTTGCAGGCGATTGCATCGGTTGTTCTTATGGCGGGCGTGGGCCTTCTGGATGCCTTCCGCCTCTTGCTGGTCGGTCCCATCTTCGACCGCGTGCTCAACCCTAACGCGCCCGACCGAACTATCCCCCTCCTCGGACCTCGCTTCGGCATAAGCCTGCAACAAATTGTTCCCTCCCACTTCCACAATGCATGGGACATCGTTGCCTTTGCGCTGGTTGTTTCCACCTTGCTCAAGGGGATCTTCGATTACTGCGGAACCTACCTGGTGAACTACGCCGGTTTCGGTATGATCACCGACCTCCGCGACGATCTGTACGACGCCATCCTGCGCCGCTCCGTCTCCTTCTTCCAACAGAATTCGACCGGCACCATTGTTTCGACCCTGATCAACGACATTGAGCGGGTGCAGTTCGCCATGTCCTCGGTGCTGGCGGAATTCCTGCAGCAGTTCTTCACCCTGATCTTTACCGCCTGCGTCGTGGTGGCTTTAGGCGGCAAGCTGGCCTGGGTGCTACTACTATTCGTTCCCGTGGTTCTTGGCTCAGCCCGAAGGATCGGCCGCCAGGTGCGGCAGACCACTCGCAAGGGTCAGGACAAACTGGCCGAGATCCAGAACATCCTGCACGAGACCATCACCGGCAATCGCATCGTCAAAGCTTTCAATATGGAGTTTTGGGAGATGATGCGGTTCAAACAGGCGGCGCGCCGGCTGTTCGACGCCAATCTTCGTTCTGTCCGGGCGCAAGCCATCAGTTCCCCGCTGATGGATACCATTGGCGCAGTGGCGATCGCCCTACTGCTCTGGGTGGGCCGCAACAGCATTCGCAACCATGTCCTGACGGCCGGAACCTTTTTCGCTTTCATTATCGCGGTCTTCAAGCTTTACGAACCGGTGCGCAAGTTCGCCCTGTTCTATAACAACTTCCAGCAGGCGTTGGGCGCCTCCTCGGAGATATTTCGCTTCATGGACACCCAGGACGAGGTGCGGGAAAAGGTTGGTGCCTACGTCATCAAGGAATTCCGCCAGCAGATCCAATTCGAGAATGTCTGCTTCGACTACCGCAATGAAGAAGGGGAACGGCAGGTGTTGCGAGAGATCAACCTGGTCGTCCCGCGTGGCGAGGTGGTAGCGCTGGTTGGCCCCAGTGGCGCCGGTAAATCTACCTTGGTGAACCTGATTCCACGTTTCTTCGACGTTACCGGCGGCAGCATCCGCATCGACGGACACGACCTGCGGGATGTGAGCCTGGCTTCTCTCCGTAGCCAGATTGGCAACGTAACCCAGGAGACGATTCTCTTCAACGACACGGTGCGCAATAACATCGCCTATGGTGAAGCCGGCATCTCCATCAACCGGGTCATCACCTCCGCCAAAGCGGCCCTGGCGCATGACTTCATCGAGCGGCTCCCGGAAAAATACGATACAGTGATCGGGGAAAAGGGATTTCGCCTCTCGGGCGGAGAGCGACAACGCATTGCCATCGCCCGGGCGTTGCTCAAGGACGCGCCTATCCTCATTCTTGATGAAGCCACCTCGGCCCTTGACTCGGAAAGCGAGTCGCTGGTCCAGGTTGCCCTTTCTAATCTGATTGCCGGGCGGACTGTGTTCGTCATCGCTCATCGCTTATCGACCGTGCGCCGCGCCTCCCGCATTGCCGTGATCGAAGACGGCCGCATCACTGCTATTGGCCCGCACGAGGAGCTGCTCCGTGTCTCGTCTACCTACCAGCGCCTGTACCAGTTGCAGTTTATGGACCCGGCGGAGTTTCCCGGCAACGTACTTTCCAAAGAAGTGCTCGAAGCTGCGTTGAGCGCAGAGGTGGAGCCTTGAGTTCTCCTGTCCTTTCCGCCCCTGTCCATTCCCTCCCTGTCCATTCCATGACCGGCTTCGCTCGAACCGGCGGCCGGGTCAACGATCTACTTTCCTGGAATCTCTCTCTCAAGAGCGTCAATCACCGTTTTCTTGATTTGCACATGCGCATGCCGGCGGGCGCCGAGCCTCTGGAGATGCGCTTGCGCCGGTTGCTCAAGGAAAAAGTGCTACGCGGACACCTGGAAGTTACCTTGACCGTAGATCGCGGTCTCCGCCCCAGCGCTCAGTTTGACCCTGGTCTGCTTCAGGGCTATATTGCCGCCTTTCGTGCCGCCGCGACGGAGAACGGCCTGCAGCAGCAGCCGGACCTGAATGTCATCTTCCGTCTGCCTGGCGTGTTGACCGGGGAAATGCGCTTTACCGAAGAGGAAGTGAAAGCTCTGGAGGAAGATGTGGCGGCGGAGCTTGACCCCCTGGTTGAGGCGTTAAATCGCATGCGAGCCCAGGAGGGCGGCGCGCTGGCCCGTGACCTGGGCGCAACCATGGAGCGCCTGGATGTCGCCGTCTCTCAGGTCGCGCAGATGCGGCACGACGTACAGAAGGCCTACTTTGAACGGATTAGCCAGCGCATCGCGGCCCTGCTGAACGGCAACGGGGTCATCGACCGGGACCGGGTGGTGCAGGAAGCGGCCATGCTGGCGGAACGGAGCGATGTAGAAGAAGAGGTAACCCGTCTGCGCACCCATATCCAGCATTTTCATTCGCTTTTGCGGGCAGGCGGAGAAATGGGCAAAAAGCTCGATTTCCTGCTGCAGGAGATGAACCGCGAGGCCAACACGCTGCTGTCGAAGACGGGCGGAGTGAGCGGAAACGGGCAGCGAATTACTGATTTGGGCCTGGGAATGAAATCGGAGATCGAAAAAGCGCGCGAACAGGTGCAGAATCTTGAGTAACACTTGTGCGGGACTCCGCGCTTAGCGGACCACTGTATCATCAGGACAACACTTTGGCGGGAATTCTGTTCATCATCTCGGCACCCTCGGGCTCCGGTAAGTCCACTCTGGTGAATCGCCTGCGTTCGCAGGTGACCGATTTGGATTTTTCTGTCTCCTACACCACCCGGCCCCCTCGCCCCTCTGAACAACAGGACCGCGAATATCACTACATTTCGCGTGCCAGGTTCCGCGAGATGGTCGACCGTGGTGAATTCCTGGAGTGGGCTGAGGTCTTCGGCAACTACTACGGCACCGCCTGCCGCTCACTCACCGACGCCCAGGCGGCAGGTAAGGACCTGCTGCTCGATATAGACGTGCAGGGAGCGGCCCAGGTGCGAGAGAAGATGCCGGACGCGGTGAGCATTTTTCTGCTCGCGCCCGATCCGGAAACCCTGGCTCAGCGACTGCGCGAACGCAGCCGCAAGGAAGGCAGCCTCCTGGAGGAGGAAATCGCCAGGCGGTTGGCCAAGGCCAGAAGTGAGATCGAGAACTACCGTCAGTATCGCTATATTCTCGTTAACGATATTCTTGATGACGCGGTGAAAGCGTTAACCGCAATTGTGATCACGGAAAGGGCCGCGCGCCTTGGAGCGCCACCAGACCCTGAGACTGCCCGCATGATGCAGCTCGCCGATAAGTGCCGCCAGACGAACGCCACCGATCGTGTGTACAAGGTGCTATCCTCGTTCGGCTTGGTCGACATGCACGCCACTCGCGCCTGAAAGTCCGGCGACGAACTTTGGGACAGGAGGCAATATGACGCCAGAACATGGACTTGACAGCAATTTTCGCTATGTGGTCATGGCGGCCCGGCGCGCCCGGCAACTTCAGAATGGCTCCCAGCCGTTAATTGATTCCCGCTCCAACAAGGCCTGTCGTGTAGCCCAGGAGGAGATCGCCGCGGGCAAGGTGAAGGCGGCAGCTGAGCCCCGGGTTGAGATGGCGAACGAGGTCATTTTGGAACCGGATGCCGAGGAAGAACGCGACCGCTGACATCGTACAATCATCGCTATGAAGGTTACGGTCGGCGTCTCCGGAGGTATTGCTGCGTATAAGGCGACTGAAGTCGTGCGAGCCTTACAACGCCAGGCGCTGGATGTACACGTAGTGATGACCGAAGCGGCCCAGAAATTCATCACCCCGCTGACCTTTGCCTCCCTGACCGGTCATAAAGTGATTACCGGACTGTGGCCCTCGTCTTCGGGGGAGGGCGACCTTGACTCTTCCATTGAGCACATTGGGGAAGCCCAGACCACCGATGCCCTGGTCGTGGCGCCGGCAACCGCCAACGTCCTGGCAAAGTTCGCCCATGGCTTGGCCGACGACTTCCTGACCACCCTGTTTCTCGCCACTCGTGCGCCGGTCATCGTTGCTCCGGCAATGAACGTCAACATGTGGGAGCATCCGGCCACGCAGGCCAATCTCGAGATTCTGGAAGGCCGAGGGGTAAGGATCGTGCCTCCGGACAAAGGCCCGCTTGCTTGCGGCATGGTCGGCAACGGCCGTCTGGCCGAGCCTGAAGCCATCGTGGATGCGGTGCTGGCCCAACTCCATGGCCGCAACGATCTAGCCGGAGAGACGATTCTGGTCACGGCCGCCGGAACGCGCGAAGCCATCGATCCGGTTCGTTTTCTGGGTAATCGCTCCAGCGGCAAGATGGGCTATGCCGTGGCCGAGGAGGCGCAGCGCCGGGGTGCGCGGGTGGTGTTGGTGAGTGGCCCCACCGCGCTCAAGCCGCCTGCCAACTGCGAGCTGATTTCTGTGGTCAGCGCCGAAGATATGCGGCGCGCTGTTCTTAGCCGCCTCGATCAGATCACGATCGTGATCAAGGCCGCTGCCGTCGCCGATTATCGTCCGCGGGTACTGGCCGAACAGAAGATGAAGCGGAGTGGACCGATCACCATAGAGTTTGAGCCGACGGAAGACATTCTGCGCGAAGTGGTGGTGTCGAAACGGCCGGGCACGTTGGTGATTGGGTTTGCTGCGGAAACTGAAAATCTCATTGAGCACGGCCGCGACAAACTCTTGCGCAAGGGAGCCGATGCGATTGTATTGAACGACGTGTCCCGTCCGGGGATCGGGTTTGATTCTGATCGTAACGCGGCTACCTTTCTCACTCCCAAGACCGCGATTGAACTGCCTGAGATGACCAAGCATGAGCTGGCTGGCCGCATCCTGGACGAGGTGATCGCCTTACGCCGCCCAGTTTCGGTCGTGGCCGAGACGGGTTTGGTATCCAGCAATTCCAAGCTGCAGGACTAATCTGTAGCCTAAGAAACCACAGACCGATGGCAAAATGAGTCCCGGAGGGACGGCTGAGCTTAGCCCAGGACTAGCGTCCTGCTAAGTTCAGCCGTCCCTCCGGGACTGAAATCTCGAAGCGATTTGCACTTTCCGTTTGCCCTACGATCCACTCCTTCGCCATGTAAGCTAAGAGAATCCGGTTCAGCAAATGTCGTTCGATCCCCAGTTGCAACAAGCCATCGCCGCACACATGCAGTATCTGCGCGATCTTGGTATCTACGACTTCTATCGCCGCGACACAGACATCGCGATTGAGCCCACCCCAGAGGAGCCCGTCATTCCCCCACGTCAGCCAGTCTTACCGCAGCCGCCCGTCGGCTCATTTGTCGCTCCACCCAGCCGTGTAGAGGCTCTGCGCGCGATTCAATCCGAAATCGGTGACTGTACCCGTTGTGCGCTCAGCGCCGGCCGGAACAAGATCGTATTTGGCGATGGTGACCCCAATGCGCGCCTCATGTTTGTAGGCGAAGGGCCAGGAGCCGATGAAGATGCTCAAGGCATACCATTTGTCGGCCGGGCCGGCCAACTGCTCAACAACATGATCGCCGCCACAGGACTGAAGCGTGAGCAGGTCTACATCGCGAACATCGTAAAGTGCCGGCCCCCGCAGAACAGAGTGCCGGAGCCGGAGGAAGCCAACACTTGCTCCCCGTTTCTCTTCCAACAAATTGACGTCGTCCGGCCGGAGGTCATCGTGGCCCTGGGTTCAACGGCCGCGACCTACCTGCTGGGCGTGAAGTCTTCGCTCAGCGGCCTGCGCGGGCGCGTGCACAAGTGCCGCAACACCAAGCTGATCGTTACTTATCACCCGGCCTACCTGCTGCGAGATCCACGACAGAAAAAAGAAGCATGGCAAGATTTGAAGCTCGCCATGGCCGAGCTGGGATTGTCCGTTCCCTCCCGCTGATGGCGATTTTTTGTGATGTTGTCTTGCCGGTCCCGCTCGATCGGGCTTTTACCTACAAGCTCAAGGACGATAGCGGTCCGCCCGTCGGCGGTCGAGTCGTCGTGCCATTCCGCAATGAGAAGTTGATTGGCGTGGTTACCCGCCTGCACGATGAGGCTCCGCCCGTGGAAGCGCGGTTAATCGAAGCGGTGCTCGACCAGGAACCCATTCTCAGTGCCGAGCTGATGGAGTTGGCAGCGTGGATCGCGCAATACTATCTGGCCCCGCTGGGCGAAGTGCTGCGCAGCATGCTTCCGCTTATGGCGGAAGTGCGGCGCTCGACCAGCTATCGCATCAGCGAAACCGGCTTGACCATCCTGGTCGACGGAGCGGAGCAGGGTTCCTCACGCCGCTCGCGCCGCAGCGCGAACGAACAGGATATCGAGTACACCGTGCTCAACTATCTTTCCGACGGACAGCCGGCAAAGAGCGGGCCGTTGCGTCATGCCACAGGAGCCACAGCAGAGCTGCTGACCAACATGCTGCGCAAGAAATGGCTGCTGCGCGAGACGGAAGCTGCGCCGCGCGATGCTCGCCGTCTGGTGCGCTATGCAGTGCTGGTGGCCGATGCGCGGCCGCCAAAATTGAATGACAATCAGCTGGCAATTCTCGCCGAACTTGCGGGCGCGGGCGGGTCCCTGCCGGTTCCTGTCTTGCGCCGGCTGGATCTTCCCGCAACCACATTGCAGACGTTGGTAAAGCGGGGCCTGGTAACGATCGAAGAACGGCCGGCGGCGTTTCATCTTTCCGGTGCCGCGAGACCGCCGGCACCGCATGTTCTCAACCAGGCCCAGCAGACTGCACTGGCGCATATAGAGGCCACGCTCGATGGAGAGGGCTTCGGTGCCTGCCTGTTGCATGGTGTGACCGGTTCGGGCAAGACCGCGGTGTATCTCGCCGCCATGGAACACGCGCGGCTCGCCGGCCGATCGGCCATTCTGCTGGTCCCGGAGATCGGCCTCACTCCCGCCATGGCGGCGCAGCTTCACTCCTCGTTTGGCGGCAGTGTGGCGCTCCTGCACTCCGCGCTCACGCCCGACGAACGCGCCGAGCAGTGGTATCGCATCCGGCGCGGCGAAGCGCGGATTGTGGTGGGCACCCGTTCCGCCATCTTTGCGCCGGCGATGAACCTGGGTCTCATCATCGTTGACGAAGAACATGACTCGTCGTACAAGCAGGAGGAGATTCCGCGCTACCACGCGCGCGATGTCGCCGTGATGCGAGCCAAGATCAGCGGCGCTACGGTCGTTCTCGGCTCAGCCACTCCATCGCTCGAGTCCTGGCGTAATGCAGAGACGGGCAAATACTCGTTGATCGAGATGAGGGAGCGGGTCAATCAGCGGCCGCTGCCGGTGGTCGATCTGGTTGATATGCGGCTCGAGTTCCAGGAGACAGGGAAGGAGAGCATCTTCTCCCGCGTGCTGCTGGAGCGGGCGAAAGCCGCTATCGATCGCGGCGAGCAGGCCATTATCCTGCTCAACCGCCGCGGCTATTCCTTCGCCGTACTATGCCGGGCCTGCGGCGAAAAGCTGCAATGCGAGAATTGCGCCATTGCCCTGACCCATCACAAGCCCATCATCCCGGGAGAGACGATCGCGAATCCAACCGGGCAGCGGCTCAAGTGCCACTATTGCGGATACGTGAAAACCGTGCCCAAACGATGCCCTAAATGCGAGAGCGAACACCTCTTCTACCTGGGGGCTGGTTCGCAGCAAGGCGAAGAGCGTCTGCAGGAGCTGTTTCCGCATGCCCGCATCGGCCGCATGGACCGCGACACCATCCGCAACCGGTTCGATATGGAGCACCTGCTGACGCGGCTGCACAGCGGCCAGATCAACCTGCTGGTGGGCACGCAGATGATTGCCAAGGGCCACGACATTCACGGCGTTACCTTCGTAGGAGTCGTGGGCGCGGATCATGCTCTCGGCCTGCCCGATTTCCGCGCCGCCGAACGTGTTTTCCAGTTGCTCACCCAGGTCTCCGGCCGCGCCGGACGGGGCGATCTGCCCGGCAACGTTCTGGTCCAAAGCTATTACCCGGAACATTACGCGATCCAATGCGCTGCTGCGCATGACTTTAGAACCTTCGTGAAGAAGGAGATGCAATACCGCAAGTGGATGCACTACCCACCGCACGCGACCCTGGCCAACATCATCATTCAGAGCCAGCGGCTTGAGGAAGCCGCCGGCTGGGCGACAAGCCTCGGCAAGTCATTCGCTGCGATGCCCCTCGAACATGTGCGCGTGCTGGGGCCCGCAAGCGCACCCATCGTGCGCATCAAGCGCATCTATCGATTTCATCTTTTGCTGAAGTCGGAAAAGCGGCAAGCCCTGGCGCGGGCGTTGCGCGCCGGGTTGGTGCAGGCGGAGGCCCTGGGCATTCCGCGACGCAATTTAATTGTCGATGTCGACGCCGTAAACCTCATGTAACCCGCATCTCATAGGGCAACTCTGCGATGAATTCTCTATCGGCGCGGCGCCACCGAACGGGAGAGACTGGTAGATGATCTCTGCCGGTTTCTCCCATGTTCTCCCGGTTCTGATTGTCGCTCTGATTGTCGCCGTCAGCATCCTCTTGATGCTGATTCGACCGCGCGACATTCCAGAGGTCTATTGGGTCGGCGGCGGTGCGATCCTGTTGATCGTCTTAGGGCTGATTCCACTCAAGCTGGCTGGAAAGGCTGCTGCCGAGGGCTCCGACGTCTATCTCTTTCTCATGGGTATGATGCTGCTGTCGGAGCTAGCCCGCGAGCACGGTGTGTTCGACTGGCTTTCCTCTGCCGCGCTCAAAGGGTCGCACGGTTCCTGCCTCCGCCTTTTCACTCTCGTTTACGGCGTGGGTACGCTGGTCACGATCTTCATGTCCAATGATGCAACGGCCGTTGTCCTCACTCCTGCGATTCTGGCCGTGATACGCAAAGCCAAAGTGGCGCCGCTACCCTATCTGTTCGCCTGCGCCATGATCGCCAACGCCGCCTCGTTCGTCTTGCCAATTTCCAATCCGGCGAATCTGGTGGTCTTTCATGCGGGCATGCCGCCCCTAGGGCGGTGGCTCTTGTCATTCGGCCTGCCATCGATTCTTTCCATCGCCGCAACATATTTGGTCCTGCGGTTCGTCTTTCGTAAGGAGCTCGCAGGCAGCTCAGAAGAAGGCGAACGCGCAAACCCTCTTTCGGCCACCGGCAAGATCGTGTTGGGCGGTATCGCCTCCATGGTGGCCGTGCTGTTGACCGCTTCCGCTTTCGACCGGGATCTTGGATTACCCACTTGCCTGGCTGCGCTCGCGATCACCGCAGTCGTGTGCATTCAGGCGCGCAGCAATCCTCTGACCCTGCTGAAGGAGATCAGTTGGGCGACGATCGCTCTGGTCGCGGGTTTGTTCATCATGGTCGAAGCGGTGCAGAGCATCGGCGCCCTCAAGTTCACCCAGGCGGCGCTCCAGGGAGCACAACGGCTGGCTCCCGCTCTCGCCGCATGGATTACCGGCCTCGTGGTTGGCGTTGCCAACAACCTGATCAACAATCTTCCGCTGGGATTAATTGCGGGCGCCACGTTGCACGCCGAGCATGCCACGGGATTGATCGCCAATGCCGTGTTGATTGGCGTTGACCTCGGACCCAATCTCTCCGTCACCGGCTCTCTGGCCACCATCCTGTGGCTGATTGCCCTACGCAAAGGGGAACTGGATGTGAGCAGCTGGGACTTCTTCAAGATCGGCGCCATCGCCATGCCGGTGGCCTTGGTAGCCTCCCTTGGCGGTGCAATTCTCATGCAGATCTTCTAGAGCATTTTCGCAACACGATGAACCTTCCAACGGCGGTTACGAGCAGCTTTCTTTGGCAGAAAGCTGCGCAAACTTCTGTGGCTTCGGTCTACACCTTTGCGAAAATGCTCTAGCGAAACAGGTCAATCACGCTGGTGCCTACAAACGGAGCCGGCAGGAACGTCAGAACCAGAATGGCGAGCGCCAGCCAGCCAAGCCAGCGGTAGCTATAGGGCATGAGCGGGAAAAACGGAACGTGGGGATGGCGCATGGCCGGCAGCAGCAGGATCACTCCCCACAGCACCCAGCCAGTCCATAGGGTTAAACCCATCACCAGCAGGACCACCGGCACCACAAACGTCAGCCGGCGATGCCCTCGGGACGTAATCGCATACAGAATGTGACCACCATCCAATTGGCCAGCTGGGATGAGATTCAGTGAGGTGACAAACAAGCCCACCCAACTGGCGATCAGGATGGGGTGGGGAATCAGGTTGTCCATGCGCGGGACCCAGGGAAACCAGGCAGCAAGAGCACGGTCCAACAGAGTGACCGTCAAGGGCCACCGGAACTGAACCAACGCCGGAGCGGAGTCCGGCCCCGCGGGGCGAGAGAGCAGGAGACCCACGATGGTGGTGGGAAGCGCAACCAGGTATCCGGCGATCGGTCCAGCGATACCCACTTCAATCAGCGCGCGGCGGGAAGGAATGCGGGAACGGATTCGGATCACGGCCCCGGCAGTCCCGCTCAGCGTAGGAGCGGGCAAGACGTAGGGCCAGGAAGCACGGATGCCATGGTGGCGGCAGTAAAAGTAGTGACCTGCCTCGTGAGCCAGCAGGATCGCCAGCAGCGCCAGCGAGAAGGACCAGCCACTGGCCAGCGCCGAGGAATGCGTCCAGATCCAGTGCAAAGGAAAAAGATCGCCCTCGTGGACCAGCGGCGGCTGACCCAGACGAAAATTCTGCATGAGCAGTGCGCCGGTGCTGGCAGTGGTAAAGATGCTTACCACCAGCAGACATAGCGGTAGCCAGGCGATCGAGCGCTGCGCCCTTGGAACAAGCTCCGCGTGGTCGGCTGAGCTGGGGAGGAGCGGATGCTCCGTAGTCGGCATTTCTACTTCGGCCAAGGGCGGGCTAAGAATCCAGGAGGTGAAGTTCCTTGCCCGGCTTGAAGCGAACAGCCTTGCCAGGAGTGATGGTGACTTCGGCACCGGTCCGCGGGTTGCGACCGATTCCTGTCTTCCGTGGGCGGACATTGAAGACGCCAAAGCCCCGCAACTCGATCCGGTCGCCCGAAGCGAGCGCTTTCTTTAGGCTCTCAAAGACCGTGTCGACGGCCGCTTCCGCTTTGTTGCGCGGTAGTCCGGTCTTGGCGATAACTTGATGGATGATGTCCTGTTTAATCAATGCCTTTACCCCGAGGGATGTTAGGTAACAGCAATGGGCCGGAGCTATGTCCTCATCGTATAGCGTGTCTCCGGTATGGTCCAGCAGCTTCCTTGGGGATCAAGATTGTCAAGGAACCCGGCCTACCGTAAGATGCAGTTTCCAGAAGAAGGATTTTTTACCCCGCAATACCGTACCGGCTTCGTCCGGGGGCGGTTTTTCCTAAGGAGTTGCATGTCTATTCAGTCCGACCGGTGGATTCGCGAGCAGTCGCAAAAAGGAATGATTGTTCCTTTTAGCGAAAAGCAGGTAAGAGAAGGGGTCATTTCCTACGGGCTCTCCTCCTATGGCTACGATCTTCGCGTTTCCGATGAATTCAAAATCTTCACCAACGTTAACAGCGCAGTCATTGACCCTAAAGCCTTTGACGAGCGATCTTTTGTCACCGTCACTGCTGGCTCAGTCCTGATTCCGCCCAATTCGTTCGCGCTTGCCCGGTCGGTCGAATACTTCAAGATTCCCCGCGACGTGCTCACCATCTGCGTGGGCAAATCGACCTATGCCCGTTGCGGCATTATCGTGAACGTCACTCCTTTCGAGCCAGAATGGGAAGGCTTTGTGACCCTCGAGATTTCAAACACCACGCCTTTGCCGGCCCGGATCTATGCCAATGAGGGCCTCTGCCAGATCCTTTTCTTCCGTTCCGATGAACCCTGCGAAATCAGCTACGCGGACCGGAAGGGTAAATACCAAAAACAACAAGGTATCGTGCTTCCAAAACTGTGATGGCGGAGCCGACGAAATCACCTTCCCGCTTGCGGGTGGCGCTCCTCGAGCCCGAGCCCATCCGCGTGGAGGGCTTTGTCACCGTCTTTCAGGATCACCCCCACATAGAATTTGTTGTTTTTGAGCTGCCCGAGTTCCTGGCCGACCGGGAGATCAAGCTGGCCTTGATCGGCCTGCACGGAGAGAAGCTCCCGTTGCCGCTGGTGGGCACCATTCATGGTTTGCGGCCCGACGTGCGGCTGGTCGTCATGGGTCCCACCGGGGATGACGAGGTTATCCTGCAGGCGGTGACCGCAGGCGCCAAGGCATATCTGGAAGCCAGCGCCACGCCGCAGCAGGTAGAACAGGCGATCATGACCGTCAGCCAGGGGTCCATTTGGGCGCCGCGTCGGGTATTGTCCATTTTTGTGGATCGCGCGACCAAATCGTCGCGGTCCGCCTCCCCGGCGTTGGCTCAATTTACTGCCCGCGAAACCGAGGTCCTCAAGCTCCTGGTCGCCGCTCGATCCAATCGTGAGATTGCCCGCACCCTGGGCATCGAAGAAAGAACCGTAAAAGCACACGTGGCGAAGTTGATGCGCAAAGTCGGTGTGGAGAACCGCATCGCCCTTTCTATCTACGCGGTGACCAACTCCATCGTGACCCCGGCACCCGAATAGACTGCAAATGACACATCCGCGATGGAGGGGACGCCGCAGGTACTTTGGTACAGGGTACCTTGGTGACATTGCCGGGTTACCTCACTTGGCCGAAAGTTACTTTAGAAACAACGCAGATCTGGGGACGGGGCTTCTGAGAGCGAACTTCGCAATCACCAGCCCCCATTTTTTCCCTCGCCCCGATCCCGCCCCGTTTGTTCCTACCCTCGATTTTTCCCAACTGCCGTTAAAATTCCTGCATCCTAGGAACTGCGCCCACCTTAGGAAGTGGTTTCTGAGCTGCTTTTTGCCTCAGAAGTTGCGCCAACGTCAGCGAACTCAGTACCGTGTGGACAAGCTCCCCACCTGGAGATTTGAAAGAAGATGAAACACACTCTTGCAGTACTTTGCATTATCGGAATATCCCTTACAACACTGTCCGCCTATGCAGCAGACGATAAGGCAACCCTCGACGCTCGCATCGAGAGCGCAAAAGATGTCCTGGACGAAATCATGGCAACTCCGGACAAGGCGATACCCAACCAGATCATGTCGCAAGCCACCTGCGTGGGTGTCGTCCCCAGTGTGAAGAAAGGTGCGTTTCTGGTCGGCGCGGAATATGGCCAGGGCGTCGTAACCTGCAGAACCGGGCACGGGTGGAGTGCTCCTGCCTTTATCAAGATTGCAGGTGGTAGCTTCGGTTTTCAGATTGGCGGCCAGGCGACTGATCTGGTGCTGGTTGCGGTCAACGACAAGGGTTTTCAGGATCTGTTGAAGAGCAAGTTCAAGATTGGCGGCGATGCCTCGGCCGCGGCAGGCCCGGTAGGCCGTGATTCCCAGGCAGCGACTGACTGGAAGCTGAACGCTGAGCTGCTGACCTATTCGCGCGCCAAAGGACTTTTTGCGGGCATCGATCTCACCGGCGCCGTGGTGGATGAGAACGTAGACGCGACGCGTACGTTTTATGGTGTAGCCCACCCCAGCGCACAGATCCTGAAGGGTGAAGTGGCCACTCCGACAGATGCGCGGCCGTTCGTACGGACCGTGGCAAAGTACTTCTCTGAAGTGCAGCAGACTAGTTCCAAGTAGCTCACTCTCCAGGCTCGACATGAGAACTGCCCGGCAGCCGGGCAGTTCTTTTTGACGTGCCCGCAAACCATTTAAACTGGGAAGGCTGAACTCAACCCAGTATCGGGGCACAGCTGTGGAAGCAGATGCGGAGACGATTGGAATTTGCGCTGGTGTGGGCTGCGGTAAAGCTTCTGAGCTTGCCGCCGAGGCCCGTCGCGCGCAGTATAGGTGCGTTCATCGGCCGGCTGGCGCTATTGCTCACTCCACGCCTGGCGCGCGTCGGCGATCTGAATCTTCACCTGGCATTTCCCCAAAGAAGTTCCGCCGAGCGGCAACAGATTCTGCGCAAGCTGTACCGCAACCTTGGCTGGTTGCTGGCCGAGTTCTGCCAGATGCCGCGCTACACCCCGGAAACCACGCGCAGCTTTATCCGCTATGAGGGGCTGGAGCACTACCTGGCGGCACGCGATGAGGGTAAAGGAGTTCTCATCCTCACCGGACATCTGGGCGCGTGGGAACTGTCTAGTTTTTATCACTCGCTGATGGGCTATCCCATGAGCATCGTGATCCGCCGCCTGGACAATCCGCTGGTCGACAGCCTGGTCAATCACATCCGCTGTCTGCACGGGAATCAAGTGCTGCACAAGGACGATTTCGCCCGTGGGCTACTGGCGTCCATGCGGAAGGGCGATACCGTGGGCATTCTGATGGACACGAACATGACCCCACCCCAGGGATCGTTCGTCGATTTCTTTGGTCAACCCGCATGTACCGGGTCCGGCCTGGCGCGCATCGCCATGAAGACCGGCGCCCGAGTGCTGCCCGGCTTTTTACTCTGGCAAGAGGCAACGCAGCAGTACATACTACGTTTTGGCGCCCCACTTTGCCTTGTCGCCAGCGGAGATGTGGAGGCGGATGCCTTGGCCAATACCGCCTTGTTCACCAGGGTGATCGAGGATTACGTTCGGCAATATCCCGACCAGTGGCTTTGGGTGCATCGCCGCTGGAAGACTCGCCCGCAGGGCGAAGCGCCCATCTACACTTGATTTATGCCCATCCCAGTCAGTCAATTGGCTGAACGGCTCGGCGCTGAGATCGACGGCGTCCAGGTCGATCACGTGATCACGGGGGTATCGAGCATCGCCGGCGCCGGTCCGGGATTCCTGGTGTTCGCGGAAGAAGACGCCTCATTCGCGGCTGCACTCGCTTCCGCTGCCGGTGCGATTCTGGTTGGCCCGCAGATGACGTCCGCCAGTGCAAATAAGCCAGTCCTACGCATAGCGCAGCCACGGCTGGCGTTCGCTCGGGCCGCCCTGTTGCTGCGTGATCCGCGCCCTGACCCTTCCATCCACCCGACCGCTGTCATTGACCCGAGGGCGCAAATTGCCGGCGGGGTCTCGGCGGGTGCCCACGCCTTGGTTGAAGAGGGAGCCAGCATTGGCGCAGGAACAGTCATCGGCGCCGGAGCCGTGATCGGTGCCGGCGTCAGCATCGGCCGCAACTGCCATATTTATCCTCGTGTGGTCATCTATCCTGGGGCCACGCTTGGCGACCGGGTGGTGGTCCATGCCGGGGCGGTGCTGGGAGCAGACGGGTTCGGCTACGTCCGCGACCGAACCAACGGGGAATATACCCAGTTCCCCCAGCAGGGCACGTTGGTCATCGAGGACGACGTTGAGATTGGAGCCAATACGACCATTGACCGCGGCGCCCTTGAGGAGACCCGGATTGGCTGTGGGACGAAGCTCGACAACCTGATACATATTGGCCACAACTGCAACATCGGGCGCAACGTGGTGATTGCCGCGCAGACCGGCATCTCAGGCTCGAGTGCGGTGGGTGACGGCGCCATCCTGGGGGGGCAAGTCGGCATGGGTGATCACGCCATGGTCGGTCCGGGCGTCATCCTTGGCGGCCAGGCGGGCATTCTGCCCAAGAAAAAGCTGCTGGGGCCGGGGATTGTCTTTTGGGGAACACCCGCCAAGCCGGTGCGTCAATATCTCAAGGAATTGGCAATGCTGGCTCGGCTGAAGCGGCCTGCTGGAGATGAGTAATGGCCGTTGTGGTGGTAGGCGGACACTCGCGCAGTGTAGGTAAGACGTCGGTGGTGGCTAGTTTGATCGCCCGGCTTCCCGAGCGCCATTGGACCGCCTGCAAGGTCACCCAATTCGGCCACGGGTTTTGTAGCGCAAACGGCGAGCCCTGTGACTGCCAGACCGATGACCACACCATTGCCATCACCGCCGAGCGGGATCCTGGCACCGGGACTGACAGCGCCCGCTTCCTCGCTGCCGGGGCCGTCCGGTCCCTCTGGGTACGCGCGCGCATTGGCCGCCTGGCGGATGCCATGCCGCGCATTCGCCGCGAGATCGACGCGGCGGAGAACATCATCTTCGAGTCGAATAGCCTGATGCAGTTTCTGCGCCCGGATCTTTATCTTTCTGTTTTGGACCACGCAACAGCTGACTTCAAAGATTCCGCCCGGCTTTTTCTGGATCGCGCCGATGCGGTGCTCCTGCGTGCATCGGGCCAGGAACTGACGCCACAATGGAAAGATGTCTCTCTGCGCCTGATCACGGGCAAGCCGCGGTTCTTAGTGACACCGCCAGACTTGATCGGCGACGATCTAGTCGCGTTCGTGGAGCAGCGATTGGGTCGGGATTTAGAGTCTGCGTGAGAACGGCCATCACAGAAATTGAGTCCCGCAGGGACGGCTGAACTTAGCCCAGGACGTAGTCCTGGGTTCGCTTGCACCGTTGACGAGTCCCGTAGGGACGGCTGGAAATAGGTCGGGGGCAAGGTCAGGGCGAGCGTTATTGAGCGATTTCGAGTCCCGCAGGGAAGGCTGAATACTCCAAGCCTGCTCAGCCGTCCTTCGGGACTGGTTCCAATCATCCCCTCAACTGTCGCCCGTCCGTCTAGGGGCTGTCTGCTTGGTCTTCCGTCTATTTCAGAGGAAAAGGCTCAGCCTTCAACGACCCATCGCGCTGCTTCAGCAAAATTTGCACTTTGCTCTCAGCGCTGTCCAACTCCTGCTTGCACTGCGCCGAGAGGCGCATGCCATCCTCGAACATTTTGATTGAGTCTTCGAGCGGTAAATCTCCGCGTTCGAGCTGAGCGACAATTCCTTCCAACTGTTTCAGAGATTCTTCAAACGTTGCCAACGCCGGCTCCCTCGGGCTTTGCGTCCGATAGCACCACCTCAAGAATTTCAACCGCGCACGAATAACGCCCAAACGGCGCGCTGACCTGCACGCCCTGGATCATGGGCCGCGCCGCGGCCAGCATCTCTCGCGCGATTTGTATCCCTTCCGCGCGCGCTCGATCGGGGGTATCCGCCTTTTGCATCCTCGCCATGATTTCGTCCGGCATGGAGACGCGCAGATCATTCTTCATGAACTCGGCATTGCGCAGGCTGGTCAGGGGCCAGATGCCCGCAATCACTGGAATACGAAATTCCTCGATACGTTTCAGGAACGCCTCCAGAAGCTTAAGATCGAACACTGGCTGGGTAATCGCATATTCGGCTCCCGCCTCAACCTTGTAGGCGAACCGGCGAATCTCGGTGTCCATGTCCGGCAAGCCCGGGTTGGCAGCCACACCAATGGTCAAGCCGCTGGAGACACCGACGGGATTGCTCCCCAGATCCAATCCGTGATTCAACCGCCGGACAATATTCACCAGCCCAATCGCGTCGACATCGAAAACCGCGGTCGCATCCGGATAATTGCCCAACTTGGGCGGATCCCCGGTCAGGCAAAGAATATTCTTCAAGCCAATAGACGAGGCCCCCAGCAAGTCGGACTGGATACTCAGCAAATTACGATCACGACAGGTGTAGTGCAGGAGCGTTTCCATCCCTGTCTGCTGAATCTGGATACAGAGACTTTGCGCGCTCATGCGCGGCGCCGCCCGCGACAAATCGGGGACGTTGATGATGTGGATGCCATTTTGCACCAGCATCCGGGCCCCTTCGAGCTCCTTCTCACAAGTGATGCCCTTGGGGGGAACCATCTCCACCATGGTGACAAACGTACCGCTGGCGATCAGCGAACCGAGGCGCGAACGTTCGCCCAGCGGCGCCGGAACGATCTCGGACACCACCGGGCTTTGCTTTACCTGGGTATGAGCCACCTCCTGCGCGCCCATGGCACGCAGAGACGACTTCATTGACCGGATATGACTCGGGGTGGTGCCGCAGCAGCCGCCAACAAACTGGACTCCGGCTTTCACCAACTTGCGGGCAAAGCTGGCCATGTACTCGGGTGAGCAGAGATAGATGTTCCGTCCATCCACGGCGCGTGGCATACCGGCATTGGGCATGGCAATCAGGGGCAAGTCGGTGGCGGCCGCCATGCATTCAATGGCGGTGAGGACGGTTGCCGGTCCTACGCTGCAGTTGCAACCGATAGCATCGGCGCCCCACTCGGTCAGCCGTGCCGCCGCCGTTTCCGCGGAAGAGCCGTCCAGACAATTGGCATCCTCATCCACCGTCACCATCACCAGGACGGGTAGCGAAGGGGCCACGGCCCTTGCCGCGAGGATGGCCTGCTCAGCCTCATTCAACGCAGAAACCGTCTCGATCAGCAGCATATCGACGCCGCCCTCGACCAGGCCGCGAATCTGCTCGGCAAAGGCTTCCCGCGCTTCCGTCAGGCTGGTCTTTCCCAAAGGTTCCAGACGCACGCCGAGGGGCCCGATCGCACCCGCAACCCAGGCTTTTCCGCTTTGCTTGTCGGCCCGCTGGTTCACCGCCTTACGCGCCACCTGGGCTCCGGCCCGGTTGATCTCAACCACCCGGTCGGCAAAGCCATAGCGTTGCAATCGCAGGGCATTGGCGCCAAACGTGTTGGTCTCGATGATCTCCGCGCCCGCTTGCAGGTATTCCTCGTGGACGTTCCGCACAAGATCCGGCTGGGAGACATTGAGTTCGTCGAAGCAGCGATTGATAAAGATCCCGCGAGCGTACAAGCTGGTGCCCATGGCCCCGTCGCACAGCACGTTCCGTGTCCCGAAGATCTCTGTGAGCCGATTCGTCATAGGGTAAGTCTAATTATGCTAAGCCACCCGGAGCGCGTTTGCCAGCCGCCGCTTTGTTATACTTGGCCTTTCCCGCATGTCCGCCGCGTGGTGATTCTGGTGAGGTCTTAGTTGAAGAAAAGAAGTCTCCGGTCTTTGTGTGCCCCTGCAGTATTAGCTTGTTTCGCTTTCATGGTTCTGGCCGGATGCGGCAAAAGCTATTATTTCGGCGGCCGGGCCTTACCCCCCAGTGGGATCCTCAACCGTGTTCTGATTGCGGTCCAGAACCCTGGCGCCCTCACCAAGGGTACCCTCGCCATCGTCGACGCCCATTACGATATCCGCCATAGTTTTACCAACAGCGTGCCCTCTTTCAGCCTGGCCGGATACTCGGGTGCGGACCCAATCACTATCCAGAACATGCCGGAAGAGCAGGCCGGTGCGGTCTATGGCGCAGGGGACGGCAGCTATGCCCTCCTGAACTACGCTAGCGAGAAGCAAAACACCACCGTCTCCTTGCCCGGGCAATCGTCCGGCGTATTTGTCTCCCGCGACCAGAGGTATGTGTTCGCCGCAAACCAGACCGCCCACACCCTCACGGTGCAGGACCGTCAGTTGGGTACCAGTTATGGCTTGAACGTGCCCAACGTCTACCGCGTCTCCACCAATCCCAGCGGATCGGCAGCGTTAGCCTTCGTGCAGGACAGCAACCTGGTCTATAGCGTTTACAAGCTGCAGACGAATCAGAAAGTCCCTTCGAATGCGGTGGATTGTGAGCCGCAGAACATCCCTGTGTATTGCGCCCTTCCCGTTCCGGGCAATTTTGACCGGCCCACCAAGGCGGTATTCTCAGCGGATGGCACCACCGCTTTTGTGCTGAACTGCGGTCCGGAGTGCGGCGGCAACCAGGCCAGTGTCAGCTTTCTGCCCGTTGCTGGGATCATCATTCAGAGTGGCGCACCCGTGCCCCCGGGCGCGCCTTCCGCAGTGACGGCCACCATCCCCGTTCCGGGCGGCGTCACCAACGCCCTGCAAACCGGAAATCTCCTCTACCTGGCCGGACAGCAACTGCAACCCGACGGTTTCTTTGCCGGCTTCCTCTCCATCCTGGATCTCGGCGCTCAGAAGATCACCGGCAATTACTCCATCAGCGACGGCACCCATACCAGGATGAACTTCGCGGACGACAATACGCTTTGGATCGGATCTCAGCTCTGCACCCAGGGCGAACGCTATCATCTGGGCGCCACGACCAACCTTGGTTGCCTTACTATGTTCAACACTGCGAACAACTCGGTGACCATGATTGATTCCTACAAAGGCGACGCGACCGGCGTGGCCGCGGTGATTACCCTGCACAAGGTCTACACCGCCGAGGGTGGGCAGGTTTACATCTACAGCACGGTCGACGGGCACTCGCTCGACAACTCGCAGGTGACGGTGGTGGGTACGGCTTACGACGTGGCCTATATGGACGCGCCCAGCGATGTCGACAATACCACCTATTGACGTTCTCGCCCTCGCCGCCCATCGGGACGACGTGGAGCAAACCTGTGGTGGCACGCTTTTGCGCATGCGCTCGCTGCAACTGCGCACGGCGATTCTTGACCTGACACAGGGGGAAGCGGGCACGCGCGGCTCCGCGGCGGAACGGGCCCAGGAAGCAGAGGAAGCGGCACGCATTCTGGGCGTGGCCTGGCGGGAGGCGCTCGACATCCCCGACGGGCGGGTGGAAAACACCTGGGAGAACCGCATCAGGATTGTTCGCAAGCTACGCCAGTTGCGGCCCCGGGTAGTGATTTTGCCCTACTGGCAGGGACGTCATCCGGACCATTACAACAGTGCAACGCTTGGCTACGAGGCGTGCTTTCTCTCAGGCCTGGCCAAGATTGATACGGGCGAGCCACCTTTCCGCCCTTTCAAGATCGTATATGCCAGCCTCTACGCGGATGTGCGTCCAAGTTTTGTAGTCGACATCACGCCTTTTATCGAAGAGCGCTTTCGCGCTCTGCTGGCCTACCGCTCGCAATATGCGGATCAGCCATCCGGTGGGACCCTCTTCGTGCCCCACGACGAAATTCGCGAACGGACCTTCTCCCTGGCCAGGCACTACGGCCTGTTGGGCGGTGTGCGTTATGCCGAGCCCTTCGTGCAGAAGGAAGTCGGCCTGGTCGATGACCTGATGCTGGTTCCAGTGGCCTCCATCTAAGGGAAGATGTTTAGAGTGTGCCTGAGAACCAAGCTTTACGAGTAGCCTGGTACTTCATACAACCTGATTAAGTCCCGTAGGGACGGCTGAAGGGATGTCCAGGTTGCAGCAGTGGGTCTGTTTTCAGCCGTCCCTCCGGGACTGAGTTCGGCGCTTCCGACACCGCCTCCTAGTCGCAAACGTTGGGCATCTTTGCGGCCCGACTCAAGTCTAAAATGTCTGTCATGCAGCAAACCTGGGATGCCGCTCTTTACGCAGGCAATGGCCGGTTTGTAGCGTTGCTCGCGGAATCCTTGGTGGAAGCCCTGGATCCCCAGCCCGGCGAACGAATCCTAGACCTGGGTTGTGGCGACGGTTTCCTGACTCGCCGAATCGCCGAATCAGGAGCGACCATGGCCGGAGTTGACGCTTCCCAGCAGATGGTGGCCGCCGCCAAAGAACGTGGCGTCGACGCCCGCTTAGCGAGTGGGGAATCGTTACCCTTCCACCAGGAATTCGATGCCGTCTTCTCCAACGCAGCCCTGCACTGGATGACCGATCAGGATGCCGTTCTCCAGGGTGTGTACCGGGCCCTGAAGCCGGGCGGCCGCTTTGTGGCTGAATGCGGGGGCCAAGGCAATATTGCCGCGATTCGCGTTGCCCTGTTGGCGGTCCTCACGTCCCGCGGCATCCCTGCGGAGCGTATCGAAAACAATCGCTTTTTCGGTACGGAAGAATACCGTTCCCGGCTGGAGACCCAGGGTTTTCTGGTGGAAGAAATCACGCTTACACCCCGTCCGACGCCTCTGCCTTCCGGAATGGCGGCATGGCTGGAAACCTTCCGCCGTAGCATACTGGAGCTGATCCCTCAGGAAGATCGAGTAGCCGCGATCGAGCAAATTGTAGCCCTGCTCAAACCAGTTCTGTGTGATCGTGAGGGACATTGGACCGCTGACTACGTGCGTCTCCGTTTTCTGGCAAGGCGTCCGTAGAGTGATGGTTGTTGGCGGTAGTGGGCCGCGGCGCCATCACTGAGGCCGGCCCCAGCACAGGAAGATAGACCTGTACCGCCGCACCGCGAAGAACCGGATCGGTGCTGTTGTTCAGCTCAATGGTTCCCCCATGCTTTTCTACGATGCCGCGGCTGACCCAGAGGCCAAGGCCGGTGCCCAGTTCCCCTTTGGTGGTAAAGAAGGGCTTGAAGATCTTGTTCAGATGGCTCTCGAGGATACCCGGACCACTATCCGTAATCGTTACGGTGGCACCGGGCCGGCTGTCGGTATCCTGTGAGTCTTCGAGGAGAACCCGCACCCGCCCACCTGGTCCCGCCGCTTCGGCAGCATTCGTGATCAGGTTGGTGAAAACCTGCCGCAATTCGCCAGGGAACCCCTGAATGGGGACGTCGTCCTCCAGTCTTCCGTTCCACCGTGACAGACTGATCCTTCAGTTGCCGGTCGAGCAACAGCAGCACGCTTTGCAGTAAATCGCGTAGATGCACTTCGACCGGAGCTTTCGGCTCGCGATAGAGACCTAGCATGGCCCGGCTGATTTGCAGCGTGCGGTTTAGCTCCTGCTGCGCCATGGCGAGGTATCGTTGCTGCAGCGCAGGATCGGTTTCTTTTTCCATCAGGTAGTGCAAGTTTGCGACGGAATCCAGCGGATTATGAATCTCATGGGCAATGCTGGCCGAAAGGCGTCCGGCGACCGCGAGTTTCTCGTGTGCCATCAGGGCCGATTCTCTCTTGCGTAGATCAGTGACATCGCGGAACACCAGCACCACTCCAGCCACCTCTCCTTTGGCGTCGCGAATCGGGGCAGCGCTTTGATCGATCAGGTATTCCGAAC
This sequence comes from uncultured Acidobacteriaceae bacterium, assembly GCA_963753715.1. Taxonomy (GTDB): domain Bacteria; phylum Acidobacteriota; class Terriglobia; order Terriglobales; family Acidobacteriaceae; genus PALSA-350. The sequence continues at coordinate 690,068 of CAVWDK010000003.1, read as the reverse complement.
CGTCTTTCGCCAGTAACAGCGAAGGATTTTTTGCGGCGGTGCCGTCCCGCTCATCGACTGGCTCTCGCGTTTCCTCATCGACAGTGCAAAAGACCGTCTCCAGACGTCTCCCTTTGGCGTCGTCGAGGCTCCAGCCGGTCAGCCGCCGGGCCACCGGGTTCATCAACTCTATCCGGCGTTGCTGGTTGCATGCTATGAGGGCATCGCCCACTGAATCGAGCGTCGTCTGCAGCCATTGCCGGCTTTCGATCAGCTCGTCCGCTCGTTGGTGCGCTTCCTCGAGCGAACTTCGGAACGCACCGGAGACCTGCTTCATGTTTCTCTGGGTGAAAATGCCCAGCACAATCCCGACCCCAATCGACGAAACAAGCAGAAACACCATCAGGGTGCGGACCTGCGAATTAGTAGACTGCACCTCCTCGTCTCGGCGGTTCACCTCGATATGGGTCATAGTGCCTATCTGGGTGCGCAAGGCTGCCATTAATTGAGCCCCGTTCAGATCAAGCCCTGTGTCTCCGAATATTTTTCCCGCCCGCAAATTGTCTAGCGCCCTGCCTGCGAATCCCATCCAGAGCTCATGGCTTTCGCGTATCTGGCGCAATCGCCCCAACTGGTCGGGATCTTCCCGAACCAGCAGGAGAAGCCGGTCTAACGTGCCGTGCAGCGCCCCTTCCGCATTCTGGTAGGGCTCAAGAGCATTTGCATCATGGGTGAGCTGGTAGCTCCGTAGGCCGGTCTCCTGGTCCACCACCAGCCGTTCCAACTCATTCAGCTGAGCGGTGATGCGATCGGTATGATCGATACGGCGCTGTTCCCGGAGGGTGCGTTGAATCTGCCACGCCAGCACCAGGGCCAGCAGCAACAGCAGGATCAGCGGAAGCAGCACCGTAATCACCAGAATTTGCCGGAACTGGTGTAGATTCAACGGCCACCCCCTCGTCCGTCGGGGGCACCTGCCTGCAGCAGGCCCTTCAATTTGTCGACCAGGGTAAATGCCCCGTCCCCTTTCGTGGCCGAAACACTGACCACCCGCATGACCTCGTCGGGAAGAGCGACATAAGCGGAGAGCATCAAAATGGGGATATCCGGCTTGCGCTGGCGCAGGATAGCCGCCACCTGGCCTCCATCCATGCCGGGCATCGCGTAGTCGAGGATCACCGCATCTACCTGCTCGGTTTCGAAAACAGAAATGCCGCTCATACCGTCGCGCGCCGTCAGGACGGTGAATCCCTCGCGTTCGAGAACCATCTTCCGGATCTCAAGGCCGAGATCTTCATCGTCGATGCACAATATGACTGGACGTGACACGGGTACCGTCCTTGATCGCGGCCGCAGGCACAACTACGGGGGCAAACTTCTACTCTACAACTGCCATAACCTAGCTGGTGAGTGGCATCTTCGGAACTTGCTCTTACGGGGGATGCCGGGATTCCGGGAAATGGTCAAGGATTTACCGTAGTTTTGCATTCCGTCTGCCCACATAGGTTACGCTAAACGCAACCGCGCAGTGCCGACCGGCCTCCCACTGAGCGTGGCCGTATCTTGAGCGGCTTGAACGTGAGGGAGAACCTAGTTGAGCCAGACCATATGCCTCCTCGAAGATGATCCGGATATATCCCGCCTGGTACAACATCATCTGGAAGCCGCCGGTTTTGGCGTCCGCGTATACGGCACTCCGGCCAACCTGGTCCCGGACGCTGAGCGCCAGGCGCCGGTACTTTTCCTGCTGGATATCATGGTGCCCGGGGGAGACGGCCTGGACGTATGCCGCCGCCTGCGCAGCAACCCCGCTCTGAGCACCATCCCCATTATCTTTCTCACCGCCCGGGCGGGCGAAAATGACCGTGTTCTCGGCTTGGAGCTGGGTGCGGACGACTACATCACCAAGCCGTTCGCTACCCGCGAGCTGGTGGCCCGGGTGAAGGCTGTACTGCGCCGCTTCGAACGGCCTACCGTGCCCTCGATCATTGCGTTCGAAGAGGTGGTCATCGACGCCAGCGCCATGCAATTAAAAGTCCGAGGAGAGTTGACAACCACCACCGCAACCGAATTTCGCCTTCTGGACTACCTTGCCCGTCATCCTGGCCGCGTCTTTAGCCGCGACCACCTGCTCGACGCCGTCTGGGGGGACGCCCGCTTCGTCACCCCGCGCTCGGTTGATGTCTATGTGCGCCGTATCCGTGAGAAGATTGAGACCGATCCCGAAAGCCCCCGGTATCTTAAGACCGTCCGCGGCGCGGGCTACCGTTTCGAGGTTCCCCGGGTACTGGAGGAACCGCGCAAAACAGCATCCTAGGCCCTTATGACAGAGAATAGCCTTGTGACGGGCAGAGTCTTCACCAAGCTATTCTTCTCCTTCGTAGTCGTCCTTTTCCTGGGGATGACGGTACTGGACTTTTCCCTGCGCCAGGTGATGGAGCAGTCCCTGCGCACCCAGGTAGAGGAGTCCCTGGGTAGCGAAGCCAGGCTGCTGGCAACGCATATCAGTGCTACCGCCTCCCCCGCAGAATTACAACAGATCGCCCGTACCGATGCGGCAGCGGCCCACGTGGAAGTGGGCATCTTCGATGCCCATGGGCAGCTGGTGGCCAATTCCGGGAATGCGGCGGGAGCAAATTCCGTGCCTCCCGAAGTGGCCGCCGTTCTGTTTCAGCACCAGGCCCTGGGGCATGATCGTCGCGCGGGCACCGATTACGTTGCCGTCCCCGCGGGTCCGCTGGTGGTTCGCTTGGCTGCTTATTCTCCCCCTGAGGTTCCTGCCCCGGTGCACGTACTGCGCCGCGGGATCGTGATGGCATCCCTGTTCTCGCTCATCGTCGCCACCCTCCTGGCGGCCGTGCTGGCGCAGCGGGTCGCGAAGCGCTTGAGCCGCATTGTGGTGTTCGCCAATCGCATCGCTTCCGGCGATCTGACGGCTCGGGTCGAAGAAGGCCACCTGGATGAAATTTCAGCCGTCGCCCATGCGCTCGATGTGACAGCGAGCCGCCTGGAGGAGAGTTTCCATGCGCTCGAAAGTAGCCGCAGCGAATTGACCGCATTGCTGGACAGCATGCAGGAGGCGGTCATTGCCATCAATCCTCAAGGACAGGTGAGCTGGTGCAATGCCGTTATGCAGCGGATCGCCATCAGCCCGGTGCAGGAGGGACGGGCGTTGGTGCATTCCGTTCGTGATCCCGAAGTTCTGTCCGCGGTGGCCGCCGCTTTGACCCAGCGACAGGCCAGCCGGGGGCGTGCCATCTCTGTCTCCCCGGGAAAAATCTTTGAGGTAAATGCGGCTCCCATGCCCGGTGGGGGCGCGGTGGCGGTGTTGCATGACATTTCTGAAAAGGAGCGCTCGGAGACCACACGCCGGGACTTTGTGGCTAACGTTTCCCACGAACTACGCACCCCGCTCACCTGCATTACCGGGTACGTCGAGACTTTGCTGGACGACCGCAGTCTTGGCAGGCAAGCGCGCGAGTTCCTCACCATTATTCTCAAGAACGCGTCACGGATGAACCGGTTGACCGAAGACCTGTTGGCTTTGGCGAGCGTGGAATCGGGCGACTACAAACTGCGCCTGCAAAAAATCCAGGCTTCCACGCTGGTCGAAGAATCCGTTGCGTCGTTGGCCGGGCTGGTGCTGGATTCGGGCGTGACTCTGGAAGTTGGGGATGCCGCGGATGAAGCGGTGATGGCTGACCTCGACGCGCTGAGCCAGGTGTTCGGAAACCTGGTGGAGAACGCGATGAAGTACGGCAAAGCGGGGGGTCGCGTGCGGGTGGGAGCTCGCGAACACGAGTCGACGATCGAATTTTATGTCCAGGACTTCGGTCCCGGCATCGCGTACGAACACCTGCCACGGATCTTCGAGCGCTTCTACCGGGTAGATAAGGCGCGCTCCCGAGAATCGGGCGGCACCGGCCTGGGGCTCGCAATTGCCAAGCACATCGTGCATGCCCACGGTGGCGATATTCGCTGCGAGAGCGAACTCGGCTTTGGCGCGACCTTTCTCTTTCGTCTGCCGCGGGTTATCCCCGCAGCCGTCTCGCCGTCCCCTGGAGTCCTTTCACCGGTCTCGACGCAAACTGTTGAAAAGTAAAAGGTTTGCGGTCAAGCCCGATCGCTTTTCTTGCCTTATTCATCGTCCTGTAAAGACTCGTTCACGGAGAGCCCCGAGAATCAGGATAATTTCCGAGGTGGAACGTGAGAAAGACAATCTGGTGGTTAGCAGTCGCCATGGGCGTAACGGTGGGCGCGGGGCATGCGCAGAAGCTGAATGGAGCCGGCGCTACTTTCCCCTATCCTATTTACTCCAAGTGGTTTAGCGAGTATAGCGCCTCCCATCCGGGGGTCCAGATCAACTATCAGTCGATCGGCAGCGGTGGAGGCATTCGCCAGGTGACAGCGGGTACCGTCGACTTCGGAGCCAGCGACGTTACCATGACGGACGAACAGCTGGCCGCCTCCAAGGTCAAGATTCAGGCAATTCCGACCGTGCTCGGCGCCGTTGTCCCGATTTTCAACCTGCAAGGCGTCAGCGACCTACGCATTGGCCCAGATGTCCTGGCAGACATCTACCTGGGCAAAATCTCCAAGTGGGACGACGCTCGCATCGCCAAAGACAATCCGGGAGTCAAGCTGCCCTCCGTGGATATCTTTGTTGTGCACCGTTCCGAGGGCAGCGGGACCACTTTCATCTTCACCGATTATCTATCCAAGATCAGCAAAGACTGGGCTTCTGGCCCGGGGAGGGGCGCGGCGCCCGCCTGGCCAAGAGGCATTGGCGCTAAGGGCAACGAGGGCGTGGCCGGTTTCGTTCGCCAATCGCCCGGAGCGATTGGGTACGTCGAACTCATCTATGCCTTGCAGAACAAAATACCGTTCGCTTACGTGAAAACCGCAGGAGGAAGCTGGGTCAAGGCGTCCATAGAAGGCGTATCCGAAGCAGCTGCCAGTGTGAAGAGCATGCCTGCGGATTATCGTGTCTCCGTCACTAATGCTCCCGGAAATGCGTATCCCATCTCCAGCTTTACCTGGCTTCTCATCCCCAACCCGGCAAAAGATCCCGCCAACGGGAAAGTCATCATCGATTTTCTCAAATGGATGCTGGAGCATGAGAATGAGGCCAGCTCGCTTTACTACGCGCCGCTGCCTGCTTCGGTTGCACAGAAAGTCAGCGCCACCATTAACACGCTGAAGTAGGGCTTGACGGCTATCCGGCGCATAGGCCATACGCGTGCGCCGGATGGTATTCTGAGCAACAGCGAGATCCTCTCGCCGGCTGCGTGCGCAAATCTTTTCATTTTAAAAGGTTTGGTGCGTATTCCGTTTAACCTGAAATTCACTGAAGCCCGCTACGGTATGAGTTGTGAAATCAGATACTCAGGTACCGCGAGTGGCTGGTCAGCCTGACGTGACCCAGCGGACAGATAGCGGCGCGTCTCCGGGGGCTGAGCCCTCGCTCTCACCCGTCCGTACATACCTTCTTAATTGCGGCAACTCCTCATTTGCCGATCGTGCGTTCAGCGCCCTCATGTTGGTGTGTGCGCTCAGCATCTTTGCTATCGTCATCTTGATCCTGGTCGAGCTGATTACAGGTTCGAAGCTCTCGATTCAGAAATTCGGTATGTCGTTCTTTTTCGGGTCTGCATGGGATCCGGTGAACGGCAACTTTGGCGCCCTGCCGTTTATCTATGGCACCGTGGTGTCGTCGATCGTGGCGTTGATTATTGCCGTACCCCTGGCCGTAGGCGTGGCCATTTTCCTTACCGAGATGTGCCCCAAATGGCTGCGCGGATTTTTGGCCTTCTTTACCGAATTGCTTGCAGCGATTCCCAGCGTGGTTTACGGTCTGTGGGCCATCTTTGTTCTGATTCCTTTGCTGCGCCAATACGTGAATCCATTCCTGATCAAGACCCTGGGCTGGTCAGGGATTTTCGCCGCTCCCAACTACGGCATTGGGATGTTTGCTGCCGGCGTGATCCTCTCCATCATGATTCTGCCCATCATCTCCTCCCTAACTCGCGAAGTCATGTCGGCGGTTCCTCATGCGCAGCGCGAAGCAGTGCTGGCCCTGGGAGCCACCCGTTGGGAGATGATACGCATGGGGGTGCTGCGCAACGCGCGCATTGGCATCGTCGGCGCTGTGATTCTTGGCTTGGGCCGCGCCCTCGGCGAAACCATGGCGGTCACCATGGTGATCGGCAACCGGCCAGAGATTGTGCGTTCTCTGCTGGCGCCGGCTTATAGCATGGCTAGCGTCATCGCCAATGAGTTCACCGAAGCTTCTGACGAGCTTTACCTGAGCGCCTTGATTGAGATCGGGCTGGCGCTCTTTATTGTCACCATCATTGTGAATGCGCTGGCCCGGGTTCTGGTTTGGGCCGTTACCCGCGGCGCGCCGGTCAGAGGGACTTAGCAATGGCTTCCACTACCGCCATGCCGCCGCCCCTGCGGGCGAGTGCGTCGAATCGAGTTTTGCGCGTCTTCATGAACCACCTGGCGACGGCCGCTGCCGTCGGCAGCACCATCCTGGTCATGGCGCCGCTCATTGCCATCTTTGCCTACCTTCTCTTCATGGGCGCCAGTTCGCTCAATCTTGCTTTCTTCACCCAAGTTCCAAAACCCGTGGGCGAGGCTGGCGGCGGCATGGCCAATTCCATCCTGGGTTCGGGCATCCTGCTCGCAATCGCCAGTCTGATGGGCGTGCCCATTGGCATTGCCGGCGGCATCTACATCGCGGAGTTTGGCCGCAATAAGCGTTTGGCCAACATGGTCCGTTTCACCGCCGATGTGCTCAACGGTGTGCCTTCGATCGTCATGGGCATCGCCGTTTACACCCTCATCGTGGTGCCGCAAAAGCACTTCTCCGCGCTCGCGGGTGGGGTCGCGCTGGGCATCATGATGATTCCCACCATCACCCGCACTACTGAAGAGATGCTGCTGATGGTGCCGCTGAATGTGCGCGAGGCCGCTCTCGGACTTGGCGTGCCGAACTGGCGTTCCGTCCTTTCCATCACTCTGCGCACCGCCTCGCCGGGTGTCATCACCGGCTGCATGCTGGCCTTTGCCCGAGTGGCGGGGGAAACCGCGCCGCTCCTCTTTACCGCCTTCGGAAACCAGTTCTGGAGCACCAGCGTCAATCAGCCGATCGCCGCTCTTCCGCTGCAGATTTTCGTGTATGCGCTTTCTCCTTACGACGAATGGCATCGTCTGGCCTGGGCGGGTGCACTGGTGCTGATCGTCCTCATTGTCGTATCCGTCGCACTGGTCAGGTACGTAGCGGGTCGCGGAGTTCTGAAAGGGGCAAGTTAGTGGGTGTAGCCATCGAAGTATCCGATCTGAACGCGTGGTATGGCACCAACCACACGCTTCAGAGCATCAGCCTGAAAATCCCGGCCAACCACGCTACCGCTCTTATCGGCCCTTCCGGTTGCGGCAAATCCACCTTTGTCCGTTGCCTGAATCGCATGCACGAGACCAACCCCATCGGCCGCGTCACCGGTACCGTGCGCGTCGGCCCGACGGATATCTACGCGCAAACCTCGGCGGTCGAGGTTCGCCGCCGCATCGGTATGGTCTTTCAACGGCCGAATCCGTTTCCTACCATGTCGATCTACGACAACGTGGCGTCGGGTTTGCGCCTCAACGGCTTTCGCAATCGAAAGGTGCTCGATGAAGTAGTCGAGCGCTCGCTGCAGCAAGCCGCTCTTTGGGATGAAGTGAAGAACGATCTCAAGAAGAAGTCCGGAGCCAGCCTTTCCGGCGGTCAGCAGCAGCGCCTCTGCATCGCACGCGCGCTGGCAGTCGATCCGGAAGTGATGCTGATGGATGAGCCCGCCTCAGCGCTGGATCCGGTTTCCACGGCAAAAATTGAAGACTTGATTTTCCAGCTTAAGACGCAATACACGATTGTGATCGTGACGCACAATATGCAGCAAGCGGCGCGGGTCGCGGAAAATACAGGCTTCTTTCTGAACGGGAAGCTGGTGGAGTTCGACGCCACCCATAAGATTTTCACCAACCCTACCGATAAGCGTACTGAGGACTACATCACAGGCAGGTTTGGATGACACGGATCCGGTTCCATCGCAAACTCGACGATCTGAAAGAGCGCCTCCTGGTGATGGCTGGCATGGCGGAACAGGCGATTCAGCGAGCTGTGGAAGCCTACCGTGTGCGCGACATCTCTCTATGCGACCTCGTGGTCCGCAGCGAGATTTCCATCAACAGCTTCGAGCGCGAGATCGACCAGATGGCACTCGACTTGCTGGCCATGGAGCAGCCGATGGCGATTGACCTGCGCTTCATTCTGGCGGTGATCAAGATCAACGCCGATCTGGAGCGTGTGGGTGACCAGGCGGTCAGCATCGCCGACCGGGTGCGCGATCTACAGGCGTTTCCAGTCGTTGATCTGCCCGTGGATATTCCCCGCATGGCGTCCCTGGCCTCGGCCATGGTGCGTAAAGCCCTGCAGGGTTTTATCGAGGCCGATGCCGAGATGGCTACGTCCGTGCTGACCATGGACGACAGCGTAGACAAACTCAACGACGCTGCCTTTTTTGCACTTTCCAACCTGATCAAAGAGCAACCCCATTACACTCCGCAGGCGCTCCACGCGTTGATGATCGCCCGCAACCTGGAGCGCGTCGGCGACCACGCCACCAACATCGCGGAAGATGTAATTTTCTGGGTACGCGGCGCCGACGTTCGGCACCACATCACTACCTAAGGCTTGGCTGCCAACGAGAGAAACTGCAGATCCCTCGCTTCACTCGGGATGACAAAGGGGAGCGCTGTTGTAAGGGAGATGGCCGTTGCTAAAGAACGAGGTGGTTGTCGGGGCAGGGAGGCGATGTCTTCTCCTTTAACAATCGCCATTCCCTTCAACAACATCCTCTCCTCACCATTGTTCTCCCCTTTGTCATCCCGAGCAAGCGACTTGCCTGTGGCAAGCCACAGGCAAGTTAAGAGAGGAATGAACTGGGAGACATCGGGTCCCTTCGACACACGAGTGCCCTCTCCCTTGGCAACAGCCCTCTCCCTTTCAACAACCCTCTCCTATTTGTCATTCCGAGCGAAGCGAGGAACCTGCGGTGCGCCTCGATCCCTCCCCGATTCCCAAGGGCAAACATACTGCCAATTCAAACCGAGCCTATTTGTCCCCCGACACCACTGTTTCTATCTCCGGACACATTTTGTTCATTAGGAGCGAAGCCGACCTGTCCCGGCGTGCCGTGGAGGGATCTGCAGTTCCACGGACCTTTCCTAGAAACGCGGAGTCTCGTACTGTCGCAAAATTGTCATCTCGAGTAGAGCGACGCGGAGTGGAGAGACCTGCGGTTCTCCCCTCCCTAACACAAAGGAGGAGGGTCGTATCCAAAGCCTGCCTCTACAGCCGCAGCAATACCCAGAACCCGTTCATCTTCGAAGGGACGCCCTGCGATCTGTACCCCGATGGGTAAGCCCTCAGGAGACCGCCCCACCGGCACAACCGCCGCCGGCGCGCCCAGCAGGTTAAACCACTGCGTGTAGCGCATGGCATCGAGATACTCGAGCTCGCTGTCCCTCCACGTCCCAGCTGCGTTCTCCATGGCGAAAAGCGGGGATCGCGCAGACCGGGCAAAGAAGAATGGGAAAACTCTCCATCTCCGCCAGCAGTTTACGGCGTACCCGATCGCAATCCATCCACGCCGAAAGCAGTTCCTCCACAGAGAGAGGCGGCTCGCGATGCGCTATGGAGAGAAAGTCCAGGAACGTCGGGCTCAACTCCGCATGCCGTCCTCGAACCAGCGGATCGAGAAGCATGGCTCCGCCGCGGACAAAAAACTTCCACCACAACTGCCGCGCCTGTTCGAGTGCCTGGGGCTTGAAGGGACGCACGCTTGAAACCCTGGTCTTCGAGCGTCCGCGCCGCATCGCGCACCGCCTGCCGTGTCTCCTGCGTTACCGCCCCATCCTCTTCGAAGAAACCGATAGGGACCCGCTTTAAGTCCTCCAGGGACTCATTCCTGAGCCCAACCGGTGGGCTCACAGGATCCCGCGTATCCTGCCCGGAAAGGGTAATGAAGAGCAGCGTGACATCGCGGACCGTGCGCGCCATCGGCCCAATCGCGCCCAGGATCGAGAAGGGTCCATCGCCCGCAGCCAGATGACCGCGGCCGGGGATGCGGCCTGGCGTCGGTTTGAGTGAGCAGATACCGGTAAAGTGGGCCGGCTCACGCACCGAGCCACCGCTGTCGCTGCCCAATCCCGCAGCGGAAAGTCCAGCCGCAATGGCCGCCGATTCGCCGCCACTCGAGCCCCCTGCGGTTCGCTCCGTATCCCATGGATTAGCTGTGCGCCCATAGAGCCGGTTGTCCGTCTCATAGGCCATCAGAAACTCAGGACAATTGGTAGTTCCCAGAATCAGCGCGCCTGCTTGTATAGCGCGGTCAACGACAGTTGCGTTTTCGTGGGGAATATTACCCCGGTGCAGCAGACTGCCGAGCTCGCACCGGTGTCCAGCAGTTGCAATCGAAGCCTTGAGGGTCATCGGCAGCCCGAAGAGAGGACCGCGAGTCGCGCTCGCATCCTGCAACGCTGCGGGCCTGTTCGCGCACCCGCTCCGCATCAAAGTCGACCAGCGCATGCAGTTGCGGATTCAACCGTTCGATTTGCTGGATGTATTCATCAGCCAGTTCAAGCGGAGAGATTTGTTTCCGCCTAATCATGGCCAGGAGCTCAACCGCGGGCAGAACCGTGAGACCGGTCATTGCCCGCTTTTGAGCACGGGCGGAACCATCACGCGCGGTTCGTAGTGGAATTCGTATTGCTGGACGCCGCGGCCGGAGTCGAAGCGATCATTCCACTCCAGCTCATATTGCATCCGTTGTTGGTCTTGCGGATAGTGCTCGCTTGCCGGGTAGGGATACGTGCTCATCCCATGGAACGGCATATCAGCAACCGTGAACGGGCTCGCCTCGTAGAAGTCCATATCTTTGACAAAGCCATTGGCATAGAAGAAATAGTCACGCTTCCATCCCCGCGGTAACGCAGGAAGGGAAGCGGTCGCGAATTCCACATCGATATCTTCCCCGCTGCCGAAAATCACGAAAGACTCGTCCACAGATTTAAGCAACGGCGTGACTTCTCCATAGCGCGTATAGCTGCCGCGCGAGCGTGTAAACGGACCCGTCTGGCTGATGTGCTGATAGTTGTATGTCAGGTCGCCCGGCGTCTTGCCATCGAGCTGCTCCGGATATCCACGAAACGCGAGTTGCGCCGACGCCAGCGGCAGTTCTGTCTGGCGCATGAGTTGAGGCGACTCGGGCCCATTGTCGATCAAGGCCTGGTCCCAGTAAATCTGCAGATTCGTGGTAAGTCGAATGCGCCGCGTGCCCGGGGGAAGTTTGCCCGTGAGATCCACCACGATCGTGCGCGGCAACCCTGCGGGAAAACCCATATCGTCGATGACCCGCTTCCAGCTGCCATCCGGCAACTGTGCTTCCACGTAAGGCGGCATGGGCGCAAGGTTCGACTGCCAGGCCGCGTACATGGAACTGGCTGAGAAATATTCGATAAACCCGTGCAGCAGAAGCCGCAGAGGATGGGCCGCCGTCCAGGGGCCAACATCGAGTGTGAGCGTGTGTTGGTTCGCGAACCCGGCAAACGACAAATTGGTAAAGTCGCGCACATAATTGTGATCGCGCTTTCGCAGCAACTCGCTCACGTCGCGGCCCTTGTCATCCCATGCTCCGGCAACAGGATGCGCGTCCGCGCTCAACACGGCACGGCCGGAAGCGAAAGGACGCTCGTTGAGAAAGCGCTCGTTGGGGTACACCTCGGTCGCCTCTGGATGATCCACTGCCACCAGGCGAACCTGGTCCAGATAATTGACCTCCTCCATCGGTTCGCCGAAGCGCAAGCTGAGATATCCTCCGCGCGGGCGAAGCTGCGAACCTTCTACCTTGATCCATTCATCCGGATCGGCGTTGTTTTTCGCGGTGGGCGAAACCCAGTGGCCAATGACGGCAGCGCCGATCACGTCAGAGATAAACTCGTATTTCGTACCATTCCAGGCAAACAGCGTGGGACAGGAGCTGCCCCGCCGGTCCAGTTCTGTGATCGCGAGCGTATTTTTTGTGCCCACCTCGGTTTCATCCTGAGGGACACCAGTGGGCCACAAGATCCGCACCATGTCGGCGTGCTCGGCTGTTCCGATGCCGGCCAGAATCTGTTGTGCTCCCTGGCTGAGATAACCGGAAGCTCCTGCCATCTCGAACTTTTGCCACACACCGTCGGCAAAAACTTCAACCTTCGCGCCGATCCCCGATTTGTTATCGGCAACCCCCTTCATTGAAATCAGCAAAGAGTGGTTTCGGTTCCCGCCTTCATTGCGCAAGAGAAGGGGATCGCCGTTTGGCTGCGTGACGATCAGATCGGCAGCGCCGTCGCCATCTACGTCACCGGCGATCAGGGCGCGCGGTTGCACCAGCTTTACCTGGTCAAGCTTCACTTTGGCCGTCACATCCGCAAACCCCGCAGGGCCTAAATTCCGCAGCGCGCGCAACTCCGGTCCGTGCGCCGTCTCGACAGCGGCTACCAGGTCGAGCCATCCATCGTTGTCCAGATCGATTGCAGTCAGTCCCCAACCCGCGGTCACATCCTCTACCGGCAAGGAGACGCGTTCGAAGCGCTTACCCTGCACATTGCGCCACAGCGAGATGCCCGGTTTGCCGGCATGGGTGAGGGCCACATCCATCCAACCATCCTTGTTGAAGTCGAGCACCACCGCACCTACCGTCGGGGACAAGCCGGTATCGGCAAAAAGGGGAGAGGATTTGAACTGTCCTTCACGAGGGTTGGCAAAAAATGTGGGCGCCGCGCCGGAACCCGTTACCAGCAGATCGACCGCGCGATCGTTATTAAGGTCTGACAACGTCGCTGCGAGCGTGGTGCCTTCGCCACCGAGGCCCGTTTGCTCGGTCCAGTTGGTAAATGTGCCGTTGCCATTATTGCGCCAGAGCACACTAGGCTTTGTCCCCGCCGCGGAGGGCTGGCCGGTCACGAAGAGGTCAAGGTCGCCATCGTGGTCGTAATCGACAAAAGTGATGCCGTTCGGCTGATTTGCCGGCTGCACACCGGTGGCTACCGTCACATCGGTAAATTTGCCACCGCCATGGTTTTTGAACAGCAGCACGCGATCGCTCATGGCCACGGCGACATCGGGCAAGCCGTCATTGTCGAAGTCACCCACCGTGCAGGCCACTCCGGTGCCGCTCGCCGCCAGGCCCGTCCGCGCGCTGGGCACCAGAGCAAAGCTGCCGCTCCCGGACTTCGCATACGTGCGGATGGCATCCTCGCCGGACGCCATCAGCAGGAGATACGACTGTTCTCCCGCAGGCGCGATCAGGCAAGCTCCCCCCTGGGGGCGATCGCTCACCTTACCGGCGGGGGCAGCCAGGTGGTCAATGTTCTCCGCAGTAAAGCTGACCGGGATCATTGGGCCCACTTGCGGGTTCAGGGTCAGCGCATCTTCCACCAATGAATAATGGCCTTCGTCACCGTACGTGTGCGCCAGCGGAGATCCGATCTTTTCCTGGTTCAACTTTTCGAAACGCTTGAAAGCGGCGGCGGCATCGTCTCTCCGGCCCAGTCGCTGCAGCACCTTCGCTAACCCAAACTGTGCCGACGCGTGGGTCGGGGTGAGCCGCAAAGCAGTTTGAAAATTAGCGAGAGCCTGGTCTGGTTGATGGAGTTCGAGGTAAACGGAACCCAGAAAGTAGTGAGTATCCGCGTCTTCTGGAACCAGGGCGGCTGCCTTCTGAAAACTCTCCAGGGCCTGCGGGTACTCTGCATCGATGCGGTACAAAATCCCCAGCGCGTACCAGATATGAGGGTCTTTGGGATCCTGGCTCGCGGCTTGTTCCAGCGCTTGCTTGGCTTCCGGCATTTTCTGCAAGTAGATCAGCGCGATGCCCCGGTTCACCTCCGCCTGGACCAGTGAAGGGTCCAGCGCGTAAGCCTCGCCAAATTTGGCCTGTGCCTTATCCAGCAGTTGCTGGTTCATCAGCGCGGTGCCAAAGTTGTTCAGCTTGGCCGCTTCCGCCTTTTTGGCGGGGCTAACCTCCGCCCGTCCCGCAGTTGCGGGAACGAGGAATGGGGTGAAGAAAAGGAGGCCCGCAAGGGCTCTGCAGGACGATAGAACTTTGCTTTGGAGACGCATGCTGCTCCGGTTGCGATCACTCATCGCTGAAGGGAAATCCACCCTCGACTATAGAACATGGCGTACGGGTTGCAAATGGCAGAGTCAGTGCGATTTAGCAGAGTCGCAATCCAGCTCAGGGAGCTTGATCCGGTAACAGAAGCCGGCCCAGCGTATCGCAAACGTGATCGATCGCGCCGGCCTCGAGGTTGTTGAAGAATGGGAGCGCCAGCGTCCGCGAAGCCTCGGCTTCGGTGACCGTCAGGCCAGCGGAATGCCGCCACGCAGCGTAACTGGGCTGTAAATGGATGGGAGCGAAGTAGCGGCCGGAAGCGATGCCGGCAGCGGCTAAGCTGCGCATGATTGCGTCCCGTTCCAGGTGAGCCCGGGCATTCAGGCGCACGACATAGACAAACCAGCTGATACGGCCGGCAGCAATGGCGACGGGCGGAAGACAAAGTTCAGGATAGGCGGAGAGCCGCCGGTGGTAGGCAGAAGCGACGTCCGCGCGCTTTTGCAGAATCTCTTCTAACCTGGCCATCTGCGCCAGTCCTAAGGCGCAATTGATCTCAGAGATACGGTAGTTGTAGCCCAGCTCCGTGTGCTGAAACCAGTCGTCGCTCTCATAGCGGCCCTGGTTGCGAAGAGCCCGGATCCGCCTGGCAAGCGCCTCGTCGCGCGTAACCACCACCCCACCTTCGCCGGTAGTGATTTGCTTGTTGGGGTAAAAGGCGAAGACGCCGGCGTCTCCCATGGAACCAACCCTACGTCCGCGGTGCTCTGCCCCGATGGCCTCGCAGGCATCCTCAATTACCAGCAGTCCGTGTCTTTGGGCGATCTCGAGAATGGCCGTCATCTCCGCGGGAACTCCAAACGTATGGACCGCAAGGATAGCCCGCGTTCTGGGTGTGATCGCGTCTTCAATCCTCTCTGGGTCGATGTTCAGAGTGCACACATCGATATCGGCAAAGACCGGGGTTGCACGTTCATAGCGAACCGCGTTGGCGGCGGCGATGAACGTGAACGAGGGAACGATCACCTCGTCCCCCTCCCCAATGCCCAGCGCGCGGATGCAAAGATGAAGGCCGGCTGTGCCCGAGCTGACCGCCACGGCATGGGGCAGGGAAATGTACTCCGCGACTGCCGACTCAAACTGCCCGGTTACGGGACCGAGGCTCAGTCGCGGCGTCCGTAACACGTTGACCACCGCTTCGATCTCTGCTTCGGTTATATCGGGAGCTGACAACGGTATCTTCATGAGGGAACGGCGTTGGCGTGTTTGACCAGCAGCGGGTCGCCCAACGGCGTAGTTGTGAGCACCTGCACGATGGTCTCCGCGGCGTGCCCATCTCCATAGGGATTTGCCATCCCCGCGAGCGCCGCGCGAAACTCACTGCTCATGGCCCTGCTCATGGCATCGATAATTGCGTGTGCTTCCGGCGCGGCATCGAGCACATTGCGCGCCCTTTCCCGCCCCTTTTGCCGGAAACCTACATTCACCACGGGCAACGCGAACGAAGCCGCTTCCATAATGCCACTGCTGGAGTTACCAATCAGCGCGGCCACATGAGCAAGCAGGCTCCAGTAGGTCACTGCGTCCAGATTGACATAAACCCTGGCATCGCCGTGGGTGGAGAGGAAAGCCCGCGCCCGCTGCATCAGTGCGTGGCTCCCCGCGTCGGAGTTGGGATAACAAAAGAGTATTTGCGCGTCCAGGTCGTCGAGAGCGGCGAAGAGGGAGTCAGCCTCCTGCGTCGTATCCCGCACGATGGTCACGGGATGATACGCGACCACAACCGTAGGCCGTCGCAAATCGATGTGTAGCCTTTCCGCGAGTTCGTGGATGCCGAGCAATCGGCTGCGGCGCAGATGGTCGAGCGACGGAGCACCGGCACGATGGACCCTCCACGGCTCCTCACCCATCGCGATCACGCGCGCGCGCGCACCTTCTGTCGAAGTGAAATGAATGTGGCTCATCTTCGTGAGCGCGTTTCTCACCGCATCGTCGATAGCCCCCTCACTGATTTCGCCACCTTCGATATGCGCGATAGGAATACGCAGCGTGAGCGCGACAGCGGCTGGCGCGAGCATCTCGTAGCGATCGGCGATCAGCAGCAGCAGGTCCGGCCGCATTTGCCCCAGCAGGTCAGCCAGCGCCAGCACAGCAACACCCAGAGTCTTGGCCATGCCAACATCGGTATCGGAACTGAGCAGGCACTCAAGCCGCGCGGCAATCGGGAAGCCATCCTTTTCGATCTCTTTCACTGTCTCCCCGAACTGGGGCGCGAGATGTGCACCGAGCACGATCAGCTTCAGGTCAACATCCGGGTGCTGAGCCAGGTCATGTAAGGGCCAATAGAGATGGCTGTAATCGGCGCGGGAACTGGTCACCACGGCAATGGTCCGCTTCACGCCGTTTCCTCAACCGCCGTTTGCATCAGAGCGCTTGGCAGGTACTCGGGCACCGCGCGCGTAATCGCCTTCAGTAACAGGTCGAGGGAACGTTCCTGGCATGCCTGCTCGAGTTGTTTCAGAATGTCGTCCATCATTGCCGGGTCCAGACAAGGGCTCTTCACCGGTCGCAACTGCCGCTCTTGCTCCGGAAGCATCGCAAACGACTCGCGCTCGGAGAGCAGTGCTTCACACATCTTGTCGCCCGGCCGCAGCTGGGTGAACACCACCGTGGAAGTGGTGGGTACCTTCGCCATGAGATGGCGGACCAGCGCTGCCACCCTCACCGGCTCTGCTAAATCCGGTACCAGGATGCCTGGCGCCGTCCTCGCGTGAGCGGCCTGCAGCAGCAGTGTGACCGCATCTGCAGTGGTCAGAAAGTAGCGACGAACGTCCGCATGGGTAACGGTGACCGGAAGCCCGGACGACATTTGCTTGAGGAAAAGCGGAACGATACTGCCTTCTGAGCCGAGCACATTGCCCAGGCGCACGGCCTTCATCAGGCTTCCCTTGGCGCGCGGCGTTAGCACAGCCAACTCGGCGATCCTTTTTGAGGCGCCCATGATGCTGACGGGATCGACAGCCTTGTCGGTGGAAAGCAGGATCAACTGTTCCGTCTCGTTATTTTGAGCGGCCTCGACCAGCAGGCTGCTCCCGATCGCATTGTTCTCGATGGCCGCAAAGGGATTTTGCTCCATGAGCGGTACGTGCTTGTAAGCAGCCGCATGGTACACAATCTGGGGCCGGTACAGGCGGAAAATCTCACCCAGCAATACCGGATGTAAGACGCTGCCCAGCACGGGAACGTGTCTGATCCGGCGCGGCAGTTGTCGCAAGGCCGCGTCTACTTCATACAGATTCCGTTCCGCGGCTTCCAAAAGCACCACTTGGCTGGGCGCAAACTCAGCCATGGATCGGGTCAGGGCCGAACCGATCCAGCCCCCGGCCCCAGTGATAAGGATTCGCTTACCCTCGATCGAAGCCGCTGTCAGTTCTTGATCGAGAACCAGAGGTTCGCGGCAGAGAAAACTGCTCCATTCGTACAGGGCAGAATTTTTTGCTATGGGGTGGGTCCCATCGGGGAGGCTCGTCATGCGCTTCGGTTCACTCCTACCATTATGCGGCAGGGATTGACCGGAGAACGAGCCACCCCTGTCCTTCAAATCGCATCTCTCTTTACATCAGCTTTGCGAATGGTTTCGCAGGGTGATCAGAACCGAGCGGGAAGGGGAGCAGGTTTTCGCGATTTCCTCTGCTTGCCGTCGGCCAAGGAGAATCGCAGCAACCGACGGACTCTTCCCGTTCTTTTGGAGACAAACGACGTTGATCCCTCGAATCACGGAGGGGTGGGGAAAAACAGAGGCCGGCTGGAGCCGGCCTTTTTCCTTAGTCCGAATATCATTCCCAAGAGCGAGCCGCAGAACCGAGAGATCTGCGGTTTTCCCTTCCAACATGCCCACGTTTGACGATTAGGCCGGCAACTCCGCAGCGCTAGGGAAGTCGTGCTGCGCGCGGCCGAGATCCCCGTCGTACTTGACGGTGCTTTTGAATAGCTCATAGCGCCCATCGTCAAATTCTTGGGCGTAGGTGCGCAGCGCTGAAATCTGACTCTCAGAAAGCGGCTTGAAATTGCGCAGGATCTCCAGATTCTGATCAAGAACCCGCATGGAATCCATCCCGCTAATGGTTGTCGACACTCCGGGGAGACTCATGGCAAACGTAAGAGCCTCGGTCGGAGTGAGAGCTCCCTGAGAAATAATTTCGCCGGAACCACCCATGCTTTTCATGCCAAAGACCGCCATGCCACGCTGCGCAGCCACCGGCAGAACTTCCCGCTGAAAGCTCCGATAGCTGTAGTCGAAAGGGTTGAGGGGCATCTGCACTGTGTCGAAGGGAAAGCCCCCGCTGAGCATCGCGAGATGGATGGAGGGATTTTTGTGGCCAGTGAAACCGACGAAGCGGACCTTTCCTTGTTGCTTGGCTGCGGCAAGTGCCTCCAGCACGCCATCGGGCGCGTAGCACTTTTCCGGGTCGTTGTAATACACCACTTCGTGTACTTGCCACACGTCCAGGTGATCTGTCTGCAGGCGCGTCAGCGACTCCTCCAGCATCTGCATGGCGATATCTTTCTTGCGCCCATGGGTGCAGACCTTGGTCATCACGATCGCCTTATCCCGCTTGCCCTTGAGCGCTGTGCCCAGGCGCTCCTCGCTTGCTCCCTTGTAGTACTCCCACGCGTTGTCGAAGAAGTTGATCCCGTGGTCCAGCGCTTTCGCGATCATGTCATTGACTTCCGGTTGCCCAGCCACGGCGCCCAGGTGGAAGCCACCCACACCGAGAATGGAAACCTGCAGGCCGGTCTTGCCCATGGCGCGTTGCGGCGCCTGGAACTCGGCAACTCCCGCTTTGTCTATGGACGCATTGGGAACAATGGGGGTGGCTTGTCCTCCGGGCCCGTTGTTCTGCCCGTTAGCGGAAGCCGCGGAGATCACAGAGACTGCACCAGTCATAGCGACACCCTTCAAGAAAGCTCGACGGCTTTCGCCGCCTTTGACCTTTGTTTTCACCAGAATCCCTTGTATCCGGTTGGAATATTTATTCAGACACCTGAGGAAAGGGCCTGCCCGAATTCTGGGTGGCATGCACCATCTGCTTCACCTCGGTCTGCTGCATATCGATTGGAAACTCATGCGCCAGGCGCGCTTCAGGGTTGTCGAACTTGATCGATGTCTTGTAGAGCTCAAAACGCCCATCGCCGGCGTACGGCTTAGCGCGTTCGCGCAAAGCCTTCATCTCGGTTGCAGAGAGCGGACGAAAGCCCTGAGCGATGCGCAAATTCTGTTCCAGGATGGGCAGCTCAGAAACCCCGGTGATGGTCGTCGCCACCGGCAAACTCATGGCATAACGTAGCAACTCCTCCGCCGTGAAGACGCCTTTTTGCACTGGCTCTCCGTGGCCGCCAATCGGCTTCATGCCCAATGCGGCGATTCCGCGGCTGTTCACCACCGGGAGAACTTTCTGCTCAAACGAAAAGAAGTTGGCGTCGAATGGGTTCAGAGGCATTTGGACGGCATCGAAGGGAAAGCCGGTGTTCAACATCGCAAGATGAATGTCTGGATCCTTGTGCCCGGTAAAACCCAAAAAGCGGACCTTACCCTGTTCCTTTGCCTTATGCATCGCTTCAGCTGCGCCACCCGGACGAATGAATAGCTGGGGATCGTTCTGGAAGCTCACCCCGTGAATTTGCCACAGATCCAGATAGTCGGTTTGCAACCGCCGCAGCGACTGCTCCAGCATCTGCATGGCCAGCGAAGCATCCCGGCCATGGGTGCATACCTTGGTCATCACAAACACGCGATCGCGAACACCGCGGAGCCCTTTGCCGAGCCAGTCCTCTGACTTTCCGCGGTTATATTCCCAGCAATTATCGTAGAAGGTGATGCCGCCATCCAAGGCGCGCTGGACAATTTCAACCGCGGTCGCCTCGTCTTTGGCTGCGCCGAGGTGATGGCCACCCAGACCCAGCGCAGAAATCTTTACTTCACTTTTCCCAAAGTTGCGAAGAGGGATCATTGTGCTCACGGGGAAGTAGATGCTCTTTAAATTGAGTTCTGCCGCCTGCAGCCCCGGCTGTCCGCAAATGTCGCCTTTATGCTGGCAACACGGGACGCATGAATGTTTTGGTGATGAATCCGGGTGGAAATTCCTAAATGTAGAGATCGTCTCCTGCTGCCCCAGAGCAACTCGCTTTCGAGGGCAAAAAACTGGTCAGCCTGAGTCGAAATGGATGCCAAAAGAATCGGCCCCCATCGAGTTCGACGGCAAACCCTCGACCACCGGTTCGACTCATCAAGCCTTCTTCGTCCTCACCGGCGACGGATCGAATGGCGTCATTTGTCGCTTTGGCGAGCAGAAACCCTCCAGTAGGCTCGCCTTGTAGGTTTAAATCTTCAGCCGGCAGCAGATCCTGTTAACCGATTCCGGCTGAGTTGCTGTTTTTCCGTGGGCAAGAAAGGACAGAGATGCTGCCTCGAAGAATAATTCCGTTCATAGACCCCAGCAACTCACGTTTTCAGGATACCGAGCGGCCCCAAACAATATTCCAGGTCGGGCGGGATCAGGAGCTTTTGCGCCTGCGTGCAAAAATCATCAGCTACGCGGGATACACGGTCCAGTCGATGACCCCGGACCAGGCACCTGTGGAGATTCGGGAAACCCGCGGCCCGCGCGTCTGGGTATTTTGCCATACCCTTGATTTTTATGAGCTTGCACTCTTAGCGGTTGGTATTCGTAATGCCCACCCGGCAGATAAACTCCTGCGGCTGACGGGCCTGAACGACACTGGGCAGGCTCCAGGGCTCTTTGATGGACTGCTAGAACCCATTATGGGGGTGGATGAACTTCTGCGCGTGGTGGCTGCTCTGGCCCTACGTCCGCCAGTCAGGAAAACCGTTTAAGAGCCTCCGGAAAACTCGACGCGGGGGCGCGGGCGGGTAAGTCCGGATTTCCGTCCCGGGAACTCAATCACTTGCATGATGTACCCAGGACTACCGTCCTGGGCTAAGCTCAGTCAGTCTTGTCCAAATTGATCCCTCGAACTGCTGCTATGGGCAGCCCGTAGGGGGACCAGCGACAACCCCGGGAATATTGGAAACAGTCCCGCAGGGACGACTGAACTTCAGACTTGTCCAAATTAGCTTTAAAAAGCGCCTCGGTTCCGCAGCCACTCTTTATGGAACCGCTGCCCTTTCCTTTGTCATCCCGAGCGAAGCCGAGGGATCTGCAGTTCCGCGGACCTCTCCTGGAAGCGCCAAATTTTATACTCAAACAATATTTGTCATCTCGACCGGAGCGCAGCGTAGTGGAGAGATCTACGGTTTCCTTTTACTTCTCAAGCATGAGTCCGTGTTTGACAGCAGCCGGTCAAACACAACCTGTTTTTGTTCGGCTGCACTCTCCTCAAAGCAATCAACGAGTTACATCCTCAAAAGCAAATTCTTCCGCGAATTTGGACAGCTCTGACTGAACTTAGCCCAGGACGTAGTCCTGGGCTAGCTAGTACCGTTGAAGAGTCCCGTAGGGACGGCTGGAAACAGGCCGCGATTCAATCCTGGACAACTGTCAGTCGTCCCTGCGGGACAAAATTCGTAAAATCCCGGTTCGATTTCGTGGCGGTGCTTCCCCAGACCGCTTCCGCCCCTCAGCTGCCCGGCCGCACCCGCTTGATCCCTCACCTGCCGATATAGGGCTGCTCTCCAAAGACTGCGGTTTCCATGGGCTCGTCCAGTGGCAGCAAAACCGAAAAAGTCGTACCCCGGGTTTTACCTTTGATAGAGCTGCGCCAACGAATACTCCCCCGATGCTTATCCACGATGGTCTTGCAGATCCACAATCCTATTCCATTGCCGGCGTCGGATTTATCACTCTGAAAAGCCTCAAATAGGCGCGCCTGGATACGCACTGGGATGCCTCGCCCACTGTCCGCCACAGTCAAACGTGCATGGATCCCCGATGCTCGTAGTCGAACCCACAAAGCTCCGCCATCGACTGTCGCTTCCGCGGCGTTGCGCACAAGATTCGTTACCAACTGTAGGAAATCACCAGGATAGACAGAGGCGACCAGGATATCCGGCAGTTCTTTTTTCACCTGAATATGCTTCTCTTCCAGCAAGGCACTCTGATAGCGCAAAGCAGCTTCCACCATGGGTACCAGGTCTTTCGTCTGGCTGCGCGGCGCATCACGAAAGAAAGAAAGGGTTTGCCGGGCGATGTACTGAATGCGCACCAGCTGTTCCTCAATTTGCACCGCATAGGCGCGCACACGGTCAGGACGGTCTGCATCTTTCCCGATGAGATAAACCAGGTCGGCTATCGCCTGCGACGGATTATTGATCTCATGCATGACCGACGCAGCAAGCCGTCCCGCCATCGCCAGCTTCTCTGATCGGCGCAGCGCCGTTTCCAGGCGGAGTGTGCGCTCTTCTGCGCCTTGATTGTCTTGCGGAGAGGCTGGACCTGGTTCCGACATTCTCGTTTGCCTTGTTGGAAGCACAATAGTGGGAGGTGGCCAGTGACCCATGGGTTGCCGGTTGAAGGAAAATAGCCTTCATGTAACAGCCAGACACATTACCTAAGGCCAACACTTACTTGCGCCGGGATCCCCCCGCAGCTTTGCTGCCCCGTTTGCTCTTCCCTGGTAACCCTTTTTCCGTTCCCACCCCGTCAGATCCTTCTGGCATGCCCGAGAAAGTCCCTATCTCGTTCATCACGCTGAGAACCACCCCATCGATCCGGTTATCCATGGTTCGATAGGGCACGATTCGCAGAATGCACCACTTCCCATCATTGTCCTGAACATGCAACTGTTGCGATTGCACCTGCTGGATCACATCGAGCATATTCTGCTCCAGGCTACCCATGTCCAGCTTCAACCTGAGTCTTGGCATGGCGCGGCCGATGTCGCTTGCGCTCAGACCCAGCACTGTCGCTGCCTGCGGCGTAAAACGCCGGACGCTCAGATCGGCTCCCACCATCACGATCGGAAGGCTGACGCTGTATAGCAGGTTGGTGAGGTCGTTATTCAGCTGGGTCAGGAGCTCATTGCGGTGCTGCATCTCCTCGTTGACGGTATGCAGTTCCTCGTTGGCCGATTCCAGTTCTTCTTTCGAGGTCTGCAGCTCTTCGTTTGTACTTTGCAGCTCTTCGTTCCCCGATTGGATCTCCTCGTTGGCAGACTGCAATTCCTCGTTGGTACCTTCCTGTGACTCGATGATGGACTGCAGATACTCCCTGGTGGCGGCCAACTCCTGTCGCAATTGGGTGATCTGTCTTCCCAGAACCGAGTACTCATCCGCACTCGCCTGATCAACGATCTGGGCTGCCGGTGCTTGAGCAAGGCCGCTGACTCCGTCCTCACCCGGCAAATCGCTTTCGAACACAATCAGGAAGCTATATTGCGTCTGGGTGGGGACCTTGAAAGGAACGACGCGAATGGTGACGGTCTTAGTCTTTTCGTCTTCCACGCGTACCCGCGGTCTTATAGCTTCGAAGCCCTGCTTGCGGGCTTCGTTAATCGCGCCCTGCAGCTCGAATAACAAGCCCGGACGAGCCATCTTGAGCAGGTTGAGACTGGCTTTTCCTGAAGGAAGCTCGAGAAACGAAGCCGTGCGCCCCCTGGTCTGGAGAATCTCTAGATGTTCATTGATGAGCACGGCAGGAGGCACGTACCTCGCCAACAACAGGCGGTCTGCCTCTCGTTGCAACTCCATAGGAATTTTCAGCGTTTCCGGCGACTTTGACTGTGCGGTTGTCGTTGGTGTTTCGGTTGGGCCGTGCTCCGGCTTGCCCACGGAAAAACCGAAGGCAACGGGCGCAGAAACCAACCGCTTACGGAAGATTTTCTGTTTCTTATCGGTCATTTCGAAAAGCTCCGAACCCGCACCCAGCAGCCCCTCCGTGTTTCCGAGCATGAGGAACCCCGTCGGATTCAATGCATAGTGAAAGATCGGTACCACCCTCTTTTGCAATGCTTGACTCAAGTAAATCATCACATTGCGGCAACTGACCAGATCCATCCGGGAGAATGGCGGATCGCTGAAAATGTTTTGCGTGGAGAAAATGCAGAGATCGCGAATCGTCTTCTTGATCTGATAGCCGCCGTCCGCTTTATAAAAAAAACGCCGCAATCGGGCAGGGGTCACGTCTGCCTCGATATTCTCCTTGTATACGCCCGCCCGGGCCCGTTGAATCGCGCTTTCGACTGAGATCGGTACCGAAGACCTGGATGGGTATTTCCGCCCGCTCCTCGCCCAAAAACTCGACCAGCGAAATCGCATGCGAGTAGGTCTCTTCGCCGGTCGAACAGCCGGGAACCCAGATCCGCAGAGGTCCGGATGCCGAGGTTCGCGCCTGCAAAATGGCTGGATAGGCCATCTGCCTGAGCGCTGCGAATGCGTCAGGATTCCGAAAAAAGCTGGTTACGTTGATCAGCAGGTCCTGGTAGAGGGCCTCCACCTCGCGCAGATCGCGATGCAGCAAGTTGCCATAATCTTTCAGTTTGTCGATCTTCTGCAATGCCATCCGGCGCTGAATCCGGCGGGCAATCGTGGGCGATTTGTATCCCGAGAAATCAACCGTTGTCGTTCGTCGCAGCAAACGAAAGATCTGCTCCATATCGCTGCCGTCGCCAACCTCCCCGCCCTCCGGGTTGAAATGGTCAGAGATATACGGATGATGGCGAATGCGGGCGATCTCTTTAGCGATGCCGGCCGGGGAGAGGATGAAATCCACACAGCCAGAGGCAATCGCGCTTGCCGGCATGCCATCATATTTCGCGGATGACGGTTCCTGCGCGAACGTAATGCCCGCTTCGCCCTTGATCGCAGACAGTCCGAGCGTGCCGTCAGAAGCGGTTCCCGAAAGAATAACCCCGATGGCGTCGCTGCCGTGGGCGACGGCCAAGGATCTCAGGAAAGTGTCTATCGTCGTATTCGCGGATCGGTGCGGTTCGCGGTCCCTAAGTCGCAGTACCCAGTGATCGATCGTCATATCGCAATTTGGCGGAATCACGTAGATGTGGTCGGGCTCCACGCGCATGCCGTCCTCGGCTTGTACGACCGGGATTTTGGTCGTACGCGACAGTATTTCGCTTACTTTGCTCTCTCGCGCGGGATCAAGATGAAGCACCAGGACGTAAGCCATCCCCAGGTGCGACTCCAATTCTTTTACAAGGCTGGTCATTGCTTCCAGGCCGCCGGCGGAGGCACCAATGCCCACGACCGGGAAGCGAGAATTCGCATGCGGGGCAGGAGTCGCCGGTTGTAAAGCAACGGCCCCTTTCGAGGGTGTCTTTCTGGCCGGCATGTTGCTCCTTCGCTTGGTGAAGACTAAAAGGACTCAACTGCTTCGGCACGCAAGTCCCGCGGCCGCTTCTCTTCCTTGGAGAATACTCCTCCTTCGGAACAGCACGGGTAGCGGCCGAATCCGTGGCTTAATTTATCTTAGAGTCCGGTTGCCTCACAGCGGAAGAATGGCCTACGTTCAGAAGCATTACTGGGAGATCTGTTCAGAGCCCACCCTGCTAGAGGCGGACTGTGGCGCTGGCAACAGATCCGGGACTGTAGTTAGGCCCCACGCCACCGGCTCTCCTGCCCGCCATGGCTCCCGCAGACCCTGAGTGCTCAGGAGATCGCATCGTTCGGTCAGCAGTCGGATAGACGCGGTAATTTGCTCCGTCAGCCTTTGATTGGCGTCCCTCAGTTCTCGCGCTTTTCGGATGCCCTCCTTGAGGTTGGAACGCGCAGAACTGCTGGAGTGATGACCCTCTTCTCCATCCTTCAGGAGCGTCCGAGCCGAGAAACGCGTTGCCAGCCAGGCATCCACATCACCGCGGTGGAGCACCACGGCGCTTTTCTGCGACGCGCCGATCGGACGCCGAACCGGAAGTCCAAGGTGACGCTCCCAGCGCTGTACTGTGCGTACTCCCTTTCCCAGATATCTGGCGATATCTTTCCAGGACGACAATACAGTGGAATCGTCTGAGATGTTCATCCCATTTTCCCCCAGCTAACAGATTATAGACCCGCGGGTTGTTTCCCTGCTATTGGGTCGATCCTTTGCTGAGGGGGAATGAAAACCAGACATACTGGCCCCAAAAAAGGGGTTGCTTGCCGAGTTACCCGTTGTCGAAGACGCCCCCGCCCTATGGTCTTTGGGGTGCATCTTAGGCAGCCTCGGGGTCATCCATGACAACCAGAGGACTTATGCAGTGGCAACGGCACGATCTCGGCGAGAGAGAGCCACGCTTCCGTCGGCCTTGAACTCAAAATCAAATGTGCCGTAGCAGACCCCGCACAGCCAGTAGTGTTCAACAGACTTGCCCGTAGAAGACGTGCGGACCGTCCGAACAACTCTGCCGTACCGTAAGTAATCCAGCTTCTTGTGGCATGCAGGATTGAAACATTCGCTCAACATCTGTTGCCTCCTGGGTTGCCAAATTGTTACTTAACCCTGTTGTGATGTCGGCCAATCGGAAAGGTGTTGCCGCCGAGGTGGAATTCATGTTGCCTGCGGCGGCATGCTGCCTCAGCAACCCGGAGCACGAGTCTGCATCCCAGTTACTAGTGCGGCAACACGGGCACGAGACCTCAAACTATAAGGAGCTGTGAGATGAAAGTATTTTCCGCCAACATTCAGGACCTGAGAACGCTGTACTTCAGCAATCTAAAAAAGGCGCTTGATATGGAACAGAAGATCACCAAGGCCCTCCCCGATCTCATCCAGCAAGCCTCTGACCCTGAATTAGTGAAAGCTTTTGAAACTCACCTGCAGGAAACCGATGGCCACGTAACCAAGGTCGAGACTTTGCTACGGCGGAACATCGGCGAAACCAAGACTGAGACTTGCAAGGTGGTGGACGGGCTCACGACCGAGGCTTCCGACACAATCAAGGATGTGACCGACCCATCCATTCGAGACATCGCCTTGATCGGCGCGGCTCAACAGGTTGAGCACCATGAGATCGCGGTGTATGGAACGTTACGCCGTTGGGCCGAAATCCTGGGCCTCCCTCAGGACGCGGTTGTGCTTGAATCGATCGAAATGGAAGAAGCGAATGCCGATGAACTACTCAGCGAAATCGCCGAGCGCGTCAACTATCAGGCTGCTGCTTAATTCTGCGGGCGGCTTGCGTTCAAGAAACGTGAGCCGCCGTTCCATTCCCGAGGACAAACATGGCAAAATACGGAAAAGCAGCAGGTAAAAGCGTCAAGAGCGCGGTACATCGCGAAAAAACCGGCACCCTCAAATCCGGTAAAGGCGGAAAAGGGGGCACCGTGAAGAGCAAGAAGCAGGCAATAGCGATTGGCTTGTCTGAGGCCCGTAAAAACGGCGCCAAGGTCCCGAAGAAGAAATCCAGCTAGCGAACTTTGACCAAAGCGCGGCGGAGAGAACCGCGGCTTTTTTTTCGCAATCTCCCGCCTCAAACGCGAAAACTGCATCATAAATGGGCGATGAATCTATTTGCCCCAACCCCGCGTTCGGCCCTGGAATTCCTCCCTGAACGCCATGACCTCAACACCCTAAGGGAAGCGGCAAAGCAATGTCGTGGATGCGACCTTTATCGGGAAGCGACCGCAGTCGTTTTTGGGGAAGGACGGGCCCATGCGGCCGTTTTTCTGGTGGGAGAACAACCCGGCGACCACGAAGACCGGCAAGGGAAGCCATTCGTCGGACCAGCCGGTCAGCTGCTTGATAAATGCCTCGAGGCCGCCGGCATCGATCGAACTGAGGTGTACGTCACCAACGCTGTGAAGCATTTCAAATGGGAACCGCGCGGCAGGATTCGGCTGCATAAGAAACCAAACTCTCTTGAGATAGCGGCCTGCCGTCCCTGGTTGGAAGCGGAAATTGCCGCTGTCCGTCCGCAGCTCATCGTCTGCCTGGGTGCGACTGCGGCGCAAAGTCTGCTTGGGGCACAGTTCCGACTCACGAAGCACCGCGGAGAGGTATTTCCCACCAATTATGGTCCGGTGACCGCGACCATTCACCCCTCCGCTATCCTTCGCATGCCTGAACCCGCCGCGAAAGATGCCGAGATCGCGAGCCTGGTCCAAGATCTGAAAGTGGCTGCGGAATATGCCACCGCAAGGAGGCGGTGATGAAGGCCGCCAAAGTAGCCGTGAAGGTCGCACAACAACCGGCTGAGACGGCTCCCGCAAACGAGCCGGCGATGCTGACTCCTTCCGGCCAGTTCGGCCGCTTTGCCGCTCGAAGCTCGCATTACCTCGGCTCCCGGTGGGCTTTTGTTTCGGCAATCGGGGTCATCTTGATCTGGGCCCTTACCGGCCCGATCTTCCACTTTTCCGACACCTGGCAGCTGGTCATTAATACTGGCACAACCATTGTGACCTTTCTGATGGTATTTCTCATCCAGAACACTCAGAACCGCGATGCCAGAGCCATTCACTTGAAACTGAACGAGCTCATCCACGCGGTAGACAAAGCTAAGAACAGAATGATCGACGTAGAAAATCTATCGGATCTCGAGCTCGACGAGTTGTCCAGGACCTATGAAAAACTCCGCACCAGCTCTGAGCGACGGCACCAGGCCAACAAAGACGCCTCGCCGCGTTAAGAACGAATGGCGCTGGAGACGGCATCCCACGGCAAGATCCACATAGGAATCTCCGGCTGGAGATATAAAGGCTGGCGTGGTGTCTTTTACCCTGAGAAGCTTCCTCAATCGAGGGAACTCGAGTTTGCCTCACGAAAGTTCGACACCATCGAGTTGAATGGATCGTTTTACTCGCTGCACAGGCCGCAAAGCTTCCTGCAATGGCACAGCCAGACACCGCAGGACTTCACCTTTGCCATCAAGGGCTCCCGCTATATAACCCACATGCTTCGACTGCGGAATGTCGAAGGAGCACTGGCAAATTTTTTCGCTCAGGGGCTGCTGCACTTCGGAGCCAAGCTAGGACCCATCCTGTGGCAACTTCCCCCTAACTTCACCTTCGAGCCCGAACGCCTTGAACAATTCTTCTCCTTATTGCCGCGAACCTTGAAGCAAGCCGCTGAGCTCGCCCGGAACCACGATGACCGTCTGAAAGACCGTTCCTGGTTTCAGGTGCGAGAGGATGCCCCCCTGCGTCACGCATTGGAGATTCGCCACGAGAGCTTCGTTACTGAAAGATTCATCAGGCTGCTCAGGCGCTATGGCGTGGGCTCGGTGGTGGCGGATACGGTAGAGTGGCCGTTGCTCATGGACGTAACATCGAACTTCGTTTATTGCCGTCTTCACGGCAGCGAAGTCTTGTATGCCAGCGGTTACGAAGTCGATGCCCTCGATGTATGGGCTCGCCGAGTCGTTGCCTGGGCCCAGGGAGAAGAAGTAGCGGATGGAAGAAAAGCCAGCGCTCGCGACGCGGCGAAGCGAAAGCGCCGGGATGTATTTGTCTACTTCGACAACGACATGAAAGTTCGCGCACCGTTCGACGCAGAGCAGCTTCGCATTCGCGTGAACGGGCTGCTCGCGGGTACAGCCTCTGAACGCGGAGTCGAGACCAGCCTTGAGAACTAGCCAAAGCTTAGCCCTGCTGCATACAATCCCTGCATGGAGACGCCGGCGGAGCAAGATCCGAGAGTGTATTTCGCGGCCGAGAGAACCTTTCTTGCCTGGATTCGCACTGGTCTCGGTCTGATGGGCGTCGGTTTTGCCGTGAGCCGCTTCGGCCTGTTTCTTCGCGAGCTGAGTGCAAGCGCGTCTCATCTGCCCGCTCAAACCACCGGATTGTCGCTCTGGTCCGGAGTGATGTTGGTTGCCATGGGCGTCGCCGTTACCCTGTCTGCGGTTGTCCGTCACTTCCAACTGGTGCGTGAACTGCGCTCCGGCACATGGAGGCCGGGCCGCGTGTCAACCGACGCTGTGATTCTGGGGCTGGTGCTCGCATCGTTAGGCATCGCCATGGCTCTTTATCTCACGCTTGTTCGCTGAGTTCCCTATGAACGCTCAAGATTTCCGGCGGCTGGCGCTGCTTCTGGAAGGTGCAGAAGAGGGGTCTCACATGGGGGCCGTCGACTTCCGCGTCGCAGGCAGAATATTCGCCACGTTGGCCTCTGTGAAGCAGGGGTACGGCAACCTGATGCTCTCGCCCGAGCAGCAGGTTGCGTTTGTTGAAGAGCAGCCAGACTTATTCCTTCCGGTTGCCGGCGGATGGGGCCGAATGGGGGCAACGCACATCCGGTTGGCAAAAGCGAGTGAAGACGCCCTCGCCGGGGCACTCCGCACGGCCTGGAAGTTACGCGTAGAGAAGAACGCCAAAGCCGGCAAGAGCAAGCGCGCCTCGACTCCCAAAACGAAGAAAAAGACTTAAGCCCAGTCCTTTTCCCAAGCCCCTTCCAACGCCCTGCTACACGATAATGGCTATGCTGCTTTCGCACTTTTTCCTGGAGAAACGGAACTCGCCTGCGGCCCACCCAAGGTGTATCGAACCGTTGCCTTTTCTTTTGTCATCCCGAGCATGCGACTTGCCTGCGGCAAGTTAAGAGAGGAATGAACTGGGAGACATCGGGTCCCTTCGACACACGAGTGCCCTCTCCCTTGGCAACAGCCCTCTCCCTTTCAACAACCCTCTCCTATTTGTCATTCCGAGCGAAGCGAGGAACCTGCGGTGCGCCTCGATCCCTCCCCGATTCCCAAGGGCAAACATACCGCCAATTCAAACCGAGCCTATTTGTCCCCTGACACCATTGTTTCTATCTCCGGACACATTTTGTTCATTAGGAGCAGCCGGCTCGCTGAAGCGAGTCGGGAGAGAAATGACCGGGTTTCCTGTACCGGCAACCAAGGCCGGGTGCCCCACATCCCCGATTTCCTGTGAAGCCTCGTGGGTTCCGCGCACTTCATGCGCCTTTCCTTAAAAGAAAGGCGCACACGCAGTCTTGTCTAGGGCCGCGTGCAGGAAATTCGGGGCATCTCGCTCGTTTTTCGCGAGATGTGGGATACCACGGTATTCGATGTGCAGCTCTGCCGGTTGTCATTAGGAGCGTACCCGGATTTCCTACCTCACGGCTATCGCACCAAACCCTTCACCCAAGCAGCGACCGCGCCTGGTCCCGAGCACGTCCCAATGTGTTTACGATGTCCCCGGTGGGATAGAACTCCATGCAGACCGTTCCCCGATAGTTCAGCTCCGCCAGCTTACGATAAATATTGAGGTAATTAATTTCACCCGTCCCCGGTTCATGCCGTCCGGGAACATCCGCAATATGAACTAATCCAACCAGTTCAATATTCTTCTCGAACTTCTCTATCAAATTTCCGAACTCGCGTTGCTCGTGATAAACGTCATAAAGCACCCTGACATTGGGACTGTTGACCGCGGTAACGATCTCGAACGCTTCCGTCACGCCGTCGAGATAGATTGTAGGATTCTCAAGCCGGTCGATCGGTTCAATCACCGCCACCAGCCCGGCACTGCTTAGCACCTCCGCGGCGCGTTTCAGAGCCTCAATGGAAGCTGCATGCTGGCTCCCGGGAGCCGCGCCCTCAATCCGCTTACCCGATAGCAAAATGATTTGCCTGCACTGCAATCGCTTGGCCGCTGGAATCAGATCTTTGAGACCAGCGAGAAAAGCGTCCCCGCCCGATGGATCCGCAAACCCTGCGCTCGCCCCGGACGTTGCGTCCACCGAAATCTTCAACGTCTCCATGCGCCCCATGATCCGCCGCCAATCCTCCTCGGACCATTGTTTGAACTCACCCACCAACTCCACATGGTGATAACCAGCCAGCGCAACCCGGTCCAAATTTTCTTCGAACGTCCCCAGCTTCTTCAAAGTCCAAATCATAACCGAAAACTGCGGGGTGGTCTGGGTATGAGGTGCGGGCGACTGGGAGGTGGTTTCCTGGGCCGGGAGGGCGCGCGCAGCAAGCGATGCCGCCGTCATACTAACGAAGGTTCTGCGAGTGAACATGCGCTGCATGGTAGCAGAGTGCAGCCTACTTCGGCAGAGCGAACGCCACCAGGCTGCCCCCGGGGGGTGCCGGGGACTTTCCCCCGCCGGCTGCGATCACAATGTACTGCCGCCCATTCACCTCATAGGTAGAAGGGGTGGCATTCCCTGCAGCCGGGAGCGTGGTTTGCCACAGCACCTTTCCGGTGGTCTTGTCCAAGGCACGAAACACCTTGTCGTAGTTGGTGGCCCCAATAAACAGCAGGCCCCCGGCAGTCACCACCGCGCCCCCATAATTCTCACTGCCGGTGCCGGTCAGCCCTTGGGCTGCAAGCTCAGGGTATTCACCCAGGGGGATTTTCCAAACTGTCTTGCCACTATTCAGATCGATCGCCGTCAACGTGCCCCACGGCGGCTGAATAGCAGGATAGCCATCTTTATCGAGAAATTTATTGTATCCATCACTGATGTACTTCGCATCGAGGGGCGACGGCCCGCTATCTTTCACCGTCGTTTCCTTGCCGTAGTAAACGTACTCGAATACCGCTTGCAGCTGATCGTGGCCCAGGTTGGCAAAACCAGGCATACGCCCCTGCCCTTGCGCAATCAGTTCCTGTACGCTCCCTTCCTCATAGCGATCGGCCAATCCGATCAGCGAAGGAAACTCAGGCGGCGCCCCTGTCCGGTCAGCGCGGTGGCAAGCCGAACAGTTGCGAAGAAAAATCTCCCGCCCATTGGCTTCGCCGGTTCGCGGCTTCTGCGGGACCAGTCGCAGCACCCACGCCATCTCATTCGCGTTCACGTAGAACAGCCCGGTGGTTGGATCAAACGCACCGCCGCCCCATTCCGCTCCGCCGTCGTATCCGGGAAAAATGATGGTCCCCTGGGTGCTCCCGGGAATAAACTGCCCATCGCTGCGCAGTTTATTAAAGCGCTCCAGCGCTTCCTGGTGCGCCTCCGGTGTGCGCGTGGTGATCATATCCGCGGTCAGCTTCTGCCGCGCGTAAGGCGCGGGCAACAGCGGCAATGACTGCTCTTTGGCCGTCACTTCGCCCTCAAGATCTGAAGGCGGATATTTCCGGCTCTTGATCGGGAACAGCGGCTTTCCGCTTTCCCGGTCGAAGAGAAACACGTATCCCTGCTTGGTAGTCTGCGCCACTGCATCCACATCGTGCCCATTGCGCTTCACGGTAACCAGCGCGGGCGCGGAAGGCGGGTCGCGGTCCCATATGTCGTGATGCACAAACTGGAAATGCCAAATGCGTTTGCCGGTCTGGGCATTGAGGGCAATCAGGCAGTCGGCAAACAGATCGTCTCCAACTCGATTCGCTCCGTAGAAGTCGGAAGCAGCCGACCCGGTAGGGACAAATACAATTCCGCGCTTCAAGTCAATCGACATGCCCGGCCAGTTGTTGGCTGCACCGCTATAAGTCCACGCATCCTTGGGCCATGTTTGGTAGCCAAGTTCACCAGGGTGGGGAATGGTGTGAAACGACCACCGCAATTGCCCGCTTTGCGCATCGTAGGCGCGAATATCTCCCGGCGAGGCGGGCAGCGTCTCACTCATCGCCCCGCCCACTATCACCAGATCCTTGTAGACCACGGCTGGGCTGGTCATGGTCACCCAATTTAACGGCTCGCGCCCCAGTCCTTCACGAAGATCGACACGCCCCGCTTTGCCGAAGGTGGTAACCGGCTTTCCGGTGGTTGCATCCAGTGAGACCAGATATTGGCGCACACCCACGAAGATGCGCCGATCGGCTCCGTCGGCCCAATAGGTCACCCCGCGGTTGCGCACCTTGCCAATGTTCCTCAGACCCTCGGTAGCGTCGAACCGCCAATGCACGCTGCCGGTCGCAGCGTCGAGAGCGACTACGCTCCCATTGGGTGTGGTCGCGTACAAAACCCCATCCACCACGATAGGATTGCACTCCATCTCCGATTTCGGATGCTGGTCTCCGCTATCGAATGTCCAGGCCACTTGCAGGGAATGCACGTTATCGCGATTGATCTGGTCCAGGCTTGAATAATGAATGTTGTCGGGTCCGCCGCCAAACACACTCCAGGTACGAAACGAGTCGGCTTGCTGGGCGTGGGAGGGGTTCGGAACACCAAGGAACATTGCAGACAGAACAAACCAGACACATTGGGGGCGCATGGATTGTTAGTCTATAGCCGCCACCACTCCGACCGTAACTCAATTTCCTTCACTACCTCCGTTGGCGCTCCCGGCTCGGGACTCCAGATCTTCAACCCATCTACGGCAAACACGCGCTCGATGGGTTCCCGCCAGGCATGCAAAGCAAGGCTGAACAGCCCCCAGTGGATGGGCATCATAAGCCCTGTGGCGCCCATAGCCCGAAAGCTTCTCACCGCTCCATCGGGCCCCATATGGATATCAGCCCACATGGGATCGAAGGCGCCAATCTCCAGCATAGTCAAATCGAAGGGTCCATACGCCTGGCCAATCTCCCTGAAGCCGTCCCATTCCCCCGAATCTGCTCCGTAGAAGACGCGGTGGCGCGGGCCCTTGAGGACGAACGAGGTCCACAGTGTTTCAAAGCGGCTCGCAAGACTCCGACCGGAGAAGTGGCGCGTCGGTAGCGCCGTTACCTCCAACAGCCCCACCTGCACGCTCTCTGTCCAATCCAATTCGTGCGCCTGTTTCACGCCCCACTGCCTGAGGATCTCCCCCACGCCCAGCGGGGTGACCCAGAGCGCGCCGGCGGTCGCTTCCAGTTGCGTCAGGTGGCGCACGGTGCGCGCACCAAGATGGTCATAATGGTCATGGGAAAAAAGCACCACATCGATCGGCGGCAATTTCTCCAACGGCAGAGGGGGGGCGAAAAATCGCTTGGGTCCGAACCATTCGACAGGCGCCGCCCGCTGCTCCCATACCGGATCCACCAGTATCCGAACACCGTCGATCTCCAGCAACGTGGACGAATGGCCCATCCAGGTCACGCGAAGCCCGCTCATTGGTGGCTGGTCATAGATTTGCGCGTCAGTCCGGAAAGGTCCCAGCGGGCGCTTCGGAGTCCGCTCCTCCCGGCCGGTCAGGTACCGCCACAACACCTTAAACATTGTGGAGAAACCCCCAACGGAAGTGGGCACCGGGTTCATGAATTGCCTGCCGTTCCGGCGCGCTTTCTCAATCATCTGCATTTCTATCAGACTCTCGGACGGCTGCATTGAGTGCAAACCTTTCACTCCCGCCAACATCCTAGTGTTGGGGAAACGCAATGCCTGACCCTTACCGGCTGCAGCGCTTCGTCGACGCCCAAGCCTCCTGCTTCGCGCAGGTGAGGTCGGAGCTGTGTGCTGGGAAAAAGCGCTCCCACTGGATGTGGTTCATATTTCCTCAATTGGAAGGTCTCGGCTCAAGTCCCATGGCTCAGCGCTTTGCCATTTCCGGCATCGACGAGGCCAAAGCGTATCTTGCTCACCCCCTGCTCGGGGACCGTCTGCGCGACTGCACAACCCTGGTAACCGCCGTATCCGGCCGCTCCATCGAAGACATCTTCGGCTATCCTGACGATCTCAAGTTTCACTCTTCGGTCACTCTCTTCGCCGAGGCATCCCATCCAGAAAACGAAGTCTTCAACCAAGCCTTGGCAAAATACTTCAACGGAGTTCCTGACAAGGCCACACTGGAGCGGTTACCACAGCTCTAAACCGGCCACTCCTTACAACCTACGCTCTATCTTGACCGTCAGCTCCCACCCTGTTGTTGTCGTTTGAGTTCCTTCTCAAACGCGAGCTCCCGTTCCGTCACTGCTGCTTTGTAACCATCTGGATCAATCCATACTTTCTCTCCGCTCCGCCTTCATGCGATTAAGCTTCTCCAGCATTTCAAAATAAGCCCCATGCGCTCCTAAAAAAACATCACAAGGAAGCTTTTTCAAAACCACAAAGGTTCGCTCATAATCTGCGGCAATTCCGGGATAAGAAGCAGGTTTCCCCGGCCGATCCACCAAACGGAATCCCGGGTTCACATTCCAGCTACCCACAATCACGACATTCCGCAGTTTACCTTCGATCATTGCCCGCATCGTCCAGGTCGTACAACCGCGCGTATGTCCGGGAGTCTTATGCGCGACCAGCACCACGCCGCCCAGCCCCACCTCATCGCCGTCGTGCAACACGCGATCCACCTTGGTCACCGGATACAGGTCCTTGGGATAGGCGAAGTCCTTTGCCCCGCCACTCTCCACCACCGCGACATCACCATCCATCACCATGTACTTTGCGCCCGTCAACCGCTTCACTTCAGCGCTGCCCGCGTCATGATCAGCATGCGCATGGCTGATGAGCAGGATCTTGATATCGCTGAAATGAAACCCAAGCTGTTCCACACTTTTTTTGATGAGAGCAGGAGAGCTCTCGAGGCTCGAATTGATGAGGATGTCCCCTTTCGGAGTCACAACGAGATAAGAGGCCAGATCTTTACTCCCCACGTAGTACAGGTTGTCCGCAATCCGAAAGGGTGCAATCGGTGTTGTCCACTCCGGATTCGGGGCCGCGTAAACGATGTTCGCCGGCAAGAGCAACAAAATCCAAACCCAACTTCTCAGCCACGCCTTGATCATCATTCCTCCATCAGTTACCACAGCACGATGTTCAGAACCACAAACACCACAGCGATAGCGCCTCCCCAGAATATGGGTTCCTGGTACCAACGGCCGGGTTCCGATGTTGGTATTGCGGATGCTCCCATCACCAGCCCCTCGAGCTCAGCCCTGCTCCGCGGCTTGGTTACCAGGCTCACCACGATCGTGACCCCCACACAAACCATCCAGGCCCATAATGCGCGGTACATGTTCTCCGCCATGTCTTTGGCGTCGGGGGAGAGTGCGACATAACGCAGTGCGGAGGGGTCCTTGACCACCCAAAGCCACAGTCCGATCGAAGTCAGCGTGCCCGCCACCAGTCCACAAAATCCGCCTTTGTCGGTCGCCCGCTGCCACAACATGCCGACGATCACGGTCCCGAAAAGCGGCGCGACAAAGAAGCTGAAGAGCTGCACCGCATAGTCCATGATGCTGGCCGAATGCTGTACCAGGTAAGCCGTTCCCACAGACACCAGCACACCAACCAGCGTGCACCAACGGCCCATTGCTACGTAGTGCCGGTCCGAGGCTTTCCTATGTAGAAATGCGCCATAAATGTCGTAAGTCCACACCGTAGAAAATGCGCTCACGTTCCCCGCCATGCCTGACATGAAACCAGCGATCAATGCGGTCACTCCCAGCCCTATCAAACCGGGTCCGCAGTAGCGCACCAGCATCAGTGGCAACACCTCGTTATAGCTGTGCCCATTGGTGGCCACGGCTACGCTCTCCGGCAGAAGGCGAAACGGCAAAACCGCCAAAGCCAGAAGTCCAGGAAGAATGACGATCAGCGGCACCAGCATTTTGAACGCCGCGCCGATGATCGGCGCGAGCCGCGCGGACCGAAGACTATTCGCGGCAAGCACCCGCTGCACCACCAGAAAATCGGTAGTCCAGTACCCAAACGAAAGCACCATGCCCCAACCGAACACAATGCCGGTCCAGTGAACACCCATCGGGTTCTCTTTGAAGTGCCCCAGCGTGCTCCAAAGGTGGGTGTAATCCGATCGCCCAAGATTGTGTTCGATCTGGCGCGTCAGGTTTCTCCACCCGCCCACTTCCACCATCCCAAGGATCGGGATCAGCAGCGCCCCGGCCCAGATCAACACGAACTGCAGAATCTCATTAAAGATTGCCGATCGCAGACCGCCCAGGGCCACGTAAATAGCCACCACCAGGGATGACAGCCAGATGCTGAAGTTGAGGTCCCAACCAAGAACCACCTTCATCACCAGCGCCATCGAGTACATATTGATGCCGCTCATCAGAATGGTCATGAACGCAAAGCTGATGGCTGACATAGCCCGGGTGGGATTACCGAAGCGTAGATGCAGATATCCGGGAACCGAGTATGTCTTGGAAATGTAGTAGAACGGCATCATGACCAGGCCCAGAAACAAGATCGCCGGTATGGCCCCAATCCAATAAGCGTGCAATGCGAGGATGCCGTATTGATAGGTGGAACCCGCCCAGCCCATCATCTCCAGTGATCCAAGGTTTGCGGAGATGAAGCTCAGCCCCGCGATCCACGCGGTCATCTCCCTTCCTGCCATGAAGAACTCTTTGCTGGTTTTCGCCGAGCTCCTTACGTAGAAGCCGATAAACAGCACCATGGCGAAATAAACGGCAATGATCCCAACATCGACCGCGGACAAGTGAATGAGCTGCGCCCTGGCAGGAAGGACCATTATGTCTCCACCACGATTACGATTTGCATAACCCGTTTTGATTGATGTGATTATGGTTCCAGCCATTTGTCAAGGCGATACCACATCTAAACTTTCCTCGCCGCGCGCCGAGGAAATTAAGGTAGCCTTGATCTATGGATATTCTGGGCCGTCAAAAACTCGAGGACTTGGTAAATTACGAGAGTGAAAACTCGGCCTATCGGTCCGCGGAGCAGAACGTCGAGCACGCAGTCACCCTCCTGCATGCTCACGAGACCTGGTTCGCAGGACACCGCGCCGAAAACCTCGAAGAATCCTAACCTCAACCAAACTCGCTGCGTCGAACAGACCCCAGATGGAGACCCTACTCTCCCCTTTGTCATCCCGACCCGGGTTCGTTCTATCCTCTAACAGTCG
Organism: uncultured Acidobacteriaceae bacterium; assembly: GCA_963753715.1. Taxonomy (GTDB): domain Bacteria; phylum Acidobacteriota; class Terriglobia; order Terriglobales; family Acidobacteriaceae; genus PALSA-350. The sequence continues at coordinate 651,303 of CAVWDK010000003.1, read as the reverse complement.
ATGACAAAACCTCCAGTCACAAAAACAGAACTCGTCTGGCCCGGCAAGTACACCGACGAAGGCGTACTCCCAGAAACTCCGCGTGCCAACCTGCCTTTGCAAGCCGTGGAACTCTACGGACCACCCACAGAATGGCGAAACAAGCTCATCTGGGGCGACAACCTCCTCGTGATGGGATCGTTGCTGAAAGAGTTTGCGGGAAAGATAGACCTGATTTATATCGACCCGCCTTTTGCCACGGGAGCAGACTTCTCCTTCGCTGCTGCGACCGGCCACCAGCAAGTCGCCTATCGCGATTCATGGAAAATCGGTACCGGCGGCTACCTGGCAATGATGTACGAACGTCTGCGGCTCATCAAAGATCTGCTCTCGCCTGCCGGAACCTTGTTCCTCCACTGCGATTGGCACGTGAGTCACCTGCTCCGAGCCATCGGCGATGAAGTGTTCGGCGCGGAGAATTTCCTGAACGAAATCGTCTGGTATTACTACAACAAATTTCAAGGCAATGTGAAACGTTTCGCCTCCAATCACGATGTCGTGTTGTGGTACCGCAAAGGCGTCTCCTACCAGTTCCATCCGCAAGTGGAGAAGCGAAGCGAAGGGAGCGTAAAGCAGCTCGTCCGCTCGTGGGATAAGAACAAGGCTGCGATCGTCAACGCGAAGGGTGCGGATGGAAAAGTCATGTACCGCGAGACCGACGAGCGAACCGTGGATGACGTCTGGCGCATCTCGATGTTGCAGCCCGCGGACCGTACAGAGAACTGTGGGTTTCCCACACAAAAACCTGAGGCTCTTCTGCAGCGCATTGTACAAACCGCGTCCTCCCCGGGCGATTTAGTCGCTGATTTTTTCTGCGGCTCCGGCACCATGCTCTCCGTTGCCGAAAAGCTAAATCGCCGATGGATCGGCTGTGATCTCGGTCGCTGGGGTATCCACACCACCCGCAAGCGTTTGGTAAGCATTCACCAACACCGCCCCTTTGCGGTGCTGAATCTGGGAAAGCATGAACGCGAATATTGGCAGCAAGCCAACTTCGCGCTTCCCGGTGAGTATGTGGAATTCATTCGGAAGCTCTATGCTGCACACGGCGCGAAGAACAACCCCGTGGTACACGTTGGAGCAGTCGATGCGGCGATCACGACAGCAGACATCAACGCTGCAGTAGACGAATGTGCGACGTTGAAACAGCGAGAACTGCACGTGCTCGGGTGGAATTGGAACACTGAACGATGGGATCTCATGATCGATGCGGCCACGCAGAAGGGAATCAAGCTGTCGCTTTTGCGGATTCCCCAGGAAGTGATGGAACCGCAAGCCGTCGCCAAGGGTGACGTACGCTTCCGCTCCCTGGCCTATCTGGAAGCGGAAATCGAGCAGCCTGGTCCTTTGACTGCGCGAGTTGTTCTCAAAGGTTTTGTGATATCGAACCCGGAATGGATTCCCGAAGAGGTACGCAGCAAAGCGGAGAAGTGGTCAGACTACATCGACTACTGGGACGTCGATTGGGATGCTCAGAACGAAACCTTCAGGCCGGGTTGGGCGGCGTACCGCACCCGCAAAGACAGGGAACTCCCATTGGTCTCCGGCTTCCACGCGTACGAAAATGCGGGCAATCGCTCCATTCTCGTACGTGCAATTGATATTTTCGGAAGCGAGACTACGCAGGCGTTCGCTGTGGAATTTAGCAGCCGTAATGACGACCTTCATCCCGTTGCAATTCCCACTTGTAAGTCTGGAGGGGGAGTGAACTAAAACCCGTAATTTTTCTTCCGCAGCGCGCTCTTATATCGATCCCGGGCGTTTTTCGCGGCAGCTTCTGCATCATGGACCGTAAAGCCGGCCGCGTCCCACTTCTCCATCTCAACCATGGAGTGATCATCATTCGCCAGCGCCTCTTCGGCTTCAATCGCCGCCACCCACTTGTCGATGGCTTGCCTGTAGTCACTCAGAAGTTTGCCAAAATCAATATCTTGCATATTGCAGTGAATCTATGGCACCGTCCCACCGGCGTCAATAAACCAGCCATTGGATTCACCAAAGATTGACATGACGCCGAGGACGGGTGCCCCAGCATACGTGGGCCGAAATAAATGGCCGCAACGCGGCAGCTTAGAGCGTGTAAGAACCGCATTCCAAGACGTTATTCCTCGGTCAAATCAGCCCGAAAAGATCTGGGCTTTTAGCCCTGCATGAGAACGACCATCTCGAAATCGAGTCCCGCAGGGACGGCTGAACTTCAGACCTGTCCAAATTAGATTTGAAAAGCGTTTCGGTTCAGCAACCACTGCTTATGGAACCGTTGCTCTTTCCTTTGTCATCCCGAGCAGCCGAATTTCCTACTTCACCGCTCTCACCAGTACCACTTATGTGGTTCTCCCTAAAGAGAACCACATGCAGCTGACCGAAGTCGCAACTCTCGACAGGAAATTCGGGGAAGCCGAGGGATCTGCAGTTTTCGCGGACCTCTCCTGGAAACGCGGAATACTATACTCAAACAAAATTGTCATCTCGACCGGAGCGTAGCGTAGTGGAGAGATCTGCGGTTTTCTTTTACTTCTCACGCAGATTCTAAGGCTCTCACGAGTCCGCGTTCCTGGATTCGGGGAGCGGATCGGGAATTCTCAACCGCGCGGGATATCTTGAGATGGGAGTACCTGGGATTGCCTTCGGGTAACTTTCAGTCGTCCATGCGGGACTGATTTTACAATCGGTTGGTTCTCACGCAGACTCTTTTAGCGCTTGATCTTTTCTTCATCGGCCCAGATTCTCTCCTGCCCCTGACCGGTCATATTGCACGCAGCGAGGAAAGACCATCTTTGGCGGGCCAGATCAACCCCGTGTCGCCCTCCCAACTTTCTCGATCATTTCGGCCCTGCCGCCCCACAAATTGCCGGACGCAAACAAAAAAAAGACAAACAAAAGACAATTGAAGAGACGCAAACGCCCGCTTCTTAGCGCATTAGCACAATAGTTAACCGTCTTCTGTCAGACAGATCAGCTCGACACACACAACTTCATTGGCTTTTCAACCGTCCGATGGTTAGGCGGCGCAAAACTTCAAGCGGGCTACCGAGCGCTAGGGGTTTACCTTTTACAAAACAAACATTCCCATCTGGCCTGCACCACTTCGCATGCAATTCTCATTTAAGTACAGCCGGACTGCACCGTTTTGATGACCCCGAATAGATATTCACCTATTGCGTGAAAAGGTGGTGTATCTTTTCTCACACGAAAGCTGTGGACCAGAGGGACGTCGCAGAACAAGGTTGTGACCCACCGGCAAGTTGTGACAATCTCAGGGTTCTAAGTGTGCGGGCCAGGATTCAGATGTAAAGTTGAACCCCAAATCGTAGTTGCCGCAGGTCTCGAAGTTTCTTGAAGAGGCGTCCGCCGTGAAGCCAGTTATTTGCTTGTCCGCTCTCCTTCTTGCTACCGGCGTCTTCTCTCAGTGCCCTGCTACTTGGGCGCAGACGGGTAGCACCGGGACTCCTTCCAAACCCCTCTCGTCATCCAAAAAACCTTCCCACACCGTCACCTACGTCTCTCCCCCCGACAACACGGTGGTCATACCCGGGCCCTTGCGGTCTTTCCTGCGCATGGCCGGCATCAGCCAGCAGATTGCTCTCGACGACGTCTTGCCGCTGGTGGCCCGCAATGCCTATTCGACCGGGTACTTGAACGGCGTGCCGACGGAGTACTTGCGTCTACTCGACCGCTATCTTCACCAGGCAAGGGAACTTCAAATGCTGGCCGGATCGACCGGCGAAATCCGCATTGCCAACTGTGCGGATGCAGAACCACTCCTGAGCATTCTCGGTTATCACGCGCGGCCGGCCTGCGGGCAAAAAGGCTCAACCCTGATGACAGCGGATCCGGAACGCGCATTCCTGACCACCGATTCGGGTTTCCCTCTGACTGCCCTGGAAGAGGCGCTTGAGAAGGGTGAAACCTTCACCTATGCTTTTCCTGAATCCCGCGTACCCGTCCTGTTCAACGAAAACGCCTGGAAGTCCCTCAGCTTAGCCAAGAACAGAGGCTCGCAGACGTTGGTCGACATTCTGCTGCATGAGCCGGCGGTTGACCGCCTGTACTGGGCCCTTTCCAACACCGACTCCGAAACCCGAATCGCCCTGGAACGTTCCCCCGGGCTGGGGAGACTTCTGCCCTACGGCCCGGTTCTGGACTTCTACGGAACGCAGATTTACATTCGCGGTGGCCGCGTGGTCGTGCCTGGCGGAAATGCTGCCGAAGCAGGCTGGAGGGACTTGGTTGGGGTCAGCCCAAGATCCCCCGGCGACTTTGTCCTTCGCCTGGTTGATACCGACAACGGTTGGTTGGCCGTGTATTTTGACTCTCTCTCGCGGGTAAACGCGACCCAGCAGGCGTACCTGACAACGAGTCCCCGGCTGCACCGTCTTTATGACGCGTTCCGCGAGCCCGATCCCAAGGCGTATCCCGCCCGTGCCGTGTTTCGCAAAGCCCCTGCTTTGCTGATGCTGTTTACCAGGCTGCAGTGGGACGCCGATGGCCAACCTCGCATCCCTGGCAACCTCGAAGTTTGGAAGCAGGTCCTGGCTGAAAAATCGGAGCCAAAACTCGCCAAGGATTGGGCCCGGCGCGCGCGCAATTGGAAGCGGCCGGAACAGCTCCTCGAAGCCATGACCGCCATGTCTCGCATCGATACCGATCTCGGGCCGCTGCAGGTCTATCTCATGCTCAATGAGGTCGATAGACGCCGCCCTGCAGACCAGCGCCTGACTCCCGAAACCGCGCTGCTGCTGGCCAGCAAGTTCTCGCAGCTTAGTAATTGGTACCTCGTATTTTCAGAATTTCCCGAGCTTGACGACACTTCCATCAAAAGCTTTGTGAAGGTGGCTGACGCCGTCGACGGTATCTCCAACCACAGCCTCCGTGGAAACGCCATGGGCATGTTTCAAGCCAACCTGGGCATTTGGCAGATTCTCGCTCGCCAGGGGGAGATTCGCAGCGGCGATCTCAACCAGTCCTGGCAGCGGGCCATTGCTCCCTTTGCCGCCGTGGACTCTCTTCCCCACCTGTTCGATGCGGGCCAGACCTCGCTAAAGACCGTTGCGTTGGCCGCAAGCGGCAAAGCCGACCTCTCGCAGGGTGAATTGATTGAATTGTTGGCCGGGCCCCCTCAAACTTCTCCAGATGGCCAACGTATGCGCCAGGAAATGGCCGCCAAAATGCGCGCCGTACTCGACGATCAGCGCCTGGTTTCGCTCGATACCCTCTTCGCGCTCGGCGATGGGCTCAACAAGATGGTGGGGGGAGCGCCGGCTGGCGGCAACATGCTCCCGCTGGCCAGCGAGCTGCGCGAGTTTGAGCTGCCTCGGCCCATCTTTACCGAGAGCGAAAAAACAGAATGGGCGCCCGGGGTTTACGCCAACCGGCATGCCGAACTGCAAGTCCATGTTGACATCACCAAAGTGATCAAGGGACCCGGCTCGCGCGCTCAACTGGAAACCGCCCGGGGGCAACTCACGCCGTTTCTCCGCGACGCGGTGGTCGGTCTTAATTACGCCTACTACGAGCCGCCGGGCGCCCAGCTCCTGCACAACAACCCGCTCTTTGTCCGCTCCCATGACTTCTCGGGAGAAACCATTATGGGCGTGACTCAGCTCTGGCAGGCCCCTGAGTTGTTCAACCAGGGATCACCGGCGGGTGGTGGCGCCTACCTGGTCGGCTCCCTAGCCGAGTTGCCCTATGTACTGGCGAGCACAGAAGAAGACTTCATTGCTCCCAAGAACGTGCAAGCCCTCATCTGGAAGGAAGTGACGGCCGATCTGCTGGTCAGCGCAACCTTGCCCCGCTGGTGGAGCGTGACCAGAAACGAACTCCACGCTGCGGCCCTCTATCAGCGCAGCGGAGAAGATCTCGTGACCGCGGCGGCGTCAAACCAGGAATTACGCGATAAGGTGATGGATATTCTCTCCGGGCGCCTGCCACCGCAACGGCTGGGTGAAGTGGAGCATGCCCTGCATGCCGGTGACGTCGCAGCCAGTCTCGTCCCCTTAACCCCGGCAGATACCTTTTACCTGGCCGCGGAGTTTCGCCATAAATATCCCCAGGAAACAGCCGCCTGGGGAGCTGCCGGCGGGGAATTAGACACCCTCACCCGTCAAAATTCCGCCGAGGTCAATCTGCAGCGCCTCTCGCGGGACTTTGGCACCCCCCATCCCGTACTGGCGCAAAACTATCGCTGCGAGCTTTTGAACGTGCAACCGTTCCCGGCCTTCGGAGGCAATTCCAGCCGCCTCCTGGGTGAGTCATGGGACTCGACCAATCTCTATTGGGCCCGCCTGGCGGATGAGAAAGGCTACTCGCCCGTCATGCTCAATCGTTTAGTTCCAGAGTTGACCCGTCACATGGTGGCCAATATTTTCGCCACCGATATCGAAGATTGGCCGGCGCTCACCCGCGCCATGAGGGAAACCGGCGAAGAATTCCGGCAGGGAAAAATTGCCCTGCCACAAGTAACAGAAGCTTCCTCCGCAGCCCAGGAAAATGGGGTGCAGGGGGAGTCTCAAGTAAGCTCAGCCGCGGGCGGCCACAAATAACGGGATGCATAGGACAGATAGATGATGATGGCAAAGCGACACCTTCTTCTCCTTCCAACTTTAGTCACTCTCTTTTTCGTGGGCGACCGCTTTACCGGCGCCCAGGATGACTCGACGAACATTCGTGTGAACGTCGATCTCGTGCAGTTAAACGTCGCCGTCACTGATAGCAAAGGAAACTATGTATCCGGTCTCGGCCCGGAGAATTTCGCCATTACCGAAGACAAAATCCCGGAGAGACTTGCGACTTTTGAGGAAGGCAACGAGGGGACTCGGCAGGTCCTGCAGCCGGGCCCGAATGCAACTCCTGGTAAAGCCGCCGTCGCGGCCGGTCCGCAGTCGACTGCAAAATCAAAATCGCCTATGGTCCCGGCAAAAGCGGTCGGAAAAAGCACGTCCGCTGTACTTGGTGAGGATGTTTCGACGATCCCCGCCCAGGTCTCGGGTGCCAATGTCTTTGTCCTCTTCGACACCAGCAACTACATGTACCGCGGTTTTGTCTTCGCGCAGGACGCCATCACTGACTTTATTCGCTCCCTTGAAGGCGCGAACAAGGTCGCTTTTTACTCCTACAGCCGTGATCTTTCCCGAAACTCTGCGCTTACGACCGATCGATCCCAGGTCCTCCGCGGCGTCCGCAGCACCGTTGCCGGTGATGATGCCGCGCTATACAACTGCCTCTTATTGACCGTGGAAGACGCTGCTCGGTACAGCGGAAGAAAAGTGGTGGTGGTGTTCTCCAATGGTCCTGACAATGCCAGCCTGGTGCCGCCGGAAGATGTAGCCGAGCTGGCTCAGTCCACGGGCACCATCATCTACATGATCAGCACCCGGGAAGCGCAATTGGAGCCAATCTCCACTGCGGTCTTTGAGCGCATGAGCAAGGCCACCGGCGGCAAGGCCTATTTCGCCCGCAATTGGGGCGACGAAAAGAAAGCTTTCGCCTTTATCCAGGAAGACCTGGCCCATCTCTACTCGCTCAGCTACTATCCGCAACCCAACCCCAGCGCAGGCTGGCGCACCATCACCGTCAAGCTGGTAGGAAAAGACCTGCAGAAGTACCACGTGCGTACGCGCGCCGGATACCGCCTGCAACAAGCTCACGCCGCCGCCAACAACTCCGCGGAGTTGGAACCCGCGTCCGCACCCAAGTAGCGGCACCTCAGGGGTGCCCCACACCCCCGATTTTCTGTGTAGCGTAGTCTGCGTACAGGAAATTCGGGGGGTCTCGCTCGTTTTTCACGAGACCTGGTAGACCACTGATCCCCTAAACCCTAGGGTTTGGTTCCCAATCCTTTCATTTTTCCAACACAGCAACCCTCAGCTCCCGGCGCACCACTCTCCGGCCCGCTGTGGGCGAATAACTGCGGCTGGCTCATCACCATACTGGCCGCCTGCTCTAAACCCATGTCACCCGGCTCAGCCAGGAATCTAGACCGTTTGTCATCCTGCTCCAGTGACACGCTTTTGAAAAGAAGCGCGTTCCCTTCCAGGTGGACATGGATCTGTGTCAATTCCCAAATCGAAGCGCCGACCTGTTGTTGTTCGAGCGAAAAGGAGCTGCGTTCCTTCAACCTTCCCAGTAGCCCGCCGCCGAAAGTGACGTCGTGGATCAGGTGCCCCTTTATCTTGCAGATACGTTGTTGCTGGTTATCGACCACCAGGTCGCCCGTCATGGCGCTGAACACTCGCGCCTCCCTTGTCGGCGGATGAAAGTTTGGCGCGGGATCGAAGTGCAGCGAGGTGGTAGTCGCGGTCGCTGCTGTTTGTGTCCATACGAACGCCATGGGCAGAAGCTTTAACAGGTCATCGATCTGTTTGTTGTCGTGGTTCGCTTCGGCAACCTGTTTGTTCTGGGCTCGAGTGTCGTGCAGGTATTTCTCAATCAGCTCTCGCTGGCGAGATTCGGTGAGTTGCTGATCGTCCTTCTCCAAAACTCGTTCCACGTTTCCATGTTGTGTCCCCGCGACCCATTGCAAAATGTGCTCTTTCGGCTTATCGCTCTCTTCCAGGTAAGTCCAGTTCGAGTGGTCGTTCTGGTCCGCGGCGCGTTCGTGATTGACAGCCTGCTGAATGATCTCTTGCGCGCTCTGGGCGCTTGCCGTACTGAACGAGAGCGCGAGCACCCATACCCAGAGAAGCCTTGCCTTGCCCTTGGTCATCTGACTGCCTTCTGCCGCCAAAAAGTTACCGCTTTTTGATGCACGAACTACATCGAACGGTTCGCCAGGATCTCAGATTGAAGGAAAGGAAATCGCACGGGTACCCCTCAGACTTTCACCAAATTAGCTTTTTTGGAAATGCGCGAATCTTCCGGGTTCACCGATCTCATTCTTTGTATCAGGCCCAACAAACCCCGGGCTTCAGAGGCTGTGTGAGAACGGCCATCACAGAAAATTGAGTCCCGCAGGGACAGTTGAACTCAGACCTGTCCAAATTAGATTTGAAAAGCGTTTCGGTTCAGCAACCACCGCTTATGGAACCGTTGCCCTTTCCTTTGTCATCCCGAGCGAAGCCGAGGGATCTGCAGTGTTCGCGGACCTCTGCTGGAAACGCGGAATACTATACTCAAACAAAATTGTCATCTCGACCGGAGCGTAGCGTAGTGGAGAGATCTGCGGTTTTCTTTTACTTCTCACGCAGGTTCTAAGGCTCTCAAGAGTCCGCGTTAGACAGCAACCGGTCAAACAGAAGCAACCTGATGCTGTTCGGCCGCACCCTCCTCAAGGCAATCAACAAGTTACATCGTCAAAAAATCGATTGTTCCGCTAATTTGGACAGCTCTGGTTGAACTTAGCCCAGGACGCAGTCCTGGGCCGGCTTGCACTGTTGAAGAGTCCCGAAGGGACGGCTGGAAATAGACCGCGATTCAATCCTGGACAACTTTCAGCCGTCCCTGCGGGACTTAATCTTGTTTCACGGATGCACCCAGGACTATCGTCCTGGGCTAAGTTCAGCTGTCCCTGCGGGACTAACTCCGTAAACCCTGGTTCTCACACACCCTCGTTAGCCCCTGGGCCTTCGTTCGGCCCGAAATTTTCTCCGGACCGAAGTTTCGGCAGGATACGCTCTTGCGGGGCAGCCGCCGTGCCCTTGGTTCATCACTGCAACGTTAACCAGTCGGGCCGGTTAGGCCCCGCTATAAGCTCGTCCCATTCCCCGAAGAAGCATCCGCACTTGCGGCCGGAACCGGCTCCTCCGGTTTTTGTCCAACATAAATCGGCAAGGTAAACGAAAATACGCTGCCGGATCCCGGCGCACTCGTTGCCCAGATCGAGCCACCTTGCCGTGTCACCAACTCCTTAGCGATGTGCAGGCCAAGTCCCAGACCCTTGCGGCCAGCCTGGCTCGATTCCGTCACCTGGTAGAGATAATCGAAAATTCGCTCCACCAGCTCCGGCTTTATCCCGCAGCCGGTGTCCGAAACCTCAACCAGCAGGTAGCCGGGCACCTTTTCGAACACCTTGCCCTCGACCTTCACCGTACCACCCGATGGCGTAAATTTGATCGCGTTGTCGCACAAGATGGTCAGCACCTGGAGGATCCTTACCGGATCCCCGAAAGCCCGAGGCAACTTCGGAGGGATGAGATACGAGAGCTTGATCCCCTTGGCGGTTGCATTGGCCTCGGTCGTATGAACCGCATCCAGAATGGCCTCGGAGACCGAAGCATCCTGAGGTTGAACGGCAAGTTTCCCCGTGCGGCCCGCCGTAACCGCCAGCAGATCCTCAATCATGGATTGCAGCTGGCGTACATTTCGCTGGATGATCCCCAGATATTCGTCCTGCTGCTCGTTGGTGGCTCCCGCCAGCCCATCCGCAATGATCGAGCTGAACGAGTAAATCGAGGTAAGGGGTGAGCGCAGCTCGTGCGAAACGTTGGATAGAAAATCGTCCTTCAGTTGCAAAGCCTGTTGGCTGGCTCTCACCACCTCCGCCGCCCGCTCTGCTTCTTTCGCCAGTTGGGCAGCATGCTCTTCCTCCAAGAGCCGCGTCAGTTCATCATGGGCCCGCCTGAGCTCAATCTGATGAGTTACCCGAGTACGAACCGCCACCGGATTGATAGGCTTGGTCACATAATCGCAAGCTCCCATCGTCAGGCCCTTGGTTTCCTCCGCAACACTCCCCAAACCAGTGAGAAAAATGACTGGGATATCATGGGTGACAGGGTCTGCCTTCAGGCGGTTGAAAACCTCATACCCGTCGATGCCCGCCATGATCACGTCCAGCAGGATCAGATCCGGCACTCTGGCTGCGGCGATCTTCAATGCTGCCAAACCATCCTTTGCATACAAGAGTTCCGTGTGGCTGCCGAAGGCATCTTTTAGCACGTCGACGTAGCTCGACTGATCATCGACCAGCAGGATACACATGTCCGGCTTCGCCGGGGCAGCTGCCGGCAAAGGCCGCTCAATCCTCCTCTCGAGAGTGCCGGCCGCCGCAATCGCCGGTTCAAGAGCGCCCTCCATGGTTTTGATCAGCCCCTCCATGCCGTCCATCAAACCTTCACGGAGAGCGTGTTCGATATTCGCCGCGGTGGATGCCAGTTCCTTTGCCTCCAATGTCCCTGCGACTCCTTTCAAGGAGTGCGCCAGGCGGCTGGCTTCTTCCGTTTTACCTTCCGCGATCTGTTGCTGCAGCTCGCCTGCCGCACCCTTGTATTGGTTACGGAAGCTCAGCATCATCTTGCGCAGAAGCTGCGGCTTGCCATTCGCCCGCGCCAGGGCAGCCCGAATATCAAATGGAGGAAGGTGCTCAGGAATTCCGGCGCTGGAGGAAGCAGCCGGCTTTTGTTCTCTTTCGATCTTTGGCCCCGGGATCGGTTTCGCGGGCATCCAGCGAACCAGCGTCTCCATCAGCACCTGGGGATTAATCGGCTTCGTGAGATGGTCGTTCATCCCCCCTTCAAGGCTGCGTTCACGATCGCCGCTCATCGCGTGAGCGGTCATGGCAATGATCGGCAAGCTCTGAAAGCGGCTTTCCGCGCGCAGCAGCTTCGTTGCCGCCAGCCCATCCATGACCGGCATTTGAATATCCATGAGCACCAGATCGAAAGCTCCAGCACGGACTCGATCTACACAGTCGCGTCCATTGACTGCAATCGACACCTGGATACCAAGGTCACTGAGCAACTCGGTAGCAAGAAAGCGGTTCACCTCGTTGTCCTCGACCAGCAACACCCGCCGTCCAACCAGCGTCGGCGCCGCTGTTGCCGCTGGATTGGCCGGGAGGATGGGCTCAGCCGGCGCAGCATCCGGCCCCAGGGCGGCATCGATTGCGTCGATGAGGTTCTTCCGGTTCACCGGCTTACTCAAAAAACCGTCGAAAATAACATCCGAGTGGCCGGCCAATACCTCTTCGCGTTCGAACGCCGAAACCATCAGAATTTCCGGTATCCGCGAAAAATTGGGGTTTGCCTTGATGCGGCGAGAAGCCTCAATACCATTGATCCCCGGCAATCGCCAGTCCATCAGCACGAGGTCGATCGGCAACCCACTTTGCGAAGCACGTGCCAGCGCAGACAGAGCCTCCTCGCCGGAAGAAACTGCCTTGGCTTGGTAGCCACTTCCGTCCAGCATCGCCACCAGCGAATGCCGGGTATTCTGGCTGTCGTCGACAATGAGGATATATTTCTGCTGCTGATCGTCGACTCCGGCAGGCGGGGTCAATGCCATATCTGTCGCAATACCGAATCGGGCAGTGAAACGGAAGTCGCTTCCTTTGCCCAGTTCACTTTGAACCGTGATCTGTCCCTTCATCAGTTCGCAGAGTTGCTTGCAGATCGCGAGCCCCAGCCCAGTCCCTCCGTACTTGCGCGTAAACGACGTATCTCCCTGGTGAAACGATTGGAAAAGGTTAGCCACCTGCTCCGGGCTCATACCGATTCCGGTGTCGGCAACCGAGATATTCAGACGCAAATCGTTGCTGGTGATTTCCTTCGCTTCCACCCGAACCGTGATCTCGCCGACGTCAGTGAACTTGATCGCATTGTTGACCAGGTTGATAAGTATTTGTCCCAGACGCAACGGATCCCCTACCAGATGCGTGGGAACATCGGGTGACACTGAGGTCACCAGGACCACGCCCTTGTCCTGCGCCTTTTGTCCCACGACGTCTAGAAGGTTGCGTAGAACGTCATTCAACGAGAATGAGATAACCTCCAACTCCAGCTTGCCCGCTTCGATCTTGGAGAAATCCAGAATGTCGTTCATGATGCCCAACAGGGACTCCGCCGCGTTTCCGATCTTGGTGAGATAGTCAAGCTGTCTTGGGCTGGGATCCGCTCGCCGGGCCAGATAAGTAATGCCCAGAATAGCGTTCATGGGCGTGCGGATCTCATGGCTCATGTTGGCCAGAAAATCAGACTTCGTCCGGTTGGAATCCTGCGCGATCTGCAACGCCCGCCACGATGTATCGTTTGCCTTGACCAGTTCGGTGACATCCCAGTCGGTGCCCACCATCCGCAGCGGCCTGCCGTTCTCGTCGCGTTTAACCTGCCCGGCACTCCGTATGATGGTGTACACTCTTGTCGTCCCAAACCACGCGAAACATCATGTCCAACGGCTTGATCCCGTTGATGCAGTCTTGCAAGGCTTGTTCGACGGATCTGCGGTCATCCGGATGAATGCGGCTTGCGTAAATTTCATGGCTGACCGACTGGTCTTCCCTTTCCGTCATGCCATAGTGCCGGTACATCCATGAGTTCCAGGTTGTAAGGTTGGTTGAGAGATCCCAACTCCAGATCCCAATGCCGCTATATTCGGCAGCGAGCACGGCCCGATCGTTTGCCTCCTGCAGCGCGGCCTGTTCGGCAACTCGGATAGTTACATCCTGGGTGGCGCCCACCATGCGCACCGGCTTGCCTTCTTCACACTCCACTGAGCCCGTCACCCGCACCCAGATCGGGCGCCCGTCGGCACTCGTCATGGGCAGATCCACCGCGAAGCCGCTACGTTCGGCGACTGCTTTCTCGATCTCACCTTTGATGATCCGCTGCGCGCCGGGCGCGAAGAGTTGTTGAATGGCCTCTTCGAGCGTCGGCCGGCAATCGGACGGCAAGCCGACAAGACGAAGTGCTTCTTCGGACCACGTCAGTTTGGCGGTGATCAAGTCAATTTCCCAACCACCCACCTGTGCGATTCTTCCCGTCCGGTCCAGCACTTCTCGCGTCCTGCGGTGAGCTTGCTCTTCCTCCTTGCGCGTGGTGATATCCCGAACCAGGCCGACAAACATACGCTGCTTGCGGAAGGCAAAGTCGGTGACCGTCAATTCCATAGGAAACACGCGGCCGCTGCTGTGCAGGCCCTCCAACTCGCGGCCCACACCGATCGCTCGCGTCGGCGCTCCCGGGCGATAAGCCGCAAGGTAGCTGTCGTGCGCGCTCCGATCCGGCTCCGGCATCAGCATCTTCACATTGCGGCCGACCACATCGCCGACCTCATAGCCAAACATCTTTACCGCCGCCGGATTGATCGAAGCGATGATGCCGCCATCATCGATGGTGATGATGCCATCCAGAACGTTATCCAGTATCGCCTGGAGCCTCCCCTCCGCATCCTCCAGATCGTTCTGGATCCTTATCCTCTCGGTCACGTTCGACGCAAACTTCACCACCTTCGTAGGAACACCGTCCGGCCCCAGGATAGGGTTGTAACTGGCTTCTATCCAGACTGTGTTGCCCTGCTTATCGATACGACGAAATAACCCGGCCTGGTAATGTCCGGCTCTCAGTTCCTTCCAGAATTCTTCATACTCCGTGCTTTGCCTGGATTCCTCGCTGATGAAAATGTCATGATATCTGCCTATTAATTCGACACCCTCGTAGCCGAACGTACGCAGATAGTTGTCGTTGGCCTCGATGATCGTGCCGTCCATACCAAGTTCAACCACCATCTGCGACCGGCTGATCGCTTCGATCTGACCCTGGTAATTGGCTGCTTCGCTTTCGGTCTCTTGCAGTTCCTGGGCGAGAGAATCGATGACGGATAAGATGTTCCCTGCAAGTGAGGGTGTCACTTTTGCGAACACGATCGCCGTGGAAACCGATATCGCTGCGCACACTACTTTGAAGGCAGCAGCAAGCGGATAAACCGGCCACCATATGGTAACGATCTCCATTCCATGCGTTACGCCACACGCCAGGATGAACAAGCCGAATCCGATGAAGATCCACACATACGGATGGAGCACTGCAGCGTGGCGCACCTTGCTGGCTAACCAGAAGAGGCAACCGAACAACATCACGTACGAAATCGCAATCAGGCCATCCGCCAGGGCATTTGTCCACACCAGGCCTGGCTGGGCAAGATAGCAGTAACGGTGCGGCAGATACTGCGAAGAGAACAGGGACGAAAAAGGGCCGGATCGCGCGAGGTCCGCCACCCCAAGGGCGCCTGCCACTCCGAAGCCCGCCAGTCTATTCAATGCGCAACCGCCCATGCAGATTGACACTTGTTTTGTTTAGCGGCAGCGCGGATGGACCAAATATTAGCCTCCGGAGGGATTGACAAATCCAAAATCGCGGCACTTATTCGCTTCTACGAAGATCTTCGTTGACAACTACGAAGCACTTCGTATATGGTCTCTCTATGAAGATGAGCAAAACCAATTTGCCCAAGCCAACCGAGGGTGAACTCGAGCTGCTTCGGGTCTTGTGGGCCAAGGGTTCGGCCACCGTGCGCGAGCTTCATGACGCCGTGAGCCAGGAACGCGTGCTGGGCTACACCACGGTCTTGAAGTTGCTACAAATCATGACAGAGAAGGGGCTGGTGCAGCGCACAGAGGTTGGCAGAGCCCATGTCTATCGAACCACTGCGAGCCAGGAAGAAACCCAGAGCCAGCTCCTGAGAGATTTGAGCGAACGGCTCTTTTCCGGTTCCGCCGCTCAACTCGCCATGCACGCCTTGTCCATGGCTCCGGCAAGCAGCGACGAGCTGAAGGAAATTCGCAAGCTAATCGACCGCAGGCAGGAGAAACCATGAATCACCACTTGCAATCTCTCGGCTGGACACTGGTACATTTCTGCTGGCAGGCGGCGGCCATCGCCCTCGTCTATGGGCTTGCAGATCTTGCGCTCTCAAAAGCGCGCAGTCAGACCCGTTATCTGTTGGCATTGGGAGCGATGCTGCTTCTGCTTGCGAGCGCTCTGGCTACGCTCGCGTATGAGGAGACGCGTGGCAACCCTGAGCTGTTTTCGCCCAGCGCCCTCTCCGTTGCCGCAAACGCTGCGGTCGGACCGGATATCTCCACCGAGCCGCCGCCGACGGGACTGAACTGGGCTGGTGCTGCGACGCAACCGTTGCTGTTACAACTATCGCGATTCTTGACCTGGCTGGATGTCGCGTGGTTGCTCGGAGTAGCGTTCCTTTCGATTCGCACCATCGGCGGCTGGCGTCTGATCGAACGCCTGCGCCGAAGCACTCTGCTGGAAGCGCCCGAAGCGGTGCGCGCGAACTTTGCCCGGTTGTGCAATCGCCTTGGCATCGCAAACCAGGTGAGCCTTCGTATTTCCGAGCATCTGCAGGGGCCGCTCGCGATGGGGATTGTGCGCTCGTTGATCATCCTGCCCGCCTCCGCGCTCATGGCCCTGACCCCGGAGCAGCTCGAAGCGGTGCTCGCCCATGAGCTCGAGCATGTTCGGCGCGCGGATTATTTCTGGAACCTCATCCAGACCGCCGTCGAGACCTTGTTCTTCTTTCATCCAGCGGTGTGGTGGCTTGGCGCCAGACTGCGGCAGCAACGTGAGCTCTGCTGCGATGACGCAGCCGTCCGGGCATGCGCCGATCCCTTGCTGTATGCAACTGCCTTACTGCGTCTCGAGGAGCGGCGTAGCCAACAGCTAGGTTTGGCTATGGCTCTGGATGGCCACCGGTCATCCTCGGGGCTTCGCGCGCGCATCTCACGCGTCCTCGGCGAAACAAACGGCGGGGAACGCCGGCGGGAACTTCCTCCTTTACCGCTGGCTGCTATTTGTGCAGTGTTCGTGCTCGTCCTCGTCACCGCGCCGCAGCTGTTTGCAGGATTGCTGACTACCTTGCAGGCGCAAACTGCGCCGCCGGTTACAGTCGCGCCATCCGAGACCGCGCTTCCGGTTCCGGCTGCATTGCCTCTCGCCGCAGCCCCTGCCGTAGAGCCCGTTGCAGTGCCAACTGCCGCTGCTCACGTTAGGGAAGATATCGCCGCCGCGTCGAGCCCGGTCAACCCGGAACAACAATCCGCGCCGGCTCAACCATCCCCACCCAGGCCCGCATCCAAGACCGACTACATCGATGCCATGCGTGCTGCCGGCTATGACGTCGACATCGACAAGTTCATCGCGATGAAGATCCAGGGCATTACTCCGGAATACGCCCAGGCGATGGCCAACGTCGGCTTCGGCAAACCCTCCGCCGGCGACCTGATCGCGATGAAGATCCAGGGTGTCACGCCGCAGTACGTATCTCAGCTGCACGCCGCGGGACTACAACCAGGCAGCATCGGTGAACTGATTTCTTACCGCATTTTCCACGTCACGCCGGAGTTTCTCGCTGGCATGAAAGCTGCCGGCTTCGACTCCATCCCGCCTGGAAAAGCGATTGCACTGCGTGTTCAGGGCGTGACTCCCGAATACGCCAAAACCGTCAAGCAGCAATATCCGAACGCTACGCTGGATGAATTGGTCCAGCTTCGTATCTTTCACATAGACGATGCATTTCTCGCCTCGGCCAAGCGTCATGGCTTTACTTCCCTTTCCATCCAGAAGCTGGTGCAACTGCGTATTTCCGGCCTGCTCGATGATTCAGCCACGGAGGCGAAATGACCAGCGGCGTTGTCCTGACTGCACTCCTCGCTGCATCCACTGGTATGTTCCTCCAGGCGGAACAGCATCTTCGCACACTGAACGGATCGTGCAGCGTCGCCGCCACTGCGAATGCAGCCGAAGTGGATCTCCGGCTTGAGAGCGCCGCGTGTAGTGGCAGTGAACACTGTGCTTCCAACCAGACTCAGGAACCGATAAGCGCCTTCCTGGGCTTCACGCTTGCTGACCTAAGGCGCGAGGGTGCGCACGTGGACGCAGTACTTCGCGCCGAGGCCGGCACTCTCACCTGCTCCGGTGCCGTTCACGATGGAAGGTTGAGCGGTGCTTTCAATTTCGTACCCGATCCGGCATTTGTCGACCGCATGTTGCAGATGGGATATCGCGATCTTGATGAGGAAAAGCTACAGGCGTACACCCTGTTTCGCATCGGAATTGCCTGGGTTCAGTCCTTGCAGGCTGCTGGTGTGAGCGGTATGGATTCGGGAAATCTGATCGCGCTCCGCATTTTTCACGCAGACACGGACTATGTCCATCGCTTGAACGCGCTCGGCTACACGACTCCGGATGCCGGCAAGTTGATCGCCCTGCGTGTGCAGCGCGTTGATGTGGAAGAAGTCAAACAGATTCGCGCCTTGGGCTACCAGCCCACACTGGATGAGTTGATTCAGATGCGCATTTTCCACATCACGCCCGACTTCATCCATCGTATGCAGGCCAGGGGTCTCGACCACCTGACCATCAGCAAACTGGTTCAAATTCGAATCTTCAACCTGGCGGAGTAGCCACACTAAAAAGGCCGCACGACGCCGTAGGAACGGGCTGAACTAAGTTGTTTGGGATTTTTTCTTCAAAACTCCCACAAAGCCGTCATCCTGAGCGAAGCGCCTCGCAGATCTATCGCCCAATAGAGGATTTATCGCGCGTAGTCGAAGGACCCCGAGGATGCTTATCCTAATCATGCCGTTCGCACCCTTTCAACCACCGGAGCCCGCACCTGGCGGGCCCGCATAAGGAGGCCACTGTGGCAGGTCTCACTGTGGACTATGGCTGCAGGCGCGTGCTCTATTTTGAGGGCCACGAGGACATTCGCACAGCGGCGAGAAAAGGTGGATACTTCGCGGCGCGGATACTCAATCAAAACTTATCTACTGAACCCCTGTAGCTGGCTCTACCAATATTTCCATAGGATCGTCAGACACGGTGAACGTTATCTGTTGACCGGACGCCGCATATGCTGCCGGAGTACGTGTAACCATATTCAGGACTGTCACGACGCTTAGAAGTGCGGGGATCTCCACCGTGACAGGGGTCGGGGCCGGAGAGGCAAGTGTGGCCCATGTTCCCCTTGTAAAGCTGCGCTGCCAAATAGCGAAAAGAATCGAGTTCGCACTGTCACCGGGACGGGATCCCACCAGGGAAACTGTATCGAGCGGATAGGTTCCGCTATAAGCAGCGATCGATGGCAGATCTTCCGCTGGGTAAGGGCTCAAATTAATCTTGGCAAGGTCCGACATCAGGCCGGCAAGAGCCGTGTAAGCAGGGAGCGGATCGTGGGTTCCATCGGCGTTAGCTATTGGATTGACGAAGCTAAAGTCTCCTGTGCTGGTATCAAAGAGCCGATAGAACTGGATCGGTGTTACCCCAGCCGCCTGAAAGCCAAGGAACTGTCGCATGATGAATCGTGCCTTGTGCAGGTTGTCGCCGAGCGCACCTTCGAAGCCAGTCTCAGTAATATTGTGCCCGATGCCCCAGCTGGGATTAATGCTCTCTTGAATCAGGGTCTGCTGCGCGGCATACGCCATATTTGGACCCACTCCGAACAAGTTGCATTGGTCATAGCCATTTGCGGCCCTCGGGTAGGTATGGATGGTCCCTTCCAGACACGGTTCACTCCAAAGCGTATCCTCCGGATTATTCCCGTAGGGGTGAAACGACTCCGTCGTCAATATAGTATTTGGCTGCCAGAAAGATACACCCGTATTCGCCTCCATCTGAGCGTTAAGCATCGAGTTACCTCCGGTCTTTTCCGTGCCTCCCCAGTTATAGGTGACGCCGGCCACTGGCGAGGTTTGGCTGGATAAGGCGCCAGCAAATCCCCAGTTGGGGAGATATGTTGTCTGAGGTCCAGGACTAACGGGAAGCGGTTGATTGTCATAGAAGTCGTAACGATCATCCCACGGGTCGTCGTCCCACGGTGGCTCGTTCCAGATCTCGACCTCTCCCGTGATGCCGGAGGTTGAGATCTTGCTGGCGAGGAACTCGGCGTACTTGGCATAGGCGAGCACAGACGGATCCGCTGGGCTGAAGGACGCGGGCGGGGGATAAAGGTATTGGTTGATGACGTATTTCGTCGTCGTGTCTGCCGGCAGGGCCGAAGAGAGCGCGGATGCAAGCTCGAGAGTGGCGTGTGTAGAATCCGTCGCGCTAACCCGCGTAATCAGGCCGCCGGCGTATGAATGCTTATCGGTGATGTAGGCGTTGGAGGAACGGATGATCGTGTCGTAGAAAGCTGCCATTGAAGAGAGCGTATCCCCACCGATGCCAGACGCGAACTGAATGTTGATCACGCTCGCTCCAGCCGCAGCACCATCCGGTACCGTCACACTCAAAATCTGATGGAAGGGTGGTCCGTATGCTGCGAGAATCGTGGGATGCAAACTGTATCTGAGCGATGACACGAGACCGGCCTCACAATCCGATTGAAGCGTAAATTGAGGTGCCGCGGGCGCGTTACTCGGCGGTGCGGTTTGGTTTTCGGTGCTTGTCCAGCCGCACTGGAATCGAGCGTGGGTTGCTCCTGCAGCAGCCGCCATTTGGAACTCCCAGTCGTCCCCCTGTGCGACATTGAATCCCAGTCCATTTGCCGTCTGAGACGCAGGGATCGCTCCCAGCGGCTCGATCGTCGTCACTGTGCCTGCATTCACGGTGAGGATTGCGCTTCGGGTAGCCGTACTGTAGGTGGCGTGGTCCGTCGGAGTGAATGTCGCGGACAACGTGAAGACCCCTATGTTGAGGGTCGTCCCATTCGTGACCGCGACCGTGGTTCCCCCCAATGGTGTCGCCGCGTAAGCGAAGGTGCCCGCGACCGGTGAGAAATTGTAGCTCGCGGAAGCCGTCAGCTCGCCCATCAGTGTCGTGCCGTAGACGATGCTGGCAGGTGAAGCGAACGCCACCGTTGGGGTGATCCATCGGACCTTCAGGTGAACTACGATACCGCTGGGCCCATAGTTGATATCTCCGGCATAGTTTACCGAAATGTTATAGGTGCCTGGTGCGACCGTCGTCGGAATTGCAATGGTAGCCATCCCGTTGCTGATCGTTGCCAACTGACCAGGGCCGGAACCAATGACGTAGCTGATCGATCCGGATGGCTTGGTGGTGCTCACACCGGAGGGATAGCCGGTCACCAAAATTGGGATATTCGCCGGCCTGCCGTGGTTAACGACGGTAGGTTCCGTGGATGGGCCCGTCAGCGTCGTGGCCATCAGGGTAACCGTGGTCGCACTGGCTTGTGTGCTCCCGCCGATGTTAGTCGCAGCCAGACACGGACTAGCCCGCAATTGAGGCAACAGAAGCGACAAGATCGCGTAGGACATGGCGATCCGATGGTTCCTGTACGGATCGGGCTGTGATGGATGACGCCGTGAGGACTTGTTGATTCGCATGTCTCGTCCTGTCTGTCGTGGTGGTGCGTCTGTGTCGCAAAATCGGGCTTTGATTTCGGAGAGTGTTGAATGCTTACGAGGCATGTCTCGGTTTCATCCGGCAATTTGAACGATAGACAGCCCCGGCACGCGCGCTTTATGCCCTCGAATAGCTCGTTTGACCGAACCGTTCTCTAACTTGGTAAGAAGTTACAAATGATTGAGCTGAAATTTTGTTGGCCCGCGCGATTCCAGGTCAGCAGTGACTGTTACGTTTAACGTAGCCGCGGTTGGACGGCATAGCAATCGAGCTTAGGGGGCATTACCGAAGTAAATGTCGCTTGCGTAACAGCTCTTGGCCCAGCCAACGGCGTGCGGTACCGATTCGGAAAAACCCAGACCTGTCCAGATTGAATTCTTCCGTTGGTCTGTTTGGACGACGCCTTCACTAACCTTAAGAGAGCTGGCCAAGCGACTATCGAACCAAGGGCACGGCTTCAGCCGTGCCGTAAATTTGCTCAGCACTCGATCCCCTGAAGGGTACGGCTTTTAAACCCCTGAGGTACTTTCTCCCGGAAGCGTATGGGCTTTAAGTGGGTAGAAAAGAACCGCAGGTCACCCAACGCAATCAGTCCCGAAGGGACGGGACAATCTAGAGCCCGGCACGGGAGTGCCGGGTAGGATTTCACGCAAATCGAGTCCCGAAGGGACGACACAATGCGGAGTTCTCACGCAAGCTTCAGGCCGTACGTAACGCCTGTGCAATGAATTCGGCTTTAGCCGCTTGAGGGCTGCTTTGCCCGCTATGTCAAAAGACTAACGTGACTCACTTGTATGCCGATAAATGCTAATGGGGAAGCGAATGGTAACGCCCTGAAGAAACCCATGATTGTTTCGTCGCAGCATCGGTGAGAATTGATACACCTTGCACACCGAACGACGCACGGTTCAGCCAGGTCCATCCTTACAGTGGGCGGACGATCGGCTTTGCTGTGTATCCGTTCCCAAAGGGGAAACAAGTAGGAGCACCATCCGATGCCCACATTCCCCTCTGATCGCCTGGTCGCTATTTACGATTACCGCCTGGTCGCCTTATCCGTTTTAATTTCGCTGGTCGCTTCCTACGCTGCGTTGGACCTCGGCGGCCGGGTAACGGCCTCCCGCGGCTCCGTTCGATCCATCTGGCTGATGGGTGGCGCTGCTGCCATGGGAATTGGCATATGGTCCATGCACTACATCGGAATGCTCGCCTATACCCTTCCTCTGCCTGTTTTCTACCACTGGCCCACAGTCTTGGTGTCTCTCTTCGCGGCCATGCTCGCATCGGCCGTTGCCCTATTCGTCGTGAGCCGGAATGAAATGGGCCTACAGCGCGTTGCCATAGGCGGCCTGCTCATGGGAAGCGGTATCGCAGCCATGCACTATCTCGGCATGGACGCGATGCGTCTACCGGCAATGTGCCAGTACTCTTTCCCCCTGGTGGCGTTGTCAGTCATTTTGGCAATCGTGATTTCGCTCGTCGCCCTCTACCTGACCTTCCATTTGAGGACCGAAATCAACTCCGTGAGTTGGCAAAAGCTGGCCAGCGCCATGCTGATGGGCGCTGCCATCCCAGTTATGCATTACACCGGCATGGCTGCGGCTAGTTTCAGGTTCACTGCTGTCCCTCCAGACTTGGTCCACTCCGTCAAGATCTCTTCCATTGGCACCGTTGGCGTCGTCGGCGTGACCTTCATGACTCTCTCTCTGGCCATCCTGACCTCACTCGTCGATCGCCGTTTTTCGGCGCAGTCCCTGGAATTACAACAAAGTGAGCAACGCTACCGCCGACTGGTGGACTCCGCTAAGGTGATTCTTTGGCGCGCAGGTCTAGACGGTGCCAGCTTCAACTATGTCAATCACGAGGCAGAAGATCTCCTCGGCTATCCAATGCAAAAGTGGACCGCCACCCCGGATTTCTGGATCAATCATCTACACCCGGAAGATCGCCAGGCGGCGCAGTCGTGTTGCCGCGCGGTCGCGGAAAACCAAGGTTCCCAGCAGTTTGAGCACAGGATGATCGCCGCCGATGGGAGAGTGGTCTGGTTAAGAACTTCGGTGCATCTGGTTTCCGGCTATGGGGAGGCCGAAGAACTTGCTGGCGTGATGATGGATATCACCGACCGGAAACTGGCAGAAGAGGCTGCCGCGGACGCCATTCGCACCAAAAGCGGATTGCTCACCGAAATCAGCGGCCTCTACGAACAACTGAAGGTGTTTACCGACTGGATCGCCAATACCAACAAAGTCGTTAAGGTGGAAAACGCCCGCATGAGCAGTGAATTGGAGATCACCCAGCGCCTTCAGCAGATGATGCTCCCTCGTGAGGAGGATATGGGCAGAATCGCGGGCCTCGACATCTCCGGTTCGATGGAACCCGCAACAGAAATCGGCGGCGACTACTATGACGTCATCTGCGAAGAGGGGGGAGTCCTTTTCGGCATCGGGGATGTTACCGGCCACGGTCTCGAAAGCGGAGTCATCGCCATTATGGTCCAGACAGCGGTAAGAACCCTATTGGCCAGCGGGCAATACGAAAGCAAAAGGTTTTTCCAGGCTCTCAACCGTGTGATCTACGATAACGTTCGCCGCATGCACTGCGATCGCAACCTCACGCTGAGTCTGCTTCATTATCAGGATAAAGTCGTTACCATCAGCGGGCAACACGAAGAGGTTCTGATCGTCCGCGGCGATGGCAACCTCGAAAGACACGACACGCTCGACCTCGGCTTTGCACTGGGGTTGGAGAAGGACATCTCCAACTTTATTGGCGAAGCAAGGGTACCCTTGTGTTCCGGTGACGTGATGGTCGCTTACACAGACGGCATTACCGAG
Source organism: uncultured Acidobacteriaceae bacterium (assembly GCA_963753715.1). Taxonomy (GTDB): domain Bacteria; phylum Acidobacteriota; class Terriglobia; order Terriglobales; family Acidobacteriaceae; genus PALSA-350. The sequence continues at coordinate 627,407 of CAVWDK010000003.1, read as the reverse complement.
GCCGTGAATAGCGCAGGCATCGCCTTCGGCATCGAAGGGCTTTTCGAGGCGTTGAGGACCAGCCATCGGCAATCGGCCGGCGCGATCCGTGAGGCCGTCCTGGGTAGTCTTCGCAAGTACATCGGAGGTCAGGATTTGCTCGACGACGTCACTCTGCTCGTGATCAAACCTGCTTAGTTTGCAAAGCCGCGCTCGCCGCAGAAATCGACAGCGGGGCTGATGAATAGGCTTATCAAACCTCGGCGCGGAAGGACGCCGACCATCTGGCCAGGCGAGCCAGCAACTCTATGACCGATATGGATCGACTGGAAGACCGAACTCTCACTCGCCCACAGAGCAGTCTCGCAAACGCGGGATTCCTCACCGATCCGCCCATGATGGAACTGGACGAAATCCAGCGCCTTCAGTCTGAACTCGCCCGGCTGCAGAACGAGAATCGTGATCTGCACACTGCTCTTCTCGCCTCGAAGGAGCATGGCCTCTTGCTGCAGGAGCAAGTTGACCGGCGCACCGCCCGCCTGACCACCGAGCTTCGGGAGCGTCACACCGCCGAGGAAAAACTGCAGGAGCTTATTCAGACAATCACCCGGGAGAAGGCGGATCTGGAAATCCTGGTGCAAATTCTCATCGATCAGGGCGATGATTCAGCCCAGGAAGGCGAAAAAGCACGCATCGATGGTCTCACTCAGATCGCCAACCGCCGCCGTTTCGACGAGTACTTATTTCAGGAATGGGGCCGTCACATTCGCATGCAGCAGCCCCTCTCGCTCCTCATCTGTGATGTGGACCATTTCAAACTCTACAACGATGGCCAAGGTCATCAAGCCGGCGACGAATGTTTGAAGAGCGTGGCGAAAGCGATAAACCAGTGCTATCGCTCCGGCGACCTGGTCGCGCGCTATGGAGGTGAAGAGTTCGCCGTGGTGTTGCCGCAAACCAATCGCGCGGGAGCTGTGCAGGTTGCCGAGCGAGTTCGCGCTGCGGTCGCGGCCGCGGCTCTTCCCCACCCGTCGTCTCCGCTTTGCGACCTGGTCACGGTGAGCATCGGCGTGGCCTCCATAACGCCTCCACCAAACGCTGCCTCGGATGCCCGGACACTCATCCAACAGGCCGACCGCCATCTCTATTTGGCTAAACATTTGGGGCGAAACCAGGTGAGTTATGAGGACCGGGAGAACACTACATTATGATGATGAGCGAGCCCCTCGGTAACTACGGAGAACGAGCCGGCGAGTGTGAATATCTCACGCTGGCATTCTCGCCGATTAGCGCCCCGCTGCGTTCTCGTTGGCGAAACAACGGATTGTCCGCCGATTTCCTGGCCGACTACGTGACTACATTTCTGCCCACTAATGGCCCCGTGCCCGCTCTGGCAGGCCGGCAAAATGAAATTAAACACGCCGTCACCTACATCGCCAACGAGCTTCTTGAGAATGCGATGAAGTATCACCAACCCGATGTCGCGATCCCAATCAGAATCCATCTGGAGCTCGCGGGCGACCACATAACCGTGAGCGTCAGCAATGGCGTCAGTGTCGTCCAGGCAGAGCGGTACAAATCGTTCGTCGAGCATCTCCAGCAGGGGAACGCGGACGAGCTTCTCATGCGCCAACAGGAAGAAAGCGCCATGTCCACCGAGTCAACCATGTCCAGTCTGGGTTTGCTGACGATGATCACCGACTATCAGGCCCAGCTTGACTGGCGCTTTGACCGCCATTCCCTGCTACCCGAAAGTATGACCGTGACCACGAGCGCGGTTCTGCCTCTCAAATGTGTTCCAGGAGCGTCTGCTTGAAAAACATTCATGGAGAGTCCTTCGAAATCCGGCTCGAGGAGGAGAACTCTACCGTTCTTTTCAAAGGCGCGCTACGTTTGTGTGGGACGGAGGATTACGCCCCCATTCTCGATATGCTCAAGGAAACTTTGACCAGTCCCGCGACACCAATTGTGCTTGATCTTAGAGAATTGAATTTCCTTAACAGCTCCGGCATCACCATGCTCTCCCGCTTTGTCATGGAAGCTCGCGACCGCCCCGGGGTTGACGTTCAGGTGCTCGCTTCTGAGTCCGTCCCGTGGCATGGCCGCTCCTTAAGGAATCTGCAACGGCTCATGCCTAGGTTGAGTATCCGTCTGACCTGAGCTACGGTCGATCAGTTCCTGAACAGATCGATGAGATTTCCACGATTTAATCTGCAGCTCTCGACGCCGAGCGTCCGCCAGGATTGGGTGCTCCTCGGAATACTTCAAGACCCAAGGTCCGCCATTGCGAGTGTAGGGGCTGTGTCTTCGGTTGTGCTCCGCCATCCGGCTGGACAAATCCTGTGCTGATCCGATGTAGAACCTGCCGCTGGACTCGCTTTGCAAAACATAGACTGCTGGCATCGATCAACTCGCCTTGCTGAAGTGATGGTAGGCACGAGGAGACTCGAACTCCTGACCTTCCCGGCTTGCCGGGACGCTCTAACCGTCGAAGCGAACTCAAATCATGGACGCTCTGACGGGCGAAGCGACTTCAAATCATGGTAGGCACGAGGAGACTCGAACTCCTGACCTTCCCGGCTTGCCGGGACGCTCTAACCGTCGAAGCGAACTCAAATCATGGACGCTCTGACGGGCGAAGCGACTTCAAATCATGGTAGGCACGGGGAGACTCGAACTCCTGACCTTCCCGGCTTGCCGGGACGCTCTAACCGTCGAAGCGAACTCAAATCATGGACGCTCTGACGGGCGAAGCGACTTCAAATCATGGTAGGCACGAGGAGACTCGAACTCCTGACCTTCCCGGCTTGCCGGGACGCTCTAACCGTCGAAGCGAACTCAAATCATGGACGCTCTGACGGGCGAAGCGACTTCAAATCATGGTAGGCACGAGGAGACTCGAACTCCTGACCTTCCCGGCTTGCCGGGACGCTCTAACCGTCGAAGCGAACTCAAATCATGGACGCTCTGACGGGCGAAGCGACTTCAAATCATGGTAGGCACGAGGAGACTCGAACTCCTGACCTTCCCGGCTTGCCGGGACGCTCTAACCGTCGAAGCGAACTCAAATCATGGACGCTCTGACGGGCGAAGCGACTTCAAATCATGGTAGGCACGAGGAGACTCGAACTCCTGACCTTCCCGGCATGCCGGGACGCTCTAACCGTCGAAGCGAACTCAAATCATGGACGCTCTGACGGGCGAAGCGACTTCAAATCATGGTAGGCACGAGGAGACTCGAACTCCTGACCTCTACCGTGTCAAGGTAGCGCTCTAACCAACTGAGCTACGCGCCTATGCGTTACCTCGCGTCAGTCGACACCTGACCTTCCCGGCTTGCCGGGACGCTCTAACCAACTGAGCTACGCGCCTATGCGTTACCTCGCGTCAGTCGACACCTGACCTTCCCGGCTTGCCGGGACGCTCTAACCAACTGAGCTACGCGCCTATGCGTTACCTCGCGTCAGTCGACACCTGACCTTCCCGGCTTGCCGGGACGCTCTAACCAACTGAGCTACGCGCCTATGCGTTACGCTCTGACGGGCGAAGCGACTTCAACTGGTAGGCCGAGGAGACTCGAACCCCTGACCTTCCCGGCTTGCCGGGACGCTCTAACCGTCGAAGCGAACTCGACTTACTGGACGCTCTGACCAGCTGAAGCGACTTCAAATCATGCGTTAGCACGCGTCAGTCGACACCTGACCTTCCCGGCTTGCCGGGACGCTCTAACCAACTGAGCTACGCGCCTATGCGTTACCTCGCGTCAGTCGACACCTGACCTTCCCGGCTTGCCGGGACGCTCTAACCAACTGAGCTACGCGCCTATGCGTTACCCCGCGTCAGTCGACACCTGACCTTCCCGGCTTGCCGGGACGCTCTAACCAACTGAGCTACGCGCCTGTATCGTGCACCTCGCACAACTGCGCTACGCGCACGCGCCGTGCATCTCGCTATCATATCAAAAGCTCATGTACCATCAAGATTCTTGGCTGCGGCCATGAGGATCGGAACACTTTGCTGAAAGAACTGCGCGCAGCCCCGAACCTGCTCACTTTCCTGCGTCTGTGCCTTATACCCTTTCTGGTCATCGCCGTTCTGGAGGCGCACTACCGGACCGCGCTTTGTCTTTTCGTCATCGCGGGGCTCAGCGACGGCCTCGATGGCTGGGCCGCAAGAGTGCTCAAGCAGCAAACCCAGATCGGCCAATACCTCGATCCGGTCACCGACAAGCTCCTGCTCAGCACCCTGTTTCTGGTGCTCATGCACCAGGGGCTCGTGCCGCGGCGGGTCACTGTGCTGGTCTTTAGCCGCGACCTGGGCATTCTGATCGTTGCTGCGCTCCTCTATATCAGTCTGGGCATGCGAGACTTCCGTCCCAGCATCTATGGCAAGACCAGCACCTGCGCCCAGATCCTCGCGCTCCTGGCAGTCTTGCTCTGTCAGATCTATTCCCCCATGCCGCTCGTCATGCTCCGTACCCTGGCGCTCTATGCCACCGCCCTCCTGACCATCGTCTCGGCGCTTCACTACGCCTGGCGCACCGCCCGTCGCCTTGCCGTCGCCGAAGTCCAATAACCCAGCCAATGCCGCAAAGGTTTGAAAAAATCGCTTTCAATGACAAACTATTGCCAGCACTTGGCTCGCGGTTTAACTTTACTGAAACAGTTCCTGGCCCGGTCAGAATCGATCGCTGGCGGAACTGTGGTTTCCATGAAGGCCCCTAATGTCTGAGACGATTCAAGCAAGAGTTCTTCGAGTGATAGCTACCACCCAGAGAATTCCCCTCGAGAAGGTCAAGCCCGACAGCACCTTCGAAGAGTTGGGCATTGATTCGATGGACAGCATCAACATCCTCTTTGACCTGGAGAGTGAGTTCGATATCGAAATCAAAGACGAAGATGCGAAGAAGATTCAGACCATCCGCGAAATGATCGACGGCGTCACTTACCTGGTGGATTCTAAACAAAACCCATCTGCCCAAACCGCAACCGAATAAGCCGTACCGTATCGGAAGGCCGCTGGAGTTTGTTACCCTCGGTCCAGCACAGTCCTCTATGAAAATGGTGTAGATGCGAGTTGTCATATCAGGAATGGGCGTGATCAGCGCTCTGGGCCTTGACCAGCAAGGGTTCTGGCATTCACTGGTGAGCGGTCAATCCGGAATCGGACCGATACCACAAGATGTCGGGCCCGTTGCCGAGATGGGCATGAATCAGGTCCGTTTCAAGAACGGCGCGGCCGTCATCGGCTATAACGCCGAAGCCTACTTTCCTCGCAAAGCCGCTAGCTTCATGGACCGCTTTGCTCAATTTTCCGTCATCGCGGCTCGCGAAGCCGTGACCAATGCCGGCATCGAATGGACCGAGGAACTCCGCGATAACACCGCGATCATCACCGGTTCCTGCATGGGCGGCAGATTTACTGACGAAATCGGCTATTGGGAGCTCTTCCACCATGGCAGGCATCGCGTCCATCCACTCACCATCCCTCTGGGCATGAGCAATGCCGGTGCGAGCCACATTTCCATGGAATACGGCCTGCATGGCCCCGCCTATACCTTTTCCACCGCCTGTTCCTCATCCGCTCACGCCATCGGCAACGCTTATTGGATGGTTCGTTCCGGAGCTGTTCCCCTGGCCATCGCCGGCGGAAGTGAAACGCCCTTTTTCCTAGGTGGATTGAAGGCGTGGGAGGCGATGCGCGTGGTCAGCCCCGATACTTGCCGCCCCTTTTCCGCCAACCGCTCGGGAATGGTCCTCGGGGAAGGCGCCGCCATGCTGGTACTCGAGCCGTTGGAGCAAGCGCTGGCTCGCGGAGCCAGGCCCCTGGCCGAAATCGTCGGTTTCGGCATGTCGGCCGATGCCTGCCACGTCACCCAGCCTTCTGCCGAAGGCGCAGCCCGCGCGATTCGTGCGGCGATGCGCGATGGCGGTCTGGTTCCGGAGCAGGTTGGCTACATCAATGCTCATGGAACCGCAACCGAGGCCAACGACCGCATGGAGGCGTCGGCCATCCATGCCGTCTTCGGTCACCACGCCGCTACGCTGCCCGTCAGTTCGACCAAGTCGATGCACGGTCACACCCTGGGAGCCGCAGGAGCGATCGAAGCCGCGGCCACTGTGTTGGCGCTATGTAATGGAATCCTGCCCCCCACCATGAACTACACCCTGCCAGATCCGGAGTGCGAGCTGGACGTGATTCCCAACCAGGCCCGGACCAAACAGGCAGAAGTAGCCCTCTCGCAATCCTTCGCCTTCGGCGGTCTGAACGCCGTCCTGGCCTTCCGCGCCCTCCCCTGACCCCTTTGAATCGCCCAAAACCGCCGCTTGGGGGGCATAGGGCGCTTAAGGCGCACACTTCACACATAAGGCGCATAGGGCGCTTAAGGCGCACACTTCACCCCGCTGCTTTGGGGAGCCTTAGCGCCTGTTGTGCATGAATCCGGGGGAAATTAGCCGTCGAAACTAGTTCCGAGCCATCTTTTCGAACACATCCAGGGCGTATTCGAGGTCGCTCTGTGTATGTGCGGCCGTTACACAAAGCCGCAACCGGGCCGAATCCTGGGGAACCGCTGGAAACAACACCGGCGTAGCCAGAACCCCATGGTCGCGAAGCCGACGGGCAAATAAGCCCGTCGTGGTCTCGTCGTTCAGGATGACCGGAATGACTGCCGTCTCTGACAACCCGGTGTCATAACCAAGCGAGCACAAACCACTCCGCAGAAAGTCCGCATTGTGTTTGATTTTGGCCACCCGCTCCGGCTCTTGCTGCAGAATCGCCAAGCCTTCGCGGATGGCCGCCACTGCCGCCGGGCTCAAGGCAGCCGAAAAAATAAACGGCGATGCCCCATGTTGAAGGTAGATGGCAAGTTCATGCGACACAGCGGCAAAACCACCAGTGGAGGGAATGGACTTAGCCAGCGAGCCGGTCCAGATATCTACTTCCTCCGTCGCAATGCCAAAGTGTTCATCGGTCCCGCGGCCGCGCGCTCCAATCACGCCCGAAGCGTGTGACTCATCCACCAGGAGGAAGAATCCAAATTCCTTCTTGACCTCGAGAATCTCGGGTAGGTGGCAAACATCCCCGTCCATCGAAAAAACGCCGTCAGAGATGACCAAAGTACGGTTGGCCTGGCTTCCATTCTGCAGTTCCTGCCGCAAAGACGAAGCATCGTTGTGCCGGAACCGCTGCAACTGCACGCCCGCGAACCGGCATGCATCTGTGAGGCTCCGGTGACAAAGCGAATCCATGATGACGCGATCCGCCGGGCCCAGCAGCGCGCCTAGAACCGCCACATTCGCCAAATAGCCCGAGCTGAAGGTGATCGCCGCTTCTGTCCCTTTGTAGGCGGCGAGATCCTGCTCCATGAGGACGTGCTGGTCGGTAGTTCCGGTAAGCAAGCGAGCTCCCCCGGTCCCCGTGCCGTACTTCCTGATTGCTTCAATGGCTGCTGCGTCGATCCGCGGATCGCCGATCAGTCCCAGGTAGTCATAGGACGACAGCATCAGCATCGAGTGCCCGTCCGCCTTCACCTGGGGCCCGGTTCGTCCTTCCAGGGGAATCTGAAAAGGATAAGCATCGTTCTCGCAGGCGTACGCCGTGGTCTCGAAGAGCCGGCGGGCGCGCGCGTCGATGAGGTCGTTTTTCCGGAAATTCCAGCGCTTGTCTCCGCTGAAGAACCCGTTAAAAGACTTACCGGAGGAAGAAGGAAATCCTGCTGTTCCGCGTTGAACTTGTGATTTCGTCTCGATCGGAGTATCCATTGATTTAACTGACTATAGTGAAGAATTAGGGCATTGGGAAGCCCGGAGTTGCTGTCCCGGCACGGTTTAGAGCATTTCTTTCTCGGTTGGATCGATCCCCCGCTGGCCGAACGCCGGCTTCGCCTGCACACTAAGGGCACAAAAATGCTCTAATTGTCATAAGGATACGGACCTGTCACGGCCCAACCTCGCGGCAAAGGGTGAAAGTGATGGGCTCGTGCATCAAAGGTTGCAGTCGTACATCGGAGCTGCTTTCCCATGTCGTTGATGGACTCGCAAACCTCGGCCGCTCTTCTCAACCCGGTGACGGGCGTCTCCGGTCCGCCTGCCCATGTCATGAAAGACAAGTTCGGACGAACCATCACCGATCTGCGAGTCTCCATCACCGACCGATGCAACTACAAGTGTGTCTATTGCCGCACTGGCACTGACGGCGCCCAATTCGCCGAGCTGGCAATGGAGGATTACCTGCGCATGATCCGGATCTTCGTCGGCTTGGGGATCCAGAAAGTGCGGCTGACCGGTGGCGAGCCGCTGCTGCGCAAGGACATCATTTCATTGGTGGCTCAACTCGCCGAGCTTCGCACCAACGGTTCAGGGAATCCGCTGGATATTGCCATCACCACCAACGGACATCTCCTGGCTGAGATGGCTGCACCGCTTGCCCGTTCCGGCCTCAGCCGGATCACGGTCAGCATGGATGCTGTCGATCCGGCAATCTTCGCTCGCATCACCCGGTTCCCGGCAGCTTTGAAAAGGTACTGGCCGGGGTGCGAGCCGCCCAGCGTGCCGGGTTGGGTCCGGTCAAGGTCAACTGTGTGCTGTTGCGAGGCTTCAACGATGACCAGATCATCCCCTTCGCGCAATTCTCGCGAGCGGAAGGCGTGATCGTTCGCTTTATAGAGTTTATGCCGCTCGAAGAGGATCGTTTCTGGACGCCCGATGTGGTGGTTCCGCTACAGGAAGTGGTTGAAAAGCTCAACGGTTATCGACCACTGAAAGCATTGCCCGCCAATAATCCCGGGGAAACCGCGCGCCGCTATACCTTCGACGACGGGGTTGGGGAAATTGGCATCATCGCGCCGGTTTCACAAGCCTTCTGCGGCGCATGCAGCCGCATCCGGCTGACTTCCGACGGCAAGATCCGCACCTGCCTCTTTTCCCACTTCGACCATGATCTCTACGGCTTAATGGCCCGTGGCGGTTCAGACGATGATCTTGTTGCCTTCATTCAGAAGACGGTAGAAACCAAGGAGGCCCGCCACCATATCGGCGAGCCCGGGTTTCTGAAACCTTCACGCAGCATGGTGCATATCGGGGGCTAAGCAATCGCTTCTGGGGTGGGCGAAGCGCGGCGCTATCTCGAAATGGTCGATGGATCCTTCCCAGAGCGTCCTCCATTGCCCAAAGACCTGCGGGTCTTTCATGATGTAGCGCGTGCGCTAACTTCCTCGCTCGATCTGGACTCCATCCTGGGCGCCATCATGCAGCAGATGGAGCAATTTTTCGAGCCCGAATCCTGGTCATTGCTCATCGTGGACGAAGAGCAGCAAAACCTCTACTACGCGGTCGCCGCCGGCAAGTCGTCCGGCGACCGCAACCTCCGCGTCGACATGGGAGAGGGAATTGCCGGCTGGGTGGCGCAGCACGGCGAGCCGGTGATCGTTTCGGAACCCGGCAACGACCCCCGATTCGCTACGCCCGATGGCGCCGTCTCCCCGGTACGATCCGCCATCTGTATACCCTTGCGCTCCAGAGATCGCACCCTGGGCGTCATCGAGTTGCTGAATTACCGCGCATACACCCTGACGGATGAAACCATGGCCTTTCTCCGCGTGCTGTGCGACTACGCCGCGATTGCCATTCAAAATGTGCGCGCCGTCGAACGCATTCAGGAATTGACCATTACCGACGATTGCACCGGGCTGTTCAATTCCCGGCACTTGTTTTCCGTTACCGAGAGCGAGCTCGAACGCTCCCGCCGCTTCAGTCTTCCTTTCAGCATGATCTTCATCGACCTGGACCACTTCAAGCGGGTCAACGACTTGTACGGCCACCTGACCGGCAGCCGTCTGCTGGCGGAGATTGCCAGGACCATCAAGCATAATGTCCGCGGCATCGATTCAGCCTTCCGCTATGGTGGCGACGAATTCATTGTTCTCTTGCCCCAGACAGGAAAGGATGCGGCGCTGGAGGTGACCCAGCGGCTCTTGCACTCTTTGCGCGATACGCGATACCTTCTATCGGAAGGACTGGAACTGCAGATGATGGCCAGCTTCGGAATCGCCAGCTATCCGGAGGACGGCAACTCGATCCAGGAGATCATTGGCGCCGCGGACGAAATGATGTACCTGGTAAAAAACCTATCGCGCGGCAACATTGCCGTCGCCCAACGCGGCTTCATTCAAACCTGACTCTCACCTCGCAAAACCAAAAATGCATTAGCATGGAGCACGGCGCTTGATCGGCTGTTGATGCCAGTCCCGAAGAGACGTCTGAACTTAGCCCAGGACGGTAGTCCTGGGGTGAAAGACGCAAATTCGAAAAGTCCCGCAAGGGACGGCTGAAAATATTCGAGGACGATAGTCCGAGATAAATCCAGAGGTTCGAAATTAAGATGGAGCAGCAAACTAGACGTCTTCGCATGGGGATGGTGGGTGGTGGCGCGGGCTCGTTTATTGGTCCCGTGCATCGCATGGCCGCCGAGTTGGATGGCGCCATCGAATTAGTAGCCGGAGCATTCAGTCAGGATCCGGAACGATCCCGCCAGGCGGGCGTAACCTATCGTGTAAGCCCCGATCGCGCCTACACCAATTATGAAGAGATGATGGATCGGGAGAGCAAGCGCAAAGACCCCATCGACTTCGTTTGTATTGTCACCCCCAATCATCTCCACCTGCCCATCGCGGTTGCCGCCCTGGAACACGGTTTTCACGTGATGAGCGACAAGCCGGCCACCGCAAATCTGAAAGAGGCGCAGACATTGGAAGCAGTAGTCCAGCGCACCGGGCTGCTCTATGGATTGACCTTCACCTACACCGGCTACCCGTTGGTGCGCGAAGCCCGTCTCATGGCTCGTGGCGGCGAGCTGGGGAAGATCCGCAAGGCCGTCGTGCAATACCAGCAAGGCTGGCTGAGCAGTTCGCTCGAGACCACAGGTCACAAGCAGGCGGCATGGCGCTCTGACCCCTCGCAATCGGGCTTAGGTGGCGCCATCGGTGATATCGGCACCCACGCCTTCAACTTGCTCGAGTACGTGAGCGGTCGCGAAATCGTGGAGATCTGCTCCGACCTGTCCTCAGTCGTCGCCGGCCGCGCGCTGGACGATGACTGCAACGTACTGCTCAAGCTCGACAACGGGGCTCCCGGGGTCTTGTTTGTTTCTCAGATTGCCGCGGGCGATCGCAACGATCTGCAGCTTCATCTCTACGGTGAAAAGGGCGGTCTCCACTGGTGGCAGGAGAATCCCAACTACCTGCATCTGAACTGGGTAGGCAAGCCGAGTCAAACCCTCCATGCCGCCGCAGACTATCTCTCCCCATCCACGCGCGCTGATTTCCGTCTCCCCATGGGCCATCCCGAGGGCCTGATCGAAGCATTTGCTAACATCTATCGCGACTTCGCGACAGCCGTTCGCGCCCGCTTCACCGACCCGGCCGCGAAACTGAGCGAGTTGGTTCCCGGCATTCGCGACGGCGTGCGCAGCATGGCATTTGTGGAGCGAGCTGTCACCAAGAGCCGCGCCGGATGGGTCGGCTTGTCCCAATAAATTTCACCGAAATGAGTGAGTGTCTCTATGAAGACTGTAAAAGGCCCGGCCATCTTCCTGGCCCAGTTTGCCGGTGACCAGAAGCCCTTCAACAAATTGGAAGACATAGCCAAATGGGCCGCAGGACTAGGGTTCAAAGGCATACAAATCCCTTCCTGGGATTCACGTCTCTTCGACCTCAAACAGGCAGCCGATAGCCAGGCCTACTGCGATCAGATACTAGGCATGCTGAATGGTCTGGGTCTGCAGCTGACCGAGCTCTCGACTCATCTGCAGGGCCAGTTGGTTGCGGTGCACCCTGCCTACGATCTCCAATTCGACGCCTTTGCCCCCGCCGAGGTGGCAGGTAACCCAAAGGCTCGGCAGGAGTGGGCGACCCGACAATTGCTCCTGGCAGCGAAGGCCAGCCGCAATCTGAAACTGACCGCGCACGCGACCTTCTCCGGAGCGTTGGCGTGGCCCTATATGTATCCCTGGCCGCAGCGGCCTGCCGGGCTCATCGAGGAAGCTTTCGGAGAACTAGGGCGGCGGTGGAAGCCTATCCTCGATACCTTTGAAGAATCAGGCATCGATCTTTGTTTCGAAATCCACCCTGGCGAAGATCTTCACGACGGAGTCACCTTCGAGCGCTTCCTCGCCGCAGTCGGCGGTCATCCGAGAGCAAATATTCTGTACGATCCCAGCCACTTCGTATTGCAACAGCTTGACTACCTTGCCTTCCTCGACATCTACCATGAGCGCATTCGTGCCTTCCACGTGAAGGATGCGGAGTTCAATCCCACCGGACGATCCGGTGTCTATGGGGGGTATCAGGATTGGATCGATCGTCCCGGGCGCTTTCGTTCCTTGGGTGATGGTCAGGTCGACTTCGGCGGCATCTTCAGCAAGCTGGCCCAGTATGATTTCCCCGGTTGGGCGGTCATGGAGTGGGAGTGCGCCCTAAAGCACCCGGAAGACGGAGCGCGCGAGGGCGCGCCCTTCATTCGCGACCATATTATTAGGGTCACCGAGCACGCCTTTGATGATTTTGCCGGCGCGCAGGCTGATCGTGAGACCAATCGCCGGCTGCTCGGCCTTTGAGGCTCGTATGCCGTCAAAGCCGCGCAAGAAGCCAGAACCGCTCGATGAAGCGGCTCTTTACCAGTACGCCGTAGGCGCCCTGGCCCGGCAGATGCGCACAGTAGCTGAACTCAAACGGCTGATGAGCCGCCGGGTAGAGCCGGGCGAAGCAGGAGAAAGCAAGGTGGAGGCCGTGGTAGCGCGTCTCCTCGACCAGCGCTACCTTGACGATCCGGCGTTCGCCTCCACCTACACTCGCCTGCGCCAGGAAAACCAGAGCTTCGGCAAGCGCCGCGTGCAACAGGAACTTACCCGCAAGGGTGTTCAAGGTGAGCTCGTCGCCAGTACCATTGAGAGCGCCTATGCGCAGGTGAGCGAAGAAGAGTTGGCCCGGCGTTATGTTGCGCGCAAGCGCATAACGAAGCCGAAGGACGCAAAACAAACAGCACGCCTCATTCGCCGCCTGATAGGTGCAGGCTTCTCCTTCGCGACCATCTCCAAGCTTCTGAAGACCTGGGAAATCGACTGCAGGGAAGCAGACTTGGTCTTGCCAGAAGACGACGATGCCGAGTGAATAGCCTCCGAAGAAATCGGACGGAAATCGAGCGAAACCAACAATCGCTTTCTGCTAATGCGCAATCCGGCCAAAGATTCAGTAGAGTGTTCTCACCCTCATGCGCAGAACATTCCTAGCGACCGCCTCCCTGCTGTCCGTTTTGTCCGCGTCCGCACAAGTACCGGCCGAGATGATCCTGATCCACGGCAAGATCCTGACCGTCGACGCCAAGGACTCTATTGCCCAAGCCGTCGCCATCCGCCAGGGAAAGATCATCGCCGTAGGTTCCGACCAGCAAGTCCGAGCTCTCGCCGGGCCCAAAACGAACGTCATTGATCTGCGTGGAAGAACCGCGACGCCAGGTCTGATCGATACTCACGCCCACATCGCAACCGGAGGAGTCGACGAGCTCTACTCCGTAAGCCTGAGCGACGCCGCAACCGTAAGTGAAGTGGTAAACCGCGTCCGGCTGGCAGCAAACAAACTGAAGCCAGGCGAGTGGCTCACCGGCGCCGGGTGGGACGAAGGCAAGCTAGCCGAGCGCCGCTACATCCTCGCATCCGACCTGGATAAGGTCTCACCTCACAATCCAGTCTGGTTGATGCACACCACGGGACACTACGGAGTAGCCAACCACGAAGCATTACGGCTGGCGCACATCACCGCCGAGTCGAAGAATCCACCGGCCGGCACGATCGATCGCGATGCGCAGGGAGTACCAACGGGCGTGCTCAAGGAGTCCGCTATGGACGCCGTCCGCAACCTCATTCCGCCGCCAACTCCGGAGCAATGGCGAAATGGAGTTCTCAGGATGGTCGATACCCTCCATCGTGAAGGCATGACCGCCGTGAAAGATCCGGACATTGAGCAAACCATCTGGGACGCGTACGCTCAACTGCTCAAAGAAAACAAGCTGCAATTGCATGTCTGCGTACTGTGGCACGGCGGCACAACGCTCAAATCAGCACGCGCGGCGATAGCCCGAATCCAGTCGCTGCCCCGTCCACCGAATTCCTTGGGCGACGGAAATCTGCTCTCCTGCGGAGCCAAGCTCTACATGGATGGAAGCGGAGGCGCCCGCACCGCATGGGTCTACGATGAGTGGAACAAGAACGCGACCGGCATCGATCACGGCAATCACGGCTATCCCTCCATTGATCCCGACACCTACCGCCAGATGGTGCGGCTCTTTCACCAAGCCGGAGTGAATGTAGGAACCCACGCTATCGGGGATCACGCCATCGACTGGGTCGTGGACACCTATGCCGAGGTGTTGAAGGAGAAGTCAACGACCGGACTACGCCACAGCATCATTCACGCCAATATTCCAACCGATCATGCCATCGCCACCATGGCCTCCCTGCAAACCCACTACGACGCGGGCTACCCAGAATCGCAGCCCGGCTTCACCTGGTGGATCGGCGACACCTACGCCGGCAACTTCGGACCCAAGCGCTCGCCACGCTTGAATCCCTTTCATACCTATGCGTCGCGCGGGATCATCTGGGGAGGCGGCTCCGACTACTCCGTCACCCCAATCCCGGCGCGCTACGGCCTCTGGGCATCGGTGGAGCGCGAGCCGCTGAAGGGTGTCTACGGCAAGCATCCTTTCGGAACCGCAGAGGCGATCGATGTGCATACCGCACTTCGCGCCTACACTGCGTGGGCTGCGCGGCAACTATTTCTCGAAGACAGGGTGGGCTCGATCGAACCGGGCAAAGAAGCCGATATCGCCGTCTGGGACAGAGACATGTACACCACTCCCTCCGCTGAGCTGCGCAACCTGAAATGCCAGATGACCATTTACCACGGCCAGATCGTTTACCAAACCCGGTGATGCTCTAAACTCAAAGCATGCAGTACCGCTCTGGTTCGGAAATTCGAGAAACGTTCCTGCGTTTTTTTGCCTCCAAGGGGCACCGTCGCGTGCACTCTTCCTCGCTCGTTCCAGCGAACGACCCCACCTTGCTGTTCACAAACGCCGGCATGAACCAGTTCAAAGACGTATTTCTCGGAGTGGAGCGCCGTGACTACAACCGCGCCACCACTTCGCAAAAATGCGTGCGCGCGGGCGGCAAGCACAACGACTTGGAGAACGTCGGTTTCACCCGGCGCCACCATACCTTCTTCGAGATGCTGGGCAACTTCAGCTTTGGCGACTACTTCAAGCGCGATGCGATCGCCTTCGCCTGGGAGCTGATCACCTCCCCGGAGTGGTTTGGTATTCCCAAGGACAAGCTCTACGTCACCATCTTCAAAGGCGAGGAAGGCGTTCCTCGGGATGAAGAGGCTTATGAACTGTGGCGCGGCCAGGACGTGCCTGCCGAGCGGATTCACGAGCTGGGAATGAAGGACAACTTCTGGGCCATGGGCGATACCGGTCCCTGCGGGCCGTGCTCAGAGATCTTCTACGACATGGGTCTGGCCGCATCGGAGACCGGAGAAGACAAGCCCTTCGGCCAGGACGAATCGCGCTACGTAGAAATCTGGAACCTGGTCTTCATGCAGTTCGATCGCGATCAGCAAGGCGTGCTTCACTTGCTGCCCAAGCCCTCGATCGACACCGGACTCGGTCTGGATCGCATGGCTGCGGTGCTGCAACACAAAATCTCGAACTTTGAGACCGACCTGTTTACCCCGCTCATCGCGAGAGCCGAAGAACTGACACACACTCGCTACCAGGATGGGACGGTCCCCTCCGACGCTTCGCTGCGCATCATTGCCGACCACGCGCGCGCTGCGACCTTTCTTATTTCCGACGGCGTGCTCCCAGCCAACGAAGGCCGCGGCTACGTCTTACGTAAGATCCTGCGCCGGGGTATTCGCCATGGCCGCATGTTGGGCCAGGAAGATGCATTCATGTTCCGCATGGTCGAGGCGGTTCGGGATGAGATGCAGAGTGCCTATCCTGAACTGGTGGAGAGTGCCGGCCGCGTCGCCAAGGTAGTTCGCGCCGAGGAAGAGCGTTTCGGAAGAACCCTGGCCCTGGGATCGAAGCAGCTGGATGCCGCCATCGAGCGGGTCCGCAAAGAGTCGCAGGAACATGTTCCCATGTTGCCGGGCGCAACAGCTTTCCATCTCTACGAGACTTATGGTCTGCCCCTTGACTTCATGCTCGATGCGGCCCGCGACCAGGGCATCGCCTTCGACCTGACCGGCTTTGAACTGGCGCGCAGTGAAGAGCAGGTGCGCGCCCGTGCCTCCTGGAAGGGCGGTGCAAAGGCTTCTGCCAGCCCAGCGTTCCGCTCTCTGCCACAAAACCGTTTTCGAAGGCTATCGCCAGCTCGATTCGCACCATTGCGAAGTGCTCGCCATCGTTAAGGATGGCGTCGGCGTGCCCCAGGCAAACGCCGGCGACAGCGTCGAGATCGTGCTCGATCACACCTCGTTCTATGCTGACTCCGGCGGCCAGGTGGGCGATACCGGCTGGCTCTACTCCGACGACCACAACGTCGTAGTCGCCGACGTGTTGGGATGCGTGCAGCCGGTGCAGGGGGTTCGCGCTCACAAGGCCTACCTGCGCCAGCCGATCGAACTGGGCAGCTTTGTCGATACCGTGGTGGATACAGAAGTCCGTTCTGCGATTCGCCGCAATCACACCGCCACGCACCTCCTGCATGCCGGTCTGCGTGAAGTTCTGGGTAAGCACGTGAAGCAGGCAGGTTCAAGGGTCGATCCCGATCACCTGCGCTTCGATTTCTCTCATTTCACCGGAGTCGCCGAGGAAGAGCTGGCGGATGTGGAAGAGATGATCAATCGCCAGGTGCTTGCTGACACCAAAGTGGAGACCCTGGAAGACGTCCCCATCGATGTCGCCGTGAACGAATATCACGCCATGGCGTTATTCGGCGAGAAGTACGGCGAGAAGGTCCGGGTGGTAAAAATCGGCGACTTCTCAACCGAGCTCTGTGGCGGCACTCACACTGGAGCCAGCGGGGAGATTGGTGTGGTCAAGCTGCTCAGCGAAGGCGGAGTCTCTTCCGGCGTTCGCCGCGTGGAGGCGGTGACCGGTCTCGGCGCTTTGGGCGAATTCCGGCGCGGCCAGCAGATGGTGCAGCTCGCCGGCCAGTTTTCGGCAGAGAATCTGTCTCCGGCGGATGCGCTGCGGGCCAAGTTGTCGGCTCAGGACGAGGAAATCAAAAAGCTGCGCCGCGAGCTCGACCAGGTGCGGATGAAGTCCGCAGCGACCTCGGTGGCCTCAGCAGCCAATCAAGCGGTCACGGTAGACGGTATTCAGGTGTTGGCGCAACGAGTCGACTCGCTCGATCGTGGGCAATTACGCACCCTGGTCGACAATCTCCGCAACAAGCTCGGCTCAGGAGTAGTCGTTCTAGGCTCCGCGCAGGAAGATGGCAAGGTAGCGCTTATTGCCGGAGTGACGCGTGATTTAACCGGCCGCCTCTCCGCCGGAAAAATCATCGGACCCCTGGCGCAAAAGGTCGGCGGCTCAGGCGGAGGCCGCCCAGACATGGCCGAAGCTGGAGGCAAAGACGTTTCCGCCCTCAACGCCACCCTGGCTAGCGCACCCGACGTAGTGCGCGAACTGCTAGGGAAGAATGGCTTTAAGACCTAGCGCGCTACGCTCTCTTGAGAAACATTGCCACGAAAGGTCCGCAGTTTCTTTCGGTCTAACCCGTCGCCGCGCAAACCTCGTCTTTTCCCTTAGGGGCACCGCAGCCACCACATTCGTTGCCCCTCGCAACTTGCCAACCTATAATCGGGTTAGTTTTGGCGTGCGGGTTTCGGGTCCGCTTCGCAACTATGCTGCTTGCCGCGCGTTTGCTCTGTGCGTTCTGCTCTCGAAGCCGCATGACGCTGGCTTGGCAGGCGCGCGTTGCCTGTAGTCTTCTCATTCTCAGTTCAGCTTCTCTTCTCGCTCAACAACGCCTCTCTCCCTATGAGCGCGCCCAGCAGGCGCGCTGGGCACTGGAGGCCCGTCCTGAGTCGCTGCGCACGCGAGCGGCCTACGAGCGGACGATTGACGCCTACCGCGCCGTCTCGTCTTACGACCCTGCGTCCCCCAGAGCCGATGCCAGTGTGCTCGGTATCGCCCAGCTGCTCACCGAAGAAGGCCGCCTCTTCTCCGACGAGAAACTGCTGCAGGATGCCATTGCGCGCTATGAATCTCTGCACCTGGAGCATCCCAGTGGCGGTTACCGTTTTGCCGGTCAAATCGTCGAAGGGGAGAAGCAGGCTCGCATCGAGCTGAACGAACTCCGCCACCGAGCCGAGCTCCGGCCGGCTTCCTCGGCTCACGCACAACACGACGCCGCCGTTAATTCCCAGCCATCGGCAACGGTCTCGCGGCCCCCACCAGCCATGACGCAACCGGTCACGCAGCCGAGTCCACCACCCGCGCAAATTGCATCCGTTTCGCCAGAAGTCCCATCCACCGTGCTCACCGCTCTCCATCCGGGGCAGGTTGCATTGGTGAGTGGCATCCGCCATTGGTCCACTCCGGTGTACACCCGCATCGCCATCGATCTCCAGGACCAGGTGGCCTACCAGGCGGCCCGCGTACCAAATCCCGATCGCATCTACTTCGACCTTTACGGTGCGCGTCTGGACTCAGGACTGAACGGCAAGTCAACCGAAGTCATCGACGATGGATTCCTTAAACGCATCCGCGCAGCGCAGTTCTCCAACAACGTCACCAGGATTGTGCTCGATGTCAGCTCCGTATCCGACTACTCCGCCTTCCTGCTCCCCAATCCCTGGCGCCTCATCATCGACATCCATGGCTTGAAGCCTGGCACATCCCAGACCACCAACCTCGCCAGCGCTCCTCCTGCGGCTCAACCAGTTGCTCGGGCCCCCGAGCCCTCCGCCCCGCCTCCCACACCGCCGGTTGCTAACTCGCCGCAACCTGCAGCTGTCGCCAGCGCCGCCGCGGGACGCCACTCCGGCACCCAGGAGATCGCAGCGCTTGGCCAACAACCGAATCGCGTCCAGGCCACTGATCGTCCCACCACTCGCCCGATCGCGGCCTCGGTTGCCGGAACCGTTCCGGCGCCGCAGCCGAATGACGGCTCGTTAGCCTCGACCACTCCGTCTCCAACTACGGAACCCGGCCCCACCGCGCCGAAGGTCATTAGCCGAAGGCACAAGAAGCCCAGCCCCCTTCACCCGCAACCCACGACAGACACTGCGGACGCTGACGACAATCTCTCGCCGTCTACCCACGAGGCCGACCCCACTGCGTCAGGCGAACGCTCCCTGGTGCGCACCCTCGGCCTCAAGATCGGCCGAATCGTCATCGACCCGGGCCATGGAGGGCACGACTCCGGCACCACCGGGCCGGGCGGGATTGAAGAAAAGCAGGTGGTTCTCGATGTATCCCTTCGTCTGGGCAAGCTGCTGAGACAGCGCCTCGGCGCCGATGTGATCTTTACCCGCGATGACGACACGTTCATCCCGTTGGAAACCCGGACTGCCATCGCCAACAAGGCGCAGGCCGATCTCTTCCTCTCCATTCATGCCAACTCCAGTCCCGACTCGTCCGCCCGTGGAGTGGAGACCTACTACCTCAACTTCACTACCTCTCCCGATGCCCTCGAAGTAGCTGCCCGCGAAAACGCTGTCTCCGACGAGTCCATTCACGAACTCTCTGATCTGGTAAAGAAAATCACGTTGAAGGACAAGATAGACGAGTCACGCGAATTTGCCGCCGATGTGCAGAAGTCGCTCTATGACAACCTGGAAGAGGGCAACCCGGGACTGCGTGATCGCGGGATCAAGAAGGCTCCTTTTGTCGTCTTGATCGGCGCCAATATGCCCTCCATCCTGGCCGAGATCTCCTTCCTGACCAATTCGGATGATGCCCGCCAGCTAAAGCAGCCCGCCTACCGCCAGCGGATCGCGGAATCCCTTTACCGCGGAGTGTCCCGATACATCAGCGGCTTGAGCGGCGTTCGCCTGGCGCAGAGTGCTGGCCACCCCAACGGCAACTGAGGTTGTGAATTCGACACCCGTATGAGAAATGCTCTAGTCTCCTAATAAGTGCGTATGCTTCCTGCCTTGCGCAGTTCGTTGTTCCTCGCCGTTATTAGCGTGCTTCCGGCCTCGGTTCTTTTACTGCCTCTGATGGCGTCACCGGCGCTGGCCAAGACCGCCGCTCCCGCCTCCACCACTCCACCTTTGTTGCCCACAGACTTCGCTGGCTGGAGCCTGAGCGGCACAGCTCAGGAAAGCACTGCACCTGAGGCTGCGGATCCCGCCAATGCCGCCGTGCTGAAGGAATACGGATTCCAGCAGTTCTCCACGGCACATTACGTCAACGGGGATAACAAGCTCAGCGTCCGCGCGATCCGTTTCCAGGACGCCAGCGGTGCGTACGGCGCGTTTACTTTTTTCCGGCGTCCCGGCAGTATTCCGGAGCAAATCGGTCGCAGCGCCGCCTGGGATGGCAGCCACGTCTTGTTCTGGAACGGCGCAACCCTGGTCGACGCCACCCTCGACCACGTCACGCCCATGACTGCGTCGCAGCTGCGCGAGCTGGCGAAGGATTTACCCCTGCCCCCGGGCTCGGCGAATATTGCCCCTCCGCTACCCGGTTATCTTCCCCGCCAGGATCTCGACACCGGCCTCACTCACTATTCGCTCGGGCCGGAGGCCTACGCCCGTTCGGGAGGCGTCCTTCCGGCGGCCCTGGTAGACTTCTCTTCCAGCGCCGAGGCCTTGACTGCCAATTACTCGGCCCGCGACGGCCAGGGGCAGGTAACCCTGCTGATCTATCCCACTCCCCAGCTGGCAGCGGCCCGTCTGCGCGATATCGATGCGTTCCTGAAGGCAACGAACAATCGCTCCACTTGGCCGCAGGCGCTGGCGGAGAGCCGGCCTGACTCCCTCCTCACCCGGCGCAGTGGCCCAATCGTCGCCGTCGTCAGCGGATCGCTTCCATCTGCCACCGCCCGGAAGCTCATCAATCAGATCAACTACCAGGCTGACGTTGTCTGGAACAACCCCAAGGGCTACATCAGCGACGGATCCAGGGTGGCGCGTCTCCTGTTAGGCATCTTTGCGCTGACGGGCATCCTGGGAGGCGCTGCGCTCCTGCTAGGGCTCTTTCTCGGTGGTGGACGGGCTTTGTATCGCGTGCTTCGCGGCAAGCCCGCCTCAGCCTTCCAGGAAGAGACAGAGTTTATCCGCCTCAATCTGGAGGATTAAGCGGCTAGCCGGGGGTGGAGCTGACCAAGGGGGTTACCCTTTGCAGCAGGCAAATGCGGTTTAGGAGATTTGAACCGGCTGAGGTGCAGCTGAGCTCCTAAGTGCTCGGATTGCAGTGGCTTGGGATTGCATTCCAGGTGCCCCGGGTGGGTTGGCGTCCGCAGCAGATTTAAACAGCCTTACCGTTAAGTCACTCATATTATTATACTTATCAGGATCTGGATTTTGCCTTGACACCCTCGGGAGCCGACCATAAGATTTCGCCAGAAAGTTCTGATGGCTTTGCCTCCGTTGGAACTATTCTCCCTAGAGAAGAGGCCGCCCTGTTGCCGGGTGGCCTTTTCGTTTTGCTCCGCAGACCTTTTGACCCCGTCTTTACGCGTGGCAAGAGCGTAGATACAATCCGACAAGGCACGTGCAAAAACAGCGCGCCGACGTAGCTCAGTTGGTAGAGCAGCTGATTCGTAATCAGCAGGTCATCGGTTCAAGTCCGATCGTCGGCTCCATAAAACCGCGCGTTGGCATTTGCTTTCCTTGTTCCTGCACCGAGTTTGGTACCTGCTTATCCACTGTTTTTTTCCGCCGCCGCTTGCGATCAATGTAGCCCATCCGCATAATCGCCACAGAAGCTGAGGTGTGAGGGTGACGGCCCCCAACGAGCACATCACTGTTACCCATTACAGCCGTGAAGATGTACTTCGCATTTTGCGTATTCGGTTGAAGCAGCTATGCTCCTGGGAGCGCTCCGGGCTCATCAGTGAAAGTGCTACCTATTCCTTTCAAGATCTGGTGCAGCTGCGCAAGCTGCGCGATCTGCGCGCCACCCGCCTTTCGGTAGCCAACATCCGAGCCTCGATTCACGCCATGCGCCAAGTCTCAGGGGTCGCGAATCCGCTCCTTGAGGCCAGTGCAGTGCGCAACGGAAAAGGGCTCGCCTTTCGCCTGAGCGGGGCCATGATGGAGCCGATCGCGGGCCAATTCGTGTTCGACTTCGATTCCCGGAGCCATAGCCAATTGGCTGAAGTCAGTTCTGCCGCCAGCCATCAGGCTGCCCGGGAGGCTCGCGTGCAAGCGCTTTTCTTTGAAGCGGTGCGCATGGAAGAGCGGGGCAAGACCCAGGAGGCGGTGGCTCACTACGAGAGCATCCTTGCCCTGGACAGTAGTCACGCGCCCGCCTGCATCAATCTGGGTACGATTCAATACAACCAACGCCAGTTCATCGAAGCGGAGAGGCTCTATCGCCGGGCTACCGTGGCCGATCCGAAATACGCCTTGGCCTTCTTTGATCTCGGCAATGTGCTCGACGAGTTACAGCGTCTGCCCGAGGCTATCGCCGCCTACACCACCGCCATTCGACTGGTGCCGCAATACGGTGACGCGCACTATAACGTTGCCTTGGCCTATGAACGCACCGGTGACCGCCGGGCGGCGCTGCGCCACTGGACCACGTATATCAAGCTCGATCCCATTGGTCCCTGGTCCAGCCACGCCCGCATCCAGGCCCGCAAAATTCTTGAGCGGGAAAAGTTGGCCATCGTGCATCGTGGCTCGTCCGTCCGCCACGATTACCACTCCCGCCGCACGCGCAACGTACCCCGGCTGCTCGCCGTTCCCAAGCCAATGCTTCCCCTGTAGCCTTGCTGGACATCCACGCTTCTCAAGGGATAGGTTATTCCCGTGGCTGATTCCGTTCTCGCTTCACAACCTGCCCCGCCGCTTACCCTGCTTTCGGAAGACGAACAGCTCTTCCGCGCAACTGTGCGCCAATTTGCCCAGGAGAACATTGCTCCCCTGGTACGCACGATGGACGAGCAGCAGCACTTTCACCCCGAGTTGATTCCGCAACTCTTCAATCTCGGTCTCATGGGCATTGAAATCCCCATCGAATACGGCGGGTCCGGGGGCACTTTTTTCGAGGCTATTCTTGCCGTGGAAGAGATCTCCGCGGTCGACCCGTCGGTCGGTGTGCTCATCGATGTGCAGAATACTCTTTGCATCAACGCCATCTTGCGTTGGGGCACGCCTGAGCAGAAGAAGCAGTTTCTTAGCAGGCTAGCGACCGATACCGTCGGTGCGTACGCCTTGAGCGAAGCTGCTTCGGGGTCAGACGCCTTCGCCCTGCAGATGCGAGCAGAAAAGCGAGGCGACTCCTACCTGCTGAACGGACAAAAACTCTGGATCACCAATGCTCGTGAGGCGGGCCTCTTTATCGTTTTCGCGACTCTCGATCCGAGCGCCGGATACAAAGGGATCACGGCCTTTCTGGTGGACAAGCGCACGCCCGGCTTTTCCGTCGGCAAGAAGGAGGATAAGCTCGGCATTCGTGCTTCCTCCACCTGCGAAATCATCCTCGAAGACTGTAAGGTGCCCGCGGCCAACGTGCTGGGCGAGCCGGGCAAAGGCTACAAAATCGCCATCGAAACCCTGAACGAGGGTCGTATCGGTATCGGCGCCCAGATGCTCGGCCTGGCCCAGGGAGCCTGGTCGCACGCCGCGCGCTACGCTTTCGAGCGCAAGCAGTTCGGTAAGGCGATTGGGGAGTTTCAGGCGGTCCAGTTTTCGCTCGCCGAGATGGCTATCGAAATCGAAGCCACCCGGCTTATGGTCTACAATTCTGCCCGCCTGAAAGATAACGGTCTCGGCTTCTTGAAAGAAGCGGCCATGTGCAAATACTTTGCTTCCCAGGTAGCCGAGCGTGTAGCCAGCCACGCCGTCGAGATCTTTGGCGGTTACGGATTTGTCAAGGACTACCCGATTGAGAAGTACTACCGCGACGCCAAAATCGGCAAGATCTACGAAGGCACGTCAAATATGCAGCTCGCGACCATCGCCAAACTGATGCTAGGGAATCATTAGAAAAACGTTAGCACCGCTCGTGTGCAGCTGTCCTTGACAGCCATCAAGAAGCGCTTATTTGCCGGTGAAATCAGTCATTTCGTTGCCTTTTGCCGCACACTCTGTGCTACTTTGGAAAAGCCTTAATCCTCCACGGCGTAACCCCCTGCGCCCGCTAAATTTCTGGCTGGATGGAGTTGAGTTCCTCTCGAATTCGTGAATGAGTCAAGCCTGATTCCAGGAAGTTCGTGTCCGAAATACGCAAGAGTCAAAGTTACTGTTGACTAATAAACCAAGGATCTCCCCGTTTGCTTCAAAGGGTCCTAAGCAGTTGGGCGGTAGCAAACCAAAAAAAGGTCAGCGACCGAGGAAAGCGGGGCAGTCGCATGAAGTTAGGTAATGTGGGTTTTAAGCTCCAGCGTGCCGTAGCGAATCGTGGAGTGATTGGTACCCTCACGGCTGCGCCGGCGAAAATCATGGGCAGTCTGGCACGGGGCTCCAAGCCAGAAAAGCAGTTCAACCCGGTGCACCCATTTGATCGCGAGCACGGGACAGACACCAGCGGCTTGATTGCCGCGGAAGACCTGCTTGACACCCAGCGCAGGAAAAATATTCACAATACCGGCTTCTATGCCACCGCCCCCTCGATCTTTCAGCAGGCATTTGCGCGCCTAGACATCGACTTTGCGAAGTTTACGTTTGTCGATCTCGGAGCTGGCAAGGGCCGTATCATACTGCTCGCCTCTCACTTCCCGTTCAAGCGAGTGCTTGGTATTGAGTTTGTCCCTGAGCTCCATGCGGTCGCGACGCGAAACATTTCGCTCTATCAGCCTGCCGGCCGGCGATGCCACGACGTGCAATGCATTCTAAGTGACGTTCGCGACTTTGACTTTCCCGCAGTTCCCCTGGTGATCTTCATGTGGCATCCGTTTGTCGGGCCGGTCTTCGCACAGGTCATGGACGACCTTGAAGATTCCCTTCGCCACGACCCACGCGAGGTTTACCTGGTCTACTTGAAACCCGCATTCGAGCACCTGATCGTCGAGCGTGTTCCCTCACTCACGAAGATTTGGGAAAGCCGCTTCACCATGACGGAGCATGATTTCGCTGCCTACATCTTCCCCGACCAATCCGAAACCTGCGCCGCCTACGCCACGTCCAGGCTCTGACGGCCGAGGGGCATGACCAAAAAAGCGAAGGGGCTAAGCCTAGATTTTTGTTAAGCCCTTTACGGCCTGGCGTCAGTCGGGCCGTAACAGACGGGGCTGGTGGGGCTTTAAAGGGTGTGTGAGTACGGCCATCACAGAAATTGAGTCCCGCAAGGGACGGCTGAACTTCAGACTTGTCCAAATTGAGATTTGAGAAACGGTCTCGGTCCAGCAACCATAGCCTATGGAACCGCCACCCTTTCCTTTGTCATCCCGAAGCGGAGCTGAGCGGATCTGCAGTTCCACGGACCTTTTCTGGAAACACGGACACCATGCTCAAGCAGAATTGTCATCTCGCCCGCCCCGGGGTGCCGTGGGATCTGCCGTTTTCCTTTAGTCCTCACTCAATCGCTAAACCCCTTGTAGTGCGCGTACTCGCGGTGCCCTGCGTTTATCAGGCAACTCTAAAACTCGCGCCATCTATGCAGCGCCGATCAAACAGGGCGACCTGATTTTGTTCCGCCGAATTCTCCTCAACGCAGTCAACAAGTTACATCGTCAAAAAGTCGATTCTTCCGCTAATTTGGACAGCTCTGGCTGAACTTAGCCCAGGGCTATCGTCCTGGGCTAAGTTCAGCCGTCCCTGCGGGACTAAATTCGTAAATCCTGGTTCTCACACCCTCTTTAGTCAAGATGGAGTCACCGGTACTCTGCGCGATACATGGGTTAGGCTGAGATTGGATTAGAAGCAAAGCACAGAGCCGTGCCCTTCGTCCGGGCCGCTCTCAACCGGTGTTTCGCAAGCCGGCGGAGATTCCGTTAATGGTTGCGGAAAGAGCGCGGTTCATGGCATCCGAATCATCGCCTGCGCGCTTTCGTCGCAGCAAGTCGACCTGGATCAGGCTGATAGGATCCACGTAAGGATTGCGCAAGCGAATAGAGCGGGCGAGTACCTGGTTATTCTGCAGCAATTCAGATTGTCCCGTGATCGCCAGGATGCTCCGCCGGGTGCGATGGAATTCCGCTTCGAGCTTGCTGAATACTCGATCGCGAAGACCGCTATCGGCAACCAGGGAAGCGTATAGCTGAGCAATGCCGAAATCAGATTTCGCCAGGGCCATCTCCACATTGCGAATCAGGTCGATGAAAAGAGGGAATTCCCGTGCCATCGTCGCCAGGATGGCAACGCCGCCGGGCTTCTGTCCGTAGGACTCAAGGGCATGGCCAACCGCAAACCACGCCGGTACGAGTTGCCGGCTCTGGGTCCAGCCAAATACCCAGGGAATAGCGCGAAGATCAGACAGGCTGCGGCGCCCACCACGGCGCGATGGGCGCGAGCCGATCTTTGCATGCTCCAGTTCTGCCACCGGCGTGGCTTCTTCGAAGTACTGCAGGATTTCCGGGTCGTCCAGAATGTGTTTGCGATAGAAAGCGAAGGCCACATCCGACAATTCGGCAAAAGCGCCTTCCCACTCAGGCGCGAGTACGCCGGTGAAATGACCATGGGGATCGCGCGCATTCGGCCGTGCCAGGGCATCAAGAGATGCTGCGATCATGAGTTCCAAATTGCGCTCGGCGAGGATGACATCGGAATATTTCCAGTTCAGCACTTCGCCCTGCTCGGTAATACGGATCTGCCCCGTAAAGGCGCCCGCGGGCTGGGCATAGATGGCACGATGCGTCGGTCCGCCTCCGCGGCCGACAGTACCGCCACGGCCGTGAAATAGCCGCAGGCGCACCCCGCACTCGCTTGCTACCTGGTGCAGTGCGCGATGGGCGCAGAAGATCTCCCAGGTACTGGTGAGCATGCCGCCGTCCTTGTTGGAGTCGGAATAGCCCAGCATGACCTCCTGCGTGTTGCCCCAGGACTCGAGTAGCTGGCGATAGCCGGGCGACTGCCACAGTTCGCGGCAGATGGTGGGCGAATTGCGCAAGTCCTCAATGGACTCGAACAGCGGAACCGGCATCAGGCCAGGGTCACCCTCTCTTCCCTCTACCCGCACACCGCCGAGGCGGGCGAGCCAGATCACATTCAACACATCTTCCGTGCTCGAAGCGCCGCTGATCACATAGTGACGAATGGCTTCGGGCGCGGAGGATGCTTTCAGCTCAGCAATGGCGCGAAAGGTATCGATCACATCGGCGGAGGCTGCACTCAGTTGTGCCGGCACCGACGAGCCGCGCGCCGGGTCACACCTCCAGGCAGACGATTCTTCCAGCGCCGCAGCATGCAACCGCGCATGCTGGCGGATATCGAGCGTCTGCAGATGGAGGCCGTACGTGCGCACCTCCAGGATCAACGGATCAATCAACGCATGCGCCAATCGGGGACCGCGGTTCTCGAGCAGGCTCGCATGCAGAATCTCCAGGTCTCCGAGAAACTCCTGCGCCGATTTGTAAGCAGGCAAGCCGGCCAGCGCCGCATCCAGCGTTGCGGCTCCAGACGAACCACCAACGCCGGCCAGGCGGACCCGGATGCAGCTCAGAAATCTCCGATACGATTCAAACTCGTAGCGCTCTCCGAACGCCTGCGGCCCGGTGGTATTGAGTGAATGAAGGTAATCTTCCAGCCGCTGTTCGAGCGCGCCGCTGACCGGTGCCTGCTGCGCCGAACTGGTAAGCAGATCGAGGATGAGTGCGAGCTCCCGTTGATAATGGTCCAGTAGATGCTCACGGGCCATCTGCAGCGCTTCCCGTGTGACCTGGGGTGTGACGTACGGGTTGCCGTCGCGATCGCCGCCGATCCACGACCCGAAGGATAGCAATAACGGCATCTCGGCCAGGCTCAGACAAACCCCATACTCGGCCTCGAAAGCCGCCGCGACCTCGGCGTAAAGGCCGGGCAGCGTGCCATAGATGGAAGCATCGTAGTAGTCGAGGCCCATCTTCACTTCGTCGCGCACCGTGGGGCGCCGGGTACGGACCTCATCTGTCTCCCACAGGGCGGTGATCTCCGCGGTGAGGCTTTCTTCAAACAGCTCCAATTGCTCGTCCGACAACGGGATGCGATCGAGCTGTTCGAGCAGATCTGCGATGCGATGCCGCTTGAACATCACCACCCGCCGCGCCACCTCGGTGGGGTGCGCGGTAAAGACAGGAATAATGGAAATGCGGCGGAGCCAATCCAGGGCCTCTTCACCGGAGATGCCTGCCGCGCGCATCGCACGCAGCGTTCCCCGCAGGGAACCGCGCTGCGCCTCACCGGAAAGCTGCAGCGAGAGCCGCCGCCGTTTGCGGTGGTTGGTTTCGGCCAGGTTGATGAGCTCGAAGTAAAACGCAAAGGCCCGCGCCAGGCGGTAAGCCTGGGCCACGTCGAGTGAGCTGACGCTGCCTAAGGCTGCGGCGAACGGTTGCGCTGCTTCGGTTTGTGGATCCGCAGCCTCCTGGGCTTCCCGACGGCGGATTGCAATCTGACGCAACTCTTCCACCTCGGCAAAAAGCGGCTCGCCCGCCTGCTCGCGCAGAACCTGGCCGAGGAGCATGCCCAGCGAGCGAACGTCGCGCCGCAATGGAGCCTCTTTGATGTCGCCCGTGCGCGCTTCGAGTTCAGCCAGGCGAAGAGACCAATTTTCCGGTTTCCAAAGCAAAGTCATTGCCTTTGATTATGCCGGAAGCAGAGTCGGGGTGTGCACTGCCTCGAATCCGGGCAATGTCGGAAAAAAAACAGCGCTTCCCCTTCGTTCTCGATCATCTCCATTCCATGAGAGCGATGCAGGTAAACAATTCGACCCAGGGCCCGGCTCTGATCGCGACCGAACTCCCTCAGCCACGGCCGCGCGAGGGTGAACTGCTGATCAGCGTCCGTGCCGCCGGCGTTACGCCTACGGAGTTGCGCTGGTATCCGACGAGCCAGACGAAAGACGGAGCACCGCGTAAGGGAGCAGTGCCGGGGCATGAATTCTCCGGCATCATTGCGGAACTGGGGAATCATGCGAGCGGCTTCGAGGTGGGGCAGGAGATTTACGGCCTGAACGACTGGTTTGCGAACGGCGCGACCGCCGAGTTCTGCCTGACAACGCCGCCGAGCATAGCGCCAAAACCGGCCACGCTTACCCACGAGGACGCGGCCACCGTGCCCATAGGAGCGCTCACCGCATGGCAGGGTCTGCTGGATCGAGCAAAGATACAACCCGGCGAACGAGTGCTGATCCACGGCGCCGCGGGCGCCGTCGGCATCTTCGCCGTGCAACTCGCTCATCTTCATGGCGCGCATGTGATTGGGACCGCATCTTCCGCCAACCTGGAATTGATCGCAAAACTTGGCGCAGAGGAAGTGATCGACTACCGTGCATCCAGCTTTGAGGATCGGACGCAAAAAGTCGACGTGGTCTTTGATGGGGTTGGGGGCGAGGTGCTCGACTCGATCCTGGAGCATGCTCAAACCCGGGGGCAGAATGGTCACGATTGCCGCCGCCGGCGAGCATCCCGGCGATCAACGTAGCCGGGACGCATTCTTCATTGTCGAGCCCAATCAAAAACAATTGACGGCAGTTGCGAAGCTACTGGATGCTGGCAAACTCAAGACTTATGTGGGTGCCGTCGTTCCCCTGGCGGACGCGTCGAGCGCTTATGCTGGAGCTCTCCCCAACAAGCGTGAAAACGGGAAAGCGGTCATCGTGATCAATGAACAGGCTTAATGAACAGGCTTAAAGGGAAGCGCGCCTTAGGCGACCACGTGCGAGCGCGGCTCCAGCTCAATTGTGCTGGCGATACGCGCAACGCGTTCATAGGATTCC
Organism: uncultured Acidobacteriaceae bacterium; assembly: GCA_963753715.1. Classification (GTDB taxonomy): domain Bacteria; phylum Acidobacteriota; class Terriglobia; order Terriglobales; family Acidobacteriaceae; genus PALSA-350. The sequence continues at coordinate 597,396 of CAVWDK010000003.1, read as the reverse complement.
AGCCGGTCCGCATGCTCGTACGTGTCCGTAACCACAATCAGTTCGTTGGCGCCGGTTTCCTCCACCAGCTTCTCTATTCCTGCCTTCACGGTTGCGTCGGATCCTACTATCGCCGCGCCCAGTTTACTTTCCACCGCAACCCGTTCAAAGTCCTGCCACAGCGGCTCCATGGAATCCACGGGGGGTAACAACTCCACCGGGCGATTGCGGATCAATTGCAAAAACCGCTGCTGCGGCGTGGTGAACAGCCGCCGGGCGGCGGCATCGGTCTCCGCTGCAATCACCTGCACCCCCACCATGAGGTGCGGTTGCCGGAGCACCGCGCTCGGCTGAAACCGGTCGCGGTACATATGCGCGGCCGTATACAAATACTCAGGGGCAAAGTGCGCAGCAAAGGCAAATGGCAAACCCAACATCGCTGCCAGTTGCGCGCTGAAGCCGCTCGACCCCAGCAGTGTAATGGGCACGTTGCTCCCTTGTCCGGGAATCGCTTTGACCACCTGCCCTGGCCTCTCTGGCCCCAGGTAGGTTCGCAATTCCTCCAACAACGCCGGAAAGTCATCCCCGCTCTGGTGCAAATCTCGCCGTAGCGCCCGCATGGTGGCAAAATCACCGCCCGGAGCCCTTCCCAGCCCGAGATCGATCCGGCCTGGATACAGTGCCTCCAGCGTGCCGAACTGTTCTGCGACCACCAAGGGCGCATGGTTCGGCAGCATCACGCCGCCGCTGCCCACGCGAATCGTTTTGGTCGCCCCGGCCACATGTCCGATGAGCACCGACGTCGCAGAGCAGGCAAGGCCGGCAATGGAGTGGTGTTCCGCCAGCCAATAGCGCTGGTAGCCCAACCGTTCTACGTGCTGTGCCAGATCAACCGATCGGGCAATTGCGCTGCCCGGGCCTTCGGCCGGCCGCATGCCCACGAGATCCAGAACCGAAACAGCCAGTCTCTTAGTCATGCTCGATTAGATGAAGAAGCCCCAAAAGCGACTCAACCTCAGCCAGCCTTCAAGAAGGTATGTTAAAGGGATCTATGAGCCAAATTCGGAAAATTGTGCTCCCTGCGCCGGGTGCAGAGATTCTCCAGTCGGAGGCGCAGGTGGAGGGCTACGACTTCATTGAGACCCTGGTGGAGGATTGGGCGAGCGGGACGAATCGTTTTGACGCTCCCGGAGAGGCCCTCTGCGGTTATATCGATCAGGGTCTTCTGGTGGCAGTCGGCGGCCTTAACTGTGACCCCTTCGCGGGGCGGCCGGATATGGGGCGCATCCGGCGCGTCTACGTGAGATCTGGGTGGCGAAACCGCGGCATTGGCCGAGCGCTGGTCACAGCCCTCGTGGAGGAGGCCCGAATCCACTTTACCTGTGTACGCCTGCGCGCGGAAAACGCCGGTGCGGCAAGGCTCTACGAAAGCATGGGTTTTGTTCCCATCGCCAGCCCGGATGCTACCCATATCCTGCACTTCGAAAAATCTGCCGTCTGATTTGGCCATTTTTTAATGGCAACTCTGGAGTTGCATATCCGCGCAGGCCTGCGCTAAGATGCAGGCAATATGCAACTTGGAGGTTGCGTTAATGGAAACTCGGATCGAGAAGCAAATTGAGATTGCGGCGCCGGTATCGCGGGTCTGGCGGGCGTTGACAGATTCTCGCCAGTTTGGCGAATGGTTCCTGGTAAAGATGGATGGACCGTTTGTTGCCGGGCAGCCGGTGGGCGGCCAGATTACTCACCCAGGGTATGAGCACGTGCGAATGGAGATTGTCGTTAAAACAATCGAACCGGAAACGCTCTTCTCCTATACTTGGCATCCGTATTCGATCGACCCGAAGGTGGACTATTCCAAGGAGGAGCCGACGCTGGTGGAGTTTCGCCTGAAGCCGATTGTGGGTGGAACCTTGCTCACGGTGACGGAATCGGGCTTTGAGAAGGTTCCGAGCCCACGACGGGCAGAGGCGTTCCGCAGGAATGACGGCGGATGGGCACAACAGATGAAGAACATCCAGGCCTATGTTGGCAAAACATAACAGCGTGCGCGCAAGGGCGAAGGTCTTTGCCGCGTTGGGCGACGAAACCCGGCTGTCGCTGCTCGCGAGGCTGAGTGACGGGCAGCGATACTCGATTGCCGAGCTGACCGAGGGGACCAGGTTGACCCGGCAGGCGGTGACCAAGCATCTGCGCGTTCTGCAACGGGCGCGGATCGTGCACGCAACGCGAGACGGGCGGAAGAGTCTGTTTACCTTCGATCCGCAGCCGGTGATCGAGATGAAGGATTACCTTGAACTGGTCTCAAAACAATGGGGGGTTGCGCTGGCGAGATTGAAAACTTTTGTCGAAGATGACCAACATTGAGAAGGGAGCCCCATGGCAAACAGCTTCGGTACGGAGTGGGCCGAAGGCCCATAACTTCTCCGGTCGAGCATCCACTCTTTATTAACCCTTGCCCTCTCCTTTGTCATCCCGTCGAAGCGACTTGCCTGTGGCGCCACGGCAAGTTAAGAGAGGAATGAACTGGGAGACATCGGGTCCCTTCGACACAGAGTGCCCTCTCCCTTGGCAACAGCCCTCTCCCTTTCAACAACCCTCTCCTATTTGTCATTCCGAGCGAAGCGAGGAACCTGCGGTGCGCCTCGATCCCTCCCCGATTCCCAAGGGCAAACATACCGCCAATTCAAACCGAGCCTATTTGTCCCCCGACACCACTGTTTCTATCTCCGGACACATTTTGTTCATTAGGAGGCGAAGCCGATTTCCTACTCACTCTGACTGGATCTGTGGTCTCCTGAGAACCACAGCAGTGACCGAAGCCGCACTCTCGACAGGATCCGGGAAGCCGATCGGTTCCGCGGACCTTTCGTGGAAATGTTTTTCTAGAGAGCGCAGCGGAGCGGAGAGCTCTGCGGTTTCTCCCACGCAACCTGCTATCCGCTAGGTCATGGCCAATTCCAGCGCCACCACGGCGCGCGGAGGAAGCGAGACCTCGGCCTTGCCGCCGCGAACACCCACTGGAAACGGCGCCAGCTTAACTTTGTCAGGGTGATCGAAGGTGTTTCCGGCCGTCATGTCCGAGTGCGTCAGAATCCTCCCTCTTCCTTCACCGATACTTCCACTCGTCAATCGAATACGCGCGGCGACCGTTGAGTCCAAAGATGGATTCGTGATGGTAACGGTGACAGTCTTACCATTCACCGACGCAGAACCCGACAGTCCCGGCATCGTCGCAGTCCCAGCGCGCGAAGGGACCTGCAGCTCATCACAGCGAATATGCAACTGTGCCAGTTGGGATCGCATGTGGCCGCGGTACATTTCGAAAATGTAATAGACCGGTGTTCGCACAAACCGGTCCCCTTGCGCCAGAAAAAGTGAGTGGATGCAATTGATCGTCTGCGCCACGTTCGCCATCGCAATCTTATCCGCGTGCCGGTTAAAGACGTCGAAGGTGACGGCCGTATGCAGCGCATCCCGCAGCGTGAGCGGTTGACTGAGCAGATAAGCCGGCCCGATTTCCTCCCCGCGCCGATACCATACACCCCACTCGTCGACCACCAGCTTGGTGTGGTGCTCGGGATCGTATTTGCCGATCGCCTCCCAGTGCTTCTCGATGACACGTCTCGGTCCGCAAACCTTCGCGTATCACGTCGTACCATCCACGAGCGTCGAACGTCGCTACCTTCTCCGGACTGTTGCGAAAGTCTGTGTAGTAGTGCACAGATAGACCGTCTACCCGGGAGCGGTGACCGTTCTCCATGGCGTCGAAGAAACCCGTGGTCCACCCCAGGTCGAGATCCTTCGAATGACCGCGTGGGCCGACCGCGACCAGAAACGGCTTTGGATCGTAGGCGGGAAACTGGGTGACGAACCTCCTGTACAACATGGCATACTCGGCGGGAGTCATATCACCACCGCAACCCCACGATTCGTTGCCGACACCCCAAAAACGAACGCCGAATGGCTCTTTATCTCCGTTCTCCGCACGCTCGGCCGCCAGGGATACTGTCCCTGCGGGGGCGTTGCAGTACGACACCCAATCATGGAACTCCCGCGGCGAACCGGATCCCATGTTTGCTGCGAGATAAGGCTGGGCGCCGCACAGCCGGCACAAGTGCATGAACTCGTGAATACCGAACTGGTTGGTCTCGGTGTCGTCCATGCCTTTCGGCATGCTCGCCTGCCAATAGTTATAGGTCCGGGGGCGTTTCGCCGGTTCTCCGATCCCATCCCGCCAGTGATAGCCGTCTGCAAAACAGCCGCCAGGCCAGCGATAGTTCGGGACCCCAATGCGCTTCATGTCGCCGATGAATTGCTTGCGAATTCCGCCGACATTCTCGATTTTCGAATCCCGTCCTACCCAGATCCCGTCATAAATGACTCCGCCGAGATGCTCGATGAACTGCCCGTACAAATGCGGGCTGATTTCCGGACCCGCATCCTGGGGAGTGATCTCAATATCCGCGTCCGCAGCGAAGGCCGGGCGCACCCCAGCCATGGCTCCTGCGGATACATAAGCGCTGGTTCGAAGAAAGCTGCGGCGATCCATCCCGTCAGGGTAAACCCAAATCAGCTTCTCCGTTGCGGAACCGCTACTTGCCGGCGGCGAGTCGCTTCAACCGACAGGATGTCCATCGTTAACGCAGCTCCACGATGATCGGCGTGTGATCGGACGGTTTTAGCAGGGCCCGCGGCCCGCGATCAATCTCGCAGCTTACCAGGCGACCGGCCAATGCCGGCGACAACAGGAAATGGTCGATGCGGATACCGCGATTGTGTTCGAATGCTTGCCGGAAATAATCCCAGAACGTGAATTGGCCGCTCTCGTCGGGATGTAGCGACCGGAACGCATCGACATAGCCCAGGTCGAGTAGAGCCCGATAGCGCGCTCGCGGCTCCGGCTGGAACAGCGCGTCCCGCATCCATGAGGCAGGCTTGTGGCAATCAATATCTTCCGGGATGACATTGAAATCCCCGCCAATCAACACCGGCAGACCTTCCCTCCGCCACGCGCTCATTTTGTTGATGAGCCTGTCCATCCAGGCCAGTTTGTAGAGGAACTTGTCGGTGCCCACCGGATTGCCGTTCGGAAGATAGATGTTCACGACTCGGATGCCCTCGATCGTCATCTCCAGATAGCGCGCATGGCTGTCTGCCTCGTCGCCGGCAAGCGTTGTGTTGATGGTCTCCATGGGGTGGCGCGATAGAACTGCCACTCCGTTATAAGCCTTCTGGGTCACCGCCACGCTCTCATAACCCAACCCTTGGAAGACCAGTGCGGGAAACTCCTCCGCCTTCAGCTCCTGCACCAGGAGCACATCCGGCTCATGCTGTTTGAGCCACGTAGTCACGTGATCCATCCGTGCACGAATCGAATTTACATTCCAACTGGCGATTTTCATGCTTCTCTCCGCTCCCGTGAGAATACCTTGGCCAGCAGGTTGACGATGAGATCGGCGCCCTTGCCTGCTGGATCGAGGGTCGGCCGAGGTTGGAGGGCGCATCCAGAACAGCCAAACGGCGAGGATGTGACTTTTTCATTGCATGTCCAGGGGGCTCGGGAAAGCACAGCGTCGCTGCCATAAGGCTTACAAAATTACGACGAGAGTACTCCGTGAGCGTCGATGCCATCCTTTGAGAATCTCACAGCTATCATGGGAGCAGGAGGCGCGAGCGTATATGTTTGTTCCCCGTCCGATTGGATTTATCAGCAGCCCATACAACGATACAACTGAAATCCCAAAAGGCCTGCACACCAAACATGAAGCAGAAGGGATACTCAGCGTGCTGCCGGAATTCGAGATCGGGCTCACCGATATTGAGGGTTTCTCGCACCTGTTCGTTATCTGGCAGTTCGACCGATCCCGAGACTTCGATTTGATCGGAAGACCACCCTTCGACGAGAGGCCGCACGGAGTATTTGCCACTCGCTCTCCCCGCCGTCCGAACCCGATTGGCCTCACGGTCGTCGCTTTGCTTCGCCGGGAAAACGAACGGCTGCATGTTCGAGGTGTCGATATGCTCAACGGAACGCCCATCCTCGACATCAAGCCGTATTTGTCGAGCGTCCCCGAGGGGTTATTGCGTCGAGGATGGCTGGCAGAAGCCGAGTTGCGTCAGAAGTGATACGGGAACCAATGGTCCAGATATATCTTGGGGGAAAACTCCGATATCCTGGCTTTGCGTTACCGGTGAGAGGATTCTATGGCTGCGTATGGGAGCGAGCTATCACGGTTGGTCGACGAGCTGAACCGCTCGACAACCGCGACCAGGGTTGGCGATAATGCGTCGATCGATCGGTTACTGGCACTGGCCGCGCAACGCGGTGCCTCCGACCTAATTCTGGTGGCGGGATCGGCCATCGCGCTGCGTCTCAGAGGTTCGCTGACATCTGCCGCGGGCAAGCCACTATCCTCTGAGGATATTCGGAGCTTGTTGCTGCCTCTGTTGACCGCCCGCCAGTCAGAGCAGTTAGAGGCCAACAAATCGCTCGACTTCTGTTTCGAGCGAGGTGCGATCGGGCGCTTCCGCGCTAACTTCCACCATCAGAGAGGGACGCTGGCGGCCAGCATTCGATTGCTTCCCGCGCAGATTCCTTCGCTTGAATCGCTGCACCTGCCGGCGGCGCTTTCTCAATTGACGGAGCGGCGGCAAGGGCTTGTACTCCTTACCGGTCCTACGGGATGCGGTAAGACCTCGACTCTCGCCGCGCTGCTCGACCTGATCAACGCCCGGCGGCGCGATCACATCATCACTATCGAAGATCCAGTCGAGTATCAACATGCAAACCGCAGCTCGATTGTGGAGCAAATTGAAGTGGGCCACGACACACCCTCGTTCGCACACGCTGTGCGAGCGGTGTTACGTCAGGATCCCGACGTAATACTCGTGGGCGAAATGCGCGATGCCGAAACTATGTCTGCTGCGCTCACGGCGGCCGAAACCGGCCACCTGGTGCTGTCTTCCATTCACACCAACGATACGTCTCAGACCATCTCGCGCATTCTGGATATCTTTCCCGCAGGACATCAGTCTCAGATTCGGCAGCAACTATCCCTGGCTTTGCTGGCTATCGTTACCCAGCAGCTCGTGCCCGCCGGCGATAACACCAACCGCTACCCAGCCGTTGAAATTTTGATGGCCACCAGCGCCATCCGCAATCTCATCCGCACCGCCCAGGACCATCAGATCCGCTCGCACATCTCGACCGGGCGTTCGGAGGGGATGATGACCATGGAGCAGTCGCTGGCCGAGCTTGTGGGAGCCGGCCGCATTACACGCGATGCGGCCTTCTCCCACTGCTACAACCCGCACGAACTGCGGCAGTACCTGGGCGACGCGCCGCACGCCTCCTGAATGTGTGCGCAAGTCAGACCTACTTGGAAGCAGTTTCCGCAGTTGCTTGCTTTTGGCTCACGACCGCGCTGTCGACCCAGGCCGTCTTGCCCCGCAGCCATTGGGGATCCTTGAATTCCCAGCCCACGCGTGGCTGCGCCTGGTCCCCGTGAACGACACCGCTGGCAATGCGCGTCTTTTTTCCCGCCGTCACTTCGAATTTTGACTGGGCTCCTGCAGCGTTGGCACCCGGAGTAAATGAGATCGTTAAGCCCTGATTTGCATCTTGGTTCGCGTCTTCTCCCGCAGCTGCGTAGTGCAACTTCTCGATCGACCACGCACCGTTGGTCCAGGTCCCTTCGATCGTGACTGTTCTGCCAGGAAGATGGTCGTCACTATCGACGATGGTTGCGTGATCGCCCGCGAGCGACTGTATGTGCAGGGTGCATCCTACTCCGTCTTGCGCCTTCATTTTCCATTCAGCGCCCACTGCCAGGCTCTTCGGCGCGCTGACAGTCGTCCATTGTTGCCCAGCGCCGGCGAAGACGGCGATATCCACGTTCTGTGACAATGCGCCATGATAGGCGACGAAGTAGGGCGGCTGGCTGATCTCCGTCCAAACATCGGCGAGACTGACCTTGTTCCCGATCTTCACCGCCGCGCCTTCACCGGCAACCGCGGAGCGTTCGCGATACATGAGCACGGGCGGGTCAATACCGGCAGGCGAACTTCCTCCTCCACGCTCGCTGATATCAGAGCCCTGGATGAACTGCCACGACACCGGTTCACCCGCATGATCGACAAATCGCAAGAGATAAGTAGCGTCCTTGCCGGGATTCGCCGGGCGGTCGAGCTGCATCGTGGTCAGATAGGCTTCTGCCCCGGAGCGCTTGTCGATGTCCACCATCTGCTGCTGGTTGGCATAGTGGATCCGCTTGCTCGTCGTGCGGTCGGTGAGCACCGCATCATAGATAGGCGTCGCCCCGGCGCCCGGGTCGACGTACAGTTCGATCATGGTATAAGGCAGCTCCGGACCAATCCACTGAACGAACTGCTCCGGCCAGTGACGGTAGACGATCTGCTCTGGAGCGATCGGTGGTGGAATCGGCGACTCACCGCTCTGCGCGAACAGTGAAACTGCACTGCAAAGAAGAAGAAAAGTGGTCACGGCTTTGGACATGGCGTCTCCTTTAAAGTTTCGGTTTAAAACGTGTAGCGGATACCAAACTCGACCCGCCGGGCAGCTTCCGCGGCGAGTGGCTGGGTGAAGGTGGGCGAACCGACTACGCTGCCCACGGTCGTCACGTTGGTGTGGTTGAGAAGGTTTGCAGAACGCGCGTTCAACGTGACGCTCTGGTGCCGGTCTGCAGCGAGCCCGTGGGAGTGCAGTTCGAAGGTGCGGCTCAGATTGGTATCCAGGTGAATGAGAGCAGGCATGGTTCCTGCGTTTCGGCCCAGCGAGCCATTCACGCCGGTGGTGTTCAGCAGGCCGAAAGGCGTTTGATAGGTGCCCGTACCCTGCTCCGCGGTGAGCGCAGGCCGGTCGTTGAAGACCCCGTCTCCGTTGTTGTCCATGCCGGTGACCACGTTGTAGGGATCTCCGGAGGAAGCATCGAACTGGCTGGTGAGCGAGAGCTTTTCTGGAAGGTTTACCTGCCCGATGGCGAACAGCCGGTGGGTCGACTCCCACGAGGCGCGAGCCGTTTCACCGCTATTGGAGTAACTGGATTGAGGAAACAGCGTGGCCGAATCCGCATCCGTCTTCAGGTTAAAATATAAGTAACCGACAAAGATGCCAAAGCGTTTGTAACTGTGCTGGTCTGCGCCCACAAAGACAACCTGGCCATGCAGGTGGCCGGACTGTTCAAACTGGAAGATGTTCTTGCCCGGCGCCAGGGGCCGCGGGGCCAGCAAGGGGTTCGTCGTGCTGTTGCTGACCAGGGGTGCGTTGATGTTGCGCGAGCGAATCGAATCCCAGGCTTGTCCATCAAAAAGATTTGCCTGCACATGCCAGTGTTGCGGGAGTTCGTGCTCCACGCCTATCTGAGACTGGAACGACCAGGATTGTCCCAGGTTGGCGGAGAATTGGCGAGTCGTCGCCACCGCGATGGTTGCAGGTGTGGGCGTCAGCGGTTCCGTGAACGACGGCGAGTAGAGAAGCGTTTGCGTTTGGCGCAGGCCGTTCAAGCGATACGCTTCGGTGGTTACGTCCGGAGTGACCGGAGTCGAGAACAGTCCGCCGCGCAGATGGATGACCCAGCGCTGCTTATGGTCGGGCGACCACGCCAGGCCGATCCTGGGAACCAGGTTGCCGAAGCTGGCGGGCGATGTTTGCAAGGCGTAGCGCAGTCCCAATGCCAGCGAAAGGTTGGGCTTCACGCTCCACTGGTCTTGCGCGAACAAGGCCACCCGCCATTGGGCAAAGGGCACCAGCGGCGTTCCCTGGGTGATGTTGTAGGTGGTGGGAACTCCGCCGGGCAATGCAAGCAGAGTCCGCCGGTATTGTTCCAATCCAGAGATCGCGGTTTGTTGCCCACTGTTGTCAAGGGCCGGAGCCAGCCCGCCGCCAAAGACAAAGGCTCCGTTAAATGTGTCAGGATCGTAGTCGTGAACCATGATGCCCAGGGAGGCGACTCCAAGTTTCACCTGGTGCTTATGGTGGCTCCACATCACGTCGTCATCGACTTCGAGATCACGCTCGCGATTTTGCAGGTGCCCCGCCGTTGCGCCGCCTCCGGTGAAAGCGCCTGCGATTTGCAGGCCAGGCGCGCTCGAGAGCGGTACATCGGTGGTGTTCTTCCAGGTGAACCCAATGTGTGTTTCGTGTAGCAGGGTTGGACTGAGCGTGAGAACGTCGGTCAAGCGCAGGTTCTGCTCGCGTACCGTGTTGTTGTAGCCCGCCTCAGCTAGCACCAGGCCGCCGCTGCCCACGTTGTCGGAATCATTAACATTTGCGGAATACGTAGCCGCCAGCATGTTTTTGGGGGTGAGCTGCCAGTCAGTGCGCACGCTGCCGATCCACAAGCGCTGCGGCGCGGCAACATTTTCGTTCGCGGGCGTCTCGTTGCCCTCGCTGTCGAGTACTACGGCGTTGACCACGTTGAATTCATGAATGTCGCGTCTTTCCAGGGCGAGAAAGAAGTCGCTCTTCTGTTTGCGGAGCGGGCCACCGAACTCGAACCCATAGCGCCGCTTACCCGCTGGTGTGCTGCTCAACGCGAAAGGATCCGTGGCATTGACAGAGGAGTCGCTGTCGGTGAGGAAGAGCGCTCCGTGCAACGAATCCCGGCCAGGCTTGGTGAAGATCTCGACCCGGCCGCCCTGGTAGGGTGGCTTGTCATACTCCGCGGAGAACATGTCAGGGTTTACGCGGATGGAGGCAATCGACGACTTGGGCGGCAGCGTGCTGCTGTTTTGGAATCCGTCGACCGTGATGATGGCTTGGCCGGGAGCTCCACCGCTCGTGGCGGCGAGCACTTGTAGCTGCCGCTTGAAGTCATCCGGATCATCCGCCATGCCTTGAAGATCCTGGGCAGTCAGCGTGTGTGTGCCTGCTCCGTGATCGGCATCCACCGAGACTCCGCTGTTTTCTCCCACCTCGACGTCGGTGTGAACATCAGCGATGCGCAGATGAACGGTGATGTTCGCAGAGCCTTTGCCACTACTCTTGTTTTCCGCGAAACCTTCAGCGTGGACAGTCACCTGGTAGGGCTCGTTACCGGAGCAAGGGAAAGTGAAAGAACCATGCGGGCCGGTGGTAGTGTGTTCTTCTCCCGATGCCTGTAATTGGACGTCGGCGCCCACGACTGCAGCACCTGAGGGATCCAGCACCGTTCCGTTCACGGTGCAGGTCTGCGCGTTTAGCTTTCCGCTCGTGCTCAGGGCTGCGCAAAGGAATATCCAAGTCCATCGATTCATATCTCAGCCTCGACTTACAAGCTGAGAATCGCAGTTGTTGGAATCAGGAAACAGTGCAGGTTGTCACGGGAATGGGATGACAAGTGTCATGGCGTAAAGGCCGTTAGAGGAAAACCGCAGATTTCTCCACTACGCTGCGAGCGCTCTATTTCCAACTCAGTCCCGCAGGGACGGCTGAACTTAGCCCAGGACGTTAGTCCTGGGTCATCATCCAACATGATTGAGTCCCGCAGGGACGGCTGAAAATCGCTCAGGATTGTGACGCGGCCTATTTTCAGCCGTCCCTGCGGGACTGAGCTGGAAATAGAGCGAGCGCAGCGTAGCCGAGGGATCTGTAGTTTTTCTCCAGGTTTACAACCACCCTTTACTACGCGCCAGCCGGGCAGCTTCAATCCGATTGGCCGCGCCCAACTTATTAATCGCCTCGGACAAATAATTCCGCACCGTCCCCTCGGATAAGTGCAAGTCAACAGCAATCTCGGCCCCGGACTTACCCTCACCCGCCCGCCATAAAATCTGCCGCTCACGTTCGCTCAGCGGGTCAGACTCCTGCGTCCACGCTTCTGCTGCAAGTTCAGGGTCGACGACCCTCAGCCCGCGACACACCCGTCGCACACAATCCGACAGTTCCGCTGCGGGGCGATCCTTAAGCATGTACCCCTGCGCCCCCGCATCCATTGCGCGGCGCAAATAGCCGGCGCGGGCGAACGTAGTGAGAATCACAATGTGAATACGCGGATGGCGGTTGTGTACTTCCGCCGCCAGCGTAAGCCCGCTCATTTCCGGCATCTCAATATCGGTTATCAAGACGTCGGGCTTATGCTCGGCCACCAACGTCATCGCCTCGCGCCCATTGCGCGCGCGAGCCACCACCGCAATATCCTTCTCGATCTCCAGCAAAGCGGCCAGGGCGCCCAGAACCATTGCCTGGTCTTCGGCCAGAACCACGCGAATTTGTTTGTTCACGGCTCCAGGACCTCTGCGGGAAGCTCAAGGCTTTCCCTGAATTGTGGTAGCTCAATGTGAAGGCGTGTCCCGTGACTCGACTCCAACGATAGGCTGCCGCCCAGCTCCTGAATCCGTTCGCGCATGCCGCGCAATCCATTGCCTTCCTGGCGGATGTTGCCCCGGCCGTCGTCCGCAATCACCAGTTGGGTACGATCTTGCTCCGAAAAGACTTCGATCGAGCACTCGCTGGCATCCGCGTGGCGCACGATATTCGTAACTGCCTCCCGCAGCACAAGCGAAAGCGTCGCCTCGTGCCGCGGTGTCAGGTCGGGCGGCTTCACCGGCTTCTTCAGTCGAACACCCGCCGTTTTTAAAACCTGGGCTGCCCGGGTCAGTTCGGAGGCAAAGCCTTCTGAACGGTAGCCGGTGATCGTCTTGCGCACCTCAGCCAAAGCCTGTCTCGCAGCGGTCTCAATCTCCGCGATCTCAAGAGCCGCTCGCGAGGGCTGGCTGTCGAGCAATCGCCCCGCTAACTCGCTCTTCAGCACAATCAGCGACAAAGAATGGCCAAGCACATCATGCATGTCTCGAGCGATGCGCTCCCGTTCGGCGGTCTTGGCTAGTTGCTCAATCTCCTCATGGGCCATGCGCAGTTTGTTGTCCGCCCGGTGCTTCTGCTCCATGCGCAGGCGGTTCATGCCGATCAGTAGCGTGAAGCCGATGCCCATACTCCAGGTCCAGGCAGACAGATGGAACCACAAGCTTTGGGCAACGATAGCTCCGCATTGCAACACCAGAAGGCCGATTACCGTGTTGGTTGACTCCGAGAATTCCGGGAGCGAAGCCGCGATAAAAATATAAATTCCCCAGGAGCTCTGGTTGATCGGGACGTACACCATGGCCTCGATGAACATCGCGATCACCCAAAAACGGCGGGTCCTGGGCGGCGCGAAATGGGCCAATAGGTAAAACGGAACGAAGAGACCGATCGCCAGCAACAACAAAATCCAATAACGCATAGGCTGGTGATCCATGTAGGGTTGGATAAACCAGAAACCTATAAAGATCAGCCAGATGCTGTGGTCATAATCAAACCAGCGCCGCCATCCGCCCAAGGGAGGCGCGGTTGCGGCGTCTCGCCAACCCTCCTGGCAATCCCTGTTCACCCAATCCCGCAGCCAGATGCTGACACTCCAACGCAGATTTGATGGCGGCATGTCTACGCTTGAGCCTCCTGCCTGCGAAAGATAAACGCTGCTATCAGCAAAAATACTACCGTATAGGCGGCCAGGAGCGCCCAGGCCAACAAAGCCGAACTATCGCTGTAGCCCAAAACACGCAACGCGAGGCGGGAAAACCAGAAGGACGGCAAACCGTGCGCGATCACCTGCAACCAGTGGGGCAAGGTCTCGATCGGCATCCACAAGCCACCGCAAAAGGACAGTGGCAAGTAGACCAGGTTGATAACTCCCGGTGCTGCGTTCGAGGGCATCAGCAGACCGATCACTAACCCCAGACTGGCAAACGGTAGGACACCGGCAGCGATCACCGAGAGCAACCGGAGGCATTCTAACGGAGTGATCTGCACGCCGGCCATGGCCGTCCCCAATGTCATCAGCAAAAGAGTGATGCCGACCGCAAAGGTGATGGCGACGCAAAGCTTTGCCAGAAGATACGCAGCGGCCGGCATGGGGCTGGCGCGCTTCATCTCCAGCCAACCGTGCCCACGCTCGAACGCCAGCCCGGCGCCAATGCCGAACAGGGAAGAGCCCATGGCGCCAAAGCATGAGTATCCTGCCAGCAGGTAACGCGCGATCGTATGGCCATGAAAGACGGCCCCCTTGTTCGTAACTCCGAACAGGAGGTAGAAAATGACCGGAAAGCCAATCATGGAGAAAAGGTAACTGCGATTGCGCGACAGCTTGAGCAACTCAAAACGCGCTTCGTTGAAGTAGATTCGCGGCAGTGATGGAGCGATCGCAATCGTAGCCATGGTTTCTCCTATTGCGCAACAGGCGTGTTCTGGTTGGTGAGAGCGAGGAAGGCATCTTCGAGCGCCGTTGCACGTACTTCCAGCCCGCTCAGCGTGGTGTCGTTTTCGAGCATAGTGCGCAACACCGCCTCAGGAGCGGGCGTCCGCACCAGCATCGAACTACCGTCGTGTTCCACACTCGTGACCCCGGGTATGGCGGAAACAAACGACGCCGTGAGCGACGTGGTACAGCGGATCGCCCGTGAGCCATCCGCGGTCTTGAGCTCCTCGGGCGTCCCCTCGGCAATCGCTTTGCCCTTTTGAATCACAACAATCCTGCTGGCCAGGGCATCCGCCTCTTCCAGGTAATGGGTCGTGAGCAGAATCGTCTTTCCCCTGGCGGCCAGCCCGCGCACCTGCTCCCACATGGCCCGGCGCGCCTCCACATCCATGCCCAGTGTCGGCTCATCGAGACAGATCAGGTCAGGATCACCGCACAGCGCGAGAGCAAACAGCATGCGCTGCTTCTGTCCGCCAGAGAGCGTGCCAAATCGCCTCTCTTCCAGGCCCCCCAATCCCGCGACCGCCAGCAACTCATCCAGCGGACGTGGCTGCGGGTAATAACTGCGGAAGAGTTGCAAATGCTCCCGTACCCGCAGGGCCTCGGGCATGCGCCCTACCTGCAGCATCGCCCCCAGCCGCATGCGGCTTGCCCGATCTCTGGGGTTGCCGCCGAAGATCTCCACCTTGCCGGATGTTGCCTGGCTCAGCCCCAGCAGCAAGCGCACAGCGGTCGTCTTGCCGGCGCCATTCGGCCCCAGCAATGCCACCACTTCTCCGGCGCGAAGCTCGAGTGAGAAACGATCGAGTGCGGTCTGGCGTCCAAACCTCTTGGTGACACTGTGCAGCGACGCGACAACAGAACCCTCGCTGACTGTGCTGCGGTAGGGCTCAACCATGACGGTCGTGACCATATCCCCTCCCTGTGCCTGCTTGAGACATCATCTGGCCGCAGGGCCGCCAACAATAGTGTCTTTTGTCAAAAAGAATTGCTTACATTTGTCATGCGGCTCGGCGGGACAAATTACTCTAGAAGGTTGGGGGATCTGACTGGATGGGGAGTTTGCCTGGGGTGTGGAAAGCGGCCATGTGGATCGGCCTGATGCAGTTTTTGCCGGCAGCCGCCGTTCACGGCCAGGGTGGACCTCCTCTCCCCCCGCTACCACCGGGCTCACCGCAAGCCGCTGGCCGCCAGATCTTCGTCACCCGTTGCGCATCGTGTCATGGTACCAACGCGGGCGGCGGCGAGTTCGCGCCGTCCATCCTGGAACGAGTGCCGCTGCGCACAGACGACGAATTGGTGAAGCTGTTGCATAACGGGCTTCCGTCTTCGGGCATGCCGCCCTTCTCGGATATCGTCGACCAAAACCGCGCCAACCTCATCAGCTACCTGCGCACCCTGAAGCCGTTTTGGGGTACAGCCACTGAACGCGCCACGGTAACGTTGGAGAGCGGAAAGACCCTGCAAGGTACAGCCTTGAACCGATCAGCGAAGGGTATGCAGCTGTTGGGCGACGACCATCAACTCTATCTTCTGCGCAAGACGGAGTCGGGCGAGTACCGGGAGGTCACCTCACAGGCCGACTGGCCGAGCTACAACGGGCAGACCGTCGGCAGCCGCTATAGCGAGCTTACGCAGATCACCAACGCCAACGTTTCGCGCCTGCAGCCGAAGTGGATCTATACCCTCGGCGGGGTCAGGGGGCTGCAGGCAACCCCCATTGTTGTCGCGGGCGTGATGTACATCACCTACGTCAACCAATGTTTTGCGCTCGATGCGGGCAGTGGGCGCCAGATCTGGCACTATCAGCGCTCCCTCACCCAGGGCCTGGTCGGGAACGCCGTTTCCGGCGCGAACCGCGGCGTTGCGGTTGCCGGCGGCAAGGTGTTCATGGTTACCGACAACGCTCACCTGATTGCTCTCAACCGGATCACGGGCGCGCTTGCGTGGGAGACGCCCTTGGCCGACTGGCATAAAAACTACAACGCAACCGGGGCGCCTCTCGTCGTTGGCTCGATGGTCATCTCCGGAACCTCCGGTGGCGACGAAGGCGCGCGCGGCTTTGTGGCGGCGTTCGATCAGACATCGGGGAAAGAGCTGTGGCGCTTTTGGACAGTGCCGAACCGCGGCGAGCCGGGCTCCGAGACCTGGCAGGGACCGGGAATCGATCATCCCGGCGGGGGGACCTGGATGACGGGAACCTATGACCAGGAGCTTGATACCGTTTACTGGCCGGTCGGCAATCCCGGCGACGATCTCATCGGCGACGATCGCAAGGGAGACAATCTCTACACCGATTCCGTAGTAGCGCTTGACCCAAACACAGGCAAGTTGAAGTGGTATTTCCAGTTCACGCCCCACGACGTTCATGACTACGACGCCATGGCTCCCCCTTCCCTGGTCGATGCCGAGTGGGAAGGGAAGCCGCGCAAATTGATGGTGCAGGCCAACCGGAACGGGTTTCTTTATGTGTTGGATCGGACCAATGGCAAGTTTCTGCTAGGCCGGCAATACACCCGCAAGCTGACCTGGGCGACCGGTCTTACTGCGGAAGGCCGTCCCATCGTCGCCCCTGGCCAGGAACCGACGCATGAGGGCACCAGGACCTGCCCCTGGCTGAACGGCGCCACCAACTGGTATTCGGCGTCCTGGAGTCCAATCACCTCGCTCTACTACGTGCAGACAAACGACAAATGCGGCATCTTCACCCGCACCGACATGCCGTTTCAGTTGGGTCACGGCTACATGGGCGGCTCCAACAGCCCTGACCCAGCCGATCCGGGCCGGCGGGTTCTGCGCGCTTTCGACATCCAAACCGGCAAGCCGGTGTGGGAGCTGCCTCAGACCGGACCGGGAGACACTTTCGGCGGCGTGCTCAGCACCGCGGGGGGTGTCGTTTTTTACGGAGCAGACGACGGCGCGTTTGCTGCTGCGGACGCGAAGACCGGCAAGCCACTCTGGA
Organism: uncultured Acidobacteriaceae bacterium; assembly: GCA_963753715.1. GTDB lineage: Bacteria > Acidobacteriota > Terriglobia > Terriglobales > Acidobacteriaceae > PALSA-350. The sequence goes on along the minus strand of CAVWDK010000003.1, from coordinate 580,218 downwards.
GCTTTCAGACCAACGAGGCGCCGCATGCCTCGCCCATGACATACATGTTTGACCACCAGCAATACGTGGCCGTGGCCATAGGTCCGAACATCATCGCCTTCGGCCTGCCGGACTAGGTTTGCTGTAGGAAAGTCGAGTCCCGCAGGGACGGCTGAACTTCAGACTTGTCCAAATTGAGATTTGAGAAACGGTCTCGGTCCAGCAACCATAGCCTATGGAACCGCCACCCTTTCCTTTGTCATCCCGAAGCGGAGCTGAGCGGATCTGCAGTTCCACGGACCTTTTCTGGAAACACGGACATCATGCTCAAGCAGAATTGTCATCTCGCCCGCCCCGGGGTGCCGTGGGATCTGCCGTTTTCCTTTAGTCCTCACTCAATCGCTAAACCCCTTGTAGTGCGCGTACTCGCGGTGCCCTGCGTTTATCAGGCAACTCTAAAACTCGCGCCATCTATGCAGCGCCGATCAAACAGGGCGACCTGATTTTGTTCCGCCGAATTCTCCTCAACGCAGTCAACAAGTTACATCGTCAAAAAGTCGATTCTTCCGCTAATTTGGACAGCTCAGACTGAACTTAGCCCAGGACGTTAGTCCTGGGTAAATCATGAAACATGATTAAGTCCCGCAGGGACGGCCGAAGGTTGTCCAGGATGGCGTCGCGGCCTATTTCCAGTCGCCCCTACGGGACTGGTCGCCTTGTCAAATTCGACCCAGGACGATCGTCCTGGGCTAAGTGCAGCCGTCCCTGCGGGACTCGACTCCGTGGCCCTCGTTCAGAGACTTTCCGCATCCTGCGAGGTTGCAATTCCCGGCCAAGGCTCTTAACCTTCTTCTTCTGCGTTTACGCACGAAAAAAAAGGGGTGTCATGTTGAAGCAATCACGAAGAGATTTTGTCAAAGCAGGCTCGGCGGCGCTCATCTACAGCTCCACGGTCGGCAGGTTGGCAGCACAAACATTGAAAGTGCCATTGGGGCTGCAACTCTATTCGGTGCGTGAACTCTTGCCTAAGGACTACGAGGGCACATTGAAACAGCTCGGGGCCATTGGCTTCCGTGAAGTCGAATCGGCCGGCTATTACAATCACTCCGCCGCACAGGTAAAGCAGGCCATGAGCGCCGCCGGCTTGCACCTGGTGAGCGCGCATTATAGTTCAGACGATTTGCATCAGAAGCTCGACGACATCATCGCCTTTAACAAAGAGCTGGGTGTTAGTTACCTCATCTGTTCTTTCCCCGGATTTAAGGACCCCTCGAGGGTCAAGAGCCTCACCCCGAAACAGAGATCCACTGCCTTCACGCTGCAGGACTGGCGCTGGAATGCAGAGCAGTTCAACACCATCGGCACAAAGGTAAGCGCGGCCGGGATGAAGTTTGGCTATCACAACCACACCATGGAGTTTCATAAAACGGATGGAGTGGTGCCTTACGATGAGTTGCTGCGACTGACCGATCCCGCCCACGTCACCATGGAGATGGACTGCGGCTGGGTCACGGTCGGGGGTGCAAACCCGATTGAATATCTGAAGAAATATCCCACCCGCATCTCGATGCTGCACGTAAAGGATTTCAAGAACATCACTCCTGAGTCATCGATCGAGAATGTGCCCACGATTGTCGAGTTAGGGCAGGGTTCTATCGATTACCGCCCGATCTTTCAGCAGGCGGCTAAATCCGGAGTCGTGAAGCACTGCTTTGTCGAGCAGGAAGGCTACAACGTTCCACCGATGGAAGGCCTGAAAATCGACGCCGACTACATGCACAAGCTGGGTATCGGCTAAAGCCGTTTATCCTGACCCCTCTGTCCAGACCACAAGTTCCGGGTGGGCGAATTTAGATTTTAAGAGTTTGAGGTTGAACGCGGTGGTATCCGACATCTCGCGAAAAACGAGCGAGATGTGGGCCCACCCAGGATCTGTTCCACCTTCGGCAAGCAGAAGCTAAGTTCGTCTGCCAAGCAAACGAGTCAAGCTACCCGGCGCAGCTACTCCAAGCAACCGTGTGCACCCGAGATACCCAAGCCCGAAGATCGAAAGCACGCACAACCCAACCAACTCCGGCCGGTGAAAGGGCAGCACCAGTTTGACCCCGTACGCACACGCAGAAGCAATGAGAGCGCCCAGCCACAGTCGAGCGACTCGCGAAACCGACGCAACCACCGTGCCAATCCGTGCCTGGAGTGCGCGGCGCAGCAACGCAAACTCCACCCACCCCGCCAGTCCCGCTGAAAACGTAAGCCCGGCGACTCCCCAACGCTGATCAATGCCCAGCAACCGCGGAAGTGGCAAAGCAAACAGATAGCCCAACCCCACCGTCAACACCACCCGAATGATCGCAAAATTCAAGGGTGTGCGTGTATCCCGCAACGCATAGAACGCGGAAGAGTAGAGCCTGCCCGATGTTGACGCGAGAAGGCCAACGCCCGAGCCCGCGAGAACTCCCCACACGAATGTCACATCCTGCCCGGTGAAGTGTCCACCCCGGTAGATGGTGGCGACGACCACATCGCCTAGAACGACAAAGGCCACTGCCGAAGGGACAACGAAAAAAGAAATATTCTTGAGGCCATTCTCCAGGCGCTTGCGCAGCACCAGGCTGATCTCATCATGGGTTCCTAACGCACTTGACATTGCCGGCAACTCAGCAGCCGATATTGCCATGCCGAACAGACTCACGGGCAGCGAATTCAGGGTCTGTGCGTAGGCGAGAGCAGACACCGCCGAGGTGGGCAAATAGCTCGCCAGAAACGAATCGATGTACGCGCTTATCTGCACCACGCCTCGGCTGGTAAATACGGGGAAGAAGTTGCGCACTACCGTTTGCACGTGCTCCGTTCGCAGAGTGAGCCGTAGATGGAGTGGACGCAAAAAGCGCATCACCGTCGGCAGCTGCACCGCAAATTGCAGGCCGCTCCCGATAACGGAGGCAATGGAAATTACAACTGCCAGCCTTGACTCTCCTACGTGTCCACCCTTCCACAACAACGCTGTGATGATGGCCACATTCCAGATCACGGGTGCGGAATAGGAGAGGAAGAACTTGCGGTGGCTGTTCAGGATGCCGAGGCACCATGCCGAAAGGACAAGCAGTGCCGCTCCGGGAAAAAGGATCTGCACCAGGCGGATGGTGAGGAGTCGCGTTTCACCATGGAAGCCGGGTACGATCACGTCGATCAGCCAGGGGGCAGCAAAGACGCCGGCAAGGGTCAGAAGCGACGCAATCAGAAAAAGGATGGCGAAGATTGCTTCGGCCAGTTGCGCAGCCTCTTCGTGCCGCTCTTCGGCCCGTAGCCGAGCGTATACCGGGATAAAGGAGGCGGACAGAACACCCTCGCCGAAGAGCGTTTGCAGGAAGTTGGGAATGCGGAAGGCACCGCGAAACGCATCCGCCGCATAGGAGTTGCCGAAGAAATGCGCAAACACACGTTCTCGCAGCAGCCCGATGACTTTGCTCAGCAGAATGCCGGCGCTGACTGTAAATGCGGAGGAGCGTGAAGCAATACCTTTACGCTGGGTCGAGGTAGTCAAGGGGCCTGTTATTCAATCGGACGCTGACTTTACTTTAATTCATAGGGCAGGCGTTCCTGAGCATTTCGACGGCGCCGGGAACCAGCATGTAACAGCCCTTTACGCCTGCTGCTCCAGTTGCAACACCAGCTCTTCCCACTCGGCTGTGAGCGACGCATGCCGCTGCCGCAGGCTTTCCAGCCGCTGGGTTACGCGCTGGGTTTCCTCGGCGCTTTCATACACTCCCAGGGAAGCTTCCGCATCGGCAATAGAACTCTCCAGCCGCGGAATCTCTTCCTCGACAAAGCTGCAGCGCTCCTGCATCTGGCGCAGCTTGATGGGGTTTACGCGACGGCCCTTAGCGGCCGCAGCCTCGGGGGACGGTTTTTCCGCCTCCTGCACCGCGGCGGCCCCGTTCGGCCGGCTCCCCTGTGCCTCGGCGGCCTGCTTCCGGTACAAATAGTCTTCGTAATTCCCGGGATAGACGTGTACATGCCCACCCTCGACCTCAAAGATCCGCGTCGCAAGTCGATCGATAAAGTAGCGATCGTGCGAAACCATGACCACAGTTCCGTTAAACCGGGCGATAGCCTCCAGCAGCACATCCTTGGCCCGGAGATCGAGGTGATTCGTAGGCTCGTCCAGCAAGAGAAAGTTCGCCGGGCTCACCAGAATGCGGGCCAACGCATAGCGGTTGCGCTCTCCGCCTGACAGCACGCCCAGTGGTTTGAAGACATCGTCGCCGGAGAAGAGGAAGCACCCCAAAAGGCTCCGCAAATCAGTCGTGGAGACGCGGGGCGCGGTGTTGCTGATGTCGTCGAGCATGCGGGCATTGCCGTCCAGCACCTTGTACTGGTCCTGGGCAAAATACTCCGCGGTGACATTGTGCCCCAGGCGAAGGGTTCCACCCGAAGGCGGTTCCATGCCCGAGAGCATGCGGATCAGGGTTGATTTCCCCGCCCCATTCACCCCCACCAGCGCGATGCGGTCGCCACGGTCGATGGTGAAGCTCACGTCCTCGAGCACCTGCTTTGGTCCATAGTTCTTCGCCAGGTCGGAGACTTCGACCACCGTACGGCCCGAAGGCTGCGGCTGGGGAAAGCTGAAGTGGATCGCCTCTTCTTCGACCGGGATCACGATACGCTCGATCTTCTCCAGCTCCTTGATCCGGCTTTGCACCTGTTTCGCCTTGGTGGCCTGGTAGCGAAAGCGGCTGATGAAGGCTTCCAGATGCTCGATATGCTCACGCTGATTCTTATAGGCCGCGGCCAGCTGGGCTCGCCGCTCCTCTTTCTGCGTCAGAAACTTCTCGTAGTTGCCGTGGTAGACATGCAGGGCCTTGTTCCAGATCTCGATGGTTTTACCCACCGTCACGTCGAGAAAGTAGCGATCGTGGGAGATGAGGATGTAGCCGTTGGGGTAGTCGTGGAGATAGCCCTCCAGCCAATTGCGAGTTTCGAGGTCAAGGTGGTTCGTGGGCTCATCCAGCAGCAGTAGGCTGGGCTTTTGCAGCAACAGCTTGGCCAGTGCGATGCGCATTTGCCAGCCGCCGGAAAACTCCTCTGTCTGCCGGGACCAGTCATGCTTGCTGAAGCCGAGGCCGCCCAGTACCGTTCCCACCTGCGCATCGAGTGCGTAGCCGTCGTGGGCGCGGAAGTGGGAGTCGAGGAAAGAAAAGCGGTCTGCGGCCGCCGCGTACTCGGGCGTCGAAGGATCAAACTCGGCCAAGCGCGTGGAGAGGATCTCCAGTTCCTCTTCCATGCTGCGCAGCTCAGAGAAGACGGACAGGCACTCGGCAAAAACGCTACGGCCGATGAGTGCCAGGCCCTCCTGGGGCAGATACCCGATCGTCATCCCGCGCGTGCGTTGCAGGCTGCCGTAATCCAGCGATTCCACGCCGGCCAGCACCTTGAGCAGGGTAGATTTCCCGGTACCGTTGGCGCCCACCAGGGCGGTCTTTTCATTGGGCGTAATAAGCCAGTCCGCGTTCTCGAACAGCACGCGGGGGCCAAACCGTTTACCGGCACCAGAAAGTTGGAGCATAAGAAAAGCAGCGCCAGGGCGCTGCTCTCATTGTCGCATTTACGGCTTTGGCCAGCTAAGGGGACGAAAACGACCGGGCGAGGCTCGTCCAATGCTTTTCGCCCTTCAACCCGACAATGAACACCCGGGTGGGCGGATGCCACCGCCTTCGACCGGAAGCTGCCAGTACCAAGCACGCAAGCAAAGAAAGAAACTCAAGCCTTGGGGGCAGCTTCTTTAATCACAGTCGTCTGTTTAACTTTGTGCCGTCTGGGAGCAACCTTCACCGGTGCCTTCCGCGCTGTAGGCGGCGCGAACCGCGAATGCACGAACGTCTTGTAGTCGGCCTCCGTCTGGTCAGCATAATCGGCCGCGAAATCCCCGACGGCTTCGACAAACCGATCCGAGTTGCCGATATACCCATCGAGCGCTACCGGATCTCCCGACCGCGCATGCCCGCGGGCCAGCAACTCACCACAGATCTCCGAATATTGCATCAGCCCCTCACCGCGAAGATCTTCTACCTCAATCGATGCTTTATGGTCATTCAACTGCCGTACCAAATACTGGCGATTGTGAATGGTAGTCCAACCCAACAGTATGTCCGAGAGAAACTGCATGGCCCGTTGACCCTGCACCACGCGGCGCCCCTGGTGTTGCGGCGCTCCCATCTCTCCCAGGAACGGGGCATACGCAGATCCAGGCTCCTCCTTGATCTGCAGAAACAGAGGATCGTCGCTGCCGTTGCCTTCCAGGTAGACGATATAGTCGCGCAGGCCCACACTCCCCGTACCCACTACCCGGAAGGCGACATCCAGCGGACGGTATAAATCGAAAAAGTGCTGCCGCTCCGGCAGTAGAGTTTCCCGGTACATCGTGAGCGAATCCAGAATCATTTGCGCCTTGGCGCCCGATAGCCGGTATTGCAAAGGCCTATGCTCGACGAAGATGCGGTGAGGAGCCGGCGCGTTCTCTCCCCCTTTAGCCGGTGCTTTCGGCTGCTCCAACAAACGCGCTGCGTTGTTCTGCGGCGTTGCCTGCTCAGCTTTGCGCAGAACCAGGGAAACTGGCGCAACCCGCTGCAGCCGGTGCACCTGAAAGTGGGCCACCTCCATCACCGTCATGCGCGCAAAGGCTCGCATGGACCGGCAATAGCTCCCGAGAAACATCGCCGCCGCTGCACCGCACGCAGCGCTTTTGCTCCCCGACTCGCGCCCCGCCAGGATGACGCTGGTGGCAAGACGCTTTACATCCCACTCAAACGGCCCCCGGATGGTCTCGTCGAAGTCGTTGATATCGAACACCAATCGTCCATCAGGCGCCGCGTACGCCCCCAGGTTCTGAACATGGGCATCCCCGCAAAGCTGGGTAAAGATCCCGGTATGGGGCAGGACCGCCAAGTCGGCGGCCATCACCGGAACCGCGCCGCGAAAAAACCCAAACGGTGAAGCCGCCATCCGTTGCCACTTGATCGCCAGCAGCGCCGGCACCCTCCCAACGGCGGAGGCGGCCAGGGCGTCCATGGGGTCGGTTTGCCGGTCGGTCGAACCCCATCGGTTGTGCTCTTGCCGCCGCACCTGTTTGCGCCGCGATTGGCCAAAGGCGCGACGTTCCTGCGGTGGCAGCACATGCTTAATGGTCATTCTGTCGGTCCCCAGGTTGTTGCGCCGTGGAGTGCAGCAGATGCTCCATCTCTACGTAAACCGCATTCGTCCACCCGAAGCCCACCACGTTCTGGTACCCGGCGATGATCTCCACGTTCGACGACCCGGTCTCAACGTTGTATTTCTCGTGGTTGGTGCCCTCTTTCTCGAAGCTGGTGAGGATGGTGTGCGTGAACTCCTCGGAAACCTTACGCGCATCGTTTAGGTAGCCGGTCTTCTGGAGTCCAACGACGGCTAACCAGTTCAAAGGAGCCCAGCCGAACGGCAAATCCCATTGCAGGCCGCTTGCGTACGTGCTGCAGGCCAGCCCGCCGGGCTTATCTAGAAGGCCAAGGTGTGCATCGACGGCCTTGGCCTGTTCCGCCGTCGCCAGGCCGGCCCACAAAGGATAAAAGATGGTCGCGTACACGTAGGAGGACTGCTTGCCGGTGGTGAAGTCGTAATCGAAAAACATCCCTTTGCTTGCATTCCACAGGTATTTGTTGATGCTCCGGCTGCGGGCCTCGGCCTCTTGATTCCATTGGGGTACTTGGTCCATCAGATGGAGCATGGTGGCAAAGTCCGCCAGGTCGCGTTCGTACTTGTAGAGCAGGCTATTGAGCCCCACGGCGGCATAGTGATGGGTCGACCCGCTAAAGGGGCCGAAACGGAACGAAATATCAAAACCAGACTCGCGCACTGCACGGTCGCCTTTGTAGAAGTCGCGGCTCAGTCGATAGCCATGCGACCAGGCCATCCGGCAGACAACCGAGTGGCTGGGATCGCAACTCGTCGTGGCCAGCTCCGCCCACTCAGCGGGCGACGGGTTTTGCGGCGCTGGGATCAGGTAATTGGTGTGGACGTCGGGATGGGCGACCAACCAGTCGATCACATCGATGTAGTAGCTGCTGTGGTCGGCAATATCCGGGACCGGGCCCTCGCCGATATCGAGATACCGGGCTAGCCCGGTCTGCCCGGCGCGGTGGATACTACTCAGCCAGAAGTCGTGGTCGCGATGGGCATAGGGGTAGGCGTGGGCGATCCATTTCAGTTGCCGGGCGCGGTTGGCGGGCGACGGATCGCGGGCAATTTCCGCGTCATAAACGGCGCGAATCATGGAGCTTAGGAACGGCGGTTGGGAACGTGTGAGGAAATACGTGCGGTTCGCGTTGAGAACGGCTCCATAATTCTCAATCTCGTAAAAGAAGTTTTCTACCATGCCCCGCGCCAGGTCCACCCGGCCGTCACGTAGCAAGCCCAGGATGATGAAGTAGCTGTCCCAGCCGAACATCTCGTTGAAACGGCCTCCCGGCACCACGTACCGGTTGGGCAGGTAAAGCAACCCCGGCTGCGGAATTTCCGACTCCTTTACATCCCCCAGGTGCTGGATGCGGTGCGGCAGATGTGCAATCTGGATCTTGCAGTGGGTTCGGAGCCGGAGGAGTTCGATTGGCGTGGGTGCTCCAAAAGGGAGGTAGAGCAGCGGTGGGGTCGTGACCTTGGGGTCGACCAGGGACTGGCACTCCGACATGGAGCGCGACAGACTGTCCCAACCGTGGTGGATGTAGGCATCGATCGTCGGCGCCGGCGCAGGCTGAGCTTGACCCCAAACCTCTCGGCAGGCGAACAGAAACAGCAAGAGGGCGAATATCCGAATCGTTCTCACAATCTTCCCTCCCCGTGCGATGTTAAACGTCGGGATCTGCCGTTATAGCATCGGGAAGACAGAAAGGCGAGGTCAACCTCCACACCACGCGGGGTCTTCTAGGCTCGCCAGCACCTATAGCCTCGATGGTGCTAAATTCAATTTCGCCGGAACGGCCGATATGCAAGCCACTGTGTCTCGAATGGTCGGAGGTTGGAGAGGCGTTCTGCTGATGCCTTCGATCGCATCTTTCAGAAGTACGGAGTGGGCACCGAGGGTCCATCGAGATCGATGGCACACGATCAGATCCTCACTTCGTCGACTTCAATCGCCTTAAAGGAAATGAGAAGTAACGTCATGCGCAGAACAACCTTAAACTTAACGGCCCTGGGCAGCCTTCTCCTGAGTCTTGCAGGCGCCTTTGCCCAAACTCCGGCGAAGCCCACCAACAGTGATCTCTGGTGGAAGCACGCGCTGATCTACGAGATCTATCCTCGCAGCTTCCAGGATTCCAATGGTGACGGCATTGGCGATCTCAACGGAATCACGCGGCGGCTCGATTACCTCAAAGGTCTGGGGGTCGACGCCATCTGGCTTTCACCTATCTATCCATCGCCCCAGGTCGATTTTGGGTATGACATCTCGAACTATGAAGCGATCGACCCCCAATATGGCACCATGACTGATTTCGATCGTCTGCTGGCCGAGGCCAAAAAGCGGAACATCCGCATCATCATGGACATGGTGATGAATCACACTTCCGACAAACATCCCTGGTTCATCGAGTCTGCGACCTCGAAGACGAATCCCAAGCGTGACTGGTATGTATGGCGCGATGGGAAAGGTCCGGGAGAACCCCCTAACAACTGGCAATCGACCTTCGGCCACTCGGCATGGAAGTTTGATCCCAAAACGTCACAGTGGTACTACCATAGGTTCTACGTCGAGCAGCCCGATTTGAACTGGCGAAATCCAGCGGTCGAGCGAGCCATGTTTGGAGTGTATCGATTCTGGATGAACAAAGGAGTGGCCGGTTTCCGCCTGGATGCTGTGCCGACCTTGTTTGAAGACCAGCAATTGCGCGATGAGAAGGTATTGCCCGGCACCAATGCATACGGCGATCCCAATCTCGATGACTCCATGACCGACAACTTGCCTGAAGTTCACCAGGTCATGCGTGCGCTGCGCAAGGTAACCAACAGCTATCCCGGCAACCGCGTATTAATCGGTGAAACTTACCTGCCGAATATCGAGGAGTTGCGCAAGTGGTATGGCGCAGACCATGACGAATTGCAGCTACCCATGGACATGCAGGTCGGTTTTCTCAACAAGCTGGATGCGGAAGCCTTCCGCACTCGCATTGACCAGGCCGAGCACGACCTTGATGACGACCAGCCGCTTTTTGTCTTCGACAACCACGACAACCCGCGCAGCTGGAATCGTTACGGCGACGGGAAACACAACCTGGATATTGCCCGCGTAATCGCTACCATGCTGCTCGGTACACGCGCCACGGCCATGATGTATTACGGCGAAGAGTTGGGCATGACGACCACGACTCCAACCCGCGTTGAGGATGTGAAGGATCCCATCGGTAAGATCGGCTGGCCGAAGGAAAAAGGCCGCGATGGCGAACGCACCCCGATGCAATGGGACGGCTCGCCCAACGCCGGCTTTGCCCCTGCTTCGGCCACGCCCTGGCTGCCGATACCTCCTTCGTACAAGACGGTAAACGTCGCTATTGAATCCCGTGAGGACGATTCGCTGTTGAGCTGGTATCAGGAGTTGATAAAGTTGCGCCGTGACAATCCGGCCCTACACGACGGAACATTGGCCATGCTGAACGTAAGCGATAGCAACGTTCTGTCATGGTTACGAAAAACAGCAAACGGTCAGGCTGTTCTGATCGCCTGCAATTTCACCGCGCAGCCCCAAACCCCAGCATTTGACTTGTCATCACAGGGGGTGACCGGCAAGCAACTCAAGACCCTCCTGCAGACGCCCGGCATGGAAGAGTCTCAGTCGCTGTCATCGATCAAGCTGCCGCCCTACGGAGTCTACATAGGTCAGGTGCAGTAAAAGAGAAACATTTCCAGGACAGGTCCGCGGAACTGCAGATCCCTCGGCTTCGCTCCGGATGACAAAGGGGAGGGCCGCTACTCCCTTTAGATTCGATCAACCGGGGGACAGAACCGCAACCCGAGCAGCCGATTCGCTGAAGCGAGTCGGGAGAGAAATGACCGGGTTTCCTGTACCGGCAACAAAGGCCGGGTGCCCCACATCCCCGATTTCCTGTGAAGTCTCGTGGGTTCCGCGCACTTCATGCGCCTTTCCTTAAAAGAAAGGCGCACACGCAGTCTTGTCTAGGGCCGCGTGCAGGAAATTCGGGGCATCTCGCTCGTTTTTCGCGAGATGTGGGATACCACGGTCCTCGACCCGCAACTCTATCGATGTCATTAGGAGCGAAGCCCAGGGATCTGCAGTTTCTTTCGGCCCAACTACCGGCCGTGGCTAGCCAGCACCTCATCATAAGTGCTGTAGACCCCCTCAAACACCGCATCCCACGACGCCGAGAGCGCATACAGCCGCGCTGCGCTCCGCATCTGCGCATGCAGCGCGCGATCGAGCATAAGCCGGGCCACCGCATCCGAAAACCCATCATCGGTGGCAATCAATCCGGTCTCGCCATCCTTCACAATGTACCGGGGGCCTCCATCCGGCGTGACCACCGCAGGAACACCAGAAGCCAAAGCCTCCAGCACCACATTCCCAAACGTATCCGTGTGTGAAGGAAACACAAACAAATCCATATTCGCGTAAGCGCGGGCGAGGTCGTTTCCGCGAAGTACCCCAGTAAACTCCGCATTCGGCAGCTGCTGCCGCAACGGACCCTCCTCTTTGCCATGCCCCACAATCAGAAACCGGAAATTCGTTATACCCCGCGCCATCAACTCCTTCCGGATGCGTGTCAACAGAAACACATTCTTCTCAATGGAAAGCCGGCCACAAAAACCGAGCACGAAGGAATCATCCGTCCCGCTACGATCCCGGTACTCCGGCGAGAAAGCAATGGTCTCCACGCCGCGAGGCATGAGGGCGCAATGGCGGCCGGTGGACTTCTCCAGCAACCGGCATAAGTCAACATTGGGCGCGAACAGAACCTCCGCTAGCTTGTAGAAACGAGCACAGGCAAACAGCGAGGCATTTTCGATTTTCTTTTCCGCACCCGCCCGCTGGCTCGAAGGAAGCATGCGCAGGAACCACCCTGATCGCTGGGCGGCATATTCATGCAGATTCGTATGCCACGAGGCAACCAGCGGAACCTTGAGACTCTTCGCCAGCCAGGCGCCGAGAATACCCGGCTCACTCGGCCCCGTAACGTGCACAATGTCAGGGCGAAACGCGCGCAAGCGTTCTTCGAGAAAATTTTTATGTCGCAGGAAGGCAGGATCGAAGGTGAGATCTTTTTCGATGCGAAACGAGATCGGGCTGCCGCGGGGAATTTCCAGGGTAGTCAGCTCCCCCTGCTGTTGTTCCTGGATCGCGCCGCCTTTCTTGCCAGGGTGGAGACAGAAAAACGGAATATTTCTTCGTCGAGCAAATGCCTCAAAGTGGCGGCTGGTGTGGGCCACCCCGTTGATCTCGTAAAACGTATCGGGAAGGTACGCCACCCTCGGGGTCGCCGTGCGCATAGGCAAAGTGTATCCGCGCCCGGTCGCAGCGAGAAGAGTCAAACCGCCCTAGAACGCTTCCCGCTCGCCCAGCGCGAATTGCAACTCGTGCGATTCGTTCCAGGCAAAGCGCAGACTGTTGCTGATCGGATTGCTGCCCAGCATCCTGACGAAGTGGATGATCATCCGCATATAGGCGGGAGCCTGGCCATCAGGCCAGAGCTGGTTCAGCGGCCGATCGACGCCGTTCATATCCGGGTGATAAACCCGCTCATCCCAACGGCGAGATCCTTCGGGAAAGTCTGGATAATCCCGAATGGCATCCAACGTGGACTTCATGATGCGATGTTTCCAGGGCTCCGCATATTGCGGCATGAACAGTACATGGCTCCGGTTCTCTCGCCGTATCTCATACACGAACTCATTGAAGCTGGTCGCTTCGGTCAGGTTTACGTTAGCGTTCGGCTCCAGTCCATGCCGGTCACCACCCGAGATCAGCAACTTGTTCCATTTGGCCGCCAGCCGCTTCACCAGTCGATTCTCTTCCCAGTTGCGCAGGCCATTCAGCTCTACGGCGTGGATCGTGCGGCTGTTCTGGGTGAGGAACTCCTCCACCCGCCGCTGGTGCAAGTCCTGACCGATCTTGTACAGATCCCAAAGCGGGTGATTGAACACAATCAGCACATTCGGCAGATCGTGCAGCGCACAGAGCATTTCCGTCAATCGCGCGTCGTCGGGATTGGCGGTGAAGGCTGCAAATTCACGCATCCAGTCGGCGCCCGAAGCGCTGGGCAGGTTGTGGATGCCGAGGTGAAAGGCCTGATCCTTCCCGTAAGGAGTCGTCCACTCCACAGAAACCGGGATGTGGCGCGCGCTGGCAACCGTACGCAGCAGCATAGGCGCCTGAATATCATCGTGATCGGTAATTGAAACCAGCGGCTGTACCTGGAGTGACTCCGCGATCTGCCGGCTCTCCAGATCGAAGGCCAGTCGCGGCGTGAGCGGCGGTGTCCAGTAGCTCTTTGTGTAGTCGACCCGCAGGCTATGGTTCTGCCGGCAGCGCTGTTCTTCCCGCGCCATGATCCCCGAAAAGCAGCGGTACTCGTGCGCTAGCTTCACAATGAAATCCAGCGTTTCTTTCGACCGGTTGGTATGGCTGTGCAGCGAAACACCCGAAGCGAACCCAGTGGCGGCGCGCTCATTGTTCCAGAGATACGAGATTCGAGAACCTGTCATCTCTTCCTCCTCTTGGAGCAACCGCACCAGGCCCTTGCTGCCACACAGTATCCGTGTGATCGCTCGTGTGCCCAGTATGTAGTGCAACTCATGAACGGCGAGTTACTGGCACGCGAATCTACATGTAAATTTGGATGGAATCAGCTCTGATAACACGTTTGCTGCCGCGAAGGTAACCGCTTTGCTGCACCTATCGTGTGCCGGCGATGTCGGGATAGTGAAGCGGTTCCTCTTCCACGTTCGGATGCGCCTGGCGCTTGGCTTCCGGTTCCAGGTGGTACCGGGTCAGGTCGCTTTTGAGGATGTCAAAGGCTTGTTGGGGAGTATCGGCCCATTGAAAAAGGGCACGATCTTGTGGGGAAATTGCGCACTTATCGACCAGCACATCGAGGTCCAGGATGCTCTTCCAGTACGCGGAACCGTAAACCACGATGCATATCTTCTTGGCCAGCTTCTCCGTCTGCACCAGCGTGAGCACTTCGAACATTTCGTCGAGCGTGCCGAAGCCGCCGGGGAAAACGACCAGAGCCTTCGCGAGGTACGCAAACCAGTACTTGCGCATGAAGAAGTAGTGGAACTCGAAGTTAAGAGAAGGGGTGATGTAGGGGTTGGGCGCTTGTTCAAACGGCAATCGAATATTGAGGCCGATCGTCTTGCCGCCCGCTTCGTAGGCGCCCCGGTTCGCGGCTTCCATGATCCCAGGACCGCCGCCCGAGGTGACGACGAAGCGGTGCCGTCGCCCTTTCAAAGTCTGCGTCCACTTGGTCACCATGGAGGCGAGCTGGCGGGCGTCTTCGTAATAGCGGGCCATTTCCACACCTGCCTCGGCGCGCCGGCGCTGGAGATCGGTCGCGGTTCCCTGGGCGATCTCTTCATCAGTAGCCGGCTGTTCTTCCTCCGGCGCCGGGGCGGCCGATCCTGGCTTATCCAGTAGTTCGAGTTCGCGGCTGGCGTCCGCGTGCTCCCGGAATCGCGCCGAACCAAAGAACACGATTGTGTCCTGAATGCGCTCCCGCCGGAAACGCGCCAGGGGCTCTGAATATTCAGAGATGATCCGCACCAGCCGGCCGTCAGGACTATTGATGAAGGCAGGGTTCTGGTACGACAGGGGAGCACGATGGAGGTGGGGCGGTTTGCCGGTTTTTTGCGTCATGCTTTCAAGAGGTGGATCCGCGGAAGTGCACCGCTTCGACGATCGCGATCCACAAATTCAGCAGCCCGAGGCCCGATACCACCCCGCGTACGGCTCCATACATGAGAAACGCAGCCAGGCGCGGAAAGTGGTTGAGAAGTTGATTGTCCGCCCACAGGGGCGCATACCAGGGCAGCACGAGCACGATGACGCCGATATAGATGCGGATGATGACGTACAGGTAGAGTTCCACCCGGCGAAGCCACAGAGGAACCCGGGACGGCCGCTGCGGCGCAGTTTGCCGTTCTTGCACGGTCGAGCCGCTAGGAGGACTGGACGAAAAGAGGTTCGACTGTTGCGGCATTTTCCTTAGGCCAGGGTCAGACGCGGGAGCACCCCAGGGTGGTCTATCGCAACAGTAACACAGCGGCCCGGACCGAATCCCGGACCGGATCCCGGACCGAATTGCCCAGCACACTTTGCTCGAAACGCACGAGAAGGTAGGTATGGCTAAAGTGCGTGCGGGTAAACATGGATTTTACGAGTTTAGTCCCGCAGAGCCTGCCCTGAGCTTGTCGAACGGGGACGGCTGAAGTTTCTCCAGGTTTGCGTCGCGGCCTATTTTCCAGCCGTCCCTGCGGGACTGGAAATAAGAAAAGGGGCACGGCTTCACCGTGCCCCTTTTGCTCGCTCTACCAACCTCGTTAAAAGCTGTTCGCCTCCTACGCCGTACGCATCTGGACCGAATTGCCCGCCTCAGCCGCTGCCGCTGCCAGAATCCGATGGTGAATCGTAAACAGCGCCAGCTCAAGCCGGTCAGAAACGCCCGTCTTGTCATAAACGCTGCGCAGATAGTTCTTGATCACCTGTTCCGTGGTGCCCAGCCGCAGAGCAATCTCTTTGTTCTTGCAACCCTGCACAATCAGGGCAACGATCTTCATCTCTTTCGGGGTAAGCCGGTCGCGTACCCGTGCCCCTACGGAATCCTCTTCCTCTGACCCAATGGCCTCAGCAGGCCGCTGAATGGACGAGAAGCCCTTGATCACCCGATGCACGCACTCCACCAACGCCTGGCCAGTGGTATTGCGGTAAACCACCCCACGGATATCGTGAGCTGTGAAAATCTGGGCCGGCTCGCCGTTTTCCGCGATTACGACCGCGCGGCTACCCGCGGCTTTCACATGAGACATCAGATCCTGATACTCCGGCCGCAAGGCCGATGCAAACAGAACAATCGAGGATCGATACGCATCGACGGAAAGCAATAGACGTTCCAGGTCTGCGCACTGTGCGGCTACGCGAAAGTCCTCTTCACTCGCCAGAACCTTGGCAATGCCGGCGCGAAAGATTGCTTGGTTGTCAGCCAGGATAATTTTATTCATCGTGCTGCCTTGAGCCTCGTATCGCTTTTATTTCGCAATCTTTACGGCCGCATAATTCTGCTATCGGCCACCAGCCGCCAGTCTTCTAAACTGTCCTGTTTTGCGTCACCTCTGGTACGTTTCTCTCCACGATTCCGTGGTCAACGTCTGAGGTGCTGGTGATCTCAAGCCTAGCGGCTGTGGCAGGAAATGAAACCCCACGAAAGTGGCAGGGACCCGCTCTCAAGTTGCTGTCGTGACTGGATTTGGGTGTAGCGAAAGTGGTGCGTCCGAGACGAATCAACGCGCAGCTAATACACTAAAGAAGCATGGGCAAGCCAGTTATCCTCGCGGTAGACGACGATGTGAGTGTCCTGGAGATGGTCGTTCAGGATCTGCGCCGTCAATATGGTGCGAACTATCGCATCCAGCGTGCGGCATCCGGCCAGGCCGCACTTGACACCTGTGATCAGTTGAAAAAGCGTGGCGACGTGGTCGCCCTGTTTGTCTCAGATCAGCGCATGCCGGGGATGTCCGGGGTCGAGTTCCTGGGTAAGGCGATGGAGCTATACCCGGACGCGAAGCGTGCACTTTTAACCGCATATGCCGACACCGAGGCAGCCATCCAGGCCATCAACACGGCCAAGATTAATTACTACCTGACCAAGCCCTGGGATCCCCCGGAAGAGCGTCTCTACCCGGTCCTGAATGACCTGCTGGAGACCTGGAAGGAGGGCTACAAAGCCCCGTTCGAGGGTTTGCGGGTGATTGGACCGCGCTACACCCTTCGCGACCACCAGGTACGAGACTTCCTCTCCCGTAACCGCGTCCCCTATGTGTGGCTTGACCCGGAGCAGAGCGCCGAGGGTGTGGACCTGCTCACCCGTTTCAAACTGGATGACCACAAGTTGCCGGTGGTTCTTTTTGGGGATGGCAGCTACCTGGTGCAGCCGGGCCAAATGGAACTCGCCGGAAAAATTGGCTTGCGCACCCAGGCAGAGAAGGAATCCTATGACCTGGTCATCATCGGCGCTGGCTTGGCGGGGCTGGCGGCAGCGGTTTACGGGGCTTCGGAAGGTCTGCGGACGTTGGTGATCGAAGATGAGGCGCCAGGAGGACAAGCCGGTTCGAGCTCCAGGATTGAGAACTACCTGGGCTTTCCCGAGGGATTGAGCGGCCAGCAACTTGCCGAGCGTGCCCTGATTCAGGCCACACGCTTTGGGGCGGAAATGCTGACCCAAAAAGCGACAGGGCTCCGCACCGAGAACAACTACAACATCGTCCAATTGGCCGATGGCCGGGAAGTCTCCTGCCACGCCTGCCTGATCGCTGTCGGGGTGTACTATCGACGGTTGAACACGCCCGGCGTGGAGCGCCTGACGGGGGCAGGGGTCTACTACGGGGCGGCGATGACCGAAGCCAGGGCTTGCAAAGACGAGAACGTGTTCATCGTCGGGGGGGCGAACTCGGCCGGCCAGGCAGCCATGTATTTCTCCAAGTACGCAAAAAAGATAACCATGCTGGTAAGGGCGGACTCTCTGAAGAACAGCATGTCGAAATATTTAATCGATCAGATAGCCTCTACATCGAATATAGAGGTTAGGACACAATGCCAGGTGGTCGAAGCACTCGGTGACAGCCGCCTGTCTTGTCTGAAGCTTTGTAATGGAGCTGGGGGCGAGGAGACCGTGCCGGCAAGTGGGCTGTTCATTTTCATTGGGGCGGCGCCCGAATACGGATTGGCTCCCGGACAGCATCATGCGCGACCAAAACGGTTTTCTGCTTTCCGGTCCTGACTTGAAGGTCGACGGAAAGCTGGTCAAGAGCTGGACCGAAGATAGAGAACCCTATCTGCTGGAGACCAGTGTACCGGGAATATTTGTTGCCGGAGATGTGCGACACGGTTCGATCAAGCGGGTGGCATCCGCGGTAGGTGAGGGTTCGATTTCAGTGCAGTTTATCCATCAATACCTGGCGCGGTTCTAAAAAACATGACCGATGTTCAACTAAGTTCGCGAGTGGAGCAGGTTGAGGCGGCTAGCCTCGCAACTCAGCTGCAAAAAGTGCCGGTCTTTTCCGGCGTCGCTGTAGAAGACCTTCAATGCCTCGGTTCCGTGGAACTCATCCACGCCGAGGCCGGCGCCGACCTCTACGATATCAATCAAGCACGCCGCGGATTCTGGATCCTGCTCGAGGGCGAGCTGCGCCTGCAAAAGCGGCAAAAGGACGGAGAGCTCACCTTGTTCGGCACCCATGGTGCCGGCGAGACTTTCGGCGAAGTTCCCTTGCTTGCAGGCAAGGATTCAGAAATCGTCGTGACTGTTCTCAAGGCGGCCTCCGTGGTCTATCTGCGGGAAGAGCTTTTCTGGAAGCTCATGTTCGCCTGCCCGCACGTCCGCATGGGTGTGCTGGGAAATATGGCTCGCAGGCTGCAGGTGTACCAGTCACAGGAGCTGCATCGGGAAAAGCTGATTTCGCTGGGTACCATGGCGGCCGGTCTGATGCACGAGTTGAACAATCCTGGCGCGGCGGCGCGGCGGGCTGCTTCGCAGATGCGAGAAAACCTGAGCAACATGCAACAAATCAGCTTGCGGCTTTGCAGTCAGGACGTCATGACTGCAGGCCAGGCCGAGTGCCTGCGCCTCCTCCAGGAGCAAGCCTTGCAGCCCCGCAAGCAAAGTGCGATGAGCTCACTCGACCAAGCCGACGCTGAAGATGAGTTAGCCTCATGGCTGGAAGCCCACGGTATTGAAAATGCCTGGAAGCTGGCGCCTACCCTTTCCGGGATCGGCTTTAACGAGCAGACACTGGAGTGTGCACAGCACGAGTTTCCTGGCAACACCTTGTCCGACCCGCTGAACTGGATGGCGGCCCTTATCTCCAGCGTGCAATTGGTCGGCACCATTGAAGAAAGCGTTTCCCGGGTCACCGACCTGGTCGGAGCGGTGAAGAAGTACGCCTATGAAGACAAGCCGCAGCGCCACCAACTCGACGTTCACGACAGCGTGCAAAGCACCCTGGTCATCCTGGGCCACAAGTTTCGCCAAAAAGAGCTGGTGGTCGAGAAGCTCTTCGCTCCTGGCCTGCCGCCGCTGTCCACTTGTGGCGTGGGCCTGAGCCAGGTATGGACCAATCTTCTCGACAACGCCATCGACGCATCTCCACAGAAGGGCACCGTAACCGTGCGTACCTGGGTGGAAGGCGACAGTGTAAGCGTCGCGATTGGTGATCAAGGAGAGGGCGTACCGGAGGAAAACAGGAAGCTGATTTTCGAACCCTTCTTCACTACCAAACCCACGGGTCAGGGTACTGGTTTAGGCCTCGATATTGTCCGCCACATCGTCGTAGACAAGTTTGGCGGGGAAATCAAACTAGACTCCATACCAGGCAAAACCGAATTCATCATCAAACTACCGATCGTTTCGTAACCCCCAAAACCCTAATCTCATCGAAAAGACGCGGCAACCTTCAAGGCAGAATTGCGTTTTGTCTACCAGGGGGTGCGAGATGAAGATTCAGAGGAATTTGCGTACGGCAGTCGCGTTTCTGTTGCTGGGTGGAAGTGCGGTGATCGCGTCTGCGCAATATGAGCGTGGTTACGGCTACCAACAGCAGAACGAGCCAACAGACAACGCCGGTCACTGGGGCTATCAGGATGGCCTCCACGACGGAAGCCGTGATCGCGCGACCGGCCACAGCTTTCGTCCCACCCACGACAGCAATTACAAGCATGCCCCGGAGTACGGGCATCCACCGATCAGCCGCGACGAATACAAGAACATTTATCGCGAAGCCTACGTCCACGGCTACGAGAGGGGCTATGGGCGCTAGCTTAGATCGCCGCTCTTGATGAGACTGCTGCCCGTCCACAGCATCATCGCGATAAACGCGACCAACGCTCCACCGATGCATGCTACGACTTGAACCATAGTTCCCATATTCTAAACCCTTTTGCGCTTACGTTGCTCGAAGAGCTTGGCATCGATCAGGAACCGGAACCAGAATGTCTGCAGGGTCCAGAAGATGAAACCCTCCCGGCCATCGAGAAAGCCCAGGCGCAGGAAGTAGCGATAGAAAAACAGGGCGAAGGGTCGAAAGAAGAAGGGAGCATCGTTGTAAAGGCCGCGCAGGAACCGCTTGCGCTCCACCGGGTTTCCCCAGAAGCGAGGGCGGATACGAACGCCCTCGCGCGCAGCGGTTTGTTCCAGCACTTCGGCATCGGACCAACGGTTATGCCGCGCTGTCCATTCCGAAAGCGACATCCGGATGTCGTCGATCATGTGGCCCTGAAGTTGGCCGGCGGAACCCTCAGTGAGATAGAAATGCTGGTCGTACTTCCGCTCCTCGCAGCGGCCTGTGCCGTTGCGGAAGAGCCGCAAGTGCCAGGTCGGCGACATGCCTCCATGGCGCAGTTGGCGCCCAAGAAACTGCACCAGGCGAGCGATGAAATAGCCGGAGTGCGCCGGGTTTTCCGGCAGCGATTGTATCGAAGCAATCAGCTCGGGAGTAAGCCCCTCATCGGCATCCAGGTGTAATTGCCAGGGGTAGCGCGACATCACATGGTCGATGGCCCAATTCCGTTGCGCGCCGTAATTCTCGAATGCATGCTGCACCACCTGGGCGCCGTGTTCCCGGCTGAGCGCCACCGTGTCATCTGTACTGAAGGAGTCCACGACGTGGACGTCGTCGGAAATTTTCTGCGCCTGGGCCAGCGTAGCCCCTAAAGTCTCGACAGAGTTAAACGCAAGAATGATGACGGAGGGCTTCAACAAATCCACTATAGGGTGCACCCACATCGTAGGCAATAACCGAACGGTGCCCGAGGTCTCGCTTTTTCAGACTTGAAATGCGTCCACCGATCCAAAACGGATTAGTCCCGTAGAGCCTGCCCTGAGCTTGTCGAACGGGGACGGTTGAATGTGCCCAGGGCGTAGTCCTGGGTTGGCATACGCAAATCCGAATAGTCCCGCGGGACGGCTGAACTTCAGACTTGTCCAAATTAGCTTTAAAAAGCGCCTCGGTTCCGCAGCCACTCTTTATGGAACCGCTGCCCTTTCCTTTGTCATCCCGAGCATGCGACTTGCCTGCGGCAAGTTAAGAGAGGAATGAACTGGGAGACATCGGGTCCCTTCGACACAGAGTGCCCTCTCCCTTGGCAACAGCCCTCTCCCTTTCAACAACCCTCTCCTATTTGTCATTCCGAGCGAAGCGAGGAACCTGCGGTGCGCCTCGATCCCTCCCCGATTCCCAAGGGCAAACATACCGCCAATTCAAACCGAGCCTATTTGTCCCCCGACACCACTGTTTCTATCTCCGGACACATTTTGTTCATTAGGAGCGTACCCGGATTTCCTCCATCACGGCCCTTACCAGCGACCACGTATGTGGTTCTCCTTAAAGAGAACCACATGCAGCCGACCGAAGCTGCAACCTTCGACAGGAAATCCGGGGGAGCCGACCTGTCCCGGCGTGCCGTGGAGGGATCTGCAGTGTTCGCGGACCTCTGCTGGAAACGCGGAATACTATACTCAAACAAAATTGTCATCTCGCCTGCCCCGGCGTGCCGTGGGACCGGAGCGCAGCGTAGTGGAGAGATCTGCGGTTTCCTTTTACTTCTCAAGCATAAGTCCGTGTTTGACAGCAGCCGGTCAAACACAACCTGATTTTGTTCGGCCGCACTCTCCTCAAAGCAATCAACGAGTTACATCCTCAAAAGCAAATTCTTCCGCGAATTTGGACAGCTCTGGCTGAACTTAGCCCAGGACGCTAGCTAGCCCGCATTTCTCACGGGCCGTGGTTTTTGGGTGAGTAGGTGAATTTTTTCTGCTGGAGTAGCAGCTTTGTGGGTTACAGGCTTGTGTCTGGGCGGTTTTTGAGGTCATTGGCAGGAGAGCTGAGCATCGATCTGGCGTGGTTTGCGCATGGCGGGGCGAGGCCGATGGGTTGGACCAGGGTGGAGGGTTCTAGTCGGTGAGGTTGCGGCTGAGGATCAGCATCGCAGTGCCTGGAAGGCGCGAGCATAGAGGTCTTTCCAGGGATAGGTCGAGCTCATCTGGAGCACGATACGGCGTGTGCTGATGCGCACCAGGGTGCCGATTTTGAACAACTTGAGGCGAATGGTGTCGACTTGGGATTGGGCCCATTCGGTGCCTTTCAACGCCAGCCGCCGCAAAGCTTCGACCAGAGTGTAGGCCAACGCGGAGAAGTACAGACGCAGTTGGTTGCCTTTCATCTCGTCGGTGGAGAGCCTATCGGCGAACAGACACATTTGCTCCTTGATGCGATTCTCCATCTCGCCACGGGCACAGTAAAATTTCTCGTACAACTGCTGCGCTGGCCATGGGTCGGCGGCCAGCGAAGTGACCACGAAGCGCGGGTTCTCGCCCTTATCCAGATATTCTGCCTTGGCTACAACGCGGCGCACGTTGGACCAGCTTTTGTGTGTCTTGTATTGGAATTCGGTAAAGACACGCGCCGCTTTAGCGGTGTCCTGGTGACGGAGTTGCGCCTCGTGCATCTGTTTGCCGATGAGCCGGCGCAGTCGCTGGTTGCGCGCCAAGCCGAACAGATAATCGGCCCGATTGGCTTCACACCAGGCCATCAATTCCTCGCGGCAGAAGCCGGAGTCAGCGCGCAACACGATCTTTACCTGGGGCCAGCGCGCACGTAACTGTGCGACGATGCGGGCCACTTCTTTCACCGAACCGGCCGCCGCATCCTGGTTGGCCGCCCTGAGCCGTGCACACAGCAGCTGATCACCGGCGAAGATGTACAAGGGCAGATAGCAGTAGCCGTTGTAATAGCCGTGGAAGAATCTCTCCGGCTGATGGCCGTACAGTGGGATATCCGTGGCATCCAGATCGAGCACGATCTCGGCCGGTGGCGCGGCATGCGATTCCAGGTAGAGATCGACCAATAGCTGGTCTAAGGCCTCATTGGAGTAACTGATCTTGTGATAGCGCTTGCTGCGTCCGTTCAGCTCCAGTCGGTTCAGCGTACTCTTACCGGCCAGCGGCTGGTCCAGTTCCTGCTTGCCGCTGAGCACTCCCATTAACGGATCCCAGCGCAGTTGTTCCTGGTCGTTCAAGTCTTCATAGCCAAGCGCCAGCCCGTAAATTCGCTGCGCCAGCATCTCCGACAGCTCATGTTCGATCCGTTCCGGGTTGCGTCCATCGCTGAAGCAGCCCACCAGTCGGCCCAGCAGGTTGATCCGGACATCCACCTCTCGCAACAACAACCCTCCCCCATCTGTGGACACGTGACCAGCTGTGAACTCCGCTTCCACACGACGTGAAAAATGGGCTGCAAATGAGAACGTCTTTTGGCTACACTCTGTTGGCAAAGGCCGCTCCTTCTCAGCTCTTCAACTACGCTTCGACAACGCAGTTATGACTGAAAATAGCGGCCTTTTGCTAGTCTTTTCGCCCCTGACGACTCTCCTCTGCACACACCTCGTGAGAAATGCGGGCTAGTCCTGGGTTGGATTTGAGAGGACGACCAAGTCCCGTTAGGGACGGCTGAAGATACGCCGCGACGCAATCCTGGACAATCTTCAGCCGTCTCTACGGGACTCAAGTTGTAAATTCCGGCCTACCCCTACCCCAGCGTCCCGCTGGTGATCCGATGCACCCCTGCGTTGTCCAACGCCACGTCGGTAGCGGCGATCGAATCACCCAATCCGATGCTCTTGCACGCATCTTCCACCACGTACGTCTCAAAGCCCGCCCGCATGCTGTCGATAGCCGAGTGGCGCACACAGTAGTCATAAGCCAGCCCGGTGAGAAAAATCCGTCCCAGGCCGCGTTCGCGCAGATACCCGGTAAGGCCGGTCCGTGTGATGTGATCGTTCTCGTTAAACGCGGAGTAGGAGTCGATGTCACTGCGAAATCCCTTGCGCAGAATCAGCTCTACGTTATCCAAAAGCAGATGGGGGTGAAATGCTGCCCCCATGCTGCCTTGCACGCAATGATCAGGCCAGAGGACCTGCTCACCATGGCTGGTTGCGATGGTTTCAAACGGCGCGCGTCCCGGATGATTGGAAGCAAAAGAGTGGTGATCCCGTGGATGCCAATCCTGAGTCAGGACCACGTGGCGGAAGGCTCCCGCGATGCGATGGATCACCGGCACCACATCCTGGCCACCTGGTACAGCCAGGGCGCCCCCATCACAGAAGTCATTCTGCACGTCGATCACCAGCAGAACATCGCGGTCCACCAGTTCCAAAGCCATCGTTCGTCCTTGCTAGAAACTATAGCCCAGGGAAAAGGCCTGATGCTTAGTTGCCAAAGCTAACCTTCAGCCTCACGGTTCTTCAAAAGCGCTATCACGTCATGATGGGGTAGATAAAACACGATCTTTGGCCGCTCCTCACCGGTATAGATAATGAAGGTAGAGGCGACAGTAATTTCTTCAGGCGATTTTTCTCCCCTGGCAAACGTCATTTGCCATTCCGTCTCTGCCATGACGTAGTGGCTTCCCAATGTGGTTTCGCGTAGCGATATCAGGTCTGTCGATCGGCAGCCCATCTCTTCAAACTGCTTCTTACGCCGTGGCAAAGCAACGGCGAAAGCATGAGCCGGGACAACCTGCGCTCCTTGCGGACCGGCGACCAGGAATATCTCCGCGAATTGAGAGATCAGGGAACCGGTCTCGTTTAAATTGCTGTTGTGTTCAAAGGCTTTGAAAAAAGTTTGCATCGCACTGGTCATAACGAGGTCACCTTCATAGTCAAGATAGATACATAGGTCGCCCCCGGATCGGAACGCCCTTTAGTATTATACCACTAACTATCTAGAAAGTCAACGACTTACACTGCGTGGTCACGCCCAGCCCTCGCCATCTCGTCACTTGAGTAGGCGAGACTTTCCAGGATTTGCAGGGTGTGTTCCCCCAGCAAGGGCGGTGGCAGCCGGTACACCACCGGCGTCGAAGATAGCCGAACCGGGTTGGCTATGCTGCGCACCAGATCGAGCGTAGGGTGTTTGATCTCGACGATCAGTCCGCGCGCCAGCGCTTGCGGGTCGTTCAATGCCTCGCCGACGGTCTGGATCGCAGAAGCTGGTATATCCTCCGCGGTGAGCCGCCTCAGCCACTCGTCCGCCGGCGCTTGCTCGAAGATCGCGCAGAGAGCCGGGATAAGTACCCGGCGGTGCTCCGTGCGCAGAGCATTCGATTGGAAGCGTGGGTCAACCCCTAGCGTATCCGTCGCCTGCAGCACACGAAGCAAGCGCAGCCACAGAGCATCGGTACCGGCGGCAGCGACAAAATGGCGCCCATCGCCGCCGCGAAACACCTGGTACGGAACGATGCTCGGGTGCGCATTTCCCCAGCGTTCCGGAGATTCCCCGGCATTCAGGTAGTTGCTGCCCGCATTGATGAGCAACGTTAACTGCGAATCGAACAGCGCCATGTCGAGAGCCTGTCCGGCGCCGGTCTTCTCCCGCGCCAGTAAGGCAGCCATGATCCCCAGGGCGGAGTAGAGACCGCACGTCATATCCGCAATCGCGATGGGATAGCGAACCGGTTCACCCTCCGGCTCCCCGGTAAAGCTCATGATGCCGGCCTGGGCTTGGGCGATGATGTCGTAGCCCGCTAGCCCAGACCTCGGCCCCGAATGTCCATAACCCGAGATGGCGCAGTAAATGAGCCGGGGATAGCGCGCGCAAATCGCTCGCGCGTCGAAACCGCGACGCTCGAGCGAGGCCAGATTGCGCTGGTTGATGAGGAACACATCCGCAGTCGCCAGCAGGCGATGCAGAATCTCGGCCCCGAGCGGCTGATCGTAATCGAGCGAGAGCGAACGCTTATTCCGATTGGTGGCGAGAAAATAAGCCGATTCACTACCCACGAACGGAGGGCCCCAGCTGCGCGACTGGTCTCCCGTCTGCCTGCGCTCCACCTTGATGACATCGGCGCCCAAATCTCCCAGCATCATGGCGCAGTAGGGTCCAGCCAGTGCCTCGGTCAGTTCGACAACGCGGATAGAGTCGAGGACATTCACTACAGCATTTTCACTTCTGGTGTTATGCAAGCAGCCACCTTTCAACGTGGCTTTTCCTCAAGAAAAGCCACACCTCGCTGCACTTGCCGATGCAGCGGGGAAGTGAAAATGCTTAAAAACCCGGGGGCCGCTGATCAACAACGGCAAAGGAGCGCTCCAGCGCCAAGCCTGCGCTCCCCAACCTGCCCTCACCAAAGAGCCGCCCAATGAGCGTAACTCCATGGGGCACCCGCCGTGGCGGCGAAAATTTGGCCGGAGGATTGGCAGGATCGGGCGCCCAGTCGCTGCGCGCCTCCGAAACCTCGATGAAGCCCGCACGCAAAGTGAGCGAGGGATGGCCCGTGAAGTTGGTGATGGTGAGCATCTCGTCGCGCAGTGACGGAACCAGAAGCAGATCCACGTTGGAGAAAACGCGGGCCATCTCGTCAGCGACCTTGCGCCGGAAGCGATCGGTCTGGACAAAATCGACTGCGGAGAGAAAGCGTGCCTGGCGAAACGAATTGGGCCACGCGTCAGGCACTTGCATTTTCAACTGATCGACGCCGTGTGTCAGCGTCAACTCCTCGAAGGCGGCCGCTGCCTCGGCGAACAGGATCAACTGCAGCGAATCATAAGGCCAGTCAGGGATGGCCACCTCGACCGGCACCATGCCCACCCTCTTCACTGCCTCCAGGGCCGCGCGATCGACGTCAGTGGCCGGAGCCTCGTTCATCCATTTGGGGAAATAGCCGACGCGCAGACCATTGACCTTCGCTCCGGCATCGTAGTCCAGCTTGCTGGGCACGCTGGCAACGTCGCCGGCGTCTGGCCCCGTGATTGCCTCTAGCACCAGCATGGTGTCCTCGACACCGCGGGTCATCGGGCCCAGTTTGTCGAGCGACCAGCACAGCGTCATGGCCCCACTCCGCGGAACCCGGCCATAAGTCGGCCGCAGGCCGGTGATGCCGCAGCGCATCGTGGGGCTAACGATGCTGCCTCCGGTTTCGCTGCCGATCGAGAAGCCCACCAGTCCGGCCGCGGTGGCGGCGCCAGGACCCGCACTGGAACCGGACGAACCTTCCTGGAGCAGCCAGGGATTTTTCGTCTGCCCACCAAACCACACGTCGTTGAGTGCCAGTGCACCCATGCTCAGCTTGGCTACCAGAACCGCACCGGCCTCGTGCAGGCGTTTGACCACGGCCGCGTTATCGGTGGGCACGCGATTTCTGAAAGGCTCGGCACCATAGGTCGTGGGTATACCTGCGGTGTCCAGCAGATCCTTACCGCCCCACGGGATGCCGTGCAACGGCCCCCGGTAGTGTCCCGCGGCAATCTCCTGGTCGGCTTGTTTGGCCTGAGTCATGGCCAACTTGCGCGTCGGCGTGATGACGCACAGCAGCGTGGGATTGAAGCGCTCAATGCGTTGCAGGTAGATGTTGGCAAGCCGCTCGGACGTAAGCTTGCGCGTCTCAATCCAGCGCGACAGCCGCGTCACGGGCGCGAACGCGATGTCCTCCTCGCTTGTGGGCAGCGGACCCGGGTCAATTTTGCTGCGCACAAACACGTTGTGCTCAGGACCTGCAGGCTTGCCCGGCAGCGCGGCCTCGCAATGGGACCAGGGCGCCAACTCCGGTTCGAGCGCGACCTTGCGTGGGCCAACCCGCCGTTCGTACAACGGAGCCATCGCACTCCGCCAGCTCGCAACTGCCTCCTTGCGCTCGGAGTCGCTCAACTCCACCTGGACCAACTTTTCCGCTTCCGCAAACGTCAGCGGGGATACGTCGGGCCCAACTGGCGGAGCGGTGGCAAACGCGGGAGGCGCGCCAGGAGGCAACTCTGCCGGTTTTTTCTCGTTGTCGCTGCAAGAAGAAACAGCGATCCCCAAAAGACCAAGGGAGCTGTTGGTCAGGAACTGCCTACGCGATTTCGACATGGCACCTCTGTTGCGCATTCTAGAGTGGCTTGAACTTCGTAGACAAAAAAACCGCAGATCTCGACTGGAGCGCAACGAAGTGAGAGATCTGCGGTCGCTTGGTCTAGTCGAATAGCTTGACGATGACTCCCTCAAACGGGCGAAGCGAAATACTTGCCCCGGCCGTCTCCCCAAACCGGTCCATGTGGGTCGAAGCAACGATGTGTCCAGCACCCACGCCGGCCTCTGCAGCACCATCGCTCAAATTGAGCCTGATCGCAAACCGTTGCTCCTCATCGACCCTCTCGTAGCGAAGAATCTTGCCATCGCTGGCGACGCCTTCCACGCGGCCAATGTTCAAAGCCGCATTGGCATTGCGCAATCCAATCAGCGAGCGATACAAGCTGAGCACCGAGTCACCCTGCCCAGAGAGCGTGGCCACATTCACCGTCGAAGAGTCGGCCGGCACGCGAAGCCAGGGCGTGCCCTCGGTAAAGCCCGCGAACCGGGAGCTATCCCACTGCATCGGCGTCCGCTCCGGATCCCGTCCCTGGCCCTTGCCCGGCTCATTCTTCTCCGCCGGATCCTGCACCTCGCTCGGAGGAATCGCAACATCCGTCATCCCAATCTCGTCGCCGTAGTACATCGTGGGAGTGCCCCGCAGCGTCAGCAATGCCATCGCCGCGATGCGTGACTTGGCCCGGCCGATGCGTGTGGCAATGCGCGGTTGGTCATGGTTGCCGACAACCCAATTGGGCCACGCACCCACTGGCAAAGCAGCCTCATATTCCTTGATCATCCGCGGCGATCGCATCCGCTGTCCACGCGCACTGCATAAGATGAAAATTGAACGGCAACTGCGCGCCATTGAGAGTCGGCCCGTAGTAGGTCGCCAGCTGATCGAAGGGAGATACAGTCTCCCCGATGAGCAAGCGGTCGCCATAAGAATCCAGCACAGCGCGCATCTCCGCAACGATCGCGTGCACCTCAGGCCGATTGGTGTTGTAAACGGGAAGCAGCCGGATCGACGCGGGAGCTATCCGGCGCGCTCGCTGGATTGACCGGATTGTCGCGATACTGATCATCCTTGATCATCATCCACATCACGTCCACGCGAAATCCATCGACCCCGCGGTCCAGCCAGAATCGCAGCACGTTGAGCATCGCCGCACGCAGCTCTGGATTGCGCCAGTTCACATCCGGCTGTTGCTTCAGAAAAGAGTGGTAGTAGTACTGGCTGCCATCCTTAGTCCAGCCAGGGCCGCCAAAATTGCTCAGCCAGTTGTTAGGCGGCCCGCCATCCGGAGCCGGATCGCGCCACAAGTACCAGTCGCGTTTCGGATTCGTGAGCGAGGAACGGCTCTCCAAAAACCATGGATGCTCGTCCGAAGTGTGGTTGGGAACAAAATCGAGAATCAGCTTCAGGCCCCGCTCATGGATGGCCCGCAACAGTTGATCGAAGTCATTCAGCGTTCCAAAAATCGAATCGACGTTGCAATAGTCGGAGATGTCATAGCCGAAATCCGCCATCGGCGAAGGGTAAAAGGGCGCGATCCACACCGCCTTGATCCCCAGGTCAGTCAGGTAATCGAGCCGCTGCAGGATCCCCTGCAGATCGCCGATGCCATCGCCATTTGTATCCTGGAAAGACCGCGGATAAACCTCGTAAAGAATGCCGTACTGCCACCATGCTGCTGCGGGTAAATTCAAGGGCGCTCCATGGACAGAAAACAGACGATACACTGGTCTTTATGAGTAAACCGACCAGAACGTTGAACAAGTACAGTTCCCAGATTACACAGCCCAAAGCGCAGGGAGCCTCCCAGGCCATGCTCTACGCGACTGGCCTGACCGAGCAGGACATGGCCAAGCCGCAGGTGGGTATATCCAGCATTTGGTACGAGGGCAATTCCTGCAATATGCATCTTCTGGGCCTCGCCGAGAAAGTAAAGGAAGGCGTGAACGCCGCCGGCATGGTGGGTCTGCGCTTCAACACTATCGGGGTCAGCGACGGCATTTCGATGGGCACCGATGGCATGAGCTATTCCCTGCAGTCGCGGGACCTGATCGCCGACTCGATTGAAACCGTCATGGGCGCTCAGTGGTATGACGCCAATGTCTCCATCCCTGGTTGCGACAAAAACATGCCGGGATGCCTGATCGCCATGGGCAGACTCAACCGCCCCAGCCTGATGGTCTATGGGGGGACAATTCGCGCTGGCCATCTGAATGGCCAGAAGCTGGACATCATCTCCGCCTTCCAGAGCTACGGCCAATTCATCACGCACACCATCACCGACGAGCAGCGCCAGGCCATCGTGCGCCACTCCTGTCCCGGAGCCGGCGCCTGCGGCGGCATGTACACCGCGAACACCATGGCCGCCGCCATCGAAACCCTGGGCATGAGCCTGCCTTACAGCTCGTCCACGCCGGCCGAAGATCCCTTGAAGCTCGACGAATGTTTTCGCGCCGGGGCTGCCATCCTCAATCTGCTCGAGCTCGATTTGAAACCGCGCGACATCATGACCCGCGAAGCTTTCGAAAATGCCATGGTCGTAGTGGCCGCCCTGGGTGGTTCGACCAACGCGGTGCTTCATCTGATTGCCATGGCACGGTCGGTCAACGTTCCCTTGACCATTGACGATTTCCAGAACATCAGCGACAAAACTCCGTTGCTGGCCGACTTCAAGCCCAGTGGCTCTTATGTCATGGAAGACCTGCAATCCGTAGGAGGTCTGCCCGCCGTGCTCAAGATGCTGCTTGCAGAGGCGCTGCTCCATGGGGACTGTCTCACCGTCACCGGAAAGACGATCGCGGAGAATTTAAGAGATCTACCCGGCCTGAAAGCAGGGCAGCAGATCGTGCGTCCGGTATCGAATCCTCTGAAGGCGACCAGCCACCTCCAAATCCTCAAAGGCAATCTTGCTCCTGAGGGTGCAGTGGCGAAGATCACCGGCAAAGAAGGCCTCAGATTTTCCGGTCCTGCAAACGTCTTTGATTCCGAAGAACTGATGTTGAAGGCTTTGGAGGAAGGCAAGATTGCCAAAGGTCAGGTGCTCGTGATTCGCTACGAAGGCCCCAAAGGCGGCCCGGGTATGCCCGAGATGCTAACGCCGACCTCGGCCATCATGGGAGCAGGTTTAGGAAAAGACGTAGCCCTGATCACCGATGGCCGCTTCTCCGGAGGCTCCCACGGCTTTATCGTTGGTCACGTCACGCCGGAGGCCCAGGAAGGTGGTCCTATTGCCCTGGTGCGCACCGGTGAAGTGATCACCATCGATGCCAGCAAAAACGAGCTCTCGGTCGCTGTGTCCGACAATGAACTGGCAGCACGCCGCAAAGCCTGGCGCATGCCGCCGTACAAAGCCGAGCGCGGCACCCTGGCCAAATACATACGCAACGTCAAAAGCGCCGCACTTGGTTGCGTGACAGACGAATAGAACTGTAGAAAGGAAAACATATCCGGGGAAGCCGAGGGATCTGCAGTTCCGCGGACCCTTCCTGGATATGCTTTCCTTCCGCAAAAAAGCGCGATACCTAAGATCAGGTATCGCGCCCTTATTTTTATGCCGCCCTAACTAAAGGTCGCGTCGTCGATCGACTGCACATCGTCCCACATCGTCGTCGGCTCAAAATACCCAGTGCCTTTCTTCAGGTGCTGCTTACAAACCTCATCGTTCAGCGTGACCCCCAGACCCGGAGTCTCAGGAACCTTGATGAACCCCTGGTTGATCATCGGCTTCTCCAGTCCGTTGACCAGGTCCTGCCACCACGGCACATCGAGCGAATGGTTCTCCAGCGCCAGGAAATTACGCGTAGCAGCCGCGCAGTGCACATTCGCCATGCAACTGACCGGAGTACCCGCAAAGTGCATGGCCATCGGAACACCATAACCAAACGCCATATCGCCGATCTTGTGTGTCCGCAGAATGCCCCCTGAGGTCGCAAGATCCGGATGGATCTTATCCACCGCGTGCGCGCTGCACAGCTTTTCGAAGTCTGCAATCTCGTAAATATCTTCGCCGGTAATGGTCGGCGTAGGGCTGGCGTCGGTGATCTCCTTAAGCAGATCCGTGTAGTACCACGGGATCACATCCTCCATCCATTCCAGATTGAACTTCTCATACGCCTTTCCCAGCTTGATGACCGACTTCACACCTATGTGCCCAAGGTGATCCATGGACAACGGCATGTCATAACCAATATTCTCCCGCACCGCCGCCACGTATTCGCAAAGCCGATCGATGCCTTTGTCGGTGACCTCTGTGGCCATAAACGGATGAGGCTGATTGCGCAGCTCCCACTTGCTCTGGCCCGCGGGTTCCATCACCATACCCGGCATCCCCTCGAGCACATTGATGCCTAGATCCATCTTCATCCAGGTAAGACCCATGGCCTTACGCTCTTTGGCTCGCCGTCCATACTCTTTCGGATCATCCGACTCGGTCGTATCCGCATAGATGCGGATCTTATCCCGCCATTGCCCACCCAGCATCTGGTACACCGGGCAGTTGTAGACCTTGCCCGCAATATCCCACAGCGCCATCTCAATCGCGCAAACACCACCCGCCTGGCGCGAGATCCCGCCAAACTGCTGGATCTTCTGAAACAGGTAATCGATCTTCAACGGGTTCTCGCCCACGATGCGATTCTTCAGCACCATGGCGTACTGATAGCCGCCCACATCGCGAACTTCCCCTAGCCCATAGACCCCCTGGTTGGTATCGATGCGGATGATGGGACAAGGGCTCGGGCCGGGTTTGACGATGATGGCGTACCGCATATCCGTAATCTTGAGCGTCGACGGGCTGGAATTCAGGTTGACGTTCTTGACTGCCGGCTCTTGCTCGGCCGCGGCCTTCTCCAGGCTGTAACGGCTTAGAAGGCCGCCACCCACGACGGCCATGGAAGACTTGAGAACACCACGGCGATTGAATTTCCATCCATTCGGATCGGACATTGTTACGTTTTCCTCTGTGTTTTTAATCTGACAGAAACCCGCCAACGCATGGTCGTGTGTGTATGGGGCGGCCCGTTTTCGGGTCACCCCATGAGTAGTTAGAAGTAGAACGTCGCCGAGGCCTGCAGATCCCGGTTGTCGTTCACCGTACCCGTAATCTGACCCGCGAGACCTGGCGTGACAGTCAGAGCAGCATTGGCGATTGTGGTGCCCTTGCCGGTATCGGTGACGGTTACCGTTGCCCCGGGAATCACCGCTCCCGAAGTATCACGTACCGTTCCCAGGACGCTGCCTGTCGTTACCTGTGCAATGGCCGCTGCGCAGAAGCTGAACAGCACGACGAATACAGCTGCAAGAGCTGGTGTTTTCTTAATACTCATGGTCCCGTGACCTCCAAAAATGTTGAAACCTTTACTCACAACTGCGGTGTCTCCTTGAAAGCAGAAACTTACGCAGCTTTCCCGTACGCTTGGCGATTTAATTGCGGGCGGGTTAACTTATAGATAACTGCATACACGATTGTCAAAGGAAAACTGGAATACCACATTGTGGTATCTAACTCCTCTGCGGCCCGCAGAGATAAACTAACCATGGCAAAACTGGCGGGAAGACCGTCTTCCAAGCAGGAACCATGAAAATTATTCCTTTATTGCTCGTAACTCTTTCAGTTACATCAAACTGCTTTGCCGCGTCTACCTATCCCACGCGCCTCGACGACCCGGCGGCGGTATACCTGACAGCAGACGAATTCCACGTCCACGGCGACGGCAAAGAAGACGACAGCGCAGCCGTACAGGCCGCCATCGACAAGCTGCAGACCGCAAAAGGGGAGGGTGTCGTCTTCATCCCGCCAGGACGCTATCGTATCAGCCGCACTATCTATCTCTGGCCTGGCGTGCGCGTTATCGGTTATGGCTCGCAACGTCCCGTATTTGTGCTAGGCGAAAACACTCCGGGGTATCAGAACGGCATCGCTTATATGTTCTTTTTCGCCGGCGCCCGGCCCCGGCCCCAGGGCGCTGCGGGCTCACCCCGCTTTGCCTACCATCCTCCGCCGACACCGCGGGGAGTGGTCCCGCCCCCGGAACGCGATGTTCCTGACGCCAACCCTGGCACCTTCTACTCCGCGATCAGCAATGTCGACTTCGAAATTGGACCCGGTAACGCGGGCGCCGTTGCCATTCGCTTTCACGCGGCACAACATGCCTTTCTGAGTCACATAGACTTCTCCATCGGTTCTGGATTCGCCGGTGTGCATGAGGTCGCGAACGAAGCCGAAGACCTCCACTTCCATGGGGGCCAGTTCGGGATCATGGCCCGCAAACCCTCACCTGCATGGCAGTTCACGCTGATCGACTCCACCTTCGACGGACAACGCGAAGCCGCCATCCGCGAAAACGAAGCCGGCCTCACCCTGGTTCACGATGAATTCCGCAACGTGCCCACTGCCGTTTCCATCGATCCCCACTACTCCGATCAGCTTTGGATCAAGGACAGCCTTTTTGAAAACATCACCGGCCCTGGAGTTCTGATCGGAAACGATGCCAGCCGCATGACCGAAATAAATTTCGAGAATGTGGTCTGCAGCCACGTGCCCGTGTTCGCCAAACTACGCGAGAGCGGCCGCGAATTCCGCCAGCCAGGCGATACCTATCAAGTCAAGGTCTTCTCCCACGGCCTGAGCCTGGCGTATCCCGGCGCGCAGGGCGCCTTTGAGACTCGCTACGATGCTTCGCCGCTGGCTGTGCTGCCGCCCCCTGCTCCGCCCGCGATACCCGCGCTACCTGACGCCGCGACATGGGTGAACGTTCACTCCCTCGGTGTGAAAGGCGACGGCATTGTCGACGACACCATTGCGCTACAAAAGGCGATTGACGAACATCCGGTACTCTACTTTCCCACCGGGCGCTACCTGCTTCATGACACCCTCACCCTGCGGCCCGGCACCGTGCTCATCGGACTACACCCCAGCACGACACAATTCGATCTGCCTGACGGCGCAGTTGCTTTCGAGGGGCCCGATAGCCCCAGGCCGCTGCTCCTCGCGCCTTCGGGAGGAGAAAACATCATCACCGGCCTTGGCATTTTTACCGGCGGTTTCAACCCCCGCGCGGTCGGTCTTCTCTGGCACTCCGGAAAAGACTCGCTGGTAGACGATGTCCGATTCCTGGGTGGCCATGGCACCAACAATCCTGATGGCACCCGCATGAATCCCTACAACTCCACCCACAGTGCCGACCCCAACCCGCATCGTCCATGGGACTCGCAATATCCCAGCCTCTGGATCGACGGAGGTGGTGGAACCTTCGCCAATATCTGGACGCCCGACACCTTCGCCCAGGCCGGCATCCTTGTCTCAAATACAACCATCCCCGGCTTTGTGTATGAACTCTCGAGCGAGCACCACGTGCGCGCCGAAATCAAGCTGAAGAATATTGCCAACTGGCAGCTCTACGCTCTGCAGACCGAAGAGGAAAGCGGCGAGAGTCAGAATGCCTCTTCCCTCGAAATCGACCACTCCAGCGATCTGACCATCGCCAACTATCACGGCTATCGCGTCACCCACATGGAGAAACCTTTCCCCTACGCGGTGCGGGTCGCTGATTCCAACAACATCCACTTCCGCAATGTGCATGTGGATGCCAACAGTTCCATCGGCCTTTGCGACGCCGCCGGAGCCTGCCGCCAGGCAGTGCGTTCCAACAAGGTGCCGTTCGAAAACTCAATCGTCGACGAGACACTCCACGCCGATGTGCGTGACCGCGAGTTCGCCTGGCTCGATCTCTCTGACAACAAACCGGTCCCGGCCGCCCACGCAAACTCAACCCTCGTCGAAAAGGGTGCGCAGGTCGAGCGTCTGGCCACCGGCTTCTACAACATCTCCGGCGCCGCTATCGACGCGGCCGGACGGCTCTATTTCGTCGACGCGCACTTCCACCGCATTTACCGCTGGTCACCCGAATCGAAAAACGCTGTGGTAGTGAGTGACGCTCCGCTCGATCCGGTCAACCTGATCTTTGACAAAGCCGGCGATCTCATCGTCGTTTCCTCCGGCGGCAAGGATCTGACCGCCTATGCCTTCCGCCCGGACCAGACAAACCCCGAAGCACAGCTCAAGGTTTTACATCTTGAACCGGCCGCGGAGCGTCCAGGCCTTACCCCGGCCCTGCCAGTCGACTACTGGTTCAACGGAGACTTCGCAGAAACTCTCTCCCCCACCCAGCCTTATACGTATACGTCACTGCAACAAATGTTCGAGAAGGGGCTAGGAAAGCGCACGACATTCCAGTTTGTCTCCCCAGATAACTCTCTTTTTATTCCAACCAATGCACCCATCGTGCAGGGCGAACCCTATTTCGGGACTAAGTGGGCGCCCGTACTCGAAGCCTACGGATTAGTAAAAGGAACAGAAGGGAAAGCCCTTCTACGCCACCAATGAAGCCGAGCAGCGCACGTACCACGGCCTACTCAATCCCGACGGATCCTTATCGCAGATAACCACCTTCGTGGAGCAAGGCGGAGAAAGCCTGGCCCAGGACGTCGACGGCAACGTCTATCTAGCCGCCGGCCAAATCTACGTCTACTCGCCGGAAGCCAAGCTCCTGGGCAGCATAGACGTACCCGAGCGCCCGCACGACATTCTCTTTGGAGGCAAAGACCGCCGCACCCTCTACCTGCTCAGCGACCACTCCCTATACGAAGTCCGCCTGAAGCGTCCGGGCCTATGACTAGGAATTGCCAACTTCACCCAAAGTCCATAGGAACTGGACGGGTGCCCAGCCTGCCGAGGGGCGTACGGAGGCTGAGAAAGATGGGCGAAGCCCTACCACCGCTTTTACTATCGTTCTAACAAATTCCGGGTGCCCCATATCTCGCTCGTTTTTCGCGAGATGTGGGATACCGCGAACCCAAACCTCTAACCCGTTTAGGTCCAACAACCCTACGCAGGAGGAACCCCACCAACCGGCTCCCGTTTCCTTACCCCTTCACCCACGGTCCCCTGATGCCCAAGCGTACGATTGAGCCACTTAGTCATCTGCACCTCCCAATCCGGCACACCCGGCAACTTATACCACCCCCCGGTCCCATGCATCCCCCCAGGAATCCGAATAATCTCACTACGCACGCCCACCTTACGCAGCGCCGCATCCAGATTCGTCGCCTCACTAAACGGGATGTACTCATCCTTATCCCCAAGTATCTGCAAAAACGGTGGGTCGCCCTTGGAGACATAAGTAATCGGAGACGCTTCCTTCAGCGCCTCGGCCTTCCCCTTCTCCTGAATCAAAGGATCAAGCAGAGCATGCACATCCGCATTCAGCGGAACAGTAGCAAAACTACTCTGCGCAAACAAAGTCACTACGGCCTGCACCTGTGCGCTCTCGCGATCCACCGGATCGGCCGCCGTACGATCGCCGGGCGCATTCAACAACCCCACCATATTGCTGAGAAACCCACCCGCGGATCCACCCACCAGCGCGATACGATTTGCCTGCCCATCCCAACGGCTCGCATTGTGGCGTAGAAAACGAACTGCCCGTTGCACGTCATACACCATGTAAGGGTATGGATACTTCGGCGCCAGCCGATAGTTGATGGAAAACACCGCATACCCCGCAGGCGCCAGAAAATCCGCGCAATACGCTTCGCTCCCGCTCTTGCTGTTACCCCGCTGGTAGCCGCCGCCATGGATGATGATCGCAATCGGATGTGGCCCCGGTCCTTTAGGCGCGTAGTAATCCATGGTCAACGGCTGTCCATCGGCCACTCCATACACAATCCCTTCCTGCGTCGGTGTTCGCGTCTCTGCCGCGAACGCGGACACGGTCAAGACGAACATCAAAAGACCAAGAGAGATTGTTCTCATACGCTGAGCGGCCTTTCAGGATGCACCGTCATCCACAGCAAAGCGCCGACCACAGCCAGCGCGGCCGCAATCGCGAACGACGTTGTCCATCCGAAGCGTTGCGCCACCCAGGGGGTGAGCGAAGCCGTTACCGCTCCTCCCACCTGTGCCCCCATGTTCACCATGCTCGAGAACACCCCCGAACTCCGTCCAGCGATATCCGCGGACACCGACCAGAACGAGCTCTGCGAAACGTAAAGCGCCCCTGCGCCGCCGGCAAGAATGACGCCTGCAAGCTGAGGGCTTTGCACACGGGAACCGAGCACCAGAAAAATAGCGGTAAAAAAGAACGCCACCGAAGCCAACCCGCATCGGCCCACGCGCAGCCCGTAGGTCTTCGTCAGGCGGTCGCTGATCACTCCACCCGCCAGGCAGCCAATCGTCATCGACAGAAACGGCAGCATGGAAAACAAAGCACTGGCCTTGAGATTGAATCCACGCACCTGCGCCATGTATAGGAAGAACCAGCTGAAAAATATCCATGCGGTATAACCAAAGCCGAAGTAGCTGATGATCAACGCGGGTAAATCGCGACGGCTCAGGATGGCGCGCCATGAAATAGCGGATCCGTCAGGCTCACCTGGCGCATCCTGCGTGATCCCCTCCCGAATGATGTTCAACTCCGAGGCAGAAACCCTGGGATCTTCCTCAGGTGTATCCCGTGCGGCCCACCACCACACTCCCCCGGCAATCACCCCAATCACAGCGCTGAACCAAAAGGCAGAGCGCCATCCATGATGGGAAATGAACCAAACCAACAATGGCGGCGTGAGCCCGCTGCCCGCGCCCACACCCGCGAAAATAAGCCCATTGACGAACCCGCGTTCCTGCATCGGCACCCATCGCGCAACCCACTGGTTCGCCGCCGGATAAATCACGGCTTCCCCTGCGCCCAGCGCAAACCGAATGCCGATCAGCAGCAACACAGCCTGGGAGATACCCGGGGGTATCAGCGTGGTAAGGGCCGTGGCCACACCCCACCACACCACTCCCAGCGTAATCACCAGCCGCGGCCCGAAGCGCGAAGCGAGCCACCCCGCGGGCACCTGAAAACCGGCATACCCAATCAGGAATGCGCTGAAGATCCACCCCAGCCGTTGATTTCCCAACCCGTACTCGGAACTTATCTGCAGTCCCGCTATCGAAATGTTTGTCCGATCGAGGAACGAGATAGCGCTAAGAACGAAAAGCCAGAACGCGAGTAAAAATCGCTTTCGGGAGTGTTGCACTGCATCCATCGGTGATTGCTCCTGAGGCACGGGTCGAAACAAATGATACCCCACGGAGAAACCGGGGCCCGCTCACGTATGATGCGTTTGTGCCATTCAGCAAATCGGGGCCCGGCGGAGGGTTTCGTG
Organism: uncultured Acidobacteriaceae bacterium; assembly: GCA_963753715.1. GTDB lineage: Bacteria > Acidobacteriota > Terriglobia > Terriglobales > Acidobacteriaceae > PALSA-350. Next base: position 540,891 of record CAVWDK010000003.1, on the reverse strand, counting down.
TGTTTTTCAGCTAGCGCCAACTTTGTCGGCAGTGCCGTCCTTGGTGCCATTGGAGTGGCGACGATCGCCGAGGTCAAGCATCGGCGCGAACTGCTGTTTGCCGCCATGCCCTGCCTCTTCGCGCTGCATCAATTCACCGAAGGCTTTGTCTGGTTGGGGCTCGAACACAAATTGCCGCCCGCGGTAGCCCACGACGCGGGTGCCGCCTTCGTCTTGTATGCCCAGGGCTTGCTGCCGTTCCTTTTGCCACTGAGCGTCTTTCTTATTGAGCCGACCCGGTCCAGGCGCCGCAGAATGCTCGGCTTTTCCATCCTGGGCGCGGCACTCGGCGTTTACCTCCTCTGGGGGCTCATCGCGTATCCCCTGCAAGTCTCCGCCGGTGACAATGGCATCGTTTACATGAACCGCATAACCATCACCACCCTGGTGGCAGTACTTTATGTGGTTGCCACCTGCGGAGCGTTATTCTTTTCTGGGTTTCGCCTGTTGGTCGTGCTGGCGTGGCTGAATATGGTGGGTCTGCTGACCGTGATGGTAGTGCGCAGGCTTGAATTTACTTCGATCTGGTGTGCCTATGCCGCCTTGGTCAGCGCCATCATCTACTTCTTCTTTCGTCGCAGCCGCCCGGTAAGGCCGGCCAACTATGCCCTGGAACCGGCCGTATGAATCCTGAAGGCCTAATAAACGATCTGAGGATGTTCTGGTGGGCCTTTGCTGTCAGAGGAGGCCTGGCCCTCGTCTTTGCTGCTGTCCTCTTCTTTGTCAGCAGCTTTCTCGGAATCTTCTCTTTCGATCCCGTGACCCTGGTCTATTTGAGCCTTCTGCTCGGCTCGTTTGTGCTCGGCAACGGTCTTCTCCAGGGAGTAGCCGCCGGGTTTGCCTTCGAGCACCGTCTGCACCTTCGCTGGCTGTCGCTCTGTGAGAGCTGCTTCGAATTATTGCTCGGCATTTTCATCTGCGTTTCCCTGTTGCTGACCAAAGAATCGCTCGCTTTCCTGGCCGGGCTCCACGCCTTGGGGAATGCGGTCTTTCAAGTCGCACTGGCGGTCAAGATGCGGGATGACCGATCCCATCTATGCCTTCTCGGGTTGATTGGAATCGTCTCGTTGGGCATAGGGATCGTGTTTCTTACCCATTATCATCAGCCGGCGCGGATCACGACCCAGGCGCTGTCCGGGTTCGAGTTCCTTTGCGGAATCACCTGGATTGTGCTGGCATTCAAGCTCCGCCGCTAACCGTATCCGATAGCCCACAAATTCTACTGGGGCACGGTCCCTCAACGCCCGTCGAGCATCAAAAGCCAGGAAGTGAAGGATTGGCCGCGTGCTGAGATCCGTTTTTGACTTTATCGGGCGCGTCACACTGTTTGGCGCAAAAGCGCTCCGCGATGCGTGGGTACCCCCGTTTGAGGGGGAGTACCTGCTAAAGCAGTTTTATGAGATCGGGGTCGGCTCGTTTGCACTGGTGGTAGCTTCCGGTTTCGCGCTCGGCGTTGTCATGACGCTGCACACGCGCAGCACCCTGGTCCAGTTTGGCGCGACAGCAGAAATTCCTGTCTTTCAATCGCTCGCGTTTTTCAATGAGATTGGGCCGCTGGTCGCCGCGTTGCTCATGGCCGGCCGGGTCGGCGCCGGTATCGGAGCACAGCTCGCCAACATGCGGGCCACCGAGCAGATCGATGCCATTGAAACGCTTTCCGTGGACTCTTTCAAGCTACTGGTCGTCACGCGAATCATTGCCTGTACCTTGATGCTCCCGCTGTTAACGACTTTCATGGACGCAGCCGGCATCCTCGGCGGATTTCTGTCCGAGCACGTTGTCTCCCATATTGGTTGGCGCCTCTACCTGGAGCGCGCCTTTGATGGGGTGGCACTGGCCGACTTCATTCCCCCAACACTCAAGACGACGGTCTTTGGCTACCTCATTGCGACCATCTCCTGCTATTACGGCTACACCACCAATGAAGGCTCAGACGGCGTACGGAAAGCCGCTACCAACAGCGTCGTCGTGTCATCTCTGGTCGATCATCCTCGCGGACGTGATCCTCGTGAAATGCATCTTCTTCTTCTTCCCGGATCAGGCGATATGAGTGATGAAGGCCAAACGACGAACGGCAACATCGCGATCGCATTTGAGCAGGTGGACAAAGGGTTTGACGGAAGAAAGGTTCTGGATAAAGTGTCCTTCTCTGTTGCCCGCGGAGAAGCGCTTTGCATCCTGGGCCGAAGCGGTACCGGCAAAAGTGTGACCCTGAAGCTGATGATTGGGCTGCTCAAAGCCGACGCTGGAAAAGTGCTGGTGGAAGCGGAAGACATGGCGTCGCTGGAGGAAGACGGGCTGGCGAAAGTCCGGCGGAAAATGGGTTATCTCTTCCAAAGCGCGGCTCTCTTTGACTCCTTCACGCTGAATGAAAATCTCGCCATGCCGCTCCACCGGCTGGACGGCAACAAATCTCGTGAAGAGATCAAGCGCGCCGTGGAAGAGACATTGCGAGAAGTGGGCCTGGAGAAAGATGGCAAAAAAATGCCCCACGCGCTTTCCGGAGGCATGCAGAAGCGAGCCGGCCTGGCGCGCGCCCTGGTGCTTCAGCCGCAAATCCTTCTCGTCGATGAGCCTAGCAGCGGCCTGGACCGCATTACCGCGAGCGAGATCGACGCTCTTCTCATGAAGATAAAAGCCGAACGCCACACCACCATGGTCATCGTCACCCACGATATCCACGGAGCTCGCAAGATAGCGGACAAGTTTGCCGTGTTGGATCAAGGCCGGCTTGTTGGCCTTCGGCACGCCGGAAGAACTGGACCAGAAGCAGGACGACAACCGATTGCAGCAATTCATATCGGAGCGATAGTCATATGAAAAATCACAACGTGTTGGTGGGTGTCTTCGCGGCTGCAGCTGTTGTGCTCTTTGGTGCTGCGCTATTTCTGATTGGCAATCAACACAAGGCGTTTCAACATCACATCGTTTTCTACACCAACTTTCAGAATGTCGATGGGCTGCCCAAGGGCGCGAAGGTGCGGGTGGATGGCATGGACGCCGGCGAAGTCCAAAGTATCCAGATCCCGTCGACCCCGGCGCAGAAGTTCCGCATGAAAATGACTGTGGACGACCGGCTTCATGGCTTGATTCGCGAAGATTCTCTGGTCACCGTCGAGACCGAAGGAATCGTGGGAGACAAGTTCCTGCTGATTCACAGTGGAACCGAGCATGCGCCGCCGGCGCCTGCCGACAGCACGCTGAAGAGCAAGGAACCTTTTGACATGAACAAACTGCTCGAGCAGGCTCAGGGCATCATGACCCAGGCCGGCACGACCTTGAACGGGCTCCAAGGTACCATGACGGACGTCAATCGCCACCTGGACACCACGTTGGATACAGCCACAGGCACAATGAAAAACGTGAACTCCGTGGTGCTCGATGTACGCACTGGAAAAGGCACCGCTGGCCTTTTATTGGAAGATAAAGCGACCGCGGCCGACGTAAAGCAGTCGTTAGCCAACATTCGCCAGACGACGGAGAACCTGAATGGCTCGTCAACGCGTATCGACAACATCCTGGCAGACGTCCAATCGCGTCAACTTATCCCCAAGATGGATGACACTCTGACCGCAGCCAAGTCCGCATCGCAAAATCTCGACCAGACAAGTCAGCAAATCAACACCACACTCAAAACCGCATTTGGGCAGGATCAGTACGGTGAGGATGCAGGCAACAACTTGCAGCAATCTCTCACCAACATCAACCAGGCCACCGGCAATCTGACCGACGACACGGAAGCGTTGAAGCACGAGTTCTTCTTCAAGGGCTTCTTCAAGCATCGCGGCTACGACAACCTGGACGATTTGCCGGTTGAGCAGTACCGCGCCGGCCAGATTTTCAAGTCTTTGCCGGAGACCCGCCAGTGGATACCCGCTACCTCTCTCTTCACCAGCGATGGCAGTGGGCAGGAGGTTCTGACACCGCAGGGCAGGGGAAGCATTGACGCAGCGGTCGGACAACTCAACGAAATCTACGGAAAGCCACTGATCGTGGAAGGCTACGCATCCGGACCATCGCCATCCGATGAACTCCTGCAATCTCGCCGAAGGGCCACTCTCGTCCGAACCTACCTCCAATTGCGGTTCCATCTTCAGCCCAAGGACACAGGCATTGTCGCTCTCGGCACCACCCCGCCAAACGCCACGGGAAAGACGACCTTCGATGGCGTAAGCCTGGTAAGCGTCGGCTCGAAGATCAAGTAGCGGCCCTTTCCCAGTCCACAAATAATCAACCGTCCCAAAAAGGGAAGGCCCCAGGCCCGTCATCGTATACTTATTCCATGTCCATTGTGCGAAACATAGCCGGCGTGGCCAAGGGGATGAGCATCACCTTTCGCGAGATGCTGAACCCTACCGAGGTAGAAAATTACCCCGACGGACCGGGCCCCAACCGCGGCGCTCACTTCCAGGACCGCTTCCGCGGCGCGCATGTGTTGCAGCGGGATGAGAATGGACTGGAGAAATGTGTTGCCTGCTTCCTCTGCGCAGCCGCCTGCCCGGCCAACTGTATCTACATTGAGGCTGCCGAAAACACGGCCGAGCGGAGAATCTCCAGTGCCGAACGCTATGCCAAGGTCTACAACATCGACTACAACCGCTGCATCTTTTGCGGTTACTGCGTCGAAGCCTGTCCCACAGATGCCATCACCCATGGACACGGCTTCGAGCTCGCCTCGCTGAATGCGACGACCCTGATTTATCGCAAGGAAGACATGCTCGTCACGTCCATCGGGCTGCCAAATAGCGCCACTGCCAAAACAGGCGCGGTGAAATAGACAGAGCGTCCGGTACGTTGTAGGCTAATGCTGCTTCAGGCTGGTAGCATCGGCTGATGCAAGCCAACATGAACGACGGAAATGAGCGCAAGCGAATCTTCCACGTCAGCAGCCGCCTCAACATCATGGGGTTGCGCGACGAAATCCTGCGCATGCACGGTTTCGAGGTGGATTCCACAGTCTATTCGCGAGAGGTGGCCGAGGAAGTGGCCGAAAGAGATTACGACCTGGTCTTGATCGATGTCGAAGCAGACGTCAGGGTACAAAGCGCCCAGCAACTCTGCGACGAGATCAAGAAGGTTCACCCGCTGCAGCATGTTGCCTTTGTCTGCAACTACCGCGTGGCCATAGACAGCGACTGCCCCGACGAGATTATTCGTGCCGAATTCAACCCCGAAGCGCTGATCCTTGGCGTGCAACAAGCCCTCGGCAAGAACGAAGCCGACGACAAAAATCCCGCCCGCTAAGACTATCCAGTGCTGCGTACAGGAAATTCGGGGCATCTCGCTCGTTTTTCGCGAGATGTGAGATGCCACAGCGCTAAACCCGCTGCTCTATCGGCCTTAACTCGCCTTCTTCCGCGGCTGTGCGGCCTGGAACTCGGCCCGAAGCGCCGCTTCATGCATCGGCTTCTCGTGCAGCAACAACTGCGTCGCCTCCAGGTGCGCATTGGCATGAAACCAATCCTGCACAATATTGTCGTAAAGCAGATTCAGGATTGCCAGCAGAGACATACCCTGGTGGTGAGCCATCCACTCCAACACCAGCTTGGGCGTCTTGAGGGACTCCTGATAATCCGCCGCCTCGTAAAAACCATAAGCGCCCATCCAGCCCATTTTAGCCATGCGCTTCAGATTCTTCAGCGCCTCCACTGGGTCGATCCCCAACGCCAGGCACGTGGAATATGGCGAAACGACGGGACCGGCAACCGCGTCCCACTTCAACGCGATGGGCGGAATCCCAAACGCCTGGTAATGATAATGGCCGTGGTCGTCTTTACCCGCCCAGCCAGACTCGGAAATACCCCAGGGAATCCCATGCTCCTTCCCAAACGCGCGCTGGATAGCCACCACTCCGCCGAGCGTGCGCGAAACCAGCGTGTCTGGATAACTACGCATCCAGATGTTCGGCATCATGTATTCGAACATGGTGCCCGTCCAGGAGATGAGCACCGGCTGCCCGTAAGCCATGGTATGGATGCGCCCCAATTTGAACCAGCTTTGCTGCGGAGCCTCACCCTTGGCCACGGTAATGAACGCCGCAATACGCGCTTCGCTGCAAAGCAGGTCATAGCATGCCTGGTGCAGATGCTGGCGCTCGATCTCATAACCAATCGAGAGCAGCAGCCGCGACTTATCCATAAGGAAACCAAAATCCATCTCCGTAGCGAAGCGCATAGCCTCAGCTGAGAGATCTTTGAGCCCTCTAACGAGCGCCTTCAAGTTTTCTCGCGCTGGCCCCAACGCGCTACGCAGTTCTTCGGCCAGCAACACGAGGGGTGAGTCGGAGGGTAAACTGGTCGCCGCCCGCGCAATGCGAGCATCCAGATCGGCAGCCAGAGCGACGGCGGCTCCGGTCTGCACCCCGGCCGCCATTTCAGCAACGCCGTGCAGCTGAGACAAGTCGAACAGCGGTGCGAACCTGGGCAAAACCCATGGCATGTAATCGTTGGCCAAACCCGTCAGGGCACGAACGCGGCGCTGCGTTTCCGCCAGCCACCAGGATGCATCCCCTTCCGCCGGCGCTGAAAACTCCCCTGAGTCGACCCTATCCAGGGCCCACGCTATCCACACCGCCAACTTAGCGTCCGCCGCCGGTGGTGCCATCGCCTTCAGGCCCGCTGGCGCACCCGGTAAGCTCGTCAGCAGTTCCCAATGATCGTGGATGCCGCCCAACAGGCTGCGATCGAGCAGCGGCTCGCGCAGCAATAACCGGCTACCCGTGCGCAAGGTATAGAACGATGCCGCCAGGTTGCCGCTATCTACCGAAGAAATGGTAATAGGCCGGATAGGCGCAAGCGTTCGAGTGTCGTACCAGTTGTAGATGTGTCCGCGAAACTTCTCCAGCTTGTCGTAGGTCTGCAAGCTGCGCTCGCTCAGTTCGAGATACTCGGGAATGCTCAAATAACCGAATGTAACCGCGGCTTGTCGCGCATTGAGCAACAGGCCATAGTTCGTAGGCGACACCCGCGCCGCTTCAAACAGACCCTCTTCCTCCACATTGTCCGGGACCATGTAATTGTGGCTTTCACCGCCGAACTGGTTAAAGTACCGCCAGGTCTTCAACGCCAATTGCCGCAGAAAAGTGTTTTCTTCCTGGGTAAGCTTCGGCCGGGTCTGCTGCGGCGGGTTGTTGAGCCACGCAGTAATACCACTGGCAAAAGCCCAAAGGATAAGAATCGGCAGGGCCACCAGCAAAGCCAGCGGATGGTGCAGAAACACCACCACGCCCACGATCAGTGCGACCAGGGGACTCACAGCCAGGTAGCGGTCAACCGGTGTGCGGCTCTTGGCCGACGCCTCTGCCTCCGCAGCAGTTTCCCATTCCAGCAATCGTTGCCCGGTAATAAAGCTGCGCACCAGCGAGCGAATAATCGCGTCCAGCGCCAGAAGCGTTTGATGCGGCAGATAAACCAGGGTGAGCAGCGCGATAAACGTGCCCTGCCCAAAGCCGGCGAACGCATCGCGCATGGCGCCCGGCAATTTGGTGGCGTACGCTCGCCCCACACTGAAAACCAGCTGAACCATCGTGGGCACGAACATCAGGAACAGCGTGACCACAGTCCAATAAAGCGCGCCGCCCGGCAATCCCAGCCATCCCGCCAACAGCAGGGCAAACGTAAACACTTCGACCAATGACCGGCGCAGATTATCGAAGATCTTCCACCGCGAAATGGTCGCGATGGGATTGCGCACATACCGCCCGGACTCATCCGGAACCTTGGAGAAAAGCCACTGCGCAATCTGCCAGTCGCCCCGCAGCCACCGGTGCTTGCGCCGCGTATAGGCACTGTAGTGCGATGGATAGTCGTCGATCACCTCAACGTCCGTGGTCAGCCCCACCCGGGCATACGAGCCCTCGATCAAGTCGTGGCTAAGCAGGGAATTGCGCGGAAAACGGCGATCCAGAACCGCGTGCAGGGCATTGATCTCGTAAATGCCCTTACCGGTAAACATGCCCTCTCCATACAAGTCCTGATAGGCATCGGAGACCGCTCGCGTATAGATGTCAAAGCCCGTCTGCCCCGAGTAAATAGAGGCCAGCCGCGACCGCGACGCTGATTGCACGCTGACTCCAACCCGCGGCTGCAGGATGCCGTAACCCTCGGTGACAATCCGCAGCTCAGGATCGATCACGGCCCGGTTCAGAGGATGCGCCATCGCGCCGATCATGGTGTGGGCGGTGCCCCGCGGCAGCTGCGTATCAGAATCCAGCGTGATCACGTATTGCGCATTCGTGAGCGCGTTCAGATTGCCGGCCTTCACCGGGAAGGGATCGAACTGCCCCTTGAGCAGCTTGTTCAAGTCGAGCAGCTTGCCGCGCTTCCGCTCCCAACCCATCCACACCCCCTGGCGGGCGTTGAAAATGCGGTGCCGGTGCAGCAGAAAGAACGATCCCGCTCCCGCCTTGGCGTAGCGCTCGTTCAATTCTTCGGTCAGCTGAATGGCCAGCTCGACCAGCGGATCGGTATCGTTCTGTCGCGGCCGCGTGACCGAGTCAGGCAAATCCGTCAGCAAGCCAAAGTGGATATTGGGATCCTGATTTGCAAGGTACCGGACCTCGAGATCATCGAAGAGTTCTCGTACCTGCTTCTCCTTCATCAACAAGGTTGGCACCACCACCAACGTGGTGAACGCGGGCGGCACTCCTTTGGAGAAGTCCAGCTTCGGCAGCGCATAGGCTCTGAAAATCGCGGTGACCGTGTTGTTGACCAGGTCGACCGCACCCTGCGTGACCGGGAGTAACAGCAGCAGGAACGCCAGCGTAAGCCCGCCGAAGATTGGGTACGTAGGCACCAGCGGCGCCAGAATCAGGCCAATCAGCACCACCGTGATGATCTGAATGCCGCCGATATAAAAGTCATCCGCGTTGTTCCAGATCGTCTGCCGCAGGCGGTCGATAAACCGCGGTCGATAACCGACCCGCGAAGCCAGAATGGGAAAGCCCCGGTCAATAATGTAGTAGCCCACATGCGCGCGCCGGGCGCGAAGCCGGGGATCCTCCACCCGCTGCTTATCCTTCGATTCGAGCGCCAGTTGCAGCGCCGCCTGCGCCACTTCCATCTCCGAGCAATCGGAGTAGCGGGCAATCTGCGCCACCCGCTTGCGGTAGGCCTCGCGGCTATCGAAATCCATAAACCGGTAAGCGTTGACCGGATCCTGCTGCAGCACAGGGTCGTACACCACCAGCGGCTCGATCATCGTGAACCAATCCGCGTAGCCGATGTCCCGCAGGCTCCTCATGCGTGTCTTCAGCAGTTCGGCGCCCGCCTCCGTGTGTGAGCTCTCATCGGCAATGACCCCGTTCGCCTGCGTGATGACCTCTTCCAGCAGCAGAAATTTCATCACCGGCGCCAGAGCCCAGAGCTCTTGCAATTCGAGCGCATCATATTCCTGCACTCGCTTGATGAACGTCTGGATGGCATCAGCCATATATTCCGAGCCAGTAGCTTGCAGGTAGGCGTCAGCCACCGTTACGATGCGCGGCTCGTCGTTTTCGTGATCGCGGATCACCCGGGGTAAGCGGTTCAGTTTCTTGCGAACAGTCGAGAGCTCGACAACCACCGAGCGCAGCAGCCGGGGATTCTGCCGCAACTCGAGCAACGGGTCCAACTTCTCGCCGGGCAGGTAAGTGGGGACAGGCCTGGCGTCGAGAATCACAAAAAGCTGGTCCAGCGAATGAGCAGTGGCATCGATGCGGCGTCCAAAACTGCCGGCGCCCTCCGGCTTATGGGCAACGTGCCAGCCAGGGGCAACCCGGTCGGCGTAACTCTTCACCGATTCAGGGGTGTAGGAGCGCTGGAACCACGGATCCGTAGAACGATCCGTAGAAGGCCCCGTAGAAGCGGCCTGGCCCGTGACAGTATCGGTCATAAAGTCTCTCTCATCTACTTTCAGCGGATCAGCGGTAGCTCGCCGCCTGCATCTCGAACATACTTGCGTAGCGCCCGCCCAACGCCATCAGCTGCGGATGGGTTCCTTCTTCCACCAACTTTCCACCCTCGAGCACAACGATGCGGTCCGCCATGCGCACGGTAGAAAAACGGTGCGAGATCAGCAGCGCCATCTTGCCCATAGTGAGCTCGGCAAAGCGCTCGAAAACCTCCAGTTCACTGCGCGCATCCAGCGCCGCCGTAGGTTCGTCCAGTACCAGCAGCTGCGCATCACGTAAGTAAGCCCGGGCCAACGCCACCCGCTGCCATTCCCCGCCCGAAAGCTCAACTCCACTCTCGAACCGGCGGCCCAGCATCTGGTCATATCCACCGGGCAATTTCGCGATCACGCTTTCGGCCAGGCTCTTGTGCGCGGCTGATTCAATCTCTGCCTGCGAGTGTTCGCTTTCCACCCGCCCTACGCTAATGTTTTCCCGCGCCGTCATCTCATAGCGCATAAAGTCCTGAAAGATAACTCCAATTTCGTGGTGTAGATCTTCCAGCTTGTAGTCACGAAGGTCAATGCCATCAAGCAATATCTGGCCTTCGGTCGGGTCGTACAGCCGGGTGATCAGTTTCACCACAGTCGTCTTGCCCTGCCCGTTTTCCCCTATTAATGCGATGCGTTCTCCCGGCGCCAGGGTGAAGTTGAAATTGCTCAGCACTCGCCGCGTCGTCCCCGGATAAGCAAAGCTGACGTTACGGAACTCAAAGCCACGCCGGATGGGACGCGGTATCGACGGCCCATCCGGATTCGAAACCACCGTCGGCTTCATCTCGAAGAACGCCAATAGATCAGTAAGGAAGAGCGCCTGGTCTGCGATCCCGGAAGCAGTAGAGAACACCTGTTGCAGATTGCTGGACGCCTGAATGATGGCGTTGGTCACGTAGTAGAACGTTCCAATGCTGTTGTAATGGCCCGTCACCGCTCGCCAGATCACGAACGCATACGCACCGTAGTATCCGAGCGTAGCGATGATGCCGAGCAGCCCGCCGGCCAGCAGTTTCTTGCGCGAGAGAGCAACATTTTCCTCGTAGATACCCAGCGACAACTTGGTGAAGCGATTGCTCAGGTAGTCGCTCAGGTTGAAAAGCTTGAGCTCCTTGGCGCCTTCCCGGCTGCCGGCCACTTGGCGCAAGTAATCCATCTGGCGCTTGGCCGGCGTCTGGCGGAAGTTCTTCGCGTATCCCAGGAAAGCGAAATGCGTCTCGCCCAGAAACGTCGGAAGCACACCGAGAGCGAGCAAAAGCACCAGCCAGGGCGAGAACCAGAGCAGGATCCCCGTCCAGATGATCGTGGTCAACGTCTGCTGGAACAGCCGGCCCATCTGTTGGATCATTGCCAGCCGATCCGTAGCCTGCACCCGGGCCCGTTCCAGGCGGTCGTAGAAAACGGGGTCCTCGTACGTGGTCAGGTCCAGCGCCGCAGCCTGCCGCATCACCCGGACGCTTACGAAGTGGGTATAACGGTCGGCCAGCAGGCTATCGCTGTAATCGACCCCGCGCACCAGAAGGCCGTTCAATACGTTGAGGCCTGCCTCCGCTACCACAAGCCACCAAAAGTGGGGGAATAGTGCTTTAGCCGTGAAGTAATGCTGGACGCCGTCGATGATTCTCGCGGCGATGTAAGCGATGGCCGAGGGCAGCGCGGCCACAAAAACCCGCAAAATGATGCCCCAGGTAACCACCGCGGGGCCGGACTGCCATAGTATGCCCAGCACCGGCGGCACATTTTTGAGCGCTTCTATTCGCTCGCGCCAGGCGTTATGAGAGGACTGTGGACTGGCTTCCGTCATGAAGTTCCGATTCTCTTGGGCGGACCAGACCCCTCCGCGGGCTCGATAATTGGATTCCTATCTAATGTTACCAATCAGATGCACTTCCGCGTTGCCTTGTTGGCTGAATAGGCTACTTGCGGTCCGTATTGGACTGTGCTAAAAATCGAATATTCAAGTTTGCTCCTTGTGAGCGAGCCTGAATTTCATGAAGAGTGGCTGAGGGACGGGCCCTGTGACGCCACGACAACCTGCCTGGGCAATCCAGGAGTATGGTGTCAACTCTCTCCTGCGTTCTGAAAAGAAACGGGGAACATGAGATTCGGGGTGCAGCTGTAAGCGCATCTCGCTAATTCCATGCAGTACCGCAGTTTTGAGTTCGTCACGTAGTGCCCGTGCATCCGTCGCTCTCGATTAGAGGGCATGATGGCGTCTTTTTACGAGTTGTGTTGTCGGGAATGTGGCAAGCGTTTCCCAAACCAGCCGCTTTCCGCCTGCGATGAGTGTTTTTCCTCGCTCGAAATAGCCTACGACCTGGCTGCGGCCAAGCAGACCTTTACCCGCGAGGCCATTGCCCGGGGACCGCAAAGCATGTGGCGTTACCAGGCCCTTCTGCCGGTGCCCGACGACTACGTGCCCACCACCCCGTCAGGCATGACTCCCCTGATGGCAGCCCCGCGCCTGGCCAAGCGCATCGGCGCCACCAATCTCTATCTCAAAAACGACGCCGTTTGCCTGCCCACGCTGAGCTTTAAGGATCGCGTGGTCTCCGTCGCCCTGGCTGCGGCACAGAACTTCGGCTTCGATACTGTCGGCTGCTCTTCGACCGGCAACCTGGCGAACGCCGTCGCTGCACACGCTGCCCGCCTGGGCCTGAAGACCTACATTCTAGTGCCGACCGACCTCGAGCCGGCCAAGATCCTGAACACCCGCGTTTACGGAGCGAACCTGGTCCGGATCGACGGCAACTACGACCAGGTGAACCGCCTCTGCTCGCAGATCGCCGAGCGCTACGAGTGGGGATTTGTAAACGTCAATCTTCGTCCCTACTACGCTGAGGGCTCGAAAACGGTAGGCTACGAGATCGCCGAGCAGCTAGGTTGGCGCCTGCCTGACAACGTAGTAGTGCCCATGGCCGGGGGCGCCCTGATTTCCAAGATTCGCAAAGCATTCGGCGAGCTGATCGAGCTCGGCCTGGTCGAAAACAAGCCAGTCCGCTTTTTCGGAGCCCAGGCCACGGGCTGCTCGCCCATCGCCCATGCGGTAAAGAATGGCCTTTCCCACCATGAGCCGCAGCGCCCGAACACCATCGCGCGCTCGCTGGCCATCGGCAATCCCGCTGACGGACCCTACGCCATCCGTGCCATCAACGAAACCGGCGGCTGGGCGGAAGATGTTTCCGACGTGGAAATTGTCTCCGCGATCCAGGAGCTAGCTGAAACCGAAGGCGTCTTTACTGAAACCGCAGGCGGCGTGACTACTGCGGTGACCGCCCGGCTGTATGCTCACGGCCGCATTGCTCCTAATGATCTTACGGTGATGGCGATCACTGGAAACGGGTTGAAGACCCTCGATGTGTTGCAGGGCAGTTACGAACAGCAGCAGGCGATTCGCCCGCGTCTGGCTGACTTTGAAGCCCTGGTTGAAAGGGATGTTGAGAACGATAGAGAGGAAGTATATGTCCGTTAAAGTGGTCTTGCCGAATGCCTTTCAGAAGCACACCAACGGTACCCGGGAGATCCAGTCCGCGGCCCAGAATCTGCCCCAGCTGATCATCGAAATCGAGACCAGCTTTCCCGCGCTCAAGCCCCATCTCCGCGACAACGACGGCAAGGTCCGGCGCTTCATCAACTTCTACGTCAACGAAGAAGACATCCGCTTTCTCGGCAACGACGAATACGCCTTCAAAGACGGCGACGAAGTCTTAGTCATCCCCTCCATCGCCGGCGGAGCCTTCTAGAGGGAACCACTCTGGAGGAAACAGACAAAGGTTAGACTTGCATCGGACCAGTCCCGAAGGGACGGCTGAACTTCAGACTTGTCCAAATTGAGATTTGAGAAACGGTCTCGGTCCAGCAACCATAGCCCATGGAACCACCACCCTTTCCTTTGTCATCCCGAAGCGGAGCTGAGCGGACCTGCAGTTCCACGGACCTTTTCTGGAAATACGGACACCATGCTCAAGCAGAATTGTCTCTCGCCCGCCCCGGGGTGCCGTCGGATCTGCCGTTTTCCTTTAGTCCTCGCTCAATCGCTAAACCCCTTGTAGTGCGCGTACTCGCGGTGCCCTGCGTTTATCAGGCAACTCTAAAACTCGCGCCATCTATGCAGCGCCGATCAAACAGGGCGACCTGATTTTGTTCCGCCGAATTCTCCTCAACGCAGTCAACAAGTTACATCGTCAAAAAGTCGATTCTTCCGCTAATTTGGACAGCTCTGGCTGAACTTAGCCCAGGACGCTTCCCTCTTTGTTCCACTTTTCCGCCGCCTCTTCAGCCCCTGCAGTCCCGCAGGGACGGTACAACCTTCAGCCCGGCACGGGAGTGCCGGGTAGGCTGAGGTTTACGTACGAGTCCCGCAGGGACGACACAATGCGCAGCCCGGGTGGGCGGTTGGCTTAAAGTCGTTCATCAGCGCACTCGAGAACTCGCCACTTAGACGGCAGCCGATCGACAGCAACCTGAATCTTGGTCAGCCAAGCTCGCCTCAAAGCACTCAACGAGTTACATCGTAAAAAAGCAAGTTGATCCGCTCATTTGGACAGCTCCGGCTGAAAATAGGCCGCGACGCCATCCTGAACAACCTTCAGCCGTCCCTACGGGACGACCTTCTACATCTGCCTATAGATTCTCCGGAAGACACTGTCCCCGAGTAATCTCCACCCGCGCACGTGGGTCATCCTAAATCTGGGTACCCACCCCAAATCAGCGATCCCTTAATCACCAAAATCACGAAACCGCCCCATAACTCGAGCGGAGTGATAGCATCGCTACCAATGTTTCCGAACCGCTTAGAGATCGCACGAATGATCTCCCTGTTGCCCGTTCTCAGAGGGATCGCGGGACCAGCCCTGGAGCAGTTCGTCGAACAACTTTCCCTGACCAGCCTGCAAAATGAGTCCCTGGTTCTCGATCAATCCACTGAACCCGCGATCCTCATCGTCTTATCGGGACAAGTCTCTCTCTCCGGCGATGCGGGAGAAACAGTGCGAAATCTCGAACCGCAGGCGACCGTATTCCTGAACCGGGATCCCGCATCCCAGGCGTATCCCGTAAGCCTGACGAGCCGTGGAGATGCGCTGGTAGGCATCATCACCAGGAAAGCGCTCGGCGAAATCGCAAATAGATATCCCGATTCGCAGCTGAATTTTGCCGATCTGATCCACGCGACGTTAGAGCGCGAGACGCTGCACGTTTCTCTGAACGACGGAGACCTGCTGGGCCCGCTTAACGGTCCATTTCGTCAGGCGTTGGAAGCAGACCTTACCCCCCTGACGCTCTACAGTGGCGAGTTTCTGCTCCGCAAGGGCGATGCAAGCGACTCGCTATACATCGTTCTCAGCGGACGGGTGCGGGTGTTGCCGGACGATCCCGCGCGCGAAACCCTGCCCGTCGAACTCGGGCGCGGTGAAACGATTGGGGAACTCGGGCTGATTACCGGCGAGCCACGATCAAGATCCATCTGCGCTGTCCGCGACACCTACCTGGCGCGGTTGTCCTCTTCCGCCTACAACCACCTGTTAACCAGTTATCCCCTGGACGTCATGGGCATTTTTGGCTCCCGGGTAGCGCGAAGGGTGCAACAGGTTACCTCGGGCGCGCCCAGGGCCTCATCCCGCATCAATAACATTGCGTTGGTCCCCGCTTCCCCGGGCCCAGCCTTCAAAATCTTCTGCGACCAGTTCTGTGAAGCTCTTGCTGCCTACGGTTCGGTTGCGCGGGTCTCCAGCGCCCGCGTGGATGCGGCCTTTGGCGTCGAAGGATTCTCCCAAACCTCAGACTGGGACGGCAATCGTATTCTCTTCATCGACTGGCTAAGCGGTTTGGAGAATCACCACAACTACGTTGTGTACGAAGCGGACGACGGTCTTACTCCCTGGACCGAGCGATGCGTCCGGCAGGCTGATCGGGGAGTCATCGTCGGGAACGCCAGTCAGAACCCCGAGCCGAGTGAAACTGAGACGGAACTGATTGCCCGTCTGCCCGCCGACGCAAACCAATCCAAGACCCTGGTGTTGATCCAGGAAAACGGCAATCCCTCCGGTACCCAGCGATGGCTGGCTCCGCGCAATGTTGACCGTCACCATCATGTACGGCTTGGCAATCGGGGAGACTTTACCCGCGTCGTACGATTTTTGACCGGCCGTGCCGTCGGCCTGACCTTGGGCGGCGGTTTTGCCCGCGGCCTGGCGCACATAGGCGTCTTCCGCGCGCTCGCGGAATGCAACATCCCTCTCGATGCGGTGGGAGGAGCCAGCATGGGCGGATTGATCGGCGCCCTCTGGGCCAGCGGGTGGTCGAACGAGCGCATCATGGAAGAGATCAGCACCGGCTGCCGCGACTCTTTCAACGACATGACGCTGCCGTTCATCGCCTTCAAAAGCGGCCGGAAATTCAGCGACCTCGTCGCCCGCTTCTTTGGGGAAGCTCGCATCGAAGACCTGTGGCATCCGTTCTTCTGCGTCTCCGCCAATCTGAACCGCGCTGAGCTGACCATGCACAAAAGTGGCGGCCTGACCAAGGCGACGTTGGCCAGTAGCCGGGCGCCAGGAATTTTTCCGCCGATCGTTTACGGCGGTGAATTGCATGTCGACGGCGGCTCCATCAACAATGTGCCCGTGGATCTGATGCGCGTCTTCTGCGGCAATGGAATCACCATCGGCGTGGACGTTTCTCCTCCGCACGAATTGGAAGATGTGGAGGACTACGGTTACACCGTCAGCGGTATGCAGGCGTTGCGCAGCCGTTTCGGATTGTGGGGAGCCAGGAAGTCTTTTATGCCCAGCATTCCCCTCATCCTGATGCGTACCCTTGAGTTCGGTGGAATCTCTTACCGCATGACCCGCGAAGGCTCAGCTGATTTAATGTTGCAGCCGGAAATGCTCGGCTTCAAACGCACCGACTGGCACCTGGCGGATGATATTGTCGCTCACAGCTATCGCCATACCATGAAGAAAATCGAAGGTCTGAACGGAACCCTGGGCGACAGAATTAGCGAAATCAGGGCAGCGCATTCGTGAGGTCCATCCATGAAGATTCATCTCGATGAGTTGGAAATGGCCAGAGAGTACACCCGGGGACATTCCTTCGAGGATCTCAGCAGCGAACAGCTGCGGCTGATCCTGAATCGCGGGCGCGAGCTGTACAAATGGTTTAAGGCTCATCCGCGCACCCACGCGATGATCAATGCGCTCGTGATCGCTTGCGTTCTCGGTACGGATTGGGTCATCCTGCTGCAGATGCCGCGTTGGATCCTGCCGTCGAACAGGCACGCCGGAACAGGATTGCTCGTGGCAACGGCAGTATTAGCCGGTGCCGTCCACAGCTGGCTACTCTACTCGCTGGCGGGCTTTACCTTGCACGAGGGCGCCGCGCACAAGCTTATCTTTCCTGGAAATGGACGGTTGAGCCGGGCCGCGCAGTTCCTGGCTGTGAATCTGTGCCGCCTTTCGGCTGCCGAACCCAACTACTACGCGGCCTGCCACATGGCGCATCACGCCAGGTTCGGTACCGGCCAGGATTCGGAGTTTCTTAATTTCGTCCAGCCTCGCCGCTTCTGGCGCATGCTGTTGCCCCTCGGCAGCTTTCTCAACTACAGTGACTTCGTCGCCCATCGCCCGCTTGGCTACACCCCTGGCCGCCTGATCTCCGGGCTCATTGCCGGGCTCTATAACGGAATCTACGCCTACTTGCTCTTCCGCCGTTTTGGAGGGTTATTTGTGCTCGTCGTGCTCCTGCTGCTGCCGCACGTAGGCTTCTACTTTGACCGCATGCGGCAGTTCACTGAGCACAACCTGATGCCCCTGGAAAACAAGAGCGGCGCGCGAAGTTTCGGCGCGGGTTTCTCCGGGCTGTTGATAGGAGGCGGGCCTTGGGGGCAGCCCTGCCATATGGTTCACCATCTGGTCGCGAGCATCCCCTGGTATCAGCAGATCGCTCTGCACCATTACATGGTGGGGCTGCTTTCTGAAAAACAAAGGCGGCAGTTCCTGCTGCCGCCGGGCCTCGGGTTTCCGAAGTTGCTCTGGCGTGTCGTGCGCGATGCCAACGCATTCTCCAGAGCTGCCGGAAGAACAACATAGCGAGGGATAACCATGCTGGGCAAAACTCGGGACGAATGGATCAGGCAGTATTCGACCAGCCATCAGAATTCGGTGAATCGCGCATGCCACACCGTCGGCATCCCCATAATCGCCGTTTCCATACTCATGATTCCTCTGGCCATCTGGCGGCCTCATCTTTGGTGGTGGGCTGCTGGCTTATTCGTGGTCGGATGGGTGTTCCAATTTATCGGTCACGCCTTCGAGGGCAAACCGCCGGAGTTCCTCAAAGACTGGCGCTTTCTGTTCGTCGGCCTGAGCTGGTGGTTCGCCAAGCTGGCAGGCAAGGCATGAAGGGAGAAGCGCGGATGCACGTTCATCCGGAAGAACTCCGCTGGGCGAAGGTCAACGAAAATCATCTTCAGTTTGAACCGCTCACGCGGGATCAAATCCACTCCATCATGGAGAGGGGAAGAGAGCTGCACCGCTGGTATAAGTCTCATCCCCTCACGCACAATCTGATTAGCCTCATAGTGTTGATTTTCCTGTTCGGCAGCGACTACCTGGTCCTGCTCAAGCTTCCCGGGGTATGGCTGGCCGCAAGAGGCCACAACGCGGCGGGACCAATCCTGGTTGCCGGGCTCATCTGCGGGCTGCTCCATTGCTGGTTAATGTATTCGCTCGGAGTCTTCACCATGCATGAAGGTGCGGCTCACAGGATCATCTTTCCGCCACGCGGTCCGCTCAGCCGTTTCGCGAACTTCGTTACCTGTCACCTTGGCCGCATCTCAGGTGGAGTCCCTGACTTCTACTCCGAAAAGCATATGATTCATCACTCAAAATTCGGTACGGCTGAAGATGCGGAGTTCCTCAACTTCGTCACCCCCCGCCGTTACTGGATGACCTTCCTTCCCTTCGCGGCCGTGATCAACTTCTCGGATTTCTTGGTTCATCGCCCGGCCAACTTCACTAGAAGCCGCCTTATCACTTTGTTGGTCGCACTTGCGTACCACGTGCCCTACACGTATCTGACCTATAGGCTGTGGGGAGGTTGGTTCACTCTCCTCATTTTCCTGTTTTTCACGCAACTCGGCTTCCACCTGGACCGGCTCCGCCAGTTCACCGAGCACAACCTGATGCCTCTCGACAATCTGAACGGGTCCCGGAGCTTCGGTCTCGGGTTCTGGGGAATGCTCATCGGCGGAGGCCCGTGGGGATCCCCCTGTCATTGGGAACACCACCTGGTCGCCAGCATCCCCTGGTATCAGCAGCTTGTGTTGCACCGCCATGTCCTGGGTTTGTTAACCTCTGGCCAGCGCAAACAATTCCTCATCAAGCCCGTGATTGGCTTTCCCCAACTTTGGTGGCTACTTTTGCGCCAATCGTACTTGTTGATGCGCGCGGTGCCGAACGGCGTTGAGCCGCCGCCTTTGCAGCAACAAAGCTCCGGGTAGGACTCCCTCGTCTGGAAACGTGTAAGCCGAGCGACTGTCTGATCGTCAAGCGACCGGCAATGTTCCCCTCACGCGTGAAGCTGAGGCTTCTGTACCCCTCTACCCCTCTGTACGGGTGCCCCATGTTTGCACCGGCGTAGCCGGGGCACTACATGGGTTGAACAAGATGGGGCGGAGCCCCTTCCGTTATTCTCTTTCGCGTGCAGCAAAGCAAAGAAAACAAAAAGCTCCTTAGCCCGGCGAGCCAAACGATGCGCAGCCGAGCGATCTGCGGTTCCGCGGACCATTCGTGGAAATGCTTTTCGACAGGGCGCAGCATAGTGGAGAGATATGCGATTTTCCCTGGTTTCGGTGTCGATCCCGCGCTCTCACCACTCCTCAGCCTCCCACAACCCACCGAAACCCGTGCCCTTGATCATGTTGGAGCGGGCAATCACGCCGAAATGGCGAATCGGGTTGATCCACACTAAAGGCTGCAGCCAGTGCCGAAGCCATAGTAAGCAGCGGATTGACAAAGCAGCTGGTGAGCGGTGTCTGCTGTGCCGGCTTCGAAAACGTCGCAATCACTGTCCCCAGCGCGACGCCGGACAGGGTGCACAACGGCGCCCAGCAGAGCACGACCAGGAAGTTGCCGACCGGCTATAAAGAGATTTTGAGTCCCGTAGGGACGGGCTGAACTTCAGACTTGTCCAAATTGAGATTTGAGAAACGGTCTCGGTCCAGCAACCATAGCCTATGGAACCGCCACCCTTTCCTTTGTCATCCCGAAGCGGAGCTGAGCGGATCTGCAGTTCCACGGACCTTTTCTGGAAACACGGACACCATGCTCAAGCAGAATTGTCATCTCGCCCGCCCCGGGGTGCCGTGGGATCTGCCGTTTTCCTTTAGTCCTCACTCAATCGCTAAACCCCTTGTAGTGCGCGTACTCGCGGTGCCCTGCGTTTATCAGGCAACTCTAAAACTCGCGCCATCTATGCAGCGCCGATCAAACAGGGCGACCTGATTTTGTTCCGCCGAATTCTCCTCAACGCAGTCAACAAGTTACATCGTCAAAAAGTCGATTCTTCCGCTAATTTGGACAGCTGGCTGAACTTAGCCCAGGACGCAGTCCTGGGTACAGAGTGAAACATGATGCAGTCCCGAAGGGACGGCTGAACGTTGTCCAGGGTTGAGTCGCGGTCCATCTTAAGCCAGACCTGTCCAAATTAGATTTGAAAAGCGTTTCGGTTCAGCAACCACTGCTTATGGAACCGTTGCCCTTTCCTTTATCATCCCGGAGCGAACCCGACCTGTCCCGGCGTGCCGTGGAGGGATCTGCAGTTTTCCGCGGACCTCTGCTGGAAACGCGGAATACTATACTCAAACAAAATTGTCATTTCGAACCGGAGCGTAGCGTAGTGGAGCCGGCCTGATCGAGCTGCCATTCCGATCAAGGCTAACGACGACTCCGACAAGCGACCGTCGCCACCAGCCTCCCGCTGATCTCCCCACCTCTCCTGATTCAAACCCGAGTAACCCTTGACTGGGTACCACGGTGCCGGACAAAAATGCGTCCTGCCCATGGCATCGATCTCAAGAGATGGTATTCCTCAAAGCAGACGAACTCGGCAGGCAGCGGCTTCTCACGCAACCGCGCTTAGCCGGCACTCGCCGGTAGTATCGGCCTTCCGCGTGAGCGAAGGATAGCCTTCCGG
The DNA here is from genome assembly GCA_963753715.1 of uncultured Acidobacteriaceae bacterium. GTDB lineage: Bacteria > Acidobacteriota > Terriglobia > Terriglobales > Acidobacteriaceae > PALSA-350. The sequence goes on along the minus strand of CAVWDK010000003.1, from coordinate 519,741 downwards.
CTATCCGGTAACACACCATATCCCTGTCTCAAAATCACCATCAGCCTGAATAGAAGCTCGATCGAACCCAACAACCCAACCGAGGAGCGAGGATTCCCTATGCCCAAAAAAACCGTCACCGATCCCATCACCGATCAGGAAATGGCCTATGCTCACCTGATCATGTCCGGAACCATGAACGATCGCCGCGCCGCGGAAGCCGTCGGTCTCAATCCCGACACCGCCGCCTACACCAAATCCAAGCCCCGCGTCCGCGACTACATGATCGAGCACCGCGCCGCTGTCAGGGAAAAGCTGGTAGACGAAGAAGCGGACCTGCAGCGCAAGCTGAACCTTGGTCGCGACCGGATCCTCACGCGGCTCTGGGAGCTGGCCGCTCTCAGCTCCGAAGCGACGAGGGGTAGCATTGCCGGTCAGATCAAGGCCCTCTCCATGATCTCAGCCATCGAAGGCTTCATCCCGTCCGCCACAAAAAATGATCGCCGCCTCTCCCCATTCGCGACCCAACCCGCCGCCACGCCCCGCAATGCGCAAATCGACGACTCCGGCTGGCGACCCAAGGACCAGCCCCCCGCGGCCGAGCAGCCCGCCGATCCCCCTGCATCAGCCTTGACCGGGCCCGCCGCGCCCCGCGTCCCCGAGCCTCCGCTTGCCCACGATGCCGGCCAACTTAACCCCTTCGTTATCCCGCAACCGCGGAATCGGGTTCCCGCTCCAACCACCAGCTTCTTTGATGTCGCTCTGCAGACAATCAACTCCGTGAAACTGCCCTATTCCGCCAAACTAGGCGAATGCGCGCACAGTCGCTGAAGTCGAAAATAGACAAAAAAGCCAAATTTTATCGAATTTTATAAATGATCCCGCCCCCTCCGGCCGCAACCCTTCGAGACACGGAGTTTTCAGCAACGGGTTAAAGCACCTCGTATCCCGCATCGTAAGTCGCCTACCTTCCAATCGCCGGCGGCGAAAACATCCAAAACAAGCAACCGTTTATGGGACCTGCGTCCTGAGGGCTAACGTCACCGTCCCTGCGAAACTCTTTCGGCACCCAGTCTCATCGCAGCTCAGCTGAGCATCTTCCGGAACCGCCAGACGCTCAGCACCACCAGCATGAGAGTGAAAAGGCCCAGCACCAGAAAGTTGGGCCACAAGGGCGTGAAGCCGGTGCCCTTGATCATGTTGGAGCGCGCGATCACGCTGAAATGGCGAATGGGATTAACCCACACTAACGGCTGCAGCCACTGCGGCACAGCCTCGGCCGGCGTGACCGCGCCCGACGCCGTAGTGAGCAGCGGGTTGACAAAGAAGCTGGTGAGCTGGGCCTGCTGCGCCGACCTTGAAAATGTCGCAATCACTGTGCCCAGTGCGATGCCGGAGAGGATGCACAGCGACGCACCGCTGAACACCACTAGCAGATTGCCGTGAAACGGAACATTGAAGGCAAACCGGATGAAAGCTGTGGCAGATATCACCATGAACAGCAGCAACACAAAAAGCGGCGCCATCTTGGCGATGATGATCTCCGATGTCGTCGCCGGCGACATGACCAGTTGTTCGATGGTGCCCGCTTCGCGCTCTTTCACCATGGCGGCCGAGGCGACAATGGAGCCGTTCAGGATAATCAGCAGACCCAGGATTCCGGTGATGACAAACCAGCTATTGATGAGGCCCGGATTAAAAAGGAACGCTCGCGTCATGATGGCCTGGCCCCGGTGGCTCACCGTGGCCATGTTGACCTGCGCCAAGCGGGCGTGCAATCCGCTTCTGGGCAGCCCATCGTTCCAGTTACTGATCACGCCTTGCGCATAGCTTCGCGCTATCGTGGCCGTGTTGGCATTCATTGCGTTCAGAAGAAGCTGCACCGTCACTGGCTGTCCCCGTTCCAGATCGCGCGCAAAGTCCCTGGGAATGACAACGCCCGCATCCAGGTTTCCACGGCTGATCGCGTCCCCCAGTTGGTCCACGGCGTAGTAGTAGCCCGCTAGGCGAAAGCTGCGGCTCTCAGTCAGGCTTGCCACCAGGTCGCGGCTCTGCGGTGTCCGGCTGTCGTCAATCACGCCCAGGCGCAGATCTGACACGGTGGCGTTCAATACCACGCTGAATAACAGCAGTTGCAATATCGGAGGAACAATCAGTGACAGGGTGAGGCGCCGGTCGCGCCGGATCTGCTCGAATTCCTTGCGCAGCAGCGCGGCAAACCGGTCACTCACAAGACTTTGCAAAAGGGGCTTCATGTCTATGCCGCCAGCTGCATGCGGCGCATTTTGCTCCACGCCAGCATGTAAAAAAACCACCCCATGATGCCGATAAGAATCACCTTCCACCACACCGCGGGCCAGCCCCCGCCCTGCAACAGAAAGTCGCGCACAATATCGATGTAATAGCGGCCCCAGATCAAATTCGAAAGCCAGCGAATCTGAACGGGAATATTCTGGATAGGAAAAATAAGACCGGAAAGCATGAACACCAGCAGAAATCCGCCCAGAGCGACCGCCTGCATCGCCGCTGCCTGATTCGGAATGGCCGCCCCAATCATGGTGCCAAACGCCGCCACGCAGAACGCATACAACACCGTCGATACCAGGAACGGCGTCGGGTCGCCGGCGATACCAAGTCCAAAATAAGTGAACAGCAACACCAGCAGCAGAAGCACATCCCCCAGGGCCACAACCACAAAGGCCAGAATCTTTCCCAGAAGAAATTCGTGCGCCGAGATGTTGGAAACGTAGACCTGCAAAATGGTCAATTGTTCTCCTTCGCGCGCCATCGCCAGCGTGGCCAACAGAGGAGGAAAAAGCGAGATCGCCAGGACGAAGACTCCCGGACCGTAAAACTTCTTCGAGGAAAGACCAGGGTTATACCAGAAGCGAATCGCGGCCTTTACCGGTGCGGGGTTGCCCGTCCCCTCGTTTCTCTGGTTGAACCTGGCTGTGATCTGTGAGGCATATCCTTCGATCAGCCGCGCTGTGTTGGAATCGGATGCGTCCACCAGCACCTGTACCGGTGTCTTTGCCCCGCGCTCTACATCTCGTCCAAAGCGTTCGGGAATGATCAATACGGCGCGGGCATCATTGGCGATGAACGCCTCTTCAGGCCGCTGGTCTACGGAAAACGGAACCACGTGGAATGAGATCGATTCGCGGAACGCCTCGACCAACTGGCGCGACGCCGGGGAATTGTCGAAATCCTGGATCGCCAGGGGGAGATTCCTGATGTCCAGCGAAATGGCCGACCCCATCGTGATGAGCATGATCACCGGCAGAGCCAGCGCCATCCCAAGCGCTCGCTTATCGCGCAGTAGCTGGATGAGCTCCTTGCCGGCCTGGGCTAGAATTCGGCGCATCGGCGTTACTCCTCAACTCCCGCTTTGCCTTTGGAACGAGCCTTTTCCACCACGCTGATGAACACGTCTTCCAATGAGAATCGGCCCGGCTTGGCGGAAATCACCTTGATCCCCGCGGCCGCCAGCTTCTCGCGGTAGATTCTCTCGCCGTCGGCTTGATCCTGGTTAAGAATGACGTGCAGCCGGTTGCCGAAAAGTGAAATTCTCCATCGTTCCGAAGCGTCTTTCAAAAGATCCAGCGCGCGTTGCGGCTGGTCCGTGACAAACTCCATCAGTTGGCCTTCCTGTGCCGATTTGATCGAGGTTGGAGTGCCCTCAGCCACCAGTTCGCCCGCCACCATCAATCCCAGCCGGTTGCATTGCTCCGCCTCTTCCAGGTAGTGCGTAGTCACCAGGATCGCCGTGCCCGCGTCCGCCAGCCGATTGATCATCTTCCAGAAAGACCGGCGCGCCAGCGGATCGACTCCCGACGTGGGCTCATCCAGAAACAGCACGCTCGGCTCGTGCATGATCGCCGCTCCGAAAGCCACTCGCTGCTTCCAGCCCTGGGGCAGGCTCCCCGTGAGCTGTTGCTCGCGCCCTTCGAGCCCGGAAAACTCGAGCACCCATCGCTTCTTTTCTTCGCGCTCCTCGCGCGGGACCCCGTACACCCCGGCAAAGAACTCCAGGTTTTCTTCAATCGAGAGGTCGTTATACAAGGAGAACTTCTGCGACATGTAACCGATACTCTGGCGTACTTCACTCGATCGCAGTTGCTTTGTCCATCCGGCCAGTTGCACGCTCCCGCCGCTCGGTGCGACCAGGCCGCACAGCATTTTGATGGTCGTGGTTTTCCCTGCGCCATTGGCCCCTAAGAGCCCATAGATTTCCCCGTAATGGACTTGGAGGCTCACCCCGCGGACAGCCGTAAAGGATCCAAATTGCCGGGTGAGCTGCGATGCCCCGATCGCCACTTGACCGATAAGTTGCGAGTGGTCATGGCGGGCAGGGAAGGGCTCATCGTGCACTTCCTGTCCCAGGGCCCGGAGCCGCGCTACGAAGGTGTTCTCCAATGTCGGCTCGTCCAGCAATATTTCTTGCATCTGCAGGCCGGCGGCGCGCAGATGCTCTTCGATAATCACGCGAGCCGCATCCGGATCGGGCGCCAGCAGATCCAGCCGGTCGCCAAAGCGTTGTACGTCGAGGATCTCCCGTCCCGTTCCGGCTAATGGTGAGAGAACTTCCTCCGCGACTGCAAGGTTCGAGGTGCGCACCTCCATTCGCCGCGCTCCCAGCCTTTCCCGCAGTTCACCGGGTGTGCCCATGTCGTGAATTTTCCCCTGATGCATCAGCGCGACGCGATGGCATCGCTCTGCTTCATCCAGGTACGGGGTGGCCAGCAGGATGGTTAGTCCGTCCGCGGCCAGGTGAGCCAGGGCATCCCAGAACTCACGCCGCGAAACCGGGTCCACGCCCGTCGTCGGTTCGTCCAGGAGCAACACGCGTGGCTCCGGCACCAGCGCGCACGCCAAGGCTAATTTTTGCTTCATGCCGCCACTCAGATGTCCGGCCAGCCGCGCACGGAAGCGATCCATGTCGAACATCCGCAGATAGCCCTGCCCCCGCGACACAATATCTTCCCTGGGCACGCGCCGCAGGTCCCCGATGTAACGAATGTTTTCGTCGACCGTGAGATCCGGATACAGACTGAAGTTCTGTGTGAGGTAACCCGTTTGCGAACGGGCCTCGCGTGCCGGGACGCCGAAAATCTCAACCCCGCCGGAAGTGGATTCCATGACCCCGGCGGCTATCTGAAAGGTCGACGTCTTGCCCGCCCCATCGGGCCCGATCAGGCCGAAGATTTCGCCCTCGTTCACATCCAAGCTGATCCCGCTTACCGCCTCCATCGAGCCGTAGCGCTTTACCAGGTCGCGGATGCGGATCGCGCTCGCCGCCAAGGCAACCGCAGATCCAAGCGGCGCGGGAGGCGCTAAGGTCACCACCGGCGTCTCATCGGTTAAATCGACCGGGCGGCCAGGTGCTGCCCTCAACCAGAACCGCTCCATCGGCGGGCATGCCAGGCTTGGCGAATCCGATTCCGCTCTTCAGCCGCAATTTCACGCCCACCACCTGCTTGATCCGGTCGTCGCGAAAATAGGTGTTTTCCGGAGTAAACGTGGCCTGCGGATCAATCCGTTCCACATACGCGTCGAGCGCCTTTGCCGGGTCGGAGTCCAGGTAGACGCGCGCCGCTTGGCCTACCTTCACTTTGCCGATCTGTCCCTCGGGGATAAAGCCCCGAAGGTACACCCGGTGAAGATCCAACAGGGTCACAATCGTCGTGCCCGCCTGCACCACCTCGCCCGGCTCAGCGGCCCGCGTCATGATCGTGCCATCGAAGGGCGCCTTGACCGTCAGGTCGCTGCGGGTCGCTTGCGCTTCCGCCAGCTGGAAGCGCGCCTGGTCGGCTAACGCCTTAGCGTAGGCAATCTCCGAGCGCTGCTGTGCGAGCTGCTTGCGCACCATCGACGCCTGGAACCCACGAATGCCCGGATTGGAAAGCGTCGCCTGGGCCATGGTCAGCATGCCCCGAGCCGACTCGAGTTTGCGTTTTGCTGCGGCCACCGCCGCTGCCTGCTGTTCCGCCGTCGCGTTCGCCTGTCGGGCCTGGCGCTCTGACACCGCGTCTGTCTTGCGCAACTTGTTGTAAGCGGTCCGGTCAAAGTCGGCAATCTGGAAGGCAGCTTCCTGGTTCGCCAGGTCAGATTCCGCAGCCGCTACGTCTGCCTCGGCCTGGCGTACCCGTCCACTCGCATCGATTTTCGATTGCTCAGTCTGCAAATCGTTTTGCTGCAGTTGCTCCTGAAACACCGCGACCTGGTCGTTTGCGGATCTAAATCGAGCCTCGGCCACCGTGACCGCCGCACGAGCCTGGTCTTCCCGCGCGAAGACCTGCGCGTCGTCAAGGACCGCAATCGTATCTCCGGCCTTGACCGGGTCTCCCTCCCGGAACCGGACTTCCAGGATGCGGCCGGCCGCCTTGGGGGCAACTGCTGAATCGTCTCCCTCGATGCGGCCGCTCAGCGCCACCACGCTATGCGGTATCTTCGGCGCAGCGACGAATTGACTCCAGAGAAAGTAACCAGCCAATACGATCGCCGCCACAATAGCTACCTTGGCGATAACAGAGAACGATTTGCGACGCTGCGCTGCACTGCCCTCGGTCGCGTTTGTCTCTGAACTCGATGTCACCGACGGAGGAGTTTCGGTGTTGATCGTTCTTGTCATTTCATCCTCCACTCGCGCAGCATGCGACAGCTCACGCCCCGCAACGCGACGTTTCCCAACCTCACAGGATGGAATCGGCAGACAGCGGCATATTAGTGAATCAACCTATATTAGTCGATCAACAAAACGAAAAATCTCGTCCTTCTCCCGGAAATGATCAGATTCTCCCGTCTGCCAGCGTTGAGTCGGCCCGGGGAAGATTGAATCGCACGGCCGAGTCCTCGAGACGCTGGCAAAACATTTCGTTGATAGCCTGGATGGAAGCAACCCCGGTCAGCAAGGTCTCCGCAAGGCTCAGGACCCGAGAGCCGCGCGGTAGATAGGCGAGACTGTGGCGGAGAGCTCCCACCACCTGCGGGTTGAATAAGCCGGTGTTCCGGATGGCGCGGCTGTCCAAATAGTGCGCAGAGAAGTCAGAGTCTCCTTTCAGTCCCAGGGTCTCACTCGACGCCGCCACGAAAGGTCGCTTCCTCACCTGCAACGCGGAGGGCAATCTCCCGGCAATAGCGCGGCGCAGGACGTACTTGCCGGTGCCGTTCCGCAGCTTTAACGACTGTGGAAGCGAGAAGGCAAACTCAACCAATTTGTGATCTAGAAATGGTACTCGCCCCTCGATGGAATGGGCCATTTCGACCCGGTCCCCAAGATAGTTGAGGTTGTAGGCCGGCAGATCGGCCTTGAAAAGATAGTACTGGTGAGCGGCGACCGCCGAGAGGGAAGTCATGCGACCACGGCCGATCCGCCCGGCCATTTCCGCAATGGGATCGATCCCGGCGACCTCCCGGCGAAAATCGCTGGACATCATCAACCGAACCTTCTTCCCCGTTTTCATCGCGCGAACGATCGCGTAGGGGTAGGCGCCAAACATGCCAACGATGCGGTCGTAATCCGGTAAGGCTCGTATGGGTAAGATCCCGCTATTGAGGAGCGCGATGCCCGACCCTTCTTTTCTGAGTAGAGCCTCGAGGTTGGCACGGCGCCCCCGATCTTTGGGGTGGTTGCGGACTTCCTCGAGCAGGGCAATGTGCTGAAAGACGTTGTAGCCCGCCAGCGCTTCGTCAGCTCCCTCGCCGGTAAGCACTACCTTGACATGGCGCCGGGCCAATTCTGACAGAATCATCTTGGCTGCCCCGTGACTGTTGCTCACCGCCATTTCGCTGTGCCATAAGGAGCGTTCGAAGTGCGGCGCCAAATCTCCCGGACCGATCCGAACGGTGTGGTGCTCAAAGCCGCCGGCTTGGGCGAACTCTCCCGCTTCTTTCCCCTCGTTTAGCTCTTTGTTCTCAAATTCCACCGTAAAGGCTTTGACCGGCCGACCACCGACTTCGGCCGCAACCGACGCGACCGAAGTCGAATCCAGACCGCCGGAGACATATGCCCCAACCTCTACGTCGCCATGCAACCGCAGGCCTACGGCTTCATAGAATAATCGTCGGAGCTCTTCGATTGCCTCTTCTTCGCTGGCAGGCGCCACCTCGCCGCCCAGGGGGAGATCCCAGTAACGGCTCCGCGTGACAGCGGAGCGCGAGATGCGCAACATGCACCCGGGCTCGACCGTCCGAACGTTCTCAAAACACGTCGCTTCGGGCAGCAGTAACCCGTGCAGCATATGGAAAAGGCTGACGTGATCCAGTCGCGCTCGAACCTTTCCATGCCGAAAGATAGCCTTGATTTCCGACCCGAACACCAGCGAGTCGCTCAGCCGGGAATAAAACAGAGGCTTGATGCCCAGACGGTCGCGGACGAGATACAACACGTCCTCCCTCTGGTCCAAAAGGGCGATGGCGAACTCGCCGCGCAGATGGGAAACAAAATCTTCGCCGTACTCTTCGTAAAGATGAACGATAACCTCGGTGTCGCTGCGAGTGCGAAATCGATGGCCTCTCGACTCGAGATCCCTGGCGATGTCCTGGAATCCGTAAAGTTCGCCATTCAGGACTACCCACACCGAGCCGTCCTCGTTCGAAAGTGGCTGACGTCCATTCGAGAGATCTACGATGGATAGCCGCGTGTTGATCAGCAGAACCGAACCTGAGCAGCCGAGATAGTAGCCCCATTGATCGGGCCCACGATGGCGGATGGCAGAAACCATGGGGACGATCATCGACTCGTCGACCCGGCCCCGTGGATCGAAAATGAACTCGCCGGCGATTCCGCACATGCCTAAGTAGTCCCGCTTGAGACTACGGTGAAATCCTCAAGAATAGTGCGTGCGCCACAAAGCACTCCGCCTTTGCTCACCCTTTTCCTCCACGCTGCGTCTGCAACGCAACAACACTGAATAGATGCAGTCGATTTACTCCACCTGGCCGGCTGCAATAGCGCAGTAAAACTTCGGCCTTTCCTGAGCGGTAAGGCGTCGTTGGGGGAAGAGGGGCCTGTTTGTGAATTAGCCTATATTAGCTGATCTATGACTCCGGCGGCGAAGCTTATGCCGGCAAGGCACCGATTCGAGCGATGGGTGTGAGCGCGATCGGGCAATCCGCGGTCAAGCTGATGCGGGGTTTAATCCCAGGGGAGAACCCCGGGGGCACCGAAAGGCGGTATCGCTGCGCCGCCATGGCGATGATCATTTGCGCCTCCATCATGGCAATACTGGCCCCAATGCACTGGCGCGGCCCCGCACTGAATGGGAAGTAGGCAAAACGTGGCCGCCCCTGCGACCTCTCCGGCAAGAAGCGATCGGGATCAAACCTCTCCGGATCCTCCCATAGGCCAGGTAGCCGGTGCGTCACGTATGGGCTGACAATGACGAGCGACTCGGCAGGAATACGGTAACCGCCAATCACATCGTCCTTCACCGCGCTCCGGCCGAAAACCCACGCCGACGGATAAATTCGCATCGCCTCCGTGATCACGCGGTGGGTGTAGTCGAGAGCCGGTAAAACTTCGAAACTGGGTGGCTGGCCCTTCAGCGTCGAATCCACTTCCAATTCAACCCGTTCCCGCACCTCGGGGTGCTTGGCCAGCAGGTACCACGTCCAGGAAATCGCATCGGCGACGGTGTCGTTCCCGGCCTGTAGCATGGTCATGAGCTCGTCGCGAATCTGGCGATCGGTCATCGACTCCCCGGTCTGCTCATCGCGAGCCCACAGAAGCAGCGATACGAGGTCACCGTTGTCGATTTGGTTCCGCCTTCGCTCATCGACAACGCGAAGAATGAAGTCGTCTAATGTACGGATGGCGCGTTGGAAGCGGCGCCGCTTAGCAAAGCGAAACCACCCCAGCACTTTGACTAGCTTCACCGTGCCAAGCAGATCCATGTGCCGCGAGCAATCGAGTATGGCATCGCGCAACACCTGCTCCGAACCAATCAAATCTCCACTGAACATACTGCGCAGCAGGATTTCCAGTGTGAGCAGAATGACCTCAGCGCGGCCATCCACAGCCGCGGCCCGGGATGCATTTCCCTCCCACCGCTGGAGCATACGAGACGTCGAATCAACCACAATGCCGGCCATCCTGGGATGATGCTTGCGCTGAAAAGCCGGCTGGATCAGCCGCCGCTGCCGCTTCCAGTAATCGCCATCGCTCGAAAACAATCCATCGCCCATCAACGGTCGCAACACCTGGTACCAGGGCCCTTTGATGTAGTTTGTATGGTTGTCTTGCAGGACGTGCTTTATCCCGTCCGGATCGGTAACAAGATAAGCGCGATTGGGGCTGAGTGTCACGACTCCTCCATATCGCGCCGCAGTTTGTGCAAAGTAATCCGGAGGATTGCGCATCAAGCCGGGCAGAACGGTGAGTTGTGCTCTTAGCCGCGGCGGTAAAAAGTGGTAACCTGCGTCGTCCAGGGGCCCTGGCGGTCCTGCTGTCGCGGCACTGGGACTGGCGCTGCCGGTAACCATAACGTCGTTTGCAATCGGACGCCCAATACTATCAGCTTCTATCGGCCACTCAGCAAGAACGCTGCTTAAGTTACAGCGACGGCAACCCGCATGACCCATAGATCTTCGACATGTACTGCATGTCCAGCAAACCCTCTTCGCCCGCCGTCTTCGGCGTCTGATCCTTGACAATGCAATCAGAGAAGTAGTCCGCTTGCGCAGTGAACTGCGAAGGGTCTTTATTCGGATTGGGCTCATCGAGCATAATCGGCTTGCCCCCCGCCGGGTCAGCAAACTGAGCCGTAAGATGAAGCCCCTGGTAAGCAAACGCCGGCTCCGCATACAAAAATCCCAACGACCCATGCACGCGGTAAAACCCATTCATGGGCGCACCATAAGTGGTGTTGCAACTGGCCACCACCCCCGAAGGAAACTTCATCGTCCACGACACATTCTCTTCGACAGTATCGAATCGTCCGTCATGATCGATCACGGATGAATACGCCTTGAGGTCGACCGGCTCCTCGCCCGTAAGATACCGGCAAGCATTGAGCGAATACACCCCCATATCCATCAAAGGTCCGCCACCGGCCAGCTTGCGATCCAGCCGCCATTCGCCGGCCCTTTCCCTAAAGCCATTAGCGCTCTCGATCGCCTGGATCTTTCCCAGCTTCCCCTCCCGGATAAGCTGCATCGCCCGCAAATTTGTCGGCTCATAATGGCAGCGGTAAGCGATCATCAGCTTCTTGTTAGCCTCCTTGCACGCTTTAATCATTGCCATGGAATCCGCAACGGAAGTAGCCATAGGCTTCTCGCACAGCACATGCTTCCCCGCACGTGCCGAGCGGATGGTGTACTCCGCATGCATGCTGTTCGGCAGTGCCACGTACACGGCGTCGATCGCCGGATTGTTCTTGATCTGATCCATGTTCTCGTAGCTATAAATGGAGCTCTCCGGAACCCCATACTTAGCCGCCTGCGCCAGCGCCTTATCGCGGTGCCCGCTCACCAGTCCAGTAATCTTGGAGTTCTTGCTGGCCAGCACTCCGGGCATAAAGTGACCCATGGAAATACGCCCCAGGGCGATGATGCAATAACCAATCTTGCGATCGCCCTCCTGTGCCAACAGCGGCGAAACCACTTGGGAAGCCGCCCCGGCGACCGCCAAGCGGGTAAATTCTCTGCGGGTAAGCATGATGGATCCTCCAATGCGCTGGAGTAGTTTAGACGCATTTTCCTAAATGACGAAAACCGCGCACCGCCGGACTCCTCTTACAATCAGAGCCAGCATGTCGAAATCCCTACTTTTTCTCGCCTTGGTATCGCTCACCCTGGGTCCGGCGCTCCGGGCTGAGGCAACCCTCCCGGAAGAAGCGAAAGCAACCATCGACGCTGCGGTCAATCAGGTTTTGTCCTCGACCAAGGTGCCCAGCGCTTCGATTGCCATCGTCAAAGATGGCCGGATCGCATATCTCCAGGCCTACGGTCTGGCCCGGCTCTCGCCGCCCATGGAAGCCACTCCGCAAATGCAGTACCCCATCGGCTCCATCAGCAAGCAATTCACCGCGGCCGCTGTCCTTCTCCTCGCCCAGGAACATAAGCTCACTCTGGACGATCCAGTCTCCAAATACCTCCCCGACCTGGCACGGGCCAAGGACGTCAGCATCCGCATGCTCCTATCGCACACTTCTGGTTACCAGGACTACTGGCCCGAAGACTACGTCATGACCTCCATGATGGTGCCCACCACCGCGCAGCACATCCTGGATGTCTGGGCCAAAAAGCCGCTCGACTTCGAACCCGGCACACAATGGCAGTATTCCAACACCAACTACGTAATCGCCGGCCGCATCGTGGAGCAGGTCAGCGGCATGCCCCTGATCGATCTACTGAAAAAGCGGATCTTTCTGCCCCTGGGCATGGATAACGTATACGACACCGACGCCAGCAAGTTGCCCGCGACCGACCCCACCGGCTACGAGCGCCACGCCCTCGGACCGCAGCGCACTGCGCCCCTGGAAGGCGCCGGCTGGATGTTCGCCGCGGGCGAGCTAGCCATGCCCCCTCACGACCTGGCCCTCTGGGACATCAGCATGATGAATCGTTCGCTCCTCGAACCAGCGTCTTACCAGCAAATGCTGACCCCTGTCCTGCTCAAGGACGGCGCTGCCACCACTTATGGCTTGGGAGTGGACATAGGTAAGCGCGACGGTCACAACATCATTGAGCACTCGGGAGAAGTCTCCGGCTTTGTCTCTGAAAACATCGTTTTTCCTGACGACCACGCGGCCATCGTCGTACTCACCAACGAGATGGCGACCCACGCCGCGAGCCTGATCGCCCGCAGGATTACGCCCGCCGTCCTGGGCCTTCCAGCACCCGCTCCCAACAAGGATGAGGCGCAGGCCCTCGCCATCTTCAACGGGCTCGCCAACGGCCAAATCGACCGCACCCTTTTCACCAAATACTGCAACGCCTATTTCAACCAACAGACGCTAGAGGACTTTGCCTCCAGTCTAAAGCCGTTAGGCCCCCCGCTCACCTTCAAACAAACCACCCAGGAAGCCCGCGGAGGCATGATCTTCCGCGTCTTCACCGTCACCTTTCCCGACCGCGACCTGAGGGTGACCACCTACCAAATGCCGGACGGAAAATTCGAACAATACCTGGTAATCCCATGACCCTCCGCAGGGCCCCAAAGTCATTTCCCCACCAAACCCTGAAACTCCGGATTCTTTGCCAAATAACTCGCCACCGAAGGACAAATCACGTCCACCTTAAGCTTATGGTCGCGAGCATACTCCAGGGCCGTCTTCGCCAGCACACCAGCCAGGCCGCGCCCGCGAAGCGCCTCCGGCACCTCTGTGTGCCACAGCGTAATCCACCCAGCGTGATCCAGCTCAAACTCAAGGTAAGCCGTCTCGCCCTCTTCCTCGAGCTCGAACCGGCTCATCGTCTTTTCTCGGCTCATTTCACCCCTGCAGGTTGCAGCCAGGCGCTTGGCGTGGATTGGGCAATCTCCAACTCCTCAGGGGTCATATCGACCGCAATGTCGGCGAACAGCGGAGTGCTCAGGTAGCGCTCACCCGTGTCCGGCAGCATACACAGAACCGTCGCCCCTTGCGGAGCCTCAGCACACACCTTCAACGCGCCTGCGAACGTCGCCCCTGAACTGATACCCACAAAAATCCCTTCCTTGCGCGCAAGCTCCTTGCTCCATCGCATCGCATCGGCATTCGGGATGCGCAATAGCTGGCTGATGACGTTCATGGCCACCGCGTCCGCCGCAAGCTTGGGGATAAAATCCGGGCTCCAGCCCTGCTGTGGATGTGGTTTCCACGCCGGGTGGCTAGTCGTTGGGGAGCCGTCTGGTTTCCGTTCCTGCTCGATCCCGCTCGCGATCATGGGCGCGTCATCCGGCTCGCAGACGACAATCTTCGTCTCCGGCCGGTCCTTCGCCAGCACCCGCGAAACGCCTTTGAGTGTGCCCCCGGTGCCAAAACCGGTCACCCAGTAGTCCAGCCGCTCCCCTTCGAAATCACGCAATATTTCCTGCGCCGTTGTACGCGAGTGCATATCCGCGTTGGCCTCGTTTTCGAACTGGCGGGTGAGAAACCATCCATGCCTTTCCGCCAGTTCGACGGCTTTCGCGACCATGCCCGTGCCCCGGCCCGCCGCGGGCGTGATCACCACCTTGGCCCCCAGAAACCGCATCAACTTCCGCCGCTCCACGCTGAATGTTTCCGCCATGGTGACTACCAGCGGATACCCTTTCGCCGCACACACCATGGCCAGTCCGATCCCAGTATTACCGCTGGTCGCCTCAACCACCGTCTGCCCTGGCTTGAGCTTCCCGGTCCTCTCTGCATCCTCAATCACGCCCAGGGCAAGACGATCCTTGACCGAACCGAGTGGATTGAAGGCCTCGACTTTCACGAACAGGTTGATGCCCGGCGGTCCGAGCTTATTGATCCTGACGACTGGGGTGTTGCCGACGGTTTCAAGAATGCTGGCGTATTTGTGTCCCATTCACGAGTCCTCCGCATGCGCAGATGCAAGCTGGTTTCAGGCAAACACAAAGATAACGCTTTTTCCTGATTTCTCGCACTGGTCACTCGCCCCCAGCAACCAATCCGACCCAAAGCACAAACTCCGTTTTGTATCAGGGCACGACCTTAGGCGGGCCATAAACGATTGAGAATACGTCGGGTTCCTCTATCAGCACCCAAATTACGCAGACACTTCGCATTCCGCGACACAGTCAAGATGAGCGGGGAGCAATCCCGCCCTCGGGGTAATCAACCCAACAGTACCGGCGTGTCCGCCCTCAAACAATGCACGCTGACGCAAACACGAGAACCCCGTATGCTTCCGCTTCGACGGCGTTTTCCCACGGTCTCTTCCATCAATTCTTGTGACTGGGAATCGTATGAAACGGGCGCGCTGTTCCGTTCGTCGTCGCCTGTATTCCATTGTGTAGGAGAAGCCAACCATGGTCGCCCCAAATAAGGTGCAACAAAAAATCACGCTGTTCACCATGCCTCCGCATGCGACGGAAGTTCTGCAACGGCTACGTGATTCCTATAGCGCACTCTCGGAAGGTGAGGTACTGACAGGCCCCGATCAGGCCGTTCTGGCCGCCGTCCAGATCACTCTGAAGCATCTCGCCAAAGCTGTCTGACGACTCCTCATCGATGCATCCCCGATCGGGGCTGCTTTTTCGCGCCGTCTTCGCCGTGCGATATGATTCCGCACTGTGAACAGGAGATCCTTCATTAAGCGTCTGGGCGCCGTTCCTCTGGCCTCGGCATTCCAGGGAGCCGCCCCGCTGGGAAAAGTGAAAATCACCGGCTTCGACATCCATAAGGTCTCTGTTCGCTGGCGCGACCTGATGTTCGTCGAGGTGCACACTGATGCAGGCATCACCGGGCTCGGGGAAGCGACCCTCGAAAGCCGCACCGACATAGCCGAGGCCGTGCTCCGCTGGCTTGAGCCCGAATATGTGGGCCTCGATCCTGCAGGGCCGGAGGCGCACTGGGATCGCGTTTACTACCTGGTCACCCGCTGGCGCAACGGTCCGGCCCTGATGACCGGCCTTTCTGCCATCGACATGGCTCTATGGGATATTGAAGCGAAACGCCTCGGAGTTCCTCTTTACGCCCTGCTCGGCGGCCCAATCCGGAACAATCTCCGCGTGTATTTCACCCACTGGGATGCATCCATTCCAGCAGGGAAGCGCGACCTCGCCGCGGTGACAGAACTGGCTGCCCGCACCCGCGAGCAAGGCTGGACCGCGGTGAAGTACACCCTGCCCCAAGCTGCCACCGAACTCGAGCGCATGGACCAGGACGTCGCCGAACTCGCCGCAATCCGCAAGGTATTTGGAAGCCAGGTGGACATCGCTCTTGAGTGTGCTGAGACCTTTACCGTGCGCTCGGCGATTCAGTTTGCCAATGCGATCGCGCCCTATCGCCCCCTCTTTATGGAGGAGCCCACACTGCGCGAAAACCCCGCCGGCCTCGGGGAAGTGGCCGCCAGGAGCCAGGTCCCCATCGCCACCGGGGAGGGACTCTTTTCCCGTTTCGAATTCAAGCAACTGCTCGATGCAAAAGGCGCCGCCATCATTCAGCCCGACGTGATGCATGCTGGTGGTGTGACCGAACTGCGAAAAATCGCAAACATGGCAGAAGCCTACGGCCTGGAGGTAGCGCCGCACCAATGCAGCGGGCCGATCGCCCACGTGGCCTCCATGTCCACCATGTCGGTGTGTCGCAACTTCCTGATCCACGAATGTGAAGCGGCGGACAACGACCTGTTTCGCGATATGACCGAAGGCACCTACCCAACCCAAAAGGACGGCCAAGTTCGCTTACCCGACGCACCGGGTCTGGGCATCAAAGTGAACTTCGCAGAGTTCGAGCGCAAGTGTCCTTATAAGGCGATCCGTTCGCGGGCCCAGTTGAAACTGTAGCCAATATTTTCCTTGGGCCGCGAGCCACCCAAAGCACACTGAACCAGGATGTTTTCCAAAACTCTCACAAGACCGTCATCCGCCGGGTGGACTTGCTTCGTTCACGCTTTGATAGGCGATTGGTCAACGCGGCTGGTTCCCTGTAGAAAATAACGCTGACGAAGCCAGAACGCTACATTGACCAGTCCAATGAGCGCCGGGACCTCGATGAGGGGACCAATCACCCCCACGAACGCCTCGCCTGAATTCAAGCCGAAAACGGCCACCGATACGGCAATCGCCAGTTCAAAGTTGTTGCCGGCCGCGGTGAAAGACAGCGTCGCCGTCTGAGCGTAGTCCGCACCCAGCTTGCGGCCCATCCAGAAGCTGACCAGGAACATCACTATAAAGTAGATCAGCAACGGCACTGCGATACGCAGCACGTCGAGCGGAAGTTTCACGATCAGGTCACCCTTGAGACTGAACATCACCAGGATCGTGAATAGCAGGGCGAAAAGCGTAAACGGACTGATGCGTGGGATAAACTGCGTCCGATACCACTCCTCGCCCTTGGCCCGGACAAGGGCAAACCGAGTCAGCATTCCGGCAAGAAAGGGAATACCGAGGTAGATGAACACGCTTCGGGCAATTTGACCAATGCCGACGTTCACTACGGCCCCGCTCAACCCGAACCACGTGGGGAGAATGGTAATGAATACCCAGGCATATAGGCTGTAGAACACGACCTGGAAGACGCTATTAAGTGCGACCAATCCAGCAACGTAGTCTGCATCGCCGCCCGCAAGCTCATTCCAAACCAACACCATCGCGATACAGCGAGCAATTCCGATGAGGATCAAGCCACGCATATAGGCCGGCTCCCCATGGAGGAAGATCACGGCGAGGAAAAACATAAGCGTCGGGCCGATCAACCAATTCTGGGCCAACGATAAACCGAGAACGCGCCGATTGCGAAAGACCTCGCCCAGCTTTTCGTAACGCACTTTGGCCAAAGGCGGATACATCATGATGATGAGCCCGATCGCAATCGGAATATTGGTTGTGCCCACCTGGAAGCTGTTTACAAAAGCCGCTGACGACGGAACGAAATGCCCAACCGCCACCCCAATCGCCATCGCCAGAAAGATCCAGAGCGTGAGAAATCGATCCAGGAAGGACAGCTTCTTGCGCGGCAACGGCGCGCACACCTGGCCCTGCGTGTAGGGGACACTGGACATGATTACCTCGATGCTGCAGCAGTGATTAGATCGATTGAAGTGGGCAGAGGTGCGCCTTGCAGGCTCGCGAACTTCCCTGGACTACAACATGCCTTGGACAGCCGGGCGCGATCTGCCTGCATGGTGCGCTCTTCCTTGAGCCATGCAAGAGTCTGCTCAAGAACCTGGGCTGCCCCTATATTTGGAGGCATCACTATCCGATAGTGCATCCACTTCCCTTCGCGGCGGGCAGCCACAATCCCGGCACTCCGCAAGTAGGCCAGGTGACGGGATATCTTAGGCTGAGGTTGATCCAGAATCTCCACGAAATAACAGACGCAGATTTCCTGATCTCCCATGAGATTCAGGAGCCGCAGCCGCGTATTGTCGCCGAGAGCCTGAAAGAAGCGCTCCATGTTGAAGCTCCTGTCCTTGACCGTCATAAAAATAATTATATATGTATTGACGAATGTGTCTAGGGACAATATAGTCGGTTTAGCGAATATGTAAAAGGGAGCAACCATGACAGAACAATTGATCGAATCAGTGCAGTCAAAGTACGCAGCCGTGGCCAAGAGCACGCTCTCGAACAAAGACGCGGGCGTCAAAGCAGTAGCGGAGGCTTTTGGATATAGCCGCGAAGAGCTCTCCTCCATTCCCGCCGAAGCGAACATGGGGCTTTCCTGTGGGAATCCTACGGCGATTGCTTCGATTCGACCCGGCGAGGTGATCGTCGATCTCGGCTCGGGCGGGGGCCTGGATGTATTTCTGGCGTCTCAACTGGTAGGTCCGAAAGGCCGGGCCATTGGTATTGACATGACTCCCGCGATGATCGAACGCGCAGAGGCGAATGCCCTGGCGGGTGGTTATCTGAATGTGGAGTTCCATCTGGCCAAGATCGACAAAATCCCTCTCGCCGACGCATCGGTTGATTGCGTCATCAGCAATTGCGTTATCAACCTCGCTCCCGACAAGCCCGCCGTCTTCCGTGAAATTGCCCGGATTCTCAAACCTGGGGGGCGACTTGCAGTAAGCGACATCGCGCTCAAGGGGGAATTACCTCCGGCAGTCGCGCAAAGCTTAGCCGCCTACGTCGGGTGCATCGCCGGAGCGATCCACATGGATGCCTATCGCGAGGGCTTGCTTGCAGCCGGTTTTGAACACGTCGAGATCGTTGACAGCGGGGCCGACCTCAATGCCTATGCCAAAGTCGAAAACCAGGCCGCCTGCTGCTCTCCTTCGATGGAACCCTCGAACACCCTATCGGTGCTCTCGGAGGCTTGCTGCTCCACGGACAAGCCTGCAAGTCTGCACCAGGATCTGGCAACTCTTCTTTCTGAATACGACGTCAATGCAGCCGCCGCGAGTGTCAAGGTGTATGCGGTTAAGCCTGCGGCTGCGATCGCTGGGACCTGCTGTGGTCCGACCTGCTGTTCATAAGTCAGACGCACGACACAAGCCGCCTAACGCAGGAATCAGCTACCGGTACAGGAAGGCAAGAAAGGGATACCAAGCATGCAGTCACACTACAACGTCCTTTTTCTCTGCACCGGCAACTCGGCGCGTTCCATCATGGCGGAGGCCATCATGAACCGCAAAGGAGGGCGGAACTTTACCGCCTTTAGCGCCGGGAGCCATCCGAGCCAATTTGTGCGGCCGGAGGCGATAAAACAGCTTGACGCCGCCCATTTACCAACCAATGGGCTGCGTAGTAAGTCCTGGGACGAATTCACTCGGCCCGACTCACCGCCGCTCAACTTTGTCTTTACCGTCTGCGACAACGCCGCTAAAGAAGTATGCCCATTTTGGCCCGGCCAGCCGATGACGGCTCACTGGGGTATACCCGATCCCGCCGCGGTCATGGGGACACCGGAGCAGGTCGAACGGGCTTTCAGGGACGCGTTCGCCTCCCTCGATAGGCGGATCAGCCTGTTTCTCGCCTTGCCTCTGACAACCCTAGATACGTTCGCGTTACAGCGAGAAATCGATGAGATTGGACGCCGATAGGAATCGGCCAACCCCACACATGCTCGTAACCGCACTCTTGTCAGCAATGAGTGTTGATGGGCTGGTTGACCTTGATCTGAGTTATACCCCACCACTCGGCAGTCCCTCGGCTCCAGTCCAGATAGCCGCCCACCATTGGGCGAATCCGCCAGGTTCAGAAAAGATGGAGACAACATGCAGAAAGTAATATTTGCCTGTGTACACAACGCTGGACGTTCGCAGATGTCGGCGGCTCTTTTTAACCACTTTGCTGATCCTGAACGCGCACGTGCCATTTCCGCCGGGACTCAGCCGGCTGAGCATGTTCATCCCGTAGTGGTGGAAGCGATGCTTGAAGTGGGAATCGACCTCAGGAATGCCAAACCGCAAAAGCTTACCGCGGAGTTGGCACAAGGTGCGGAGATGCTCATCACGATGGGCTGTGGAGACGATTGTCCCTATGTGCCAGGTCTGCGCCGCGACGACTGGCCCCTTCCAGATCCCAAAGGTCAAGGAATCGAATCGGTACGGCAGACGCGCGACGAAATCAAGCTCCGTGTTTTGCAGTTGCTGGAGCAAGAGTGCTTGACCAACGGCTTGTCATCGTAGGGCGAAAGCTGGTACGGCACATTCAGTAAGAAGGCGAAATCATTGGTGTTCGTCGTGAGATTGAAGTCTTGTCGCCGGCGGTTGATTCCTCAGCAGATTTCCAGTGGCGAATTCAAGGTTGACTGCCTCTAGAAATAATTCTGATCGTGCGGAGACACTGGATAGTCGAGCTTGGGCCAGTTGCTTCTCCGCGGTAACAACATCGACCAGATTCTTGACTCCATATTTGTATGCATCGAGCGATGCCGAGTAAGAGGCGTTGGCGGATTCGAGTAGCGCCACAGCAGCGTCGTGCTTTCGCAACGCCGTCCGGAATGCTATGTAAGCGGTCCAGACCTCGCGCGTCGTCTGATCATTTCTCGTCGTAAGTTCGTCCTCTGCCTCGCGGCGTTTCGATTCGGCGATCAACAGTTCGTTCTTGCGCACACCTCCGTCAAAGATGCGCCAATGGATGCCGAGTTCGGCGGACCAGGTAGGCTCGCTCGCGGAACCGAGCTGGCCGTAATCCGAGGAGGGCCACAGGGAGGTTTGCGCGACCGATCCCGAGAGAACGATCTGCGGTTTGTACTCTGCCTTGGCTGCACGAATGCGAGCCTCGGCGGAGCGGATTCGCAGAGCTTGCGCCATGAGTTCGGGACGATTCTTCATCGCGCGATCGATGAGCGCCTCGATGGACATGGTGAGTCTCTCCGGCAACGGCGCACTCCTCTGGCTGTCAATCACTATGTTAGGAGACGGATCAGCTCCCACCGCTTCAGTCAGCGCCACGCGCGCAATCTTTTCGTCCCCATCCGCGGATTCCTCGTCGAACACAGCCTGTGACGTTTCGGCCCGGGCGTTGAGAACATCGGGAAGAGTTGCAAGTCCGTTTTTCAGTCTGTTTTCAGCCGCATCCTGCGTGGTTTGCGCAGTTCGCAACGTGTCCTGAGCGGCCTGCAATCTTTCCTGTGCGGTCACCAGCTGGTAATACGCACTGGCGACTCGAAACGCCAGCGCTTGATTTACCTGAATGATGTCTGCACCCGCGGCGAGCTTCTCCTCTTTCGCGGAGTCCACGCTGTCCTCGCGTTTACCAAAGTCAAAAATGAGGTATTGGAGCGTGACTTCAGGCCGGACGATGGGTATCTCGACCATGACGTAGCCGCGAGGAGCCAACGGTTTCGGGAATGGATTTATCAATCTCTCATCGCCAAAAACAGCTAAACCCTCTAACTCGGGATAATAAGCGGTTTTCGCCAAACCGAGTTCACGTGCCTTCTGTTTTGCGCGCTCCCAGATCGTGCGCGTGCTGGGATTGTGATGCTCGGCAACGTCGATCAGTTCGGCCAGGGTGTAGGGGTGAACTGGATCGAGAATCGCCGTTCCCTCGCGAGGGGTTTCACGAGCGGCGCAGTCGGCGACAGCTCCTGGAGAAGACACGTTGCCGGCACACTGGCCCAGAGCTCGCGCCGCGGAGAAGGCGAGAAGCAGCGAAAAAAATAGGACATTCAACAATGGGTTGTACTCGATCAATCGAAACCCCTTCCGGTTCATTCCCAGCAACAGGCTGGCAATCGCTACCGCGGTTTCGCAATTGGTGTATCCGAACCCGGATTTCCTGTGGAACTTGGTGGCGCCATCGGCCGACCAACCTCGTCACCGCATTGACAAACAAACTTAGCTCGCTGCCATGCGCGTTTTGTCCGCTTACGCCGAACTGGAAAAGCGATTCTTTCGCGTTCATTAGCTATTTAGGCAGAAGAGCGGAGCCGAGTCTATTGGACGAACGTATTGGTCGAGCGCAAAGTATCGGTGGCCATCATCCGATCGCAATCGCGAACTTCAATTCCGTGTGTCCAGGATCGAATTCGTAGGCGTCAACGTGACCATCTGATACCAAGGTATTAATCGATACCTTCGTCCTATAGATTCCGTCCTGACTCTGTGGCTTAATCGAAACTTAAGACTGAGGCTCGCCAATGATTGCCCCATGCCCGGGTGGCTTCGTTGCCCTTCCATATCGAGCGCGAAATGATTCTGGGGTTCGGATTGACTGTGGGAAAGCAGCTCCTCGCCGGCCGTGTCGACGAGGTGGCGAGCACGATTAGGACCAATATTCGACACCTATGAGGTCTGCCTGACATGAATCCCGAATCGACGGGGCGCGATCGACGCCGAATGACCTCACTTCGCGCCCTCGCCGGTTTATCTCTGGCAGTGCCGCTGGTGTTGGTTGGTTGCTCCCATGCTCCCGAATACAGTATCTTCGGCTCTTTTTTCCCTGTGTGGATCTTCTGCTCCGTCGGTGGTCTCGTACTGGCGACGGGCGCACGCGCCCTGATTGCTCGCACTGCTATCGCCGAACACCTGGTTGCACCTGTGCTTTTCTATCTCAGCATGGCAATCTTCCTCACATGTATGTTGTGGCTACTGTTCTACAGCTAGGTGAACGCGATGTCGACCCAAGACACTGGCCAACCCGAGCAAGACATTCGCCTCGCAAAACTTGACTGGTACGGTCGCGTCTTCACCGCAGCCATGGTTCTGCTGGCGATGGCCGGCTTGATTGCGGTCTACTCGGTCACAACTCGGCATCCCCAGACCGATGACGCCGAAATCTTTGCCAACTACATTGGAATTGCCCCCGTTGTCGAGGGGCCCATACTGCACCTGAACGTGGCCGACAACCAGCGCGTTAAACGGGGCGATCTACTTTTCGAAATCGATGATCGACCCTATAAGTACGCCCTGGACCGCGCAGTGTCGGACCAGGCTGCCCTTGAGGGCCAGATCGTCGACGAACAGCGGCGCATAGGAGCCGAAGTGCACGCCGTCACCGCCTCCGGGGCGGCAAACCGCAGCGCCGATGCCAACGTCGATCGGGCGCAGGCCTCGATCCGCGAGGCGGAGGCCGATGTCGCCCACTCTGAGGCTGCGTTGGATCGAGCCAAGGCTGAGTCGGCATACGCCGACGATAACCTGCACCGCGTCGAGCCTCTGCTCGCCAAACAGTACGTGACCGTCGACCAAGTGGACCAGGCGCGCACGACAGAGCAGGCCAGCGCTCAGTCCGTGCATGAAGCCGAATCGCAATTGGCTCTTAATCGAGCCCACCTCAACTCCATGTTGGCCGCCCTCGCGCAGGCCAAGGCTTCGGCGGAGCAGAGTACGGCACAGCTTCATCAATCGCAGTCCAGCGTACTTACACTCGATCCCCTCGTCGCCCAACGGCAGGGAAGGGCCGCCGCAATCGCCAATGCACAATACAACTACAACCAGTGCCGCGTCTACGCTCCATTCGACGCACGTGTGACCAGCCTGGTCATTTCCGAGGGTGCTTATGCTCACATAGGACAGGAAATTTTCACGCTGATCGATACTCGCGTCTGGTGGGTGGTTGCGAATTTCCGCGAGACGCAGCTGAAGCATATTCAACCGGGTATGACTGCGGATGTGTACGTTATGTCTGACTCGGGCTTGCGGCTTACGGGCGTCGTCGAGAGCACCGGGTACGGTGTTATACCCGATCCTTCGCTCCAGGGCCGAATTACATCCGGCCTGCCCGACGTACAACGCACTCTGAGCTGGGTGCACCTGGCCAGCCGCTACCCCGTCCGCATCCGGATTCAGTCACCGTCCTCCGATGCCATTCGTCTGGGGGAATCTGCGGTAGTAGTTATCCGCGGATACAAACGGAAGCCTTGATATGGCGACCCGAGCCACTCAGCTCCGCCATCAGCCAGCGCGCCGAACTGCCTCTTGGTCTTGGTTTCGCGAATTCATCCGGTGGGAAGTTGCTCCGTATCCAGGACGCATGAACACGGTGATCCGGATGACGATAGCGGCCACGCTGGCCATGATCATCGTCGTGACCTTCCGCATTCCGAACGCGGCCTTGGCTGGTTTATTTTCAATTCTCCTGGCTCGCGAAAATCTCGCCGTTACCTGGCGTGGGGGGCGATTGATCGTCCTCGGATTCGTCCTCGCGAGCCTCTACACCCTGTTCGGTATGATGCTGTTCCGCGGTTACCCCATTACTCATTTCTTCTGGGTAATCGGAAGCCTGTATCTGGTCTTTTTCGTTGTGCGCACGACGACTAACTACGCAGCCGCATTGGCTTTCGCCATTCCGATCGGCGTTGCCCTGCCGGTATGGGACCGATCCTTGCCCAGCGAGGTCCAGGTGGAGGGTACTCTCTGGCCTATCGTGATAATTGCCGTAGGTGCTGGCGCCACTGTGGCAACCGAAGCGCTGTACCGCATCTTTGACCGCTCCGATCCGCTCATCACCTTCGTCGACGATCTGTTGCTCGCGGTGGAGCAGGTAGCGGAAAGCTTTGCCGCTCACCATGTCCCACCGAAGCCGGTCCTCGCCAGAGTGCTTCAATACAATATGATCGGCACTGGCCGGCTCAGAACGACGTTGCAGCGCCAAGGTCTGGACCCGACCCGGCGGGCGCAGCGCGCCGCCCTGATTTCGCTGGCCGGCCGGCTCATTGGCCTTGCCGCGGATCTCGAGCGCACTCTCCCTCGGCCCGGCGACGACGACGCGATCCGCCTGCGCGCGCTTTCTGCGAGGCTCGGGGCAATTCGAAGGGAGCTCCGCGAGTCAGGGGTTATTTCCGCATCTCCTCCTGTCCTCGAGGGACAGCCGTCCTCTAGCTTCCCTGTGCTTCAAGAGATGGAACGAACCGTCGCACTCATCACCGAAGTCTTTCAACGCGATGAGATCGTCGATGGTTCCCAGAACGCGCCCGGGCGGGCTTGGTGGCGCGCTCTGTTTCTGCCTGATGCATTCCAGAATCCGGAATATCTACGCTTTGCCTCTGCCGGATGCGTGGCTGCTACCGTTTGTTATGTACTCTACAACGCGCTCGATTGGCCCGGTATCTTCCCGTCCGTCCTTACTTGCATCGTGACTGCGCTGAGCACCATCGGCTCTTCGTTCCAGGCGCAGTTTCTGCGCCTTGCCGGATTTGTTGCCGGAGGGGTGGTCCTGGGGATTTCGGCGCAGATTCTGATCTTACCCGCTATCGACAGCGTCTTCGGGTTTGCTATCTTCTTTGCCGCGGGGACCGCGATCGCCGCCTGGTTCGCTACCTCCAGCCCGCGGCTTTCCTTTTTTGGCGTGCAGATGGCGCTCGCCTTTTACTTCGTCAACCTGCAGGATTTCAAGCTCCAGACCGACCTCACGATCGCGCGCGATAAGGCGATTGGCGCGTTATTGGGCATTCTCGCCATGGGCTTTATCTTCGACCGCTTCGGGACGAAGAGCGATACGGAGCAGCTGCAGAAACTACTGGTGCGGAACGTACGGCTGCTGGCACAGCTTGGAGTTTGTCCGGTGGTACGCAACAGACCCTTTGCCATTTCACAGATCGGCCTTCTCCGCAGTCAGATCAACGACAACTTCGCCAGTCTGGAATCGCAGACGGATGCCGCGCGGTTTGAGTTTGAGTTTCGCCATCGGCGCGAGGAAGACGTGGCCGAGTGTGATCGGATTCAGAGGGCACAGCCGGCGCTGCGCTCGATCTACTTGCTGGAACTCAGCCTTCTCTCACATCGTGGGCGAGGAGAGATCGACTCCAAATTGACTCAGCACCAAAATCAGGCGCTGGACCATTTTCTAAACGAATATAGCGATGAACTCATGCACATTGCCGCATGGGTTCCTCACGAAGAGGACGCACCTGCGCGCATCACCGATGATTCCATCCGGCTATTACAGCAATCCTTCGAGGACCACAGCTCCCGGAACTCGCAGGCTATCACTGATATTTGTCAGAAGATGGTCTCCTCTCTCCTCCTGCTGCGGAACGAGTGCTAACTTCGTATTCTTACCAGGGTTCTTGCCCCAAAACCGGGACGCTCATCCTGTTTCGCCCGGCTTCGCGCACAAGCGTTTTCCCAAAAAATATGGGGCCAGCTTAGCCGTATCACTCGGCAAGCTGGCCCGTCATAGCCCTCGGACTTCGTGAGCGAAATGGAACGCGCTCTGCAATCGATTACCTTGATCCTGTCCGCTAGGCCCACTTCATCCAGAAGTCTTCATTTGCAGGCTCATTTGCTCGCCCAAGCTGCTTTGAACGACGTTCTGGAGTCTCAAATCTTGCAAGCCCAGATTTCAGTCAGCAGCCTCCTGTGCAATTCGCTGCACTTCTCGCAGCAGGCCGGTCTCCACGTCGAAAATGAAGCCTCGTACAGGGATATCTTTTGCGATCCAGGGGTGCGATCTGACCATCTTGATCTGATCCCGGGTATTTTCCTCGGGATCCTTAAAGGAGAAGAAGCGCATTGGAGCCGGCGAAGCATCTCCGGTTGAAGCGCTCAGCTTCGCGTTCAGCTCGCCATCTGTGAATGTCGTGAACCCGCAGCCGGTGTGATTGAGAAGCAGTATCTCTGTTGTTCCGAGTACACGCGTAGAAACAACCAGCTCCCCGAGAACATCTTCTGTTACCGCGGGTCCTCCGGTTCGGATAACGTCGAGATCGGCCTGCGGCAGGCCCAAGATTCCAGGGAGGTCTGAGAGCCGTGGATCCATGCAGGTTACAACTGCAATTTTGGGGGCGGGACGTTTTCCCAGCGCCGGAGAGTAGTTTTTTGCATAGTCGCGGTTTGCCGCTACCGCCTTATCGATAATACTCATCGTTATGCTCCTTTTTGGTAGATGAAGTCTGACGTGATCTCGATGGCACAATTGAGGCGATAAATGCATGTTCATTGCGGAATCGAGTCTTGCCACACCCGATGCACATAGCTCATCACATCACGAGCGCGAAAAGAAACCTATTGGACCAAGGTATTGTTCGATACCTTGGTATTGCCGAGGAATTCATTCGGCGGAGCCCGCCGTGCATTTCCGTCACTGTTCTGCCCAGGCTGCTGGATTGATTGATTGAGAAGAACCGGGGGGGCTGCAATCTGAGGGTGCCAAGTCTTTCGATGAATCGTGGCATGATTTCCGGCTGGCGCAAATGCGCATCATGCGCGCAGACCTATCCGACCAATTGGCTATGCGCCTAAGCTATGGCCACTGAGCGGCGCTTCAGTCCCACCGAGGCCACAGGAACTAGATCTGTCCGCAGATCTCTCCGCCAAGCGAAAAAATATCCGGGAAGGGTCCGTAGAACTGCAGATCCCTCCACGGCACGCCGGGACAGGTCGGCTTCCCCGGATTTCCTGTCGAGATTTGCGGCTTCGGTTCACTGCATGTGGTTCTCTTCGGGGAGAACCACATAGGTGGCGCCGGTGAGAGCGGTGAAGTAGGAAATCCGGCTTCGCTCCTAATGAACAAAATGTGTCCGGAGATAGAAACAGTGGTGTCGGGGGACAAATAGGCTCGGTTTGAATTGGCGGTATGTTTGCCCTTGGGAATCGGGGAGGGATCGAGGCGCACCGCAGGTTCCTCGCTTCGCTCGGAATGACAAATAGGAGAGGGTTGTTGAAAGGGAGAGGGCTGTTGCCAAGGGAGAGGGCACTCGTGTGTCGAAGGGACCCGATGTCTCCCAGTTCATTCCTCTCTTAACTTGCCGCAGGCAAGTCGCATGCTCGGGATGACAAAAAGGAGAGGGTCGTTGTAACGAGAGGAGCGTTGCTAAAGGACAGCGCGGTTGTAAATCGACTCAGTGCGATCGAGTCTAGCGCAAAGAGCTGCGGCCCGTTCGCTCTTGCATTTCGAGTCGTATGGCCACGTCTCGCAGAAGCTTTGGCTGCAGTCTCAAAGAATGACGATCGACCCTAGGGCGCTTCAGATACAGCCTAAGACTTCTCGGTACCGATCGATTTCAAGGCCAGCATCACGCCATGCGCTGAACCCATTGGCTTCGCCAGGATGGCGCTTCGAAGGGGTCCGCGAAATACTGTGTCTCGTGCACGACCTTGCCGTTGCGGAACTCCATAATGCTCACTGTGTAGGCTGGTCGCCCCTGGTAGGTGATTGTGTATTCCGTGATCCAGAGATCACCTTTCCCGAGAATTCGCTTGACGTCAAACCCCGACGGCTTGCCGGGATGATGACTCCGCAAGGCCTGCAAATTGCTTCGTCCCAGGATTCGTTCGCCTGATTGCGGATAATCACAGATAGCATCGTCATCGTAAATATCGTGTTCGGCGTTTACATCGCCGGCAGCAGACGCATGCCAATGCGCATTCAGGGCGTCACGTATTTGTTCTTCTTGCATAGACTCCTCCAGTTTTTGTTGTGGAATGAACCCCGGTCTGCCTCCATCTGATCTGGACGCGATTGATTTCGTCAAATGCGTCTTCTAAAAGAGTGGAGACGGACAGCAATATCCGCTCCATTATCGATCTAACCCTTGCGGGAATTGGCGATCTGTTTGAATCATATATGTGCGCAGCGCGCTCTTTGCACGCGACATCCTTGATTTGACCGCCGAAACAGTGATGCCAAGAGATTGCGCGATCTCCCGCAGGGAGCGTTCCTTTGCCTGCCGGAGTTGAATAACCTCGCGATAGACCGGTGGCAGCTGTTGGATGGCTTTCCGCAACAACCTATGTTTCTCTGCTCGGACGTAGTAACTCTCTGGGTTGTCCATGGGGGACCGCGGCTCCCAAGCCGCGAAGCCTCCCACAAGACTGTCGCCGTCGATGGGAATCTCGCAGCAAACGCGCTTCTTACGCAAGATCATGAGCGCCGAGTTGATCGCAATCCGCGTAAGCCAGGTGGAGAAACTGGATCTCCCCTCGAAATTCTTCATGTGAATGAACGCGTTCAGGAAGGCGTCCTGGAGTGCATCCTCAGCATCCTGGCGATTCCTCGTGACTCGGTAAGTGGCTTGAAAGACCCTGTTCGCATGGCGTCTACTGAGTTCGACAAACGCGTCCGTGTCTCCAGATTTAGCTCTGGACACCAGCAACTCATCGCTCATCTCCGTTGGGCTGTATTCAATATCAACGCTATGGATTGCTGGCATCGGTAGACTCATAATGACCTCTTGTGTGATTGGTCTCTTCGGATGTTCTGGGGGGCATTCAGTGGGGAAATTCCTTGGCTAGGTGATTCATTCGCTGACTCCAACAACATTCTGAGCTGTTGGTTCTCGATGAGAAGCTCGCGTACGCATTGCTGCAATCTTCGCGATTCTTCTTGCAAGCCTTCCCCAGGTGACAAACACGGGCCTTCGTGCAGCGGGCTCACAAAGGGTGGACTCGTCAAGTGCTGCTCTGTGGAGACGGTGCCGCGAGGGGCCTGCTTGAAGGGTTCCTGACGCGGTTGTGAAGTCATAAAGATCCTCCAATTGAAATTGCCCGTTAACGACGGTGTCCGAAGTTGGGGCCAGAGTAGTGCTTGAAGTAGTTAAGAGACTCGTCCCCAATGGGTCGAGATACGTTCCGTCCTTGCCATTACGCCAGAAGCATGAAAGCAAATCCATTAGACGATGGTATCGGCGATACCTTGGTATCTCCGGCGTTCGATGACGTTATGTGAATCAGCAACCGTAAACGAGTGAATCTGCGCACACGGATCAAGGAGCTCAATCTCGAACCTTCGATTGGAAATGGGGATGTTGGCGAGCGGGCTTTTGTTGGTGTCTGGTCAGATGCCGCTCCCCTCTGAAACCAAACCAAGGTGTCGCCGACACCATCGTTTATAAACTCGTCTCCACTCTTCTGGTGTCATCGTTCTGGGACGATCGACAAGAGCGAGGTGGCCAGTAACGTCAGTCGCGACCGCTACGGTCCCTTCCTGGGGGCACTCCACGGAAATCAGGCCGCAAGTCCTCCCAGAGCTAGACGGCGATCCTAACGGGACCTGGTGCGAGGAGGGCCAGTTCGGAACGAAGCCGCGCGGCCATTCTTACCAAGTCCGCGAAAGACTCAGCTTTCATCTTTCGCATCACCTGGCCGCGGTGTGCCTTTACCGTGATCTCGCTGATGGCTAGTTCCGCACCGACCTCTTTATTCAAAAGTCCGGACACCACCAAAACCATGACCTGCCGTTCACGGTGGCTAAGTGACGCATAGCGATCGCGGAGCGACCGCATTCCTGCCTCGCGGTTAAGGGCAATGGAGCTACGTTTGAATCCTTCCCGGATGGCACTCAAGAGAACCTCCTCACTGAATGGGTTCATCAGGAACTCGATAGCTCCCGCCTTCATGGCTTGAACAGATGTGGGCACATCGCCGTGGCCCGTGACAAATATAACCGGCGTGTCAGGGCGTTCGACGGCGACCCTTCTTTGTAGATCAAGTCCATTGAGGTCCCGGAGAGAGACGTCAAGCACCAGGCAGTTCGGAACCAGTGATCGGGGCCGGGCAAGGAATTCTCGAGCGAATGCGAATGTCTCGGACTGCCAGCCTTCGCAGCTAATCAACGATTCCAGGGATTCACGTACAGAGTTGTCGTTGTGGACAACGAACACGATCGGCTGTGCGGTAAGCGGTTCAAGTATGTACTCCGAAAGGTTCCACGACGATTGCCCTCCACCCTGCGTAGGTCGTACTTGGAACATGGAGTCGGCAATCAGGAGAAGTAAAGTCACCTAGCGACGAAACTAATCTCCTGAGGCCAGATTGTGCTTGAGCAAATGCTTTTCGTCATCTCGACATCGTTGACTACACGCTCGTCTCGTCGTGGCGCTTTTAACAAGCCTTCCTTTGCGCCTCGAAACGGGCATGTTGCAGGTGAAACGCTTGATGTGTTCATCTTTATGTCTCCATAGTCACATGGACTTCGTACCTCCGTTATCGTGACCTAAAGCTGAACGGACGGTTTGGAGTAATTGCTCGTCACTAAAAGGCTTGCCTAAGAATGCGACAGCACCGGCTTGCATCGCTCGCCCGCGGGATTCTTTATCGTCGTAAGCGGTGACGAAGATGATAGGAATGCCGTAGCCTGCGGCAGCGAGCTCGCTTTGGAGCTCGAATCCATTCATGTCCGGCATCCGTACGTCAAGGATGAGACATGAAGTATCGTGCAGTTGGCCAGATTTCAGAAAACTTTCGGCAGATTCAAAGGCCGCCGCTCGAAAACCGAACGATTCGATGAGTAGTGTTGTGGTTCGGCGGATGGACTCATCGTCGTCAACCACCGAGATCAGATCCTTTGTCGCCTTGAATTCCCCTCGCAGAGGCTGAACGAATGGTCTGGAGTAGCTCCTCGTCGCTAAAAGGCTTGCCTAAGAATGCGACAGCACCGGCTTGCATCGCTTGCTGACGCGAAACTTTGTTGTCGTAAGCGGTGATGAAAATGATAGGAATGTCGCAACCTGCGGCAGCCAGCTCGCTTTGGAGCTCGAGTCCGTTCATGCCCGGCATCTGAACGTCAACGATGAGACATGAGGTATCGTGCAGTTGGCCAGACTTCAGGAAACTTTCGGCAGATTCAAAGGCGGCCGCTCGAAAGCCGAAAGACTCGATGAGAAATGTGGTGGTCCTGCGGATGGACTCATCGTCGTCAACTACCGAGATCAGACCCTTTGTCATTTGAACTCCCCATTGACCCCAAAGCTATTCCCGGGCGGAAAAGGAATCAATTGGATGTTGGGATATCTGGCGTCTCAAAAAGGAGTATGCGAATAAGCTTTCGCTTATCGGGTTTTTCCCGAGGGGCCCTTGAGCTTCTCGATCATTCTTATGAGGTCGACAAGAGATTCCGCGTGCATCTTCTCGATTGCCCGGCTGCGCTGGACTTTCACGGTACTCTCCGCAGTTCCAAGTTGGTCCGCAATTTGTTTATTGAGCATGCCCGAGACGACCATGGAGATCACCTCCTGCTCGCGCGAAGTCAATGAGTCGAAGCGCCGTTGGAGGATCATTACTTCCTTTATCCTGTTCACGTCTGGCACGATCTCGCTCCAGTGCGATGCGAACAGCATCCAGCAGATCCTGATCGCGGAATGGCTTGGTGAGAAATTCGACGGCCCCAGCTTTCATGGCGCGAACACTCATTGGAATGTCGCCGTGGCCGGTGAGAAAGACTATCGGAATACGAGTGTTTCTCGCTGCGAGCTCGCGTTGAAAATCGAGTCCACTCAATCCAGGAAGCCTGACGTCAAGCACAAGACAACTGGGCGCATCTGGCGGCTTTTTATGCAGGAAGGCATCCGCCGAATCAAAACTTTCAACCTGAAGACCCACGGTGCTTAAGAGAAACTTCAGCGAAGAACGTACCGATGGATCATCATCGACGACAAAGACAATCGGAGCACCAGTCATGAGGGACTCCCGCCGGTTGCTGGTAGCGTGAAGGAAAACACAGCGCCGTGGGGAGAGTTGGGCGCGGCCCAGAGTCGACCGCCATGACTTTCAACAAGTGAGCGGCTGATCGACAAACCCATTCCCATGCCGTTCGCTTTCGTTGTAAAGAAGGGATGTGAAGACGCGATCCACCTCTAAACCAAAGCCAGTGCCGGAGTCGCTTACCGCAACGAGTACGTCCCCAGATTCGTCGATCCGGGATTGCACCCAGAGTAAACGAGGTCGATCTGTCACCGCGGCCATGGCTTCGATGCCGTTCATGATCAAGTTCAGCAGGACCTGCTGCAACTGAACGCGATCAGCCAACACAGACGGGAGATCTGTTGTCAATTGGCTGGTCAGTCAAGACTTGATTCTCATCAAGCTCACGGCCAGCCAGGACCAGCACCTCCTGAATCACTTCGTTTATATCCAATCCGCTTCTTTTCAGCAGGTTCCTTCTTTATGAATGCGCGGATCCGAGCTAAAACGGTGCTTGCCCGAGTACCATCGGCAATGATTCCTTCGAGAGCCCGACGCAGAACCTCAGGTTCAAGATTATTATTGGCGAGCAGTCTCAGGCACGCGCTGCCATTATTGATGACCGCGGTCAAGGGTTGATTGACTTCATGGGCTATCGACGCCGCTAGTTCGCCCATGGTTGTGAGCCTCGAAACCCGCGCAAGCTCCGCTTGCGTCATCTGCAGGTCACGCTCGCTCGCGCGAAGCCGATCCTCGGCCTGCTTTCTTTCACTGATATCGCGGATGAAGCCGGTAAATACTTTATGCCCATCGCTCGTTAGTTCCCCAAACGAAACTTCCACCGGGAACTCCTGGCCATCTTTGCGTTGAGCGGTAACTTCGACGCCTTGCCAGTTGAGATGCCGCTTTCCAGTAGCCAAATATCGTTTGAACCCGTTTTCATGCAGTTTCCGCATCATTTCCGGCATGAGCACTGTCATAGGTTTACCGACGATCTCGACCGGGTCATAGCCAAAGATGCGCCTCGTGGCGGGATTCGCAAGCAGGATAGCGCCCCTTTCATCCATGCTGACCACTGCGTCGTGGGCTGCTTCAACAATCACGCGATGCTTTTCTTCGCTACTTCTCAGATCTTCCTCGGCGTGCTTGCGGTCGGCAATTTCCTTTCGCAGCTCTTCGTTGGCCGCGGCAAGTTCTGTAGTTCGTTGCGCGACGCGTAGATCGAGTTCGCTCGCGACCCGCTTCTGTTCGCTCCGGAGCCGTGCCTCCTGCAACCCGATGGACGCCTGATTCGCTGCTACGCTCAGAATAAGTCTCTCGGTTTGCTGCGGAAAATCCTCTCGCTCTGACCCTGCTACGATTACGCCAATTTCACCCTGCAGCCCTAGTCCCAAGGGCACAATCGAAATGTCTCGGTCTCCCAAACGGTTCCGCATCAGCGGAGGCCATTGCTGAGGGTCGGCCCCCAACCAGTGTTTAAGTACCTCGCCGATCTCGTGCGGCTGGGCTGGGTAGGTTTTGCGACTGAGCGAACCGAACCATCTCGATTGGCGCCTGGCCGCCCGTTTCCTTCAACCGTACATAGACGAGATCCAGCTGGAGCATACGCAGCAGTGCGTCGAGCAAGGTATGAACAATCTGGGATGGCTCACCGCCGCTCCACATGGCTGGAAGAGCGAGGACGCTAATCAGATCATTAACGCAGCGCTGAAGGCGCTTGATTTCCTCTGCAGGATCTCTGGGTTGCACATCCATATCTCAGGCCGTTGCAGGCGAATTACTCCGGCCAGCTCGCCGTTGGCGAAATTCTCGCAGGAACTCATCCGGCGGTACAAAGAAAGGATTCTGCTGAAGGATGCCGCCGATGATAACCATAGGATGAGTTCGCATGATGTCAATCACCGCGTCACCCCCAAAACGGCCGAGATGGTAAGTGCAGATGACCGCGTCGTCGTGCCGAAGCCACACGTCGTTTACACGCGACTCGAACTCAATCACGTCATCGACATGAGATCGATCTTCAACCGCCCAGTCCATGCGACAACAAATGCGGCTCAGAGGAAATCCTCCCTTGGCGTTTCCGCTGGCCAGTTGCTCAAATACCTTCAGCATCCGATCCTGATCGAAGCGGCCATCTGGAAGGTAGACTTCGGTGTTGGTCCGAAGCTCGAGCTGCCCGCTCTGCTGCGCGACCGCCGGGTCGATGCCCGCGGCAGTCAGGCGCTGCAGATGGTCCTGACGTTGCTCCGGGTTTAGGACGTGAACGGCTTTGTCACCAGATTTCAACCCGTCCTTGATGAACGGAAGCAGGATGCGATATTCTTCCTCGTCGTTGTTGAAAAACGCGCAGACGTGACGCGTTTCGCCAAGCTGGGAGCCGGCAAGGGAAATGGGTGCTGAGACGCTCTTCATGGTCCTTTCCTCCCATACGGATATCGAACAACGCGGCTAAGCCGACGATGAGCAGCCCGCATATTCCCGGCAGTCATGGTTTGCGAATTCAGCAAAACCCCTAGGCAACGCACACACAAACCAGCGCCGGAATCGTTTCGATCAGACTCCGCAGATCCCGCGACTCGCTACGCTGGTTTGCGTTGCGGGTTTCAGCAGTCATGTTTCGCAACGTTAGTGCTGCAGGGAGTCTTCCTTGGCCGGGAAACA
Organism: uncultured Acidobacteriaceae bacterium; assembly: GCA_963753715.1. Taxonomy (GTDB): domain Bacteria; phylum Acidobacteriota; class Terriglobia; order Terriglobales; family Acidobacteriaceae; genus PALSA-350. Next base: position 484,719 of record CAVWDK010000003.1, on the reverse strand, counting down.
CTGGTTTTGCCTTAACACACCACACAACTGCAAGGGATGCGTCCCAAATCTCGCGTTCAGTACAAGACGACCGGAAACCGTGTTTATTTCGGAAATACATATCCTGAGGGCAGAGTCTGTTCGGGTGAATGCACTGTTTCCGCACACTGATACTAAGGTATTGCCAATATTATCGTCCAGTTGCCTCATGGCCTCCGCTCTAGCCAATCCAGATCTGTGCATCGAATTTGGAGCGTAAATTCGATCATTGCCAACCCTCCGTCTAGGCTCTCAAGTAAGTGCGAATCACGCTCGGGTGCGGAGCCAATCCAAGGCCAGGGCCTTGCGGCACCGAGATCCGAAGCTCCCAATCCACCCGGTTCGATTTGGGCGAATATTCGCTCCAGTCCCTTTGAGCCTTCGAACAGGCCGGTGACCCCACGCCTGGCCAACGAGACAGCGTAGACAGCGCGCATGCCTGTTTCCGCCTGTGAAGTGGCACTGTACTTTGTACGATTTTGGTCGACCGATACCAAAGTACTGCCGATACCTTGGTCCAATTGTTTATCTCTCGGCCCTCTGTTGTGATTGCCTCATTGCGAGCCGATTCGATCGCGAAAAGCACGAGGAATAAGAAGGAGGATGAACATGAAAATACTGATGGTGTTAACGTCCCACGATCAATTGGGCAACACGGGCCGCAAGACAGGCTTCTGGCTTGAAGAATTTGCCGCCCCGTACTTTGTTTTCCGGGACGCCGGTGTTCAGCTGACCCTCGCCTCACCAAAAGGGGGCCAACCCCCCGTCGATCCCAAGAGCGATCTACCCGAAAATCAAACTTCGGCCATGTCACGATTCAAGCAGGATGACACAGCAAAGGCGGCACTTGCCCATACCGTCAAGCTTGAGGATATGAAAGCAGCGGATTTCGACACGGTGTTCTATGTCGGAGGACACGGTCCACTGTGGGACTTGGCAGAGAGCCCCGCTTCGATCGCCTTGTTAGAGTCCTTCTACAACTCGGGAAAGCCGATTGCCCTGGTGTGCCACTCCCCCGGTGTGCTCCGTCATGTCACTTATAAGGGTGAGCCGCTGGTAAAAGGTAAGCATGTCACTGGCTTCACGAACGGAGAGGAAGAAGAGGTCCAACTGACACACGTTGTGCCGTTTCTAGTAGAGGACGAACTCTTACGGCTGGGAGCGATCTATGAGAAGGTCGCGGACTGGCAGCCGTTTTCAGTCGTTGACGGCCGTCTCATCACAGGCCAGAATCCCGCGTCCTCAACCGCTGCAGCCCAGAATCTCATCAATTTGCTCGCCCGGAAAGCCGCCTAGCTGTCTGCCGCCTCGCGAGCGAATCGGCTCATCGCGATCCACTACGCCGGCTGAAATTTCTCTAGCTAAGGAGACGCCATGGGACGGAGACCCTGGAGTGAGCTACTCCTGCTTAGTTGCATCCTTCTCGGCGGAGAAGTGGCCTTCGCACAGTACAACCCACCAGCCACGCCTGCGCCGTACAACCCGATTGCTCTGGCCGAAGTAACAGGAGCGCCAAGGGCAGCCGTTCAAGCCGGGCAGAATAACTATCAAACCCTGTCGCAGAATCCGTACCTCGGAGGAGTTCCTGCGGGAAAACTCAGCGCAACGCCAGTGGCGCTTTCCCTCGAAGACGCCGTCGCCCGCGGACTCAAGCAAAATCTCGGCGGAGTTTTGGCCACGGATGTCGTTACCGACGCGCGGGGAGAGCGCTGGCAAGCGCTGAGCGAGCTGCTTCCCAATGTTGTCACCGATACGGGTTTCGGAGTTCATCAAATCAATGTGAAGGCGGCCTTCGGTCTGACCATTCCTGGAGAACCTCCGATCATTGGCCCATTTGGCTATTTCGACTCGCGGGCTTATCTCACGCAGTCCGCTTTTGATTGGGCATCCATCGAGCGGGCGCGATCTTCAAAGGCGCAGGTGAAGTCGGCGGAGTTCAGCTCCAAAGATGCTCGCGAGATTGTCGTGCTTGTGATTGTCTCCAACTATTTGCTGGTCATCGCCGACCAATCGGAAGTTGAGTCAGCCACATCGCAACGGGACACCGCCAAGGCACTTTTTCAACAGACCTCCGACCAGAAGACCGCAGGCCTTGCCTCCGCCGTGGACGTTCTACGGTCACAGGTGCAACTGCAATCACGCGAACAGAAACTGATTGTCGCGCAAAATAATTTGGCCAAGCAGAAATTGGTTTTGGCGCGAGCGATCGGACTTCCTCTGGGCCAAAAGTTCGAGATTACCACCCGCGTCCCTTACCGGGAGCTGACGCCGTCGAGTCTCGATGAGGCGATCCAAAGCGCCTACAAGGCTCGCCCTGATTTTCAGAGCCAGATGAATCAGGTCCGGTCCGCTGAGCTCGCGAGAAAAGCAGCTTCTGCCGAGCGGTATCCATCGTTAGGTGTGGAGACCGACTATGGTCTCTCGGGAGTTAACCCGGGCTCGTCGCACGGCACCGTTGATGCGGCTGCCACGCTCCGCATTCCTATTTTTCAGGGTGGAAGAGTACACGGGGATGTTCTCCGGGCCGACGCTTCGCTAACAGAGGAAAGACAGCGACTGGAAGACTTGCGAGCCAAGATCGATCAGGAGGTTCGCGACGCTTATCTCGATCTGGAAGCGGCTGCGCAAGAAGTTTCTGTCGAGAAAAGCGCGGTAACGCTCGCCACTCAGACCTTGGAACAATCTCGCGATCGATTCATTTCGGGAGTCACAGACAACATTGAAGTCGTTCAAGCACAAGATGCGCTGGCAATCGCTACTGACAGCTACATTGCCAGTCTTTACAGCCACAACCTTGCAAAAATATCTCTGGCAAGAGCGATCGGCGTCGCGGAATCAGGCTTTGCTGAATACGTGGAGGGAAAATGAGTATGGCTGAGCAAAATCAAGCAACGAATCCACCGCAAGCAACACCGCAAGGGCCAAACGTACCAGCGGACAACGCCGGCGCAGCTGACCCGCCAATTTCAGCTTATCCCCCAGTTTCAGCTTATCCGACGAAGCGCTCCTACAAGCGTTGGATCATTTCTTGCCTCGTTCGTTGTTCTGGCCGTTGCCGGTGCTTTCCTCTGGCACTATCTTTCCGGCTTCGAATCCACTGACGATGCGCAGGTGGACGTCCATCTTTACCCTGTCAGCGCTCGCATTTCCGGATATATCCAGAAGGTCAACGTTGAGGACAACCAATGGGTCGAGGCAGGTTCCACACTCGTGGAAATCGATCCAAAAGACTATGAAGTCGCATTGGCAAGAGCCCAGGCAACGCTCGATACTTCAGAGGCTGCCGCGAAAAGTTCGAATATCGATGTGCCCATATCTTCCGTCGATACCTCAAGCCAATTGAAATTCACGTCCTCGGATATTAAGAATGCGGAAGCAGCGATCCAGGCAGCAGAAAAGCAAGCCGCGGCCGCCCACGCCCGCGTTTTGGAAGCGCAAGCGCGAAAATGTAAAGGCTCAAGATGACGTAACACGCTATCGCTTGCTGCTCGCGAAGGAGGAGGTACCGAAGCAAGTCTACGACCATGCTTATGCCGCCGCAGCGACCGATGTCGCCGCCGTAGCTGCGGCAGAAGCAGACGAGGCCGCAGCTCAACAAGCCGTTCAAGAAGCGCACAGCCGCCTCACTGAGGCTGAGGCACACTACGAAGATGCCCAAGCCGGGCCGCAACGCGTCGCCTCAACGCGCGCCAAAGCCCTTTCGGCGATGGCGGATGTACACCAGAAAAGAGCTGCTGTCGAACAAGCGCAGTTGAATCTGGGATACACCAAAATATTTGCACCTGTAGCCGGGGAGGTCACGAAAAAGGTTGTCGTCGGATTGAACGTCGAGCCTGGGGAGCAGTTGCTCACTGTGGTTCCCCTGGATCAGGTGTGGATCACGGCGAATTTCAAAGAGACCCAACTCAAACATATGCGCGTGGGCCAGAAAGCAAAGATTGAGCTCGACTCGAACGGCCGCACGTACCACGGTCATGTCGATAGCATTGCGGGAGCAACGGGGCCCATCTTCAGCTTGCTGCCGCCCGAAAACGCAACCGGCAACTACGTGAAAATCGTCCAGCGGGTACCGGTAAAGATTGTTCTGGAGCCGGGCGAAAATCAGGACCACCAGCTTCGGCCGGGTATGAATGTCGAAGCGAAAGTGTACTTGCGATGAGCGCCGCAGCACTGACTCTTCCGTCGGAGCAGGCCGTCTGGCGCCCTAAGGTAAATCCTTGGGCGATTGCCGCCACCGTGTCGATGGCGGCGTTTATCGAAGTCCTGGACACGAGCGTTGCCAACGTTGCGTTGCCTTACATCGCCGGAGGCCTGGGAGCCAGCTACGACGACAGCACCTGGGTACTCACCTCGTACCTTGCTGCGAACGCGATCGTCTTACCCATCAGCGGATGGCTCGCGGAGTTGATCGGCCGCAAGCGGTACTTCATGATGTCGCTTGCCATTTTCACTGTGAGTTCACTGCTTTGCGGGTTAGCGCCCAGTCTGCCGCTATTGCTGTTGTTTCGAGCTGTGCAAGGCATCGGTGGCGGTGGACTGCAACCGATGGCACAAGCCATTCTCAACGATACGTTTCCTCCGGAGCAGCGCGGCTCGGCGTTTGCTGTCTACGGCATTACTGCAGTTCTCGCCCCTACGGTCGGGCCGATGCTGGGAGGCTGGATTACTGACAACTATTCCTGGCGCTGGATATTTTTCATCACGCTGCCCGTGGTCCTCCTCGCTCTTTATTTGACGCACACCCTGGTCGAAGATCCGCCGTTCCTCCGCCGCTTAAAGAGCGGGGGTATCCGGGTGGACTACATCGGAATATCGATGTTGACGCTGGGAGTGGGTTCGCTGCAGGTGGTTCTGGACAAGGGGCAGGAAGACGATTGGTTCGGCTCGCATTTCATCACCACCCTGGCGATCACCGCAACGGTTTGCCTTATCTCGCTGGTCATCTGGGAATGGTTCCGCAAAGAGCCGATCATCGATGTCCGCATGTTCAAGAGCTTCAACTTCGCGGCAGCGAACTTGATGATGTTCATGATGGGCTTCATGCTCTTCAGCACCCTGGTCTTGATTCCAGAATTTCTGCAGACGCTCATGGGTTACACGGCAGAGCTTGCAGGTCTCGTCCTGTCCGGCGGCGGAGTTGTCTTGCTGGTGATGATGCCCATCGTCGGGCGGCTTACATCAAAGATTCAAGCGAGATGGCTGATCGCGACGGGATGGCTGTGCCTCGCCATTGGACTGTTCTATTGCGCGCACCAGATTGATTTGTTCGTCAGCTTCCGCTTTGCGATGTGGCTGCGCGTCGCCCAGGTGATAGGAATCGGATTTCTATTTGTTCCCATCACGGCAGCGGGTTACATCGGAGTTCCTCCAGAGAAAGGCAATAGCGTCTCCGGCATGATCAATTTCATGCGCAATATCGGCGGCAGTATCGGAACTTCCGTCGTGACCACGATGATTGCCCGGCGGGCTCAATATCACCAGCAAATCCTCATCGGCCACATCACTCCCGATTCCCCTGCATATCGTTCGGCACTCCAGGCACTGAGCTCAAAAATCGCGCACTCCGGGACTTCGCGCCGCGGACGCCCACGATCAGGCAATTGCGAGGTTCTACGAATTGGTGCATCAACAAGGCGGCGCACTGTCCTATATGGACATCTTTTGGGTCTTGGGCGCGCTCTGCTCCATCATGTTCGTTCTTGCGTTTTTCTTGAAGAAAAATGATCCGGGAGCGGGCGGAGATGTCGCGGTGGGCTGAGGATAAACGCAATGGTTAACGCCATAACAATTGAGCGCGAGTTCGGCTGCGGAGCATCCGAAATTGCCAGTTTGGTCGCCAGCCGTCTTGGATGGAGTCTGTGGGACGAACGGTTGACACAGGAAATCGCGCGACTGACCGAGAGTACGCCAGAGGCGGTCGAGCAGAGAGAATGGCGAACCGATCCTGTCGTGTACAGGGTTTTCCAGGACTTTCTTCGGGGCGGGTTTGAGGGAGGCTTGCCGCCCACCAACCGGCTGCATTTGCTCGATGCGCGCCGGATCGCCGCTGTTTCAGAAATAGCTGTCAAGGCAGCACTTTCCAGCGGTCCGTCGGTGATTGTCGGCCGCGGTTCGCAGTTTTTCCTGCGCAATCGCAAGGATGTCTTCCATGTGTTTCTCTATGCATCTCGCGATCATAAGATCCGCAGACTGATCTCCAGGGGCGAAACTCAGGACAAGGCAATCGAACTGATCGACACAACGGACAAAGCGCGAGCTGCGTTCGTCCGGCAGTATCTCGGGCTGAAATGGCCGGAACCCCACCTATACCACGCAATGTTCAATACCGAGATGGGCGAGTCCTGTACGGCGACGATGCTCGTTGAGTGCCTCCAACAGTTCCAGCGTGATCGTGAATAATCTCAATAGAACGCGCGGCTTCGGCATGTCAATTCACGTCGTTTCAGGGATTGCTGTTGGCCCTCGAGCAAGGATGGCAGGCTCTTGAACCTGAGTCACCCGACCAGTGGCCCGCTGGAGATGCGGTCTCACCTTGCAAGGTGCGTTTCGATGAGAGGCGCGATCAAGTGAGGATACCTATGAGCTAGATCGTGCTCTCCTCCCGGGATAATGTGCAGGTCCGCATCGGGGAAGTGGCTCATAAGGCATCGTCCTACCGCAACAGGACTCAGGGGGTCGCAGTCGCCCCAGAGCAAGAGAACAGGGATTTCAATTTTCTTCAGTTGCGAAGTCAAGTCCGAACGGAAAGAGGAAAACCAATCGGGCAGCTGCGGATTTTGGCGCCTAAACTCCTCACGCCAATCGACCGCGCCCAGTCTTGCAGTATCGATTCCTCCCGAAGTAGCTACCAGAACGAGGTGTGTGATGAAGTCCCGTTTGAGTAGAGCGGCTTCAACGGCAATCACACCTCCCATGGACTGAGCGATCAGTGCCGTAGGGCGGTCGATCCGAGACACTACATCGTTCACCAAATCTTCGAGGCAGGAAATTGAGGGCTCTGCAGGCGCTCCATCGAAGCCTGGATATGCCATGAAGACCCTTTCGGCTCGATTCGACAACCCACGTGCCAGCGGCTTCCAAAAATTGCGATTCCCCAGAGCTCCAGGGAGAAAAAGTAATCGAGAAGGAACTGTTGGCTTCGACATAGAACTCTCGCGCGATCTGCACTCCTTTCAGAGGCGGGAACGGAAAGGCAAACTTCGTGACATGCCCGGTCACCAATCACTTCGAACATCGCTAACCGTGGTACCGGATGGGCGTCCGCACCGTCCCGGGTCAGGTGAACAATAAACCTGAATCCGTAGGATTACTATTATAATCTCATCAGGAAGAGTCTGGAAACCGGGCCAAAACTGAAAGGGGAAAAATGTCGCCTTCCATCATTTTCAACCTGCATCTCGTGTTGGGTTATGTCGCGTGGCTGCTTTGCACAAGTGCGTATATCTTTCCCAAGCTCAAGGCCATGAACCCCGTCGAGGCCCAACGCGCCATTGCAACGCTCCACAGTTTTCGTTTCTTCGGCCTCGTGTTTATTCTTCCAGGGGTCGTCGGTCACAATCTGCCTTTAGGTTTCGCGCCGTTCGCTGCGTACGGCGACCTGGCAACTGGATTGCTAGCAATTCTGGCTCTTTTCACGATAAGGATAAGGTCACTCTTCTTGCCGCTCGTAGTCGCCTTCAATCTCGTGGGAGCCATCGACATTCTCGTCGATTATTACCATGGTGTTAAGCTCGGTCTCCCGGCCGTTTCAGGTGGGTTGGGCTCAACATACGCAATCGTGATCATTTATGTGCCCCTGTTGATGATTACGCACTTCATATCGTTCTATTTGCTACTCCGCCGTCAGTCCGAAGGAACTCGGGCCGCGCGTCAAGCCGCTTCCTGAATCATTCCTCATCGCCGGAGTTCCCAATCATGGTCCTCTGGCGAGCCTTTCAAAGGAGACGTTCATGATCAAGCCAAGAATCGTTGTGACCGGCGCAACCGGGAAGACGGGTAGCGTCGTGGTTAGCGAATTGCTGATGGCGGGCTATCCCGTCCGCGCGATGGTGCACCGGGAAGACGGCCGGAGCACCCGCCTGAAATCGCAGGGGGCGGAGATCGTTGTCGTCGAGATGAGCGATCCCTTAGGGTTATCCCGACTCCGACTTGGTTGTTTATGAAATCCGCGCGGATGGCCGGCCTTTCGATCGATGTACTGAGCAACCTCCGCTATTACATCGACGACCACAAGCGAGGCGCGTTCGAGGTCGGCGCTCCGACCACCGACGTGCTCGATGTGACCGGTAGTCCTGCCGAGAACTTCGAGACGATCGCTCGACGCTATACGGCGCAGCCTGTCAATCAGCGGACGCTCGGCAATTGGCTTCGTGAGTTCGCACAGTTCATGATGGCTCCTCTTACCCCAGGCTTCAATTTCGATCGCTACGACCGCGAACTGCGCCGGCCGTTCCCGTCGGCGCCACGATTTGCGGTTGAGTCGGCAATCTGGCACGATGAGCACGATATAGGCGACGCCATCCAGCACGCCGCCCTCGTCCGGACCGGCCGCCGCTTCTCCCGGGAGGCAGCCGGAAGGTCTCGTACCTCGTATCGTTGAACAGTCAGTGGGATTATGAGTATAATCTAAAAGTATGCGTTACGACGCCGAACACAAAGCAAGAACCCATCGCCGGATCGTGAAGAGCGCTTCCCGTCAACTGCGAAAAAAGGGCCTGAATGGACCCGCGGTTGCAACGCTGATGAAAGCGTCTGGGCTGACCCACGGTGGATTTTATAAGCACTTCTCCAGCCGTGACGATCTCGTGGTAGAGGCAATTGAAGAAAGCCTGGCGGAATTGACCAAGACGCTGATCGACGCGGCGAAGGACTCTGGTTCACGGGATGCGTGGAAGGCCATGGTAGCCACCTATCTCTCGCTCGAGCGGTGCGACCGGGCAGACATAGGATGCCCGATCGCTGCATTGGCTCCAGACATTGCCCGCACTCCTCCAGCAATGAAACAACGCATCTCAGCGGCAATATTGAAGTTCCGTAGCGAACTGATTCCCTTCCTGCCGGGAAGAACTGCGGAAGAAAAGGGTTCAAACTTCCTGATGCTCATGACATCGATGGTCGGAACTATTGCCCTCGCTCGCACAATGCCTGACCAGGCAGTGCGGCAAGCAATTCTAGATACGGTCCGAGATCGACTCCTTGCAAGCTTCTAGGAGTGGTATACCCAAGAGGACAAAATTTGCTGAAGCTCACGCCTTGACAAGCAAAGATTGCGACCGTAATCTTATGGCGTGCGGTATTCAACAGAACACAAAGCGCGGAATCACGAGAACATTCTTTCTGTGGCCGCTCGCTCTTTCCGCGAGCACGGTGGTGATAGCAGCGGCATCGGTACGGTGATGAAGAAGGTAGGCCTGACGAAAGGTGGTTTCTACCGGCATTTTAAGAGTAAAGACGACCTTTTCGTCGAAGCGGTGGCACGGGCATTCGATGAGATGGGAAGGGGCATGTTAGAGGTTGCAAACTCCGCGCCCGAAGGTCAGGCTCTGCGAGCCATCATCGAACACTATCTAAGCGCACGCCATGCGAATTCGCCGGGAATGGGTTGTGTGGTTTCCGCCCTTGGGCCAGAGTTTGCACGGAAGCCTTTGTCTGTGCGAAAACGAATTGAGGCGTCGCGAGAAGCGTATCGTGAGCGGCTGCTGCCATTTGTTTCTGGTCAGACACGAGAAGAAAAAGTGGCGAAGTTTCAGCTGTTGTTCCCGAGCATGGCTGGGGTGCTCACTACGGCCCGGATGACCTTGTCCCCCCAAAGGCGTGATCAGATTTTGATGGAAGCGAGGAGCTTTTTCATAAAATGTTTCGCTGAAGAGTAATTTTTTTCGTTCTTTAAGAGTACGGTCGTACGCTTTTAAGAAAGTCAGAATCTAACCAGACTGATTCGAGGTGAACCAATGAAATTCATGATCCCATTACTCCTGGCCATGGTGCCGGTATTGTCCGTAGCGCAATCACAGCCGGAGGCCGCTTCCGGCCTACCAAGTGTGGCTATACCCAAAACCACCGCTGTACTCGTTATCGAGACCCCAAAGGACGGCGTTACCTTCCAACAAGTCTTTGCCGTCATGCCGCAGGAGGCTCGAGCAACTGTGAAGCTCTACCTCGACGGGAAGATCCGGGAGTGGTATTCGCGTGGCGATGGCAAGGGCGTCATCTTCCTGGTCGACGCGAAGTCCGTGGATGAGGCGCGAGCGATTGTGGAAGACCTGCCGCTCGCCAAAGGGCAATTGGTAGATAGCCAGTACATTGCCGTCGGACCGTTGACGCCCCTGCGGGTATTGATGGGACCTGGAGCGCAGAAGTGACTGTCTTTGTGACCGCACTGGTGCAGAACGGAACACTTTAGAAGGAGACGGATCATGACCGAGTCAGGAATCATCGTGACCGGCGCAATTGGAGAGACGGGCAGCGTCACTGTTGCCCAACCGCTGAAAGCTGGCTATTCCGTCCGCACCATGATGCGCCGAGAGGATAACCCTAACGCGCAATCAAAGCGGAAAGGGGGCCTCATCAAACTCTTCAAGATTACCGCGCTGTTTCTGTTGTCGCTCTCCACTCACGGAGCATTTGCGGGCGAGATTAAGCCTTACAATCAGGCCGAATTCGAAAAGCTTGCGGTCGAGGGCAAGCCAATACTGCTTGATTTCCGCGCAGACTGGTGCACCATTTGTGCAGCGCAAGCCCCTGTGATCCGGGAGTTGATGGCACAGGGCAAGTACAAAGACCTCACCACGTTCACTGTTGACTTCGATACGGCCACGTCACTACTGAGAGCTTACAACGTGGAAATTCAGAGCACGCTGATCGTCTTGACCGGAAAGCACGAGGAAGGCCGGTCGGTCGGTGACACGTCCCGGGAGGGAATCGACCGTCTTCTGAATAGCGCGGTTCACTGACAATGCACCTCGGCCTAGTCTCTTACGGCCTTGCACTCTTGGCGGGATTGCTTTCGACTTTGTCGCCGTGCGTGCTTCCCATTGTTCCTATTCTGCTAGGTTCGGCCATGAACGCGCATCATCGTGCGCCGATCGTGCTGGCCTTAGGGTTAGCGATCTCCTACGCGACGATCGGGACTACGCTTGCATGGGCCGGCACCGCGCTTGAACTGAACTCGGAACTCGTTCGGCGCGTAGGCGCGGCGCTTCTGGGACTCTTGGCGTTGATCATCCTGTCCAGCAGCCTGCAACAGCGCTTTGCAGCGGCGACATCAGGAATTGGCAACGCAGGAAACCAGTTGCTTTCGCGTCTTCGTTTGAGCGGCCTTTACGGGCAGTTCGTCGTCGGTCTTGTACTAGGGATGATCTGGAGTCCCTGCGTTGGTCCCACTCTTGGCGTAGCGATCGTATTGGCAAGCCAGGGGAAGCATCTCGCAGACTCCGCTGCTCTCATGGGGCTATTCAGCCTTGGCGCGGCGCTTCCCGTCGTGATCCTTGGCTATCTCTCGCGCTCAGCGATGATGAGTGTTCGAGGAAAACTCCTCCAAGCGGGAAGGGCAGGGAAGGTTGCACTAGCTAGTCCGATGCTAATCATTGCAATCGCCACCTTTTCCGGCAGGGATAGGCAGCCAGAGACATGGCTCGTGAATCACTCCCCGGCATGGCTAACGAATCTTACGACGCGCTTCTGAGGTGTGATCACGAACTGTTAACAGAGGCAAGGCCGTCGTTGCCCTCATGCTCTGGGGAGGCATGCCAGGCGCGGCCGCCCAGCAGATGGAGCATTCGGCGCCTTCGAGCCCATCGACCCACCTAACAATCAAGACTTACGATGGCAAAACGCTGACATTATCCCCGGAGGAGTTGGCGGCTTTGCCTCACAAATCGGTCTCCGTCTTCAATGCCATAGTAAGGCCAACGAGACTTACTCAGGTGTCCCCCTAGCCGACCTGCTCAGCAAGGTCGGTGTGCCTTTGGGAGAAAGCGTCCGCGGTAGGCTCTTCCTCACCGGTGTGGTGGCATCAGGGGTCGACGGTTATGGTGTCTTGTACTCATTGGCGGAGGTCGACCCGTCTATCCACACCGGCGACGTCATCGTGGCCGACTCCCTCGACGGAAAAAAGCTGGATAAGGACGGCGCGTTCAAGATGGTCTCGAGCGAAGAACGCCGCCCCGCTCGCTGGGTGCGAAACCTTACGTCAATTTCGGTGGTCAAGGTAGAACCTTAGGGACTCGCTATAATAAGAAGCTTGGGGCCCTATGAAAGCTACTCATTCGACGATCGCCAAGTTCTTGTTCTGCCTTAGTTTGCTGGTGGTTCTGCCATGCCGCGCAGAGAACGCCACCTCCTACCGGCTACGCCTCTATCACTTACACACCGGCGAGCATATCGACGTGGTCTACCGGATCGGCGATCAGTACCTGCCTGATGGCATCGCGGAACTGGACCATTTTCTCCGCGACCACCGCACCGGTGATGTGAAGGACTACGACGTGAAGGAGTTCGACCTGCTGCACGATCTGATGGCTACGCTGGGCCATCCGGATGGCGAGATAGACATCGTTTGCGGGTACCGCACTCCGTGGAGTAACAACTACCTGCGGGAACACGGGCATGGCGTTGCCGAGCACAGCCAGCATATGGAAGCAAAGGCCATCGATATTCGGATTCCGGGTGTTTCGAGCGCCGAGGTCCGCGATGCGGCGTTGTCGATGGGCCGGGGGGGCGTGGGCTATTACCAGCATTCCAATTTTGTTCATGTCGACGTCGGCCGGGTACGGCGCTGGTAGGGATTCTCAGGGATAGGGTGGTCCCTTAGCGAGCACGGCATTCAGCGAGCGATCGTGGCCGTAGATGTCATCGAAGAAGTAGACCTCGCCGTCCTCCTCAACCACCGCGGTCAGATAGATAATGACCACCGGAACCGGCCGGTCCAGGTTCACCTGCTGATTATCCGGGCCGGATTGCATGGCAGCCTTTACCGCGGCCAGTGTCCATTTAGGCTGCCCCTGCAACAACCAGGCCGCAAGCTCTGCCGGCTTCTCCACCCTGATGCAACCATGGCTAAAGTCTCGTCGCGACTCTAAAAACAGGGCCTGTGACGGCGTGCTGTGGAGATAGACGTTGTGCTCGTTGGGAAACATGAACTTGACCAGTCCCAGCGAGTTCGCCGGGCCCGGTCTTTGCCGCACCAGCAGCTTGCCTGCGCGCAATTGCGCCAGCACGTCGGCACTCACGGCGCCGCTGGTCACAATGCGGCCGCTCTGGTCGGTAATCTCGAAATTCTTGCGCGCCAGATAACCACTGTCTTTCGTAATCGCGGGAATGATTTCACCGCGGGTGATGCTGTAGGGAACATTCCAGTAGGGCCGAAAGACGATGTACTTCATGTCTTTGGCAAAAACAGGGGTTTCATTCCGGACCGCTTTGCCGACAACGACGTTCATCCGCAAGGCAATGCGATGATCGGGGGAAAATACGCGCAGAACAAACTCGGGGATATTCACGGCCACGGGCAAGGTTGGAAAGTCGACCGGCAGCCATCTCCACCTTTCCAAAGCATCATCAAGCTGCTGGATGCGAGCTCTGAGAGGGGTGTTCAGCTGGCGCAGCGTATCCTTGCCGAGTCGCCCGTCCGGTTTTAGTCCGTGGCGGGATTGGAAATGCTTTACGCCGTCGACTAACGGCCCGTCGTAAAACCCGGGCTTGACATCCCCGACAGGTCCCTTGGGCAGGTCGCCCAGCAGTTGCAGGCGTTGTACCAAGGCCTCTGCCTCGACATAGGGGTCGCCGGGCGCCAGCGTCTTTTGCAGTTCAGGCAAGGGCGGGCTGTGATCCAGATCGGCGAGCGCCAGATAATTCTGCAGGGCAGCTTCGGTGCGCTGGTAGCCGTAGTAGGGCGGTTCCACTGCCTTCAATACTTCGGGCACGTTGCTTGCCGGCAGCAGCTTTTGTAGCAGGAACTGTGGCAGGTCGTAGCGTTTTTGAGCGACATCGATGCCGAATTCGAAGTGCTTTGGATTCACGCGCCCGATGTGCAGGTCGGAGATGTAGCGCATGGCGCTCACGGTAAGAGCTGCATCGAAATGGGCAACCGTGGTTGGATCACCAGGTGCGCTCTTCAGCGCGCTCAGCCGCGAAGGCCATCGCTCGGCGTCATATTCTTCCGGGTTAAGACCCTTGAGCCGGCTGACTTCGAGCGCCGTCATCACGGCTTGTGCCTGGGGAGTTGGCTGTCCGTCGCGCACCCAGACAGGGGTGTAGTTCACCGCCTGATACAGGGCTTGGACGTGTTCGAGGTAGTCCGGAAAGTTCGGCCATTTGAGATCGGCAAGAGTTCCTGCATTCGCGATGGTACGAAGCTGCCCCGCAATCGCTTCTGCATTTGGCGTCGCCGGCGCCGATGACGGAGCACTCTGTGACTGGCAACCCAGCGCTATCGAGAACAGGACAACGAGGGGAACACTCAAAGCCGCACGACGTCTTGGCAGAATCATCGCTGGTTCACCTTTTAGAGGCTAAGCACCTGATGAGACCAGGTCCGGCGCCAACAGCGAGGTGGTGGATGCGACTCCGGGGGCCAGGCGAGTGAGGGTCATCACCGTGATGTCATCGTCTTGTCCGAAGGCAACGGCCGCGTCGGTAGCTTGCTTTGCGTCGGGCTGGGTAGCGATCAGTGCCCGCAACCGGTCGAAGCTGAAGATTTCACCGGCGGAATTGCGGGCTTCCAGCAGGCCGTCGGTATAGAGGGTGAGCCTGTCTCCGACGGCAAGGTGGAGATGCACGTTCTCATTCGTCGTGGCCGGGTTGAGGCCCAGCGGCAGAGCTCCCGGCAAATTGAGCTCGTCTCTATTCAGGAAGGGAGCGGGATGGCCGGCACTCGCCAGCACACAATCTCCTTCCGCATCCAGGCGCAGTGCCAGGCAGGTTACGAACCCATCTTTGAGGCGGCCATGCAGGCGACGGTTGAGGATTGAAAGAACTTCCGCCGGATCGTCGACTGTATCCGCCACGGTGCGGATGGTGCCAACGATCAACGAGACAGTCATGGCTGCCTTAAGACCCTTGCCGCTCACGTCGCCCAAGACGAGCAATGCGGAGCCATCGGGCTGAGCGATCAATTGAAAGAAATCACCGCCGACCTGCTGCGCGGGCCGGTAAGCACTGGTCACCGCGTAGCCATCGAGAGATGGAAGCGTTTCCGGGATGAGCACCTGTTGCAGCTCCTGGGCGCTTTTAAATTCCTGCTCAAGAGCCCCCTGGCGCTCGCTTTGCTCGACCGAATAGCGGTAGACGGCATACACGATAGAGATAAGAAGAAGGCCAAATTCCACCACGCTTAAGGCGCCGGTTTTACGAGAGATGGTCCAGTGGGTGAACCGTTGGCCTTGACCGGTGAAATTTGAGAATCCCAGCGTCAACTGGGTAAGCGCCCCCATGATAGCCATCAGCCAACGAGCGGAATCCAGCCGCTTTCCTATGGCAAAGCCGATCAGCACCAGCGGATAAGCTTCAATCAACATGGTTGGTATCGTAAGCAGAGCGTCGCCGATCTGCAGCATTTGTACGTGCGGGCCGCTCCAGTCCATCAGGAGCAGCAGACCGTCGGCGACACCGCAGAAAATCGAGATGCAGGCCAGGATCCGGGTCCAGCGCCGTAGCCGCGGATTCCGGTCGAGCTCCAAAAGATACAGCAACAGATACCAGATAGCGATATCAGCGACCGAAAGAAGAGGCTGCTGGGCAGCGCTGGTAAAAGCAGCGGTAAACGCTAAACGAAGGTTAAAGACAAAAGAGGAGAGCAAGAGAGCGCACGCCCACGCCGACATCCAAAACAGGACCGGGCGTTCGCGGTTGCGGAGCCAGGCGAGGAAGCCAAGCAAGCCGATCATTACGTAGATGAGCTGGATGGCAAAAGCGAATAATTGGCGCCGGAGCCATTGATAGTTGAGATTGCCCTTGTAGGCCGCGATGGCGTCGGCTGGTCCTGCCAAGGGTGGTTTATTAAGGCCTCCGGCCTCACCGGTGTCAGAAGAGAAATACGGCGCCTTCCACACTCTGAAGGCAAGCACGCCCGAACCTGCCTGCCCAAGCGGGACGATCTCGGGAGGCCGATCGCGATAGTAGTAAGCGTGCGGCGGCAATTTGCCCTGGTGTCCAATCAGGTTTCCGTTCCAGTAGACCTCGTAGGCGTCATTGATCCGCGGCAGCAGAAGAGCCAGATCAGTTTGGACGCCGCGCACGGGCAGAAAATTTACGTGACGGCGGTACCAGGCATACCCGGTGTAGCCGAAGTGCGTTTGTTCGCCCCAGGGCTTCTCGACTCCGATCCGCTCCCAGTTCGAGTCATCCAGTGCAGAAGAGGCCCAGGCTGGATCGTCTCCTAAATGGAACTGCCACTCACCATCCAGTGCGACGGTGCCCATGCCCAGGCCCGCGACATTCAAAGGCGCCGGCGGCGTGGATGCGCGCGCCACCAGGGCGCACGCGAAGACGAGAAAGATAAAGGCCGGCAACGACTTGCCCCGGGAAAGATGCCTCATACTTCCAGCATGATACCCGTTCGGACGGAGGGTCTCAGCGGTGTTCTGGCTGATCGAATTGCCGGTCTCCTGGTATATAGAGAATTCGGGCTACTGGGCGATGAGCCCGGGCTATGACCGCCCGGGCCAGGAGGACTTCCGGCGCGCCATCCCCGGCGAGTGTTTGCTGTGCCACAACGGGCTGCCGCTGAAGGGCAGTTTTCCGGAGCGCGGCGATACCGGCCTATCGCTTTTCCCCAACGCGATTCCGGAAGGGATCGATTGCCAGCGGTGTCATGGGCCTGGGGGCGCACACGTGCGCGCGGCTCTCGCGGCCGGTACCCCGGGGGAAAAGATACGGGAGGCGATCGTCAATCCGGCGCGTCTCAACCGGGACCGGCAGCTGGAAGTCTGCATGCAATGCCATCTGGAGACCAGCAGCAGCCTGATGCCAAACGAGATTCGCCGGTATAACCGCAGCATCGATTCCTATCGCCCCGGAGAGCCTTTGGGGGATTACAAACTCTTCTTCGACCGCGCCTCCGGACAAGGGGACCGGTTCGAGATCGCACATGCCGGGTATCGATTGCGGATGTCGGCGTGCTTCCGGTCGAGCCAGATGACATGCCTTACCTGCCACGATCCTCACCAGTCCTACCGTAGTCAGAATTCGACTGCGCACTACGTGGCGGTGTGCCAGGGTTGCCATCAATCGGTGGTCCACAAAGCCGGCTTGCCGGCGGGGGCGGATTGTCTCTCATGCCACATGCCAAAACGACGCACCGACGATGTGGTGCACGTGGTGATGACGGACCACTCCATCCAGCGCGCGAAGCCGGACCGTGACCTGCTGGCGCCGATGGCGGAGGTGGCCAATCCGCCCCAGGGGGTTGAACCTGTGGTGCCGTACTATCCTTCACCGCTACCGCGGACCGCGGAGAATGAGCTGTATACCGCAACCGCGGAGGTGAAGCATGGCACGGAAGGCGGCATTGCCCATCTGGAAAGGGCGATTGTTCGGTACTCGCCGGGTGCGCCGGACTTCTATTTCGAACTGGGAGACGGTTATGCTCGGGCGGGAAAGAGCGACGAGGCCATTCGCTGGTACAAAGAGGCCTTGCGCAGGAAGCCGGAGTTTCGCCCCGCTACCAAACAGCTGGCGGCTACGCTGATTGGTAAAGGAGAGTACGCGCGGGCTACGGAAGTGCTGCGGCAGGCGGTCGCGGCTCCTCCGGCGGATGAGGCTCTGTTTACTGATTTGGGGAATGCCTACTTACGGCAGCGAATGCTTCCCCAGGCGCAACAGGCGCTGAAGCGTGCGCTCGAAATCAACCCCGATCAGCCGGAAGCGCAAAACCTGCTTGGATTAGTCGCGGTGCGAAAGAATGATCCGGTAGAGGCCGAAGCTCAGTTTCGTAGTGCCCTGCGGAGCCAACCGGATTTTGCAGAGGCCCATAACAACCTGGGAAACGTGCTTGCGAGCGCCCATCGTTATCCGGAAGCGGAGTACCACTTCCAAAGGGCGATCGCGATCAACCCGAAATATGCGGAGGCCCATCACAGCTACGCCCTGGTGCTGGCGCTTACCCAGTCCTACGATCAGGCAGTGATTGAGTTACGCGAAGCCGCACGGCTGGACCCCGACGACGCGCAGACGCACGATGATCTCGGTGACGTTCTGATGGCGCAGGCTCAGGGCGATGGGGCGGCCGAACAATACCGCGAGGTTATCCGCTTGAAGCCGGGATTGGCGGATGCGCATTGCAATCTGGGGAATTTGCTGGGTGCACAGAAGAGGTTTGAAGAGGCGGCTAAGGAATTACAGGCTTGCACCCAACTCGACCCCAGTCATCTGGAAGCCAACCTCGGACTGGGACTGATTTTCATGGGTGAGGGCAAGACGGCAGAGGCGAGAGTGCAGTGCCGCAAGGCACTGGCCAGCCCCGACCCTGGGGTTCGCGACACTGCGCAAAAGGCGCTGGAGCAAATGGGGCGTTAGTCGGAATCTGCGGTGCAGTGGATATGAGCGGGGGGGTGGCGAAGGCCGGTGGCCATGAGTTCCTCGATGGCCTCGACGGATTGAATGCCGCCCCTGGCTCCGGACGCGGTGCAGTTGAGTGCTGCGGCGGCGCAGGCGAAGTCGAGTTGGCGCTCCAAAGGCCAATTCTGCAGGAGTCCGTAGATGAAACCGGCGTGGAAGATGTCTCCTGCGCCGGTTGTATCGACTACCGGAACGGAGTAGGCAGACAATTGGTATAACTGCTTCCCGTCCCACGCCAGTACGCCGTTATCTCCTAGCGTCGCCGCGGTGAGGCAGCAACCATAACGACGCTGCATTTGACGCAGTGACATTTCCAGGTCGGGCTCGCCCATCGAGCCGGCAAGGGATGTCGCGGCTCACGATGAGATAGTCCACGTTCTGCAAAAGTTTTTCTACCCCGGGATACAGCTCGTCCAGATCGGCGATTACGGGTATGCGGGCTGCCCGGGCCCAACGAGCGGCAACGGTCGCTGCCTCTGTGTCGTAGCCATCGACGTGCAGGGCGCGCGCATTGACGATCCACTCGCGCTCGAGATGAGCAGGCTTCAGGGCGACCCGGGGATCCCGCCGGCAAATACGGTCCGCTCACCACCGGCGTCGACGATGATTAACGACTGGGGACTTGTTCCTGCCGGGAACGGTAACGATTTGCGCCTGCACGCCGGCACTGGCAAAGGCTTCCTGGTGCAGGGCGGCAGCAGCGTCGTCGCCCAGGATGCCCACGTAGCGAGTGGACATGCCCCAGCGCTGACAAGCGATCACGGTGGTCGCAACCTGACCTCCCGGCAAGACCGTGGCGGAGCTGTACTCCACTTTGGAACCACGTTCCGGGTAGCTTGCCAGGGCAATCAGCGTGTCCGTCGCATTCAAGCCCACGCCGACCAGGTCAACCTTGGACGGTTTCGTCATCCTGCCAGTGTACCCCGCACCTTTTGAGCTACACTAGTTCGACTCTATCCAAGGTTTCTGAATGCACGTCAAACGTGTCTGAGCGAAGACAAATCTGGCGTTGGCTGGCCCCCATTGCGCTGCTGGCGTTTGTGCTCGGAGTAACGCTCGGCGGAATATGGCATCACCACGCCAACGCTCCCGCAGACACCTGCCCCATCTGCCATTTGAGCCATCAAGCTATCGCCCCGGCGCCGACCAACATCTGCGTCGGCATTCCCGCCCCTCGAGGAACCGGGCTGGAGCCGCAAAGGGATAACTTCTCTCCGGGTCCTACCACCCGACGCCTTCCCGCCCGCGCACCCCCCGCATAAACAGTCCCCTTTTTACGTGCTTCTCTCGGCACGCCAAGTTGTGTACGCCCTCCGCCAAGAAGGCTGACTGCCCATGCGTTTATACTGTTTGCTTCTTCGATTTTGTACCGTCACCGTAGCTGTTTCGTGGGCTGCGTGGGGGCAATCTCCGGCACCGCAAGCCCCCTCACCTCCTGCTCAGACGCTGGCTCAGAATCCGGCGTCGGTGACCATTTCGCTGGACGACGCCATTCAGATGGCGCTGCGGCACAACCACAACCTGCTGGCTGCACGCACTACAATCCAGCAGAGCGAAGCCGAGGAGATCACCGCTAACCTGCGCCCCAACCCGGTGATATTGAGCGATTGGCAGTTCCTGCCGATTTTTCAGCCTAGCCAATTCAATGAAGATTACCTCGACAACACAGCGCAGTTCGACCTAGGCGTCAGCTACCTGTTTGAGCGGGGAAAGAAGCGGCAACACCGGCTGCGGGCCGCCAGGGACGTTACGGCGCAGACGCGATCGCTGGTCGCCGACAGTGAGCGCGGCCTTGCATTCAGCGTTGCCAGCGGATTCATCAATGTGGAACTGGCAGAGTCGACGCTTGCGCTCGCGCAGCAGGATCTCCAGGGGTTCCAGAACACAGTTGACATCAGCCAGGCTCGTTACAACGCTGGCGACATCAGTGAAGACGATCTGCTCAAAATCAAGCTGCAGATGCTGCAGTTCCAGACTGATGTGTCGCAAGCCAAGCTTGCCCGGGTGGAAGGGCTCTCGGATCTGCGCCAGCTATTGGGGTACGAATCGATCGCTGCGGATTACGACGTGGCTGGGTCGTTCGATTACCAGCCGGTCAAGGGCAACGTGGATGACTTTCAGGCGATGGCGTTGCAGAACCGGCCCGACTTGCGGGCTGCACAGCAGGGAGTGACTGCCGCCAACAGCCAACATGCGCTGCAACAGGCCATCGGCAAAAGAGACATCACCGGGCAAGTCAGCTACACCCACATAGGCTACCTCAACGACATCTCTCTGTTCGGGCAGATGGAGATGCCGATCTTCGATCGCAACCAGGGTGAAATTGCCCGCGCCGCCTACGCCGTCACGCAAGCGCAGGAGCAGGAGAGATTCGCCAACGGGCAGGTGATGACCGACGTGCGAGATGCGTTTGAGAATTTACGCACCAACGACCAGGTGGTCGGACTTTATCGATCCGGTTATCTGGACGAGGCACAGCAATCCCGCGACATCAGTGAATACGCGTACCGGCGCGGCGCGGCCAGCCTGCTGGATTTTCTTGATGCTGAGCGGAGCTATCGGGCTACGCAACTGGCTTATCGGCAGGCGCTCGCTTCCTACCTGCTCGCGACGGAACAGCTACGCCAGGCTGTCGGAACCAGGAGTTTGCCATGACAACTTCCTCCATTACGTTCCAGCGCGCGATGGCGTTGGCTTTCGCAGTGACGCTCACGGGCTGCGGTTCCAACGATCGCAAGGGAGCGGGCCAGATGACCTCCTACTCGGCCAACGGCTCTCCGTCTTCCGTTCCCCAGCTGTTCACGATTCCTCAAGACCAGATGGCGCACGTTCAGGTTGTGACTGTTCAACCAACCCGATTGATACGCACGCTTCGGCTTACAGGCGCTGTGGCCTACAACGCTTTTAACACCACTCCGGTGATCACCCAGGTTGGGGGCCCGGTGAGCCGCATCCTGGTGGTGCCGGGGCAGCACGTCAAGACGGGGCAGCCCATGCTGGATGTGAGCAGCCCGGATTATTCGCAGTTGCTGGACGCCTATTTAAAGGCGGCGGACGCCTTTCGCCTGGCGGATAAGAATTGGGTGCGCGCCCAGGATCTATACCAGCATCATGCGATCGCGCAGCGCGACCTGGAACAGGCTGAGTCGGATCGCAACCAGGCCCAAGCTGACTTGAACGCGGCTGACCAGGGCATGAGGATTCTCGGGATCAAGAATCCTGGCGACCTGGCGAAGGCGCCGAGTTCGGCGCTGATTCCTGTGCTCGCACCCATTGGGGGCGAGGTTGTCGAGCGCCTGGTCTCACCCGGACAGGTGGTGCAGGCCGGGCAGACGCAAGCCTTTACGATTTCGGACTTAAGCACCGTATGGGTGCTGGCCAACGTATACCAGGCAGATCTGGCCGCGGTGCGCACGGGCGATGACGTGGTGGTCGAAACGGATTCCTATCCCGAGCGCTTCCACGGAAGGATCTCGTATGTGTCACCGGCGCTCGACCCCAACACCAGGACGCTGCAAGCGCGCATTGTTGTCGACAACCCGGGAGAGAAATTGAAACGAGATATGTATTGCACGGTTACGGTGACGGCCGGATCGATTCCAAATGCGATTGCCGTGCCTGACTCTTCGGTTCTGCGTGACGACAATAATCAGCCGTTCGTGTACCTGGCCGTCAGCGCGAATCAGTTTGGCCGGCGCGACGTGGAGATAGGCGAGAGCCTGGATGGGAAAACGCAAGTTCTGCGGGGCCTTTCCCCGGGAGAGAGGGTTGTGGGCGACGGCAGCTTGTTTCTTCAGTTTGCTAATTCGCTGCAGCACTGAGGAGGCGGCTTCCCATGATTCATCACATCGTCCATTTCGCGCTGCGGCAACGGCTTCTGATCCTGCTTTTGGTGGGGTTCATCGCTGTTGCTGGAGCGATTTCATTCCAGCACATGCCGGTGGACGCGTATCCCGATCTCTCGCCGCCCATGGTTGAAGTCATCACGCAATGGCCGGGACACGCCGCGGAAGAAATCGAACGCCTGGTCACGATCCCGACAGAAGTAGAAATGAACGGCGTGCCGAAGATGGCGGTGATGCGTTCGATTTCACTGTATGGGCTTTCCGATGTGATCATGACGTTCGACGAAGGCACGGATGACTATTTTGCCCGCCAGGTAGTGTTCCAACGCTTAAGCGAGGTGACGTATCCGACCGGCGTGACCCCTACGCTGGCGCCGCTCGCGAGCCCGTCCGGGTTGGTCTATCGATATGTACTCGAGAGCCCTGACCGCACTCCACAAGAGTTGAAGGTCTACGAGGATTGGGTCATCGACCGGGAGTACAAGCAGGTTCCCGGGGTCGCGGACGATTCCGGGTTCGGGGGCACCGTGATGCAGTACCAGGTGCTGCTCGATCCGGCTCGCCTCTACGCATACCACATCACTGTACCGGCCGTGTTGCAGCAGCTCTCCGTCAATAACTCCAATGCCGGCGGCGGATTCTATTCGCAAGGAGGCCAGTTTTATTACGTTCGCGGCCTGGGTCTGGTGCACGATACGCGAGATATCGGCGACGTCATTGTGGGCTCGCAGAACGGGGTGCCGGTGCGGGTTCGCGACATCGGCGAGGTCACGATCGGGGGTGCTCCACGCCTGGGCGAATTCGGCTTCAACAAGAAAGACGACGCGGTGGAAGGCGTAATAATGATGCGCCGCGGCGAGCAAACGCAAAATGTGCTCAAAGGAGTGGAGGAAAAAAGCCGGCAACTGAATGAGAACATTCTGCCCGCCGATATAAAGGTGCGGCCTTACTACGACCGTAGTGACCTGGTGCAATTGACCATCGATACCGTCGAGCACAACATGCTGGTGGGCATGACCCTGGTGTTGATCGTTCTGATGGCTTTCCTGGTGAGCCTGCGCGCGGCGGTGATCGTCGCCCTCACGATTCCTCTCGCTTTGCTTTTTTCTTTTATTTTCCTGCACGCGCGCGGCGTCGCTGCCAACCTGCTTTCCATTGGGGCCATTGATTTTGGAATTCTCATTGATGGAACCCTGGTGATGGTGGAGAACATCTTCCGTGAGCTGGGCGCGCGCGAAGGTCAGAGCTACGATCTGCAGAAGGTGATCCTGGCGGCCGCCAAGGATGTGGACAGGCCCATCTTCTATTCCGTCGCAGTGATCATTGCGGGGTACCTGCCGATTTATGCGCTGGGTGGACCATCGGGAAAACTGTTCAAGCCGATGGCGGATACAGTGTCGATTGCGTTGATTGGCGCCTTGATCCTGACGCTTACGTTCGTTCCTGTCATGTGCGCGTACTGGTTCAAAAACGGAGTGCGCGAGCGGGTGAACAAGCCGTTCGAATGGTTACGTGAGAAGTATGCGGTCGAGCTTGACTGGTGTCTTGATCATCCCAGGATCACCATGGTGGTGGCCAGTTTGATTTTCGCGGCTACGTTATTGCTGATTCCGTTCATTGGTGGGGAGTTCATGCCTCATCTGGACGAGGGCGCGATTTGGGTGCGCGCGACCATGCCGTACACGATCTCGTTCGAGGAAGCGAGCCGGTTCTCACCCCAGGTGAGGAACATCCTGATGAAGTACCCGATGGTCACGGATGTCGGCTCCGAGCTTGGCCGTCCTGACGATGGCACGGATCCGACCGGGTTCTTTAATGACGAGTTCTACGTCGGCCTTAGGCCTTACAGCGACTCGTCCTGGAAGGGCGGCCGTATCCGCAACAAGGCTGAGTTGGAGGAGGATATCCAGAAGCAGCTGAGTGGATTTCCGGGGGTCATCTTCAATTACACGCAGCCGGCCGAGGACGCGGTGGATGAAGCGCTTACCGGGCTCAAGAGTGCGCTCGCGGTGAAGATTTACGGACCCGACCTGAATGTGCTGCAGAGCAAGGCGCTGGAGATCAAGCGCCGGCTCAGCCAGGTGCCGGGCTTTACCGAGCTGACGGTGGTGCGTGAATTAGGCCAGCCTAGTTTGCTGATCGACGTCGATCGCGACAAGATCGCCCGCTACGGCATTAATGTTGCCGACGTGGAAGCGGTGGTGCAGGCCGCTGTGGGTGGACAGGCGGCGACCCAGGTTATCCAGGGGGAAAAGTTATTTGACCTGGTGGTGCGCATGAAGCCGGAGTTTCGGGAAAATGCGCAGCAGATCGGGAACCTGTTGGTGGGTACGCCAACCGGCCAACAGATTCCACTGAGCGAGTTATCGAACATTCACGAGGCTGGGGGCGCGTCGTTTATCTATCGGGAAAACAATTCCCGTTACATTGGCGTGCAGTACAGCGTTGAAGGGCGTGACCTGCAGAGTGCTGTGCTGGCGGGGCAACATGCGATCGCGGATCTGGAGAAATCGTTGCCTCCCGGGTATCGGCTCGCCTGGGGTGGGGAGTACAGCGAGTTTCTGGAGGCGAAGCACCAGATTGAGATTATTGGCCCGCTTGCTTTGCTGATCATCTTCATGATCCTTTTCGCGCTTTACGGCAACTTCAAATTCCCCATAACCATTGCTGTCGGTGTTTTGCTGACCGAGCCGGTGGGGGCGCTGATTGCACTTAAGCTCACGCATACGCCGTTCAGTGTGTCTTCCGCACTAGGCTTGCTGGCGTTGATGGGAGTTTCGGTGGAGACGGCGGTCATTCTTGTCTCGTACATCAACAAGTTGCGGCTGGAGAATCGGGATATCCGCACGGCGACGCGCGAAGCTTCCCTGCTGCGACTGCGGCCGATTGTGATGACCGCCCTGGTCGCGTGCCTGGGATTGCTGCCGGCGGCCCTTTCCACGGGGATTGGCTCGGATACGCAGAGGCCGTTTGCCATCGTTATAGTGGCAGGGTTGATCTCACGGCTGTTCCTTGGATTTTTCGTGAACCCGGTGCTGTATGAGATGGTCGCCCGTGAGGGAGACGTCTTGCAGGTCTGATCGTGGCAAAACGCCACGAAGAACCGCTCCTGGCTGCACATGAGTGACTCCGCAGTTAAATCACGGCTGCCATCTGACTCTGTACCCACCCCCGGTCCGCTTCGGCGAGAAAACGATCGTGGGCCAGCGAGAGCAGAATATTGTTCCGGTCTGCGTCCGGCATTTCCGGCACTTTTGCGACAATCTTCGACATGGCCTCGGCGTGGGAAGCGATTGCCGACAGCTTACCCAAATAACCTTCAACGATGTGTCTTCGCACTTCGGGATTCACGCGACTGAAGTTGCCAACCATGACTCGGAACGTGGTCCGATAATCGGGATCGTTGCAGCGCTCCGCTTGCATCAGGTCCAAAAATCTTTCCCTTCCGGTGTCCGTGATCGCATAATGTTGGCGACCGCGACCATCCTCCGTTTCCACTCCTTTGGAAACACGCTGAATAAAACCCCCCTTTTCCAGCCGGCGAAGGAGGGGATAAATCGTGCCCCAGCTTACCTGACGTACCGGCCCCACAACAGAGCTAAGCACGCGCTGAAAATCGTAGCCGTGCCATGGCCGGTCCATCAGCTTTCCTAGCAAAAACAATTCGTACATATCCCTCCGCTCCGGCCTCATTTGAAAGGTCACGGCTGAGCGCCCCGACTGGTCGCTCAAAAATCTTTTGGATTCCTAGTTGCTATTTTACACCGGTTCGATATATCGTGTCGTTATATCGATTAGCTATATCGAGAACACTTGCTGCCCTTGCGATCGCGGAAGAGGGACCAAATGAATAACGGAATGAACAACATCGCCCACGTTGAACGAAAGCGACCCAAGTTCCGGGCCTTCGTAGAGCTAACGAGTTCCTTCGGTGTCTTCCTGCTCTTGGTCGCTCCGGCTCAGTCGCAGTCATTTAAGGCTCTCCTGGCCCCGACTGCCGCGACTCTGCCGGATGCTCCCTCCGGCTCCTCG
Organism: uncultured Acidobacteriaceae bacterium; assembly: GCA_963753715.1. Classification (GTDB taxonomy): domain Bacteria; phylum Acidobacteriota; class Terriglobia; order Terriglobales; family Acidobacteriaceae; genus PALSA-350. Next base: position 458,269 of record CAVWDK010000003.1, on the reverse strand, counting down.
ACTCCCTGGTTTTCGCGACCCATTACTTTCAAGCCCATGACCGGACAACAGCGCTGGCAGGACTTCAAACGAGCGAACTTTACATCCCGAGGAGCATTCTTCCAGACCTTCTTCACCGGTCTCGGGGACGCAGCCGGGAACGTGCCGCACTGGGATTCAGGAGCACTCGGGTTTTCCGAGCATATGGGTTCGGAGTTTGCGCGGTTCACGATCGCGGGGGCCGTCCACTCCTCCCTTGCCGCCGCGCTCCATCAGGACACGCGATACTTCCCCTGCGCCTGCCAAGGTGGTCTTCACAGGACGTTGCACGCGGTTAGCCGGACACTCATAACTTATGACGACCAAGGGCGACGCCGTCCCGACCTCTCAGGCTTGGCCGGGATCTATGCCGGGCCCATGATCATGACGTCTTGGTATCCGGGTAATTACACCCCTCTGGTCTACGGTTTCCGTCAGGGGAACGTCGCAGTAGGGATCACGACGGCCATCTATGTCATCCGCGAATTCAGTCCGGACATCAAGCACGCACTGCACCACAGTGTGCGCTCCAGTTCGCACGAAACACGGTAAAGCATGCCGGCAACCAGTAACAGGCAAGGAGCGCATTATGTTGGATAGCACGAAATCCAGGCGGCTATTTTGTATTCTCAGCGGTATCAGCGGCATCGCCGGCGTGGCAATGCTCATGATCTCGTTCACTATCAACACCGGGCCACCGTTGGGTGCGCCGGCGTCGGAGTTCACCAAGTTCGTTCAAGCGTCTTACGCTTCGATTCTTTGGGGAGCATGGCTCCAGGCGGTCGGCCCGGTGTTCATCGTTCTCTTCGCCTTCGCTCTGGTTCACCTGGGTCGAGCGACATCTCACCTCGCGGGATGGATGACCTTCTTCGGGGCTACTGTTCTCATGATGGTTAGCCTCATTGAGATTACGTTCTATATCAGCGCGCTCTACCTCGACCCGCCGCTCATGACATCCATCAGCCTTGAATTGATTTGGGCCGTTCAGCATCTGTATTTTGTGGTGGCCGCCCCCGCTCTCTTCCTCCCCCTGGCTATCGTTCTATTTAACTCCGCGGTATTGCCACGCGTGTTCGCATACCTCGCCCTGCTGGTCGGAGGAGGCTTTGCCATTGTAGGAATAGCCTCCCTGCTGACACTTACACTACCGGCGTCGGTGACCTCGCTCGGCAGTGTGCAGGCGATCTGGTGGCTGGCCGCGGCTATTACCCTCATTGTTCGCAGCGGAAAACTCGCAAGATCTACTTGACACCTGGATCCGGGCAACCGAAACCACCCTGGGCAAGCTTCCCGGGATCATCTCGGCCTCTCTTCAATTACGCTCCATCGCTCTATGCCGCGGGAGTGGAAGAGTTGGTCCGCGAAAGCAGTAAGAGTTGGTTTATCGAAAGGGCTAAGTTCGCTAAACCGGACGCTGGTTATACGAGGTCTCAAAATGAGTGCAAACCGGAGCGGCAAATTCTGCCTATGGCTCGTCGTCGGCATGGGCATCAGCGCACTGCCAGCTTTCACAGTACCTTCAAACGGACAAACTATTTTTCCCGTCGCTCGACAATTCCCGCCGCCTATGGGGCTCAAGTTTCGCGGAGACTGGCGGTGCAGCGATGAAAACTCTTCGGCGATGCTGAAGGTGGGAAGTACGAGCTTTGCAGCAGGTTCTTCTATGAAACGCTTGAAGTCAGGTTGGGCGACAATTGTGGAGAGCCAAGAGGGCCAGTTTGGCCACTTTTACGTGGGCTACGATCGGGATCGCAAACAGTTTGTGGTGATTGATGCTGACGATCCAGCCTATGCCGCCTATCAGACTGATGGCTGGCAGGATGAAAAACTAACACTCACCCCAATCAATGTTTCCGCACAGTCAACGGATCGCTTTGTATACGAGGTCAAAAGCTCCCGCGAATTCACTGTTGTCTGGGAGTCATTGGAGGGTACGACCTGGATCGGGGGTAGCCGTTATACGTGCCACAAGCTCGCGAATGGGCAAGCTCCAAACCGCTAACAAGAGATGATAACTGCATCCTAGCCTCACGCCCTCATGTATGTGGTCCAATCTTGGTTGGGCAAACGTAACTGCAACTTTTTCTGATATTCGACTGATGGGCCGAAGTTACTGGGTTTAACCCTTGGTTCCCTTATGTCGCTTCGGCCGCAACCCACCGGACGCGAATTAGGGAGTCCAGAAGCCTTCGTGTACTTTGCCGGCCTCGTCTTCGAGGAATGGACCGGCCACGACGATTGGCTTTTGGCCGCGGGCAAAGACTTCGCGGCAGGGCAAGTCGAGGGTGGGATTTTCCTCGTGGGTGCCGGTATAACGCATGAGGCCGGTTTCCGGCAGGGCGAAGACAACGCGGCCCACGCCGACCCAATAGATGGCACCGGCGCACATGGCGCAGGGCTCAGTGCTGGTGTAGAGCGTGCAGCGGGCGAGTTCGGGCTCGCTCAGCAGCTTCGCAGCCTCGGCGCAGGCCACCATTTCTGCGTGCTGTGTGGGGTCGCCGGCCGGTCGCACTGCGTTGTTGCGTGCGGCCACGACGGTTTCACCTCGTTCGTCTACGATGAGCGCGCCGAATGGATGGCGGCCGTCGTTGCGGGCCTGGCGCGCGAGGTTGATCGCTTGCCTTAGGAAGTTCAGATCCTGTTCGGTTACTTGTTCCACAGTTTAGTTCTCCACTTTCGAGGAAAAGAGAAGGTTGAGGAGGACCGCGGTGGCTGCGGTCAGGAAAATGCCGCTGTTGAGAAAGAGCCGGGCTGTATCCGGGGCGTGCGCGAACAGTTGAGGGGACGCGATGGGCAATACGCCCATGCTCACGGAGATGGCTACGATGATCGCGTTGCTGGTGCCGTGATAGCGGACGCGGGTCAGTTCTTCGATGCCGGCCATCATGGTCATGCCGAACATCACGATGGACGCACCGCCCAGGACCGGCCGCGGAATACCGGCGATCACGGCGGCGAGTTTGGGGAGCAATCCAAGGAGAACGAGCAATCCGCCTCCCGCGGCGACCGCAAAGCGGCTCTTGACCTTGGAAAGTGCGAGCAGGCCGGTGTTTTGGGAATACACATTGTAGGGAAAGCTGTTGAAGATGCCGCCCAACACGGTGGATAGCCCGTCTGCGCGAAAAGCTGCCGTGAGGGTGGTTGGGCCAATCGGCCGGCCGGCGATCTCACCGATGGCCAGACAGTTGCCGGTGGTTTCCGTCATGACCACCAGCATGGAAAGGCTCATGACTACGGCGGGCAGCAGCACAAAATGCGGAGGCCCGAAGAGCAACGGATGGGCCATGGCAAACCACGGGGTGGCCGGCACTTGATGGAAGCTGGCTTGACCGGTCAGGGCGGCCAGGGCGGTGCCACCGATCAGTCCGAGCAATACGCTGAGGTTGGCGAACATGCCGCGACCGAAGCGCTGGGTGACTACGATCAGCGCAATGGTGGCCATGCCCAGACTGAGGTGTACGAGGCTGCCGAAGTCCGCCGCAGCAGGGTCTCCGCCACCCAGCCAACCGCCGGCCACGGGCAGTAGGGATATGCCGATTACGGTGATCACGGAGCCGATCACGACCGGCGGGAAAAAGCGCAGCACGCGGCTGAACCAGGGCCCTACCAGGATGGTGAACAAACCGCAGCAAATAACGGACCCGTAGAGCGCTGGGATGCCATAACGGCTGCCGATCAGAATCATGGGCGGGACGCAGATGAAGGAGCAGCCTTGAATGAGCGGAAGACGGGCGCCGAACTTCCACCAGCCCAGGGTCTGCAGCAGGGTCGCGAATCCTGAAGTAAACAGATCGGCGCTGATGAGGGCGATGACCTGCCGAGGGGTAAACTGCAGTGCGCTGCCCAAAATCAACGGTACCGCCACTGTGCCGGCATACATCACCAACACGTGCTGCAGCCCGTAGCAAAGCAGCCGCGGCAGGTTCTCCGTTTCGTCGATCGAGTCGGCGGCCGCCAGGATGACTTTCGCGTTTGCGGTCATGGGAGGTTACATCATAGCGCCATGTTGCTGCCCCCCAGCAAAGGACCACGATGAGCAAAAAGGGTGAAGGTTCGTGGTATCCCAGAGTTTGTGGAAGGGAAAGGAGTGGCGTTGATGGTTTTTTGTTGTTCTGAGCGGGAGTCTCATTTAGTAATTTCCAATGACTCCTATGAAGACCGCTTGTTTTTTGGCTGCTTTGATGAACGTGGCGGCTGGTCTCGCGCAATCTACTGCTCCGGCGAAGCTGGTGGTGACGAATGCGTTCATCCTCACCATGGCGAAAGACCAGCGCGAGCCGGTGAAAGGGTACATGGTGGTGGGCGAGGATGGCCGATTATTGACGGTTGCGGCGGGCGATCCTCCAGCAGGCTTGCAGGCTAAAGAGAACCTGGATGCGGCGGGTCACTGGATTATCCCCGGCTTTATCTCTGCGCATAGCCACTTGTGGCAGAGCGCATTTCGCGGGCTGGGCTCGGACCAGACCCTGTTGGGATGGATCGACGCGCTGTACAAACCGGCGGTGAAGTCGAGCCCCGAGGATATGTACTGGTTCACGCTGGATGGTGCGCTCGACCATCTGCAGCATGGGATCACGGGCGTTTATAACTTCAACTTTGAGGCGCGGACGCGGGGGCAGAATCCGCAGACCGCGGATGAATATGACCAGAGTGGGTTTCGCGCGGAGATGGACTCCGGCATCCGCTTTGTGCACAGCATGTCGGTGGGAAGGGCTACCGAATTGGGAGTGAAGCCGGCTTATGGGGCCGAGCAGGCGCGGGTTCCGCTGAAAGCATTTCTGGATTGGACGAGCAAGCAGCCAAGAGTCAAGCAACTTTCTCGCGGTGATGATCAGCGGGTTGACGGCGTTCAATAACACCTATCAGCAGACGTTGATGGAGAAGCAGCTGGGAGACGAGTTCCACTTGGGCAACGAGACCCACTACCTGGAGCCGCCGAACACGCAGTATGAACAACAAAGCAAGTTTCGTTGGTTTATGGATAGCGGGATGCTCTCGAAGCAGTTGATCTTCGGGCATTTCATTCATACCAATCCCTTCATCCTGGAGCAGAGCGGCAAAGCAGGGGTGGCGATGAGCTGGAATCCGCTGTCGAATGGGCGGCTGGCTTCGGGAACGGCGGATATTCCCGCGTGCCTGAAGGCCGGCATCCGGGTGGGCATGGGGGTGGATGGCGAGGCCAGCGCCGACGTGGCGGATCCATTTGAAAACATGCGCACCGGGCTTTACGCGATCCGGGACAAGTATGAGGACGCGACCATCATGAGCCCGTACGATGTGCTGCGGATGCACACCATGGGCAGCGCAGATGTGCTGGGCGTGGCTGACCGGCTGGGCAGCCTGGAGCCGGGGAAGTTTGCGGACTTCCTGATGGTCGATCCGACCCGCTTCCGGACGGTCTTCGATCCCTATGCTTCGCTGGTGTTTGTTGCCGGGGAGCGCGACCTGGAGCGGGTGTATGTCGGCGGCGATTTGCTGGTGCAGAATGGAGCGCTGCTCAAGCAGGATATGCCGAAGGTACGAATGGAAGTGACCCGGCGCGTGGCGGCTCTGCGCTAAGAAAAAAGACCGGCGGATGTCCAAATCGCCGACGCTCGCACGTCGTGGTAGTAGCGGACGACAACGCCCGACTAAAATCCACGACGGAGGTTTTTATGCAATATCTATTGATGGCGTATGTAGACGAGAGCGGCTGGCCCAAGATGTCGAAGAGCGAGCAGGAACAAGGAATTGCGGCCTATGCTGCTTACAGTGAAGCGCTCAAGACATCGGGCGTGATAAAAGGCAGCAATCGGCTGCAGCCAAGCACAGTAGCGACAACAGTGCGGAGTACCAACGGCAAGCCGCAAGTGGTGGATGGCCCTTATGTCGATTCAAAAGAGCAACTGGGCGGCTACTTTCTGATCGACGTACCTGATCTGGACGCCGCGCTTTCGTGGGCTTCCCGCTGCCCCGCGGTCCATCATGGAGTGGTGGAAGTGCGCCCGATCTGGAGTATGTAGTCTGACCGGCTTTTCCTCCCCGGGGATGTGATCCATGAATACCTGCACAGGCGATGAGGCGCGCAGCACAGCAGAAGCGGTTGCGCGCCGCAGCTACGGCAAACTGGTCGCTTTTGTTGCCGCGCGCAGCCGTGACCTGGCTGCTGCTGAAGACGCGCTCTCGGAAGCTTTCGCTTCCGCTCTGCAAACCTGGCCGCACAATGGCTGCCCGGCAAACCCGGAAGCATGGCTGCTGACCGTGGCCCGGCGCAAGCTGATCGACATGAAACGGCGAGAGCACAGCAGCGAGCTCCTAGACGCAAGATATAGAACGTGTGGCCCAAGGGGTCGCATCTGCGGATGGGGAGATTCCGGATCGACGCCTGGCGCTTATGTTTGCCTGTGCGCATCCGGCGATTGAGGCAGGGATTCGTGCGCCCTTGATTTTGCAGACTATTTTGGGGCTCGATGCGGCGACCATTGCATCGGCTTTCCTGATGTCTCCTGCGGCCATGGGCAAGCGGTTGGCACGCGCCAAGAGCAAGATTCGGGAGGCAGGCATTTCGTTTTGTATCCCGGAGCGCGCAGAACTCCCGGGAAGGCTCGATGCGGTGCTGGCGGCCATCTATACGGCGTTTTCCGAAGGATGGAGCGATGCGGGCAGTACTGACAGCTCGCGACGCGATCTGACCGGCGAAGCATTCTTTCTGGCCCGGCTGGTAGGCGAGATGCTGCCGGACGAGCCGGAGGCGATCGGCCTGCTGGCACTGATGCTGCATGCGGAAGCACGCCGGGGTGCGCGCCGCAGCGAAGGTGGGGAGTATGTTCCGCTGGCGAAGCAGGATCCACTTCGCTGGGATGCGCAAATGATCGATGAGGCCGAAGCCCTGCTGGTGCGGGCCAGCGTTTTTGGGGTGACGGGCCGCTATCAACTCGAAGCCGCAGTGCAGTCGGCGCACGTGTATCGCTGCCGCACGCGGGTATGGCAATTGGGAAGCGGTGTTGCAAATCTACGACGCACTCTTCACGATCACCGGATCGCCCGTGGTGGCGATCAATCGCGCGCTGGCCCTGGCGGAACTATACGATGCGCAGGCAGGACTCGAGGCAATGCCCGATCATAGCGGCGATGGCCGGCTTGCCGAATACCAGCCTTATTGGGCGGCGCGGGCGGAGCTGCTCGCGAAGGCGGGTGCGCACGACGAGGCTGGGCAAGCGTATGAGATTGCCATCGGCCTGGAGCGCGATCCCGCAGTGCGGCGATTTCTCGAGCAGCGACGCTCGGGAGTCTCGTTGCTAGGGATGAGATAAAACGGCTGCCCCGTTTCAGGAGCCGTCCGGGAAACCGCCGCGATGCAGGATCATCGGGTAGTGCGGGAGGCATTCGGGTTTGGGGAGCGAGGCTCGCCATCCGTCCGGATACGGTTCCAGGCAGCGAAGGATAGGCGATGGTCTCGGGCCACCGGCCAATTGGGCCAGCGATTCCCGGAGCAGGGCGACGGGGCTCTCGCCGTAGAGTTGCTGCCATTGCTGCTCGATCGTGCCGGCGAGTCGAGTGTAGATTTCCTTAGCTCTGCTTCCTTTGGGCGTCAGCAGAACCAGCTTCCCGCGCTCGCTATCCGATTTCGATTTCTCCGCTGCGTATCCCTGCTTGACGAGAAAGCTCAACGACATCGCGATTGCTTCTTTGGACACCGCAGCCATCCGTGGAAGTTCACTGAGCGGAACTCCTTCGCCGGTTAGCAGCCGCAGGACATTGGCGCTGATGGCGAGCGACACCTCAGACGCTCGCTCGAACTCGATCGCGAAGAAAAGCAACACTCGGGAGAGGAGCGATGGCAGAGAAAGTTCAACCTGGTTTGCTACCGTCTCTGTCCTTTGCTGATTGTTAGGTTCTGGTCTTTTGCTGAACAGGCCGTAACTCAAAATTGGGAGACTGTCGGGCGCGTTGATGCGGCGGGCGATCGTAGACAATGACTGGCGGAGATGGTCGATTGTGTTGCTTCCGAACCGCTCCCGCCAGCGATGTTCAACAAGGTCGTCGAGGGTGGGCCACACCTGCAGAGCCTTGCGACCTGCTGCGGTGGGGAGGACCACGGCCGCGGGATGCATTCGTTTTGCTGCCGTTCCGGCTTGCGTGGACTCGATCACGAGGTAACCCCACCAATCCGCGAGGCGAGTGAGCCAGATGCGGAGGTCCTTGTCCGGCATCCAGAGGCGGCTCCGCAGATCGCGGATGGTGGTTCCATCTGCATCGACGAATTGCAGGAAGTTCGACCACATGACTCTCGAGACCAACCAGGGAACGTGACGGGAACCGGCGGTTGCACCGTGGTTGGTTGTGCGATGAGGCACTTGATGCTCGAATTCGTTGTCGAACTCGATCGTGAACGCGACCAGCACCTGCGACAGCAAGGCAGGCAGGGGCACGGGTTCCGGAGCATGCAAGTTTGAGCAGTCCACAGGAGTATTTGATGCGTCATACATCCATCGACGAGGGATTTGCCGTTTCAATCCCCCGCGCAATATGCGAGAATCGGGCGCCACCTCAAAATCCGATGATTAACGATAAGGCAACACCCGATGCCGGATAAAGCAGCTACGAGTCTTCTTACGCTTGAAGTTCTACGAACGGGCGACACGATTGTTGTGCAATGCAATGGCAGGTTGGTCGCGGGCGTGAACGACGTGCTGTACAGCAAGGTCAGCGCGCTGATTCCGGAGACCAAGAGAATCGTTTTGGACCTGACCAATCTTGCGCGGGTCGACAGCATGGGGCTGGGAACGCTGGTTCGGCTTTACGTTTCGTGCCGCTCAGCAGGGTGCAGCCTGGAACTGGTCAACCTGGGGAAGCAGGTCCGACAGCTTCTTGGGACAACGCACCTGATTTCGGTATTTGCCATTATCGGGGAACATGGTATCAAAATGGGTTGAGCGTGGCCGCTCGGCCTAGGCCTTCCAAAACGGAGAAGGGCCAACCCACTCCATCTCGTATCGTGCTATGAAGGCGGCATCCCCGGCGTGTTGCTTAGCAAGCTCCGCATCGCGGAAATATTGCTCCATCTTGCCCGCAGGACAGAAGGCGATGATCATGCGGCTGCGCGACGTACCCACCGAGGAGAAGGTGTGCGGCACGCGGCGGGCAAGAGATTTACTGGTGTGCGGCCGGCCAAGGAGTGAAAGATTTCGAGATCGGGTTCGATTCGGCTAGACTTCTAGTGTTTTTGAGTCGTCTCAATCGGAGGTTTGAAACTCCATGTCGTCGTTGTATTCCTCGTGCACGCGTTTGATTGGTTCGCCATTTGTGCAGGCAGCTGCCCTGGGTGTACTGATCGCATCGCTGAGTGGCGTGGTCATGGCTCAGTCGGTGCCGCCTGCACTCGAGTCCCCTGCAGCGCAGCCGCCGCAGACGGGTCCGCATGGCGAGAAGCTTCCTGGAATGCCGAAATTTCACGACCCCGCGCCTTATGACATCGACGAGCACACCGGGTTCAAGCAGATTTTCGACGGCAAGAGCTTCACCGGATGGGACGCCGATCCCAGCATCTGGCGCGTCGAAGACGGCGTCATGGTGGGAGAAACGTTCGAGGGCAAAGCAAAGGGCAACAACTACATCGTCTATCGGGGCGACAAGGCGCGTGATTTTGATCTGAAGCTACAAATGAAGATCGAAAAGGGCGGTGGTGGCGGCATCCAGTACCGCAGTGTCACGGGCGTGCCGTGGACGCGGCCACAACCAAAGGGCGAGCCGCCGTATGATCTGAAGTTTATGATGACCGGCCCACAGGCAGACTTCTGGTTTCCGGTAACGGCGCGGGCGGCGGCGTATACGGGCCAGTGGTACTCCGAAAATACGATGCAGGGGATCCTTGCGTATCGCGGCCAGGTAACGGAGGCGCTGCCAGGCCAGCCCAATCGGCTGGTTGCGAATATTGGCGACAAGCAAGCGCTCGGCGGCTATGTGAACGTCAATGAATGGAATGACTACGAAGTCATCGCGCGCGGCGGCGTCATGATGCATATCATGAACGGCCAACTGATGGCGGTCTTCATCGATGACAATAAGGACTCAGTCAATAACCAGTCGGGGCTTATTGGTTTTGAAATCGAAAGCCAGCCGTGCAAGATTTCTGTGCGCGACATCTGGCTGCGGACGTTCGACTAACTGAACTCCTTCGCAACATTTTTCATACTGTTTCGATTTTGACGATCTGCTCACGCAACGCTAAGGCCTTGGCCAACAGCACGTCGGCCTTCTGCCGGGCAGCATCATACTGGGGATGGTTTTTAAGTATCGCCGCGATGTTCAAAGCCTGCCTACCTTCCCGCTCTGCCAAGCTTTCTTCGCGTCTGAGCCGTTCGAGAGTTTGCGAATCGGTCACCGCCATATGCTCTTCTCTTTCCGCACCATTGTGCTCGATCACCGGGACCGACGAAGGATCTGTGACGCTTTGCGGTCTTGCTATTTGCATCGGCTGGAGAGTGAACACGGTGACCGGCAGATCCCGCGCCCAACAGCACCATGGTCATGATCAGAGACAGAGTTGGTACGGTGTGCCGCAAGGAACGGAGCCGTGTCTCGATTGGAAGCGGTTCGGCAGCTATGCGATACTAGCTTTGCGCTGACTGGCGCGACGAGCCGGGATGGCGGAACTGGCAGACGCAGCGGACTCAAAATCCGCCGAGGGCAACCTCGTGGGGGTTCGACCCCCCCTCCCGGCACCAAGATAATAAAGAGTTTAGATGAATTGGCCTCTCGAATCAGGAGAGGCCAAAATCGTTTGGGGGCTGTTTTGATGGCTGTTGGTTCCACAGTGAGTTGCGGCGAAGAGAGATGCCCGGGAGAAGACCCGCGCAATCTCAATGAGCGCGTTGTACTCGCTAAATGAAAAATAGAAGTAACCGATAAGTCGATTTTGAGGGAGCCTTGCGGATAGTTGAGGGTAGAAATGACACATTCCTGTCCTCGAGCACCAGTGGTTTGTGAACAGACGATATGGAATAATGCGCTCGGTGAACGATCTAGCCGAAACCGAGCTGAAGTTTCCAGGCTGGAATTCGAGCCAGGTGGCGCTTTACTTCGTGCTCGCATATGGATTCAGCCTCGTTCTTTGGCTCCCCATCCTTCTGGGGAGAAGTCACTCCTTTTTCTCTTTCTCGATTGGGACCTTCGGTCCTACGCTTGCGGCGCTGACGACACATTGGGTTTTCGCACGTAACTGGAGAGCCGTGCAACTCTGGACCACTCTGAAGGGTTTTTTGATTGGGGTTGCGTTCGGCGTCTCGGCAATTCTTGCTGCAACGTTCCTCACCGCTTTTCTTGTCACGAAGTCTGGCTTTGATCGCTGGCAATGGCCGGTGCTGATGCAGATACTGACGCAAGTTGGCCCTAATCTCTTGGCTCGGCGAAGAGTCTGACTGGCGCGGATATGCACTCCCTAGATTGCAGCACCGCTTCAGTCCCGTGGCATCTTCACTCATCCTTGGGTTTTTCTGGGCCAACTGGCATCTTCTATTGTTGTTTGCCCACGTTTACAACGTGACATGGTGGCAGTTTGTACCCCTCACAATGGCAGCATCCGTTTTCTTGTCCTTCGGATTCAACAAGTCAGGAGGCAGCACGATATGTGCCGTCATCGTGCATGGGTTCTACAACGTGGGAATCGGAGTCATCCTGAATGACTTTATTGGAAAAGCCAAGCTAGGTAGCAATCCAGTCCAGCACAATGTTCTTTGGATGGCGTTCGCAGGCGTGGCCGCCCTGCTTTGCATTGCCACGAAGGGCCAACTCGGCTTTCGCCCAGGCGTGGAAGAGTTTTAAGGTGTACACACGAGCTGGGTTGGCTAAAGTCCTGTGGGTGTGTAGAAGCGGCGAGAGAGCGTGTCGAAGATCGGGGAAGGAAAACGCGATTCCCGGCACCACGAAGCTGCATCGGTTGGAAGAGAATCTCGGAGCCGCTGCCGTGGAACTGACCAACGACCACCTGCGCAGCATCGACCAGCGCAGCGAAACCCCCTTCGCCGATCGCCGAGATCAACGTGACGAATATGCAAGGGTATCGGCAACATATTGCGGCGAAATCCTGAAAGGAGCTGGTTTGTTCGGTCGAGTGAACTCACTGTAACTTCTGAACCGTATTCTCGTCTCATACAGGGTATTACCTAGGAGTCGTCCCATGTCCCGTTCCTTCGCCGTGCGCAACGCCGTGGTTACATTGCTGATAGCCTTTGCGGCCTGTCTGGGGTGCAATGCAGCGAACAAGCCCCCAATCCCCGCTCCTACCACTGATAGCGCGTTGGCACAGACACCGGGAAAACAGACAGCGGTGTTTGCCGGCGGCTGCTTCTGGGGCACGCAATCTGTGTTTGAGCGCGTCAAAGGGGTGCTGGATACCACGGCTGGCTACTCGGGTGGATCCGCCGCCACTGCGACCTACGAACAGGTTGGCCAGGAGAACACGGGGCACGCGGAGTCAGTGAAGGTCGTTTATGACCCGTCTAAGATAACCTACGGGCGCCTGCTGCAGATATTCTTTTCCGTGGTTCATGACCCCACTCAGCTGAACCGCCAGGGACCGGATGTCGGTGAATCCTATCGATCCGTCATCTTTTACGCCAACGACGAGCAGCAGAAGATCGGCAAGGCTTACATCGCTCAACTAGACGCGGCCAAAGTTTTTCGCAAACCAATCGTGACCCAGGTTGTGCCGCTAAAGGGGTTTTACGATGCCGAATCCTACCACCAGGATTACGCCTTGAACCACCCGGACAATCCCTACATCCTGGTCTGTGATCGTCCAAAGGTAGAAGCCCTCAAACAGCAATTTCCAGCGCTCTTCAAGGATTACCGCGGCAAGTAATCCGGGCCGTCCCTGCAACAAAACCCGGGCCCCATATCTCGCTCGTTTTTCGCGAGATGTGGGATACCACAAATGCTGACCCCTCAATGCCGGTAGCGTTACTGGCCTTTGCTAAGGCGTCGGTAATATTCCGCTACAGCTTCCTCGTATCCAGCCGGAATCGGAGACTCTTTCGTCGTACGGACCTCACCCGGTGTCTGCCCATCGGAATCGTGACGCAGCTGCAGTTCTAGTTTGTCGACGCCGGCGAGCACTTCAGTGTGCAGTTGCTCGACCATCAGCGGATTGCCTGGGAAGCGTTTTGGGTCCAGGCGCTGCATCTCGCGCGCCAGCTCCTGGACCTCCTTCAACGCCGCCGGATCATTCTGGGCCAAATGGCGAAGCTGATTCAACTCCACCATCCCTTGCTGGAAGGTACGCTCCGGGTCGGCCGGTACACCCGAGTTGTCAGGAACGGCTGCTCCACGCGACCGATCAAAGTGGTTGTTGCCGGTATTCACGTTGTTCCAGGCTGTCCCTACCCCGCCGCCACCCGACCGCCAATTGCCTACATCGCCGCTAAGGTTATCCTGCGCGACCTGGTTTCCCCCGCGTTGATTTCCGCCATTCCCCTCGGCAATTTGCGCCCCTGGGCCACCCTGACTGTTCCATTGCCCTTGCCGCTGACCCGGCTGTCCACCTTGGCCCGGTTGCTGACCCGCTTGCTGCCCTCGTCCCTGTCCTGGCTGTCCACCCTGCCCGGGTTGTTGGCCAGGTTGTCCGCGTTGCCCTCTCTGCTGTCCACGTCCGGTTAGAGACTCAACCTGATCTCTGAACCGTTCGACATGATCCAGCGCTGCCGTTTGGTCGCCGGCCTGTCCCTGACCCTGCCCCGGTTTGCCTGGGCCCAAACCTTGCTGTGCCTGGTGCACTTGTTGGCTTAACTGGTCGAGGCCTTTGCCGATGCCTTCTTCGGTTCCGTTGGAATTAGGATTGATCCCCCGGCGCAACCAGTCAGCAGTCCGCTGCGTCCGGTTCGTCAGATCGGTTTGGTCCATCCCCCCCAGGGCGTCACGCAATTTTGAGGCGGCCTGAGGTTGGCTTGGCGACAGTTCACGTGCCGCATTTCGCAGGTTCTTCTCCAACTGAGAAAGATCGTCGGATAACTGCTGCCGGTCCTCTGCCAGTTTGTTGCGCTGCTGCAACCTGGCCTCGTACTGCTCCTGGTTCGATGCCCCAGCCTGCCCGGTCATGCTGCGAATGCGATCTGCCTGGGCGTGTTCTTCCTTGCTCAGGCGATCACTTTCGCGAGCGAGGGAATCGAGTTTGCCCGTAGCTTGCTGTTGCTGCGTGCTGCTCATCAAGCCCGCAGCCTGGCGAAGTTGGTCGGCCGCTCGCCGCGCTGCTTCGGAACTCTGTTCCTGCCCGGCACTGCGCTTCATCTCCTGGTCGGCGTTGCGCAGCCGGTTCAACGCCTGGGTCACGCGCGGATCCGTCCCGTCTCCACTTCCATTGGACTGGGATCCACGGGACCGGGCCGACTGCGATTGACCGGAGGACCCGCCTGAAGACGATCCGCCCGACGAGCCACTGGCGCTCTGCTGCCCCTGCTGGCCGCTCTGTTGCCCCTGTTGTCCCTGCTGGCCTTTCTGCCCCTGCTGACTCTGTTCTCCGCTCTGCCCCTGCTGCCCGTTTTGCTGTTGCCCGTTCTGGGCCATCTGCTCCATTTGACGTTGCAGCTCTTCCGCCTCACGGCGCAGCATCTCCTGCTGCCACCGTTCCTGCATGGTCTGCGGATGGTTGCGTTGCTGCTGGGCCAGCTCTTCCTGGCGGCGCGCCAGGGCATCGAGCTTCGCCAAAGCATCGTCGACGGCTTTCGCCTTCTGGTCTGCCGCCGACCCCGTCTGCGCGGTTTCGTACTGATTCTTTTCCGTGTCCAGTTCAAGATCGAAAAGGCTGGCCAGGTCGCGGCCCGCACCGCCGCCTCCTCCACCACCGCCGCCGCGCTGTTGACCAAACGCCACCTGTATTTTGCGGAAGGTGGCCTCTGCGCGCAGCAGATACTGCAGAGATTTCTGCTCCGCAGGAATGGCGTCGTGCCACTGCATTTGCTTTAGCTTGGCGGAGGATGGAGTCATTGCCGCCGCTGCCGCCTGCATGTCGTGACCGAAGCTGTTGAACTCCTCATTAGCAGACGACAAATCCCTGCTGTCCATGCGCGCCGCGAGCGACAAAGCCTGTTCCTGCAACTTGGTCTGCACGCCAGAGAGGAACTTGCCCGCTTCCGCTGCATCCTTGGTACTCGCCGTCTTGTCGTTCTGGCGCTTCCAGGTTGCCGCGATCAACTCCTTCTCGCGCTTCGAGATGTCGGTTTGGTTTCCCATCCCGCCGCCCCCACCGCCGCCACCGCCCATCTGCTGCGATTGCGAGAACTCGCGCTCGAACGGGTCTGCCTGGATAAATGCCATGTCGGTGCGCGCTTCCGCGTGCCCATCTTTCGCCGTGGCATAAAGGCTAACCAGATCGCCCGGAATCAGCTTGAAGTCTTCCAGGCTCAGCGTCGTCGAGCCGCTCACATTTTTCGCGCCCGGCTGCTGCGATAGATCAACCGTTTTCTCCGGCCCGCCATTCACGGAATAGTGGAGGCTTACCTTGTTCAAGCCGAACTCATCGGATGCCTTCACCCCGACCGTGACTTCCTCGATGGGGCTCGCTCGATAATCTCCCGTCGGCCGATCGATAGCGATTTCGGGCGGGTTCGCTTTGTCGGTCGCAATAAAGTAGTCCTCCGATAGGCGAACCGGCTGGCCCTGGTCGAGCGCAGCCACGTGATAAGCGCCATCCTTTTGCATTAGGATGGCCCCCTTGTAGACATTCCCCTCGCCGCCGCTCAGCGTGATCTGTTTCCCATCATCAAGAGTGAGCTGGCCGTTGCGCAGGGGCCGATCCATCCGCACCGTCAGCTCTGCATTCGTGCCCTCGATAGCACGCAGGTCCCCGCCGTGCTCTTCGGTGACCGGTTGCATGCCGGTCCATTTCGGGTAGTGATACGTTACCCGCATTTGCTTTACAGAGGGCAAATCAACCACGCGGACTTTGTAGTGACGGGAAGTGAGAGGTCCAGCCTCCACGTAGTACTCAACGTCTTCAGGAAGCCCGGCAAAGAGGAACTGAAAGTCAGAGGGATCGGTGGCCTGCATCGCGACCGGTTCCCAACCCGCTTTTCCCTGGGAACTCTTATAGCGCGCAAACAAACGCACCTTTTCCGGCCTGAGGCCGATGAGGTGCGCGGTGATCAATTGATCGGCGTTGCGGCGTACAGCAACATCCCCGGGCGTAACCTTGATGTCGTAAAGCGGGAGAGCCTTAGGCCCGGTCCAGAGCAGGGAAGCTCCGTACCCCAAATAGCCGGGACCCGCGGTGACCAGCCAGACAAGCACCGCCACGCAAGCGAGGCCGGCGCCTGCCAGGAAATACAGCTTATTGTTGGGGAGCAGGTTTGCCGGCTGAGCGTCGCGCGCTACAGAAAGTGTGTCCGCAGCGAGCAGTTCCAGAAAGGGATCATTGCCTTTTTTTTCCCGGTCATCAAAAGTCAGCAGCCGCTGCTGAAATTCAGGATAAGCCGACTCCGCCACGACCGTGGCGCGGCGGCGGGTAAGACGCAGCAACGGAAGCGCCAGCGCAAGGCCTCCCGCGCAAGCGATGACCACCACCAGCAGCGAACGGGCGCCGATGAGTCCGCGTACGGGGAAGGCAAACCGATTGAGGATAAGAACCAGGAAGACGGTTGATATCAGAGCGGTGGCGGTGAGGATCGCCGCGCCGCGCAGAGACACACCCAGCCGCAGCCGCTGATGCAGTTCGTGGATATAGAGGTTGAGCCTGTCTTGATTCGAGCTAGGATTGGCGTTGCTCATGCCTCCTCCCTCTGTGTGCCGAGGTAGCGGCTGGCAACGATGGACTCGGCAACCGCCGCCACCAATACAAGCAGCATAACGTACCACCACAGGCTACGGGGGGTGTTTTTTTCCTGCACGGTTCCCACGGTGCTCGCCGGCGATGTGGGATGACCGCCCCAGAGCGCGAGCATGTCCTTGGCAATCGGCTCCAGGTTCGATTCGCGTCGATCGGGATTCACCCCGATCAACGCGTCCCTGCCATTGGCAAAGCGAATGCGATAGAAGCCGGCTCGCGTCAACTGGAACGACTGCGCCTTGGCCGCTTCTGTGAGCGACAACGCCCGCCGGCCATCCGGATCGATGATTTCGACACCCGCAGACGGATTAGCTGCCCCGGACGTGCGCAAGGGAACAAACGAATCGACCAGCCTGCTGCCACCGGCTTTGTCACTGCCGGATAGAAACCGGGCTGTCCGGTCGACAAACGGCACAAATGCAGGACGCACCGGAAGGTCGTTGGTGAGATTGTCTAGTCCAGAGGCAAAGAGAAGCACGTGGCCCTCGCCAATTTGCTTTTCCATCAGCAGTGGGGTTTGATCTGTCAGCCGCGCCAGCACGCGCGCTTGCGCCGCATCCACGCCGGCTGCGTAGTAAACCTTCATATCGGCCCATCCTGCTTCATTCATCACCGGGTGAGTAAGATCCGTCTGCCCCACCCCAGCGTAACCATTGCGCGTATAGAGGTGCGGCTCGGAAGAATATCCGCCGAAGATAGGGATACGGGTATGGTGTGCAGCCGAGGTTCCGGTTGCAATCAGCACGCTGCCGCCGCCCTGAACGTAGCGCAACAATGCATTTTCAAAGATCGAAGGCAGAGCCAAAGTGTCGGAGAGTACCACGAAGGCGTACTTAGAGGGAGCAATGTCCGCGGACTTTTCACTGTCGATCGACTGCAGGATGAAAGCCCCTTGGGTGGCAGCGGACAACGCCGCGCTAAAGTACACCGCCGAGCGCGTGTCGCTTGGCTGATGAACGAATAACACGCGTTCCGGGTCGGACCGTTTGACGGCAAACACGCTGGTGTCATCCGCGGGAAAGCCGTCAGCTGGCTCGATCCTGATCTCACAACGATTGAGGCCATAGGGCACGTCGAGCGGTTGAAATTCCACGGTTGCCCGGCCATCCGCCGGCACTTCGACTTTGCGAGTCGCGATGGTGTTGCCGTTCACGACCAGCGACACTGTCTTGGATGCAGCCGGCGTTCCATAGCCGGCAATCACCGCTTGCACCCGCGATTTCTTCGAGTCCTTCGGGTCGGCAAGCTGAGCGGGAGCATTGACCCCCTCGACCGTCCAGTTAGGCGTAGCGCCCTTTCCCACCGGATGCAGAACCACAGATACGTTCGCAGGCAACTCCATGTCGGCGAAGTTTGCCGGTATGCCGGTTTTCTGCATATCGCTGAACAGGTTCAGCTCAATCGGTGTCCGCACGGTCTCAACTAAAGCGCGGACTCCGTGCGCAAGCTCCCCTAAATTCGCGCGCGAGTCTTCGGGCTGAATACTCTCCACAGCGGAACGCAGCGCCCCTGCATCCTGAATGGGCTGGGTCAACACAGCGAGCCGGCCGCCCAAAGCCATCACCTCGCCACGCTGCGCTCGCGGTCTCGATGCCAGCAGCTGCAACGCGCCTTGCTTGGCATCCGCAAACCGCGAGCCCGCCTTCATGCTGAAAGAGTTATCCACCACCACCAGCAGCAGTCGGTCGTTCACTCCAGCGCTTGCCCGGCGGATAAATGGATTGGCAAATGCCAGCACCAACAGCAACAGCAATGCCGCGCGCAGAGAAAAGAGCAGCAGGTACCGCAGCCGCCGGTGGCGCGTGGAGCTTTGCGTTCCCCGCTCAAAAAACATCAACGA
Organism: uncultured Acidobacteriaceae bacterium; assembly: GCA_963753715.1. GTDB lineage: Bacteria > Acidobacteriota > Terriglobia > Terriglobales > Acidobacteriaceae > PALSA-350. Next base: position 439,616 of record CAVWDK010000003.1, on the reverse strand, counting down.
GCTAAAAGGTAGCGGCGTCGTCACGTGACGGCGCAGCAGATGAATATAGATGGGCAAGCCGAGCGCCGCCAACCCGAGCAGGAACCATGGATTGAGAAATCCCATCAGCGCTCCCCCTGGCGAATGGCGAGGTATTCGCGCAGCGTAGTGTCCAGCGGCTGGTCGGTCACCAGCAGGTGGTAATCCATGCCCGCACCGCGCGTGCGGTTACGCAGCTGCTCGATATGATCGTCGATCTTTTTGATGTAGTCGGTGCGCGCGTATTCCGGAATCACTTCCAGGCGCTGGTCGGTTTCGAGATCGATCAGGATCGCAGGTCCGCGAAGGTCTGGCCGTATTTCTTTCGGGTCGAGCACGTGGAACAGAACCACTTCGTTCCCGTGGTAGCGCAAGGGCTCGACGGTGCGCACCACGGTCGCTGGGTCCTCGTAGAAATCGGAGAACATGATCACGATGCCGCGTCGATGCAAGAGCTCCTGAAAGTGATTCAACGGCTTGGTAAAGTCGGTCCGCGCCCGAGGCTCAGCCTGCTCCAGTCCGGCTAGCAGCCGGTGCAGCTGGCCCTGCCGTGTGGAAGGCCGAATGTAATTGCGCACTTCATCGTCAAAAACGATCAGTCCGGCTGCGTCGCGCTGATTGTGGATCGCGAGATAGAAAAGCGACGCTGCGGCAAACCGGGCATAGTCCATCTTGCTCGGCCGGTCTGGGGCCGCGGTGTAGTCCATCGAATTGCTGGCGTCGAGCAGGATGGTCAGTTGGCTATTGGTATCGCCGCGATAGCGCTTCAGGTAGCAGCGCTCGGTCCGCGCAAACAAATTCCAATCGACGTGGCGCAGATCGTCCCCGGGGGTGTAGGCGCGGTACTCGGCAAACTCCGAGCTGAAGCCAAAATCAGGAGAGCGATGGAGACCCGCAACGAAGCCATCCACCACTGTCTTGGCCAGCAGGTCAAGGCTGCTGATGCTGGCGAGCACCCCGGGATCGAGAAAGCGCTGCAGCATCAAGACTCCTTCGGCGGCGGCATATGTTCGATCAGCCGGCGGAGAATCTCATCCGCGTCCACGCGTTCCGACTCAGCATGAAAATTGAGCAAAATCCGATGACGCAATACCGGGATTGCCAGCGACGTAACGTCGTCGTAGGTCACGTGGTAGCGATGGCGTGAGAGTGCGCGGGCCTTTGCCGCCAGCACAATGTACTGCGCGGCGCGAATGCTGCCCCCGTAGTTGACATACTTCTTTACGAAGTCGGGTGCGTTCTCATTCTTGTACCGGGTCGCGCGCACCAGGTTGACGACGTACTTTGCCACGGGTTCACCGATCGGCACCATGCGCACCAGTTGTTGGAACTCCAGTAGTTCCTGGGCCGTTGTCACTGCTTCCACCTTGGCCACCTTGGTGGTTGTGGTTAGGTCAACGACCTTGAGCTCGTCGCTGGCGCTCAGGTAATCGAGAATGGTGTTGAAGAGAAAGCGGTCGAGCTGCGCCTCGGGCAGAGGGTACGTGCCTTCGAGCTCAATCGGATTTTGTGTGGCCAGCACAAAGAAGGGCGCGGGGAGCGAGTACACGTGGCCGCGAACAGTGCAGGACCGCTCCTGCATTGCTTCGAGCAATGCGGCCTGCGTTTTGGGTGGGGTGCGGTTGATTTCGTCGGCTAGCACGATGTTGCCAAAGATCGGGCCATGCACGAAGGTCCACTTACGGTGGCCGGTGGTGAGATCTTCCTCGATGATGTCGGTGCCGGTAATGTCGGAGGGCATCAGGTCGGGTGTGAACTGGATGCGCCGGAAGCTCAGGCCGAGGGTTTCCGCGATGGTACGCACCATCAGCGTCTTCGCTGTACCGGGCAGCCCTGTGATCAGGCAATGCCCACCGACAAACAGCGCGGTGAGGATCTGATCCAGCACCTCCTCTTGGCCGACGATGACCTGGCGCACTTGGGCGAGGATGCCTTCGCGGACCGCATGGAACCGTTCGATGCGATGTTGCAATTGGGCTGCGTCCTGGCTAAGTTCGGGGAGAGTTACCATCGGCAATTTCCTTCCTCTCGACTACGCGGTTTATGGATAGTAGTGAAATCCCACCTAAAAAAATGTCATCTCGATCCGGACTTGTAGCCCACCCTTGAAAAACGCCTCGGTCCGGCAACCACTCGCTATTGAGCCGTTGCCCCTTCCTTTGTCATCCCGAGCGAAGCCGAGGATCAATGGACTGGCTTGCTGTACCGGCAATAGACGATCGGGTGCCCCACATCTCGCTCGTTTTTCGCGAGATGTGGGATTCCGCAACTGTCTGCTCCAAACTCTTCACGGGCCACCTCTCCCCCTAGTCTGTTTTGGGTGCGTCCTTCTGTTCCGGGTGTTCTATTTCCAGCAGCAACTTCTGTGCCGGCCGATACCCAGGCGCGGCCTCCAACGCAGCCAGTACGCTCTCCTCGGCCTTGTCCTTCTGTCCTGACGCGTAGTATGCCTGGGCGAGTTTAAAGTTCGCTCCAGCCTTATCCAGCGGATTAAGCGCCACCAGTGCCGTATACTCACGAATCGCGCCGGAATAATTCGATTGAGCAAACCAAAGGTCGCCTAGATGGCGATGCAGTTCTTCATCGTGGACAGGATAGATATAGTTGATGCGATCCAGGGTCGCCGCTGCTTCCTTTGGCTGTCCCAGCTCCTCCTCGAGCGAGGCGAGCTTTTTAAGAGTGGCCGGGTCATCGCCGCCGACCTTCTCATACTCAACGAGGATGGCTTCGGCGGCCTTCTTGTCGCCCTTGGCCAGGTCTGCAGCGGCAACGAATTCATACGGATTGGCGGCCCCGATGTACTCGGGATACATGCGGCGGACGGCTTCGCCCTGCTGGATCACGGCATCGTACTGCTTCTGTTTGGCCGCCTCTGCCATCTGTTCCAGTGCCTTGCGGGACTGGTCGAAGTTGGCAGCCTGTGCCCCATAGTTTTTGTCTAGCCACTGCAAATATTGCTTGTCGAACTCTTCGGGCGAAACGCCAAGGTCCGCTTGAATGACCTCCGGAGTGGTCTTGCGTTGCGCATAGGAATGCACCATGTCGAGCAACTTACCTTCGCCCCATTTGCTCTTGATATAGTCACAAATGCTGCCCGCTTCGAAATAAGACACGACCACCTGCGCCGGATAGTCCGGAAAGATAAAGCCGCGGTCCAATTTGGCTACCGGCAGTAACTTCTTATCCCGGATGGCGACCAGGATCTCCGGCGACACCCGGTCACCCCACTCTGGGGATACCTGGGTCTCCTCGTGTACTGCAAGGCCTTCAGTGAACCAGCGCGGTACCCGGTGGTTGGTAGCTGTGAGGATGTAGACATGGCTCATCTCATGCCACAGGGTGCTGCCCCAGTTGAAGTCGCCCGGCTGGCGAGCAGAGGGGCTATCCATGGCGATGACTTGCCCGAAAGTGACCCCAAGTGCGCCCAAACCCGGCATCCCCATGGTGCGCACGGCGAAGTCCTCGTGGTCGGGATAGACCTCAACCTGCACCGGGCCCGTGAGTGTCATCTGGTATTTCTTGTTGTACGTGGCAATGATACGTTGCAGCTCTGCTTCAAAGTAGGGATGCAACAGCTCCGCTTCGTTCTTGCGCAGCCGCAGGATGGTTCCGTTCTCTTTGTAGGTAACGAAATTCTTGTAGCTATCCAGCAAACGCAGGCTGTTAACGGTCTCGGCGTCCCGGTAACCGTTGTTGTAACACATCTCCAGCTGCTTGAATGGTTCGTCTTCCTGGCCCAGGCGCATCAAGCCCACGCCGAGTGCGGAGCGGGCGGGCCAGTACCGCGGATCAGCCTCGATCGCCTTACGGTAGTAGCCGATCGCGTCTTCAAAGCGGTAGTTGAGCTCAAGATAATGCGCCACGTGCGCATAGCCCTCGCCGTAGCCGGCGTTCACTTTGTGTATCTTGTCCAGCCACGCGTCGGGAGAACGATCCGCCAGTAACTCGACCGCCGCATGAATCGCCATCGCGTTCAGTGCGTCAGGAGACAACGCAAGCGCTGCGTCGGCCTCCTTCAGCGCGTGTTCCGTGTCCGCATCTTCGAGAGCCAGGTTGGCGGCGAACTCATGAGCTTCCACCAGCTTGGGATCGAGCAACAGGGCCCGGCTGATATAGTCCGTAGCTTTGCCGTCAAACCCATCCCCGCTGACGATCGCCAGTCCTAAATAGGCTTGCGCGTTCTTCGGATCTTTTTGCAGTGCCTCCTGGAACAGCCCCACTGCGTCGGTGTTGTTGAATCGTTGATGCAGCAGCATGCCCCAGCGAACCTTATACAGAGGATCACTGTCGGGTTGCGCCGTGGCGATACGAAACTCCTCATTCGCCTGGTCATACTGCTCCAGCCCCCAATAGCCTTCCGCCCGCAGGTAAGGGGAATTGGTCCGCACCAGCGACTCATAGCAGGATTTCGCTTCAGCCTGCTGGCCGTGCTTGCTTAGGGTGTGGCAGGCGTCCGGAGAATTCGCAGCCTGGCAAAGGCTCATACTTCCGAGCACCATCGCCAGCCATACTCCGGATTTTTGCTGCCAGTTCATTTATCGAGTTCCTGTTGTACTTGTGCCAACTGCACCAGGGCCGCCGTGAGCTGTTGCTTATAATCCGCCGGATCCATCGCCGCCTTCTGATATTTAAGCGCGTCGATCTTTTGTTCCAGATCCTCCTTCTTTGCCAGCAGCGCCTGCTTGGCGGGATTGTTCGCCTGTTTCTGGGCAGCGCCGATCCGCAGCACAGTGAAGTTGGCCAGCAGCACTCCTTCACTCTTTGACGGCTCCCGGACAGGTTCGTTCTTGCCAGTATCTTCAAAGACCGGATGTTCTGTCGCCAACCTTTTTTGCGACTCGTAGAAGGCAGCGGTCTTCCGCTGGGCAAATTCAAATGCCTCCATGGCGCTGATCGAGTCACTCTTATCAATATCGGCGGTAGGATCCTGCAGCGCCTCCACCCAGTAGCGTGCGAAGACAGTAGCATTTTTCTCCGTACCGCTCTTGGTTGCGGCAATCACGCCGCGTCCGGGTTTTTCCAGAGCGGCCACCGATCCTCCGCTCGCGCTGGTGGCATTCACGATCAGTTGCCGCTTCGCGGGAATGCGATCGCACAGCTCCGCAAGTTCCTCTGCTGTGATATCAGGACCCACCAGGTTGAACTTGTAGTCGGTGCCGTCGAAGGAACCGTGCCCGATCAGCATCAGCACAAAGTCATCCTCCGGCTTTGCATCGTGGGCGATAGAAGCGAGCGTTTGCGTAAGCTGCGCGCGCGTCGCCTGCGGACCGTACAAGGTATAAACGTGCGCGCTGCTGCCGGATTCCTTGAATAATTTGTCCAGGTCTTTGGCATTCGCGGTAAACCGCTGCTCGTAATCCGGTTCGCCGCCCAGGCCTGCCACCGTGACGTAATAGACGCTGGCGTGCGCGCAGAGTGCGGTCATCAGTACCCACAACAGCGCCGGTCTCATACCACACCCCACTTGCGCCGCAGCAGCCATTCCCCACCCATCAGCAGCAGCAGCCACAGCAACACCACCGGCATATTCCATAATTCTTTGATGTCCCGTACAGAAATCCCCGCGTCGGAGTACGAGATCTCGTTGGGCAACCGCTTCAGCTCGTCCGGCTTCCAGTAGCGCCCGCCGGTTTCTGACGCGAGCTTCTCCAGCAGCTCCCGGTTTTGCGTAGTGTGAAAATTCTCCGCAACGCCATCCATTCGCTGGAATGGAAGCGCATCGGTTCCCAGGTCTACCGAGGCCTTATCGGCGCGTCGTTGGGCGGTAACCTCCGCCAGGTAGGAGCCGGGCTTTTCCGCCGTCCACGCCGCGTGGAACACTCCCGGGTTATCTGCTGCCGGCGTCATATCCACCATGGCCGAGATCCCGTCCGGCCCGATAAAATGTGCCGTCACCTTGGCATCGGGAGCGGGCATATACTCCTTATCGCGCACGTTGGCCGAAAGCTGAATGTGGCCATCGTCCATGAGCGTCTGGGCGGGCGCACTCACCACGATTTGCCCCGGCGACTCCAGCACCAGCCAGCGCAGCAGTTGCTGCCAGAAAAGATCATGCGCCGGGTCGCCCAGCGGCTGGCTCATCTGCCACCGCCAGGTTCCCGAAGTGGCCATAACCGCGGTGCGGCCGCGGCCGTAGTTCTGCGTGACCAGCAACGGCAGCTTGCGCGACGCCAACACTCATTTGCGCCAGCACCGTCGCTCCCGGCTTCGCCGTCCCTGCGTCCTGGTAGTCCATCAGATAGGTCAGCTTCTTCCACCGGTCGACGTTCTTGGCCGGATCATCCATCAGCCGCATGATCGGGCTATCCGCCCCGGCCGCGGTGAGTTCGGCAGTAGCAGGATCGCGGTGAAACGTGTTCCTGCTATTGGGAAGAATCGTCGGCAGCAAATCAACCAGAGCTCGATCCGCCCCATCCTCCATCCCCCAGCGCGAAGCGACCGCCCAGGAAAAGCAGCCCGCCGCCCCGGCGGTCTACGAACTCGCGCAGCAACTCCTGCTGCAAAGGAGTGAAATACCCTGCCTCCACTGAGCCCAGGATGATCCCCTGGTAAGCAAAGAGATCTTCCGGCCGAACCGGGAACCCATTCTCCAGCTCCTTGGGATCGCTGATGCCCTGGCGGTAGATTTTGTTCTCGGTCGTCCGCAGCATCGAGGCAACCTGCACGATCTTGTCATCGTCCTCGGCGCGCCGGATGAACTTGTACTCCCACCGCGGTTCGCCTTCGACATAAAGGATGCGGCGTTTGTCGGCGGTTACGCCGAGCAGGCGAGTCAGTGAATTGTTGTTCTGGTTCTCTTCGCCGGCCAGGGGGCCGACCGAGAAATGCAAACTCTTGATGCCGGCGCCGCCCGGCCCAAAGAAGATCGTTTCCACCTGGGTCGCACCGTCGGCGGCAAGCGTGATCTCCCGGGAACCAAGGGTCTTGTCTCCATCCCGGACGACCAGCACTACCTTACTGCCCGCGTAGCCTCGTTGATGAAGGGTAACCGTGGCCGGGATGCGCGAATCAGCCAGGGCCCGGGAGGCGACCTTTACGTCGTTCACTTCCAGATCGTGCGCCAGTTGCTCTTTCCCGAAGCCGACGGTGTGGACCGGTATGCGCCGATTGCGCAGCGCATTCAATGTATCGAGACTCAAGTCACCCGAACCGTCGATGGAATTTTCCGACCCGTCACTCAGCAGCACCACGGCGCCGATGGGCAAATCGGAGGTTTCGCTTGCCAGCTGTTTCAGCCCATCGTTGATGTGGGTGGCCGGGGCCGCCAGGCTGGATATCCTTGAGCGCAGCGGCCTGGGCCACGCGGCTGTCAAGCCGGTAGAGCCGGGTTTGAAACTTCTTTTGCAAACCTGCCAGCACGCCGTCCTCGAGCGCTTTCTGTGCCGCAGCTTCGCGGGTGGCCTTGCCGTCGCTGCCGCTATCGGCAATCGCCATGCTGCGCGAATCATCGAGTACAACCGCGATTACGTTCTGCTGCGGCGCCAGCTCGGCCACGGTGATGGCCGGTTGCCAAAGCAGAACCAGTACCGTCGCGATGAGCAATGACTGCAGCAGCCACACCGCCCCGGCGCGCCACCGGCTGATGTTTGCCGCCGCCTGGGGGAGCCGCGACCAGATCAGCACTGCCAGGCCGAGCAACGCACGCGAGCGATCAGCAGCAGCCAGCACCCAGCCGGGCCACGCGCCCAGCAGGACAAACTTGCCTTTGGAAAACACCGGCATCGGATACTTGAAAAAGAATTGGAACATGTACGAAACCGGGGTTCCCGCGGTCTGCCAACCTTAATGCGTCATGCCGTAAACGATGTAATTCAATGCCACCCGGAAAGCCATGGAAGCGAACGGCTCCGGATAATCCGGATCGTCCGCCCATTCCCAGGCATCGCCGAGGTGCATGTTGTGACAGATGGCAACGATGATGCGGCCCTTATCATCGCGGATGGCGCGCCACTTGGGCACGTAGCCGTCCTTCTCATAGGTCCGGCCGGTTCGTATATATTGCTCCCCCGGTACCTGCATGCGCTCGTCCAGGTCGTACAGCACGTGGAAGATCTCGTCTTTATTATCCAGGTCTTCAATCGGGCGGTTCGGAAATACCTGGCGCATGCCGTTCATGAAATCCTCCCAATCCGCCGTACCGTGAAAGTCATCGACCATCAAGAACCCGCCTTTCAGCAGGTATTCCCGTAAACGCTTGGCCTCCTCATCGGTAAAGGACCAGGTTTGTACTTGCACGGCGTAGATCCACGGGTAGTCGAAAATCTTGTCAGAGTCCAGGTCGACGACCTGTTCTGTAGACCGGGTCTGAATCCGGGTAAGGCGTTTCATCGCACAGTAGAACCTGGCGGTCGGCCTTGGGGTAGTCGCGGGACCAGGAACGGCCCCAGCCGTATCCGCCGTAGCCCCCATAACCGCCTCCGAAGCTGCTGCCGACGGCCGCGGTATAACTCAGCCGCGACCAGTAAAACTCTGCCTTTACATTCGTTTCCGCATCGTCGCTAAAGCCGAAGTCCGCCGTCCGCTGGTAGGCGTAGACCACGGAGCACAACGCCATTCCAACCAGCGCCGCCGAACTGGCTTGCAGGAGCTTCATGGGCTGAACCCTCCCATGGCATCGGACGAAAATGCCACTGCGCGTGCCTTGAGAGTACCAGAACGCCCCAGCCTCTCGTCTGATAGACGCAGCCCGGGAGCGACTGGTTTGTAGTCCCATGCAAATGTTTGCCACGCCCTCTTTCTGCGTGAGACGATTTCTGCAAGGTCAGGCCGAGGGGGCAGTCTTTTGAAGCGGCGCGACTTCTTGAAGATTGGCGGTGCGGCCGTAGCGCAGGTGAACGCAGCCAGGCTGCTCGGCCATGACGCACAGCCAGCACTACCAAAGCCGATTACACCCTGCGCATCGCTCCGGTTACCGTGGAGCTCTCGCCCGACCACATCCTGAGCACCACCGGTTACAACGACAGCTCTCCCGGCCCGGTGTTGCGCATGCGTGAGGGAAAGACCGTAACTGTCGACGTCATTAACGACACAGATGTACCGGAATTGGTGCATTGGCACGGCATGCTCATCCCCTCGGAGGTCGATGGAGTTGAGGAACAGGGCACGCCTCCGGTGCCTCCGCGTGGCCGGCGGCGTTATCAGTTCACGCCGCGTCCGGCCGGCTCGCGATGGTATCACTCGCATACCATGGCGGAAGCCGACCTGCACCGGGGCACCTACACCGGGCAATTCGGCTTCGTCTACGTAGATGGGGGGAACGACCCGGGGCATTATGACCAGGAGATTTTTCTGTCCCTGCGCGATTGGGAGCCGTTCTTCACCAGCAGCATGGACGACGATGACGACGACGGTCATCACGGACCGCAACCCGAGAAGCCCGCGGTTCTTAACACCGACCCTAACGGGCTTGAGGTCAATTCCATGACCTACTCCATCAACGATAAGGCGTTGGGTGCGGGGGAGCCGATCCGGGTAAAACAGGGTCAGCGGGTGTTGATGCATCTGCTCAATGCGAGCGCGATTGAGAATCGGCGCATCGCGCTTGCGGGGCATCAATTTCAAGTGATTGCCATGGATGGCAATCCGGTGCCGGTTCCGCAAAAGGTAGATAGCATCTTGCTTGGCGCCGGCGAGCGGGTCGATGCCATCGTGGAAATGAACCAGCCGGGCGTCTGGATTCTGGGCGCGACAGAAGAGAGAATTCGCAACACCGGTCTGGGTGTGATCGTGGAGTACGAGAACCAGCACCGGCAGCCGCAGTGGGTGGCTCCGCGAACCGCCTGGAACTATACCATTTTTGGAAAAATCAGCGATAACCCTGTAGCGCCCGACCAAACCATCGAGATGATTTTCGAGAAGATTCCCGGTGGCTCCGGTAAATTCAATACCTGGCTGGTAAACGGAAAACCCTATCCGCACGAGCGGGAGTTCGTGTTGAAGCAGGGAACTCGTTACCGTCTGGTCTTTCGTAACCGCACAGATGACGCACACCCTCTGCATCTGCACCGCCACCAGCTTGAGTTGGTGGAGATGAACGGCACCAAAACGGGAGGCATCCTAAAAGACACAGTTGTAGTTCCATATTACGGTCGCGCCGTAGTGGACTTTGTCGCTGACCAGCCTGGTTTATCCTTATTCCACTGCCACATTCAACAGCACATGGACTACGGCTTCAAAGCTCTGTTTCGCTACGCCTAGCGGAGAGGCATCCCCCGCTTCGCGCTTTTCTGATAGCGCGACTAGTCGGGCCGTAATGGACCCAACGAAGAGCTGGGCTTAAGAGGGTGTGTGAGAATCAGGATTTACGAATTGAGTCCCGCAGGGACGGCTGGAAGTACGTCGCGACGTAAGCCTGAACAACCTTCAGCAGTCCCTGCGGGACTCAATTTGTGTGATGGCCGTTCTCACTCACCCTCTGTCGTGCAAACCCTTTTGGGCTGAATCCGGGACACAGGTCCCTCACTTAAGCCTTTCGGCCAGCAAATGCTCCGCCACCCGAATCGCATTCGCGATGATCGTCAACGACGGATTCACCGCACTCGCCGACACAAAACAAGACGCATCGACAACGTAGAGATTATCCAGATCATGAGCCTTGCAATGCGCGTCCAGCACGCTGGTCGCGGGGTCATTGCCCATGCGGCAAGTGCCGTTCTGGTGGCCAACGCCCTCCAGCGGAATGCGCTTCTTGAAATAAGCGTGCAGCGGCACGGACGTCGTCGCATGCCCGGCCTTCTTCAGCACATCGACCCACCGGTCTTTGAGCCGATTGAACGATTCCACATTGTTGGGTGTATACGACAACTGAATCCGCCCCGGCCCGGAATCGCTAACCTGTTCCGACTCGTTGCTACGCCCGGTATCTCCCGAGGGATGGGCTCCACCCACACCAGGCTGCGCATGCACGATCGATAGCGGCGTCGCGTTGTGCAACGTGACACGATTGCTCGGGTCGGGAAGATCCTCTGTCGTGAGCCACCAGGGTACCGCGTGCTGCTTCATCTTCTCCAGAACAAACCCCGAAGTCAGCGGAGGCGCGTCCCCCTTCATCATCTCGTGATGGAAGCTACCCACCGGCTGCACCTGACCCAAAGGAAAGGGATAACCAGGGTCAGAATCCTTGAAATAAAAATCGTTCGTGCCCCACGTCTTCGTGTAGCTGTCCTCGTTGCTCTCGGTCCCAATGGCGAGCAGGGCATCGGCCTGGTGATACATGAAGTTTCGGCCCACCTGGTCGGAGCGGTTGCCAAGCCCAGCGGGATGCTTGTCGTTCGCGGACGCTAACAAAATAACCGCGGAGTTGATCGCGCCCGCACAGCGGCAAAGAAGCCGGCTCGATACGTTGCTGCGTTACCGTCTTTGGAAGCAGCCTCTGCGCCCGTATGGATAACCTCAACCGCAGTCACCGCCGTGCCGCTGTTGTTGGTAAGCAGGCGGGTCACGCGGGAGTTGGTCATCAGGGTAACGTTGGAAATGCATGATCTTGCGGATGCAATTAATATCCGCGTCCGATTTGGCGTGAACCAGGCAAGGGTAGCCGTCGCAGGTATCGCAGCGGACGCACTTCGACGCCAACGGATCCCCCTGGTTCTCGGCTTGGCAGTAAAACGGCTCCATATCGGCGTACGTAATCGGCCATCCGGGAGAGATGCCCCCGTGATGCTGAATCACGCCAAAGTCTTCGGCCCGCATGCGGAACATCGCGGCGCCGTAAACCCGGGTCTGGCCGCCCACGAAATACGCCTGCTGCGGATGGAGCGGTTTGCCGTCTTTATCCTGCCACGTCTCTTTGGTGTGGTAACGATTGTCCAGAAAAACCGCCGACGTGTCCCAATTCAGCTTCTCCTGCGGCAGGAAGGGGCCCCGTTCTAGAATCAGAATGTTCTTGCCCGCCTCGGCCAGGTGCAGAGCCAGCGTTCCGCCTCCAGCCCCAGTCCCAACCACAATCGCGTCGTATTCCCCTGTCATATTCATCTACTGCACGCTAGCAGGTCTACCTGCTTGAAAATACGAATTCATTGCCATCCGGGTCCTTGAATTTTGCCATCGTTCCCCACACCTCCTTCTTCGGCTCTGCCGTTAATTCCACGCCCTTGGATTGCAGGAGCTTGGCCGTGGCAAAGACGTCGTCGCACCAGAAGGTAAGCGGCTGAAAACCGCCTATTCGGCTTTCCTGACCCGGAGGTGTGAACAGGGCAAGGCTGGTATCGGCGCCCGGGATGAGAAGCTCGATCCAGCGTTGACCCGGGCCAAACGGCTGATCGGTCGCCACCTTGAAGCCGATCTTTTCTGTGTAGAATCGCAACGCTACATCCTGGTTGCTCACGGGAATACTGACAATTTTGACTCCGCGAATCATTCTTATTCCTCCATGCCGAAAGTTTTCTCGTTCGCAACATAACCTGCGACATTCAACGTTGCAATCAGGTACTCGATGCTATATTCACCGTTGGTATAGCAAATGCTCACCGTGGATGACTATGTAGTTGACGTCCTAATGCGCGATCTCGTCGGACACGACCGCAGGCCGGCAAGTTTTCTCGTATATCTTTGGCTGGCTGCAGAACAACAACGCCAGGGAAAAGCGGTCACCATCAGCTATCAGCAACTGGCAGAGTCGATTGGGATATCCAAAAGCTCCGCCCAGGCGGCCGCGGGTTGGCTTACCAGGAGAAAACTCATCGTCGTCAGCAAAACGGGTTTCACCGCCACCCCCAGCTATTCCGTACAAAGGCCCTGGCTACCCACGTAACACCGCCCACCGAGGAGCAAGAAACGGTGTCATTTTCAGACTGGCTGTTCTCTGACGTCGAACCCCCGGAGAGTGCTCATGCTCACGGCGATAAGGCCCGGCACCCCTGGTGGCAAGTGATGTGTCTCACCGGCGTGGACTACTTCTCCACCCTAGGCTATCAATCGGGCATTGCGTTCCTTGCCGCCGGCGTCCTGTCGCCGATCGCAACTCTGGTCCTGGTCCTGGTAACGCTGTTCGCGGCCTTGCCTGTCTACAACCGGGTCGCTCAAGCCAGCCCCTACGGCCAAGGCAGTATTGCGATGCTCGAGAAGCTCTTCCCGGGGTGGAACGGCAAAGTATTTGTCCTTGTCCTTTTGGGCTTTGCCACTACCGATTTCATCATCACCATGACTCTTTCGGCCGCGGACGCGGCCGCCCACTTCATTCACAATCCCTACACTCCGCACTTCCTGCAGAACCAGATGGGTGTCACCCTCGTGCTGCTTGCCATCCTGGGCGCGATCTTCCTCAAGGGATTCAAGGAAGCGATCAAGATTGCTGTCGTGCTCGTGGCGGTTTATCTCACCTTAAATTTGATCGTTTCCGTCGTAGGCATCGTTCATGTACTCCAGCAGCCGCACCATCTTGTCGATTGGAAGCGTGCTCTCTTTATCCAACACGGCAGCCTCTTTTCCATCATCGGGCTGTCGTGCCTGCTCTTTCCCCGTCTCGCCCTCGGTCTCTCCGGCTTCGAAACCGGCGTGGCCGTCATGCCGTTGATTGAGTGTGACAACAATCTCGAACTCCGCGTCCGTAACACTCGGCGCCTGCTCGCGACCGCTGCGCTCATCATGAGCTTTTTTCTTATGGCTACCAGCTTCATCACTACCCTCCTTATCCCAGCGGCTGCATTTAGAGAGGGTGGGCCGGCGAACGGCAGGGCCGTAGCGTATCTCGCCCACCAGTATCTCGGCGGCGCCTTCGGCTCCCTCTACGACCTGAGCACAATTCTCATACTCGCCTTCGCTGGAGCCTCGGCGATGGCCGGCCTTCTGAATCTCATCCCGCGCTACCTGCCTGGTTTCGGTATGGCGCCGGAATGGGCTCGCGCCTCGCGCCCTCTGGTCCTGGTCTTCGTATCGGTCGCATTTATGGTGACACGGCTCTTTCGCGCGGACGTCGACGCACAGGGCGGAGCTTACGCGACCGGTGTCCTCGTTCTCATTACCTCCGCTTCCTGCGCCGTGACCATCGCCGCCCGTTCCCTTGTCTCGCGCATCGCGCTCGGCCTCGTATCGCTCATCTTCATCTACACCACGCTGGTGAATATCTATGAACGGCCGGAGGGGCTCAAGATCTCCTGCATGTTCATCTTCACCATGATCTTTATGTCGCTCGTATCGCGCGCCTTCCGTTCCACCGAACTTAGGATTTCGGGGGTCGAGCTCGATGCCCAGGCCGAGGCCCTGCTCGCCGAAAACGCTCACAAAACCATTCGCCTCATTGCCTGGAAGCCGCACAACTCCCCGGACCAGGACCGCGAAAAGGCTAAGGCTGAGTTGAGCCGGATGTACGGAATTACATCGGACGCCGCGATCTATTTCATCGAAGTGGAGCGAGGAGATACCTCGGACTTCACGGAATATCTACAGATCCAGGGCCTCAAGGACGGTTCAAACCGTATCCTCCATGCCCGGAGTGCCGCTGTCGCCAACTCCATCGCGGCCCTGCTCATTTACCTCAAGCAGTCTACCGGATGTATCCCGCACGCTTACTTTCACTGGACCGATGTCAACCCCGTCGTTAACGTCATGCGTTACATCTTTCTCGGGGAAGGGGACACCGCGCCTCTTACCCACGAAGTCCTGCGCCGTGCCATCAAAGACCCGGCTCAACGCCCGGTTGTCCACGTGAGTTGAGGCTTCTTAAGGGCTGCTCTCGTAGGCTAAACTCAAAAAATGTTACCTGCACGGAAAAGCGGCTCCTTTTCGCTCCTCTCACGGTAACTAAACGAGAGAGAATGGCATCTCCCTAGTGGGATCTGTTTTTTGGGAACGATAAAAAATTACGTGCTGCACGACAAAACTACGCAAAGCACTAAGAAGCGCAAAGGCTGGCGCCTGTTCCTCTGGATTCTGCTTGTTTCCCTGGTCGTATTGTTGGTGGTGGGCGAAGTGGTGCTGAGACGAGCCGCTCCCATTCTCAAAGGACGAGTCATCGAGACTCTGAGCACCCGTTTCAACAGCCACGTGGAACTGGACGATTTGCAGGTCTCGCTCAGCAAAGGTTTAGCGGTTTCCGGCAATGGATTGCGGATCTTCGCCCCTGATGACGTCGTGGCCGCGGGCGCTAAGTCTCCTATCATCGATGTCCGGCGATTCGACTTTCATGCCAGTCTGATCGGTTTGTTTCTGAAGCCGACCCATGTACGGTCCGTGCATGTGCAAGGGCTTGCCATCAACATACCCCCAAAGTCGATGAGGGAAAATGGCAAGGCTTCCCAGCACCGCGGCAAGATCAAGATTCATGTGGATGAATTCGTCTGCGACGACTCACGGCTGGTGATTGGCACCGACAAACCAGACAAGGATCCGAAGGTTTTCGTCTTACAGCACATTGTCCTTAAAGATGTGGGCCCGAACGCTCCCTCGCACTACGATGCAACGCTCATCAACGCCATACCGAAAGGCGATATTCACGCCGTCGGGACTTTTGGGCCATGGAATACAGAGACTCCGGGTGATTCTAATGTCACCGGCAAGTACACGTTTCAGCATGCTGACCTGAACACCATCAAGGGAATCGCGGGGATTTTGCACTCCGTCGGCGACTTCACTGGTCGCCTCGATCGAATCGAAGTTCAGGGTATCGCCGATGTGCCGGACTTTTCCCTGGATACCGCAAATCACCCGATGCCCCTGCACACGCAATTCTCAGCCATCGTCGACGGGACAACTGGGGATACCGATCTTCAGCCGGTCAACGCGAAGCTGGGTGCGTCGGAGTTTTCCTGCCGGGGCGCGGTGGTGAATATAAAAGGTCAGGGGCACACGATCGACCTCGATATCGACGTCCCTGCAGGCCGTATACAGGATTTTCTGCAACTCGCTGTGAAGACGCACCCGGCGGTGATGACCGGAGTGCTGGCCATGAAAACCAAGCTGCACATCCGTCCAGGCAAAGAGAGCGTCACTCAGAAGCTGGGACTGAAGGGAACCTTCTCGCTCAAGCAGATTCATTTCACGAATCCCAACGTGCAGGACAAGGTGGATATGTTGAGCCTGCGAGCCGAGGGGCACCCCAAGGAAGCCAAGCCTGGAGCAGAGGACGTGAGGTCTCGCATGACCGGTAGATTTTTAATGAGTGACGGAAAGATGACTCTGGACGATCTGCACTACACTCTGCCCGGGGCAACCGTACAACTGGCGGGCGTTTACACTCTGGACGGCAAAAAGTTCGATTTCACCGGCAAGGTAAGAACCCAGGCCAAGCTATCGCAGATGGTGGCTTCGCGATGGAAGAGTTGGGCATTAAAGGTAGCCGACCCGTTCTTTCACAAACACGGCGCGGGCGCAGAAATCCCGGTGAAAGTAACAGGCACAAACGCCGCCCCCAAATTCGGCCTGAATCTCGGCCACAAGGATAAGAAGACAAATTAAGTCGCCGACACCGGGGTCGCACCAAAATTTTCCAGCCGCCCAAGTCCTCGGGATCGTGCTCTAGAGAGTGGGTTCAATCGTTGTAGATCAGGCCATGAAGCGCAACCAGAAGTACACTCAACCCCGGCAGCAAACCAGCTGCGAGAGGCAAATGCCGGAAGAACCATCCGGTCAACACCACCGAAAAAAAATACACCGACAGCACCGCGGCCTGCGTAATCAGCCGCTCCTCGAATGCGACATTTTGTTCGCGAGCCTGCGGCGCCTCGTGCCTTGCCAAATGCACCAGGCCGCTCAGCAGAGTGGTCCAGGTTCCGGTGATGTAAGTGGTGACGATGCCGGGAATTTTCAATTGCACCATCGCCCCGCTTTGCATTCCAATCGCCAGCGCGACGGTACCCAAAAGAAGGTCGAGATCGGGTGCGTGGCCGGCATGGAGACGAATCGCAATCCATCCGCCCTCAGCGGCCAGCAACAGCAAAGCTTCCAGCAGCAGCGTCCTGGAGATCGCTCTCGACCAAACCGTGTCCGCCGGTACCCTCCCGGTGAAAAGCGAACCCAGGGCCGCGCCAGCGGCATAGCAACCGAGAGCGATGAGAGGATGGAGGACATCGCCGTGCAGCTGAAACACGGCAAGGCCCAGCAGCACGGTGTTGCCCGTCATATTGGCCACAAAGGCGTGACCGAATCCGAAATAGCTCCACCCGTCCGCCGATCCCGCCGAAGCAGCCAGGATTAGCAGACGAAAGTCGCGTTCGACCGAGCGCACGGATCACTCCTTATGCCTGATGCGATGGACGTTGCCGTTTACCGTCCGAAGGAGTAACTCACTTTTAAGACTCCCGAATCGATACCAGGGTTCGCCACACTGCCGCTGCTGGAGTTGGCAAGATGATGATACCGGTATTCCATCTGAACGGAGCGGGTGTGGCTTTGATAGATCTCCACGCCGGCGCCGAGTTCGAATGTGTAGTTGAAGGAAGAGCTGTTGAACACCGGGATGTCTCGAGGCGATACCGCGAAGCCGGTTAGGCCGGTCACAAACGGCTGTATGTGTTTGTGCGGAAATACGCTGAGCTTATAGCCCAGTGGGCTAAACGCGCTCACGTAGGTCGACCGTGTTCCGCCAACGTAGGTCGCGGTACCCGCGTACACCTGGTTTTGCGTTACCAGGAGCACGTTCAAGGGAGCGCTGCTTACCGGCTTCTCCACAGGAACGGGCGAAGCAAACGTCACCATTCCGGAATATGCTGGCTGCTCCGGAAACTTCAGCATGAAGCCGGTCATCGTAGGGTCGGTCACCGTCATGTAGGGCCGCACTTCTGCCAGCCACGAACCGGTCACATAGGATTTGAGAAAACTCCTTCTTTCGAAACTGGCACCCAACGCAGTGATCTTGCGTCCATCCGCGTAGCCAAGAAGCATGTGGCTGGAGTCGTTGGAGTACTCGACAAATCCGCCGAAAACCATGCGATTGGAATAGACAGAAACATCCTGCGCCCGGCTTATCCCGCAGGCAGTGAATCCCATCAGCAGGCACAGGCCCGCTTTAAGTGTCCAGGTGTGAAAGCGCTTGCTTGGCAACATCCGATCCTTCTCCTCGTGCGGTGAAACGCACCGCTGCGCGTAGATATCCGTGGTTTCCGAAATCTGCGCGGCCGGGGGGGACCGGGCATTCTCCTGTTTTCGACCCGTACAGAAGATAACGGTATTTAGCAGTCAACTTTTCAATCTCTCGATCAAGGGCCCGGGGGTGGGAAACTTGAGTCGGGGTCATAAATACAATCGCAGTAACAATCCTGCAAGCGGTTGGCGGCAGCTTTTGTTTCAGTCCTTGCTGCCTCATTTCAAAGCAATCGTAGCACCTGGAGTAACCACTTCTGTTCCGCGAGTTGCTGGGTTGTAGGGAATAGTCACCTGGTTTTTGAAACTTTGGTGTCGGCCGGCCCGGGCAACGCGCGGTAGACTGCGCACATCTCTTCACGGTTGGGAAAAGCCCAGGCGGCGTAATCCTCTTCGCTCATCGCAAAGTCCTCTCTCCAAAGGCGGTTAAGCCAGGGAAGCTCATCGAGGATCGACTCCAGTTCCGGATGTATGTAGACCAGGTACAACTCTCGCGGGACCTGCGCCAGGGAGGCTTCCAGGTTACCGAATACTCGCTCCATCACGGGTCCGGTAAATGAATTCCACAGGTAAATAATCAACGGCACGGGGGGCCACTTGAGCTCCGCCGCGTCCCCCTGGATCGAGCTGACCGGCGCTCGATTGCGTCTCCCGGTATAGCGCGCTATGTTCGCCCGCGCGATGCGATCCAGCTCGGGAGATAACTCGACCCCAATGATCTCGCGGAATGGATAGTCCAGGGCCAGCAGCAGCGCGCGGCCCTTCCCCGATCCCACATCCATGAAGCTGAATCGCCGGTAATCCAGCCCCAGCCGGTCGCGTAGCGCCTGCATGACGGAGTGAAACACCGACGGCGCTACCGCAAAGTAACCGTTGTTGTATGCATCGTGCTGGTGGCCGGATAGGCAGGTCGTAAACCAACCCGCTGGTATCCACCCCAAACCGCTCATCGAACGGGTGCACGGCGCGATAGCTGCGGTATTCGCCCTGCTCCATGCGCGGCCATGCGGTTTGTTGCTTGCTGTCCAATTTGCGCCACAGTCGCTTGATTGCTTACTCCAGTCCCAGCCTCTTCCAGATAGCATCCACGCGAGCCCGGGTGGAGGGATCCATGGCAATCATCTGCGGCCACGGCCTCGTAAAACCTTCCGCATTCCATTTCCGCGTTGCGTCGATACCCATCTTGCTGCCGTAGTTGGGCAGGCGCGAGGCATGATCGAGCGAGTCGATAGGGCCCAGCGTGAACTGGATGTCCCGCTCGGGGTCGATATTATTGGCCACACGCAGCGTTACTTCCCCAACGTCCTGCACATCGCAATCCTCATCGACCACGATGATGCACTTGGTGAACATCGCCTGACCGAGTGACCAGACGGCATTCATCACCTTGCGCGCTTGCCCGGCATAGCTCTTGCGGATTGCCACGATCATCAGGTTGTGAAACACGCCTTCCACCGGCAGGTTAATGTCCACGATTTCCGGG
Source organism: uncultured Acidobacteriaceae bacterium (assembly GCA_963753715.1). Taxonomy (GTDB): domain Bacteria; phylum Acidobacteriota; class Terriglobia; order Terriglobales; family Acidobacteriaceae; genus PALSA-350. The sequence goes on along the minus strand of CAVWDK010000003.1, from coordinate 420,100 downwards.
ATTGTCAACCGCATCAGGGGCAGAAAAATACGTTCCACTGCTTTGCCCATCCACGCATCTTCCATCGGCGGTTTGCCCACGATCGTTGCCGCATACACCGGATCCTTGCGGTGGGTGATGCACGTGATATGGAACACCGGGTATTCCTCTTCCATGGTGTAGAAGCCGGTGTGGTCGCCAAATGGGCCTTCCGTGCGCAATTCGTCGAGCTCTACATAACCCTCGAGGACGATCTCCGCGTTCGCCGGCACTTCCAGGTCCACGGTCTCGCACTTGACCAGGTCGACCGGCGCCTGGCGGAGGAAGCCCGCGATGACAAACTCTTCCACCTCTGGCGGTGCGGGCACGATGGCTGAAAAAGTGGTCGCCGGATCGGTACCGATCACCACCGCCACTTCGAGCCGGCCGTCCTTGCCCTGGGCCAAGCTGATTCCGGGTAAGCCCGTTGTGCCGCCCGCCGTCTCCGCCATGATCCTCACCCGGGCTGCGCCCATATCCCCGGAGGCATCGGCGACGGCCGCGGCGCGCAGCCGTTCGCGAAGGTGTTCGGCCGCCACCTTCTGCCGTTGCCAGTGCATGCCTGTGGTCTGGCCGTCGTAGACCTGCATGCGGTACATACCAACGTTCCGCTTGCCACTCTTGGGGTCGCGGGTAATCACGCAGGGAAGAGTAATGAACCGGCCGCCATCCAGCGGCCAGCACTGGAGCACCGGAAAATCCAGGACGCTGAAGTTTTCCCGCAGGATCACCTGCTTACACGGAGCGTCATCTGCGGCCACCGTGCGGGGAAAAAACCGGCCCACCCCGGCCAGCACGGGCAGCATCTTCAACTTGCCCAACAGGCTTTCCGGCGACTTGAGCTGGAGCAGAGCCTCGATTCGTCCCGCCACATCGTCAAGGCTATCGACATCGAGCGCCATCTTCATCCGCCGCTCGCTGCCAAACTGGTTCATCAACACCCGGCTGCCGGGGTTACCCTTAATCTTCTCAAACAGCAGTGCCGGTCCACCCGGGGCGCCCTTTATTCCCGCTCGTTTGCCCCACTTGGACACTCTGTCGGTAATCTCTGCGATCTCGAGAATGGGGTCCACCGGCTCTTGGATACGCTTGAGCTCGCCCGCTTTATCCAGTGTTTTTATCCAATCCCTAAGGTCGTCGTATGCCAATGCAGTCTCCACTCACCATACTATCGGGCTGCAAGGGATCCGGCCTGGCAACAACCGGGCGCCCCGGTCGTGCATGGGCTTTTGAACGACGGGTGCCGCTTCAGCCGTGCTGGTAACGCCATCTGCGCGACACGTGGCTACTTGGGATGGCTCTGGCTTTGTATCAGGGCCCGACTTTTAGTCTAGTCGGGCCGTAAAGGCGAAAAAACCGGGCTTTAGGGGAGGAAAAGAACCGCAGGTCACTCGGCACAATCAGTCCCCAAGGGACGGGACAATCTGTAGCCCGGCACGGGAGTGCCGGGTGGATTTCAAGCAAATCGAGTCCCGAAGGGACGACACAATGGCCGTTCACACACCCTCTTTAGCTCTTGTGCTTTTATGCGCACTTCCCACAAGAATCGCCGGCACCAAAAGCTTGAAGGTCAGTTCAATAGGGAACTTACTCGCCCCGCATCCACCGGTCCATCAGAGTCTGCGCACACCGTGCTCCGCACAAATGCCGGACCTTCGCAGCATGGGAGAGCAGCACATTCCATGCCGTCAACCGCAGCATCGGCTGCTCAGGAGCACTGGGAATCAGCGCAGCCGGTTCGGTTAAAGCCAGCCACCAGTCCTCCGCGTCGCCCCTCGGATTACCGCAAACATCGCAGTGGTAAGTCTCTGTAAACGCCATACCAAAAATCTCTCCATCCCGCGAGGTCGTGCCTGTCGCCTACGCCACCTCGAACAAGGGCACATTAGCTGGAGCATCGCCTGGGTGGCCATCCCCGGAAGCGGGGATTCACGTCTCGGGCCGCATGACCCGTAGCAAATGCCTTGAGACGCAACAGCATCCCTGCCGAATTGTCATCGATCCGTCGGAGAAAATATCCACCATCGCAAGGCTTCTGTCCAGCAGCGTATCGACTTCGTTACATCGGTACCGGGCCAGGTGTCACGCGATACTTGCGGGTTGGTCCTCGTACTGCTCCAGCGGATACCCAAGCTTTTTCCACTGGTCAAAACCGCCCAGCAGTGGACGAACCCGGTAAATTCCGTTCTGCCGCAGCTTCATCGCCATCTTCGCCGCCGTCGCTTCACTGGGACACGTGCAATAGAGGATCACGTCGCGATCGCGCGGGATCTCTCCGCTCCGCTGCATCAGGCTCTCAGGCGAGAGCCGGACTGCCCCCGGCAGCACCCGCGGATCGGGCAGATAGTCGAGCGGATGGCGCAAGTCCACGATATAAGGGTTCTGCCCTCCGTCCAGCATTCGCTTCAACTCCGCCGGGTCGAGCCGCGAAGTCCGAACCTGCTTCAGAAACGCCTGTTGTTTCCAGATCCGATAGCCCAGAAGACCGGCGATGGCCAGCAGGAAAATTGCCCCTGCAAAATGGCCCATAAAGGAAAGTGCTCCGGGATGCACGCGCAGAACATCACCGAAGAAACGGCCGATCAGGGTAATCGTTGCCGCCCAGAACAAGGCGCCGGCCAGATCGTATGCCAGGAAGACGCGATACCGCATCCCCGTCTGACCGGCGATCGGTGCTGCGACTGTGCCCAGTCCGGGCACGAACTTGGCCACCAGCAATGCCTGCTCGCCGTACTTGGTAAAATAGTCCTCCGTCTTGCGAACGCAGGTCGACCTCTCAAACGACAACCGGCAGACCAGCTTCACCATGGTGCTGCCAAAACGCTTCCCCAGCAGATACCAGAGCGAATCGCTGACGAAACAGCCGGCCACCGCAGCAACCAGAACCAGGGGGAGGGACAATTTGTGCGTTGCGGTCAATGTTCCTGCCGCCAACAGCAGGGGCAGGCTCGGCACAGGGACGCCAAGCTGCTCCGCCATCACCCAGAGAAAAAGGATGACGTAGGCGAAATGCAGGAAAAAATCGAACGCTAACGGCATATCGAAGGCTGCCTTCTAAGGTCTCAACTATAGATGATCGCTAGACGGAAAACGGTTCGTAAGCAGTCATTCTCCACTCCAACGTGTCCCTTCCTGTGAATTGGACCGCATCTCCTTTGGCTCCAAAAAGCCAAATTTGCAACCGCCAGTGATAACGTGGCGGAAATCAGTGACTTGTCTGGCCTAGACCAAGGCTTGAACCGGCATGGAGGGTATGAACACCAGCCACCTAGTAAAATTCCCCAGAAGTACGGTCAGGTTTTACGCGTGATGGATTTCTTTGGATTGCCGCCTTCGAACTCCCGCCGTCTTCGGTCCGTTGCCGGCGTCATTGCGGTTCTCATGAGCCTGTCGCTGGCGGTCGCGCAGCACACTGCGGGGATCGTTCAGGGCAAAGTCGTCGACTCGGGCGGAACAGCGGTAGGCGACGCCTCGGTCAAGCTGGAACAAGAAGGCGTTTCGGGCGCCAGGGAGACGAAAACGAACGCATCGGGAGTGTTCGCGTTTTCCCCCCTTGCCGTAGGGAACTATCAACTCAGCGCCCAAAAGGCAGAACTGCGCACTCGCTCAGCCCCCGTTCAAGTCGGGTCTCCAGGAGAAGAAAAGCATGTCGACTTGGTCCTCCTCCCAAAGGACCGGGACGACGCGCAATCTTCGATCCAGGCCATGGAATTTGCCGATAAGCCCAACTTCACCGTAGCCGGGGTCACCGACTGGACAGCCGTGGGCGGCCACGGATCGGATGCCACCTTGCGCACCAGCGAAGCGCTCGCGCGCGAGACCCTCACTTTGAAACCGGACGCCTCCCCGCGCAACGCGGTGGATCGGAGCGCACCCCAACACGATGCCGACCTGCATCGCCAGTTGGGTGAGCTCGACGAGAAAAGCGGCGATCCTTTGGCCGCGGTTCGTGAGGACGAGCATGCCGTCCGCCTGGATCCCAGCGAACAGAATTATTTCGCCTGGGGTTCAGAGTTATTGCTCCATCGCGCCGTCTGGCAAGCCGCGGAAGTTTTCAGAAATGGAAGCAAGGCACATCCCCAATCAGCCAGGATGCTGACTGCCCTGGGCACCGCTCTCTTTGCCGGCGCTCGCTACGACGAGGCGGCCGCCAGTCTCTGCGCTGCTTCGGACTTGAATCCATCCGATCCCGAACCCTACAGCTTCATGGGCAGGGTAGAGATGGCCTCGCCCAAACCCCTGGCCTGCATTGAGCCCAGGCTGGCCCGTTTTGTGCAGGCTCACCCAGAGAATTCCCTGGGGAACTATTTCTACGCCATGGCCATCTGGAAGCGCCAGCAGCCAGTCGATCCAAAGGCTCAGAGCCAGGTCGAAGCTCTGCTCACAAAAGCAGTGGCGATCGACCAAAAGTGCAGCGACGCCTATCTGCAGCTGGGCATTCTCTTCTTTTCCCAACACCAACCGGAAAAGGCGATCGGCTTTTACACCAGGGCCATCCAGTCGAACCCGCAACTCGGCGAGGCGCACTACCGGCTGGGCGTAGCTTATGATCGCATCGGGTCGCCGGAAAAGGCCGCACAGGAATTTAAACTCCATGACGAGATCGAAAAGCGGCAGGCCGCCGCGGTTGAGCAGCAGCGGCGAGAAGTGAAACAGTTCCTGGTCGTTCTCGATGGGCAGCCAGGCAAGCAGGAGTAGGAGGCTTTTCATGTACAAGTTGTTGGCGGTACTGCTCGCTCCGTTGATGGTGTACGCGAGCGACCTGCCGAGCAAAAAGTATCTCAACCTGGCCGCTGTCAAAACCATGGTGGCTGCTTCCGAAGCGAAAGCAAAGGAACTGAACGTGAGCGTGACGATTTGTATCGTGGACGAGAGCGGCAACCTGCTCTTTCTCGAAAAGGGAGACACCGCGTCGTTGAACACCCTGCAATTCGCGCAGAAGAAGGCTCGTGACGCCGCCGCCTATGGCAGCCCTTCCAGAGAAGCAGCGGAAGCGGTCAAGAAAGGTAATGTGCAAAACCTTGCTTTCCCTGACTTCTTTCCTAACCAGGGAGGCCTGCCCATTCGCGTCGATGGCCAGGTTCTCGGAGGAATCGCGGCCAGTGGCGCAAAGTCTGAGGTCGACGAGCAAATCGCCCAGGCAGGGCTGGACGCGCTCCTGGCAAAGTAGCGCGTCACTTGGCGCCAATCCGATTGGTCTGACCGCCCGGTGTATTATGAGACAAAATAGTCGCCGGGTTAAGCGACAGTCAACCGTCGGCAGTACCAGCTCTGTGAGTCGCCAGTTCCGCCACAGGCATGAACATCAGGGAAGTTGCAAAGAGAGCCGGGGTTTCCACAGCCACGGTCTCACGAGTGGTGAACGGCACGGCCCCTGTGGACGCGCGCACGGAAAAGCGCGTCCGCGCCGCGATTCAACGCAGCGGCTACTACCCCAACACTCATGCGCGCACTCTGGGTACGGGCAAGAGTCACATCTATGGCTTGATCATCTCCGACATCGAGAATCCATTTTTCCCCGAACTGGTCAAGTGCTTTGAGCGCCTTGCCGTCGAGCATGGCCACGAAATCCTGATTGCCAATACTGACTACCAGCCGGAGCGCATGGAAGTCTGTGTCCGGCGGATGTTGGAACGCAAGGTGGACGGCGTCGCCATCATGACCTCGGAAATGGATCCGGCGCTCATCCAGATGCTGAGTGGCCGAGGCATCCCGATTGTTTTTCTCGACACCGGATCCGTAGGGCACGGGATCAGCAACATCTCCCTGGACTATGACAGCGGTGTAGACCAGGCGATCGACCATCTGACCTCCCTGGGCCACCGCAAGATCGCATTTGTCAGCGGTCCGGTCAACCTTCCTTCCGCCAGGACGCGCTACGAGGCCTTCCTGGCCTCCCTACGACGCAAAAAGCTCGAATGCAGCGAAGAATTCATCCGTGCCGCCAACCACCGTTTCGACGGAGGCTACGCCGCGATGTTAGACATATTGAAGCTGCCGGTGCGTCCGACAGCCGTGCTGGCTTCGAACGATCTCACCGCCATCGGCATCATGGGCGCCGTATATGCTGCCGGTCTGCGTGTTCCCGAAGATATTTCGGTTGTAGGCTTTGACGACATTGCGCTCAGCAGTTTCATGCCCCCGCCCTTGACCACGATCCGCCTGTCGCGCGCAGAAATCGCCGAATTTGCCTTCACTTCCCTCTACGCCGCCAGCCACTTTGGAGAAAGCGAAGGCGTCACCCACATCGTCCGCGCGGAATTAGTAATTCGAGGCTCGACCGCAGCCGTCCCGTCGGAAGGGTAAGGACAAAACCGCAGGTCTCTCCACTACGCTCCGGAGGAGTCATGGGCCTGCGGCCCACCCAGGGCAATGAAAAACGCCTCGGTCCGACGTCCGCTCCCTATGGAACCGTCACCCTTTCCTTGTCATCCCGACCGGAGCGAAGCGGAGTGGAGAGACCTGCGGTTTCGCTCTTACCCGCTACAGAGGCTTAATGATCCCATCACCCTCACGAATCGTAATAATCTGATTCGCCTTGACCCGGCTAAATTTTTCAACCTTCTGCGTAGTCGGCCACTTCACCTCGATCAAATCCGCCGTCTCGCTTTTCCCCAGCCCGAAATGAAGCCGCAAATCACTCTGTGACATAACGCTGGTGCCGCTATGTACCTCATCCATCTGGATGTGTTTCCCCGTCACCACCCGCACCCGCGCGCCAATCGCAGTCCGGTTGCACTTGGTGCCCACCAGCTTGATCTTGATCCAATTCTGTTTATTCCCGCCCTCATTACGAAGCAGCGACGGCAAATCGTTCATATTCAAAATCAGCACATCCATGTCACCGTCGTTGTTGTAATCGCCAAAAGCAGCGCCGCGGCTGGAAAACTTCTCACTGATACCCGGCCCCATCTCCGCCGAAACATCCTTGAAGCGGCCGTTCCCTAAATTCCTGTAAACCAGCCGCGGATTCTTGAAAGTCTGATCGAAATGGTAGTTATCGATTTCAGGATAGACGTGGCCGTTGATCTGGATAATGTCTGGCCATCCGTCATTGTCGTAATCGACAAACCCGCATCCCCAGGCTACATAACGGTTGTTGACCCCAACGCCCGGCAGCAAAGGTGACGTCACTGAAGGTCCCATCGCCATTGTTGTGGTACAGATTGCAGGTGTCATCGGCAAAGTTGGTCTTGAATATATCGAACCATCCGTCACAGTCATAGTCGGCCACGGCAACGCCCATCCCCGCCTGTTCGTGCCCGTTGTCGCTGTAAGCGCAACCTGCCATGACGGCGATATCCGTGAACGTGCCATCATGATTGTTCTTGAACAAAATGCTCGGTTCGGAATCCACCGCGACATAAATGTCCGGCCACCCGTCATTATCGAAGTCATAAGAGACAGCGGTAATTGAGTACCGTGGGCCAGGCTTGAGAATCCCCGACTTCTCGGAAACATCGGTAAACGTGCCGTCACCGTTGTTGTGGTAGAGGATGTTCGTATCGGCATCCAGCCCCCGCGGACCGCACATGATCGGCACGCCCTTCCACTGGCAGAACTTTGTGTCGTTGGCGGCGGGGATCGTTTGCGGGTCCAGCTTGAGATAATTGCAAACAAAAAGATCCAGGTGGCTGTCCCGGTCGTAGTCGAGAAAAGTACAGCCCGGCGCCCCAGCGTACCTTCGCCTGCTCAAGGCCGGCCTTGTGCGTCACATCGGTAAATGTGCCATCGCCATTGTTGCGGAAAAGAATGTTGTGTCCCCAGAAACAGCAGAATAGATCATCCCATCCGTCATTGTTGTAATCGCCCACGCAGACGCCGGTCTGCCAACCGGTCCGGCCCAGCCCCGATTTTTCCGTGACGTCGGTAAACGTGCCGTCGCGGTTGTTCTTGTACAGACTGTGAGGTCGGCGCCTTTCCTGGAGGCCAATGCGCGTCCAGCCGATCGCCATTTGTGAGATAGATGTCCAGCCATCCGTCATGGTCATAGTCGAAAAAGGCCAGTCCGCTTCCTTTGGCCTCGATGATCGATCTCTTGTGGTCTACGCCGCCCCCACACGTTGGGGATGGCCAGCCCCGCTTGCTGAGCCACATCCACAAACTGGACCGGCGATGGGGTGGGCACCGCAACCGCAGCCTGCAGAAGATCCGGGTTCCTCCATCTGCCAAAGCGGAGTAGCAAGAGCCTCTGTCAGATTGCTGCCGAGCAGAAAGAGAGATGAGCCGAGGAAGCGCCTTCGCGGAAAAATCATAGCTTGCGATGATTATAGAGACTCATCGGGCCGGCACTTTGGGGAACGGATGGGGAACCATGCCCGTGCCTTCTTTGACCGCGATGATGGTATCGATCGGTACGTTTGCCAGCTTATCCACCTGGCCGCTGGGCCAGGTGATCGCCAGCTGACTCGATCTTGGATCGCTTGCCCAAGCCAAAATGAATGCGCGGATCGCTGGCCGACATATAGCTGCCACCGCCCTCGGCCTGCTCCACCTGCACAAATCCTTCCGAAGTCAGTTTCAGTACGGACCCGGTGCCGTCCCGGTTGGATTTTGTCCCCATCAACTTCACCTCCAGCCAATGATTGGCATTGCCTCCGTCATTGCGCAGCAACTCCGGATAATCTCCGCGGTTGTTGATGGCAATGTCGATGTCGCCATCGTTGTCGAAATCCGCCGTAGCCAGGCCACGGCCCGCGACTGGCCGAAGAAAATCGGGACCGAGGGAAGCAGACGACATTTCAAAATGACCGTGGCCCAGGTTGCGGAACATCAGCAGCGGTTCTTTATAGGAGACCTCGCTGTGATAAAGGCTCACGTTGTCCAGCATGGCGCCATTCAATTGCAGGATATCAATCCAGCCGTCGTTGTCGTAGTCCAGGAACTTGGCTGCCACCCCGCTCAGCAGCCTCGCCTTCGAGCCGATTCCGGAGCGGTAAGTATCATCCGTAAATGTTCTGTCTCCGTTGTTGAGGTACAGCCGGTTCAGTTCAAAATCAAGATGGGTGATGTATACGTCCAACAAACCGTCGCCATCTACATCCGCGGCGTCAATGCCCATGCCGGCCTCGTACTTCCCATCTTCGCTTGCCGCCAGTCCGGAAACCAGCGACACATCCTTGAACGTACCGTCGTGGTTATTCAGAAACAGGAAATTCGGCCAGGTGTCGTTCGCAATCGCAATATCCGGCCAGCCGTCGTTGTCGAAGTCGGCCAGCACCACTCCCATCCCTTTCGATTCGGGCAGGCCGACTCCCGACTTGTCGCTCACGTCCGTAAAGGTGCCATCGTGGTTGCTATGGTATAGCTTCGTTTTCTGGCCTTTGTAGTTGCCTGGATTGCAGTAGGAACGATAGCCAGGAGCGCGTTCTCCGCACCAGAGGTTGTTGGTTGGGCTCCACTCAATGTAGTTGGTGACCACCAGGTCGAGCCACCCGTCCTTATCGTAATCAAACCATCCAGCACTCGTTGACCATCCCCCTTCGTCGGCAAGTCCACTTTTGGCAGTCACGTCGCTGAACGTCCCATCGTGATTATTGTGATAGAGAATGGCGCGTCCATACCCGGTCACGTAGAGATCGGGCCAGCCGTCGTTGTCGAAATCTCCGACAGCCACACCTTGTCCATAATGTCCTTCGCCACCTACGCCGGCTTTTGCCGTCACGTCGGTAAACGTTCCGTCACCGTTGTTGTGATAGAGCGCTGAACGCAAGGGCGCGGGAGGTTTGTAAATGTTTGTGGCCGCAGATTGGACGAAGTACAGGTCCATGAGCCCGTCCTGATCGTAGTCGATCCAGGCGACGCCCGTGCCCATGGTTTCGAGATAGTACCTCTGGTCGGTTTGCGTGGAATCCTGAAGAAAGGTGATGCCGGCAGCCTTGCGAATGTCAGTGTAGCGAACCGGGATAGCCGTATCCTGCGCCTTCGCGGGCTGTTGCGCACCAGCCCCGATAGCCCCGATAGCCGAGATGGACGGGACAGATGCGGCCATCAGGGCTATCAGCATGCCAAGCCAGAGTCGATGCGCCACGTCTCAGAGCGTCCTGTCTGCGAGCGTTAGCGCGATTTGTAGCAGCTGCTGCCTGTTGGCCATGGTCATAGGCTCCTTCGCCGCCGGGGAAGTCGCCGGCGCTTGCGCCAGGACCTGTTCAATCCGGTCGATGTCCAGGGCGCCGCTTTCGCTGCTGTTCTTGAATCGGTTCAGGACTTCTTTCGCTTTATCGATCTGTCCGGTTTGATAATAGAAAACACCCAGGGTTGAATAGCTGCCGGGCCACTCTGGCAGCAGATCAACCGCCCGGGCCAATTGATCTGCGGCCTGCGGAGTGTTGCCTTCTAACGCTGAAACTAACCCGAGGCCCCAGAGGATTTTTCCCGAACTTGGAACGCGTGCCTGGCCCCTCAATAACGTCTGCTTTGCGTCAGCAATGGAATTTTCCCGAAGCTGCAGCAGCGAGAGCGAGAGATAGTCCTGATCATTGTCCGGATTGCGCGTGAGCGCATCTTCGTACACCTGCGTGGCGCGAGTGGTGTCGCCGAGGTGCGTATAGATGTCTCCCAGCAAAGCCAGATAAGCGTTATCTTTGCGCCCTTGTTCTGAAACCTGCCCGGCGGCATCGAGTGCTTCGGCATACCTGCCTTTTCGGAAGTAAGCGTCGGCAATGTTGAATATTACTTCGTCCGAACCTGGGTTCGCCTGCAGCGCATCGCGGAAGTGCTGGATGGCATCGTCGTACAGGTGATAACGGGCGAGCAGAACGCCAACTCCATTTTGTGTGCGGTAGTCGCCTGCGCTTAATTTGTCGAGCTGAGCGATGGTGTCTTTCGCTTCCGCCGTCTTTCCGGATTTGAGATAAGCCTCGGCCAGCAAGTACAGATCCTCTGGCTGATCCGGATGCTTGCTGATCTCGTCGTGGAGTTGCCCAATATCGAATTGGTTCTGAGCCTGCGGAGCGAGCTTCGAGCGATTATCCAGGTAGTCGAAAAGGTGCTCATACGGATATGGACCCGTTGGAGCGTCTTTGGACACTGTTTGAAATACCTTTAGATCTCGGTCGGCGGCCTCGGTTTGGTGCAGGCTTCGCTCTACCATCGCGAGCTTGTAATATCCCGTCGCCGGGCTATGGCTCACCTCCACGTATTTCCTGAGTAGGTCGGCGGCTTCTGCATATTTCTTGCTCGCGATGCGCAGGTTGGCTAGCTCCAACAGCGCGGCGCCATAGTTCGGATTGGAGCGGAGCGCCTGCTGAAACATCGCTTCGGCTTGTGCGTCGTCTCCCTGCCGCTCCGCAATAAATCCGAGATTAAATAGGCAAGCGCTGTTGTGAGGATCGACTTTGAGGCCATCTTGAAAATATTGTTTTGCCTCGTCGAATCGCCCGAGATGCCGGTAAGAAATGCCAAGGTACACGTACGAGCGCGCTGATGGATCGACCTTCATCAGTGTTTGGAATTTTTCGATGGCCTTGTCCACCTTGCCTGCCATGAAATAGCTCTCGCCCAGCGCAGCCAGCAGATCGGCGCGCTGTGGCGCGATCGCAAGGCCCGATTCCAGAAGCGGTATCGCATCCTCGTAATAGTTCTGAGACATGCTGACTCGGGCCATCAGAAGGATCACGTCCGTATTCTCGGGCGCAATTTTGTGAGCGTGAACCAGCAGGTCGAGTGCGTCGAGGGGGCGCGACTCATTCGCATACACCTGCGCCAGCAGGTGCAGCGTGTCAGGCGAGTCAGGTTTCAACTTGAGTGCGCGGCTGAGTGCGAATTCCGCTTTGGAGTTGGCCCCATCGTGAAGGTAGGTTTGTCCCAGGTTGTATAGGATCTCGAACGTGCCCGGCCGCAATGCATCGGCCTTTTCTAGTTCTAACTCCGCAGGCTTGTATTGTCTTTCCGAGGCCAACATGGTTCCAAGGGAGAAATGAACCTGGATATTATCCTTGTTCTGGGCCGAAAGTTCAGTTGCCAGCCGCAATCCCTCCGCGGTGCGGTTGCTTGCGAGATAGGCATGAATCAAATTGAACTGGGTTGCCACCGTCGCCGGACGCACGCGTTCAAAGTGCGCAATGGCTTCACCGGGCGATCCCTTGCCCATCAGCAAGAGGCCAAGGTTGTAGTTCGCATCGCGGTTCCCGGGATCCGTCCGCAAAACGGTTCGAAATTCTTTCTCCGCCAAATCAGGCTTCTGCCCAGCCATGTAGACATTGCCCAGGTTGTTGCGCGTCTTTGCTGAGCCGGGAGCGACTTTCAAGCCATGCTGGAATGCTTCGACAGCATGGCTGTAGTCCTTTTCGTCGATGTAGATAAAGCCCAGCAAATTGTAGGCTTCGACGCTGGCAGGATTACGCTGCAGTTCCTCCTGCACCTTACCCAGCGCCTGATCGAATAGGCCCTGCCGGCGAAGCTCTTCAGCCTGCTGGAGATTTGGGGAGGGCTTCGAAGACGCTTCTGCTTCCCTGGTGTTTGCGGCATGATGAGGCTGCTGGGCAGCGAGCGTCAGGCTGTTAAGAAGAAGCAAAAAGAGACTGCCGGCCCGGCATAACTTCGACGCGGTGGACCACGCCATTGCGATTCTGGTTGGTTGCTCCATCAATACGCGACTCACCATCCACACATACCGTTGCCGCGTGCCCATCAAGGCTGCGATTTTAGCATTTCAAGGGCCTGTTGCGCCCCCGGTGTTGAGGCTGCACCCGCAGCAGTTCCTGCAGCGCTTCTCTTGCTTTCTCCTTATCATTCTGCATCACGTAGAGACGGGCAAGATTCAGATACGGCTGATCGAACTTCGGCGCGGCTTGGATGCACGTCTTGAATTGGGCTTCCGCACTTGCATAATTCTTGGCTCGAACAAAGAGAACACCGAGGTTGTTCAAGGCCTCGGGATAACCGGGTCGCAAATCGATTGCCTTCTGCAGATAGTCCGCCGCCGATTGCGTTTGGCCTTGCTGAGCGTAAAACATCCCGAGGCTATAGTTAGTCTCAGGATCATCGGGTTGAATTTCGAGCGCCCGAACCAAAAGAGTTTGTGCCTTGTCAAACGTGCCCTGCCGGCGATAAAGATTTCCCAGGTTGAGCAAGGCGATCGCGAAGTTCGGTCTCTGGCTGAGTGACTGCTGGAAGTCCCGCACAGCTTCATCGGGTTGCCCTTGTTGGGCCGCGATCATACCAAGATTGTTCCATGCCTCTGGATAATTCGAGCGCAGCTTCAATGTTTGTTCAATATATTGACGCGCCTGCTGAAGATCATTTCGTCTCAGGTGGAGCGTGCCAAGGTTGTAATAGGCTTCCGGGTCGTCCGGTTTCTGAGCGATCACCTGCTCGAAGGAGGCGGCCGCCGCGTCGAGGTAGCCATGCTGGAAGAGCGCCACTCCGTAGGTGAAGTCATTGCGCTGGAACGCATCGTGATAGAGCGCCCCGCCAAACGGAAGCGCTTTTCGCATGCGATCGGCTGCGGTGGTTGGGATAGCCTTTACATCCTCCAACAATCGCTGAGGATCGATCCGCCCTTGATACACCTTGACGATCATGCCCTCTCTGTCGAGCAGGAAGGAGGTGGGAATTGCGAGGTCCCGGCGACGGTCGAACAGGTAACGGTAGATGATGTTATAAACGCCCGCCACATCTTCCGTCGCAAACAGAACAGGAAAGGAGAACCTCTCCTGCGTCGCAAACGACCGTGCCGTTCGTAAATCGCCAGCGTCGTCAACGTTTACCGCTAAAATCTCCAGCTGGCTTTTGGCCAGCGCCGGCTGGTTCTGATGGAGAAGCCTCAGCTGGTCGGCGCAGAGCGGCGCCCGTAGTCGCCCAGAAATTGAGCAGCACATAGCCACCCCGCAAACTTTGCAGTTCTCGCATGTTGCCCGCGAGGTCCGGCAGGGAAAACGTCCGGTGCTTTCAAAGGTTCAATCAGCCACGTCTCTATCTGCGAGGGCAGCGGTTCTAACTTTACCGGTGGTCCCGCTTGGGCGTAGGCCTGCGGTGGTGCGGCGAATGGCTTGGCTACAAATTCAGCGGAACCCTCCTCAATTTCGATCCGATGGTTGACCGGGATACTTTCGAATTGCTGAGAAAGCCCACTTGGCCAGCGGACCGTGGCTCGAATTGTGCCTTCCGGCTTTCCAACGCCAAAGAATATTTCTTTCGAGTGCTGGGCAATAAACCCGGATCCTGCCTGCAAATACTTCGTCTGGCGGAGGGTGCCCACTTCGAGGGTGATCGATGCTCCAATGGCATCGCGGTTGCTCTTTTGCCCTTGCAGGCGGAACGCGATCGATTGACCAAGTTCCTTCATCACGTTGTGCAAGATCCGCAATTGCGGGGCATTCCGGTTTTTGAGGATCACCTCTAACCGTCCGTCATGGTCGATATCGGCGAGAACAAAGGAGCGGCCGTCCTCAGGAAAGTCCAATCCCACCGCGCCTGAAACCTCGGTGAACGTGCCATCGCGGTTGTTCGCGAACATGACATTTCGTTCATAGCCGCTCCAGGAGCGGTCTGACCGGATCAATTCATTGATTGCATTCCATCCATGCTCGTAAGCCAATGAGGGCGTAGCATCCTCAGGCGATTTCGCCACCACCTGCCGCCAGAAAAAACTTGCCAGGTCGTTCCGTTCCGGCGCGGAGATGTATCCATTGGCGACGTAAAGGTCAGGGAAGCCATCGTGATCGAAATCCCAGAAATCCGAAGACCAGGACCAACGGCCCATCTCCACTCCGGCTTGCCGGCTGATGTTTTCGAAACTTTCCATTCCCCAGGTTTCGATAGAGCGCGTTGCCTCGCGCGTGCCGCCGGTAGAGTGCGCGGATTTCTTCCGGCGCTTTTTCATGAAAGCGCTTTTGCCCGGAAACCCTCTGGCCCGCGGATGACCACATGTCGGCAACGTAGACATCCTGTTTGCCGTCGTTATCGAAATCAGACCAGCACGCGCTCATGCCAGCCCCTGGATCGTCGATGTGGGCTTCGCCTGAGACCGCGGTGAACGTCCCATCGCCGTTGTTGCGGTACAGGTTGCTGCGCCCGAAATCGTTGGCCACATAAAGATCCGGCAAGCCGTTGGCAGCGTAGTCGCCCCAGGCGCAAGCGAAACTATAGCGGTCGTTCTCGGCATTCAATCCTGCCGCCTCGGTCCTGTCTACAAAGGTTGCGTTCCCTTCGTTGTGCAGCAGAAAATTGCGTGGACCATTCCGGGCATCGAAATAGGGCACCGGGTAGTGATACTGGTCCAGCCCCAGGTAGTAGCTATAGAGGCAGAAGTAAACATCGAGACGTCCGTCACGATCGTAGTCGGCTACAGCCGCATGAGTAAACGTTCCCTGCGGAGGCCGCTCAAACTTGAAAGCGTCGCGCTTGAGCGAGAACGTCCCGTTCCCTTGATTCAGAAAGAGCAGGGGACCGCTGGCGCAAACGACAAGCAGATCCTGCCGTCCCTTGTTTTCAAAGTCGGCGAACAGGGCGCACGCAGTATTGTCGAGCACGCCCACCCCGGATTTTTCTGTTACGTCTTCCAGCGTCCCATCGCCCCGGTTGCGGTAAAGCCGGTTTGGCAGGCCCGACGGTTGGCAAACATACAGATCGTCGAAACCGTCATTGTCGAAGTCCCCCGCCGCCACACCATTGTTGCCGTAAACGTCTATGCCGCATGCACCATCCAGAACCGTACGCCAGTAGTCGGAGCCACGAAGCATCTGGTTGGTGTACGATTCCGCTCGGCCGAGAGCTTGCGAGGTTATGTCGATAAACATCGGCCCCTGCGTAACGCTGAGTGTTTCTTCGCTGGCCTCCCACCTTCGGGCTTTCCAGCCCTCCGATGCATCGCGTGACCACTCGGTGCGCCATGATCCAACCCGCTCTTCACGCCGCTCATCGTTCCCCTTGGCGACAATGTCATAGCGGATATCCAGGCGAACCGTCAGCGGGGCGCTGTTGATTTCTTCGATACTCGGTAATTTCGAATTCCGCAGTCTCTACCCCTGAGACCTGCCCCAGCCAGGTCCGGATCTCCCGGAGAAACCGCTCCCGCCCGGGAACCACCTTGCCGTCAAACAGTCTTCGCGAGATCGTGATCCCGTTCCCGGCACGCAGCGTGATTTCCTTGGCCGGAACGAGCGCGGAGGCTTCGATCGAGGGGTCCAGTGACTTTGCCAGGACGTGAAACGTCGCGCACCGACGCCTTGAGGGCTTGGCCCCACTGTTTGAGAAGCAACTCAATTTCCCAGGCATATTTTTCGGTAACGTATTCGTCGGAACCCGGAGCGACCAGACGGAGAACACCTTCCAAAGGGGAGGCGGCCGGATAGTGAGGCGTCGAGACGAACGTCGGAGAAAGGGAGACCGGCATTCCCGATTCGGGAGACTCTTCCCGGGACCGAACACAAACGAATATCCCTGGAAGGGAGCCGGACGGAGAAGTAGCGGCGCCAACCCCATGCTTTTAAGGACTGCCCGCCGGGAAGGGAACCGGATCTCGTTTTTGTGCCGCGACATCCTTAAGGTCCCGCCTGGAGCATTCTTACGCTTGATCTTTGCGTGACGGGGCACAACGGAGGGCACCGCACGTCGCTGATCCCATCCCATCACACTAACAGTTAAACGTGCGAAACCCTGTTTTGTATCAGGGCACGACGAGTCGTGCCCTGATTGAGAATACGTCGTGCTTTAGTGTCGGTGAGAACCCCATTTCCAAACTCAGTCCCGAAGGAACGGCTGAACTTCAGACTTGTCCAAATTGAGATTTGAGAAACGGTCTCGGTCCAGCAACCATAGCCTATGGAACCGCCACCCTTTCCTTTGTCATCCCGAAGCGGAGCTGAGCGGATCTGCAGTTCCACGGACCTTTTCTGGAAACACGGACACCATGCTCAAGCAGAATTGTCATCTCGCCCGCCCCGGGGTGCCGTGGGATCTGCCGTTTTCCTTTAGTCCTCACTCAATCGCTAAACCCCTTGTAGTGCGCGTACTCGCGGTGCCCTGCGTTTATCAGGCAACTCTAAAACTCGCGCCATCTATGCAGCGCCGATCAAACAGGGCGACCTGATTTTGTTCCGCCGAATTCTCCTCAACGCAGTCAACAAGTTACATCGTCAAAAAGTCGATTCTTCCGCTAATTTGGACAGCTCTGGCTGAACTTAGCCCATGTATGACGATAGTCCTGGGTACATCATGAAGCATGATCAAGTCCCGCAGGGACGGCTGAAGGCTGTCCAGGATTGCGTCGCGGCTGATTTTCTGTCGTCCCTCGGGGCTGATCGTCCTTTCAAATCCAACCCAGGACTAGCCTCCTGGGCTAAGTTCAGCCGTCCCTTCGGGACTGAGTTTGGAAATGCAGTTCTCACACAGGCTCTTTAGAAGCCCTGAGGTTCCTCAAAGTCCAGGGCTTTGAGTCCCTCGAACGGCGACGGAACGCCCCCGCATGGAGGGCTTCCTGACGCCTCTCCGCCCCAAAAAGCGACGATCTCGACCCCCACCCGTTACGATTTCCACCCTTTGGCTGAAACCACCTCAACCTTTTGGTTGACAAATGTCATTTGTCAGGACTAGCTTTCATTTCGACAACAACAATGTAACCGGTTACTGAATCAGTACAGAAAACGGTTACTGGGCCTCTGTTTTAAAAGAGTACCCACGCGAGTCAGCGCCCAACAGCGCAATAAATGACCGTGGTTTCAATGACTTGGGAGGTTTTTCGGATGCGCCATGATCGCAATTTCTCTCGCCGGTTTCAACTTTTCGGCTGCTTAACCCTTACATCCCTCTGCTTGCTTTTGGTGCCCTGCTTGCTTCTGGCACCGTCCGCATTCGCCCAGGTCGATGAAGGATCCGTTACTGGAGTGGTTCAGGACGCTACCGGCGCGGTGATTCCCAGCGCAAAAGTGACCCTCTTGAATACGGACCAAGGGTTGTCCCAGGTGACGAATACGGACAGCTCCGGCGTATACACCTTCTCGCCCGTCAGAATCGGGAACTACTCCGTCTCCGCCACTGCTCCTGGCTTCTCTGTGACCGCCCAGCAAAATGTGAAGGTGGCCGTGAGTCAGAATCTGCGTGTCAATATTGTGCTCAAGACCGGCGCTGCGACGGAAACCGTTGAGGTCACCGCTGCCCCGCCCGAGTTACAGACCGAGGATGCGTCGGTCGGGCAGGTGGTCGACGAGCGGAGCGTCAATAACCTGCCTCTGAATGGACGCAACTTTACTTTCCTTGCCCAACTGGCGGCCGGCGTGAACACTCCGCAGGCGGACACTCGCGGCAATGCGGCGAACGGAGCCTTCTCCGCCAATGGTCTGCGCCCCTCCCAGAACAATTATCTGCTCGACGGCATTGACAACAATTCCGACAACGTGGACTTCCTGAACGGAACGAACTTTGTGGTTCTTCCTCCGCCCGACGCCATCGCGGAATTTAAAGTTCAGACTTCGGACTTCAGTGCCGAACTGGGCCGTGCCGCGGGCGCCGTTCTCAACGCTACGGTCAAGTCCGGCACCAACCAGATTCATGGCGCGGCCTGGGAATTTTTCCGCAACGATATCCTCGACGCCGCGGACTGGTTTGAAAATAGCAACGGAATCAAAAAAGGAGAGTTGCGCTGGAACCAGTTCGGAGGTTCCATCGGCGGCCCCGTCATAAAGAACAAGATCTTCTTCTTTGGTGACTATCAAGGTTTCCGGCATGTACAGGGCAACACCCAATCTGGAATTTCCGTGCCGACCGTGTTGCAGCGGAACAGCGGCTACTCCAATCTCTCCGAGTTGGTTTCCGCCAATGCCTCGAGCGCGCCACGAGCCGATGCCCTGGGACGTTTAATTCCCGTCGGCACCGTCCTCGACCCGGCAACCACCCGGTCGGTCACTCAGGGCACGATCGATCCCGTAACCGGCATCGCGGCTGCGTCTACTGGCTACGTTCGCGATCCGTTTGGCGCCGGTACCTGTACAGGGGGGACGATTTCCCTCGCCGCCTGCCCGGGTCTGAATCAAATTCCTGCCGACCGCATCGATCCCAACGCCGTCAAGCTGTTGAATCTTTTCCCACTACCAACCGCCGGTGGAGTCAGTTCAAATTTTGCAACCAGTCCCAACCTCTACCAGCACAACAACCAGTTTGATGTCCGGGGCGACTACGATATCTCTGACAAAAACCAGATATTTGCGCGCGCCAGTTATTGGGACAACCCGCAATTTATTCCCGGGCCCTTTGGGGGCGTAGCGGACGGCGGCGGCTTCCAGCAGGGCGTCCAGACTGCAAAATCTTTCCAGGGCGTGGCCGCGTATACCCATCTGTTCAGCCCGACTACGGTCAATGTAGCCAGGATTGGGTGGGACCACCTGCACACCTCACGATTTGGGCCAGAAGGCTCTAACTACGGCATTCCGGCGCAATTTGGAATTCCGGGTATCCCGCAGGTGAGTAATAACGGCGGTCTGCCCGCATTCGGCTTTGGCGGGCTGCAGACTTTAGGCGCAAATAACTTCCTGCCCTCCGACGAAACCACCCAAACGACCCAGGTCGTCGACGACTTTTCCAAGGTTTACGGCGCTCACGGCTTCAAGATGGGCATTGAATACCAGCACGTCGTCTTTAACACCCTGCAGCCCGCCTGGGCGCACGGACAATTCGACTACAACGGTAGCTTCACAGATATTCCGGGCAATAACGGCAGCACCACCGGTATCGCGCAATTTATTCTGCCCCCGACACCCTATAGCCTTTCTAAAGGAGCGGGAGTCAATTACTCCGGAGGCTCTGACGATGTGCGCTCCTCCAACATCAACAAAACCTACGACGAAAGAGCCTATTTCGCGACTTACTTCCAGGACGACTGGAAGGTCACTCCTACGCTGACTCTCAATCTCGGCTTGCGTTGGGAATACTTTGGGCCCATCAACGAGACAAATGGCGGCCAAGCCAACTTCGTTCCCGATTACAATGGGGCTCCGACGTTCATCATCCCGGCTTCGGGCAAGGACAACAGGGCTTTGTCTTCGACGGCCAATAATCCGTCCCTGGCCGGCAACGGCTTTGTCGATGTGCTGGCCAAGGATGGAATTGCGATTTTGTCGACCAACAAGTACGGCCAGGGATTGCTCAAGCCGCAATACAATAATTTTGCGCCGCGCTTCGGCTTTGCCTATCAAATAGACCCCAAGCTAGTGGTGCGTGGCGGGGTAGGTCTCTTTTGGAACGCCTTCGAGAATCAGGGGTACGGACCGAATATTGGTGAGAATTACCCCTTCGTCTACAACTTCGAATACAACCCCAAAGTTCCTAACGGCTCCCCTGCCGGCTTATCTAACGTCGCACCTGTTAGTTACAACACGCCGTATGCTACCTGCGCGACCGCAGGTCCGGGTCAAACCGCGACCTTTGAGTCCGGCTTCTCCTGCCATTCATTTACCCCTCTGGACGTGAACGCATCAGGCTTAGGGCTGCAGGGGCTTCAGTTCAATTTCGTAGATCCCAAAACCTTGGCCGCCAACCTATCTTTCCAGTATGCGATCACTCACTCGATGTCGGCGCAGGTCGGGTATGTGCTCACCAAGGCCGACAATCTTCAGATGAATCTTGGCGCCAATAACGTAACCGCACTCCTCCCGTACAACGCCAGTACCACCGGCCCGGTCGGTGGAGGAGCCCTGGGTCAAGAGCCGTTTCCAGATCTCGGAGGTGGTTCGACGGGGCGAATGATTGGAGCCAGTGTTTACAATGGATTGCAAACCAAGCTCGAACAGCAGTTCTCGAGCGGACTGAATTTCCTCCTCACCTACACATTTTCAAGAACCTTTACTGACGCCGGCGACTTGCTGAATGGCGGTAGTCTGAATGGCGCTCGCGCACCAGATGTGCCGGGTTTTGGTGTCCGTGGAGATTGGTCACTGGCCTCTTTTAACGTCACCAACGTTTTCCATTTCAGCGGCGGGTACGAACTACCGTTCGGCAACGAAAAGCACTATCTGGCCAATACGGGCAAGCTCGGGAATGCGTTCGTCGGAGGGTGGAGCATCAACTGGATCACTACCCTTCAAGGCGGCCAGCCTCTCTCTCTCGGTTGCCCGACGGCAACGACAAAAGGCACCAACTGCAACGATGTGACCGTAGCCGGGCAGAGCCCGGACCTCGGAATCAAGGTCAAGAAAAATGCAAGCGGCAAATCGATTCCGTATTGGTTGGGAAACCCGAAAGCCTTCCAACAGCCTTGCCTGTTGGGCGGAGATTCAACATCTAATCCAGCCGGATGCGTACCTACGTCTGGTTTCGGGTATCTGGGAAACCGTCCGGGGACGACTACCGGGCCAAGCTACCATCGGTTCGACTTCTCCGCATTCAAAAACATTCCGATCAATGAGCGCTTCAGAATGGAGTTCCGCGGGGAGTTCTTCAACATCGTCAACCATCCGAATTTCAATGCTCCGGGATTCGGCGGCAACGGCGTTGTCGCGATTGCGAACTCAACCAACTTCAACAACGCTAACTTCGGCGCCGTCGGGTCTACCCGCGATGCTCCCAACGCTCCGAGGCAAATACAATTTTCTTTGAAAATGTATTACTAAGCTAAGATGAAAACACCCCGAAAGGCCGCTTTTTGCGGCCTTTCGGGGTGTTTCTGCGTAGCTTCGCTCACGCGGTAACAACAAAGGTGGGCCGTGAGCAAAATGTACTGGTACCCGCGGATAGTTCTTAGTTTTCTCGTGTTTTGCGCGGCGCTTGCCGCAGGCCAGGACCAGCAAAACCAGACCCGGACCCAGGCACTCGATCGTCAGTTTCAATCGGCAGTGGCTCAATATAACGCAGGACGGTTCGCCGAGGCTGCGGCGCAGCTGGAGTCCCTGTTGCCCTATGCGCCAAGGACCTTTGAGGTTCATGAGCTTTTGGGGCTGGTTTATGCCGGACAGTCACAGGATGCCAAGGCCGTAGAACAGCTCCAAATCGCGGTTCGATTGAAGCCGGATTCCCCAGCCGCCCGAACAAATCTGGCAGCCAGTCTCTTCCATTCAGGCAAATCGGAATTGGCCGAGGGGCAATTTCGTAAGGCTCTTGACCTCGACCCTCGCGACTATGATGCCAACCACAATCTGGGTGAGCTGTACATTCAGTCCGGAAGAATTGCGG
This sequence comes from uncultured Acidobacteriaceae bacterium, assembly GCA_963753715.1. GTDB lineage: Bacteria > Acidobacteriota > Terriglobia > Terriglobales > Acidobacteriaceae > PALSA-350. The sequence goes on along the minus strand of CAVWDK010000003.1, from coordinate 397,981 downwards.
AGGCGGTGCCACTGCTGGAAAAAGCGCAGCAGATTCGTCCTTCTTACGACAATGGGTATGACCTCGCGCTGGCTTATTTCCAAACTGGAAAGCTCGGTCAAGCCACCCAACTCGTTCAAAATCTTGAACAGACTAAAAATACCGGAGAACTGCATAACCTGCTGGCTCAAATCGACGAAAAGAGCGGAGAGTTTGTGCCCGCGGTGAACGAATATCAAGTCGCTGCACACATGGATCCGAGCGAGGGCAACCTGTTTGATTGGGGCAGTGAACTCCTTCTCCACCGCACCTACGAGCCGGCCATTGACGTGTTCCAGGAAGCTGTCAAACGTTACCCAAACTCACCGCGGCTCTTCATCGGGTTAGGCATGGCTCTCTATTCGCGGGGTACATACGACGAAGCAGTGAAGGCCCTGCTCACAGCTGCCGATCTAAACCCTGCTGATCCTCGCTGTTATCTTTTTCTCTCCAAGGCCTACGATAGCTCACCGAATCAGGCACAAGAGGTGATCCAGAGATTCCGCCGTTTCTCCGAGTTGCAGCCCGGTAACGCGTTGGCGCTTTACTATTACGCGATGAGTTTGTGGAAGGGAAAGCGGGCCGAAGACCCCGGCTCCGATCTTCGGGAAGTGGAATCGTTGCTGCAAAAGTCGGTGGCTCTCGATCCCAAGCTTGCTGAAGCGTACGTGCAGTTGGGGAATCTCTACGCCGATCACCATGAATATGCGAAATCCATTCCGGAATATACGAAGGCGCTCGAGGTGAATCCCAACCTTCCTGACGCCCATTACCGCCTGGGACAGGACTACGTTCATCTTGGCCAGAAGGATCGCGCCCAGGCAGAATTCGACGTTTACCAAAAGCAGCGCGCACAGCATATGGCCGAAGTCGACAAGGAAAGAGCAGAAGTCCAGCAATTCGTCTATGCGGCCAAGGCAGCGTCGTCCACTAATCCGTCCTCCAATCCGCATTCCAATCCGGATTCCAATCCGGATTCCAATCCGCATTCCAATCCGCATTCCAATCAATGACCGATACACCCACCACTCCTCGCCAACTCGCCCAGCATCTCGGTCGCACCCGCCGGGACTTCCTGCGCGATGCGGCGGGCGTGGCCTTGGGATCCACCCTGATGAGCACGAGTCCCTTGGTGCGAGGAGCGACGGCCGCAAAAAAAAGAAAGACCATCGTCATCACCTTTGGCGGAGGCGCTCGCGACCAGGAAACCTTTGCCCCTGAGGGGCAGGAGAATATTCCTAACCTGCTCCACCAACTCATCCCCCAGTCGAGTTTCTTCACCCAGGTGGTGAATCAAGGTATCCTCGGCCACTACGTCGCCACTGCCAGCCTAGCCACCGGAGTTTACGAAACCCTCAACAACTTCTCCGCGGTGCCTCCTCAGCATCCAACAGTCTTCGAATACTTTCGCAAAGACTTGCATCGGCCGCTCTCCGATGCCTGGGTCGTCGCCCCCAGCAACGGCTTCAACCGCATTGGCGAGAGCGACGATCGTTCCTACGGTTCCGGCATGGGAGCGCGGGTTGTGCTGCCCAAGCACCTGCTTACTGCGGCCATGTCCCAGAGTTCCACCGATTACGAGCACCTCCTCCGTGACAACTACGAGACTCCTCTGTACACCCCGCAGCTCGCGGGCGGCGAATTTGAGCTGCAGCAACTGGAGATGATCCTCAAGCTTTCCGTCGATGACTTCAAGGCCCATGCGCGCACGCTGTCCAGTCCTGACGAGCTCTCCGTGTACATTGCGCGCAGGCTCATGCAGCAGGAGTCGCCCAGCCTCCTCTGGATCACCATGCACGATATTGATATCGCCCACGCCGGCGCCTACTCGCTCTACGTCGACGCCATCCGCCGCACCGATCGCCTCTGCGCGGAACTTTGGAAAGCCGCGCAAAGCGAACCCGAATACGCGGGTAATACCACCCTATTCATCCTGCCCGACTTTGGACGCGATGCCGACCAGGACGCCGGCGGCAACGGATTCCAGCACCATCGCACCGGCGACGCTGCGTCACGCACCACCTGGATGTTGGCCCTGGGCGCGGGCGTGCGCCAGGGCGTGGTCTATGACCGTCCCATGCAATCGATCGATCTGGTGCCCACTCTGGGAGCGATGATGGGGTTTTCTCCCGCACTTGCCCAAGGCAAGCCAATTAAAGAACTGGTGTAGCCGTATGCTTCCAGCCGATCTCAAAGCCGCTCAGTTCGCCGGGTATCCACCCCAGGCGCGGAGTCTGGTCATTGCCCATCTGGAGGCTCTACAGCAGCTCCCTCTTAGCTTTCTGCCTAGTCTGCTGCGTGAAGTCATCGACTACGATTACAAATTCCCCGCCGAGTGCGCCGCAATTGATAAGGAACTCGCCAACCTGAGTTCGCTATCTCCCGCGCAGCGAAAGGATTGGTTTCAGGCCTTCGCGCAATTTTCTCTCCCTCCGAAGCTCGCGCAATTCGATTGGGTCAATCAACCGTCCCAGTTCGTAGAGCAGCTATCCGCGCACTTGTGGACCACGCAGCAGTTGGATAACTTCCGTAAAGCTGCGACCGTCTACGGAGATCGTTTGCGCTCGACGGTCCCTGCGGAAACCATGCCCATCCGGCGGCTCGGCATTGCGGTAATCGGGCAGGGCGTTGACACCTATGATGCCCCACTGTTTCGCAACCTCCGCCAACACGGCGCTTATTTTGGCGGAGTCAAACCCGACAACGGACTTTCACTGTTGCTGAACGCGGTCGCGGCCAGGGCCAAGGCCCATCCGGTAGCTTACGGCCACTGGTACGTCGATGGAGGTGAGCCGGCGGATCACAGCCCGCTGCTCACTTGTGTGTCGTATGGAGCGCTGGAGCCGGTGCGTGCCGCCTTGCTGCACAACATCCAGACAGAGCTGCAGCGGCCCGGCATGGGGCCGGAGGAGCTGCGCACTCATCTGGCGAGGTTGGTTCCATCCGACCTTGGTATGGACAACGCAGGAGACGAGGTGCTCGGTCACTTTCAGGTAAAGCTGTTCACCGAGGGTTCCGGGACGCAAATTTTCAGCACTACGTTCGCCCAGTGGACAGCCCGTGAGGCTCTGCGGCGGGCTCAGCCGCTCACGCTTCTGGTGCGCTTTGCTCCGCGGCAGCGGCAGAGGCCGATGAATGAGTTGCTGACCACTATCCACGTCAACCCCGAACTCGATTTGGCGGGTTCTGTGGTCGATGCGGACATGGGTGCCTACTACAACTGGCTCAACCAGCAGCGTCTGCCGGGAGCGGATCAATCCGCCTTCCTGGTCTGGTTTGAAGGTCACAACCAGGCCTTGGCCATCGGCCCCTCCATCCCGCGCGGAACCGTATCCACGACAGTAGCCGATCTCGGCGATCTACTATCCCTGGTCGTCTCCTGAACCGCCGTTTAGCTTCCAAATAGTCAAAAATATAGCATGGAGAACGAAGCCGTCTGATTTCATTTCCCCACCACGGTCAAAGGTCCTGGACGGGTGCCCCGTTCGCGACAGCGTACGTGGGCCGAAAATGAAGGGCGCAGCCCAACGATCGCTTTTGTTGAATCTCATCCCCAGCCTTACAGGCGGAAAAAACGTTCATTTCCAAAGACAGGGAAAGGTAGGGTACAGCCTTTAGGCCGCACATAATTCGTGTGCAATGAATTCGGCTTCAGCCGCTGAGGGCTGCTTTCCTCTCAACCCGCCATTTTTCCGCAGCCGTTTAGCCCGTACCTGAATCCAGCAAAATCGTTTGGCCAAAAGAGGTTGTGTGAGAACGAATTTAGTCCCGGAGGGACGGCTGAACTTAGCCCAGGACGATAGTCCTGGGTACATTATGGGAACATGATGAAGTCCCGCAGGGACGGCTGAAAGTTGTCCAGGATTGAATCGCGGTCTATTTCCGGCCGTCCCCTGCCGGGACCTCAATTGCTGTGATGGCCGTTCTCGCGCACCCTTTTTAGGCCCTGAGGTACGTTCTTCTTTTCCTCTCCGAACGGATCATCTCTTTTCCCTGCCTGGTTAGCCCCTGAGGGAGCGGCTTGAGGGTCTGCGTGAGAACTGCTCTTTGTAGATCCAAATCTGCGGAAATGCGCGCTCATCTGTGCCGCCACTCTCATGCTTTGTATCAGGGCACGCATTAGTCGGGCCGTAACCACCCAAAAAAGACTTGGGCTTTAGCCCCTGAGGGTACTTTTTCCCGGAAGCGTATGGGCTTTAAGTGGGTAGAAAAGAACCGCCGGTCACCAACACATCAGTCCCGCAGGGACGGGACAATCTGGAGCCCGGCACGGGAGTGCCGGGTAGGATTTCACGCAAATCAAGTCCCGAAGGGACGACACAATGGGGAGTTCGCACGCCAACCCTGTAGCCCCTGACGCAGCCTTTGCTCGATGGAGCCCAAAAACACCCTCACTTCACCCGAACCGTAGGCTCCACTGACAACCCAGGCCGCAACAAATGGTCCTTATCCTCATTCCGATCCGTCAAATCGATCCGCACCGGAATCCGCTGCACCACCTTGACATAATTCCCCGTAGCATTCTCCGGCGGAAACAAGCTAAGCATCGACCCCGTCGCCCCCCCAATCTGGGTCACCTTGCCGTCATAATCGCGTCCATAAGCATCTACATGAATCTTGACCGCTTGCCCGGGGCGCATCAGCCGCAACTGTGTCTCCTTGAAATTCGCCGTGATCCAGATATCGTCGAGTGAAACCAGCGTCATCAGGTTCTGCCCGACGCTCACGTTCTGCATCACTTCCAGGCTCTTCTTGGTGATGATGCCGTTCGCCGGGGCAACAATCTTCGTGTAGCTCAGGTTCAATCTGGCTTGCGCCAGGGCCGCCCGCGCCTGCTGCACCTGTGCGGCGGCCTGGTCTGCCTTAGCCTTTTGAATCTTCACCTGGTCCGGGGCGGTTTGCGCATTCCTCAACTCTGCCTGTGACTGCACCACCCGGTCGCGGGCAATCCGCACCGCGTCCTCGGCAGCGATCTCGCTGGCTTTTGCCCCCAGCAAACCCGCTTTCGACGCATCCGCAGTCGCCACCGTGGCGTCGAACTGCTGTTTGGAGATCACGTCTTTTTCAACCAGCGGCGTATACCGCTTTAGATCCAACTGCGCTTTGATGTTGTTGGCTTCCGCCTGCTGTACCTGGGCCTGCGCCGCCTCCAGCTGGCGCTGTGCCTGTTGCACCGTCGCGTCGGAAGTACGCACACCCGAAGCCGCCGACTGCAGGCTGGAAGCGGTGTTTACGCCAATGACCGGCACATTCACCCGCACAGCTTCATAGTTGGCCTCAGCGCTTTCCAGGCTGGCCTCATCCTGCTGCACTGCCTGGTCAAAATCCCGGGGATCGATCTCAGCAATCAAAGTCCCGGCCTGCACATACTGGTTCTGCTCCACGTTCACCCGGATCACCTGTCCGGCAACCCGGGCGCTGATCTGGATCAGGTGACCATCCACCTGTGCGTCGTCGGTGTCTTCGTAATACGAAGAGTGCCACCAGAAGAGCAGCGCGCCCACGACCAGAACGGCGACCACGCCGATAACGATGAACCGGCGCCTCCCCTTCTTGCGGGGAGGACTGTCGAGATCCTGCTGGTCATTGTTGCCGGCCTGAGGACCCTCTTCTTCCACGGTAGTTGCACGGCCTGATTCCGCATTCTGTTCCGCCACCGCTACTTACCTCCCACATAATCCTTGTAATTGGTTTGAGCAATGCCCAGCGCCCGGGCGAGAGACAACTTCGCCACATTGTGTTGGTAAAGGCTGGAGACCAGTTGGTCATCCGCCTGGGCCATCGATGCCTGGGCTTGCGATACCGCCAGATTGTCGGCCACACCGGCCGCGTAGCGCTGTTGCGCTTCGCTCAAAGCTTCCGTCGCCAACTCCGCGTTGCTGCGGGAAACGGCAACCTGCTTGGCTGCTGCCTGGATATCGAGAATACTATCGCGCACGTCCGCGCTGATCTGCCCCCGCAGATCGTTTAACTGTGCCTGCTTCTGTTCCAGTTGTGCCTGCGCGTCCCGGGCATCGCCGCGTAATTTCGCTTCTTCGAACAACGGCACCGAGGCCGTGCCCAGCACGTCGAACGTTCCATGGGAATGGCCCAGCGTCGGCCCAATCACCCCGTAATCGCCGGAAAAGGAGATTGTCGGGTAACGTTCGGCTGTGGCCGCCGACCGCGAAGCCTGCGCGCCCTCCACCTGTTGCTGCAAAGCCTGCAAGTCACGCCGGCGGGCGATCGCCTGTTGCACCGCCGCATTCGGGTCAGGGTTCTCCAGCGCCTGAAACGGCGCCTGGTCGCTCAACGAGTAGCTTTGTTCCAGGGGCAGTCCGATCGCGCGCGCCAGGGCAATCTTGTCTTTCTCGTACTGGTTTTGCGCCGTGATCAAGGTCTGCTGTTGCGTCTGGTAGTCCACCCGGGCGCGCAATTCATCCAGCAAGGGCGCCGTCCCGGCCTGGTGGTTCGCCACGGCCTGGTCGAGCGACACCTTGGAGGTGTTCACCTGCGCCTGCGCCGATTGCACCCGCGACCCATCGGCAATGCACAACAGGTACGCATTGCCCACCGTCAGCACCACCATATCCTTCGCATCCTCGACCGAAAGCTTGGCTCCCGCAAAGTTATGCTTCGCCGCCATGTAATTGCGCAGAGACGATACATTCAACAGCGACCACTCCACCGAACCCCGGATGTCCGTGTACCCGTAAGGCCCGATGATGGCCGGAAAGCCGGGTATCTTGAGTCCCTCGGCCTGCAGGTTCGTCTGTTGGACAGCCTCCTTGGCGGAAGCATCGACAGTAGGCAGCAGTGCCTGCAATTGTTGCAGCTGCTGCGCGCCCGCTGACCCCGCGTTCGTACCCGAAAGCACCAAGCCGAGGTTGTACTGCAATCCCATGCGGATTGCCTGATCGAGCGAAAGCGGAAGAACCCCCGGCACCGGTGCCTGCTTGACGATGCTGCCCTGGTAAGTATTGCTGTTTACTTGCGCCGGCATCGCCGGAGCTTGTCCCGGGGAGGTCGCCGGAATAAACACCAGGCCCAGAAGCACCACCAGCGGTCTCCACCCAGTGCCCCACCATTCACCCGGCTTTCGTCTCATCCTGCAGTCAACCTCGGCATGCACCCTATGGCCCTGAAAAACTGGCAGCACCAACTTCGATGCCGAATTGCTTGTCAACTATTCAAAAAGAAAGCCCGGCGCGCCTGAACGCACCGGTTTCGTTGGAAAACCCGGACAGGGACAAAAGCAATCGACTAACCAGCGGATAGGGTGGCTTGTACCTGGGTCTTAGGCTGGTACCAGGGCGGTCTGCGCACTCATCAGGCAGGTAGCCAGCGAACACAACGCCTGGCGATAAGCGGTCCCAACCTGGTCTCGCCGCCACGCCTGCGCCCCCGTCGCTCCGCTCTGGCGAAGGCTCTCCGCAGTCTGCTCACCATCTTGTCCGGCCACCGCTCGCAACACAAAAATCGCCCGCAGAGCAGGTGCCAACCGTTCCAGCCATTCCCGCATCCCGGCTCGTCCCGCGCCCGAAATCAACGCACCAAACTGGTCTCCGGTTAAACCTGCTGCCCCAAGGTCATCCGTTTCAATGCACGCTGCGTCCGCTGGTTGCGATGTTGGCACCACGAACGCTTCCGGGTACAGCCCAGCCATTCGCTGAACCGCCGTCCGGACCAGAAGGGTCCGCGCCTCCGCATACGCCAGTGTCCCTTCGGCACACGGGTCGGCCTCTACTTTGGCCACAACTTCCTCGACCAGCGAAACTGCTTCCTGCTCATCGCCCAGCATCAGGGCTGCGATCTGAAAAAGCTGTAAAGCCGTATCCTCGGCCATCCACTGTCTGGCCTCCGCCACTGGGCCCAAATCCTGCTCGTTCATACGCATCTCCTGGGGAACCGTCGGACAAACCGTTGCCTGGTCCATAATCTTGTCATCTTCCATCCTCCCGCAACCTCTCTGCGGGCGTCAAATCCCCTGCACAGTAGCCAGGATTCGCGCCATAATTGTGCCTTTGATCTCCCATTCATCATTCGCGCCTTTAGTAAGGTAGACAGAGTCAGTACGGTTGGAACCCACCTTCCCTTTATGGACAATGTGAACGGCACTGTGAACACGGATCCACAAAGCCTTTTTATCGGCCGCGATGAATCGTGGTTGAGCTTCAATCGACGCGTCCTCGAAGAAGCCCAGGATCCCGACAATCCCTTGCTCGAACGCGTCAAGTTCCTCGCCATTACCGCCAGCAATCTGGATGAGTTTGTCGAGATTCGTGTCGCCGGCATCATGCAACGCATTGAAGACGGATATACAGAACCCGGCTTTGATGGACTCACCCCGCGCCAGACCCTGGACATCGTGGTCGACTCGATGCACAACTTCGTCCGCGATCAGTACCGCTGCTGGACTCAGGATCTCCGCCCCGCCCTATTCAACAATGGTGTGCGCGTCCTCGGATGGCCCGAGATTGACCAAGCGGCACGCGCCTACGCCCTCGATTACTATCAGCGCGAAGTCGATCCGTTGTTGACGCCCATCACCATCGACCCGGCGCACCCCTTCCCGCGCGTCCTCAATAAAGCCCTCTGCCTGGCCCTGTTGCTGCGCCGCAAGCGTAAGGGCGCCACCGGGGCGTTGCTGGGCGTGCTCACCGTCCCCCGGGCGCTCCCCCGGCTGATACCTCTACCGTCCAGCTCCGGAACTCACGATTTCCTCTTTCTCCACGACCTGATCGAGCACAACGCCGTGGGCATGTATCGTGGCTATGAGATCCTTTCCACCACCGCCTTCCGCGTCACCCGCAACAGCAACCTCTACTTCCAGGAAGAAGAATCGCGCAGTCTGCTCGACAGCGTGCGTTCCGAATTACACAATCGCCGCAAGGGCGACGCCGTACGCCTGGAGATTGAGGAAGGCGCGGATGCCGAAATCGTCGACCGCCTGCGCATGAATTTCGAGCTCGATGACTCGCAGGTGTTTTCGACCGACGGGCCCGTCAACCTGTCTCGTCTGATGAACCTCTACACCGACACCCCGCGCTCCGACCTCAAGTTCAAAGACTTCCTCCCCAGGGAGCTGCGCCTCAACCGCCGTTCTGAAGACCTCTTCGACGAACTTCGTCATCACGACATCATGCTCCATCACCCCTTCGACTCCTATGACGCCATCGTCAATTTCATCCAGTTGGGCTCGCAGGATCCAAGGGTTGTCTCCATGAAGCAGACGCTGTACCGCACCAGCTCCGACTCGCCCATGTTCAACGCCCTCACCGAAGCGGCGCAAACCAAAGAGGTAACCGTCGTGGTGGAGCTGATGGCGCGCTTCGATGAGGCATCGAACATTCGTTGGGCGCGCAATCTCGAAGACGCCGGGGTCCAGGTCTTTCACGGCATTGTGGGGCTCAAAACGCACTGTAAGCTGGCCATGCTCATCCGCCATGATCCGGACGGTGTGACCCGGCGTTATGCCCACCTGGGCACCGGCAACTACAACCCGAACACGGCGCGCTTCTACACCGACATCAGTTTGCTGACAGCAGATCCTGAAATCACGGCCAGCGTGCATAGCGTCTTTAACTACCTCACCGCTCACTCTGAATCCGACGATTACGCTCCGCTCCTCGTCGCTCCCCTCACTCTGGCAGAGAGCACGATCCGGATGATCCACCGCGAAGCGGAACATGCCGCCGCTGGTCGCCCAGCGTATATTGTCGCCAAAATGAATTCGCTCCTCGAGCAGGCGGTGATTGAAGCGCTCTACGCAGCCTCCAGGGCCGGAGTCCAGATCGATCTGATCGTGCGCGGCATCTGTTCTCTACGTCCCGGGATTCCAGGCGTAAGCGAGAATATCCGCGTCCGTTCGGTGGTTGGCCGCTTTCTCGAGCACAGCCGCATCTTTTGCTTTGCCAACGGCGGTGCCGACGAAATGTATTGCGGCAGCGCCGACTGGATGCCGCGCAACCTTTTTGAGCGGTGTGAAGTCGTTTTTCCTATCCGTGACGCGCAAATTCGTAACCGTATCCGCAACGAGATCCTGGCCGCCTATTTGGCCGACACGGCAAAGTCGCGCATAGAGATGGCCGCGGGCGGATATCCCCGTGTCCGTACCCCTGAGGGCAAGCGTTTCAGCGCTCAGGACTTTCTCATCCGCGTGGCTGAGGGGCGAGATAGTGTGGACGCAATCCCGGACCCAGCCTGGCAACCGGAACTGCCGCCGCCGATCCGTGCAGTCGTCACGGAACCTGAAGCCCCACCCAAACCACGTAAGCGCAAACACACAACCGAAAAACTCAAGGCCGAAGGCGTGGGTAGTGCATAGACCTGACGTGCGTGAGGTTTTATTTGAGCCGTCCCGTACGTAAGAATTTCAATTGCCAGAAAGCCCCCGGTTCGCGGTCAGGACAGATCCAGGCGCAGGTTTTTGTTGAGGATTACGGCCACCTTCGGCCTCAGTTCGCCTGCTGCTCGATCACGGTGAAACGAAGCCGTCCCTCCTGGATGCCCACCCGCAAGTGACGGTACTTCATGAGGTAGCAAACACCGGCCACCGCAGCGCCAAACCCCGAACCCGCCCCGATCCCCAGCGCCCACCGCGGTCCCCACGTATCCGCAACCCATCCGACAATAGGGGCCCCAAGCGGCGTCCCGCCCAGGGCGATTGCCAGCAGGATCGCCACCACCCGCCCGCGCATCGCAGGTTCCGTGGACAGTTGAACCATGCTGTTCACCGTCGTGGTAAAGGTCTGTGCCGATACGCCGATCAAGACGAGGGACAGACCGAAAAGCCAGTAGTTGGGCATGATCGCCGACACCCCGCAGCCGAAACCGAACATGGCCGCGCCCGCCAACAGGATCGCAATATGCGGTTTCTCACGCCGCGCCGCGAGCAGCGCGCCGGCCACGGATCCAACCGCCATGACCGAAGACAGAAGCCCGTATTGGCTCGCTCCCCCATGGAATACGGTGACCGACATCGTGGAGATGAAGATAGGGAAGTTCAGGCCGAACGTGCCGATCAAAAAAAGCATGAGCAGCATCCCTTTCAGGTCGGGCCTCTTCCAGACATAGCGAAAGCCCTCCACCAGGCTCCCCCGCGTGCGCAGGGCTCTATCCCTGCGATGAAGTTCATTCACTCGCAGCAGACTGAGCGAGCAGAGTACCGCGGCAAACGAGGCCGCATTGATCAGGAAGACCCAGCCGGATCCGATGGCGGCGATCAGAACACCCGCGATGGCGGGGCCAATCGAGCGCGCGGCGTTGAACGATGTGGAATTGAGCCCGACTGCATTGGAGAGATCCGCTTCCACCACCAGCTCAGAAACAAACGTCTGCCGTGCTGGCGAGTCGAATGCGGACACGCAGCCCAACAGAAATGCGAACACGTATACCTGCCACAACTGGACCAGCCCGGCAACGGTGAGGATCCCCAATCCCAGCGCCAGTCCCCCCATCGCCCCCTGGGTCGCGAACAGGAGCTTTCGCCGGTCGAGATGGTCAGCGGCAAAACCGGTAAGCGGCAACAAGAGAACCTGCGGCCCAAACTGCAGCGACATCACCACCCCGACAGCCGTGGCGTTGTGATGGGTCAGTTGGGTGAGGACGATCCAGTCCTGCGCCGTGCGCTGCATCCACGTGCCCACATTGGATACAAACGCTCCGCCGGCCCACATCCTGTAGTTAAAGCTGTTCAGCGAACGGAAGGTGCTGTTCATCGCTTGTTCAGCAAATCGATGATCACCCGCGCGGTTTTCGGATCAAGAGTGGTGACCGGCATGGTGTTCTCCTTCAGCGAGGCGTTTCAGTAGCTCAACCGCGCGCGCGAGTTCTTCTTGCTCCTCTGGCGAAAGCTTGCTTTGGATGGCTCCGAACAGCCAGTCTTCCCTCGCTGTCCGGCCGGCCTGGATCCATTCCTTGCAGGTAGGGGTGAGCGAAAGGATGGTTTGCCGTCCGTCCTTCGGATCCGGTAACCCGCTCACCAGCCCGGCCGCCTGGAGGGCAGAGACGGTCGCTCCCATCGACTGCGGGCGCATACCCTCAGCTCGGGCAAGGCTCGTCACCGTCGCCGGCCCTTCACGGTCTAAACGGCTGAGCACGGATGTCTGGGACCAGGTTAGGTCTCCGAAGCTGGCCTGTTCTCGTAGCCGCCGCCTCAGTTGACCGATCACAACCCGGAGGTCGACCGCCAAAGCCAGTGCTTGCCCCTCATTCACGTCCATGAATGTAGCAGATATGAAGCTAAACTGCAAAGTTTACCTTCACACTATACCCCTTATGGCGCATAGGGCGCTTAAGGCGCACACTTCCACCCAAGCAATCCGGAGGCAACTGGTCAGGTGCTCCTCATTCGCGCCGGCGTACGTGGGGCTGAAAAAGGCGGCCGAAGTCCTACATTCGCTTTTGCCCGAGTCAAATTGCGTTTTCGTTCGGACCGCAGACGTAAACTGAAATTTGGCACGGCGCTTTTACAACCTCGCGGAGTGGTGGCATCTGCTCAGTCTGGATGCGCCAACGGTTGCTGCTCTCTGGTCCTGCTTCTTCGTCCGTGCCATGCATCTTCGCCTATCGTTTCTCCAGGCGTTGCTTCTCCCCCTTGGCACTTGGTTGCTTTACGTCGCCGATCGCATTCTCGATGGACTCAGCCAATCTAAGCCCGGCCTGCTTCGCGAGCGCCATCATTTTCACGCTCGTCATCGCACTGCCTTTCTCTGGGCCTCGTCACTTCTTGGCATTCTCCTGGCTTGGTCTGTTTTCACCTACATGCGTCCTGAGGCACTGCGCGACAACTCATATCTTGGGGTCTTTGCTCTGCTCTATCTATTTGCGGTTCATCTTGGCGCATCCCGGTTGCCCAAGGAGCTTGCCGTGGCCGTCCTGTTCGCCGCCGCGACGGCCGTCCCCGCCTGGTCTCGCCTCGCTTCAGGAAAAGAGCAGCTGGCGCCCGCCATCATCTTCTTTGCCCTGCTTTGCTGGATCAATTGTGTTGGCATCGAGAAATGGGAGGGCGGCACCCTCCACGCGACGACACGCTGGGCCGGCCTGCACCTGCGTCCGATCGTGACCACGACCGCTCTGTTTTCCCTGGCGGCGGCCCTGCTTGCGCCTTCCCCAGGTCTGGCTGCGGTTTATTTGGCGGCAACGGTCAGTAGCGGACTACTGTTTATCCTCGATGCGCGCAGCTCCCGCCTCTCGCCCCTGCATCTGCGCATCGCCGCGGATGCCGCTCTGCTCACCCCGTTGGCCTTGTTCCCCTTCGCCCGGTGAGTGTTCGAGACGTCAACTTCGATCGCGTCGCCCGCCCCTATCGCTGGCTTGAGTACCTCAGTTTTGGACCATGGCTCGCCCGCTGCCGGAGTGCCCAGCTTGCCCATCTCAACACCGCGCGCCACGCTCTCCTATTGGGAGACGGGGATGGGCGCTTTCTCGCTCGTCTGCTGGCAAACAATCCCACCCTGACCGCGGATGTCGTCGACTCCAGCCGTTCCATGCTCATGCTTCTCCAACGTCGTCTTCGCGGGCACCGTCAGCGCATTTGCCTGCATCACGCCGATGCGTTGACGTGGAATCCCACGGGCTCCTACGACCTCATCGTCTCGCACTTCTTCCTCGACTGTTTTTTCCCCCACCAACTGGAGCAGCTGTTCGATTCGGTTCTGCCCCACGCGCGTCCGGGAGCGCAATGGGTCATCTCCGAGTTCGCCATTCCCCCCAATCCGTTCGCCGCCTGGTTGGCGCGCGGGATCATCGGCTGGCTCTATCGAATCTTTGGTTGGACGACCGGGCTCCGCGTGCGCGCACTGCCGGATTACGCTGACTCTCTGCTCCGCCGCGGGTTGTTGCCTATCCATGACCGCCGCTATCTCGCCGGGCTGTTGTGTTCCCAGCTATGGACACTACCCACTCCCTCGCAAAAATGAACTAGAATGCCGCATGCCCTCCCTGCAGCTGCGCACGCTGATGCTGTTTCCTCTTCTCCTTGCCGCCTCCGCATGGGGACAGATCTCGGCGGTGTATTCCGCTGACGGGAAGCCGCTCTCGCAGCGGATCGTAGCCTACTGGATCGACGCCAGCGTCAATACCGATGCCAAGTCTCTGGACGCAAGCGAGATCATCGAATACCGCAACCCCTCGGAACAGCCAGTTTCCGCCATTCCTTTTCATCTTTACCTCAACGCTTTCCGTCCCCAATCCACCTTTTCCCGGGAGTCTCATCAGAACGGCATGGATACCTCCTACCGCAACGGGGAGCAGGGTTCCATCGACATCAAAAGCATCTCTGTTGAGGGCTTCGGGGACATCTCGAAGACTATGCGGTTCATCGCTCCCGACGATGGCAATCAAGACGACCATACGGTCATGGAAGTCTCCCTTCCCAAACCGCTGGCGCCGCATGAGGTAGTTCGCTTCCAACTTGCGTTTCACGACAAGTTCCCCCTCTCCGTCGCCAGAAATGGATACAAGCGGGACTTCATCATGGGCGCACAGTGGTTCCCCAAGGTCGGCGTCCTTTGGCACGGCGCGTGGAACTGCCATCAGTACCACGCCGATACTGAGTTCTTTTCCGACTTCGGCACCTACAACGTCAACCTCACCCTTCCCCAGCGTTATATCGTGGGCGCCAGCGGCATCCAGACCGCCGAACAAGCCAACTCCGATGGCACCAGGACTCTTAGCTTTCGCGGCGAAGATATACACGACTTTGCCTGGGCCGCCTCACCCCACTTTCTCGTCGTCGACGATGTGTTTGTGAACAGTCTTGGCCCGGTGAAGCTGCACGGGCTGATACTTGCCTCCCATGCCAACCAGAGCGGCCGCTATCTCTCCACCCTGAAACAAACCATGCAGAAATTCGATGAATGGTATGGACCTTATCCCTACAAGCAGATCACGTTGATCGATCCCGAACCAAACTCGGCCTTCGGTGGGATGGAGTACCCCACGCTCATCACCGGCGAAACAACGTGGTGGGAGCCGTCGTGGGAGCACCTCGGCGCGGACATCACGGTGGTCCACGAGTTTGGCCACCAGTATTGGTACGGCATGGTCGCCACCAATGAATTTGAAGAACCTTGGCTCGACGAGGGCATCAACAGCTACAGCGAAGGCAAAGTCGCGAATTCGCTCTTCGGCCAAAATACTTCCGTGCTCAATGGGCGCACTGTGTACGCCAGTGATCCCGAGCTTCAACGGTTGTCCTATCTTGTCCATCCCGACGAAGATCCCATTCTGCGTGAGGGCTGGAAATTCGAAAACGCAGCGAGTTACGGCGGCATCGTGTATGGTAAAACCGCCACTGTCCTTGACACGCTGGAAGGCGTAGTGGGCGAGCAGACGCTTCGTCAGGCCCTGCGCGTGTACTTCATGCGCTACCGTTTTCAACATCCCACCGGAAGCGATTTTCTGGATACCTTGCAGGAAGTAGCTGGACGTAAAGATTTGGAGCCTTACCTGGCTCAGGCCTTCAAGGGTACCGAGGTGCTCGACTACTCCGTGGACTCGCTCACCTCCGGCCCCGTGGAATGGTGGAAGAGCGGCGATGCGAGCGGTCCGTACCACACCAGCGTGGTGGTGCGAAATAAAGGAACATTTCTTTATCCCGTAAAACTCGAAGTGGGATTCGCCGACGGTTCGACGGAGCAAACTACCTGGGATGGCAACGATCGCTGGGCGCGTTTCTCCTGGGACAAACCCTCCCGCGCTGTCTATGCGCAGGTGGATCCGGATGGGATTGTCCCGCTGGACATCAATTCGTTCAATAATAGTTACTCTCTGAAAAGGGACCGCACAGCCCGTTTGAAATTAACGAATTACTGGGTTTTCGCCCAGCAGCTTTTGGGACAATGGTTATCGTTCCTGGTTTGAGAAAGCGCGGGGCTAACTGACCGAGTGAGCATGACGACCCAATTACCGTTTCCAGGGCCACCACTGCGCAGCAAGCGCCCCCTCCCCAACCTTCTGGCTCAGGGATTTCAACTGGTCCTGCGCAACTGGCCTTGTGTGGTGTGGGTCTACGCCGTCAATTTGCTCTTTGCTCTGCTGGCCGCCGTACCGTTCGCGACCGGTCTCGGCTCTTACCTTGACCACAGCCTTGCGGCGCAGAGGCTTGCCGGTACTCTCGACCTCGCCTCCATCACCGAGCTGGCTCTCCACGTCCGCGACACCGGCTTTTTTCCCATGGTCATGCACACCGCTGGTTGGATGGGCCTGCTCCAGGTGCTGGCGCTCTTTTACCTTTTCGCCGGTTGTGTCTTCGTGTTCGTCGCCGCCGAGCCGCCGCGGCTTTCGGTCTTGCTGCGCGGCGGTGTCGCCTACTTCTGGCGCTTTGTGCGCGCCGCTCTCCTCGCCGGGTGCAGCTCAGCAATCATCGTGAGCGTTCTGCTTGCCATACGGGCCGGGCTGCTGGCTCGGGCCGGCTCCGTCTACGTCGGACGCCGCATGTTCCTTTTTGCCTCCATCAGTCTCTTCGTCGTTCTGCTCGTCGCCGCGCTTTTGCGCCTCTGGTGGGATCTGGTTGAGGTCTACGTCGTACGCAACGCCATGGACGGCGAGCGCAGGGTCCACCTCGCGTTGCTGCCGGCGTTTCGTCTCCTTTTTCGCTATTTCTTCCGTGCCTTCGGCAGCTTCCTACTGGTTGGCCTGGCCGGCGTAACCGCTCTCGCGTTGTCTCTCGCCCTGTGGAAAGCACTGCCCGCGCACCAGGTATGGATGGCTGCTCTCATCGCGCAGCTTGGCTTATTTTGCCTGCTTGCCACCCGCTTTTGGCAACGCGGGCTCGAAGCAACCCTCGTCATGGCTGTAGACCCACCCATGGTGGTCGCTGAAGAGCTGATCCTGGAAGAGCCGCTGACCACGGACCTGATCGATGCCGCGGAGGATGTGACTCCTGCTCCTCACGGCGTTCCGGCCGGGCTGTCCGAACCCACGTTGCGCGATCTGGTGGCGAAGCTGCAGACTGAGCCCTGGGCCAATCCCGATGTTCTTCCTGCCTCGTCCCCGCGGCCGTTTCCCGAACCTGGATCCCCGTCCGCACCGGCGACTGACAAGCCGGCGGAATTCGTTGACCCTTCGCTGTTCGACCGGCACGAAGCGAAATTCCCACTGGGTGGCGTGAATCCCTTCACCGAACCTGCTCCAGCGGCCTCCGTCGAAAGCGAAAAGGTTGCCCCGGAGGAACCGCCTCAACCCGATAAGGTCCCGCACTCAGAAAAGAAGCCCCTACTCTAACTAAACCCGCCCGGGCTTTAAGGGAGTGGCAAGGAACCGCAGGTCGCCCGACGCAATCAGTCCCGAAGGGACGGGACAATCTGGAGCCCGGCACGGGAGTGCCGGGTAGCATTTCACGCAAATCGAGTCCCGAAGGGACGACACCTGGGAGTTCTCACGCAATCTCTTTTAACCCCTGAGGTATGCTGTTAAGCGCCTGATAGGCAACCGCCCGTCGTCTCTATTACTTCCAACCGGAATGACCTCATCAGACCCTGACGTTTTCCCTCAGCCAGGCCCCGATCCAGCCCCAGATCCCGACCCAGTGCCCCTCCCGCCCCCGGATCCCGATCCTGGGCTCCCTCTGGACCCGCTGCCAATGCCCGCGCCGGTTTTCTGAGCAAGCCTTCTCTAACCTCCGGGGAATTGTTACAATCTCATGAATTGAAAGAACTCACGGTCCCAGCTACCCTCGCGTGAGAAGAAAAGTCTCATCCCATGAACCTTTACATCCTTCGGCATGCCAGCGCCGGTGTGCGCCGCGCAGACCCTGTTATTGACCTCAAGCGGCCCCTTGACAAGGAAGGTAAGGAACAGTGCTTGCTGATCGCCAAGTACCTGAATGCCTTAAGGATCCAGTTTGACCTAGTCATCTCCAGCCCGCTCAAGCGCGCACTGCAGACCGCTTCGCTGGTGGGTACGGAAGTGGCCTACGACAGCAAGATTCAAGTCTCGGACGTGCTTTCGCCATCCGGTAAAGTGGCGGGATTCCAGACTTTGGTGGCTACGCTCTCGACCTATGACAACGTCCTGGTGGTCGGCCACAACCCAAACCTGCCCGAATTTCTGGGTTCACTCATCTGTGCCCCGAGACCGGCCAGCATGCGCATGCGCAAGGGCGCGATTGCGCGCGTCGACTGTACTCATCGTCCCGGACAATTGATCTCCCTGCTGGATCCGCGAATGCTGCGGCAGATCTACTCGAGCGCTGCAAAAAGTTCGCGCCGGAACACTTCACGGAAATAGTCGCCCTCTTTGCGCAGCGACCAGAGTTCCAACTCCGCCCCTGTGCGGCCCGGGCTCAGCACCATCAATACCCGCTTGGGATACACGTGCAGCGTCACTTTGAGCACGTCGCTTGCCCGGTCCTGGTTCAGCGCGACTGCCAGGCGCAGCAGCACCACAGCCCGTTGCACCCGCGCGAATTCTTCCGGAGGTATGGGTCGCATCGTGCGGTCCTCCGGGTCGGGGCGAGACTTGCCCAGGTAGCGCGCAATTGCCGACATAATGGCCCGTTGCTGCGGAGTGAACCCGAATAGTTCGGAGTTCGCGATGATGTATTGCGCATGGCGGTGGTGGCCCTGGTAATTCATGAACTTGCCGACGTCACGCATCATCGCCGCTGCCTCCAGCCACGAACCGTACTCCGGGGGGAGGTCGTGGACCGTCTGCATATCGCGAAACAGTTGCAACGCGTGCTGCCGCACTGCCTCGGCCTGCCTGGGGTCGACGCCATAGCGTTTGCAGGTGGCCAGTACGCCCTGCCAGCGCTCTCGTTCGAACACCTGGTGTGCCGTAGTTTTGGCATCCTGTTCCGCCAGCATCTGGTCCAGGATCCCGTCCCGCAAGCCAAGCTCTGAGTAGATGAACCCGGGCAGAGCGAAACGTTCCAGCAACTCAGCGTAAACCTGGGCGCCCGCGACCACGATCTCGGTTCGCCTGGGTCCAATCCCCGGGATACTGCTGCGTTGCGCGTTGTTCATGCCGGTCAGCTTGGTGGTCAGCCGGCGCACATTCTTCGTATCCGTGATCGGCTTGCGCCGGGCTCGGCCGTTCCTGGCGGAGGTTTTGCGCATTGCCTGGCTGGCCTGCGCCAGGGCGGCCGCGGTGCCGGAGGTGGCAATCACCACTGAGACTCGCAACGCACCGAGGCGTCGTTCCGCCTTGCGTAGTTCGCGCGCTACAAACTGCTTCAGCCGGGCGAGTTCTTCCTCTGTGGGAGGATCGCTGGGAAGAAACTCCTTGGTCAGGCGCACCGCCCCCAGCGGCAGGCTCACTGTTTCGTGGATGCGCTTGCGTTCGGAGAGCGTGATCTCGCAGCTGCCGCCGCCGACGTCGACCAGCAGGCACCTGCCCTGGGTACCGGGCTCGCCCATCACCCCACGGTGGATCAGGCGCGCTTCTTCCAGGCCGGAGATGATCTCTACTTCCCAACCGGTCTCGGATTTGACCCACGCCAGAAAAGCCTGCGCATTGCGTGCATCGCGCAAGGCAGAGGTGGCTACCGCCCGCACCCGGTCTGCGCCGTTCAGTTTGACCGCGCGATAGAAGCGCTTGAGCGCCATCAATGTCCCCGCCATCGCCTCGGGAGAGACCACGCCGGTTTCGAACACGCTCGCTCCCAGCCGCGTCACTTCGCGGTCCTCGTGGAGCACTTTTAGTTGGTGTTGTTGGACTCGCGCGATTTTTAATCGGCAGGAGTTGGAACCAATATCAATCGCCGCGTACGTCTGCATCGTCTGGGGGAGCTTCACCTCAAGATACACCACTTCCTCGTACATTTTCTTTAAGCCGTTCTCCCACACCTTCTAAAGCCCCTACCTGGACGTACGTTCAAAACACTTGTCCGAGAGGCCGAACTTTCTCGCATCACTCAGAAGCAGGATGCAAGACGGCTGTCGCGGATTGTGACGGACGCCGGTGGCCGCTTCCCGGGAGTTTTACTCAGGGCCATCCATTCTCCGGAAAGGCGGGCGCGCATCGTCTGGGTGGTCTTCATCGCGGCAGCAAAATGGCGTTCCACCTCGCGCTCCAGATGGGCGGTCAGGTCCGGCGCATCCTTTCCCATGGCCGTTCCGGCCTCTTCGAGTAGGCACAGCCAGTCGTGCCATTCGCCGATCGCATCCTGGACCCGCTTCAAGGCCTTGGCCACGCTGCTGTATTGTCCTTTCTCCGCCGCGGATTCAGCAACATAACGAGCCTTCTTGGTCGCCTTCCGAAATTCATGCAGATTCTCCGCGTCCAGCAAGGGCATTGCGTCGACAGCGCGTACAAAATCCTCCAGCGCCACGGCATCGGCGGAACGGCTCGGCCTCACACTTTCCAGGGGGACCGACTCAATGGCATTCATGAACGCAGTCTGCCCCACTGCCAATCCGTGCTGTCGCTTCCTGATCTGCTTCTGCATACCACGCGCCAGGTGTTTGCGTTCGCTCTTAAGCCATTCGTCCAGCACTTCCGCCTGTTTCTTGAGCGGGTCGGCATCGCTGCCCGGCGCATCCTTGCCAACCAGCTTTTCCAACAGCTTGCGATGCACATCCAGATCGCGCACCTGGCCGGCGGCACGGCGAATCTGTTTCAATTGGCGAAGCCACGGCCGGGCTGGACGATCCAGGGCAAAGGTCGCATTTTCGCGCAGCATCGCCTCCAGCATCGCCTGCAGACGGCGTGAGCCCGTTCTCACACGGTGGACTGCGTCAGGGTCTGCGTCCTCCACACATGGCGTGATTGCGGCGTTGAACGCCTCCGCAAGGGCCGTCAAGTGGGCCCGAGGGTCCTCTACCGTCGACGCTCCGGTCCGGCTGATATCCTGCTCCTTAGTGACCACGCTTTTCTGAGCCATGTCGAATCACTTCGCCCTCTCCCTTGAGGCGCCTCCCGAGAATACTCCAATCCTCTCCCCGGTGCGTACCTGGACGCTGCTGCTGCTGGTGTTCGCCGCGGTCCATGTAGCGGCGCTCTTTACGCCCCCGTTGTTGGATGACGCCGATGCCAACCACGCCACCGCTGCGCAGTCCATGGCGCGTACCGGCGACTGGGTCACTTTGAAAGTGGATGGCATTCGCTACCTGGAAAAGCCACCGCTGCCGTACTGGCTGGCCGCTGCCGACTATCACCTTTTCGGATTCAACGTATTCGCCACCCATCTACCCCTCACCCTGGGTGTACTCGGGCTCGCCATTCTGGCCTGGGTCTGGGGCCGTCGTGCCTATGGGGACCGCGCGGCTTTCTACGCAGCTCTCAGCATTCTGACCAGTGTGGGAGTTTTCCTGTTCACCCGCATCTTCATTCCCGAAGTCCTGTTAACCCTGCTGCTGGCCTTTGCTCTTTACAGTTTTCTCATCGGGCTGGAAGACGGGAAACCCTCTCGCTTTTACCTGACCTGGGCTGCCCTGGCGTTGGCCATGTTGGCCAAGGGGCTGGTGGCCCCGGTCTTCTTCTTCCTCGCCGCCGTGCCCTATCTGCTGCTCACCGGAGAATGGCGCCGCTGGCGTCAATTCCGTCTGCCCTCCGGCATTCTGCTGTTCCTTGCCATTGCAGCCCCATGGCATATTCTCGCCGGGCTGCGCAATCCCGGGGCCGGCCATCCGGTTGGGAATATCCCTACTCCGGGCAATGTTCACGGCTTTTTCTATTTCTACTTCATCAACGAGCAAGTGCTGCGCTTTCTGGGCAAGCGTTATCCGGTCGACTACAACAAGCTGCCCTTTGCTCTCTACTGGAGCCTGCACCTGGTCTGGCTCTTTCCCTGGAGCATCTACTTGCCGGTCGCTCTCCGGCGGGCATGGAAGGCTCGCACTCGTTGGCGTCGTGGACTGCGGCCGGCCCCATATTCCCTGGCTGCGCGGTCCGTGCTTTTCCGCACCAGAACCACCTGGTTGCTGGCCATCTACGCCGCAGTGATCCTGCTCTTTTTCTCCATCTCCACCAACCAGGAGTACTACACGTTCCCGGCTTATTTCCCCCTGCTATTGCTCACGGCAGGTGCACTGGCAAGCGAGGAAAGCGCGCCCGGGACACCGAGCAAGTGGCTCACCGGAGCACAGGCGGCTCTCGCCCTCGTTGGTCTGCTTGCCGCCGCTGCGCTGGGGTACGGTCTGTGGTCCTCGCGCGGCCTTCCTTCGGGCAGCGATATCGGCGCGCTATTGGCCCATCGGGATGTAGCGGGTTACACGCTCTCGATGGCTCATTTATTCGATCTGACCGGGCCATCCTTTGCCGCTCTTCGGCTGCCTGCGGGGCTGGCTGCCGCCGGTCTTCTGCTGGGTCCGATGGTCGCCTGGATGCTGCGCCGTCAGCGGCATCATTTCGAAGCCACGGTCAGCGTCGCCTTTACGTCTGCTGTTTTTCTGATTGCCGCTCATATTGCCCTGGTGCGATTTGAGCCCATGCTCTCGTCTCGCGCCATGGCTGACACCATCAATCACATCTCGCCCCGCGGGAACCGATGCTACGCTCATCCTCTATGGCGATGTGTCCTATGGTTCTTCGCTGCTCTTCTATACGCGATCGACAGGCTTTGTTGGTGAATGGCCGGGTGAGTTCGGTGCTGTGGGGTTCGAACTATCCTGACGCGCCGCGGATTCTGATCAGCGACGCAGACCTGCTGAGGCTCTGGGGGACCGGACCGCGAAGATTCCTCTTCGTGCCCGGAGATGTGAGGGCCCATGTGTCCAGCTTGTTGGGAAGCCGAGCCTATCTGCTGCAGGAGCTTTCCGATAAAGCGCTGTATACCGACCGTCCGCTATAGCGAGGGATCTGCAGTTCAGTGGACCTTTCGTGGGAATGTTTTTCTAGCGAGCGGGGCACTAACAAAATCGCAGGCAACAAACAAACTAAGCCGTTAGGATGGCCTCAGACTTGCGCTCCGCAGTCTTGGAATCATTTCTCATGAAGCCGTCCTGTAGCAGGTTGTAGACTTCGCCCCGCCAGCGGACCTGGTTGCTCACATAACTGGCGACCCAGTAACAAAACCCCAGCAGGTCGCGCAGCGGATACAGGAGCGCGCTTCGCCAAACCCTGGGCTCTTCGACCACCAGCCGGCCTACGAGGGCGCCCAGCGCCACCCGGGAAGCCCAGCTCCAGAGCAGCAGCAACCCGCCCAGCAGTGGACGATGGAGGCCGACGGCAATGCCTGCCGCAAGCAAACCGTAAGGCATGCTGAAGGTGAGTGCCGTTCCCAGGTGTCCCTTGGGGCGAGAAAAGCGGGTGCTTTTCATCCAACGAATCTGGTGCATCACCGAGGGGAGAAAGGAGCAATTGAGCACGTGGTGATCAATGGTGTGGGTAGAAAGAACCACCCGGTGCCCACTGGCGGCGATCATGTTTCCCAGCATGAAGTCATCCGCATGGTAAGGCCCCAGGGCGCGGAACCCGCCGGCCCCCTCCAGGTAGTCACGCCGCACCACCATAGTCGGTCCCAGCGCGAACTTCATGCCCTCGAGCATCTCGGCCACCAGTACCCCGGCGGACATCTCGATCGACATGCCGACAGCTTCGAGCCTCGACCAGAAATTGCTGCCCACGCCGCGATAGAGGCAGGTCACCAGGCCAACACGCTCATCGCCGAATGGTGCCATGACCGCCCGCAAGTAGCCGGGTGTGACCGAAACATCGCTGTCGCTGACCACGAAAAACCGGTGGGATGCCGCATTCTGCATACGCTCCAGCGACCAGACCTTGGCATTGGCATACGGAGCATTCCCGCTGCACAGGAACCGTGATCGGATTTTCGGATAGCGCGCTGCGACTCGCCGGGCAATCTCCAAACCCGCGTCCTGGTCAGTGCGCGCGCAAAAAATGATCTCGAACTCCGGATAGTCCTGTTCAAAGAAGCTTTGCAGATGAGATTCGAGGTCCGGTTCCAGACCGTGCAGCGGCTTCAGCAAGCTAACCGGAGGGGCGAATCTGCCCGGCACCATCGCGCGCCGGCGCCGAGCCAGACGCACCGCGCCCGTGGCCACCAGGAGGGCATACATCGTCGAGGTGATGATGCCAATAATGCTGAGCAGGAGTAGAAAGTCCATCATCTGGCGCTGACCTGGAACTCCCCTTTAGAGTACACTTTGGCCCGTAAAGCTTCCTAAATAATGGACTCGCTAGCGCTTGCGCGTAGCGGCCACCGGGACGGCCAGCGGCCGACGCAGCGCGACCAGGGCGCCTTCGCTGGCCGGCATTCCCTGCTGCATCTTGGCCAGCATCTCGGTGCGCACGTAATCGACGAAATCCTGCATCTGGCGATTCATCTCCTCCATGCGCTCCCGCATCTGCAGGATGATGGCGATGCCGGCGATGTTGACCCCCAGATCGCGCGCCAGGTTGAGGATGAACTCCAGCCGCTCCAGGTCCTCATCCGTGTACAAGACGCGTGTTGCCTACGGTGCGGGACGGTTGCAGCAGCCCTTCGCGCTCATAAAGCCGAAGCGTCTGCGGGATGGATCTCGTACATCTCGGCCACCGCCGAGATCATGTATGCGCCTTTTGATTTACGTTTAGTGGGCATTTTCGTTCCCTTGCTTCTGCCTTATACGCTGGCGAACGTTGCCTGTCTGGGGTCTTCCGGGTTCAACTTGGCAAACTCGCGCAGGATCTCTTTCGATCGCTCGTCCCGGAGCTGGGGTACTACCACCTCCACGGTGACAATTTCATCGCCGCGCACGCCCTCGTGGACTGCCGAGGGCACCCCCTTGCCGCGCATGCGCAGCTTCTGCCCGCTCTGAGTTCCCGGCGGGATCTTCAGCTGGGCGCGGCCATCGATGGTCGGCACTTCGATTTTGGCTCCCAGCGCGGCTTCCGGCACGGTGACCGGGATCTGAACCTGGATATCATCCCCGGAGCGGGTGAATACAGGATGGCTGCTGATCTTGATCGTCAGGTAAAGATCGCCTGCCGGGCCGCCGTTGATTCCGGCGTTGCCCTTGCCTGCCAGCCGTATCCTCTGTCCGTCGCGGGTGCCGGGTTTGATGCGGACTTCAACCGTCTCTGGACGGGACACCGTCCCTTCGCCATTGCAGGTCACACAGTCATGCGTTTGCTTGCCCGTTCCGCCGCACTGCGGGCACTCGATCTTGAATTTCATGCGCCCGCCCATCTGGGTAACCTGTCCGGTGCCCTGACACTCGGTGCAGGTTCCGCCTCCGCCGCTCGGTTTCCCTTTGCAGGTAGGGCAGACTTCCTGTCGCGTTACCTGAAGACGGACCACACCGCCACGGATCGCGGTCCAGAAGTCGACCGACACTGTGTATTCAAGGTCGGTTCCCGGTTGGGGCCCCTGCTGCTGTTTTTGTCCCTGCGTAAACACGCTGGAGAAAATATCCCGGAAGCCGCCCCAACTCGCGCCTGAGGTCGAACCCGCGGGCTCGCCTTGGCCGGCCGCATAGTCGGAGAAGTCAAAGCCGCCAAAATCAATAGGTCCGCGTCCACCGCCTGATTGCCGCGTCGATCCTCCGGGCTGCCCTGCCCCGGAAAAGCCACCATAGCCCCCGCGCGCCGCAGCCTCTGCCGTTGCCGGGTCAATCTGGTCGGAGTAGTAGCCCAGCGCGTCGTAAACCTTGCGCTTCTTCTCATCGCTTAAGACATCATTGGCTTCCGAAATTTCCTTGAAACGCTCTTCGGCCTTCTTATCCCCGGGATTCACGTCGGGATGGTGCTTCCGCGCAAGCTTGCGGAAGGCCTTCCGAATGTCGTCCGCTGTGGCCGTCTTTTTGATTCCCAGTAGGGAGTAATAATCTTTCGTCGGTGTCGTTGCCATGTTTGTTCAGGGGTCGATCACAAATATGCCGGGTCGCCAATTTGGCGACCCGGGCTCACTTCAGTTCCACCACAGCCGTGCTTCTACCGGCTCTATTCTCCAGAAAAGATCGGGTTCTACCCTGGTCATCTGGGCGGCGAAGCTTTCCGCTTCTTCGCGAGTGTTGAACATGACCTGGTTATAGATCTGCCCCGCTCGCAGCTGCTCATATTTCCACATCGTGTCGGTCATTTTGGTCCTGCTTTCCGCCGGTTGCAATCTCTCGATTCTGTCTGATAAAGCACGGGGCGCTCTGGCGTATGGAGCGCCCCGTGCCATGTTTACGACGCGGTCGATTGCGTTCTTACTTCTTGTCGGCGACGTCGACGTACTCGGCGTCGATCACGCCTTCTTCTTTCTTCTCCTCGGCGGCACCCGGGGCTGCGGTGCTGTCGGTCGAAGCCGAAGGTCCGGCGGCGTTCGACTTGTACATGGCCTCGGCCAGCTTATGCGAAGCCGCAGTCAACGTCTCCCGTGCAGTGTTCAGCTCGGACGCGCTTGAGCTGCCCTGCAGCGTGGTCTTCGCCTGAGCCAATGCTGACTCAACGTCGCTCTTCTCGCTGCCGGAAACCTTGTCACCGTTGTCCTTCAGCATTTTCTCGACGTTGTACACCATGTTGTCGAGCGAGTTCCGGGCTTCTACTTCTTCCCGCTTTGCCTGGTCTTCGGTCGCGTGCGAGTCGGCCTCCTTCGCCATGCGATCGACTTCGTCCTTGCTTAGACCCGAAGAAGAAGTAATGGTGATCTTCTGGTCCTTGCCCGTGGCATTGTCTTTCGCCGTGACGTTCAGGATGCCGTTGGCATCGATGTCGAAGGTGACTTCGACCTGGGGCACTCCACGCGGAGCCGGTGGAATCCCGCTCAGCTTGAACTTGCCCAGGGTCCGGTTCTGCGCGGCCATCGGGCGCTCGCCCTGCAGCACATGTACCTCGACCTCCGTCTGGTTGTCCGCGGCCGTCGAAAACGTCTCCGTCTTCTTGGTCGGGATGGTGGTGTTGCGGCCGATCATCTTGGTCGCCACTCCGCCCAGGGTTTCAATGGCCAGGGTCAGCGGCGTAACATCGAGCAGCAACAGGTCGGTTACTTCTCCCGCCAGAACGCCTGCCTGAACCGCCGCACCGATGGCGACTACCTCATCCGGGTTCACGCCCTTGTGAGGCTCCTTGCCGAACAGGTCCTTCACCAACTGCTGGATGCGCGGCATGCGCGTTTGTCCACCGACCAGCACCACTTCATCGATCTTGCTGGTGTCGATCTGGGCATCCGCCATCGCCTTCTTGCAGGGCTCGATCGAGCGCTGCAACAGGTCCTCGACCAACTGCTCGAGCTTGGCACGGGTCAACTTCTTGACCAGGTGCTTCGGTCCGGTCGCGTCCGCGGTGATAAAGGGCAGATTGATCTCGGTCTCGACCGTGGTCGAGAGCTCGATCTTGGCTTTCTCTGCCGCATCCTTCAGGCGCTGCAGAGCCATTTCGTTGCCCTTTGCCCGCAGATCCAGTCCTTCGTCTTTCTTGAATTCGTCGATCAGCCAGTCCACAATGCGCTGGTCGAGGTTGTCGCCGCCCAGGTGGGTATCACCATTGGTCGACTTGACCTCGATCACGCCTTCACCTACCTCGAGTACGGAAACATCGAACGTTCCGCCGCCGAAGTCATAGACGATGATCGTTTCGTCTTTCTTCTTATCCAGTCCATACGCCAACGCGGCCGCGGTGGGCTCGTTGACAATGCGCTTTACATCCAGACCGGCAATCTTGCCCGCGTCTTTGGTCGCCTGGCGCTGCGCATCATTGAAGTACGCAGGCACGGTGATGACTGCTTCGCTGACCGTGGTCCCGAGATAGTCTTCGGCAGCCTTCTTCAGCTTCTGCAGGATCATGGCCGAGATTTCCTGCGGCGTATATTCCTTGCCTTGGGCCACAATCACGACGTGGTCGCCTTGCGGCTTCACCTTGTAGGGCACCATCTTCATTTCGTCGGTCACTTCATTCGCCCGGCGGCCCATGAAGCGCTTGATCGAGTAAATCGTGTTTTCCGGGTTGGTAATAGCCTGGCGCTTTGCCACTTGGCCTACCAACCGCTCGCCGCTCTTGGTAAATCCGACAACGGACGGGGTGGTCCGGCCTCCCTCTTCATTGGGGATGACCTTGGGCTCACCGCCTTCCATCACTGCCACCACTGAGTTCGTGGTGCCTAAATCAATACCGATAATCTTCGCCATCGCTGCTCCTACCTGCACAGTCCTCGTGTGCGAGGGTGTGTCTTAGCCTCGCACTTGAGTCTTCTGTTGTCAAGGTATCTGATGCTCCCGTTCACCAGATGGATTCATCGATTATTGGGATTGGGTGAGGGGGGTGGAACTAGGGGCAGAACGTTCGGTTTGGGGTGGTGTCAGGGCACGAGTTTTAAAGCCGGGCCTAACCCTATCAATCGTCGGGCCTTTAGCTCCTGGACCCTTTTCCCCGCTGAGGATCCGCCGTAGAGGGGCGAAAGAGGGTGTGTGAGAACCAGGATTTACGAATTGAGTCCCGCAGGGACGGCTGAACTTAGCCCAGGACGACAGTCCTGGGTACATCATGAACATGATCAAGTCCCGGAGGGACGGCTGAAAGTTGTCCAGGACGAATCGCGGCCTATTTCCAGCCGTCCCCGCGGGATTCAATTTCTGTGATGGCCGTTCTCACACACCCTCTTTAGGCCGAGGTATTCCCAATCATTCACGGCCGGCGTTGACTGCAAAAACGAACGTTGGCCCCCTTTCTTAAGCGGCGCAAGACGAATCAGACGCCGAAGTTGCGCAGGGCGGTGCTGGCCCTGTCCAGGTCGGAGGATTGCTTGGCAAAGCAGAAGCGGAGGAAATTTTCCCCGCGGCCGTTGCCATAGAAAGCCGAGCCGGCAACCGCGCCGACTCCCGTGGCGCGGAGCAAATTCCGGGCCTTCACGCTGGCGGTTTCCCCTTCAATGCGGCTGGCATCGGCCAGCACATAGTAGGCGCCGGCAGGCACTGCGGGGCTTAGCCCCGCTGCTGCCAGGGCATCGCAGATCTGGTCGCGCTTTTCCTGGTACTCGGTAGCCAGCCCTTGGTAAAAGCTGTCCGGTAGCAGCCTCAGTCCCGCCGCCGCGGCGTACTGGAACGGCGAGGGGGCACACACATACCCCAGATCGTGAAAATAGCCGATGGCCGGCATCCACTTGCTGCTGGCAGCCACGTAGCCCATCCGCCACCCAGTCATGCTGAACGTTTTGGAGAAGCCGGAGATGGTAATCGTGCGCTCCGCCATGCCCGGGATGGTCGCCGGGCTGATGTGGGACTGGCCTTCATAGATGAAGTACTCGTAAATCTCATCGGTTAGGACGAACAAGTCATGTTCGATGGCCAGGGCGGCGATGGCTTCCAGCTCCTTTTGGGTGAATACTTTACCGCACGGGTTGCCGGGGCTGTTAATCACCAGGGCGCGGGTCCGGGGAGTGACGGCGGCGCGCAGCCGATCGAAATCGATCTCCCAGGTAGCAGGCTCCATCGGCACCAGGACCGGCTCAACCCGCATCGAGACCAGGGTGCTGTAGTGGTACCCGTAGAACGGCTCGAACAAAATGACCTGGTCGCCGGGATCTAACAGCGCGAGGCAAGCGGACGACATGGCTCCCGTTGCCCCCGAGGCCACCAGAATTTCCTTATCGGGGTCGACCCTCAGGCCGTTGTGGCGCTCAAATTTGTCCGCGATCGCCTGGCGCAGCACGGCCACCCCGTCCAACCGGGTGTAGATGTTGTAGCCGTCGCGGATGGCCTGGATGGCGGCTTCCATGACTACCTCGGGAAGAGGGGTATCGCACACCCCCTGAGCCATGTTTACGCCCCCTACGGCGTCGCACTCCACTGTCATGGAGCGAATTTCCGACTGAATGATGCGGGGAGCGATCTGGCTGAGATGAAGGTTTTTCTCCGTAGTGGCTGGCATGCTTGCATGTCTACCACGGCAACGGGGGACGCTGTAAAGAGGGAAGCTCACAATTCGCTCGCCGTCCGAACCGAATGAACCTGACGCCACGCCTCCCTCGCCAACCCTGGGCGGCCGAACGGCCGAGGAATATCAAACTTGTTAGCTGCCCCGGATGGGTCATTACCCGGGGCAACAAATATTGGCTGTGCAGGCCGGCGGGGATAACTTTTGCCGTAAAACTGGGTTAGCAACAGTGACGGGGTGTGGGAATTACCGTCTATGCAGTATGTCCGGGCGGATGGATCGGGCGTCGCACCTGGGCGAGAGGGGTTAACAATGAATTCGACGAAATGGATAATTTCCGGAGTGCTGGGCACGAGCCTCGCTTTGGCTCCGACCTTGGTTGCGTCTGCTCAGCAGGCCTCGCAACAGACACCGACGCCCGGCCAGCCGGGCGACTGGGGCCAGGCTGGACCGCCGCCCGACGTGCAAAATGGACAGATTCCCCCGCCCGACAGTGCGGCGCAGGATCAGGACCAGAATGCGGACCAGGGTCCGCCCCAATATCCCGGTCAGGCGAGTCAAGACCAGGGTCAGGCCCCGAGTGCTCCCGCTGCTGGTGTCGGAGTAGGCTACGGACAGCCTGCCCGGCCTGCCTATCAGCCCGGTCAAAGCGCACCGAACGGATACCAAGGTCCCCAAGGGGCGCCGCAGGCGGCACCACCCTCTGGACCGGTCACTTTATCGAGTGGAATGTTGCTGTCGATTCGTACCAGTGAGCCGTTGGATTCGAGGCGAGTGAAACCGGGAGAGTTCTTTCAGGGAACGGTGGCCCAGAGCGTCTACGTCGGCAATGTGCTGGCGATTCCTCGCGGGGCAAGTGTCACCGGCCGGGTGGTAGATGTGAAGAAGCCGGGCGAATTGAAGGGCGGCGCAAGTATCGCTTTGCAGTTGACCACGCTGAGCCTTGGCGGTAATTCCTACTCCCTGGCCACGGACACATTCGATACCAGCAGTCCCGGTAAGGGTGGTTACACCGCCGGAAACACCGTCGGTGCCGCCGCTCTGGGTGCTGCGATCGGCGCCATTGCCGGAGGCGGCCCTGGTGCTGCTATCGGAGCGGTCGCCGGAACAGGTGTGGGACTCGGAGCTTCTGCAGCTACCCCGGGCCCGCGGAGCGTTGTTCCTCGCGGAAGCCCTGCTGACCTTTCACCTCACCAGCCCGGCAATGGTGCAGCCAGTCTCGTATCAGGATGCTTCCCGCTTAGAGGCTAATTCTGCTCCGCCGGCGGGGCGCTATGGACAGCGGCCACCCTATGGCTACGGAGCCCCGGCAGGCTATGCACCACCCCCTCCGGGCTACGCGCCCTATCCTTATGCCTATGGGTATCCGTACCCTTATGTCTACGCCTACCCGCGGCCTTATGTGTACGGCTATCCGTACTACTACCGCCGCTGGAGATAAGCCGGCATCACTCAACAGCGTTCCTATTTCCGCTTCCAAAGGCGGAAATAGGGACGTGCTCATTTGCGTGCTCATGCGTCCAACGATAGACCTGGCCAGGGTGATCTATACTTGATAAGCCCGGCAGAGCGAGCAAAAGTCTCTGCAATTGCGCTCTAAAGGTCGCTACCATCCAATGATTCGTTTCCTGCAAAAAGACAACCGCGTCGTCAAGATCATCTTCATCGTCATCATCGCTGTCGCCGTAGTCACCATGGTGATTACGCTGGTGCCCGGCATTTTTGCCGATGCCGATACCGCCTCGGATACATACGCAACCGTGCACAGCGGAGGCCTGATGGGCCGCTACTTCGGCACCTCCACCACCATCACCACCCCCGAGGTGCAACAAGTTGCCGAGAGAATGCTGCAGCAAAAGAAATACCCGGAGATGGTGTTGCCGTACCTCATGCCGCAAGCGGCCCAGGCGCTGATTCAGCGTGATGTGTTGCTGCAGGAAGCGAATCGTCTCGGCCTGCAGGTTGGAGATGCCGATTTGCGCCGCGCGTTGCAGACCGGGCCATTTGCCCAGTGCTTTTCCCCAACGGTCAGTTCATCGGTGACGACGGCTACGCGAACTTCGTGTCAGAACTACTTTCGGACCTCGATCCAGGACTTCGAAAGCCAGATCAAGAAAGAGCTTGAGATCAACCGCCTGGAGGCGATGGTGACCGGCGGTGTTACCGTCTCGGACCAGGATGTGCGCGACTCCTATCGCCAGCAGGCGACCAAGATCAAGTTTGACTACGCGGTGATCAATTCCGAAGACCTGCGCAAACAGATCAACCCTACCGATGCCGAGCTGCAGGCCTTCTTCAAGCAGAATGCGGCTCGGTACAAAGACGCGATGCCTGAAACCCGCAAGCTGGCCTACATCGCATTGAACCAGACCGATGTGCCGGGCGGCGCGCCTGCTGTATCCGAACAGCAAATACAGCAGTACTACCAAGGACATCAAAAGGATTACCAGGTGCCCGAGGAAGTGAAGGTGCGGCACATCCTGATCAAGGTGGACGCCGGCGCGGATCCCAAAGTCGATGCAGCGGCCAAGCAAAAGGCCGAAGACCTGTTGAAGCAGATCAAGGCCGGCGCCGATTTTGCCGCTTTGGCGAAGGCCAACTCCGATGACCCAGGCAGCAAGGAGCAGGGCGGCGAGTTGGGCATGATCCAGCGCGGCGTGACCGTGCCGGCATTTGAAAAAGCGGCTTTTGGCTTGCAGCCAGGGCAGATCTTCGGATGTGATCAAAACTCAGTTCGGCTACCACATCATCAAGGTCGAAGAGAAGCAGACAGCGCACCTGAAGCCGCTGGATGAGGTGAAGTCTCAGATTGTGGCTACCTTGACTCGGCAGGCGGAGGCAGAGCAGCAGGCTAACTTTGCCCAGCAGCTCGCGACCGAGGCAGGCAAGTCGGGCCTGGCGAAAACCGCGGAGGCGCATCACCTGCAGGTGGTGACCACCGATTATGTGCCGAAGGAAGCAGTGCTTCCTGGACTTCCTGATGGAGCCAAGTTGCTGACCCTGGCCTTTAGCGTCAAACCGGGATCCGCTCCACAGGTGAGTTCGACGGGCGACGGTTTCGCCGTTTTCCAGGTGGAAGATTCGAAGCCCGCACATGCTCCGACCTTCGCGGAATACAAGACGCATTTGGTGGACGACTTCCGCGAACAGCAGTTGCCCCAGTTGCTTGCGCGCAAGACCAATGAACTGGCGGATAAGGCGCACGCAGAGAATAACCTGGCCCAGGCTGCAAAAGAAGTTGGCGCAACCATGAAAAGCAGCGACCTGGTGGGACACACCGGCCAGGTACCGGATATCGGAGACTTGTCCACGGCGGCACCCGATTTGTTCGACCTCAAGGTAGGGCAGATCAGCAAGGCGATCAACACCGGGCACAGCGGCATTGTGGCCAAGATTGACGAGAAGCAGGAGCCGACTGCGGAGGAGATCGCGAAGAATTTCGATACTACGCGTGAGTCGCTGCTCAACGAACGGCGGGAGCAGATGTTTGCGGTCTTCGTGACCTCATTGACCGAAAGCTACCAGAAGGCGGGCGGCATTCGTATGAACCGGCGTGCGCAAACCGGTCTGGCCCAGGGCATGCAGGGCTAGTTCGCGAGCAACCGGAGCCGCAGCATTGGAATCTGTCCTGAACGAGGGCCATTGTTTTTTCGCCTCCCAATAAGGTATTGAATGGCCCTCGAACGATCGTCAGGACTTCTTCTCCATATCACTTCATTACCGTCGTACGGGGGCATTGGCGACCTGGGCCCCGCCGCGTATGCGTTTGCGGATTTTCTCGCCGCGGCCAAACAACGGCTGTGGCAAGTTCTTCCGCTTAGCCCGACCGGTTATGGAAATTCCCCCTATGCGGCCCTTTCCGCGTTTGCCGGCAATCCTTTGCTGATTAGTTTGGAGAAGCTGGTGCAGGCCGGATGGATTGCGGAGGACCGCATTGCCGGGCTTCCGGGCCATTCCGGAAACGTGCACTTTGAAGAAGTGGAGCAGCGTAAATGGCCGCTTCTTCTCGAGGCCGCGCGCCACTTTCTGGCGCATCACGATGACCAGCAATGGGGCCGCTTCCAGCGCTTCCGGGAAGAGAATGCCTTTTGGCTGGCCGACTACGCTCGCTACAGCGTTTTACGGCAGAGATTTTTGTCCGGCTATTGGCTGTCGTGGCCGAAGGAGTTCGCCCAGCGGGATCCGGAGGCGCTGCTCAAATTGCAGCAGGAGAGCCTGGACGATCTTGAAGTAGAGCAGGCGATTCAATTCGCCTTCGATGAGCAGTGGAAGGCCCTGCGCAGTTATTGCGCGGAACGTGACATTCGCTTTATCGGCGACGTGGCCATCTTTGTCAATTTCGACAGCGCTGATGTGTGGACCCACCCGGAAATATTTGAGCTGCGTGAGGATTTGACGCCGATTCGCGTGGCGGGAGTTCCCCCGGATTATTTCAGCGCGACGGGCCAGCGCTGGGGCAACCCGATTTATAAATGGGACGTGCTCGAGAGGCGCGGGTTTGATTGGTGGGTGGACCGCATGCGCCGGACCCATGCACTCTACGACGTTATCCGGCTCGATCATTTTCGCGGTTTTGAAGCGTACTGGGCGATTCCCGCGGAGGATGAGACTGCGATTCATGGCGAATGGGTCAAGGCTCCAGGGGCTGCTCTGTTTACCGCATTGCGCGCGCAGTTAGGGGATCTGCCGCTGATTGCCGAGGATCTTGGCTTGATCACGCGGGAAGTGGACGCGCTACGGGAACAGTTCGACCTGCCGGGAATGCGCGTTTTGCAGTTTGGCTTCAGCGACCGGGCCGCCCACAATTATTTGCCTCATCGGTATGAAACCAACACTGTTGTGTATACCGGCACCCATGATAACGACACCACACTGGGCTGGTGGCAACACGGGGTGACGGAGAGCGAGAGGAATGCGGTTTACTCGTATCTGAACCCGGCGCCCAACGACGTGGTTTGGACTTTGATTCGCGCGGCTTCTACTTCGGTGGCTGACGTTTGCATCATTCCGGTGCAGGACGTGCTGGTGCTCGGTTCGGAGGCGCGCATGAATACTCCGGCGATTCCGGAGAATAACTGGACCTGGCGTATGGCGCCGGACGCGCTCAGCGGCCACCAAGCCGAGGGGCTGGCGCGCTTGGCTGAGTTGACGGATCGGGACGGCTGGGTGGAACCGCCCAAGGCCTGAGGATAAACAGACCGCCACCTCCTTCAGCACCCGCTCTCCGCCACCGCCCCCGTCCTTTGTCATCCCGAGAGGCTGTGACTTTTCCGCCACAAAGACCGTGATGCCGATGGAGCGGGCGTCGTCGAAGGAAGGCGTCCCCGCCGCGCCCCAACAACCGCACTGTCCCATCGCAACAGTCCTACCCTTACAACGACACTCTCCTTTTTGTCATTCCGAGCGTACGCACTGTCCTATCGCAACAGTCCTACCCTTACAACGACCCTCTCCTTTTTGTCATTCCGAGCGTAGCGAGGAATCTGCAGTGCGCCATTCGGGTGCCCCGAATTTATCAATCTATAACCCCCTCTTTCCGCGGTTATAGGTCACGGTGCGAGCATTTTCGACGCAGCGAAGCCGCGCGATCTACCGTTACTCTTTCAAGAGACACCGTGGCTAGGGAAGCGAACTGCAGATCCCTCGGCTTCGCTCGGGATGACAAGGAGGGAGTGGCGACAAGGACAGGTCGGTTGCTGAAGGACAGTGTGGACTTGTCATCCTTCGTGAGCGCTACGTTAAGCCCATCTTGCCTGAAGCCTTTCGAGGTGGCAGTCTATCGCAAGCGTCCGAAGCTGCCCCGTTGACTGGGTGCGGAGACATTTAACTCCAGGCTTTTCATTTCGCATTAGCGCCGGATGGCAGTTGTTAAACTGAAAGGCATGCCATCGTATGAGATCTTCGGCAAGTTCTATGACGCCGTAATGGGAGACGGGGCAGAATCGGCAAAACGCGTTTCAGAGCTTCTTCGGGTGTCGAAACCGAACGCGAGAACGGTCCTCGAACTCGGGTGCGGAACTGGATCAATACTGAAGCATCTGCAGGACAGTTACGAAGTGTCTGGGTTGGATCTCTCGAGCAAGATGCTCTCGATTGCCCGCAAGAAGGTTCCTCAAGCGAAACTCTCGCGGCAGGATATGGTCGATTTCCAAATCGACGAGCGGTTTGACGCGGTTCTTTGTGTATTCGATTCGATTAATCACATTCGACGCTTCTCCGACTGGAAAAGAGTGTTCGCAAGGGTGCGTCAGCATTTGTCGCCAGGTGGCTGCTTTATCTTCGACATCAACACACAGCGGAAGCTCGAACGGCACATTGCCGAGCCGCCTTGGGTACATACATTCGGAAGGAATCTTCTGATCATCGACGTGACAGCTCTCGCGAATCATGGATCGAATTGGAATATCAAGGTTTTCGAGCAAGTGAATCATATCCGGTACACTCTGCATGAAGAAGATATCGTCGAGGTGTCGTTCCCGTTGGGAAAGATCATGGAGGCTCTCCATCGGCAATTTGTGAACGTTAGAGTGGTCGACCCTGATCGCGGGCGACCAACGGGGAAATCAGAAAGGCTGTTCTTCATTGCAAAGAGGCGTTGAATCCCCGTCAGCCATCACCGCATGGTCATCCTTCTAGATACAAGCGGCCTGCGGCTTCAATCTTTTTCAGAGGGTTCAACACTTTCCCCTGCGAATCGGCATCTAACCATCGCGTGAGCTCACGGAAAATCGTGTGAACCCCGAGCCGGCGGAAAAAAGGCCGCCGAGCCCGAAGAATTCCTCCCGGAAGGAAACCTAGTGCGCATAGTGCGCACATTTGAGCCATTTCCCGACCCCATTCTCCGCTTTGCTCCGGGCAAATGCGGCGATGGCCGGCCTGGCGTTGCAGCCAGACCTCTCACCCACCCTATGCGGTAACCAGCAGGCCGACGGGAAAAACGTTGAGAATAGTGCTCAGTGGTAGCGTCTGCTCCTCTGTCACCGTCACGGATTCTCCCGAGAAAAAGTTGGTGAAGCGCGTTCCCGGCGGGAGAGGAATTCGCAATTGATCTTTACCCCAGGCCTCTCCGATTGGCTGGTCCGCTTTGCCCCGCATCAGTGTGCAGGCGAAGCGCGGCATTACCGCCAGCACACTTCGCTCGCCCGCTGGATCGCGGCGCAAAAAGGCAATCACATTCTCCTGGTGTTCCCCTATCACGTCGAGCGCAATATACTCTCCGCGGCGGAAGATCGCATGTTCCTGCTGCCGCAACTGCAGCGCGCGATGCGTGGTCCAAAGCTTGGCTCGGCCGTCGGCAAGTGTGCCCAGCACCTCGCGGCACACCGCGGCAGGACCTTCTCGCTCCGACAGCGCAAGCAACGCATTGAGATAGCCCGCGCGCTGATCGAAATCGACGGGCCGCCGGTTATCCGGGTCGACCAGGGTCAATTCCCAAAGTTCGTTGCCTTGATAAAAGTCTGGAACCCCGGGAACCGCACTCTTAAGCACCACCTGGGCCAGCGAATTCACTGCCCCGAATATCTGTAACTGCGGTAACAGCGAACGCAGCGAGTCAATGAATGGGCTCTCTTTTCCCCGAGGGCCCGGCATCATGATGGCGGTGATGAATGCATGCACCGCCTTGATGTATTCAGGGTCGGGGTTAATCCAGCTCAGATTGACTTTGGCTTCACTCAAAGCTTTGAACGCGTATTGTCTGATCCGCTCCACATAGTTCTCACGATCCTCCTGGCTTTCCATCCGCCACGGCCACGCGCCCAGGATCGTTTGATAGAGCAGGTACTCCTCGTTGTCATCGGGGGCGATCCGCCCATCTTCCATCTTCTGCTTGAACTTCGCGTTCATGCGCTGCCAGCGATGCACAGATGCCGACCAGAGCTGAGGAAGTTCGGAAATCACATTGAGACGGTTACGCACGTCTTCGCTGCGCTTGGTGTCGTGGGTCGAAGTGGTGAGCATGGTGTCGGGGGAGTGCCTCAGGCGCTCCTGGTTGCTCTGGTGCAGCGTGTCCAGCGATATACCAAAGGATTTTGCCGAACCCCCTACCTCGTTGGAAGAAAGGAAGCGAGTGTAGACATAGAACGCCGTGTCCTCGACCCCCTTTGCCATCACCGGGCCGGTGAGTTGCTGAAATTTGAGCGCGAAGTAAAGTATTTGCGGATCCGGCTTCTGCTTGCCGCCTGGCGAAGTGCTCTGCAAGCAGCAGGGTTTCGCGCAGAAAATCGAAGGCCGAGGCATCGATATCCGGATTAAGGCCGCTTGGCCCTGGCGATCGCAAAGCGCAGAAAGGCCACGTCGCGAGCACCGTACTCACCGCGATCGTCGATATAGGTTCGATAGACCGGGAAGGCAGCGATGGTGTGGCGGAGGACCGTCTCCAGAATGTTGTCAGTAAAATCGCGCGCCTTGCGGTTGGAAGCAGCAATGCGGCTGAGCAGGTTGGTCAGGGCATATACTTCGCTGGCCAGCGCCGTCTGCATTACCTGCAGCTTGGCACCGGTAAATAATTTCGTCCGGGTCAGCAGGGTGGCCCAGAACCTGGGCATAGAGAACGTTGAATCGCTTCTCGTTGGCGCTCTGGATAAAGATGCCGTTGGCTAGGTAGACGAAGTCGTAGCCGGAAGTGCCGCGCACCGGCCACTCGGTTGGCAGGTATTCGCGCGGCTCCAGGATCTTCTCGACCACGGTATAAAGCGGTCCCTGGCTTTGCGACCAGTCGTATCCGCGCACCGGTATCGAGTACGCTGCGCTCGATTCCGTTGGCGGCGGTCTCTTGCTGCGGCTCGCCGCCGGCGCATTGGCTGGCAAGATATAAGAGCTGCAGCCGGATCAGGTACTGGCGAGGGTTAAACATGCCATCGCAGTGGTCGATCCGAAGTCCCGGTCACTGCGTGGGAAGCAATCAACTTCCGGATCAGGCAGTGCGTCGCCGCGAAGACCTCCGGATTTTCCATGCGCAGCCCGACCAGATCGTTGATGTCGAAGAAGCGGCGGTAGTTGATTTCTTCAGCGGAAGTGCGCCAGGAGGCCAGGCGATACGGTTGTGCATCCAGCAGGAGATGGAGACGGTCGAAACTGTGGGGATCTCCTTCGATACCGTTGATGCTTTCGAGCGCATGCTGGATGACGGGTTGCAACTCCTCTGAGCGAAGCGCCTCCCGCAGCGCGGGCAGCAGCTCTTCCAACCGTGAATGCCGCCGCTCCCGTAGATCATCATTGCTGGTTTCGTGAGGCGGAAGCGAGTCAATCTGTTGCAACAGTTCGGAGAAAAACTGTGGCATTCCATTCGTTCCGCCGCCTGGCTGGTCGAAAATCAAGTGCACGGTGCGCGGCGCTACCGGCATGGTGTGATCGTAGTAGTGACTCCGCGGGCGCCCATCCTCAATCGATAGCTGGATGTGCTTGCGCTCGAGCTCGGCGCCGTATTGGTCGCCGAGAATGGGCAAAAGCAGCTTGTTGCGGAGCGCGGGTTTGAGCGGCTTCCAGTCAATGTCGAAGTATTCGGCATAGCGTGAGGCATGGCCGTTCTCCAACACGTCCTGCCACCAGATGGAGTCGTTGCCAACCCCCATGTGGTTGGGAACGATGTCGAGAAGCAAGCCTAAGCCCTGGCGCTGCAATTCCGCCGAAAAGTTGGCAAAACCTTCTTCTCCGCCGAGCTCTGGGTTGAGCCGGTCGTGCCGGGTGAGGTCATACCCGTGCATGCTGCCGGGACGGGCCTCGAAGATGGGCGAAGAGTAGAAGTCACCGACGCCGAGCTGCTTAAGATAGCCGGCAATTCTCTGCGCGTCGGCGAAAGAAAAGCCCTTGTGCAATTGCACCCGGTAGGTAGAAACCGGGACCCGGGCATCCGTGTGCAGCACTCGTTCGACGCATTCCCGCATCTCATTCGAGGCTTCCTGGCGGGGGTTGACTTTCACCGGAGACAGTTCAGGCACGGCTACGCTCGGAGGGGAAATCTGGTCGGCGGCTGACATGATCCATTGGATGCGTGCCCCCAAAGGCCGGGGATAGGGAATTGACCTACCCAAGTTGACCCGGTCGCTTTACGAATTCGCGCCCAGCACAGAAAATGGGTATACACCATTGTAACGAGGAAGAACCCCATGCCACTTTCTGGCGAAGCGATACGGATGATGAACTATATCGATGACATTGCGACCACTTTAAGGCGTATTCTCGCCCTGGCCCCCACTCTTTCCGCCGATGAGCGCAAACGGGTGGGAGATTACCTTAAATCCAGCTCGCCCAGCGCAGACGAGGCGATGGCGGCCCTTCACCTCAAATAGACCTTTTTGGGAACAAGCACGTCGCGAGACCCGTATGAGAGGGTAAGTGCGATGCAATCCCCGGGCGACATCTTCGGCGAGGTCTTTCGGGCCATCTGGGCTCACAAGCTGCGGGCTTTCCTGACCATGTTTGGCATCGCCTGGGGAGTCGGCTCGATGCTGCTGCTGATTGGCTTTGGCGAGGGCTTCCGTTCCGGGCAGCACCGTCAAATGGCTTCGCTGGGCAACAACGTCATCATGATGTGGGGCGGCAACATCCCCGCCGTCCCCAGTCAACACACCGGCATGCGGCCTTACAAGCTGACCATGGCGGATGAAGCAGCCATCCGCGCGAACGCTCCACGAGTGCGCAACATCACCGCCATGCTGCAAAACACGACGATCAAGGAAGTGAGCGATCTGTCGAGCAGCAGCGGGGAAGTGACCGGGGTCGAACCGAACTATAGCGAGGTGCGCTTTGTTCCGGTGGCGGACGGCCGTTTCATACGCTCCGACGATCTGGAGCAGCGCCGCCGGGTGGTCGTGTTGGGCAAGAAGACCGCCGCGCTGCTTTTTCCCGGACGTCCTTCGCTAGGGGAATGGATACTCCTGAACGGCACGCGATTTCAAGTGATCGGAGTCGCGGGCAGCATCGCGCGCGGCAACAATGACAGTGACAATCAGCGTGTCTACATCCCGCTGACCACCATGCTCGAGCTCTTCCCGCTCACCGGGGAGAATGTTCCCCGGGATGCGGTGTCCTCCTTGCAATACCAGCCCGTCGCCAAGGAGGATGACCTGCCGGCCATGGTCGAAGTGCATGCCATCGTGGCGAAGCAGCATGGTTTTGATCCCAATGCGCCGGATGCGTTTGAGGAATGGGACTCGATCAATTCCCAGCGCATGGTGGGCAAGATTTTTGACGCTATGGACTTGTTTCTGGGCAGTGTCGGCATCGTCACCCTGGCTCTGGGTGCGTTGGGCGTGGTCAACATCATGTTGGTTTCGGTGGCCGAGCGGACCCGGGA
The DNA here is from genome assembly GCA_963753715.1 of uncultured Acidobacteriaceae bacterium. Classification (GTDB taxonomy): domain Bacteria; phylum Acidobacteriota; class Terriglobia; order Terriglobales; family Acidobacteriaceae; genus PALSA-350. The sequence continues at coordinate 356,946 of CAVWDK010000003.1, read as the reverse complement.
GATCGGGCTGCGCAAGGCGCTGGGCGCGACCAGGCGGAATATCATGACGCAGTTCCTGCTGGAAGGCATGTTTTTGACCGGCATCAGCGGCGGGGTGGGCATCGCGGCTGCGGGCTTGCTGATGTTTGCGCTGAACCGTGCGATGGGCGACAGCGTGCCGGGCTTTGATGCGCCGCGGCTGGTGCCGTGGTCCGCGGCTTTGGCTTTAGGCGCACTCTGCCTGAGCGGAGTCGTAGCTGGAGTTTATCCCGCAGGGCAGGCGGCCAGGCTTGATCCGGTGGAAGCGCTGCGCCGGGAATAGAGAGGAACTCCATGTTGCGCGACATGCTCACCCAGGCGTGCGAAGCCATGCTGCACAGCCGCCGGCGCACCCTGATCACCATGATTGGCATGGCCTGGGGGATTGCCACGGTGGTGCTGCTGATGGCCTACGGGGCCGGCTTTGGCCGCGCCATCGAAACGATTTTTGCCCAGTTCGGCACCAACCTCATCGGCGTATTTCCCGGAACGACCAGCGAGCAGGCCGGGGGCAAGAAGGCCGGTGTTCAGGTAAGACTTCAGCTGGCCGATGTCGATCTGATTCAGAACAGCGTTCCAGGTGTGCTCCATGTTGTGCCTGAAGTCTCCAAGCAGGTGTCGGTGCAGAACGATACGCACAGCTACTCCTGGTGGGTTAACGGCTCGTATCCGTCGGTCGCCGAGGTACAAAAGCTCGATGTCGATTACGGGCGTTTCTACAGCGAAAAGGACCTGGAGCAGCGCAATCATGTCGCTGTGATCGGTTCCGAGGCCAAGAGCAAACTCTATTCGGGTCTATATCCCATCGGCCAGCGCATTCGTATCAAAGACGTGAGCTTTACCGTCATCGGTGTGTTGCGGGCCAAGATGCAGGAAGGGGATGACAATATCAACCGGGTCATCTACATACCGTTCAGCACCATGAGCGATCTGAAAGATACCAAGTACCTGGATGGAATCTGGTTCAACTACCACGGCAATTACTTGACCACTGAATCGGCGCTGCGGGGCGCGCTCGGTGCCGCGCACGGATTTCCTGCTTCCGACCACAACGCGATTTTTGTCGCCAACCTGATGCGACAACTCTCGCAGTTCCACATAATCACGACCGCGTTGCAGGTGTTGATGGCGTTCATCGGAACACTGACATTGGGTATCGCCGGGATTGGTCTGATGAACATCATGCTGGTCGCGGTGCAACAGCGCACCCGCGAGATCGGCATAGAGAAGGCGCTGGGGGCGCGCCGGCGTCACATTCTGGTCCAGTTCCTCACCGAAGCGTTGGTGATCACCGGCGTAGGCGGCGTGTGCGGGATTGCGCTGGCTTACCTGGTTTCGCTGGTGGTGGGCAGCATTACCTTGTACAGCGCGATTGCGAAAAACGGGGAGGCTGCGGATATCCACTTGCTGATCTCGCCCAGCACGGTGTTGGTGGCTACGGTGATTTTGATTGCGGTTGGGCTCGTGAGCGGCATGGTGCCTGCGATCCGGGCCGCCAGTCTTGATCCCGTGGAAGCGCTTCGGTACGAGTGAGTTTCTCTTTGCCCTTACCAAAGGACCCCTTCATTTGTTTGAGGGAAAAGTCCCAGGTTAGTCCGTGTCCGGCCGCTTGTAGGGCTGCTGCAGATATTTGCGCGCTTCGTTCACCGCTCCCTGGGTGTTGTCGTTGGTCTGCACCGCCTGACGATATTCGTTCACCGCCCGGTCTCGCTGACCGGTGACGTCGAATATTTTTCCCAGCGCAATGTGGCTCCAGACCTCTGTCCACTTGGGCTCGTCGTCGCCGCGAAGAGCATCGCGATACGCATTCGCGGCCGCCTGGTAGTTGCGCTGGTTGAATAACACTTCACCGATGCGGTAACTGGCCAGCGAGCTGTTGGGATTGGCGGTGAGAGCCTTCTGATACTCCGCCAACGCTCCCGGGGTATCCCCCTCGGCGACCAGCTGCTGGCCGCGCAAAATGGCAATCCGCACCTGCATTCCGGAGTGTTCTTCAGCACCCAGTCGTCCGGGTCGATGGAAATATGACGCGGACGCCCGAAGGTGTCGACGACGTATTGCGAGTTGGTGCCGACTACGTCCACTCGCTTCATTTCCGTTTTGCCTTCGGTCTCGACCCGCAGTTCAACCGGCATATTGAAGAGATCGAGATCCTGGCCAATTTCACCGATGGTGCGGAAGCCCTTGTTGTTTCCCAGCCGGTAGACGGTGTACTTGTTGACGAACTGCGGCGCCCCGGTTCCATCCAGCCACTGGGCAAAAAAAGCGGTGAGCTGCTGTTGCGACTCCTGCTCGGCTACCCTTTCCACGTCCCGGGTGCGGATGGGTTTGCTGCTGTATTGCGTTACCAACGCGCGCAGGGTCTTGTTGAAGTTGTCGTCGCCGATCTCCCAACGAAGCATGTGGAACACCATGGCGCCCTTCTCCAAGGTCATCGATTGGAATTGTGGGGAGAAAGGATCCAGGCGCCCCGCCGAGGTAAGCGGGATGGTGTCGTAAGCCAGCGCGCCGGCAGAGATATCGACCACCGCGGCCTGGAGAGCTGTCTGTCCGGCTACGTGTTCGACATACATCAGCTCGCCATAGCGGGACATGCCGTTGGTGATCCAGGCGTCGTCGAGCGTTGCCGGGGTCACCGTGCTCCCCCACCATTGGTGAGCCATGGTGTTGGCCAACAGACGGTAGTTGTTGCGGTCGGCGATCCGGGCGCCGGCAATCGCAGCGATCTCGGGAGCCCAGTAAGCGGGCAGCGTGTCGTCCGGCAATTCCACTACGTACAGCAGGTGGGACGCGCCTTCCCCGAAGGACTCGCCAAAGAAATCGAATTCTTTTACTGCCGTTTGTGCGTACTCCGTGCCGCTCTGCTTGTGCGCGTCGGTGAGGTACACGCGCACATTGGGCGATCCGGCTACCGCGATCGGCTCATTGAACTTGCCCGCGATGATGGTGCCGGGGAAGCTGGGCTTGGTCCAGTTGAAATCGTATTCCTGGCCTCCTGCGACCGGCCGCGGACTCCCGGTGATCCCGCTGCCTACCACCCGGTAGCCGGCAGGCAGGGTTACATGAATTTCCGCGGTAAACCGGTCCGTCATGTAGCCAACCATGGGGAACCAACGGCCGGCATAGAGCAGGTAGCTGATGGGATCGCCGATCGACGCCACCTTGAGGCCTTCGACCGGGCTCTCTTCGTTGCCGGTAAGCGTTCCCGCATAAACGAAGGTGAAGGTCGCAGTCGCCCCTTTGCTCATGGGGCTCGGTAGGGCGACGCTGATGGTGGCATTAGGGCCACGCTCACCGCTGAGCTGGTGATGCTGCTCGTCGGTGACGCTGTCCACCTTGAGCGCGTTGTGCAACTCGAAGATCGCGGCACTCACGGTTTCGGTCGCGGTGAAGGTTACCCGTGCGGTGGCTTTGAGAGTGTGTTCCGCAGGATCGAGCTGGGCATCGATCACGTAACCGGTGATGTTGATGTTGGAGCGTTCTGCGGCGAGGAGATGGGAGACCGCCAGCCCTAGGAAAGCGGTCAGCAGCAACATTACCCTGGTTGGCTTGAGGGGACGGATCGTCATCGAAATCATTCAGCGGGCCATGATGAAACCAAAGCGGGTGAGTGGCGTGCGCCGTGGGGATCAACTGCAGGGCAATACGGGCTGCATGCTGAATGGCCCCCTCGCTGTTCACCCGCAGCGTCGCCCCTACGGTGCGCAAGTCTGACTGCATTGTTGCACGAGCCTCCTCGTTTTCCAGCAGGGGGCGCAACTGCTCCACCACTTTGGATGCAGTGAAGTCATCCTGGATCAGTTCGGGGACAATCCGGCGGCCGGCGATGAGGTTGACCATGCCCACATGGGCCACGCGGACCACCCTCTGCGCTACCGCATAGGTGACGCGCGAGACCCGGTAGACCACGAGGAAGGGGTTGCCGATCAGCGCCGCCTCGACGGTCGCGGTGCCGCTGGCGACGATACTGGCGCGCGCGTGACTGCAAAACCGCGCGGGCATCATGAACCACCCGCACCGAGGCCCCCTTGGCTTGGGCGGCAAATGCCTGCACCTGCGAATCGTTCAGCGTGGGGGCCACAGGTAGGAGATATTCGTAACCCGGACCCAGCAATCGAGCGGCTTCTAGCATTGGCGGTAAATTGGCTTCGAGCTCCCTGGTACGGCTTCCCGGCAACAAGCCAATCCAAAATTTTGACGCGTCCAGACTGTTTTGGCTAGCAAACTCCTCCCGGGTCACTGTGGGCGGGTCAAGATCCGCCAGCGGATGGCCGACAAAGTCGGCGGCAATGCCATGGGAGCGATAGAACGCTTCTTCAAAGGGAAAAATCACCAGCATCCGGCTGACGTTGCGTTTCACGCCGCGTACCCGCCATTTTTTCCAGGCCCACAACTGGGGGCTTACGAAGTAAACGACAGGTATTTTCAGACGGCGGAGCTCGGCGGCAAGACTCAGGTTTACGTCAGGAAAGTCGATCAGGATGGCGAGGTCGGGCCGTTCCGCGCGCAGGCTGGCTTTCAGTCTCCGATATTCGCGGTAGATATGAGGCATGTGCAGAATCACTTCGGTGATGCCCATGACCGCGACGTCTTCGGCGCGCACCACCCGGCGCAGTCCCAGGCTCGCCATGCGGGTCCCGCCTAGGCCGAAAAAGTCTGCCTGCGGCTCCAGGCGGCGTAGCTCCGCCATCAGCAGGGCGCCGTAGTGCTCGCCGCTGGCTTCTCCGGCAGAGAGAAAGATTTTCGGCATTCTAGTCGGTGCCTACGGCCAGGCTTGCGTCCAGGAAGCCGGCGGATGCCCGCGTGGGATCCACTTCCTGGTCTTTGTACTGCAGCTGGTAAAGCTTCCAGTAGATGCCGCGCTGCCCCAGCAGTTCCTGGTGGGTGCCGATTTCCCGTAACACACCCTTGTGCATCACCAGGATTCTGTCCGCCTGCTGTACGGTGGACAGCCGGTGGGCGACGATGACCGAGGTGCGCCCCCGGACCATGCGCTCGAGCGCCGAGCGTACCCGCATTTCCGTATCCGTGTCGACGCTGGAGGTGGCTTCGTCGAGCACCAGGATGCGCGGATCGTGGGCCAACGCACGGGCGAAATTGATCAGCTGCTTCTGCCCCGTGGAAAGGCTGTTGCCCCGTTCGCGCAAAGGCTCATCGAACCCGTGGGGCAAGGCACGAATAAAGTCGCCCACGTTAACCTCATCGGCCGCAGCCTTCATCCGCTCATCGGTGATCCAGTCTGACCCCAGGCGGATGTTCTCGGCGATAGTCCCGGTGAACAGGAAGGGATCCTGCAGCACCACCCCGAAATGCCGCCGCAATTCCGTCACGTCCTGTTCGCGCACATCGACGCCGTTGATCAGCACCCTGCCGCGCTGGACCTCGTAGAAGCGCATCATCAGTCCGATGATGGTGGTTTTGCCGGCGCCGGTGTGGCCCACGATGGCCGCGGTCTGGTCGGGCTCGATCACAAACGACACGTCTTTGAGGATCCACTCCACCTCGGCAGAGGCAGCCAGAATCTGCTCCGCCCCCTCGGCCTGCTGGATGCCGGCCAGTTGCTGCGCGTCCAGCTTTTGATAGGTGAACCAGACATGCCTGGAACTCGATGCGGCCTGAACCGTCGCAGGCGCGGGGTGCCGGCGGGCTCTGCAGCTCTGCCGGGGTGTCCAGCAGCTTGAAGACCCGCTCGCTGGCAGCCATCGCGGCCTGCAGGATGTTGTATTTCTCGCTCAGGTCCTGGATGGGGCGGAAAAAGCGCTGGGAGTACTGGATAAAGGCGACCAGCACGCCGATCGTAACGGCGTTGCGCAGCACCCCGAATCCGCCCAGCCAGATCACCAGGGCGATGGCTACGGAGCTCAGCAACTCGATCGCCGGGTAGTAGAGAGCGTAGGCCAGGATGGCGTCTTTGAAGGCCACCATGTGCTGCCGGTTGACGTCTTCGAACTCCTCGTAGGAGCGCTGCTCCCGGTTGAATAGCTGCACCACGCTCATCCCGCTTACATGCTCCTGGGTGGAGGAATTGATGCGGGCGATGGCGGAGCGGATACGGCGGTAGGAGTCGCGCACGTGCTTGCGAAAGATGCGGGTGACTCCGAGGATCAGGGGCAGCACGGCAAACGCGATCAGGGCCAGCCACCAGTTCATGCGCAGCATGATGACCACGATGAGGAGGAGAACGAACACATCCTCAAAAATGGCGAAGACCCCGGAGGTGAACATCTCGTTCAATGCGTCTACGTCGCTGGTGAGCCGGGTGACCAGGCGCCCTACCGGATTGCGGTCGAAAAAGCTTACGTGCATGCTCTGGATGTGGCGGAAGATCTGGCTGCGCATGTCGAACATGACTTTCTGTCCGGTCCATTGCATCAGGTAGGTCTGCACAAACTCGAGCAGGTAGCTGAACACCAGCGCGGCGACATAGATGCCGGCAATCTGCGTGATCCCCATCCGGGCATTGGGGCTGAGCCAACGGGTCCATGCCGGCGGATGGAGCGCCGGCCTCGCGGTCATGTAGCGATCGATGGCAACTTTAGTCAGGTAAGGGCCGAGCACATCGAATCCCGCCTTGAGCAGGATGGCCACCAGCGAAATGGCCGCCTGCAGCTTGTAGGGCCGAAGGTAGGTCAGCAACCGGCCCATCAGGCGGCTGTCGTAAGCCTTACCGACGACATCGTCGTCGTGCTGCTGGGGTTTCCGATCTTTCTCCTTGGTTTGTTCAGCCATGGGCTTCCACTTATTTTACGTGGGGTTACGGGGAACGCGGGGATGTCAGAATAGATAGCAGGATCATAGAGAGCAGGAGCAGGGCGGCAGATGAATTCTCTCGGCATCTACATTTCGGTCCCCTTTTGCCGCGCCAAGTGCACCTACTGCAACTTTGCCTCCGGGGTCTCGTCGGTCAAGGCCCATGAGCAATACGTGGCCCGGGTCTGTGGGGAAATCCGCAGTTTGCGGCAGCGTCTGGGCGACGCGGCCATACCGGAGCTGGTGGACAGTATCTACCTGGGCGGTGGCACCCCCAGCGTGCTGGCACCGGCGCTGGTGGAGGAGCTTGGCCGCACCTTGCGCCAGGAGTTCGCCATTTCCCCGGATGCCGAGATCACGCTGGAGTGCGCTCCCGGCCAGCTGGATGCCCCGGCGTTGGAGGCCATGCTGGCTTTTGGCGTCAACCGGATCAGTTTCGGGGTGCAATCGCTGGTGGATCGTGAGGCCGCGGCCACGGGACGTTTTCATACTCGGGAAGTCGTGCTCCGCGACCTGGAACGGGTACGGTCCGCTGGGGTGCGCAAGCTCAGCATCGATCTGATCGCCGGCATGCCCCACCAGACCGCGGCCAGTTGGCAGGAGTCGCTCCAGGTGCTGGCTGCGACCGGGGTCGAGCACGCCAGCATTTACATGCTGGAGATCGACGAGGATTCCCGCCTGGGCCGGGAGTTGCTGGCCGGCGGCTCGCGCTACCACGCGCAAACTGTGCCCAGCGAAGAGCTGACGGCCGATCTTTATGAGACCGCGATCGGTGCTCTTGAAGCCCACGGACTGCGGCAATATGAAATCTCAAACTTTGCCCGCGTCGGGAGCGAGTCCCGGCATAACGTGAAGTACTGGCGCCGCCAGCCTTATCTCGGTTTTGGCCTGGATGCACACTCCATGCTCCGCACCCGAAACGGTGCCGCGCTGCGCTTTTGCACCACGGCTGTGCTGGCCGAATACCTAAGCGGGGACCAGGTTCAGGATGTCCGCGAGCTTAGCGCAAGCGAAGAGTTGGAAGAAGCCTGGTTCCTGGGCCTGCGTCTGCGTGCCGGGATCGCATGGCAGGACCTGGCTGCTGAATTTGGCAGCGACCGGGTGGAGAACTTTCGCCCCGTGGTGCGCGAGCTATGCCGGCTTGCACTGCTGACGGATGAAGAGGGCGTCGTACGGCTAACCCGGCGCGGTCTCCTCTTTTCCAACGACGTCTTTGCCCGCTTTCTCGAAGTAGAGAAGCAAGAACTCCAAATGCGATGAGTGTGGAGGAAACAGTGTCTACCAGGACCTTGCCTTGGCCCGAGACGACCACTCGGCAATCGACCGCCGCGATCGACCTGCGCAGCGATACGGTCACGCGTCCTACGCCTGCCATGCGGGCCGCCATGGCGGCAGCCGAGGTAGGGGACGACGTGTATGGGGAAGACCCCACCGTAAACCAGCTGGAAGCGCGCGCGGCGGAGATCTTTGGCCGCGAAGCCGCGTTGTTTGTTCCTACCGGGACCATGGGCAACCAGATCGCGGTCCGCATGCACACCGAGCACGGCCAGGAGGTCATCTGTGAATCCCGCGGCCACCTGGTGGACTGGGAAATGGCCATGGTTTCGGCCTTCTCCGGATGCCAACTGCGCACGGTGTATGCGGATCGGGGGATCCTTACCTGGCCGCTGATCCGGAACGTGATCTCGCGCGGCCTTCATTTCCGCTCCCGCACCGGGCTGATTTCTCTCGAAAATACGCACAACATGGCTGGCGGCACCGTGATGCCGGCCGAAATCGCGGAAGAAATCTGGCACGGGGCTGCCGACGCGGGGCTGCCGGTCCATCTCGATGGCGCACGCGTTTTCAATGCGGCGACGGCATTGAACCTCCCCGTCGACCAGCTGACGAGCGGTTTCAGTTCGGTCATGTTTTGCCTCTCCAAGGGTTTGTGTGCGCCGGTGGGCTCGATGTTGGTGAGCAGCCGCCGGAATATCGAGCGGGCGCGAAATTTTCGCAAAGCGCTGGGCGGAGGGATGCGCCAGGCCGGAATTCTGGCCGCAGCCGGTCTGGTTGCCCTGAACGAGATGACCGGCCGGCTCCAGGAAGACCATGACAATGCCAAATTCCTGGCCGGCGCCCTGAGCGAACTTCCCCAGGTGGAGCTGGATCCAGCGCTGGTCCAGACCAACATCGTGATTTTCAGCCTGCGCGGCGGAGGGGACGCACAGGCCCTGGTAAGCGCCCTTGCCAGCCGGGATGTCCTTGCCGGGACAGTGGGAGCGCATTCCATACGCCTGGTGACGCACCACGATGTGGATCGTGCCGCGTGCGAGCGAGCCGGTGCGATTTTGACCGAGGAGATCCGAAAATGGAACGGTCGATAAGGGGCCCGCGAAAAAGACGGGAAATCCCGTCCGATGACGGCTTTTTTGGGATTTATACTATTAAGATGCCAAAGTATTCGATCGTCGTGCCCTTCCATAACGAGGAAGAGAACGTAACTGCGCTATACGACCGCCTGAAGGCGGTGATGGAGCAGATTGGCGACAGTTTCGAACTGGTGCTTGTGGACGACGGATCGAGTGACCGCACCTACAAGCTGCTGGAGGAGATTGCAGCCGTTGATAGCCGGGTCCTGGTAGTCAAGCTGAGGCGCAACTTCGGCCAAACCTCCGCGCTGGCCGCCGGATTCGATCACTCCCAGGGCGATTTCATCCTGGCCATGGATGGCGACCTGCAGCACGATCCGTCGGAAATTCCGGAGTTTGTCGCCAAGCTGGAAGAGGGCTACGACGTAGTCAGCGGATGGCGTAAGGCGCGTATCGACAATTTCGTCATGCGCCGGATTCCGTCGCGTTGCGCCAACTGGCTGATGGCGAAGCTTTCTGGCGTTGATATTCACGACTTTGGCACCACCTTCAAGGCGTATCGGCGTGAGGTGATTCACAACATCCCGCTCTATGGCGAGATGCATCGTTTTATCCCTGCGCTTGCTTCCTGGTATGGCGCCAGCATCTGTGAGATTCCGATCAAGAATGTGAACCGGGAGCGGGGCAAATCTCACTATGGGATTTCCCGTACCATACGCGTTTTCTTCGATCTGCTGACCATTCGTTTTCTGCTCAAGTACATGACCCGGCCGCTACACTTTTTCGGAACGTTCGGCGCGCTCGGCATCTTTTCTGGGTAGCGCGATCTCGCTGATGTTGGCCGGGCTGAAGGTGTTTACCCATCAGGCAGTGATGGAGTCGCATGGGCCGCTCTTCGTGGTTGCCGGGGTTTTGATTTGGCGGGCATTCAGATGCTTGCCATCGGTTTGCTGGGCGAGTTGCAGGTGCGGCATTATCACACCTCGTCGCACCGTGCCCCCTATGCCATCGATCGCCTGGTCCGCCTGCGCGCCCCCGAAGAGCCCAGCATGCTGCAAGAGGGTTAAAGTCCTTTAGAAATGGAGTCCGGCCCAGCTCGATGTTGAGAGTGGTTTTGTATCACGGCCCGACCGTCACAGAAATGAGTCCCGCAGGGACGGCTGAAAGCCGCTGAAAGCTGCCCAGGACTGCGGCCCATTTCCAGCCGTCCCTTCGGGACTGAGTTCGAAATGGAGTTCTCACGCAGGCTCTTTAAGTCCGGTTTTTTGGTTGGACCTTTACGGCCCGATTAAAAGTCGTGCCCAGATACAAAGCGTCAAAGCAGAGGCTCCCTACCCTAGGGACCTTATCGTCCTCTCGAAGGATCTCCAGACGACGACAAATCCAGATCCAGAAAAGTCTGCGCACTGTGGGGTAGATTGGGCGCGTAACAGTTGTTGTCGGCCGCGTACGTCGATCCACATTGTCGGGCAAACTCGGTGCGCGGCGATTTTGCATACTGCCACACCAGCGCTTTGCTGATCCCACTCGAACTTGGAACGAGCAATTTGCCTGGCACGGCGCAGCCGGGTGCCGGCGGGCACTCATCATTCCACACCCACAAGGCCACGCCCTTATTCCCTTCATGGGTCGCGATCTGTTCCGCGGTCGTGATCTTGCCTGAACCTTCAGCTACCGGGATGCCGGAGCAATACACGCCCGGCTTGTACTGCGATCCCCGCATCGCATCGATCCACGCGAAAAGATAAGCGCTCTGCTCGGGCAGCAGCCTTCCGCCCTCTTCCTGATCGAGAAACAAGATCGCACCTGAAGCAAAGCCTTCCCTTTTTGCTGCGGCGACGGCGGCTGCGGCGTCGGAGCGGCCGAGGGCCGCGGCATCCTTGCCCTTGAGTTCCTTGTCCAGGCGCCCGTTGTACAGGATCATGAAGCCGAAACCATTGGCCTTGAGGACGGCGCGCTTGCCGGTCCAGCTATTGCTGTTTAGCGCCAGGAGGATTGTTCAGCCAATAACCGGTGTAGGAAAAGCTGCGGTGAAGAGCCGGGAGTAGCTCATCCCCGGGATACTCGTTCTTGTCGAAACCCAGGTAGTGAGCCTGCGCCTAAAACGCTGGGCACACAGCATAGGGCTGCGAGGCAGATCCACAGCGGGCAAAGAGGCCGCGTTACTCGGCGCCGCCGGTGTTCAAGGTCGTAGGCGGTGTCGATGGGGTGCTCGCTAACTGGCGCGATGGGGCGCCAGGCAGGTACTTGGAAGGATTGACCGGCGTATCGTGAATGCGGACCTCGTAGTGCAGGTGAGGGCCGGTGCTGTGCCCCGAAGAGCCGACATAGCCGAGGATGTCTCCCCGGTGAATCTCCTGTCCCGTGATGACTGCGAATCCGGAAAGATGGGCATATAGAGTTTCGACCCCGTGGCCATGATCGACAACTACTTCCCGGCCGTACCCGGTACCCATGCCGGCCTTGAGGACGATGCCGTCCGCGGGTGCCCGCACAGCATCGCCCTTGTTGGTTGCAATATCAATCCCGGTATGGAAAGCGCCCTCGCCCTTAAACGGATCCAGCCGGGAGCCGAAGGAGCTGGTGACGATTCCTTGCACCGGCCACAAGGATGGTGCATACGCCACATTCACAATGCTGCCTAAGCCCGCGGGATACGGTTGGTGAAATTGAGGCCGTGCATGATCTCCCCCGACATCGCCGAGGAGCGCAGCGCTAAAAGCTGATCAAGGGATTGGGCTGTACTGCTGATCGCTGATGCCGTCCGCGGCTGCAGAGTTAGCCGTCGCCGATGACTGCTGCGAGACGTTTCGTCAGCCGATTTTGCCGCAGACCGTAAAGAGCACTGACTTCGCTGGCCAGCGAGCCTAGTGACGCGGCCTGGACATCTTTCTCGTGTGCCACCTGCTCCATCTGGAGATAGTCATGGCGCATGGTCTCGCGCTCGGTGCGAACCTGGTTGAAGCGAGCCGTCTTGAGCAGCATGCGGCTGTAGGATCCCGGCCATCCCAGTGATGGTGAACAGGCCAATCACCGCGGCGGCGACAAAGATATAAGCGTAGTGCAACGGGATTGGGATCTTGCGCAATTCGCCGTCTTCCTGGCGGGCTACAAAAATGATGTAGTAGCGTTTGCGCAAATAAACTCACTCGCAAAGGGGATAGGCCTTGTACTCCAGCAACAGCTTTTGCACAACAGCCGAGTCTTGAAGCTAACAGAGTGAATCTAGTGGGTCAAACCCGGAAAGTGTGATCTGTATGACCCGTTGGAGAGGCACTTCGGTCAGGCAGGGTATTCTGGCCGCATGGCGGGTAAGCGCAACAGCAGTGGAGAAGAGGCCGCGGCAGCCGAGAGGGAACTGATCGCCGACATTCGAAGACGTGCGGGCCAGTTACCGTTGAGCCGGCGTAAGAGCGGAATCCTGACTCTGGGTATCGGCGATGATTGCGCAGTCTTGCGGCCGCGTCGAGGGAAAGAGATTGTGGTTACCACCGATCTTTCACTGGAAAATGTGCATTTCCGGCGCGATTGGCATCCGCCGCAAAGCGTGGGCCATCGTTGCCTGGCCCGCGGGTTGAGCGACCTGGCGGCCATGGGGGCTCGTCCCGAAGCAGCGTTCTTATCGCTGGCCCTGCCTTCAGAGCTGACCGGCGCGTGGATGGAACGGCTTCTTCGACGGATTCATGGCGCTGGCGCAGCGCTATCGGGTTCCCTTGGCGGGCGGAGATATGGCCAAATCACCGACGGTGGTTGCCGATATCGTTTTGCTGGGAAGCGTCCCTCGAGGAAAAGCTCTCCTGCGCTCGCGAGCCCGGGCTGGCGATTTGATCTATGTCACCGGCGCCCTGGGCGGGTCTGCAGCGGAGTTGAGCGCTCTCGAGCGGAAGCCACGCGACTTTGCCGGCAAAGACAAACTGCGGCACCCGCATTTATATCCGGAGCCCAGGCTGGCTGCGGGCCGCAAGCTGATACGGTTGGCAACCGCGGCGATTGACTTGAGCGACGGCCTCTCCACCGATCTGGCCCATCTTTGCGAAGAGAGCGGCGTGGCCGCGGAGATCGATGCGGATGCCCTGCCCGTCGACGCCCGCGCAACCCTGGAGCAGGCGTTGCACGGCGGAGAAGATTACGAACTGTTATTTACCGCCTCACCCAAGACCGCGATCCCCGGGCAACTGGGAGGGGTATCCATAAACGCCATCGGCCGGATGAAAAAGCGGCGCAAGGGGCCGCAAGTAGAGATGGATACCAGAGGCAAGCGTACCGCGCTCGCCGCGGGCGGGTGGGAGCACTTCCGCTAGTGCTTCCCTTCAGGGGATGCTTCCGCTTGATAGCATCAGAACAGGCTTATGACAGACCCTTCCCCTCGGGTGCGTTTCGCTCCCTCTCCTACCGGTATGTTGCACGTGGGCAATGCCCGCACTGCGCTCTACAACTGGCTCTTTGCCCGCCACACCGGAGGAACGTTTCTCCTTCGCGTGGAAGACACTGATGTGGAGCGAAGCGAGGTTCGCTACGAAGCCCAATTGATCGAAGACCTGCGTTGGCTCGGCCTGGACTGGTCCGAGGGGCCGGAGATTGGTGGCCCTTACGCACCTTACCGTCAGAGCGCGCGCCTCGATATCTATCGAGCAGCACACCAAGCAGCTGCTCGGCGAGGGCAAGGCTTACCGTTGCTTCTGTACCGCAGAGGAACTGGAAGCAGAGCGGCAGGCGGCGCTCCGCGAGCATCGCACGCAAGTGTACGCAGGCAAATGCAGAGCTCTCACGCCGGAGGAAGCAATGACGCGTGCCGCTGCAGGTGAGCCTTTCGCGGTGCGGCTTGCTGTGCCGGATGTGCCGTTGCGTTTTCACGACATCGTCCGTGGCCATGTGGAGTTCGCCAGTGAAGCCGTGGGTGATTTTATCCTGGTTCGCTCTTCCGGTATCCCCGTCTACAACTACGTGGTCACCATCGACGACGCGCTCATGCGCATCACGCACGTCATCCGCGGAGATGACCACATCTCGAATACCCCGCGGCAGGTAGCCATTTATCAGGCGTTCGGCTGGGCGTTGCCGCAGTTTGCTCACCTCTCGACCATCCTTGGTAGTGATCGTGAGCGCCTGTCCAAACGCCATGGCGCTACGTCGGTGGCGAGCTTTCGCGAAATGGGCATCCTTCCAGAGGCGCTGGCGAATTATCTCGCCCTGCTCGGCTGGGGAGCGGAAGGAGGAACGCGAGAGATCTTCACGCGCGAGGAGTTGATCAAGGAGTTCAAGCTGGAGCGGGTTACTCCTTCGCCGGCGGTCTTTGATTGGGACAAACTGCATTGGCTGAACCGTCAAGCCATCAAACATTCGCCGTTGCCCGAGTTGAGGGTGTTGGCGTGGCCCTATTTCGCCGCAGTAGCGTGGCTGCCGCCGCAGCACAGCGACGCTGTCGTGCATTGGTTCGATCGCGTGATGGAGCTTTTTCTTCCCGCAGTGGATCAGTTGCAGCAGCTACCGGAAAAGGCGGCGGCTCTTTGGCGCAGGTCCCGGGTGGCTGAGGAAGACTCTGCCATGCTCACTTCGGAAGCAGGCGAGCGTGTGGTGCGGGCCTTCACGGAAAGAGTCAGAGGAGAAGCGGGCGCGATCACGCCGCAGCGCTTTAAGGAACTGATGAATGAGGTGAAGGCGGAGAGTGGAGTCAAGGGCAAGGAACTCTTCCATCCTGTGCGCATCATCCTTACGGGAGCCCACTCGGGTCCGGAGTTCGACAAACTGATTCCCCTGTTCGAGGACGGCAGCAGGCTCGACTTGCCAACCCATGTAATGAGCGTGCGAGAGCGGGTAGAAGCGTTTGCCACTGGTGCTTGACTTCACCTTTCCTCATGACTGGCAGGCAGAGGTTCTCTCTGCCCGGCCGCTGATTTTGCCTGCGCGCCAATTCGTATATCCGGCACTGGTGGAGGAAGTCGAACGAGGGGCCCTGGAGATCATGATCCGCCCTTCAGGCGGAGCGGGTCCGTTCCTGGCCACCTGCGCGTTGGGTTTTGCAGGGGATACAGTGCCGAGCGGCATTTGGGCCTGCCCTGATCCAACGTGGATCTGCGCTGTTGCCGGCGGGTACGCCTATCTAATAGATACCCGTGACCCCGCACGATGGGAGCAGTTGGCGTATCGACCCGTGACGAATGTAACGGTAGTACCCGAGCACGCACTACTCGTGTTCGCTGGCTTTCATTCGCTGCTTGCCTGGGGCAGCTCAGGCAAGAACTGGGAAACCGGCCGGCTCAGTTGGGATGGCCTGCAGATGATCGCCGTTCGCGGAGAGACCCTGCTGGGGATGGGTTGGGACATGACCACGGATCGCGAGCTCGAATTCCAGGTCAACCTGAGAACCGGTGAACATCGAGGCGGAGGCTACCTGGTGTAGAAACTCAAGCCCGCATCGCCTTGCTCGAGCACGCGATAGCGCTTCAGCGAGCCGTAGCATTCAGCCAGCGGCTTGAACATTTTGCGACTGTGTTCGGCGATCACAATGCCATCGGGAGTGAGCACAGAATCTGCATCCTGGCCGATGCCCCCGAGAGTGCCGGCATAGTCGTCGCCTGCCGCGTACGGTGGGTCGAGAAAGACAAGCGAGCAGCGCTCAGTGAGACGGCGCAGTGCGACCGAGACGCTGCTGGATACAATCTGAAAGCCGGATTTGATGTCCAGGGCAGCGAGATTGGTGCGCAGCGCAGCGATGGCCGGGGGAGCGTGATCGACGAAGTAGACCAGGTTTGCGCCGCGGCTGATGGCTTCGATGCCCACGGCGCCGGAGCCGGCATAGAGATCAGCGAACACGGCTCCTTCGATACGCGGGCTGAGAACGTTAAAGAGGGTTTCACGCAAGCGATCGCTGGTGGGCCGGGTGGCCAGTCCGCGGGGCGCGACCAGCCTCCGCGAACCGTATATGCCGCCGATCACCCGCATCGGATTTGATGTTAAATGAATCCTTTGCTGCCAATGAATCGGCAAGCTCTACAATGAAGTGCAAGGACGGATGCAATGCGTGGATGGTCGTTCCCCTTAGGCCGATGGATGGGCGTGGAATTGCGAATTCACACCTTCTTCGTTCTGCTGCTCGGCATCTGTATGGCCTACACCGAGAGCGTTCATCTCACCATGTTTCGTGGTGTGGGCTTGTGGCTGGTGCTGCTGTGTGCAGTGGCCGTACGCGAAGTGGCGCGCATGATCGTGGCCGCCTATCACGGGCTGCAGCTGCGCAATATCCTGTTGCTGCCGATTGGTGGCCTGGTCGCCTATGCCAACGCGGAGAGCGCGGAGCACGCCGGCGACAGCAAAGTGCAGTGGCGCATGGCCCTGACCGGGCCTTTGTCTAATCTCACGTTTGCCCTGGTAGTCGCCATGCTCGTTCTTGGCATGTCGCCTACGCTCAACCTTCTTGAGCGGCCCTGGATTACCCCTGCGCACCTGATTCGCAGCATCATTTGGGTCAATGTTTTTCTCGGCGTTCTGAACTTGTTGCCCGCCTATCCCCTGGACGGCGGCAGGGTGGTGCGTGGCGGAGTTGCCCGGGCCCAAGGCAGGGCACAGGCGTCCCGCGTGGCGACCGGATTGGGCCAGATCCTGGCCATGACGGCCATCATCGCTGGACTCGTGCTGATGAACGCCTGGCTGTTGCTGGCCGGATTTTTCATCCTGATCGGCGCTCAGTTGGAAGACCAGGGTGTGCTGTTCCAAAGTGTGGTGGACACGGTCAACATGCAGGACATTATGTTGACGGAGTTTTCCATGCTGGCTCCCTCGGACACCCTGGAGGATGCGCTGCACAAGTCGATTCACAGCCTGCAGGACGATTTCCCTGTGGTCCGCGGAGACAGCCTGGTTGGCATTATTTCTCGCCAAAGCATTCTTTCGGCCCTGCGCAGCGAAGGTAACGGTTATGTGCAGGCGGTGATGTCACGCAGCTTTCATGTGGCCCAGCCGGAGGATTCGCTAGGCACGACCATCAGCCGCTTTGCCGGGCGTGGATTGTCGTTGGTGCCGGTGACCGAGGGGGAACGCATTGTCGGCATCGTGACCTTGCAGAACCTGATGCACTCCATGAGCCTGCTGGCGGAGAGTCGAAAATTGCGTCGCCAGAGCCAGGAATAATCGTTGCCTGATTCATCCGCGCCCATCGACCCCGGGCTCTATCTGGTCGCTACGCCGATTGGCAATCTTGAAGACATTACGCTTCGCGCGCTGCGCGTTCTGAAGAGTGTTGACCGCATCGCCTGTGAAGATACGCGGCAAACGCAAAAGCTGCTGAACCACTTTGATATTTCCACTCCCACCGTCAGTTACCACGAACACAATGAACAAGCACGGACTGCGGAGCTGATTGCCCTGCTACAACAGGGTGGCCGGGTTGCCGTGGTGAGTGATGCGGGTACTCCGGCGTTTTCTGATCCTGGCCTCGAAATCGTGAAAGCAGCCGTGGCTGCGGGTGTGCCCGTCATTCCTATACCTGGAGCCAATGCCGCGCTCAGTGCCCTGGTCGCGTCCGGCATGGACACCGATCGCTTCCTCTACGCAGGTTTCCTGGCAGCGAAGCCGGGCACTCGGCGAACTGAGCTGGAGGCTTTAGCCGTGAAGGCGGACGGCCTCATAGTAGTGCTCTATGAAGCGCCGCATCGCATCCTGGAAACTTTGGCCGATGTGGAGGCGGTGTGGGGAGAGCAGGCGCGGGTGGTGGTTGCCCGCGAGCTGACCAAGCTTCACGAGGAATTTCTGCGCGGTACTGCGGGGGAAGTCCGGCGAGCGCTCTCGGCCCGCGATCGGGTTCGGGGTGAAATCGTACTGTTGATCGAGGCAGTGTCTTTGGCTCAGCCGGCTAACGTGGGCGGTAGTGTGCTGGAGCAGGTGTCGCAGCTGATGGAGGCTGAGGGCCTGGACGAGAAAGACGCGCTCAAGCGCGTGGCCCGGGAGCGCGGCGTTTCGAAAAGCGAAGTCTATCGGGAATTACAGCGGCAGCGCCCGAAAAAGTAAGCTGCAGATCCCTCCACGGCACGCCGGGACAGGTCGGCTACGACGGGATGACAAAGGAAGGGGCGACGGTTTCATGAAAGGTAGTTGCTGGGCCGAAGGCGCTTCTCATCGCGTCGGGTGGGACCGCATCTCTCCAATACATATACGCCCTTTCCTTTGTCATCTCGAGCAGCCGACTCGCTGAAGCGAGTCGGGAGAGAAATGACCGGGTTTCCTGTACCGGCAACAAAGGCCGGGTGGCCCACATCTCGCTCGTTTTTCGCGAGATGTGGGATACCACGGTCCTCGACCCGCAACTCCATCGATGTCATTAGGAGCGTAGCCGACCTGTCCCGGCGTGCCGTGGAGGGATCTGCAGTTTCTCTCTCGCGAGACTACGTTGTCTTCGGAGGCAACTTCCATGCTGGAACGGGCCGCTCGGCAAGCGGCAAATCACGCCCCTTGACCCGGTCGTATAAGTAACTGTCGCTCGTTGTCCCCAGCGACTCGTTATACAGACTGGGTTCACCGATCACTTCGCGCAACTCCTCGGCGAAGCGATGCACCGCTTGCAGCGACTCGGCTGTTGCCGGGAGCTCGAGGCGATTGGTCTTCCAGAACTTCTGATAGCCGCGATCGAGCAGGGTGGCTACTTCTCCGCCCGCCAGGTAGCCCGGGCGGTGTCTCCACCAGACGGCGGTATGCGGCAGCTTCTTCTCTGCCTCGCTGGGCTCTCCCGCTTTTGCCAGAACCGCTCCAGCCCCGTATTTGCTCACCAGGAACTGGTTTGCGACCCCGGGCACCCCTTGCACATCAAATCCGAGGGTGCGGAGAGTGGCGAATACTTCATCGAAGGTTAGGAAGTGTACTTTTGTTCGCATGCTTGCGACCGACTGTGGATTGCCTCGATTTTCGGATGGCAGCTACACTAAGGATTGCTTCACCCTACTTTCGCACATCGACGCGGATCCCCGCAACGTGAGTAGACCAATTGAATCAGGGGCTTTGCATGCAAACTGAAGTGCAAACGGAAGTGAGCTCGACGCCGCGTACCCTGGGCAGTAGCATCTTGGAACGGATTGGGAATACCCCACTCCTGCGCCTCGACCGCTTGACCGCCCATCTTCCGGGGATCACCCTGCTGGGCAAGGCCGAATGGGCCAACCCGGGGGGCTCGGTCAAGGATCGTGCGGCCGCTTCCATCGTGGCTGCAGCCGAGGCTCAGGGGTTGCTTGCGGGAAGGCATTTGCTCGATGCGACCAGCGGGAATACAGGCATAGCGTACGCCATGTTGGGCGCAGCTAAGGGATTTCCGGTTACGCTGTGTATGCCGTCCAATGTGTCGCCGGAGCGGAAGCGCATTCTTTCCGCCTACGGCGCCAATATTGTCTGGACGGATCCGGCAGACGGGTCCGATGGAGCCATTCTTAAAGCGCGGGAACTCGCGCAGGATACGGACCGGTACTACTACGCCGACCAGTATGGGAACCAGGCAAACTGGAAGGCGCATTATAAAGGTACGGCGAACGAGATTTGGCAGCAGACTGAGGGACAGGTTACGCACTTTGTAGCCGGACTGGGCACCAGCGGAACGTTCATGGGGGTCACCCGTCGTCTTAAAGAGCTGAATCCGGCGATTGAATGTATTGCTATGCAGCCCGATTCACCGTTTCATGGGCTGGAAGGCTTGAAGTACATGGCGACGGCGATTGTGCCTCCTATCTATGATGCCAGCGTGGCCGATCGTCACGTGGAGCAATCGACCGAGGAGGCTTACGAGATGGCCAAGCACCTGGGCCGGAACGAAGGATTATTGCTGGGCATCTCGGCCGCCGCAGCAGTGGCAGCGAGTTTGAAGATTGGCGAAGAGGAAGCGCGCGCAGGCAGAAGCGCCGTCCTGGTCACCATCCTGTGTGACTCGGCCGACAAGTACCTGAGCGAGCGGTTTTGGGAGCAATGATGGCCACGACGAGCCTGGGGCAGAAGCTGGAGATCAGCGACGCGGTTTATAGCCAGCTGCGCAAGCATGGTGAAGAGACCTATCCCCATGAGTGTTGCGGAGTCCTGCTCGGTAAGGCGCTCGATGGGATCAACGAGGTAGAGACAGCCGTACGCGCAGGCAATACGCGGACCGATTCCGCACATAACCGTTACCACATTGCACCTCAGGAACTGGTTAGCATTCAACGGCAGGCTCGGGAAAAGAGCCTGGATATCGTGGGTTTTTACCACTCGCATCCCGACCATCCCGCGCGCTGGTCACCGACCGATTTCAATGAAGCACACTGGCTGGGTTGTTCCTACGTCATCACCAGCGTGGAACAGGGCGTAGCTAAGCAAACCAACTCTTTCTTTCTCGCCGGAACGGGCGAAGATGACAAGCGGTTTGAAGACGAGGAGATTTACGTGCGGCCCGAACGTTGTTGACCGCCGGCCCCGTGATCCCCGTGCTACGCAAACGCGATCAGAAAGAGAGAGAGTTCGACGAATGAAGATTCACATCCCTACCCCACTCCGTCAGTTCGCCGCCAAGCAGGCCACGGTGACGGTTGAGGCTGCGACCGTAGGTGAGGCGCTGGATGAACTTACCCTCACTCATCCGGAACTGAAAAAGCAGCTGTATTCAGAGGAAGGCAAGCTGCGCGCCTTCGTGAACGTTTACCTGAACGACGAAGACATTCGTTACCTGAGCGACAAGGAGAACACGGCGGTCAAGGACAGTGACAGTCTGTCGATTATTCCTTCGATTGCCGGTGGATGCGTCGTTCTGAGCAAATAGGAGATCCAACATGGCAACACTCACTGAAGTACCCGTGCAGGCGATGCCGTCGCTCAGCAATGACGAGATCGCCCGCTATTCCCGCCACCTGATCTTGCCCGAAGTGGGCATGGAAGGTCAGCAAAAGCTCAAAGCGGCCAAAGTACTATGCGTTGGCACAGGTGGCCTCGGTTCACCGTTGGCGTTCTACCTGGCCGCAGCCGGTGTCGGAACCCTGGGACTGGTCGACTTCGACGTCGTGGACTCGAGCAACCTGCAGCGGCAAATCATCCACAGCACCAAAGATGTAGGCCGCTTGAAACTGGATTCGGCAGAAGAGAAACTGAAAGCCCTGAATCCTCACATGAAGATCGTGAAGTACAACACCATGTTGTTGAGCAACAACGCCATGGAGATCTTCAAGGACTTCGATATCGTGGCCGACGGTACGGATAACTTTCCCACTCGTTACCTGGTAAACGATGCCTGCGTGTTGAGTGGAAAGCCAAACGTCTACGGCTCGATTTTCCGCTTCGAAGGGCAGGCCAGTGTCTTCGCCACTGAGCAGGGACCGTGCTACCGCTGCTTATATCCCGAGCCGCCACCGCCGGGATTAGTTCCGTCCTGTGCGGAAGGCGGAGTGCTTGGGATTCTCCCTGGCCTCGTCGGTATCATCCAGGCCACCGAAGTCATCAAGCTGATTCTGGGCCAGGGCGATCCCCTGATCGGGCGCCTGCTGCTGGTGGATTCGCTGGGCATGCGTTTCCGCGAGTTGAAGCTGCGCAAGAATCCGGACTGTCCGGTTTGCGGCACGCACCCGACTGTGACCGCGCTGATCGATTACGAGCAGTTCTGCGGCATTCAGCCGGCTGCGGCCCCCGATGCGAAACTGGTCAACGGCATCGAGCAGATTGACGTGACCACGTTCAAGCAACAGCGTGACGCAGGCAAAAACTACTTCCTGCTCGATGTACGAGAGCCGCATGAGTTCAAAATTGCGGAAATTGGCGGCTACCTGATTCCCCTCGGAGACCTGCAAAAGCGTGTCGCCGAACTGGATAAGAACCGCGACATCGTCGTGCAGTGCAAGAGTGGCGGCCGCAGCCAGAAAGCAGCGGAGTTCCTGCAGCAGGCAGGTTTCAAGGTAAAGAACCTGGCCGGCGGTATTCTCGCCTGGAGTGATCGGATCGATCCCAAAGTGCCCAAGTACTAGTTCGGTCGTTCGTGACTCGATCCCGAAGCCGCGTTGCATGCGGCTTCGGGATTCTTTTTGCTCCTCATCGGGTGCGATCGGTATACTCCGGGGGGCTGTTTCTGTCGCTCTGCGCCTGGAGTTCCATGGACCTGGTTGTGATCCGCACTCTTTTCATTCTGGTTCTTACCGCCGCCTGCTACTTTCTTCGCCCCTTCGCGCTTGAGCCCTGGGCCGCAGCGGTGATGGGTGCGATTGCCGCGGCCGCGGTGATCGTGTTTGAACTGCGCGTTCGGGCATTGAGCATCAAGCGGCTCCTGGGCGCCGTACTCGGCAGTGTGTTGGGGATCGCCGGAGCGGCTTTGTTCGGTATGGTCTTGGGTGGAAGCCTGCCGCCGGGTGGAACCCGTGCCCTGTTGCAGCTCTTCGTGCTCATGCTGATGACCTATGTGGGGTTGATGGTGGGCGCCAGCAAGGGCGACCTGCTGAACTTTACCGGGGGCTTGGCCGAGCTTTTTGCCGGTGAGCGGGCAGCAGGGGGCAAGCGCATCCTCAAGATCCTGGACACCAGCGCCATTATCGATGGGCGCATTGCCGACGTGGTGGAGACCGGCTTTCTGGAAGGAACACTGCTGGTGCCCGAGTTCGTCTTGCGTGAGCTGCAGGTCGTAGCCGATTCGTCTGACGCTTCCCGCCGCCAGCGCGGCCGCCGCGGACTGGATATTCTGCAGAAGATGCAGGCCCACCCTTTGCTCAGCGTACAGATCATCGAGGATGACTTTCCCCGTCTGCGCGAGGTCGACCTGAAGCTGATCGAGTTGGCCAAAAAGAGGGGCGCTCCCATCGTGACCAATGATTTCAACCTGAGCAAAGTAGCCCAGCTGCACCATGTGCAGGTGCTCAATCTGAACGACTTGGCCAACTCTTTGAAGCCGCTTGTGCTGCCCGGCGAAAAGATGAACATCGTGGTTTTGAAAGAAGGCAAGGAGTACAACCAGGGTGTCGGTTACCTGGATGATGGGACCATGGTGGTCGTGGACCATGCTCGCCGCATGATTGGCCGCGCGGTCGAAATCACCGTTACCAGCGTTTTACAGACCGCCTCGGGCAAGATGATTTTTGGCAAGCTTGAGGATGGCGCCCTTAAGCCCGAGCAGGTGCGTGCGGTTAGCGAGTTTTCCAGCTAAAGTGTGTCAACCCGGGCCGGGTCCGCTGCATCCCTCTACACTAAGCCCTCAAATTCGATGAAATTTCGCTTCTTGGCCCGGAAAGCAGAGAAACAGATTTGACAGCCGGAATCCGGCGGGTACAATCTTGCCGAGAAGCACAGGTTGCACACTCAGACCTCCCAGATGGACACCGCCTGCAAACACCCCAAAGTGCGCGTCGTAGCGCGTGAAGAGGACGTCGAATACGTCGAATGTCTGGATTGTGGCCAGGTATTCGACTCAAACGAATTCCGAGACATGGAAATCGAGGAAGAAGTGTTGCGGGAGCCGGAAGAAGAAGACATCAGGTAACGCACGCTCTCCATCATCAAACCGCCGGGCCAAGAGGGGTCGGACGGGTGTAGCTCGCCTGCCCAGGCGATCCGTGAGGCCGAGACCAAGGGCGTTGCGCAGAGAAGATCCGGTTGAGGCATCTTGGTTTTGTATCCGGGCCCGACTTTCAGTCGGGCCCTACCAGATGAACAGAGAATTGGGCTTCAGAGGGTGCGTGAAAACCTGCCGCTCGCAAAGTCAGTCCCGTAGGGACGGCTGAACTTAGCCCATGACGCAAGTCCTGGGTTGGCTTTCAAAGGACGACCAGTCCCGCAGGGACGGCTGGAAATAAGCCGCGACCCAATCCCTGAACAACCCTCAGCTGTCCCTGCGGGACCAAACCCTTTTCAAAGGCGCATGTTAACCCAGGACTGTGTCCTGGGCTAAGTTCAACCAGACTTGTCCAAATTAGATTTTTAAGTACGGTAAATGGCCTACGAGCTTTACAGCTTTAGAAGCCCCTGAGGACATGGTCTTTCCTCTCTCTGTTCCACTTTTCCGCAGCGTCTTCAGTCTCTGCAGTCCCGCAGGGACGGTACAACCGCTAGCCCGCATTTCTCACGGGCCGTGGTTTTTGGGTGAGTAGGTGGATTTTTTCTGCTGGAGTAGCAGCTTTGTGGGTTGCAGGCTTGTGTCTGGGCGGTTTTTGAGGTCATTGGCAGGAGAGCTGAGCATCGATCTGGTGTGGTTTGCGCATGGCGGTGCGAGGCCGATGGGTTGGACCAGGGTGGAGGGTTCTAGTCGGTGAGGTTGCGGCTGAGGATCAGCATCGCAGTGCCTGGAAGGCGCGAGCATAGAGGTCTTTCCAGGGATAGGTCGAGCTCATCTGGAGCACGATACGGCGTGTGCTGATGCGCACCAGGGTGCCGATTTTGAACAACTTGAGGCGAATGGTGTCGACTTGGGATTGGGCCCATTCGGTGCCTTTCAACGCCAGCCGCCGCAAAGCTTCGACCAGAGTGTAGGCCAACGCGGAGAAGTACAGACGCAGTTGGTTGCCTTTCATCTCGTCGGTGGAGAGCCTATCGGCGAACAGACACATTTGCTCCTTGATGCGATTCTCCATCTCGCCACGGGCACAGTAAAATTTCTCGTACAACTGCTGCGCTGGCCATGGGTCGGCGGCCAGCGAAGTGACCACGAAGCGCGGGTTCTCGCCCTTATCCAGATATTCTGCCTTGGCTACAACGCGGCGTACGTTGGACCAGCTTTTGTGTGTCTTGTATTGGAATTCGGTAAAGACACGCGCCGCTTTAGCGGTGTCCTGGTGACGGAGTTGCGCCTCGTGCATCTGTTTGCCGATGAGCCGGCGCAGTCGCTGATTGCGCGCCAAGCCGAACAGATAATCGGCCCGATTGGCTTCACACCAGGCCATCAATTCCTCGCGGCAGAAGCCGGAGTCAGCGCGCAACACGATCTTTACCTGGGGCCAGCGCGCACGTAACTGTGCGACGATGCGGGCCACTTCTTTCACCGAACCGGCCGCCGCATCCTGGTTGGCCGCCCTGAGCCGTGCACACAGCAGCTGATCACCGGCGAAGATGTACAAGGGCAGATAGCAGTAGCCGTTGTAATAGCCGTGGAAGAATCTCTCCGGCTGATGGCCGTACAGTGGGATATCCGTGGCATCCAGATCGAGCACGATCTCGGCCGGTGGCGCGGCATGCGATTCCAGGTAGAGATCGACCAATAGCTGGTCTAAGGCCTCATTGGAGTAACTGATCTTGTGATAGCGCTTGCTGCGTCCGTTCAGCTCCAGTCGGTTCAGCGTACTCTTACCGGCCAGCGGCTGGTCCAGTTCCTGCTTGCCGCTGAGCACTCCCATTAACGGATCCCAGCGCAGTTGTTCCTGGTCGTTCAAGTCTTCATAGCCAAGCGCCAGCCCGTAAATTCGCTGCGCCAGCATCTCCGACAGCTCATGTTCGATCCGTTCCGGGTTGCGTCCATCGCTGAAGCAGCCCACCAGTCGGCCCAGCAGGTTGATCCGGACATCCACCTCTCGCAACAACAACCCTCCCCCATCTGTGGACACGTGACCAGCTGTGAACTCCGCTTCCACACGACGTGAAAAATGGGCTGCAAATGAGAACGTCTTTTGGCTACACTCTGTTGCAAAGGCCGCTCCTTCTCAGCTCTTCAACTACGCTTCGACAACGCAGTTATGACTGAAAATAGCGGCCTTTTGCTAGTCTTTTCGCCCCTGACGACTCTCCTCTGCACACACCTCGTGAGAAATGCGGGCTAGCTAGCCCGGCACGGGAGAGTGCCGGGTAGGCTGAGGTTTATGTACGAGTCCCGCAGGGACGACACAATGCGCAGCCGGGTGGGCGATTGGCTTAAAGTCGTTCACAGCGCACGTCGAGAACTCGCCACCTGCGGGTGTCCTCAGGCGTAGATCGTGCTCTCCAGAAATCGATTGCGGAACTTGCCATTGGCATCGTGCTTTGCCACAAGCCCTTTATATTTAGCCAGTTCCGGATACAGAGGCTCGATCCGTGAACCCGGCATGGTAAACAGCTTCCCCCAGTGGGGCCGGGCCCCAAAGGGCGCCAGCTTCGCTTCGATCAACGGCAGCACATTTTTCACGGCCGGCCATTCCGGCTTCCAGGTGAAGTGGATGGCCATCGAGTCACGCTTGTAAGCCGTGCTCATCCAAAGGTTATCCGACGCGATCGTCCGCACTTCCGAGATAAAGAGATGAGGAGTCACGTGGTCGCGAAGTTGTTCGACCGCCAGAATGGCTTCGTATCCCCTGTCCCGGGGGATGATGTACTCAGACTGCAGTTCGGCCCCGCTGCTCGGCGTAAAGCCGATGCGAAAGTGAGGCAACCGGTCATACCAGGGGCCGGGAATGCCCAATTGTTCGGTGCAACTCTCCGCCGAATGGCCCGCGAGCGGGTGAAGTTTTTTCGTGGCTGGCCTAGCCCCGAACAATTCCGGGGCAAATTGGGGTGCGCTCCCGGGTTCAATCCTCCGTTTCACCCACACCTGGCCGATGCGGTGATTTTGCCAGTCGGTGAACAGACTAACGCTGTAACCGCTGGTAAAAATTTCCTCCAGGTGCTGTTCCAGCTGATCCATGCCCAGATTCTCGTACACCACCTGGGCCACCTTATAGGTGGGCTGCACATCGAGCGTGACCTTGGTCACGACGCCAACCGCACCCAAGTGAACGGCTGACCCCGCAAAACGGTCGCCATCCCGCTCCCGGGACAGAACCAGCACCTCACCGTCAGCCGTCACCACTTCCATGGCGGACACAGCCGTAGCCAGGTTTCCGTTCCTGTTTCCTGACCCGTGGGTCGCTGTGGCGATCGCGCCGGCGACCGAAATCTGCGGTAACGAGGCAAGGTTGTGCAGTGCATACCCCTGGCCCTCCAGATAAGGGGCCAGTTGACTGTAGGTGACACCCCCACCCACTGTGACGGTGCGGGACTCGCGATGCAGCACCATCTGGTTCAAATGGGCAAGCGAAATCTGATCCTGCGTGCTGTCAGCAATTCCGTTAAAGGAATGGCGAGCGCCCAGCGCCCGCAGTTTGCTGCAGCCTTTCACTACCTGCTGCACTTCCTCGAGCGTTTTTGGCTGGTGCAAGCGGTCGGTACTAAAGGTGTAGTTTCCCGACCAATTGGTTCGCTTTCCCGGCGCCTGCTCGCTCGAACCCAACGGTGACAGCACTGTGCCGGCAAGAAAGATACCGGACGTTTTTAGGAATTCTCTCTTATCCATACCCAAGTTCGCCTTCTGCTCCTAGGACCCGCTTTGGGAAGGATACCGCAGTACCAGTTACCTGAACCGGTCATAACGAAACAGTTACTGGAGCCGTATTACCAATCCGCAGAGCCAACCACCTTGCAGGTTCTTGTTAGCAACGAGCAAGTAAGAAATACATGCTTTTGGAAATAAGGAACACAATCGCTAAATCCCCCATAAGAGTAATAACAATGTGCAAAAACGGAAGGTATTCTCCAGCAGTTGACGCAAGCCTGTGCAATCCGTTACTAGCGGTGCGCCGACAGGACGACTGCGATGAATGATTCCTAATTTGTCAGGCGCTTGTTTCCTAAGAATCACGCTTGCGAACGAACCGTACCAATTTCCGGAGCCTTGAAACCCATGACGCACTTCCCAATCGTTGCCCTTAAGCGCTACATGACTTCCAGACAAGTGTTGGTTGGCCGGCTGATGCCAGTGCTGTTGGGTGCTCTCGCGTTGGGATCTGCCGGGCCGGCCGCATGGGCCAGAGCCACAACCACGACGCTGACGGTAACGACCAACCCAACGCCCGCGACGAGCGGGCAGGTCGTCACGATGACGGCTACGGTGAGGTCTAATGGGGGTGGGAACGGCCCCGTCGCCGGTGGTACTGTGACCTTTACGGATACGTATAACGGCGGCAGCGGCAACGTCACAGAAGTGTTGGGAACGGTCCAGGTTCAATCCGCGAACGGAACTCAGGGAACGGCGATTCTTGCGACGGAAATCGGCGGCAATGGCAACCATAACTTTGTCGCCACCTTTAACGGTACGACCACGCCCAACCGCGCAGCCAGTACCTCCGCCACGAAAACATTGAACTTTGCCGGCCTTTACGTGTCCGCAACTTCTCTGGCTGTCACCGGTGCGACGGCACCCTACACACTCACAGGAACAGTATCCGCGTTCGGTCCGACGATCCCCACCGGCACGGTTACGTTTACCGATACAACCACGAGTGCAACCCTGGGCACCGCTACCCTTACCAACACCCCCGCAAGTCAGTTCACTCCGTATCAGTCCTATCCCCTTGCCAATTTGAACGACGGCAATACCGGCGGCACCATTGGACCGGCGATTGGCGACTTCAATGGCGATGGCCGGCCCGACTACGCGGTTCCCGTCAACAGCGGTTCGGTAGCCATCCTGCTGGGCAACGGTGACGGAACGTTTACGAACGGGACGACGATTAACACCACCTCTCCGTTTGAGCCCACCTCCGTCGTTGTGGGCGATTTCGATGGGGACGGTAATCAGGATCTGGCTGTTCTCAGCGCCAACGGTATTGGCTCGGTCAACATCTATCTCGGCAATGGAAACGGAACATTCGGGACGCCCAAAAATTTCAAGGTAGCCACGACCAATTCAGGCTCGAGACTGCTCGCCGTCGGCGACTTTGACGAAGATGGAATCCAGGATCTGGTCGCGACTAACAGCAGCCTGAACAACGTTGCTGTTCTTTTGGGGAACGGCGATGGCACATTCGGCACTGCAGTCTCTTACTCCGTCAACACCAGCGGGAACCTGGGACAGCAGCCGTGGAATGTCGTGGTGGGGGACATCAATCAGGATGGGCACCTGGATCTTGCCGTAGCCTCCGACACTGCCGGCTCCGTTAGCATTCTTCAAGGCAACGGTAACGGCACATTTAAGGCAGTCACTTACGTAGCCACTGGCGCGCAACAGGTGGGCTCGGTAACCCTGGGCGACTTTGACGGGGATGGATACCCTGACCTGGCGACGACGAGCGCTCCAGACAATGCTGTCTATGTACTGATCAATAACGGCAACAACACCATCGGTTTCGGGGCAGTGAAGAAGTACACGATGAACGGCGGCCCTTACTACTTGACCATTGGCGACTTCAATCGCGACGGAAGCCCCGACATCATTTCCGCTAACGGCGGCAGTAATAACGTAGGCGTGTTGCTGAACGCAAACAACGGCAACGGCACTTTTGGCGCCGCAAACTACTATGGAGTGGGTGCAGGCTCCATCTTCGCCAATGTGGGTGATATCAATGGCGATGATCGCGTCGACTTGACCGCGGTCACCAACAACGGCCTCAGCGTTCTGCTGTCTGGCCAGGCGGAGACAGCAACCCTTTCAAACGTAACTGTAGCTGGATGTTCCGTACAATCCCTGGTTGCCACCTATGGTGGTAGCGGAACCTACGCATCCAGCACTTCACCGGCGGTGAACATTACCAACGCCGCGCTTACGACCTCGCTGGCGCTCGGCTTGGCGCCGGCCAATGCGGCAGCAGGCCAGCAGGTTTCGCTGACAGCTACGCTCTCTCCCTACAGCCAAGGCTCGACCACCAGCAATGGAGACCTGGTCTCTTTCTACAATGGAGCCACTCTCCTCGGGACAGCGCCGCTCGCCAGCGGTGTGGCCGTGCTGAATTACGTACTTCCGGCCGGAGCCTATAGCTTCCTGGCTAAGTTTCCGGGCGATTGCAGCTTTGCTAAGAGCAATAGCAACACCGTAGCCGGAACGGCGCCCCTGGCATCGACCCTTACTTGGGCAAATCCAGCGCCGATTCCAGTCGGCACCGCGCTCAGCAACACGCAACTCAATGCGACCGATTCCGTACCTGGGACATTCGTCTACACGCCGGCGAAGGGCACCGTTCTCCCCGCGGGAACCCAAACGCTTTCCGTAACCTTTACTCCGAATAACCCTGCATACGGCATACAGATGGCCACGGTTCAGATTGTTGTTCAGCCGGCAACCTCGATCATCTGGCCGACGCCCACTCCCATCACCTACGGAACCCCGTTGAGCGGTTTTCAGCTTGATGCGACCGCATCGACCGGCACCATCTCCGTGCCGCTCTCCACCTATTACAACGTCCACGGTATCTATAGCACTGGTTCCGTTTACAACACCGGTGGGTTCGACAACGACGGATACTCCTACTCCACGACCAGCCTGGGCAGCACAGTCGTTTGGAACGGTCTGACATTCGCCATCGGACCGCCCAATGCGCTGGATGCGGTGGCTACCCCAAATGTGGACCCCTCATGCAGGGGAGACAACTGCGCCAGGGGTCCCGCGTTGGTGCTCCCGCTGCCCGCGGGCAACTTTACCAACTTGTATATGCTCGGGGCAATGGTCAATAACACCACCGCGAGCCAGACATTTATCGTGACCTACACCGATCACTCCACACTTACGTTCACGCAGAATATGAGCGATTGGTTTAACGTCAAGGGTTGGGCGGGCGAGTCAGTGGTCAGCTGCAGCGAGGATCGGAACTACAGCGACGGCACCAGCCACTCGGTCCAGCCGGATTCAGCATGTCTCTTCGGCTACCAGATTCCTCTCGACCCGACCAAGACGGTTGCCAGCGTGCAACTGCCGGCTACCAGGGATATTGTAATGTTGGCGATGGACCTTACCACGCCATCGATTCCCGGAACATTCACCTACACACCCCCGGCCGGTACGATCGAGCCCGTGGGAACGGACACCTTGTCCGTCGTCTTCACGCCGACCGACACGACGCATTACCAGTCTGCTTCGGCCACCGTGCAGTTGGTTGTCGACCCACCACCCACGCCCATCGTTACTACGACCATCAACTGGCCGACCCCGGCGCCTATCACCTACGGCACGCCTCTGAGCGCGACCCAACTCAACGCCACCGCCATGGGACAGGCGAGGCCCACGCCTGTCATCCCCACTAGCCAGGTGCAGGTAATCTCGACGTCTACCGATGGGACTCAATATAACCAACCGGGTTTTGACAACAACGGACTTACGTACTCGTACGCATTGCTGAACAACGGCCAAGTCAATTACGCAGGCACGACCTTTACGCTTGGCCAGCCGAACATTCCGAACGCTATCACCAGCGGAGCTTCCTACAGCCTCGGCGCCGCCCAAGGCAGCTATTCGAGTGTCTACCTGGTTGGTGCGGCGATTGCAGCCCAGACCAATGTGCCCTTTGTCCTCACCTATTCCGATGCCACGACCACAGTCGTGCCCGTCAATATGAGCGCGTGGACCGCCTCCATTGGCAATGCGGGCGAAACCGTGATTGCGACCATGGCTTACGTGAACAACCAGGCCGGCAACAAGGTGTCAGCAAACCACTATCTCTACGGATATCAGCTCCCCGTGAATGCCAACAAAACTCTGGTGAGCGTAACCCTGCCAAATACGCGGAACGTGGTGATCATGGCGCTGGGCTTTGGCACCAATAACACGGTCGTCGTGCCTGGCACTTACACCTACACACCGCCTGCGGGTACGATTGAGCCGGTCGGTACCGATACGCTTTCGGTTTCCTTCACGCCCAGCAATCCAGCCGGTTACACGTCGGCGACCGGGTCCGTTCAGCTGGTCGTGACTAAGGCGACACCCGTAATTACCTGGCCGACACCAACGCCCATCAACGTCTTTGTACCGCTCAGTGGCACCCAGCTCGATGCCACCGCCGCAACACCCCAGGGCGCCAATCTCCCCGGGACGTTTGTCTACAGCCCAGCAGCCGGGACCTCGTTCAGCTCCCCCGGCATCTATCCTTTGAACGTAACCTTTACGCCCAACGATACGACCGACTACACAACAGCAACGGCAACCGTAAATCTTACCGTTGGTCGTGACGTGGCGGTTTCCAGCGGAGCCATCGCATATACCGATTGCTGCTTCTTCAGCCAGCCAACCCCTTACACCGTTACCGTGGCCGGCGACGCCACGTTCTTTGGGATTCCCATTCCGCCAACTGGAACCGTGAAGGTGATTTTCAACGGGACCACTCTCGCCACCGGAACCCTTAGCGTGCTATCGGGCTCCACTTCCACCGCAACGGTCCTGGTGCCCAGCATCCAGTTCCTTACTGGTAACAACAACATAACCATCCAATACAGCGGAGACGGCTTCTTCTACGGTGTGACGAATACCCCAGCCGTGATCGCCCTGCGCAATCCAGCGATCACCGTGACTCCTGCGACGGTGAACCAGACCGTCGTTACCAGCATTCCCTACAGATTCGTCCAGGATGCGACGCTTACCTTCTCCAACACGCCGCACTCCGCGCCCAGCACAGAATTCGCCGATGCTGGCGGCAGCGGCGATTGCATCACCAATCACCAGTACAATGCTGGGGATGAATGCACCTTCAACGTAGCCTTCACGCCGGTCGCGGCAGGGGTTCGAAAGGGAGTCATTCAAGTTAACTTTGCTCCCCGCAACGGGGCGCAGGTCGAACCTATCCTCTACCTGTTCCTTTCCGGATTAGGGAATGCGTCTCAAATGACACTGGGAACCGGCGCGCAGAAAACATTGAATGCTGGCCTCAACCAGCCTCAGAGCCTGGCTTTCGATCCTACGGATACAACCTTCTCCGCGCTGCACATTGTCAACAGCAATGCGGGGCAGCTCGTTACGGTACCCACGTCCGGCGGGGTTGCCACCCCGTGGAATACGGCCAATACCGGTAACCTGCTCTATCCCATCGACCTTGTTTACACCGCATTCGACGACGTCGTGGTGACCGATGCAAATGCGGCCAAGGTGTTCAGCTTTAGCCCGTCGGGCACCGAGACGACGCTAAGCACCGGAGCCATCACGATCGGACTTCCCGTCGCGACCAAAGTTGACTTAGCCGGCGACCTGTTTATCACCGACGGCGGCAACACCCCACAAGTCGTCATGATTCCCGGGGAAACCTACGACACGACGTACAAGCCCAGCGTGCTTCTGAATAGCACCAAAGTAAGCTTCCCGCAAGCACTCGGGGTCGACAACACTGGCGCCAACCTCTATGTCGGCGACGGAAACAACAATCAGATCCTGAAAGTTGCCCTCGCTACCGGCACCACTTCTCAGGTTGCGATTGCACCTTGCGATGCCCTCGTCACTCCGTGCGCGTTCAATGGACCGACCGGCTTCGCGTTTGATCCCAACGGAGACATGTACGTCACCGACGGGACGCGGCTCCTCCTGATACCGGCTACCCATTCCTCGGGCAGCCCAACCCTGCTGATGCCGATGACTGGGCTCGTCGGGCCCTCGTCCGTCGTCCTTGATGGATCGGGCAACATCTACGTCACTGACATCACCGGATTGGTCTACAAACTGGGAGCGAACGCTGGAACGATGAGCATCAGCGGTGTTGGCGCAAAACAAGCCACCACGCTTACAAACACAGGTAACCAGCCTCTGACCTTTACTTCGCTGACGTTTACCAGCGGAGGCGCCAACTTCACCGAAGCCGATACCTGCGCAGGCCATACCATTGCTGCGGGCTCGTCTTGCACCATAACCGTAACTTCGAAAGCCGCTGGATCACCTTCCGCTACGCTCACGATCGTGAGCAATGCGGTACCCAATACGGCTACGATCCAGATCAACTAAACCCCCAGGGACGGTAGCCCGCCCCTGGACAATACAACGACACAACGACAAGAGCCGTGCTCGATACAAGCACGGCTCTTGTCGTCACGAAAGATCTCCTGCTTCTCTACCCAGCGGGGAGCAGCCATTTGTTTTCGGCCATGCCGGTCACATTGGTTTCCATGGCGAAAAGGCCCCCTCCAAAGCGCTCCCAATGACCAGCGGCCGGCGAAGCTGAGGTCACGTAAAGCACATTGCCGCCTGGCCCCCCAAAGGTACAGTTCGTTGGTCGGCTCACCGGCATTTCAATTACGCGATCAATCGCTCCGTCGGGAGCGATGCGCACGATGCAACCCCCTGCGTAACGGCAATTCCAAAGAAAGCCTTCTGAGTCCATGGCTGAACCATCTGGCGAGCCGCGCTCAAAATCCGTGAAAAAAGGCTGTTCTCCGCGGATGGTTTTGCCCGCTGCGTCGTATTCGTAAGACCAGATGCAGTTCTGCAGGCTATCGCCAAAATAAAACCTGGACTGATCTGGACTCCAAAGCAGCGTGTTGGAAATGCCCAGGCCGTGGCGCCATTCCGATGCCGCTCCCGTCCCCTCCACGCGGTACAGTACTCCGTTTCTGCCGCCTTGATCCTCAGCGGCGCCGTCTGCCTTGACGTTGTTGCGCATGGTACCGACCCAGAGCACTCCGCCTGGATCTACAGCGGCATCGTTGCAGCGAACGAAAGGCCAACCGGGAAGAGCAAACAACTGTGTACGCGGCGTATGGCTATCCGGCGTCCATAGCACGATGCCGGAACCCAGCGACAGTGCCATAGTATCCCGGCGGTTGGTTTCCATCACACAGGTAACGGGCTCTTCAAAGAACCAGGTTTTAACGGTGCCGTCCTGCAACAGATAGCGATGGACCAGAAACCGATTGATGTCCGTCCAATAAACGGATTGCGTATCCCGCTCCCACAAAACCCCTTCACCGCAGACATCTCCGGTTGCGGCGATACATATCGGGTCTTCGATGGTTAGTTTGTGCAGCGTAGTTCTCCCTGGCGCAGGCCTCAACCATAGTAGGGATTCAGGAATGACTTTGCAAAATGGACACGATCGCCGCGCTGGCCGCAGGCATAGGGACCATGAGCTGTCCCTTGCGCACGGGCAGAACTTCTGCATCTGCTGCTTTCCAGGTGCCGCGCGATGTGACCGCTGCTCCGCCCAGCGTGATCCCCGTTTTCGCATTGACTGCGGGGCCTCTCAGCCGCATGACAGACGCGTCGCGGCTTTGACTACCTGTATCCAGGTGCAATACAGAAGCCGTCTCCCCCTTATTGATCAGGGTAAGCACCAGCCCGCCTTCTTTGGGCCGCGCGGCATAGGCTTTGATCTCAGCGGTGGGCGCATCGAATTCAACCGGAAGCAGGTCGCCCCGGCCGGCCAGAGAGAAGGCAAGCATGCCATAGTACTCCGGCGCAGCCGAATGATGCCCTTGTTCATCGTCGCCGATCGGCGAGTAGGAACTGATAAACCCGAGCTGATTCACACCCGTTTCCATATTGACTCCAGAGCATCCATTGCAGGCGAGAGTGAACATATAGTCGAGCACCCACAGCGCGGCCGCCAAGGTATCACTTACCCCGGGCCGTCCGCCTCCGGAGAACGAGTTCACCTCGCAGATACGATAAGGAACGCCGCAGCTCTGGGACGCCGCTCGCAGTTGCTGGAGCTGGATCTGTAGCTTCGGATCGCCCCCCAGCAACTTCTCGATCGTGCTGCCCGGGTTTTGCCCTTCCCGGTAGTAATGGTGGGTGAGCAGAACGGCATCTTTGCCCTCATCGGCTGCAAAGCGGGTTACCCAATCCGTCTTGCCCGCAGCATCAGGCCCGGCCAGTGCGATCCCAGGAAGCTGTGCCCGAAGAGCTGTCTTGTAACGCCGGTAGTCCGCCAGCCATTGCTTGTAGCCGTAGCCTGGCGGCCGGTGTTTCGCAGCAGAGAACAGGTCAGGCTCGTTGCCAATCTCGAAGGCCAGCAGTCGACCTCCGGCGTTGCCCAGCACGGCCCTTGCTTCGGCAATCGCATCTGCCTCCGAGCCGCGGCCGAGGTTCAATGCCCAAATCAGCTTCCATCCCGTGGCCTGAAGAAAGCCACCCAATTCCTGTAGAACGGCATCGTTCACCACGGTCCCGAAAGGACTGGAGACAGCCTGCGCTGCCGGGCTGTACCGGGCATAGTCTGCGGTGTTTCCTCCGACGCGCACCACGCCCTTGAAACCGAGTGTCCGCACCAACCGCACATACACCTTGTCGGTACCGCTCAACAGCCCGGGCCTGCCCACGGACGAGATCTCGTAGCCGAGGCCCAGGAAATCAGGTGAGATACTCGCCACGGCAACGCCGCTGCGTACGCGCACACCGATGATCGGTTTGTCGCTTCCCAGGACGGCAGGCGCCGCCAGCGCAACGGCTGCGCCGGCACTGTTCCGCATGAACTGGCGACGATTCATCCCATCTCTCAGTAACGCCATTGAACGCGCTTCGAGTATAGCGACATTGCCATGTTTGAGGCGGCTACAACTACCGGGGTCTACCGTGCCACCTGGGTAACTGCCAGAATGGGCCATGGAAAGCAACCTGCCCGGTTTCCAAAAACAGGATGGCACTGCACCGCAACGTCTGCTCAGCCGGGGCAGGCTTCTGTCTCTCTTCGTCCTGTCCGGCTTGCTGGTAGTTTGCTTCGCATTTTCCTGGACCACGCGAGACGCGATGGTCCATCTTCCCTTCCTCAAAGGCCAACAATCGCAGCGCGCTTCCGAACAGACAACCGTCGTCGACCTGCATCCCTGGCAGATTGCGCAGGCGCTCGCCCCCCTCGCCGTAAGCAAAGAAGAAGAGGAGTATGCGCACGAAGCGGAACGCCTGGCTGATCACGACGTGAAGCAGGCGTTTGCCACGGCGTTGCGCCAGGCCAGCACCCAGCGGCTCGCCCCCACCAGCGAAGCCCTGGAACTCTCGCAGAAGATCGCACAACTACTGCAGGCGGTCAAGGAGGATCAGGCCCAGGTACACACTCTGACGTCTGCCACGGACGGCGCCGGCAATAACGATCTGAAAGTCGCCCAGGCGCAATTGGACCTGGATCAGGACGACCTGAGCGACGCGCAGCATGATTTGGCACGGGCTTCGGGCGACCTACGCACCAGAATTCAACAGGAGCTTACGGCGCACGAAGCAGCGGTGAGCAAAAACAATGCTCAGCAGGCAGGTAACGGCCAGTTGGCCGTTCTTTCCACGCGCCAATACGGCACGCTCGCTGGCCGGCTGGAAGCATGGAACAACCAACGCAGCCGCTCTCAACTGATTCAGCAGGCTATGCAGCAAGCGAAAACGGACGCGGCAAGCCTGATGGCACAACACAACAAGTTGGAAGCCCAGGCCAACGCCAGCTCAGATGCTGCGGCCGCCAATAAATCAAAACCCGATGCAGCCGAGCTTGCCAGCCTGCAGCAGAGAAGGGAACAGCGCCAGCTTCTCAGCATCTACGATGATCGTATCCAGACCCAGCAACAGCTTGCAGGCGTCTACGGCAGGTGGGCAGACCAGGTACGGCTGCAACATCGCATCGTAACCCACCTGGCCGTGCATTCGCTGGCGACGGTTGCGTTCATTCTGATGTGCGTCATCCTGTTGGAGTCGGTAGGAACAGCCTTGCTGGAGCGATATGCACTGCATGGCGCCGCGTGTGATCGCCGGCGTATGCAGACACTGCATACGATCCTGCGGCTGAGTGTGCAGCTAGTGGGCGTGATATGCGTTTTGTTGGTGACGTTCGGCGTACCCAGCCAGATCTCGACCATCCTCGGTCTCGCTACTGCCGGGCTGACAGTAGCGTTGCAGAGCTTTATTGTCGCGTTCTTTGGCTGGTTCATTCTCATGGGCAAAAACGGAGTGCGCGTTGGTGACTGGGTAGAAATCAATGGGGTCGCCGGCGAGGTGATTGAGATCAACCTATTCCGCACCACGATCCTTGAGAATAGCGCCTGGGCGGACAAGGGACATCCTACCGGCCGGCGCGCGACGTTCATCAACAACTTTGCCGTGACCGGGCAGTTCTTCAACTTTTCAACTGTCGGCCAATGGATGTGGGACGAGATGTCCTTAAGTCTTCCGGCGTCGGCGGATACGTACGCGAAGGCGGCGCAGCTTCACCAGGCGATCCTGGAAGAGACACAGCAGGATGCCGCGCTCGCCGAACAGGAGTGGAAGCGGGTGCCCCGGCACAGTGGTATGAGCCATACCAGCGCGAGTTCGTCAGTGAACCTGCGCCCCTCGGGTGCCGGCGTCGACATCTTGATTCGTTATGTCACCCGGGCGTCCGACCGCCTCAAAGTCCGCAATCGACTGTATGAACGCGTGATCGACGTGCTTCACAAGCCTCATGTGGTGATCACTTCCTCTCAGCCCTCAAAGCTTACAGCGGCGGTGTTGGCGGCCGGCGATCACTCTGACTACGATCCCAGAGATAAGCGCGCCAGCATGTACACCTAAGCTCCAACGCGGATCCTTCTACCTTATCAGCGAGATGTGGGGCACCCGGATCTGTTGCTGCTAAGCAGGGAACCGCACCAGAACGGCTAAAACCGATCTGCACCCCACCGCAAACCTCGCTTTCCCGCATACGCATCCAAGACTATGATCGTTCCGATCGTGAAACGGAGAAACGTATGGCGAATAATCGAGGCGTAGTATACGAAGGTCCAGGCAAGGTGGCAGTCCACAACATCGACTACCCCGTCTTCAAGGATCCCCAGGGTAAGGACATTGAACACGGCGTCATCCTCAAGGTCGTGTCCACAAACATTTGCGGATCGGACCAACACATGGTCCGCGGCCGTACCACCGCGCCCAAAGGAATTGTGCTGGGACACGAGATCCTGGGTGAGGTAATCGAGAAGGGCAAGGACGTGCTGTTTCTCAACGTCGGCGACCTGGTGTCCGTTCCATTTAATGTGGCCTGTGGACGCTGTCGTGCTTGCCGCGAACGCAACACGGGTGTTTGTCTCAATGTAAATCAGCAGCAGCCTGGTGGCGCGTACGGTTACGTCGATATGGGTGGTTGGGTCGGTGGCCAGGCGGATTACGTCCTGGTGCCCTTTGCCGATTTCAACCTGCTGAAATTTCCTGACAAAGACCAGGCCATGGATAAGATCCGCGACCTCACCATGCTTTCAGATATTTTACCTACAGGATTCCATGGTGCGAAAACAGCGGGTGTGGGCGTGGGATCGACAGTGTACGTGGCAGGAGCGGGCCCGGTGGGTCTCGCGGCCGCGGCATCTTCCTATATTCTGGGCGCGGCCGTGGTCATCGTAGGCGATAGAAACAAAGAACGCCTGGCGCACGCAAAGAAGATGGGCTACGAGACCATTGACATCTCACAAAGCGAAAGCCTGGCTGACCAGATCGCGGCGATTGTCGGTGAGCCGATGGTCGATGCGGGCATCGATGCCGTCGGTTTTGAAGCCAGCGGTCACGGTAGGGCAGACGAACCTGCTCCGGCAAGTGTCCTGAACTCTCTGATGGAAGTGGTGTTTGTGGGCGGGGGCGTGGGTATTCCTGGACTCTACGTGGTGTACGATCCAGGTGCGCCAAATGACGACTCCAAGCAGGGCATCCTTAAGGTACGCTTTGGGAAGGGCTGGTCGAAGTCGCTGCATTTCCACACTGGCCAGGCGCCGGTGCTGCAGTATAACCGGCAATTAATGCAGGCCATTCTGCACGATCGTTTGCCGATTGCGAAGATCGTAAATGCAACGGTGATCTCGCTCGATGACGCGCCCAAGGGCTATCAGGACTTCGATAAAGGCGCAGCAAAAAAGTTTGTCATCGATCCACACGGGGTAGTCGGAAAGAAAGCAGCCTAAACTGTTTAAACCAATTCCCGAGGAGGAGCGCCTACACGCTCCTCCTTTTTCTTGCCTCCGCGAAAATCTTTTAATCGTTGTCGCGCCCGCCCGCGAGGCTGAACGATTAGGCTTCATCTCGCGCCATCGTGCCGGATGCAGTCTCGTTCGGATAGTTGAAGAAGAGCTGATTGCCGTCGAGATCATCGACCACCAGAAGCCGGTAGCCCCACGAACCTTCCTTGACCGGAACATCCTTGGCATCGAGTTCTGCGCGCAGCGCATCCAATGCGGCGACCGCGGCCTCGCGCGTCTGTGGCTCGACGTTTAGGGAAATGAACATCAACCCCTTGCCAATCTTCTCCGGCCACGTGTCGGCCAGGATAAGCGCGCAGCCCTGCCGATCCACCTGCGCGACATACGCTCTGCCGTCCTCGTCGTAGCGCCAGGGGCTCGTAAAGCCGAGGAGGTCAACGTAAAAGTGAAGCGAGGCCTCGACGTCCTTGACATGTAGGACGGGGCGCGCGAACCAGTCTGTCATAAACGATGTATCCTCCATCTAAGAAGTGGGTCGCTGACAGCCTACTTGGCGGTCCAGCCACCGTCGATGATCACATCGCTCCCGGTCATGAATCCGGCGTAGTCCGAGCACAGATAGCATGCCAGCGCGCCGATCTCCTCCACTTTGCCCCAGCGTCCCACCGGCATGTTGGCCAGGAACGTCTTGTTCACCTCCGGATTGTTGAAGAGAACCGCATTCATATCCGTCGCAATCGGGCCCGGGCTGATGGTGTTCGCCGTGATGCCTTCCGGCGCGAGTTCCAGGGCCAGCGATCGCGTAAGGCCGAGCAGCGCCGCCTTGGCAGAGGAATAGGGCGTGCGCCCCGGCAACGAGATGTGGCCCATGATGGAGGCCATATTGATAACGCGGCCGTAGCCGCTGCCCTTCATCCCTGGGACGAAGGCGCGGCACATCAGAAACGTCGACATCACACTCGAGTCCACCACGCCGCGAAACTCCTCCAGCGAAAAATCAACCAGATCCTTGCGCAGATTGGTTCCCGCGTTGTTGATCAGGATTTGCGCATGGCCAAACAGCTCCTTGACGGCTCGGGCCAAGGCGGCGACGTCCTCTTCCCGCGTCACGTCGCCCGCGAAATACCGCCGCCGTTCCCCCCGTCTCGCCAATCGCATCGCGGACCGACTCCAGCCGCTTTACGTCCCGCGCTACCAGGGCGACTCGCGCGCCCGCCTCCGCCAGAGCCTTCGCCATCGCTTCACCCAAGCCACGGCTCGCTCCCGTCACGACCGCCGTCCGGCCCGATAGATCGATCTTCATCGCCACCCGCATTCCCCCTGACTGCTGGGACGATGATACCTCTCGCCCTGCACGCGTTCTTGCTGGTAACCTGACCGGGCGGATTTTTTCCCCACCATTTGAGGGCCTGCGGATGAAGGCGAGTCGAACACGGTACAGCATTGTCGCCCTGGCCATCGGGCTCGCCATCCTCTCCTACGTGCAACGCGTCGCGATTTCGCAGGCAGCCGGGCCCATCTCCCATGACCTGCACCTCAACAAAGCGCAAATGGGCCTGGTGTTCGGCGCCTTCGGCCTCTCCTACGCCTTGTTCGAAGTGCCCATCGGTCTGCTGGGCGATAAGATCGGCGTCCGCAGAGTCCTGCTGCAGATCGTGCTGGGATGGTCCTTCTTTACCGCCTTGACCGGAGCAGCCTGGAACGTCGTCTCCCTCTGGGTCATTCGTTTCCTCTTCGGCGCCGGCGAGGCGGGTTGTTTCCCCATCCTCACCCGCATGCTCAGTATGTGGCTGCCGGCGCGGGAACGCGTCACCGCGCAAGGTCTGCTATGGGCCTTCGCCCGCTGGGGCGGGGCATTCACACCGCCGCTGGTGCTGGCCGCCATCGGGCTGATCGGCTGGCGGCTGTCGTTCGTTGCTTTCGCCGGTCTGGGCCTGGTCTGGTGCGCCATTTTCTGGTTCTGGTTCAAGGACAATCCCAGGCAACACACATCGGTCAACGATGCGGAAAGGGAACTGCTCGAATCGTCGCGGGTCTTGATGACTCACCATGCCGGGCAGAAAAAATGGCTGTCCCTGCTGCTTACGCCCGAAGTCCTCATCCTGTGCCTACAGTACTTTTGCGTCTCGTTTACCTGGTACTTCTACATCACCTGGTTGCCCACGTATCTGCGCGAAGGGCGAGGCCTGACCGCGGCCCATGCGGCGGGTTTGTCTGTGCTACCCCTGCTTTTCGGCGGCTTCGGTGCGGTCATTACCGGGCTGGCCCCGGTCCGCTTGCCACGCCGCCGCATCGCCTTCTTCGGCTTGCTCGGTACGTCACTGTTGTTGTTTGTGTTCCTTCGCACCCAGGACGGTGACGCTCGCCATGTTGTGTATGGGACTGGCCAGCCTCTTTAGCGACCTGACCATGCCCATCTCGTGGGATGCCTGCGTGGAGATCGGTGGGTCTTACACCGCAACCGTCGCCGCCACCATGAACATGCTGGGCAATCTCGCCGGCTTTGTCATGCCCGTCGTTGGCGGCTTGATCTTGCAGAAGACGGCCGGCAACTGGGGCGCGTTGATCCATCTGATGATCGCTTCTGACATCATTGCAGCGTTGTGCTGGCTCTATCTCAACCCCGAGCGCGCTGGCCGCCAAAGGGAGCGGGAACGCGTCCAGGAGCGGTTGAGCGCAACCCTCGACGCGGAGGGTGCTTCGCTTTGAAGAGAAAAATCAATCTGGCGATCGGTCTTCTGCTGCTCCTGCCGTTTCTCTTTGCCCTGGCCGCGCATGAATCGAACCCCACTCGACTCGGCGGCAAACTGGCCCATGCCCGGCCGGGATCCCGGCGGCACCCGCTACTCTCCGCTGACGCAAATTACCCCGGCCAATGTGAGCCAGCTAAAAGTGGCATGGGTCTACCACATGAAGCCGCCGGGTAGCACCAGCCTTCACCCATCGGAAGACCAACCGCTGGTCGTGGGGTCAACCATGTATGTGGCGACTCCCTACAGCCGCGTGGTCGCGCTCGACGCGGCCACCGGCCGCGAACAGTGGGTGTTTCAAATCCCCGATGGAGACCAGCCGTCGGTTCGCGGGGCCAACTACTGGCCCGGCGGAGAGGGCGCCGGACCAGCCATCATCTTCGGTACCCGCCGCGGCCGGCTGTATTCCATCAACGCACTTACTGGCCAGCTCAATCGGGACTTCGGCGACCATGGCATGGTCGACCTGAAGACACCCGAAGTGATGACCACCGGGAAAGACAAAAGCTACATCCTGCCTTCGCCGCCGCTGATCTACAAAAACCTCGTGATTACCGGCGCGGGTCCAGGGGAAGGGCCAGGTGGTTTGCTCGCGGGTCCCGGTCCCGCCGGCGATACTCGTGCCTGGGATGCGCGGACGGGCAAGCTGGTCTGGACCTTTCACTCCGTGCCCCGGCCCGGCGAGACAGGGCACGACACCTGGGCAGGTGACAGCTGGAAAGATCGTTCGGGCGTGAATGTATGGGGTTACATGACCGTGGATGTGGCGCGCGGCATCCTCTACATGCCCTTCGGCGCTCCCAACAATGATCGGGTCGGGGTCGATCGTCCCGGGTAACAACCTGTTCGGGAATTCTCTGGTAGCCGTCAAAGCCGATACTGGAAAGTTGTTGTGGTACTTCCAGGTGGTTCACCATGATATTTGGGACCTGGACCTGGAAACGCCACCGACACTGTTCGATGTAAAACATAATGGCAAGATCATTCCGGCGGTGGCCACGGTGAACAAGAATGCACTGATGTTCATTCTCAATCGCGTGACCGGCAAACCTATTTATGGGGTTGAGGAACGGCCCGTTCCCAAGAGCGATGTTCCCGGTGAACAGACTTCACCCACCCAGCCGTTCCCGCTTCAGCCTGAGCCGCTGGCGCAAAATACGCTCAGCCGCGACAACCTGTACAAGGACACACCGGAACACAAGGCGTGGTGCGAGCAATACGTCGACAGCAACCACATGCTGTTGGGGGAAGTGCCCTATACGCCGACCGCGCTCAACCGCTATACCGTCACCTTGCCCGGCACCCAGGGTGGCGTCAACTACTATGGCGGAGCCTTCGACCCCAGGCTGGGCTTGTTTGTCGCCAATGTGA
Organism: uncultured Acidobacteriaceae bacterium; assembly: GCA_963753715.1. Classification (GTDB taxonomy): domain Bacteria; phylum Acidobacteriota; class Terriglobia; order Terriglobales; family Acidobacteriaceae; genus PALSA-350. The sequence continues at coordinate 313,199 of CAVWDK010000003.1, read as the reverse complement.
ATAACCTGGGCCAGCCTATGCGCATTATTCGTAACCCAGACGGTAGCTATTCCAATTCCGGGCCGCTCGCGGGAACCGTTCGTTTCTGGGACCCCAGCAATCATCTGCCCTGTACCCCAACGCCGTGGGGTCAACTGGTCGCAGTCGATGTAAACACCGGCAAGATCGCGTGGCGAACCACGTTGGGCGTGACCGACAGTTTGCCTCCCGGCAAGCAGAACACGGGCCGGCCAGGCCTGGGCGGCGCGATTGTTACCGCCAGCGGCCTGACCTTTGTCGGCGCCACGGATGACGCGCGCTTTCGCGCCTTCGATACCAAGTCGGGCAAAGAATTGTGGACCGTAAAGCTTCCTGCTTCGGCAGAGTCCACACCTATTAGCTACGCCGATGAAAAGGGACAGCAGTACATCGCGGTTGTCGCCACCGGTGGTTTCGGAGTCGGTGCTGCGTTGGCCAGTGACTCACTCGTCGTCTTCAGCTTGAATGGCAGTGAGAGCGTCGACACCTTGACGCAAGCGCTCGCTAAACCAGAGAACGCCGCGCCGGCAACGAACCCAGCGGCCGCCGTGCCATCCGCACAAAATCATCTGCCCCAGGGCCCGGGACACGATCTGATGGTCAGAGTTTGTTCCAGTTGCCACGCTCCTGAGTTAGCGGCCAACCAACATCTCAGCCCACAGGAGTGGAATAGCCTGGTGCAAAATATGTCCGCACGGGGAGCCATCGCTACCGACGCAGAATTCGACCAGATTACCGATTACCTCGCGCGATCATTTCCTCGAACCGTACCGCCTCCACAATAGATTCCCCTAAGACTCAGGTGGAACGCTGCCGCCTCTCCCGCGCATTTTGCGGGCGATTCGGCGTGCGTTCATAGACCTTTAGTTTTGGGGAGCTTATTTTTAAACGAGTCACTTGGTAGTAAACAAATGTTAAAAATACTCAATGAAATGCAGGGTTCCTAAAAACATCTTGACAATCCAATTGCTGGAGGGATATGTTGGTGACGGGCACCCTTAACTCTGGAGATAGATATCATGCGTAAGATCATAGTAGCCATACTCTCTCTGTCCTCCGTTATGCTTCATGCCCAGGCAAGTTCGCCTGCCCCCACCCAGGTCGCCACCAACGGACCTGCGCCGCAAATCAAGCGTATTTCGACCGGAGTAATCGCTCCCAAGTTGATCTACAAAGTTGATGTCGTAGCCGATTCGACGAGCACCGCTCGCCTGCTCAACAATGACTGCAAGGTCGTTGTGGGCATGATCGTCGACAAGACTGGTAAGCCCACTGATCTTAAGATCGTGCAATCTGCCGGCGCGGGTGTGGACGCCAGCGTCCTCGCTGCTGTAAGCCAGTACCGTTTCGAACCCGGCATGGTCAGCAATCAACCCATTGCGACTCCCCTCAACCTCGAAATCCTCATTTCCAATTCCTACCGGTAGTCGATTGTTGCCATCCATGACCAGCAACGGGCGGAAAAAAATCCGCCCGTTCGCCTCTCGTTCCGCATCCAGCATGGATTGATCTCCTCCAGCGCTTTTTTTTTGGCGGTTGCCCGGAGCGAATTTCCCTCTCCATGACTTTCTCCGCCGCGGAACCGGAATGCTATCATCCGGTTGCTCAGACAAAGTTACCTTATTGATGTGCACGACCATTCCTTCGGGGTATACATCTATAGGGAACTAGCTCTGCCCTTGGCGCATCGGGAATGAAGAGATCTTTTACCAGCTCGGTCACCATGCTCGGCGTGTTGCTTGCAGCAGGATCCGCATCTGCCCAGAGCGCCCCCGCTTCCCCAAATCAGCCCTGGCAGTCGACTTTGTCCGTGCCTGCCCCGGTGCGGTCGGCCCCCATGGTTGCTCCTGATCCAGCCAAAACCTACGCCCTTGCGGAGCTGGTCAATCTTGCCGAGCAAAACAATCCCGAAACACGCGTGGCCTGGGAGAACGCCAAAGCCAAGGCCGCCGACCTGGGTCTCAGCAAATCCACTTTGTATCCCACCCTCGCGGCCGCCGTAGTCGCGCAAAGCGTCCGTACCTACATATTGTTTGCGCCCAATTACATCCGCCAGACACTCGAGTCCGACGCACCCGCCCTGGAGGTGGACTACACCGTCTTCGATTTCGGCAGGCGCCTGGATCAGATCGCCATCAGCAGAAACGATCTGCTCGCCGCCAACTTCCTCTTCAATGACACCCATCGCAAGGTCATCTACCAGGTCATGGCGGCCTACTATCGGGTACTCAACACCAAGGGCCAGGAAGACGCGGCGGAAGCCAACCTGAAAAATGCGCAGACCGTGCAACAGGCCGCCGAGGCACGTCTTGAACTCGGCCTGGCCACGCTGCCCGACGTGCTCGAGGCCCGCAGCGCGGCTGCGCAGGCCGACTATGATTTGCAGGCCGCGGTGGGAGCCTCCGAGATCGCACACGGAGACCTGGCCACAGCCCTCGGTATTTCGCCCACCATACCGTTGCAGGTAGAGAGCATTCAATCCTTGACCATTCCGCAGGATCTGACCAGCACCGTCGAGAATTCTATCGATCGGGCTCTGGCCCAGCGGCCGGATCTGATGCAACGAGTAACAGAACTGCGCGCGGCCAATGCCGAAGTGAAAGCCGCTAAGACGGCTTACTTACCCACCCTGACTCTTGGTGGCACGGTCGGTCTTAACAAGACTTACGGCGAGCAGGATCAGCTCCCCGGTGTGTATTCCCCGAATCAGGAGTTCTGGGATGCCCACTTCAGCCTGACCTGGACATTGTTTGATGGTTTCGCGCGTGAGAGTCGAGTGGCTCGAGCCAAGGCTGATCAAAAACAGGCCGCCGCTGAAGTCGACGCCGTCCGGGATCAAGTGGAAAACGAAGTTTGGACCGCCTACTCCACTGCACGCACCGCGCTGCGTCAACAAAAGGCGGCGGCCGCGTTGCTCGAGGCGGCGTCCTCTTCCTACAACGCGGCCTTACAGTCGTACACCTACGGGGTGCGCAGCCAGATCGACGTGGTTTCGGCACAGCGCACCCTGGCTGCCGCTCGCACTGCCGATGTGAGCGCGCGGACCCAATTGCTGACCGGTGTGGCTGCGTTAGCTTTCCAGACAGGCGACCTGCTTCATGCGAAAGGGCCGTGAACCCATGCCAGCAAAATGCGACGGAAGTAAATGGACTCGAAGATTGCAAATGCCGCGGATCCAATGCATACAGCGGGTGGCCGCGGCCGGGGTGTTGTTCGCTCCGCAGCTATTGGCCAGCGGATGTTCCCGTGCGCCCACATTCAATATTCTTGGCTCGTTTTTTCCCGCATGGATCTTATGCGGCATAATCGGCATCTTGCTCGCCGTTGTCGTCCGCTTGTTCTTCGTGCGCATCAAGCTTGAGGATCAGCTGTTGGCCCCACTGATCCTGGTGTATCCATGCTTGACCGCGTTTTTCACCTTCACCCTTTGGCTTGTGTTTTTCAGTTAATCCGGAAGGAGATGCGATGCCCGAAAACGAACCAGATCCGCAGCGCCGGCGCCTCGGCGTAATCGTTAGCATCGTGATCGTCGCAGCCGCCTTCCTTACGGGAGCGCTGGTCATCATCCGCACCAACAACCACCCGCGCACGGATGATGCGGAAGTATTTGCCAATTTCATTGGCATCGCTCCCCAGGTCGATGGCCCCATCACGCAACTTGCCGTGCAGGACAACCAATTTCGCAAACAGGGCGCGCTCCTGTTCGAAATCGACCCGCGTCCCTATGAATACGCGCTCGAGAAAGCTAGGTCTGATCTGGCCACGCTGGAAGGCCAGATCATCGATCAGCGCCGCACCATCGCCTCGCAGGTAAGCGCCGTAGGTGCGGCGCGAGCCAATACCGACAGTGCTACCGCGAACGTCGATCGCGCTGCCGCCGCGGTCGGTGAAGCCAAAGCCAATGTCGCCGCCGCACAGGCAGCACTCGACAGCGCCAACGCAGAACTGGCGTACCAGACCAACAACTTTCATCGCATTGAGCCATTGCTGGCCAAACAATTCGTCACCGTCGACCAGGTGGATCAGGTGAGAACGGCCGTCACCGCCAGGCAACAGACCGTGCAGCAGCTTCGCTCGCAACTGCTTTTAGCACAGACCCAGGTAGTCTCCGCCCAGGCCCAGTACGAACAGACAAAGGCCGCAAGGGAGCAAAGCCACGCACAATTCGATCAATCGCAACATAGCGTCCTTACTCTTGATCCGCTCACCGCTCAACGTGAGGGACGAGCCTCAGCCATTCGCACTGCGGAGTACAACCTGAACAATTGCCGGGTGTATGCGCCCTTCGATGCGCGCGTGACGAACCTGACCATCTCCCGCGGCGCTTATGCCCATACCGGGCAGCAGGTGTTTACGCTGATTGATACTCGCGTGTGGTGGGCAGTCGCGAATTTTCGCGAGACGCAGTTGCACCATATCCTGCCCGGAATGCATGCCGATGTTTATGTTCTGTCCCGGCCCTCCGTGACCTATGACGGGATAGTCGACAGCGTGGGCTATGGCGTGCAGCCTGACTCCACGTTGGTGGGAACCTTTGCCTCTAGCGGATTACCGGATGTGCAGCGGTCGTTGAACTGGGTCCATCTGGCAACACGTTTCCCTGTGCGCGTCCGCATCAATGCGCCAGAGTCGGAGCCCTTCCGTTTGAGCGAGTCCGCAGTGGTTGTCATTCGTGGATGGAAATAGCCGTGGCATCCGTTGGCAAATCGTTGCCATCTGTCGCCCATTTGAACTCCATCGACGATGCAGGGAAGTGGTTTTGGGGCTTCCTCAAGACTGAGCTCTCGCCTTATCCGGGCAGAGCCTGGGTTGTAGCTCGAGTCACCATCGCTGCGACCCTCGTGATGCTGGTGGTCATGACGTTCCAGATTCCCAACGGTTTTCTGGGCGCAATCTTTACCCTGTTCCTAAGCCGCGAAAATCCCACGGCAACCCTGGTCGCCGGGTTCAAGGCGATTGCCGCTTTCATGCTGGCTACCGCCTACACCCTGATGGGCGCCGCCATGTTTGTTGCCGATCCGCTGACTCACTTTCTCGGGGTTGGCGTAAGCCTCTTTGTATCTTTCTTCCTCATCAGCGTCACCAACGACTACGGGACAGCGGTAGCCTTTGGGTTCACCATTGCCGGCGCCATTCCTCTCTGGGATCGAAACACGCTCAACATAAACGACCGGGTCTCAAGCACTCTATGGTTGGGCGGCGTGGTCGCGATCGGCATCGTGGTCACCATCGTGGTGGAATATGTTTTTCGCCGGGTCCATCCCGTCACTGACTTGACCGAAGGCATCGAGTCCCGCCTGCACACGGTGGAGACGATTTTGCGCAGCGCAGCGGCAGAGCAGCCGCTGGACACCCCGTCGGTAAAGAGTCTTTCCCTGTATTCCAGTGTCGGTACCGCCAGGTTGCGAAGGCTCATCCTGCGCTCTCAGTACAGCTTGCATTTCAAGTCTCAATTGGGCACCGCGGTTGCCCTCCTGGGGCAATTGGTGGACGTCGCCGCCAATTTTCAACGATCTCTCGAAGACCGCGCGAGGGCGACGGGGACTGATAACCTCGCGTCGCCTATCGACGCGGCGGATAAAGCCCGGTGCCGGCGTCTGGCAGACGCCATCGAGGAACTTGGCAAAGCTTTGGCTGTAAAGCGGATGCCGGAAAGGATCCAACTGCCTGCGCAGCCCGAACCCTCGCAGTTGCCCTTTTTATCGGCGATGGAGAGAATCGTCGCCCTTATGCCGGACGCATTTTCGGGGTCCAGCAACATCCATGAGCTTGCCACCGCTCCTTTGGATGAGGAACAGCCCACGCACTTTTTTGCTCGTGATGCGTTTTCCAACCCGGCCCACGTGCAATTTGCCGTGCGCGGCACCCTTGCCGCCATGGCCACTTACATTATTTACACAGCGATTGACTGGCCAGGGCTCAGCACCTGCATTGCGACTTGCATTATCACCGCACTCTCCACCATTGGCTCATCCCGGCAAAAACAATTCCTGCGCTTGGGAGGCGTGATCGTTGGCGGCGTCATCATTGGCTTTGGAGCGCAGATTTTTGTGCTGCCCTACCTCGACTCGATTGCCGGCTTCACCCTCTTGTTCATGTTTGTCACTGCCCTCTCCTCCTGGATTGCGACCGCGTCTCCGCGGCTTTCCTATCTTGGGGTGCAGCTCGCCCTGGCCTTTTACCTCATCAATCTTCAGGAATTCACCATCCAGACCTCGCTCTCCATTGCCCGCGACCGTGTCTTCGGCGTTCTTCTTGGCTTGATGTCGATGTGGCTTATCTACGATCGCTTGTGGCAGAAGGATGCTCTGGAGGAAATGCAACGGCTCTTTGCTCGCGCCCTGGAGATGTTTGCCGAGTTGACCGAGCAGTTGCTGGAGAAAGACCAGGTAAAAGCCGTCCGGCGCATTCGCCAGCTACGCGACCAGCTCAACGCCAGTTTCCCGGCAGTCACGGCGCAAGCCGACGCGGTTCTCTTCGAGTTCGGCCCCTCGCGTCAGCGAAAGTTGCAAATCCGCGATGACGTCCGGCGATGGTTGCCTTCGATCCGCACCCTGCTGCAGGTCCAAATCACTTCTGTGCAATACCTGGTAAACCGACCACTCAGCGATTTGCCCCAGCCGATCGCTCAGTCCGGCGTCGCGTTCGAACAGGACGTTGCCGAGGTGATGCATGCCATGGCGAGTGAGGCAAGTGGAAAACCAGTCGCTGGGGTGCCGGACATCAGCGTATCGGCCGCGCAATTCCAGGAGGCCATTCACAAGTACTACCAGGACGCCGGTATTCCGGTTCCCACCCAGGCGTCCGATGTGCTGGGCCTCGCTGAGAGCCTGGCGACGATTATTGGCCCGCTCTATGAAGACATCCGCGATACCTTCGCCGCCCACAATTTTGGTGCTGGCCACCATACCCAGTTAGTGCACGGACAAGCGTGAGGGGACGTTCAAATTTAGCCGGGTCAAGGCTTCTTTCCGAAGTTGATCAAGAGCGTGACCAAGCAGCAGAGGGGACTTTGGCGATCCCGCAGACTCGCCAGCCAGGTTAAGGCTTCAGGGCTACCGGTGCTTCTCGCCATTTGTTTGGCGGTCTGTGTGATGTCGAACACAGTGTCGGAGCTCTCAAAGCTCGGGGTCGACAAGGCGACCTCCAGGACTTGGAGATCGACGAAACCGGCCTCTTTGAGGTGGTGTTTGAGTTCTCGTCCAATATGAGGATTGCGAAAGCCCTCACTCCACGACTGGGCGATTTGCCGGCCGATTGGGTGCTGGGCATTGTCGATAGCAAAGGTCCCCCAATCAGGTTCGGCGCATACGGCCGTGCCGCCGGAACATAGCGTTCGGAACATCTCGTTGACGACCGCAGCAGGTCGTTCCACATGTTGCAACGTCCGATCTACCTTGCATGAATTCAGGGAACGGTTTGCAAACGGCAGATTCTGGATATCTGCCTGAATAAATTCGACGCCAGGCACTCCTTCGCTTGTAGAGCGCGCAGAGTCAATCAGCGCCAGGCTCGCGTCCACGCCGATTGCGCGACCCTCCGGCCCCACCAATGCGGCCACGCGCCGCACGTCGAAACCTAGTCCACAACCAAGGTCTGCGATAACCGATCCGCGCTGCGGGTTCATCATTGCGAGCACGGTGTTTTTGTATTGCTGAAACGCAGGAAGGGCATCCATGTATGTAAGGCAGCGCGCCAGCTTGCCCACGGCGGCCGTGTCCACATCACGGAACCCGCGAGCCAGAGAAGCTTCGCGGTTTGGGTCGACTTGCGTCATGCCCCCATCTTAGTTGTTTGGATCTCTCTACGCAGAACCGCGCTGGTGCTTTGTACAAGGGCAGACCTGGGCTGAAGAGGCTGTGGTGAGAGCCAGGATTTACGAATTGAGTCCCGCAGGGACGGCTGGAAATAGGCCGCGATTCAATCCTTGAGAACTTTCAGCCGTCCCTGCGGGACTCAATTCGTAAATCCTGGCTCTGAGGTACGTCTTTCCTGCCCGGTGGCGACTCTCTCCGCAGTTCGTTGAGTCGGGCCGTTGAGACTTAACAAAGACCTGGGCTTTAGCGGGTGGAAAAGAACCGCAGGTCCCGCGACGGAATCAGTCCCGAAGGGACGGGACAATCTGGAGCCCGGCACGGGAGTGCCGGGTAGGATTTCACGCGCCAATCGAGTCCCGAAGGGACGACACAATGAAAGTTCTCACGCACTCTTTAGCCCCTGGGCTTTTTCCCCTTGTAAAGTACTGTTCTGGGGTGCGCTATTACAGGGGCTGACCCCCTAACGGCCGTTCGCACATCAGTGGAGCGAAGTAGCAATCCGATCGAGCAGCAGACCCGGGAAACAGCCGAGAAGCACAACCAGCGTGGCCGTGATCCACAATGCTATCCGGGTCGTTGCCCGCACCCGTATCGCCGCCGCTCCCGGGGCAGGATCGGAAACGTACGCCTGTTTCAGAACCTTCAGGTAGTAATAAAACGAAACCACGCTCATAGCCAGCGCCAATAACACCAGCCACAGCAAACCAGACTGGTCCTCCAGTGCGGAGACAAAAACATAGAACTTGCCGAAGAAGCCTGCCAGCGGAGGAATCCCGGCCAAAGAAAGCAAAAAGATCAACAGGCAAAGCGACAAGTCCGGAGCGCGCTTAGCCAGCCCGCGAAAATCCGTAATACTGTCGACCCTTTCATCCTCCAGCGCGACGAGCACTCCAAACGCGCCCACAGTCGCCAACGCATAGGTAATGACGTAATACACCAGCGAGACAAAACTCTGCCGGCTATGAGCGGCCAACGCGATCAACATATACCCGGCATGGCCGATAGCGGAATACGCCAGCACCCGTCGAAAACTGGTCTGAGCAATCGCCGCCAGGTTGCCCCAGAGCATAGAAACGACGGCTACGACCGCGATCAACGGGGCCCACCCGATGGAATAATTACCCCGCGCCGCACTCCCCGCGGCTCCCATCAGCCCCACGTAAAAGAAAATAAACAACGCGAAAAAGCTGGCGACTTTGGAACTCGACGCGACCAGGGTGGCGCTCCAGGTCGGCGCGCCCTGGTATACCTCTGGAGCCCACATGTGAAAAGGTGCGGCTGCGATCTTGAATGCAAATCCCGTCACCACCATAACCACCGCAAGTGTGATGAGCGGATCGCCCGGCGAACGGTTCACAGCGGTCGCGATCTCTCCCAGCGACAGGGATCCGGAGATGCCATAAAGCAAACTCATCCCAAACAGCAAAATTCCCGCAGACATGCCGCCAAACAGAAAATACTTGAGCCCGGCTTCTGCCGATTGCCTGCTCTCTTTATCGAAGCCGGTGAGGATGTACAGGGAAAGGCTGAGGAATTCAATAGTGATGAAGATCACCAGCAAATTCTGTGTACTCACCAGCAACATCATGGCCGTGGTGGCAAACAGCATCAGCGCGCAATACTCGCCCACATGCGCGGTGAAGCGCGCGGAATCCACCAGGAGAAGAATCAGAATCGCAAGCACCAGCAACGCCGCTTGCACCACTTGCGTCAGCGGATTGACCACCAGCATTCCACCCGGCCAGCTGCCTTGCGCAGGGAGTCTCACCAGCGCTCCCAAAGCAACCGCACATCCGATCGAGGAGGCAACCACCGCGCCACGGAAGCGAATCGCCAGCGAAGCCCGGCGAAGCAAGCCGAGATCGAGTATCAGCACCAGAAGCCCCGTCAGCGCCACGATGATCTCGGGTTCCGTCAGCCGCAGAAGTGCAAAGTAACCGGAGCCGGTCATCGCCAATCACCCCGGCGAAGCTGCTCGAAGAGTGGCCCGTTTAAGCTGGGCAGAATCAAATCCATCAGAACCCTGGGATAGAGACCGAGCACAATCGTGCTCGCCAGCAATAGACACGCTCCAAGACGCTCCGGTAGCGTGATCGACGGCACCACTTGTTCTGGTGTGGTTGTCGGTTCACCAAAAAATGTGGCCTGCAGCGCGCGCCACGAAAAGGCGATCCCGATCAGAATTCCCAACCCCGCGATCCAGGCCATCCAGGGGAACGCCCGCCAGCTCCCGATCAGCACCTCCAACTCAGCGATAAACCCGCTGAATCCCGGCAGCCCGATCGACGCCATAAACGCCAGCACAAACGTCACCGCTGCAAAGGGAATCAACCGGGCCAGCGGAATATGTGAGAGTTCCCCCAGGTCGCGCGTATGGGTGCGGTCATAGACCATGCGCCCCACCACAGCAAACAGCAGTCCGGCAATGATCCCGTGCGAGAACATCTGATATACAGCGCCAGAGAGGCCAATCTGGTTCAGGGTCATCAAACCCAGTAGCACAAAGCCCATGTGGCTGACACTGGAGTAGCCGACGACAAATTTCAGGTCCTTCTGTACCAGCGCAATGCTCGCGCCGTATACGATGCCGATGACCGCAAGCGCTGCGAAAACCTCCTGCCACGACCCAAATCCGAGCACGTGGAATCCCCACGGGTCGAGCCCGCGCGGAAACAGCATCATGGCCACACGCAGGCAGCCGTAGGCTCCCAGCTTCATCACCACGCCGGCTAACAGCATGGAGGCCGCGGTGGGAGCGGCGGCGTGACCGGTAGGCGCCCAGGTATGAAAGGGCCACATGCCGGCGAGCACGGCAAATCCCACAAACACCAGCGGGAACGCCCACATCTGAAAATGCGCCGGAAACGGAAAATGCGCCAGTGCCTCCAGGCTCATAGTGCGCTCGCCGGAAACCACATACGCGGCAACCATGCCTGCCAGCACCAGCGCGCTGCCCCCAAAAGAGTAGAGCACCAGCTTCATGGCCGCATACTCCCGGCGCGTCGATCCCCAGATGGCGATCAGAAAATATTTGGGAATAATCGCCAGCTCATAAAAAACAAAAAGCAGAAAAAGGTCAAAGCTGAGGAAGACACCGTACACCGCGCCGATCAGCAAAAGGTATAGAGCGAAAAAGTCCTTGACCCGCCGTTCGATATTCCAGGAAAAAAGCACACCGGCGACCGCCGCAATTCCGGTCAGTAGGACCAGAACCAGGCTGATGCCATCCGCGGCCAGGTGATATTCAATCCCCAGCCGCGGCATCCACGGCGCGCGCACAATGGTGGTCATTTGCCCCGAGCGGTCATGCGCTACGGCGGCAATCGCGATTCCCAACCCCGCCATTGTTGTGAGCAACGCCGTCAGGCGCGCGACGGCCGGGCTCTTCCCAGGCGTGAGTGTAACCGCAACTGCACCAATAAAGGAGAGGTAGATCGTCCAGGCAAGCATGCTCAGTACCTCACCAGGCCGACAAATTGCGTCACTGCCCCATGCACCATCCCGCTGATCACCTGGGGATAGAGCCCAACAACGAACATGACAATGATCGGGGGAGCGAGCATGCATCGTTCGCCTAGGGTTAGGTCTGGCATACCAGCCCAACGCTCACGCAGGGGACCCGAGAAAACCCGCTGCACAATCGTGAGCAGAAAGACGGCGGTCATCAGCAGGCCAAGCAACGCCAGAGCTGCGGCCCACCAGTCCAGGGGGAACACTCCTTTAAAGATCAGAAATTCTCCCGGGAACCCTATTAGCCCCGGCAACCCGAGCGAAGCAAAGAGCGTGATCCCCATCAGCCCGCTGAATACCGGCATTGCGCGGCGCAGCCCTCCAAAATCGTTGAGACCGGTCTCTCCGCCGCTTCGCCTTGCCAGCAGCGCTACAAACCAGAAGAGACAAGCCGCGGTGATGGCGTGGCTGAACAGCTGCAGCATCACTCCGGTAACCGCCGCAGCCTTTGCGCTCACCTGGCTTGCCTCCGCCCCGGTGGAACCGGTGACCGCAACGATGCCAAGAACGCAGTAGCCCAGGTGGTTAATCGAAGAGTGGGCAAACATTCTCTTCAAGTCGGTCTGCGCCCAGGCGGTGAACGCGGGCAGTACGATGCTCGCGATGGCCAACCATAAAAGAACCGTCCGGGCACGCCACATCTGCTCCGGGAAGATGGGCAGCAGGATCCTGAGAAATCCGTATACGCCCATTTTTGAGAGTGCACCGGTCAGCGCCATGGTGGTCTCCGGCGCAGCTTCGGAGTATGCCGCAGCCAGCCATCCATGAAAGGGAACCACTGGCGTCTTGACCGCGAACCCCAGGAACGCACCGCAAAACAGGAACATGGTGATGTAACCGCTGCTCCACTGATGCCAGTGCAGGTTTTGGCCAATGGCGGCAGCGAGCTGTCCGGTCTGCGCCAACTGGGTCAGCTCAACAAAATCAAAGCTGCCGCTGGCGAGGAAGAGAGCAAGGAAGGAAAGCAGCAAGGTAATGCTGCCCACCATCGTGTAGACAAAAAACTGGGTTGCGGCGCGCGCGCGTCCCGGGCCACCCCACAAACGAATCATGAAAAACGCCGGGATCAGGCTAAGTTCCCAGAACAGAAACCAGTGGAGAAAGTTCAGCGCAGTAAAGGTGCCGAAAAGACCCGTCTCCAGAAACAGCAGCAGGCAAAAGTAAACCGGTCCTTGTTTGGGATTGCTCCAGGAGGCACCGACGGCCATGAGCACGACGATGGAAGAGACAGCCAGCATCAGCAGACTCAAGCCATCTAAGCCCACGTGATACGCAAGCCCGATCGCCGGCTCCCACGGATGCATCTCCTGCATTTGCATTCCTGGCAGTGCCGGTTGAAAGTGGGACCACAGCAGGAGAGTATACGCAACCGCCGCAGTGGCGAAGATGACCGCGGTCAACCGGGCTGCCGGCCGCCCTGCTCGTCCCAGGAGCAAAACCGCAATTCCGCCGACGAAAGGGAGCAACGTAAGGGCGCTGATTGAGGGGAAGGTGCTGCTCATCCTCTGTGTCCCAGCAGCAGGTAGAAAGCCAAAGCCGCGACCGCGGCCGCCAGTAGCCGCAAATAGTTCTGAATACGCCCATCCTGCAACCGCGCCAGCAATCGCCCACCATCCGCCACGCCGTTACATCCTTCGTCGAAACCTTTGTTGACCACCCAACGGTCAAGCGAGAAATCGACCCACCCCAGGCTCTTGGTGAGAGCCGACACTGCCACCGGGATCCCGCTCCAAATCCATCGGTCCAACCAGCTCGCGGCGACCGCCATCCACCATACCAGCTGCAAAATCGTGACCTCATAAAGCTGGTCGATGAAGAAACCTTTGTGCAGCGCATGGAAGAGCGAAGGCTGCAGCAGCTCCAACGCATCCGCGTTCGCGGCTCGCCGGATGGGCCGTCGCCCATATATCCACCAGCCCAGACCCAGGCCGGCGAAGACCAGCAAGGACGACGCCAGCATAAGCGGAATAAGTCCGTCTTCCGTCAGTTGGGCGAAGTCTAAACCAGCCCGCCGCATCTCCAGAAAATTCTGTAGCCAGGGCCATGCAGGAGTTCCAATGAACCCGAGCAGGATCGCGAAAACCGCCAGCAGTACTAACGGCGCCGTCATCGTCGTCGGGCTCTCATGCGCAGCTTCGTGCGGATCCGACGCCGCAGTTTCCGAGGGTGGAATCGGCTCCGGCGCCGGATCCCTGCGCCGGGTGCCGAGAAAAACGTAGCAGACCTGGCGCGTCATGTAGAAAGCCGTGAGCAATGCGCCGATCGCGCCGAGATAAAAAGGTACCCGCGAAACATTCCACCCATAGGCAGCATGCAGGATTGCATCTTTGCTCCAAAAACCGGAGAAGAATAAAGGGAACCCGCACAACGCCAGTGTGCCCACCGCATAAGTGGCAAAGGTGACCGGCATCCACTTGCGGATGCCCCCCATTTCGCGAATGTCCTGTTCTCCCATCAACCCGTGGATCACCGATCCAGCACCCAGAAACAGCAGCGCCTTGAAAAACGCATGAGCGATCAAGTGGAAGACGCCAACTGCGACTCCGCCCACGCCGATTCCCAACATCATGTAGCCCAGCTGCGAGACGGTTGAGTAAGCCAGGATGCGCTTGATATCGTCCTGCACCACGGCGACCAGCGCGCCAAAGATGGCCGTCAGAGCCCCCACCCAGGCGACCACCGTAAGCGCTCCGCCAGGCGATGCGTTCATCAGGGGATACACCCGCGCCACCAGGTAAACGCCGGCGGCCACCATCGTCGCTGCATGAATCAGTGCGCTTACCGGCGTCGGGCCTTCCATCGCATCCGGGAGCCATACATGCAACGGCAGTTGCCCCGATTTTCCCACCGCTCCGCAGAAGATCAGCAGCGCAATCCCGGTGGAGACAGCCATGCCCGAACCGATCATTCGCGCCGCCAGCAGAGAGAGAGCCGTGTGCTCCATACATCCCGCGCCGTGGTCATAGAAAAGCAACGTGCCCGTTTGCCCGTAAAGCCACACCATGCCCAGCAGCAGACCGAGGTCCCCGATCCGGGTAGTAATGAACGCTTTCTTAGCCGCTGCCGCCGCCGCCGGTCGCTCGTACCAAAAGCCAATCAGCAGGTATGACGTGAGCCCCACCACCTCCCAACACATAAACAGCAGCAAGAGGCTATTGGCGATCAGCACTCCGAGCATCGCTCCCGCAAAGAGCGAGAGAAAGCAAAAAAACCGGGTGAAGTTTTCGTCGTGGTGCATGTACGCCACGCTGTAAATAAAGATAAGCAGCCCAACGAAGGTCACCATCACCAGCATGACCGCTGCCAGCGGGTCCAGCACCCACCCCAGCTTTATCCAATCATTGCCGAATTGCATCCACGGAAAGTTCAGGAAGAGCCGGGCAGGCTCGAGCAGCAGATGGGCAAACGCAACCACTGCAAGCACAAAAGAAACGCCCATCGAAGAAATCGCGATGGCGGCCGCGAATTTGCGCTGGCCCCGCTTCAGCAGCGCACCGATACCGGCAGCCAGGATCGGGAGTGCCGGTATCAACCACAGATAGCGAACGATCCATACCGTCGAGGCCATAGGGAGTTCTACTGTGGCCTCCCGGGGAGCTGGCTCAAGTCAGTAGTTTTCGTATGCCGATATACCGCAAGGATGAGGGCGAGTCCCACGGCCGCTTCTGCAGCCGCAACGCCGATCGAGAAAAGTCCAAAGATGATCCCGGTGGAAGCACCGGTATGGGGTCCGAAGCGCCAAAACGCAACGAAGTTGAGATTGGCCGCATTCAACATCAGCTCGATGCCCACCAGCACCAGGATGGTATTCCTGCGTGTCAACGCACCGGCAAGACCAACGGCGAACAGCATGGAAGAAACCAGCAAACACCCTGCTAACGGAGTCATTGTGTCTCCCGTTTCTCCTTCATCGCAATAATCACAGCTCCAACGAGCGCCGCGGTGAGCATCAGCCCGATCACCTCCAGCGGCAACACATAGCCGGCCATCAAGTCCGCGCCCAGTTCACGGACTGTCGCCGGAGTCGCCGGTGTTCCTGCGGGATGAACGGCAAAGCTGTGGAAGACTGCCCAGGCAAGCACGGCGAATAGACACCCCGCCACCACGAGCCCTGTAATCGGCAAAGCTGCCCGCGATAACGGCGGTGAATCGCTATCCCCGCCGCGAGTGAGCAGAATGACGAAAACAATCAGCACGGCGATCGCGCCGACGTACACCAGCAACTGCGCCAAGCCGAGGAACTGAGCGCCAAGGTTAAGGTAGAGCGTGCCCAATCCGGCAAAGGCAATAGCGACTGCCAGCGCGCAATGGACCAGGCCCCGCAGCATCATCGCCGCGCAGGCGCCGATCAGGGTGATTGCCGCGAGAATCAGAAACGTAGCGCTCATCCGTATCATTCAGCAAAACGATAGGTTCGTTTTGCGATCCTGTTTCTTGTCTCCACGCCGCGCGCCAACAGCACGTAGGCCGCCGCAATAAACACGATGCTCACCAGCCATCGCATCACGCCCTGGCCCAGAAAACGCCATGCCCCGGCCGATACCACAACCACCAACGCCATCGGCAACATAAACTTCCAGGCGAAGTTCATCAACTGATCCATGCGCAGGCGGGGCAGCGTGCCGCGGACCCAGATAAATCCAACGATCAACCCTAGCAGCTTGGCAAAGAACCAGACCCATGAGGGAACCCAGGTGAGAAACGGTAACGGCGCCGACCATCCGCCCAGAAACAGCGTGATCCCCAGACCGCTAATGGCAAACATCCCCAGATATTCTCCCAGAAAGAACAGGGCGAATTTAAAACCGGAATACTCGATGTAATACCCGGCAATGATCTCGGACTCACCTTCCGGCAGATCGAAAGGGGAGCGGTTCGTTTCGGCGGTCGCGGCAATCATGAAGAGAACAAATCCGGCGAACCCCCACGGCGTCAGCACATACCAGTGGGGAAAAATTCCTGAAAAACCAGCTTGCTTCCGCACGATCTCGACCGTCGACAACGAACCGGCGGCCATGATGACGGCAACGGAAGAGAGCAGCAGTGGTACCTCGTAGCTGATCATCTGGGCCACCGCCCGCATGGCGCCCAGCAGCGAATACTTATTACGGCTCGACCACCCCGCCATGAAAACAGACAGCTCTGAAATCGCCCCAATGGCAAAGAAGAAGAGCACCCCGGCATCCAGGTTCGCGGCGATCATATTCCGCCCGATGGGCAAAACTGCATAGGGCAAAAACGCCACCGCCAACAGAATCAGGGGAGCCAGAAAATGGACCGTGCGGTCTGCCGAGGCAGGAACAATATCCTCTTTGGTCAGGGACTTCACCGCATCCGCCATCGGCTGCAGAATGCCGTAAAATCCCACCCGGTTCGGACCGTAGCGGTTTTGAATCCGGCCCAATCCCTTGCGTTCCAGAACCGTCGTCAAAGCAAACAGCACTGGGAACACGAGAAGTATGGGAATGATGGTCAGCAAAATTGAGACCGCGGGTTGGAGTACTGCGGGTGAATAGGAGAGGAGCCAGTGCTTCAGCAACACGAACACCTGGTCCAGCATTATTTCGTCACCGCCGGTTGGTGCTTCTTGGCTTCAGCCTGCGCCTGTTCCTCGGCGCGTCTGGCCTCCACTTCGGCTGCTTCCGTCGGATGGATGGCCAGGTAGTGCTCATTGGGTCGCGCTAATTTTTCCTTGCTCCAGAGGAGCCCGCCAAAGCGATCGTCCGTGCTGAGTTCGAACTCGTTGTCCATGCGAATGGCGTCGAAGGGGCAAACCTCCACGCAAATCTGGCAGCTCATGCAAACCGATACATCGATATCGAACACTGCAGGGTAGAACTGTTGCTTGCCCACGAAGTCGGGCTTTTTGTCCTTGCTCTTTTCGATGGTGATGCATCGTGGCGGACATTCTTTCTCGCAAATCTGGCACGCCACGCAACGAAGCCCTTGCTCTGCATCCGTGCCATCGTAAATAAGAAAAGGGAAGTTGCGCGCCGCCTCTGCTACGGGCAGCCGCTCTTCCGGATACTGCACCGTTACCAGGCGCTCCTTATCGACAAAGCTGCCCAGGAAGTTTCGCGCAGTTTCCGCCAGACCTTTAACAACCCCTTCGCCTAACATCCCATTTGCCCCCGCTCTGAATACTCAAGGCACATTGCGTTTCCACTCCCTGCAGCCGCTCCTCAACGGTCCACTTCCCCCATCACAATATCGATGCTTCCCAGAATCACCACCACATCAGCGATGTTGTGTCCCAGGCACATATCCTCGAGCACCGTAAGATTGATCAAGCTTGGCGGCCGCACCCGATAACGATAAGGATTAGGCGTACCGTCACTGATCAAATAAAACCCCAGCTCCCCCTTAGGCGACTCAATCCGCCCATAAGCTTCGCCTACCTTGGGCCGTAACCCGCGCAGCCGCGCCTTGGGATCCATGATCGCTCCCGAAGGAATATCCCTCAGAGCCTGCTCCAGAATCTTGAGTGTTTCCCGCATTTCGAGCACCCGCATCATGTAGCGGTCGAACACGTCGCCGTGTTCCCCCAGCGGCACCCGGAACGGGAAGCGTTCGTATATCCCATACCGGTCTACTTTGCGCACGTCATAATTCACCCCGCTGGCACGCAGGCCCGGCCCGGTGACGCCGGCGTTGATTGCCAATTCGCGGGGCAGCACCCCCACCCCTTGGGTGCGCGCCATCAGGATCTCGTTGCCCGTCAGCAACTGCTCGAACTCATCCAGAAAGCCGCCAAACCCCGCCACCAGCTTCGCTGCTTCGCCAAGCCATTCCGGGGAGCAATCCACCCGCACCCCGCCAAATCGCATGTAGTTGCACATCATGCGCGCGCCGCTCAGCGACTCAAACAGGTCGAGAACCTTCTCCCGCTCGCGGAAGGCATACATCAGCGGCGTCCCGCTGGCTCCCATATCCTGCAGCAGAAACCCCACCATGCCCGCGTGATTCTGCAGCCTGGTGAGCTCCGCCACGATCACCCGGATATACTCAGCCCGCTCCGGCACCATAAGCCCCGCCAGCTTCTCCACCGCCAGCGCGTATCCCCAGTTGTTGGTCATCGAGCAGAGATAATCCAGCCGGTCGGTATACGGAATCGCCGCCAGGTAGCTGGCCGCCTCGGCAATCTTCTCGTGGTTGCGATGCAGGTAGCCGAAGACCGGCTTCAGCCGCATCACCCGCTCGCCGTCCAGGCGAACATCCATGCGGAAGACGCCATGGGTCGATGGGTGCTGCGGCCCCATCGATATTTCCATCAGGTTGTTTTGTTCCGCCTCGTGTGGCGCCACCTGTGTCATCGCGCCCCCAATATTTCGAGGTCATCGTCAGGTGGAGGGACATAATCCTTGCGCATGGGGTAATCGGTAAAACCCTCCCACATGAGGATGCGCCGCAGATCCGGGTGCCCATCGAACACAATCCCGTACAGGTCGAACGCCTCTCGCTCCTGAAACTCCGCGCTGCGCCAGACCGGGGTTAGGGAGGGGAGCGTGACGTCATCCGTCCGGTTCCCGGTGCGTACGCGGACCACCACCGGCCCCTCCTTCTTAGACATGGAAAACAGGTGGTAGACCACTTCCAGGCAGCCCGGGATCGTTGTCTTGACCGTCTGCTCTATCTCTTTCTCCACCCCATCGACCACCTGCTTTGTCTTGACCTTGTCTGTCTGCACCCGCTCCGGCCAATCCACCGCGGTTACGTTGGAGCAATAATCCAGCTCCAACCCGCGCAGAACCTTGGCAGCTTCGAGGCCATGTTGGCGATCGATGAGCAGGGAGTTCTGGGCTGAGGGGCTCCCGTTGACCACCAGCTCCACCTGGCATCCTGGAATCTCTGCTTGCAACCGGGCCCTGATTTCTTCCAAAGTCATCCCTGAAGCACCTTCAGCGGGTTGCGAAAGACCTCATCGTTTTGCGCCGGCTCCAGTCCGTGCTCGCCGAACGCAGGAACCGGAAACTCACTCGGCAGCTCCTGCCTTAAATGTCTGGGTCTCGACTCCCCGCTAAGCTGTTGCGCGCTGATCTTTTCCTGCAAGGCCATAAAGGCGTGAATCAAAGCTTCCGGCCGGGGCGGACAACCGGGAATATGAACATCCACAGGAATAAACCGGTCTATGCCCTTGAGCACGTTGTAGCCGTCGCGGAAAGGGCCGCCGGAGATGGCGCATGCCCCCATAGCAATCACATATTTCGGCTCCGGCATCTGGTTGTAGAGCCGAACCACCTGAGGAGCCATCTTCTTGGTCACAGTTCCGGATACGATCATCAAATCCGCTTGCCGCGGCGAAGGCCGAAACACCTCGGCGCCGAACCGGGCCAGATCGTACCGAGCCATGGTGGTGGCAATCATCTCGATGGCGCAGCACGCCAGGCCAAAGGTCAAGCGGCCAAACGGAATTCTTGCGCCCCCAGTTGTAAAGCTCTTCAAACGAAGTGGCAAAAATTCCGTGCTTGCTTAACTCGGTCTTTAAATCCTGATCCATCGAAACCTCATTAGCTCCACGTCAACACGCCTTTTTGGCAGGCCCAGACTAAGCCCTCCACCAGTAGCAGCAGGAAAACCAGCATGGCCAGGCAAGCTGCCAGCGAAAGGCCCGAGAAGGCCGCGGCAAAGGGCAGCAGGAAAACCGCCTCCACATCGAAGATCAGAAAAACGATGGCGTACACATAGTAGGAGACGTCCAGCTGTACCCACGCATCCCCCTTGGCTTCGAGGCCGCATTCATACGTCGCATTCTTCTGCAAACCTGGCTTGGCGGGCGAAACCAATCTTGCCCATAACCGCGCCAGACCCAGCGGAATTGCTCCAAAGACAACCGCCGCACCCAGGAGCACAACAATAGTGGCCCAGGGGTGCTCGACCGGAGGAGCTATCGGAAGACTATGAACCATTCCTCACCATTTTTAGCCCGCCTGTTATCTATCGGCTAACCATACGCGGCTACTGGCTCAACACATCAGATTACGCCTTATTGCCTCCCGCTGGGTTGTTCTCTAAGGCCATTGAACCACGTTCCGAACTGCGGGCTGGCGCGGATCCAGCGTGAAATCAATCAATTGAAACGATTTGCGCCGGCGGCGGAACCGGGGGGCTGCCAGACCATAGAAGCTGGGTGTATGCTGGTTCGCGTTCAAGATGGCGTCCTCAATGCTGTCCTGAGTAATGTTTAACCGGATACGATCCGGCGGTCCCTGAAGCATGTCCAGGGCCCCCGTAGCCTGGAGATGAATCGATGAGGCAGTCCTTTGCTATTGGTATTGGGGGCGCCGCCGGTCAGGGCGTAGCCACCCCAGGTGACATCTTCGCAAAAATCTTTAGCCGCCGTGGGCTGCATCTGAACGTCTACAACGCCTACCAATCCATTATTCGCGGCGGCCATACTTTCCTTACCATCCGCACCGGTCCCGGCAAAATTACCAACATGGGCGATCAGATCGATCTGCTGATTCCCCTCAATCAGGACACCATGGATCGGCACCTGGGCCTGCTTACCAGCGGCGGCGCCTGTATCTACAACGCCGACACCATCAAGCCAGGCAAGCCTGCCGACGGAGTTCAGCTGTGCCCGTTGCCTGTCTCCAAGCTGGCCGACATCAGCCGCAACAAGATCGCCCAGAACACCCTGGCCATCGGCGCCGCGCTCAGCATGACTGGCATCGGCTTTCAGGCATTGGAGAGCGTCCTCATCGAGCAATTCCGCAAGAAGGAAAAAGCCGTCATCGACGAGAACGTGGGCTTGGCGCGCGTCGGCTACGACTACGCCACGCAAAACTTCAAGGCCTTCGCCAATCCGCTGCCCATGACGGACAACCGCTACGCCGTGCTCGGTGGCAACGCCGCCATGGCCATGGGCGGGGCCGCTGCCGGGGTGAAGTTCTACTGTGCCTACCCCATGAGCCCGTCGACCGGCGTACTCCACTGGATGGCCGACCACGCTCGCAAAGCCAACATCATGGTCCGCCAGGTGGAAGACGAGATTGGCGTGATCAACATGGCGATCGGCGCGGCCCATGCCGGGGTCAGAGCGATGTGCGCCACCTCGGGAGGCGGTTTTGCCCTCATGAGTGAGGCCCTCGGCCTCTCCGCCCAGGCCGAAATTCCAGTCGTGGTGATTGACTGCCAGCGTGCCGGCCCATCCACAGGAGTCCCCACCAAGACCGAGCAGGGAGACCTCTGGCAAATGCTGGGCGCCTCCTTCGGAGATTATCCCCGGGTCATTGCTGCCCCGCTCGATATTGGCGACTGCTTCACCCTGATCCCGGAAATCTTCAACATCGCCGAACGCTACCAGTGCCCCGGTATAGTGCTTTGCGATCTGCTCTTGGCCGAGGGTCGCCTCAGCGTCGACCCCGCGATTCTGGACTTCAACCCTAAAGTCGATCGCGGCGAGATGATCACTACTGCCAACGGCAATGGCAACGGATCCTACAAGCGCTACCTGATCACCGAGAGCGGCATCTCGCCGCGCGCCATTCCCGGCGTGCCCGGACACACCCACGTGGTCTCGAGCGACGAGCACGACGAAGACGGCGTGCTCATCAGCGACGAGTACACCAATACCGTGAAGCGCCGCGCCATGATGGAAAAGCGGATGCGCAAAGTCGATGGTATTGAAGCCTCGGTTGAGCCGCCAACGCTGCAAGGACCGGCCAACGCCGACGTGACCCTGGTCGGCTGGGGATCAACCCAGGGCGTCATCGAGGAAGCGCGTGAGCTATTGGCCGACCACGGAATTACTGCCAATCAGTTGCAAATCCGCTGGCTCGTTCCCCTGCATGGCGATGCCATTGCCGGTATCCTGAACAAATCCCGCCACACCATCATTATCGAGAATAACTACAGTGGCCAGTTCGCCCGCTACCTGCGCAGCGAAACCAGTTTTGTGGCCAATGGGCACATCCGTAAATACGACGGCGAACCCTTTATGCCCCACCACATAGTGGAAGCCGTCAAAGAACAGCTGAGCGGAAGCACGAAACTTTCCGTTCCGACGCACGAGATTATGGTCTAGGAGAGACAAACGATGGCGACAGATATAGCGGCTCCAAAACTGACCACCATGGCAGACCTTAAGGGCAAGGTCGATCCAGACTGGTGCCCGGGCTGTGGAGATTTCGGTGTGCTGGCGGCAGTCCAAAAGGCGCTGGTCGAGCTGCAAATTCCGAATCATGAGGTTGCCACCATCAGCGGTATCGGCTGCTCCTCAAATTTCCCCGGCTTCATCAACACTTACGGCATGCACACCCTGCACGGACGCTCGTTGGCTGTGGCCACCGGCTTTAAAATGGCGAATCACGGCATGACGGTGCTGGTCACCGGCGGTGATGGGGACGGCTTCGGCATCGGTGGCAATCACTTCATGCACACCATGCGCCGCAATGTCGATCTGCTCTACATCGTCATGGACAACCAGATCTACGGCCTCACCACCGGGCAGACCTCGCCCACCAGCCGCAAAGGCATGAAGACCAAGAGCATGCCGTTTGGCAACGTGGAAGGGCCGATCAACCCCATTTCTCTCGCTCTGTCGGCTGGGGCCACCTTCATCGCCCGTGGTTTCAGCGCGGAGCAGAAGCACCTCACCGAACTGATCAAGCAAGGGATTCAGCACAAGGGTTTCTCCTTTATCGACGTCTTCAGTCCCTGCGTAACCTACAACCACGACAACACTTTCCAGTGGTTCCGTCCCCGGGTAAAGAAGCTGGAGGACAACCCTGACTACGACTCGACCAACTGGATGGCCGCGATGGAAAAGTCCCTGCTCTGGGGCGACGAAATTCCCATCGGTAAATTCTTCGAACGCACGGACGTGCCCACGTTGCACGAATCAGAACCGGTGCTGGCCACCGAGCCGTTGGTCAAGCAGAGCTCGCGGATTCCTCCCGACGTAGCGCGAGCCTTTGTGGAAGAACTGATGTAGCCCATCTGACACGCGGCCTGTTTAGCCCCTTGGGGGGTGTCATCTCCTAACCACGGTCCAGATCCACGGGCCGTGGTTGCAAAAACAACCTGGAAATCCGTCGTCCGGGGGGTCTCCCACGCTCCGGTACCCACGTAAATCCACCCAACATTGACGTCCGCCGCCCCTCTTGGTATCTTTAAAAGGTTCCGCATTAGCCAGTAAAGTGCGTGCCTGAACGATGTGCTGTGGCATTCCGCAGCAAGGCGCTCTTCAAAACTGGCAGCAAGATCTGCGGCCCACTCATCAGGGGTCCCTCCAAAACGTTCGCGTGATGCAGGGGAACAATCGCATCGGCCTTTGCGACACCTTCCACCTGGGAAGGCTATGCGGGCCGGAACTTCGAAACGGAACTGGCTTCTTTTCTTGTGCCCGGTTTTCCGGTGCCTGATCCGGCACGAGGGGTGGTAGCGCGCGAGCGCCGTCCTCTTCGACCGAATCCAGAGAGAAACGCGCGGTCACCGTCGAAGTTCTGTCTAGGTTTGTAACAGGCAGGGGCAGCAGCCGCTGGCTCGTGCACCGGTAAGCGCCAGGTTCAGGCGCGGGTCCGGTGATGTGCGGCAAACGAGTGTTTTGCGCAGTTTTTAAGGAGTCAAGGTTTGCCTACATTCAGTCAGCTCGTGAGAAAAGGCCGCGTTGCGGCGCGCTACAAGACGGCTTCGCCTGCCCTGCAGGGTTCGCCCCAGCGGCGCGGTGTCTGCACCCGCGTCTACACGCAAACCCCCAAAAAGCCGAACTCGGCGCTGCGTAAGGTCGCCCGCGTTCGCTTGACCAATGGTGTGGAAGTCACCACCTATATCCCCGGCATCGGCCACAACCTGCAGGAGCACTCGATTGTGCTCATCCGCGGCGGCCGCGTGAAGGATCTGCCCGGAGTGCGCTATCACGTGGTCCGCGGCACCCTCGATTCGGTCGGCGTGGCCAACCGCAAACAGAGCCGCTCCAAGTATGGTGCCAAGCGCCCCAAGACCACCGCTAAGTAGTACCGCCAGGATTTCAAAGTAGAAAGGAATTATGCCGAGAAAAGGACATATCGCGAAACGGGAAGTGGCTGCTGACCCGGTTTATAACTCATCCCTGGTGACGAAGTTCGTCAACTCGATGATGTGGGACGGCAAGAAGTCGACGGCCCAGGGCATCTTCTACCAGGCCATGACCAACCTGGAGCAGAAGGGCGGCGACGAAGCCTTGAAGCTCTTCAAGAAGGCAGTCGAGAATTGCAAGCCCCTGCTCGAAGTCAAGACCCGCCGCGTAGGCGGCGCGAACTACCAGGTGCCGATCGAAGTCAATCCTGAGCGGCGCACCTCGCTCGCCATCCGCTGGCTGGTCACGTATGGCCGGGCCCGGGGCGAAAAGGGCATGATCGACAAGTTGACCAGCGAACTGCTGGATGCGGCCAACGGCCGCGGCGCTGCGATGAAGAAGAAGGAAGACGTCCATCGCATGGCGGAAGCCAACAAGGCATTTGCGCATTACCGCTGGTAAGCGCAAGTAAAACCAGAGCAGCAAGAAGAATCGCGAGTCTAACGTCTCGCGCGAGAGTGAGAGAATACCGTGCCTCGTCTAGTACCACTCGATCGTTGCCGGAATATCGGAATCATGGCGCACATCGACGCCGGGAAGACCACAACGACGGAGCGCATCTTGTTTTACACCGGAATCACCCACCGCATCGGCGAAGTGCATGAAGGCACTGCGACGATGGACTGGATGGAGCAGGAGCAGGAGCGCGGCATCACCATTACCTCGGCTGCCACCACCTGCACCTGGCGCGATATCCGGATCAATATCATCGATACCCCAGGCCACGTGGATTTCACTGCCGAGGTCGAGCGCAGCCTGCGCGTGCTCGACGGCGCCGTTGCTGTCTTTGACGCCGTGCACGGCGTAGAACCGCAATCCGAGACCGTGTGGCGGCAAGCCGACAAGTACGGTGTGCCTCGCATTTGCTTTATCAACAAGATGGACAAGATGGGCGCCGATTTCGAGCACGCCATCGACACCATCCGCAAGCGGCTGAACGCGCGCCCCGTAGCCATTCAAATTCCCATCGGCCAGGAAGCCGGCTTCAAGGGCGTGATCGACCTGATCGAGATGCGTGCCATTCTCTGGCACGACGAGACCATGGGCGCCAAGTACGACGTAGAAGAAATTCCCGCCAACCTGCTCAAGAAGGCGGAAGCCTTCCGCATGCAACTGGTCGAATCCGTGGCTGAAAATGATGACGAGATGCTGCACAAGTTTCTCGAGGGCGAGACCCCAACCGCGGCGGAGTTGCGCAAAGCACTGCGCGGAGCGGTCATCGGGATGAAGCTTTTCCCGGTGCTGTGCGGCAGCTCGTTCAAGAACAAGGGTGTGCAGACGCTGTTGGATGCGGTGGTCGAGTATCTCCCCAGCCCGCTCGATGTTCCGCCGATCGAGGGCCACAACCCCGACAACATGGAAGAGGTCATCCTCCGCCATGCTGACGACACTGAGCCTTTGACCGCGCTCGGCTTCAAGATCATGACCGACCCATTCGTCGGGCAGCTAATCTTTGTGCGCCTCTATTCCGGCCACCTGAAGACGGGCGACACCGTACTCAACCCGCGTACTGGCAGGAGCGAGCGCATTGGCCGCCTGCTCAAGATGCATGCCAACAAGCGGGAAGAGATTGTCGAGATCTATGCCGGCGACATTTGCGCCTGCGTAGGGCTCAAAAATCTGGTAACTGGGCGATACCATCTGCACCGATAAGTCTCCGATTGTGCTGGAATCGATCGACTTCCCGGCTCCGGTCATTCACGTTGCCGTGGAACCGAAGACCAAGGCCGACCAGGAGAAGATGGGCATGGCGCTGGCCAAGTTGGCGCAGGAAGATCCCACCTTCAAGGTGCACACGGATCCCGATTCGGGCCAGACCATCATCAGCGGCATGGGTGAACTGCATTTGGAAATCATCGTCGACCGCATGATGCGCGAGTACAAAGTCGAAGCCAACGTGGGTAAGCCCCAGGTCGCCTATCGCGAAACCATTCGCAAGAAGGCTGAGGCGGAAGGCAAGTACATCCGCCAGACCGGTGGTTCGGGCAACTACGGGCACGTCAAGATCCGCGTCGAGCCCAACGAGCCCGGCAAGGGTTTCGAGTTTGTCAACGACATCAAGGGTGGAGTGGTGCCCAAGGAATACATCAAGCCGACTGAGCAGGGCATTCGCGAAGCGCTGCAGGGCGGGGTACTGGCCGGATACGAGATCGTCGACGTCAAGGCGACCTTGTTCGACGGCAGCTATCACGATGTCGACTCCAACGAAATGGCCTTCAAGATTGCCGGATCGATGGCGTTCAAGGAAGCCGCCCGCAAGGCGACACCGGTGTTGTTGGAGCCGGTGATGTCGGTCGAAGTCGTGGTTCCTGAGGAGTACATGGGGACCATCATCGGCGACCTTAACTCCCGTCGTGGCCGCATCGAGGGCATGGAGCACCGTGCGGGATCGCAGGTCATCAAGGCTAATGTGCCGTTGAGCGAAATGTTTGGCTATGCCACTCACATGCGCTCCTCGACCCAGGGTCGGGCCAACTACTCGATGCACTTCAACCGTTATGAAGAAGCGCCCCGGTCGGTCTCGGAAGAGATCATCGGCCGTAACCAGGGCAAATAAGCACTAAGGGCACGGAAACGAATTGGCTTTATACGAAAGGCCTGGGCCAGGCCGAGCAGCAGATTGGCTTTGTATCCGGGCAGGGCTTTAGCCGGGCCGTAAAAAGTAGATGTGGATGAGGGCTTTAGCCCCTGAGGGCTCAAACCCTTGGAACTTAAAGATTTTTCGATCTAGCAGGAGAGGGACGAGATGGCGAAGGAAAAGTTTGACCGGTCCAAACCGCACGTGAACGTGGGGACGATTGGGCACATTGATCACGGCAAGACGACGCTGACGGCAGCGATTACGAAGGTATTGTCGAAGCACAATCCGAAGATCCAGTTTCGTTCGTTTGATTCGATTGACAACGCGCCTGAAGAGCGGGAGCGGGGCATTACGATTGCGACCGCGCACGTGGAGTACGAGACGGCCAACCGTCACTACGCCCACGTAGATTGCCCCGGTCACGCCGATTACATCAAGAACATGATCACCGGTGCGGCGCAGATGGATGGAGCGATCCTGGTGGTGGCTGCGACCGACGGTCCGATGCCCCAAACCAAGGAGCACGTGCTGCTCGCCCGCCAGGTAGGCGTGCCCTACATTGTGGTGTTTCTGAACAAGTGCGACGCGGTCGAAGACGAAGAGCTGACCGACCTGGTGGAGATGGAAGTCCGGGAGCTGTTGTCGAAGTACAACTTCCCCGGCGACGATGTGCCGGTGATTCGCGGCTCGGCCCTGGGTGGGTTGAACGGCGAAGCGCAATGGGAAGCCAAGATCGACGAGTTGATGGATGCGGTGGACAAGAACGTACCCTTGCCGGCGCGTGCCATTGACCAGCCGTTCCTGATGCCGATCGAAGACATTTTCTCCATTTCCGGCCGTGGCACGGTGGTCACGGGCAGGATCGAGCGGGGCAAGGTCAAGGTCGGCGAAGAGTCGGAGATTGTCGGCTTCCGGGAAACCCGCAAGACGGTCGTGACCGGCGTGGAAATGTTCAAAAAGCAGTTGGATGAAGGACTTGCCGGCGACAACGCGGGTCTGCTGCTGCGCGGTATTGCCAAGGAAGACGTGGAGCGCGGCATGGTTCTGGCCAAGCCCGGCTCGATTACCCCGCACACCAAGTTCAAGGGCGAGATCTACGTTCTGAGCAAGGAAGAAGGCGGCCGTCACACCCCGTTCTTCAACGGCTACCGGCCCCAGTTCTACTTCCGTACCACGGACGTGACCGGAACCGCCAAGCTGCCGGAAGGCACGGAGATGGTGATGCCGGGCGACAACGTACAGCTGGAAATTGAGCTGCACACCCCGGTAGCGATGGAAAAGGGCCTGCGTTTTGCTATCCGCGAAGGCGGACGCACTGTAGGCGCCGGCACCATCAGCGAAATCATCAAGTAAGTATAGGTTTGACCCGCTCTGCTTGAGTGGGTCAAACCAGCCGATTCGATCAGTGGCACGAAGGGATTTGAGATGGTAGGACAGAGAATTCGCATTCGACTCAAGGCATATGACTATCGCGTACTTGATACTTCGACCGGTGAAATCGTCGAAACAGCCAAGCGCACCGGCGCCCAGGTCGCGGGTCCCATTCCGCTGCCTACCGTAAAGAACAAGTACTGCGTGTTGCGTTCCCCGCACGTCGACAAGAAGTCGCGCGAGGCCTTCGAAATCCGCACCCACAAGCGGCTGATCGATATTCTCGAGCCGACGCAACAGACCATCGATGCGCTGATGAAGCTGGATCTTCCTGCCGGCGTCGATGTTGAAATCAAGGCATTCGAGAAGTAAGGAGAGCACCATGTCGGTGACAGGGATTCTGGGCAAGAAGATCGGGATGACGCAGTTGTTCGATGACAAGGGTGAAGTACACCCGGTCACCGTGTTGCAGGCGGGCCCCTGCGTAGTGACCCAACTGAAGACGCTCGCGGGTGACGGCTACAGTGCCGCGCAGATCGGTCTGATTGAGTTCGTGAAGGGTGGCAAAGTGAACAAGCCGATGGCCGGCCACTTCGCCAAGAACAACGTTCCGCCGGTCAAGCTGATGCGGGAAGTGCCGATCGAAGCAGCGCCCGCGGACAGTGAGAACGGGGCACTGAAGGCAGGCGACAAAGTCCTGGTCGACATTTTCGAAGACGCTAAGTACGTCGACGTGATTGGCACCAGCAAGGGCCGCGGGTTTGCCGGCGTTGTGCGCCGCCACCACTTTGGCGGTGGTCCGAAAGGCCACGGGCACATGTTCCAGGTGCAAGGTTCCATCGGTGCTTCTTCATTCCCCTCGCGCGTGTTTCCCGGGCAGCGTATGCCAGGGCACTTTGGAGCGAAGCAGATCACGGTCAGAAACCTGCGCATTCGCGGTATCGATCTGGACGAGAACTTGTTGATGGTCGAAGGAGCCATCCCGGGCCCTCGCGAAGGATACGTAATGATCTCCAAGTCCAAAGCACCGCCGCGTGAGCGTCGTGGCTTTGGCGGTGGCGGCACGGTCGATCCGTTGAAGGCTTCGAAGAAGGCTTCCGGCGGCAAGCCCTCAGGCGCCAAGAAGAAGTAGTTGGTTTTGTATCAGGGCACGGCAATTAGACGCGGAACCTGATTCGTGAAGGAAGATAGGTCGCTTTGTATCAGGGCACGACTGGTAGGTATGGGCTTTAGCCCATACGTCACGGACTTGAAGTATCTAAGGGCTTTAGCCCCTGTGGGCGAATCCCGGATGCGAAGTCCCTAGAGGAAAAAAGATGGCACACATTGATGTAGTCAATTTCGGTGGAGAAAAAGTAGGCTCGCTGGAACTGGCGGACGAAATCTTCGCGCCGGAACAGATCAACGAGGCCCTGCTCTGGGAAGCAGTGAAGCACTACCGGGCTGCGATGCGGCAAGGTACTGCCGCCACCAAGAACAAGAAGCTGGTCTCCGGTTCGGGCAAGAAGTTGTGGAAGCAGAAAGGCACCGGCCGCGCTCGTGTGGGCTCGGTACGTTCGCCCATCTGGCGCCATGGCGGCACCGTTCACGGACCTCAGCCCCGTAGCTACGATTACGCCTTCCCCCGCAAGAAGCTGCTCGGCGCTCTGCGCTCCGCGCTGGCCTCCAAGCTCGCCGATGGCAAGTTGACCGTGGTCGAAAGCCTGGAATTGGCCGACGCCAAGACCAAGGCCTATCGCGCGGCCCTCGACAAGCTCGATGCCAAGCGCACCACCCTGCTGGTAGAGGGTGGCCAGGAACCCGGCCGCAAGCTGCTGCTGGGCGCGCGCAACCTTGACCGGGTCGAGTTGATGCTGACCAAGGAAGTGCACCCCTACGATCTCCTCCGCTACGAGCGCGCGATTTTCTCTCGCGCTGCCATCGAGCAATTGCAGGAGACGTTGAAGAAAACAGTTTCCCGGCGCAAGCATGCCGGTGCGGAGGTAGCCTGATGCCGACTATCTATAACGTGATCCGGCGACCACTGATTACTGAAAAAGGTTTGGGCGCAAAGGAAACCGAGAGCACCCTGGTGTTCGACGTAGCTCCCAATGCCACCAAGACCGAAGTCAAGCAAGCCGTCGAAACGCTGTTCAAGGTGAAGGTACAC
Source organism: uncultured Acidobacteriaceae bacterium (assembly GCA_963753715.1). GTDB lineage: Bacteria > Acidobacteriota > Terriglobia > Terriglobales > Acidobacteriaceae > PALSA-350. The sequence goes on along the minus strand of CAVWDK010000003.1, from coordinate 282,696 downwards.
AGCGTGCGCACCGCTAACTTCCTGGGCAAAGAACGGCGCCGGGGCAAGTTCTCCGGTTTTCGCCCCGATTGGAAGAAAGCCTACGTTCGTCTGCAGCCGGGCGAGAAAATGCCCGACTACGTCAACGCGTTGTAAGTGAGCTAAAAAGATGCCGATCAAGACATACAGACCGATCACACCCACGCTGCGTTTCCAGACATCCCTGGTAAACGACGACATTACGACGAATCGCCCTCACAAACCGCTGCTGGCAGTGAAGCAGCGCACGGGGGGCCGCCGCAATTCCGGCGACCTGACGATGCGTCACCATGGCGGTGGCCATAAGCAAAAGCTGCGCCTGATCGACTTCAAACGCGACAAGTTTGGCGTGCCCGGCAAAGTGGCCTCGATCGAATACGATCCCAATCGCTCCTCGCGCATCGCCCTGGTGAATTACCTGGATGGCGAAAAGCGCTACATCATTCAGCCCGTCGGCCTGAAAGTCGGGCAGACCATCATGAGTGGGCCCGAGGCGGACATCCTGGTCGGCAACGCATTGCCGCTCAAGAACATTCCTTCCGGCACCACCGTGCACAATGTCGAGCTTCGTCCCGGCAAGGGCGCGCAGATGGTGCGCTCCGCAGGCGCTTCGGCGCAGCTGGTCGCCAAGGAAGGCGATTACGCGCTCCTCAAGCTGCCCTCCGGCGAAACCCGCCGCGTGCTCGTAGCGTGCATGGCGACCGTAGGCCAGGTAGGCAACACCGATCACGAGAACGTATCCATCGGCAAGGCTGGACGCAACCGCTGGAAGGGCATTCGCCCCACCAACCGCGGTGTCTCCATGAACCCGGTCGATCACCCGCACGGCGGCGGCGAAGGCAAGACCTCGGGCGGCCGTCATCCGGTCACCCCATGGGGCCAGCCCACCCGTGGTTACAAAACACGCAACAACAAGCGGACCGACACGTTTATCGTCAGCCGCGCGAAGAAATAGTCAGGAGCAGCGAAGCATGGCACGTTCGACGAAAAAGGGTCCGTTTATCGACGGCCACCTGATGGTGAAGATAGAAGCGATGAACGCGACGAACGACAAGAAGGTCCTTCGTACCTGGTCGCGCCGCTCGACCATTCATCCGGATATGGTGGGCCACACCATCGCCGTGCACAACGGCAGAAAATTTATCCCCGTCTACGTGACGGAAAACATGGTCGGGCACAAGCTGGGCGAATTTTCCGCCACGCGGACGTTTAAGGGTCACTCGGCAAAAGCAGCCGAGTCCTCTGCCAAACCCCGCTAAAACGAGGTTTAAGGGAAGAAGCCAATGCAACTGGAAACACAGGAATTCCGGGCCGAAGCAAAGTTTCAGCGGGTATCGCCGCAAAAAGCTCGCCTGGTGCTGGAACTGATCAAGGGGCGCAAGGTGGGCGACGCACTGGAAACAGTGGCCTTCACCAAGAAAGGTGTCGCGCCGCTCGTCGAGAAAGTGCTGCGCGCCGCCATTCAGAACGCCAACTATCTCAGCCAGGAGCGGGACCTCGACGTCGATGTAGACAACCTCTATGTCAAGACCGCGCTGGCCAACGAAGGACCACGCATGAAGCGCATCCGTCCCGCGCCGATGGGACGGGCCTTCCGCTACCAGCGCAGGCTGGCGCACATCGTGATCGCGGTCGCGGAGCGCAAGCGGGCTGGGTTGGTCGAAACCGCGGATGGGGAAACAGCTTCCCGCAAGAAGCGTTTGTTGCGGGGCGCGGCAAAGAAGACTGCGGCCAAGAAGGCCGTAGTCAAGAAGAGCGCAGCAAAAAACTGGAAGAAAGCCGCGAAATAGGTTCGAGGAAATTATGGGACAAAAAGTTCATCCTTACGGCTTTCGACTAGGCGTCAACAAGCCATGGCGGTCACGCTGGTTCGTCGAGCGCGACTACGACAAGTTGCTGATTGAAGATGTGCACCTGCGCGCAGAGCTGAAGGACAAGCTCAAGGCCGCCGGTGTGAGCTCAGTCGAGATCGAGCGTCCAGGTAACAAGCTGCGCCTCATCATCCGCACCGCGCGTCCGGGCATCGTGATCGGCCGCAAAGGCGCCGAAATCGAGAAGCTCAAGACCGATTTGCAAAAACGCACCAACCGCGACGTGTTCATCGACATTCTCGAAGTGAACAAGCCGGAGTTGGATGCACAGCTGGTGGCTGAGAACATTGCCCTGCAGTTGGAAAAGCGTGTCGGCTTCCGCCGCGCCATGCGCAAGGCCGTGGATTCGGCTCTACGCTTTGGCTGCAAAGGCATCAAGGTTCGCGTTTCCGGGCGCTTGAACGGCAACGAAATCGCGCGTTCTGAGTGGTATCTGCAGGGGCGTTTGCCGCTGCACACCCTGCGCGCCGATATCGACTACGGCTTTGCCGAAGCGCGCACCACCTACGGCGTGATCGGGGTCAAGACCTGGATCTATCGCGGTGACATTTACGAACAGAAGCGCCGCCAGCCGCAGCCGGCCGGCACCAGCGGAGTGTTCTAAGCAAACGACAGTTTGTATCGAGGCGAATTTCTATGTTAATGCCAAAGAAGGTTAAGTTCCGCAAGCAGCAGCGCGGCCGCATGAAAGGCAAAGCCTGGCGCGGCTCCGAGCTCTCTTTCGGGGATTACGGGCTCAAAGTCATGGAGTGCGGCTACATCACCGACCGGCAGATCGAAGCCAGCCGTGTGGCCATGACCCGCTTCATCAAGCGCGGCGGCAAGATCTGGCTGCGCTTGTTTCCCGATAAGCCGGTGACCAAGAAGCCCGCCGAAACCCGTATGGGTAAGGGGAAGGGTGCTCCCGATCACTGGGTAGCCGTCGTTCGTCCCGGCAAGGTGCTGTTCGAGATGGAAGGCGTAGCCCCGGACATTGCGGCCGAAGCCATGCGCCTGGCGTCGAACAAGCTGCCCCTCAAGACGCGATTCGTCATGCGCCATGACGTCAAGATCGCGGCAGTAGCCAAGTAGAGAGAAGAGCCATGGAAACGGAAAAGATTCGTAACCTCAATGATGACGAGTTAGCGCGGCAGGAAAAGACCACTGCCGAGCAGCTCTTTCGCCTGCGCTTCCAGATGAAGCTGGGGCAAAACGAAGGCGTAAAGAAGCTGCGCGATCTGCGCAAAGACGTAGCTCGCATCAAGACCATTGCCCGCCAGCGGGCTCTTGGTCTGAACGGCGCGGCCGTAAAGCCTGCCGGCGAAGCGGTTGCGAAAACGAAAAAGGCCAAGCCGGCCAGAAAAGGGGCTCGTTAAGCCATGTCGGAAGCCACAGCAGTGAAGCCGGAGTCCCGCCGCACAGAAAAGGTCGGCAACGTCGTTTCCACCAAGATGCAGAAGACGATCGTGGTCCAGGTGGAGATGCGCAAGACTCACCCTAAGTACAAGCGTGTGATCAAGCTAAGCAAGAAGTTTTATGCCCACGACGAGCAGAACTCCGCCCGTGTCGGCGACGTGGTACGCATCAAGGAAAGCCGCCCGTTGAGCAAGCTGAAGCGCTGGACGCTGGAAGAAGTCATCCGCCGTTCGTCGCTGCCGCAAGCCGAAGAAATCCCACACCCGGCAGTCTAGGTTTCGGGTAGGAAGATAGATCGCTTTGTATCAGGGCACGGCTGGTAGGTATGGGCTTTAGCCCATACATTCTCGGGCCGCAATGGGTGAACCCCCGAGGGCTTTAGCCCCTGAGGGCAGCACAAGGAGAGACGAGTATGGCAGTACAAATGAGAACCATGCTGGAGGTCGCCGATAATTCCGGCGCGCGCAAGCTGCAGATGATTCTGCCGCTGGGCGGATCGAGCGGCAAGAAAGCCGGCCTGGGCGACGTGATTACTGCCTCTGTGAAGGAAGCGTCTCCCGACGGTCAGGTCAAGAAGGGTGTAGTCGTCAAAGCAGTCGTGGTCCGTACCCGGAAGGAATATCGCCGCCGCGACGGCACCTATATCCGCTTTGACCAGAACGCCGCGGTATTGATCAACGAAGCGGGAGAGCCGGTAGGCACACGCGTATTCGGTCCGGTCGCCCGCGAATTGCGGGAAAAAAAATTCCTGAAGATTGTGTCGCTGGCCCCCGAAGTTATCTAAGCAAGGGCGCAATCGGAGAAGAGAAAAGTTATGGCATTGAAGTTACAGCGCAACGATACGGTGGAAGTGATTACCGGCACGGACAAGGGCAAGCGCGGCCGCGTGCTGCGCGTCCTGGCGGATAAGGACCGGGTATTGGTCGAGCACGTCCGCATCGTCAAGAAGCATGTCCACCCCAACCCGCAGCGCAACATCAAGGGCGGCATTGCCGAGCAGGAAGCAGCCATCCAGATCTCGAACGTGATGTTGGTTTGCAGCTCCTGCGGCCCCACCCGCGTAGGACACAAGTTTGAAGGCGACACCAAGGTTCGGGTGTGCAAGAAGTGCGGCCAGACCCTGGCCCCGAAGAAAAAGTAATCACGCAACGGTATACGGGTCGTAAGAAACCCACCCCGGGACCGTGAAAAGAAAAGAGATAGCTTTATGGCGAAAGTAAACGCGAGACTGAAAGCAAAGTACCACCAGGAAATTCGGCCGGCACTGCAAAAAGAACTGGGTCTTGACAACCTGATGGCCGTACCGCGTCTGGAGAAGATCGTTCTCAACATGGGCCTGGGCGAGGCCACGCAGAACGTCAAGATCATGGATCCGCTGGTTGCCGACCTGGCCTCGATAGCCGGGCAAAAACCGGTGACTACGAAGGCCAAGAAATCCATCGCCGCCTTCAAGGTGCGCGAAGGCATGCCGATCGGCGCCATGGTCACCCTGCGCGGCGACATCATGTACGAGTTTCTCGACCGCCTGGTTTCCGTAGCTCTGCCCCGCGTACGCGACTTTCGCGGTGTCTCCACTAAGAGCTTCGATGGACGAGGCAACTACACGCTGGGCATGCGCGACCAGCTCATCTTCCCCGAGGTCGATTACGCGCGCGTAGATAAGTTGAAGGGCATGAACGTCACCATCGTGACCACTGCCAAGGACGACAACCAGGCGCGTGCCCTGCTCCGGCAGTTTGGCATACCCTTCCGCCAGACTGCGTAGAGAGGATTCAAGGGAGACGAATGTCAACAACAGCGAAACGAGTTAAAGACGAACGGAAGCCAAAATTTTCCAGCCGCAAGCACAATCGCTGCAAAATCTGCGGACGGCCGCGCGCGTATCTGCGCAAGTTCGGCCTATGCCGCTTGTGCTTCCGCCAGTTGGCGCTTCGGGGCGAAATCCCCGGTGTCGTCAAGTCCAGCTGGTAAATAAAGGCCCCGTGTAACCACAACATTCCCGCAGGTTCTGCGGTCCTGAAAACAACAGGCCGGAGCGAACGGGGAATGGAGGAGAGAGAATGAGTTTGACTGATCCAGTAGCCGATTTTGTGACGCGTATCCGCAACTCCATCCGTGCGCGCCACCAAAAGCTGGATGTTCCGGCGTCGAAGCTGAAGACCGAGATTGCCCGCATCCTCAAGGAAGAAGGCTACATCGCCAACTACAAGGCAGCGGAGGAGAATGGCCGCGCCGTGCTCCGCGTCTACCTCAAGTACGGCGCCAACAACGAAGCCGCCATCCGCGACCTGTCGCGCGTTTCGCGTCCCGGCTGCCGCGTCTATGTCGGCCGCGATGAAATCAAGCGCGTCCAAAGCGGACTCGGCATTAGCATCATGACCACGCCCCGCGGCGTGATGACCGGACGGCAGGCACGGCGCGAAGGCGTCGGCGGCGAGATTCTCTGCGAAGTCTGGTAAGCAATGGGCTGCAGTGGAACGGTCCCCTCCGGGACCGCGACTCGCAAGCCGTGAAGGGTTAAGAAAAGTATGTCGCGTATAGGAAAGAAACCGATTCCGTTGCCTGCGAGCGTGAAGTACACCGTGCAGGGCAACACCGTGCTGGTCGAGGGCCCTAAAGGCAAACTCTCCGCCATGCTGCCGGCCGGCATCAAGCTCGAGAAGCAGGATGGCAACCTGATCGCCGTGCGCGAGAAGGAAGAGCTCGCCGCTATCCATGGCCTCACCCGCTCCCTGGTTTCGAACGCCGTCGAGGGCGTGACCAAGGGCTGGACCAAGGAACTCGATATCGTGGGCATCGGCTATCGCGCCGAGCTCAAGGGCAAAGGCATCGTCGTCTTTACCCTGGGCTTCTCTCACCCCATCGAGTTTCCTCTGCCCACGGGCATTGACGTAGCCATCGACCCCAAGCAGACCCACTTAACCATCGGCGGTATCGACCGTCAAAAGGTAGGCCAGGTAGCCGCCGACATGCGTTCCCTGCGCAAGCCCGATCCCTACAAAAACAAGGGTGTGCGCTACACCGGCGAACGCTTGAAGAAGAAGGTCGGCAAAACCGGCGCGAAGTAAACCGAACGGGGTTGCAGGGCAACTCCGCCATTAGGAAAGGAACACGTAAATGCTTCCGATAAGACAGAGAAATTTGATTCGCCAGCGAGTGCACTTCCGCATTCGCCAAAAGATGACGGGCACCGCGGAGCGTCCCCGGTTGAACGTCTACCGTTCGCTCAACCACATCTACGCCCAGATCATAGACGACGCCAAGGGCGAGACACTGCTCTCCGCCTCCAGCCTGGCCGCCAAGGTGAAGACCGGCGGAAACGTGGCAGCGGCCAAAGAAGTGGGCAAGCTGGTGGCCGAGCGCGCCATCGAAAAGGGAATCAAGCGGGTAGTCTTCGACCGAGGCGGCTACCTCTACCACGGGCGCATCAAGGCCCTGGCGGATGCAGCGCGCGAAGCAGGTTTGGAATTTTAAGTTTTTAGGGGATAGGCGCAGTTCGCAGGAGCAGCGCAGAAGGATCGGAAAACAGCATGGCAATTATCAAGCGGAAACTGGACGCCGGGCAGTACAACCTGAAGGATCAGGTGGTGTCCATCAATCGTGTCACCAAGGTAGTGAAGGGTGGTAAGAACATGTCCTTCGCGGCCCTGGTGGTCGTCGGGGATCCCTCGGCCGGCGTTGTGGGTTTCGGTTCCGGCAAGGCCAAGGAAGTCCCTCAGGCGATCCGCAAGGGCATCGAGGCGGCCAAGAAAAATCTGGTCCACGTGAACCTGTCAGAGACCACCATCCCCCACCAGGTGCTGGGCCGTTTCGGTTCGGGACACGTGCTCTTGAAGCCGGCTCCCGAAGGCACCGGCGTCATCGCGGGCGGAGCCGTGCGTGCGGTCATGACCTCGGTCGGCGTGCAAAACATCCTGACCAAGAGCCTGGGCTCGGCCAATCCGCACAACGTGGTCAAGGCCACCTTCGACGCCCTGGTGCAATTGCGCGATCGCGGAGAAGTCGCCGCCGCGCGTGGCAAGCAGCCGCAGGAGCTTTACTAATGGCAAAGCCGATGATTCGCCTGCAATACTACCGGTCCAAGATCTCCACCCCGGTGAAGCACAAACTGGTCGTCAAGGGCTTGGGTTTCACTCGGCTTAACCAGATAGTGGAGCGTGAGGACACCCCGTCGATCCGTGGCATGGTCAAGACCGTGCCCCATTTAGTGCGGATCGTAGAATAGCTACACATAAAGCGAGTCGGACTGGCCAAGCCAGCCGGCGTTGAGCGAGGAAATATGGCAAAGAATCTTTCTAATTTAAGAGCGCCCAAGCAGGCGAACAGCAACAAGAAGCGTGTCGGCCGCGGTATGGGCTCGGGCATGGGCAAGACTTCCGCCCGCGGCCACAAGGGTCAGCGGTCCCGTTCCGGTTCTCACATGATGCGTGGTTTTGAAGGCGGCCAGATGCCCCTCCACCGCCGTCTCCCCAAGCGCGGCTTTACCAACATCTTCCGCACCGAATACTCCGTGATCAACCTGGGCCGCATCGCCGAGCTGCAAGCCGAGGGACACACGGAATTCACCCTCGAAGCCTTCGCCGCCAAGGGACTGCTGAAGAAGCGCAACGGCCTTGTCAAGGTATTGGGCGATGGTGAGTTGACCGGAGCCGTCACCGTGCATGCCCACAAATTTTCCAAGTCCGCCCAGGAAAAGATCGAAAAAGCCGGAGGCAAGGCAATCCTGGTCGCCTAAAGCAAACGCCTCGGGGCGTTCGCAAAACCAAGTCCCGAAGGGGACCCCAAATCAAGTCCCGAAGGGACGGCTGAACCTAGCCCAGGACGCAGTCCTGGGTAGCCATAGGAGCCGACCAGTCCCGAAGGGACGGCTGAAATTCTCCCAGGGACGCAGTCCCGGGGTACGATAGACAGATCCCCTGTAGGAAGATATTCCGAGGGAAGGGCACGGCCTTAGCCGAAGGGGCCCCTGAAGTAACGGCTTTTCTTGAAGGACGAGCCAGCACGTGAACCGGCAAGACAAATGGGGGCACTGCCCCTGAGGTACAGACAGTATGTTTGAGAAGATTGCCAATATCTTCCGCATTCCGGACCTGCGTAAGCGGGTATTATTCACGCTGGGCATCCTGGCCGTTTATCGTCTGGGCTCGCAAATACCGACCCCGGGAGTCAACCTCAAGCTACTGGCCCAATTCTTCGACCAGCAAGCGGGGAGCGCCCTCGGCTTGGTCGATCTGTTCAGCGGCGGTAACCTTCGCAAGCTAACCATCTTCGCCCTGGGCATCATGCCCTACATTACCGCATCTATCATCTTCCAGCTCCTGACCGTGGTCTATGAACCGCTGGCCAAACTCCAAAAGGAAGGAGAATTGGGGCGGCGAAAAATCACACAATGGACCCGCTACGTCACCGTGGTCTTGGGTATGATTCAGTCGTTCGCGATCGCCTTGACCTTGCTGCACGGGGGTTCAGGCGGTGGTCCCTCTTACGTGTTGAATCCTGGACCGGGCTTCCTGTTTATGACGGTACTCACCCTGACCACCGGCACAGCGTTCATCATGTGGCTGGGTGAGCAGATCACCGATCGTGGCATCGGCAACGGCATGAGCCTGCTGATCTTTGCCGGCATCGTCGTCGGCCTGCCTCGAGGCATCCAGGATCTGATCGACAAAGCCAAGACCCAAGCCTGGGGAGCTTTCACCGTCCCCGCACTGGTCATCCTGGTAGTCATGATGATCGCCATCGTCGCTTTCATCGTCTTTGTCGAACGTAGTGAACGCCGCATCCCGGTGCAATACGCCAAGCGCATCGTGGGCCGCCGCCTGATGGGCGGCCAATCCACCCACTTGCCGCTCAAGGTCAACTCCGGCGGCGTCATGCCCGTCATCTTCGCCAGCTCCATCCTCTCCGCGCCGCTGCTCTTCGCCGGCTCAGGATACGTCCGCAACAGCGGCTTCCTCACCCGCATTTTCGACGGCCTCCGTCCCGGAGAACCCTGGTACGAACTGCTCTACATGGTAGGCATCGTCTTCTTTGCCTACTTCTACATCTCCATCGTCTTCCGCCCTGATGACATTGCCGACAACATGCGCAAGTACGGCGGCTTCATCCCCGGCATCCGGCCCGGGCGCCGCACCTCGGACTTTGTGAACGATGTCCTCACCCGCATCACCCTGGTGGGCGCCCTCTACCTCATCGTCATCTCCCTGATCCCGCAACTCCTGATCAGCGGCATCCACCTCAACGACCTCTGGCTGGTCGGCGGATTCTTCGAAAAACTCCCCACCTGGGTCACCCACGGCCTGAACGTGAGCTTCTACTTCGGCGGAACTTCGCTGCTGATCGTGGTCGGCGTAGCCATGGACACCATCAACCAGGTCGAGTCCCAGCTGATCATGCGCCACTATGACGGCTTCTCCCCCCGCAGCGGCCGGGTCCGCGGAAGGCGGTCGTGGTAAAGCCGGTATCCGTGGCGGAAGGTTCACAAACCGGGCCGTCTACGAAAGAAACGCAAATCATCCCCGGCCCCATGCTGCTGATGGGCGCCCCGGGCGTAGGCAAGGGAACTCAGGCCAAAGGACTTATGGCCGCCTGGGGTATCCCCCAGATCTCCACCGGCGATCTCCTGCGCGAGCACCGGACCAACGGCACCCCATTAGGGCGCACAGCGACCGAGATCATGGACTCCGGCAGGCTGGTCCCTGATGACTTGGTGAACCAGATGGTCGCCGAACGCCTGGTCCGGCCGGATACGGTTCGCGGCTATATTTTGGACGGTTACCCCCGCACCTTGGCCCAGGCGGAGTGGCTCGATCAAAGGTTAGCGGCCATCCCCCAAGGGCTTCCGCTGATTGCGATTAGCATCCAGGTAAGTTATACTCAGTTGTTGCGTCGTATCACGGGTAGGCGCAACTGTCCAACCTGCCAGCGCATTTACAACGTCTACCTGCAGCCGCCGAAATTTGATCTGGTGTGCGATGTGGAAGGCACACCGCTGGTCCAGCGCGCGGATGATGTCGAATCGGTTTTCCATGAACGTATGCGCACATATGCGGCGCTAACGGCACCGGTGGTGGAGCATTATCGCGCCGGCAGTCGATTCGTGGAAGTCGATGGCGAGCAGCCGGCGGGCGAGGTAATGGCGGGCATCATGGCCGCGGTAGCGCGACTCAGATCCCAGACTTAGAAAAGAGAGTTGAAACCAGGCCAATGGCCATCATGATTAAGACGCCGCAGGAAATAGAAAAAATGCGGCGCAGCGGAGCGGTAGTTCGCGAGGTCCTGGAGCATGTGAGAGCGCTCGTCAAGCCGGGCGTCACCACCCTCGACCTGGAGAACGCAGCGGAGAAGAAGATGGCTGAGTTTGGCGCCACCTCCGCCTTTAAGGGTTATCGCGGTTACCCCTGTGTGCTCTGCACTTCGGTGAATGAACAGGTAGTGCACGGCATTCCGTCGAAGGAGCGGGTGCTCCGCGAAGGCGACATTGTTTCGATCGACACTGGCGTGGTGTTGGATGGTTATTACGGCGACTCGGCGATTACGGTTCCGGTAGGAGCCGAGGTAACGCCGAAAGCCAAGCTCCTATTGGATGTGACCCGGCGGTCGCTCGAGACGGCCATCAAGGTAATCCGGCCGGGAGCAACCTTGGGTGACATTGGCGCGGCGGTGCAGGAAGTAGTGGAAGCGGACGGTTTCAGTGTTGTGCGGGAGTTTGTGGGCCATGGAATCGGGACCCGGATGCACGAGGATCCGCAAGTTCCCAACTACGGGCAGCGGGGGATGGGAACCAAGCTGCGCGCGGGAATGGTATTAGCCATCGAGCCCATGGTGAATGTGGGCAAGCCTGGTGTTCAGGTATTGAGTGACGGCTGGACAGCAGTCACCGAAGATGGAAGTTTGAGCGCTCACTTCGAGCACACCGTGGCGGTGACGGCCGAAGGCGCTGTGATTTTGACGCAGTAGGGTAAAGAAGCCAGCGGGATATCTATCGCCGGCAGAATCGGGAATAACGTTTGTCGAAGGAAGACGCGATTGAAGTAATGGCAACTGTTGTAGAGACGTTGCCCAACGCGATGTTCAAAGTCGAGCTTGAAAACAAGCACCAGGTTTTGGCGCACGTATCGGGGCGCATGCGAAAGAACTTCATCCGCATCCTCCCGGGCGACCGGGTGGCGGTAGAGCTCAGTCCTTACGATCTGACCCGAGGCCGGATCGTATACCGCTACAAGTAGAGGAAAGGTCATAAGCAAATGAAGGTAAGGGCATCCGTAAAAAAGATCTGTGACAAATGCAAAGTCATCCACCGCCGAGGAGTGGTCCGGGTGATCTGCGAAAACTCCAAGCACAAGCAACGCCAAGGCTAATAAGCCAGGCGAGCAAAGCCAAGGCAAAGCATGCCAAGGCTAACTGAGAACCAGTCCCGTAGGGACGGCTGAACTTAGCCGAGGACGCAGTCCCGGGTAGCAAGGCTACCGAGACCAGTCCCGTAGGGACAGCTGAAAGCACCGGTAGGAAATTGTAGAGGCCGGATGGAGAAACCGTAAGCTCCGTCGGCAAAACAAATGAAGGGTGCCCCATACCCCGGTATTTCCTGTGGGGCTTGTTGGAATGAACGAGCTTTATGCGGCTTTCCTTAAAGAAAGCCGCACACGCGATCACCGTTGGGGCCGCGTACAGGAAATCCGGGCATCTCGCTCGTTTTTCGCGAGATGTGGGATACCACAAATCCAAACTGAGGAGTTTTTCCCTCAGTCAAAACCGGCACCGAAGAGGCTAGTTAGCCATAAAGGCTTGCGTTGAACCTCTCCGATAGCCTCAACCCGCTGTCCATAAGACAGCAAAAACCGCAAGAAGCGGCGAAGCCACTTCGAGCAAGCACGAAAAAGGATCAGTTATGGCACGTATTGCAGGCGTTGATCTTCCCCGCCACAAGCAGGCAAGAATCGCGCTGACCTACATCTTCGGAATCGGCAACCCGCGCGCCCGGCGCATCCTGGGAACGGCCAATGTGGATCCGTTCAAAAAAGTCCAGGACCTGGGCGAAGACGAGGTAAACCGCATCCGCCAGGTGATTGAGAACGAGGGCGAGATCGAAGGCGATCTGCGCAAAGACGTCTCCATGCACATCAAGCGGCTGATCGACATTCAGTCCTACCGCGGCCTGCGTCACCGGCGCAACCTCCCCACCCGTGGCCAGCGCACGCACACCAATGCGCGCACCCGCAAAGGACCCCGTAAGGGAACAATCGCAGGCAAGAAGAAAGCGACGGCGAAGACCTAATGGCGAAGCAAGAGCAAAAACCAGGCGGCGCCGGCAAGGCAGCCAAGAACAAGAAATTCAAGAAGCGCGAGCGCAAGAACGTTCCCTACGGACTCGTCTACGTGCAAGCCTCCTTCAACAACACCATTGTGACCATCACCGACGGCCAGGGAAACACTCTCTCCTGGAAGAGCTCCGGATCGCTAGGCTTTCGCGGCTCCCGCAAGGGAACCCCATTTGCGGCCCAGCAGGCAGCCATGAACGCTGCCAACCAGGCGCGCGATCACGGTCTACGTTCGGTGGATGTACGTGTCAGCGGTCCCGGCTCCGGCCGTGAATCCGCCGTGCGCGCCCTGGCGGCAGCGGGGCTCGACGTCCGCTCCATTCGAGACGTTACGCCGATCCCGCACAACGGCTGCCGTCCGCCGAAACGACGTCGCGTATAGCGACGGCGCTAAAGCGTATAACGCCGCGCAGAGTATAACGAGCACGGAAAAAACTAAGCTGGACCGGGAAGAAGGATTTCATCCGTAAACCGGTCGGCCTCTGAAGTAAGGAGAATTACGTGGCAAGATATACCGGACCCGTCTGCCGCCTTTGCCGTCGCGAAGGCACCAAGCTTTTCCTGAAGGGCACCAAGTGCTTTTCCGAAAAATGCCCCATTGAGAAGCGCAACTTCGCCCCTGGCCAGCACGGCCGCGACCGCAAGCCCAAGATCGTTGGCTACGGTCTGCAGCTGCGCGAGAAGCAAAAAGCCAAGCGCATCTATTTCACCCTGGAAAGCCAATTCCGCGCCTATTACGAGAAGGCCTCGCGCGCGCAGGGCGTCACCGGCGAATTGCTCTTGCAGCAACTCGAGCGTCGTCTTGGACAACGTAGCTTTCCGTCTCGGCTTTGCCAGCTCCCGCCGCCAGGCGCGCCAGATCGTGCGCCACGGCCACGTGGAAGTGAACGGCCGCAAGGTGAACATTCCTTCCTTCCAGGTAGGCGTGGGCGACGAGATCAAGATCCGCGAAGGCAGCAAGAAACTCACAGTACTCGAAACCTCGACAGAATTCGCCAGCCACCAGGTACGCCCCGTTGGCTGCAGGTGGACCACGCCAATCTGTCCGGCAAGGTACTGGCGCTGCCCAAGCGTGAAGACGTGAACCTGCCCGTCAACGAGCAGCTGATCGTCGAACTTTACAGCAAGTAGTCGCAGAGTACAGATTCACTAACGAGGGAGAAACGAGCACGGCCGTAGCAGAATGCTTCGCGACGCTTGCCGTGCATGGAGAGGAACACAGATATGCTTTGGAGAGGATTCCAAAAACCGAAACGTCTTGCAGTCGACACCGACACGCTCACCGAGAAGTACGGCAAGTTCAGCGCTCAGCCCTTTGAGCGCGGCTTCGGTACCACCATCGGCAACGCGCTGCGCCGCACTCTGCTTTCGTCGATTGAAGGCGCGGCTGTCACCGCGGTCAAGATCGAAGGCGTACTGCACGAGTTCCAATCGATCACCGGCGTAGTCGAAGACGCCACCGACATCATCCTGAATCTCAAGCAGATTCCCTTCAAGCTGAACGGCGAAGGGCCGAAGGCTCTCTATCTCCGCGCGGATCAGCCGGGAGTCGTCACCTCCGGCATGATCGATGCCGACGGAGACGTCGAGATCCTGGACAAGGATGTCTACATCGCGACCGTCAGCGAAGGTGGAAAGCTCGACATGGAAATGCGCTTAAAGCGCGGCCGTGGTTACGTATCCGCCGACAAGAACTTCGACTCCGATCTGGGCATCGGCTTTATCCCTGTGGACTCTGTCCACTCGCCTGTACGCAAGGTCAACTACACCGTAGACGCCGCCCGTCTTGGGTCAGATCACCGACTACGACAAGCTGACCATTGAAGTCTGGACCAATCGTTCCGTGCTGCCCGCTGACTCGCTCGGCCTGGCGGCGAAGCTGCTCAAGGACCACATGAGCATCTTCATCAACTTCGAGGAAGAGATCGAAGCCGAGAGCGCGCACGACGAAGGCCGCATGCAGTTGCGCAACGAGAACCTCAATCGCTCTGTCGAAGAGCTTGAGCTGAGCGTGCGCAGCTACAACTGCCTCAAGAACGCGAACATTCAGACCATTGGCGAGCTGGTTCAGAAGACCGAGCCGGAGATGCTCAAGACCAAGAACTTCGGCCGCAAATCCTTGAACGAGATCAAGGAAATCCTGGCGCAGATGGGCTTGTCTCTGGGCATGAAGATCGACGAGCACGGCAACGCGGTGCCTGGACCGACCAGCGTACTGCCGGCCGCAACATTGGCCGCAAGCTACAACCGTTACGACGACGAAGAGGATGACGACGACGAAGATCTCGAGGGAGTCGACATTCCCCTCCAGTCGGAGCCGGAGAACTTCTAGTTCGTTCGGCGTGGCCGGTGGGAGACCTGCCGGTCACGCCTTAATTTCGCAAGAAAGAGAAACCCATGCGCCATCGCAATGCAGGATACAAACTAGGACGCAACACCAGCCACCGCCGCGCCCTGTTGCGGAACCTGGTAACGTCCATTCTTCTCGAGGACCGGGTGGAGACGACCATCACCAAGGCCAAGGCTGCGCGTCCTCACGTCGAAAAGCTGATCACCTTGGGCAAGAGGGGCGACCTGCATTCCCGCCGCCTGGCCCTTTCCTATTTGCAGACCCGGGAAGCCGTCTCCCGTCTGTTTGACACCGTAGCCCCGCGCTACGGAGATCGCGCTGGCGGCTATCTGCGCATCGTCCGCACCGGCTTCCAGAAGGGCGACGGAGCCGAAAAGGCCTTCATCGAACTCCTGGGCTCCGAGCACGAGCTGGACGAGAAGCGCCAGAAGCGAGCCGAAGCCAGAGCCAAGCGCCGCGAAGAAATCGACAAGGCCATGGCCGAGAACCAACCACCAGACGGAAGCGGCAGCGACACCAACGCCTAAACTTCGTCGGCAAGTCCGTGAAGCCCGCGCCATAGGCGCGGGCTTTGCTGTCTGTCGTCACCACCCCTATGACTTTCTTTCGCACGAAAGCGGTTGCTGTCGATGGAAAGGGCAGTGGTTGATCAAGTGGGCGGTGGTTGATGGAAAAGGCGTCGTCCCAGCAACCGCCTTTTCCTTTGGCAACGGTCCTTTCCCTCTCAACAACTCTCTCCTATTTGTCATCCCGATTGGAGCGAACCCGGATTTCCTGCCAGGTTGCGTTGGAAACAACTGGGTGTGCGGCTTTCCGTAAAGAAAGCCGCATGAAGTTCGCCAACGCCACCAACATCAACAGGAAATCCGGGATCGCGGAAGGGAGGGATCTGCAGTGCGCCTCGATCCCTCCCCGATTCCCATGGGCAACCCTACCGCCAATTCCCAAGGTCCTCAAGGAGCGGGCAAAGATTCATTGCTGAGGTCGTCGCCTCTCACAGATTTTGTTTAGCCATGATTTAACGCCGGGGTCGCTAGCGCAGTCAATAAGATTGCGGAAATTCATGCCCAGACAGACAGTGTGTCGGAGATAGAATTTTGCACCCTATATGTTGTAGCCGACCGATGGATCTTGGGCTGCATATTGCGGTTCATGCACGCAAAAAATCATTTCTCCGACACACTGCGGAAGTGGCACTTTGGGAAGCCCCAAGAAACAAAACAGGGAACTGCGGTAGAGACGAAACTTACCCCAATGAACGGCGATGACCGCACGGCGCTTCTAGTGAGTCGGGTTACTTTTCATCCCCGTGGTTTCGTCTCCCTGGTTGCCATCTGCACGCTGAAAGCCCCCCAGGACAGTACGCACGCGCACGCTCAGTCCGAACCACAGCCTGTACTAATCCCGGCGATCTCCTAGTAATCTGTTGCTAAACGGGAGGAACACGATCATGTTGATCGCTCACGCGGGTAAACATCCAAAGATAGCGGCCTCCGCATGGGTAGCACCCGACGCCACCGTATGCGGTGACGTGATCATTGGGCCGGGAGCCCGCGTTCTGTACGGAGCCCGCCTCATCGGCGAGAGCGGGGGAAGGATCAGCATCGGAGCAAACTGCATCATCATGGAGAACGCAGTGATCCGCGGCAGCCGTCGTCATGCTTGCACGATCGGCGATCACTGCCTGATTGGTCCCAACGCACATGTCGCCGGGGCTACCCTGGAGGACCAGGTATTCGTTGCAACGGGCGCGGCCGTCTTTCATGGAGCCCACCTTGGCAAGGGAGCAGAAGTGCGTGTACATGCAACAGTGCATCTACGAACCAGGCTGGAGCCTGGAGTGACCGTGCCCATCGGCTGGGTAGCCGTTGGAGATCCAGCTAGCATCCTGCCCCCTGATCAGCATGAGCGAATCTGGGCTATTCAAAAGCCTTTGAACTTCCCCGAATGGGTGTATGGGTTTGATAGGAGTACGCCGGACTTGATGATTGAGGTTACACGGAGTCTTTCTGAGACTCTTGGGGCGCACTCGGGCGATGTCGAACATGGAGCCTCAGAGTGACGGCCTTGGAGGGAAAGACGGAATTTCCCCTAGTCCAAATCCTGCAACCGCGAAAAATCAAGTTCCTGCGATGTGCGGCTGTGAAATTAGAAGCGCGAGATCTCGATTGCTAAGCGTGCACCTCCCAGGCGGGCAAGCAAACCTTGCAATTGACACCCGCTGGTGCTAGCACTAAAATTCGCGCGATAATGAGATGAGGCCGAATGGCTATGGCAGACTTCACGATTACCGGACTTCCCGATGACCTGCGGGCTGCTGTAGAAGCCGCCGCGCAGGCGGATGGTAAGAGCGTGGATGAAGTCGCTATCGCTGCCTTAAAGCGAGGCATGGGCCAGCGCGCACTCGACCGGCTGAATCGCCGGGCTGAGGTACAACGTGCGGGCAAGAGCGACGAAGAGATTCAAGAGATCGTCACCTCGGCCATCCAGCAAGTGCGCGGTCGGTGAACCGCGTTACTTTGGACACCAACATCTACGTGAGCGCCTTCGAGTTCGGCGGCCCGATGCGTCTTTTGCAAATGGGGATGGACGGTGAGGTCGATATCGCCGGCTACAAAAAGGTCTGCAAAGGCCGTTCCCGGAATACGCAGCCGAATTCTGTGGCACTTGCAACCTTAATGGAAACCCCGAATCACGACAAATCTTGGGGGCGGTGCTGCGAACTGACAGACCCAGCTTCTCGTCCAATGACGAAGACGGGCACAGCCTATGTCCGTTTAGGTTCGAGGATGGTCAGGCCCTTTACCTGGGAGAAGTGGCGTCGGTTGAATGTAGCCAGGGTACTGCCGCGTTGCAAGGCTGTGGCCGCTACAATTAGGTCATAGGGGCCGATGATCTTGCCGGACGTCTCTAAATCGGACCATAGACGCGCATGGTAATACGCCGTTTCCTCCGTATAGGCAATGATCGGCAGGACCGACACGAGGGCCTCAAGATATTTTTCCCGCCTGGCCCGGTGAGCTGCGGATGCGCGCTCCACGCCGTGCCAAAGTTCAGCGATGGTAATCGCCGCAACCTCAAATCGATCGTCCGCTCGAGATGCTAACCAGGCTGGGAGATCGAAAACGTTCTTCTCACCGCTGATGATGACATCCGCATCCAGGATTATTTCCACTTATCCTTAGGCCCCTTCAGAGTCTTGCGTGAAGTCTGGAGATCGCCGCGCCATGCTTTTGCTTCGCTATCGCTCAACCGGACCGTGTTCAAAATTGCGGCCAGATCACGCCCGGAACAAACCTTCTCCTTGTTCGGCACAAGTTGGGCGACGGGCGTGCCATTCTTGAGCAACACAAAGGTGACGCCCTGATAATGGACGCGATTAATGCAGTCGGCGAAGCTTCGCGCGGCTTTCGTGACAGTGATCGCTATGCTTCTCATAAAATCAGATTATCAGATTTTGCTCAACCAACTCCTGGACAGAAGTGCCAACTCATGTCCTCACAACCGTATCGGCCGCCCATTTCTATCCCGCTGTCAACCCGCACATAGAACCCAGGTGACCTTTGTCCTTGTACTTCCTGAGGGAAAAAACGCCTCTCGCCATTTACGGCAAACGTGGAAAGGCTCTATCCTTAAAGCAGACGATATCGGCAGGCGAGGCATCTCACGCGACCGCGCCCTGTCCGGCAGTTGCCGGTAGTTTCGGCCTTTAGCGCGAGCGAAGGATAACCTCACCGCTATCCGGTACCACACTTGATCCCTGTCGCAAAATCACCAACAATAGCTAAAACTCCATGACTGGCCTACAACGGCTCGCGACCGTTCATTGTCGCTACCCGGAAGCCAGGACCACCCCAATCTCCAGCAAATCGAGAAACGAGACGACCTATGCCCAAAAATACCACCTGTCCCGCCCGCCCCGGCCTGCCGTGGGGCGCGCCGTGGAAGGGCTGCGCCAGCTGAACCTGGGCCGCGACCAGATCCTGAACCGGCTCTGGGAACTGGGCACTCTCAGCCATGAAGCGACCAGAGGCGGCATCGCCGGCCAGATCAAGGCTCTCTCGATGATCTTAGCCATCGAAGGCCTCATCCCGGACCGCCGCCTCTCCCCACGCAGTAGCCAACCCGCATCCAGCCAAGCCCGGCCGAACCCCTCATCCCGCATGGGTTGAACTGGGTTCCCCTCGCAACAGGCAACGGCTTCGAGGCTCTTCTGGATGCTGCCAGCTCGCCCAGGCAGCCCTTTTCCATACAAAAAGGCCGCTTTAGGCCGCGCCGTTGAAGTCGAAAAAAGATCAAATTTTATCGAATTTTAGAAGTAATACGGTGACCCTTCATGTTCTGACGCTCTCAAGAACACGAGAATAGGGAACACCGGTTCATCGGAATTCCTGGCTCGTCCAGTCCCCGTCCGCCCTCTTTACGCACCCTCACCGCTGCACAAGCTCAAGCAGTCGCCAACCACGTCAACGTGACCACCGTGATGTCGTCATCCTGGCCGAACGCAACGGCGGCCTCCGAGGCCTGCGCAGCATCCACACCTGAGGCAAAAAGCGTTTGCAGCCGTGCGAAGCTGAAGATCTCGCCCGACGGCGTGCGTGCCTCCAGCAACCCGTCCGTATAAAGAGCGCACCGATCGCCAGGCTGGAACTGCACGATGCTGGTCACGAATGTAGTGATACACGTGTAGATGATCGAGCAGAACACGAGAAGATCGAGAAGAGTGTCTGCGTTAAAGGAGGCAGGGGCTAAATGAAACAGTGATGAAGACAAATGTTCAGCAAGAGTCCATTGGGTGAATCGATGGCCCGACGGACGGTGTCTTCGCTGTTGGGCCTTGGAGGGACACCGTTCGCTTTCATCGAACCTTCCAGCCAGATCGGCGATGAACTCGCGTCCTACATGAAAACCCGCGCTTGCGCGTTCAGTCCATTTGCCTCGTCGTGCTTTCGCGAAGCCGGAGAAGCTGTTTCAGGTGATGTTGCCCATGCACCAGGTGAAGCTTTCTCCACTGCGTCGCGCTCAACGGGCCCAGAATCGGATGGTCGAGCAGCGGGACCCGGCGCCCGAAGCGCGCTTCGCATTGCCCGATGATCGCATCCATCGCCGCAATCTTTGCCCCGATCTCGTTGCGCACCTCCTCCGCCGGCAAGCCTTTCGGCATCACCATCGCAGGTGCTTGGCGTCCGGCAGGCATGTGACCCAATCGCACGACGACCAAAGTCAGCGCGCGCTGCCCCACGGAGGCCCGCGACGCCAGGGGTCGTCCTTTGCTCACTACTTTCTCGAAGCCCTTGATCGTTCCGGTGTAGGTGAGATACAGGTGTTCTAACAACTCTATTGCGCACCACTTGCCTGGGGGATGCCAACTCAGTTGCTCGCTGGACAGGCCTTCCACCGCCGACTGCAGAGATTCTTTCAGCTTGTCCAGGCGGAGATCCATTGCTAACTACTCTCGCATCTCGTGCTGTCTCTTTGGCAGCAAAGCCGAGACCTGGTCAACTTCATCACCGCGCTGAATTCGAATCGCTTGCGAAGCAGATGGACAGCCGTAGAGCTCACCCCTGATCCGATTGGGGTAACTCCATCCTGATCCCGAAACGGCGCGCTGCTCACATCCGTGAACAGAAGGATCGCGACAGAAGCGCACAGAAGTGGTCCCGCGATGCTGAACAGAGCTCGGCCAACTGTGCCGGGGGAACCTCCATAATAGGCATCAAGGGCAAAGGCCATAACGCTGGTCACGGCCGTGGCCACCCGCCAATTTAGCGGCAGTCGCCTCAACCTCCACAACGATAACGGCAGAAGCCAAAAGAATATGTACCAAAGATTGCGGTCCCGCAACGATAAGAGAAAATGCCCCAGGTACGCGGAATTCTGGTGAAGGTCCAATCCGAAACGCAGGGGCGAACGAAGCACGTGGGTAATCTTCCATTGCAGTGCAGCCAGGGAGCCCAGCCCGGCTATCCAGGAGGTGATCATCCACATCGCCGCAGTGTACGGTCTGCGGAGCCCCCTTCGAGAGCAGAGCCACCACGAGAAGCTGAATACCATTAGAAACGGTACGAAAGACTCCTTCGCGGTTGCACCGATGACCGCCCACAGTGGCAGCATCCAGTAGTCCCCTTTGCAAAGACTCCAGACCAGCGCCATAAGAAAAAAGGCTTCCCCCGCATCGATCATTCCGCTGAGCCGGAGGTTGGGAACAGCGAAGTTGAGCAGGTAGATCAACGCAGAACCCAGTGCCACAACGTAGCTTCCGAGTTGACGATGAACCACGATGAGGAGAAGGGTCACGGTAAGAGCAACGAAAATGGAATTCACCACCAGCAGGCCGAACATGATCGGATCCCATGTCCCGATATGATTCTTTGCCAGGCGGTAAATCGGCCTGGCAAGATAGGGAACGAGAATCCTGAACTGCATATGCTGGTTCAAATCTGCCGCGGGGGGCGCAGTGACCAGGCCCGCATAGGTGGCAACGTCGTCCAGTCCCCCGGGGCCTTGCCGCCAGTCGATGCGATTCAGTATTGGGTATCCAAGACCGCAACAAATAAAGAAGAAGATCAGGAACAAGAGCAACAACCGTGAGCGCGGGACGCTCGCTGTTTGTGCGACACTTTGCTGCATCCTCACCCCAAACTCAACTTGCTTTCCCAACTTCACACGACAGGAAGTACAGTCGTCATCCCCGTAAGCCGGAACAACTCCCGTATGCGAGGATTCACTCCGGTAATACTCAGCCGAATCCCTTTGCTCTGGCACCGGACATAATGGCTGATCAACATCCCAAGCCCAGTGGAATCCATATAAGGAACCTCGGTCAGGTCAAACACGTGCGCAGGCGCCTGGGTATCGCCCTGCGCCCGTTCGAAAATATTGCGAAACGCATCAGGAGACAGCGAGTTATACATATCCCGCCCGGTAAATGGCCCGGTCAAGCGAAACACCATACCAAGCGTTTCGCTTTCACCGCGTTCAATCGTGAGTCTTGCACTCTTCCATATCTGTGTTTCCATCGATGCCATACTCTTCCCTTCAATCCTCATGAGCATACCCGAGCACTTCCTCCGGGAGAAGGTAACCGGGTTGACAACTTCTACCCCTACCCATATCTTTTGGAAGCCCTTCCGTCTATGAGTAAAAACGCAAGCCATCAAACTGCAGTGCTCGTCGTTGGAGCCGGCCCAACCGGCCTGCTTCTCGCCGCTGACTTGAGCCGCAGAGGCGTGCCCTGTCACGTGATCGATGCCCAGGCTGCGCCGCTCCACTGGGATAGAGCGACCGTCGTTCACCCGCGCTCCCTGCAGATCTTCGAGTCCCTGGGCTTGGTCGAACAATTCCTCACCGCCGGATGCAGGCAACGTGCGGTCAAAATCCATTCCGGCGGCGAGCTTCTCGGGACCATCGGCCTCGAGGGCTGCGGCAGCATCTACGGCTTCAATGTCGGTCTCTCCGAGGAGGTCACAGAGTCCATCCTCACCGGCTATCTCCATCAACACGGCGGCCAGGTAAATCGATCCTCCTGCCTGGTCGGGCTGACCATCACTCCTGACAACCTCGTCCTCGCGGACATCGAGCGCGACGGCGACCGCTACCACATCGAGGCCCGCTGGGTAGTGGGTTGCGACGGCCTCCACAGTGCAACCCGCAACCTCGCCGGCATTGGCCTTGAGGGCCACGACACCTTGAAGCCCTGGGCTGTCTTCGATGCTTCCGTGCAGCCCTGGGCCCAGTCCTTCGAAGTGACCTTCGTCTATCTCGAAGCCCTTCCGGTCATCCTCAATGCGCTTCCCGGTCATCGCTGGCGTGTCTACCTCCTACCGATTTCAGAGGACTCTGATCTCGTTGCTGATGCGACGTCTACCTTGCGCGCCTACGAGCCCTCTGCCTCTTTCGCGGACATAGAGAACCCCGCGCGCTTCCGCTGCCACACCAAAATAGCGACGAAGTATCGTTCTGGGCCAATCTTTCTAGCCGGCGACGCAGCCCACCTCTGTTCCCCCGGAGAAGGACACGGCATGAACTGCGGTCTGCAGGACGCTTTCAACCTGGCCTGGAAACTCGCTCTTGTCCATCAAGGCGCCGCCCATGAAACCCTGCTCGATACTTACGAAATCGAACGCCGGCCGGCTGCGGAACTCGTCATGAAGTCTGGCGACAATATGGAAAACACGCTGAACACAACCGATCCGAAGGAACGCGAGACTCGTGACGATGCGATCAGGACGGCACTCGCCGATCCGGACGTCCAGCATCACGATAGGGTGGCCGAGACAGAACTGAACATCGACTACGCCCACTCCCCGATCGTCTTCGGCGACGCCAACAGCTCCTTCGCCGCCGGCTATCGCTTGCCCGACAACATTCCTGTGCACATGCCCCAGCCGGGCCCGTCCAGCCTTCACGCACTTGGCCATCGCGCAGGCAGCACCCTGCTCCTTGTAGGCGGACCCACTGCAAGCCCATCGGCGCTATTGGCTCTCCACGCCGCCCTACTGGAACATATAAAACATTCCATCCTGTTCGAAACCGCCCTGGTGCTCTCTGCCGGCGCCAACCTACCAGACTCCATCGGACACCTCGACCCCACTGCGGCGTCCCAGCTGGGGATGGAAGGAAGCACGCTCCTCGCCATCCGGCCCGACGGTTACGTAGGCTTGCGAGCTGACCGCGACCACCTCGCCGCGCTGGAGCGCTACACCACCTTTCTTCAAACAAATCACTCCCGAGGATAGGGAAGATACGTCCGGGCTTTTAGGCGGGGTAGAAAAGACCGCAGGTCACCCGACGGAATCAGTCCCGAAGGGACGGGACAATCTGTAGCCCGGCACGGGAGTGCCGGGTAAGTTTTCACGCAAATCGAGTCCCGCAGGGACGACACAATGGGAGTTCTCACGCAATCTCTTTTAGCCCGTACCTAAACCAAGCAAAATCGTTCCGGCCATTAGGCCCTGAGGTATGTTCGTCCTTTGTCAGTCTGCACAACGCATCCTTTTGCCGCACCCCCTGCGCTTTTTCTTTACCAGGCAGCAGTAGCGGAAGCGATACAATTCGGCCCGTTCGACCAGTTCTGTTTTGACAGGCTTCTGAATGATCCTCAAACAGTACTACCTAGGCTGCCTGGCCCACGCCTCCTACCTTCTGGGAGACGAAGCCACTGCGACCGCAATCATCGTCGATCCGCAGCGCGACATCCAACAATACGTGGCGGACGCAGAGAAACTAGCCCTCCACATCCGCCACGTCTTCCTGACCCACTTCCACGCTGATTTCATCGCCGGCCATCTGGAGTTGCGTGACCGCTGCGGCGCAACCATTTATCTCGGCAGCCGTGCCAAAGCGGAATACCCCTTTGTCCCCATGGCCGATGGAGACACCCTCGACTTCCCCAACCTGCGCCTGCAAGTCCTGGAAACCCCGGGTCACACCATCGAGTCCATCTCCATCCTCGTATTTGATCCGCAGAAAGACCTGACCCACCCGCACGCCGTGCTTACCGGCGACACCTTGTTCATCGGCGACGTGGGCCGGCCAGACCTGCGAGCCTCGCTGGGCTGGACCGCCAATGATCTCGGCGCCCATCTGTACGACTCCCTCCACAACAAGCTCTTGCCCCTGCCCGATGAAACCCTGGTCTACCCCGCGCATGGAGCGGGCTCTCTCTGCGGCAAGCAGCTTTCCTCCGACACGGTCTCCTCGCTCGGAGATCAGCGCCGCCTGAACTACGCCCTGCAACCAATGTCTAAGGAAGAATTCATTCGCCTCGTGACGGCCGACCAGCCCGACGCTCCGCAGTACTTCACCTACGACGCCATCCTGAACACCCGCGAGCGGGTAACGCTCGACACCAACCTGGAGAAGGTTCTGCACCCCGTGGCGCTCGACGAAGTACTCCGCCTGGGAGACGCGGGCGCGCAGTTGCTCGACGTGCGGGAACCCGCGGAATTTGCTAAGGGCCATCTGGCAGGCAGCATCAACATAGGCCTCGGCGGCCAATACGCCACCTGGGCGGGCACGTTATTAGATCGCACCAAGCCGATCGTGATCATCGCCGAGCCGGGAAGGGAACAGGAAGCCGCTTTACGCCTGGGCCGTATAGGCTTCGATCAAGTGAGCGGTTATCTGGAAGGCGGCATGGTCGCGCTCGCCGAAAGGCCAGACCTGTTGTGGCCAACAGAGCGGGTCACCCCGGCGATGGTAGCGGAAGAACTGGCGACCACCGAACCGCCCCTGGTACTGGACATCCGCAATCCCAGCGAGTGGAAAGCCAAACACATCCCGGAAAGCCTGAACATTCCCCTCAACCGCATGCAGGAGCGCCTGGCAGAAATTCCCCGCGGCCGCCGCATCGCCGTCCATTGTGCTGGCGGCTACCGTTCCTCGATAGCCACCAGCATTCTGCATCAGTATGGCATTACCAATCTCATTGAAATGGCAGGCGGCCTCGCCGCCTGGGACGCCGCCAGACTTCCAGTAGTTTCGGAGACGTGACATTCCTTCAAGCGGATCGACACATGGATCTCACCGTCTCTTGGGCAGTAAGGCCGAGATCTGGTCAACTTCATCGCCGCGCTGAATTCGAATCGCTTGACGGAGCAAATGGACAGTCGTATCGCTCTTGTCACCTAGGAATTCTTCGTCCGCCTGCTCAAACGTCTCCGTTAAGGCGTATTTGACGTGTGGCTGCACGAAAGCCTGAAGCTGATGAAGCGCGTTGCCGAGTGTTCTGGCCATAACCAGGATTGTAGTCCGCGAAGCCTCTGCTGGAGCCGATCGACTCCGCGACGGTAGTCGATCGGCTACTGATTCCCTGCCTCCTCCAACGCGACCGCCGCGTATGTTGTTGCAAATAGACGAGCACCGATCGCCATGTCACAGCGTTCGCGTTTGGTCCGCAGCATGCAATAGGTCACTGCGTCAGAGCAAACTCAAAGCCAAAAGCGCTGAGAGTTTGAGAGGCAAATTCAGTTTGGGTTCCACTGCAAGGAGCCCCAAGGAGGATGTCATGAAAATCAATTCGATCGCTCAGTCGTCGCTCATAGTTCTGTCGCTCCTGCTCACCGTTGCCGGAGCCCACGCTCAAACCGCTACTCGTGCCAATGTGCCGTTCGCTTTCAAAGTAGGAAAGGCGCAAATGCCGGCCGGCATCTACGCCATCCAGCACAACCTTGACTCAAGCATCGTCACTGTCCGCAACGTCCAGACCGGAACCTCCGTGCTGGCGATGGGCCGCCAGGGATCTTCGTCCAAGAAGACAAACAAGCTGATCTTCCATCGTTACGGCAGCCAGTACTTCCTGACGGCGATTCTGGGCAGCCAGGGGAGCGAGGCGACTGTCCTCCCAGCCACCAAGCAAGAGAAGGAGCTTCAGATTGCCTATGCTCCGACAAACAACAGCAACAATATCGAGATCGCCAGCAAGTAATCCGCCTTTGCCAAACCGAAAACGAAGCAGCCTCGGACTGCTTCGTTTTCGGCGTACCAGGGATGAGCCCTCTCTACCCGCGAGCCCTAAGAATGCCGTCCACCCTCTCCTCAAATAGACCATAGACATCGACGGCGTTAGCGAGCAGAGTCTGCCAATCTTTCGCACTAAGACCACGAAGAACCCTCCTCGCAACATCCAGGCTCTTCTCATTTGTTGATCGACACGGTGTCGTTGTTTCAGTGAGGGCGCCTGGCGCAGCTTTCCATCGTTGGCCAGGAGGAACACTTATGGCATTGATAGAAATCGCAAGATCTCGTGCATGACTCGGGTATTCTGGTCCGTTTGAAACAGAAACTGAGCGTGGGCGGACCCATCGAGAACGATGAGTTCTTTCAGTTGAGGCGCTCTTTCGTATTGCGCCCGGATGCCGGGTAGCCGCGCGCCGCTCTGATTGCGGTCCTCGCGCGCGACGATGAATAGGGACCGTGACTTCAGCTTTTCTGCGGGGAGGTTCGGGGCTGCACCGAGAAATACAATCCGATCAATTTCGCCCGCCGGCGACTTAATCGATGCGTCGCCGGCCGCCGCACCGCCAAAGCTCCCTCCAACCACCGACACTGATTGAACACCGTGCGCTTTCAGGTAGTGAACCGCAGCAATCACATCGTTCTCAAACGGCGCACTATCGAAGTTCGCCTGGCCCGGGCCGGTCGAGCAGCCGAATCCGCGAAAATCGATTGCCAGGACGCGAAATCCCTTCGCGCTCAAAACCTCGGCCTGCTCCCGCCAGCTTTCCTTGGTGAATCTGCCACCGTGAGCAAGCACAACCCCGTGGGTTCCCTGGCCATAGAGATCCGCGCAAACTCGCCCGCCGTCTTCGGTCGGGAACGAGATGGTTTGCGCGGCCGCCAGTGTAGTAAGCGCAAGGGCGAGGGGTGCGGCGAAGAGGGCTAACATGCCGGCATTATACGAAGTAAACCGGCTGCAAAACGAGGTACGACGGAGATCCGCGTTCGCTGGAAGACGCCGACGGGGCTGTTGGCGTTCGAAGGGAACCGCGGCCTTTAAAAGTGCGTATACCTGGAAAACGTAGAGGTGTGCGAGGGGTCCAAAAAGGGGGTAAGCATGAACGCTGACTTACGACTTGCCATGCGCCAACTGCTCAAGGCGCCCGGGTTCGCCATAACAGCAGTGCTAACCCTCGCCTTGGCCATTGGCGCCAATGCAATCGTGTTCAGCGTGCTGAATGCGCTGGTGCTGCGCCCGCTGAACGTGCCCCACTCTGAAAACCTGTTCATGGTGCAGCGCGCTTACAGCCAGGGAGACAGTCCATCGCAGTCCTATCCTGATTACCGCGACCTGCGCGACCGCAATCACAGCTTCGAATCTCTGGTTTCGTATGACATTGCCGGGGCCGTTGGGCTCGATACCGGCAGCAAGAATCCCGCTGTCGTGTGGCCGTACCTGGTCACCGGCAATTACTTTGACTCCCTCGGCGTGAAGCCCTTTCTTGGCCGCTTTCTCCATGCCTCTGATGAGCACGGTAAGAACAGCGTCCCCTACGTCGTTCTCAGCTACGCCTACTGGCGCAATCACTTCAACAGCGATCCTGCGGCGGTGGGCCGCGTCGTCCAAATCAACAAGCATCCCTATACCATTGTCGGAGTCGCGCCGGCCGCTTTCCGGGGCACGGAACTCTTCTTCGCGCCTGACCTTTGGGCGCCTCTCGTCGACCTTCCGCAAATTGCCGGATGGGATCCGGTGGAGGAGCGCGGAGACCATTTCACCTGGGTGATCGGCCATTTGAAGCCCGGCGTCACCCCGGCTGCCGCTGCATCGGACCTGAATATCCTTGCTGCTTCGATGGCCAAATCCAATCCGAAAGAGGATGAACTACTCAAGTTCTCCCTGGCGCGGCCCGGGTTGGTGGGCGATACGCTCGGCCGGCCGGCGCGGGCCTTCATGGCCGGATTGATGCTGCTGGCGGGGCTCATCCTGCTGGCCGCGTGCGCCAATCTGGGCAGCGTGTTCGCGGCGCGGGCGGCTGATCGCTCTCGCGAGATCGCCCTGCGCATGGCTCTCGGATCGAAGCGCCAGTACATCCTGCGCCAGCTTTTCACTGAGGCGATTCTGGTCTCGCTGGCTGGAGGAGTATGCGGCATGGCGGGAGCGGTTGTGATCTTGCGCGTGCTGAGCACCTGGCGCCCTATCCCCGGCATTCCCATCAATGTGCCCGTGAATCCGGATGTGAAGACCTATGCCTTGGCCTTGCTGCTTGCCCTGGTGAGCGGCTTTCTGTTCGGCCTGGTTCCAGTTCGCCAGGTACTGCGCGCGGACCCCTGGCAGATCATCCGCTCGGGTTCGTCATCCGCCGGCCGCTGGCGCCGCTTTACCCTGCGTGATGCGTTGCTTGGGATGCAGATCGCCATCTGCGCGGTATTGATTACTGCCTCGCTGGTTGCGGTGCGCGGGCTCGCACGTTCGCTCCAAAGCAACTATGGTTTCGATCCCCAGGGCGTGATGCTGGCCAAGACGGATTTGCACATGGGCGGGTATGACGGCGACCAACGGACGCAGATGCAGCAGCGCATGCTCGATGCAGCGGCAGCCATTCCGGGTGTCACCGCTGCAGGCTACAGCGACCGGCTGCCGCTTGGCATCGGCGGCAACGACTCCTCCGTCTTTGCCGACAGCACCACCGACTACCGGCCCAAAAATACCATCGCGGATGCGCAGCAATTCGGTGTCTCCCCGGACTACTTCCGGGCAGCCGGGACCGCGATCCTGGCTGGGCGCACCTTCACCTTGCACGACGAGGCAAAGGCTCCCCTCGTGGCTGTCGTCAATCGCGAATTTGCGCGCAAAGTCTTCGGGTCCGTCGAGAAAGCAATCGGCGGTCATTACAAGCGCTGGGGCGGCGCGCGTGTGGAAGTGGTGGGGGTGGTCGAAGACGGTAAGTACGAAACACTGACGGAAACCCCGCAACCAGCGATGTTCTATTCGTTTTTGCAGCAGCCCTCCGGTACCACTTGGATTTTCGTCCGGTCACAGCGCGCCCCGCAGGAGATCGCGGGCGCGCTGCAACAATCCATGCGTCGTCTCGATCCCGTGTTGCCTCTGGAGATCACGAGCTGGAACACCCAACTCGATTCCGCTCTCTTCGCCGCGCGCGTGGCCACGGTGGCTCTGGGTGTGCTGGGTGTGCTCGGCGCTATGCTGGCGATCACCGGCATTTTCGGTATGGCCTCGTACGCGGTCAGCAAGCGTCTCCGCGAACTGGGCATACGTATCGCGCTCGGTGCGAACCGGCGCGAGGTGCTTGGTGCGCGCTGGGAAGGGCCTTCCGGCTTTTGGCGATTGGCTCCGTCGCAGGCATAGTCCTGGGCGTGCTCGCTACCCGTGTGCTCTCCTACATCGTTTATCAGGCGACGCCCAAGGACCCGATCGTGCTTGGCGGTGTCATCCTGTCCATGCTGGCGGTCGGGCTGTTGGCTGCCTGTATCCCGGCGCGCCACGCTCTCGCCGTCGATCCGATGATCCTGCTGCGAGAAGAGTAAGCCACGGATTGATTAGTCACTCTGCCCACACGACTGAGCAAAGGCTGGAGTAAATGTAACTATGCGTGAACGACGAAGATACCCAAAAGCAAATCTTCAGGAATCTGGGTATCCCCTGTTAACCATCCGGCTCCAGCAGCGTTTTACAGAGTGAAGCTTGCAAACGGAGGCATGCACATGGGCGGGGACACTATACCGGTAATCGCGGTCTTTTCCACTATCAGCTGGGTTGCGTGGGTGCTCTTTTCTTCCATTCGTCGCTACAAAGTAGCCCAGCTCCAGGCAGACATCCAAAGCCGGCTACTGCAACGGTTCGATTCTCCCGATGCTCTCTTGGGCTATGCCCAGAGCGAGGCAGGCAGCCAATTTATCAAGAGCATGGAGATCGATCGAACTACACCATACAACCAGATTCTCAAGGGAGTCCAGGCAGGAATTGTGTTTGTCTTTTTTGGCGCCGGCATGTTGCGGCTTCACGCCTGGAATATCGGCGACGAAGGCTCGCTCGTCTTCGGTACGCTCGCCCTTGCTCTCGGACTCGGATTTGGCGTGGCCGCGGCAGTTTCATACTTCCTCTCGCGTACCTTTGGTCTCTTGAGCCGATAAGGCGGGCGGCGGTGGGGCAGTTGTCCTCGGGTGCAATGAGGAGTCGTCAGGGATGGAAGAGCAGGCATTCCACGCGCTCTACGCTGCTACAGCGAAACCCCTTTGGGCATACATTGCGCGCGTGTCCGGACGCCCGGACGTGGCGAACGATCTTCTGCAGGAAACCTACTGCCGCTTCCTGACCTCCCAATTAGCTGATCGAGAACTCGCGGAGACCAAGCCTTACCTGTTCCGCATCGCGACCAATTTGTTGCGCGACCGATGGCGCAACGGCGAGAATACAACATGGTCCGAACCCCCGGAAATCGGCTGCGAACGAGATCTCGATACGCAGATCGATGTTCGCGATTTGATGCAGCAGCTCAAGCCCAGGGAACGCCAGTTGCTTTGGCTAGCCTACGTCGAGGGCATGACTCACAGCGAAATCGCGAAATCCACCGGCCTGCAAGCGATGAGTGTTCGCATTTTGCTGTTACGTGCGCGCCGGAGGGCGGCGGAGTTGCTGGGACGAAAGGAGAGAGCCGTTCATGAAGTGTGACAGAGAGCAGCAGGTCGTGAATGCGGCGCGCAACGGATTGTGGACCTCCACGCTGCGCGCTCATGTGCGCGACTGCGCGCTATGCACCCAAACGGAGTTGATTGCGGCATCGCTGCGGGAGAATGCCGCGGAGCTGGAACGTCGGCTCGACCTTCCGCCGGCCGATATGATCTGGCGCAGCGCCCAGACCAGGCGGCGTGTGGTCGCGCAGCAGCGAGCCACTCGCCGGCCACTTCTTATTGTGGGCGTGCTGAGTGCTCTATACTCCGTCGTTTTCCTGCTGTGGGGGTTCTCTCAGCTGCCTCAGTCCGTATTCCGGTTGTTCGTGGCGCCCCCCGGACTAACCGGAGATGTAGCTCTCGCGGCCGTAGCACTGTCAGGAATACTCGTCGTTGTGGGATCGTGTGTACTGGTACTGGAGACCAGGCGTTGATCTCCGCAAGTCACCGCGGTTCGACGAGTAGCCTACCCTTGTACCTCAGCGAGCATGCCGCGATAAAACTCAAGCACCAGGCGATGTCTCTCTTTCGCCATTTCCTGTCCGGTGCGCGTCTTGAAGCTCCCCTCTAACGTCAACAGCTT
This sequence comes from uncultured Acidobacteriaceae bacterium, assembly GCA_963753715.1. Taxonomy (GTDB): domain Bacteria; phylum Acidobacteriota; class Terriglobia; order Terriglobales; family Acidobacteriaceae; genus PALSA-350. The sequence goes on along the minus strand of CAVWDK010000003.1, from coordinate 251,028 downwards.
CCTGGGAAAGTGATCCAGCGCATTTCGCCCATCGTCCAGTGAGCGGGTGTTTCCCTCAGGATCGGCCAAATCATACAAGCGTGACCCCAGACGGCCCGCGGTATAGAAACATCGCGCAATGCCGCCAAACCCGATTGCGTCCAGGCGATCGGCATCTTGCAGAATGCAGCCCTCAATACTCGTCGGCGCTACTCCAGCTGAGAAGCTATGACTCTCGATTGCGCCTGCAACGGTGTCTATGTGCGCCCGTTCCCACCCAAGTGCTGCCAGGCGAACGCGCGATTCGTTTGCCGCCAGCAGTGACGCTTTACTGCGCAAAGGAGAATCCTTCGCGACCTGAACACAATCATGCAGCAACACCGCCGCCGCCAGCATTTCAAGGTCACCGCCCTCCTCCCGATGAATCAACTTCGCGTTGCGCCAGACCCGCACGATGTGGGACAGATCGTGCGCTCCGTCTTCATCGTCAATGAAGCTATCCAGAAGCTTCGCCGCGAGTTGATCGAAAGGATGGAACATCGTTAAGGCCATGCTCCAGCATAGTCATTGCTTTGCGCCAAGGTTCAAACGCTCTTCCAGCACATCCCGCTGAAATGTCAGAAGCAGGGCGCTCAGCCTTCCTTCTTTACAATAAGCTATTACTTATATAATCTATAAATTATGAATGCAGGAGAGAATCTCGACTCCGCTTTCTCTGCCTTGGCCGACCCCACTCGGCGAGCGATTCTCGCCCGTCTCGCCAAAGGGGAGGCCACTGTCAACGAATTGGCGGAGCCGTTCGAGATCACACAACCAGCCATCTCTCAACACCTCAAGGTGCTCGAAGACGCGGGACTGATTGTCCGCCGTGTCGACGGAACGAGACGGCCCCGCCGTCTCGTGAAGGCGCGCATTGACACCATGGACCGATGGCTGGCGATGCTCCGGAAAACCCTCGAGCAAAACTACGACCGGCTGGACCAGGTTCTGGCCGCTGTGCCACCACAACAGAAAGGGGAATCGCGATGAACAAACTGGAACTCAAGACAGAAGGGGATACACAAATAATCGTCCGGAGACGCTTCGCGGCGCCTCCGGAACTCGTCTACTGCGCCCACACGGATCCTGCGATCATTCAGAAATGGCTGCTCGGCCCTGAAGGTTGGACCATGCCCGTCTGCATCAGTGATGCCAGGCCAGGCGGCAAGATCCGTTACGAGTGGAGCAACGGCAAAGGCGCCGGGTTCTCCCTCACCGGGGAATATGTCGAACTCGAACCCTACAGCAGAATCGTCCATGTCGAACGGATGCACCTGCCGGATGCGACCCCCGACAATCTTGCGGAAACACGATTCGACCCCGACGGCACAGGTACGTTGATGACGATCCGTATGACACTGCCTGACGCACAGACACGGGCCGCAATGCTGGCAAGCGGAATGGAAGGCGGGATGGAAAAGAGCTACGCTCGTCTGGACGCGCTCCTCTAGCCTTGTCTCTATTCCATGCGGAGCGCTCTCATCGGGTCAACACCCGCGGCGCGAGCGGCAGGCACCACGCTTGCCGCCAACGCCACCAAAGCCACGCCCACTACCGCCAGAAGATAGCTCACCACATCCAACGGCTGCACGCCATAGAGAGACGATGCCAGCGCATGTCCTACCAGCATCGCTGATGGAACACCAATCACCACCCCGGCCGTGGCAACCAACAGGCTGCTTTTCAGGATCATCCACACCACCTGTCCCCGCCGCGCGCCGACCGCCATGCGCACACCAATCTCCGCCGTCCGCATGCTCACCCGGTATGCCAGGGTTCCATAGAGCCCCGCCGCCACCAGAACCACCGCTAGAACCCCGAAGAACCCGGCCAGCCGCGCAAACAGAACCTGCCCGGAAATCGTCAGGTTGTATTGCGCGCGTTGCGTCATCGGCCGTATTAGCGGCAGGTCAGGATTGATTTCCTGCAGCGCCTTGCGCGCCGAAGGAAGTATGGCCAGCGGTTCACCATGAACCCGCATTTCCACATCCATAGCACCGGTCATGGGAATTTGCGCATACATGTACCAGGCCATGGGAATGGGATCTTCATTGATGCTGCGGTATTTGTGGTCCTTCACTACCCCGACTACGGTCATCTGGTAGCGCCCGTCTGATGTGCCAATGGTGTGCCCCAGCGGATTCTGATGGGGAAAGAAGCGTTTCGCAAATTGCTCGTTGATGATGCCGGCGTGAGGCGAAGTCGCGGTATCCGAATCGGAAAAATCGCGCCCTGCCAGCACCGGTACGCCGAGTGTGCGAAAGAAGTCCGGCCCCACCACGTTGCTGCGCACCGTTCCCGATGAGCCGTCAGCCACATCCGTCGACTTCCCATCCACCCTCATCGAGTCGTTATCGGACCACCCCGAGCCGAGGCGTTCTTCCATAATTGTCACCGACTCCACCCCTGGCAAAGCGCGCAGCCGGTTCATCAGGTTTACGTAGAAGGTGACGCCCTCAGGAACCGACTGGATGTTGGGTTTCACTCCAAAGACCACCAGACCTTCGATCCGCATTCCCAAAGGAGTATTTTGCAAATTGCGCAGGGTGCGAATCAGCAGTCCTGCGCCCACCAGCAGCACCATGCAAAGCGCCATCTGCAGGGCAACAATCACTCTGCCCGCGCGCGATTTGCCGGTGTCGGTATTTGCCGCGGCCGCCGATGTCTTCAACGCCAGCTGGGCTCCGCCGGCCAGCGCCACACGCAGAGGCGCCAATGCCAACAGCAATGCGGCCGTCGCCAGCACGCCGAGGGTGAAGAGCAATACTGTTTTGTCCGGCGCCAGGCTCGACTCAATCTGCGCCCATTTGCCCAACAGACGTGTTGCCATCTCGGCGAAGCCCCAGGCCAATGCGCCACCCGCCGTCACCAGGATCAAACTCTCCGCCAGCAACTGCCGCAGCAATTCACCGCGCCCCGCGCCCAACGCCTGGCGTACAGAAAACTCCCGTTGCCGCGCCCCATTCCGGGCCACCAGCAGCATCACCACATTCGTCAGCGCAATCAACAACACCAGCCCCACCATGGCCATCAACATGCGCAGCGGATTACCATATTGCTGGTCATACCCGGGGAAATTCTTGGCATCGGCAAGGCTTAGAACGGGCGGCTTCTCTCCCGCCCTCGGCGTGCCCAGACCCGCATAGGCGGCGCGCTGAAAGACCGGCTGCAATTGCGCCAATACCTGCGCTCTGTTTTTGCCCGGAGGGAGGCGCCCAATCAGCTGCAGGCACCACCATGTCTGGTTGGCAATGTAGTTCTTCCCATCGTCCAGAGGATTGCCCCACGCATTCAGTTCCGCGCGGCTCTGCAACGGTATCCAGAAGTCAGTGGACCTACTGCCCTCGAGACCTTCAAAGCCGGCCGCCGCTACGCCCACGATCGTGATGGGCACCCCGTTTACGTACAACGCAGTGCCGAGTACGTCCGGGTTGCGCGCAAACCTTCGCGTCCAGTAGTTGTAGCTGATCACGGCGATCGCCGCATGGTTGGTCTCGTCCCGCTCGGTGAAGCCGTGGCCGCGCACCAGCCGCACGCCCAGTCCGGAGAAAAACGTGCCGCTGACCATATCGCCTTCCGCCTCTTCCGGTTCGGATCCAATGCGGACGGCAACTTTGCTTCCCGACAGCGGCACATAAGCCATCAGCGGTGCGAACGCACCGCCTTGCTGGCGTAGTGCGTCGTAGACCGCGTAGGAAAACGTTTCGTTGGAGTTGATGGTGCCGGTTCCATCGGGCGGATTCGTCGTCCTTAGGTACACCAGGCGATCCGGGTCGCTCACCGGCAGTGACCGCAGCAGCACCGCGTTCATCAGGCTGAACACTGCCGTGTTCACACCTACTCCCAGAGCGAGCGTCACAACCGCTGTCGCTGCAAACCCCGGACTCTGGCGCAGCGACCGCAACCCGAATCGTAGATCGCGCAACAGCTTATCCAGGCCCACCCATCGGCCCTTCTGATAAAACCGCTCCTGCGCCGCGCGCACGCTACCGAACTCGCGCCGCGCCCTCCACCGTGCCTCGTCCTCGCTCAAGCCGCTGCTCTTGAGTTCATCGGCTTCCAGTTCGAGATGCGTTTTGATTTCTTCCGCAAAATCCTCAGCACTGCGTTTGCGCCTGAACATATCTATGCTTCCTCGCTTTGCGGGCTGCCCCCGGAATCCAGAATCAGACCCATTGCCCGCGTCAGGCGCCGCCACTCTCCTGTCTTTTCCGCAAGCTGCTCGCGGCCCTTAGTAGTGATCGAATAAAAACGAGCTTTGCGGTTGTTCTCGCTCACGCCCCACTTCGCGCGGATCCACTTCTTGTCTTCCAGCCGCTGCAGAGCCACGTAGAGCGAGCCGTGGTCGACCAGAAATACCTCTTCCGACTGACGTTGAATCAATCGCGCTACACCCTGTCCATGGCAGGGTCCGAGCACCAGGGTCTTCAGAATCAGCAGGTCCAGTGTGCCCTGCAACAAGGCGATGCGGTCAGCTTCGTTTTCTCGGGTAGCCATTCGACCCAAGTATTCACCTCTTTGGGTCGAATGTCAACCCAAGCAGCCAAGTCAGCTGCGGCCGGCAGAGGGATGGCTGAAAATCGCACACCAATCCCGGACAACCGTCAGCCGTCCCCGCGGACATCATCATGGATTGCGGCCGGGGCTGGGCGAGAAGGTCACGCCGGTCTCAACCAGCACAGGGCTGGCCTCGACCTGTAACCTGGTCGCAACCTAAACTTGGCAGTTCGCAACCGCGCGGCCAGACGTGTTCTGGTTTAGTATCCTTATCCCGCACCAAAATTCCGGAGGTTGCCGATGGACATACAAGAGGAATTGATAGCTGAGTACGACCGTGAGCTCGCATCGACGCGGAAGATGCTGGATGCGATTCCCGCAGAAGCCGATCTGAGCTGGAAGTCCAACCCGAAATGCATGACGCTGGGCCGTCTTGCCGCTCACGTCGCGGAAGCAGCGGGGGCATGGGGAGTCGACACCCTATCCAAAGACGGCCTCAAGTTCGACATGGGCAGCTATAAGCCCTGGAATCCGGTAAGCAAAGAGGAAATCCTGCAAAAGTTCGATACCGACACATCGCAGGCAAAGCAAATTCTCGCGCGCCTCGAGCCGTCCAAATGGAACGACAACTGGAAGATGACGGCTGGCGATCAGACCTGGATCAACGACTCACGCTACGTCGTCTTCCGCACCTGGGTACTGAATCACCTCATCCATCACCGCGCGCAACTCGGCCGCGACCTCAGGGCGCTCGGCGCTCCGATCCCAGGTATGTACGGTCCCTCCGCCGACGAAGGCTGAGTAAAGACGTCGATACAACCTGCGCCCACCGCGGATCCCGGGTCTCTCCTTGAAACCTGGGATCCTCCTGGAAACGCCGATCGAGTCTCTGATTCCGTGCATCCATTCCCCGATCCGAGGGATCGAACAAAAAAAGGGTGTCGCATGACCAACTACACAAAAGATGCTGATGCTATTTCTCGCCTCTCACGCGAGCAATTTCGAGTCACTCAGGAAAGCGCAACCGAACGTCCCTTTCAGAATGCATATTGGGACCATGATGCGCCAGGCCTGTACGTGGACATCGTTTCCGGCGAGCCGCTCTTCTCCTCCCTCGACAAATTCGACAGCGACTGCGGCTGGCCCAGTTTCACCAAACCGGTGGAAGCCGAAAACGTCGAGGAACGGTCTGATAGCACTCATGGAATGAGCCGGACCGAGGTGCGGTCGAGCCACGCTGACAGCCACCTGGGTCATGTATTTGACGACGGCCCCAAGGCTGCCGGGGGTTTGCGTTACTGCATAAATTCCGCGTCCCTCCGCTTTATCCCCCTCGACGAGCTGGAAAGCGAAGGCTACGGTGAATATGTCAAACTATTTGAGCCAAAGGAGGAGCAGTAATATGTCACCATCCTATGAAACCGCAATTCTGGCCGGTGGCTGCTTTTGGGGTATGCAGGATCTTTTGCGCCGCTACCCGGGCGTCATCTCGACCCGAGTCGGATATTCCGGCGGGGATGTCCCCAATGCCACCTATCGCAATCACGGCACCCATGCCGAGGCGATCGAGATCGTGTTTGACCCGCAGAAGCTCACCTATCGCAAGCTGCTGGAGTTCTTCTTTCAGATTCATGATCCCACCACCGTGAATCGCCAGGGAAACGACCGTGGAACCAGCTATCGCTCCGGAATCTTCTATACGACGGAGGAGCAAAAGCGGACCGCGGAGGACACCATTGCTGATGTCAATGCCTCGGGAATCTGGCCCGGGAAAGTCGTGACAGAGGTAGCGCCGGCCGGTCCTTTCTGGCAGGCGGAGCCCGAGCATCAGGATTATCTCGAGCGCTATCCAAACGGTTACACCTGCCACTATATCCGGCCGGACTGGACCCTCCCCCATCGTGCGGCTTGAGAAACTGGGCTATCGGTAAAGCGCTAAGTGCCCTGGCGGGGGCGGAGTGGAGAGATCTGCGGTTTCTTTTGGGTTCTCACACACGTTTGCGACGGCCTGCACTTTTGAACGTTGAGGCAGGGCACGTCATGATCCGTTTTTCCAGGCGCGCCCCATGAATCGGCCGTCGTGGCCGGAGAGAACATGCAGTGCCTGGGCCTGATTACGGATGCGGGCGTCCGCGGAGACCAGTCTTGATAAATAGCGAAGTATTTCCTTCTTACGGCTGGGGATGAGCGCACTCCAATTCTTCTTTGCGGGCGCATTGCCATCCAATGCTTGCCGGAACCATTTAGGCATCGGGCCTTGGGGACCATTTCGATAGGCGGCGTCGAACTCTATCTCCACACGCACCCGATCGCCAACTTTCGTACCAGATGCTTTTCGCATATCGCCGTGCAGGTAGAGATAGAAGTTGCCGTTACCATCCGGCATCATGTTGGTCCGCCACGCAGGCGCAGAATCGCTATCGATGCGAACCACAACCGGAAGTGGTTTGCGCCAGCCCGGCTTGAGCGCGTTTGCCTGCGACGAACTCACCGCGACAAACGGATTAACGCCTCGGATCTCTATGACCGCCTTGAGGTAAATTGACATGGAATCTTGAGACCAGAGTAAGTATATGTATCGGGTGGCAACGCGCACCGGCAGTACCCGTATGGTTCCTTCTACATTTGGTGTCAGATGGTGACACGTCTTGGTGACCTAAGTCCTCGATCAACCGCGTTTCACTTCAGCCCGCCCCCTGCCGTGGTTTATTTGTGGAATCTTCTGGACTCTCAGTCAGTATCATGTTTCTCATGTATCAGGGAGTGTGAGCAATGATCCAGCTTGCTGCGCGGTGACCTGCAGCCTGCCCCGGCGTGCCGTGGGGCGTGCCGTGGACCGATATCATATGAGAAAACTACCCTCCCTTTGTCATTCCGAATTTTTGTCTGTTTTGCGTGCCACCATGGTCCTTGGAATGGGGATAGCCCTCATCCTTGTCCTGCCCCTCTTCGTGCACCGGCTACAGGCCCAGACCGTACCTCTCCCTCAGCTCCAATCCGCCGACCCCTTCATGGCCGACCTGTTCCACCGGAGCCGGTCCACCGGCATGGTCGTCGTGGTTGTCCGCGGCCATGAGACGTGGATGCAAAGCTATGGTCAGACCTATCCCGGCTCTCATCAGAAGCCCAATGCGGACTCGCTCATACGTCTTTGCTCGCTGACCAAGATCATGACCACGGACCTGCTGGTGAAGCTGGTCGCTGATGGCCGTGTATCTCTCTACGACCCCCTGCAGAAGTTCGCCCCGCATAATGTCACCGTGCCTGTCCGGACGGTGCGTGGCGAGGTCGGCCGCCCGATCACGCTGCGCGATCTGGCCACGCACACCGCCGGCTTTCCGCGCGAAATCGCTTATCCTGCGGGCGATTCGGGCCACTTCACATTTCCCGACTATAACTTTCGCTGGCAGTGGCTCCCTGGTTATCGCCTGCGCTTTCTTCCCGGAACCGCCGCGCACTATTCCAACATCGGGTTTGACCTGCTCGCGGACGCCTTGGCCGCCGCTGCCGGCGAGCCCTACCCTCGACTGTTCGCCGACCGCATCGCGAAACCCCTTGGACTGCGGGACACGACGCTGAGTCCCACTCCAGGCCAGTGTGCTCGCCTTCTCATCGGCATCAGGAATGAGGGCCGGTGTACCGATACGACGGCTGCTGGCGGGTCGGGCGGTATGTACTCAACCGCGAACGACATGACACGTTGGCTCAAATACCTTCTCGGTCTCCCCGGCGTCCCGGTACACCAGGATCCTGCCGCAACGGCGACATATATCCCAGCCTCGGAACTCCGCTGGACTCAGGGCATCGGCCGCGCCGGGGCTGCCAACGGCATCGGCCTTGGGTGGGTGCATCTCAACCCGCCGGATGATCCAGCCATGATCATTGAGAAGACCGGCGGCGGCGCCGGCTACACCACCTATATCGCGCTCAATCCCGCACACCAGATCGGCATCTTTGTCGCCGCCACTGAGAACCTCCATGCAGGACCTGAGGTCTTCCGCGAGAGCAACGATCTGCTGATCTATCTCGCCGGGCTCACGCCTGGGCTGGGGGATTCCATGGATGTTGCTTCGGAGGGTAGCCACTCAGATGCACCGGTTCGAGATGCAACCCTGCACCAGCACAACAAGCCGCGTCCTACCCGGCAGATGACGCACGCGAATGTTGTTGCCGCAGCACAGTAGTGCCGGCCCCATCAATCTTGTCCAAGATCGGGAAGCAATGTGTTGTAGGCGATAACTATTCCGGTCGGTCCGCGACGGCAGCAGCGCTTCGGTAAGGCGGATGCGGTTTCTTGGGTGCCATGACGTACGAGTAGGGATCGTCCTCCGGGGGCGGTTTTCTTCCGAAGAGCCGCAAAACTGCGTTGAGGGCCTTGTCAAGGAGATTCATGAGGATGCCGCCTCCTGTGCCGCATGGTACCACTTGCCGAAATCCAACCTGAAAATCGCTTTTGCGTCATCTATCCGCCGCGGCTAATTCTCGCGAGCGTACCTACTCAACATGATAATTCGGCGCCTCGCGAGTAATGATCACATCGTGGACGTGACTTTCCCGCAACCCGGCACTGGATATCCGAATAAAACACGACTTCTCCTGCAATTCCTTAATCGTGTTACACCCCACATAACCCATACCGGACCGCAAGCCACCCACCAGCTGATACACCATAGCCTCCAGCGGTCCGCGGTGAGGCACACGGCCCTCAATTCCTTCAGGCACAAACTTGGCCAGGCGATTCTCCCCGTTCCGTTCGCGGGCCACCACTCCTTCAGTCGAAGGTTTTTCCTCAATATCACCCTTCCCCTGAAAGTAGCGCTCCCCCGACCCCTGCGACATAGCCGAAAGGGAGCCCATGCCGCGATAGGTTTTGAAACTGCGTCCCTGGTAAAGGATCGTCTCCCCTGGGCTCTCGTCCACCCCGGCAAACAACGAACCAATCATGACCACGCTCGCCCCGGCAGCGATCGCCTTGGTTACATCACCGGAATACTTGATGCCCCCATCGGCAATCAGGGGAATATTGTGTTCGCGTGCCGCCCGGTAACATTCGCTGATCGCGGTGATCTGCGGCATCCCAGCGCCCGTAACCATGCGCGTGGTGCAGATGGACCCCGGACCGATGCCCACCTTGATCGTATCTGCCCCCGCGTCGATGAGCGCCTTCGCCCCTTCATACGTGGCCACATTGCCGGCCATCAGCGCAACGTCAGGAAAACGTTTCTTGACCGCACGAACGGCATCGAGAACACGAGATTGGTGGCCGTGGGCAGAGTCGATCGTCAGCACGTCCACCCGAAAACGAATCAACTCGGCTGCACGTTCGAGAAAGTCTCCCGTCGCGCCAATCGCCGCCCCTACCCGCAGACGGCCCTGGTCGTCTTTCGCAGCGTTCGGGTACTTCAGCTTCTTCTGGATGTCCTTGACGGTAATCAGCCCCTTGAGCTCATAGTTGCCGTTGACCACCAGCAACTTCTCCACCCGGTGCTTGTGCAGAATCTTTTCCGCCTCTTCGAGCGTTGTCCCCACAGGAACCGTGATCAGGTTCTCCTTGGTCATCACATCGCCGATCGGTATGTCGGTGCGGGTCTCGAACCGCAGGTCCCGGTTGGTGAGAATGCCCACCAACTTCTTACCCTGGGTCACCGGGACCCCGGAGATTTTGTAGCGGCGCATCACCTCCAGCGCATCGGAAATCAGCTGCTGCGGCTCAATGGTGACCGGGTCGACGATCATTCCACTCTCCGACCGCTTGACTTTGTCCACCTCGCTGGCCTCCTGCTCGATGGTCAAATTGCGGTGAATCACCCCCAATCCGCCCTGCTGCGCCATGGCAATGGCCAGCCGCGACTCGGTTACCGTGTCCATGGCAGCGGAAAGCAGGGGGGTATTCAGGGAAATCGAGCGAGTGAGCAGGGTCTGCGTGCTTACTTGAGCAGGAACAACATCGCTGTATGCGGGGACGAGCAGAACGTCGTCAAAGGTAAGAGCTTCCGGTACTGGTATCTGAATCATAATTTAGCGTTATTGCTAATCCTATAACCAACAGGACAGCCACGCCGAACCGTTGAAGTTCATCGGAAATCGGCGTATTCTTAAGAAGCAGACGAATTTGTCCCCTGGGCTTCGCCTTTGGCACTGCGGAGAAACACGGAGAAATGAGTGGGCGAAAGCCCACTTTTCTTTTGGTGCGGCCCGGATTTCCTGCCATACGGCGATCACCGACGGCGACGTATGCGGCTTTCCGTAAAGAAAGCCGCATGAAGTTCGTCAACGCTAACAATCTTGACAGGAAATCCGGGGGCCCGGATTTCCTGCCACGCGGCAATCACCAACGGCAATGAATGCGGCTTTTCGTAAAGAAAGCCGCATGAAGTTGGTCAGCGCGAACAATTTTCACAGGAAATCCGGGGGCCCGGCCCCGTGGCGACATCTTTGATTGAAGCGGCAATTATGGCATTAAGTATTGAAGAAATCCGTCGAACGGCGGATCGGGTGGCAGCATCGCACGGGCTGGACGTGGTGGAAATCGAGTATCTGGGTGGCAGCAAACATCGGGTTTTGCGGGTTTTTATCGAGCAAAACGCAGAACAGCGCGCCCGCCGCGCCCAGGAGGCGAGCGAACAGAACCTGTTGGAGCACCTGGGAGCGGAGGGCATCGCGCTCGACCAACTGGCCTGGGTCACGCACGAGGATTGCGAACGGTTCAGCCGGGATTTTGGCACCGTGATCGATGTCGAAGGGCTTGTGCCGGCGGATGATTACACCCTGGAAGTCTCCTCCCCCGGGTTGGACCGCAAGCTGGCAACACGGGCCGATTACGAGCGTTTCCAGGCCAGTCCGGTGAAGGTGCAGACCTTCACCCCGGTTGCAGGCAACCGTCACTGGTTGGGGAAGCTCACAGAGGTGAGGCCGGAGGGAATCGTGCTCGACCTGACGGCAAAGAAACAAAAAGCGAGCAAGAAGGGGCCGGCGCCGGTACAGACCGTCGAGATTGCATTTGCCAATATCGAAAAAGCTAATCTGGCTCCCGAAATCTAGACCGTAACAGGTAGAAAGAGAAAACCATGGCGAGTGTTCTTTATCAAAGCATCGAAGCGTTAAGCCGGGACAAGGGAATTGATCCGCAGATCGTGGTTTCCGCGGTGGAAGATGCCATTGCGCTGGCCACGCGCAAGTACTACAAGACGCAGGAGAACATGCGGGCCGAACTGGACCGGGAATCGGGCGAGATCCGGGCCTACGTTTATAAAACAGTGGTCGAAGCTCCCGAGCAGCTGGAAGATCCGGTCAACCAGATCACCCTGGACGACGCCCGCGCGCTGGCGCCCGAAGTCGAGACCGGCGGCGAAATCCGCTATTACAAGCCGACCGACGTCCTGGGCCGCATCGCCGCCCAGATGGCCAAACAGGTCATTTTCCAGAAGGTACGCGAAGCCGAGCGGGACACGGTCTACAAGGAATACGCCCATCGCCTGGGCGAGGTGCTGAACGCCACCGTGAAGCGGCTCGAACTGCAGGACGTGATTTTCGACCTGGGAAAAGCCGAAGCCAGGATGCCAAAGCGGGAACAATCGCGGCTCGAGCAGTTCGCCATCGGCGAGCGCGTCCGGGTTGTGCTGCAGCGGGTAGATCGCGCCGCCAAGGGCCCCCAGGTGATCGTTTCCCGTGCCGTGCCGGAGCTGGTGCAGAGCCTATTCCAGAGCGAAGTGCCGGAGATCTACGACAACACCGTGGTCATCCGGGCCATCGCCCGCGAAGCCGGCGAGCGCACCAAGATCGCCGTCCTCTCCCGGGATAAGGATGTCGACCCGGTCGGCGCCTGCGTGGGTATGAAGGGCATGCGCGTGCAGTCCATCATTCGCGAACTGCGGGGCGAGAAGATCGACATCATCGAGTTCAGCGAGGAGATCACCACCTTCGCTGAAAAAGCCTTGCAGCCCGCCAAGGTAAGCCGGGTAAGCATCACAGACCTGGGAGAGAAGCAGATTGAGGTCATCGTCGACGACTCCCAGCTTTCCCTCGCCATCGGCAAAAAAGGCCAGAACGTGCGCCTGGCGGCCAAGCTGTTGGGCTGGAAGATCGACATCAAGAGCGAGGAAGAGAAGCGCCAGGAAGTCGAGCAGCAGATGCAAGCCATGAGCGGCGGCCCTTCCACGCCGATCGAGCAGGTAACCGAGCTGGGTGAGCAGATCATCCAGAAGCTGGTGGTTGCCGGCATCACGACGGTGGAAGCACTGGCCGACATGACGCCGGAGCAACTGGAAGAAATTCCCGGCATCGGGGAAAAGACCCTGGAGAAGATCAGCCTGGCGGTCCGCCATTATTTTGGCGAATACGAGCCCGGCGAAGAGCGTCCCGCCGCAGAGGGAGCCAAGTCGGACGAAGAGCTGGTCGCAAAAGCCCGGGCGATCGAAGACGCCCAGGTGGCTGAGGAGATCGACGCTCTTACCCTCGACCAGGAGGGCGAGCGGGAAGCTCCGGATACGGAGGACGGATCGGGCCGGCTCAGCGATGACGTCGCCCGCATGCGCATGGAAGAACTAACGGAGTCGGGCCGCGGATCTCGACGACATCGGGGGTATCTCTGAGGCCCCGGGACAGGAAGATATCAGCAAGACCCTAGCCAGTCATGTCCCAAACTACGAGATAGCCCGGTCGGAGACCGTGGGTGAAGGAATGTGGAAGAACCCAGTCAGGAAACACTGCAGGATCGGAAGGTAGACGAAGGTGGAGCTTAAATGAGCGCCACCGCGTGGTTGAGTAACGCAATTTCACGTTTTCAGAGGATAATAAATAGACCTGTCATTCCCACGGCCGGTGAGGTTGCAATGAAAGTCTGATTGGCTGCGGGTTCGACACAAAGGGACGGATGAGCAAAGTTCGGATTAACGATTTAGCACGCGAATTGGAAGTGAAGAGCAGGGCGATCCTGGATGCCCTGACGCACGTCGGCGTGACCGAGAAGAAAACACACTCCAGCTCGCTCGAAGAAGATGAAGCGGAGCGGGTGCGCCAGCACTTTCAACGTAGTGGGAAGAACGGCGCCGGGGCGGCGAAGGTAGCAGACAGCGAGCCGAAGCAGAAGATCGACTGGTCTCGCGTTTCGAAGCCGGGCGATGTGCTCAAGGCAATTCAGCAGCGAAAAGATGAAGCTGCAGCCATAGCCCAGCGGCCTCCCGCTCCCCCGGCATCGCAGCCTCAGGTGGCCAGACCCGCGCCTCCGGCCCGCCCGGTAGGTTCCGGCGGTGCTGTGGCCGGCCCGACGCCCGGCCAGGGAACGAGTCCGGCCGTAGGTGTTTCGCAACCGCCGTCAGCATCTGTGCCGCGTCCCGCTCCGAGCGCGCCGCCGGCCGTCGCAGCCTCGACTGCACCGGGCCAGCCGCCGCCCCCTGTCCAAGCTGCGCCCAGCCAGGGTCAACCGGGCCAGTTTCGTCCCAATCTGGGTGGCCAAGGTCAGCGTCCTCCCGCACCACCACCGCCCGCGCCGCGAAGAATCGTTCCTCAGCCCCGGCAGGAGCCGCGGATCGTAGTGGCCCCGCCGCCTACCCCGGCCATCGCCGCCAAGCCACCCGCCGGGCCCGTCGTTGCCAGGCCTCCGCTTTCGGGCGCAGAAGTTCGCCCGCCGGTTGCCGCGCCAGGCATGGCCAGACCTGCAACACCTGGTACCGGCACAAGTGCAGAAGTGCGTCCGCCGGCAGCCACAACAGGTGTGGTAGCAGCAGCCGCTCCCGCGCAGCCCCGGCCTCAAGCGCCTCCGCCGCCTCCGTCCCCAAGTGCTTCCGAGCCTGTAGTCGCGGCCGCCAGTGCGCCTGCCACGCCGGCTGCTGTGGTCGCAGAACCGGTAATTCCTCCAGCGCCCGGCACCGCCGGCGCCCGCGCCGCGGCGCGTGATTATGCCCCAGACCGGACCGCGCCCGGTCTACACAGCTCCACCGCCTCCACCAGTTCCCCAGCAGACGGCAGCGCCTTCCAACGCTCCCCAGCCACCAGGAGGGGTCATCCAAAGAGGACGGCCCATCTTTGATCGTGGCCGGCCTGGCGGTGGTCCAAGTGGACCCGGTGGCGGATCGGGCGTACGCACCCCGTCCACAAGATGGACCTGGCGGTGCGCGCCGGCCCATGCACCCTACGCGTACCCAGCCCGGTGGACCTCCCGGACCCGGCGGACGGCCTGGTTTCGGCGCCCCACGGCCCGGTTTCGGCGCTCGCCCTGGCTTTGGTGCGCCCCGGCCTGGCGCCGGTGGTGCAGGTGGCCTGACGCCGCCCCCAGGCGAAGCTCCGCGGCCGCAGAGAGCCGCTCCGCAGCAACGTCGCGGACGCCAGCAATATCCGAAGACCAAGGAAGGCCCAATGAAGGGCTTTGCGCCGCCGCCTCGTTTCGGCGGAGCGCAGGTTCCCCAGGAGCCGGTGCCGATCACCCGCACCATTACGGTGACTGAAGGCATCAGCGTAAAAGATCTGGCGGAAAAGCTGGGTGTGCGCGGCAAGGACCTGATCGCATCGCTCTTGATGCGCGGCGTTTTTGTCACCGTCAACCAGTCGCTCGATGCTGAGCTGGTCAAGGATGTGGCTTCGCAGTTTGGAGCCGACACCCAGGTCATCACCTTTGAAGACGAGATGGCCAATGAGGCCCTCGAAAACCTGATGAAGGATGAGGACGTCAGTGAGATCGAAGTGACCCGGCCACCGGTCGTCACGGTGATGGGCCACGTCGATCATGGCAAGACCTCACTGCTGGACGCGATCCGTGAAACCGACGTAGCTTCGGGCGAAGCGGGCGGCATCACGCAGCACATCGGCGCCTACAAGGTTCGCATTTCCAAGCCGGACTCGCCAGCATTCGGCCGGGAGATCGTCTTCCTCGATACCCCGGGTCACGAGGCCTTCACCCGCATGCGTGCCCGCGGAGCCAAGGTCACGGACATCGTGGTCATCGTGGTTGCAGCGGACGACGGAGTCATGCCGCAGACGCTCGAAGCGGTAGACCATGCCAAGGCCGCTAACGTGCCGATCATTGTTGCCGTTAACAAGATCGACAAGCCGGATGCGCAGCCCGACCGCGTGAAGCAGCAATTGGGCGATCGCGGATTGGTGCCGGAAGCATGGGGAGGTTCCACCGTATTCGTCGATGTCTCGGCGAAGAAGAAGCAGAACCTCGACTTGCTGCTGGAAATGATCTGCCTGGTCGCCGACTTGGGCAATCTGAAGGCCAGCCCCGATCGCCCGGCAGTAGGCACCGTGATCGAAGCCAAACTCGACCGTGGACGCGGCGCCGTAGCTACCGTGCTGGTACAGAACGGAACCCTGCGCGCAGGCGACAGCTTCATCATGGGCAACACCTTCGGCAAGGTGCGCGCCATGTTCGACGACCGCGGCCGGCCCACCCAGGAAGCCGTACCCTCAACCCCGGTAGAAATCCTGGGCTTGGAAGGCATGCCCGACGCCGGCGACACCGTACTGGTCGTTGCCGATCGCGACAAGGCCAAGGGCATCGCGCAGTATCGCAAGATGAAGGAGCGCGAGTCCCAGCTGGCGAAGTCTTCCAGGGTTTCGCTGGAAGGTTTGGCCGAGCAGATCAAGCAGGCTGGCGTTAAGGAACTGCCACTGATCCTTAAGGGAGACGTGACCGGATCGGTCGAAGTACTGGCCGACTCCTTGCAGAAGATGTCGACCGAGAAGGTGCGCATCAAGGTGCTGCACACCGGCGTGGGCGCCATCACCGAAAGCGATATCCTGCTGGCTTCCGCGTCGAATGCCATTGTCATCGGCTTCAACGTGCGCCCCGAGCGCAAGGCCGCCGATTTGGCAGAACAGGATGGCGTCGAGATCCGCTTGCACTCGATCATTTACGAGCTGCAGGACGAGATCAAGAAAGCCATGCTGGGCTTGCTCGAGCCGACCATCAAGGAGAACTATGTCGGCCGTGCCCAGGTGCTCAACATCTTCCGGATCCCCAAGGTCGGCACCATTGCCGGTTGCCGTGTAGTCGACGGCTCCATCAAGCGCGATGCGGAAGTTCGCCTCATGCGCGATGGAGAACAGGTCTTCAAGGGCAAGCTCTCTTCGCTCAAGCGCTTCAAGGACGACGCGCGCGAAGTCACCAACGGCATGGAGTGCGGCATGGGCATTGCCAACTTCAACGACATCCAGGTGGGCGATACGGTCGAGGCATTTGTAACCGAGCGTGTTGCCGCTGAGCTGACTGCTCAATAGTCAGCCCATGAATCTGGAACAAATCCAGTCCGCTCTTCGCGAGCAGCAAGTAGACGGCTGGCTCTTCTACGACCATCATCACCGGGATCCGATTGCCTATCGGATCCTGGGGCTGAGCGACACCTTGCATGTGTCGCGGCGCTGGTACTACTTCATTCCCGCCGAAGGTCCACCGCGTAAGCTGACCCACCGCGTTGAGAGTGGAAAGCTGGCGTCCCTGCCCGGCAGCGGGCACGTCTACTCGTCCTGGCAGGAGCTCGAAGCCGGCCTGCGCACCATGCTCGAGCCGTACCAGAAGCTGGCCATGCAGTACTCGCCGCGCAACGCCATCATGTACGTCTCGCTGGTCGATGCGGGAACGATCGAAGTGCTGCGCGACATGGGCAAGACCATCGTCAGCTCCGCCGACCTGGTAAGCCGCTTCGAGGCCGTCCTGACACCCGGAGCAGATCGCCAGCCACTACGAGGCCCAGCGGCACATCGACGAAATAGTCAGTGCCGCGTGGAAGCACATCGCTACGCGTCTGCGCTCCGGCGGTGCTGCTCCGCTGAACGAATACGAAGTAATGGTGTGGTTGCAGGAGGCGATGCGCCGCGCGGGAATAGCCGAGGGCTATGGGCCGAATGTCTCTGTAAACGCCAACAGCTCCGACTCCCATTACGAACCAACCTCCGCCTTCTCGAAGCCCATCAACGAAGGCGATTTCCTGCTTATCGACATCTGGGGACGCATGGACCGCCCGGAACCTGCTTCTACGACATCACCTGGACCGGAGTTGTCGGGCGCGAGCCAAACGAACGAGAGCGCCAGGTCTTCTCAGCAGTGGCGCAGGCCAGGGATGCGGCCATCAAAACGGTGCAGGATGCGTTTGCCGCCGGCAAGCCGTTAGCGGGGTGGCAGGCCGACGACGCGGCCCGCGCTGTCATTCGAAACGCCGGCTTCGGAGAGTACTTCACTCATCGGACGGGGCACAGCATCTCCACCGAGACCCACGGCAACGGCGCCAATCTAGACAACCTCGAAACCCACGACGAGCGCCTGATCCTGCCCTACACCTGTTTCTCCGTGGAACCGGGAATCTACCTCCCGGAATTTGGCGTACGCAGCGAGATAAACATGCTGACCGAGCCCGGCCGTGCGGTAGTCACCGGCCCGATACAAGCCGAACTAGTCCGCATCTGACCGAGAGAAGCTCAGGGCCGTCCCTGTTTGCGAGACTCGAATTCCGCAAATCCCGGTTCGTTACAGCGACCCTACTAGTGCCGGATGAAGTACATGAGCCAGCTGGC
Source organism: uncultured Acidobacteriaceae bacterium (assembly GCA_963753715.1). Lineage (GTDB taxonomy): Bacteria > Acidobacteriota > Terriglobia > Terriglobales > Acidobacteriaceae > PALSA-350. The sequence continues at coordinate 233,007 of CAVWDK010000003.1, read as the reverse complement.
CGCGATGACGGCCGCCAAAAACAGCACAAAGCAATAAGCTCCATAGCGAACCATCGCTTTAGGCGTACTACGTTGCGTGATGCCGAAGATGATCGAGGCAAACGTAGCGAACAGAATGACCGCGGCGAAATGAGAAGCGGCGAGGGTCATGGCTTTCTCCCCACGGCGATACTGTGCGCGTCCACGGCCGAGATCAGGTTCAGCAAGCCCGCGACCACGACAAATTTTGCGCCATAGTCCGCCGTCACCACCTGCACCGGCGCCTGCCCAAATCCCAATCCGTGGCCAACCAGATAAAGCAGGCCCGAACCCAAATCACCCAGAAAACCCAGCATGTCCAACAGGTCGGCCGTATTCGGCGCGTAGAGCTTGGCGCCCATCATCATACCCAGCACGAACATGCAGGTAATCGAAGCCAGCACCAAGGCACCGCGGCCCCAGCGTCTGAGCATAAGGTGTCCCGCTCCCGGAACCAGCCAACCGGCAATCAATGCCATATATCCCAACCGGTTAGCCTTGGAGGCTGCCGCTTTATTCGCCGCGTCTGCTCTTTGCGCCATCATTTAAGAATACACCGGTGGTGGTTACATTCGGGCCCTTGGGCGGCGCTCCCAAACCATCGCGTCAAAGGTTTGGCGGGTGATGAATCCGTTGCGATGATAAAGCGCCACCGCTTCAGAATTCTACCGCGTCACGGTGAGTGTGAGAGCCTGAAAGCCATGGCTGCGCAGCGTTCGTGAGCACTCGGCCAGCAGCCATGCCCCCAGGCCGCGGCGACGATACTGCCGGCTCACACAGATCTGGGTCACGTGGCCCACATCTTCACGTACCCGCGAACACAACAGCAATGCCGCGAGCTCATCGCGGCCGCGGTATGCGAGCACACGCGAGGATGCAGGGTCGAACAGTCCACAACCGGGGAAGCGCACGATGTTGTGCAAAAACCGCAGAGAGCCGGCAACCGACCGGTATTGGTCGTTGATGATGGCGTCCAGGTGGCCTTCATAAGCGTGCGCAATGAGGTGGCCAGCCGCGCTGAAATCGCTGTCTTTCCAGGGGCGCAATTCCAATCCGTCCAGCCGATCATCCGGCGGCCCTTCGAACACGTTTGCGGAGCTTAGCTCAAGCTCCATAAACAGTCTCTCGTAAATCTGAAATCCGGCGTTGCGCAGGGTATCTGCGTGGGTGCCATGCGGGCGCAGCAGCAGTTGCGATTCAATGCGGTCCACCCCAGGAGAATGTTGCAACAACTCGATCATATGCTCGAGCAACCGGCGCTCTACGTCCGCGGTCGACTGAGGATTGCCGGGGGAGGGGACCGCAAAAACATCACCAACCAATGCCTTTTCACTCTCGTAAACGCAAAACACGTAACCGCAGATCCGGCCGTTTTCAATGGCTACATAGCCGGGTAGAAGGCGGGAATCGAGGTACTGCAGCAGGAGGTTGGCGGAAGCGTGAAAGTCCCAGCGGAGACGTTGGTTCCAGACAAGGCTCTCCGCCTCCAGCACCGGTTTGAGATTGCTGGCAGAAAAATGGCGCAAATCAAGAATTTCGAGGTGCAGGGCCGGAGTCATCCGCGTTTGAACAGGAGTGTACGGTACAAAGCCATGCCAAGGGAACCCGGGGTCGTCCGCAAAACCGTCTATGGCTTGGCGAATACCTGATAAACAGCGAGATTTTGCGCGGGATAGGAAAACAAAGGCTGGTAGGATCGGCCGGCCAGCAAACTGCGCAGCTGGCCGGTATACATTTCGCGGGTTATCAGGATGTGTTCACCCGGCGGAAGGCCGTCCTGCTCATAATTTTCGACCTGGTGATTGCGGTAGAACGAAAGGCCATATTCCACGTCGCGCCGTACTCGATAGACCGCGACGACCTCATTGGGCCGGGCAATCTGGCTGATGATGGCGGCCAGGGGGCGGGCAGAGTAGGCAGCGTCCAGCAGGCGGATGTTTTTCTTGGTAGCGGAGATAGCGGGAAGACCAAAAAACGGGCCGACCCCGAAGATGAACAGCAGCATGACGACCAGCGGCACCATGGTTGCCACGCGCAAACGCTTGACTCCAAAGCGGCCCACAACAACCAGGATAAGAAGTGCCGCCGCCACGCCACTGGAAACCGCCGGTAGCAAAATGCTGGCCGGCGGCCGGGCTCCCGGATGCACGATGTGCCACGGTAGTAGCAGCACTAGCATGATGGTAACCGCGGACAGTGCGGCATGCAGCAAAAGCAGCCACACATCCAGCCCCTTGTGGCGGATGCGGTTTATGTAATCGCCAGTGAGAATGGTCAGCGGCGGGATAGAGGGCAGGATGTAGCCGGGCAGTTTCGATCGGGAAAGAGAAAAGATGACGATGGGGAAAAGCGTCCATAGGACCAGGAACTCAGGAAAGGCATCCCCCCAACGGGTATGGCCGATGTAGTGGTGCTTGGCGAGCCGCGCTCGCCACTCGGCGATGGATTGGTGAATCGCCTCTACCAGCGCGCGTAGGGCAATGACGGACCAGGGCATGAGCGCGAGCAGCAGGATCGGGAGGTAGTACCAAAACGGCTGCTCGTGCATGTAGCGGTTGGTAGCGAAGCGTTCCAGGTTGTGTTCGAGGAAAAAGATGCGCAGGAAGTCGGGATTGCGGCGCTGGACCGCGATATACCAAGGCAGCACCATGGCGAAATAGAGAAGGACTCCCGGGATCCAGAAGGTACGGCGTAACAGGGACCATTCCTTGCGTAGTGCGGCGAAGCTGAAGATGATGCACCCGGCCATGACCGGTGCCACTGGCCCTTTGGCCAGCGTGGCCACGCCGACAAAGAAATAGAGGTCGAAGAGCCAGAATTTCTTGTCCGTCTCATACCAGGCATACCAGCCGAGCATGCCGATGCAAAAGGGAGCTGCCAGCTGCATATCGGTCGAGGCTCCACGGGCGAAGCCGACGATGCCGGCGCAAGACGCAGTGATCAGGGCCGCATCCAACTGGCTCCCGGGCCGGAAGCGCCGTAAGTGCAGATAGATCAGGGCGACCAGGATGAAGGCGAAGCTGGCCGAGGGCAGGCGCGCCGACCAGTCGTGCACGCCAAACTCCAGGAAGGCAAACATGGCCCGCCAGTAGTACAGAGCAGGCTTCTCCAACCAGGGGTGGCCCCACAGAACGGGGGTCACGTAGTCATGGCGGAAAAGCATCTCCCGGGCAACCTGGGCGTATCTGGGTTCGTCGGCGCCGACAAGCCCGAGGCCATCTCCGCCAAAAATCGGCACCAGGCCATAGAACAGGAAAAAAGGAGTAAAGACGAAGAGGCTGATCGCTTCCAGCATGTCGTGCAGCGCAGGGAAACGGGCTTTCAACTCAGTCAGACCAGTGCCCGGCCGAGTGAAAACTCGAGGGGTACCCAGCATTGCGTTTTTCTCAGCCATCGATTTGCCAGGTATCTACGCGCACAAGGCTATCAGATTCAGTGGGCGGCCGAGAGGATGGCGTGCTGTCCGATCAAGCAGCACGAAAACTTGAGTTTCACGCAACGCCGTTGACCGCAGCGGCGGCCTCCATCTCGCTGCGGAGGTACTGCAGGATCCGCTCCGTGGCTGCCGGGAGCGGGCCGTCGAGGGTGCAGCCGCTGGCACTCTCATGGCCACCGCCGCCAAATCGCTCGGCGATGCTGGCCACGTTCACCCGCCCTTTGCTGCGCAAGCTCAGGCGGACGTCGTGATTGCGCAGCTCGCGCAAAAAAACAGCAACCTCGATGCCGGCGATCGCGATGGCATAGTTGACGATCCCCTCGCAGTCCTCCTCGGCTGCGTGGGTGCCGTCCATGTCGTTTTCCGACACCCAGAGCCAGGCCAGGTTCCCATCGTGGTGGAGGTTCGCGAGCGCGGCGCCCAGTAGATGCATCTTGGCCGCGGGGTTGGAGAAGTAGACGTCTCGAGCGATTTGTACCGGGTCGGCTCCATGGCGAACCAGGTTGCGCGCGAGTTCAAAGGTATGGGCGTCTGTACCCTCGTAGGAGAAGGATCCGGTGTCGGAAAGCATGGCGGTGTAGAGGCAGGTGGCCATCTCTCGCGTAATGTCGATGCCGGCGGCGCCGATGAGCTGATACACCAGCTCCGCGACGGCGCATGCACTGCTGTCGATCCAGTTTACGTTGGCAAAAGTGCGGCCGCTGGTGTGGTGGTCGATATTGATCAGGAAACGGTTGTCCAGGCCATCAAGGCCACTGCGCGGGATGCCATCACACTCCAGCAGGATGACGGCATCGTAGTCGCCTTCTACACGGCTCCAGTGCCGCACCAATGCCGCGCAGGGCAGGGAACGGTAAATGCGCGGCACCCGGTCCCGCAGCGCCATGTCAGCGTTCTTGCCCATCCGCTGCAGCATCATCCAGCAGGCGATCAGCGATCCCACAGCATCGCCATCGGGCCGGGCATGCGCGGTCACCAGCAGGCGATCGGCCTTGGCGATGGAGCTGAGGATCGCATCGACGGTGGGAGTGGTTTGCGGGGTGGGTGGCATGATAAGCCGATGGGAAACGGCCCTTACTCCTTGGATTTAGCGGTGGTAACGGGCTTGGGGAGGCCGTTTCTCGCGTCCGCTTTCTGCGTTTTTTGGGTGCGCCCGAGCAGTTCGTCTATACGCAATTTCAGGTGCTTGGATTTATCGATCTGGAACGACAGTTCAGGCACGTGCCGCACCCCCATGCGCTCCAACAGCTCATGGCGGATGTAGCCGCGGGCCGCGGTCAGCGCCTCGCGAGTCTTCTCCTCCTCGACCTCGCCCCCGTCCACAGCGATGTACACCCGGGCGGACTTGCCGCCAGGGTTGATCACCACCTCGCTGACATACGCGAAACTGATGCGCGGGTCGGCGAGTTCACCCACGATCATGCCGCTGATCTCTTCGCGCAGCGTTTCCGCTACGCGATCCCGATGGTACTTTCGTGCCCGTGGTTCCACCATGAAAAAGTCCTTAGCTAAACCCCTAAGATTATCAGAAAGGGCCTTTGGGACCTACTCCCCGGCTTCCTCTTCGAGGAAGCTGCACCAGGAGTCAGACACCTGAGCCCCCAGGTCATTGGCGATGCGCACTGCCGCATCCTCAACCTGTCGCATCAGGCCGGAAAGATAGTCGCGCGAGCGGGAGATGGCGGTTACGCCAATGGTCGCCGACTGCCAGGTGACTGCCTCATCCATTTCGGCAATGGAAATGTTGAACCCACGACGGAGCTTTTCTTTGAGACTGCGGACAACCTGGCGGCGATCCTTCAGCGATTGGGCTTGCTCAATATGCAGTTCGAGCGTCAGCGAAACAATAGCCATGGCTATGCCAGCGCTGCTTCAGCGGCGGCGATGAACTCAGCCGCCTCCATCGCCGCCAGAGAACTGCATTGGGTCAGGCCCCTGCGGCAGGGTTCGGTGCCTCTCAGCTGCAGGCACGGGGAACATGCCGGTTGGTGGAAGAGGGTGACGCTGCCCGGGCCGGTGGGCCGGAAGCGGTGGGGATGGGCTGGACCAAAATAACCGATCGCGGGCACGTCGTAGAACGATGCAAGGTGCAGGGCAAAGCTATCGGGAGCGATCACCAGGTCGGCCGCGGAGATCTTTGCGAACAACTCTGCCACGGACCCTTGCCTGTAAGCGCTGACCCGCGGGTCTTGCGCGAATTCCTGCATTGCTCCGGCTGCGCCGTGGACCACGATCGTGTGTTCCGGAAAGGTTTGTCGAAGGCCGCGGATGATCCTGGTCCATTGTTCGTCCGTGAGTTGCCGTGCGCGCCAACCAGCTTCGGCGGCGCAATAGATGTAAGGAGCCTCAGGCGGCGGGCTCGGTGGCGATGCGAAGTCGCCGCGATAACGAGCGAGCGGTTGGAATGGTCCCTTGAAGTCCAGCAGTTCGAGCTCGACTTCGCCATCGTGTTTGTCCTCTGGACGCCGAACCTTGCCCGGACGGTAGACCGCCCTGACCACTGCCGAGAGCCAGGGACGGACGCTCGTCCATGGGAAGAAGCCGCCTTTTGCGTAGAGAAGGCTGATCCCCTGAACCCATCCCTTTTTTCGTTTGCCGCGAACCACCAGAGAGAGCACCAGCGTAGTACGGCTGTCGTCCAGGGCGACGACCAGGTCGGCGCATGGCATGGACAGCAGGGTGCGGAGCATAGGCACCTTTGGGTCACCATGGTCGACAACTACCAATTTCAGGCGCGAGTCCAGCAGGGGATACACCTGTCCGCCTTTGCGGTTGGTAATCATGGTGACCTCGGCCTTGGGATACAGACGGCCGAGCTCAAAGAGAAAAGGCGCTTTCAGGACGTAGTCGCCAAAGGTGCGAAAACTCAACAGGGTAATGCGCCTGATGGCACGATCGGACATGAATGTTAGCCTTGACTATTATAGTGCGCTACGTCTTTCTGGATCGCGATGGAGTATTGAACCGCAAGATGCCTGAGGGCGTCTACGTGGGCGAGTGGGCGCAGTTTGCATGGTTGCCAGGAGCGATCGAGGCGGTGGCCCGCATGAAGCGCGCGGGGTTGACGGTGATCGTCGTCAGCAATCAACGCGGCATCGCCCTGGGCCGGATGACGACCATGCAGTTGGAAGGTGTGCACGAAAAGATGCAGGATCAGCTGGCGCGCAATGACGCGCGGTTAGACGCGACCTATTACTGCCCGCATGATTACGGGGAGTGCCACTGTCGTAAACCGGATACTGGTCTCTTTGAACAGGCATTCCAAAGGTTTCCCCAAGCCAATGCGGGAAACAGCGTGATCATCGGCGATTCTCTTTCTGACATTCAGGCCGGCCAGCGGTTAGGCATGAAAACCATTTTTATCGAGGGAGAGCCAGATCTCCAGAAGGCAGGAGCCGAAGTTGCCGCTAGCCTTGCGGACGCGGTTGCCGGCTCATTGCTGCAGGCGGTCGAAGTGCACCTTGGGCTCACCGCGCCCAGCGGAAGAGCGACTGAGGCGGAACAGCCCTAGAGTATCTCGTCCCAGATAAGCAGTAGGTGAAAGTCCAGATCAATTCTCTACAGGGTGAAGAACGTCTGTAAGATTTCCACGCTCAGTCCCGCAGGGACGGCTGAACTTAGCCCAGGACGTTAGTCCTGGGTTGGATCTGAAAGCACGACCCAGTCCCGTAGGGACGGCTGGAAATATGCCGCGACTCAATCCTGGACAACTTTCAGCCGTCCCTGCGGGACTTAATCATGTTTCATGATGTACCCAGGACTAGCGTCCTGGGCTACGTTCAGTCGTCCCTCCGGGACTGAGTCGTGCCCCGAGGTTTATCCTCTTATTCCTTCAACCGCTTCTTTGAGGTACGCCGCGACCTGCCGCCCGTACTGCCTCCAGGTATAGCTCTCTGTGACGGTTCTCATTGCGTTTCTCCCCAGGGACGTGCGCAGGGCCTCATCCGAGGAAACCAGGCCGATGGCTTCTGCGAGGCAGCCAGCATCATTCACCGGTACGTAAATCGCACTTTTTCCATGCTGGAGAGGCAAGCCGCAATGCTCTGTGGTGATGATGGGCAGACCGGCAGCTGCGGCCTCCATACCGGAGCGCGACGAACCCTCGGCAAAAGTGGGGAAGACAAATAAATCTGCGCCGGCAAAGGCTGCGGCGACCTGCTTGAGCGGGGCGAACGGAGTATGGCTAAAAAATATCTCGTCCCCCGGCTGAAGACACGGCGCGCCATTGCCGAGGTTGCCCATCAACTCCAGTCGGATATCGAGGCCCGAGCGGCGGCACCGCCGAATCGCTTCCAGCAGGATTCGCACACCCTTGCGTATGTCGAAATTTCCGGTAAACAAAATCCGTACCGGCCCATCCATCCGATAATCGCGCTTCAGGTCGAAGAATTCTTCTCGAACTCCCAGGTAGGCGACCCGCACTTTGTCCGCCGCGTAGCCCTGCTCGATAAACGTCTTCTTCACGAAGTCGGAGTTGACCAAAAGCAGGTCAGCGTCGGCGCAGTCCCGCAACACCAGCTTCCAGAGGTCTGCTCTCGAGTCATAGCCGGCGGGAAGACCGTAGCGGGCGAACTCTTCCCGCAGGGCGGCATGCATGAACGCTGGATGCGCGATGGAATGATCGGTAACGATGGCCATACCGTTCTTGCGAGCCCTCCGGATTGCGCCGGATTGGCCTGCTCCGCTGCGCACCAGCAGCACATCGGCATTCTTCAGATATTTCCGGCTTCCCCAGGCGGCCAGACGGAACTCCATGCCATAGGCTAGATCGAGCGGAATGACCCGGGTACGCTGGATCAGCTTGATGAAAGTCCCGGCGACCTCAACCCAGGCCACAGGAGTGACGGTGGCGCCCGGAATTCGGATCTGCCGCGCGGCCATGCGCGTCGCCAGGTGCTTCTCGCCGAGAAACCTTCCCAGCAGGTCCACTAGCACGGTTTGATTATCTTTGGGTACCCAGCCGGTGAGGAAGTTGACTTCGACTCCGGCAGCGGCTAAGGCGCGGGCTGTTTCGTGGAAGTGGAGCTTGCCAAATCCCGTGGCAATGATTGCTTTCAAGCCCTACTCTTCTACATCCACGCGCGATTGGTAGTAGTCGTTGTAGGCGCGGCCATAGTACTCGGCGTAATCAGAGGATTGCAGATCCACGGCATTCAACACCACGCCGAGCAGGTGGGCGCCGGAACGCAAGAGGATTTCGCTGGCCCGCGCGACGACATTCCGCGAGGCTTGACCATAACGCAGCACCAACACCACCCCATCACTGATGGACACCAGCACCGCCGCGTCGGTCACGGTGAGAACCGGCGGAGTATCGATCAGGATGAAGTCATAATTGGCGCGCAATCCCTCGACCAGCCTTTGCATTTGCAGCGAGCCCAGCAACTCGGCGGGCATAGGCGCAATCGGGCCAGCAGGCAGGATATGCAGGGAGGGAACACCCGGTACCGACGCGATTGCATCCTGCAACGAGGTCTTGCCAGTCAATACCGAGGTAAGTCCAACTTTGTTGGCAATTCTAAACCGGAGATGCACAGATGGCCTTCTCAAGTCAGAGTCGATCAGGAGCACACGAGCGCCGTTGAGGGCAAATACAATCGACTCCAGGGTAGTGACCGAGGTCTTGCCTTCTGAGGGCTTGGCGCTGCTGATCAGGATGACCTGCGGTGGTGTTCCCGCACGGGAGAGAAGGATGGTGGTGCGCAGCGCGCGGTAGGCTTCAGCCAGCCGCGACCAGGCTCCGGGAACTGGTGAGGTAGCGTCTCTGACAAATGTCTCCGGGGAAAGGAGCTTGGAGTCGACCTGGGGCACGACACCCAGCATGGGCAGACCGAGCCGTTCCTCGATGTCGTAAATGGTCTTGATATTCGTATCCAGAGCTTCAACCAGGAAGGCCAGCACCAACCCAATACCGAGGCCGCACATGAGGCCGAGCGTCAGGTTGACCGACTTGCGCGGCGAACTGGGGAAGTCTGGGGCGTCGGCAGGGTCGATGCGCCGGATATTGGTGGAGTGCAGGCCGGCAATGATACCCGCCTCCTGAAGCCGCTGCTGCAACCCGTCGTACAACGCTCGATTGGCTTCGTATTCCCGGCGGGCCAGCGAGTATTCGACCGCCTTCGAGTTACCCATGTAAGCGCTGCCTTTTTCCTGATCTAACCTGCGCTGCAGAGCATCCTGGTTTGCCTTGGCGGCGTTGACTTCCTCCTGGGCCCGGGCAAGAACCGTACCTTGTTCCACCTTCATGCTGCGCTCAACTTCAGCGAGTTCCGAGCGATTCTCCAATAGGTGGGGATTCCTGGCGCCGTATTTGGCACTCAGGTTGGCATTTTCCGCCTGCAGCGAGGTCATTCTTTCTTTGAGTCCCAGTAGGACCGGGTCTCCGCTCAGGGTGGCCAGTACATCGGGCGGAGCACTTTGCATCGTGATCAACTTGGCCTGGGCGACCAGGCGCTGCGCCTCAGCCGTGGTCACGTCATGGCTGATATCCACCAAACGGGAAAGCACAATACTTTGCGTCTGATCAATGCCCACCAGGCCAATATCCTTCTGCACATTGAGCATGTGCTCCTGGCTTAATTCCAGACGATTCTTCAGATCACCCAATTGCTGCTGCAGCCAGACAGAAACCTCCTGGGTCGCGGCATAATTCTCACTGAAGTTGTGCTGCACATAATTGTCGATGAGGGTGTTGCAGATGACCGCGGCAAGCTCCGGATTGCGTGCAGTAAAACTGAGGTCAAGAATATTCGTGTGTCCAAAGCGCTCGGCCGCCAGACCTCCCTCAAACATCCCAATGAGCGCATGCCTATCCTGGATTTTGTCCAGGTCCCAAACACGATTCGATCCCGGGGGAAGAAAATCCTGGTTTTGATTGAGGTGCAGCGACTTGATGGTCTGCAACGCCAGGGTTGAGCTCTTCAGTATGGCGATCTCAGTATCCAGTTTGGTGACGTCGATGTATCCGCTGTCGTAGCCTCCGCCGGTATCCACGCGGAACTGATCGGCGGTGTCCTGGGTAATTTCGATGTTCGCCGTGGAGCGGTATTCCTTGGGAGAGGTCGCGTTCTCGATGTATCCGGCACCCGTGCCCAAAAGGGCGCACACCAGCACCAGCCAGATATATTTCTTGCCGATCAGAAGGAAGTGCTGCAGCGTCTGACCGTCGTTCAATCCAAGGCTGAGGAAGGAGCGCTCGCGTTCGCCTGGTTCGCGATACTCGGGGAGTACAACCGGCTCCGATGGTGGGGGATAGATACTCATGTGTTTGGAAGTTCACCGAACCAGTAGATTGGAGGAGTCTTGTAGTGGACGCCCCTTGACCTCAACCTCCGCCTGCCCGAAAGTGGTCGGATTCATTCCCTTTAGAGTCCAAATTATAGAGTGCTGGAAGCCGGTTCACCAATCTTTCTCTCGCAAGGAACCAGTGTACTTAGCGGTTTCGCGATTGGTCTTTAAGGAGTTACTGGCTTCTGCGCACGCGCGCCCGGATTGCGGATTCGACCGCGCCAGGATGGGTAAGAATACGTTCCGTCCGAACCAGGTAGGCGCGAAGCGTGTCTATGGCCGTCCATCGACGTCCGCGGGAAAGGGAAAACATGCGGTCTGCGTCTGCTTTCATCATTTCACTGTGGCGCCGCGAGCCGGTGATGGACTGCGCGTGGATACGAAAAAGCGCCAGGTCCTGATTGACATACTTGACCTTGGCACCCTGCCGCACCATGTCCACCAACAGTTCGCCATCCCAGCACGAACGATTGTTGACGTTGAATCCCCCCACCCCCTCAAATGCAGCGCGGCGGAAAAACGTTGACTGTTGTAGCCAGGTCGCTCCTCCATAGAAATACCGGTCCAGCGTAAAACCAGCTGCCCGAATGCGGCGGATGCGCTTGCCGTGGGCATCGACAATAAAACCGTTGCCCATCACGATGTCGTGATCGGGGTTTTGCTCGAACACCCGGCTTACGCTTTTCATCGTCGCCGGCAGGAGCACGTCGTCAGAATTCAGGAACCCGAAGATATCGCCCGAGGCTCGCTGAAAACCTTTGTTCAAGCCGTCGGCAGCTCCCTGATCGGGTTCGAAGATTATGCTGGCCAGGCGGCCGCGAAAGCCTTCGATCAATTCCCGGCTTCCGTCCGTTGAGCCGGGGTCCACCACGATGTATTCGATCGCAGGGTAATCCTGCGCCAGCACCGAGGTGAGGGCTTCCTCCAGGTACTGCCGCTGATTGAAGGAGACGGTAACGATACTGAACTTCATCGGCACATCGCTACCCTGGGCTCTTCCTGGGAAGGGGATTTTTCCGAGATCATCTAGCGGGTGTAGAAATACGCCTGCGTGGCGAATCCGATGGCGGCCGTCAAAGCAGTTTTCCCGGCCGCCTTGAGTATGCTTGGCGGAATAAAGAGAATGTCGTCGGGCTGCATGGTGATGTCCACCGTTCGTCCTCGTAACACATCTTCGAGTTTGACCTTTTGCACCACCCTGGTGCCATTTCCCGTGCTTCTCAGCAGGAGCGTACGATTCGCATACGAGTTCGACTTGGTTCCCTGGGCCAGCGCAATCACCTCAGAGACGGTGGTGTGGTTGGACTCGCATATCGGGAATGCTCCCGGCCGGGCTACATTACCACCCACGTAGACCACGCCACATCGGCTTACCAGGATGGTTTCCCCGGTTTTAATTTCCAGTTCGGCGTTGTCATTCTCGCGCAGCGTGGGATCCCACAAAACCGTCTGCGGGTTTTTCATCGAGCCGGAGGGAAATATCTCCACCACGTGCCCCGCCCGGTCGGTGATACCCCCGGCCTCGGTGAGCATATCAACCAGCCGCTTCTTTCCCGCCAGGGGGTAAATGCCGGGACTTCTTACCTCGCCCATCACGGTCACGCTGTAACCAAACTGTTGCGTGGTGACAATCACACGCGGGTCCCGCAGGATCTGTTGTTGCACGAAGAGGCGTGCGATTTCGCTGGCTGCCTCGATGGAAGTCATTCCTTCTATATGAAAGAGCCCGGCGTAGGGGATCGCGATTTGCCCTGCGGGCGATACCGGCATTCTCACCGAGTATTCCGGGGCATCGAACACTTGCACCTCTACGATATCGCCTGGGTGTATCGGTCCATAGCCCAGTCCTGCACTCAATGCGGGTCCCAAGGGCGAGGCGTCTCTGGAGGAGCGCGCCGCCCCATTCACCGTGTTCGCGTTCGACGGCGACTGAGGGAAAATAGGCTCGAGCGGAGTGTTCGCTGAAGGGTTACTAGGAGCAGGGGTGATATTAACCGGCGCCGAACTCTGCGAAGACAGACCGCCGTTATCGTTCTGTCCCTCAGCGTGGGGCGTCCAAACTGCGGCCATGCAGAAAAGGGCTGCGATCGTCGCCCCAAGAACGAGGTTCCAGGCGCCCGTCTTTGTTCGGTGAGGGTATGACGAGACAGGCTGCATCGGTAAGCGTATTTCTCCTATAGGTCTACCCACACACTAACAGGAGAAATGGGCGAATTCATTCCTGGCGATGGGTGTGGAGTCCAACTTATTACGTGGCTGCGCTGCTTTGTTCTCGTCCCACCCGTTGCTTTACGGGTTGTGCGGGAACGCCCGCGTACACGGTCCAGGGCTCTAGATCTCGCGTGGCCACCGACCCTAGTCCAAGCACTGCTCCCTCGCCAACGTTGACCCCCGGAGAGACAGAAGCGCGCGCGCAAACCCATGAGTAGGCGCCGAGATTGATGGGAAAGGAAATGAGCGGGAACGCCGGGTCATTGTAGTCGTGCGTAGCTCCGCAGATGTAAGCCTGTTGGGAAACGATGGCATGCGATCCCATGGTGACGAGGGAGGGGTTATAAATTTCCGCCTCGTCACCCAGCGTTACCCCGTCGGCGCACACCAGGTTCCAGGGAGCCCACACGCGGGACCTGGGATAAAAATGACAATTTGGCCCCAACTCAGCGCCGAAGCCGCGCAGCAGAAAGGCGCGCCAGGAGTGAAACGGCCGGGGTGACGGGCGAAACAAAAGAGTCCAGATGATGGACCATGCCAGCCTGCCCATGCGGTTCGACACAGAGAACGAGGGCCTCAGGTATGGATCGTCGGGTTGGGCGACTGGGAACATCTTTACTTCACGATGACATCACAGAGGAGAGAATATCCAGGTTCCTACGAAGAAAGGTATCCCGAATCTCACTCCTTTTGCAGGAGCGATGTGGAATACCCTTGGTTTGTGAGAACTGAGCTGCGGGGGGCTTTAGCTCACCGAACCCGGATGAGGACGCCGAAGCTGAGAGTGTATGGCTTGAGCTTGGTGTCGATGTAAACGCCGGGCTGCCCGGGCAGAAACCCTGGTGGATAGTAATGGTTTCCGAGATCCCAAAACTGATACTGAAAGTCGACCATGCGGAAGTTCAGCCACCGGTTCTTGTGGTAATCGACGCCGCCGCCAAGCTCGTAAACGATGCTGTTGTCCGTTTGGCCCGTGCTGTAGGTGATGTTACCGGGACCGATCATGAAGTCGCCGTAGGGACGGAACCGCTTGTAGATGTAGTGGAGTTCGGGGCCGAACATGAAGGTTCGTTGCTTCCCATAGGTACCGGTGCTGTAAGTAAAGCGCGTTCCGACGGCCGGTTGACCAAACACAAACCGCCCGAGGCGGAAGTCAGCGCCCGCGGAAAAACCCTGGTTCCAGCCGTTGGCGTCGAGAGTGTTGTCAGGCGAAGGGGCTTTGGGCGGGTAGTCTAGTGTGGAATTGAAGTCGGATTTGACCAGGGTATAGGTCCCATAGACATTGATTTGACTTCCGCCACCCTTGATCGCGGGTACCACCTGGGCATCCGCCGCATTTGGCAGCGTGGCTCCCGCCACGAGGACCGCCAAAGCTAGTGTTCTAGAGAGAAGTCGCATGTTAGCCGCCCGTGAAATCAAATGTTGATACCGTCGGTGTCTGGAGATCTCGGAAAGCCAGGGAAATACGGCTTTTGCCCCCTGGTTAAGGTTTCCATTGCATCGCGCATAGTACGGACATAATTAGAGCATGCGCTGCATCCAGTCGTTTCTACCAAGTAACCTCTCTGGTTACAAATCCAACAATAGTTGCAGCGCTAGTACACAGTATGATGCCCAAAGGCGGCTTGCGGTGTGATTCCCAATCCGGAACTCTCATCGAGAAACCTGTTCTCGAAGCTGGAAGAACGAAAACTTCGCAGCAGGTCCTCGTTGTGATAGAGCGAAGCTCGCCTATTTTGCAACGGTTCTTCCCTGATGCACGTTCAGGGTAATCAAAACGTACTCGTCTGTCTAGAAGAGAAACAGTGCTGTACCAAGACAGAACAGTGATAACAATTAGCGCGCAAGGTACTGCATCAAATAGACGCAACCGGAACGGCGACTCATCGTGGTAGGCTTTACACGGCAAGAGTGCGTGCAGCAGTGACAGATTATTCTGGCCCTGGCAACAGCTCAGCCGGAACCTTTCAGGGTAATAGCACGAAAAGCACGCAAGACCTCACGAATCTTCATCAGGGTCGCGCGACCTTAATTCGCGAGGCTCACTCCAGCGTGAATGCAGCGTTTCATAAAGCATCGATCCTGTTACCGTGTTATTGATGGGAAAGGCAACCCTTCCGGGGTGGTCTGCCTGATCGTTCCATCGTTTTCCATCGCCAGCTGGAGTTTTCATGCCTAAAACCGCTTTGCTCATCGGTGCCGGGCCCGCAGGCCTCACGGCCGCCCTGGAGTTTCTTCGCCGTTCCGACGTGCATCCCATTGTGCTCGAGGCCAGCCAGGAGATAGGTGGCATCTCGCGCACTATCCGGCATAACGGCAATCGTATCGACATTGGGGGGCATCGGTTTTTCTCCAAATCGGACCGAGTCATGAACTGGTGGATGAATTTGATGCCGCCCGAGGCCAGCGCGGATACCCAGCATGCGCTGCGGCACCAGAGTAAACAGCGAACCCTCAAGACCAGCGGCTTGGGACTCACACCCGAGACCACGGACCTGGTGATGCTGGTACGCCCGCGCAAGAGCCGGATCTACTTTCTGCGCCGCTTCTTCGACTACCCGATCAAGCTGACGGGGGACACGCTGGGCAAGCTTGGCCTCGTCCGCACTATGAAGATTGGTGTCAGCTACCTGTTGGCACGGCTCTTTCCACGCAAGGTCGAGAATTCGCTCGAAGACTTCCTGATCAACCGCTTCGGGCGGCAACTCTACCTCACTTTTTTCAAGTCCTACACAGAGAAGGTGTGGGGGGTGCCCTGCGAAAAAATCAGCGCGGAATGGGGGGCACAGCGCATCAAAGGGCTTTCACTCACGACGGCCGTCCTCCATTTTCTTAAGAAGGCCCTTGCTTTCCACAAGGACCAGGCGATCCAGCAGAAGGGCACGGAAACATCCCTGATCGAGAAGTTTTTGTATCCGAAATATGGCCCGGGTCAGTTGTGGGAGCATGCAGCCGATCAGATCCGCGAGCAGGGAGGAGAGATTCTCCTCGGGTGGCGCGCCACCAGGCTGTTCGTGGAGGGGGATACGATCACCGCGGTGGAGGCAGTCAGCGATAACGGGCAACGGCGCCGCTTTGCAGCCGACTATGTTTTCTCCACCATGCCCGTACGCGAACTGATTGACGCGATGGACACCCCGATACCCAGCGAGGTGCGGGAGGTGAGCGACGGTTTGCAATATCGTGACTTTATTACGGTCGGGCTCCTGGTCAATCAACTGACGGTGCGTGAAGCCGATGGAGGTCCTCTCAAGGACAACTGGATCTACATCCAGGAGCCGGATGTGCTGGTGGGGCGGCTGCAGATTTTCAACAACTGGAGCCCGTATATGGTGGCCGACCCCAGCAAGACCTGGATCGGCCTTGAATATTTTTGCTATCAAACGGACGCCCTATGGAAGATGGCAGACGAGGATTTGAAGAAATTTGCCATCGCCGAGGTGGAGAAGATCGGCATTTTGCGGGCTTGCGAAGTAACGGACGCACATGTGGTGCGCGTGCCCAAGACCTACCCGGCCTATTTTGGTACGTATGACCGGTTCCACGTGATCCGCGAATTCCTCGATCGCTACCATAATCTGTACCTGGTTGGCCGAAATGGGATGCATAAGTACAACAATCAGGACCACTCCATGCTGACCGCCATGACCGCGGTCGATAACATCCTCGCCGGGGTCCGCGGATAAGGACAATGTCTGGTCCATCAACACCGAGATGGAATACCATGAAGAGGAAGTAAAGGATGAAGCACAGGCTTCAGGCTCCCCCACGAAGAACACCGACAGCGTAGAGGCTACGGTTTAAGCCCTGGATTTCCCGTTTCCTAAGGCCTTTTTTCCTAAGGCCTTATAGATCAGCGAGATTTGGTGGCATCCGTGGCGGAGGCTGTGCCCGTGATCGATGGTTAATGCCGGACAATCAGGAATTTCGGGAATTTTTCGGACTCGGAACGGTTATGCCCGGTGGAAATAGCAGATGGGGGGGTAGCAGTTGCTGTTTCCGCGGCGTCTCGACCGCTGGTTCGAATCTTGCACCATTTGAGTATGGCTTTCCCCCAAAATTACTAGTTACATTAGATTATTTGGTGCCAGGCGGAGTCCAGAAAACAAGATGAGCGAATCCATTGCAATTACGGTAGTCGGATCGGGATATGTTGGTTTGGTAGCGGCCGCATGCTTTGCTGAAATCGGCCATCGGGTCTTATGCGTGGACAACGACGAGGATAAGGTAAACAAGCTCAACCAGGGCCTGGTGCCGATTCACGAGGAGTTTCTTCCCGAGTTGCTGGGACGGCACCGGGCTAGCGGCGCGGTGCAGTTCACCACCGATCTTGGCCATGCCACGCAGGCGTCGCAGGTGATCTTCATCGCCGTAGGTACGCCGCAAAGCGAGACCGGCAATGCTGATCTGTCTTATGTGGACGCCGTAGCCAGCGAGATTGCCCGTTCCATTCACTCCTATAAGGTCATCGTCGAGAAGAGCACGGTGCCGGTTTACACCAATGACTGGATTCGACGCACGATTGAACGGAATGGTGTTTCGAGGGCGCTCTTCGATGTAACGTCGAACCCCGAATTCCTTCGCGAAGGCACTGCGGTCAAGGATTTTCTGCATCCCGACCGAATCGTTCTCGGCGCCGACAGTGAAGCCGCGGCGACTCTTTTGGCGGCCATTTACGAGCCTCTCACTTCCGGCAGCTACTACGAGCGCTCGGACGCCGTTCCAGGCCATCGATGCGCTGCCGATCTTCCGCCGATTTTGCAGACCTCCACCAAGGCGGCTGAGATCATCAAACATGCCTCGAATGCTTTTCTGGCCATGAAGATCTCCTTCATCAACGTGGTCGCCAACCTGTGCGAAGCGGTGGATGCGGACGTGGAGCATGTTGCGCGTGGCATGGGCATGGATAAGCGGATCGGCAAGCGATTCCTCAGCGCCGGCATTGGTTATGGCGGCTCTTGTTTCCCCAAGGATGTGGCTGCTTTTCGCTATGTAGCGCAACAGCTGGGCATCGACTTTAGCCTGCTGGAAGAAGTGGAAAAGATTAACGAACTCCAGAAGGAGCGGTTCTTTCAGAAAATTCGCTCCGCGTTGTGGACCCTGCGCAAGAAGCGTCTTGGGGTGCTCGGTCTGGCCTTCAAGGGAGGGACGGATGATATCCGCGAATCTCCCGCCCTCGAAATCATCCGCATGCTGCTCGATGCGGGCAGTTCGATCTGCGCTCATGATCCGGCTGCGATTGAACGGGCGAAGATTGAAATGCCGCCCCACGCGAACCTGCAATACACCGAAGATCCCTATGCCGCGGCGGACAATGCCGACGCCCTGCTGATCCTGACCGACTGGGCGGAATTCAGCCGTCTGGACCTCAAACGGCTGCGCTACACGTTGCGCTATCCCATCATCATCGATGGCCGCAACCTGTTTGACCCCTGGGTCATGCAGGATCTGGGCTTCACCTATCTCAGTGTCGGCAGGCCCTCCCAGCACACCTCGGTCGAATCCGCGTCGACCAAGCGCTGGCCGTAAAACTTATAATCTTTTAGTGTTCGGGGCGATTCTGTTCGATCGACTCCAAGACGGGGGGAAACCGTATTTTGACGACTCATCGTGTCCTGGTCACCGGCGCTGCCGGCTTCCTCGGCTCTCATCTGTGCGACGCCCTCCTTGCTGAGGGCCACCAAGTGGTGGGCGTGGACAATCTGTCCACTGGGCACCCTACCAACCTGGCGCACCTGAAGAACGAATCGCGATTCAACCTGGTGGAGCAGGACATCTGCCAGCCATTTGATCTGGGACCGATCGATTATCTTTTCAACTTCGCGTCCCCTGCCAGCCCATTCGACTATGCCCGGCTCGGTCCTGAGACCCTTAATGTAGGTTCCCAGGGAACCAGGAACGCTCTGGACCTGGCACGTAAGTATCAGGCCGGCTTTCTGCACGCTTCCACGTCTGAGTGCTATGGGGATCCCGACGTGCATCCGCAGACGGAAACGTATTGGGGCCGGGTCAACCCTATTGGGCCGCGCTCGGTCTACGATGAGGCCAAGCGGTTCTCCGAGGCGCTCATCATGGCGTACCACCGCTACTATGGCGTCAATACTCACATGGTGCGCATCTTCAATACCTACGGACCGCGCTTGCAGCCGACCGATGGCCGCGTCATCTCTAACCTGATGATCCAGGCGCTGCTCGATGAAGACCTCACCATCTATGGCGATGGCATGCAGACCAGAAGCTTCTGCTACGTGTCCGATTTGATCGCGGGTATCGTTTTGCTTTCCCGTTCGAGCGAGCATCTTCCGGTGAACATAGGCAACCCGGTGGAGTGGACCATCAAGGATTGTGCGCGCGAGGTGTTGGCGGTCACCAGTTCGCGCAGCAAGATTCGCTATGAGCCCCTGCCGATCGACGATCCCATGCAGCGATGCCCGGACATCACCAAGGCAAAAACTCTGCTTGGGTGGGAGCCAAAAATTGCTCTTCGCCAGGGACTCGAGCTGTCTCTTGATTATTTTCGTGCTAGCCTGCCCACGCGTACTTAGATAGAAATAAAGCGATGCTGAACGATTTATCCCCGATTCTTGTCACGGGCGGAGCTGGGTTCATCGGGTCGAACTTCGTGCTGGATTGGCTCGCCCTGGGGGGCGCCCCGGTGGTGAACCTCGACAAGCTCACCTATGCCGGCAACCTGCAAAACCTGACCTCGGTCGAGCATCTTGCCGGCTACCATTTTGAACAGGGCGACATCTGCGATCCGCCGTTTCTCAATCGTTTGCTCGATCACTATCAGCCCCGAGCGATTTTGCATTTTGCGGCGGAGAGCCATGTGGATCGCTCGCTCTCGGGGCCCGAGGCGTTCGTTCGCACTAATATCGAGGGTACCTTCCGGCTGCTCGAGGCCACGCGCGCCTACCTGGCTAAAAGCTCGCCGGAGGATGGTAAGAGATTTCGGTTTCTGCATGTCTCCACAGATGAGGTCTACGGGACTCTCCGCCCTCAGGATCCGGCGTTCGAAGAAACCACCGCATACGCCCCCAACAGTCCCTACGCCGCATCCAAGGCAGCCTCTGACCATCTGGTGCGCGCCTACGTTCACAGTTACGGGCTGCCGGCGGTTACTACTAATTGCTCGAACAACTACGGCCCGTATCAGTTTCCAGAGAAGCTTCTGCCGCTGATGATCACCAACGCAGTGGCCGGCAAACAGCTGCCGGTGTACGGCGATGGCCGCCAGGTCCGCGATTGGCTTTACGTCGGCGATCATTGCTCAGCCATTCGAGCGGTGCTGGAGCGGGGGAAGATCGGTGAAACGTACAACATTGGCGGCCGCAATGAGCAGGCCAATCTGGATACGGTGCACTTGCTCTGTAGTCTGCTCGATGAGATGCTGCCCGATTCTTCCCATGTGCCGCACCACAACCTGATCCACTTTGTGACCGACCGGCCCGGCCATGACCGGCGCTACGCCATCAACGCCGCTAAGATCGAGCGGGAGCTCGGTTGGCGTCCCGCTGAGACCTTTGCCACCGGTTTGCGCCGCACGGTGCAGTGGTATCTTGCCCATCAGGAATGGGTCGAGCAGGTGACCAGCGGGGCCTACCGCCATTGGATCGATCTGAACTATGCCCACCGCGGGAGCGCTGCGCGATGAAGGGCATCATCCTCGCCGGCGGTTCCGGGACCCGCCTCTATCCTGTGACCCATGTGGTCTCCAAGCAATTGCTCCCTGTGTACGACAAGCCGATGATCTACTACCCGCTGTCGGTATTGATGCTGGCCGGCATTCGGGAGGTGCTGATCATCTCTACGCCGGCGGATACGGCGCTCTTTGAGCGGCTACTGGGATCCGGCGAGCAATGGGGAATGTGCTTTCAATATGCCGTGCAACCGTCCCCGGACGGCTTGGCGCAGGCGCTGATTATTGGTGAGCAGTTCGTCGGCGGTGCGCCGTGTTCGCTTATTCTTGGCGACAATATTTTCTATGGTCATGATTTTGCCCACAGTCTTCAGCAAGCGGCGCAGGTTGAGGATGGGGCGGTCGTCTTTGCCTATCCGGTCTCTGATCCGGAGCGCTACGGAGTGGTAGAGTTCGACGCGTCCGGCCGGGCGTTATCGATTGAAGAAAAGCCGGAGAAACCAAAATCGCGTTACGCGGTTACGGGGCTTTATTTTTTTGACGGCGAGGCCTCGCGGATTGCTCGGCAGATTGCTCCTTCTGCGCGAGGAGAATTGGAGATCACCGATGTGAACCGGTGGTACCTGGAGAGAGGGAAACTGCGGACCCAGGTTCTGGGACGTGGCTTTGCGTGGCTTGATACGGGAACCCACGACTCGCTGATCGAGGCCGCTATTTTTATTGAGACCATCGAGAAAAGGCAAGGACTGAAAATTGCCTGTCCGGAAGAGATCGCGTATCGATTGGGATGGATCGACGCCGCACGTCTGGAGAAGCTGATCGCCAGGGTAGCGAAGAGCGGGTACGGAAGGTATCTTCGCTCGGTGCTGGACGAGAGGGTGTTCTAAAAGGGAAACCGCAGATCTCTCCACTGCTCACGCTTCGGTCGAGATGACAAATTTATCGCACCAAGCAGAATTGTCATCTCGACCGCAGCGCAGCGGAGAGATCTCTGTGTTGACGCCGCTTCCTGGAAATGTTTTTCGACCGAGTTGTCATGGGGCCCCTGGCCCGCCGAAGGTGATGAAAACGCCTCGGTCCAGCAACCACTTTCTAAGGAACCGTCGCCCTTTTCCTTTGTCATCCCGAGCAGCCGACTCGCTGAAGCGAGTCGGGAGAGAAATGACCGGGTTTCCTGTACCGGCAACAAAGGCCGGGTGGCCCACATCTCGCTCGTTTTTCGCGAGATGTGGGATACCACGGTATTCGATGTGCAGCTCTGCCGGTTGTCATTAGGAGCGAAGCCGAGGGATCTGCAGTTTATGCGGACCGTTCGTGGAAATGTTTTTCTAGAAACCGCAGCCGAGACCTACGGCCGCGGACGCAACCCCGCCAGAAAATCCCCGGCAGGCCTGGTATTCAGCACATCGGCCTTCGTCAGCCACGCGCGTCGTAATTGCCTGACCCCATAATGCATCGCGTCCAGATGGGCGACCTGGTGCGAGTCAGTATTGATCACAATGTTGCAACCCAGCTCTCGAGCGCGTCGCAGGTCGATATCGCACAGGTCAAGCCGGTCAGGATACGCATTGTGTTCCACCGCCACACCAAGCTTTGCCGCCTGCTTGAGCACGGCTGTCAAATCCATCTCGTAGCTATCTCTGCGCAGCAATAAGCGCCCAGTCAAATGGCCAAGAATGCGGATGTAGGGATTCTCCAACGCCCGGAGGAGACGCTCGGTCATCTGCTCTTTGGGCTGCTGGAAAAGAGAGTGAATGCTGGCGATCACCACGTCCATTTGCGCCAGCACTTCCTGCGACAGGTCGATCTCTCCATCGCCCAGGATGTCCACTTCGATCCCGGTTAGAACACGGATGCGGCCCTCCATGCGGGCATCCACGTCGCGAATCTGTTTCATGTGCTCGAGCGCGCGTTGATCGTCGAGTCCATTTACCATGGCCAGATTTTTGGAGTGATCGGTAATCGCGATGTATTCATATCCGCGGGCGATGCCTGCCTCGGCCATTTCGAGGATGGTGTTTTTCCCATCGGTCGCGACGGTGTGCATATGCACATCGCCGCGCAGATCACCGGTTTCGATCAGCCGAGGCAGGCGGTGCTCAGCAGCAGCCTCAATTTCGCCCTGGTTTTCGCGCAGCTCCGGCGGAATCCAATCGAGCCCCAGCGCCTGATAGATCTCTTGCTCAGATGCGGCGGCGACGACGGCGCCGTCATCCAGGCGCGCCAGTGCATATTCGCTCAAGGTGTAACCACGTTTCAGTGCTCGCTGGCGCAGCCAGACGTTATGCATTTTCGAGCCGGTGAAGTATTGCAGGGCCGCGCCATATGACGCCATCGGCAGTAAACGCACATCGACCTGCAGGCCGCTGCTCAAACGGAAGCTGACTTTGTTCTGCCCTTTCGCCAATAATTCGGCAATGGGGGGATACGCTGCGGTGTAGTCGACTGCCGCAGCCACCTTCTCCTCAGCGCAAGCGGGCCCCGTCACCAGCAGGTCCAGATCGCCCACAGTTTCCCGTCCGCGGCGCAGAGATCCGGCCGCCATCACTTGTTCTATCCCTGGGAACTGCTCCAGATAAAGGGTCACTCGTTCCTCTGCAGCTTCGGCGTCGTCCAATAGAAAGCGGCCGCTGTTTTTGTGATATTCAGCGATTCCCCGGGACAACTTGTCAATCAGCTTTTGTCCGAAGCGGGGCAGAGTGGCCAGCTTCCCGGCATCAATTGCAGTCTGTAGCTGTTCTATATCGCTTACCTGCAACGCCTCGAAGAGAAGAGACACGGTCTTCGGCCCCATACCCGGCAGCTTCAGCAACTCCAGCATGGTCGACCTATATTTTGTCAACAATTCGTCGCGTAGCTTCAAGCTTCCGCGAGTCTCAATTTCCTGGATGTTCGCCGCCATGCTCTTGCCGATTCCCTGAATGGCAAGCAGGCGCCCGGGCTCGTTCACGAGCGCGCTGAGTTGTTCGGTAGTGTTCTCCACTGCCTCGGCGGCCCGCCGGTAAGAGCGGATGCGAAAGGGATCGCCCGCAGCAATCTCCAGCAGGTCAGCCGTTTCGCCCAATAGCTGCGCGATGGATTTGTTGTCCATGCAAAGGACATTAAATCACTTTGTGGACGACAAGAAAGGCTGAGTGCGCAGCACCACCGTGTCCCCGCATCTCACCTGGAAGACTGACCAGATGCAGGGACGCGTGTTCCTGCGGCACATCCACAGTGTGAAGCCGTCAGGCTACTTCTCGAACTCGAGTTACGGAGTCGGCTTGAGGTCCCTTCTGCCCCTGGACGATGTCGAATTCCACTTCGTCACCTTCCTTTAAGCTCTTGTATCCATCGAGTTGAATCGCGCTGTAGTGAACAAACACATCCGGGCCGTCATCCCGACCAATAAACCCATAACCCTTCGCGTTGTTGAACCACTTGACCTTGCCTTTGTATTGAGCCACTAGCGGTCGACCTTCCTTGATGCGGATCGAGCATGAGGGAACAAACTGCTCTCCTGTACAGACGCATCAGGGGCTCGTTTGGTTTTCCCCAAAAGTCGGCTGAATTGCGTGCGGCCTCCAGGAAGGTGATAGAGCAAGTGCCCTATTTTCTGTTCTTTTTCTTTTCACTTTCCCTCAGGCGTGCATAAAGCATGACTGAAATCAGCGTCTTACCGTCGTGGATCTTGCCTGCATCGATCATCTTGACCAGCTTGGAAAGTGGCATCATCTCTATTTCAATTTGCTCGTCATACTCTGGCTGCGCTTCCCCCAGAGTCAGACCCTCGGCGAGGAATACCTGCATGAATTCGCCCAGGAAGCCGGGACTGGCGAAGTACCGGATCATTTTTCGCCAACGTTTCGCCTTGAATCCTGTTTCCTCCAGCAGCTCACGCTTCGCGGCCGCCAACGCATCTTCTCCCTCTTCCATTTTTCCTGCGGGAACTTCCAACAGAACCTCTCTGGCGGCGTGGCGATACTGGCGCTCCATTACGATCATTGGATCGCGCTTGCTTTTCGAATCATCCACCGCCAAGACGACCACCGATCCGTTGTGGCGGATGACATCGCGGGTCAACTCCCGCCCGTTCTCGATGATTTTGTCGGTGTGTACGCGAAACAGGGGACCTTCATAGCTCAGTGTTGATGAGACCACTTCGATGTTGGGGCTGTTCTTGCTGGATGCTTTTTTTGCCATGCCACTCCTTCTCTATGCTGGACATTTTTAAAGTACCATCCGGTATGCAACAGAGCGTTACCATCGTCGGCCTCGGCAACTGGGGCAGCTCGCTGGCATATGCACTCGATGCCGCTGGAGTCAGTCTGCAGGAGGTCATCCTCTCCCGCGAGCGCTCTGGTGCCGGTCATGCTACCTGGATCCGTGCTTTGCCGTTGACCACGCTCAATCGCGCTCAGCTCAAGGCAGATGTCCTCTGGCTCTGTGTTCCGGATGCAGCCATCGCGGGAGTCACCGGCCAGGTAGTTAAACGGGTCGTGGCGCTGGCCGGAAAGCGGGGTCTCAAGGGACAGATCGTCGTCCATTCCAGCGGCGCGCTCAGCGCGCAGGTGCTGCAGACGGCTGCCCTTGCGGGGGCTTCCGTGGCCTCGGTGCATCCTGTGATGAGCTTTGCCACCAGGGTTCCGGTTTCGCTGCAAGGAGTGCCCTTTGGAGTCGAAGCGGATGCCGCCAGCCGCCGCATCCTGAACGCGATCGTGCGCCAGGTGGGTGGCCGCCCATTTGCCGTTGAGGCTGGCAGCAAAGCGCTCTACCACGCGGTCGGTGTGTTGTCATCGCCGCTGCTGGTCAGCCACCTGGCTGCGGCCCACGACACAGCGATCCTGGCCGGATTCACCCCCCGGCAGGCAAGGCGGTTGATTGAGCCCATTGTCCGCGCTACCCTGGACAACTTCTTTCTCCGCGGTCCCGGCAAGAGCTTTAGCGGGCCGATCGCCCGGGGCGACGTGCAGACAATTGATCTGCATCTTCAGGCCCTTAAGGTCCATCCTATGTTGGCGGACGTGTATCGCTCGCTGGCGCTGTACGCTCTCGAAACATTACCCGCTTTGGGCGAGAAAGAGCTGCGCAGTTCGCTGCGGCGAAAATGATGAGAAACTACAGCAGGACCGTAGGGAGCGATTTGCGATGGTGGAAGGGACAGCCATGAACACCGAGTGTTATCCCATCTCCCTTCTGCCCGGCCTCAGCCGCCTGTTCCTCGACTTTGCGGAGCGGCGGGAAGCGTTGACTCCCTTCTATTCAGCGAGTGCCTATTCAACCGAGTGGATGACCACTCGTCCGGTTCTTCCCCCCGCTGGCCGCGAGACTCTTTGTGATCTGCTGGAGCAGCAAAACCGGAGTTTCGGTGCTGCTGATCCGGTTTTTGAGAACATCGCCCGGCTGCGGAGCGGCGCCGGCGCGGTGGTCACCGGTCAGCAGGTGACATTGTTCGGTGGCCCACTCTTCACCATCCTCAAAGCAGCGACTACCATTCGCAAAGCAAAAGACGCCTCGATCGCCGGCAGCCCGCACGTGCCTATTTTCTGGCTGGCGACCGAAGACCATGATCTGGCGGAAGCGGCCCAGGTAACCTTCCCCGATCGGCACGAGTTAAAGGCGCTCCGGCTGGCCTCGGATCCTGGCAGCAGCACGGCAGCCGGTAAAGTCGCCATAGGGAAGAGCATGGAAGACCTGCTGACCCAGGCGGCAGAGATCCTCGGTCCGGGCCCGCTGCTGGATCAGCTCTCCGCTAGTTATCGCGAAGGCCAGAGCCTAGGCCAGGCCTTCGCGCAATTCATTTCCCACACCTTTGCCGCGCAAGGTCTGGTGGTGCTGGACGCCTCTTCTCGCGCCTTCCACGCTTTGGGCAGCGATGTCCTGCGCCAGGCAATCGTGCGCGCGGATGAATTGCGAGTGGCGCTCAGCGACCGCGACCAGCAGTTGGCGGCGGCCGGTTATCATTCCCAGGTTCTGGTTCCACCGTTGTCCAGCTTGCTGTTTCTGTTCGACGGAAGCACGGGCGCACGGGTTCCCCTGCGGCGCACCGCTGAGGGTGGATGGCACGCGGCGAGACAAAGCTATTCCACCGCAGAGCTGTTGACCATTCTCGATGCGGAGCCGGAGCGCCTCAGCCCCAACGCCCTACTGAGGCCTGTTTTTCAGGATTCCATACTACCCACCGCCGCCTATGTGGGCGGTCCCTCCGAAGTTGCCTATTTCGCTCAATCGCAGGTACTTTACGAGCGCATCCTTGGCCGCACTACTCCTGTCCTTCCGCGTCTTTCCGCAACGCTTATCGAGCCGGCGATTGCGGATCTGCTGGCCCGCTACGACGTGTCGCTGCCCGACGTGATACAGAGCGCCCTGAAGGACCCGCTGGAGCTGGCTCAGCGTCTGGGTGCGCGGTCGATTTCCGCGATCGGCAAGCGCAAGCTGGCCGCCGCCGGCAATGCTCTCGATACGGAACTCTCGGCACTGGCCACTTACATGCATTCCCTCGACCCCGGTCTGGGCCGGGCTGCGGACGTGAGCAGCTCCAAGATGCGCTACCAGATGAACCGCATGCGCCGGCTGGCGGCAAACTACGAGCTCCGGCAGGATCAAACCCTCGGCCGCGATGCCGGGCTGATCGCGCTCAACCTGTTCCCCAATCGCCATCCACAGGAACGGATCCTGGGCGCGGCATGGTTCCTCTCCCGCTATGGGGACGCGCTTCCTGAACTGCTGGTGGAGCATGCTGGACAGCAATGCCCTGGGCACAAAGCCATCTGGTTGTAGGGCGGACGCAGGTGACCCTTAAATGTTTTAGAATGTTGGCAGCATGAAGGCTACACCGGCAAAGCCGTTCGACGTCATCTGCCCTGATTGCGGGGCGATCCTGAAGGTTGACCCCGAGACCCGAGGCGTTCTCTCCCACACCCCCGCACCCCGCAAGCGTACTTTTGAGGATTTTGAATCCGCGGCCAAGGCCATGCGCGAACAGGACGAGCGCAAAGAAGATATTTTCCGGCAGTCTGTCGAGGCCGAAAAGAACAAACAACAATTGTTCGACAAGCGATTCGAGGAAGCGTTGCGCAAGGCAAAGGAATCTCCCGACGAGGGACGCCCTCTGCGTGAATTCGATCTCGACTAGGCATTTTTCGCAAAGGTGTAGGCCCGAAGCCGCAGAAGTCCACGCAGCTTTCCGCCAACGAAAGCTGCACCTAACAGTTGTTCAACGGTTCACCGTATTGCGAAAAATGCTCTAAGCATTTTTTCGCATCTATAACTGAGTTGCACGCGAAAGAGAGAGAGCGATGGGGATCACACACATTCCGCAGCAAGTAGCATCGACCGTCCAGGACGCCGCCGAAGGCCTGAAGTACCAGGGAAACCGCCTGCTCGACCAGGGTTGGGACAAGAACTGGGTACGCACAGTTGCCGCCGGATCGCTGGTGACGGGGGCTGTGCTGCTGGCCAGTGGAAAGCGCAAAGCTGGATTAGCCGTCGCGGCGGCCGGAACCATCTTCGCACTGGTCGAAGATCCTGAGGGCGTCAAAAAAGTCTGGAACAACATCCCCGACTATCTCGACAATGGTCACAGCATGCTGAGCCGTTTTGAGAAATTTGTGGGAGAACTCACCAGCCAGGGCGAGAAATTGCGTACCGTAGTAGAAAAAATGGTTCGCCAGTAAGCTCACCGCTACGAGCTCAGGGCAGGCTCTGCGGGACTCAATTGATGTGATGCGGGTCGTCGCACGCCCTCCTAAGGCCGTATCTACCTTCCCACCCCGACCCTTTAGCCGATTCCCAGCTGTTCCCGGGCTTTTTGGCTGATGCGGTCCGGCGTCCAGGGCGGTTCCCACACCAGATTGACC
Organism: uncultured Acidobacteriaceae bacterium; assembly: GCA_963753715.1. Classification (GTDB taxonomy): domain Bacteria; phylum Acidobacteriota; class Terriglobia; order Terriglobales; family Acidobacteriaceae; genus PALSA-350. Next base: position 204,578 of record CAVWDK010000003.1, on the reverse strand, counting down.
TGGGTGCTCGCTGATCTCCGGAATGCCTGCCAGCCGGTTACGCACCTGTTCCATGATGGTGACGTGGGAAGGGCAGCCTGGCGAGGTCATCGTCATCTCGACCTCGACGCGCTGCCGGGGAAAGGCCCGTTTGGAATTCGCGTCCGGAGTCAACATCACCTTGTAAATCAATCCCAGGTCGACGATATTCACTGGGATCTCCGGATCGTAGCAATCCCGCAAGGCCTGTATCACGTCTTCTTCGCTGAGTGCCATCCTAGTTCTTCCGCTCGACCAGGTATCGTGCCACCGCCTTCAGACGGTCCGCGCGCTCGCCATAGCTGGTTAACTGGGCAAACGCCTCATCGACCAGCCGCTCCGCATCCTTCACACTCTGGGCCACCCCGTAGACCGCCGGCCAGGTAGCTTTTTCGCTGGCTACATCTTTGCCCGCTGTTTTCCCCAGCTGAGACGAATTCTGGGTTACATCCAGCACGTCGTCCATGATCTGAAACGCCAGTCCGGCTTTGCGTCCAAATTCCCGCAGCCGCTGATGTCGTCCGGTCCCCACCCGCGTAGATACCCCCGGTGATCAGGCTGACGCGAATCAGCGCACCGGTCTTAGCACGATGGATGGCTTCCACCAGCTCCGGGGTTGGCTTATGCTCCTCGGCTTCCAGATCCATGACCTGGCCACCGATCATCCCTTCGACCGTACCCGTAGCCTGCGCGATGGAGCGCACAATCTCGCACCGTCTGCGGCGCAGGGCACTGGCAGGCCGGCGAGTACCTCGTAAGCCTGGGTTTGCAGCGCATCCCCAGCCAGGATCGCGATTGCTTCGCCAAAGACGACGTGGCAGGTGGGTTTGCCCCGGCGCAGATCATCGTTGTCCAGCGCCGGCAAATCGTCATGGATCAGGGAATAGGTATGGAGCATTTCGATGGCCGCGCCCAGCTCTTCAACCCCAGGGGGAAGCTGATCGGAGCCGCAGATCATTCTTGGCTGCTTCCATGCACAGCACCGGCCGCAGCCGCTTGCCACCGGCAAAAACGCTGTGCCGCATCGCCCGGTGGATGGAGACCGGCGCCTGATCCGGGCCCGGCAAGAGACCATCCAGAGCCTGATCGATAAGCTCCGCACCGCTGCCCAGAATCTCCCGCACGCTTTCTTGCATTTTGGTAATCATACCCGACGCTTCCGGCGCTCCAGCATGCCCACTGTAGCCAGCGCCAGCAATGCGATGGCAGAAACCAGGCGCCCAGCGATGACGTCCCTGGTCGCGGCCCACTGGACTTCAATCATGTGATCTTCCGGCGTCACCGGCACTGCCATCAGGCCATCCTCCCGGATCGGGCGGCCCTGCGCCGGCTTGCCATCGACAGTCACTCGCCAGGAAGGATAATCCATCAATCGCAGCACTGCATAACCGGTCTCCGGGGTCGACGACGCTCACCATCCAGTGCTCAGCATTCCATCGCTTTGCTTCACCGTTGCCGCGATGCTCCCCGCGGCCTCCGGCCCGCCACTCCGGGTTATCCCCTTTGCTACTGTCGGCGGTGTCATCCTGTGCTGCACGCAGCACGCGCACCAGGGGCAGGTGCTGTTGCACGGATGAGTTGTCAGCTCCCGCCGGTGTGTACTCGTCGGTACCTTGCGTCCCTTGTCCCTGGCGAAATGCCGCCGATCTTGTGCCGCCACCGCATCCTCGTCGTCGCAGGGCTGAAAGAACAGCCGTCCGCCGCCGATCGCCATGGCAACAATCAATACCGCCAGCCAGCATGCGCTGTCGCCGCAGGGTCTGTGCTTAAAGCCATGCCGCCAGCAGGCAAGTCACTACGCTCAGCGCGCAGCGTCCAACGCCACGGAAACTGCAGAAACTTCAAATGCGGCGTGTGCTTCCAGATCACATCGCTCACCGGCAATTGCAGCAGCAGAATAACCGGGAGCAGTAGCCGTGAGCACAATCCTCGGCCCGGCCGCCGGCTCGCTTTCTCCATGCCAGGTAGGCAGCGATCGCACGCCACGACCAGTTCGGCGATAAAGATCCATGACGCGGTCCGCAATACCTGGTCATGAAATGCATTCTTGGTATGCGCGAAGAGGAAGCTATCCTCGACCCGCATCCCGGGGATGATCGCGCGATCGATTTGTACCCATCGCTGTTCGAATGCGGCGGGGACGATGTAAAACGCGGCCAGTCCCAGCCCCAGTGCCATTCCCCCCGCGGCGCGAAGTGCCGGCCATGGCCTGCCTTCCGCGATCCACATTCCCAATGCCAGAACCGCCAGCAGATAGCTGCCCATCACCGCGGCCGGCGAATTGGTTAGCCACAGGGCAGCCACCGACAGGCCGAGCGGCGCAATCGGAGGAACGGGTTCTGAGGGCGAACAGGACCATGAAGGGAAGCCATGCGCCGGCCAGCAACTCGCCCAGTGCGGAGCGCTCATAGGCTACGAACATGGCATAGGGATTGGCGATATAGAGACATGCGGCAAAGGCTGGCGGCGTCTGGTGGCGCCCACTCCCGAGCCAGCAGATACATACTGCCTCCGGCACCCAGCAGCGCCAGCAGCACAAACAACACCGGCGCCGCATGCCAGCCGAAGATGGTTCCTAACAGGCCGCCCAGCAGCCAGGAAGCCGGGGGATAAAAAATCAACCGCGGCTCACCCGCGCCGTAGTTCGCATCCTGCACCCAGTGCGGATAAGCAAGGCCGCTATGCCAGGCACGTGCCACCTCCATCCAGGAGAGCAGGTGAAAGTCGAAATCATGGCCGCACGAATTGCCGCGCACCACCAGCGTTCCGGTCGCGAGCAAGGCCGTGCAGGCGATCAGAAGGCTTCGAACTTGCGAAGAAGACCTCAACCGGCGATTTCCCGTGGGCAGGATAGCGGGCGTCACGGCACCAGTCGCAGCGTATGCCTGGTGGATGCGCGTCACGGCTCCCTCCGTGAAGGGCATGACAAAGGTTTTACCGCTATACCAGTAGGGAAACTGGTCCAGATAGTAGGCGCTGAGCGGATCGCCCGACTCGCCCATCACTATGTTTTCTGTCGATCCATCCACATTGCTCCAGTCCACCGTGAGGCGCTGGCTGGCGCCCAGCAGACCGCGTACGTGGTCGACGGTGGTCTCGTCGCCCGCAAGCTGGTGGGGGCCGGTACTCGTCCATTTGAAAAATGGCATCATCGCGTACAAAGGATGCTTCACGTTGAGCACGTGCCGGCTGCCGTAAGTCCAGTCGCGCAGCGAAGCCGGAGCATGATCGTCGACCATGCCCTTTTTGACCGCGCGGCGATCAGATCATCCCAGCTCTTGTATTTCGCGGGAAGCCACTCCGGTGGGGCCTTCTCCACCATCTCCTCCTGCACGAAGTTCTTACTTTGCCAATCGTAGAGCTGCCAGTCGGCGCCCAATTTAGGCTCGAGGATCAGCGGCCAGAGCGACCTGCGTGGTCGCATCCACGATCTCCGCTGCCACCGAATCCGTGGTGATCACTCCGTTCCAGGTGCGCATCAAGTCTGCGGCCTGGCGCAGTTTCGCATCCGCAACCGTCGAACGGTCGATGGCATAAGCAAAGCGCTGCGCCAACTCCCGGTCCACCTCGGAAAAAGTGTCCGTTTGCAGTGTGAGCATATCTGCCGGCGTGAGTTTGGTATGGCTGGAAAGCCACTTCCAGATGCGCTCATTCCGATAGGGCGCGTCCCAGTTGAGAGCCAGAGGATAGGAATAATCATCGGGAGCGATGCGCGCGTTGGCGGTGGCGACGATCCCGCTATCCGGGTCCAGCACGGTCGGCAGCAGCGCGAACGGAACGTATCCTTGCCACTCGTGCTCGCTGTCTGCCGGGGTTCCCGTCTCGACCACCGGGACCGCGCTCAGACCCGCCGGTCGAATCGGAAACAGCCCCACCGCCTGGTAACCGATATGGCCCTGGTCATCGGCATAGGCTACGTTTTGAGTCGGCCCCCACCATTCGCTGGTGGCTTGGCGGAACTCGGTCCAGTTGCTGGCCGCATCCATTCCCTGCAACGGCAGGCCGTGCAGGTCAGATGCATACAGCACCCACTTGAGAGCCAACATGCGCGTCTCATGGGGCAGAAGCGGGGTGATCACCGGCCCGTGTTCGGTGCGTTCTGCATCGACCACCACATCATTGCCAAAGCGCACGTGGATATGCTCCCGATCATGCTCCGGCTGGCGCCATCCGTTCGCGGTCCAGTACTCACCCTGGCTATTGGTCTTTTCGACGTAAACGTCCTGAACATCCCCATTGAGCGTCGTAAAGCCCCAGGAGATATGTTCGTTGTGCCCCTCGATAATGAAGGGAATACCCGGGGTGGTGACCCCCGCAACGTGGAAGGTTCCAGCCTGCAGGTCTTCCTCATGCCAGATGTCAGGGATGGAGTGTTCCAGATGCATGTCATTCGAGAGCAGGGGCTTTCCGCTGGCCGTACGGGCGCCGCTCACGGCCCATTCATTGGAGCCGGGCTTACAACTGTCGCAGCCGTCCGATCCCAATTTGAGGATCGCCTTTAGCCGGAGCAGATCATCGAGGCTCGATTGAGACTCGTCCTGGGGTGCTTCCGGAACATTCTGCTGCGGAGCCGTCAGGTCGGGAGTTGACTGTGTCGGAGGATGGTCGCGCCAGGTGCTGGTGGGGTACAACTCCGCCACCAGGTTGGGCGGAAGCTTGGCTTGTACCTTCTCCCGTTCCAGCTTCCAGGGATAAAGCGTGTCCAGACGGGCCACCATGTTCAGCGCGACCAGCCAGGAATCCACTGGCTGCCACGGCCGTGGCTTATAGCCCAGCAGCCGGAATTCGGCCGGCAGGCGGTTCTGATGGCTGGCAATGAACGCGTTAACGCCCCGGGCGAAGGCTTCGAAGAGGCGTTTCTGGTCTTCCGGCATGGTTGCCGTCAAGTGCTCCGCGGCGGGACGGATCTGCAGGATCCGCTGCACCTTATCGTGCTCCACCACGCTCGGCCCCAGCAGCTCCGCCAACTCGCCAGAGGCAAAGCGGCGTGCCATATCCATCTGCCACAGCCGGTCCTGGGCCACCACAAAGCCCTGCGCTTCCAGCAGGTCTTCCATGTTGGCCGCCTGGATATGGGGGACGCCGTGGACGTCGCGCCGCACCACTACCGGAGCGGACAGTCCGGGTAGCTGCAGTTGCCCGTCGAGCACCGGCAACTGCGCGCGCATAGCGTCCTTCAGCCATGCCACACTGCCGGCGACGCCTATTGCTGCAACAATCAACAGGCTGATTACCAGGCCGGCCGCAATCCGCACCCAGAGCGGCAATTTTCGCCGCTGCGCGGCACTCGCTCCAATCCTCGCCATCATTCCATCTCGTCTTCCAGCGCCCATTGTCTCATCGCCGCCCGGATTTCTCTCCCCTGCAGCTTGACAGGCAAGCGCCTCCCGGCAATCCTAGTCATTCGTCTACGGAGAGGAACTTAACTGTTTGAAGGTCTGCGTTTTCTATCACGACCGGTGCTTTGACGGCGCCTGCTCAGCTTCGCTCTTCGTGCGCTTCCACCGCGAATGCATTCGCCCGGGCGCGCAATACGGTTATCACGGACTCGTGCATCGAGCGGGAGCACTCTTTGACGAGTCTGATTTTATCGGTGACGAGAATGCCATCGTCGACTTCAAGTACAGCGCCTCGCCGCGCATTACCTGGTGGTTCGATCATCATCTGAGCGCGTTTCTCACCCCTGCGGATCAACAGCACTTTCTCGAAAGCCAGCGGGACGGCAGCGCGAGCAATCGCCACTTTTACGACCCAAATTACACTTCGTGCACCAGTTTCATTGCTCACATCGCGCAGAACCGTTTCGGCTTTGACCCGTCGCCGGTAGCGGAGCTGATTCATTGGGCTGATATTGTCGACGGGGCACTTTATGAAAGCCCCAAAGTCGCTGTCGAAATGGCCGAACCCGCGATGAAGCTGACCCTGGTGATTGAATCGAGCCAGGACCCGGACTTCATTCCGAAACTGATTCCGCTGCTCACGGAGATGAGTCTGGCCGAAGTCTTGAAGCAGCCTTTCGTGGCCGAGCTTCTTCCGCCGCTGCTGGAGCGCCATCACCAGTCGTTGGAGCTGATTGGTCAGCGCACTGAGTTGGTGGATGGCACGCTTTACTTCGACATTACCGACCAGCCGGTAGAGGGATACAACAAATTTGTTCCTTACTTCCTGCATCCTGACGCTACCTACAGTGTGGGGCTCAGTAAATCCAGTTTCCGTACCAAGGTTGCGGTGGGCTCGAACCCATGGACCAAGGCGCGGCCTGAGGACATGGTGAACCTGGCGCAGATTTGCGAACGGTATGGGGGTGGAGGGCACGCTCGTGTGGGCGCTATTTCGTTTCCACCCGACCAGGGCGATCGAGCCCGCGCCGCAGCCGCTGAAATCGTTAACGAACTGCGCGGGCACAATCCCTTTCCATGATTCGCTTTGAGCCGTATAAAGAAACCGCAGATCTGTACGGTGACTCAGTCCCGCAGGGACGGTTAAACTTAGCCCAGGACGTAGTCCTGGGTAGGGTTTGGAATGTGATTCAGTCCCGAAGGGACGGCTGGCAGATTCGAATTTTTCAGCCGTCCCTGCGGGACTGAGTCAGCGTAGTGGAGAGCCCCCCGGCGTGCCGTGGGATCTGCGGTCTTGTTCGTCAGCACCAGAAAGGCAAACGAATGAAACTTTATCGCACCGCCGGCGGCTACATCGTCGACCACCAGGACCGATTTTATGCAGGCGCGGATCCATCATGGGATCAGCTCATCACCCGCGGCGATCTCGAAGCCCACCTGACAAAAACTCTGCCCCAACTGAAACCAATAGAGGGATCATTCGCTGACATCGAGAAGCAGCTTCTGGCGCCCATCGGCAGCCAGGAAGTGTGGGCCTCGGGGGTCACTTACTATCGCAGTCGCAACGCCCGCATGGAGGAATCGAAGTCCGCCGGCGGCGGGGATTTCTACGACCGCGTGTACGCTGCGGAACGGCCGGAGCTTTTCATGAAGGCGACCCCTGGCCGCGTGGTCGGTCATCGCGGCAAGGTAGCCATACGAAAAGACGCGACCTGGTCCGTACCCGAGCCTGAACTCACCCTACTGGCCAATCCGGAAGGAAAGATCGTGGGCTATACCATCGGCAACGATATGAGCTCGCGAGACATTGAAGGCGAGAACCCTCTGTACCTGCCACAAGCCAAAGTCTATGACCGAAGCTGTGCCTTAGGCCCGGGGATCCTCATTGCCGGCGAACCGATCCCCACCTCGACCGAAATCCAGCTCCAGATCCTGCGCGCGGGCAAGACGGTCTTTTCCGGCGCCACTGCGCTCACCGAATTAAAACGCACATTCAGCACCCTGCTCGAATATCTCTACCGCGACAATGCATTTCCCAACGGCTGCTTCCTGCTCACTGGGACAGGCATCGTCCCCCCGGATGAGTTCACCCTGCAGCAGCAGGATGAGATCCACATCACCATCACGGGCATTGGAACGCTGATCAATACGGTCGGATAATTACGATTTCGGTGCGGTGATTTTATACGTGAGCTTGTCCGATTCAAACCGGCCGCTGGGTGCCGCAATGCCGGCTTCCTTCAACTTCTGGTCGTCTTCCGGCGTGGCGCTGGGTCCGTTGTAAACCACGTGGAGCTCATAGGTCCCGTGCGCATTGGCATCCACGCCCATAGCCAGCGGACGTCTTACTTCATAGTCCTGACCGGCCTTCAAGGTTAGCCACTTCTTGGCCCGCTCGCGAATGTCCGGCAAGCCACTGCCATCCACTTCGAGGCCGCAATCGGTCGCCGGTTGTGGCTGGCTGGAATTCTCAGGGACGAACTTTACCTCCAGCGAAAACGCTCCCGGGGCACTTTTGCATAGCAGGGGTGGGTCGGGGATGCGCAACACATGGCCCGACTGGTTCAACACGTGGATCACCAGGATGGGCTGCTGTTCCGGGGCCGCCATGTCGAGGGAAACGGTCAACTTCAAGTCGGGCTTGTTGGTCTGCTTGGCGCCCGCGGCTGACGCCAACAAAATCACAGCTAGTCCAACTGCCCCCAGAATTCGCATTGGAACTCCTCAGCCATGATCCTAGTACATTTCACCCCCGCGTTATAGATCACCTGGGCCGTTCGAGTTCGAAACGGTCAGTCGTGCGCACGTAGGTGGAACCGGCCATGCGGCCGACCGCTCGCAACTTGTCCGGATCGATGCGGAAGTTTTCGATGTGATCCTCCCGAACATGAAAGCGCAGCACTTCGCCCAGCACCAGGCTGCCTCCGCCCGGCTGGTCGCTCACTTGCACGATCTGGCGTAGACGGCATTCCATGTGTACGTGGCTCTCCGCGACCCGAGCCGGCTTGATCAAATCGCTTGCCACGGGTGTCAACCCGGAAAGTTCGAACTCGTCTACCTCCGGACCCACCTGGGCCGCTGTGGCATTCATGCGCTCGACGAATTCCTCCGACACAATGTTGACCACGAATTCCCGCGTCGCCGTGATGTTGCGCAGCGTGTCTTTTGCCAGGGGCGGAACCGGACGCAGTATGGGACAAAACACAACCACCGGGGGATTCGAGCTACAGGCCGTGAAATAGCTGAACGGTGCGAGGTTGCGTATGCCGGCCTCATCAATCGACGAGACGAGTGCGATCGGCCGGGGCACGATCGTACCCACCATCAGTTTGTAAATGTCCGCCGGGGCGTGTTCAGCGGGATCGAACGCCAGCATGCTCAAAGGTTGCCGCGCTCTGCCTGTTCGCGCTCGATGGCCTCGAAGAGCGCTTTAAAGTTGCCTTTGCCGAAGCTGCGGCTCCCCTTGCGCTGGATGATCTCAAAGAACAGCGTGGGCCGGTCTTCTACCGGGCGGGTGAAGATCTGCAGCATGTAGCCTTCATCGTCACGGTCCACCAGGATGCCGAGTTTCTCCAGCTCATGCACCGGTTCATCGATGGCACCGGTGCGCGCCTGCAACTGCGTGTAGTAGGAATGCGGCACGCGAAGAAACTCCATGCCCTGCTCCTGCAGCCGGCCCACGGTCTGCAGAATGTCGTTGGTGGCGAGCGCTATATGCTGGACACCCGGCCCGTGATGGAATTCGAGGTACTCCTCGATCTGCGACTTCCTCCGGCCCTCCGCAGGCTCGTTCAACGGAAATTTCACCCGGCCATTGCCGTTCGCCATCACCTTCGACATCAACGCGGAATACTCGGTCGAGATGTCTTTATCGTCGAAATGCTGATAGAGAGAGAAACCCATGACGTTGGCATAGAAATCTACCCAACGGTTCATCTCGTTCCAGCCCACGTTGCCGACGACATGGTCAATGTGCAACAGGCCGGTGGGGCGAGCCAGGTGGTCGTGCCCCTTGCCCACGTAGCCGGGCAGGAAGGGGCCGTGGTAATTCTTGCGCTCGACAAAGGTGTGAATCGTGTCCCCGTATATCGCGATCGAAGCCATCTTGGTTTTGCCGTGTTCGTCTGAGGATTCGAACGGCTCCTGCACGCTGCGCGCGCCTCGTTTGGTCGTTTCTCTCCATGCCTGCTTGGCGTCGTCCACCCACAGGGCGACATCGCGAACACCATCGCCGTGCAATCGGATGTGCTCAGCGATCTCATTGTCCGGCCGCAAAGGGGTGGTGAGTACAAAGCGGATCTTGCCCTGCTGCAAGACGTAGGAGGCTCGGTCCCGTTGGCCCGTTTCAGGGCCGGCGTAGGCTACCAGGCTAAAGCCCATCGCCACTCGATAGAAGTAGGCAGCTTGGCGGGCATTCCCCACATAGAACTCAACGTAGTCGGTGCCGTTCAGTTGAAGAAGATCTTCAGTCGTCTGTTGCTCCTGGTGCGTAAGCGTTGTCATAAACACTGGGTTACTCCTTGGGTCGCCCCACTTCAGGGCCGGAAGAAAGATATACCCTTGGTGCGGTACTTGGATAGGTCCCGGAAAGTAGAATTAACTGTGTGGATACGTCCATCCGGATCGGGCGCCGTTTTCGGCCGCTGCATTTGATTTGGATGCGCAGCAGAGAGGAAATGCGCTGAGACGGGTCTGATATACGTGCGAGCAGGAAGAGGTAGGTCATGGCAATCGGTTCAGCAACGCTCGGGGCAGCTGAGCCCTTTTTAATCCAGCAGGATTGGCTGGCTTATACCCCGGAACAACACGCGACCTGGGCGGAGCTGGTAGGCCGCCGCATGCCCCAGATTGAGACTTTCGCGTGCGAGGAATATCTGCAAGGCTTTGAGCAGATTGGCCTCAAAACCGATCAGATCCCCAACCTGGCCGATGTGAACCAGCGGCTCAGGCCCCGGAGTGGCTGGAGAGCCACTCCGGTGAGCGGGTTTCTTCCTCCAGACGCGTTCTTTGCCATGCTGGCGGCCCGGCAGTTCCCGACCACTACCTGGCTGCGTAACCGGGAATCTCTGGCCTATATCCCGGAACCGGACATCTTTCACGACGTCTTCGGTCACGTTCCCATGCACGCGCATCCTGTCTTTGCCGACTTCCTGCAGCATTATGGGGCCGTCTGTGCGGCCCTGACCGACAAGGATGCCCTGGAGAAAATGGGCCGCCTGTTCTGGTTTACGGTCGAATTTGGCGTGATCCGGCAAAAGGGAGGCTACCGGCTCTACGGAAGTGGTTTGATCTCCTCCCAGGGTGAATCCACCCATGTGATCGAGGGGCGCCCGGAAATCAAGGACTTCGATGTGGATCAGGTTCTCAACCAGGAGTTTTCCACCTCGGAAATGCAGCCGGTGCTGTACGCGGTGGAGTCCTTCGAGCAGATTTACGAAGCCACGCGCGAAGCAGAGAAGCGGCTTTGCCGGTAGGTCACCCGCCGCGAAATCCTGCGATTTTCTTCAAACTGTCACGGTCCATGGTGCACAATTTTTGTAATAGGGGGTTTTCTTGCCGCGCATCCACTTTCAGCAGCAGCTCGCAGCACTCAAAGACAAATTGCTGGCCATGGCTGCCCTCTCCCAGCAGGCGGTGAGCTCCGCGGTGGATGCCTACCTGCAGCGGGACGCTGGACTGTGCCAGTATGTGCGCGAGAATGAAACCGCCATCAACGCGGCGCAGCGCGAAGTGGACGAGATGGCCTACGAGCTACTGGCCCAGGAACAGCCGATGGCTATCGATCTCCGCTTTATTCTGGCGGTGATCAAGATCAACGGCGATCTGGAGCGGGTTGGCGATCAATCGATGAGCATTGCCATCCGCACCCAGGAATTGCTGGCATATCCGGCAGTGGATCTGCCGGTGGACATTGCGTCCATGGGCGAGTACGCCTCGCGCATGATTCGTTCGGCCATCCAGGCGCTCCTGGATGCCGACGCTCAGTTCGCGGAAGCAGTCGTGGTCATGGACGATGAAATTGACCGCATGAATCGCGTTGCCCGGGGCGAGCTCATGAAGGTGATGGAAGGCCAGCCGGAGATCAGCCTGCAGGCTCTGAACGCGATCATCATTGCCCGGGCGCTTGAACGCATCGCCGACCACGCCACCAATATCTCCCGGGATGTCATCTTCTGGATCCGTGGCGCCGACATTCGGCACCAGGTAAGCACCGCCGTCGATTGATCGGCAATCCGTGCCAGCCCCGGACTTCAGTCCGGGAAGCGGGTATTTCAAACCACGGATCGAGGCAACGCTTAGGGACTCTTCAGCAGGCTACAGGCTTGATCCGTGCAGCCCCGGACTTTAGTCCGGGAGCGGGTTTTCAAACCCGCGAGAACGCTTATCTTGCATCCGGGCCTTGAGCCCGGGCCCAATCAACCCGTGCGCTTTTGAGATCTACAGGGCGGATTCATCTCCTAGGAGAGCAGCCCTGCCACCTGCTATGTATTGACTTGGATTCGGAGCGGGGTTACGGTTGTTATATGTCCCTGTACTGTCGCCCCAGCGCTTGTTGTTGCCTGACCTCATCTGGCCGTACGGGTGCGTCCTAAGACATAAACGAATCATCATCTTCGGAACCCGGGTGTCGGCAATCAACGACGCGCCGGGTTTTTCTCATTTCAGGGGAGATTTATCGATGGCCGAAGTCAAGGAAACAAAAGCCCAGCGAATGGAACGACTTAAGCGGGAAAAGAACCCATGGGAGGCACTGGATGAAGTGCGTGCCTTCGCCGCCGCTGGCAGGGAATCGGTGCTTCCCGAGTGGGCGTCTGCCTATTTCAAGTGGTGGGGCATCTACACCCAGGGAGACGGGGCCGGCGCGCTCGGCGGTAAGGGCGGGGAAGGTAAGGCCACCGAATACTTCATGATGCGCATTGCGGTGCCCAACGGCATCGCGTCTTCGGAGCAGGTCGAGGTGATCGCCGGTATCGCCGCCGAGCATGGCCGGGACCTGGTCGACATTACCGTACGGCAGGCGATTCAACTCCACTGGCTCACCATCGAAGCTCTTCCCGGGATCATCGATCGGCTCGAGGGCGCCGGGCTCTCCCCAAAGGGCGCTTGCGGCGATGTCGTGCGCAATGTGACCGGCTGTCCGCTGGCGGGTCTGGATGCGGATGAAGTCCTGGACGCCTCACCTTTCGCCTTGGCTGCGGCTGGAGATCTGAATGGCAACCCCGACCTTTACAACCTGCCGCGGAAATTCAAGGTCTCCATCACCGGCTGCTCCGTGTGGTGCTCCTACCCGGAGATCAATGACATCGGGTTGACCCCCGCCGTGCGCGTGAACGGGAATAACCGCGAGGCCGGATTCTCTGTGCGCGTAGGCGGTGGCCTCTCCGCTGATCCGCACCTTGGGGTGCGCCTGAACGCTTTCGTCCAACAGCACCAGGTAGCGGCCGTCGTGCGCAAAATCACCGAGCTCTTTCGCGATCAGCAGGGATTGCGTGAGAGCCGCGACCGCGCGCGCTTGAAGCATCTCTTTCTTCGCGAAGGATGGACCGCCGAAACCTTTCTCGCCGACCTCAATCGGCGGCTTGGCTACCAACTCGATCCCGCGGTAGAGGAAACGGTTCCGGACGACATTTATCGCGATCACGTGGGCATCCACAAGCAGAAGCAGGAAGGGCTGTGCTACGTGGGCCTTTCGGTGCTGCGCGGGCGCATGACGGCATCCCAGTTGAGCGCTGTGGCTGCCCTGGCGAAGCGCTACGGCGACGGCCAGCTGCGCACCACAGTCATGCAGAACCTGGTGGTCGTGAACGTGCCCTCCAATAAAGCCCAGGAGCTGGCCCGCGAGCTTGAGGCACTTGGCTTACCCGTAGAAGGTTCTGCCTTCTGGAGGGGCGCGATTGCCTGCACCGGAAGCGAGTTCTGCAAACTGGCGATTACCGAGACCAAGGGCTTTACCCGCTGGATTGTCGATGAGCTCGAAGAGCGGCTACCTGGGTTCGATCAGCAGCTTAAGCTGCACGTGACTGGCTGCCCCAACAGCTGTGGCCAGCACTGGATCGCCGACATCGGGATGGAAGGCAAAAAGATCAAGCACCAGGGCAAGCTGGAAGACGCCTACTACTTCTGCGTCGGTGGCTCCGTGGGCCTGCATCAGCAAACCGCCAGACCCGTTGGCTACCGCTGCCTGGCAAGCGAAGTGCCGGATGCCCTCGAGCGCCTGTTAGGGGGCTATCTGCAGGTGCGCAAGCCCGGAGAAAATCTGCGCGCCTACTTCGCCCGCACCAGCGACGAGCAGTTGCGGGAGCAGCTGGCCGGTGCGGTGCTCGAGGCTGTACCCAGGGATCCCGCTCCGGTTGGGGGTAGACACCTTGACTGAGGATGTTGCACTTTTTCCTCTATTTCTAAAGCTGGAAGGGAAGCGATGCCTGGTAGTCGGCGCGGGCTTGATTGGCTTGGAAAAAGTCGAGAGCTTGCTGCGCTGCGGAGCGTCGATTCGCGTGGTTGCGCCGCAGGCTGTAGCGCGCGTTCAGGAGCTGAGCGCGCAAGGGCAGCTCACCTGGCTGGCTCGCCCTTACGAACCTGCGGACGTAACCGGTTGTGATCTTGTCATCGCAGCCAGCAGCGATCGCGCCGTCAACCGCGCGGTCTTCGAAGAGGCCACCAGGCAACGCATCCTGTGCAACACCGCCGATGACCCGCCTTTGTGCGACTTCTTTTTCGCCTCGATCGTGCAGCGGGGTGATCTGCAGATCGCCATCTCGACGGCGGGTCAGAGTCCAGCTCTGGCGCAGCGCCTAAGGCGGGAAATCGACGCGCAACTGCCGGTCGATCTCGGGCCCTGGCTGGCCGAATTGGGCCAGCTGCGGCGCGAGGTACTGCAAGCCATGCCGGCCGGCCCGGCACGGAAGGCACTCCTGCACGAGCTGGCACATCGCGAGGTATGTGGTCTATCTGCCTGTCCGGCGCGAAGCTTTGTGAACGCAGAAATCAAGCACGAGGTCCCGCAATGAGCAAGGCGGAAGCCGGCAAGGTCTATCTGGTGGGTGCGGGTCCTGGCGATCCGGAGTTACTTACGCTTAAAGCCGCTCGCCTGTTGGCGGAGGCCGGTGTCGTGCTGCACGATGACCTGGTCCCGCAATCCATCCTCGACCTGGCCGGCAAGCAGGCTCTGATCATCAGCGTAGGCAAGCGTTGTGGGCGGAAGAAGATCACCCAGGCCGCCATCCATGAGTTGATGATCGTGTCGGCGCGCAGAGGTTTAGCGGTGATCCGGCTGAAATCCGGAGACCCGATGATTTTCGGTCGCGCTGCAGAGGAAATGGATGCCCTCCGTGAAGCGGGAGTGCCTTTCGAAGTGGTGCCCGGAGTGACTGCGGCATCCTCCGCGGCCGCGTTTCTGGAGGCTTCGCTCACCGATCGCAGAGTCTCTTCGCGGTTGATTGTATTGAGCGGCCATCATGCCGCACGCACGGTACCCGAGCCGGAGCTGTGGCCCGGCACTTTGCCCACTGATGCAACCCTGGCCATCTACATGCCCGGGCAAAACCTCGCCCAGGTAGCGGCATCCTTGTTGCGCAGTGGAGTGCCTGCAGTCATGCCGTGTGTTGCCGTCACCGATGCATCGCGCCCTGAGGCGACCTACACCGCTTCGCAGCTGAGCGGCCTTTCTCATCTGCCCACATCCTTTGCTCCGACCCTTTTGTTGGTAGGGCGCGCGTTTGAGGCGTTACTCACAAGGGGCGTGGACCGCGAGTCTCTTGAACATGTGTCCATGTTTGCGTCCTCCATTGCCCTCGATGCGGACTGAACACCGCGGAATCCGCCGATCCCCTGTCGAGGTGATGAAAAACACCTCGGCCCGGTCAGACTGGTCCAAATTAGATTTTTGAGTTGGCCAATTTGGTCAGCACAAGGAGCATTCACTGGCCTTAAGAGGCGTAAGGAAGGTTATCGAAGGAAGGAAACGGCTTCAGCCGTACGGTAAATGGCCGACGAGCTTTACAGCTTTAGCTACTGGGGATGTGTTCTTCCCTCTCTATTCCACTTTTCCGCAGCCTCTTCAGCCTCCGCAGCCTCTGCAGTCCCGCAGGGACGGTACAACCTCTAGCCCGGCACGGGAGTGCCGGGTAGGCTGAGGTTTATGTACGAGTCCCGGAGGGACGACACAATGCGCAGCCCGGGTGGGCGATTGGCTTAAAGTCGTTCATCAGCGCACGTCGAGAACTCGCCACCGCGGACCTTTCGTGGAACTGTTTTTCTACAGAGCGTCGTGGAGTGGAGAGCTCTGCGGTTCTCAGTCCCTGTCAGTTGCCTCACATTTACTTAACCACACCGAGCATCTACTTCTCCGAATTGCCGGTTAGAACGTCCGGGTGGAATGGATTTGTAACCGTTGGCCGACTTATTAGTACTGATCTCCCAAGCATGCCTTAGCCGGCACTTGTCCGAGATGATGGATAGGATCGCTAAGGGGCCGGAAGACGTGAAAAAATCAGTGAGGGCCGCAGATGAAACTCCCATGAACGTGGATGACCTACAGTGTTTTCCATCGGCGTTCATCCGCATTCATTGGGGGCACCCACTGGGTTCGCGCTGGGAGGACTACGAGATGCGGAAAGGGTTTACGAGAAAACCACAAGGGGACGAGCCCGCGACGCGAGGCAAGAACTACATAACGCCGAGCGGGCTGCAGCGCCTCAAAGATGAGCACCGGTTTCTGCTCACCAGGGACCGCCCGGCCGTGGCGGAGGTGGTGGCGTGGGCTGCCGGCAACGGCGATCGCAGTGAAAACGCCGACTATCAGTACGGCAAGCGGCGGCTGCGGCAGATCGATGGGCGGATTCGCTTTCTCACGAAGCGAATCGAAGCCGCGGAAGTGGTGGACCCGGAAGCTCCGAGAGCGGGGCAGCCGGAGACGAGGGCATTCTTCGGGGCGACCGTGCGCTATGCCAATGCCGCGGGAGCGGAGCGAGTGGTGAGCATCGTAGGCACCGACGAGGTCGATCTCAACCGCAACCACATCAGTTGGGTGTCACCTCTGGGGCGCGCGTTGATGAAGTCGGCAGCGGGTGACAGCGTAGTTCTCCAAGCGCCGGGCGGGACAGAATACCTGACGGTGCTGGAGGTGCGTTACGAGCGCATTTCTGTGGAACCGTTCCGTGAACCACCTGGATCCGAGGCCTCGGCAAAGGGAACTCCCTCGCCGACGCTCAACTGACGAAGAAGAGATGAAACGGAACAGGTGGTGAAGGACCGACAACCACATTAGAGTGCTATCGGCTTTGGCAAGCGACAGGAGATGAGTTGAGTCTTCATGCCGCTTTTCGAGGTTCTCCCGCGTCTCGATCTCGATTTATCAATCCCTAATTTATCATCTGCAAATGGCGGCCCTTTGGACGCTTTGCCTTATTCTCGCGCTGTCCCAGAGTGCCTCGCCATCACAACAGTCGACGATGGAAACAAAAACAGACGCGCAACCCGGTCTGTCAAAGTGGGAAGACGCTGCGGAAACACGCTACAAGTCACTCATCGCCAAGAACGGCAGTGGTAGCGACATAGCTCTTCGCACGAAATTGCTCCAAATGGGAGAGCAAGATCAGCGGGTTCGTGAGCCCATGATGACGCTACCTCAAAATCGCTGGACTCCCGATATGCAAAAAGAGCAGGCCCGAACAGATGAAGAGTTGACGGTAAAGCTGAAAACAATCGTTTCGGAAAATGGTTGGCCTACGCTGTCCATGGTAGGCGTCAAAACTTCCGAAGACGCGATGTTGATTCTGATACACACATCGGACCACGCTTGGCAAAGTGCAATGATCCCGCGGCTGGAAAAGTTCGCAGACAACGACGAGATTGTCGGTTCAGGATTGGCTGTGGTGATCGACAAAAAGCTGGTGGCTGCCGGGGTGAAGCAGCGGTTTGGTACCCAGTTCAAGTTTGAAGACGGGGAAATGGCTATGTACGCCGTCGAAGACCCTGCACAACTTGACGACCTTCGAGCGAAATGGCTCTTACCGCCTGTGGACGTCTACAAACAAATGATGTCGCAAATTTACCCCAAGCTCAAGATGACCAACAAGGTCGTCACTCCTGAGCTCTCCGCCTAACAGAAGACTACCCACGACCGGTGACGAAGGGGCCTCGAAAACGAGCGAGATAGATGAGTGTGGCGCTTCGCACCCGGAAAATCAGGGCACAATCGGAATCCAGATTTCCAGTCCACCGAAACCAGTACGTCCGCTGAACTCCTCGCCATAGCGCTCGAACCAAGGGCCATCAGTGGCTTTGTAGCCGGAATCCGGAAGACCCTGATTCCAGATCGCGCTGCAGGTGGCACCGACCGTAGAGATGTGATCGGTGTGCAGGAACACAGCGTAGGTCTGGGGTGGAATGCGCAGGCGCGTAAATTCGCGCGGGTCAGTGGGGAACTCGCCGACTTCAATGCCGCAGAGGTAATCGCAATTACCGGCGTCGTCTGAGTTGTGAATAACTCCGTAAGCGATTTTGTCTGCCTGAGAAGGGATGTGACCGAAGTGGGGCAGGAATTGCTCCCACTGCGATGGAATTTCGCTCATGGTTTGGGGGGTGTAATGTTGGCTTAGTCCGAAAACCAGCATGGCGTCTCGCTTGTCAATGCGAGCAGGCGCAATGTGAGCAGCGGCTGTGTTGGGCATTTTCATTGGCTCCTGAAGTTTGAGATTGGCCATGTGCTGCGCACGAGCCTGCTCTGGCGTGAGGCCGAAATGCTGTTTGAAGGCGCGAGTGAAGGCTTCATGCGAACCATAACCGGCATTGAGCGCTACGGACAAAATATCTGGAGCACCGTCGATCAGGGCTTTAGCGGCCTTGCTCAGTCGTCGACCACGGATGTAGAGTGCGAGCCCGTAACCTGTACCGGTGCTAAATGCACGCGACAGATGGTATCGGGAAACCCCCACATCCTGGCCAATCGCTTCAAGCGAGAGGTCGCTTCCGAGATGGCTTTCGATGTACCAGAGTGTCTTAATCGTAACGTTCATGCCAGTCCAGAGTAGGGTACTTCGGAACTGTGCGCTTGATCGTTGTTGCGGTTCCCAACTTCTTTTTTTACAAGTTCCGAGTGTGTTGTCGCCAGCCCTGACATTTCACCCGTTTTTGGATTACCGGGCGGGCGGTGACCCGACCGGAACCCATTTTGCCCTCAAGGGGCTTGATTCGCGCCTCGGCGATTTAGCGTGAAGTCAGAATTCCTCCCGGCTACATCGGCGTTTTCGGGTACTGATCTCAATCGAGCATCCCTCAGCGGACTACTACGTATGTGAGCAGGACAGCTGCGGTGGCGAGAGCGGCTATGCGCACTCGATGTCTCCGGTCCCAAATTCGATGTATCCGCTGCCAATCAGCAGCACCTTCCGCCACGCGACTTGCGAGTGGAACCAGGACAAAGATCGATGCCACCGAAATAAGAACCCAGATCGCATCCGCTGTAAGCAGGATTGCGCGCCCAGGCGTGTGCCAACAGAGCCAGGTCTGGATACCGAGAAATAGGGTAGAGATCGAGTACCAGACCGGCATCACCTTTCCAAGCACAAGAGCTGAACGGCTTAGCATCTTCAATTGCGATCCGGGTTCGAGCCGCGACGCGGCAGGGTTCACGAATGCAGATACAGAAAACTCGACGCCTACCAGAGTAAGAACGACGAAGAGGGTCGTCATGTTGAACAAGTGCATAAGGGGCTCCTATTGACCCTTCGCTAAAGACGCTTTCGAATGGAGCCCGGATGCAATAAGCAGCACTGACAAAATTGTCAGTTGGAGCAATCTATGGGCGTCTCAAAGAAAGAGATCTCACCATGCCCCATCGATGGGCCGCTAAGCGTCATCGACGGGCGATGGAAAGGCACAATCCTGTGGCGACTGGACGGGCCGATGAGGACGAACGAATAGCGGAAGAGTATTCCTGAAATTACAGAGAAGATGCTCTTGATTGCCATATCCGCCCAATCCGCACACTGCATGCTTTTTGGGGTAACTTCCGAGTTAGCGGTGATCCGGGAGGAATCCACATCATGAGGTAATTTCCGTGCGGACCTGTCAATTGAGACAGTGGCAGGGAGCTAGATGCTGCTCCTATCAGAAGCCCTTCCAGCGCCGCCTGATGGAAGTGGCGGCCGGGTTCGCAGAACACGTGGACGTTCAGGCCGGCCGAGTGATCGACGAAATCGACAAGCTCGGTTATGGCGACAACACGCTCATCTTCTACATCTGGGGCGACAACGGCTCCTCGTCAGAGGGACAGAACGGCACCGTCAGCGAGTTGTTAGCGCAAAACGGCATCCCAACCACCGTCAAGCAGCACATCAAGGCGCTGGATGAACTTGGCGGACTTGACGTACTTGGCACACCCAAGACCGACAACCAATATCACGCAGGGTGGGCCTGGGCCGGGAGCACGCCCTGCAAGGGAACCAAACTTCAAGCCTCCCACTTCGGCGGCACGCGCAATCCACTGGTCATCCAGTGGCCGGCAAATATCAAACCCGATGCGACACCGCGGCCACGGTTCCATCACTGCAACGACATCGTCCCGACAATTTACGAGGTCGTTGGCATCACACCAACGCTTGAGGTCAACGGGGTTCCCCAGGATCCGATCGACGGCGTGAGTTTCGCCTACCGCTTTGGCGACCCAAAGGCCAAGGGTCAAATGCTCACGCAATACTTCGAGATCATGGGCAGCCACGCCATCTATCAGGATGGCTGGATGGCCTCCGCTTTTGGGCCGCGCGCGCCGTGGGTTCCCGGGTTGCCGCCCGGTATCCGCGAGTGGACGCCGGACAATGACGTTTGGGGGCTCTACAACTTAGAGGAAGACTGGAGCCAGGCGAACGACCTCGCCGCAAAAGTGCCGCAGAAGCTGGCCAAATGAAGGATCTCTTTCTCATTGAAGCCACAAAGAACAAGGTCCTTCGCATCGGCGGCGGCCTATGGGTTGCCGTACTGCACCCCGAGTTGCGGATCACGCCCCCGTACGCAGATTGGACTTTCTCCGGGAACGCAGTCCGCATCCCGGAATTCAGCGCCCCCGCTCTGGGCAACAAGCCCAACCTGGTTACCATCGACGCCGAGATCCCGGCCAACGCCAACGGTGTGCTCTACAAACTGGGCGCGAATTCCGGCGGACTGACCTGCTTCGTTGAGGACGGCATCCTCTGCTACGAGTACAACCTTTTCATCATTCAGCGCACCAAGATCCGCGCCCAGCAGAAGCTCCCCACCGGCAAGGTAAAAATCGAGGTAGAAACGACGTACGCAGTACCCAGGCCTGGCGGACCGCTAAACATCACCATGAAGGTCAATGGCCTGGTGGTTGCGACCGGCCAGGTGCCCATATCGGCGCCGTTGCTATTTACAGCCAAAGACTGCCTCGACATCGGCATTGCACACGGCTCACCGGTGTCGCTTGACTACTATGACCAGATGCCATTCAAGTTCAACGGGACCATCGAGCAGGTTCACGTGGAGTACGTGACAGCCAGGAAGGAGCTAGCTGTTGAGGCTCCACAAATGGCGGCTACCCCCGGATAACTTCTAAAGCTGCTCGTCAATGTGTTCCTTCTTAGTTCTCTTGCTGCAATGCGTCTGCGACTTCCGGAAGCTTCGGGCTTGCGCGAAATGTCCTGCGATCGAACTTTGACAGCAACAAACCTGCCAAAAAGCAGGCCCCAATGGAGATCGAGGCGTCAAGCCCGAAGCTTCCTGCGATTCCGCGAGCGGAGTAACCGTGCCCGTCGGCCACCATCATGTAGGTGACGGGTATATTTGTAGCGGCCGTCAGAAAGCTGAAGGTAGTGGCCGCCAGCGGATTGTCGGGTCCAATGACTTCGAAGACGATTCCAATCTGGACGGAGAATGAGACTGCCTGGAATAGGAATTCTCCGAACAGGGCCAGAGCGAATGTACCTGTCGAGTGCGGCAGAAGAATTAGGATCAGAGTGAAGATGCTGCCGACAATGCCGTTCGAGAGATAGAACAAGCGCAGCGGTAGGCGCGTGGCTATGATCGGAAAGAGCGCGCAGCCAACGATTCCCGGAATGAAGGCTCCTATGCCGCCAGCGATGCTGATAGCGCTTGCTGAGGCGTGAAAATCGCCGCCGAGGCCACCGAGCAAATTCGTGAGTGCAAAAGAACCGCACGGCAACAGAAAGAGAAGCAGCACGATCAAGACTTCGCGACGATGCAAAAGGGAGAGGACTTCGCGATTGAATTGAGTGAAGCTTTCGCCGGCGAGACGGCGGTCTGGGCCGGGAGCAGGAATAATCGCGAAGATAGTGGCGGGAAGAAAAACGATCACCCCGACCAGAGTCGCGGCAAGCAAGATGGGGAGATGGCGAACAAGTTGACCGCCAACCATAGATGTAACCCCGATGCCAGAAATCAGGGAGATGTTCATCCACTTACTGAGGATATTTTTGTCCTTTTGTGCTGTGATGTTCGAGAACCAGCCTCCCATCGCCGAACTCGATAAGATGGAGGTAGCAATAGAAACAAGCATGGCGATTTCCAGCAGGACAAGATGATGCAGACTGAGGACACCGGCGGCGGTGGAGATGGCGCATACGAAGGCCAAAGCAGTTGCGTACCAACGGCGACTGAAGCGCACGTCGAGAATGGGAGCGAAGAGGACACTCCAGAAATTAGGAGAGAATGCGACGGCTGTAATGGCCGCGATCTGCCACTCAGGAACGTGCTCGGCGGCCAACAATTGCGGCAGAGCGAACAACACCATGCCGTTGCTGAACCCCATGGTGGCGTTGCACATGCCCATCAGCCAAATGGGCGGTGTGCCGCAATCCGTTTTCAAGCAGACCTCTCTAATGCTCTGAGACTCGGCGAATGCCCAGGCAAGCATTGAGATGGTTGCACGGCAATTCGCTCATGGCAATGGGAATCTGTGAAGCTGAATTTCGAGATCAACAGGTAGGGCAGTGCTTCCGTTCCTGAAAGACTCCGTCGCGCTGACGGCCGGTTGGAAAAGCAGCGTCCCTCGTAAACTAGACGCTGAGCGCCGCGGACTGAAGCATGTGCTAAAGATTGATCTCGAAAGACGAAACCAGCCCAATCTATGCCATCCGCGCGGGCCTATTCTTCAAGTCCTGAGTGTATCGTCGCCAACCCGGACATTACACCGGTTTTGGGGTAACTTCCGGGCGGGCGGTCACCCGACCGGAACCCGAGGGCCAGCATTGGACACACTCGCTAAAACTCCCCCTCGTGTTGATTTGGCGGCAGTGGGTGGATGCTGCGGCCACGGATAACGCTATAATTTCGGCGATCCAGTTTGAGGAAGGAGATCGCATTTCAAGCCCCCTATCTATGAAGGTGCGTGCCTTTGGGCTGATCACACTATTCGTCGTCTGCCTTCTCTGCAGCTCAATCGTTCAGGCGCAAGCGTTGTCCGCAAATAAGGCTGTGGTTCTTCGCTCTGAAGCCGAACTATGGAGTAAGGGCAACCTCATTGCGGCAGACGAGTTGTATTCACCTGAATTCGTCTGTCACTTTGTCGGTGGAATCGAGTGGACTGGACTCAATGGCATCAAGAGTGCCGTTCTGAGCCATCGAACCTCGTTCCCCGACTGGCATGAGAAGGTCGAGGACATCATCGCCGAGAGCGACAGGGTAGTCATACGAATCACGTCTACAGGAACACAGCTGGGTGAGTTCGCGGGTATCGCGCCAACCAGAAAGAAGATCCCTATCGAAGAATTTCACATCTTTCGTTTGGCAGGCGGAAAGATCGTCGAGCAGTGGGGGATGCCGGACGTTCAAGGCTTGATGACACAGTTGAACGCATCCAGTGTGGACTAGAAGCGAATCCCATAATCATGCACACGAGGAGGACCATGCAGAGCAGGCGCGTTTTTGTCACGCGATCCACGCTGTTGGCAGGGGCTTTCGTCCTTGGCGCAGGGCGTGGAACACGGCTCGCAGGCTTGCGCTCGGAAATTGACCCTGCATCCATTGCCCGTTTCCGGAGCAAGCTGAGCGGGCGCTTGATCCTGCCCGATGATCCTGACTATGACACAACACGCGCAGTTTCCTGCCAAAATCCGGAAACCGACAAGCGGCCGGCGATGATCGCTCGATGCAAGACCGAGCAGGACATTCTGCGATCCATCGATTTCGCCCACAAGCATGAGCTCGAGATTGCTGTTCGTTCCGGTAACCACAGCTTTCTTGGATGGGGAACCTGTGATCGCGGAATTGTGATGGACCTCTCGCCCATGAAGAGTGTCACAGTCGATCCCGCCAGCAAAACAGCGCTGGTGAGCACGGGGAACAACGCCGGGGAGATCCTTGCCTCGACTGCCCGCTTTGGACTCGCGCCCGTGCTCGGTGAGTGCCCCACCGTCGGCGCGGGACTCGCCCTGGGCGGTGGCTTGGGCTGGCTTTCCGGTCTGCATGGAGCAACCTGCGATAACCTCCTGGCAGCCCGGCTGATCACCGCGGATGCAAAGGTCTTGGATGTCGACGACAGTCGCAATCCCGATCTCATTTGGGCGATCCGTGGCGGCGGTGGAAACTTCGGAGTCGCCACCCAGTTTCAATATCGGCTGCATCCGGTCAGCGAAGTGCTCGCAGGAAGCTTCATCTACCCCGTCAAAATGGCACGTGACCTGTTCCGGGCGTTTCGTGACTTGATGTCGACTGCGCCCGACGAGCTGCAGGCTGAGTGCCAGCTGAGGACCGATCGCGACGGGCAGTTCTCTGTGGAGTTTGTCTACTCTGGCAATCTGGACAGGGGCGAGAACCTGCTCAACCAATTCCGAAAGATCAGCCCACCCGATCACGACTCGTTAAAGCGGCGAGCGTATGCAGACTTGTATGCGATGGGTGACTGGGAAAGGTCCTGGAAATTCCAATTCATCAAAGCAACGTACGTTGAGCGCGTTTCCGATGAAGTTATCGACCTGATTGTCGATCGATTCGCACAGCGGCCGCCTGCCTGCGAAACGGCTTTTAATTTCGATCACTACATGCATGGGCAAGTGTGCCGGGTGGCGGAAAATGCAACGGCATTCTCGCTGCGCAAGCCAGGCGCCGTACAGCTCGGCTTCTGGACCGAGTGGAAGAGTCCCACAGATGCTTCCAGGTGCATGCCCTGGGTAAACGAGACATTCAGGCTCCTGCAGCCCTACACCGGCGGGCGCATCTATGCCAATTACATGGCCTCAAGCGGGCCGCAGGCTGCAAAAAGTGTTTTCGGACCGAACTACGAGCGTCTCGTCCAGGTCAAGAAGAGGTACGATCCAGCCAATTTCTTTCACCTCAATCAGAACATTGATCCTGGTTGAAAGCCTGCCTACGACCGAACAGTTCAGCCCGCTGAAGCAATACTGTTTCTCCGGTAGTCCCGGATGGTCGCCAATCCTTCCATAACCATAATCTGGTGGGTTGCGACATTCCCTTGGTTGCTCGTGCGATCTAGCGTTTGAGTGCGAAGTGTTTGGCAAACAGTTCCTTCGACAGCTTTTCGCCCTCTTCGCTCAAGCCAACCGATTTTGCTCTTTGGATCAGAGATGAAGCCCCGTGTGTGAAGTCGGAACGTCGTATCCCAGTCCTGCCCCTTCCAGGCCCGCACCCCAACCGGATCTTTGAAACTGGTCAGCCATAGAAGTGCGAGAGTCATCTCATCGACTTTGTCCCGGTCGTAATCCATCCGTCTGCCTCCAGCTTCAGCGCCATGGTACTACCGGTCTCCGGTTCGCCATCACGAATATCGCCGCTCAAGGACGAGGTTCGATTCCGATCTGATCATTGACTGCCGATCGAATCCGCTGCTTGCAACCCAAGTAGCGTTCCGTCGTCTGAATGGAAACATGTCCGAGAAGGAACTGGATCTGTTCCAACTCTCCTCCCGCAGCGTGGCACAAACGGGCACAGGTCCGACGAAGGTCATGCGGAGCCAACTTCTCCAATCCAATCCTTTTTGCCGAATCCTTCACGATGTGCCAGACGGCTTTCTCTGTCATGCCTTCACCCAGGACCCTCCCCATCTTCGTCACTCGACGGAAGATCTTGCCTCGGTCAATCCCCGCCGCATTCAACCAGACTCGCAACTCTTCCATTACCCAGCCCGGGACAGGAACCGTGCGAACATGCCCTGCCTTGCCCCTCAGATCGACAATGGCCCAGTGTTCCTCCCGTTGTTCAAGATGTTCGATTCTGAGACCAACGGCCTCGTGACGCCGCAGACCGCAGGCAAGCAACAGGGCAAGAAGGGAGCGATCTCGCTTGCCCTTGAGCTTTTCGCCGTCCGGGGCTCGCCAGAGCGCGAGGCTCTGCTCAACAGTCAGCCAGTTGCGCAAGCGCACGCCCAGATTTCTGACCCCCCTGACGCGACGAATCCCAGCGGCGAGATCGGAGCTCAGCAGGCCGGAGTCGGCTGCCTCATAGGCGAGACGCCGAACGGCGCCCAGGCGCAAATTGACGGTTCCGGGGGCAAGGAGGCGGGCCTCAAGGTAGCTGCGATAACGGAGAACCACCGTTCTGTTCAAGGCTAGTCGCGGTTCCGAGCAGTACCAATCGACGAACTCATCGATCGCGTGGCCGTATCCGCGTTGGCCGTCGACACTCGTTAAGCTGTTCAAGACAGCTGACTTTGAAAACTCAAGATCCGGCAAACGTAGACGGGTCTTGGGGTGCTTACGCTGTTTTGGGGAATGCGACTTCTGCTTCATCGACCTGTGGCCTCCTCGCCATTGGCCGATCATCCTCCTTTTCAACCTTTACTTCCTGTTGGGCGGTGACCCCGACGGGAAGTGTGGGAGACGAAGATCTCTCGGCTAGCCACGCTCGATGAGTGCATCGGTGATTTGTCACGAACCGGTCCAGCACTCCCCAGACGAATCGATCCAGGCCCGCTCTAGGTTCTAATTGCACGGAACCAGAATTTTCCTCTTAGGACGCAACTTGCAACGTGTATCCTTCGGTCAAAATCCAGTTCTTCAGTCTTCGATTTTTGTTGGAGTGTCGATGGTCACCCGGCGGGAATTCATCCAAGCTTCCACTTGGCTCGGCGGAGTTGCAATTGGCGGCAATTCTTTCAGCCCTTTGCGAGCCCCAGGGAAGGACTCTGCGGCAATCAATCCAACCGTGACAACGGCTCTGGGTAAGTTGCGTGGCCGGTATGCAAACGGCGTCTACTCATTTAAAGGCGTTCATTACGGCGCCTCCACTGAAGGTCGACTCCGTTTCCGGCCGCCTGTGCCCGCTAAGCCCTGGGTGGGGATACGGGATGCGTACGAGGTTGGACCGCCGGCGCCGCAGGTTCTCGGCTATGGCGGATTCTGGGCCGGCCTTTCCGGGCCCGGGAGGATGAGCGAAGACTGTCTTGTGCTCAATGTCTGGACACCAGGTTTGCGTGCCCAGGAGAAAAAGCCGGTGTTGGTCTGGCTCCACGGAGGAGACTACGGAGTAGGTTCTGGCGGAGCGGCCCTCTATGATGGGGCGAATCTGGCTGCCAAGCACGATGTCGTCGTTCTGACCATCAATCATCGCCTCAACATCTTCGGCTATCTCTATCTGCAAAAACAGTGCGGGGACAGATTCGCAGATTCAGGCAATGTCGGCATGCTCGATATCGTGCTCGCTCTCCAATGGGTCCGCGACAATATCGCGCAGTTCGGCGGCGATCCTGCCAACGTGACCCTCTTCGGTCAATCGGGCGGAGGATACAAAATCAGCACGCTGATGGCCATGCCATCCGCCCAGCAATTGTTCCATAAGGCGATCATTCAGAGCGGCTCCGCACTGCGCGTGGACTCCGCGCAAGAGGCTGACGCCCTGACAAGCAAATGCCTTTCGCAACTCAGCGTCTCGCCGGATCGTATCGATGATCTCATCGACCTTCCTGCAGATCATGTCATCACGACGTTGCAGAAAATGAAGCCCGATCCCTTCTTCAGCTTCGCGCCAGTGG
Organism: uncultured Acidobacteriaceae bacterium; assembly: GCA_963753715.1. Taxonomy (GTDB): domain Bacteria; phylum Acidobacteriota; class Terriglobia; order Terriglobales; family Acidobacteriaceae; genus PALSA-350. The sequence goes on along the minus strand of CAVWDK010000003.1, from coordinate 177,263 downwards.
TCGATGGCAGATCACTGCCCCGTCAACCATTCACTCCCGACGCGCCGGTCGCCACTGCAAATGTGCCGATGCTGATTGGCACCAATCTCAATGAGACCACCAGCCTCAACGGCGATTTCGATCCCAGCAGCTTCTCGCTAGACGACGCGGCATTAAGAAACAGACTGAAGAGTTCTCTTCATCTCAACGACGAATCCAGTCTGGATGCGCTGATCGCCACATATCAGACCACACGGCCACGCTCGACACCAAGCGATATCTACTTCGCTGTGACGACGGACGTCGATTTCCGCATAGATGCTATCGCTCAAGCGGAGCGCAAGGTTTCGCAACGCTCTGCGCCCGTATATATGTATCGTTTTGACTGGCCTTTGCCGATCGAGGGTGGACGATTCAAAGCAGCGCACGGTGCCGAGATTCCGTTTGTGTTCGACAATCTCGACAAAGCTCCCAACTGGGGGCTAACGAGAAACGAGATCCTCCAACGGTTAGCCGACAAAGTGAGCGGAGCATGGGCTGCTTTCGCGCGCACGGGCAATCCCAATCATGCCAGCCTGCCTCACTGGCCTGTCTACGACCCGGGTGCCCGCGCCACTATGCTTCTCAACGTCGAGTGCCATGTGGAGAACGATCCGGGGAAAGCAGAGCGCGTGGCCCTCACTAGCCTCAAGCAAGGCTAAGTTTGATGGCTCTCAGCAGCAGACCGTCAATTAAAGATCGGAGAAAGAGGAGTGATGTCATGGTGAGATGCGTGCAACGCAGATGTTTTGCGGGTGTAATATTGGCCCTTGTCTTTGTCTCACTAGCAGCACAGAACACTAAGGCGCAGGGAAGTGCCAACTCAGTCCAATGTGGCAATCAGGAAGCGAGTCAGCTTCTGCAGCGGGGGCACGACATGTTCCCGAAAAGCGGGTATGGGTTGCCACCGGTCGTCGCAAGTGCGGGTCGCGCGCTCACCTACTTTGAACTGGCTGCCGAGAAGGATCCTTCATGCGCTCAGGCGCAGGTAGCCTTGGCAAAAGCAGAGATCGGATTTCCGAGTTGGCCGGGATTGCCGGAGCGCTTCCAGATGGTGAAGGAAGCAGCGATGAGGGCAATTGAACTCCAGGATGGGCTTGCTGAAGCTCACGCATTGCTTGGCGACGCAGAGTTCAATACCTGGCAATGGCAGCCGGCCGAGAAGGAGTACAAACGTGCCATTGAACTGGCTCCCAACGATCCCTCGAATCACCTCCGCTACGCTCGATTTCTAGCCGCGATGGGGCGCCCGGCACAGGCCGTTGATGAAGCAGAAAAGGCGCGCTCGCTCGCGCATGGATCGCCAGCGGTCGATCTTGCCGCGGGCGAGATTTACTACTGGACGCGACGCTATGACAAAGCCGTAGAGTTGATACGGCCGGCAGTTGGCTCTAACCCGATGGGCAATTTCCTCCTCGGCTGGGCCTGCGCCGGACAATCGAACTGGCAGGATGCGATCAACGCCTTCGCGACAATCTTACCGATTACAGATCGAGACGCCGGGGACCTGATGAGCCTGGCGTACGCGTATGCCTCCGAGGGGAGACGCACTGACGTTCTCCCCATGCTGGAGGAAGCAAAACAAAAAACCACTCTGATGTACGTGCCCCTGTACCGAATCGCCGCGACTTACCTGGCGATGGGCGATAGAAAGCAAGCACTCGAATGGCTGGAGAAGGCCGCCACCGAGGACCCCGGCTGGGTGGTTTGGATCAAAGTGGATCCAGTCATGGACCCACTCCGTTCCGATCCCCGGTTTCAAAAGCTTGTCGAAGAAATGAAGTTCCCATCTCAGGTACGAAACTAATCCGGGCAGGCACTCTGCCGCGCCGTTAGATCGTTCGTGTTAAGTCGGCTTGCGTTCACCGCACCTGCCTCAATTGGCGATATCCGCCTATGCACTCATTGAGCGGTAACGGGGCACATTTTGAGTTCCGGTTGGGTTGTCGCCCACTCGGAACCGCCCACTCGGAAATAACTCAAGAGTAAACACTTGAGACCGAGACGGCCGCCTCTTAACGAGCCATAGTCGAATAGTCCTTCGACCAGGATGACTTCGTCATAATGGCGGTTTGCACGCATGCGTGACCCAGTAGAAACTCAATTTGTTCGAGCTCACCTCCTGCCTCATGGCAGAGGCTTCGCCCGCGCTGTTGAGTCCCTATCCACCGCGCTCAGTCCTGCCACCGAACGCAACTACAACATCGCGGTCCGCAGTTTCCTTGTCTATCTCGGCGCCGAATACCCCAGGGTTACCGGCCTCGAACAACTGCACCGCGATCCGCACATCCTTGGATGGATGTCGCGCATGCGCGCACAGACCCCACCGCTGGCCACCGCAACCTGCATCGGACGCCTCATCGCTCTGCGCGCCGTCTTGAACGAGTTGGCTTGGACACACAAGCTTGCTGAACTTGCTCACCTGATAAGGCGCGAGGATATTCCGCGTACGCCACAGAGTCTGCCCCGTCCGCTCACTGCAGAGCAGGATCATCTCTTGCAGCAGGAGTTGATGCGTCGCAGTGATCTTGCCGGAAATGTCTTCCTGTTGCTGCGCCATACCGGCATGCGCATCGGCGAGTGTGTTGACCTCTCGTATGACTGCCTGCACTCCATAAGCCGGAACCAGTGGGCAATCCACGTACCGTTGGGCAAACTCAAAACGGAACGCATGGTTCCTGTTGATGCCTTCGTCCGTGATCTCGTTCATCGACTGCGCTTCTTTCGCTCTCTGGATCCGCTGCCTGACAACGGACGGCTCCTGGCCTGGCATGGATCGAGAGTCTCTCTTCTCGCCCGTCTCCGCGATTACCTGCATCTGGCCTGTCACTCTGCCGGCCTGCCCACCAGTATCGTCCCGCATCAGTTGCGCCACACCTACGGAACGGAAATGCTTCGTGCCGGCGTCGGCTTCGCCGCGGTCATGAAACTGCTCGGCCACACCGATCCGGGCATGACCATGCGCTACGTGGATGTGACCCTGACCGATCTCCAGCGCGAGTTCCAACTAGCTCGCTCGCAACCGCGGCATCTGACTCCACAACCCAAAACCTCATCCGCCCCTCTGCGCACGGGTCGCGACGGGCTCATCGACTCCTTGCTCGTCGCACAGAATCGCATGCTGGTTCTGCGCCGATCTCTCCCAAACGGCAATGCCCACTCTTGCCTCGACCGCCTCGCAAACCGGCTCACCAAGATCCTCGCCGAAATACGCGAACTCCAAATCAACTGAATGAAAATGAGCAGCGATTGGCCGGTTAACAGGCCAACGCACGATTCCAGACGGATTGAAGGAGGAATCGCGGGTTCCGGTCGGATGTTCGTCGCCAATCCGGACAGAACTCCATTTTCGGTGTAATTTCCGGTCAGGCCGGTGATCCGCCCGCGACTTGGAAACTTGGAGATTTCTTCTCCGCCTCAAGTATTCGGTGCGCACATCGGCGACTCGGCCCCGTCCACGATTCGCCAGTGCCGTGCCTTTCGGTCATGAACCCAATGGTCGCCGGACAGGAGAGATTAGTTTTCGCACAATGCCCACTTATGTGAGCGCGGTTTTGGGCTTCGGGGCAAACTTGCGCTGATAATAAGCTGTAGTGATAAGGATCGATGGCAGGCCGATCAACACAGGCACCAACCACAACCACCAGGCCCCGTGCACAAGGGGGCCAATCGTGACGAGGCAGAAAGCGGTCCAGGCAGCGATGTAGCTGCCGATCATTCCTTGCAGATGGGCGTACCACCAGAATATTTTTTCCGTTGGCAGATGGGTGAAGCGCCATATGGCTCTACCTGAGATGCGCATGCCGATGATGCCGAAAACGATCGCCGGAATGCGCAGGTTCTGCACAAGCTCAGGCCGGATTGCCCCAAGCAGCGCTAATGCGGCACTGGCCGTGAAGCAGATGATGGCGGCAACCCAGTCCAAGCCGCGGATGACGCGTTCGCCTTTCCACGCAGCCTTCTGCCCGAGCACCCGGTATGCCGCGAAAGCCGCGTAGAAGCTGAAGATGGCGACCAGCGCAAGAAAGAGAATTGGCCGATAGACGGACATGACTAGCGCAGTGCTGGCGACAACGGCCATGCACCAGAAATAGATCTTGCCCCATCGACGATGATCCTTGCCGCCCTTTACGGTGACGAGCGCCAGCAGAGCAAATAGAAATGCTCCGCTGCCAGCCGCAATATGAACCGCCAGAAGAGCGCGCATCCATATCGGATCATGCATCTGCTATCACCTCTTCGTGCCGCGAGCCGCGATGTATTCTCCTACGCACTCCACTGTAAGGTGGTTCCATGAGCTATCCAAGTAGTTCCGAATGGGCGGAGTTAACGATCATCCGATGTGAGCAATCCAAGGTGCTCATCGAGCTGAAATTGGGGTCAGATTCTCAGGGCTCCGGTAGGATTGTCGCCAGACCGGACATTACACCCCCCTTTTAGGGTAACCTCCTGCTTGGAAGTGAACAGTTCGGAACAGGTCGACCGGTGTTCCCAGTGCTGAACGTCACGATGTATACGCGTATACCACCTCTCCATCCTGGCGTGTGGTGTTGGGTGTGATCAAGAGGGTGGCCGGGCTTGAGAAGAAGTGATGGAAGGACCACGATCGTGACGAGCGGATGCACAGCGAACCTCTACTACACCCTTAACCCCCATTTCGCGTTGTTGGCGTGTGGCGCCCAATGGGAAGGAACTCGAAATCCGGGCGAACGTTCAGGGTCCGGATGGGCGGTTTACACGCCCATGACGCTGCGGTCAGGCTAGTCGTGGTAAACGACGTGAGGACTTCCCGGACCAACCTGGCTCGAATAATCTGCACGAAATCAAAACCTGTTTCCCGGAAAGGTCTTTCAACCATGAAAGGGCTTTTACTTCGCAGATCTGGATTCGTTTCTCTCGCCTGCTGTCTTCTGTGCGCCAGCGCAGAGAGGATGGGGTCGCAATCAGTCAGCGCTCATAAGCAATTGGAGAAGCTTGTCGACGAAAACAGCTCAAACTGGAAGGGGGTTTCGAAACAGATCTGGGGTTTTGCGGAGCTGGGCTACCACGAGGAAAAGAGCTCACTTCTCTTGCAGTCGCAACTGAAGGCGGCGGGATTCAGCGTGGAGAGCGGTGTGGCCGATGAGCCCACAGGATTTATCGCAAGCTACGGACACGGCAAGCCGGTGATCGCGATCCTGGGCGAATTTGATGCGCTGCCGGGATTATCGCAGCAAACGGTGCCTGAGCGTGTACCCGTGACGCAGGGTGGTTCGGGCCATGCATGCGGGCACAATTTGCTGGGCTCGGGCGCGGCGCTGGCGGCGGTGGCGGTGAAGCAGTACATGGAGGCGAATCACATTGGCGGCACGCTGCGCTACTACGGAACTCCCGCAGAGGAGGGCGGAGGCGGCAAGGTCTACATGGTGCGCGCCGGGTTATTCAAGGATGTGGACGTGGTTCTGCACTGGCATCCGGCTGACCGAAACGAAGTGACGAACGGAGGGATGCTGGCCATCACCGGGGCCCTGTTCACGTTTCATGGCGTGGCGGCGCACGCCGCGATGGCGCCGGATCGCGGCCGGTCGGCGCTGGACGCGGTGATGCTGATGGGGACTGGCATTGAATACATGCGCGAGCATGTGCCCAGCAATGCGCGCATCCACTACATCATCACCAAAGGTGGCGTGGCGCCGAACATCGTACCTGACCTGGCACAGATAGATCTGATCGCGCGCCATCCCTCGAGCGCCACGTTGCAGCAGATATGGAGTCGCCTTCTAGACGTCGCCAAGGGCGCAGCGCTGATGACCGGCACCACATACGAAATGACCGGCCTTAGCGGCGACGCCAACATCGTGAGCAACGACGCGCTCGGAGCTCTGGTGCAGAAGAATCTCGAGGAAGTAGGCGGATATACCCTGAGCGAGACGGAGAGAACGTTCGCCGTGGATTTGCAGAGGACACTCAACCTCGATTCGCCGCCCAGCCTGGATCAGACGCACGAGGTTGAACCGCTGCGGCGGCCTGATCCGAATGCGCCTACAGCGTCCACAGATGTGGGAGATGTGAGCTGGGTGGTGCCGACAATCGGCTTTACTACGGCGACCTTCGTGCCGGGCGTGGCTCCTCATACTTGGCAGGCCGCCTCAAGCGCAGGCATGAGTATAGGGCAGGATGGCATGGTAGTGGCTTCGAAGGTGCTTGCTATGACTGCTGTGGATCTGTTTACGAACCCACAAGACGTAAGCGCCGCCAGGGCAGATTTTGCCAAGGAGCTTGCCGGCAAGCAATACCATTCGTTCATTCCTGAAGGTCAGACGCCGCCCCTCAATTACAGGAAATGAACCACTGCCATCCGTTGACTGTCCTTTGGACATTCTGGACTGATACTCGGCAATCAGGAATGTATAGTCCGCCGCCGTTCCATCATCTGAACTTCCGCGAGGCGAGTTGCATGTCGCTCAGCCTCCGCTTAGCGTGCAGATCAAACAACTTGAAGAGGAAATTGGCGTAGCTCTCTTCATTCGTTCGAAGCGCCATGTGGAGATCACCCGTCCGGAGTCTTCCTCAAGACAGGGCGCGAAGCACTCGAAATGCTTGGCTCCGCATTTCTTAGCAGACGAGCCGCTGAGCTTTGCGATTCGTACCAGGCGGGCGCAATGACGGTTACGCAACCGGAATCAAGTTAATCATGCCGCAGCGCGATCAGTGGATCGACCTTCGTCGCACGCCGTGCCGGGATGTAGCTTGCCAGCATGGCGACCACCCCTAAAAGCAGAGCGGTTGAACTGAACGCAATGGGGTCAGTTGGTTGAACCCGATATAAATAGCTCTCCAACAATCGTGTGAGTGCTAGCGCCCCGGCAATGCCCAGTCCAACACCAAAACCGGTCAGGACCATACCCTGCCTCAGCACCAGCCGCAGGACATCTGTGTGTCTCGCGCCCAGCGCCATACGCAAGCCAATTTCATGTGTGCGCTGCGTGACGCTATATGTAACCACGCTGTACATACCAATTGCGGCCAGCACCAATGCCAGTGCAGCGAAGATGCTGAGTAATGTCATGTTGAATTGACGCATCGCGACGGCGGCGGAGCGGACTTGTTCCATGGTGCGGACGTGGCCTATGCCAACGGAAGGATCAATTGCTTGGAGTTGCTGCTCGACGGCGTGACTGAGTGCCAGTGGGTCCGCCGATGTGCGGACGACGATGTATTCAGGAAACCAGATGGAAACAAGGTTCAGTACCGGATAAGGTGTTTGTGCCAGCGGAATGTAAATGCTGGCCTCCGCTGGCTTGTCGAGATAAGATTTCACGTCTCCGACCACACCAACAACTTGCCAATTGAGCGCGCGCGAACAGAAAGAGTTGGCCGATTGGGTTTTGCCCCGGAAAGAGCAACCGCGCCGCTTCTTGACTGATGACGGCAACGGAAGGCGATTTATCGTTATTGGCTGCGATCAAAGGTCGCCCCAGCACCAGCGGTACGCCCATCGTCCGAAAATAGTCTGGCACAACCATGCGAATCCCGAATGTGTGCGGTATTGGCTTGCCCGCGACCGAGACACCGAAATTTGCACCTCGTCGCAAAGGCAGGCCGCCAGTGATTGCGGATGCCGACCGTACGCCGGGCAGCGGTTCGATTCGTTGCACAGCTTCGTCATAGTAGCGCGATACCAATTCGGTGGAGCCGTAATGCGAGCCAGAGAGATAGACTTCCATCGAGAGGACATGGGTGGGATTGAATCCAGGATCGGCATTCAGCACGTGCCAGAACGTCTCGATGAGCAATGTGGCGCCGGTCAACAGAATCAAGGACATCGCTACTTCACTGACCACAAGCGCCGCGCGAAAGCGTCCGTGCTTTCTTCCGCTGCTCATGCGGGACGTAGCTTCACCCAGTTTTTCCTGGATTTCGCCGAAAGATGCACGGAACGCAGGAACCAGGCCAAATAAGATCCCAGTCATCACCGCCGCAGTCAAAGTGAATGCAAATGCCCAAGCATCCAGGTGAATGTCGTTCGCGCGCGGGAGATCGGATGGGCTGAGCGCCAGCAGCGATTGCATTCCAATGCGCGCCAGCAGCAGTGCCAGTAAAGCGGCCATAATGGAAACCAGAACGCTTTCTGTCAGCACTTGCCGAACCAGCCGCGTACGCGAAGCCCCGAGCGCCGCGCGAACTGCAAACTCGCGGCTGCGCGCCGTGGCGCGGCCAAGCAGAAGATTGGCAACATTGGCGCAGGCGATCAGCAAAACGAGCCCAACTGCGCCAAACAGCACCAGCAAAATCATCCGAACATCGCTCGAAAGCATCGTCTGGTAAGGCTGAATGCTAAGCGTAGTTGTGGGGCCAAGCTCGTCAGGAAATGCCTTGCGAAACGCAGTGGCGATGCTCCTCATCTGTGCTCGGGCTTGTGCCAGCGATAGCTCTGGCCGGAGCCGGCCAAGAACTTCGATATTCTGCCCGGAGCCCGCGGTTTGGCCCACCAGCGCCAGGGGCGTCCATACATCGGTTTCGCCGGGCAAAATGGGATCAACACTGCTCTCCAACCCTGGTGGCATTACACCGATCACGGAGAACGGCTCGCCATCGAGTGTGATGGTTCGCCCAATGGTTTCTCTATCACCGCCCATCTGTGTCTGCCAGAGTCCGTAACTGAGAATGGCGACATGAGCGCCGTTTCCGGTATCTTCTTCAGCAAGAAAATCGCGCCCCAACAGCGGCTTGATCCCCAGCACATGAAAGTAATCGGTGGAAACCGGTTGCCCTTTAACGCGCTCGGTTTTGTTGCCCGCACTGAGGTTGTATCCCTGGACCGTGTAACCCGTAAGGAATTGAAATGGAGAGCCGTGCTCTATCAGGAATTGCATTTCCTGATAGGTGACGTCCTTTTCATCGCTGCCGCGAGGCGAAGATTCCGTAAGCTCGACAATCCTCTGCGGGTGCGGATACGGCAGCGGACGAAATACGACTCCATAAACAATGCTGAAGATTGCAGTGTTCGCCCCGATCCCCAATGCCAGTGTGATCACCACAGTGATCGCAAATCCGGGCGACTTCCGCAGAACCCGCAAAGCAAACCGAAGGTCCTGAAGAAGCGTTTCCAGGAAAGGTAATCCTTCCTCCGCGTGAAACTGCTCGCGGATCGTTTCCACTCCCCCCAACTTCAGACGTGCCTGACGACGCGCTTCGGCAGGCGGCATTCCGGCTCGAATGTTCTCGTCCGTCTGCATTGAAAGATGTTGTTCCATCTCCTCGCGAAGCCGCTGATCGCCGCGATGGCCGGTCATGTAATTTCGGATACGGACAAACCATCGATTCGCGGATCTCATGCGAAGTCCTCCGCTTTCACTTCAAAGAAGCGTGCGATGATGACCGCTGTCTCTTCCCAATCCCGCTTTTCGGATTCGAGCAGCTTGTATCCCATCCGCGTCAATCGATAGAAGCGAGCCCTGCGATTGTTGTCCGAAGTAGCCCAATCGGATGTAATTGCTCCTTCCTGTTCCAGCCTCAGCAGAACGGGATAGAGGGTGCCCTGATTCACTGAGAGCAGGTCGCCGCTGATCTGTTCAATCCTTCGCGCGACGGCATAGCCGTGTAGAGGCCCGAGGACATCAAGAGTTTTGAGCACCATGAGGGCGAGAGTCCCTTGCTGAACGTCCTTCTTCTGTTTCATGTGATTCAGCACGCCCCGTTTCTCCATTGGGTTACCAACAAGAAGAATGGCACGGCTTCATTGGGAAAGCAACAGGAATCAAAGCCAATGCCTTGAACCATTAATTTCCGGATAGGCGGTTAACCGCCCGGCCACGATGGAGTGCCAAGGTGAGAAGCCGGCTTTGTGGGGACCAACCCGTGAATACCAGTGTTTCTGTGATGTGCGGAGCCAAGGTGTTGAACCAGAAATCTGTGTGCGGACGAACGCACAGGATGAGTTCGAACGCGATGCATAACGACCTGGATTCGCGGGCGAAGAGCTGGGTATCGCTCAGTAGTAATGGCGCTCGTCGGCCCAGTTGAAGGGCGCGGAGGAGCGTCTGCCGCGAAGCAGGTAGATGTTGCCGTGCTCGAAAGGCATGGCGTAGGGCGTGTCACGCACGCCGACGATGGTGACGGACTCGTATTTCTTCGAGACATCGTCCGGAGAATCACCAATGACAGCGATAACAAGGTCGGGATCGCAGCCATGCATGCCCCAGAGCCAGTAGTTGTTGTGTGCGCTGATGGCAGGTGGAAGGTGGAGCCGATCGCGGCGGTTGAAGAAGTCGATGGCGCCGGCCTCGCCGTAGTTGCCGCCGAAGATGCAGACGCGGCGCTGGTCTGCAGCTGAAAGGGAGTTAAAGGCGCGAGCGACGATTGCCACCTGTTGCTGCCACCCGAAGCGGTCCGCGTAGAACTGCGGGAGCTCACCGCTGGCGGTGGTTTCGGTCTTGCTGCTCTTCAGGTGCAGCGCCGTGGTGTAACGGACCCAGGCGGCGGGGCGAAGTATGGGAGAGGCCATCGGCAGGACGAGAAGGCCGCTCAGGATGAGCGCGCATTCAAGGATGGGGAAGGCGAAGACGCGGTTTGCGGCGACGAGGGGCTTTACCGGGACGCGGCGCTCCCAGGCGATGGCCCCGGCGGCGAAGAGCACTGGATAGATGGGGGCGAGATAGTAGTCCTTGGCGTGCAGGACGAACATGAGCACGTAGAAGATGAGGAAGGTCAAGCCGATCCAGCGGCCGTGGGGGATAGAACGTCCGCGCAGAAGAGAGATGACCCCGGTGATCCAGAGCAGAGCGTTGGTGGGGTGCATCTGCAGGAATTGGGCGAGGAAGAAGCCTATAGGGCCGAGGACGACGTTCTTGTTTCCGACCTTGCCGTTGTGGAGGAACTCGAGAGTGGGCCAGTGGTGGTGAATCTGCCAGAAACCGTAGGGCAGGGTGATGACGATGATGAATGCGATTCCGGCTGCGGCCCAGCGAGTGAAGAGGATGCGGCGTTGCTGCGTTAGGAGCAGGCCGATGCCGGCGGCGATGAGAAAGAAGAGGATCGAGGGTTTGTTGAGCAGGCCGATGCCGGCGGAGAGGCCGAAGATGGCCCACCATAATGGCTGCGAAGCGCCGTCGATGAGACGAATGAGCGCGAGCGCGCAGAGCATCCAGAAGACGGGCTCGAAGGAGTTCATGGAGAGAAAGCCGTCGAGGGCGATGTAGACAGGAACAACGAGGACGCCGAGCATCGCTAGCGCCTGTGCGGGGCGGAGGCCGCCGAGTGCCCAGGCGAGCAGGCCGGTGAGGAAAACGGTGGCCGCTCCGGCGAGTGCGGAGAGAATGCGGATGCCGAATAGAGAGTCGCCGAAGAGGAGCTCGCCGAGGCGTGCTTGCAGGGCGACGATGGGCCCGTGATCGACGAAGCCCCATGCGAGATGATGGCCGCAGGCGATGTAGTAGAACTCGTCGCGGAAGTAGCTGTAGCCGATGTGTTGGCTCCAAAGAGTTAGGGCGAACTGCAGGAGGAGCTTGATGGCGGCGAAGAGGAGGGCGAGCCGAAGGGCCGCACCTAGGGAAGGGTTAGATCGGCGGACGACGGTTGAGCTCATAAGGGTCAAAGAAAATGTACCAAACCTAACACGGCGGTTACCGCGTAAGGCCTTTTCACCGATGGCAGTGCGTGGAAGCTCAGAACCGCATATTCGAAACGCGCTTGCGTTTAGTTGTCCGGTTGGTCGCCCACCCGTCGGTAACGGAAGGATATCGTCAGGGCGAGCGTTGAATCGCCCGCAATGCCGATTCCTAGCACAGACTCCGTTACATCGAACAACCGCTCGGAGCGCGAATCACACTACAGAATGCTCATCGATGCGGACAGCCCGGCCAGCAGCACGGCCGCCGCATCCCCTCCTTGAGCTCCGAGCACACTCTTTCGACATGCTGCCGCCTTGTCTCATCCTTCTTGACGGAGATGGTCCAGCAGATCCACTCGTTGCGCGCGAGCGGCGTTATGTCTGCCCAAGCCGCCAGTGCCTTCGCGTCGGACGCGATCGCCTTTCGAAGATCAGCCGGAAGGTTATGTACGACTCCTCCGGAGATTCGAACGGTTGTCATAGGGTTATCCCGCAGGCTAAGAGATCAAGCATCTGGACAGGGTGCCTTTTTCGCTTGCAAGGACGGCTGGTTCGCGCCGCGAAATGCATTCCCTTCTCAAGCCTCCTGGAATGCGGAAAGCATAGCATCGAATCGAATCAGAATTCCACCTTGTGCCGTCTGAATCCCATGTCTAGTGTCTCAGGGCGAATGGTGGAGCATTTCCTTCGAGTGCTGAGCGGATGGTCGCCGATTCGGAAGTAATGCTGCCACCGACAGTCATTCAAGGCTCCTAAAGCTGCTGTCCGATTGCGGACATCACCGACCTGAATATTCGACGTGGCGATTGACGGCAGGTTTCAAGCCCCGAACTACGCGATTGTTTTCACTTGGCCGTGTCGTCGGCTAAGCAGACGACTTGTGAGGCCGATTTTTCCTCCGCTGGCCGAAGACATAGGTCCATCCGGATGGCTCGATGTGCGCATTGTCCTGTTTGCAGCGACTGACCTCGAATTGACGCCGCAACATAGAGTCCGAAGAAAAACGAGAGGCCGGACCGAACGCTCTCTACTCGCAGCGCAGTGCTGTCATTGGGTCCACGCGCGTCGCACGACGCGCCGGTAGCGAACTGGCAACCAGTCCAATGGCGATCAGCAAGGCAGCTGTGAGGGCAAAGGTGAATGGGTCTGTGGGTCGCACGCCATACAGCAGGCTCTCAAGCAACCTCGTTACAGCTGTTGCCGCAGCGGCGCCTAGAGTGACCCCACTCATGACCAGCACGAGTCCCTGCCGCAGAACCAGAACCAACACATCGCGCCGCTGTGCTCCGAGCGCTGTTCGAATGCCGATCTCACGCGTGCGTAGAGTCACGTTGTATGAGAGCAGCCCATACAGTCCGACGCAGCCCAGCAACAGCCCCAGCGCTCCGAACAGACCAAACAGCCTTGCTAGTAAACGTTCGTTGAACAGCAATCGGTCGACGGCATCGGACTGCGTTCCCATTCGAATGATGGGAAGAGTGTTGTCCACTTCATGCACCAGGTTCCGCACTGCAGGCATCAGCCCAACCGGCGAAACTGCGGTTCGCAACGCAAAGGTGGCGCCGCCAGCCGTCAACGGCACGTATGCCGTGGGGCCTTTCGCTCCCCGCAAGCTTTCATACTTGGTATCGCCGACAACGCCAACAATTTGCCATTGCGGATCTTTCGGATCCGTTCCACCAAAGTGCAGTCCAATCGGATTTCTACCACCGGCGAATTTCCGCACGAACTCCCTATTCACAACCGCCGCCAGTTGTGTGCTACTCATGTCCGATTTCGCCAAGACGCGACCATCCACAACGGGAATCTTCATCGTCTCGAAGTAATCTGGACCGACAGACAGCATCTGCGACTCGACCGTAGTCTTATCCGCGTGCCCTTCGACCCGCATATCCTCAGTCCACAAGCCTCCGTCGAGAGTCGCACCCGATGAGTAGCTGGTGTTCACGACTCCTGGGAGGGCAGCGAGGCGCGTCTGCAGGTTTGCGTAGAGCTCGGCGACTTGTTTCTTACTGTAGCCAGCCTGCTCTGGATTGATTGAGAAGAGCAGAATCTTGCGAGTATCGAATCCCGGGTCAATGCTGTGCAGCTTATTGAGCGTTCGCAGCAACAGGCCCGCACCGGCTAGAACCACCATTGAGAGTGCCACCTGCATGACAATGAGCCATTTTCCCGGGCCGAGACGATGCCCCGTGCTGTGTCCCGTCGCGGATACCGTGTTTCCCTTGAGTTCTGTGGCCACGTTGGCACCTGTATCAGCGTTTCCAGGAAAGTGACGCCCCGCGCCTCCCGGCACCCCTCTTGAGCTTGGGTCAGACCGCCGAATTCCATTCGGGCCTGACGCATCGCCTGCTCAGGGTCCATACCCGCGCGCAAATACTTCTCCGTCTGCCGTTCCAGATGGAAGCGCAGTTCGTCACGGACTTCTTCATCCACATTGGTGCGCCGGAACAGAGAACGGAGACGGATGTACAGATCGCTCATCATGGAACACCCCCTCAGACTGCTCTAAGGACTTGACCCACCGCCACAGTCAATTTTTCCCAGGCGTCTTTCTCGGCTTCCAGTTGTTTGAAGCCGCTCCTTGTCAGCTCGTAGTATTTGGCGCGCCGATTGTTGTCCGATTTTCCCCACTGTGCCTTAATCCAACCGCGGCGCTCAAGCCGGTGCAGTGCGGGATAAAGCGAACCCTGCTGGATGCGCAGAACGTCGTCGGAGACTTGTTGAACACGCTCGGATATCGCCCACCCATGCTGTGGCCCCAGGGACAACGTCCTAAGAATGAGGAGGTCCAGAGTACCTTGTGGAAGGTCTATATGCTGGATCGGCTTCGCCACTCTATCCCCCCTTTCACTTCTACAAGACGAGAGTATATGTCCGTCTCCTGTAGAAGTGCAATAGGTGAGCTCTGATCCTCGAGACCTTCCGATCCTGCTCGACGAAACGGCGATCGGTGCAATCCCCGGTGTCGAAGCCTGGGTCAAGAAAGTTGCTGATTGCCAAATTCCTGGGCAAACTCGGCGAATATGACCAGCATCCCAGCCAAGGCTTGGCCGTCGGCGTGGTCATCAATTGCTCTGCCCTTCTCCTTCCCAGTCCATCGACTTTGTCGCCATCAAATCACGATCGGGGCTGCCTGATTTCCGGCACGTATACTGACGAAACATGCAGATAATCACAACGGCCACGGCCTTCCCTCCACATTACTTCTTACAGGAAACGGTGGTGGAGGCACTCAAGGGCCAATGGGAGCAGGGCCTGGAAAACGCAGCCGTCCTGGAAAGGCTGCATTCCCGGACGGGCGTCGCCGGCAGATACTTTTCTCTTCCTCTCGAGCAATACCCCCCTCTGGACACCTGGGGCAAAACCAACGACGTGTGGATCGAGACCGCGGAACGTTTGGGTGCACAAGCGATTGAATGTGTGCTGAGCAAATCGGGGCTGGACCGAAGGCAGATCGGCGCCTTCTATTTTGTCTCCGTAACTGGAGTATCAAGCCCCTCCGTGGATGCACGGCTGGTCAACCGCATGGGTCTTTCCCCGCAGATAAAGCGCAACCCCATCTTTGGCCTCGGCTGTGTCGCCGGCGCTGCCGGCCTGGCCCGCGCCGCGGACTATGTGCGTGCCTACCCTGATCAGTGCGCGGTGCTGCTTTCGGTTGAGCTATGCTCGCTTACCTGGCAGCGAGACGACTTTACCGTCGCCAATCTGATAGCTACCGGTCTGTTTGGAGATGGAGCGGTCGCGGTGCTGGTTGCCGGGGACCACGTGAACTTGTCAGGACCTAAAATCCTGGGAAGCGCCAGCTCTTTCTATCCGGACACCCACGATGTAATGGGGTGGAAGATCTCGGAGAAGGGATTTCAGGTTGTGCTCTCACCCGACGTCCCTACCGTCGTACGGGCCAATCTGGGCCGCGATGTAGACACCTTCCTCGCCCAGCATGGAATGACCCGCGACCAGGTACACTCCTGGATCATGCACCCAGGCGGCCCCAAGGTGCTGGAGGCGGTCGCTGACGCGCTGGACCTCCACAACGGCGAACTGGAACTCTCATGGGAGGCACTGCGGCGGGTGGGCAATCTGTCCTCCGCTTCCGTGCTGGTGGTCCTGGATGAAGTCATGACCCACCGCCGGCCCAAGCCGGGATCGCGCAGCATCCTGGCCGCGATGGGCCCTGGGTTCTGCTCCGAGATGTTATTGCTGGAGTGGTAAATGGAGAGCGGCGAATGATCCGCTGTGATGCACTGATCGTCGGTGGCGGACCTGCCGGCCTCGCTGCGGCTATCGCGTTACGGCAAAAAGGTTTGGACGTTCTGGTGGCGGACGCTCTTCGCCCGCTCATCGACAAGGCGTGCGGCGAGGGCCTGATGCCGGATGCACGCAAAGACTTGGCCGCGTTCGGTATCGAGGTCACCGGGCACCATGGTGCCACCTTCGACGGCATCGCATTCCTTTCCCGCCATGATCGGGCGGCAGCACATTTCGAGCGCGGCAGCGGCATCGGCATCCGCCGTTTGCAACTCCATTCGCTCCTGATTGCGCGTTGTCAAGAACTCGGTGTGAGGCTTGCCTGGAACACCCGAGTCCAGGTTGCGGAAAAACAGCCAGTGCTCCTGGGCGGGCAACCCTGCGTCTATCGCTACCTTAT
Organism: uncultured Acidobacteriaceae bacterium; assembly: GCA_963753715.1. Taxonomy (GTDB): domain Bacteria; phylum Acidobacteriota; class Terriglobia; order Terriglobales; family Acidobacteriaceae; genus PALSA-350. Next base: position 161,004 of record CAVWDK010000003.1, on the reverse strand, counting down.
CGGCGCGGATGGCCAGTCCTCCCGTGTCCGCCAGGCCGTTGGCTTAGGCCAGGGCAAGATCTTTAGCCGGCGTTTCGGCACCCGCTGTCATTACCAGGTGAAACCGTGGTCCCGCATGGTGGAAGTCCATTGGGGAGATAGAGGGCAGGCTTACATTACCCCGATCGGTCCGGAAGAAATCTGCGTTGCTACCGTCGCCCGCGACCCGGCGATCAAGATGGAGCAGGTCCTCGACGGCTTGCCGGCGCTGCGGCTAAATCTTGAGGGCGCACCCGAGCTGAGCAGAGTGCGGGGAGCGCTGACCACCACCCGTAAGCTGCGCCGCGTCGCCCTGGGAAACGTTGCCCTGGTAGGCGACGCTTCCGGCTCTGCTGACGCGGTCACCGGTGAGGGCATCGGGTTGTCCTTCCGCCATGCCCTGCTGTTAGCCCAGGCCATCGCGGCCGAAAATCTGAATATCTACGAGGCCGGCCACCCGTTGATTCAACGCATGCCGCATCTCATGTCAAGAGTTTTGCTCCGCATGGACGCGTGGCCCAGGGTGCGGGAGCGGGCCGTGAGTGTACTGTCAGGCCAGCCACAACTCTTCGCCCACTTGCTCGCCCTACACCTTGGCGAGCGGTCGCTCGGAGACTTCCTGCTTTGGGACGCACCCGCGTTGGGGTTGCGGCTTCTGGCATAAGGCGAGGGACATTGAGAAAAATAGGCAAGGCAAGCTTCCTCACAGCATCGGTCTTCCTCATTGGCCTGCTGGCACAAGCACAAAATCGGAGCATGAAGGTAGTGCTCGATCCCGCGCAGACCGAAATTCATTGGAAGCTCAGTGGTCTACATCGGGTGCATGGCACGTTCAAACTGAAGAGCGGTGAGTTCCTTTTCAATCCCAAAACAGGCCTTGCGGAGGGCGAGATTCTGGTGGACGCAACCACCGGGGATAGCGGAAATGCAGCCCGCGACAAACGCATGCAGAACGAGGTTCTGGAGAGCAATCGTTACCCTGCCGTCTTTTATCATCCGACCGAAATCAAAGGGCGGTTCCAAGCTGGAGATGCCACGCAGGACCTGACCGCGGAAGGTACCTTCAACATTCACGGAGCGGATCATCCCCTGGAGCTCCCGCTCAAGGTGCAAATCAGCGCAGACACAGTGACCGCGACTACGCGGTTCACGGTGCCTTATGTCGCGTGGGGAATGAAGAATCCAAGTAGATTCCTGCTCCGTGTAAGCAAGCAGGTGGAAATCGAAGTGAGTGCGAAGGGCACGATCAAACAAACTGAATGAGGGTGCGATGGTGAGCACCCTCGCACCCGGACATCCAAGCCGGCAGAACCTGCTACATGTAGAACGTCTTGATCGCGTCCCAGGCGTAAATGCCGATGATCGTGGCGGTTAAAATACTGGTTACGCCGGTAAATACTCTCAAGAACGGCTGAATTTGATTCAACTTGCGAATGATCGCGTCGTTTTCCTTGTGCTGTCGATCGGAAATGTCGTCCAGAAATAGCTGATCGTCTTCGTAACGGGTGATGGTCCCCCGATAGAGCAGTAGTGCCAGCAGGCAGACGGCAAATACCGCCCACACTATCCACAAAGTCGGAACAACATGCATAATTGCCTCCCCGGGAGTTTCCCAGAAGTCCCAATTACCGGGCGGGTCCGGAGCTTGGCGGGCTCGAAGGGTAGGAGGGGCTTACGGCATAGAAATATAGACCCGCAGAGGGTCGATTGCCCAGAATTTTCTCGTTAACCCCACAGGTTCCGGCAACTCGCGGGGACCGAAATGGCTCTCAGACTTTGTGTCACCGTTAGGAGCAAGAAAATGAACGACAAACTTCAAAGGAGTTCTCTGGCCGTAGCAACAATCCTCGGATTGGCCTTCCTCAGCGCCTGCAATCCACCGGCCTCCGACCAGCACCTGCAAGAGCAGGCGGCCCAGGCAACCGAGCAGGCCAAACAGGGGTCGAAAGAAGCTCTGGCCGACGCGCGGGTAGCCGCGAAAAACGCTGAACAGGCGGTAAATGATGTAGCTGCAGGGGTTAAGCAGGGGCTAGATAAAAAGAGCGCGCCCGACAGCGCCCGCCTGGATCTGAATTCTGCCTCCCTGGCAGATCTGGAGTCGTTACCTGGAATTTCCCTGAGAAAGGCCAAGCAGATCATCGACCACCGGCCGTACACCTCCTCGCACGAACTGGTAAAGGACGGCCTGATCACGGAAGCAGAGTTCAACGAGATTGATCCGAAAGTTACCGTTCGGTAGGTGAGTCGAGGGGGAACAAAGCGCATCTATTGATTATGGGATTCCCGCTTTACTCACCCGGCTTCCGGGACTAAACTATTCAATACAGGCAGCAAACGGAGATAAACAGATGTCAAGCGTCGCCGAACCGGTAACAAACCTCAATCCCGTATCTATGCCCCTGACCCTGTCGCCCCAGGCGGTCGCGAAGGTACACGAGATCATGGCTACCCAGGATCCATTGCCTGCAGGCCTGCGCATCGGCGTGGTCGGCGGTGGTTGCTCCGGATTTCAGTATTCCATGTCGTTCGAGAACCAGGCGGGCATGATGGACAAGGTCTTCAAGTTCGACGATCTGAAGGTCTTTGTCGACGCCACCTCGCTGATGTACCTCAACGGCTGCGTGGTCGATTACGTGGAGACCCTTGAGGCGGCTGGGTTCAAATTCGACAACCCGGCAGTCAAGAGCACTTGCGGATGCGGTTCCTCCTTTAACGTCTAACCACTGGCTCATTGCTCTGAAGGGCTCCGCTCAAAAGCGGAGCCCTTTTTGCGTTTGCGCACAATATTTCTCTTTCCATTCCGTCTTCACTGTAGAACGTCGATGCCGAGCTTGGACCAGTTAACCGCGGAGCAGGACCAGTGGATCGCGCAGGCGGTGGAACGCGATAGCGGACGTCTGCGCAATTACATCCGAAAGCATGTCGTCGACCTGGAAACTGCGGAAGACATACTGCAGGAAGTTTTCGTTGAATTGGTTGAGGCCTACCGGCTGCTCAAGCCGATCGAACAAGTGACCGGCTGGCTGTTCCGCGTGGCAAAGAACCGGATCATCGACCGCTTTCGTGGCCGCAAGCTCGAGTCGCTGAGTGAGGCCAAATATGGCGAGGATGACGACGTCGCCGTCTCGCTCGAAGACCTCTTGCCCTCGCCGGATAGCGGACCCGAGGCCATCTATGCGCGCAGCTTGCTGCTGGACGAGATTGACGAAGCTTTGGAGGAGATGCCGGCGGAGCAGCGGTCCGTATTTATCGCCCATGAATGGGAAGGCTACAGCTTCAAGGAGTTGGCTGCAGAAACCGGAGTAAGCGTGAACACGTTGTTGTCGCGCAAGCACTACGCAGTGCAGCATCTGCGGCGCAGGCTGCAATCCATTTATCAAGAGTTCGTGAAGAAATGAGGCAAAGTATGAAAAAGAGATGGCTTTTGAGGATACCGGGAATCATCTTGATCGTAATCGCGGCGGTGGCAATATTTGGTTTCGCCGTCGAACACCTGTGGAACTGGCTTGTCCCTGCGATCATCGGCTGGCGTGCGATTAACTTCTGGCAGGCGGTCGGCATCCTGCTGCTGAGCAAGATCCTCTTCGGCGGATTTCGCGGCCGGGGTGGCATGCATTGGCGCCACCGCATGGGAGAGCGATGGGAAAAGATGTCTCCGGAAGAACGGGAAAAATTCACCCGGGCCATGCGAGGCCGTTGTGGCTATCGCGACTTTCAACCCGAAGAACAGAAGGCCTGAGGAATGTGATGAAATTCGACGCCCCCGCAATCGCGATGCAAATCGTCGAGGACTTGGAAAGGGAAAACGCCCGGTTGCAGAAGCTGGTGGCCGAACTGCTGGCAAGAAACCAGCAGCTGCGGCAGGCCCTGGAGTCGGCAACCCGAGTTGGATCGGTTGTCGCCAACGCGAGATAGTTGTTATTCTGGGACTCCTTTGAGAACCCGATACCCCGCTCTATTGGCTCTGACTTTGATCGCGGCTGCGTCCTTGGCGCAGTCGCCGGCGACATCCCAGGAAAAGCTGCCGCTTTGGGCCTTTCCTGGTCATTTCTCGCAACCCTCTTCGGCCCCTGCCAGCGGCGCGGAGGTAGAACATCTTCCCGGCAGCAAAGCAAGCTATACCAAGAAAGAGATCGGCGACCTGTTTGTCGTGCCGGATTGGTATCCCGATATCCATCCGCCGATGCCGGATATCGTCGCTCACGGCCGCAAACCGGATGTATATGCCTGCGGGCACTGCCACCTGCCCAACGGGCAGGGGCGTCCGGAGAATGCCAGTGTGACCGGTCTGCCCGCCGAATACATCGTGCAGCAGATGGCAGACTTCAAGAACGGCTTGCGCAAGGGCTCTGACCCGGACATGCTCTCCGTCACCAACATGGTGAAGTTATCCAAGTCGGTCAGCGACGAGGACGTCAAAGCCGCCGCTGCCTACTTCTCCTCCTTCAAGCCGAAACCATGGATACGCGTAGTGGAAGTGGAGCAGGTGCCCAAGACCAAGCCGGCGGGCGGCATGATGGTGGTGGAGGATGGTGGTGGAAAGGAGCCCATCGGTGATCGTGTGATTGAAGTTTCAGAAAACCTTGAGCACACGGAGCTACGGGATCCCACCTCAGGTTTCATTGCCTACGTGCCCAAGGGAAGCCTGGCCAAGGGCAAGGACTTGGTCATGACAGGCGGCAATGGAAAGACGATGGCATGCACCATGTGTCACGGTCCAAACCTGAAGGGAACGGGAAACATCCCATCCATCGCCGGTCGCTCACCGAGCCAGATGACGCGGCAGATCATCGATTTTCAGAACGGAGCCCGGAATGGCTCCATGGCCCCCATGATGAAGGGCGTGGTCTCCAAGCTGACCATTGAGGACATGGTGGACATCACCGGCTACCTGGCCTCCCAAGAGCCCTGATTTGAAGTGCTAGTGGCCTTGAACGAAGGGCAGGGGTTAGCGGTGCCAACAAAAACCGCACGAGCACCCCGAACCCGACCCTTATGGCGCATAAGGCGCAACTTCCACACAAAGGGCGCTTAAGGCGCACACTTCACCCATAAGGCGCATAGGGCGCTTAAGGCGCACACTTCCACCCCATTTCTCATGAGGCTAGCCTTGTTAGCGACGCGGCTTTAGTCGGGCTTTAGTGTGCAAATGAGAACCGCTTGCAAACTGAGTCCGCAGGGACTGCGGGCCTAAACCCCTAAACCCTGGTCCTCTGACACACTCTAAAGACCTCCTGGACGCTAGCTGCTCCCAGGCCGAAACCCCACTACAGTTTAGCCGGGTACTCCGCCGGTCCAGTCGGCTTCTTCTTCGATCCGAAGAATTCGAGCGCAGACTTCACAATCACATAAAGAACGGGAATAAAAATCAAATTCAAAATCGTTGAAACCAACATCCCGCCGACAACGGTCGTGCCTACTGACCGGCGTCCCAGAGCACCCGCACCGGTGGCGAAATAAAGCGGCAGCACGCCGAGAATAAATGCAAACGACGTCATCAAAATAGGCCGCAGTCGGAGCTCAGCCGCTTCGATCGCCGCCTCGAAAATGGACTTACCTTGCGCGCGAATCTGCTCCGCGAACTCCACGATCAAAATAGAGTTCTTCGCAGAAAGCCCGATCAGCATCACCAACCCGATTTGACAATACACATCGTTCGACATGCCGCGCAGAGTCACCAGTCCCAGTGCGCCCAATACCGCCGTAGGCACAGCCAGCAGGATGATGAACGGAAGAGCAAAACTCTCATACTGAGCGGAGAGCGTTAAGTAAACCACCAAAATCCCCAGCCCGAAGATCAGCACCGCCTTACCGCCGGCCTCGATTTCCTCAAGCGATAAGCCGGTCCAGGAGTAGGTCATTCCCTGGATCATGTTCTTCTTCGCCAAAGCTTCCATGTTAGCCAGGCCTTCTCCCGTGCTGTAGCCGGGCGCGGCAGAACCGTCAATTTCCGCCGAACGGAAGAGATTGTAGTGGCTAATGACCTGAGGCCCGGATGATTGCGCGATCGTCACCAGGTTGTCGAGGGTTACCATTTGCCCCGTGTCTGACCGCACATAGAACTTGCGCAGATCTCCAGGCGTCATGCGCGCCTGTTGTCTGGCTTGTACATAAACCCGATAAGACCGGTTGTTGTAGTTGAAGTCATTGACATACGCCGAGCCCATGTAGACGTTCAACGCCGAGTTGATCTGGCTGATCGGGACATTCAGCGCTTTCGCCTTCACGCGATCGATCGTGATCAGCAATTGAGGATCGCTTGCCGTGTAGCTGGTGTACAGGCCGACCAATTTATGGTCCTGACGGCTTGCACCGATGATCTGGTGCGCCACGCGGTCCAGATCCTGCAACGTATTGCGCCCCAGGTCTTGCAATTCAAAAGAGAATCCGCCGAAGTTACCCAGGCCCTGAATGGCCGGCGGCTGGAAAATGGCCACCAGGCCTCCAGGCACGCCGAAGAGCTTGGGAGCCAAATAGCCGTAGATGTCCGCGGCCGAATGGCCGGGGCCCTTCTTCTTGCGCAAATCGACCGACTTGAGCGGAACGAAGATCAGCCCATAGTTTGAGGAACTGCCTCCGCTCAGACTGAATCCCATGACGGCAAAGGTTCCATAGACGTCATCGTCCTGGCGGATGATCTTGACGGCCTTTTGCGCCACGTCTGCTGTGTAGGTGAGCGAGGCTCCGGGCGGAGTCTGCACAATGCAGATCAAATAATTCTGATCTTCCGTCGGCAAAAAAGCGGTCGGCGTGTGCTGATAAAGATATACCGTGCCTGCCAGGCCGCAGATAAACAGCACCAGCACCAGGTACCGCAACCGCAAAACCTGCCGAATTGCTTTGCCGTAAAAAACAGTGCTGGCGACAATACCGCGATCGATCAACCCCAGCAGACCGCGCTTGTGCTTCTCACCGCGCAGGAAGATTGCCGCCAGCGCGGGGGACAAGGTCAGAGCGTTAAACGCCGAGATAGCAATCGAAAAAGCGATGGTCAGCGAGAACTGTTTGTACAGAATGCCGGTAGTTCCGGGAAAGAATGAAACCGGCACGAATACAGAAATGAGCACCAGCGAAGTAGCTATGACTGCGCTGGTGACCTCAGCCATGGCCACCGAGGTAGCCGAGTGCGGATCGGTGTGATCCTCGTTGATATGGCGCTGCACGTTCTCGATCACCACGATGGCGTCGTCCACCACCAGGCCGGTGGCTAGCGTGATGCCGAACATGGTCAACGAATTGATCGAAAAGCCGAAAATCTTTGATGAACGCAAACGTCCCGATGAGAGACACCGGGATCGTGATCGCGGGGATGATCGTCGCGCGCCAGTCGAGCAGGAAGAGAAAGATCACCACGATAACGATGACGATGGCTTCGCCCAGCGTACCAACCACTTCACGGATGGAATCGCCGATGACCGTGGTGGTGTCGAAAGGAATTTCGTACTTCATCCCTGGGGGAAACGACTTGGCCAGATCCTCCAGTGCTGCCTTGGCCGCACGGTCGACGGCGAGCGCGTTGGCATTGCTCAGCTGCTGCACGCCGACACCGACGGCATCAGCGCCGTTGTAGTTCAGATCGGTAGAGTAGGTCTCCGCGCCCAACTCCGCATAACCCACATCCTTCAACTGAACGATTCCGCCAGGGCTACTCTTCACGATGATGTTGTCGAACTCTGATGGCTGCGAAAGTCTCCCGATCACGCGTACCGGGATCTGGTAAGTCTGCTTCTCATCAGAAGGCGGCTGACCCACCTGCCCGGCTGGAATCTCGACGTTCTGCTCTGCCAGCGCACTGGTCACGTCGGCGCTGGTCAATCCACGAGCCGCGAGGCGCGCGGGATCAAGCCATAGACGCATGGCGTACCGGCGCTCGCCGAAGATCACCACGTCACCTACGCCGGGTATACGCTTGAGCGCGTCCTTTACGTAAACGTCGAGGTAGTTACTGATAAAGAGATCGGAATAGCGGCCGTCTGGCGAAAAAAACGCAGCCGCAAATACGAAATTCGAGTTCGCCTTGGTGATGGTGATGCCGGTGTTGTTCACTGCCTGCGGCAGACGGCCAGTCGCGGCAGAAACACGATTCTGCACGTCGACCGCGGCAATATCCAGGCTGTAGCCGGTTTGAAAGGTGGTAGTGATGGCGCTGGTTCCATCATTGGAACTGGTGGAGGAGATGTAGCGCATCCCCTGCACGCCATTGATCTGCTGTTCCAGGGGAATGGTGACAGCCGACTCGACCGTCTGCGCGTTCGCGCCCACGTAGTTGCTGGTTACCGTAACCTGCGGCGGAGCCAAAGTCGGATACAAGGAGATCGGCAGCGTCGGGATGCAGACGGCTCCGGCGAGAATGAGCAGCAGGGCGCAGACTGTTGCGAACACCGGCCGGCGGATAAAGAAATCAACCACGAGAACGCTCCCTTTAATTTGCGCCGCCGGGTTGCCGGCTTAATCCTCGTCGCGCGGCGCAGCGGCTATGAAGCTCAGAGGCTGTTACTTGATGTTTAGCCCAACGGCTGTACTGGGGCGCCATCGATCAGGAACTGCGTTCCCGACACGATAACCTTCTCCCCGTTTTGAAGTCCGCCCAGAACCGCGTAATCATTGCCCACCGTGTCGCCGACAGTGATGGGCCGTTGCTTGGCAACATACTTCCCACCCTGGTTGGTGGCGACGTAGACAAAGGTCTGTCCGCCCAACCGAACCACCGCGAGCACAGGTACCACGGGAATGGACGATGTCGTCCATACCACCCGTGCCTTGATCTGTTGCAGGTTCCGCAGCTTGCCCAGGTCCGCTTTAACCGGAGCCTTGGCCAGGATTCCCTGCAGTCCGTTGTCCACCTGGGGCGAAACAAAGTCGATCGCAGTGTGTTCCAGCACATTCTCCTGGTTGTCGAGAATGATCACCGGCAGGCCCTTGCGGATCTGGGTCACGCGCTCCGTCGGTATATAGATGTAGGCTTCCAGATCGCGATTTTCGTCGACCGTGGTGAGCAGGGTGGTGGAAGTTACGTAGTCGCCCAGGTGCGGGGGTACGTCGCCGACGATACCGTCAAAGGGGGCCGCGACGTGGTAATAAGCGAGCTGCTTTCTCTGGCTCTGCGTCGTTGCGACCGCAGACTCGTAGTCGGCCTGAGAGTTCTTATAGGCCTGCTCCGCCTGGTCGAAAGCGTCGCGGCTGGTGACGCCCTGGTCGAACAGGTCGTGTTGGCGCTTCACTTCAATCTGGTTGTACTGATACACGGCGAGCTTCTGTTGTTCCGTGGCCTTCGAGGAAGAAACCATCGCCTCCTGCTTGAGGGGGTCAATTTCCATCAATATCTGGCCGGCATGCACCCGTTCTCCGGAGTGGACATAGATCCGAACCAGGTTGCCGTCGACCTGCGGATTGATGGTCGCCGAGCGCCTGGATTTGATGGTCGAAACGTATTCATCGTATTGCGGAACCGGCGCGGCCGCGATGGTTTGCGTTTGCACCGGCAGCGCTTGCGGCGCGGCTTGCGGCGGTGCTGACTTGGCGCAGGCTGTAAGCCCCAGCACGGCGACAGAGAGACAGGGTGCGATCCAAACGGGTAGCCTTCTCAAAATGAAATCCTCAAACGCAAAGGATGCTGCAGGGGCGTTTGCGCTTCTTTATCTGTAGTTAACAGACATCATACTTCCGCTGCATAGTTCCGCTGCTCGGTTCGGGAGCAGGAGAGTTTTATTCAAATAGTGACCCTTGGATGTAATTACAAGAGAGGTTGCTTCACAAATTTTAATGCGCTCGCGCGAAGGTCGTTTTCACTGCATGGTCAAAACGATTTTGCCTGTATGACTGCCTGACTGCATCAACCGGTGGGCCTCGGCTGCCTGTTCCAGTGGAAATGTCGAGTCCACGATAGGGCGAATCTGTCCATTAGCGAACAGTGGCCACACTTCCCGCTCGACCGACCGCGCCAGGGCCGACTTCTCCTCGATCGACCGCGAACGCAGGGTGGAGCCCGTGACCAGCAGACGCTTCATCATAATTGAGCGCAGATCCGCCGTTACCAGGCTGCCGTGGGAGGTAGCAATGTGGACCAGCCGGCCCCCTGTGGCGAGCAAGGCAATATGCCTGGGGAAGTAGTCACCGCCGATCATGTCAAGGATCGCATCGATCCCGTGTGGCTCGGCCCAGGCGGCCAGCGCGGCGGCCCAGTCGCCGCGGTAGTTGACGGCGATTTCGGCGCCGAGGCCGAGGCAGAAGGTGCATTTCTCGTCCGACCCGGCGGTGGTCGAGACGCGCGCGCCAAACGCCCGAGCCATCTGGATGGCCATGGTGCCGATGCCGCTGGACCCACCCTGCACCAGGAACCGGTCGCCGGGGAACAGCCGGCGCGGTTCGAATAGATTGGCCCACACGGTGATGACCGCCTCGGGAATGGCAGCTGCGTCCCGAATCGATACACTGCTGGGCACACTCATACACTGACCTTCCGGTACAGCGCAGTACTCGGCATACCCACCACCGCCGAGCAATGCACAGACGGCATCGCCCACCCGCCAGCGAGAGTTGGTGCCGGCGCCAAGCTCAGCAATGTGCCCCGACACCTCCATTCCCAGGATGGGAGAAGCTCCGGGCGGAGGGGGATAGTGCCCTTGACGCTGTAGCAGATCGGCGCGATTGACCCCTGCCGCTACAGTCCGGATCAGTACCTCTCGGGCGCCCGGCCTGGGGACCGGCACGATGGCCATGCGAAGAACCTCAGGTCCGCCCGGGATGACGACGTCGATGACGCGCATGGACTCGGGCAGGGTGGTCACGGCGTTTCTCCCTCGTTTGCCGGGGAGAGGGTGCGCAACCGGAAGGGGTTGAAGTCAGTGCGGGTATCGAAAGCATCCACGCCTTCCCGGCGTTTCAGCCACGCGACTCCGGCATACGTGAGGGGAGTAGCCAGCGTTTCGTAGGCCACCTTGATCAGGTAGGAGGAGAGGATCAACCGGATCAGGGTGGGCCGGGAGACTGTCCCGGCGAAGGAGATAAACATGACCAAAAAGGTATCGACGGCCTGGCCTACGATGGTGGATCCGATGGTGCGGGTCCAGAGCCAGCGTCCTCCCGTGAAGACCTTAAGCTTGGCAAGGGTAAAAGAATTGGCAAATTCGCCTGTCCAGTACGCGATGAGGCTGGCGGCCACGAAGCGGGGCACTACCCCGAAGACCGACTCAAACGCCTGTTGGTTGTGCCAGCCGGGGTCTGCGGGGAGGGCAACGGCCATGGCGCCGGCGGCGCTGAGCAGCGCCGAGGCAAAGAACCCGATCCAGATTGCTCGCCGCGAGGCCTGATAGCCGTAGACCTCGGTGAACACGTCACCGAAGATATAGGTGATGGGGAAGAGCAATTCGGCGCCGCTGATGGTGAGCGGACCCAGCCGGCAGACTTTCTGGGCGACCAGGTTTGATACCAGCAAGACAACGACGAATATAAGCACCAGGGTATCGAGGTATTTGTAACGGGCCATGAGGACTCTGCCCTAGGGTACAACGGTCCTCGCGGGTTTGAGTGGGAACCGCTTTCCGAACTGAGCGGCCTCACCCATTCTCCCAGTCCGACCCATCGCAAGCAGGCGACAGGGAAAACGGAGGAGATTGCGGAGCGTACAGCCTTTTGACACGCCATTTCTGAGTTGCTAGAGTTGAGACTGGTCGACTCCGGCCGGCCCGGAGGCTGCGGGCCAAGCAACGTCCCCGTCGTCTAGCCCGGCCTAGGACACCGCCCTTTCACGGCGATAACACGGGTTCAAATCCCGTCGGGGACGCCAAATAGGATCAGATACTTACAGCAAAATATGATCTTGCCCCCGCAAAACGTATCCCTTAGCAAAGCTGTTCTAATGCGAAAGGGTGGCGAAGATGACGAAGTCAAAGCGGGGACGTTACACGCTTGAGTTCAAGCAAGAGGCGGTGCGGCTGGTTGAGTCGGGCCAGAGCCAAGCGGCAGTTGCACGCAGCTTGGGAGTGGTGGAGCAGACGTTGTTCAACTGGGTGAGCAAGCATCGATCTGGTAACTTGCGAGGGGCCAGCAGCAAGGCAGAGGTGACAGCCGAGCAGATGGAGAACATCCGTCTGCGTGCGGAGTTGGCGCGTGTGACGATGGAGCGCGACATACTGGGAAAAGCGACGGCGTACTTCGCGAAGGGGCAGAAATGAAGTACGCCTTTATTCGACGCAACAAGCTGGTCTGGCCGATCTCGGTGCAGTGCCGGGTACTGCTGGTGAGTGTTTCCGGGTACCATGCCCACCTTGCGCGGCGGATGGATATTGCCCAGCGCCGCCATCTCAGTGAGGAAGCGCTTTTGGTTCACATCAGCGCCGTCTATGCGGAGAATCGCGGTGCGTATGGCTGGCCGCGCATCTGGCGGCAACTGCGGGCGCAGGGCATTCGCGTGGGCAAGCAGCGGGTGCAACGGCTGATGCAGAAGCACGGCATTCAGGCCCGCGGCAAGCGGCGCTTCCGGGTGCTCACCAGCGACAGCAAGCACAGTCTTCCGATCGCGCCCAACGTGCTTGATCGCAAGTTCAGCGTGGGGGCGCCCAACCAGGTGTGGGTGGGCGATTTGACTTACATCCCGACCGCAGAAGGTTGGCTGTTTCTTGCCGTCGTGATCGATCTATTCAGCCGCAAAGTGGTGGGCTGGTCGATGCGGCCGGATATGCAGCGCGAGCTGGTGATCGATGCTCTGGATATGGCTTGGTTGGCACGCAACCCAGGCCGGCAAACAGGGCTGATCTTCCACAGCGATCGTGGCAGCCAATACGCCAGCGACGACTTCAGTCGGCTGCTCAAGAGGCACGGTATTGTGCCCTCGATGAGCCGCAAAGGCAACTGCTGGGACAACGCTTGTTCGGAGACGTTGTTCGCTTCGCTGAAGGTGGAGCGGCTGCATGGCAAGCAGTTTCAAACCATCCGCGAGGCCAAAGATGAAACCATCGCATGGCTGCTCTGGTATAACCGAACACGCATGCATTCGACGCTGAACTACGTCAGCCCGATGCAGTTCGAGCAAGACTGGACGGATGCTACGACTAAGATCGCCGCCTGAAAGTTGCAGCTGAGAAGCAGGCCGTGGAAATGACGGTTTATGGAAAGCACGGAAAACGATGGTGCTGTTTTCCGCCCTTCCCACAAACCTTGGAAATCGATGAAGCCGATTCCCACATTCCCACCGCCACGACTACGACGGGATGATCCCCAAAACCAGCCGGTTAAGAGATACGCATTCTGAGGGCAAGGTCAATAAGCTCGATCTGTCCAAGAGCTCGGGACTACGACGGGACCAAGTTTTGAGTATTTTTAGACACTCTTTTATCTCCTAGGCGCGGCCTCTGTAATTCCGCCGAGACTTTCAGCGTCGCCAACTTGAGGCTGAAGCGGTCCGCAGGCGGCAGGAATCCGACCATAGCGCCCTCAGCATCTGTACGCTTTATGAGCGAATAGGCCTCTTCGCCCCGGCGGTATCCAGTAGTAGCTTCCCCCTCAAGGCCCAGCGGCGTCTCCGTGACGGTGGTCAAAGCCTATCGGCTGACTAACCTGGGGCGCAAACGAACAGCAAGGTGCGTTTACCCCTCAGCCGCCTTGAAGGCTGGGGGCGCTCCCCTTAGCTCTAAGTCCCCTCCGGAAAGAGAGAATCTTTCATCACGCCGTCTGCTTCGACTATTCGAGAGATGACGATGTTGTCGAAGCCGCGGGTGGGTTCCTTTCCCCTGTTGACGCCATACCTTCCATCATCCCTCGTATCTCCTGACGGTCGAACTCCTCAAGTTGACGCATCCGCTCGGGACCAAAATTGAGCACTAACTGCTTGTAAAGAAAGGCGGCGATTGGCACGTTGTTTCCAGAGACTATGGGATCGGTGGTCGTCTTAATTTTGTTGATCCGCATAATCAGACTTTGCAGAAGGCCCGCTAGAACGGCATCATCTGATCGTTCCGCTGGTCTCCGTAGCGAACTGAAGTGAAGTCCCCACAAAATGTAGACATTCTCGTCTTTTCCACGCGACGGTTGTTTGACCATCTCGTGAAAGGCGGACAGAATGTTCTGACGGTCCATCAAAGTCTTGTAGAAGGTCTTCGCTGCCTCGACGGCCGTTGTATTGCCCACTTCCCAAAGCGTCCCCAGGTAAGCGCGAGCGCCGGCGGAAACAAAGATTGGCGACTGCTCGTGCGATGAAGAACACGTGTTGTTGAAGACGAAGGGGCGCCCGACATCGGCCAGCGTTTGGAAGGCTCCCTGGTGGAGGCCGTCGTAGCAGAGGATATGGCAGGAACGGGCGATCGGGTAATTCACCGGGACACGAATTACGCCCTCAGCCTTGTTTCTCATGGCAGCATCCATGTCAATGAAGACATACTGAGGCAGTTCCATGAGAGTGGGGGAACCCCACTCATGCCCATCGAATCGCTTATAGATCATTTTGCGGGTAACCTGAGCAACCTTGCCATCAACAGGATCGATCTGCACTACCTCGTAATACTCGACCTTATGTTCGGCGCCTGCGCGGTCCGTATAGGTTTGAACGACATAGTAGCCTCCTGTTTCACCACCATGTGAGCAGATGTGCAGTACGTCGTAGGGATAGTAGCTTGCGAAATCTGACAAGTTGCGTGCGGTCGCTTCCTCGTCGACGAGTGCTTTGGTGACGAACCGATTATTCCCGAAGATCTTTATGACTTCGTCCATCTCTTCGCTTGCAAAGAAGTGAGGTGAGAAATGTAGTGACGATCCGAACGCTCTCGGATAATCATCATCCATCAGATTGACCACGATAAAGACACCCGGAGCAACCTGTCTCCACACGTGAGTGAACGGAATGATGTTCTTCAGAAAGAGACCGTATGGGACTCCTTCGGTGAAAAAGGTCGCGAACTCGTAGCGATGAAAATCGACAGCTCGAAGGTGCCGAAGAGCCCTCCGTTCGAGCGGTTTGTACTCCCAATGAGAATGGTCTTTGCTCCACGTCGCAAGCACTTCGGGGATGGGCAATACCTCCTGGCGTTCAACCGGAGGAATAAGAACAACATCTAGACCGAATGACTTTGCATAATTCAGCGCCACAACGTCGCTGAGGCCCGCAGATGCTTCGACGACGATGAGGCCGGCGGCGCTCCCACTGATGTATTCGCGCGGAAGATCAGGTGCATTATCGTTTAGTCGTAGCCGCTGCTTTGAGGATCGAGCCGCGAGTAACCCTTCTGCTAGCTGGGTGCGTTTACACGTCAATAAATCTGCTTCTTGGACGAGTTCACCAAAATGGGAGAGGAAATCGTCGATACCGTTGATCTCAATAAGTCGATCTTCAGGCAACCGTACTCGAAGATACGTTTGTTCGACTTCAGTCAGGCCGACCAGGATGATGCGTTGCGGCTGGATGCGAGCAAGAGCGTTGTTGATCTCTGCGGCTGCTTTTTCACCGAGCACATGGGAGAAGTAGCCGTCGTCGCTGTTTTTTTCACCGGCCCCCGCGTATGGGAAGCTCAAAGTCGGGAATCCAAAGACCGCGAAGTATGTTCCTGGCTGATCAAAATAGCTTGAGATCATCGCAGCGAGAGGTACACCCGCTTCCGCCGCGATGCAGACACAGCGATCCTCTACAAGAGGGACTCTCGCCTGATTCAAAGCATCCCCTCCAGTTATCAGTTGCTAACCTCCGTTGCCTCGATCGGCTCTAGACTTGGGCGCCTTTGAGTAACACAATCGCGAGGATGGCTTTCTCTCCACTTTCGTCAATCCTACGCGCAATGGCACTGGAGGAAGAGTTAGCGCTGAAATTGACCCCGGGCCTGATGATCGGAATGGGTAATCATCCGCCAGCCTAAGCAGGATCTTGGTGCTCCTGCCACCCTGCAACCCGTGCGTCGGAAAAGGTGTGGGCGGAGCATCATGCCGACCGGACTCGAAAGCGTCTTAGCTGCCCGGCCAATACCAACTTCCCACTTGCCGACTTATGAGTACGAATCCGATGATTCAGACGCAAGTTTCAAGCTGTCGATAACTTACGAGGATCGCGTACCATGCTTCCGAGGTGTGCAATGCACGAAACCGAAGATCTGGAGCAACGTCAGTCTCCCCTCGCCATGAGCTCCGGCGAGTTTCGGCTATTGGGGCATCAGATGGTCGATAGAGTCGCCGATTTCTTCGATTCGCTGCCTGGGCGGCTGGTCACAACCGGTGAGTCTCCCCAGCAGATTCGACAAGCGCTCGACGCCGGACGCACCTTACCGGAGGAAGGGTCTGATCCCGCGAAGTTGATCGGGCATGCCGCCGATCTGCTCTTCGAACACTCGCTTTTCAACGGGCACCCGCGCTTTTGGGGTTATATCACATCATCGGCTGCACCTATTGGAGCGTTGGCGGAGTTGCTAGCCGCTGTCGGAAATCCCAACGTCGGGGCGTGGCCGCTCTCGCCGATGGCAAGCGAGATCGAAGCTCAAACGATACGCTGGGTGGCCGAGTTGCTGAACTATTCACCCGATTGTGGTGGATTGTTTGTCAGCGGAGGCAATATGGCAAATATTGTTTGCTTTCTCGCCGCGCGGCAAGCGAAGGCCGGGTGGGATGTGCGACAGGAAGGCGTTAGCCAGGGCGGTCTGCGCGTTTATTGCTCGAAGGAAACACACACCTGGGTTCAAAAGGCCGCAGACATTTCCGGCCTCGGCACCGCTGCAATTCGCTGGGTGCCCACCGATGACGAACAACGGATCAGCCTTCCAGCGCTGAGGGAGCAAATTGCGATTGACATCGAATCGGGTGACAAACCATTTGTGGTCGTGGGCACTGCCGGCTCCGTCAGCACCGGCGCCATCGATCCGCTGCCAGAGATGGCCGCGATCTGCCGCGAGTTCGACCTTTGGTTCCACGTTGACGGCGCCTACGGCGGCTTTGCGGCGATGCTGCCCGACGCCCCAGCGGCGTTGGCAGGCTTGGGTGGAGCCGACTCAGTAGCTGTGGACCCTCATAAATGGCTGTACGCCCCGCTAGAAGCTGGTTGTGCACTGGTCCGAGACCCGGAGCGGTTGCGCGAGGCGTTCGCGTACCAGCCGCCTTACTATCATTTCGGGGTTGAGGCAATCAATTACTTCGACTTCGGTCCCCAGAACTCGCGTGGCTTTCGAGCCCTCAAGGTCTGGCTGGCGTTGCAACAGGTCGGCCGGGAAGGCTACGTAAGACTGCTCTCGCAAGATATCCACCTGGCGCAAGAACTATTTCGGCGCGTCGTTCTCCACCCAGAACTCGAGGCATTTACCAACTCACTGAGTATCACCACTTTCCGTTACCGCCCAACGGGCCTCAGCTCAGGCGACGAAAAGCTAGAACCGTATCTGAACCAGTTGAACAGCGAACTGCTCACCCATTTGCAGGAGAGTGGAGAGATGTACGTTTCCAACGCCGTGATCCGTGGAAAATTCGTGTTGCGTGCATGTATTGTCAACTTCCGGAGCTCGTTGGCTGACGTGGATGCGTTGCCAGTCGCAGTGGTACGAATGGGCAGAGAGTTAGACTTTTCACTGCGACCAGAGGGTCTCCAAACCGACAAGTGACACATGCCGTCTGCACCAGAAGATCCAGGAAGCGGTTCTCTCACAAGCCATCGGTCCCGACAACGCCGTTGCGACCTGCGATCTCGGCCGAGGCGCGACGAAAAGGCCAAAATCCGAAACTGAGCTTCGTACCATCACCGACGCAACAGCTTAGGCAGAAATTAGGCGCCAGCGTTACCGGCCCCGGATTTTGGGGGGGCAGAGGCTGCTTCCGCCTCTTCGTTGGAGAGATAATCTCCGGTTCCGTTTGTGCTGCGCCGTCGTCCTCGCTCGCACCGTCTGCCAGATCGTCCGCAACTTCGACTTTCGAGAGCCGCTTCATACTTGTTGCGTGGATCTCGGCGAAAGCGTCGCCTGGGACAGGCGTTAACCAGCCAGTCGGGTCTATGCAGGATAGCCCGCATCCTTCCAGTGTGATGTCCGTCACAGCCATCGTTCCATCGATCGGGTAGCTTAGAGTCCACCGGTGGAAGGCTGTAAGGGTCGAACAACTCTCTGTTCCCACCCGACAATGCCGGCTGCCAATCCTTCGGCTTTTGCGATTTTGGCACAGCTACGGAGCTTCCATTTTCCAAAGCTTATCAATGGCTCCTGCCTTGCAGTTGAATGATCCCGGTCAATTGCAAGGAGCACGAGCCTTCCCTCTCGACGAAACAAAACCTGGTCCAAAGCCACTGCCGGGGAAATAAGGAGCGAAGAAATGACACCCGTTATAGAAGCAGAAGTACCATTGACCCTCTCGCTGAGTGCTTACGGACAAGCGAGATCCACGATTCAGGGATCTCCGTTGAGTTCGGAGGAGCTCAGAAAAATCGATGCCTACTGGAGAGCATGCAGGTACCTCGCCCTCGGGATGATCTATCTGTTGGAAAATCCTCTTCTGAAGCAGCCGCTGAAGCCGGAGCACATCAAGAACCGCCTGCTCGGTCATTGGGGATCTAGCCCCGGTCTGGCGTTCATGTATATCCATCTGAGCCGGTTAATCAAGAAGCTTGACCAGGAAATGATATTCATGGCCGGACCCGGGCATGGCGCGCCAGGCGTTCTGGGGCCGTGTTACCTGGAAGGGACTTACTCCGAGATCTATCCCGAGAAGAGCGAAGACGAGCTGGGCCTACAAGAGTTCTTCAAACAGTTCTCGTTTCCCGGGGGCATCGGCAGTCACTGCACGCCGGAAACTCCGGGCTCCATTCACGAAGGGGGCGAGCTGGGATATGTGCTTTCACACGCCTGCGGCGCCGCCTTCGACAACCCTGATCTGATCGTCGCAGCGGCCGTCGGAGATGGCGAATCGGAGACGGGCCCGCTGGCAACCTCGTGGCACATCAACAAGTTCCTCAACCCAATTCGCGATGGCGCGGTTTTACCGATCCTTCACCTGAACGGCTACAAGATCAACAATCCCACCCTGCTGGCGCGCATCTCGCACGATGAGCTCGAAGCTCTGATGCGCGGCTATGGATGGACGCCGCATTTCGTCGAAGGCTCCGACCCTGCGACCATGCATCAGGCAATGGCGGCGACCGTGGAACATTGCATCAACGAGATCCACGCGCATCAACAGGAATGCCGAAGCACCGGTGTGGCAAGCCGGCCGCGTTGGCCGATGATCGTGCTGCGTTCTCCGAAAGGATGGAGCGCACCGCAAGAGGTGGAGGGTCACAGGCTCGAGGGATCTTGGCGCGCCCACCAGGTTCCGCTGACGGATGTGAAGAAAGATCCGGAACAGCTAAGAATGCTCGAAGCATGGATGCGCGGCTACAGGCCCGAAGAGTTGTTCGACGAGGACGGCAAGCTCATCGCGGAGCTTAAGGAACTCGCGCCGTCCGGAACCCGCCGCATGAGCGCCAATCCTCACGCCAATGGCGGCATTCTTAAGCGGAATCTGCGCTTGCCTGACTTCTGTCGCTACGCAGTGAAGGTCAATCAGCCGGGAACGATTGAGGTCGAGAACCTCCGGCCTTTGGGAGACTTTCTGCGAGACGTGATGAAGCGGAACATGAACAACTTCCGCGTGTTCGGTCCGGACGAAACGACATCGAACAAGCTGCAGGCTATATACGAGATAAGCAAGAAATTGTGGATCGAAGAGTATTTTCCCGAAGATAACGACGGGGGCGAGTTGGCGACCGACGGACGTGTGGTTGAGATGCTCAGCGAGCACACGATGGAGGGCATGCTGGAAGGCTACTTGCTCAGCGGGCGGAATGGCTTCTTCTCATCTTACGAAGCCTTTATCCACGTCGTTGACTCCATGTTCAACCAGCACGCTAAGTGGCTTGAGAGCTGCAGCCATCTCTCGTGGCGTCGAGATATATCCTCGCTCAATCTTCTTATCACGTCGACCGTGTGGCGGCAGGACCACAACGGTTTTACCCATCAGGATCCCGGGTTCCTGGATGTAGTTCTGAATAAGAGTGCTGCGGTCACTCGCATCTATCTTCCGCCCGATGCTAACTGTCTGCTATCGGTCGCCAACCATTGCCTGAGGAGCGAAAATTATATCAATGTGACTGTTTCCGACAAACAATCGCATCTTCAGTATCTGAACATGGAGGCCGCGATTGAGCACTGCACGAAGGGCCTCGGGATCTGGGAC
The DNA here is from genome assembly GCA_963753715.1 of uncultured Acidobacteriaceae bacterium. Classification (GTDB taxonomy): domain Bacteria; phylum Acidobacteriota; class Terriglobia; order Terriglobales; family Acidobacteriaceae; genus PALSA-350. Next base: position 140,826 of record CAVWDK010000003.1, on the reverse strand, counting down.
TGGGCGAGTAACGACCAGGCTGTTGGCGAACCCGACGTCGTATTCGCTTCAGCCGGCGATATTCCAACCCAGGAGGCACTCGCCGCAACAGTGTTGCTGCGGGAGGAGTTCCCTGACTTAAAGATTCGCTTCATTAACGTAGTCGACCTGTTCAAACTGCAACCGAGCACGGAACATCCCCACGGATTAACGGATTGCGACTTCGATTCTCTGTTTACGGTAGATAAACCGATCATCTTCAATTTCCACGGATATCCCTACCTGGTTCACCGCCTGACTTACGCCCGCAGGAACAAAAATATCCATGTTCGCGGCTACAAGGAGAAGGGCAACATCAACACTCCGATGGAACTGGCGATAAACAACCAGATCGATCGCTTCAGCCTGGCGATCGACGCCATTGACCGCGTACCCAAACTGCAAAAAATCGGGGGGCACGCGAAAGAAAAGCTCCGCAACGCGCAGATTGCGTGCCGGGCTCATGCGGATAAGTATGGCATTGACAGCCCGGAGATTACTGGATGGAGGTTCCCGCACCCCTTAGCCCCGGCTGAATAGGTGCAGTACGGAGTGGCCGCCTCACACCAGGCGGTCACCCGAGGCCTGATTTCGCCGCTGTCCCGGACATCCGGAGTACAGCTGGACCTCGGGCTTCGAAACCACAACAGGCCGCCTTGCCCAGGGCTTGTCCGCCAGCGTGCGCATAGCTGTCGCCGGCGGAGCAGATTGCGAAGCGCCTCGTTCTTGATCTGAAAGCGGGGAGCACAACATCAAGGAAGACGAGCACGGTGCGGGTGTATGCGTCGTGCTCACGGGCATTGTCGATGGAGGTAAACGGATGAGCAACGTACGGGCAGTACTTTGGGATATGGACGGAACCTTGATCGATTCAGAGGAATTCCACTGGATCTCCTGGCGGGACACCATGGCAAAGGAGGGCTTCCCCATAACACACGACCAGTTTATTGCCACCTTCGGACAACGTGATGATTCCATCATTCGCGGGTGGCTTGGGGCGGCATCGCCTCCCGCGTGGGTAGAGACGATCGCAACCAAAAAAGAGGAACTGTATCGCCACCTGATCCGCGAGCATGGCATTTCTCCGCTGCCCGGGGTTGTGAGTTGGATTCACCGGCTTCACGAGCAGGGATGGCTCCAGGCAATCGCTTCCGCGGCGCCTCGTCCCAACATTGACGTAGCCCTTGAAGCATTGGGGTTTGCACATTGTTTTCAGGCCATCGTCTCTGCGGACGACGTGCACCGAGGCAAGCCAGACCCGGAAGTGTACCTGCTTGCAGCTTCGGGCCTGGGCGCACAGCCCGACCGATGCATCGTTGTAGAAGACGCTGTTGCTGGAATCGAAGGAGCTCGCCGCGCAGGCATGCGGAGCATCGGAGTAGCTCGTACCGCTACGCATCTAGGCGCTGACGTAGTGGTCCAATCTCTTGACTGCCTGGATTCCGACGCCTTCGAAATCCTGTTACAAGAAAGCAGCTTAGTCAACAAGAACTAAACATGACGGAGTAGTTAAGATGCAAATCGTCTCACTGCAAGGCAGGATAACCGTCAGCAATGCGAACGAGATGCGGCATAAATTAGCAGATGCCTTGCTCGCCCGGCCGCCACAGTTGACGGTCGATCTTTCCGGCGTCACCTACATGGACACGTCAGGGCTGGCGACGCTGATGGAAGCGATGCGGGTAGCGCGTCGGCAAGGCACTCAGCTGGTCTTGAGTTCCATCCAGGATCAACCGCGCTATCTCCTCAAGGTTACGAATCTCGACCAAGTGTTCGAGATCGAAAAGGCGGCACATACGTGAGCGTTCTAGAGGCAATTGGTAGCGACGTAATCGGGCGGCTTGCCTATATTGGCGGCTTAACGAATCAATTCTGTTCGTCGCTTGCCGCCTTCCCACATCTGCTGCCGTTCGTGGGAAGGCACGGACGTTGGCGAAGCTCAATCCGCCAGATGTGCGCAATTGGTGTCGATGCGGTGCCCATGGTAGCTGTCGTGGCGGCGTGTGGCGGATCTATCCTTGCCATCCAGAGTGCTTCCGAACTAAAGCAGTACGGGGCAATGCAGCTCATAATCGATATCGTCGTGATCGCGTTCACGCGGGAAATGGGTCCACTGCTCACGGCCATCGTCGTGAGTGGCCGTTCAGGATCGGCATTTTCAGCAGAGATAGGAACCATGGTGGTGACCCAGGAGATCGACGCGCTCCGGATTATGGCTATCGACCCGATTGAATTGGTGCTGGCGCCGAAGTATCTTGCGGCCTCGATCGTCGTACCTTGCCTGAGCATCATCAGCAACGTGTCCGGGATTCTGGCGGGCTGGGTCTTCATGTATCTCAGCATGAACATGACGCTCCTGATGTATCTGCGCTACGCAGCAAACGCGGTTCGTCTCCGCGACGTATTCGTTGGATTACTGAAGAGCCTGGTTTTCGCCACCATCATTGTCCACGTTGGGTGTATGGAGGGCTTCAAGGTAAAAGGCGGTCCGGAAGCAGTGGGCCAATCGGCGACTTCAGCCGTGGTCAGGTCCACGTTCCTGGTGATCTTCGCAGACTTATTCATTACATCAATGTTCTACATGATGGGTTTGGGGTAGTCATGGCGAATCCGATCATCTCCGTCCGCGATCTGACCGTCAGCTATGGCGGCCGCCGTGTACTGGATGGCGTCAATCTCGACGTCGAGCGTGGGGAAGTGATGGCCCTGATCGGAGGCAGCGGCTCGGGTAAAAGCACGATGCTCCGGCACATCATTGGCCTCGAGCGGCCGGATGCCGGCACGGTTCACGTGCAGGGGGTAGATATCAATCGCTGCTCGGCGCAAGAACTGAAGTCCGTCCGCCGCACGATGGGGGTTGCCTTCCAGGAGGGGGGGCTCTTCAGTTCGATGTCCCTCGAGGAAAACATCGAGCTGCCACTGCGCGAATTGACGACGCTGGCCGATCCCGTGATCGAGATCATCACCTACATCAAGCTTGCATCTGTCGGTCTGGCTGACGCGGCCAAATTGCTGCCGCAAGAACTCTCGGGGGGCATGAAGAAACGTGCAGCGGTGGCACGCGCAACTGCACTTGACCCGGAGATACTCGTCTTCGATGAGCCTTCTGCCGGACTCGATCCGATTGTCGCCGCGGAGCTCGATGAGCTGATCCTGTTTCTGAAGCGCGCTTTCCAAATGACCATCCTAATCGTGACCCATGAGATGGCAAGTGCATTCCGTATCACCGATCGCCTGGCGATGCTATATAAGGGCACTCTCATAGCAGTGGAGAATAAAGCAGCATTTCAGGCAAGTACCGATCCGAGGATTCGCCAGTTTATCGATAGGATTCCCGAACACATCGCCGAGAGCGAATCCGTGCGGCGAAGAGCGCGAGAACTCGTCGGCATCACAGGTACAAAAGAATGAAAACCATAGAGGCAAAGGTCGGAGCCTTCGTCGTCATCTGTGCGGTCATCCTGACTGCGACCGTTTACTACGTGAGCTATGTGCGATTCAAGGGCGCACGGGTTCCCTATAGGGCTTATCTGCGAGATGCGGAAGGGATGGAGCCAGGCACCGAGGTCCTGTTTGGAGGAATTACGGTGGGGAAGGTGACATCTGTGAAGCCCGACGAAGTGGACCCGACCCGAATTCAGATTTCGCTCGATGTGAGACAAGGTACACCCTTGAATGCGAAGTCTGTGGCGAAGGTTGGATCGGTAAGCCTGATGGGCAACCAGGTTCTAATGATCAGCACGGGTTCGAATGCCGCCCCGCGGTTGCAGCCAGGGGCCGAGATACCGTCGAAGGAAACAGTGAGTACGGATGAATTGCTGAGCAAGGTAGCGACACTTGCCGACTCCGCACAGGTAACTCTCGTGGCCGTCCAGAGCGACTTGAACAATATCACTGGCGATGCCCGCCAGCTCTTGGCGAATCTGAATGATACCACTGGTGCGGCGAACCGGAGACATCTGAGTGGCATTCTAGCCAGCACGGACACGATGGTCGCGCAACTCTCGCCGCAGGTGGACCAGATCAGCCAGCAAGTGCTGAAGCTGACCAAAGATGCAAACAGCGTCATAGCAAAGTTGGGGCCGACAGTCGACAACGTGAACGAAACGATTACGGCAATCCGCGAGCCGACTCAAGCAGATCTTTTAGAACTCCAGAAAACACTCGAGGAGACGCGTGGCCTGCTCAACAATCTGCAGGCCCTGGTTCGGGCGAATAGCCAAAACACAACTTACACGATCGAGAACCTACGTATGGCAACCGACAATCTGAACGATTTGACGGAGTCGGTGAAGGAGCGGCCATGGAGCCTGGTGAGAATCAAACAGCAGAAAGACCGAAAAGTTCCCAAGTGAGGAGACCAGTACCAACAACGGTGCTTTCGATTGCCGCCTTTTCCGCATTCACGCTGCTGATCTGTGGTTGCTTCGGCAAAACGCGGTATCCACGCTATTACGCGCTCTCTGTTGCTCCGGCGCTGAGGTCAGATACGGGTTCGACTCGCCAGCTGGGTACGGTCTCCGTTCGGCGCTTCGAGACACCGGCGTACCTGCGCCAGGGGCGCATCGTTTACCGAGAAGCTCCGGATCAGATCGGATTTTATGAATATCATCGATGGGCGGTAGAACCGGGCACGACGGTTACGACGGCGGTGCTCGAGTCGCTTCGCTCAAACCACGTCTTCTCGTTTGTAGAGCCATATGACGGCCAGAGCCGGCCCGACTACCTCTTGACCGGCCGATTGCAGCGGCTCGATGAGATCGATTATGGAGGAGGAGTCAAGGTGGAAGCCAAGTTGTCGGCCGAACTAACTAACATGCGAACCGGGGCAATAGTGTGGACGGGGGACGCGGGAGGAACCTCGAGAGTCGATAGCCGCGACGTAAGCTCAGTGGTCGTTGAAATGAATCGCGCTCTTCACGAGAGCATTGATCGGCTGCTGACGAGTATGGAACAACAACTCACCGGGGCTGAGATTTCCTCGCGATAGTGCCGTGCGATAGAGAGCATCACCGAACGGATTGTCCGAAGCAATTTCAAGTTACAGCGGCTCGACCTCGGTTACTCGGGATAAAAATCTGACAGTTCAGACCGGACGCGTGATGAGCGTCACTGACTTCACCATCTGGGTGTCTTAGCTTTATCGCAGGAGTCCGCAATGAACACGGGATGCGCTCGGCTATGCCGGCACCCCTGTTCATCAGCCTGCAGTTCCTCCCAAGTCATTCGGCACTAATAAGGAGAGATTGATATGTCTGACAGTATCGTCCCATTGGTTAAAGAACATCGTGCTTCCTATGAGGTGTCGCCATACAACCTCGTACTCGAGGAAAAACATGGCCCTGAGGCTACGACCCGAAATCTTCAGGGTGGCTTTGATGTTGACATCTACGGTGTAAACACCAGAAATGAACTGGCGTTCCCGGGGTCTGAACGTCACTATACACTGGGCTGTGCCGCTCTACGAAAAATCGCCGAAGAGATCTCGGATCACACGAGCGGTTCGTGCGTCCTCGAGGTAATTCCGTTCTCCTCGAGAATTGTCTTCGATAATCGAAACAGTGACACTGTCGAGGGAATGATCCGAATCAGAATTTCACATCGCAGGGGTCTTGATCAGCCTTCAGGCCCAGCGGAAGAACATGCGCTTGAGGAACTTGAAAACCAGCTTCAGGGCATCGGTGTCACGCGACGGTGAAATAAGTTCAATGCGCCGTTCGAGCACTTAGTCGAAGTTCCGAGTAGATGAATCATGAAATCGACCTATCCCTTACTCGTCCTGACAATGCTTGCGCTTGCATCACCGATGCGATCGCTTGCTGAAGAGGTTTCGTCAGACGGCGGTCGCGTCTCAATCCTCACGCTCGACGATGCTGTGTCTCTCGCCTTGACGAACAACCGTCTGGTGAAGAACTCGTCGCTGGAGGCGGAAAAGTACGACTTCCGGGTGAACACGATTCGCAGCAGGCGGCTGCCCCACTTTCAGTTCTCCACGCTGGGTGGTGAATTGCTCCAGCCGTTTAATTTCACATTTGCCCCAGGGGTATTTGGTACCTATCCAGGAATTGGTCCTGTGCCCTCAACGACTGCGAAGGTGCACACTCCTGCCAAATTGGCGACCTTCACCACGGCCGGGCTGGATGAGCCGTTAACGCAGCAGTACAAGATCCACCTTGGCATACGGGCCGCCGAACTAGGGCGGGATGTCGCACGTGAGGATGTGCGAGCTGAACGTCAGAAGATCGCGAACGAGGTCCGAACAGCGTATTTCGAAATGGTCGCGACAGAGGCGGCAGTGGATGCAGTGGGCGACAGCGTAAAAACCCTGCAGGAGGCACAACTACTCACGGCTCGATATCGAGTGGAAAGGACGGTACTCCATGGCGATGTATTGGAGGTCGATGCGCGGCTGGCCAAGGCGCGCTACGAATTGTCTACTGCAGAAGACGGACTCACGACCCAACGCGAACACTTGAACCAACTTCTGGGTCGAGACATCACAACCCCATTTCGTGTGGATCCGATGCCGGAGGACGACCAAACGGACCTTACGCTCGAAGCGGCGCGACAGGCTTCACAGAATCGGCCCGAGATCCGCCAGGCGGAGCTCAAAGAAAAACAGGCGGAATATGGCCGACGGCGTGCGAAGGCCGAGTACATCCCCGACCTCGGCATCTCCGTGCAATATCTCGGAATCAACAACGTTTCCGTGCTCCCCTCAAACGTTTCGGTGGCTGGATTTCTGCTGACTTGGGAACCATTCGACTGGGGCCGTCGCCACGATACCGTCGCCGAAAGCACTAGAACCGTACAGCAGGCTCGCAACGGAATACAGGAGACAGAGACGCAGATTGCAGTCGAGGTAGGAGCGAAGTATCGGAATTGGAAGGACGCCGCTCTGCTTCTCAAGGCGGCACGAATTGGACACGAAGCGGCCGCGGAGCAATTTCGCGTTACGAATAATAAATATGCAGAGCAGGCGGCGCTCCTAAAAGATGTACTCGAGGCCCAGGCTCACAGCTCGGAAGCGGACTACCAGTACCAGCACGCACTCTCGTTGTACTGGAGTGCACTTGCCGACTTGCATCGATCGATGGGAGAAGAGTGACCGATGAGAACAACAATTATTTCTGGGACTAACAGCCATAGGGGCAGAGTTCGAGAAAGTGATTGGAGAGGAGTGGACGTTATGGGGAGCAAATGCAGAAAAGGGCTCGGACCAGCAATAACGGCTGTGCTTTTCGCCATGACGGCAGCTACAAATGGTTGTCATCAACCCATGCAAGTAGCCGCTAAATCACCCACGCCTGTTCACCTGGTGGATGTGACTTTGTATCCGTCCTCCGAAGACTTACGCTACTCAGAAGATCTGCACTACTCGGCTTCCGTTCTGCCGTTCGCACAAGCGAGCTTGTCATTCAAGTCCGCAGGATATGTGACGGAGATTAAGCAGGTCATGGGCGCAGACGGACGGCGTCGAGACATAGGTCCAGGAGACTATGTTGCCCGGGGCACGGTTCTCGCGCAGATTCGGCATCAGGATTTGAAGAATGAGCTTGACCAGGCGACCGCAACTCTGCGCTTGGCCCAGGCGCAGCAGGTCGAGGCAACGAAGGATTACGAGCGCGCGAAGACGCTTTACGCCTCAGACAGCTTGACCAAGCCCGATTTCGATCGAGCGCAGGCCAAATTCGATTCGACCCTCGCGGCTGTGGATCAGGCCAAGGCTAATCTGCACCAGGCGCAGTTGGCTCTCGAGGATGCCGATTTGACGGCGCCGTTTTCGGGGTACATCCTGGCTCGGAACATTGAATTAGGAAACCTCGCAGCACCCGGGACTGCGGCCTTTACTATCGCCGACACGAGTGCAGTCAAAATCGGTTTTGGCGTTCCCGACTATGCCGTAAGGCTTCTGCGCCTGGGGCAACAATTCAGCATTCATCTGCAGGACGATCCGAAAGAGTACAACGGGCGGGTCACCAGCATTGCCGCGAGCGCCGATGAGAAAAATCGTGTCTTTGCCATCGAGGTGACCGTACCCAACCCCAAAGCGCTATTGAAGCCCGGGATGATTGCTTCACTCAGTTTGACAGGCGTTCACAAAGCCCCGGTTCCCTCCCTGCCTCTTAGCGCCGTTGTTGCTGACCCCGCCTCACCTGGACGCTACGCGGTTTTCGTCGCCCAGGAACAGGGCGGCAAATGGGTGGCGCATTTGCGCGAGGTCACGCTCGGCGAAACCCACGAGAGTGATGTGGCAGTCGAAGGTGTAAATCCAGCCGAAAAAGTCGTCGCCGTTGGAGCCGCTGGTCTGAAGGACGGCGATTTCATCCAGGTTCTCCCATAGAGGTACAGAACAAATGGCACTCGAAAACGAGCAAGACATCAGTAATCGCCGCAATATCCCGAGGTTTTTCGTCGAGCACCCGCATATCTCCTGGATCCTTCTGGCCGGAGTGCTCATTTGGGGCTGGTTCGGATATACATCCATGCCGCAGCGAAAGGACCCGGACATTCCCGTGCGCCTCGGTGTGGCGGCTTGTCCATGGCCCGGAGCCACAGCGCAACAGGTCGAGCAGTTTATTACCCGTCGAATTGAGGACGTCGCGGCTGAGAATAAGACCATTCATCCGGGAACCGATGCGGACTACGGTATCAAGTCCATATCTCTTCCCGGCTATTCGTTTGTGACCATTCAACTGGATGAGGGCATCACCGATACCAAGCGGCAATTCAGCGATATCAACCTCAAGCTGGATGGCCTGAATTCTCAGTTACCACAGGGCGCCGGTCCCATCACTTTCCAGAGCGATTTTGGAGATACCGCCGCGCTCATGCTGACGGTCGCGAGCCCGAAGGCGGACGATATCGAAATCACAGCCCGCGCCAACTCCATCGAATCGGCAATTCGCAAAACTCGTGATGCAAAACGGCAGAATCGAGTGGGTCAGCAGATCACGGTGGTAGATCCCTTTCCGCAATCGATTTCGGCTCGGGAGGTTCTTGACACCATATACCTGTTTCAAGAGCAAGCGCAGAGAGCCGGAATCTTTCGAGACTCGGAAATAATACAGGGAAGCGGATTCATCGGCGTGGATGGTGTTTCCGACGCAGATGACAGCACCATTCAAGCGTTCATCCGGCGTTTCATCGCGGAGCGGCTAAAACGGTCCGAGTTGCATCCTGATGCGTGGGCCCCCGCGATCATCCGCGATCCGAGGGAAACACAAACGAAACTGGCCAATGTTGCGGGCGACAAATACAGCTATGCCGAACTCGACAATTTTTCTGATCTGATTGGCCGAACGCTGCAGGGAGCTCCTGAAGTTTCTAAGGTGGAGCGGCGGGGTGTCTTGTCGCAGACCATCTATCTGGATTACTCGCAGGATCGCCTTGCCGCCTACGGTTTGCGTCCTGCTGATCTCTCCAAAGTGCTTTCTGCCCGGAACATCATCGCCCCGGGCGGAACTGTTGAAACAGGCGAGCGCAGGGTCATTCTCACCCCTTCGGGACAATTCAATACCGCTGGAAGCATCGGGGATGTGGCGGTATCGGCTACGTCAGAGGGTGCCCCCGTATACCTACGGGATCTCGTCCAAATCAGCCGAGGCTATCAGGCTCCTGCCCAGTATCTCAACTACTACACTTGGCGAGACGCAAATGGGCACTGGCAGCGCAGCCGCGCGATCACCTTAGCGATCTATATGCGCGACAAAAAGCAAATCGCGCGCTTCGGACGGTCCGTGAATTCGAAGCTTTCGCAGCTTCGTCACATTGTTCCCGCTGACCTGATTCTGGCGCACACCTCCGACCAGCCGCTCCAGGTCAAGGAGAACATCCATCTGTTCATGCGGGCACTTATCGAAGCCATCGTTCTCGTCGTCTTGGTTTCGCTGCTTGGCTTTTGGGAGTGGCGGCTGGCGCTGATCATGGCGTTGGCAATACCCATCACACTCGCGATGACGTTCGGCATCGCGAATATGTTGGGAATCGATCTTCAACAAGTCTCCATTGCAACGCTGATCATTGCACTGGGCCTTCTCGTGGACGTGCCGGTGGTCTCTGGCGATGGCATTAAACGCCATTTGGCGGATGGGTTTCCGCGCAGCATTGCCTGCTGCCTCGGCCCTACTAAACTTGCAACCGCGATTTTCTACGCGACGATCACCAATATCATCGCCTACCTCCCGTTTTTGATGCTGACCGGCAATACCGGCGAGTTCTTGAAGACCCTGCCTATCGTGATGACGGCTTCTCTTGTTTGTGCGCTGATTGTTGCAATGACATTTGTTCCGTTCCTGGGCTACTACATTCTGCGTCCTCCGGCAAAGCCTGAACCGACGATTGAGGAGAGACGGCAGCGAGGATTTTACGGCTTCTATAATCGGCTTGTCGGCAAAGCCATAAAACACCGTTGGGCTGTGTTCGGCGGGTCCTTGGTTTTCCTGGTGATAGGCGGTCTCTTCAGTTCTCAGCTTAAGACCCAATTCTTTCCCGAAGATGTCCAATATTGGTTTTATTTGGATATCTGGCTGCCGAATGACACTCCCTTGAGCGTCACCAATGATGCTGCAATGCAGTCCGAAAGAGTCGTCCGGCGGGTGATTGAGACTTCCCCCGAGGCCGCTACTAAGGAAAACCGCGGGAACCTTCTTAAGTCCTTGACCACCTTTGCCGGCGGTGGGGGACCTCGCTTCTGGTTTTCGGTCTCGCCGGAAATGCCCCAGACCAACTACGCTCAAATGATTGTTGAGATCACTGATAAAGAGGCTTCGCCAAAGTTAGCTCGCCCGATTCAGGACGCACTCGACAGGGAAGTACCAGGCGCGTGGGTTACGGTTCGCCAGCTGCAAACCAATCCTGTTGAGAATCCCGTAGAGTTGCTGATCTCCGGGCAGGAGGACGTTGATCCAAGAAATGAAATGAGCGATATTCGCACACTGCGACAAATTGCCGGGCAGGCTCAAGACATCGTCAGGCAGGCTGGCGGTATTGCCGTTCTTCGCGATGATTGGTTCCCTGACGATGTTCAGCAGAGGATCCAGATCGATCCAGACCGCGCGAACGTCGCCGGCATTACGAACGCCGATGTCGCAGACGCATCCGCCACGGCCTTGGGCGGCGCCGCAGTGGGCGTATTCAAGGAAGGCGACAAGAACATCCCCATTGTGGCCCGCCTTCGCATGGAGGAGCGCGCGCAGCTTGCTGATATCAAGAACCTATATGTTTATTCTTCGCAGACGAACAACCGCGTGCCCTTGCTATCGATCGCGACTGTGGACAATTCTTTAGAGACGGGCCGTATAGCGCGGCGCGAGCATTTTCGCACCATCTCGATTCTTTGTTACCCGCAGCCCGGAGTTCTCGCCTCTGAGATCCTGGGACCAGTCCTCCCAAAGCTGCAGCAATTTGAGAAGAATCTTCCTCCGGGTTATCAGCTCCGCATTGGTGGCGAAAACGCCAAACAAATAGAAGGCTTCACCAACCTCAAATTTGTTCTGTTGATCTCTTTACTCGGTATCTATCTGGCGCTCCTCGTTCAATTCAATAATGCCGTGAAACCTCTTCTGGTATTCGCCGCGGCTCCATATGGTGCGATTGGCGCTCTCATCGCTCTTTCGGTTATGCATACTCCTTTTGGATTTATGGCCTTTCTGGGCATAGCCAGCTTGATCGGCGTGATCGTCAGCCACGTCATCGTGCTATTCGACTTTATCGAGGAAATGCATGCCAAAGGGGAACCCCTGGAGCAGGCACTGCCAGACGCGGGCATTCAGCGTATTCGGCCCGTAATGATCACTGTAGGAGCGACCATCTTGGCGCTCTTTCCGCTGGCGCTTGAGGGGGGGCCCCTGTGGCAGGCTCTTTGTTATGCACAGATTGGCGGGCTTGCCGTGGCAACGTTCATCACCTTGCTCTTGGTGCCCGTCCTTTACAGCATCTTCGTTCTTGATCTGAAAATCATCAGTTGGGAGACAAAACAACCTGCGGCAGAGAGTGAAGCTCGCCCGGTTCCTGAAATGGGGCTACATACCAGCCGATGACAAAGGCCAGTTAGTTGGTCACTGCTTTGCTCGCTTCACTCGGGCTAGCGGCGATGGGAAAGACGCACGGATGAAACACTGAGCATGTTGAGTGCATTGAAGGATTTGCGATGATTCTTTTCAAGGAAGTTGCCGCAGCTGTTCTTTTGCTGAGTCTTACACTCTGCTTGCAGTGCGCCGGCATGATTATGCTCATCGAGTGGCTAAAGCGTGTTCTGACCACGAACAGTCACAAACATGGGCCAGGTTACGCGGCCAACCTGGTAGTGAAGTCGACGATCGCAATTGTCATTCTGCAAGGCCTTGTGATTCTTCTCTGGGCCAGTTTCTACAGGACGCATTGCTTCCCCTCATGGGAGCTTGCCTTTTACTTCTCCGCCACTAGCTATTCGACTGTGGGATACGGTGATCTGATTCTCCCGTCCAACTGGCGACTCTTAGGGCCTCTGGAGGCGATCATTGGTGTGTTGATGTGCGGTATATCGGTCAGTGTTCTGTTTGCTCTCGTCACCCAGTTGATCGATCGCGACACACAATCTTCGCTAAAGACCACAACTGGACAAAGCCGTGCCTAACCGCAACACCTGAAGGGGTAACCAATTTTCTTATGAACACTAATACGATAGCGAAACCGCAAACAGCAGCGGATGCCGCCAGACTGATGAACACTCAATACGGATGTGGTCCAGTGAGGTTCGCTGGTACAAGCGAAGCGCTGTACGAGCGACACCTCCTGTTTGACAGTGGCGTCGATTTAAGCGCGGCAACCGGGCGCGACCAGTTCGAGGCGCTTGCCCGGTCGGTGCGCGACATTTTGTCACAACGATGGCTTTTAACAGAAAAAACCTACGAACACGAAAATCCCAAGCGGCTCTACTATCTCTCGATCGAGTACCTCATCGGCCGCTCACTTGAAAACAATGTTACCAATCTTCTGCTCATGCCTTTGGCGAAGCAGGTGATAGAAGAAAAGGAACTAGATCTTACCGAGATATTGGAGCAGGAACCCGATGCGGGTCTTGGCAATGGCGGGCTTGGGCGTTTGGCAGCTTGCTTCATTGAATCCGCCGCGACCATGCAGCTCCCGGTTATGGGTTATGGGCTGCGATATGAGTACGGCATCTTCAAACAATCAATCCAGAACGGATGGCAAAAGGAGATGCCGGACAACTGGCTCCGTTTTCCCGACCCGTGGGAGGTCGCGCGCCCGAACGAGAAGGTCGAAATCAACTTAGGTTGCTCGTTCGAGCTCAGCGGAGGCAGTTTGCGCCCCGTACCTGGACGTCCTTCGACTCTGTTCGGGATCCCATTTGATCGCCCTGTTGTCGGCTACGGCGGTTCCACGATCAACACACTTCGTCTCTGGGCGGCGGCTGCCTCAGACCACTTCAACTTTGAACAGTTCTCTCAAGGTGATTTTGTAGAGGCCTTCACTCAGGACCTCTTGGCTGAAACGGTAACCCGCGTTCTTTATCCAGATGATTCTCGATTGGTGGGGCAAGGGCTACGCCTGATCCAGGAGTACTTCCTTGTTGCCTGCTCCCTGGCGGATGCAGTGCGCCGGTTCCAACGTAGCAACTCGGATTGGCGCCTGTTTGCGGAAAAGGTCGCGATGCAGATGAACGATACGCACCCTTCTCTGGCGGTGCCGGAGCTCATGCGGATCCTGGTAGACCAGGTGGGCCTTGGATGGGACGAAGCCTGGCAAATCACGCAGAGCACATTGGCCTACACCAACCATACCTTGTTGCCGGAAGCGCTTGAGAAATGGCCAGTACAGTGGTTTGAAGACATGCTGCCCAGACAGCTGGAGATCATCTACGAGATCAATCGCCGTTTTCTGGGCGATGTTCGCCGGCGATTTCCCGGCGACGAAGGCCGCATTCAGAGGGTGAGCCTTATCGAAGAGGGTCGGGAAAAGAAGGTTCGCATGGCCAATCTGGCGGTGGTCGGCTCCCATAGCACCAACGGTGTGGCGTTGATTCACTCGGACCTGTTGCGTCAAACAACACTGAAAGACCAGGCAGAGATCTTTCCGGAACGGTTCAACAACAAGACGAACGGAGTCACGCCTCGCCGTTGGTTGCTCCTTTGCAATCCCGAGCTTTCCGGGCTCATCACAAATGCAATTGGAGACGGCTGGATCCGTGACCTCAGCCAGTTAAGCAAGCTGAAGGACCTCAGTTTGGACAGCGCGTTCCGTCACGACTTCCTCAAAGCCAAGCGCAACGCCAAGCGGAACTTTTGTGATTGGTTCAGGTGGTCGACAGGACAGGTCCTTGATCCTGAGGCGATCTTTGATTGCCAAGTCAAACGGATCCACGAGTACAAGCGTCAGCTGCTGAATGCCTTACGCATCGTCGTGCTTTACAACCAGCTGCGGCAGGACCCTGGGCTCAACATGCATCCACGAACATTTCTCTTTGCCGGCAAGGCTGCGCCTGCATATCGGCTCGCGAAACTGATTATCAAGTTCATTAACAATCTCGCTGCTACCATTGACGGTGACCCGGCCGTGCGCGGACGGATCAAGGTAGTATTCCTGCCCGAGTACTGCGTCTCGCTTGCAGAGCATCTGATCCCCACCAGTGACGTCTCCAACCAGATTTCGACGGCAGGCTACGAAGCCAGCGGCACAAGCAATATGAAGTTTATGATGAACGGCGCATTGACGATCGGCACACGCGATGGGGCAACGATTGAGATGGCTGCCGAGGCGGGTGAAGAAAACTTCTTTCTTTTCGGACTCACGGCAGAGCAGGTGGCCGCCAGTCACGCTTGGTACAACCCGCACTGGCACTACAATCACGAGTCCGAGACCCGCGAAGCGTTGGACTTGATATTCTCGGGCTACTTTAGTCGCAATGAACCAGGGGTCTTCGCCCCATTGCGGGACGCATTGCTTACCCAGGGCGATCACTATATGCACCTGGCGGACCTAAAATCGTACCTCGAGGCAGACGAGCGGCTGCGCGCGTTGTATGACCAGCCGGACGAGTGGGCGCGCAAGGCGATTTTGAATGTGGCGGGCTCGGGAAAGTTCTCCAGCGACCGCACCATCGCTGAATACGCAGGCGAAATCTGGAACTTACAGCCATGTCCACTGCCGGGGAGGGGGTAATGGAAAAACCGCTTCCACCCTCCACGACTGGCCGTAGCTTTCCAGTGGGTGCCACGCCAGTCAGTGGCGGTGCTAACTTCTCAGTCTTCTCGCGTAGCGCGGCTGGTATCGACCTGCTGCTTTTCGATCGTGTGGATGACTCTCGTCCTTCGCGCATTATCCCCATTGATCCTTTAACGAACCTTACCTACCATTACTGGCACGTGTTCGTGCCCGGCGTCGAAGCGGGTCAGATCTATGGATTTCGCGCGTACGGACCCTTCGACCCGGCTCGGGGTTTCAGGTTCGATCCATCCAAACTACTGCTGGACCCATATGGGCGCGCTGTCGCCGTCCCGAAAAACTATAGCCGTCACGCAGCTTGTCAAGAGGGGGACAACACCGCAACGGCCATGAAAAGCGTGGTTACGGACCCCCACTCGTATGACTGGGAATGCGACGTGCCATTGAACCAGCCCTGGTCACGCACCATCATCTACGAGATGCATGTGCGCGGCTTCACCGCACATCCCAGCTCCGGCCTGCCGGAATCCAAACGTGGCACATACGCTGGATTGATCGAGAAGATACCCTACCTTCACCAGTTGGGCATCACCGCCGTCGAGTTACTTCCGGTATTTCAGTTCGACCCCCAGGCTGCGCCCGCGGGCCTGACGAATTACTGGGGCTACTCACCCGTTTCTTTTTTTGCGCCGCACCACGCGTATAGTTTGCGTCAGGACCCGCTCGGCCCCATAGATGAATTTCGGGATATGGTAAAGGCTCTCCACCGGGCGGGCATCGAAGTCATACTCGACATAGTTTTTAATCACACCGCCGAAGACGGGGATGACGGGCCAACACTCTGCTTCCGCGGCCTGGACAACCCCACTTACTACCTCCTGTGTGAAGACCGCTCACGCTACGCGAACTTCAGTGGGACTGGAAACACACTGAATGCGAATAATCCTATTGTAAGGCGCGGCATTGTAGACGCCCTCCGTTACTGGGTGAACGAGATGCATGTGGATGGGTTTCGCTTCGATCTTGCATCCATCCTGGCGCGCGATTCTTCTGGCGCCGTCATGCCGAATCCTCCAGTGCTTTGGGACATCGATTCGGACCCGGCCCTGGCAGGTACGAAGATGATTGCGGAGGCATGGGACGCGGCAGGACTTTATCAGGTCGGCAACTTCGTGGGCGACAGCTGGAAGGAGTGGAACGACCGGTTTCGTGATGACGTCCGCGATTTCTTTCGGGGCGCGAATGATTCCGTAGGGCGCGTAGCCGATCGTCTGCTTGGCAGCCCAAGCATTTATGCCCATAGAGAGCGCGAAGTCGAAGAGAGTATCAATTTCTTGGCGTGCCACGACGGGTTTACGCTCAACGACGTCGTCTCCTATAACCACAAGCACAACGAAGAAAATCGCGAAGGCAACCGCGACGGACGGGACGACAGCCGAAGCTGGAACTGCGGCGCGGAAGGTCCGTCGGACGATCCCGCAATCGAGATCCTCCGCAACCGACAGGTGAAGAATCTTTTTACAGCCGTCATTTTGGCTGCGGGTGTGCCCATGTTTGTTATGGGCGATGAGGTGCGGCGTAGTCAGCATGGAAACAATAACGCCTACTGTCAAGATAATGATACGAGTTGGTTCGACTGGAATCTCCTGTCCAAACACGCTGACGTTCTTCGCTTTGTGAAGCTGCTGATTGAGCGCCGTGCGATCCGAGACGTGGAACATGAACGCCGGCGTCTCAGTTTAAGCCAGGTTCTCCGCGAACAAACACACGCCTGGCACGGTGTGAAACTCAGTCAGCCAGACTGGTCGTTCTTCTCGCACAGCATTGCTATTAGCGGCGAACTGAAAGACGAAGGAGTATCCGTGCACATCGTTTTCAATGCTTATTGGGAACCTCTCGAGTTCGAACTTCCTTCACTGGCAGATGGTACAGAGAATTGGTGGCGATGGATCGATACTGCACTGGATCCGCCGTATGAAAGTTGCGGATGGAATGCGGAGAAGCCAGTTATGGGGACAACGTATCGTGCTGGAGCGCGGTCGGTGGTAGTGCTCCTCGCAGGTGTGGGACGAATCGCGAGCATTGCAAGTGGACTGCAATCGACGCCCGCGAAAGTTCCTCGCAACGCCAGAAATGTGTTTCCGCAGTTCATTCGATAGGCCGGTAATCGGTAAAGTGACACAAACATGACTGCATTCTCACAACTGACCTACGGCGCAGTGCTGGTTGCGGTTCTTATCGAACAACTCGGCCTGCCTATCCCGTCAGTCGTTTTTCTAATGGCCGCAGGTGCACTTTCGGCACGCGGAAAAATGCAGATAGGCATTATCCTTTCTCTGGGCATTTTGGCTTGCCTGGCAGCGGATTCGACATGGTTCTGGTTCGGCCGAAAGTGGGGTTCTCAAGCCATGCGACTGCTCTGCCGCTTGACTGCCGACCCGCGAGAAAGCTCCAGGAATGCGCATGAAATGTTTAGCCGCTATGGCCCCCGTTTATTGTGTGTGGCTAAGTTCTTTCCGGGAATAGCTGCCGTCCTTCCGCCGCTTGCCGGCGCGGAAGGAGTGTCGCTCGCGCGTTTCCTTGCCCACGATATGTTAGGAGGCTTCCTCTGGTCAGGTTTCTATGTAGGGCTCGGCTATCTCTTTTCGAATGAACTCGACCTTGCCACTCGCTGGGTCACGCATTTTGGGACCGCCCTCGCGATCGCGATTGGGATTCCGATCGGTCTTTACATCGGCTGGCGTGGGCTGGTTCTGGTGCGAATGATCCACCGGTTACGGCTGCGCCGCATCAGCCCGCCGATGCTCGATCGCAAGCTGAAATCCAAAAGGAAAGTGGCAGTGCTCGATTTGTTGAACTTCGAAGAAGAAACGGAAGATGAAATCCAGGAGGCTATTCCCGGCGCTTTCAGGGTAGATCCCGCTCGCCTGCGAAAGTCTCCTCACGTCACGGTACCGGACGATGTCGAAATTATTCTCTATTCTTCTTCTGGAGGCGACACATTAAGCGCGCGGGTCGCCGTGGCATTGAAACGAATAGGCATTGACAAAGTATGGGTGCTAGAAGGTGGACTGAAGGCGTGGCGAGAACACGGCTTCCCTGTCTGTCAGTCCCTGGAGGCACCCGAAGTGGTTGCAGCGCGCTTCGGAGTGAGGTTGCCAACTCCATAACTGGCTCGGATGAGAAGGCTAGGGGGCGGGCGCGCGCCATGCGTTCCCCCTCAGTCTTGCCAAGCCAGCCGGCCCGAATTCCTTGACATTGTGTGTGTAGAATTCAAAGCGATCTGTTGCGAGCGCCGCGTAGCCAAGATTCGTTTCTCGGCGAACTTCAGTCGAAACGCCGGTCACGGTTCTTTATCCAAGATACTAGGGGGTCTGATATGCCTGACACTGGACGCTCTGAACTCAAACTGACGTTCGATGCCGTGTACTACTATGTCACCGATATAGAGAAGTCAGTTGCGTTCTACCGTGACGTTCTGGGATTGCGCCTGACGTCGCGCGACTATGTCGCTCGTTTCCACATCGATGGTGTCCTCTTCGAACTCGTTCCTAACGCTGCCGGCAACGCACTGCAGGGAACTGGCAATGCCCGCCTTAGCCTCGGCGTGAAGGACATCCAGGAAGCCACGCGCGCATTACAAGCCCAAGACGTGCCCACGACGCCGATCAAAGAAGAGTCGGGCGGCCTGCTCTCGTTCTTCAAAGATCCCGACGGCAACGAACTCTGCCTATGGCAGACTGCCGCCATACCTATAGCGAAGCAGACGAGAACAGTTTGCGACCCGGCAGGCTTGCCAGCTCTTGAGATCATCAAATCCGAAGATGGTACTGTGACGCTCTTCGAGGCGGACGACATGGACAATAAGGTACTGTTCCCGGCATCGATAATCTCAGCCCTCGTACAGCAGCTCAACACCCTGAAGTAACCCGGATGGTCGAAGGCATGGAAGACGCGTATCCGGACCATGACGACAGCTTAGTGTTGCAGGAACGTTAGCGAAAAATCCAACGGCGTTGGCCCCAAGGGGTCAGGCCACTTCTGACCAGGATCCGACGCGGCCACGCCAGTATACGAATTCGACACCGTCGATGAGCCAACCCGCCTCCGCCTGAATTGGGATTCGTCGATTGCCGATGGTTCGAAAGTCGCTGGCACGGCCGAACCATGGGCAGTTTTCCACCTTACGGCCGTTCTGGCGCGGCCGATCGTCTGCCTCCATCCCGACCGGATCGCCATTTCGTCGAGGATCAGACGAACCTCACACCGACGCCCTCCCTCGCCAGTCGCGACCGCCAGAGTGTGCGCGTCGAGAACATGCCATGTGAGCTGCCGGTTAAACAGAATCGCGTCTGGATTCCACATCAGCTCGGCAAGGTAGCGCATAGCTTCGCCGCGGAACATGGCGTCGGTTCCGGTCATGCGTAGTACGGGTACGGAGCTGAGTAGCCGGCCCTCGAGGCCGGCCTCGCTGCCAGCCAGATAGTCAATGATCTGCATCGACACCCCGGCCATCCTGAACCACGCTCGCCACAGAAACCCGACTTCGACGACTGACATAATTTCTGCCGCGCTGAAATCAAGCGCTTTAGAACCGGGCTTCAGCCACATGTAGCCGATCTGGGTCAGGCGAACCGAACGTACTTCTTTGCGATCGCAGGCTCCGAGCCTGCAGGAAAGGGCAAGCACCTGCGGCGGTAAGTCTGTGCGCAGGGCCAAGGCTTTGGGGGATTCCTCTATCGTCTGTCGCAAGTGCTCAATACGCTTGAGAAAGTAACGGCGTGCAACTCTGGAGACTCTGGTTCCGATCAACGCCAGGCCGCCGAAAGCAAAAGCCAAAAGGGTGATCGATCCTTTGTACATCATGTCGTCACCGGTTGCTGAGCTGCGAAGGCTACCCGGTCGTGGCGGCACACAGCCTGGATTGCGGAGCGCGCTGTCAGTAGACCCGACGGTAGCCCGCCTCCCGGCATGATCCATTGCCCCACCATCAGGAATTGCCGCAAACCTGGTAGTGTGTTGGGTAGTTGCTTGTACCCGGTACTGGGTGTCAGAAGCCAGCCCTCCATGCTCCCCTTCCAATTGCCTGTGTAGCGGATCACAGTCGCGGGAGTTGAAACGTCGATTACCTCGATCGCCGGGCGGATCTCCGGCACCATTTTCTCCAGAAGGGTGATGACCGCCTCGGCGATGCGGTGTTTCTCCGCCCGGTAGCCGTCGGCATCCTGTTGTTGCAGATGCCCCCAGTACTCGAAATTCCGCGTTGGCAAAAAGCAGGTAACACAAGTCTTGCCGGCTGGCGAGAAGGTCGGGTCGAAATGAAAGAAGCGAAAGGAGACCTGTCGCAGTTCTGTGCCGGGGTCCAGCTCCAGTGGCGTGCCGAGCACTCGAGTCACAAATGCGGGTTGCTGAGACAGATCCAGCGCGACTCCAAGCGAAACCTGCAGATAGGAAGGAAACGTTTCGAGCTCATCATAAATCTCCTCGGTAGCTTTGTTCGTGTACTTGCCACCAAGTAGATCGTAGATAGTGGCATGGCCATCGGCAGCGGAGATCACCCAGTCCGCGGCGACGGTCTCGCCGCCCATCAATCTCACCCCTACAGCGCTGTCGCCCTCTATCAGAATGCGTTCTACTTTGGCTCCCAAACGTAGCCGCCCGCCCAAGCTGGCGAGCTTGTGTGCGATGCCTCGAATAACCGCCTGTGAGCCCCCGATCGGATAGCCGGCATCACGGCCGTTCATCCACGCCAGAGAAAAGAAGAGGGCGATGGCAGACAGTTGCCCCATGTCACCTTCCCCAAAGAAACCCCTTATCAATGGATCGGTGAACTTGTAGCCGTACTCCTTACTGCTGATGCTCGACAAGTCGTGGAGCAACGGCAGATAGGGTATATCGCGCAGGTAGGTCAGCCAGTTACCGCCCCAGCCCTCGGTCGGGTCGGGCATCTTGAACCTGGAGAGACTGCGAACGGCTGAAGCGAAATTGCTGATCTCCACTGCGTCCTGTGGCGCCCGTCTCAACATCTCTGTTTCCAGCCGATCGATGTTGGAGTAGCACCGCAAACACTCTCCGTCTTCGTCCTCTATGCGCACAAACTCTTCGTGATACACGAATCTCAGCTTGTCGATGTCGAACACCTCCAGCCATCGCGTATACATCTCCCCATCGGGGTTGGAACCGAACAGCCAATGCAAACAGGTTTCAAACGTATATTCCCCTCTGTGCCAGTTCGTCGCCAACCCGCCCAAAGAATCGTGCATCTCGAGGACTTCGGTCTGATAACCGCATCTTTGTGCATAGACCGCGGTGCAAAGTCCAGCGATGCCGCCGCCAATGATTACTATCTTTCCAGCATCATTCTTCATATCCACAAACTCCATCCCGCGCTCCGAATGCCCCTAAAGCCACCCACGGACTGTGAGGTTACACCCCTCGCTAGAGGGACCAAAATGCGCCTTGAAAGGCTCTCTTATCCGTGGATAGTTACAATCACAAACGAATCCTAGCCTTATCGTTTTGACGATGCTGTGACGTAAAGCACACTGCTTCTGATTCGGCCGAGTGGAACTTTGGTTCTTGTCCCTAAAGCCGGATGTGTGATGTTGGTCACAGAACCGATTCCCAATCGACTCCGTGCATGTCTCCGGTGTCAAGGAAGCGGCAATGGAACGCGAACGCCGCGCGAAGGCTGTGCGGAGTATGACCGCTCTCGACTATGCGCAGATACCCGTGCAACTCATTGCGGAATTCGGGATGGGCGCAGTGCTCGATGATCAATTCCGCGCGTTCGTGCGGTGATCTCCCGCGAAGATCGGCGATACCATGTTCGGTGACGATGACTTGGACGGAATGTTCGCTGTGATCGGCATGGCTGACCAATGGCACTACCGTACTGATCTTGCCGCCCTTTGCGGACGACGGGCAGACAAAGATGGACAAATAGGCATTACGGGTGAAGTCGCCTGAGCCTCCGATACCGTTCATCATTTGGCGTCCCATGATATGGGTACTATTCACGTTGCCGAAGAGATCAACTTCGATGGCGGTGTTGATCGAGATGAGTCCGAGGCGCCGGATTACCTCCGGATGGTTGCTGATCTCCTGTGGGCGCATCAGGATGCGCTGACGGAAGAAATTCAGATCGCTGTAGACTCTATCCAGCGCCGGCGGACTGAGTGCGAGCGCACAGGTACTCGCGAACTTGACCCGACCGGCACAGATGAGATCTACGACTGAATCCTGCAGGACCTCGGTGTACATTTCGAATTGCGGCATTTGCGTGTGGCGTCCCAGCGCTGCCAGGACAGCATTGCCAACATTCCCCACGCCGGATTGGATGGGCACGAAAGAGGGGAGCCGTTGTGCCGCGAGTTCCGCAACAAGAAACTCGGCGACGTGATTGCCAATGGCTTCAGTAGTCGGCGTTGGTTCATCATAGCCACCGGTTTCATCTTCCCGATCTGTTTCGACGATACCGGCGATGCGTGATGGATCCACCAGCATAATGGGGGAACCGATTCGGTCGGAGGCATGAAAAATAGCTATTTCGCCACGATGCGGTGGATCGGCGGGCTCATAGATGTCATGCATGCCAAGCAGCGCCGGAGGGTGTCTCCGGTTCAGTTCGACAAGCACCTGACGCGCCTGACGGCCGAAGGTTGGCGCCGCCCCTATGGATGAGGTCAGAACTATACCTCCTCCGGAGGTAACGTCGCTTGCTTCAAGGATTGCCCAGTCTATGGGCCCAAGAAACCCACAGCGAACGGCCTGTGGCAACATCGAAAGGTGCATATCGAAGAAACGGGTGTCGCCGGCGTTGATGCGTGCGCGAAGATCTGCGTTGGACTGGTAAGGAGTGCGAAAGCTGATCGCGTCGGCCTTTGCTAGTGCACCATCCAGCGATGGGCCGGTGGACGCACCGGTGAGAACGCCTATCTTGAATGGTTCCCCACGCTGATGCGCAGCCTCAGCTTTCGCCGCAATAGCAGAAGGTATGGCCTTTGGCGAGCCAGCCGGTGTGAAGCCACTAAACGCAACCGTCTCCCCGTGTTTTACATGGGCGGCCGCTTCTTCTGCCGTCAGCTTTGGAAATGGCGAGCCCATCAGACTCCTTCTTTTGTAGGTCGAGACATGGCACGGAACACCGCGGCTTCGTGATGGCTGCTCCTGCGCGGTCGCCACAGAGAGCTCAGCAACACTCAATGATTCGTAGAGGACTAGCGGCGGAAGCTCATGGGTCGTCCAATCGCCGGGACTCCAACCTGCAATTCCCACAATCGCGCTCCGCCAATCAGTGCAGCTGGCGAACGTATGCGACCAATGCTTCGAGGTCATCCTGCTTCAAGTCGGTCGGCGTCATACCCCCGGCGCTCATCTTGTCGTTGGGCGCACGAAGCAGCGCAATGAGCTGCTCTTCTGTATATTTCTGGCCAACGCTCGTTAGTGGGCCCGCTGCCGCGGTGCCTACGCCTCCATCTCCATGACAGGAGCTGCACGACTGAGCTTGAAAGATCGCCAACCCCTTTAACACCTTTGGGTCAGCAGAAGCCAACGCCGCAGATGCACTGCCTGCAGCCGTTTCCGGCACGAAAGGTCTTCTGCATGAAGGCCTTCGCATCCTCTTCCTGCTTGCGCATTTGCGCCGCGACTCCAGGATCTCTCTGGTCATCCCGATAGCTGGCCACGCCAAGAGAAGTGTAAGCGACCAGGAATAGAAAGAACGCTCCCACTGACGATTGGCCGCCGCCAGGGACGGCGCTCGAGTCGCCGATCAAGAAATGGCACCGCTGGCAAAGATCAGCGCCAGCAGGGCAGGCAGAATGATGCCGCCAATCAAGCGACCATTGCCCACTGAGGTACTTGAGCCACTGAAACGCCGGCCGATAATACCATTCCGGGCGAGGAAGAAATGCGTATCCGCCGGGTTTGCCGCTGGGCCCAGATCCATCGGGATTGTCGATCGCGATCACAGCCAGGATCCCGATCAGCACGATGGCAAAAACCGCGTCTATGATCACCTGGCGGGGTAAAACGGGACCGGAGGCAGCTTGGGGTGCACCGGGTCTTCCTTGATCGGGCCGGCTGCGCCTGCTTTGCGAAAGAAAAAGACATGCGCTGCGATAAAGCCGATCAGCAGCGCCGGCAGCACGAATACATGCAGCACGTAAAAGCGGGAGACAGTCAATGTTCCCATCTGATCGCCGCCCCGTACTAATTGCTGTAACGGCGGCCCAATGATCGGCACTTCCGAAATGAGGTTTGTTCCCACCGCGCTGGCGAAATATGCCTTCTCGTCCCAGGGCAACAGATATCCGGTAAAGGCCATGCCCAGCATCAGGGCCAGCAGGATGCAGCCGGAGAGCCACAGCAGTTCCCGGCGCCCCTTATAAGATCCGTAGAGAATTGTTTGCCCGATGTGCAGCAGAAGCAGGATGATGATGCCACTTGACCCATATGCATGAATGCTGCGGACGAATGATCCCGAGGCTACCTCCTTCACGATATACGACACAACGGTGTGCGCATGGTCTGCCGACGGCACGTAGTACAAGGCAAGGAAAACGCCGGTGATAACCTGCGAAACAAAAAGGAAAAGCAGCCCCGAGCCAAAGATATAGGCCCAGCTGGCGCCACCTGGAATCGGCTCGTCGAGCGACTCATGGAGCAGAGAATCGATGCCCGTACGCTGGTCCAGCCACTGAACCAACCGGGTACCGGCGTTGGTGTGCGCGGGCGCTTCAGGTGTAGTTTTATTCGTCATAGACTTCCTCCACCTCAGGCCATTACTTCTTTGTTGGGAACTAATTGGCGGAAATACTGGTAGCGCACTTTCAATACGCCACCCTCAACTTTGGATTCAAGCGAGTCCATGGAGCGAGGCGGTGGTCCGGCAAGGCGCTCTCCGGTCGCCGTGAACGATCCTGAATGGCACGGGCACACGAATTTGTCCTCAGCATCCACCCAGCGGACCGAACAGCCCAGATGCGGACAGATGGGTGACAGTATCCGGAATTGCCCAGTCCTTTGCCGGCAACACGTACACCGCCGTTTGCGACGAAGTGCTCTGCCAGGCATCGCGGCGTTCCAGCGTAATCGTCTTTGCGGTGGGCACAGTGATGGAAGCAAAGTCCTGCACCGGCCCCAGGTCGGACCAGGCAGCGGCAGTTGCGCTTTTGCGTATCGGATAGGTTACGAAGCGCACTAGAGGGGCGGCCAACAGCGCAGTCACCGCCGCTGTGCTCAATGCAAACAATGCACCCACAAATGAACGCCGTCCAGGAGACTGCATTTTGAGCTCCATCATTCTGTTGGGTTCTGAGGTCCATCGATCCACTCCTTCACTGGGGCCAGTTTTAGCCGATCTTGTCCTTGCGCTGAGGGCTTCTCGTTCGGGCAGTTCCTCACTTCTTCTGCAATGTGTGAATGTAGGCCACGACGTCAGTGATTTGCGGGTCCGTAAGCTTGCCGGTGAACGCGGGCATCTTCCCCTTGCCGTTCTTGATGGCGGCCGTTAGATCGGCGTCCGACTCCTTGAGAATGTCAGGCGAATTGAAAGGGAGCGCCTTCATAGCCTTGCCGGCAGGGGTGTTGCCGCTACCATCGGCGGCATGGCACATCTGACATTTGGCTTTATAGGTATCAGCGCCCGAGCTCTGCGCCAGGCTCAATGTGCTCGACGCAAATACCAGCAAACTCACAGTTCCGCAACGAACAATTTGCTTCAGCATGGAGAACGCTCCTTCAGATTGAGAATAAACAACGTCGAAACGCTAGAAAGCATAACGAACTCCGAGGGTGTAGACATTGCCGCGGAAGCTGCGAGGAAGGGTTGGGCCGATCGGCGTTCCTTCGCCGTAGCTGTAATAGTTATAGTCGGCCTTCCAGGTCCAGTTCGCATTGAGATCGTAGGCAAGAGTGCCGTATGGGGTTTGATACTGCGACTGCAGGGAGCCCGGCACCTGGCGGATATTGATCGGTGGGGCTTGGCCGTTGGTATCGGACATGCGATAACCGGCCACGGCATGGACCTTCTTTACCGGGTTGAAGACAAATCCAATGGAGCCGTATTGCGTCGGCTGGCTGTAATAACCGTTGCTTTGGAGTGGCAGGCCCGCCTGCTGGCAGACTGAGGGGCCCCGGGTCGTGCCCTCGACAACTGGCGTAGACGTGTAGCACTCGAGCGTGGTCGAGAAGATGTCGTTGTAGGCATAGTTGAGGTTGATACTCCACTTTTCGCTGGGAGTGATCACGGTTGCAAAGGAGAAGTCACGATTGTGAAATAAGTGGTTGACGGTATCGACGTTGTCCCGGCTTTCCAGGATGTTGATGGTTCCGTTGAAGCTCAGCCAGGGGTGCGGATTGTAGGCAGTACGCACCCGGTAATGCTGCAACTGGCGCGGGCTGATGCGGGTAAACGAATTGTCCGCATACATCAAATCCGCATTAAAGTTGGCGCGAAATTGAGGCGTGGGCCGCAGAACCATGCCAAACAGGGCCCAATTGGAGTGGATCGGGATAAAGTCGCCGCCGGCGTCCGTGATGATGCGGCTGCTATAGCGATACCCCAGCGAGAGACGCGTCCGCGGATCGGCATCCCAAACGACGAAAAAGGTGTTGATCTTTGTCTTTTGATTGAGGGCCTGGTAATCAGGGGTTGTGGTCACGGTCACGGCGCCGGGCGGCTGGAGCATCGAGGTCCCGGCGTAGTTTGTATTGATAAAGAGGTTGGTCGCGGGCTGGCGGAAATACCAGAAATTGAAAGCGTCGTTGAGGGCCAGGGTCGGAGTCAACTGCCAGGTGGCGCCATAGTCGGCGTTGACGTTGATGCGGCTTGCGCTGGCCGAGCCGGTCATATCCTCTACACGGTTTTTGGCGCGGGAGTCGAGACCGTTGAAGCTCTCGTTGAAATTGATCAGGTGGCTGGTTGTGCCCATGTAAAGGACGCGTCCATTCATGGTGAAGTGAGGGATCAACGAGCTCTCGAAGTGAAACTGCTCGCTGGGGAAGAGTGTGCGCGTTGGCGCGTACCGGGTGTACGACAGAAAGCCGCTGCAGGATGGGTTAACACTTCCAGTGCCGGTAAACGGGGCGGCGCAGGGAGTAGCCCAGACGGAAGAGAGATCGATTCCAAGGCTGACCGGGGCGCCGTTGGCGAGCAGGTAATTGAGCCCGGTGAGTCCCCAATGGGTGTTGCCCTTGTAGTGCGTGATCAACTCGTCGAAGCTGACAATTGTGCGTTTCAGCGGCTTCCAGCTAACACCGCCCCTCCAGACATCCGTGGAGACTCGCCAATACTGGGTAAGCAGGGCCTCGGCGCCGACATGCAACGTACTGAAGGTCGGACCTTGATTCACGTTCTGGAAGTACCCGAAGTGAGCGCTGACCACTGAAAGCGGCGCCACTGTCATGTTGACGTCCGTCATGCGGCGCACCGTGTTATACAGGTGCGGTGAGTCGAGGATTGGAACAAAGGGTCTAGATGTAGGCGGAATCAGCGGATTGGCCAGCAGATTATCGTCAAAGTACTGACGATTGCGGCGGAAGCTTGAACGGAAGTCATAAATGCGGCCCTTGGAAGCGTTCAGGAAAGTGACGTTGTAGGGATCCCCTCCGTAGCCGAAGCTATTGCTGGAGAGGTGATCGAATATGAGCGCCTTGGCCGGATCCACGGCGATCATCTCCATGGACTGGTCGAGAATGCGAGGTCCGGAGTGGAAGTTGACCAGCGTGGCGTACATAGCGTCGCTACCGGAGTAATTCGCAATGTGGCCACCGAGATCGATGGATTGATGAATCACGTATCCGTAACGAATATTGTCCCCAGGCGACGGTGCCGGCGGTGGTGCATCCTGCGCGCTCTTTGGAGTAGTGGCTTGTGCCATCACTGAAGTGCCGGCAACCAGGCCCGCGATCACCGCCATGGTAGAGACAGCCAGAACAGCACGCCGGAGATTCCGTTGGAGCGATATCCCTGAAAATGTGCTCATCATGCCTCGCCATCCCTTACTTGAAGAAAAAGGCGTCGGCGTTTGAGCCATGAATCTGCACATGGCATACGGTGCACGCCTGATACTGGTTTGCCTGGTTATGGAACGAAGGTGTGCCGGGCGCGGTGAAATTCGCTGAAGGAGTGTGGCACTGCAAGCACATGCTGTTCACATTGCTCAGCATGAGCAACCGGGGATTTGTCGATCCGTGCGGATAATGGCACGAGGTACAGCCCTCAGTCTTGATCGGTGGATGCTCGTAGACCCACGGCCCGACAGTATCAATGTGGCACTTGGTGCAGATGGCGTCCTGCGTCGAGCTCAGCTGCAGCATCTTGGGCTGGAAAGTGCCATGGGGGTCATGGCAGTCACTGCACTTGATTAACCCTTCGTCGACTCTATGATGGAACGGCTCGGCAAACGCCGCCTTAATGTCTGTATGGCACTGATAGCACAGAGCCGGTTGCTTCTTTTTCAGGAGGACCGTCTGCGGCTCGAACTTGTGCATACTATGGCAGCTAGTGCAACCAACGAGAGCGTCGCCATGGGCGGTCCGATCGAAGTTCGGGTGATCTCCGGCATGGCAAGTTAAGCACCGCTGAGAGATCTGTTTCGGTGTCGCTTTTGTGAATTGAAAGATCTTGGTCGCATCCCCGCCGCTATCGACATGGGCCTTGCCGGGTCCGTGGCAGCTTTCGCATGTCACGCCCTTGCCGCCGTGCTCGAGGGCCAACTTGGAATGCGGATTGCCGGCGAAGCCCTTCACCTGATCCTGATGGCAGGTGGCGCAGGTCTCCTGCCCGACAAAGTCCGCCGGATTTACTGCCGTCTTGGAAGAAGAAATTGCCGCAGCTTGCGGCGCAACGGCATACACCGATCGGATGCCCCCGAGAGCGATCAGCAGGACGAGTACCGACACCCTACAGCGCGAATGCCGCATGCGCAATCTCCTCGAACACTAAGCAACAGTGCAGACGTTCGCTGCAGGTGGACTAAGCTTAGCCGCTCATCCTAAAAGGTCAGGTTACAGATCACAGTAGTCCCGACTGCTATCAAAATCAAAGTAATACTTGTCAAAGTGCCTAAAAAAGACTTTAGGGTCATCTTCCACTTCGGGAACTCCTGCGACCGGCTCGCCGAAACTTAAGGAACCGTTGCTACTCTATTCCTCTGTCAGATCTATGCCTGTGACGCGCGTCACAGGTTCTAAGGGGCCTTTCGAAAAAGCTGTCATCTCAGCAGATGGCGTGATGTGCGTCACAGAACTGTACGTTTGACAGGTCTAGGCTTGAGGGTGAAGGTGAAGACAAACCTCCAGAATCACGTCACAAGAGATGAGAGGCTGAGCACCGCTGTTTCAAGGAAATCAAAGGAGCCGAACGCGCAGCTTGGGCCGCACCGGATATCCAGTCTGTAGTGAGCCACGTTCAGGTCACTTACCGAAGCGGTACGATCCGAGTAGGTTCCCGGCGCAGTATGCAAGGGGGGCTGCCACGCCGGGAGCCGCTATAAGCAGCGAACACAATCCTAAGCCGGCACGGTCGCGGGCACTTACGAGAGGTTCCATGATAGGGCATTGCTTCAATCCGGAGTGCAATGAAGAGCTACGTTATCTGCGGGAAGGTTCAGTCTATCAACGGGAGACTGGCTTTGGGCAAGAGTTTCATTCAGAGTTCTTCTGGCTGTGCCCGATTTGCTCTTCCATTCTTAAGTTAGCCTCCGATGATAAGGGGGAACCCGTACTTGTGCCATGCGGCTCGAAGAGAGAGGGCGACCGAAGGCGTTCTCGAATCAGGAGAGTATTCAGAGGAGTGTTGCCGGAATGTGTCGTTGCCGAATTGCCACGCGCGGCGGTTGTTAGATCTTCGGCACTGAGTTAACGCGGCGCAGATGTACCGCAAGCCTGTGATATAGATCACTGCTTGGCGGGTGACAATGTCGGAAGCTTAGAAGAGGCAGGGCGGCCAACCATATGAAGCAAAATGCAACACTTCCTGTTTATGCGGAATCGGTCCACTACGAGTTGAAGGAGCTACTCGTAGCGTACGATTTTTCTGCGGCAGCAGACTCATCGCTGAAATATGCGGTGATGTTGTCCAAGCGGTTTGGATCGTTCATTCATCTCATCGGGGTGCAGAGCCCAGCCGAATATGCCAGCGCTCTCGAGGCCGGACCGCTCTCGATGGAAATGTCTCAGCGTGATCTTCAATTTGGTCTTCAAGAAGTAGAAGAGCGCCTCCGGGCAGAAGGGATATGGAGCGATTCTGTTCGGCGGATCGGTAACATCTCAGACACGATTGAAGGGGCCATACTCGAACACAACGCCCGACCTTCTTCTCCTTGGCGCTTATGGTTATGGTCCTATTGACCGGCTCACGACTTGGCTCAACCGCCGAGCATCTGCTGCGGACAGTCCGTTGCCCAGTATTCATTATTGGACCGAACGCTCTCCTCCGCGACCGTGAAGCCCCTCCTGTTGAGCGGATTCTTTGTGCTACGAGCTCACTCGACATTACTGACAGCATCTTCTCTTTTGCTGGCCATTTGGCTGGGCAAATGGGGGCGGTCTTGGAGCTCGTTTATGTGGTCGATCCCACGCAAAAGGATGCGCGACCTAGACAACGTTGCGAAGAATGGACGAATGAATTGCGCGAACGAGGTGTCAAAGTGGCTTGGAGGGTGCTCTACGGCCAAGCAGACAAGATGCTTGCTCAGCATGCAACTGAGTCGAAAGCCTCTCTCATCCTGTTTGGTCTACACCGTAGCGGCAACCAGATGATTGATTGCCCCGACGGGGTAGTAAGCGCCACGATTCGCCAGGCGCCTTGTCCGGTGATGACCGTTCCGCCCGTCCGCATCCGCATGCGATAGCCGGTGTTCTCACTGTTCGGACCCAGTCTTTCGATAGGGTCAGAATCATCTGAGGTGTAGTAATGACCGTTCTTGGAAATCCAGTTGAGGTGAGCCTGGAGAACATTCTGTTTGCGACAGACTTCTCTGCGAGTGCGGAAACCGCCAAGCTTTATGTGCAAGCGCTCGCTGAGCGATATCGATCGCGCGTTCGCCTGATGCATGTGGTCGATCTTTCTGCAGCCTTTAAGGCGCCCGAAGCCGGTCTCAGCATTGATGTCTTCCGAAGGGTGGGATCAGAATCCCTTTCCCGCCTGAAGAGCGAACTGGCCTCGGAGAGAATACGCGTAGAGACCGTTCTATGCGAAGCAATGGATCCGGCCACAGAGATTCTACAAGCAACACAAGACGGCTCCACCAACCTCTTGGTGATCGGTACGCGGGGACATAAAGGACTGGCGAGACTCGTGCTCGGATCGACAGCCGAGCAGCTGATCCATCAAGCCAAATGTCCAATTCTCACCATCGGGCCGGCAGTGCAGCCGCCAAAACCGCCGCTGAGTTTTCAGAGGATCGTCTATGCCACCGACTTTTCTCCAGGAGGCGGCCAAGGCATGCGTTTTTGCCTTATCGTTTGCCCAGGATTTCGGCGCCCATCTCTATCTTTGCCATGTGCTTCCGGAACCCGCGAGCGTTGATCGAATGGATGACTATCGAACTGAATGCAAGGTTTACCGACGCGCTGCAGAGGTTGGTTCCCGACGTGGCTCGGGAATGGTGCGAACCGGAATGTGTCCTTGAGCATGGGGTTGCGGCTGATGGCATTCTGTTGCTCGCTCAGCGTGTCAAGGCCGACCTCATTGTGCTGGGGACTCGCAAAACCTCGCACTGGTTCGACAACTTCAAAACCGGGGTAGCGTTCCAGGTGATCAGCAGCAGCCACTGTCCCGTGCTTACCATCCGGGCTTAGCCCGCGAGAAGCAAGCGCTAAGCGTAGTCGCTTCTCTCGATGCCCAGCTTTCTAAGCTTGGAGTTCAATGTTGTCCGCTTGAGTCCAAGCTTCTCCGCCGCCCCGCCACTTCCGCCGATCATTCCCTTTGTCTCTCTCAAGACACGAAGAATGTGTTCTCGCTCCGCCGCGTGAAAGTTCGGGTCAGATGTAGCTGGCGTTTCTTCTTCAAGCATTTCCAACTCGGCTAACGGGGCACGCAGAGTTGATCCTGGCGTAAGAATCACGGCCCTCTCAATGAAGTTCTCCAGCTCTCTCACGTTGCCGGGCCATTGCCAGGCGCAGAGGGTGGTCATCGTTTCCGGTGGAATGGTTGCAATTCGCTTGCCCATCCGCTTGGCGTGCTTGTTTACGAAGTAGTTGACGAGCAAGGGGATGTCCGTAGACCTCTCGCGCAGCGGCGGAACCGTGATCGGGAAAACCCTGAGGCGATAGTACAGATCGCTACGGAACTCGCCGGCCTTGACCATCTTGGTAAGGTCGCGATTCGTAGCGGCGATGAGACGAACATCGACCGGTGATCGTTCTTCTGCCGCCAAGGCGCTCGATCTCCTTCTCCTGCAGCGCCCGCAAAAGCTTGGGCTGCAGTTCCAGAGGCAGATCCCCAACCTCATCCAGGAAGAGCGTGCCCATATGAGCCAATTCCAGTCGCCCGATTCGCTGTGAGATCGCGCCTGTGAAGGCGCCTTTTTCATGCCCGAAGAGCTCGCTTTCCAATAGCCCGAAAGGGATCGCCGAGCAATTCAACTTGACGAAAGTCTGGTCGCGGCGCGGACTGATGGTATGAATCGACCGCGCGATCAACTCCTTTCCGGTCCCGGTCTCGCCGAGGATCAGCACGGTTGCGGCAGTGGGTGCGACGGTTTCCACTTGCTTCAGCACGGCTCTTCAGGCCAGGGCTTTCCCCAACCATTTCCTCGAAGTTGTACTCTGTGCGCAGCTCCTCTTCGAGATAGCGCTTTTCCTGCTTTGAGCTTGCTGCTTAGCTGGGCAATTCTTCGGAAACTGTGGTCGATCTTGATTATCCCGGCGATCTGGCTGGCTGCTTGAAGAAGGGTCTCTGCCTGGTGTTGGTCAAAAGCAGCTTCCTGCCGGCTGCCGACAAACAAAGTGCCTACTACCTCACCTCGACTGTTCAGAGGAACCCAGCAACCCGATTTGATTCCAGCCTTAAGTTGGTGGGCTGGTTGACCGGCCTTTTTGGCGCCGATCTGGCTCATCAGAAGCAGTTCCTGGTTTACGAAGGTCCAGCCCTCCGGCGTGCCGTCGATTGGGAGCATTACCTCCTGAGTCGAGGCCTGTTCTTTCCCTGTAGATAGTTGTAGCATTTGCAGCTGATGGGGATTATTGACGTCATAAAGCGCAATGGCTGCCACGTCGTGAGGGATCAACCGCTGAATGCTCGCGTCAATCGCGGCCAACATCTGGCGGATATCGGGATTGGCCAATACGGCTTTGCTGAGTTCAAGAACGAGCGACTCTTCGGCACTCTTGCGGTCTGTGAAGTCGCGCGTGACTTTAGAAAATCCGTTGAGCTGACCATCTTTTCCGCGCAATGCGGTGATGATCACGTTGGCCCAGAAGCGCGAGCCGTCCTTACGGATCCTCCAGCCTTCATCTTCGTATCTGACCTTCGGCGGCGGCCACCTCCAACTCGTGCTGTGGTTTGCCGCGTTCTATGCTTTCCTGTGGGTAAAATTTCGAAAAATGCTGGCCGAGGATCTCTTCTGCGCGGTATCCCTTGATTCGTTCCGCGCCAGAATTCCAGGTCGCGACTCTTCCTTCAGGATCGAGCATGAAGATTGCATAATCACTGGCGCCTTCCACCAGCAGGCGAAATCGCTCCTCGCTGCGGCGAAGAGCTGTCTCCGCCTGTTTGCGGTCCGTGATATCCCGGATAACCGTCAAGACCGATCGTTCGCCGCCTGATTCGACAGGGCTGAGCATGATGTCGACCGGAAACTCAGTTCCATCCTTCCGGCGCCCATAGAGTTCGAGGCCGGTCCCCATGGGGCGTGCGCTGGGCGCGGCAACATAGGCGTCCCGGTGCTGGGGATGATGACCGCGAAACCTTTCCGGGATCAGCATTTCGACCAGGTTCCCAATCAGCTCCGACTCGGAGTACCCGAAAAGCTGTTCGGAAGCAGGATTCACCGCAGAGATATGGCCGTTGACGGCGGTGACAACAATCGCATCCGGGGATGCCAGAAAGAGCTGCCTGAACAGCGCCTGCGCATGTTCAGTAGCGTCCGTGTGGTCTAAGTCGGTAGTCATTTCCGCACTCTTTAATTAGATAACTCTACGACGAAAGAGCTAGGCAGGCAAAAATGACGTCACGGCAAAGCTCCTTGAGAACCATTCGTGTCACTTTTCCCTCGAGGAATGGTCGCGTTTGGAACGTAATCAAATATACCCTAATCTGGTCACAGTTTGTTAAGTATTACTTTCGCGGAAGGGATCGAAGACTTCCGTCAAATGCCGTGTAGTAGGGAACCGGAAAAGCTCCATCGACGTCTAGAACGTCGGATGAGCAGTCTGGTCGGGGCTTCGAATCATTCGCAGCAAAGGAAGCCAGGTTTGTTCATTTTGTAAGAAGGCAATTGCGACGACTTCCGGAGGGAGTGAAAACCGTATGGGGTCGTAGCTACTGGTGGATAGCTGTTCCCGATAATCAAGCGATAAGGGGTATTCGAACGCTGACGAATACTAGTGGACTGTAACAGCTGAATCGATAGCGCCGCAGGGGCTAAAGCCCAATTCTTTTTCAGCCCTTTACGGCCCGACTAAAAGTCGGGCCCTGATACAAAGCATGAGAGCTGTGACGCCATAGAAGGGCCGCGCATTTTCACAGCTTTGGTTTTACTCCCGAATCAGCGGTTACAGGCCACTAGCCGACAGATAAAGCACAATCTGAGTAACACTACAATGTTGCCGATAGAGAGAGACCATGTTCCCAGAGGCGTGCCGGCAAAAAGTGCACCATCCGTGGCCGCATAGCTCGTCGAAGCGGGGCTTGATGAACGCCCGTATTGCACTCGCCGGGAACGATTGAAACCTCGGGGGGCCGTATTTCATGATTGCTGGATTCTGCCCAATCTTCATCGGCGTTTATTGTTCAGAATTAGCGCCGGCTATTCTTCCGCAGTTCGTTGGCGACCGCTATCGCTCTCGTCAATTTCTTCCTTGAGATCAGCTGAACCTGCTCTTGGAGTCTGCAGGCAGGATTGCGCCCGACTACCCGTTCGCTCATGGCTGCCAGTACATTCCAATCATGCCACGTCCCGATCTCATCCTTTGCCTCGCCCAGGGCAGCAAAACATTTCTGAACTCGGACCGCACTGGAAATATCCGTGGCGTGCTGTCAGATTTTCATATCGTGCAATGTCGCGAACGCACGGAATAAGGTATGAGGATTGTACTGACCCTTGTAAACGGGAGGAGGCTCCCGCTTTAAGCCGAGCAGTCCGTACACCGCGGCCATCGCAGACCGGATGGAATATTCAACGGTGAAAACCACATCGTCCGCCAGCTCGCAAAATTGTCCAGTGAAAGCCAGGTTGGTCCATCCCTTCGGTACCGGCTGAGGTCGATCGCCTTTCTCGCGGCGGAGGAACTGGCTGGTGATGAACGGCATCATGCAGGGAATGCAGGTCGAGGTCTCCAGGATCCGCGACACTTCTGCTTCGATACGGAGGTGACCCATGATTTCCGTCAGGATCTCCCGGCCGGTGCATGCGTGCATGGGCTTCTTGACAAAGTCGCCCAGTTTGTCGACGAACAAGCCGTAACCCCAGAAGACATCCACGTCTGCCGGCTGCCCGATAAAGTCTGGTTGATGTGGCAGTACAATCGACGCGAGCCAGTTGGACTCTGCGAGAGTGACCAGGCCACCCACGCCCGGCACATTGCCGGTGAAGTCACGCATGAGCCGGAAGAAAGTTCGATCGCCCAACGTAACGGTGAAGGAAACCCACTTGGACTCGTCAATGTGGTCGGCAAAGGTCGAGGGGCGGCCGAATTCCGGTCTGCCGGCGGCGATCTTCTCCCACAGCGCCCAGGCACCGCCATCGGACTTATATTTAAGAACAGGCGCTGAGTCCATCGAACCAAGACTGGATGCCTCCGTCATAGAACCCAGCGTGACTATGACGAAATCGTCCGCCTCCACGGCAATCTTCCGGATCTGTCCTTCACATTCGCAGATCAGGCCTTCTACGCGTTTACCATCTGCGTTCGTACCCAGGACAAGGTCGCTGACGCGAGTATTGACAGCGAATTGTACGCCGCGCGCGTCGAGCCACTTCTGGAGTGGTCTAACCATCGAGTCGTACTGGTTGTACACAGTACGCATAATCCCATGCAGCCGGTTAAATCCTTCTATCATGTGCATAAAACGCAGCAGGTAGCGTTTAAACTCCACCGCACTGTGCCAGGGCTGGAAGGCGAAAGTTGTGCACCACATCAGCCAGAAATTCGTCTTGAAAAAGCTGGCATCGAATTGGTCGGCGATGCTGCTCTTACCGACCATTCCCTCTGGCTCCAACATAAGCCGCTCAAGCACCAGGATATGGTTTTCGCTGAGCCCAAATTCTGGAGCATTCTCCCTTTTCCCTTCACGCACAAGACGCGACTGGGAGGAGGTTCTCATCGTCTCGTTCCAGTCAAAAATCTCTTTCGTGACCGTCTTGCTCTCATCGAGCGTGGGAATTGATGAGAAAAGATCGTAGGTGCACAGATACTTACTTTCGAACATGCGTCCGCCGCGCAGCACGTATCCCCGCTGGGGCGATCCAGCCCCGTCAAGACTACCCCCAAGCCGGTCAAGCTCTTCCAGGATCGTGATGTTATGGCCCGGAAAATCTGCGTCCCGGATAAGGAATGCGGCAGCGGCGAGCGAAGCGATGCCACCCCCCACGAGATATACCTCTCGTTCCGGCCGGATCAGTCTTGTGCTTGGCGTGATCAGTGTCGAGCTTCATAGGGAGAGACGCCTTTCTATTTGCACCGTGGTCGGCCACTCAAAGGCCATCCCCGCGGCGGGAATGCTCCAGATCCACAAGAGAAGCGGAATGCTTCGCCTGTAGATCATTCGCTGTGTCAGTCCCCACTGATCGCCATCAGTGCTGCGCGGTTGGGGATCATTACGGTTGTTCCGTGGAACATAACCAGGTGCCTGTTCTTGAACTCGCTTAATGTGCGGGTAACTGTTTCTCGGGTGGAACCGACACACTCGGCGATCTGCTCGTGTGTCAAAGGCATTTTGATACTCGTCTGGTTGTGAGGTCTGCTTTTCGTCAGACGACCACTGCAAGAACAACCGTGCGATCTTCTCATGCGCGTTGGTGGATAAGCCGACTGTCCGCAGCTGTTCACAGGCACCGGCATATTGTGAATTCAGCTGCCGGATGACTGCCTGGTATGCCTCTGGAAACCGGCCGATGAACGAAATGAAATCCTCACGGCGGATAAATGAAATCTGTGACGGATAAAGTGTTTCGGCGCTCACTTCGTAAGGAATGCCGGACATTGCCGCGCTTAACCCGAGTATCTCGCCCGGGCGGGCAAGTTGGAGGATCAAGGTCTTTCCGCCCTTGGAACTGACCGAAAGCTTAACCTTTCCCGAGCAAAGGAGGTATATTCCCTTGGCTGGTTCATTTTCCAGAAACAGCCTGGCTCCCGCCGGATAGGACGTGGGAATCTTGATGGATTGAAACTCTTTCGCTGCAGCGGCCGTGAGATGGCATAGAAACCCGCTCTCTTTCAGCTTGCAATTTTCACAGATCGAGGTTTGTCCGTTTGGGGCCTGCATGTCATCTCTCCTCTTGCTCGAGCGGCGTACCGCTCGTAGCCTGGTTGGCAAAGTATTGAGTTAAGGGAGAATCGGAAAGAATCTCCGCACCCGTTTCCCTGACAATTTCTTGAAGAATGTGGGTTCCCTTCTGGTCCGCGAAGGATACTCCACGAATGTCTAAACGCAAGGGCATCCGATTCGCAGAAGCCCACAAATCGTGCCACGTTCTTCCCAGCTCCAAGGCCCACGGACCAACCAGTTTGCCCTCGATCATCAGAGTTGCAATCGGCGAATCGTCTTTTATCGAGATTTTCAGCAATGTCTTCGCTTCCTTGCCCTGCTATAGAGCAAATGGGTTACCAAAGGGAGGGGAATTCCGCATCATCATGATGTTTATTGAAAACAGGGGGGTTAGCGACGGTTGTGCTCGCCTGCGGCGGCGGGGATCGAAATCGGAGACGAGAGATTCAGACGAGATGCCGTCTCGGAG
The DNA here is from genome assembly GCA_963753715.1 of uncultured Acidobacteriaceae bacterium. Classification (GTDB taxonomy): domain Bacteria; phylum Acidobacteriota; class Terriglobia; order Terriglobales; family Acidobacteriaceae; genus PALSA-350. The sequence goes on along the minus strand of CAVWDK010000003.1, from coordinate 102,514 downwards.
ACGATGGCGTCGCCTCCTATTAGGTGATCTTGGAGCGGACGTTCATCTCTGGGCCTGCCCGCGGAGACGTCCGGTTTAGCAGCGCAGGACGAGGAGTCCTCAAAGCGCTGGGTGACACCCGTCACATCGGGTACAGAAGAACCTCAATAGACTGCATACGTTGGTATCCAACCTTCCGGAGATGTCTCATGGCCAGCAGATGTATCAATCCGAAGTGTGAAAATCAATCGAGCTTTTTTGGCGCCGGCGCTTTGTATTCTTTTCAAGAATGTGAGACGGCTCATTCACGACGGCGCATGCAGTATCTTTGGCTGTGCGCATCATGTGCGCCCCATCACGTTGTCCGAACAGACGGCGCGGGCAAGATAATCGTCGTGCCGCGATCGAATGCCGAACCATTCAAAACGTGGAATACGGGCGGCAACCTGCGACTGATCTTTCGCTCGAAAAGAGTTCCGCTGCCCCTCGGAGGCTGCCAGGCGGGGAGCGCATCACATTTTCAGCAGTATCAGAAAGAAGCGTGACAATTGAGTCGCCAACTCCTATTGGTTAGCAATCGCCCCCCTGACAGCATCGGGAAGCAAAGTGTTGATCCCGTCGTTCGGCGAGGCAGTGTGGTGGCCGAAGAGATTGATCGAAGTCTCAGGATGCCACTAGCGCGCTATCTTCGGCATTCCCGAATTATGGTTGTGCTCTCTTCGCCATTCATTTACCTCTGTTTTCTGGCTTTTTTGCTGCTTGATGTTTCTATTTCGACGTATCAAGCCATATGCTTTCCAATTTATGAAATACCTAAGGTCCACCGCGCCGACTACCTCATCTTCGATCGCAGTAAACTACTCTACCTGAATCACCTGGAACGCCTTAACTGTCGCTATTGTTCGTACGCGAACGGCTTGATTGGGTACGTGGCAGAAATCGCGGCGAGAACAGAACAGCACTGGTGCCCGATCAAGCATTCTCACGAAATTCCCTCGCCACACTCCCGGTACAACCAATTCATTCGCTTCGGAGATGCGCCAGCCTATCGTGAGGGGGTGGAGACAGTGCGTCGTAATTTCGTCGATCTCAACGGATGAAGCCGTGGGGATGAATCCTGGTTGCCGCTACTCTAGCCTTTGCGATTTGGATTCGGCCTTGTTCTTTGTGATTTCGTAGTGATTCGAATCGCAAGAGCTCGTATCACCGAGCGCAAGATGGTACCCCGGTCTCGAGTTTAGTAAGTGCGTCTCGGAGTAGTGGCACCATCGATAGAATGGAAATATTATTGTCCGCCAAGGTGGCAGCTGGTGGCGGGATCGTGTCGGTGCAGCTTATGTGTTTTACATTGAGGGACCACAGCTGCCGCCAGCCTTCTCCAGAAAAAAGGCCATGGGTGACGAAAATATATATCTTCATCGACGCCGCTGCTGACCCAACCTTTCGCATGCAGAGATGAGTGTGCCACCAGTGTCAAGCATGTCGTCAACGAGGATGACCGTGGAACACGTGGTTCCTATCAAGCCACTGTGCACGATACCGTGATCCATACGTTTCTTATCGAAATATGGCGTGTCGGCCAGCCGCAAGCCGGCAGCGGCCCTTACCGCCTGGCAGCGGCGGACTGCTCCGTGGTCTGGCGCTACGATGGTTGCGTCGGTTAGACCGCGGCTGTGGATCTCTTTGGCAAACAGGCCGGCTGGCGAAAGCGAAATGATAGGGACTTGGAACAACCGCTCATCGCGCTCACTATGGAGATCGATCGTTATGATCCGATCGACACCTGAGGCTTTCAGAAGGGAACCAGCCCAGGCTGCCGCCAGGCTCTCACCTTCCTTGACCTTGTCCTCCCGGGCATAGGCAAGGTAAGGCAGAATCGCGGTGATCTGGCTGGCGCCGTGTTCCCGGAGCGTATGCGAGAGCAGGGTGAATGAAATCAATTGCTCGTCCGGGGAGCAATTGAGCCAAGGATAAAACACCGCTCACCTAAGAGATGACTCGGAATGGCAGCGTGCATCTCCTGGTTGTCATAGCGCGCTATGGAAAACGCGTGCAACCCAAGTCCAGCGATACCTTGAAATGCGGAGACCATCTGCTGATATTCAGGAAAAGCAAAGAGCATCTCGGACCTCTCGTGTCGTGGCATCGGAGCACCAACCCTTACTTCACTCTCCTGAGATGTTTGAAGTACTCGACCTGGCACAGACGCCTCTGTGCTTCTTCGAGCGTTTTATATGGTCCACCCATGTTCGTTCCGCTTTTCGACAGAACTTGATACCCACCATCAACCTCAACGATCATCGCCGGCACCCCTTCCCGAAGCAAGACTATTATCCTGCTCCTGCCAACGTGATGCTGTGATGGGTATCACTCTCAGATTAAATCCATTTCCTGTGTAGCAGCCAAACTTTGATGCCTTGCGTCAGCACCACGTAGGCAAGCATGGTCACTAACAGGATCGGCCAGTACAGGGTTGGAAGATGGGTGAAGCCGAGCGACGAGGCTAATGGGGAATAGGGCAGCCAGATCCCGAACGCCATGATGGACAAAGTTGTGAACGTGAGTGCGCGGCTAGCCTGGCTCTGGATAAAAGGGATCTTATTGGTGCGAATGATGTGGATGATGAGCGTTTGCGTCATCAACGACTCTACGAACCAGCCGGTTTGAAACAGGGATGCGTGGCCGGGATCCCAGCAGTGGAACACCCGGAGCATAACAAAGAAAGTCGTGTAGTCGAAGATCGAGCTGATGGGCCCAATGAAGAGGATGAAGCGTTTGATCTCCGCGATGTTCCACGGCCTGGGACGCGCCACTTGTTCGTCGTCGACGGCGTCGTTGGGGATTGGCACCTGCGAAAAGTCGTATAACAAGTTGTTGGTTAACACTTGAATCGGCGCCATCGGCAGAAAAGGCAGAAAGGCGCTGGCCCCCAAAACGCTGAACATGTTGCCGAAGTTAGAGCTCGCCCCCATGCGAATGTATTTCAGGATGTTCGCGAATACCTTGCGGCCTTCGATCACACCTCCTTCCAGAACCGTCAAATCTTTCTCCAGCAAAATTAGATCTGCGGATTCCTTGGCGATGTCCGTGGCCGTGTCAACCGAAATGCCGACGTCGGCGGCCTTCAAGGCGGGTGCGTCGTTGATCCCGTCGCCCATGAACCCGACTACGTGCCCCTTAACCCTGAGCATCACGGATGACTCTCTCCTTATGAGCAGGAGAGAGGCGAGCGAAGAGCGTGGTCTTCTCCACGGCCTCGCCCAGTTCTTCGTCGGACAGCTTCTCCACGTCCGCTCCCAGCAGCATCGGTTCTACCGCGAGGCCCACGTCTTTGCACACCTTCCGGCTGATGAGGGGGTTGTCTCCAGTTAGGATTTTCACCACCACGCCGTGCCGGTGGAGGGCTTCAAGGGCACGGGCAGCAGTGCTCTTAGGAGGGTCGAGGAAGGCGACATAGCCTCGAAGTACAAGCTCCCGCTCGTCGGCTTTAGCACAGATTTGCTTTCCCGGAAGCTCCTTGCTTGCCAGCGCCAGCACCCGAAAGCCGTCATTGCTGAGGCTCTCGTACTCTTCTTTCAGCCCGACTATCAGGGAAGGTTCCATCGGCGACAACTTGCCGTCCAGTTCGAAGTACGAGGAGTGTTGGAAGACCTCCTCCGGGGCCCCTTTGGTGAGGAGGACCGTCTTGCCTTGCGGGTCTTCCACGAGGACAGACATCATGCGCCTGGTGAAGTCAAAAGGAATCTCGTCGAGCTTCTTATACTTCTCGACAAGCGCCATCGCATGGAAGTCGGGACTGTCCAGAATTGCGCGGTCAAGCAGATTCTTGAGACCGGTCTGGAAGTGACTAATCAGATAGCCGTTCAGGAGCGCCTCCTCAGTTTCGCGTCCTGCGACATTGCAGTGCCGCACCAGGACGACACGATCCTCGGTAAGCGTGCCTGTCTTGTCAGTACACAAAACATCCATGGCTCCGAAGTTCTGGATGGAGCTCAGTCGCTTGACGATCACCTTGCGGCGGCTCATCGCCAGCGCGCCTTTGGACAGGCAGACGGATACGATCATGGGCAACATCTCGGGCGTAAGGCCCACGGCCACGGCCAATGCGAAGAAAAAAGCACCTTTCCAATCGTGCTTTGTGAAGCCGTTGATGAGAAAGACCAGAGGCACCATCACGGCCATGATCCGGATCATCAGCCAGGTGAAGCGGTTGAGGCCCAGGTCAAAGCTCGTCTGAACCCTCTCGCCGGTGATAGATCCGGCCATGCTGCCAAAATAGGTCTGCACTCCCGTTGTAACCACGACCGCCGTCGCCGTTCCGCTCTGGACGCTCGTTCCCATGAAGCAGATGTTCTTGAGTTCAGTGGGGGAGACCACCGTCTTAGATTCCAGGTCATGCATTTTCTCGACCGGGAGCGACTCACCGGTGAGGCTTCCCTGGCTCACAAAGAGGTCTTTGGAAGAAAGCAGACGTACATCTCCCGGGATCATGTCGCCGGCGGACAAATGGACGATGTCCCCAGGTACGAGATCGTGCAGCGGTATTTCCTTAGGCACGCCATCGCGTACAACCGTGGCAGTGACATGAATCATGGCCCTGAGCTTGGCTGCCGCTGCATCGGCTCTTGCCTCCTGGAGAAAGCGAAGTCCCACACTCAGGACGACCATCATCGCCATCACTGTGCCGGCACGCGCGTCGCCCGTAGCGAAGGAGACCGCGGAGAGAGTGGCTAAGCAGGATCACCAGAGGGTTGAGGATGATCTTCAGCAGACGGATGGGCCAGGTTTGCGGCTTCTCCTGCGCTACCTCATTCGGGCCTACGGTACGTGCCCGCTCTTCAGCAGCAGCTTCCGTCAACCCGCTCGGAACCGTTTGCAGCTTCAGAAGCAGCTCTTCGTCGGGCATCCGGGAGGCGTCGATCACCGCGGGCGATACTTGAATGTTCTTGCCCTTAATGTGTGTCGAGGCGACCGTCGCCTGATGTGGCCGGATCGTTCAACTCAGCGCCCACTGCATGCGTGCCATCGGATAAAGCAATCTTTTCCGCGTCGGACACCGTAATCCTCTCCTTTAACCGTACGGTCAAGGATTACCTATACATCGAGAGCGGGACCCTTCAAGGTGATCGCAATCACTCTATACCGCGACGGCGCGCCAGGAAGCAATGGCAGCAAGAGCCTTCTCAGGCCGCTCGCGCACTGGGGTGACACGGCCAAGGTGAACCGCGCCGGTGTTGCCGTCCAGCGAAAGCAAGTCGCCCTCATTCAGGACTGTATCGCCGATCTCGCATTGACGACGATCCAGGTCGATCTTAAGGTCTGGGCAGGCAACAAGGCAGACCTTGCCAAGCTGTCGCGCAACTACCGCTGCGTGGGAAGTACGGCCGCCGGAGGCGGTGAGGATGCCAGCCGCTAAGGCCATGCCCTCGATATCTGTCGTTATCGTCTCGCTCCTCACAAGGATTGCCGGGGTACCCGCTTGCGACAGCCGCTTCACCGCCTCAGGGTCGAGAGCTACGGCGCCGCTTGCTACACCCATCCCAGCTACCTGCGCTACTGCCAGCGTCTTCGGCACCGGCGGGGCGAAGCTGGTCTTGGCGACGGCGTCCAGGTCGATGCCGTTGAGCCGCCCGAGCGCTTCGTCCGGCGTGAGCAGACCTTCCCCAACCATGTCGACAGCGATGGTCAGCGCCGCCCAATCCGTGCGCTTGGCTCGCCGTGCCTGCAGCAGGAACAGCACACCACTCTGAACGGTAAACTCAAAATCCTGCGCATCGCGAAAGAGCATCTCCAACTCGTGGCAGATGTCGTTCAGCCGCGCCCAGACGGCGGGCAGCACGAGGGGCAGGCGGTCCTTGTCGCCCAAGTCGTTGGCGCCCGGAGACCACATCCTCACCCTGCGCATTGAACTGAAAGTCGAAATACAACTCCCGCGCGCCAGTGGCGGGATTGCGCGTAAAGGCCACGCCGGAGCCCGACCCGCCCCCGGCATTGCCAAAGACCATGGTCTGCACCGTCACCGCCGTGCCGGCTTCGTCGCTAATGCCATTCAATCGGCGGTAGCTGGCCGCCTTGGGCGCGTCCCATGAGCGGAACACTGCCGCGACCGCCTCGGCGAGCTGTTTCTGTGGATCGGATGGAAACTCATCGCCAGTCTGCATGCGGTAGCAGTCCAACATCGCGAGCGTCAGCGAGCGGAGAGCGCGATGATCGAGCTCCCGCTCGTTCTCCACTTCCTCACGCTGGAGCAGCTCCACTATCAGCGCGTCGAACGGCGCCGTTGGAATATTGGCCACCACCTCCGCGTATCCCTGCACGAGCCGCCGGTAACTGTCCCAGGCCAGCCGTGGATTGCCGGTGAGACGGATCAGGGCCTCGACCGTTTCTGCTGTTCAAACCGACATCCAACACGGTCTCCATCATGCCCGGCATAGACACCGCCGCGCCGGAGCGAACGGAGACGAGCAACGGCCGGCGCGTTGCACCAAAACCAAGGCCGGTTGCGGACTCCAGCCGGGCGATACCCTCAGACAGCGTTTGTTTCAGCACTGGTTCGTCCGCCGGTCGGGTGGATCGGCACCATGACGTCGGGAGTACGAAAGCAGGTGGAACCGGCAAGCCAATCTCTGCCATGCGCATCAGGTTCCAGGCCTTGTTGCCTACCTCCTCCGGCCCGCCTTTCGAGGGCGCCGCTCCGGGCAAAATTGTATAAAGGTTAGCCATCGATCACATTCTCAAGAACATGTTCGCGCAAGATCAAGCTCGCGTCGCTTTAGCGCGTCCGCCGCGGATTCCAACTTGCTGCCGATTGCAGTAAACAAATGGAGCTGGCGAAAATCTTCCGCATGTTTAACGGCTGCCGCCGCTACAGCGCGTTCCGCATCGTCAGCCTGATGTTCAAGTGCGCTGAGCCGATCGATGGAAGCCACAAAATCGTCGGTCTCGAGAGAGTTCGCGGCATTAGCCGCTTGTGTGGCATGACCAAGCGCCTTGATCCATTCCTGCGATGCTTCTGCAAGCAAGTTGGCAAGCGTTTGCAATGGATCAAGCGGTTTGCCATGGAGTTTATCCAGACTGAGCAGGAAGCCCGCGTCTTCCAACTCGTCCGCCGCGTCGTCTGCGCTCCTGCATCAATGACAGGTACACCGAATACTCCGGCCGAACGCGAACGGCCTCACGGGTATCGATTACCAGATGGTCGGCATCATGCTCAAAGCGGTGAGCGCGCCGGGCGCGTTTAGCCGCCTCCTGCGGGCTCGACCTGAAGCCCGTCGCGCACCAGACTCGCAAGTTCAAAAATGAGCCCGGCGTGATCTGCTGCGAGACGCAATAACCGCTGTTCCTCGTTGCTGAAATGAGTGGCTAGCGTCACTCGGATACGGTCATGGATCAAAGCTTGTGACTGGCCGGACAAAAGACCCTCGGTGGCAGCCTGGAAGACGCAGCGCATGAATCGCAGCGCTTCCGCATCGCCCAGAACCTCGCAAAGCCGATCGCCAAAATGCATCGACGATCCGGCGGTTGTCTCAATTGCCTGGTTTACCAGTTGCGCGCCGCCCAGCTCCAAAAAACCGCGATGCCCGATCTCCTGTTCCGCCGCCCAGGTTAGAAGAGCCAGACGATCGGGTCCGCGCAAAAATCCTCTCAATTGTTTGCGCGCCCGGTTCCAGTCGATCAGGAAGACCAGCCGCGAGCCAAGAAATTCAAGGTAGGCAGAACAGTTGCCGGCATCCTTCGCCTCGTATCTTCCCGTAGTCATATAAAACGGGGTGCCGGCAGGCAACGCGGAGCTGCTATCTTTTTCCCACGCTACACCGCGCGGGTTCAGCAGGCCCTGGAAGAACGAAAGCCGTTCAGCATGCAGATCGGTATAGGTGACGCTAACCGTCAGGCCTTGCACGTGAATAACGATCACATGTGCGTCCGTAGTACCAATGTCATTCTGGATTATCAACCGGTCTGCATCGCGGGTGGCCGTGGTCGCCAGGCCTGGATGGTTGAACTTCAGCTTCGCGGTGCGATTGACTCCAGCCATGAAGGCCGAGACCAACGGACGATCTTGCTCGGCTAGCTTGTAAACCGCAGCACCGTCCAGTTTCTCCTCGGCCAACTCCGCCTGCATTGCATTGAGCCGCTTGTGCAAGTCCATGACCAGGCGATGCAGGCTGTCCGGGCCATCATGCCCGGCTTTCATCATGGCAGAGACGGCCTCCGGCTTGAGGAGATCGTCGGAGGCAGTAGGCAGTGCTTTCAGTAATCCATCTATCCGTGCCGCAAACCCATCCGGATTCGCGGTGAGAACAGGGGCGGCCATCACCCGCATATCGTCTGCGATGCGTGCAAAGATGCGACTCGCGCCAGGCACGCGGCATTGTTCCCCAACCATGCGAGCTCCCGCAACTACAGTGTCGAGGGCCGGATCGTCGATGCCGCAGGCGATGCGTTCTCGCTTCAGCGTGGCTGCCGGCTGGTCTGGGTGCTCGGCATAGGTTAAGGCTATCTGCAGCAGAGAGAAAACGTATTTCAGCCGGTCATTCGCCGCCAAGGCAGCGTTCAGCCGAACCTCCGGCTGCAATCCACTCTCGCCGATCGCAGCTAGTATCTGCGTTTTCATCTGTGTTCCTCCTCGTCCACGGCTGGAGGGGGACGGACCTTTACCTTATAGATCGAGTCTCTACCAAATGGCGAGCACCGTGTGGCTTGATGAATGCTTTTTAACATCCTTCGTCGTTATCATAACCACCGCTGTGATTAGCATCACCAATCATCGTCCTGGATACACGTTAGACTCGCTCTCCGCGCGCAGAATGGCCGGTTGGCTATATGTGCGTTGGAAAGGATATCAATCGCGATGGCACGGATCGTAGTTATTGTCGGTCACGCACGCACCTCGACCTACTGTGAGGTGCTCGGAGAAAGTTATCGGCGAGGTGCTGAGGCAGCGGGGCACGAGGTGAAGCTTTTCGTCACCAGCAAGATGACCTTTGATCCTATTCTGCATGAAGGTTTTGAGCGCGTGCAGCCTCTTGAACCGGACCTGCAGGCAGCGCACGATGCAATGATGGCGGCTGATCACCTGGTAATCATCTTTCCGCTCTGGTTCGGCTCAATGCCGGCAATCCTTAAGGGCTTCCTGGAACGCGTGCAGCAACCCGATCTGGTTGGACCGTCAAAACTGGGCAAACTTCCCGAGTTGCTGAAAGGGAAGTCGGCGCGCGTGATCGTTACTATGGGAATGCCGGCCTTTGTCTATCGCTGGTGGTTCGGGGCGCATGCCCTGAAGCTACTTAAACACAACATCCTTCGCTTCATGGGCGTGCAACCGGTCCGCTCCGTTGTCTATGGAAACGTTGAAGGAGCCGGACCCAAGGGCCGGCTCCGATGGCTCAAGCAGGTTGAACAGTTAGGGCGTCGCCCGGCCTAGATAAAATCGAAGGGCACAATTAAAATAGCCACCCTTTTGAGTAAGAGCCTCAGCTGGATATCACGGTGAGATCAACTTGGCCGCAACATTTCCATATATTGAACGTGAACGTAGACGCCGGTGTGGATGTTATATAGCAAATACCAGCCGATGTGATCCGGATCTTCGTAAACCACAAAATCATCACCGCAATCCCAGCACCAATCGGCGAAGACTGGCCAATCCCAGGCTGCAACTTCGAAATAGAAACCGCTCGGTAGCCAGAACCAATGACGGTAGGGATCGACTCGCAAGAGCCTGTATCGGAAATTTGGACCAAAATGATCGAAGTGTCCATGGATGAAGGGTCGATCCAGGTGATACGTCGGATCGTCAGGCGCGTCATGCCCGTACCATTGATTATGGTTGACATGGGGCGTGTCGTTGATGCGCCCGTCCCCCAATCGTTCTCCACCCTCTCTAGGATTCGAGCCTTTCGCAGGAGGCGGGGGAGGAAGATGACCCTCATTGGCGCGGGGAGCCATTTGTTGCGAAGTGCTGTCATGCTGCGTTGCTCCCCCTTGTTCATTGCTTGCGGAGAGTGCCAGGATCAGGATGAAAGTAGAAATGAGCATCTTCATGTGGAAATTACCCTCAACACTCGATAAAGTGTGGACACCACGTTCGCGGAGCGTCTCACCCCACCTGGGAATGACGTAGAGTAAGAACCGGGCACTTAGCCTCGGCAATCACGTTGTACACAGTGTTGTCACCATGAATCGGCCAAAAGGCTGTGTCGGGGTCTGAGCCCATAACGATCAAATCAGCATGGAGTTCCTCGGCCGTGCGAAGAATCCGCTCAGAAACCTCTCCTGCTTCCACCATGATCGCGGCGGTCGTCCACAGTGGCGCCTCATCTGGTATAAGGCGCCCCAACTCATAGGTAGTCCAGTCGATAAGACGCGTAGCTGAATACTCGGCTAGTGCGGCATGGGGCAGCACGTGCAATAGGGTGATTTCGGCTTTATAAAACTCCCCCAGCTCAACCGCGAGCTTAGCCGTCTCCTGGTACCCGGATGAGAGGGAGACAGGGTGAAGGATTCTGCGCGGTTGACCGTGAGCAAGAGGGCGTGCGTGCGGTCCTACGGTCCACACGGGAACTTCGACGCTTTTCAGAATTTCGTTGGCGGTCGATCCCAGGAAGAACTTTTGTAGATTGCGCCGGCCATGCGTACCCAGAATGACTCGGCCGGCGTGTACGTCGCCCACGAGGTCCTTCACGCCGTCACGCGGATAACCGTGTCGAATTACGACCTCGCAATCGATACCATCGGCACGCATCTTCGCCGCGACTTCACCAAGAATCTTGCGTGCTGCTTCGAGAAGTCGTTGGTGTTCTGCCTTGGAGGCATCTGCGATAAATACGACAGCAGCATCCAGAGAGCCGGACTCGATAGGTTGGATCATGTGGCAGAGAACTAGCGAAGCCCCACTTGCTTCACATTGCGCTTTCGCATGCGGCATAAGATAGTCGATGTCAGTCAAATCTGTTGCCACTAGAATTTTGTCTGGAGCGGTAAATGCCCAGTTGCGGATCTCCGGCTTAGTTTGAACGTGTGTCATAACTGCTCTCCTGTCTTCTGGTCGTCTCGATTTCCCAGTAGGCGTCCGAGCGCGGGCACTCATCTGCCAGTGCCCGCACCGGGAATCTAGGACTCTAGAATTGTCATCACCGGGCAAGGAGCCTCGGCCAGCACTTTCGCCGCTGTTCCGCGGGGAAGATGTGTTGCCATCGAGGAAGTCGGATGGGCGCCCATCACAATAAGATCGGAACCGCGCTGCTTTGCGAGATCCACAATATTGGTAGCAGGCGAGGCACTGGCAAGACGAGTGCGCAGCCACGAACGCGTCCCAAGATCCTCGGAAACATAATGATGAAATGCCTCTTCGAACGATACCCAATCCACGTCCGCTTCCGGCTCGCTTGAACTCTTTACGTGAAAGAGAACCAGCTCTGCTCCATACAGGGCAGCAAGCTTATGCGCGTAAGCAACCACCCCAGCCGAGGTTGGCCTGAGATTCGTTGCGCAAATGATCTCGCGTATGCGCCACGGCTTGTCCTGGAGACTTGGCACTGCGGGGCCTACTGAAAGGACAGGGCAATGCGCGTGTCTCAGAACAGCCTCGGCATCGGAGCCAAGCAAAAGGCGCTCCAGGCCCTTCTTACCGTGGGTTCCCAGGACAATCAGGTCCGCTTTATACTGCTTTACTGTCGAAAGAATCTCATCGTATAGCGGTCCGGTAACTGAGATCGTCTTGGATCGAAAGCCCTCGGAACGCAAAGCGGCGCCACTTTGCTCCAACTGCTCTTCGTGCAGCGATTGGACCTCAGATAGGTCAACCCATGCTGCTTCGGGCGGAGTAATCAAGTCAATTGGGGGATTCACATGAACCAACAGCAACTCAGAGGTGCCAAACTTAGCTATGACCTTGGCGTAATCCAACGCACGTTGGGAGATTTCAGTGAAATCTGTGGGAACGAGTATGTGCTCAAATGTGACGGCGGCGGGATTCATGGTTGCCATAAGTGCCTCTCTTGTTGAGTTGTCGAATGACCGTCCTGAAACAGGGCAGTCTTACTACACTCACAATAGGGCTACAGTAGTCGGCTGGCTGTGACAGAGATCACACCGAAAGCACACGTTCAAGAAGGGGCTATGCTGTCGTTCTAAAGAGGAGCAGCGGGTGCTTTAATTAAATGATGCTTTCTTTAAGGCGCAGCTCGGTTCTAAGCGTTCCCATACTCATGCTATGGTCCGCGACTTTCGGATGCTCGTCGCAGGGGACGCCTCCGCCCGCTACGCGGGGCAGTGCGTCGAACTCGGATGGGGTTGCCTCGCGACTTAGAGCCATAGTTGCGGGAAAAAGCTTCGCTGACCAGCGGTGGCCAAACTTCACCGACTATCGTCAGGAGTCTCAGCAGCTCTACGCTGCCACCAGCTATGCGCCCGTTTGGGTACGCGATGGGCAAGCGATACCCGAGGCGCTGGCCGTGATTGCCGCCCTTGAAAGCAGCCAGCAAAAAGGGCTGAATCCTGAAGACTACGATGGGCTACGCTGGCCGCAGCGCCTGAGTACGCTAAAGATCGCGTCCGGGGATGCGGACGCTGTGGCGCATTTCGACGCGGCGTTGACGGTTAGCGCCATGCGTTACATCTCTGATCTCCATGTCGGACGGGTCAATCCAAAGCACTTCGAATTCGGCATCGATGTTGAGCAAAAGAGATACGACCTGCCGCAATTTCTCGCGCATCAGCTCCTCGGAGCTAGCAACGTGGCCCAGGTCCTGAACGAAGTCGAACCGCCCTATCTCGCCTACCAACGCACTGAGGTTGCTTTGCAAATGTATCTGGCGCTCGCCGCCCAGGATCATAGTCTGGCGTTGCCCGAAGTGAAAAAAACGCTGGTGGCTGGCGATTCCTACGCCGCGGTTGAGGGACTTGCGCAACGCCTTCATCTGCTCGGGGACCTGCCGCAAAGCGCGTTTGCAAATATAAAGTCAGGCATCTATGACGGCGCGTTGGTAGATGCGGTAAAGCGCTTTCGATCCCGGCATGGTCTAGGAGCGGACGGCAAACTCGACAAGAAAACCGTGCAGCAGCTGAATGTGCCGTTGAACTTTCGTGTTCACCAGTTGGAGGATGCGTTAGAGAGATGGAGATGGCTGCCGGCCGACTTTTCACCGCTGCCGGTCGCGGTAAATATCCCCGAGTTCGTTTTGCGAGTCTTTTCAGCCGATCACCGCATTGCACTGCGCATGAATGTCGTGGTGGGCAATGCCGTGCGCCATGAAACTCCTGTCTTTGGAAAGGACATGAAGTACATCATCTTTCGGCCGTACTGGAATGTTCCCTTTAGCATTACGCGCGCTGAGATCATTCCCGCTCTGCAGAAAGACAGCGGCTACCTGGCGCGAAAGGATTTTGAGATTACCGACCAGAGCGCCCGCATCGTGTCCAGTGGAGCAGTGAGCGCTGACGTTCTTGCGCAATTGCGGTCGGGCAAACTGCTGGTGCGCCAGAAGCCGGGACCCGCAAATTCGCTGGGGCTAGTCAAGTTCATGTTTCCCAACGAGCACAATGTTTACCTGCACAGCACACCAGCTACGCAACTCTTTTCGCAGTCGCGGCGCGATTTCAGCCACGGATGCATACGCGTAGAAAAGCCGGTAGAGCTTGCGGCATGGTTGCTGCGAGACCAGCCAAAGTGGACTGTGGACAGCGTAAGGGCGGCTATGCAATCCGGTCCGGATAATCAGCAGGTAAACCTTAGCAGGCCAATACCGGTGGTGATTATCTATCTCACGGCGGTCGTGGAGGAAGATGGCGAGGTTTATTTCTTCGACGACATCTATGGCCACGACCGCTCGCTCAATGCGGTGCTGGCCAAAGGACCGCCTTATCCTCAGTAGGGATGAACCGAAAAAAGGCCGATCTAAGGGGAAGGTGAGGAGCCGTGCCTGGCGCTAGCTTTTCTAGCTTGTCAGTGAGCCTTACACATGTGCTTGATTGAGCCCTGAAGCCGCTTCGATCGCTTTAAACGCCTGCTGTTGCAGAAAGTACATCGTGAGCAGCATCTGAAAACCCATAAATAAGGAATAGCTGGCAACCACGGCCAGAGACGCTCGATCGTCGGGGCCGGCAAATCCAACCAGTGCAGCACTGAAAGCGAGTGCAACCACGGCTAGGATGTACATCACCGCTTGTTCGCGCCTGGGGCCATTCCAGGATCTGGCAAGCCCGAATTTGCCCACACTGAGCGCGAGGGCATAGATTGCGATGAGGTAGCACAGCATTTGAATGGTTGCTCCGGGATAAAGAATCAGAAAAACGCTGCAGGCAGCCACGGCTGTACTCAGGAATAGAAGTCCGCGTAGTCTCGCAACCTGGCGGCGACCAACGCCGACAGCGCAGAGCCAATCAATGCCAGCGATAAAGAGCAGCGATGCCGCGACCAGCAACAGCGCAAAAGCGCCTCCGAATACGTAGAAGAAGAGGTTCGTCATCGTCGCCCGAATGTAAAAGAGCGCCAGGCCCAGTGCCAACATCGCGCAGCCGTGAATCAGCATCAGTCTTGCACGTGTGTTTTCCGTCAATCGAATCATTTGCGTCACCTGCCAGCTAAGAGCTTCGCAGGACTGCGGTGTTCCGGCTGTGATGGCCGTCACCGTTGAGGCCTCTGCCGGATCGACTCAGGCCCCCTCACGATCTAGGGGAGGCGAGCAACTATTTTGGCGCTAACATCTTTCGATGCCGGCAGTTGGGCGGTGTCCCATCCGCCGCCCAGCGCTTCAATCAACTGAACGCTCGAGTTTGCGGGGACAACCGGTCGTCAGGCTGTGTCATCGCACACATCGAATGCGTGACCCGCATCACATGCTCTTACGATGTAGTTCTCTTTTGTGACAAGAATCAGCCACCGGAAGATTTACGTCTGTGACCCATATCACCGGGACTTGCCGTCCCGGCGAACGCCTTTCCAAGGGACATGTGTGATGGCTGTCACCGTCGACCCGCAACCGGTCCTTGTAAAGTGCTCCTAATCGAGGCGATGCATTATGCCGGTTAAGGGTCTGGGAGCGGTTGCACGCGCGTTCCATAGTCCGCTCTGTCTTGAGGAAATCGTGTTCCGTGATCCGGAGCCAAGTGAGCTATTGGTGCGGATGAGTGCCTGTGGAGTATGCCACATGGATTTGCACGCGATAGATGGCGAGTGGCCGATGAAGCCGGTTCTTCCGTTTGTTCCCGGCCACGAAGGGGTAGGGGTCGTCGTCAAGGCAGGCCGGGAGGTACGGGGTGTAAAGGAAGGAGACCGCGTGGGGCTTCCCTGGTTGCGGGCGGCCTGTGGCGAATGCGAATGGTGCTTAACCGGGTGGGAATCGCTCTGCCCACGCGCGGCGTACGGCGGCTATACGGTGAAGGGTTGTTTTTCGGAGTACGCTCTCGCACCCGCTGCTTATGTGGGCCATATTCCCGCGCGTCTGACAGACGTCGATGCTGCTCCCGTTCTCTGCGCAGGGGTCGCGACATGGAAAGCGCTGAAGGAGTCCGAAATGAAAACCGGACAATGGGTTGCCATCGTCGGCGTCGGCGGCCTGGGGCAAATGGCTGTGCAATATGCCGTTTCTATGGGTCTGCACGTGATTGCAATCGATGTTTCCTCTGAAAAACTCTGGCGCGCGAAGGATCTGGGCGCGGAGATCACATTGAATGCACGGGAAGTGGACGTAGCGCAGCGCGTGCAATCGGAGATAGGCGGAGCTCATGGAGTCATTGTGACCGCCGTATCCCTCGCCGCATTTCGTCAGGCGATAGACATCACGCGGAGAAAGGGGACTTGTGTGCTTGTCGGCCTGCCGCCGGGCGAATTCCCCGTCCCACTCTTTGATGTTGTTCTGAAGCGTCTGACGATACGGGGCTCTCTCGTCGGCACTCGCGAGGACCTGCAAGAGGCGCTGTGCTTTGCTGCTGAATCGAATATACGGTCCCACGTCCAAACCCAACCGCTGGAAACGGTAAACGACGCGCTCGACCAGCTGAGAGATGGCAAGGTCGAAGGCCGCATCGTCTTGACGATGTCTCAAGGATCATGAGTGTTTTGACTAACGTCGATTGCTCCGGGCCCGTCTCGGTCAATTACACGAGAAAGCGAAATGAATACGATGGGTAGTCTCCAATTCAAAACGATAGCTGTCGCCACCGACCTCAGCGACGCGTCATCCTCGACCCTGCGGTATGCGGAGGCATTGGCGCGAACTTATCAGTCGACGCTGGTGCTTGTGCATGTCATCGATCCTGTTGCTTACGCATTTCCAGATGGAGTCCCGGCTCTCCTGGGCGCCAACGCCGCGACTGTGGCGGAGCTGAAGAGGATAGAAGAAGAGACCAGGGCATCAGGTATTCCGGTTCATTCCGTCATTGAAAGCGGAGTCGTCCACGAGCGCATTTTGCACGCGGTGTGTGATCACCATGCGGACCTTTTAGTTCTGGGAACACGCGCAAAGACGGACGTCGGACGCGTCGCATTGGGCACGGTTGCGCGGCAGCTGTTGGTTAAGTCACGGTGCCCCGTTCTCACTGTTCCCCCCGATGCAGTCAACGTCCTCCCACGGGGCGGATGTTGGCTGCGCGTTCTCGCAGCAACAGACTTTTCCCCTGCGTCGATTCGAGCGGTGCACTCTGCTCATCAGATTAGCTTGCGACAGTTGATACTTCTGCATGTTTCGGAAAAGCAAAAGGGCCGTGAATGTTCGCATTATCTGGAGAAACTGCGCTTTCTCGCGCCTTTCAATGAATCGAACACGGTTCCGGTAGAGCACATTGTCGTCGCCGGAATACCAGCTGAATCGATCGCCGAATATGCTCGAAAGTTCGGAACGGATTTAGTCGTGCTCGGCGCCCCCGAGAACGAGCTTGGCGAGGAAGACCTCCGCACGAGCACAGTGTTGCAGGTGATCTCGAAGGTAAAGTGTCCGGTACTCTGTTTACCTTCCGTACAGAATTCGACGATCTTAAAGCCGCACCACGAGGCCCCGACTATCCAGAGCGCCTTTGCCCGACTCGATATCGAGGAAGCTTGATGACAGGCATTCTGAAGACTATCCCGCGAAAGAAACCTGCGCGTGAACTGTTCGATCCGGGTCGTCCTATCAAAAAGTAGGGCCTCAAACTAAGATCAAGGCACGACTCGACAGATCATCGAGTCGTGCCTTCCTGATGTTAAGTCCTACGTGCATAGGCGGAAGGTTCAAGGTGGCCTAAAATCAAGCGTGGCGTAAATTCTACGGGAGTTCTCAGCGAATTAGCGGGGGATGAGGGGAGTACGATCGAAGATTAGCGCCGCAAAGGCAAGGAACGTTATCAAGACAATGAGGATCAGCGAAGTAACGCAATACGCACACCATACGTGCAGAACGTGCGCCTCAATATTTGTGAGGTAGAGCCCGTAGGCAAGTACGATGCCGGCGAAGTAGACCGTGAGCACCGTGAGACGCTGCAGTGCAAGCACTACCAGCAGTGTATAACCGGCGACCCCTAGCAAGGCCACTGGAATTCCATGGACTGTGGCAAAGGAACTTTGATTCACATATGCGGAATTCCAAGCAGAGTGATGGAGGTCAATCGGCTGTGCCGGGGCACCATAGTGTTGAGCCAGAGCAAAGCACGACACCACAATTCCGGCAACCCCAAGGAACGCGATGATATATCGCATTTTCTCCTCCATCGTGCTGCTTTTTCGGGCAGATCCTAAACTGTAGACAGCCTCAGACATGTCCTTGAATGAGTTCTGAGGCCGGATCGATCGCCTTAAACGCCTGTTGTTGCAGAAAGTACATTGTGAGCAGCATTTGCAAGCCCATGAATAAGGTATCGGTGGCCACCACGGCCATGAGTCTTGCCCGTGTGTTTTCCGTCAACCGAATCATTTGTGTTACCTTCTAGCCAAGATCTTGGCAGAACTGCCCTGACCCCTCTGTGACGGCGGTCACACCTGGGCCGCCGCCAGCGCGACGCAGAACAACTGACACTATCTAGGCCAACACCGATTCGTAAAGGAGCCCTGGCAATTGCGGGCTAATGTTTCGCGGTCGTTGCGGAGGCGATCTTTGCGCCCGGTCGAGTATCCGACGGGCCCGGCGCGAGGGGGTTTGCCTGTGTGTAGAGGTAGTCTCCCAGGGCATTGATTTCCTCCAGACTGCCCGTCAAGGGCGGCATGAACTTGCGGTAAACCAGGTCCGGCTTATATTCGTGAAGCATAGTCAGAAAGCTACCCATAGACTCTCTGTCTCGCCCGCTCAGCAGTCTGTTTAGAGAGCGATAGCCGGTGAGGGTGTGGCAGGAGCCGCATTGTCCACGGTACATCAATTCGCCCTGCCTCCAGTGATCGTCATCCGAGCGTCCCAGCCATAGAGTGTCACGCAGGTAGCCGTTCTTGTCTGCGGCTGCCACTCCGCTGACCCGCATTCCATTGGAATACATGTGGCGACCGATCACATAGGGTTTCCGCAATAGTTCGCGAGCTTCCTCTCCAGACCCGGTAGCCATTAAGGCAAGCAGAACCAACGCCGACGCGTGTGCCAAAGTGAAGTCCTTGGGATTTCGATATGCAAGGTAGTAGGTCACGAAGATAATCGTCGCCGAAGTGATGATCATGACCAGAACGATGCGAGTCACTTGAGAAAACGTTCCCGAACCTATGGTCGAAATGCCTAGTGACAACAACGCTCGCTGTGACTCCGGCACTTTCAACAGATACCAACCAAGCGTCAGGGGCATCAGAACGAACGAAGGCACTAGCCACATTGCCGTCCAGCGAAGATAACTCGATTTCAGTTCGGGCTGCTTTTCCCCATCGATGCGGCTACCGGTCACAAGTGCCCAGATGCCCGCAAGTGAGATGCAGACCAGCGTGCGCATGGCAAGACTTGGCCAGTAGGTCGGATTGAAGAAGGCATTCCAGAACTTGCTTGACTCCGCACCGCTTCCTGCCACGCGCAACCATGCCTCCCCGGGAGTCAGCATGAAAGTGAGAATGCCATTGATGATGATGAGGGTGCACAGGGACGTGCCTGCATAAAGCCAGCCGATCTTCAGATGCAACTCTTCCGGAATTCGCTCCCAGGTGTAGTAATAGACAGCCAGAGTGGTCAGCTCCACCAGGAAGAAGACCCACTCCATAGCCCACCCAAAAACAAAGTTGTGGATGAGCGTGCTCGTCGCTTCCGGCTGGGCGAGCCCGATGGCAAACCAGATGCCCACGCCGCTGACGGTTCCGAAAACACCAGTGATGAGCAGGAAGAAGCGCGAATGTTTCTGGAGTTGCGCCAGCCAATCCCGCCTACCCTCGCGCACTGCTTTGCGCTCGGCCATCGGTAGCCATATGCCCCCGCCCACCGCGAATTGCGAAATCATGACGTGGAAGATGGCGATCATGCCAATCACCCATCCGCTGCCGATGTAGGGGACTTCCCAGAATGGATAGTTCATCTTCTTCTTTCTGCTTGTGCTAGCGGACGCCCCAATAGCCCAGGGCAGTCGTCAGGATTAATGAGGTCACGGCAAAAATTCCAAAGTAGTGGGCAAATCGGCTTCTTCGACCCGCAGTTTGTTGCGCGTCGTAGAGTGGAATCACCACCCACAGCGCCAACCCTACGGTAAACAGCAGGATTCCAATCACCTCTCCGGTCGCTCCGGGCAACCAGGTTCCCAAAATCTTCAACATGTGAAATGGAGCCATGAAATACCACTCCGGGTGAATTCCATTGGGCGCGGGCGAGAGTGCGTCGGCCTGCTTACCCAGGTCCCACGGGAACACTGACGCCAGCAGCGCGAGCACATTCAGGGAGATGAGCCACATAGCCAGGTCCTTCTGCATGAAATTGGGAAAGAAGGGCACAGTCCGGCGAACGCTCTGCGGCTTCGCCTCTTCGCTGGGTGGCGATGCGTTCCCGTGCTTCTGCACCATCCAAAGGTGAAGGCCGAGCAAGGGAAGAAAGAGCAACGGCAACACGACAACATGCAGAGCGAAGAATCGTTGCACGGTAAACTGGCTCACATCGGGGCCGCCACGCAACATGGAGGCAATCGGCTCTCCGATGAGTGGCAGGGATGCCGGAATTCCCAGACCTACCTTCGTAGCAAAATAACTGAGTTCATCCATTGGCAGCAGGTAGCCGCTGAAGCCGAACGCAGCCGCGAGAAAGAGAAGGGCAATTCCCGTGATCCATCCAATCTCGCGCGGCCGCCGGTAGGCTTTCATGAAGTAGACAGAGAACATATGGACCAGAATGGCAAAGATGAACAGGTTAGCGGACCAGGAGTGCGCCGACCGTATAAGCCACCCGAAGTGCATCACGTAGGTAATCTGCCGCACGCTCTCAAAGGCCTCGGCGCCCGGCCGATAATAGACCAACAGCAGAATTCCAGTGACTAACTGCACCAGGAACAGGAAGAGAGAGATGCCACCCCAGTAGTACCAGAAGGATTGACCATGAACCGGCACCGTCTTATGGCGCGCAAACGCGATTGCTTCGGTCAGTCCTACGCGTTCATCGATCCAGTCATAGAGAGAATCAGCCATTCTCGTCACCTTTCCACCGCTCTAAGCCCGCGATACAGTGATGCCATCTCGGGCAACGCTGACCTTGTAGCTTGTTAAGGGCCGTGGAGGTGGGCCACCGATATTCTTCCCGGTTCGCGGGTCGTAGATGCCGCCATGACAGGCGCAGTGGATCCGGTTTTGCTCAGCCTGAAACTGGACCGTGCAGCCGAGGTGTGTGCAAACCGCACTGAAGGCCGCCCAGCTGCCATCCGCAGCGTGGATCAACAGAGCCGGTGAACTGCCAAACATGAACATCAAGGCAGAGCCGGGTTCGATGGTGTGCGCGGCCTTGAGTGTTATCTCACTCACCGCCGATTCGTTGGCTGCCATCTCTGCCGGCGACGCGAGGTACTGGTAGATGGGATACCCCAGCGCTCCGGCATAGCAGATGCCTGCGACTGCAGCTGCTCCAATGAAAGCGCGACGCGTCGGCGTGCTTTCTGCTGAGGGGAGTTTTTCTACCTGAACGACGGGATCACTCATAATTCCACCGCGCTTTCCATCACTCGACCCGCTTTCGCCATCACTGAGATCAGCCAACCCACAGTCACCAGGCCAGCCACAAAGAGCACCAGGAAGACTCCGATCACGCTCCAGTTGGTAACGATCGCTCGCTGCCAAACGTCGTAGCCTTTGCTGAGTAGTGTCATATCCCGAATGCCGTCGCGGTATAAGGTCAAGAGAGCGATTCCGGAAGAACCGAGGGCCACACCAACCCACCCGACAGACGATTTCTCAGCTTTGCGCACAGCGACGAAGGAGGCGAATACGACAATGGCAAAGGTCAGAGTCAGCCAGCCAAGACCAGCAAACCTGTAAAGCGGGTGCTCCGCCAATAGTTGTTGAACGACCTCGGGCTGAGCACGATACACGGCGATGCCGGCAATGAGTTGTGCCACTGCTGAGGCCGCTGCGATCCAGCCACCCCGCCCCGCCAGGAATTTCGCGTCAGTAGTACTGAAGCTCCTTCGTCCCGCGAGGTAGATCATCCACAGACCGCCTGCAGCCAGCCCACCAGTGAGGACACATAGCAGCCGCGGTAGTACGGTCGGATCATAGGGTGGGAGATGCGTACCAAGAGAAGAAGCGGCATACATCTTCTGCCAAACCTCGGGGCGTAGCATCAGGGTCATGTTGGTGGTGTAGACGTCAGCGATGCCGCCAATGGTCACCCAGGCTATGATCCCTATCCACCAGACTTTGCGGCCTTCCTCAAGGCCGGCGGCGAAGCGGTAGAGCAACCAATAGGCAAAGGTCAACGCTGCAATCACACTGATCCAATACGCTCCAATGAGCACGCTGCTCGTGTAGATCGCACGCCCATAAAGCACTTGCGCGAACAGCAACGGCGGAACGCCGAGATTGATGACGTAGGTCATGACGATCGGCAGGCGCCGACCCATCGCCGCGGCCGCAACGTTAGCCGCCTGTCCACGGCCAAGAAGATTCAGGAAGACCGCAATCAGCAAGCCGCCAACCAGGACCTGCATCGCTACGAAATGCAGCGATAAGGTTACGACGTCAAGTACTTTCAGGAGCCAGACGGGCGCGGGTAGCGGTATGGGATCTCCACGTGGAAAGCCGATCATGCAAACCTTTCGGCACACTTCAAGTGCGCCTCTTAAAATCAAACATCGGACGTTTTGAGGCTAGCCTGAGAAGACTGTGCACGCTGTGACGGCGATCACACGTTCCGCTCAGAATGAGACGAATGGCAAAAGTTGGTGTCCCGGCAAGCGACACAACTAAGCTCTAGGACACCTCTCATGAGCATTCAGGCAAGCACGCCATCCCACTTGATGCTGTCCAAACGAATTAGTGCGATACCCTGGTGCTCACTTCTTTCGCCGCGACAACTGAGCAGATTTCCAATCTGCGACTTAACGGCGCTGTGACCCCCGTCGTTCACCAGTAGCCTTGAGCTACTTTCAGTATTCCGAACATGGTTGTATCCATCCCCCATGATCTAGAAAACCAGTTATCGAGAAGCCGCCCGAATTTATCCCGAAGTCAACCCGCATGAGAAGATCAAATCTGTACTCCAGAAAACTCTCGATACGTTCCGTCGGGCTGTGTCTTCGATCCGCTACGAAGGGTAAAAATCGGGCATGGAGCTTGTGCTATTACCCTATAAGCAACACCTGCGCGGAACCTCGCGATTACTGGTGACGCAGGAAATGCGCTCAGGACAAGCAAGTCGGGTCTTAGGACTGTACACTCGGCGAC
Source organism: uncultured Acidobacteriaceae bacterium (assembly GCA_963753715.1). Lineage (GTDB taxonomy): Bacteria > Acidobacteriota > Terriglobia > Terriglobales > Acidobacteriaceae > PALSA-350. Next base: position 79,746 of record CAVWDK010000003.1, on the reverse strand, counting down.
GATTTCTTCCGCCGGCTCCCCGCTGCGGATACGGATGTGTGGCTCTACTTGCTTGGGCTGTATTGCCCTCAGCAGTTCGTCGAGCTTGGACATGGCTCCAGCTGCAAGCCCCTCGTCCCCACGCTCCTGCTCTGTGACGTGCAGTACGATGAGCTCGGCTCGCGACGCAGCTGCAAGATCGACTGCGAACCGTAGGCTATGTTCCGGATGGTGCCGAAGCGATACGGCAAAGATAATCCGGCGAAGATCATCATGCTGGCAAGGCCTGAAATGCGGGCCGACTGTGCAAACGGGAATCTCCAAACTGCGTATCAAGTCCTCGGCGACGGAACCGATTAGAAACTTGCCCAACCTTCCCCGGCTGGAGGTACCGACAATCAGACGATCTATGTCGTGTTTGCGATATGCAGGCCTTGATCTCATCCACCGGGTACCATCGGCGAACTTCATAGGTGCAAGCCAGATTCTTCTCCCGTAGCTCTAACGCAGCTTTGGCGAGAGCATCTTCCGCAATGCGATATTCCTTCTCTTTTTCAACGAAAGGATAGGCTCCGGATTCGACAGAAGCGTAGGCGTCCGGAGGAATTACATGGACTAACCAAATCATTGCACCCGTCATTCTGCTTTGATCGATGGCCACCGGAAGCAGGAAATCCAGATCATTCAGATTTGTGGCCACCAGAATGGACTTTGGCCGCGTCATCGAGGACAAATTCGTCGGGTTCATATTGTTCTCCTTCACCGAGTGTGCAGCCAAACAGTTCGAAAAACTGTGTGGCCGAGCAAGCGCTCTTTGGCTGATCGGCCTCCAGGTGTTCTGTCTATTCACTCAAGGCCGATCAAAATCACTGGGTTGGCACAACCAGCACCGGACAGCGCGATTCGCGGATGATCGCCGAAAGTTTGGTCCGCGGTACATGGTCCGCCAAAGGTCCTCTATGCTTTGCTCCCAGGACGATCAAATTGGCCTTGTTTACCTGGGCCGAGTGCAGGATAGCCGGAGCGATGTCGCCTGTTCTCAACTCGAAGTTTAGCGTGCACTGCTCTGCACAGTCGCTCGGCACGAGTTGATGAAGCTTCTTGCGCGTGCTCGACTCGGTTTGGTTTTGCTCGTCTGTCGTGCACGCATGAGGGAGCACGTTTAACACAGTCAGCCGGGCATTGTAATCTTGCGCCACGGAGCTGGCATACTGAGCCGAGCGCGAAGCCTGCTGCGAAAGATCTGTCGCGAGAACAATCGACCGTATTGGCGGCAGGTTTTTGTCGCACATTGGGCCTGCTACCAGCACGGGAAAATCAAGGCGGCGGATTGCCCATTCGGCTACGGAACCAAGGGTCAGCTTCGCCACTCCATGCCGGCCATGAGAACCGAGTATCAGCAAATCAATGCCATTGGATTCCGCCACAGATCTAATTGCGTCACTGGCTGAACCCAAGAAGACTATTTCCTTGTGCTTCACCGTCCGCAGATCAGGGATGTGGTCGACATATTTGTGGAGGTTCTCGCGCGCGTTCTGCAGATCCATTAGCGCAAGCTCAGGAACGGGTCCGCGCATGCCAACCCCGTAGAGCTCAGGCAGGATCGCATGCAGCACATAAAGCTTGGCGTGAGATTGCTTTGCCACTCGAGCGGCCAGTTTTACCGCGATCTCACTTGCTGGCGAACAATCCGTGGCCAGCAGAACGGATCGGAATCGGAGACCGACTGACCCCAGCCGCGGATTCTTGTCCTCTTTCTTTGGGGAGCTACTAACAGTAGTTGTCATGGCTAACCCTTTCGCGTCCAGGTGTTGTCCTGGATCCGGGAATCGTTACTCTTGACAGAATCACTTGCCAGCAGGGTTCCGTCTGTGACGGTCATCACCAGCATTCGGCTTGCTGCTTGTAATCGCCTCCACTCTGTCGCTCGTCTGGAGCGGGGGCTGCCCGCCGATGCACCGGACTTTTTCCACCCACGCGTAGACGGCTTTGTCGATCGTTCCGTCACCACGGTCGATCCCGGGTGGAACCAGGAGCACCGGACAATGGGACTCAATGATCGCGCGGTAGACGGTGCTGTCATCCAGGTGGCCGCTCTCGATCGCAACGGGGGGTGCACCCAGTATTAGCAGGTCAGGATGCACCCGCTGCGCGACGGAAGCGATGGCCGTGGTCAGTTCGCCCGAGGTCACGAGATGCTCAACCGGCAAAGTGTGCGACTCGTTGAAGGGCGCGAGCAATTGGAGTCGTGTCATGCAGTGGCTGCATTCCTTCTCTTTACCGCATTGCGTGCTGTGGAGCACCACCAGCCCTCGGCCCGCGATGCGCTGCGCAACGTCCAAGGCGGCAATGCCGGCGTCAGAAAAATCGGTGGCCGCGATGACGTTCTGCCACATCCAGCGGGGCAACGCGGCTGACTCTGCCGGGGTCGGGAGGGTCAAAATAGAACATGGAGCATTCGCCAACAAAAGCCGCGCCATCGTGCCAAGGGCCATGCTGCCGGCGGCTGTCCGTCCCGCCGTGCTGAGAACGAGCAGGGATGCAGAGTGGCGCGTCGCCTCGCCCAGGATCTCCGCGCAAACTTCTTCACGCTGGACCAGGGAATCATGGTTGGCGCCGTGGCGCTGCGGGTCGTGCTCCATGGCCGACAACTCTGCATTGGCAGCGCCATCCCGCAGTTCAACACCAGGCAATGCGTAAACGATGGGATCGAGCGAGTGCACCAGCACAAGCTCCGCATGGCGTTCGTGCGCCAGCTTTTGTGTGTAGCGCAGCCCGTAGGAGGGTTCTCCCGAGAGATCGCCGACGTAGACAATTTTCTTAAAGGGAAAGCCAGTCTGCGACTGCTTCTGGTCTTCGACGGTGGTTGCTTGCTTGTGTTCCACAGCTCTCTGGAGTCCTGTCATGGTTCCCTCGGTCATGATCGATTGTTCTTAGTATCGAATCTTAGAGCCGACTCCCGCGGATTGATGTGACGGCGGATACAGGCATACGTGACGCGTATCACATACAGCGGGTGGGACGAGCGAAGGGTATCCTGGATTGCCTGGCCCGCTGGGGGGGGACGCTCAGATGTTGCTCTTGACCCGGCGTTTGATTTGTCATGACGCGAACTGCCGTCAAAGGCTCGCTCGTTTCCGGTAACTTGCCCAGATACTCCAGGCCCGGGAACGTCGAAGTTGCTGAACTGTTGCCTGGAGTGTGGGCCCGGGATGATTCGGCTCAGTTTAGGTACGAAGATCTTGCTTTCAAAATCGCGAGCAAGTCCGTCAATGCGACATCGGCAGTTTTCTCCGCCGCGAACCACGCGCAGAAAAGGCAATAGAGCATGGGCTGGCTGTCACGATCCTGAAATACGGCTACCGCTCCGCAGCATGTGCATATGGAACCGCCCCCCATTTCTCTAATCGGCTCAAGCATTACTCAAAGCTACTAGGAATCGACCTCTGGGGCTGTGATCCAACGCACACAATAAGGCCGAGGGCTGCTGTGTGACTGATAGGAAAGACAGATGAGCAAAGGAAGGCAGGTGAAGGTTTCGCGCATGGTGCGACGTAAAGGGTGCACAGGGCTTGCTTGAAGCAAATGTCATAAAGCGGCAATTACAAGCAGAGTTGCGTCATCCTGGAATTGGGCCCCGCAGTGGGCGGTGACCTGCGCGAGCAGCTGGCTGTTCAAATCCTTCGCGGAGAGCGTTCGGTTAGCGATTGCACATCTAGCGATGGTTGCTTCTCCGAATTCCTGCCCGTTCGCATCGGAAGCTTCTGTGATGCCGTCGGTGAAAAGGAGCAAACGGTCCCCGGTCCTCATCTCAATCGTCGAGTCCTCGTATGTCCAGGCCGGGAAAACGCCCAGCACTGCACCGCCCTGTTCAAGCATCCGAATTGAGCCACCAGAAACAAGGATGGGGTAAAGATGTCCAGCGTTGCTGTACTGAAACGTATGTGATTCCCCATCGAGGATCCCATAAAGGAACGTAACGAACTTCCCGGTTGCGATGTTCTCGTGCAACAGAGCGTTGACTTTGCCGCACACCTGGGCCGGGCTCTCCGAGTTGCTCGCAAACGCGCGAACCGCTGCTTGCACATTCGCCATCAGCAGAGCGGCTGATACACCTTTTCCGACAACGTCCGCGATGCAGATGCCCAGTCTATGATCGCCGAGCCGGAGCACGTCGTAGTAATCTCCGCTCACAGTGTTAGCGGGCTGCCATGCTCCTGCGACCTCGAACCCCGGAAGCTGAGGAATTTCTTTTGGAAGCAGGGACTGCTGTATTTCTCGGGCACGTTCCAACTCCTGCTCTTGCATTTCGAGTCGGACAGTGCCACGTTCCACTGTTTGCTGGAGCTCGAAGTTACGCCGCTCCAGCCGCTCTTTGGTGCTGTGGTACAGAAACGAGAGAATACCGAAGACGAATGTGATCAGGATCGGAAACTTCCACCCCGTCGTGATCAGGTGGAAAAGCGTCTGCGGAGAAGGTGGAGCAACCAGCCATACAACTACGGTCGAAATCAGGTAAATAGGGACCGTCAGTACAAGTAGAACAGCCAGGAAGATCAGCAAGTCGTAAGGAAATGGCTTGTCCGCATAAAGGAACTCCAACCACCCTGTTGCAGGCGAGAGGAGATTCCCAATGCAGAGACAGTACACCAGAACCGTCGCGGGATTGATCTGCTGTCCGATGGCCCAGAAAATGGCGCCGACGACCGCGGAGATAGCGATGTAAAGGCTTTGCTGCCGGAAGAATCGAGCCAGACTTGGGACGTTCACGTTCACTCCGCCTAGCGTCTGAACCCCTGTTGAGCCAACCGTATATTCTTTAGCCATAACTTGGTATCAGTTCCGTCCGAACCTGTAGAGTCTGTAACCTACCAACAATAGCCAGACAGTTGTGAGAGCGGAAGTGAGGACTATAGTTGTCCGCAGAGCATTGACAAAAACTGGACCTACAACCGAAACGACCCCAAGTATGCCCGTGGCTACGCCCAGATAAGCGATAGTGTTGCCAAAGATTCCATGTAGCATGACGGCGCCAGTCATAAGAATCCCGAGGGAGAGGAGCAGGCTATTATAGAAAAACAAAAGGCTCGACTTCAGCACCACGGACGGGTAGGCCGCAGCCGTTACAACGACCGCTCTCTGAGCTTCGCTCCCGGCTTTCGCATACTCGCTGCTGAGCGTTATAAGTGCGGCATAGTTTATCCAGGTGATTGCCAAGTCCAGACCGATGAACAAGCCCACGCACGCGGTTGCCAACAGCATGATGTCACGGTTGACGCTTCTCAAGGCGGCGTAGAGCGCCAATACCACAGGCACGAAGAGCAAGTCCGTCAGGACGGAGAGCCCTACGATCGCCCACCATATCGTCGTATTTCGCGCTAAATACCCGAGCCGCGCCTCTACGCCGCTCGGTGGAGCTCCTATGCGAACATACAACGCGATGATGACAATGTACGCTATGCCTGATAGAAGTGCTGACATGCCTCCAGCTCGGTATGACCATCGCGCATCTGAGTCGGCCGCATTCATCACCATGTGCTTGCTTGCTCGTGTTCCACAGCTTTATGGAGTCCTGTCATGGTTACCCTCGGTCATGGTCGATTGTTCGTAACAATCGAATCGTAGGTCCGACGGCCGCGGATTGATGTGACGGCGGATACACGTATACGTAACGCGCATTTCTCTCCACCGGGTTGGGCGAAAGTTGTTTAGAAGCGCGTTTGGTGCTCGTGCTTTCGACCAGTTACGCCCGGGGTCGCGTGCATGCTCTTGACGAATCAGCGCTTCGTCAGAGGGCGAGTTGCGAAGGGAAGAGAAGCGTCTTGTCGGGTTTGTCAGGCGTCGCCGAAGGTCTTCATTCTGCTCATGGTGATAATGCCAGTGCCGTTAGTGGTATTCAGCTCTTCAGAAGTGGATGAATGACCTCCTCAAAAGATATCTCCTGTGTTCCAGGTCCCACCGTGATGCGGTACTCCTGGCCGCGGCGAGGGTGGAACACCAGAGCTGGCCGAAAGCACGCAATGCAGGTGCCGGAGAGGTGGCGGACGCTTGGATAGACAATGCCATTCGAGCCTGTGTACAGCAGCACGTTAGCCAATTGCTGCGATGCCTCGTAGCATTGTGGAATGGGACCGGGCTCCAGACAGGCTTGCAACTCATTGGGGTCAAGGAAATGAAACTGACCGGAGAAGTCGGCGAGGAAGTCGCTGTACTCAAAAGCGTACTGGCCAGTCAATCGCGCGTCTATAAGGAAGCGTCTCTTGTGAAAGGCTACTTCCGCCACTGAAGTTTCAAGTTCCACACCCGCATACCAAGCGCCCCGCTGCGGACTGTGAAAACGGCCGCCGTGCGGACCGTGGTGGGTAAACGCAGCGTTGACGATGTGGGCTTCAGGAACGCCATACAGTAATTCGCCCGGGCCGATGGCCCTATTACCGCCACGTTCTGCGACTGTACGTTCGTTCGTTGCGGCATCAAGTTCGCTTAAATCGGCGAGGACTCCTGGTGGAAGTGACAGCATCTCCAGAACGCTCTCGCCGCTGTACTTCGTAGGAATTAACCTATGAGTGCCGGCACGGTCAAACGAATCGAGGTGAGCCAATCAATAACCACCTCGCGCTGCATCGACCAGACTGCGGACCTGCTGCAATCCCGGGATTCCCGCTCTCACCATGTAGTCAAGGGGAGTCTGACCACCGAACAGGAAATTGTCGTTTGGCCGACTCACCCATTCGTCGGCCAGCTGGTCAGGCAAAAGAATATGCAGGGCCTTATAGATTCCGACAACATAAGAAATCCGGGTCAGTTCGTCTTGGCGGAGAGTTCCTGCGGCGGTTTTCAGTTTATAGACGGTTGACCGAGGCACTCCCCCGAGCAAGTCCCCGGCCCGCTCGAGCGGCAGGCGCCACTTATCCATGATCGCGAAGAATCCATCGATGGCCGATTGACTCAGACGTTCCCTGGTCTCAAAACGACTGAGATCAGGCGCAGCGTCGAATTTGTAACCGGGTGCGGCGTATGTCGGCTGAGTAGCCATGGACGATCACTCCCACAAGATTATTGTCTCACGGTAGACAGGATTTGTCTATCCATGGAATTATATGCCTACCTCGATGCTCACACTCCTGCTTTGAGGCACTTAGGGAAAGTAGGGACCGCCCCAATCTTCGGGCTTGCCGTAGGAGCAGGTTTGTCTCCAGAGCGTGAGCGCGTTAGCCAGGATGGGATGGACTGGCACCGGCTTCTGTGACGCCTCGGTCTTGCATTTGCCCACCACACCAGTAGGCGATTGCCCGGGTTACGTTCATCGCGCCCTGAGGGAAGTCAATGTCGCCCCACTTGGGGCGAATAATTCGCTCTGTCGTAAGCCGGTTGACGCTGCGAGGAGAACCATCGTTCTCTCTCGAAGAGCGAGACTATCTAGAAGTGATTTGATCTCAGCCGGTGTGAGGACGTTCGGAGCCTTCCGCGCGCTCTTCGCGCTTTGTCGAACCAAGGAAATAGGATTGCGGTCGAAAAATTCATGCCGGCAGGCGTGATTGAAAACAACAGACATCACGTTTCGAATCTTCGCGCAAGTGCTTCTGGCAAGCAGCAGACTGCGAAGCCATGCCTCCACTTCCACCGTTCGTACCTCGGCGAGTTGATAGTTTTTCCATCGCGGAATGATCCACTTGTTCAAATAGAAGATGTAGTTTCTTGTTGTCGAATGACTGCGCCACGCATCATTCTGAGCTAGCTCGCGATGTTGGAAATGCTTGCAGAGGTCTGCAACCGGCATGGCGGCCCGTGTAGGCCGGGAATTGATGGAACCGGGCATCGCAATGATTCGGGCCGCCAACTGCCGAACCTCAGCGGCGTCGGAATACTGCTCTATCGTTCCGATCACACGCTTCCGGTAGACACGCCTCCCATCTCCACCTTTTTCTGACCACCTGAACTGCCAAACATCTGGACCATTCTTTCGCTCTGCCTTCACCAGGCTTCCTCGTTGCATAGATCACCTCCTTCCCGCAGTTGCGGTTGGAGAAATTCTCCATGGATGAGGTAGCTCTTCGCCAATGAAGAAGAGCGGGGAATTGAGTCCTCGTGCCCCTGTTGAGATTATCGCTTTGCGCAGGCAATGATGTAGGTGGTTGCGCTCGATCCGGTGAAGAACAAGGCCCATGATGCGGCTTGAACCCGTCGGCTGCCTTCTCTGTGTTCTCATCGCGCTGGTACCCATTCCAGGAGGGCCGGTTCCTTCCCCGCAACGCCTGCTCCACACACCTGCTACGGCCATTCACACAATCGCTGATCATTCGAGATCCCGCCCATTCGATAGGACCGGCTATCACTGGGGCCGGTGTTCAGCCGGCTCGGCATCGTTTATCTTGGATTTTTAGAGAGGGCGATGAGGGTAGAACGGACGTGACCCGACGCAGGAGCGGGCAACGCGCACTTGAGAGTTGTGCTTGAAAGGTGTGCTATCCAGGATATGGTGAGACCGAATTCACCCGAGTTGGAGAATCGAGTGCATCGCGCTGCGGAGGCCGCTCTGGCCCGTCAGCAATATGTCAGCGCAATCGACGTGCTGTGTGGGATGGGGCTATTGGCGCCTGTTCGCGTCGACGACTGGCGGAAAGGGCGGATCGATTTCCTGGAGCGGGTGATTCAGGGGAATCTCCACAAGATTTTCTTCGTCCATGGCGATCTTTCGCCGCTGGGCAGCAGAGAAGGGCCTCAAGCCCAGCGAAACCGCTTACGTGCGTCACACGCGGGGCGGGACCGTGGCCTTGCAATTCTCCAAGAGCGGCGATCCGGAGATTGAGAAGAGCTACCGCACGCACTATGTTTCGCCGGCGCTCGGTGAGCAGAAACTGCAAAAGCTTCAGGAGAAACTCGAACGCGCTCCGCAGCCGGTCGTATTCCAGATCCTGCGCGACGCCGAATGCTCGGAATGCGGCGCGGAGATTGAGCAGGGTTCCTTCTCTCAATGGAAGGCGAGCAGCCACTTTGCCTGTCTTGCGCACACTTCGACGACCTCGAATTTCTTCCGTCGGGCGACACGGCGTTGACGCGGCGAGCCTCGAAGTACAGTGGACGAGTGGCCGTGGTGGTCCGCTTCAGCCGGTCGCGGGGGCGTTACGAGAGGCAGGGCATCCTCGTGGAAAGAACCGCACTGGAGAAAGCTGAGCGAGAATGCGTGGAGGACGCCGATGAACGCGCGGCGGCACGGGTGAGTGCGGCTGAACGCCGGCGCGAGCAGGATCGAGAATTGGTTGTTCGGATGGCGAAGGAGATCGGAAATCTGTTTCCTGCCTGTCCACCTCGAGAGGTGATTGCCATCGCCGAACACACAGCCGTCAGAGGAAGCGGCCGCGTCGGCCGTTCGCAGGCGGGCCGGAATCTAGGGGAACGCGCGCTGACTCTGGCGGTTGCCGCCGCGGTTCGCCACAACCACACTGAATACGACAAACTGCTGGCCAGTGGAGTGGATCGCGAAGCGGCTCGCGAGCGTATCACCGGAGAGGTAGAGGAAATACTTGCGGCGTGGCGAAAGTATTTCAGCTAGGGTTTACACTTGCGTGCCCGCTGCATGCGCGTCCGATCGAGCAAGGACGGATCCACACGTGCTCGTTTGCCTGCGACAATTGCTTCGAAGCCGGGCATGAAACCGGACTTGCGGTGATGGTCCCGGCGGATCTCTGTCACCAGTTCCCTCCACCTTTCGTCGAGCCCAGCCGCCTGGTAACATCTTCGAGCTTCTTCAAGGTGTGCGAGCGCCTCACAGTAATACTTGCTCTTTGCGGCGGATAATATGCGGACGCACAGGGCGCGAAATACCTTCGCCGCGATGGCTGGATGCGTTCTGGCAAGATGTTTCGCCGCCGGTTCTGTAACATAGTGGCTCAATCCCTCAAGTTCTGCATCGCTGACGCGATTCAGACGTTCCACCAGCCGTTCGGTTTCTTTCACGCCTAGCCACAATTCGATGAGCGACGCTAAATTGCCTTGCTCCGATGCTGCCATTGCCTTTTCATGCCATGAACCGCGCTCGGATTTCGGAACGTAGCGAATGAGTTCCTCGTAGGTGAACTTGCTCGGATGTGCCTGGAACTCTGCCCAAGCCGAGTCCAACGATTCACGCCCGCGGCCCAGCTTCGCCAGCAAGGCGCGCCGCATTTCGACGAGTTTGTAACTCGCGCCTGCCTTGAATGAGCCCGCGTTCTCCATCTCGATGCCGCGTTCGATCCATGAGAGTGCTTCGTTGGGTTTGCGCTTTGCCTCAAGCATGGTCGCAATGGTTTCGCAGTCGGTTTGCGTGAGCCCCGTCCGTTCGGCAAGGTCGAGATACCTCTCTACGCTGCGTTGCTGCGCATAGATGGATCTGAGGATTTGGCTCCACTGATCACGGATGTAGTTGCCGGTGTTCTGTTCCTGCTTGCCACATGAGGCCTCGAAGCGGGTTCTCACTGCCTGCTCGAAGGCTGCTATTCCAGCGCTGTCCAGCACTTTGACCGCATCAGAGCCGAGTTGGTTGCAGAAGCCGTAGTCGTCGTTCTTCATCCAGGCCAGAAGGGTCTCAGCCGTTGCTCCTGGATCCGCGCTGGCCGCCTGTCGCGCCTGAATCCAGCCGCAGAAGAGGCTACCTGCAAACGATCCGAATTCGTTGTCCGAGTCGTCAATTTCCTCGGCCTTCAGGTTGCAGGCGGTGATGAAGGCCTCATAAAGGGCGGCGGCACGCGCGGGACTGTTGGCCGCCAAAGCTGCGATCTCACGTTCCAGGTTCTCCAGGCCCGATACGAAAGCAGTCCCTTGGTTCCAGCCGATAAAGTGTCCCACTTGCAGGGCCGATTCGATCGCTCTGTCCATTGGATCGCGGCGCTTGGTCATGTTCCATGCTCCATTCTTGGAAGAGCTTCTCCAACCAGGCAGAAGGCAGCTACTTGCCGCCGGCAAATACGTCGACGTCGCAGCGAGTAAAAGTCCAGTTTCTTCTTCGCGCCAGAATCAAGTCCTGGTAGGGCAGCGTCCGCACTCGCGCTGAGTTCTTACGTGAAGTCTGCGCTCGGTCTCAGTTACTTGTTCACTTTTTTTTCTTTCAGTAAATGTTTTGCCTGATCATCTCGACGAAGGCCGGGGCGTTGATCTGGAGCCTGGAGAGCAAATATGGCATTGACTTGCCGATAGCGGCGGCTTGATCTTCCAACGTCTGCATCACCATTGCCGGCGCGGCACCATAGAGATCCTTGAGAAACGCAGATGGTCCTTGTGCCGTTATCGAATATGGCGTCAGCGAGGAGCGCGGGAAATCCTTGATGTTGTAGGTGACGATTATTTTCACACCTGCTGCGCCGCGGCGGCCAGGACATGGCGGTCCTTCGGGTGGTTTGTCATCGCGGGAATCAAATCTTCATAGCCCTCGATCCACGCTTCTGGAAAATGTCGCCTGATTTCGCTCTCGCGGTACATGGCCTTTTGGGCAGAGAGGCCGAAGTTCTCCTGAAGAGTTCGGGTTACTTCCACCATGATTTGATCAGACCATTTCGGCAGAAAGAGACGTGGGCCAGCGGCAAGCCTAAGCAGCGTGTCAGCCAAGGGCATTGGGATCAGGACGCAGGCATCCAAGACAACGGGAAGAGCACTCTTCACTCGTCCGTGCCGCCTTCGGGGAATACATTCCGCTCGTACAAGCCGGCTTCGAACGCATCGCGCGCCAGCAGGTCCAGCGCCGCAAGACGCTCCTTGTCTCGTTTCTTGGCGAATTCCAGAACATCACGAAGATAAACGCGGCGCTGGTTGCCAATTCGATGGTGGGCCATTAAACCGCTCTCAAGCTGCTTGATGAAGAATGGACGCGACATTCCGAGAATGTCGGCAGCCCGTTGTGTCGTAATCGCTTGATTATCCGGAATCAGCGTGACGGTCTGGCCGTGGGACATGAACTCCACCGCCGTTCTGAGGACCTCGACCACAGTGCCGGGAAGTTCGATCCGTTCCCCTGCAGGGCTGATCAGAGCAGGCACGCCTCGGCGCAACAGTTTCTCCAGGTCCTGCACTTGTTGCTGCTCTGACTTCGGGAGTGGGGTCGGTTTCTTCGCTGCAATGGCCATAATACCCTAGACTAGCACGTACTCGAAATACTCGCAATACGCGCAATAGTCAGAAATGACGCTTAGCTGCCCGGCGCGCCAAAACAAGCGCCTTCAGCCGAGAAGATCTTGCGGACAGTTGCGGAGCACTTAAGCTGTTCGTTAATGTTGCTACGATTCGTTCCGATGCGTTCTGGTTCTCAGCAGTGCCTTAATGTTGCGATTTGATCGCGTTCTTTCACGGCGATAACACGGGTTCAAATCCCGTCGGGGACGCCAACATAAAACAAAGGACTTAGCCGGAACTAGCAGCTTTCGTCGCCGAGCAGTTTGCGGAGCAGTTTCTCCTGTGGGCAGACCTTGTGCAATCCATGCTTTCGGGCCGCCCTCAAGGATAGCTAAATCGGAGCGACTCGAAGCCAGCACTTTCGCAGCTATTCCGGCGCGCGTCCCGTGGCAGCCGACCATACGCCAGTGGCGAGAAGCGCGTTCAAGGATTGATGGACGACCACAGTTGCTGGCCCACGGCTTGGCCCTGCCAGCCAACGACAACACGGTGAGCACAAGAAGGCAGCGCATACGATCTCCACGTTCTCGCGACTCTTGGCCCACGAGATCGACTACAAGCACTCTTCGGTGCGTGCGACCGGAACGTGAGGAAACGAACTTCAATGTGCCTGGGGTATGCAGGTTTCAGTCCTTGACGGGCATTTGGAGAATCAACTCACTCCTGCTCATCTTTCCCCCTCTCTTGCGCGCGAAGATACACCTCTACTTCCGTCTTACCTCCGTGTTTTGCCCAGTCCGCCGGTGTGCCCTGCCACAGGACATCCTTCAAATCGACTCTTGCACCGCGTTCCACGAGAAGTCGAACGAGCTTGTCATGGCCGGCCAACGCAGCCTGATGGATTGGTGTCGAATGAGAATGGAACCCAACCGGGTTGTACCGGTTTGGATCTTCGCCCGCATCAAGCAAAGATCGAACGATCTCAACCTGGCCAAACTGTGATGCCAGGGCCAACGCCCGGTGGCGATCCACATAGCAGGCACCGGCAAGCAACGGAAGTACGGCCCCGGTGTTTCCCAATGCGGCCGCCACAGGCAGATTCATCTGGGCGCCGCGCCCGATCAAGGCATTCACCGCTTCAAACTCGCCGTGCACGATCGCCGTCTCCATTGAACATTCGGGGTCGGCTCCGTGATCGCACAGCAGATCGATCAACGGAAGTTGCACACCGCACTCGCGCGGCACACGGCCAGAGATGATGAGTCCTAGCGCCTCGTTCAGTGCGGATCGTTCCACACAGGCTTCGAGGATGACCTCGGTGACCGCGACGATGTTGCCGGGCAAAGTGCCATGGCGAATCGGATTTTCGGCTACGAACTCCAACAGGGTTGGATTACGAAAGTAGTTTCCACCTTCGAAAACGACACGCTGACGCACCAGGCCAGGGTGAAGTTTCAAGTGAGCACGAAGACCTTCTGTATCGCCTGCATCGAGAAGATCGACGGCGTGACGAAACAGGGAGTCCTCTATCCGTTCATGATGGGGCAGCCGCAAGGAATGGGAGAGCACTGGCTTCTCAACATGTTCTTTCAGGCGCGCCCAGCTTCGAAATCCATATTCGTGGGCAATTGTGAGCTGCGCGCTGCCGAGTGTGAAGCCGGCGGAGAAGATTTCAGCATCCAGCGCAGCCTTGAAGTTCGGATGAAATTCCCTGATCCGTTGAGCCACCCCCAGGTTGCGGGAAGCGTGCCCCTTCAGTAGGTCTTTCGCTTGATACTTCAGGTGGTTCAGGTTCGGATTTGACGGAAGGCTTCTTACCGGCATAACGAACCTCCTTTCGTAGGCCCAGGTCCGCATTGCGAGGGCAGAAAGTCAGTTCGTGAGACGAATTGTTTCTTTCAGGTGGACTTCTGTCCTTTCCGCGGACCGGACGCGCCCTTTTGCGCTACAACGAATCTACCACCGCGGCCATGATAGAAAAATAGACCGCGGCGCTTGGGGGGACGGCGCGCCCCCAACGGGTCACCCATGATCAGAGTCGCTCAAAATCCTGAAGCTGTCCTCACCGATGCCCGCCGAAAGAGCGTTCACGAAGACATATCCCCTACCGTCTTACTTCCCGCTGCGTTCTCCGAACGCGTCCGTACCGCCGCGAACCGGATGGCCAGCAAGAGCGCCGAAGCCAGAAACAAAATCGCCACCATTGGACGCAGGTACGTCGCGACGGGAATCGCGAAGCTTGCCCCCGTCCACAAAGTCAGATATGCCGCAACGCACATCGGACATTTCGGCAGCAGGACCAGCAGTGCCCCCGAGCCCACAAATCCGCTCGTACCTTGCCACCACCTATGTTGTAGCCGCCGGCCCGTCTGGACCTCGCAGCAGTTCATCATCCCTGGCTTCCTCTCGCCATGCGAAGAGGAAGCCAGCCCACGGCCACTGTTGCATATCATGGAGAACATGTCACACTCCTGAAACTAAGTTGAAACTGCTTGCGGATCCTGCTTGCGGATCCTGGTTAGGCAGCAGCGCCACGAATCCCTCACCGCGCAGGATACTCGTCGTGGCGGCGCCACCACATGCCCGTCTCGTTGCGGCCCTTGGGGGCACGGTCGAGCCACACATACGTGCCCCAGAGGGGGTCGAGTCCGCGCGCATAGGTGGAATAGGTGTGGTAAACGATGCCGTCCTCGAGCACGAACGCGCTCATGCCCGGTCGATCGCGCCGGTACGTTGCCGGGTCGGTGCCGCACGTGGCCGTGAACTGCGCCTCCGCTCGCCCGCCACTACCCTCCCGCTCCGGGCGCCAAACGAACGCCGTCTCGCGGCGGTAGTTGTAGGCGATGTCTCCCTCGCCCTGCTGCTTCTCGGTGAACGAGACGCTGAAGTCGTTGTTGAAGTCGCTAGGGAAGGAAGACGCCCACGGGAACGTCCAGCCCATTCGTTGCTTGTACGCCTGAAGCTTCGCAAGAGGCGCCCGTGACACCGCCGAGAATGCGACATCATGGTTCTCCAGGTGGACGACAACGCCGTTGAAGCTGTCCGCAATCGACGAGCACGAGGGACACCCCACCTTATAGTCGGGCCCGAACATGAAATGGTAGACCACCAGCTGCGAACGCCCTTTGAACAGATCAACCAATGAGACGCTTCCTGCCTCCGTGTCGAATCGATACTCCTTATCAATCGCAACCCACGGGAGCTCCTGCCGCCGCCGTGCCAACTCATCGCCGCGTTGTGTCAGCTCCTTTTCCTCTTGAAGCAGTGCAAGCCGCGCTGCCAGCCACTCTTCTCGTGTACCTGTTTTGTGTGTCGTCAGTGTCTTAGGTGTCGTCATCGTCTTGTCTCCCTCTGTCGAATGTCTTTGTTCGTAGCGCTTGGTCCCTCGTGCTCATGAGTTATAGTTAGCACCGGGAAGCGAGAGGGTGGGAGTGACAAGTGTGGCGGGATTCTGATGGATTCAATGATCACAGCTGCGGCCCGTGCGCTCGCGGCCGGTGACCCTCTCGGCGCTCATTCTGCGGAACTGCAAGGTCAACTCTTTCCGCGTCTGCGTTCGCGACGGAAGATTGGAAAGACCTACATCAGGACCTAAACAGTCTGCGCAAAATCCATGCTTCGAAAGGTCGATAGATCGAAACCTGCGGAGACACACGCGTCCCCGATAGCCTGTCGCTCATCGGCGCAACGAAAACTTGTTGCGATCGGCATCAGCTATTCCGCTCATCAACAGAGGGCTCATCAACAGAGACTGTTTCCATATGCAGGCGCTCGAACGTCAGGTTGACGGAGTAGCCACGCGCCGGCAAAGTCCGATGCCGAATACCCCGAACGACCGTGAACACCTGGCCCGGTCCCAATTCAATCCGTTGATCCTCCAGCTCCAAAATCAGGACTCCCTCTCCACCAAGAAACATCTCATTGGAGTTAGGGTGAAAATGCCAAAAATACGGCCTTTCCATGCGGCTCATCCGGACAACATGGTCATTGAACTGGCTCAGAATCACATTCTTGTATTCGCCGGACAACGCCTTCGCCCGTTGCATCAAATCGATCATCTGCGTCGTGTCGCACATAGCCGCCCCACGATATTCGATGCCAGGGCAACGGTCGCGGCATCAAGTTTCGCATAACCCACCGCCTCACGATTCGCGCGGATTTCGGCGAACCTGGCGCGCGAATCCCAACGTTGTCATGGATAGCTATACCGGCTGTATCCCCGTCGGCATTGACACCACTGACCGGGGATCCTTTCGTATCCGGGCGGCGGGGCTCTGCTAGACCTATTTCGCCTCGCACGTCGGGATCTCGCTGGAGATTGCGCCCCTCCTTTCCGACTCTGCAACTCCAAATTGGGCTGCTGCAGCATCTTCTGTATCCGCCTGGATGACCGCGGTCCATCCCGAGGATCGCGAAAGAGCATCGCCCCGATGACAAGCAACAGAGCACTACCCTGGTTACCAAAGAAATCCTCTAACCCTCTCGACGACGCCCAAAAACCGTACTAGGGTGGGAGTAGCTACCAACCATCAGCGCCGTCTTGCGTGACGGTCCTGTCTGGCTTTGCACCGGTCTTACCCTGCCCGTGCATCCGCCGCCAACCACCGCGAAAGCATCAGCCCCTGCCGGCATGATGACTTGGGTGTAGCAAACGAGAATGTGACGTCGAAAGCGACGGATTACGCCTTTCCGCAGAATCACCGCGTCCCTTGGGGGCGAATGCGGAGAGCACAAATCACCGCCTAACCAGGGTGCGCTCAGTGCGTCCTCTTGATTGAGGAGTTTTGACAACTTGGAAACCACCATCGCAAGCCGGTGCGGCGCCGGACTACACGCACGCCCCGACGAGCAGGCGGGACGTTTGCCAATCCGCTGTGTGGGCAGAGAGATCGCCCGCTTGCCACTGGACTGACTAGGGGAAAGTCGGACCAGCCGCCTGCGGCAAGGCAACGTTCTGCCTGTCCAGGTTTTGGAGTAGAGCGTTCCCCGGTCACCAAATAATCGCCAAAAGATCGGTGAGGAGCGACAAGCCGCCACCTCCGAAGCGGCTTATAGCCCATTGAGCGCACTTCAAATTTTTGTCGGGCTCAAGTGTCTGCGTGAGGACCCCGCTTCAGAATGGGGCCTCCGCGGGATAGGGCGTAAGGTATTACCGCGTTCGTAAAAAGGTCATCTGTTCCCGGCATTACCAAGATGCTCAAATTAATTAGTTTGAGCATCTTGAGCATCTTCGTGAAACAAAGGACTTAGCCGCCAACTTTGATCACCTTGGGTAGCATTTGAGCACCTTCGTGAAACAAAGAACTTGCCAGCTCCGTGTGATGGCACGGTCTCCAGCATTGTAGGTGACCGATTTGAGCTGGGGAGTTTTCTGAGGCTTTTGTTGGGAGCTTTTTTTTTTGCGATTGCCGGAATTGTATCGATTCTGGTGACCCGCAGGCTGAGGACGCCAAATCGTCTGACCATTCCAGGCGCGACCTCTTGAACCTATCGAAGCCAAAAGCGCCGCGCTCAAGCAAGTAGGGCGAGGATCTGGCAAAATGGAGAGGCGCAAATCGTGGCGCTTTCGCGAGTTTCTCCAACAGACCGTCGGAGTGACAGAATGCCACCTCTGCCCAGCCCGAAGAAAACGCCAGAAGGGCCGCCGCTGCAATGGCAGCCGGTCATTTGGTATTTCCTATTCACCCTCGGTATGTTATGGGTCTGGCAGGAAGCAGCTCCCCGCGCTGCGCTTCGCACGATTCCTTATAGCCAGTTTAAGGATGATCTTAAACAGAGGCGAGGTAGTCGAGTGCGTGGTGAAGCAAGCGGAGATATCGGGCAAGATTCAGCCTAAGCCAGCCGCTTCCACCGAGACATCCCAGCGTACCTCTACTAAGATGCCGGCGCCGGGACCCACTTCGGCGTCGAAGAAACTCAAAGACACGACCCCTTCTGAATCCAAATCGGATGCACCGGGAAACAGGACGATTACTCAAGGCAAGTTACCTCCGGCCTTCATGTTTCGCACGGTGCGCGTGGAGGATCCTGACCTGGTAAATGACCTGGAAAAGGCAGGGGTGCAGTTCTCCGGTGTCCGGCCGGGGTTTATGTCTGAATTTCTATGGGCCTGGGTTTTACCCATTGGATTCATGTTTTTGTTGTGGCAGTTCATGTCAAAGAGGATGCAGGGACTCGGTCAGTCAGTGATGAGTTTTGGTTCGAGCGGGGCAAAGCTCGTTGCTGAAGAGGAAACCAAGGTCTCGTTTAGCGATGTGGCGGGCTGCGAGGAGGCCAAGTATGAACTCGAGGAAGTGGTGTCGTTCCTGAAAAATCCGGAACGCTATCAATCCTTGGGGGCGAAGATCCCGAAAGGTGTTTTGCTGGTGGGCCCACCTGGCACGGGGAAGACACTTCTGGCGCGTGCGGTGGCGGGGGAAGCTGGCGTGCCGTTTTTTTCCATCAGCGGGAGCGAGTTTGTGCAGATGTTCGTTGGTGTTGGTGCGGCCCGCGTCCGCGATCTGTTCCAGCAAGCCAAGGGAAACGCACCTTGCATCGTATTTATCGACGAACTGGATGCCGTTGGTCGGCAGCGCGGAGTGCATGTCGGAGCCGTGAACGATGAGCGGGAGCAAACACTGAATCAGCTGCTGGTCGGGCTGGATGGCTTCGACGCCAATATCGGCGTAGTGGTGTTGGCAGCCACCAATCGTCCCGACGTGTTGGATCGTGCGCTGTTGCGCCCTGGCCGCTTCGACCGCCAAATTGTGGTCGATGCGCCCGATCTCGAAGGACGGGACGCGATTCTCAAACTGCATGCTCGCGGCAAACCACTCGCTCCGGATGTTGATCTGCACAAAATTGCCCAGGAGACACCCGGTTTCTCCGGGGCAGACCTGGCCAATGTCATTAATGAGGCCGCTCTGCTTACTGCCCGGCACGACGGGACAGCCATTGGACAAAAAGATCTGGAGGAAGCGGTCGAGAAGGTTGTGGCTGGCCCGGAGCGCAAGAGTCGCCGGATGAGCCCGGAGGACAAACGCAGGGTCGCGTTCCATGAGGCCGGGCACGCACTGGTGGCCGCCTACAGCAAGCACGCGGACGTGGTTCACAAGATCAGCATCATTCCTCGCGGGCAGGCCGCCCTCGGCTATACGTTGCAGCTTCCCGATGGTGATCAGTACCTGATGAGTCAAGCGGAACTGACCGACAAAATCAAGGGAATGCTCGGCGGCAGGGCAGCCGAGGAAGTCGTGTTTAATGAAATCACTACTGGTGCGGAAAACGACCTGGAGCACGCGACCGCGCTGGCGCGCTCGATGGTATGCCTCTACGGGATGGGCAAGTCGATTGGCTTGCTTCATTGCGGGCAGCCACAGAACCCTTTTCTTCCTCTCGCTGAAGATGGTTTGATGCCACGTGATTGCAGTGAGCAGACAACCCGTGCGATCGAGATGGAGGTGCGTGGGATCTTGGATTCTGCGTACGCGGATTCGAAGCAGATACTGGACCAGCACCGCGCCCAGCTGGATCTGGTGGCTCGCGAACTGCTACAGCATGAAACGTTGGATGCACAGACTTTCAAGGCACTGATCGGGCAACCTGCGGCAGCCTGACCCTAGAGCGAAGGCAACCTGATGCACGTCACGCGATTGCGGGTGCCGGAGAACTTAGATATCCTTCGTCGCTCAGTCACAGCATTCAACCCAGAGCCGCGAAAAGCAAAAGAAGCTATCGCGAGGCAATAAGCTCGCCGCTTCTCGCCCGCCGCGCGAACCGCACCTCAGCGTCCCTTAGGTAACAAACTGAGACTGCGGCATAATACGACGCTGAGGCAAGCGCGGAAGGTGTGCCATACTCTTCAAACAGTGCGCCGCTTTGATCGATTGAAAGTTCACCTAACTTAACCCGGCAGTACTCGACAAGAACGAGCGGGCATCGCTCTCCCGTTATGCGAAAGCCGCTCCGCCTGCCCACTGATAGCGACCTTATACTGGCTGATCAAACAGCTGCCTATTTGGAGTTTCCCATGAAAGCTCAGAACGATTACGTTCGCAAGCTTCCCTGTTCGACCTCGAAAAACGCTCAACTTTGCTCAGAAACGCTTGTACTCTGCGTTGACGATGACGTTAACCATCTCAAGATGACGGCAGAGCTAATGAGGATGAACGGTTATGCAGTCATAAATTGCACTAATTGTCGTGCTGCACTCAAGGTCTTTCGAACCAGACCGGTAAGCTTGGTCGTACTCGACTATTCCATGCCGAATATGAATGGAGCACAGATAGCGCGAACGATGCGCGGCGAAAAATCCAATGTTCCCATCGTCATGCTTTCCGGCCATTCTAACCGGATGCACGATGTTGACGACGCCGTCAACGCCTACATCGTAAAGGGTCAGAGTCCTCAGGTCCTGCTACGCGCAATGCAGGAGCTTCTGTGGCAACAATACGTCGAGGCTTAATTCCTGGTGGAAAGCGGTTTAGAGAGATGTTATTGCACTCCTAATACCGCAACCATGGCTGCGGCATGCGGGTGAGAAGTAAATGTTGCGTCACACCATCCCGATTGGGCGGATGTTCGGAATATCCGTCGACTTTAATTACTCTTGGTTCGTTTTTGGTGGTCCGCTGACACGGATGTTGGCAGTCAACTACCAAACCCCACAAGTGCAATTGGGGCCGGGTTAGACGCGGACCATCGAACCACGCTATCTTCAATGAGACGATGATAAGAGCTACCCTTACGGCGACGAGCTCTAACTAGTAGGACGAGATCGGTCCCGTATGCGTGCGCGGCTGCCAAGCGGGCCAGCACGGAACGAAATGCAGCAAATAAAACACTCCACGGATAACTTGCATCTAATTTGACTGATTGAACCCTTCGTACTGCCGCCGATCGGCTGCGGTCAGAGGCGGAAATGCAGATGTTGCGTCACACCATCCCGATTGGGCGATATCAGGTATATCAATCGAGCTGGACTATTCGTGGTTCGATTGTCGGCCTGATGATATGGCTTTTGGCGGGCATCTCGAGTTTCGCGGTTGGAGCCATACCGAATATTGGCTCATGGGTAGCGTGACAGTTTTGTGTGTTTTGATTCGCGAGTTGGGTCATTCGGTAGTGGCGAGGCGGTACGGGATTTCGATCCTCGCATTACGCTCTTCCTTTTCGGCGGAGTATCCCAGATTGCCACGGAGCCGCTCAGCACGGTTCATTAGTAAACCGGGGAGGTTCGAACCATTTCACTGTTGTCGAGCCTCAATGAACTGCTTTGGAGGCATAACAAGCGCCGGCATTGCGGGAACCGCAGTCGTTGGCCACTTACATTCATTTGAAGGAGACCGAGTCCAAAACAAAAACTCAAGATATCGAAGGAGAAGTTATGTCTATGTTCCGCTCAAATACACATCGTGCCCTGGTGGTTTGCCTGCTTTCTGTCTTTACATGCTTCATGATGATCCGGCGGGCTGAGGCTCTAGAAAATGCAGAAAACCAGGATGTTCGCAGTCTCCTAAACAAAGCCGCTGACCAGTCTTCTGTTCTTGACTACGACGCCGACCAGATGACTGGGCTGTTGCATAACGACGTGAGTTGGCAGACCCACGCCACCATGTTGACCGCGGTTAAGGCACACGTGAATGATCTCGGCCAGACCATTGCCAAACTGCAGGCAGAACGAAGCCAGGCCAGCCCTCTCCAGCAGCAGGCCATTGATCGCTCCGTGCCTCTGCTCCGCGAACTGGCCTCCAATACAACCGACGCGATCGAACACCTCAACAAGAATCAGATTCGTCCCGTCTCCGGCGACTATCCGGAGTATCTGGATGCCAATGCCGACACTGCGCACGAACTGGCCCGACTGATAGAAACGACGGTCGAGTACGGGCACACCAAGACCAAGCTTGAGCGCCTTCAGGATGAGATTCAGATAGCCTCCAAGTAAATAACAAACGAAACGAGTCGGATCATCCTGCTCCCTAAAACTGCAGGATGATCCGGCAAAATGGAGGTATCTCTCTCTATCATCGAACGCCTATTGCCGGCTTTGACGAGCATTGACGTGATCGGTAGGGTCGCCGTTTTGGCTGGACCCATGATCCCCAAAGAGATGCAAATTAAGAGAGCCTGTGGACGGCTGCTTCGCAGGCTCGCAACGAGCAAACCCAGCGCATGATTATGCATCAATCTAGCGGGGGTCTCTGGGGGGAGGCCCCGCCTTGGTTCCTCGTTGCGTGGGAGCGCCATGTTGCACAGTAGGAAAGTAGGCAAAGATCCATATCTATGGCATCCTTGTGCGCCCTTTGTACATCTTTAAGGTTTAAGAGGTCGAGGGCATGACTTCCGTCCAGAATTTCATCGACGGCCGGGGGGAGAACTGAGTGAATAAGGTTGGTGATTTCGTTGAAATGCATTGAGTGCTCTTCTTCCAGATTGCGCCCATCCAGGCTTCGCTTCAAGGACGTCGAACGCCTTCTGCTTCTTCAGTATCCAATTCGCTGCAGGCGCTGCCATCGGCGCGACTACGTGGGCTTGCAGCGGATCTTATGGCAGGCATGCAAGGCGCGTAGCAAGGCTCCAGGGGCCTGTCAAAAAGCGTAATTAGTAAACCCACGGGCACTGCTGTTTACATTTCGCGTCCGAAGGGAATTGGTGTATACACCCGATCGCAGCCCACCTTTTGGCGGAAAATCGCCTCCCGTCCATCGCCGAGATCACATCCAGTGCTCATACAGATGCGCGGATTTCGCTGCTCTGTAAGTGATGAAGGGTGATTTCCGGAAGACAGTTGAAGCGTATGGGCACGATTGACGATCCAACGCCAACGGAGGTATAGCCTGCCATGGCACCGTATTTCCATGGCCCGGCTCCCATTCGTCGCGGCAAAACCGAATCCAAGGTAAGCGGAATCGAACCGGGTAGGCATATCTGTCCCCCATGGGTATGTCCGCTCAGCATAACCTGAAAGCCTGCGTGAGCGGCTTGCCGGTAGATCTCCGGAGTGTGTGAAAGCAGAATGGAAACCCCTTCCAGTGGAATGGCAGAGGCAGCCTTCTGGATATTGTCCGCGCGGTAGTAGTGGGCGTCGTCAACGCCAGCCAAATAGATATGCTGATCACCGCGAACAATCGTTTCGGATTCATTGAGCAGCATTCGAATCCCCATCGCTTCGATTTCAGGGACCATCCTGATCGTGTCGTGATTGCCGAGCACCGCGTAAACGGGTCCTTGGAGGTGGTTGCGCACGCTTGCCAGGCCATCAAGAGCAGCCTCGAAGGGGCCGAACGTTTGGCCGCGGAAGTCCCCGGTCACGACACAGATGTCATATCTAAGTCCCGGGAGGATCTCTATCAGACGTTGCATAGCGCCCGGATTCATGTCTGCGTGCATGTCCGTGATGTGAAGGATCGTGAACCCGTCAAACGGTGTGGGAAGGGCCAGCAGCTCAATGATGTTGTGTCGTACCTGTATGCCTAAAGTGTTTTTGTGGCCACGGCTGTACAAACCCGTCAGCTTGAGTGCAACTCGTATGATGGAGTGCGCCGAATACCAGTTCTCAGGATGAAAGAAGTTAATGCCGTGCCCGAATACGTCCTCGTGATCTTGTTCAATTCCGAGTCGCTGCCTCGCATGCACCGGCCCCAGCCGCTGGTCCAGCCTTTCAATAATATCTCGCTGCATGGACAGTTTTGCTCCCACCAGTGCGCTCTTCATTCTGTGTGGCACGAAGGGCTATTGTCTCACTTCGGAGCAAACTTGCGCATTATGCGATTCATCGGCAGTCCTCATACTCCCCCGCGCCGCCCTGCTGCAGGCTGCCGCCACGATGGTAGCAGTCGTCAATTAGTGGCACCTCACCGGGTATCAGGCGTTAAGGATCTAACGTCGTCCGTTGGACGAGACGTTTACCTTCATTGGCATGCTCGTCATGAGGCGAGAAAGACGTTTTTGGATTGCGCCGGCCATGCGTACTCAGAACGACTCGCCCCGCATGCACAGTCCGACGAATTCCTTTACCACATCACCCCGGTCGCCGTATCGAATCACAATTCGCAATCGATTCGATTCACTCGCATTTGTGCCGGAGAATCAGGAATGCAGCAGCGTCATTACCGGGCAGGGAGCCTCAGCCAGCACCTTGGATGCGATTCCGCGCGTCAAGTGTGTCATCACTGAGGATGCAGGATGGACACCCATCACAATCAGATCGGAACCACGCCGCTTTGCGAAATCAACAATGTCGGTTCCCCGAGAAACGCCGGCAAGGCGAGTGCGCAGCCGAGGACCTTTCCCGAAGTCCTCGGGAACATAGCGATAGTAGGCCTCTTCGAATGATACCCAGTTCGCGTCGTCCTCCCGGTCACTAGAACTCTTCACATGAAAGAGAACCAGCTCTGCTTGATGCAGGACAGCGAGTTTATGCGCGTAGGCAACAATCTCAGCCGAGCGCAGCTCGAGAGTTGTCGCACAAATGATCTCGCGTATTCGCCACGTCTTGCCCTGTAGGTTCGGTACTGCGGGTCCCACGGAAAGGACGGGGCAACCCGCGCGCCTCAGGACTGCTTCGGCGTCGGAGCCAAGCAGAAGGCGTTCCAAGCCCTTCTTACCGTGAGTTCCCAGGACGATCAAGTCCACTTTGTATTGCTTGACGGTGGAGAGAAGTTCATCATAAAGGGGCCCGGTGAGTGAGATCGCCTGGGCGCGATAGCCCTCGCAACGCAATGCGGCGCCACTTTGCTCCAACCGTTGTTCCCCTCGCGCTTGGACCTCAGACTCGTCTATCCATGCGGCTTCGGGCGGGGTCATCAAGTTCATCGGCGGATTCACATGAACCAGCAGCAACTCCGAACTATCCTGCTTGGCTATCGTTTTTGCATACTCCAACGCGCATTGAGAGATCTCAGAGAAATCTGTGGGAACGAGTATGCGTTCAAATGTAACGGCGACGGGATTCATGGTAGTCATATGTGCCTCTCTTGTTGAGCTGTCGAGTGGGCCGTCCAATTATAGGGCGGTCTTACCCTATTCACCTTAGGGAGCCTGACGACTGGCTGGCTGTAGCCGAAATCACACTGGAACCCTGCCTTCGAAGGGGTTACAGTGCATGAACCGGAGCGACAGGCTTCAGCGCCTGCCGTTGCAGGAAGTACATCGTGAGCAGCATCTGAAAGCCTATGAATAAAGAATAGCTGGCAACCACGGCCAGGGACTCTCGATCGTCTTGCCCGGCAAATGCGACCAGAGAAGCGCCAAACGCGAGCGCAATGGTGGCCAGGATGTACATGAGTGCTTGCTCCCCCTTGGTGCCGTTCCATGACCTGGCAAGACTAAATTTTCCAACACTGAGCGAAAGCGCGTAGACCGCGAGTACGTAGCACAGCATTTGAATGGTTGATCCGGCATAGAAAATCATGACAAACGTGCACGTGGCAACGGCGGTGCTCAAGAAGAGAAAACCTCGAAGTCTGCTTACTTGATCACAACCAAGGCCAGCCGCGCAGATCCAATCCACGCCGGCGATAAAGAGCAAAGACGCCGCCACCAACAACAGAGCGAAGGCGCCTCCGAAAACGTAAAAAACCAGATTCGTCATCGTTGCCCGGATGTAAAAGAGCGCAAACCCTAGCGCTAACATTGTGAACCCGTGAATGGTCATCAGCTTTATGCGCGTGTTTTGCGTCAATCGAATCATCTGCTTCACCAGCCAGTTTGAAGTGTGGCAGCATTTTTCGGGGTAGGCGGTGATGGCCGTCACATCTGTGGCCGCCGACAGACCGGCGCCGAACAACTTACATTGTTTAGGCCGGCACCGATTCGTGATGGAGCTGCGGCGATTACGGGGCCAGTGTTCCGCGGCTGTGTCGTCGACCGCCACCCCGAGCCATCGACCCGCGCCGACGCCGCGGCAAACTGCGAATCCTGAGCCTCGGGCCGCAACCCCGCGCGTCCGGGGAATGGGCGATGATGTTTGCAACGACGACGGTTGAGCCCTTGAGGTTGCTGTTGCGCGCCAGCAATCGGCAACTTTCTTCGTTGTTGGTGATGCTCGTCACTGACAAAGTAGCTTGCTCAGCGGCACAATTAATTCGGATCTCGATAGTTAAGCGTGCGTTGCATGAGGAGCATCGAAGTTCGGAGTATTCACGGATTCCGCTCTTGTCTCCCGTAAACCTGCTGGGTCCCCGATTTCGCCGAGGTTTTGCTCGTGCCGAGGTAAGTCCCTGGGGCCCTCGAAACACGCCGCGGATCCGCTTACCGCCGAGCCATCGATTCTCGTGCGGACTGCGAACACACCAAACAAAAAGGAGAACCTATGTCTACCGCTATTGCTACCAGACCTAATATGTCAAACAAAACCGCAATCCAGTTTCCCCAGACCGTCAACTTCCTCGACGAATTGGAAGCATTGAACCGCGAAACCGCTGGGCGCGCGTTTGCTCTTTTTCAACAGCGCGGCTACATGGATGGCTGGGATTTGGATGATTGGCTCCGCGCCGAATCGGAAATCCTCCGGCCCGTGCCCATCGAAATGAGTGAATCAGATGACAGCTATATCATCCGTGCCGAGGTACCGGGGTTCGATGCTAAGAATCTCACCATTCAGGCCGATGGCAACTCGGTCTACATCCGCGGCAAGAATGAGCATAAGAAAGAAGAGAGAAGGGGCGGCGAGATCAAATATAGCGAATTGTCCGCCACTGAGCTCTGCCGTCGTATTGCGTTTCCGAGTTCCATCAATCCGGAAAAAATTATGGCGCGCTTAACCAGCGGGGTTTTGGAGCTCACCCTCCCGAAGGCCGCGCCCCCGAAGACGGTTGAAGTGAAAGCGGCTTGATTTTGAGGGTAGCCGGTTCGAGAAGGTCGGAGCCTCGCTTGAGTCGGCCCGTCTCGTGGGTCTCAACTTGGACCGGGAGGCCTTTCGCTATCGCCCTCGCATAGTCGATCATGACGGTGCATGTTTACCAGGGGGTGATGAGCAGGGCGGGTGTTGGGAAGGAAAGCTACTTGGCTAGCTTATCGAGTCTGGATGGGTCCAGAATCACCAACGACGCGCCCTGCCGCTCCACCAAGCGATTGCGTTCAAAATGGTTGAGCACCCGCGTGACGGTCTCGCGCGAGGTGCCTGCCATATTGGCAAGCTCCTCGTGGGTAAACACCATAGCGAAATGAGGCGGAAACTCACCGTCGGCGGCGGCTGCCGCGTAGTCTAGCAGCAAGCGAGCCAGTCGGCCTGAGGCAGAGCCCGAGAGCGCGAGTCGACGGGTATCCAAGAACAATTCCCGATATTGGTTAGCGAGCACTTGCGCTGCCTTGCAGCCTACCTCAGGGTAGGTTTCAAGAAGCCATAGGAGGTCTCCGCGTCTTACCCCCATAAGTTGTGAAGGTTCCAGCGTTTGCGCGGTCACTTCATAAGGCAGGTCATTGAGAGCCGCGCTCAGGCCCAATATGTCTCCTGGACCGGCGACTCTGATAATCATTCTGCGGCCTTCTTTGGAGGTACTGAAGAGCTTTACCCTTCCGAGGCGTATGACGAACACTTGGCTTGAGCATTGGCTCTGCTCAAAAATCATGGCCCGGCCTGGAAAAGCGAGGTGCATACCTATTTCATCGAAGCGCCGCACGGCCTTGTCACTAGACCGGTAAGATATCCCGAGCGATGGACGCTCGCGAGATGGGAACCCCATAGACTATCTCCAGATAGCGGCAAAAAACCTATGCGTGCCCCCAGTGCAAATAAGAGAACAGCCGCTCGCCCAATCCGGTGGGCATTGACGATGTGTCCGCGGGCTTCTCTCTCGGGTGGTCTCTCACGGAAGCCGACCACAACCGTCCAGCGCTGCCTTCTTGAATTTCCTGCAAACGCCGGTATCGTGGGCAGAGCCTGTACTTTGCCTCGCCCTTTCCCTTTTAGCATACATCGATTGGGGCTGACAAAATGAGTAGGCAGCAAGCCATGACTCGGTTGAGGAGATCTATACAGCAAAAAGCTAAAGATATTGGGCTCTTCCTCAAGGAGACATATTCTCAAAAAACAAAAATTTAGAGGGAAACTCTACATCATCAACCGATGGACCGGTGCACGATGGTCAATCAGTGAAGCTGGCGAAGGTACGCGACCAACGCCCCCAGGTCATCCTGCTTCAGATCTACAGGTTGCATCCCGCCATTGGTCATCTTACTGTCGGGTGTGTGAAGAAGTGCGACGAGTTGCGCGTCGGTAAATTTCTGCCTAACACCTGTGAGAGGTCCGGCAGCAGCCGTGCCTACTCCCGCTTCCCCGTGGCAAGAACTACACGAGTTGGCCTGAAAGAGAGCCTGCCCTTTGAGCACCATTGGATCGGCGGAAGCCAGCGCGGCGGACGCGCTTCCTGCGGCTGCTTCGGGCACGAAGGGTTTTTGCATGAAGGCCTTCGTATCCTCATCCTGCTTGCGTATCTGCGCCGCGACCCCAGGATCTCTTGAGTCATTCCGGTAGCTGGCTACACCCAGGGAGACGTAAGCAATCAGGAAAATCAAGAACGCGCCCACTGAGACTGGCCGTCGCCAGGGGCGCCGCTCCGGGCGTCGATCCAGAAAAGGGACCGCAGCAAAGATCAGCGCCAGCAGCGCCGGCAGAATGATTCCACCGATCAGTGACCAGCGGCCGCTGAAGTACTTTAGCCACTGGAACACGGGCCGATAATACCAATCAGGGCGCGGGACAAATGCAGTATTTGCCGGGTTTGCCGGCGGACCCAAATCCATCGGGATTGTGCCTGCAATGATGGCCAGGACGCCGATCAGCGCGATAGCAAATACGGCATCGAGGATTACCTGACCGGGGTAGAAAGGGGCAGGTGGCAGCTGAGGGTACACCGGATCCTCCTTGATCGGACCCGCCGCGCCGGCTTTGCGGAAGAAAAACACATGCACCGCGATAAAGCCAATCAGCAACGCTGGGACTACAAACACGTGGAGCACAAAAAAGCGGGAGACGGTTAATGTTCCCATCTGCTCGCCGCCGCGCACCAACTGCTGTAGTGGCGTGCCGATGAATGGCACTTCTGAAATAAGGTTAGTTCCCACCGCACTGGCGAAATTTGACTTCTCGTGACCGGGCAAAAGATACCCCGTAAAAGCCATGCCGAGCATCAGGGCGAGCAGAATACAGCCGGAGAGCCAGAGTAGCTCCCGACGCCCCTTATATGACCCGTAGAGGACTGTTTGGCCGATGTGCAGCAGGAGGAGGATGATGATGCCGCTCGATCCGTACGCGTGAATGCTGCGGACGAATGATCCTGAGGTGACCACCTTCACGATGTAAGCAACCGTGGTATGTGCGTGGTCTGCTGATGGTACATAGTACAAGGCAAGAAAGACGCCGGTGATCACTTGCGAAACGAAAAGGAATAGCAACCCCGAGCCGAAGATATAAGCCCAGCTGGCGCCCCCGGAATCGGCTCGTCCAGCGTTTCGTGTAGCAGGGAATTGACACCCGTCCGCTGGTCTACCCATTTGGCCAGCCGTGGTCCGACGTTGAGTTGGGCGTGAGGTTCGGGTTTGATTTGATCCGTCATAAGGTTCCTGCCTTCAGGCCATTACTTCTTTGTTAGGGACTAATTGACGAAAATAGTGGTAGCGTACCTTCAACACGCCGTCCTCGATCTTGGATGTCTGTATCGTTCTTGCGCATCGGATAAGTCACGAAGCGGAGCAGCGGAATTGCCAGTAGCGCACCCACCGCTGCTCCGCTCAGTCCTTCTTCTGCAGCGTATGGATATACCCCAGAACGTCCGTGATTTGCGCACCGGTAAGCTTTCCGGAAAATCCAGGCATCTTGTTCTTACCGTCTTTAATGATCGCGGTAAGATCGGCATCCGATTCCTTCAGAACATCCGGCGAGTTGAATGGATGAGCCTTGAAGGCCTTACCGGCCGGTGTATTGCCGCTGCCGTCCACTCCATGGCACATCTGGCACTTCGATGTGTAAATGCCGGCGCCGGAGTTTTGCGCAAAGCATGATCCGCTCCCTGCGAGCATGAACATGCCGATCATTCCATAATGGGCAAAATGCTTCAACAAAGGTAAAGCTCCTTATTGTCGTTCAGTTAGATGACGTGTCGTCGACACAGCTCAAAACGCATAGCGAACTCCCAGGGTGTAGACATTTCCGCGAAAGCTGCGTGGAAGAGTGGGGCCAATCGGCGTACCTTCGCCATAGCTGTAGTAGTCATAGTTGGCTTTCCATGTCCAGTTCGAAGTGAGATCGTAAGCAAGGGCGCCGTACGGCGTTTGATACTGCGACTGTAGCGAGCCCGGCACTTGGCGGAGGTTGATTGGCGGGGCCTGGCCGTTGGTAGCGGACATGCGATATCCGGCGACCGCATGAACCTTCTTTACCGGCGTAAATACGAATCCGATGAAACCGTATTGCGTTGGCTGGTTGTAGTAACCGTTGCTTTGTAGTGGGAGTCTAGCATCCTGGAACGCCTGAGGGCCTTGGGGTGTGCCCCCGGCCACCGGCGTGGACGTGTAACACTCGAGCGCGGTGGAGAAGACGCTGTCGTACGCATAGTTCAGGTCGATGCTCCACTTTTCACTTGGAGTGATGACTGTCGCGAAGGGAAAATCGCGGTTGTGGGCCAGATGGCTTACCGTCTGGATATTGTCCCGATCCTCCAGAATGTTCATCGTTCCGGAAAAGTTCAGCCAGATCTTCGGCTTGTAGGTGGTGCGCAAAACATAATGTTGCAGCTGGCGCGGGCCGATGCGGGTAAACGAATTGTCGGCATACATCCAATCAAAATTAAAGTTCGCGCGCAACTGGGCCGTGGGCCTGAAGACTATGCCGAAAAGGGACCAGTTCTCGTGGATGGGGACAAAATCACCGTGGCATCGGTGATGATTCGGCTTCGATAGCGGTAACCCAGCGAGAGCCGGACAAAAGGATTGACATCCCAATTCACGAAGAAGGTATTGGTCTTTGTCTTCTGATCGAGTCAGCTTGTGGCGCTGCTTCAGCGTCGTGGATTAACCACGTTCCGTCGAACCCACTGATGAGCGCGAAAATCACCAGCCCGCAGACCGAACCCACATGCGTACCTACCCCGACCGGCACGTTAACTCTGCCGCACCGCGACCTTTGTAAACATATATCGGCTATGCGATAACGGGAGTTGAGTGCCTCGCCGCTGTCGTCAAAAGAAATTCTTCCTATTAAATTGCAGACCCGGTAGCGACCGTCGTTGCGTCCTTATTTAAAGGTGATGCCGCGACTCTTGAAACGTGATGCCGCGACATTGGTCTGTGACCGCCGTCACACTCGATGCAAATGCAATGTCAGAGCCTCTTATGAAATTTGCTATGTCGAATCGGCGAATGACTAATCCACCGGAGGAGCAGGGAATTCCGAAGGATGGCGTCGTGAAGGGGATCTCGTGGCTTGCGACTGCTGCAAAATGAAACGCTGGACGCGCGAACTCTCAAGGAACTGATCAGCCGACCCACGGCAGCCTGACTTTGAGGGGGGCCGCTTTGATTGAGTCATGCGATCTTGGGTGGAGAAAAATCTTCCCCCGGATTACCGAATCGGGATTTCTACGACCGGGTGTGCGGGGGGTGAACCCTGTATCTCGCCCTCCAACCATCCTCTCTCGCATCCCGAACTTATTGATCCAGGCTCGACTAAAGGCGAGGAGCGCAGCCGCCCGTGACGCTGCTCCAACACCTTATTTAAGGAATCGAAAGATACTGACGTTTTTTCCTTCAAAATGGACGCATACCGGTCAAACTACTGGGGTGGCGCAAAATGGCGTGCTGTCCGGCCTCCCGAAGGCGCACAAACGTATTCACTGGCAGGCCCATCTGTCCCAGACTTTTTGCAACTCGCACAAGGATGCTCTACTTCAGTTCCAGAAAATTGGGAAGCAATTACTCCGGATCATCGCGGAAGCACCGTGCCCTGTCCTAACCGCGGCCTTCAAACCACATTGACATATAGATGCATCTCATCCGTGACAGCCAACGGAGAGGGACTCATCACGCTTTGCACTGAAGACGATCCGGCGGCAAAGAAATCGATGGGAGCACGATGTTCAAAGACATAAAGATAAGAAGAATACTCTTTGCAACAGACTTCCTGGAGAGCTCGCGGCTGGCGTTAGATTACGCAACAGCCATAGCCCATTATTTCAAGGCGACGCTCGTCATGCTCAATGTCATCGAGCTATCCCAGGCGGGCATGGAGGCAGAGCTGGAGACCAAAAGCCCGTGCATGACACGTCTGGATGCTCAGAGGCGGCTCAATGCATTGGCCGCCGGAGCACGCGCGAATGAAGTACTGACTGAGATCCATGTACAGAACGGAGTTCCGTGGGAGCGCATTTTGGCATCTGTCGCTTCATACCAGGCAGACATGCTTGTTTTGGGTGTCCATGGAATTCATCGAGGACTTGCGCATCTGCTCATCGGTTCAAACACGGAGAGGATACTCATGTCCGCTGCTTGTCCAACCCTGACTGTTGGCGCTCATGCTCTCGCAGGTGTCGAATTGGGTTTCCATCCGGAAGAGATACTCTACTACTCAGACCTCAGTCCCGCCGCAGCGGCCGCAGCACCCTATGCTTTATGGTTCGGTAAGGTGTTTGACGCGCCCGTGGAGGTTTGCCAGCTTACCCCGAAAAAGGCTGAAAAACATCCTGAATTGCTTAAGGGCATCGTTGAGCGATACTGCAAATCGGTCGGTCGGCTCATTCCAGAGGGGCAACCGGATTGGTGTGAGTCCGCGTTTCGTCTGCAGAGGAGCGTTGCGGTAGACCAGGTTATCGAACGTGCCACGACGAACCTGGCCGGAATGATCGTCTTGGGCCTCAAGACACGGTCGACTTTCGGTCGCCATGTTCATACCAGCTTCGCCTACCGCTTACTGGCGAATGCAAGTTGTCCCGTTCTTACCATCCGAGACCTTCAATAGCCCGTATGCGGAGGGTCACCGAAGGTGGCCTGTCACAACGAATCCCCGCTCTGCCGGGCACTCCCTACCTGGCTAAACGGTTGGTTTCGCGCAGGCGGCTTCCGCCATCTTGCCCTAGCCGCTGCCTTTGAAGCTAGCGTACAGTTGGCAGAGCCTTGGTCCCGCGATGCCGCCGAATCGCGGAAGCAATGCACACTACTGATTTACTATGTATTACTAAAGGAGCAACATGTTTCGTGATCTGCAAACCCTCACTGGGTCTCGCGTAATCGCGACCGATGGGGAAATCGGAAAGGTTACGGATTTTCTTTTTAATGATCAGTCATGGACGATTGACTACTTAGTCATCGACGTGAGGAAGTGGCTTGTGCGGCGGGACGTGGTCCTTGCCGTCGCCGCTGTGAAAGAGCCCGATTGGAGCAAAAACGTCTTCCAGATTCAGTTGACCACGGAACAAGTGCGCGATAGTCCGGTCGTTGACTCCGTCGAGCCAGTCTCGCGACAGCAGGAACTCGCCATGACCGAGTACTTCGGTCGGCTCGCTTGTTGGGTAGATCGACACGCCGGGGCATCTTCCATCCCGACAGGCACAGAATACCCGCTGCACTCGAAAGGGAACCCGCACCTTCGCAGCGTCTGGCACTTGACGGGCTATAAGGTATGGTCCGCTGAGGCCGAGGTTGGCCGCCTGGAAGGTTTTGTCGTGGATGAACCTGCTTGGCATATCGGTTATCTCAACGTAAAGGCCGGGGATTGGCTTGCCAGGCGCGATGTACTGATCCCCACTCACTCGGTACAATCAATCTCCTGGGCGGATCACCGGGTCAAGTTACATCGAAATCGGTAAGGTTTAGGTGGAGGCGAGGGCCACGAAGCTCACGCCATACCAAGCGATTCGGAGGTCTAAGATCTCCTGGTCGGAGTCTCTTCCGCGAGAGATCAGCTTGTTAAAAGCTCAAGAGACACGGCGGAAACGCTGGTTCAGCTTCAGTCAACACCTTATGGTCTTGTGATTGTGGTGCTAAACGTCGGAAAGCACGCCGAACGTCGCTGCAAGCCCCAAAACTAGAGTTATACTGCTCCATCTCAACCGTGACTTCAACCGATGTACTGAATCTAAATTCCGCCTTAGAAAGGGACCGCATGCCCATGTTCCGACGGTTTGGTACCTTCTGCCTGCTTGTAGGTTGTTTCTCGCTGTGCCCGCCAGCCGCAACCGCTCAAGAGGTGGTTCATGCCTTGACCGGCACCGTGACAGCGATGAATCTGGGAAAAACCATTCAGATTGACACCGACGATGGCGCCGATGTGATTTTTAAGGATTTAACGAAATCGAACGTTTCCCTGGAATTCGATAAGGATCTTCGTGCTCAGGCAACCTCAGCCGATCGCTTCAACACCAAGGGAACTCATGTGATTGTGTACTATTTCGGCGAGGGTGACCTGAGGACCGCGGTTGCCCTGCAGGGGCTCCCCCCAGGTGAGCTCAAAAAGACGATTGGAACGGTTGTCAAGTTCGACAAACACCAGCGTCTTATGACGGTAGAGAGCGCTTCTGGGAGCGTTCAGTCGTTTCACATCACCCCAGCGACAGTCATTGAGACCTCTGTGGGAGCGGTTGCAGGCCATAGATTCGATCCGCAGAAACGCGATCCAGTCCGAGTGACCGCCGCTCCGGGGACTGGGACCGCTCTATTTATCTACTCTAAGTGAGTTCGTCGGGAGAGCGGGCAGAGCCAAGCTTACGGGCGCTACCAGGTATGCAAAGACAGGCCATCAGATATTTGGCAGGAGCTTTGTGACGGACGAAGGAAGGCTGTTTCGCCGGGTCGAGCTGCGTGCCTCTCCGGAACAAAAAGACGCCATCTATCGCTCCATCCTTGGCTCCAGTCAAGTCGACGTTGAATACGCGGCTCTGCTCATTCTAGCCGGACTGATCGCACTGTTTGGGCTCCTCGAGAACAGCGCGGCCGTCATCATCGGTGCCATGTTAATTTCTCCGCTGATGAATCCAATTCTCGCCGCTGCCTTGGCGTTGTTATTGGGTGACGGAAAACTGGGGAGACGGACCGCAATCATCCTGGCCCTCAGTGTTTCTGCTGTGATTGCCGTTACCTGCCTGGCTGCCTTTGTCATCCCTCTGAAACAGGCAACGCCGCAAATCCTGGCACGCACCACCCCGAACCTCCTGGATCTGTTCATTGCCTTCCTCTCTGGACTGGCCGGCACCCTGGCTCTTCGAGGAGGCGTGGTGGCCATGACGATCCTTCCGGGGGTTGCGATTGCTGTTGCCGTGGTCCCTCCTCTGTCCGTCGTTGGCTATGGTTTGAGTACCCACCAGGGTTCGATTGCAGGCGGAGCTTTTCTCCTTTTCATAACCAACCTGGTCGCCATCGTCATAAGCGCCGTGGCGGTCTTCCGTCTCATCGGGTTTCAACCCCGTCGAGAAGCGGAGCAGGGCCGGTGGAAGCTGAAATACCGTCTTGGAATCAGCACAGTGGTCTTGATTCTTCTTTCCATACCGCTCTTTCTTACTCTGAGGCAAGCCGCCATCGAGATAGCCGAACGGTCCATTTTGCAGCGAGAGCTGAAGGGCGCCTTTAGGCCGGATGAAGTCTCAGTGTCTGATCTGAGTTTCTCTCGGCAGCCTGATGGGCTGCTAATACAAGCTACTCTTCGAACAGCTCATTACATCGAGACCAAGGCAATTCACTCAGTTGAGGATGATCTTCGCGGGCAGTACGGTCCTGATACGAAACTTCTGATCGATCAAATTCTGGTTACGCATGGAGGGGTCGCCGAAGTGCAAACGCCACGGGATCATAACCCGATTCTGGGCGGAGTCGTCACTCAGGTCGCGGCGAAGCCGCCGTTCGACTTCAAAGCGTCGGGGCTGGAGAGTCTCCAGTTTGTCCAAAACCAGGTGGATGCAGTTTTGGCCGGCACCGACATCGGACGCGAGGCCGTCCCCGAAATTGATCTGGGTCCCATCAGTCCTCTTGTTTTGAGATTAAGGTTGTCATCCGCCGAGTTTCTCCCGGTCGAGACAATCTCGCTGTTGGCATCGCAGCTTGGCTCGAGGCTCGGCCTGCCGGTTCAATTACGTGGTCAGGTCGAGCTGAAAGCACCATCTTTCCAACTAGCGCTGACAGCGATAAGACCAGCTCAGGGGATTAGCGCGGATGACCGTGCGGCGCTGACCGAAACGATTCAGGCGGTTCAGCGTGACAACCTACGCCTGCAGGTGACCTGTGCGCCTGACCGGAGGGTTGCGGGAGATAAAGCAATCCCTGCTCTGGCTTCCGATATCCGGCGCATTCTCTCGAAGAGCCAATTGAAGAACACGCAGTGGGTGCTTGACATTGAGCCGAATGAATCCGTCTCACAGCCGTCGGGAGGAAATGTGAACTCCACGGTGGCCTCTGCCACGAAAGGTCCTGCACCCACAGCAGCGGACCAGTTCCATTGCGACGTAATCACCTTCCAGGATCTTTGAGGATTAGCCGAGGCTTGTCCACCGGCGTCGGGAGGCCGACCCGGAAGTCCCTTTCCGCACCCGAACTACATATAGCAAGTGGATCATCGAACGAGGCTAGCAATGCAAAAGAAGCTTCACAAAACCTTGAAGATCCTGGCACCCGGCAGTTCGCTCAAACGCCGAGTGGCCTACAGCCTGGCGATCGTGCGCCTTATTCTCGCACCGGTGATCTTTTTGACCATCTACTATCTCTTCGAGATGGGTGCTATCGTCAACCGAATCGTTAATAAAGATGCGCCCGCAACTACACTCGCACAGCAGGTCTCGGTGGAAATGTTGCAAGCGCGGCGCAGCGAACGCAACTATTTCCTGTTGAACGATCAGGCGTATCTCAAGGAAAATCGTCAAGCCGTAGATCAAATCAGAGGCTTGATCGCGCAAATCGATAGTCTCCAGCCTGCGGAACAAGATGGCACGAAAGATGTTTTGACAAGCCTGCAGCTGTACGAGCACCAGTTTGCCGATGCCGTAACACTCCTGCAAAGAAGCGACAGCACCACAATGGAGCGGGTTCAAAAGGCCGTAGCTGCATACGAAACTGACCTGAACGAGCTCCTCCGGCGCTCCAGACGAATGGGGAACGCGCAGCTGGTTCAAGAACTCCAAGGCCAGGTTCAATCATTTGATACGGACCTCGCCAAAACACTAAGCCAGGAGAATCCAACGCTACGCACAGCCACGGCACAGATGCAGGCAACCAGTCAGCACGTGTTACGAGTCGCGTCGCAGTTGGAGGCAGAAAGCTGGGTACGCGTTCAACGAGACCATCAGGAGGCCCGTCGCCTCCTTCACGGCGCGGAATGGGTGCTGAGTATCGTCTCCGTCATCACGTTTCTGTTGAGCGTGTGGATCAGCTTTCTGCTTCCGCAAGCAGTCGTCAAGCCTTTAGTAAGCCTTAAGGACGCGGTGGACCATGCGGCTGGAGGGAACCATCCCGTAGAGTTCGAGTTGCAGGGAGAGGGCGAGATCATCGATCTTGCGCGGAGTATAGACAAGCTGATCCATCGGGTTGCGTGAGCTATCGGGTTCATGCCGGCCTTTCATCGGTCGTCCGTCCAGTAAGGCGCGTAGCCATAATGTTGGTGGAGGCGCAATTCGTATTCCCTGCTAATCGGGGAGTCTGGATTCCAAGTGGGGCTTTTTTCGATGGCAGCACGGGTCATGTTTGTATGAATCCTCCGCTCAGCCCAATCCACGCTGTTGATCCATTGCGGTCTCAGCAAGACCCTCTTACCTGGCCAAAAGTTCCTCGTTTCAACGATCACGTAGCGAATCATCCACGTCTCGTCGTCGAATAAGAAGTCCTCAACATGCCCAATTTCGGCGTCGGTCGCCTTGACATGGTAGCCCGAGACTGCGTGCGTGCTCCGAAGATGAGTGTCAGGTAACGCATCGTTCGGCCCAGTTTTCGATGCAAGCCGGGGAGCATCCACGAGCGCCTGTGGATGCCCCCATGAGCCCCATACACTTGGCCCCTCCCAGTAAAAAGGCAATTCGTAGTGTCCAAGCTGTTCCATCTCGTGCTGACGGGAGACAGGTTTGTGGAGGTCAATGCTGGGACTTTTCTGCACTTGGTCGCGCGTGAGGTTTACATAAATGTGCAGCGGGCTCCAGGTCGGATGCCGCAAAAGTAGAGGAGAGATCAATACCTTGCGTCCCGAGAAGATAACGCCAGTGCCTACGACGATGTAGCGTATAGTCCAGTGCTGGTCATCAAAATAGAGATCGGAGACCGACCCGATATCTGTGTCGATCGCTCCGATCGTGTACCCGCTTAGATCTTTTGTCCTTCGCAGACGCATCCGTTTGTCGTTGGCCGCCGAATACTGGGCGACAATTCAGACAAACTCATTTTACTCTTCGCTGAATCCACCGAAAGACGCGCATGCAGAGAAAGGGCGTAACCGCGGGCCACCTTCGGCGCGGCTCCTTACCGGTATTTGCCAATCGATCGGTTGAAACGGTGGTACAACGTTAGAGTGAAAACCGTAGACCGACCCCGGCTCCTCGTAGATGCGATTGTTCTGGGCGTCATCGGCGGATTGAGCGCGCAATTGTTTACCTGGACGCTGCGGCTCTTCACGAAGATCTTTCTGTTTTGGCTTGCCGGCTACCATCCGCCAGGAGTCCCGGGGGAAGGCGGAGTTCTTCGCGAAGTGATTGGACCGCATGGGTTGTGGCTGATACCCGTCTCTACCACACTAGGCGGGCTCTTGTCTGGGGCTCTTGTTTACGGCTTGGCGCCGGAAGCGGAGGGACATGGCACCGATACGGTCGTAAAAGCGCTTCACTGGACAGGCGGGGCCATCAGAGCGCGTGTAGCACCGGTGAAGATGCTTGCTTCGGCCATTACCATCGGCTCAGGGGGATCCGCCGGACGCGAAGGCCCCACGGCACTGATTGCGGCAGGCTTTGGCTCAGTCTATGCGAAGCTGCTTCATAGGTCCGAATACGAGAGACGCCTCGTGGTTTTGATGGGAATGGCCGCAGGGCTTTCCGCAATCTTTCGTTCCCCCATCGGGACCGCCATCTTTGCCGTTGAGGTTTTATACGGCGGCATGGACTTCGAGGCCGGCGCTCTCATTTACTGCATGCTCTCCGCCATCATCGCTTATTCCGTGAATGGATGGTTTGTTGGCTGGCAGTCGTTATTTCAGGTACCCATTCACCTATCGGCCTTAGGTGTGGCAAATTATGTTTGGTACGCCGCTCTTGGCGTAATCAGTGGTCTTCTCGCCACCGTCCTGCCCGAGGTCTTTTATCGTTTTCGAGATGCCTTTGCTGCTTTACCTATACCTGCCTGGACGAAGCCGGGCCTCGGTGGCCTGCTCGTGGGTGTCATCGCGCTTCGTTTGCCTCAGGTTCTTGGTGGCGGATACGGTTGGATCCAGGAGGCGATCGATGGGCGCCTAGCTTTAGGATTGCTTCTGATTCTTGTCCCCGCCAAAATGTTGACCCTCTCCTTTTCCGTTTCGTCCGGAGGTTCAGGAGGCATATTCGCTCCCAGCCTGTTTGTCGGCGCAATGCTTGGCGGGGTTCTCGCGGCCGTCTCCCACCACCCGCCCGCAGGCTTGGTGATGGTTGGCATGGCGGCGGTTTTCGCGGGTGCGGCGCGGGTTCCGATCGCAACCTTGCTCATGGTTGCGGAAATGACGGGCGGCTATCAGCTTCTTGTGCCCGCCGGGCTTGCTGTCATGCTGAGTTATTTGATTCAAATCAATCTCTCGTCATTCTTTAAATACACCAGCCTTTATGAGGCCCAGGTAGTCGCTCGTTCTGACTCGCCGGCGCATGTTGCCGAGCACATTCAGATCGCGCTACGACTCCTCGAAAAGGGAAAGATCGGGTTACCTCCGCCAATCACCCACGTTCACCTTGCAGCTCTGCTGCAATCCGGCGTCGCTTTGGACCTCCCGGATGGGTCGCAGCTAATGATAGGCGCGCTTCGACCGGAGAGCCCTTGGGTCGGCAAAGCCCTGCAATCTCGAGCTCTTAGTGGCGCAATGGTGGATTCAAAGGTCGTGGCTATACTACGGGGTAAGACCGTTATGCGCGCCCGGCCCGATGCGGTCTTACAGCCAGGAGATCGCCTATTGCTGATCGCATCGCAGCAAGCTCAAGCGGAGTTATTGAAGCATCTCGCACCACCCTCCGCTTCGACGGCGCAGACGAGCGCGGTAAGTATTTCCTAAGGGCTGGTCATTTAGTTTAGTAGTTTAGGTTTCTGCTACCGCCCGCTCGAAAAAATAGGTTCCGCTCCACGGTGCCTCTTCTCGAGCAAGCAGCGGGTAGTATCGGTGGTCATGGTTGAGTTGAATGAATTTGCTTGATAAACTTCTCAGTTTCCAGCCACCAGGGGGCCTTGTCATCCCACGTCTGCCTGCCTGTGCAACACCAGATAACAATGCCATCCGCATATTTGTTCGCAGTTTCCAGTTGCATGCGCCAGAAGTCACCCGGCAGAAAAATGTTGGCCAGTGTCCCGCCTGCCTCGTATTGCGGCCAGAGGAAGGCGTAGACAGGTTTTCCGCCGGCGTACCGGCGCGCCTCCCGAATCTCCGCGATCGCGTACTTTGTCCAGCCGCTGCGATCTTCATAGAAGGTATAGAGGGACGGGAAGAGCACATCCGCCAATTGTGCGATGGGTGCAAGACTGTCATTTTTTGCCTGCCATGATTTATAGCGGGGGCTGCCTTCTTGTTGCACGGAATCCCAATAGTCGCGGAGCGGAGGGAATCCATAGAAGCCGACTTTCATGGACGGTACGGGACTTTTGAACCATCGGATAACAGTCTGAAGTTTGACGATGCTGGCAGCAACTGTTTCTGAGTCTCCCACCAGTGGCCACTGTTCGATATCGATAACGAGGATGTTAGACGATTGAGCAGCAAGCTGCGCGAATGCGTTAACACGGTTCCGATCCGGCAGATTCGTTTGGGTGGATTGCTCTTTCGAATCCCACATGTAGGCGGGGTATACCACGGGAAGCCGCTTCAGGCCGTACGGGCTCAGATCAGGCTTTTGTGCGAAGTCCGTTGCATCAAAAACGGGGAACGGATGTTGTAAGCTCACGGCTTGGCCTTGCACACTGATCCAACCCAATGACAAGACGGTGAGCAGAAAAAGGCGACGCATACGATCTCCACGTTCTCGCGACATTGCCCCTCGAGATACCGATTTCTCGGGGAGACTACAATAACTCTTCGGCTCGTGCGCGTGGAACGTGAGCAAATCCTTTGCAGAGTGTGCCATGGCACGTTTGTCGTTCGTAACGGCAGTCCCATATGAGGTGCGCCTCCGCGTCCCTGGGCCGGTTGGTAACAGTTTTTTCAACCGTGTTTGAGGGTCCGTGAAATCACTGCGAGCGTACTGGATGTCTTCGCTACCATGAAGCGCTCGCCGTTGCGCTCGACGGTTACTTCAGCCTCGACAAATATCAGATTCTTTCCCGCGCGCAATACCTGGCCACGGCAGGTCAAGGCTGCCCCGGAGGCTGGTCGTAAGAAAGATGTTTTGTTCTCCACGGTGATCACATCCTTCCCTTCAGGAACTACGGACGCAGCCGCTCCGCCAGCGGTATGGAAATGATTGGATGTTCTGCGAAGATGTCACAAGAGGCGGGTTGATCGGTCATTACTAAGAAGTGCATAGCACCGTCTACTGCGGAACATCGACCGTGCGGTCGAGACCGTGGTTGGAGTCGCCAAACTTTGAAGAAGAACACGTTGAAGCTGGCTGGTGAACACGCGCGGCTCGGCGCGGGGTATCGGCTATCGCAGCGGGTTCGCTGGATTGGTCCCCGCGATCGGTAGCCTGACGCGAAACTCAGTACGGCCGGGGTGCGATTCGAAGTCGATCATGCCGTCGTTGTGAAGCGTCAGGCGGCGGGCGATATCCAGTCCGAGCCCGGTTCCGTATCCCAGGGGTTTGGTGGTGAAAAAAGGATCGAAGATGCGGTGGCAAAGCTCCGTCGGAATGCCCGGCCCATTATCCCGGATGCGCACTACCACAATTTCATTTTCGCGGCCGGCCAGCACCTCTATATGGCCTCCATGGTCCACGGCGTCTAAAGCATTGTCGATCAGGTTTCCCCACACCTGGTTCAATTCGGCGGCAAAGCCGCGCACCTTTGGCAGGTCCGGCTCCAACTCAAGGGTAACGGTCACTGACTTCTCACGCGCCTTCGACGTAAGCACCGTCACGGTGTTGGCCAAGCTCGGACCCAGATCCACCGGCTCGGCTGCGTTCGCCTGGTCCATGTGGGTAAATCCCTTCACTGCGTATACCAGACTCGAGATGCGCATGGCGGAACCCTGAATCATCGAAGTGAGACTCCGCATCGCACAAGCCGCGGTTGCCCAGCGAACTACCGTGTTCAAGGCCGGCCCTTCGACGCCAGCAGCCAGGCGGTCCAGTGCCGCGAGGGTCACGTCCGTGTCGGCGAGCATGTGTGCGTTCGCCGTATCCAGTCCGTGGCTGGCAAGCCACGCCTCCATCTCCTCTTCACGATCACACTGCTCCAGAGACGACCGGGTCTCAGGGTTGTGTTTCGCGATACAGGACCTATGAAAGGCGTCGACCGCGTCGATTTGGGCATCGTTCAGAGCTGCCAGCGCCAGACAGCGTGCAGCCTGTTCGGTGTCTTCGAGGCGATCCTCGAGCATGGCTACGCCACGCTCCATTGCGGCGACTGGATTGTTGAGTTCGTGGGCCAAACCCGCGGAGAGTTTACCGAGCGAGAGCATCTTTTCGTTTTGCAGATCGCTTGAGGTAAAAAGCCGGGCGCGATCGAGCATGACGTGGACCATTGTTGACGTGATTTCGCAACATTCGCGCGTCATCGCCCTGAGACGGCCGCGCGGGACAGCGAGTAGGTCGGTTGGTTCCAGGGCAATCACATTTCCTGGCGGAGACGTCAGGCGGGAATATGGCAATACGCCAGTGACGTCGCCTGCATGCCACTCAACAGCTTTGTTCGGTCCGGACCCTCGATCGACGAACAAAGCCACCCGTCCGGAAAGAACGATGTAAAGGGCCTCGACCGGGTGATCCTTGCAGCTGAGCACGTCGCCTGGATTCAGGTGGCGCATGGATCCGTGGGCTATCAACCACTCCAGCTCCGACCGGGGTGCAGCGCCCACGGTTCTATGTTCAGACAGCCGATCGATCAGGTCTTGTGCTATCACCGGCTCAATATCTCCAAACTAGAGGCGGGAGACTCGCTAACACGATACCAGAAGGGAAATAGCTGTGTTTTTGCTGGGGGGGTTGGGGGAGAGCATTCCTATTCACCAGAGCAGCAGCTTCCGCCGGCTTGGTGATTCACCCAATTATCATCGGTCTGACGCGAGCTCCCCATCCACGCACGTCTTTGGCCGAAGCACAGGATTACACCGCGCCGCGGCATTGCCTGGCAACTGCACCTTGTAGCCGGAGGCAGCCTGCTCCGATGCAGGATAATCCGTGCTGATGATCTGAGCGCCGCTTGCCAGCGCCGCGTCGCGTCGTGCAGTGTTATTGGTTCGCGCCTCTTTCGTATCTGAATCGGCCCGCGTGCGGACCAGATATCCTTGGCGCACCAAAGCCGCAATTGCTTCGGCGGGGGCATCGTTCTGTTCGATGAACGCAGCATCCGCGGTTCCCGCATCGGCATTGGTGAACAAGATGCGCCCCGTCAGCGACGGATGCCCCTCGAGGTAGAGAGGCCCCATCTTCTTCTGGTCCATCAAAAAGACGACCTTACCGCGCGCTTGCTGCAGTGTGGGCCATTGATCCGCGCGCACCGCCTGGTTTAACGTCGCATAGCTGCCGCGAACATCGTCAGGTGTAATCATCTCCCTAGCGGGAAAGACTGAGAGGATCTCGCGGTCAAGCGCATCGAAAATTGCCGGCGTGAAATTCTCCGGCGTCACCGTGGGGAACTGCACATGCAGAGCGCCCTGCTTGGTCTCGACGAGGATAAAAACCGGCAGGTGGTTAGGATGCCCTTTCGACCAGGCGCGCACCTCCGCCAGGCACGCCGTAAACGGTTCGCACACGCTGCGATAATCAACATCCTGCACGTGCATCACCTTGAAACCGGGCTTTTCCATCAGGTGCTGTGGATCAAACGGAGGATCTGCAGGCAATCCCGCCTGCGCAATCAGCGTTTCCCCATACGGGTGTGCATACAGGCCGCCTTTCGTATCCGCGAAGATATCGATTTCAATCTGGCGAACGCCAGCATTGAGTTGCGAGGTTAAGGAGGGATGCCGGTAGTCGAGGCCGGCAAATGCTTTTGGGTTCTTTTGCTCCCACAACTTCGCCGCGCTGGGCGCAAACCCGGAATGGTAGCTATTGTGCGTGCCGATGACCTGGATTTGATTGATGCGCACGTCGCCATCGCCTTGAGCCAGGGCACAACCGCAGAAGGCAGTTATGGCAATCGCGCAG
Organism: uncultured Acidobacteriaceae bacterium; assembly: GCA_963753715.1. Taxonomy (GTDB): domain Bacteria; phylum Acidobacteriota; class Terriglobia; order Terriglobales; family Acidobacteriaceae; genus PALSA-350. Next base: position 35,284 of record CAVWDK010000003.1, on the reverse strand, counting down.
GAGAGCGGCATCATGAGGGTTTTCATAGAAGAGCGGACAGGCAACACGGTGGATCCTCTCTATCGATAGTATCCAGAGGTTTAGTCCAGGCGAACCCCGCGCGCCGGTGGAGACACCGGCGCACTGATTAGCTTCGCCGGAAAGAAGCTAAAAGATGAGCTTCGCAGCCACTTGCAGTTGGCGCGGAGGGAAGAATGAGGTGATGCTGCCGAAACTTCCGTCCGTGCGATTCGAATCGGGCGCTCCGTAGTTCACATGGTTGAGCAGGTTAAAGGCTTCGCCTCGGATATCCAGCAGAGAGGATTCGCTCCACAGCCGAAAACCCTTGTGCAGGCCAAGGTCGAGCTCGTTGAAGGGATAATCGCGCAGCGAGTTACGCCCCGCGTTTCCGTAGGGCTGGCTTGGGTCCGTAGGAAGGCTGACAGTGCTCGCGTTGAGGAAATTCGAGATGGCGGTTGAAGTCTTGATTCGCTGGCCCGAAGGCGTAACAGGGTTGCCCGAAACATTGGGGCGGTAGGCCAGCAAATCGCTGACGTCGAAGGCCGCCGGTTCCGAGTAAGTCAGGTTTACCGGCTGGCCGCTGGTCGCCGTATTGATGGCCGAAATCTGCCAGTTGCCGAGCGCCATCTGAACGGCACGCGGAGCATTGGCGCCGAAATGCCGGCCGCTGCCGTATGGCAGGTCCCACACCACCGTCAATGTGTCGTTCAGTGGCTGGTTATAAGCCGACTGTCCCCGCTCGCCCGTCAGGTTGGCCAGGTTCACCCGCGAGTTGTCGCCGTTTGGCGTATCGAGATGGCCGGAGGCATTGTCGATCGCCTGGGAATAGGTGAAGGCGTTCAGTAGGTACAGCCCGCCAGAGAAACGGCGCTCGAGCTTCGCCTGCAGGGCGTTGTAGTTGAGGAACCCCGCCGGAATAGATTCTTCGATGCCGGTAAAGGTAGTGACTGGCCGCCGCGCCTGAAGGCTGAGGCAGCCCTTCTGGTTCACCACGGTCGCATTGGTCGCCGTGCACGTCGTGGTGAGCGCGTTCGGAGAAGCTTGATTCAGATCCGCCAGTACCCACAGGTGAACACCGTGCGAGCCCACGTAGCCCACTGACAGAACTGTGTTCTTCATGATCTCGCGCTGTACATCCAGGTGCCAGGTCTGCACATACCCGGTTGGAATGTTTTTCGGAATATAGCGGGTCTGTGCGAGCAGGGTGCTGAAGTTCTGGGGCGCGGCGAAGTTGTTAGGATAGCCTTGCGCCACGGTGCGGAAGCAGCCGGCAAAGTTATCGCCGGTGCAGACTGGCTGCGGCTTGCCGCTGAAGCTGTACGGGGCCACCTGCGTAATCGAGGAGTTGACAATATAGGGACCGTTATACGCCAGCAGATTCTCGCCGCCCTCGCGGTTGAACTGATCAAAGCTAAGGCCGTACGCGGAACGAATGACCGTCTTCGGATCCAGTTGGTACGCCACTCCGAAGCGTGGCGCGAAATCGAGTTTTGGATAATTGACCAGGGCCCGCTTGTAGAGCGATCCGCCGCTCGCCTGGATGAGTGAGTTGGTCGTCGGATCGAAGTTCGCCAAATGGTTGCCGGTGACAAACTGCGGGGTCACCAGCTCATAACGCAAGCCGGCGTTGATGGTCAGCTTCGGCGTAATCCTGATATCGTCCTGCAGGTAGAAAAAGTTCATGTACTGGTGATAGTTCACAATGACGAAATTGTTCAGCTGATAGGTAGAGCGCGCGCCGGTCAGGAAATCTGCGAGATAAGTTGCTTCACGCGCGCCCGTATCGGTGGTGCCGCCGCCGTTCTGGCTGAAGCCTCCGCCGAAGCTCTCAGAGCCGTAGACCGGGTTAAAGTCGTCGATCTCCGTGTTGATGGCCAGCATTTCCCAGCCCAGCTTGATGCTGTTGCGTCCCCTCAAGATGGAATAGTTGAGTTTGGGGTCGATGACGAACGGGTTCTGGAACTGCGGGTTCGAGCCCTGCGCGCCTAATGCAGTAAAGCCGGTAATGTTCTCTGAGCTCAGAGCGCGTATAACGGTCTTGTCGGTAGGAAGACCAGGAATCCCGGCCTGGGTGTTCAGGCTTTCCTGCCCTGCCAGATATGGCATTTTTCCGCCCTGTGTCCAGGTAAAGCCGACGCGAGCATCCAGAATGGAGTTCTGCGTGAACGTGCGCGTGACCCCTGCCGCCAACTGCTTGTTGTAGGCGTGGATGGTGCCATTGCCGCCACCACCCGCCAGCCCTGGAATCGAGGAAGCATCCACAATGTCGCCGTGGTGGTCGCTGAAGCGGCCGAAAATGCTCGTCTTGTCATTCAGAACGTAGTCCACTCGACCATCGCCTTTGTTGTCGATCAGGCTGGCCTTGGGCAGGGAAGCGTAGTTGTTGGAGAAGCTGTTCGGTACGTTCGGAGCGGGGAGCGCATTGATGACCAGCGTAGCGAGCGGTGTCCAATCCGACTGGGGCACGATGCCGTTCGGGTAGAGCGCGCCCGTGATCGGGTTGCGCAAGGGTACGGGGTTCCCTTTGGTATCCACAAAAATTCCCTGCCGTTGCTGCGCGTTCGGTATCGTGGCCGTGGTGTATTGGCCCTGCACCTGCCGGTTTCCTTCGTAATCGACGAAGAAGAAGAGTTTGTCTTTGCGAATCGGCCCGCCCAGCGCGCCGCCGAATTGGTTGCGGATCAGCACCGGCACCTGGCGCTTGCCCGTGAGCACGTTGAGTGGGGGCAGGAAGGGGCCCAGGGCATTCAGGTCGGTGTTGCGGTTGTATTCCCACACCCGGCCATGAAACTGATTCGTGCCGCTGTTGATGGAGACGTTGATCACCGCACCCGAGGCACGGCCGTATTCCGCACTATAGTTATTGGTTTCGACCCGAAATTCGTTGATCGCATCGGGCGAAGGAGGGATCGCCTGGTTGGAAAATCCCTGGTTCGAAGTGCCATAGGCGTTGTTATCCAATCCGTCGAGCAGAAAGTCGTTGAATTCCGACCGCTGCCCGTTGACGTTAAATGACGCATCGCGGCTGGTGACGGACTGGTTCTCCAGAGTATTGCGGCGTACACCTGGCGCCAGCACGGCAAGATCCGCGTATGCCCGTCCATTCAAGGGCAGGTTCTGGACCTCTGTGGGCGAAATAGCTGTACCGGTTTCGCTGGTTTCGCTCTCCAGTTGTGTCGCGGCCCCCGAGACGGTCACCGTCGTCGTCACGTTTCCCGGCGCGAGCGTAATGTCCACGCGCTGGCGCGCGTTCACCGCTACGGTGAACGGATCGGTCACAGCTTCGTTGAACCCGCCGGCGCCGGCGTCGATCTTGTATTGACCCACGTGCACGTCGGTGAACTGGTACTGGCCCTGGCTGTCCGTCGTGACCTCCACCGTCACATCGGTCGCGGTGTTGATCAACTTTACCGTGCTGCCCGGAATGGAGTGGCCGCTCGCGTCGCGTACGTAGCCCAGCACGGAAGCAGTCTCAAACTGGGCGTCTGCGTGGCGTGCCATCGGCAGCAGCAGGTACAACAAAACCCAAATGAATATTCGTTTGCAAAGCTCGGTACCACGCGAACGATTCGTTTCTGACTTCCGAAAACAATGCCGTTCCATGTAAAGCCTCTCCGTGTGAAAAAGTTGTGAGGTCCGTGTTGCAAACGAGAGTGGCCTCTCCTTCTGCCCCGTTTGCCTCTTCTATCTTTCCAAAAGATGTGAGATGGAGCGGGAGTCGCGAGTGGCTATTCACTGAATTTTCATCGTGAGGAGAATTGATTGTGCACCCCGCAAAAACAGCGTCCTGTCAAGCCCAAACGGCGGCTTGCCTGCCGGCATTTGGATGGGGTGCGCGCCGCAGGTTCGTTCACTCTTGTCCCGCTCCAGGGTTTTCCTCTGTTTCCCGCCAAAACTAAACCTTGTGACGCCCTACCCCCGGGGAGTATGGTTCCGGACCAGAGGAAACACTACCATGCGTCTGTTCTTATGTACTTTGCTAGTGATAGCTACGGCTTTACCTGCGTTCGCTGCTGATAAGTTCGTTGGCACCTGGAAGATGAACGCTCAGAAGTCGTCCGGACCCGAAGTGGACACGGATGGAATGCTGGTAGCCGCCGATGAAGGCGGGGTGCAATCTATCACGGTGACTGGCAAGGCACCAGATGGCTCTTCTTTCAAGACGCAATTTTCTGTACCGATACGCGGGGGGCAAGGCAAGATTGTCGAAGCTCCCTATAACGGTGTAAGGGCGAAGCCGTTCACCGCGAGCACTTCGGATATCACGTTCACGACAGACAACAAGCTGGGAATGCAAGTCCACAGCGTCTTGTCAGAGGACGGGAAAGTGATGACGACCACGAGAAAAGTCATGAGCGGGCCGGCGAAGCCTGGCACCTACACGGACGTGTGGGAAAAAGAATAGCTAGAGTATTGAAGGCCGGGAGGTTCGGCGCCTAAGCCGGGCCGCGAATCCATAGCGTTTGCGATCGCCCAGTGTATTACCGCGGATGATGGCTCGCGTGCCTTGTCATCCAAGAGACTTATCCAGAAACGCTCTACTGGCTCTGCACATGGCTTGGACAGTCTCCCAGCCGTGTTCGTCGGAACCTTTGTCAAACGAGGCTCTGGGTTGTTCAATTGCATTCGTCACATGGGCGACCACTGCGACATTTGCATGGCGGGCACTGGCAAAGGCAAACAACGATGCGGCTTGCATCTCAACGGCCAGGGCTCCCTTGATGAAATTCTCCTTCAGCTCCTCAACCGTCTCGCGATAGGGAGCATCGGTAGTCCAGACGAGGCCCTGTGAAACAGGAAGGCTCAATCCGTGCAGACCCCGGTACATCGCGTCCGCTAAGTCCGAGGGAGCGGCAACAATATCTGCGGCAGGGAGGTAATGGTAAGAAGTGCCCTCGTCTCGAATAGCACTGGTTGCCAGGACCAGGCTGGGAAGAGGTAATGAAGGGGTGACGCGGCCGGCCGAGGTGAGACCCAGGATGACCTTTGCGCCGGAGACGTGGAGCTGTTCGGCCACTAAGACCGCGTAAGGGCCGCCGATGGTTCGAGCGATCAGACCATACTCCATTCCGTCAATCTGAAACGCATGCATCGTCGTATGGAAGCAAGCCCAGCCTGGATGCGGTTGCGTCAGCCCTGACTTGAGAAGCCAATCCGTAAGGTCGCCGTCGAAATCGAGGACACAGATCGGGGGGACGGAGATGGCGTCCATGGTTCGCCCATTACGGACTGCAGTCACCAAAGCTTCTGGTGTAAATGCACTAGGGGAAGACACACGGTGGCGAAACAATGAGAGCTGCTCGTTCATCGACCTATTTATAGCAGGCGGTGACCCGAGCCACCCTTGTTTGCGGTTCTGGGTTTGCCCCTGAGAGTCTCAGGGCCGCACCGCAGCGGCCCCTACCTGGTTTCAACCTGCGACCGCGGACCGGTGGCCGTTCCCGGCTTCCGGATTCACATGGATTACTGAGTCTCTCTTCGCGGGGATCGCTGAAAACCCAACTAGCGAGCGGAATGGACAGCGGATACACTGGCGGCTGCGTGGAAGTCGCCACCCGTGGCGGTTCTAAGGCACATTTTCCAGGAAGAGGGGCTCATGGCTCATTGGACGCGAAGGGGATTTATCGGATCGTTGTCGGCGGCCGCCGCAACGGCGTTAGCCGCTCAGCAGAAGGGTATTCCGGCCGAAAAGCGGGCGGGACAGGTATCCATCAAGATCACCGACCTGCGGTGCGCGATCATCGGCAAGAACCCAACGGTGCGCATTGTCACCGATCAAGGAGTTTCCGGGTATGGGCAGGCCGAGTCCTATAAGCCGTACCTCAAGCCGATGGTACTTTTCTATAAGGACTATCTCATTGGTGAAGACCCGACCGACGTCGCTCGGGTGATGCTGAAAATTCGCCGGCTGGGTGCGTTCAAGCCCTGGGGCGCGGCGGTGAGCGCGATCGAGATAGCGCTCTGGGACATCGCGGGGCAGGTCGCCGGCGAGCCGGTATACAAGCTGCTCGGCGGCAAGATCCGGGACCGCGTCCGTATCTACAACGGAGCCGTCCGCTTTCCGATGACCGGCCATACGCCACAGGATTACGCGGAGACCATGGCGAAGATGAAGGACGCCAAAGAGGGTTTCACACTGATTAAACAAGCTGTCGGATTTCACGATCCAGCGATGATGCCCGCGGTGCCCAATGCGTGGTACGACGAACCGCCGCGGAAAGGAGCGTCGCATGCCGATCGCGGCATGATGACGGAACGCGGGATGGCCAATGTGATCGCTTGCGTGGAAGCCATGAAGAAGGTGCTGGGCGATGAGATTGGGCTGGCCCTTGATTGCGGACCAGGCTGGACCGTCAAGGACGCGATCACGTTTGCGCGAGCGATGGAACCGCTCCACATCGCATGGCTTGAAGACTTGATCACTGGCGATTACACGCCTTATCCCAACGCCGATCTTTTTCGCGAAGTGACGGTGAGCACGACGGTCCCGATTCATACCGGGGAGGAGATCTACCTGAGAGAGAATTTCAAAGACCTGATCGAGAAACAGGCGGTCAATATTGTGGGTCCCGACCCGGAGGATGTGGGCGGCATTGCGGAGATGAAGTGGATTGCGGAATACGCTGATCTTCACGGCATCCAGATTGCTCCGCACGGGGTTTTCGACGGGCTTATCGGGTTGGCCGCGCATGTGCAGGTGGCAGCCGCGTTGCCGCAGAACTACATTGCGTTTGAGTATCCGTTAGGCCAGCCTGACTGGTGGTATGACATTGTTGAAGGGCTGCCGAACCCGATTGTCGAACGTGGGTTTATTAAGGTTTGGGACCGGCCTGGGATTGGTGTCAGCTTCAATGTGCAGGCAGCGAAAGCGCACCTGGTGGATGAGGATCGGCACTTCTTCGACTAAAGCGGGTCACTCTGCAACGCGAGCCCCACTGACGGGTAAGCCAGTGGGGCTCATTTTATTTCAGTTGCAAGCCAATGCCGAGCAGGCGCATCAGTCTTTTGATTTCGATCTTCTGCACATCAATCACTTTTTTTAAGCGGGTATTTTCTAACTCGTACGCGGTAAGTTGATCTGTGTCAGGTTGTGCCTTAGTGCTGGGCTCCACACCACTAAGGCCTCTCTCCAGGCGGCCGTAGTCGATCATCCGACCAGTACCTGCTCGTGCAAGGAACGGTCCGCGTGATGGCAGACGCCAAGCGTAATTAACTCGCTTGCGGTCCTTCCGTAGTTGCCCGGCAAAGACCAGGCGAGGCCACTCTCAATGAGAGACTGAAATAGTTCTATCGTCGTGGGCTCGTCTAACTGCCCTGATTCATACTTAACAACCTGGTCGAGTTGCTGCGAAACCTTTCTTAGTCCAACCCATATGTCGTGACGCATTATTACTCCAACGTGTGGTGTTCGTTGCAACCTGGATTGTCGGGGTCAATCAGCAGTTGCCAATGTTGTTAATGTACATGCGACTACTAGCGAGTGCAAACGCCGCACAGGAGTTGTGCATAGGATTTCGTTCATCTCGTCTTACCCGGTGGATACCCGATAATTAGTTCCGATTTCGCATGTAAAATTTTCCGTAACTGTTACGGTTCGGGATCTCGGCGTGTGCACGGGGAAGAAAGTCGTCAGTTGACGTGGCCGGCTCGTAAAAATTGCAAGGTGGCCCGACGGAAGCAAAGCACGAAGCCCGTCCAGAATCGAAGATTTTTGTGGCCGGCGGAGTTTTTGTTTCCGGGGTTTCATGGGTACTCTTCTTATATGGACGGCTTTGTTCGAGATGCTCTTCTTTCGCTGCTTTTGCCCTTTGCCACCCTGCCGCTCGGGGCGCAGGCTCCCGGCTTCCCAACCAACGAGCAGTTGCGACACTTCAAAACCATGAGCGACCCCCGGCTCGCACCGGACGGCAAGCGAATTCTGCTCAGCATCACGGAGGCAACGGCGGATGGCGCGAAGAGCCACCTGTGGCTCACCGGCGCCGGTGGGGAAGAGCCACGGCAGATCACCTACTCACCGGACGCGGATAAGCGCGGAGAGTACGAAGCGAGTTGGATGCCCGATGGGCAAAGCATCCTGTTTCTGGCTAAACGCGACGAACATATCTCGCTCTACCGCCTGCCGCTGAACGGCGGCGAAGCGAAGCCGTTTAGCCTCAAGGTGAAGCCGGTGGTGGACCAGGCCAAGCTCCCGGACGCGTTACCCCCGAAAGACGAGGCGGCCCACCCGGAAGATCCACCGTCGAGTGACAATCCTCAGCATCCGAAGAGCGAGGCGAAGGACGATGAGGTGAGCCTCGATGTCACCCGGTACAAGGTCTCTCCTGATGGGGCGAACATCGCCATCATTGCGGCGGATCCACAAACCCCGGGGGAGAAGGCGCAGAAAGAAGCGAAGTCGGACGCCGAGTGGGTGAACCATAACCCTCACGGCTCGCGCTTGTACGTGCTGAACGTAGCGAGCGGCAAGCTGATGCTGCTTTCCGTGGACCCGGACGTACGGGAGGCTTACTGGAGCAGCGATAGCGGGAAGCTGCTCGCGCTCTCCGAGGGCGCAAATGGCGTGGGCGACCTGGGACCGGCGATGAGTAGCTGGCTGGTCAACATGGCAGACTCGAGCCATCCGCAAAAGCTGATGGGGCTGCCGCCGACAATCGAAGCCGCGGCGTTTGCGCCTGATGGAGGGTCGATCGTCTACCTGGCACAGGCTAAACAGGATGCGCCGCCCGGATACGCCGACCTCTACGTTTATGACACGGCTGCGAAGACCACACGCGATCTGAGCGGTGGTTTCAAGGGCTCGATGCGCAGGGGACTTCCGGTACCCATGGCGGATGGCAGCGTTATCCAACTGGTGGAGGTCGGTTTCCATGGTAAAGTGGCCCGCTTTTCGGTTGGAGCAAGCGAACCGGAATTGCTGGAGCTGCCGTCGTCGGATGTGTCCGCATTGGAGACGAACGCGCAGCGGAATGGCTGGCTTTTTCTGGGGAGTGGCGGAGGGGATCCGCGAAAGCTTTACTACACGGCGGACCTGAAATCCCCGGCGATGCCAGTGAAGACTCCGCCACTGACACCGGAGCACTTGTTGAGCGTGGCTCCGAAGCGGCTGGAGTGGAAGAGCGACGGGTTCACCATTGAGGGCCGGCTGTACCTGCCACCGGAAGCCGCGCAGCGGCGGGTGCCATTGATTGTTGAGGTACACGGAGGTCCTCTGGGTGCTTACGCCGATGCCCATCAACCATGGATCGACTTTCTGCTGGGTCACGGCTGGGCTGTGTTACGGACCAATCCGCGGGGCAGCTCCGGGTATGGCGCCGCCTTTGCTGCCGCTAACAAGAACGATCTTGGCGGGGGCGATTATCGCGACATCATGGCCGGCGTCGATGCCGTGCTGAAGACCGAGCCCATCGACAGGAGCCGCATGGCGTTGATGGGCTACAGCTACGGAGGGGAGATGGCTGCCTTTGTCGAGGGCAAGACCACGCGGTTTAAAGCCATTATCAGTGGCGCGCCGGTGATCGACCAGCACAGTGAGTACGGTACGGAAGACTCATCGTGGTACGACCGCTGGTATTTTGGCAAGCCGTGGGAGCATCCTGAGGATGCATGGAGGCAAAGCCCACTGGCCAGTGCCGATAAAGCCAGCACGCCTTTCCTGCTGCTGCAGGGTGAGGGCGACACGACCGATCCGCTGGGGCAGTCCCTGGAAATGTATCGCGCATTGCGACAGATGGGCGTGCCGGTCGACCTGGTGACTTATCCCCGCGATAATCATGGTCCGTTGGCTATGGCGATTTACGGCGCTCCGGTACCCGAGCCCTGGCACGGTTTCGATGCCCGGCGCCGTATTGTTGCGTTTATTCAAAAGGCGTTCGAAGCGGCTCCTAAGTAGATGGTGCGAACGGGCTGAACGGGAAAACAACCGACTCATTCAAGCCGGTCAGGGGAGCGGCTTCACCACGATGCCGGACTTCATGACCCAGGCTACGTGCTCCATCACCGTGATGTCGTCCAGGGGATTCGACGGCACGGCGACGAGGTCGGCGTACTTGCCTGGTTCAATGGTGCCCAGATCCTTGTCAAGGGATAGAAGCTCGGCTCCGTGAATGGTCGCTGCCTGCATCGCTTCGAGTGGAGTCATGCCGCCGCGTACGAGCGCACCAAACTCCTTGGAGACAGACTCGTCGATGTCGTCGTCATCGACTCCGTAGGCAATCTTTACGTGGTACTTCAAGGCGCGCTGAAAGGCGGGGCCCTGTTCCTTGACGATGGCAATGCCTTTCGCCATGCTGCTGGGCTCGCGGCCTTTGGAGAGCCCGGTCTGTAAATCGTGTTGGAAACAATAGAGCGTCGGCACCAGCCAGGTGCCGCGGTCGGCCATCATCTTCGCCCCTTCATCGTCGAGCATGGTTCCGTGCTCGATGGAGTCGACGCCCGCACGAACCGCGGCCTTGATGCCGACGGTGCCCTCGGCGTGCGCCATTACCTTGTGCCCGGCGCGATGCGCGTCTTCGACCGCCCGCGCCATCTGGGCATCACTCAATTCCTGCACGCGATAGTCGCTGATAGGATCCATGACTCCGCCGGTTGCCATCAACTTGATCCAGTCGGCGCCAAACTTGATGTCACGGCGGACGATGCGGCTGACATCGTCGACGGTGTCTACCTGGTTGGGCTGGTCAAGGGACGGCTTGTCTGGGGAGAGACGATCAGAGTCGCCGTGACCACCGGTGACCGATACGCAACTGCCCGCGGCGACAATGCGGGGGCCGCGAATGAGCCCCTTGGCAACGCCCTGTCGCAATGCAAATTGCGGATAGGACGGATAGGATTCGCAGGCATCCCGTACCACGGTAAACCCATGTTTTAGCCAGAGCTGAAGGTTGGCGACTCCGCGGACAGTGGCTTGCGGAGCAGAGGTGATCAGGTAAGACGTGGAAGACTGCGTAGTTGGATCGGAGAGGATGTGCCCGTGGGCATCGATCAGCCCAGGGACGATGGTGTAGTGGCTCATGTCGATGATCGGCTTATCCGCGGCTGGGGCCGACTGCGAGATGGAATCGATCCTTTCCCCGATCACCGTGATGTAGGCGTCGGTCTCGATTTGGCCGGTGCGCACATCAAGCAGTTTCCCGGCGTGAACGATCTGCGTTTTAAGGGGCGGCGTTTGTTGGGCCCCGGAGCTTAGGGTCGCGAAGAGGATGAGGAGAAAGTAGCGGCACGGCTGCAGGCGGGATATCACGCAGGTGTCCTTTACAAGGATTAAGGTGTTTTTGATGGTAGCAGGCCGGCATTCTTGAATGCTGTCGTCAACGCGCTACTGGTGGTCGTGGGTGCCCAGTACTTCTCGATGTGTTCGATCACCAGTTCCGTGCCGGCCGCGTGGGAGACGAAGGGTCTCGACGCCGGGTTATACATGGCGTCGGTAAGATCGCGCACCAACACGCAGCGCAGTCCCCACTTCGACAGCTGACGCACGCCAAAGCTCCGGTTGAGGATACACATGTTGGCGTGAACGCCCATGAAAAGGACGGTGTCGATGTGATGCTCCTGAAGCACGTTGTAGATCTCCTGCCCTTGGTCAGAGATCACATCTCCTGGTGCGATGGTAAGGGCTTCGGTTTCGCGGCTCCAGGCCTTGTGGGGCTTATCTCCGGGAGTGTCGCAGCCTTCATCGCTATCGTCGATGGGGAGAGGAGCGTCCGAGAAGGCGAGTTCCGGAGGAGGAACGGAGTGGGGGGCGTTTTCTGCCAGCAGCCTGCCGGGTGCGTCACGGTAGAAGTCCATGGTCTCGGAGGGCGCGTGGATGATCAGAATGCCGGCGCCCCGGGCCTGTGCGAGCAGGGGTTCCATCTTCTGGGCGATGAGCCCTACCCTGTGCGTTGCCCCCTTGCACCAATGCTTATCCCACATATCCGTGATGATGATTGCGGTTCTCGCGGGTACGATGGCTGATTCAAATTGGGCTTCCACCCAAGGTCCGTTGGCATGGAATGGCTGGATCTGGGTGCGCAGCTGCAACTTTATATCCTCAATGTTTACCTGTGGCGGCGCAGTCACCCCGGCGGAGGTGGTCAATGCGAGGAGCGCTATCGTCGAAAGCACCATGACTGGTCTGTGCATAGCAGATGTCCATATCCTATATTGCCCGACGCCATGATACCGTGGGGGCAGCAGATATGGCAGTTACAAGTAAGTGGGGGTTTGATGGTTTGGGGTTGACGCGGAGTCTGGCTACGGCGTTGGTGGTTGGGGTACTTTGCAACACGCCGGTTTGCCAGGGTTATGCTCAACAAACGGGAGCGGGGTCCGTCTCGGTGGTGCAACCGGGCGCGCCCGGGACTCCCAGCCGAAGGCTGCCGTCTTCTACCTCCGCGGTGGCACCGCCACGCTCGCAGGCGGACATAGAGTTCATGCAAGGCATGATTATGCACCACGCGCAGGCGGTCGAAATGACCGCGCTGATTCCATCACACACCCAGGACAAAGCGATTCGCACCCTGGGGGAGCGCATCAGCCTTTCCCAGGCGGACGAGATCAAGTTCATGAAGCGGTGGCTGATTGCGCGCAATGCACCTGTGTCGATGGCCATGCCGGGGATGCCGGACATGGATAGCAGCGGTAGGCCGATGCCGGCTATGCCGGGTATGCTGACTCCCCGGCAGATGCATGAGTTGGAGCAGGCAGAGGGTGCGGAGTTTGACCGGAAGTTTTTGACGGGTATGATGCAGCATCACAACGGCGCATTGGTGATGGTGAAGCAATTGTTCGATACGCCGGGAGCAGGCCAGGATGCCGAACTGTTCGACTTTGCAACCGATGTAGATAACACGCAGCGGGCCGAGATCAAAATCATGGCAGGTATGTTGAAGGAGAAAGAATGAACCGCTCGCAGTCGTTCATCGTCAGGTTGCTCGCCGCGGCATTTGCCGTGGCTTTTCTGGGTTCAGTGACCGCCCGTCTGCAAGCGCAGACACCGCCCGCACCGCCGGCTCCCTCTGCGAAAGCGGCTCCAGCTGCTGAAGGAGAAGACGATCCCTTCGCTGCGCAACCAGCTACCCCGCTGCCGCCAGGGATGACGGGCTCGACCACCAACGATCCGCGCGTTGGGCTGAAGCCGGGGTTCTATGACGCGGGCGAGGCGGCGATGGGCATCAAGCACGTGGCATTCCTGAAGAAGCCTTCGGCCTTTCAGTTGTCATCCACGCAGGCGGACGATCCGGTGGTCCAGAAGACTCTGGACACTCTTGGTGTGAACAAGGCCAAGATCCCCAAACCCATGCAACCAGTCATCGCGCAACTTGCCTTTGCGAACTCAGATTTTGCGTTTCAGGGGACTCACCTGTTCCAGGGCAACTTCTATGGCGTAAATATCTTCGATATCTCGAATCCAGCGAACATATCGTTGGTTACGTCTCTGGTTTGCCCAGGAGGCCAGGGCGATCCCTCCGTTTATAAGAACCTGCTCTTTGTGTCGGTCGAGATGCCAAATGGAAGGCTTGATTGCGGGACCCAGGGTTTCCCTCCGCTACCTCCGCCGGAACCCGGTCATGAAAAGGACAAGCGAGTCCCGGTTGCCAGCCCGGAGCGGTTTCGTGGGGTGAGGATTTTCGATATTTCGGACATCAAGAACCCGAAGCAGGTGGCGGCAGTGCAGACCTGCCGGGGCTCACACACACATACGCTGGTGGTCGATCCCAACGACAAAGATAATGTTTACCTCTATGTCTCGGGAACCTCGTTTGTGCGGCAATCCGAAGAGCTTGCGGGATGTTCCGGCGAGGCTCCAGACAAAGACAAGAACACTTCTCTGTTCCGTATTGACGTGATCAAGGTGCCACTTGCCGCACCGGAGGAGGCTAAAGTGGTGTCGAGTCCGCGGGTGTTTATCGACCCGCGCACGGGTGCGTTGAACGGGCTCAACAATGGCGGAAGCCATGACCAGAAATCGGAGAAACCCGTGGACACCAACCAATGCCATGACATTACCGTCTATTCGGCCATCGGGCTGGCAGCGGGTGCTTGCTCAGGAAACGGGATCTTGCTCGACATCAAAGACCCGGTGCATCCGAAGCGGGTGGATGCGGTGAATGATCCGAACTACTCCTATTGGCACTCTGCTTCTTTCTCCAACGACGGAACCAAGGTGGTGTTCACGGACGAGTGGGGCGGCGGCCTGCAGCCGAGGTGCCGTCCGACGGACCCCAACAAGTGGGGCGCCGACGCGATCTTTAATTTGCAAGACGACAAGCTCTCACTGGCAAGCTACTACAAGATGCCCGCGGCCCAGACGGCAACGGAGAACTGCGTAGCTCACAACGGATCGCTGGTACCGGTTCCCGGACGTGATATCGAAGTGCAGGCGTGGTACCAGGGCGGGATTTCTGTGATGGACTTCACCGACGCGGCCCATCCGTACGAGATTGCTTACTTCGATCGGGGGCCCCTCAATGCCTCGACCCTCATCCTGGGCGGAGACTGGTCTGCGTATTGGTACAACGGGTACATCTATGGATCGGAGATCGCTCGCGGGCTCGATGTGTTCAAGCTGGTCCCGAGCAAATTTCTAACGCAGAACGAGATCGATGCATCTGACCTGGTGCGCTTCAACGAGTTGAACGTGCAGAACCAGGCGAAGATTGCATGGCCGTCTCAGCTGGTCGTTGCCCGGGCTTACCTGGATCAGTTAGGGCGCTCTCAGGCGCTGCCTGCGAAGCGGCTCGACGCTCTCAACAAGGCGGTCGTCCGTGCGCAGACATCGAAGCTGGGCAAGAAGGATGTCGCGAGGCTTCAGGGTATGGCAGCTTCTGTGGAAGCAGATGCCGCCGGCTCCAAGAACACCGCGGATGCGAAGCGGCTGCACGCACTGGCACAGATACTGCAAAGCCCAGCGGCCTGATCGGTTTCGGTTTGTATCAGGGCCCGACTAAGTCGTGCCCTGATATAAAGCATTGGAGCTGTGACTCCCGAAAAATTAGAGCGTTCCGCAGAGCTGAGTCTCGCCCTGTGCGGGATATAAACGCTCCGGACCCAAGCCTTACTTCCCGCCCTCGGCTTTGAGTTGTTCCGCGCTCGTTTAGCCGTGCCCTTCGTGAAGAGAGCTTTTGAGGAAGCATTTAACCGAGTGGTTGACAGTTGCTTGGCGTCGACCTATCATTAAACCATATGGTTAAATCCAATGCCGCCCGGTTGGACTCGATCTTTCACGCGCTTTCCGACTCGACGCGCCGGTCTATTTTGCGGGACATATCCGCCCAGGAAAAGACCGTGGGTGAAATTGCCAAGCCGTACCGTATCTCGCTGGCCGCAGTGTCCAAGCACTTGAAGGTGCTGGAATCCGCGGAACTGATCGCGCGCGAGCGGCGCGGCAGCTTTCAGATTGTGCGACTCAATCCCGCCCCGCTGCGGCCCGCTGAGGAATGGCTGGCCTATTACCAAAAATTCTGGGAGCGGCAACTTGACGCTCTCCAACACTTCCTCGAAGGAGAAGAGCATGAGCGAGCAATCAGCAGTGCAAGAGCAGGAAAAAAGTGAAGATTTGAAATTAGAGGTTCGGCGAGTGATCAAGGCCCCGCGTTCTCGCGTCTTTGCGTCATGGACAACGCCGGAGTTGATGCAGCAATGGTTTGCTCCTGGTGGGATGCGGGTGGCAAGCGCCCGCGCCGATCTGCGCGTGGGGGGTGAGTACCGGGTGGAGATGCACGGGCTGGACAATGCCGTCTATGTCGCGTCTGGGTTTTATCGGAAGATAGTTCCGAACGAACTGCTTTCGTTCACCTGGGGGGGCACCTGCGAGCCGGGCGAGGAGACATTGGTAACAGTCGCGTTGCGTGATCTTGAGCAGGGTACGGAACTTGTCCTTACCCATGAACGTTTCCGCACAACGGAAGCAGTAGCGAAGCACGAGCACGGCTGGATCGGTTGCCTCGATAAACTGGAGAAGCTGGACGATCTGGCATAAGGCAGCCGGCAGGGATCGCAGGCTTGAAACCGGGCCCTTGTTGCATAAGCAGGGCCCCGATTCCTGAACGCTACTCGTTTTCGGATTCATTTCGCGGCATGCGGGGCAAGGTGATCTCAACACTCAGCCCTCCGCCGGCAACATTCGTCGCGCAGATTCTACCTCCATGAAGGCGGACAATCCTCTCGGCGATCGCCAGGCCCAGGCCAGCACCGTTGAAATCGTTGCCTCGCGACTCGGACAAGCGGTAGAAAGGCTTGAAGATGCGGGTGAGCTCGTCCTGAGGTACGCCGGGGCCATGGTCGCGTACGACAATGATTGCGTCATCGCCGTTCAACACCGGTGTAGTTTGAAGAAGCACTTCGACCGGCGTGCCGGGCGCGGTGAACCTGAGGGCATTGCGGAGCACATTCTCGATTGCGCTGCGCAGGAGATTGGGATCTCCAAGCACCGCCAGGTCTGCGGTTTCTGCTACTTCTACGCGGCTTCCTCGTTCCTGCGCCTCAAAGTCTGCGTCGGCGGCGATGCTGGAAACAAGGGCAGATAAGTTCACCTTCGCAGAATTCTGAAGGGTCGGCGAGGCCTCAAGCTTGGCCACAGTCAGCAGCCGTCCGATGGTCTCGTTCAGTCTTTGCAGATCAATCTGCATACGGTTCAATGCGGGAACATCGCCAACGCGGCCGCGTAACAAGTCGAGTGCGACATTCAGCCGTGCCAGTGGCGATCGAAGCTCGTGTGACACGTCATATAAGAGCTGCCGCTGACTCGAGATAAGAGTCTCCGTCGTGGTTGCCATGCTATTGAAATCCCGAACAAGATCGCCAATCTCGTCTCTTCGCGATTCCAGGGCGGCGTCTGCGCGGGCGCTCAATTGCCCTGCCGAGATTTGCTGGGAGACGGAGCGAAGACGCAAGATAGGTCTCGTCAGGTAGCGGGTAAGAAAGTAACAGATGAGGCCAGACACGGTCAGTGCCAGGCTGATACGCATCAACACGACTTTCAGATCGACCCCAAATGCGGCGCCTGGGCCCGACAAGAGCTCCGACGCGTAGATATAGGTGTGGCCGCCCGAATCCTTTACCGGTATCACGATCGCCGCCAAGCCGCGATGCATGGAGCCAACGGAGCGCTCGCCGTGCACAACCCGGTCGACATCCTGCTCGAACTCTGCACAGTCCCATCCGGCCAGTCTCACGCCTTTGCCATCGAAAAGACAAGCGCGTACGTGCGTATCCGCGGAGAGCTGGTTAATAAACATGGTCGCTGCAGGGGCTCCACTTTGTTTCAATACACCGACAACCGCCGTACCGTAGTACTTCGTCGTATCCTCGAGACTGCTATGCCACCGCGACGGTACACCTTGTGGCTGGAGCGCAAAGGCCAGCACGAGCGAAAGGCATGTCAGGACTACGGTTGCCCAGAACCAGATAAAGATTTTGACAAAAAGACCGGGCATGCTCAAAGGTCCTCTGCCGGCTTGCGCGGTGCGAGCAAGTAGCCGCTGCCGCGAATCGTCTTGATGCGCTGGATGCCGCGACGTTCGTCCAGCTTTCTGCGGAGGTTGCTGATATGCACGTCGATGGTGCGATCGAACGCGCCTAGCCTTCTTCCCAAGGCAATGTCGGTGAGATAGTCGCGGCTCAGTGCTCGTCCCGGGTTGCGCACCAGGACCTCCAGAAGGGCGAACTCGATGGTCGTCAATTGCAGCGGCCTGTCGCCTACGTAGGCTTCTCGCACGGAAGTGTCGATCAGGATATCGCCAGCTGTAAACTTTTCGAGGTCAGTGCGTCGCTCCTCCATACGCCTCAGGATCGCTTTAATGCGGGCAACGAGTTCTCGGGGGTTGAACGGCTTGGGTAAATAGTCGTCAGCCCCCACCTCAAGCCCGATGATGCGATCAATGTCGTCTCCACGCGCTGTAAGCATCAGGACGGGTACGGAAGAGCGTGCGCGCAATTGTTTGAGTACATCGATCCCCCCCATGCGGGGCAGCATCACGTCCAGGATGACAAGGGAATAGCTGCCGCTACTGGCGAGTTCCAGACCATCGATTCCATTGTGCGCGGCGGATAGGTTGAATCCATCCTCGGCCAGACGCTCGACGAGCAAGGCGCAGAGTTCAACATCGTCGTCGACAATTAGCAGACTATTCATCGCGGTAAACGACTCTTTCGTTTCTGATGGTAATCGCCTGGTGGATGCAGCGTTCGGTCTTTACTTATCTTTACAATCCTTCACCAACCTTTATCGCCCCGAGGTTATGCGGGTGATTTACTCAAGGGATGGTACACCCGACAACAGTCGAGAGGAACGCTGCCCTAGAACATAAGAGAAGGGAAACGGAGATCGACGGCGGCCAACAATCCGGGATACGGGGCCGGGCGCCTCTGTGGCTCAAGGCCGGCTTCTGGGCCTGTATTATGATCGCGGTCGCGGTAGCTTTGCGACGGTTCGTTGCCCTGGCGCACCCGTCGCAGACTGGCCCAGCAGCTATGGCCGCACTGGACGCGACGTTTGCCTCCCACGCTGCTTTGACGTTTGCCCATATTGTTTCTGCAACCGCGTTTGTTCTGGTGGCTCCCTTGGTCCTTCTTCGCGCAAAGAGTGGGCTGTGGGAGCGGTTGCTTTTTCCACTGGGAGCTATGGTTGGGATGACTGCTTATGCCATGAGCATACCCGCTTTTGGGGGATGGGTGGAACGTTCCGCTGTGCTGTTTTTTAATAGTGTCTTCCTGTTTTCCATGGCTCGGGCCTATCGGTATGCGCGGGCCGGCGAGTCTTTCCAGAAAATGCGATGGTTCACTCGGGCGGTTGGCATTCTTCTGGGTATCGCGACGACTCGCCCGGTGATGGGTATCTTTTTCGCAACCAGCCGATGGACGCATCTGGAACCGAGGCAGTTTTTTGGCGTGGCGTTCTGGATCGGCTTTTCGATCAACACCATCATTGTTGAACTATGGCTTCGTTCAGGAAGACAGATTGCTAAGCACGGGGATCCAACCCGGCGTTTCGCCTAAACAGGCTGGTAGAACGAAGGGCCACGGATTCAGCCGTGCCGCCTACCGTCGTAAGCCGACGACGGCTTCGTTCTCTGCTCCCACCAGCGCGACGCCGATGAACTTCACCAACCTTCCTACCTCAACCTGATTTCCGACCCCTTCAGTCCCTGAGTTACATTTTTCCCCATCGCTCATAGCGTAGATTGGGGTGTGCATGTCGTGGTCAATAACGCACCACTTCCCGGGATTTCTGGCCGGGTGCTGTTCGGCCCTTACCAGGGCTGGAGGGCCCACGATTTGCAGACCCCTTTGCCTAAGCGCTATATAAAGGGGATGACCGGTCTCGCGGTCGCCGGAAAGAAGGGGAAATTTGAGGAAGGAAGAACGTTGCCTTCGAGTCGGCATCCTGGGATGCGGTCCGATCTCACAATTTGCTCATCTGGAGTCCGCGCAGAAGGCGAGGAATGTGGTTCTCCGCGCGGTCTGCGATGCGGATGAGTCGCTGGCTCGACGCTTTGGCACCTTCTACGACGCGGAGAGGATTTACCTCGACTACGACGAAATGCTGCACGATGAATCTCTCGACGCTGTCATCATCGCAACTTCCGACGCTTTCCATGTCCCGGCCTCCCGCAAGGCGCTCGCTGCAGGCAAGCACGTGTTGTGTGAGAAGCCCCTGGGGATAACGGTAGAAGAAGTAAAGTCCCTAGCTGAGGACGTACAGAAGACCGGCCTTGTCCTCCAGGTCGGGCACATGTTGCGCTTCGATCCGGGCATTGAAGCCACGCGCAAGTTCATCGACGAAGAGATGGGCCAGATGTTGGCTCTGAAGGCCTGGTACTGCGACTCGACTCATCGTTATGAGTTGACCGATGCAGTGCAACCCCTGCCTCGCTTTGGGGCAAAGGCGCTTAAGCCGAAGGGCGATCCGAAGGCAAACCGTGCGCAATACTACATGCTTGCTCACGGCTGTCACCTGGCCGACCTGGCGCGTTATTTGGGTGGCCCAATCACGGCGGTTCGTGCGCGGCTTTTAGAGCGTTTTGGAGCATACTGTTGGTTTGTAGAAACGGAGTTCGCAAGCGGAACGTTGGGGCATCTCGACCTTACCGTCGCTGTTCGGATGGATTGGTTCGAAGGATTTCAGATCTATGGCGAGAAGGGAAGCGCCGTGGGTAGGATTTTCAATCCCTGGTACTACAAGTCGAGCGAAGTGGACATCTTCCACGAGAAGGATGCGAGCACCCATCGCGTGTTGGGCGCCGATGGTCATTTCTATCGTCGCCAACTGGAAGGCTTCGCCGACACGCTTCTGAAAGGGATCCCGATGCGAGGTGCGAATGTAGAAGACGGCGTGGCTTCTGTGCAGGCGATGGTGGCCATTGCGCGCTCAGTCGACTCGGGGGAGCGAATAGAGTTGGCGACGGTAGTGGGCCCTGTGTAATGTACGCTGCGATTTTCTCCCGCGCATATGCGATGAAAAACGTCGCAGAGGTTATCGGCGCCGCCGCTATGGATGGCTACGCAGGACTTCAGGCCAACTTGTCTTCCGCGGGATTAGCCAGTTTGCCCGACACTGTGCCTCCCGGAGTAGCAGCGCAATTCTGCCAGGAGGCGCGTGCCCGAGGCATTCGGCTAGCGGCGCTTTCCGGAACCTACAATATGGCCCACCCGGATGCGAAAGTGAGACAGGCATCCAGAGCCGGGTTTCAAAACGTTGTCAGTGCGGCACGCGAGATGGGAGCACCCATTGTAAGTCTTTGCACCGGATCGAGAGATCCGCACGACATGTGGAAGTTCCATCCTGAAAATGACAGCGACGAGGCGTGGAAGGATCTCCGCTCTGAGCTCGAGTTCGCACTTCGCGTGGCACAAGCGGCAGGCATCCGTCTCGCGATCGAGCCGGAACCGGCAAATGTGATTCGTGACGCAAGGGCAGCGAAAAGAATTCTGAACGAGATGGCCTCCTCGCATCTTGGCATCCTTTTGGATGCGGCAAACCTACTCACACCGGAGACGCTTTCGAGGCAACACGCAGTCATTGAGGAAGCGGCGGGCCTTCTAGGCGGAGCGCTCCTGCTGGCTCACGCGAAGGACATAAACGCCTCCGGGCAGGTGGTTGCACCCGGTGAAGGGGAGGTCAATCTGCTGGCCTTCACCGGCGCGTTACGCCGGGTGGGTTATGACGACGCATTGGTCGCCCATGGATTCGCGGCAGAGAAGGCTGCAGTTGTGGCGAAGATTTTGCAGAGGATTATCGGAGAGTCTGCGTGAGCTCTGGCTGTTTGATCACAGAAGATGGATGCTCTCTCGCGTATGAGGATGTTGGTTCAGGCCTGCCAACGGTCTGGCAGCACGGCCTAGGTGCCGACCGGGAACAACCCGCGGACGTATTCCCCAGGAATGTGGGCGTCCGACGCATCACATTGGAATGTCGCGGCCATGGCGAGTCTCAACTGGGAAACCCCGCCTGCCTTTCGATCGCGCAGTTTGCTACGGACGTGGCAGCGTTGCTCGACCACCTGGGTATCGACGCTGTTGTGCTTGGCGGTATTTCGCTGGGTGCTGCCATCAGCATGCGTCTTGCGGCCAGCATTCCATGGCGCATCAAGGGCCTGATCCTGGCTCGTCCTGCGTGGGTCGATGAACCAGCCCCTCCCACCATGCATCCTTATCTCGTGCTCGCAGAGCTGCTCAAGGAGTACGGACGGGAAGAAGGCCTGAGGCGATTTGCGAACTCTGAAACACTAGCCGCGGTGAAAAGGGCTTCCCCCGATAACGCTGCCTCGCTGCTTAGCTTCTTCTCGCGCCGGGATGAACAGAGCACGATCGAACTGCTTTCACGCATCCCCAAGGATGGGCCCGGTCTCTCCCAGCAGGACATAGCCTCGATTGGCACGCCAACCCTGGTCATCGGAAACGGTGAGGAGTATGTCCACCCGCTGCGCTACGCATCACAGTTGAAAGATCTCATCCCGGGTGCGGCCCTGCAGATTGTCACGTCGAAAACGGTGGACCAAGCGCTCTATCGGTCTCAATTCTGCCAATCGCTCGCTTCATTTCTAAAGCGTTTGACGGAGGCCGGGTGAGCACGCTGCTGGTAGCGGATATCGGCGGCACGACGGTCAAAATTGGCTTCGTTGTCGAAGGGGTGCCGCAAACGTATGTGCGGGTATTTCCCACGAGTCATCTTCGCCGTCCCAATCCGGTAGCAGGCCTGGCTGAGTTGATTTTCCTCGCTATCGACGAGGCGAAGCTTAAACCTCATACCATCGTGTCCACCGTCCCCGGCTTCCTGGACAAAACGGCCAGGCATGTTCTTTTGGCAGTGAACATTCCAGAACTCAATGGTTGCGCACTGGTGGATGAGCTTGCCCATGAGACGGGTATCCCGGTCATCCTGGAGCGCGATGCGGTGCTTGCCCTCATGGGCGAGCACGCTGCCGGCGGGTGCAGGGGCGCCCAGTCCGTACTTGGATTCTTCTTCGGAACGGGTGTTGGCGCGGCGTATCTCGAGAACGGACGCGCCTTCCGCGGGTCTGGCTGGGCGTTCGAGGTCGGACATATGCCTTACAACGGGTCGCATCGATGGTTAGGGGTTGAGCGGACGGGATGCCTCGAATCGTATGTGTCCGGCAAGGTACTGGAGCGCATCGCTCAGGAGCACGGTGTCGCCATCCCGGACGTGTTTTCGGCTGCCAGGCATAACCCGGTGCTGGGCGAGCACGTAGCCGATTTTGTTCGCAATCAGGCCAACGCGGTGGGGAGCGCTATTGCCGTGCTGTCGCCTGAGACTGTGCTGCTTGGGGGCGGTATCTGCGACATGCGTGAATTCCCACGTGAAGAGCTGGCATCCGCCGTCGAGCGCAGCTTTCCATTCGATCAGATCGGTCAGCCCCTGGTGGTTCAGTGGGCGACACTAGGATGGCAAAGCGTGCTTCACGGCGCACCGTTTCTCCAGACAGAAAGAGATCGACAGGGGTTGTAGCGTGAGGAGATTTTCGCGCTACAAGTATTTGAGCAGGTGCAGGGTGAAATAAGCGGCTTGTTTGGCGGCAATCGGGCTCAGCCGCAGGTAGTCATCGTTGGGCGCTTCCTGCGCGACATTGCTGCCGGCCCGTATGACCAGGTAAGGTACCCCGAATGTCTGGCAGACCTTGCCCAGAGGCGCGGACTCCATTTCGACGATATCCGTATGAAAGTTGGTGCGCAACGAGTCGATGCGTTGCTGTGTCATGCCGAACAAGTCGGCGGAGGCGACCACGCCGCGCCGCACCTTTACCTCGTAGGTTGCGCCATTGGCTGTAACCTGGGGGCCGCGATAGCTGGCCATGGCCCGGTCGGCGAGTTTGAGCATGGCGTTGGACGGTGACATCTCGTTTTTGACCTCGGCGCCGTTGACCGGACTGTTGAATGGCCGATAGACCATGTCGTTGTGGGTCAGGCTGCCGTAGTCGTGCTCATACAGGGTAGTGGCAACGATCACGTCACCGGTGCGGAGTTGCTGGTTGATGCGCGCGCCGGTTCCGCTCATCAAGACAAGGCGCGGTTTGAGTTCGGTGAGGAACAAGGTCGTCGTCGCTGCAGTGTATGCCTTACCGATACCGGTAATGGCAACGATGACTGGTTTGCCTTCGATTTCGCCCTGCCAGTAAGGAATGCCCCACAGCTCCTTTTTCACACCGTCTTTCATGGCTGCGACGAAGGGGGAGATCTCCTGCGGCACGGCGCCGAGTATCAGGATTTTGTCGCTGGGGTTGTAGTAGAGAGGCTTGTTCTGCGCCTGAAGCAGGGAGGTACACGCGAGTATCAGGCAAAGAAGGATCCCCAACCGGAGTTGCCTTGTCATGGAAGGTCCTTAGCGATCAGGTTTGTTCACTTCTCGGATGAGTGTGATGGTATCCAGCCCATGCGAGAATGACAACCAATAGCGAGGGATTCAGCATGACTTTGCACAGGGTTGGTTGTTTATTGCTCGGCGTGTGCGTGAGCGGGCAGTTATGTGTAGGGCAGAGCACCGGAGAGCAGCGCACAGTGCGCGCCTTCGCAGCAGCCAGCAAGAACCCGTTGGCTTTGCGCGTCTTTTTGCAGGGCATGCCCAAGGGCGGCGACCTGCATCTTCACATGAGCGGGGGTACGGTGTATTCCGAGACCCTGATTCGCGACGCGGTGCAGGATGGGCTCTGCGTAAAGACGGCGACGATGACTCTGATCAAGCCGCAGGGCGATTGCGGCGAAGGCGCCGCGCCCGCCGCCAATGCACTCAAGGACCAGAATCTTTACGATGCCATGGTCAATGCGTTCTCCATGCGCTACTTTGTGCCGTCGTCTGGAATCAGCGGCCACGATCAATTTTTTGCCACCTTCGACCGCTTCGAGGCACTCGGGAAATCGCACGACGGCGAGTGGGTGGATGAGATTGCGACCCGCGCCGAGGAGCAGAGCGAGCAATATATCGAAGCCATGTACACGCCGTCGTTTGCTCACGCGGCCAAACTTGGATACCAGATTGGCTGGAGCGGTGACTCCGCCGAAGACCTGAAGAAAACCTACGAAACGTTGCTGGCCGGCGGACTACGCGACGAGATCGCCACCGATCGTCAGGATCTGGACGCGATGGAGACGACGCGTGCCCAGCGTGAACATTGTGGAGAAACGCAGGCGAAACCGGCCTGTTCTGTGAAGGTGCTCTACCTGTACCAGGTTTTGCGCGGCTTTCCCCCGGAGCAGGTGTTCGCGCAGACGCTACTTGGTTTTGAACTCGCGTCGGTCGATCCGCGGGTGGTCGGTCTGAACTTTGTGATGCCGGAAGATGGCTATCTATCCATGCGCGACTATCACCTGCACATGAGGATGCTGGACTATCTTCACAGCATTTACCCCAAGGTGCGCATGACGTTGCACGCGGGTGAACTGTCGCCCGGGATGGTGGCGCCGGAAGGGTTGAAGTTCCATATTCGCGAGGCGGTCGAACTGGGCCACGCGGAGCGCATTGGCCACGGGGTGGATGTGATGTATGAAGAGCGGCCGCACGATCTGTTGCAAGAGCTGGCCGCGAAACACATTATGGTTGAGATCAACCTTACCTCCAATGATGTGATCCTCGGCATCAAGGGCAAAGACCATCCGCTCTCCCTTTACCGCGCGGCGCATGTTCCGGTGGCGCTTTCGACCGATGACGAAGGTGTCTCCCGTATCGACATTACTCACGAATATGAAAAGGCGGTCGAGGAGCAGGGCCTTGGCTATCTGGACCTGAAAAACATGGCCCGCACGTCGCTGGAACACTCATTCATTCCTGGTGAGAGCCTGTGGGCCGCGCCCGATAACTTTACTCGGCGCAAAGCAGCTTGTTCCGCGCCTATTACCCCGCTGAGCAAGCCTGCATCCGCGTGCGCGGCGCTGCTCAAGTCAAGCGACCGTGCGGCCGAGCAGTGGGAGCTCGAACATCGTTTCACTGTTTTCGAAGCTTCCAGTCATTAGCCGCGCAATCGCGCGCATAATAGGCCAAACCGAGGGGGAAAGATGAGATGAAACAGAACCTTGGGAGATGTCTAGGTGTCGTGCTGGTCATGGCGGGAACGGCTTTTGGGCAAGCGGCAAAACATCCTTTTACGGCCCACGACTGGGCGCCCCTGCGAAGCGCCAGGGCGACTGCAGTCTCTCCGGACGCAACAATTCTCTATCACCTGACGTTCGGCGCAGAGAAGGGGCCGACGCTCAACGAGTGGTGGACCATCGCTCCCGACGGTAGCCATGCCGCGAAGCTGGATGTTACCGATGACTTCTCTCCGATGGGATTCACGTCCGACGGGGACAAACTCTACGGCGCATGGAAGGTGAACAAGCAGCGCCAACTAGCGATCTTCCCGCTCCAGGGCCATAAGGCTGCGACCGTTCCATCGACCGTGGTGCTGCTGCCGCGAGGGATCGCGTCTGCCGCAGCCTCGCCAGACGGCAAGCGGTTCGCGATCCGCGCCGATCCGCGCCCTGCGGACCCATCGGAGGATGTCCGTCACGTAGTGGAACCGCAGCAGTCGAGCCTATATGTCGTGAATGCCGATGGCACGATGGGTACCTGGTGGTGCCGCGGGCTTACGTCGGTGGACGGCGCACCTGTGTGGAGCGCGGATGGATCGTCAGTGGCGCTGCTATCGGTCTCGCCACACATCGGTCGTCACGATGTGACCTCCGCAATTGACGTGTGCAGCGCGACAGGCGCGCGACACGTGACAGATATCGCCAACATCGTGAGTGGGCTTGCCTGGACAAACAGCGGCAAGGAAATTGCATTCCTATCAACCACCTCCGAGGTTCTGACACCTGAGCATGTATGGACAGTGGCGAGTACAGGAGGGACAGCCGCCGACCGTTCCTCGGATTTGGAGGGCACGGCGGTGTCACTATCAGGGAACCCCGAAGGCCAGGTGTGGGTGGGAATCGCTCATGGCGTACAAACCGACCTGGAAGAGTTTCGTGACGGCGTACTCAAACCGATGTACCACTGGCAGGAAGGGATCATCGAAGGCCCGCCGGCAGTCAATGAGTACGCGCACGGCGCTATGCAGATTGCGCTGACCGTGGGCGATCCGGACCATACCGTGAACGTAGCCGTGCCCGACGGAGACCACCTGCGCAAGATTACGCATGAGGGGGATGCGCAGCTGGCGGCGGTCGAACTCGGTAAAGTGCAGCCCGTACATTGGAAGAGCAAAGACGGGATAGCGCTGGAAGGCATTGCAACCTTTCCCGCCGGTTTTGTGGAAGGCAGGAAATATCCCTTCCTGGTGCTGCCGCACGGCGGCCCAGAGTCAAATGACGAGTTGCGCTTTGATCCTTTTTCGCGGGTGCTTGCCGGTCTGGGATACATAGTGCTCCAGCCCGAATATCGAGGCTCAACGGGTTACGGCGCCGCGTTTATGGCCGCCATCTACCAACACTCCGGCGATCGCGCCTATCAGGATGTTGATAGCGCGACCGATTACGCCATCGCGCAGGGCTGGGCCGATCCCAACCGCCTGGCAATCTTCGGTTGGAGCGCAGGCGGATTCATGACCTCATGGACGGTGACCCAAACGGGCCGTTACAAGGCCGCGATTGAAGGTGCGGGCATTACCGACTGGGGGTCTTTCCTGTGGACAAGCGACATTGCGCAAACCGACTACGATGCGCGCTGGACGGACGAAGACCCGGAGGCGTTCCGGAAATTTTCTGCCGTTGCGTATGCCAAGAAGGTGACCACTCCACTGCTGATTCTGCATGGTGAAGCCGACCAGCGGGTGCCGACATTTCAAGGAACTGAGTACTTTCAGATATTGGCAGCCCGCGGCAAGACGGTACGTTTGGTCACTTACCCCGGATCGCCGCACTTCCCGGTTCTGTGGGAGCAGCGGCTGAACGTAATGCAGGAGCTAACGGACTGGCTGGCGAGGTATAACAAGAACGAGCCGCGGTAAGAATGCTAAAAACTTCCTATCATTCGGCACCAGGAAAGGGAGGAGTATGTCCAAGCCATCCCACGAACTTCGAGCATCCGGTTCCGACGCGGCACTCGCTACTTCGCTAAAGAAGTGGTGGCCGCACAGGGAACACGAATCGAGTAGCCTAAAAGCCTTTCCCTGTTTCTGTAGTATTAGCGGTGGCGAGAACTCAAGATCCAGGAATTCTTACCGCCGGGCAAGGAAGTGCGATTTTGTCATTGGTGTTCCAAGATTCGAATTAACGGAGTCATCTACGAACCCTAGGCTCGGACTAGGCATACCGCTTACGCCGTAGCGATGGCTAAGATACGCGAAGAAATCAACCATCTACGACGCCGCTTTTTTGGGCAACGCGGCGTTGGCCGTCGCTGGCACCCAACTCAGCATGTTCCGTTCTGCAAACGCAGAGCCCACCGAAGGGGAGTGGTTCCTCTCATTGAGAGGTAGTCATTCGGAAAAACCGCACATCCATTACTACGCTCCCCCCACAAAATCCTGTTGGTCACTCAGGCTAACTTGACAGATCCTTCAGGTCCTTCAAATCGCCGAGCGGGCTGACGGTGGAGAAGATACGCTTCACTTCCGTGAAGATGCCCGCGCTCGTTCCCTTGGGCCTCTTGGGTAAGCCTTGGATCTCCCAGGGCGACTTTTCAATCAGATCGAGGGACGACTTGTAAATCTGCTCGAAACCATACTTGTGTAGATTCTCGATGTAGTCCATCCAACCTGGCGAGCCAAAGGATTCGATCGGGATCAAGTCGCTGAGGGTTGCGCTGACCAGGAAATAGCACCCCATGAGCGGATAGCTCCGGAACAAGCGGATATCCAACTGGCCAGCACCGAGAGCCGCATTGATCGCCTTCGTCGCTTTGTATTCCGTGGCCAGCAAGTAGATCTGGTGGGAGAAATCGGCCAGGGCATTGGCTGCACCCACCACCGGGCCGCTAATGGCGCCCCCGTCGACAAAGGCTAATCCGGTTTTGAGTGCAAAGGATGTAGTCGCTCGGGTGGCGCTGATGGCCTGGTTCTTGGTTTCGTCCGCCAGGCAGCTCCTTAATGCATCGAACGCCGCGCTGGGGGCGCCGGTGTCGATGGCATACACGCGTTCCGAGATGTTGAATTGCGTATATAAGTCTGATCCCACTTTGGCCCAGCCAGTGAAGAGGTCATAGCCATCCTTGATGTGGCCGACCACCGGCGGGATGCTGACCGCGCATTGCCCAAGGATGGTCATGATGAAGCCCCCCAGGCTGCCCAGCGCCTCCAGGCCGTCGACACTGAACATAGTCGTCACCATGTCTTCCATCTTCCGGCGCACGACGTCGGATGCGGGGGGACCCGAAGTCTTGGGAGTGCTGGTCTTGCCTTTGGTCGTAAGGTAGGCGGCGCCCTCTTCCGCTTTGTCTTTTACCTTTTGCGCTGCCAGCTTTAACTGGTCCTTCAACTTGGCGGCTTTGAAATTTACCTCCTTGTCTTCAAAAATCTTGATGATCGCTTTCTTGCGCTCCTTCGCCACCACCGACAATGCCACCAATTCCGGGATGGTGAAATGCGTGATTTGATAGGTTCGATAATCAGCAGCCTTATCCAGCGCAGCGTTCAGGTTGGTGACGGCCTTGGCGCGGTTGCGCACACTCGATTCCCAGCCGCTTCCCTGGTCGCGCTTCCAATCCTCAAAAGCGTTCTTGATCCTCCAGAGGTCTTTGTCGGTTTTGGTTTTTTCATATTGCTGGATGGCGTCATCCACCGCCTTCAACCGCGAACTACGGGGGGTCAAGACGTTGGCGCTGGTATCTTTTATCCACTGCCCATAAGCCGGAATGCCCATGCGACTCTCTCTTGTTTCGAAATTTCTCCAGCAAGATACACTATCACCTGTTGCACCAAACGCGTTATCAAATGCGAGACCTGCATAACAAGCAGTGCAAGCCTTCACATAGTTTGAGGAGCGCCCATGCGTTGGATCGTCGCCTTACCTGCAATCGCCCTGACGGTCTCGACTGCATGCGCACAGACCGGCGTCCCTGAGAAGGTGCTGCCTGGCTTCCAGGCGATCCAGCAATCTGATCTGCGCCGCGATCTCGCTTACATCAGCTCAGACGAGCTTGCCGGCCGCCTCAGCCTGCAGCCTGGAGATGAGCTCGCCACCCGCTGGATTGCCGGGCAGTTCGCCAAGGCCGGCCTGCAGCCGCCGGTTAGAGAGCAAAATGGCAAGCCCGGCTACCTGCAGCCCATCACACTGGTCGAGTATCAGCCCGATCGTGAGGCTTCCTCCATAACGCTGACGCGCGCCGGCAAAACGACAGTCTGGCATGATCCGGATGTAGTTGGCAGTTACAAACATGCGGTGGATCTTAGGGCGGGTATGATCTTCGCGGGCTTCGGCATCAGCGCCCCCGAACTTGGCTACGATGACTACTCCGGCATCGATGCCCGCGGCAAAATCGTGCTTATCTTCGATCATGAGCCGCAGGAGGATGATCCGCGCTCGATTTTCAATGGGACCGGGAATACCCGCTACGCCACTACCCGGGTGAAGGTCTTGAACGCGCAGGCGCATGGAGCAGTGGCGGTGGTGATCGTGGCTGAACCGAACCGCAAGCACCTGACCAATGCGGAGCGCCATACGCGTATCGGCTCCAGCGCGGTGCGCGCTATTCCTTTGCCGCTCCAGGCGATACAGGATGACGAGGTGCACATCCCGTCGGCGATCCTGCTGGATGCGGTCGCGGCGGAGTTGTTGGCGACCGCGGGCATCACGCCGAGCGCCGCACAAACCGTGATCGATCGCGACCTGAAACCGCAATCACGGGCTTTGCCAGACACCACGCTAAGCCTCCACTTTCGCAACCGCACCGAGCGCACCGGCGTTTCAAACAATGTGGCAGGTTTGCTACCTGGCAGCGATCCGCGGCTTGCAGCGGAAACCATCCTGATCACCGCGCACCACGATCACGATGGCATGGCTCCATGTGCTGACCCCGCGCACCCGCCCGAAAGCACCCCGCCAGACCCGCATCCGTGCCCGCAGATTTGGCATGGCGCCGATGATAATGGTTCGGGCACCGTAGGGGTGGTCGAGCTGGCCCGCGCTTTCGCGGCTAATCCCGAGAAGCCCAAGCGCTCGATTCTCTTTGTTGTCTTTGCCAGCGAGGAGCGCGGTCTGCTCGGCGCCTATTGGATGGCTGCGCATCCGCTGCGCCCGCTTGCCACCACGCGGGCGCAGATCAACTTCGATATGATCGGCCGTGACGAAGCTGCCAGCCCGCAAACAGATGGACTGATCACGATACCCAGCGATACCACGAATCGGCTCAACCTTGTCGGCGCACTGTACTCCCCCGATTATGACCGGACAGTCAAGGAGCAGGACAAGCTGGTGGGTCTGGTGTTAGACGACCGGTTCGACCATGAGTCGGCGCTGAACGTGTTCTTCCGCTCCGACCAGTTTCCTTTTGTGTTGCATAATATCCCGGCGTTGTGGTGGTTCACTGGGTTTCATCCCGACTATCACCACACGACCGACACCGTGGACAAGATTGATTTCGCCAAGATGCAGAAGATACTGCAGCTTGCGTATCTTACGGCGTGGCAGTTTGGCACCCAGTCCACCCCGCCTCACTTTGTCGCCAATCCATCGGGTGGGGCCGGTAAGTAGGAATCTTCCTATGCTAGACAATGATCGATTCGTGCCGTTAGCGGCATCTAATGACTCGGCTGAAGTGTTTGCGTTGGAACGACCATGACGAAAATGAGTCCCGAAGGGACGGCTGAACTTAGCCCGGGACGCAGTCCTGGGGCGCCTTGCGCCGTTGAGGAGTCCCGTAGGGACGGCTGAAAAAGGAATTCTCGATCACGGAATATTTTTAGATAGAAGTGCTCTGGGATCGCCTAGGGATACCTTCCAGTCGCCCCTACGGGACTTTTCGTTTCTAGAATCTCTACCCAGGACTGCGTCCTGGGCTAAGTTCAGCCGTCCCTACGGGACTCATTTTGCAATCGGTGGATTTTCCCGCACACGCTTCAGGCCTTGTGTGACCAAATCTGGCACGGCTAAACAGGCTGCGGAAAACGCCTGTCTTGAGAAGAAAGCAGCGCTCAGAGGCTAAAGCCGAATTCATCAGACAGCAGTTGTGTACGGCCTAAAGGCCGTACCCTTCAGAGGACCGAGCCCTTCCGTAGGCTGTAAAGCCGTCTCCTTGGTGCAGAGAGTTTTTCCCAGCCTGTTTAGCCGTGCTTACTTTAGCTACCGAATCGGGCCGGGCACGAGTTTGATCTTTTTCTCGGTGGCGTTCTCAACTGCTGTCCGGCTGTACAGCAGGGGGAAATACTGGCCGTTGCGCCACAGCGGCGCCAGGTCCCGGTAATGCGGGCTATCGGGATCGCCGGATTGGCCGGGATGGTTGACCGCCCTCGAATTATCCCAGTTGCCGACGTCGATCACCACGCGAACCGATGGACCGCTCATCTGACGAAAGTCACGGCTGCGATAGCCTGAGGCATTCGGCACGAAGGGACTGCCGTTCTTCTCAATGGGGCCAACGTTTATCCGGGCGCGCGTGGCATCATCGACAATGGCAGCAAAGGGATGTTCACTCAGGTTGTACTGCAGCTTGCCCCACTTCCATTGCCTGGCGTCCGGACCCTGCAATCGCTCCATCTCTTCATAGGCCTCGCGCAGACTGGTGAGCAGCAACTGGTTTCGTTTTTCCGCCGCGTTCCCGCCAAAGCGGGTCTCCGGTTGTTCCAAAGCATCCAGCATCACTGCCACATCGGGTCCGGTGCTTGTCTCGGCCACTGCATCGGCTGCTTTCGGGCTGAGCACAGCGCGTTCATAGTCTTTGCCAAGATGGCGGCTGAACCAAACTTCCTGCAGAGCGGATGCGGGCAGATCGGCATCCACCCGGGCATTCCAGCTGGTAAGAATCCCGAGGGCAGCTGTGGTCTTCGGGTCGTCGCTCGAGAGAGGTTTGAGCAGCGCAATGAGGCGCCTCGCCGGGATCGATAGCTCGTCGTTCTGTAACTCCATCGAATCCTCAATCGAGAGCTTGTTCGCCCGGGAGAGGACTTCATCGATGCGCTTGTGGCGCGAACCGTTCGCCCATTCAAAACCGAGTTTGCGCTCCTGGTAAGGATAGTCAGCAGGGAGATTCATCTCGTTCGACGTGGTGATATAGCCAGAGGAGGGGTCGTAAATCCGCGGTAGTTGCTCGGCCTTCCAGCGCCCTGCCCACTCGAAGCGTCCGTCGCCAGGCACCGGCAACAAACCATCCCAATTGGGACGGATGGGCGCCAATCCGCCAACAACCCACCCGATGTTGCCTTGCACGTCGGCATAAACCAGGTTGGAGCTCGGCGCGCTCCAAGATTCGGTGGCTTGTTTAAACTGATCGAAGTTTTCTGCTCGCATGTAGCGCACCGAGCCGTAGTAGGGCGCCATCCCGGGCTCTAGCCACGCGCTGCGTACGGCAAAGGCGCGGTGGGTTTGTTGATCGACAAAGATCACCGGCCCATGCCTGGTGAATGTGAGGTCAACCGGTACGGGAGCTTGACCCTTTACTTTGATCTCTTCGCGCACCACCCGGAATGGCTCCCAACCGTCTTGATACTTGTACTGGTTGGGGTTGTCAGGGTTTAGCTGGTAGATGTAGAGGTCCTCCTGATCGATGGGGAAGATCGTATAGCCGAAGGCGATGGAGTCGTTGTGACCGAGTGAAATGCCGGGCAGCGCGGGTTCGTTCGCGCCGATCACATGCAGCGTGGGCGCATCGAGGTGGGAAATATAACGCAGGCTTGGCTCTGAATAGGCGCGATGCGGATCGTTGGCCATGACGGCGCGTCCGGTAGCCGACTTTGCGGGCGAAATCACCCAGTTGTTGCTGCCTTCCAACGTGTCGGTGGGCGGATCGGTCTCCGCCGTCTCGACCACGGGAACTGGGTCTGCGCCTGCTTTCAGTTCCCCGGGTGTGAGGCGTACCTCCTGGGTTGCGAGCGCGAAGACCTTCAGAAGATTCTTGGGCAGGCACGAGTCGACACCCGGAGGCACCATCGTGTGCCAGGCTGGTTGCAGGCCGATGCGGACCTCATCCGCTTGCAGGTCGGCGGCGCAGACGACCCTGGCTCTGGCCACTTCGCTGTCGAGATTTCGAGTCAGGCCGTGGCTGCGGATACGAACAACATCCTCGGCGCTCCACTTCGCCGGCTTGTAACCGAGCTGTTTGAATTCCCACGGAGCGCGCTCGGGATGTTGCGTTAACCAATCGATATAGGCGTTAACGCCGGCGACGAAGTTCTCTGCGATCTGCTTGGCAGAGGGACCGTAGGCAGCCCACTCCTTGTTCATGTCTCCACGGTAGAGAAACAGACGGGTGGCCTTGTCTTGCTCGACGAATGCCGGCCCGAATACTTCGGACAATTGGCCCAGACCGCGGCGCCGCCACAGGTCAATTTGGAAGAGCCGATCGCGGGCTGCGTTGAAACCCTGGGCAAAAAAGAGATCCGCCTCGTTCCTGGCGTAGATGTGGGGCACACCCCAGCGATCGATCAGAATCTCAACCGGTTGGCGCAGGTTGGGTAAGGTAACGGTTTCGGATGCAATCGCTCTCCGCTGGCCAGCGTGGGCTGAGATCGTATCCACCGACACGGCTGCCAGGAGCAGACACATGGGTAGCGTGAACAATCGAACGACGCGAAGCGGTTGCCGCAGGCGATTGTTGAGCATCGAGCGTCCTTATTCACTCACGGTTTTATGCAGGAGGTTTTGCATGACCGCCGCAGGCCCAGTAGACAGCCGCAAACAGAGCCAGAAGGATGCCAAAGATTGTTAAGGCGCGAACAGACGGTAACCAGTTCATAGCCATACAGAATAAAGGGAATTAACGTCACCGGTGAGAAGCGGCCGGAGGAGCTTTCCATTTCAACTCAGCAGGGTTCCAGGTGGTCACTTGCGCGGCCATGAGGCCATCGTGTGTTTCATAGGCGTCCGCCCCGCGATAGGGCTCCTTGAGCAAAGGGGAAGTAGCAACCCACTGGACGTTGATGGTGTCTCCGACCACAAAGGTGTGTTCCGCGACCACTTTGAGCCCACAGGTGCCTCCCTGTGAAGGCGGCTTCACGACTTGCGCAAACATCTGACCCAGCGCTGTTTTACCGCGGACTACCTGGCCGTTGGGACCAAAGAACTCCACATTGTCAGGGAATTGCGCCATCAGGCGCGGCCAGTCGCAACTGGAAAAAGCAGCCATGTGTTCTTCCACCACTTTGGCCGGCGTAGGCTGCCGTTTGAGCGGCGGCATGGTCTGGGCGATGAGCGGCGCACACAAGAGAGACAGGGCTGCTAGAGAGGGTAGAAGACCTATTTTCATACCAATCACAATAACGCACTTCGTCAGGTTTACCGCGTTGTCTCATCGCTAGCCCAGCATCAGGTATTCAGCGCGAGCTCGGTTCAAGATGGGTACGGCGGGGTCGGCTTCCTTCCAAAGGGTGAAGAAGTCGTCGTAAGCGGCTTTTGCTTTGGCTTTGTCCCCTGCCAGCGCGAAGGCTCTTCCCAATTGCAAATGGGCGAGTGCGCCGATGGGATCGCTGCCCACCACTCCACGGTGGTCAAGAATCTTCTGGAATTGGATCGCCGCTTCCGCTCCCTCGTGGGCTGCCAGATGCGCCTCGCCACGCATATAGATGGGGTAGAGCGCCCCGAATAGAAGCCGGGAAGCGCCCAGCTCATATGGGCCCGCGGTCTGCAGTAGTTCCATGGCTTTCGCAGGATTGCCTTGATTGAGAGCGATGCGTGCGCGTATCACGGGCAGATAGCCGAAACGAACCACCGTATCCTCGGGAAAGCGCTT
>CAVWDK010000002.1:0-714350 GCA_963753715.1 uncultured Acidobacteriaceae bacterium | reverse complement strand
CACGCCTTCACGTCTTTGCGCACGCCTTTGCGAGAAAAAATGAGAGGTTTCTCCCCGGAGTACAATTCTGGGCATGCCAGTGCAGCCGAACGCTCTTCCGCCGATCAATGTTGTGGTCCAGAACGCGCCAGGCGTGTCGGACGGTGACGAGTGGTGACTGACTGCCATGACCCTCTATGCGGACAAGGGCAGTGCGATCATCATGGATCAGTCTGGGCCCCTTGGCGGTTCAGCTCATACTGGCGGTGCATCGGACGAGACTTACTTGACGTGGATCTTGGGTGCTTTCTTTTCGTCGACCCTTATTCTGCGGCCTCAATCGCCGGCCAGTAGTCTGTTCAAGCTCCGGGATGAACGCAGCGTCCCCTAGCGGGCGACCGGTGTGAGTGCAGCGGCGGATGGCGGCCAAGTCCGATTCGGCTTCTGATGCGGCCAGATAATCGCGCCAAGCCGCAACCGTCCAGCGATTTCGCCAAAGGCTGTCAGCCAGCCACGGGGCGGCTTGTGTCTTCCCACAATGCACCACTGCGCTGGACCAAGGCCAGCACTCCGGTTCAGAAGACACAAGCCCAGCCCTGACAGGATTCAGTTCCGTGTAGCGCAACGCCGCCCACAGATGTACTTCGTCTAGAGGACAGGAATAGAACC
The DNA here is from genome assembly GCA_963753715.1 of uncultured Acidobacteriaceae bacterium. Classification (GTDB taxonomy): domain Bacteria; phylum Acidobacteriota; class Terriglobia; order Terriglobales; family Acidobacteriaceae; genus PALSA-350. The sequence goes on along the minus strand of CAVWDK010000002.1, from coordinate 713,702 downwards.
GCCCTTGCCAGGCGTGCCCACTTGCACCGTGAATTGCGTTCCAATATGCAGCGTACCTGCCGTGAGCATTCCTGCATGCCAGCGCAAGTCCATCTGGCAGCGCCGGAATGGCGATTAGGTGGACGTGATTTGACATCAGGCAATAGCCCAGCAAGGACACGTTGTAGGCTTCGATGTTCTCTCGTAGCAGCTTAAGGTAGACAGCTCGATCTTCGTCGCGGTTCAAAATATATTGTCGCGCATTGCCCCGCTGGGTGAGGTGGTGGGGCACATTGACAGCAACTGAATTTCTAGATTTCAAAGTAGTACGGTTTTTGGGCCGTGTCCAGAGACTGAGCGAGAAGCAATATTTTTGGTAACCATGGCGCTGTCTATTCGCTCTTTTTCTCATTACCGCGCAGGAAACAGGCATGGTCATGGCCATTGCATTTCGAGGGCAAATATTTCCTGAGTGCTGATTGTCTCGGGCGACCAACGGAGAGTCATCAGGCGCCAACCCGACCCATTGGCCGCTCGACGTTCCAGCAGTCCAGCGCCCCACCTTCCTGAGATCCGCGACGGTTTCAATCTTGTCATTGCCCGGCCGAAGCCGGGCAATGCTGTAAACCTTGTCCAGCTCCGATAAGTGTTCGAAGTAAATGTGCTTTCCGTCATGCGACCACATCGGGAACCCTACTTCGCAGTCACACGCTTTTGTCCAACTCTGCGTGGCGGTGTCGAAGAGCATCAACTTTTTGGATTGGATGATGGTGCCCGAAATGTATCTGCCATCCGGAGACCAGTGGGGAGAAAAGAAACCCGTCGAGCCTGGAATGGTGGATACCCGCCGGGAACTCAAGTCGAGGATATGAATGGATCCGGTGAAATCGACAGTTGTGCCGAAGACGAGCGATTTTCCGTCCGGGGACCAGTCGACATCCATCTGCCCATGATCACTCGGCAGCAGATGTTCCGCTGAGCCGCCGCCGCTCGGGATGAGATAGATATTCATGACTCCGCCGGGCAGGACGGCAATAAAAGCAATCTGCTTTCCGTCCGGCGCCCAGCGTGGCCCCCCTGCCCTCATGGGAGGAAAGCTAAGCTGGATCTTCTCGCTGCCGTCCACTCTGCTTCGCCATAGAATGCCGTCTGGGTACGAGCTGTACGCCACCCATTGCCCATCGCGAGAAAATGACAAATCCTCGGCCGAGATACCCGACAAATAGGGTACGAACTCGTCTCGCTTTTTGTCGTACCGCACAACCTCCGCGCGGTAGGTTGATCCGATAGCTAAGATGTCATTTCGATCTCTGGCCGGCAATGCGAATTGAAAATCGAGCGGTCCCGCCGTCAACTGAATCGGTGGATGGTTCTGCGTTGGTCCACCGGATTTCATCGTCTCCGGCATCGCCCAGAGATCCGATCGAAGGCCGAACGCTCTCGAGAAAATGAAGTACCGGCCATCGGGAGTCCATTGCCCCAACATCCATCGACCAGTTTGTGGAGTCCGGTCGCATCCGCAGGGCCACTCATGATTACCTCTTCTGTGAAGGGGTCAAATTGTGTTAGTCGCAGAATCCGAGAGTCGGGCGAATAGCGGAAGTCTTTCGAGAGGTGGCCTACCGTGCGGATCTTCCGCAAGCCGGAGCCGTCCCGGCTTACAGAGTAGATGTCATACATCTGACTGAAGAGGACGTGGGTTTCATCTCCTGTGAACGCCGCGAAATCGAGGCCCGGCCCCTTGGGCCCCCAGCTAGTGAGCACAGTTCCAACGCGATGCGGTGATCCCCCCGCAACGGGATGCACCCAGATCGACCGGCCTTGCTGCCCTTCGTCATTGGCCACTAAAAGTTCGGTTCCATCCTTCGAGAGATCCTGGACGAAAGGCGCGTTCAGCGGCACGGACAGGGGAACGACCTCTCCTCCTTTGACGGAGGTTTCAGCGACGACGAATCGCCCGTCCGGCAACCACTCATTGAAATAGATGCGCACGCCGTCGCTGACCAGGGGGCCGATCTTTTTCTGACCATCATTCGTTAACCGTGCGAATCGGACTACCTTTGGCGTGCCATGGGGCCGGGTAATCCCGATCCAGAGGGCAGCGAGAAGACTGGCTGCCAGGAGCAGGCCACTGAAGATTGCCAGCCCGGAATACAGGCGGTGGTTGCGCGGTTCTTCTGATTTGTCGATGGGCTTATCGAGCGGGTCTTGGGTGATGTGCGAGGGAGCAGGCTCGACGGGCGCAATAAACCGATAGCCGCGCCGCGGCAGAGTCTCCGATAAAGCGCGGGCTCTCCGCCGAGTCGCCGAGCACTTCCCGGATCTTGTTGACGGCGGTGTTTAGGTTGCGCTCGACATCCACAAACGTGTCCGGCCAGAGACGCTTTTGCAGTTCTTCCCGTGTCACTACGTCGCCAGGGCGCTCCAGCAGGATGGCGAGCACCTGGAACGGCTGCCCGCTGAACTTCAGCCTTCACGCCATCTTTGCGTAGCTCGCCCGTCCGCACGTCTGCTTCAAATGCGCCGAAGCGTACAAGCCGGGGGCGGGATTGCGTTTCAGCCATTGGGGAAGCTCCCTTTCGGTCCAAGTCGGGCCTTGCTGTTCGTTCCACCTGACGCCTTACTTATTCAAGTTCAACAATCGCCAGCAGTTATGCCGATCAACATCTTTTCCATATTTCCATTGACACGCATTTTACCCCCAATCCATTGAGGTAGCCAGATATAGCCGCCAATGTCGACTTCGGCTCGCACCCCGCGAGCGGAGACCGACATGAAATTCCCATCGCTCTGCAGTTCCCTCTGTGTTCTTCTTCGCCACCGCATTTGCCTTCACGTCCATTTCCAGCCAGGCAGAAACCGCGTTGCCCGGGCGACATCGCAGGGCCTCAGACCGCGACTGGTCGCCGGAGCCCTGCTCGTGATTCCAGTGAAGATCAACCAGATCCGGCCCGTTCGACTTCATGGTCGACACCGGCAGCCAGCTCAACGTGATCGACCCCGCGCTCGCGGTCCAGCTTAACCTGAAATCGCAAGGTACGGTCGGCCTGGTCGCCACCGCGGCCTATTCCCAGGCGTCAGTCGCAATATTGGATTCGTTGGAGGCGGGCTCACACGTGGTGGTGAAGCCTCTCGTCGTCGTCCACGATCTGGGCCAATTCAGGCCGCGGATCCGCGCATTCGAGGTGTCCTCGGTGAGAACTTTCTCGCGCACTTCGATCTGCTGATCGACTATGGGCATAAACTGCTCTGTCTCGACGACGCGAATCTCATGGAAAAATGCCTTCTCGGCGAACGGATTCCCCTGGTGCTCACAAGACACCCGGAAACCGATCTGCCGTTCTCTCCACGACTCGTCGTTTCAGTCAATCTCTCCGACACAGGAACCCGGCCGATCCTGCTCCAGTTCGACTCCGGCAGCGACGGCGCGATGCTGTATGCGGGCAACAGGGAATTGGAACAGCCGCTACTCAAGCGCGCCAAGCTTCAGGGACCAGAGGTAAGCGATGCGCGCAGGGCGTTCGCTGTTCTGCCTCCGCAGGACATGAGGCTTGGTAGCCGCATCGTTCGGGAATCTTTCCTTCGTGACCCCAGCAAGTGGGTCGCAGAATGTTCCAGATCGTGAGGAGGACGGGATATTGGCTACGGTGCTCTTTCAGCGAGTATATGTTAGCCACTCAGATCGCTTCGTCATCTTCGATCCAAGATAAACTTGAGGATCCGTCATCCGGCTGCAAGTGCTAATGGTTGCAGGAGAGACCTCCGGTTCCCGGCGGTTTACAAATTCACCAACCCACTCGTCGAGACACTTTTGCAAGTCATTCTGGACGCCTTCGCGAGTTGCGCGAGGTCACTTCAAACGAGTTGGGCACATCTTGACGTAGTAGGCGAAACCGGATTTAATGGCCAGACGGGCATGGTACTTGGGCAAAGAGAGCCCGGCGAAGATCGAGGTAGAGTTTCACGGACACAGGAAGTTACATTGCCGTCTGGCCGCGATATGTTTTGGCGACAAATCCTTGGCCATAAATCCTTTGGCCACAAATCCTCCCGGACTCTGCGGCGGTAGTTAATCCGCAGGGATCGGGTCCTGAAGGTCTGGCACCATGGCCGTCTAGCCGGCGAAATGCCGAGAGGGACACCGGGAAGAATATGTATCCATGCCTTTCAGGTGGCCGAGAAAGTCTAATCGTAAAGTGCCACTGGCTTCGGATCCCCGCCGGCGAGTTGCCGGATAGCCGACTACTGGGCCATGTGGACTGGGAAGATCATTTGTGAGATTTTGTGTTGCCGTAGATCGCCAGGTGGTTATTTCGTCTGGCGCCAATCTCCCGGAGCGCTCTCAGAGAGTTGGGGCTTAATGATGTATTGGATAAAGATACCTGAGACATGACCTTTTATCGGACGCGTTTAGATGCGGGTATAGAGTGATATAGCGAAAACATGATCTTTGACGACGACACATTAACGCGCCTCTTAGGCAGCATCGAAGCAGAAAGCCGTCTTGTGTTGCTTTGTGGCGCCGGTCTGTCGATTCCTCCTCCAAGTCGTCTTATGTCTGCAGTCGGAGTATCTCGGTCTTGTTACGATCAGTCTCAACATCCGATCTGTCCGCAGCGATGCGCGATGGCATCGATCGGCTCGCCGGCCATTTTCACGGGACGCATCGAATTGGACAAGCGTCTTCATAACAGCTTGGTGCCCTGGGATGACCTCGTCGGAGAGCCGAATGCGGGCCTGCCGCGATCTGGACTTATTAATTAGTAGGGCGGCAGACGCCGCTCTGTCGGCAAACTTCGATCCGCTGATTGAACATTCAGGACATCTGGCGAGAAGATCGCGATGCAGGGTGCCCTTGATGGCCAGGAAGCAATGGCTTTCACGAAGCATACGAGCCCCTTGTGAAATTTCATGGATGCATGGTGCGCGGTCGCAAGGAAACTTTGTGGACCGAAGCGCAGCTTGCCGAGGCAAAAATATCGCAGCGCGTCAAAGCATCTTCAGATTGGATGAAGCTGAAGCTGCCAGGAAAGGATCTACTCATCATCGGTTTCTGGACCGACTGGGGTTGTCCCCGACACGCTGCGTTGTCCAAGCTGCGGGACGGACTTCTATACGCCGCCGAAAGGGCAGAGCACCAGCTAGCAGGACTCGTTCTATTTCTTTGGTGGGTTGGCCGGTTTGAAGTCTTTGTTGACCGTGAGCAGGAATTTAAGAGGCACAGCGACACCATTGTCTTGGAGAGTCAACTTGAAAGCTTCCTCAACCTGATAAGCGGCTGTCGGGTCTGTCTGCCTCTTCGTAGAGTGTCCAAATTTCTATAGAATTCAGCTGCCCCGCTGCCTTTACTAAAACTACGGAATACCTTTTCGGCGATGTCTGTCTGGTCATAATATTCAACTTGCCCTTCGTCCAGATCCTTCGACAAGCTCCGTCATGTAAGCAGCCCGATCATCATCTCAATCTTGACGAAAGCGCTGATTAGGCGTCCAAGCCTGACTCAGGCGGGAAACATCAGTGCAGAGCACGGCCAAGGCTTTAAGCATAGTTGGAATCCTCAAGACGTCGCCATTATAGCCGAAGTCCAACAAGACCGACTTTTTACCCGCCAAAGGACAGAGCACGAGCCTGAGGACTTGACGCTCCGGGGTGTAGCCTAGAACGATGGAGAGACCTGCCCACGTTACCTGTTTTACGCCACCTTCCGCTTCCCCGAAAAGGAGCTGGTCCAGATCAATATTCGTCTATCCGGAGAACCGGAAGCAGCAAACGCCAAAACCTGTGGATGGATTTGGGAAGGTCGCGTAGTAGTCCAGCTAACGAATCAAGCTGAGCGGCCGATAACATTGAAAGCGCACGTTATCAGCCCGATTCAGTTCCCGCTACCATGAACACTGCTTACGGACCCAACGAGGGCGATGGACACGATAATCGTCCGAAAAATCGGGAAAGACCGATCTTGATATGTTTAAAAAGGTTTGGGACTTTTTCTTCAGAGGCAAGTCCGCATTAAAAGCTATTATATTTCACTTGGATTTAGCGTCTTCCTGGATAGCTCTACAAGGTTTCAGACAGCACTAACGAGACGGCTGTGGCTTCGCAACGAGCTTTCTTGACTTCGTAGGGGCCGGTATGGGTCCAAGTACAAGCCGGACAAGATCTGGAACGGTTACGAAATTACACTGAACTGGACCAATAGTGGCGGCACTCCCAGCCAGAACGATGGTGATCGAAAAACGACGCGGAATTGTGGCCCGCTCCGGATCTGCCCGATGGATATGAGTTTCCGCTGGTCAGGATCCGAAAATTTCGCCGTGGCACACCCAATGGGGACTTACGGGACGCTCTCCTTCATACCGAAAGAGATATGGACTTCCGGGTCGCGCCCAAAGGAAACATAATTTTTATGGGCGGCCGTGCACTACAAGGACGTTTTCCCGGGGGATCGCGACAGACTTAGCGAATCTCTTGCATTGTGTTGCAGAACATTACTGTTGGACCCTTACAGCAGGACGGCCTGAAGCCTCTTAGATCATCCGCCGATCCCGCCGACCCACCCGCAACCTCTAGATATCGAAAATCCCAAAGACGGCATTCAAGGTTTTGGATGGCAGGCTTGCCATCAGCATCCACTGCTACGACGAGGACTGTAAGGAGTGCAGCGCTGGTATCAAGGACCTTAACTAGACGTACGTCGGCACCGAACAGAATGCCCAACTCTTGCCCTCCGGTCCTGTTACTACTTCTCCAACTTTCGCTCACAAATTGCGCTGGGATTTGGCGTTAGACTTCGCCGAACCATAGCTTGGAGACGAGCCGAATTGACCCCCTGTGCTACACTTTCCAGCACGGAGACGAATCGCATAAACTGTCATTCTGAGAGGTGGCCAGGAAGAGGATTCAAAAACATCCGACCCTCTGGTCCGAACAGGCCATTCAAGGGAAATGCAGGGGGGTACCATCGCTGCCCGAAACAGCCCATTCCATGGCCCCACTGGAGCACCACAACCAGGGGGCTTACTTGGCGGACTACTGCGGCATGCGGGCGAAGGTGAATCGTCAGCCAGATTCATGGCGAACTCCTTGGCCGGAGATGAGTATGGAGCGGCCATGGGCCTGGCGCTGTTCGCCGTGGGTCGCTCAGAAACGGCACAGGCCGTAGAGTGTGCTGCAAGGGCCGTCGAGCAACGCGATACCGGTGATTTTATTCATGGGTCTGCTCGCGTCCCAGCCGAACATGGTGAGCTTCGGATGTTCAAAGGGTCCGATCATCTACGCGCCTCTACACATCAGCAAAGGTCGAACAATCACATTCTCTGCCACTCTCTATGGCCGCTTTTAACCCGATCACGTATGGCCGGTTTAACGTGATCACCGAGGCTGCGAATCAGCCGCCATCAAGATGACAATTAATCCGGACAGCCCGGAAGATCAACTCGCCACAACCAAGGACAATCGATCATGGAGCAATTGCAAGGCTGGTGATGCACGACAGCTCGGGCTTTAGCTGCTCGCGAGGCACAGTTGCGTCAAGATTTAGTCGTCAGGTGGCCGGGGGCGGTCACTCCGTTTTCGGAAGCAATGTGGCGATTGCCGATGCGTCTCTGGCAAGTTGCGCGCCGTGGTGCGAATTAGCTGACCTGAAGATTCTGAAGATTCGTGGTCAAAGATTCGTGGTCAGACGGGAGTGGTACTTAAGAAACAAGAGTCTGCTAATGGTCGAAGGTAAGCTCGCCTTGCCTTCGATCTGTGACGATCTTTTCGCGTGGTCCTCGCTCCTGGAGCGCTATCCGGCGCTGCGTCATCTTCTCCAGATCCTGAATAAATTCCTGAGTGCCGAGCGGCCTGCCAGTATGCGTGCGTTGGCGGATGACAGCCAACCTCGCTTCTGTCTCGCCTGCTCTGACGTATTCCCGCCGAGTTGTATGAGTCCATTGCTTGCGCCACGTCTCCAGCGTCAGAGAATCGTCGTGTTCTTTAGCGGCGCAGTGACAGGCTGCGCTGGACGAGGGCCACAATTCTGCCTCCAATACCAAACCGGCTCTCACCGGATTGGTTCGGTGTAGCGCAAGGCCTCCCAGAGATGCGACTGGTCCAGCGGGCAGGAGTAGTATCTTCCCTGCCACACGTGCCCGTTCGATTGGTGAATCGCGTTCCAGTAGGCCGCGTAACGCCCGTGGGTCTGCTTCAGGGCTTGTGCTAGCCCGTCTGCTTCGTGAGGAACCGCGATCAAGTGGATATGGTTTGACATGAGGCAATATCCGACGAGGGCGACGCCATAGAGGCTGATGTTCTCGCGCAGCAATTTCAGATAGACGCTGCGATCAGCATCCGCTTCCAGGACGAAGCGCCTCCCGTTCCCGCGCTGCGTCACATGGTGCGGTATGTCAATGGCAACCACGCGATTGAATCGCCCCATGCCAGGAAAAGATATCAGGAATTAGTCGGGCATGCCGCCCGTCTACAAGGTGAAAATGCCTTCATGATCCGCCGGTGGGACTGAAGCTTAAGAAGGATGGCGGCCGGTTTACCGCTCCGCGCAAAGCTCCGGTCCCGTCTGACCACAAGTCTCCTGACCACAAGTCTCCCGTCCTCTGTTTCGTGGATTGACGGGCTTCAACTCGGAACGCGCTTTGGCAATGAGCGCCCATCGCCTGGCCGAACGCCTGTACGGCGCTCATCAGACCATCGTCATCGCGAAAAGCTAACAAAGCAGGTTTTACGTCGTACTTGGCAAATCTGGTTCTGGAGCAATCTTCCAGTACGTAGCGTAACGCTCGTGTGCGATTTTGTAGTACGGCACAAGGTTGACGCTGGTTGCGGAGCCGCTGGCCGGGACGCTAAAGCTAAGCGGGAATCCGGCGGCTTTCACTTTCCTGACGAGCGTATCGGGGTCGCCTGTCAACGTCGGCGGAGTGAACGGAGTGTTGAGGACGGCGCCGTAGAGACGTTCGTTTACATTGAGGTCTGCACGAGGGGGAATGCCCTCGGCGCCTAGCGCCCCTGCGAGCACAATGGGGCCAGAAGACGAAGGCGACGATTCGCTCGCTGCTGGTAAGGGGACAGCCCGTAGCCCCATCGGCATTTCGAGTTCAACCACGTCACCGCTGTGCCACACGCGTTTCAACTCGATGAAGGAACTAGCTTGCCTGGACTCAACAACGGGCTTTCCATTGATCTTGACCTTTACGGTCCGGCACCAATGAGGATGCCGCAGTTGCATCGTCATTTCGATAGGGTGATCGGTCTTCCATTGAAGTTTCGTTGTGGCAACTTCTGGGAATTGCGTCGTCTGCGTCAGCGATATTCCCGGTTGCAGGCGAACGATCGACGGTATAAAGAGATTCACGTAAATGGATCGGTCGCCTTTGAAATAGATCGAATCGTTGTACTTCGCGTGGTTTTCCATGCCGCTGCCAGTGCAACACCAGAATGAGTCCACCGGCGTACAGTAAAGCTTCATGTATCCGGGCCGGTTTCCCTGGAAGTAGGTCACCATCTCCCGTGTCCGGGGCCTGGGCGGCAAGGATGTCGTTATACAGTGCGCGCTCATAGAAGTCTGCATAGGCTGCGTAAGGATCCAGCTCAAAGAGCATCCTCGTTCGCTTAAGCCTGTTGTATTCGCAGCAGGTTTCTGACGCTTTTGCAGAGAAGACATGCTCGCTAAAGTCTGCGACGGGAAAAGAAGTGCTCGCTATCACCGTGATTTCCTTTAACAAAGGAACGCGTGTTGGCGACGGTCTTCCAGAAGAAGGACGAGGCCGCCAAATAGTTTGTCTGCCCCGTTAGCTGATAAAGCCGGTTGAGCATCGATGATCTTTGTGATCCGTGTGTTGGCGCGAAGACCGTCGAGGTGATCGCGCGACCTGGCCAGAGGATCGAGAACGGACTGATGGCAAAAACGCCCTGAGAGTGTGACGTAGCGTACATTGCCGAAGTGATCTCATAGACGTCCGCAAGAACTTCATTCATGCCACCGTGCTCTACATCCAGCATCTTCTGAAACTGATCGTCTGTCAGAGGAGCGGTTGCGGCAATTGCCCAATCGCAGAATTTGGTCAGCGCTTCCAGCGCTGCAGGGTTACCCGTGTAGAGACTTGCATCGCGGAGTCCTGCGAGGACCTTATGCGATGTGTACCAAGGGACGCCGGTGTATTTTTTACCGCTCAGGACGGTGTCCATGAGGGCGTTGCCTTCAGCGAAGGCTGTGAGAAGGCCAGTTTTGCTCGCAACCTGACAATTGCGCAACTCCACAACGATATAGTCGGTGCGCTGTTTGAAGCGGACATCACGAGTGGCCCCATACATGAGAGAACAGGCCGAGAGGTAATGCCCGAGAGTGTGGCCCTGGCAATGAATGTCAGCCCAGGTTGGCGCTGATTCCCAACCACCGTATATCTCTGCCTTAGGTGGCAGGCCAGCATTGACGCGGAACGAATGACGCATTCGGTCGGGCTCAAGGCTGAGCAAGTGAGTGCTCACCAAGGGTACGAGCTCAGGCAAAAGGGTCGTCGAAGAGTGTCCACGTCGCCGAGAGCCAATGACGGCACCGTCGGGTTTACGGGGGACGGTAGCGGATCCGGGGGCGGTATGGATGAAGCGTTCGCGGTAGCGGCGAAGAGCTTTGGGCTCGCAGCCGCCAGCCCCAGACTTCCCACACCCTTGAGCACAGTACGACGAGAAAACTCGGCTTCATTCGTTGACATTTCCGACGAACTCCTTAAATAAAGGATACGACGCGGACGATCCAGACCGTTACCATTCGATGGCGATCAGGCAGTTCAGCGTGTATCAGCCAGCGTCGCTGAGATGTCAGCGCATCAGTCTCAGCAAGCGGTGGAGAAAATCAACCTCGTTTTAGGTTGAACAGCCATGCGTGCTGGAGGCGTGGGCATCGACCATCCGCCCACCCCAGGTAGTTACCGGGTCCGGGTGAATATGTTCAATTAGCTCTCTGCTATATAGCGGAACCTGCTTGCCGTCCACAATTGCTGAATCGAGCGAAACCGCGACATGCACAAGATGGCTCAAATCATCGGCCTTGTAGACGCGCGTTTTCAATAGCACCTCGGTTCCTACCGGCAGAAACACCTCAGAACCACGAACCACAGGGGAAGCAACACGAGAATGGATCAGTCTTCCGGCGTTCACCGCAGCTATGTCAATACTATCGATGGTGGTGATCATTACGAACATGCGCAGCGGCATGAATTGCTGAGGCAGAACGGGCGGCGCATTCGTCACCGGGGGTTTCGTCGCCACCGAAGGCCTCACGTTCGACGCTTCAAGCGGGGCTTGACTCGCACTGCTGGTTGGCTTCGACAGTGGTGTAGAGCCCGATGACAGAACGCTATTTGCGGCCGGCATCGTTTCACTCGTGGTCGGTGCGCTGGTTGCGTCTGCGCACGGATTGGTGGAAACGGTAGCCGGCGAATCTGCCCTTCCCTTCCCGGCGCCCCTTCGAGCCGGAGTCGAAGAAGTGCAAGGCTTACTATTGGTAGGCTTGCCGGGCGCCGCGTTCGAGGGCGAGGTCGCTAACTGCTGAGAACCATCCAGCAACCCGGTGAGCATCTGGAAGTCGGAGGGAAGCTCAGGAGCCGGCCACATCGAGGCGGCGTACCCGGATCGAAATGCCATTTCCTTTCCAACCCCAGACATATGCTCCGCCCCGTAGGTCAGACCAATTTGCTGTAGGCCTCATCTACGGCGGCGGCGCTGTCCAATTTGTCCGCAGAACTCAGGATCATCCGAACATACTCCTTGCGGATCACCGTGCACTACGATGTCTTGAAAGGAAGAATAAGGTTCCATGCGAATAGCGCCAATCGAACCTGGATCGGCGACCTCACCGTCCAGTAATCTTTTGCGCGCCGTGCGAACCTGATCAGCGCCTTTCAGTATCTTTGGCTCGCCAAATGAAATGACCCAGCGGTTGTATGTCGTCGCCGCGTATGGCCAATTGTAACGTCCCATCGGTTTCGCATCAGAGCGCTTTCCGGTTTGCGGCTGCTTCGCCAGAAGTCCCAGCAGATACGATTGAGCATCTGCGTTCGTAGTGAGCGCTATGAAGCCCACGAGGGGAGTTGTACCCGTGATCGGTATGCTCGACTCGGGCACCAGGACAGTTGTGTCCGCTTCTTCGTGTCCCGAGGAGTTTATTCTGGCCTTGTACTGCGTCGGCTGCAGCCCGAGAGCCTCAGGATGCAGCAGCTCACCATGCTCGTTTTTGGGCGCTTCATGGACTCTTCGCGCCACGTCCTCCAGGCGCTTTAGACCCAGAATTTTCGCCATGCTTATGTAAACCGTGGCAGCATCCGTCATGGACAGCCTGTCGTAGCGTTCAAACAGCATGGCGCCATAAACGACCGGGTCGCTTGCACCTGCCGGCTCTCGTCCTGCCGCGTCAAATTCCGACCAGTCACTAGCAGTCCACATAGACCTTGTATGTCGGGACGCTGTCCAGGACTGCCTTGTCCAGCTCCTCGGGGCTCCTGGGCGCGGTATTTGAGAAAATCAAACACCGTTTCGGGTTTTCCCCCTGCTGTTGCAGGTGTGTTCCGATAGCGTCGACCCAATCAAGAAACTCTGGCTTGCACCACTGCGGTATACCGTTATCCAGTTTCCCCAGATCCATGGCTTCCACAACGCGAAAGGGATCAGCGTACTGCGCACCGCTCGGTTGTGCTGATATAAGACCTCCCTGGGTGTAGTAGGTTTTCACCAACATCATGTAATACAAATCTTTGGCATTCAGCAGTTGGCTGAACTTCGTGCGCGCTTGCGCCACGCCAGGCTTGCCGGGATAAGTAGCCCAGAACTGCGAACGTGCCTGTGCGATGTCTGCGTCGAACCTGGTTTTCTGTGCCAATTTTTGGGCGACATCGTGCATCATCTTATCCAAGGCTTCGTTAAAAGCCACCCAGTTTTCAATCATCTGTTGCTGCTTTAGAAGTCTTGCAATGTCGCTGGCGTCGTCGCCACGAACGGGCGGAGCAAAAGCGATGCAGAGGATGAGTGCGACAGACGTTCCGAACCTGTTCACGGGCGCCTCCCGGAGGATTCTAGCAAAGGGGAAGACAAGCGAGCAGGAAAACGAAAACGGGGGCAGAAACGTGGGAACCAGGCCACCTCTCCTTATCCCCGGGGTTCCACTGCAATGTGCCTGGAATCGATGTTTCACGGCGGACAGCCAGAGGCGATCCGGCAGAGAAAATAATTATCTCAAGAACGCTCAGCCGTACCCCTTACTTGGTATGATTCCGCGCATGGCACCCACGAACCCATTCGGATGGCGAAGCACCCGCATCGGAACGCCTGAGTGGAAGCAAGTCAAGCTTTTCGAACACTACCAGCGCATCGCCAATCCAGGTCCGGGACCGGTCAAGCGCAAGATCGACTGGAACGTCAGAACCCCAGCCTGGAGTCACCCATCGGAGCCTTCCGAGGGCGGGATTCGTGGCGATCATGTCCTCATGGGCATTTTCTTGATCGTAGGCACTGTCTTCCTTTGGGCCTACCTTGCGAACCGTTTTCATGTGAGTGGGGATGGCGCCGGATTTCTGTTAGCAGGGGTATCCGCTCTTGTCGCCTTTGGTTGTTGGTTGATTTGGCGATTTAAAGAGATCATCGTGGCTGGGGTTGCGCTCTGGTTCGCCTGGTTGCTGTTTCTGCACTGGTTTCACAAAATGTGAGAGGTCCTCCGAGTCCGACTGCTGTTATCCCCTTAGAAGACACTTCCCGGGGATTCGGGGATTATGCGTCAGGCGGGAGTGAAGTTTGTCGTACCCGAGTTCCCCAGGATCCGTATTATCCGGGTACAAGGGACAAGCGGTGCTCCGTTATTATTTTCATCGATTGACACTGCTTACCAGGCCAGTCCAATTCGGTGTTCCCTGGGCACTGGATTACCGCCAGGCCAAGGAGATCAACATGACGGTGCAGAAACAGATCAAGGAATACCTTGCTGCTCAACCGGAGCCAAAACGTAGCGAAATGCAAGAGCTGCATGGCATGATTTTGGCGTTGATGCCAGCTTGTAAGTTGTGGTTCTTGGATGGAAAAGACGAGAAGGGAAAAATCGTTTCCAACCCAAATATTGGATATGGATCCCAAACGATTGAATATGCCAATGGAAAAACCAGGGAGTTCTATCAAATCGGCGTCAGTGCTAATACAACAGGCATTTCCGTCTACATCATGGGAGTAGACGACAAGAAGTATCTGGCCCAGACATTTGGGCGGGATCTCGGCAAAGCAAGCGTGACAGGATACTGCATCAAATTCAAAACGTTAGCAGACATAAAAGTCGATGTTCTCAAAGCAGCAATACAGTATGGGATTGGGCAGACAAGCATTCAACATTGATGCAACTTGGGTCAACACACTGCCATAGGTGGCAATAGATGTACATCGACCGTTCTCAGTCCGGGGCCGCCATCACAGACTCGTCAACATCCAGATTCGGATTAGTACCGCGGTGGGTTTCGTAACAGCCTCGGAACGTCGCCCCGCCCCGCAGCCGGCGAGCGGGTGCGGAAAGACAGCGGGAACGTGTGTGCAGGGAGATTCGTGGTCAGGAGATTCGTGGTCAGACGGGAGTGGTACTTGGAGATTCGTGGTCAGACGGGAGTGGTACTTAAGAAACAAGAGTCTGCTAAGGGTCGAAGGTAAGCTCGCCTTGGCTTCGATCTGTGACGATCTTTTCGCGTGGTCCTCGCTTCTGGAGCGCTATCCGGCGCTGCGTCATCTTCTCCAGATCCTGAATAAATTCCTGAGTGCCGAGCGGCCTGCCAGTATGCGTGCGTTGGCGGATGACAGCCAACCTCGCTTCTGTCTCGCCTGCTCTGAGGTATTCCCCGCCAAGGTTGTATGAGTCCATTGCTTGCGCCACGTCTCCAGCGTCAGAGAATCGTCGTGTTCTTTAGCGGCGCAGTGACAGGCTGCGCTGGACGAGGGCCACAATTCTGCCTCCAATACCAAACCGGCTCTCACCGGATTGAGTTCGGTGTAGCGCAAGGCCTCCCAGAGATGCGGCTGGTCCAGCGGGCAGGAGTAGTATCTTCCCTGCCACACGTGCCCGTTCGATTGGCGAATCGCGTTCCAGTAGGAAGCGTAACGCCCGTGGGTCTGCTTCAGGGCTTGTGCCAGTCCGTCTGCTTCGTGAGGAATCGCGATCAAGTGGATATGGCTTGACATGAGGCAATATCCGACGAGGGCGACGCCATAGAGGCTGATGTTCTCGCGCAGCAATTTCAGATAGACGGTGGGATCAGCATCCGCTTCCAGGACGAAGCGCCTCCCGTTCCCGGGCTGCGTCACATGGTGTGGTATGTCAATGGCAACCACGCGATTGAATCGTCCCATGCCAGGAAAAGATATCAGGAATTAGTCGGGCATGCTGCGGGTCTTACAAGGTGAAAATGCCTTCATAATCCGCCGGTGAGGCTGAAGCTTAAGAGGATCGCGGCCGGTTTACCGCTCCGCGCAATGCTCCAGTCCCGTCTGACCACAAATCTTCCAGTCCCGTCTGACCACAAATCTTCGACCACAAATCTTCTGACCACAAATCTTCTGCCATCCGAACCTCCGTTCGGTGCAGTGTGTCACCGTTCCATGCGTATCAGGTTCGGGGTCCACACCATCAGAGTCACCGGATTGTTCTATCCTGTCACCGTTTAGCCTCGAGCCTCAACGAGACCGGCGGCGACACTCCGGCACAGGATGCAACTTTGGCGATGCATCTGCATGACATAAGCGACGCGCGCCTCGCCGTAGGGCATTCCCCCCGAGATGTCACCCACATTGATGCGATTGAACGCTCGGGAAACTTCCTGGTGACGATGGAAGCTGGCTTCAAGTTCCTTCATCTCTTTACAAGGCATGATCATGACTCCAAAACCGCAATTATTAAGAAACTTTTATCTTGATATGTAACTACGGTAACGGCACACGCGTAGCAGCAAGCGACCCGTTCGCATGCCGTTGCGCCTACTCCCGCAAAATCGAGGAGAGACGCACTTTGTTTACCCGGATCCGCCCTCTGTACTCGATAAACCCCAGCTTGCGAAAGCGATTCATAAAGAAGTTCACTCGTGATCTCGTAGTGCCAATCATCTCGGCCAATGCCTCCTGTGTGACGGAAGGCAGAAGCGCGTCCGGATCTCCACCACCGGCAGATTCAGCCATCAATATCAGCGTTCTCGCCAACCGCTTTTCACTGCAATTGAAAAGATGGTCGATCAGGTTTTCCTGTACATGCAGGCCGCGGCGTAGGAGAAAGGCGAGGAACAGGTCGGAGCATCGCTGGCTTTCGCGCAGACAGCGGGCCATCATCGGGCCTGGAATCTCGACACTTTCCAAGGCCGTGATCGCGGTTGCCGTGGCAAGGTGCAGCCCCAGGGCGGTGGTCAGAGCTTCTTCCCCCGCGAAGTCGCCGGGGGAGAGAAGCATAAGCGTAGCTTCTTTGCCCCCTGCTGAGAGAACCGTCAGCTTTGCTCGACCTTGCTTGATATAGAAGACGGAATGCGCCGGCTCCCCTTGCGAAAATAAGGTCTCGCCCGATTGTGTCAGAAGCAATCGCTGACTCGGCCAGACTGTCGAATCCGACACGGGTTCACTGTGGTTGTAGCGTGTTTTGATGTGCACTGGTAGGGGTCCCTCGCCGCGGGCTGAACACTATCAATTCGGGGTCCGAGGGAGACCGCCAGAATCATGCGCCGGTCTCGATCATACGTCCTAAGTTGGGACATAAGCATTCTCTCTAACATTTGGTCGCACTGGTGAGGGTTACCCGATTCCTAACGATCAAATACGGTGACGGATAGCAGGTTAGGACTATTAAACAGCGTGCTAGAGCCTATGGGGAACGTAGCTTGTTCCTAAGTGGTTTGAGTAATTGGGTCGAGGAGCGCGGGCGCCTTGAGCCTTGTTGCCTTGGCCGGGGATGCTTAAGCCAAAGATATGCTCAGCGAACAAAAGATGTATGCGGCGGAGCCCGGTGGCGGCATAAATACATGCGCCGATCCTTAGTAATTTCTTCCCATCTGCGCCCGAGAAATAAAAGTTGGAAAACGTTCAATGTGAGACATCGCCTTATCCAGAACGACTTGTAGTGTCCTTCCTACGACCGCCGCAGCACGATAAGAGATCGATGGGGATGGCAGCGCAGATGGGTCTGCTCATGCGGCGCCGGCGAAGTGTTGCAGAGGTAAAGGGCCTGGTTTTGGCAGTAATGGAGATGTTTTGAAACCGCAGTTGATTTTGGAGGGGGCAACACTCATGAAGACGAAATGCATAGAACTGCAGAAGGCCGGAACAGGCCGCCTGCGAATAGCCGCAACAGCGCTTGTCTCTCTGTTGTGCGCCATGGCGCCTATACATGGAGCGATGGCACAAACAGCACCCACCTTGGGCACAGCGCAGAGCTTCGCTGTGTTAGGTGGGTCGACGGTTACCAATACCGGACCCACCATCATAACGGGCAACCTGGGCGTCAGCCCGGGGTCGGCGGTTACGGGCTTCCCACCGGGCACAGTTGCCGGAGGCTCAATCCATGCTGCCGATGCGGTGGCGGCCCAGGCTGAAGCGGATAACACTACGGCTTATGGCGCGTTGGCCGGCGAGGCTTGCAACACAACCTATGGCGTGCCCACTGACCTGGGTGGATTGACGCTTGTTCCTGGGGTTTACTGCTTCGCATCGTCGGCTGGGTTGACGGGAACGTTGACGCTCAATGCCGGTGGAAACGCAAATGCGGTCTGGGTATTCAAAGTATCGAGCACACTCATCACAGCCAGCGATGCGGCGGTAGACCTCATCAACGGCGCGCAACAGTGCAACGTCTTTTGGCAAGTGGGCAGCTCGGCTACATTGGGTACGGGCACTCAGTTCGTGGGCAATGTATTAGCACTGGCCAGCATTACCCTCAACACTGATGCAACGCTCTCCGGGAGGGCTCTTGCCCAGGTGGGTGCGGTAACCATGGACTCCAACACAGTCTCGACCACCGCCTGCTCCGTCCCGGTCACTCCAGTGGCGCCGACTATCGGCAGCTCGTTTACGCCGCCGACCATCGTCGCCGGTGGGATTTCGAATCTGACCATTACATTGAATAATTCCAATGCCGGACCGGCCAGCCTTAACTCTCCCCTGGTAGATACATTACCCAATGGGGTGGTTATTTCCGGGAACGCCACGGACACCTGCGGCGGATCGATTACGGCTCTTGCAGGCGGTTCAAGTATCACCCTGACGGGGGGATCGATCCCGGCGGATGGCTCCTGCACCATCAATGTCAACGTCACTGCGCCGGGTCCGGGCAGCTTCATTGACTCTCTGGCTGTGGGAGCTCTCAACACAAATGAAGGGAGCAATGCTTCCCCCGCAGTGACCACCTTGCTGGTGGATGCTCCGGCCAGTGTCGCACCGCGCCTGGGGAAAGCTTTTAGCCCTAGCAGCATCACGGCGGGTGGGACATCAAACCTCATCATCACGCTCACCAACGGCAATGCCGACTCGGCTTCTCTGACCGCGCCACTGACGGATCACTTTCCAAGCGGTGTCGTTGTTCAGGGCTACGCCAGCACGACCTGTGGCGGAGCAGTGACGGCGAACAAGGGAAGCTCCTACGTTACCCTGACGGGAGGCTTTATACCGGCAGAGGGTAGCTGCACAGTGACTGTACCGGTTACCGCGGCGGTGGCGGGGAACTACTATAACTCGCTGGCCGCTGGCGCGCTCCATACCAGCAACGGGAACAACGCGTCCCCGGCAGTCGCAACGTTAACGGTGAACCCGGCAAAGGCCCCCTGCCAACCGCCTACCCTCACCAAATCGTTCAGTGCAACCACGATAAAGACCGGTGGTACCACAACGCTGACCATCAACTTGAGTAACAGCGCATCTTCGAGTGCCAGTCTTACAGCACCGTTGAACGATCTGTTGCCCAGCGGTATGGTCATCGCGGGGGGAGCCACCACTACCTGCGGCGGCCAGGTGAGCGCTATCTGGGGTGGTTCCAAGGTAACCCAGACGGGCGGCGCCATTCCGGCGAAGGGCTCATGCAGGATAACGGTGACTGTTGCACTTAAAAATAAGTGCACCAAGTACACCAACACTATCCCAGCCGGTGCCCTCCAGACCAAGAACGGAAGCAATCCAGTCGCAGCCGTAGCTCGGGTATCCACTTATTGAAAAGGCTAAGTTTTGGCGCATTCCCGGAGCCTCTCTTCGGTAGTCGCTGAACAAAAGGCATCACCACTCCACCAGGTGCCAATCTGTGGAGCGGTGATGCCATTTTATCTTCGTGGTGCCTCAGGTACGTTCACCAATACCAATACCAAGGGCAACACTACCGCGGAAGGTAGGAAAAGAATTTGAGGAAAGTTATATAAATTACCCAGCAGTTGAAGAAATTCAGTAGACGAACCCGTTGCAAGCATAGCGCCTCACTCTGGCTCGGGTAAGACCGGGCGGTAGCATTGCCGGTTATCCGCTTAGACTTGCGCCAATGACTTCCACCAAGAGCAACGAGTCGATGCTTGGCTTGCCATTCCTGGTCGGGGAACTCAGAGTGAAACGTTACAGCTAAGAAATAATATCGCTCGTGCCGAATCACGTCAAGAAATCAACGCAGGACAAATCAACGCAGGACAGACGGACTGGACTGTTTCCCTTTCGTCCCATTTCGCAAGATTGCGAAGGAGGGGACTTATTCTATCCGTCTAACACAGACGGATAACACTTATGCCCCAACCTCTGTCACGCTGCCGGTCCCGGTTTGCCGCGGAACGGTAGCGTCTCGCCTGCGCGTCAAGTGATAATAAACAACCGGGGTTACCACCAGGCTGAGCACAATCGAGATTGAGAGACCGCCGATAACCGCAATCGCCAGCGGCTGCAGCATTTGCGAGCCCGCGCCCAGCGCGAGCGCAAGAGGAAACATCCCACAGACGGTGGCAATGGCCGTCATCAGGATAGGCCGCCGTCGCCGTTCAGCAGCGTGGAGCATGGCCTCGCGGGCGTTCATGCCGCCGCCCCTTAGTTGTTCATCCGCGTCGAGTAATAGAATGCCATTCTTGGCCACAATCCCAATCACCATGATGAGCCCCATAAAGCTGGCCACATTGAAGTTTGTGCCCGTGATCAGCAAAGCAAAGACGACACCCGCGAGCGAGAGAACGGAACTGGTCAGGATGGAAATCGGGGCCGCAAAGTTACGGAACTCTGTCAGCAGTACACCGAAGACCAGGGCGAGCGCCAGCACCAGCACGCGAGCCAGGTCGGCGAAGGAACGTTGCTGCTCCTGATAGGTGCCACCGTATTCCACGCGCACCGAAGATGGCAGTTGAAGGCGACTGACCGCATCCTGGACTTTGGTCATGGTTCCACCGAGGTCTGAGCCTTCGAGGCGGCCGCTCACCTGTATCACCTGCTGCAGGTTCTCGCGGCGGATCTCATTCTGTGGCGGCAACTGCGTCATGGTGGCCATTGCGCTCAGGGTGGCGGTGTGGCCGCTGCTGCTGTTGAAGACCGTGTTCTCGATCGCGTCGAGAGAAGCGCGATTTGCGTCTGGCAGGCGCACCCGGATGGTGTAAGGCCTGCCACCAGTAATGAGCGGATTGTTCGCGGGCAGGCCATCAAGGATCGAAGTAGCATCCTCCGCAACTTCAGTCGGCGTAAAGCCGAGCCGCCCGGCAACCACGGGGTCGATCTGGAAGTTCGTAGCCGGGCCACTGATGGTATTGTCGACGCCATTCTGGGTATCCACGACGCCGGGGATTTTGGCAATCGCTTGCTGTACGCGAGGGCCAAGCGTGAGCAGAAGGTTCTGGTCATTCGAAAACAGCTTGATCTGGATGGGTTCAGGTGAGTTAGAGAGATCGCCTATCATGTCCTGCAAAATCTGGATGAACTCCATATCAAGCGATGGTTCA
This sequence comes from uncultured Acidobacteriaceae bacterium, assembly GCA_963753715.1. Taxonomy (GTDB): domain Bacteria; phylum Acidobacteriota; class Terriglobia; order Terriglobales; family Acidobacteriaceae; genus PALSA-350. Next base: position 692,790 of record CAVWDK010000002.1, on the reverse strand, counting down.
GCCGCATGAATCTGTGCGCGTGCGTCGGCCATGATCTCATCGATGTCACGCGAACGGTCCTTCTTCAAGCGGACGGTGAAGTCGCCAGTGTTCGCTTCCGTTACGGCCGCCAGACCCATCTGCAGACCGGTCCGGCGCGAGGTGATGGACACTTCGGGTATGCGCTGCAGAATCTGATCCACGTGCTCGAGGATGCGGTTGGTTTCGGTCAGGGAGGTTCCCGCAGGGGTAAAGTAGTCCAGTATAAAAGCTCCCTCATCCATCTCCGGCAGTAGGTCAGAGCCGAGGCCCTGATAACTGAAGTAGCCTGCGACGATGAGGACAGCACAGACCGCTATAAGGGCGAGAGGGCGTTCAAACGACCATTCAAGCGCGCGCTCGTGATAATGGAGCAAGCGGCGGAAGGAGTTTGCACCCCTTTGCCGAATACCTGCTAGAAATCCCCTCCAGCCGTCTTCTCTTCTCGTGCCTTCCGGTAGCGCGGACTCCGAGTGAACCTTCCTCTCCAGCCGGAGCGAGAGTGCCGGAGTGAAGGTGAGGGCGAGCAGCAGGGAGGTAAGCAAAGCAACCGTCATGGTTACGGCAAGAGCGCGGAAGAAGCTTCCCGTCACCTGGGTAACTGAGACCAGGGGGAGGAAGACGATCACTGGCGTGATGGTGGAAAAGAACAGCGGCCGGCTGATCTCGTGGATGGCCCTGCGCACGGATCCGATCCTCGACTCTCCCGCTTCGCGATGAACGGCTATGTTCTCTACCACCACGATTGCGTCGTCGATAACCAGTCCTATGGCCGCAGCCAAGCCGCCCAGGGTCATCAGGTTAAAGCTCTGGCCGGTGATGCGAAGAAAAAGAATAGTTACCGCGACAGTGACAGGAATCACCAGGCCGGCGACCAGCGAAGAAGTCCAGTCGTGCAGAAACAGGTACAGGATGATACAGGCCAGCACCAAGCCGATGAGAATGGCGTCACGCACGCTGAGAATACTCTCCCGCACCAGCTCCGATTGGTCATAGAAGGATTGGAGATGAACCCCGGGCGGCAACTTGGATTGCAGTTGAGCCACTTCCGCCGCCACCCCGTTGGCGACCGCGACCGTGTTGCCGGACGGCTGACGGGTGATGTTGAGCAGCACAGCGGGTTTCCCGTTGGCCCTGACCGCGGTATAAACCGGCATGGTCGACGGCTCCACCGCTGCTACATCGCCGACGCGGATGGCTACACCGCCTGCCGAGGTCTTCACAATCAGATTGCTCAGTTGGGCGGCGCTATGCGCCTGCGCTCCGATCAGGCCGAGGATAAGTTGATGGTTCGCCTCGTACAGGCCGGGAGAGTCAATGATGTTGGATTCCTGCACCGCGTTAACCAATTCGAGCAGGGTTACGCCGGCCGCCTGCAGGCGGGCCAGGTTGGGCACGATGTGGAACTCAGGCACCTGGCCGCCCTGTACAAGGACCGTACTGACCCCGTTGACCCGATTGAGGGGCGGCTTTAGATCGTACGTGGCGATCTCCCACAGGCGCGTCTGAGGAGTGGTCTCCTTACCGCGATCATCTGCTGTGAGCGCGTAGCCGAGAATGGGAAAAGTCGCGAAGGTCAGTCGGTTGGTCGTGATGTGCGCCGTGGCAGGGAGCGATTGCGAAACCCGGGCGAGCGCCGAGTCCGTCAACTGCAGCGTGCGAAACATATCCACGCTCCAGTCGAAGAAGAGGCTGATTTCCGCCGAGCCGCGGCTGGTGGTGCTGCGCACGATAAGCAGGCCAGGCACGCTGTTGATGGCGTCTTCAATCGGCTTGGTGATGGTGACCTGCATCTGTTCGACGGGCATTACGCCGTTGTCCACGCCAATGACCACACGGGGAAAGTTGGTTTCGGGAAAAACCGAGATGGGCACCTGGAACGCCATGTAGACGCCGGCAAGCGTCAACAGCGCGAGGAAGAAGAAGATGGGCTTGGACGAGGCGGCGAGCCAGAATGAGCTTTCGTGTTCCACGTCGTCAGGTGTACCGGGCATCACTCCTTATCTCCTCCCGCTTTTTTCCCGGCATCGTCTGCTTCCGCTGCAGCGGTGCCGACCTTGACCTTGGTCCCTTCGTCGAGCCCGTAGGCGCCGGTGGTGATGACGGTATCGGCGGGGGTAAGGCCAGTGAGAACCTGGGCTGATTTCGCGGTGCGGATGCCCAGAGTCACGGGGCGCTTGGCGGCGGTTCCGTCCGGCTTGATGATCAGAACAAATTTGCTTGCGCCATCAGGCTCGGTCTGTACCGCTTCCATGGGAATCAGCAGCGCATTCGACGCGGTGCGGCCGGTAACGGTGGTGTGGACAGGCGTGCCCGCCTTCAATGTTCCTTTCGGATTCTGGACCCGTAGCCACACCTCCACTGTCGTGCTGCCGGGGTCAAGCGCCGGGCTAATCAGTGAGACCTTGGCTGGCATCGGATCGGTGACGCCGGGGACGGTGAGACTGGCGGGCGCTCCCAGGGAGAGTTGCTGCGACTGCACTTGCGAGAGGTGGAGCTTGGCTAACAGCGAGGACGTATCCATAACAGTGATTACGGGATTGCCGGCAGAGGCCGTCTCTCCGGCAAACAGAGGCCGGTCGGTCACCACGCCTGAGATTGGGCTGCGGATCTCGGTGTAGCTCAACTGCGCTTGTGCGCCGAGGTACTTGCCCTTGGCGGAGGTGAGTTGTCCTTGCGCGCTCTCGAGCGCTGCCTTATGGCTGACATTCTGCACCGCTTCGAGATGGTGCTTGGCGATCTCGTGCGCTGCCTGGGCTTGAACCAGGGCAGCTTTGGCAGTATCCAGATCGCGCCCTGGGATCGCTCCTTCGGCGAAGAGTTGCGACCGGCTGGTCACAATGCTCTGCGCCAGATTCAGGTTGGCGGCTGCTTGGTCCAGGTCTGTCTTCGCCTTGACCGTATCTTCGGGAACCGTGGCCCCGGTGGCAATGTCATAGGTACCCTGGGCTGCAGTGTAAGTACCCTTGTTGTCGAGTGCCGCAGCCTCAAGGTCGCTGTTTTCGAGGGATGCTAAAAGCTGACCCGCCTTGACGTGGGAACCGCGTTGGACGTAGAACTTTTTGACTGGCGCTGTGACCTTGGGAGAGATGGCGGCCTGGGCCAGCGGCGCGAGCGTGGCGTCGACGTTGATATGCTCGGCGATGTCACCGCGCTCCGGATGTTCGGCTTGGACGTAGACCTCGGTGGGGGCAGTCTCCGCAGTTTTGCTGCAGGCAGTGAGCAGCAGGGAAGTGCCGCAGAGGAGCATTGCGGCAACACTTCTTGCTGTGAGAGCCGGCGTCGGCGAGCACGTGTTCATGGCTCAGATCGCTCCTGTCAAGAGTTGCAAATTAGTGAGAGCCAGTTGATAGCGGACCGTACCGTCCTCGCGTGCGATCTCCGCCGCGGTCAGGGAGTTTTCCGCATCGACCACTTCAAGTACGGTCGCCTCTCCCGCGGTGTAGCGCAAGCGAGTGAGGCGCAGACTCTCGGTTGCCGTTTGAACGCTTTGTTCGAGGGACTGGAGTGCGTCGTGGGCTGTGGCTGCCTCTGAGTACGATTCATCCAGCTGGGCGACTAGCCGGCGCTGGGTCGCGGTGAGCGCAGTGTGCGCTGCGTCGCGCATGATCTCGCTCTGGCGCACCTTGTGCTGGGTGGAGAACCAGTCCCACACCGGGAGATCGACCGTGGCGCTGGCGGCGTAGCCAAGATTACGCGGCCGCCCGTTCTCGTTAGGGTTAGGGTTAAAAGGATTAAAACGGCCATTGGCTGCAACCTGCGGCGCGTCGATGCCGTAGGTGAAGTTGAGAGCAAGATCGGGAAGATAGGCGGCGCGTGCCGCGGCTACCTGCAAAGTGTTGACCCGGAGAGAGGCCATAGCCTGACGCAGCTCCGGATTGAGCCTCATGGCGTTCGCGTCGACGTCCGCCCGAGCCGGCAGCGGCACAATCCCGCCGGGCGAGAGGGTGTAATCAGTCCTTGGGTCAGCAAAGAGGAGGACACCCAGATCCAGGCGAGATTTTTGCGCCCCGAGCAGAGCTTCGGCAAGATCGCGATCGCGCTGCTGTTGCTGCAGCTGCGCCTTTACCACATCGGCGTGCGCCCCTTCGCGGGCGCTCTCGCGCTGTTGGGTGAGATTCGTGAAGCCGGCGGCCTCGCCCGCGGCGCGTCGCGCCACGGCGACCCTGTGGTCGGTGGCCAGCTCCTGGTAAAAGAGGCCGGTTACGGTAAGCACCAGTCCTCGGCGAGCAATTTCCAACTGCGCCGCGGCGACCGCAGCTGCAGCCGCAGTCCGCGAGACGGCAATGGTTTGCGCCAGGCCCAACGTCTCATTAACGACAGCCTGGCTGGTATACTCGTGAACCGAATTGTTGGCGATAAACACTGGCAGAGACTGGGCTCCAATCGCGGCAGTGTCACTGTGGAGCCTATTCGGTTGGGTATACAAGTACTGGTTGTGAAACGCGGCATTCGGCAGCAGAGCAGAGCGCGCTATGGAGTGATCAAGTGCGGCGATACGCGCGTTGCCGGCCGCAGCGGCGAAGGTGGGCTCGTTGGCACGAGCCATGGCGATAGCTTGCTCCAATGTTATCGATGGGGGCGCAGCATTTGTAGCAGGCGCCGGACCCTCTTGTTGTGCGACCGCGTCGATCGCCGCGAGCAGGGACAATGCGAAGGCAATAACAGAAAGTCTTAGCATGACAACTGGAAGACGCAAAGTTGGCAGGAGCAGACTCACTTCTGCCCGACCACCAATATAGTGAAGCTGCCCGGAACAATCGCCGGCCGCGGGCGTGGATTAGCCGCCGTCGGGGCAGGCCGCTCACCAAATGCAGCCGTAGCCAGGTAAATGCGGCCTGTCACCCAGTCGAGGGTCATGGTGCGCGCTCCCTTTTGCGTGTCCAGGTTCTGCAGCACTGGGTAGGCGGGTTTGCTGGCGTCGATGATGGTCAACGTGCCGCCACCATTGGAGGAAAAAGCCAGCTTGCGCTTTGCATCGTAACGCGCCGCATCCGGACCTTCGCCGATCGACGGATTGGCCACAGTCTTGCCGGTGTTCGCATCAACCACCGCCATCTTGCCGCCGTCACAAACGGCAAACAAACGCCGGCCCGCGGTATCGATGGCCAGCCCGGAGGGCGAATCGCAGTCGGCCAGCGGCCAGGTCGCGGTGATGGTTTTTGCCACCGCATCGAAACGGACGATCTCATTTTTGCTCTCGATGTTGGCAAATACTGTGCCCGAACCGTCGGCGACAGGGAACTCAGGCTTTCCTGAGAGCGCAATGGTAGCCACCGCTTTGAGCTGCGCGGTATCAATCACGGTTGCATTACTGCTGCGGCCGTTGAAGGCCCAAACGGTCTTCGTTTTGGGCTCGAACACAATGCCATCCGGATTGGTGCCTGCGGGAATCGAAGCCACGGTCGCAAGGGATTTCCGGTCAAACACCACCACTGCATTTGCGCCACCGTCGCTCACGTAGCCATATTTGCCCGAGTCGTCCAGCGCCACGCCGTGGGTACCCTTGAGGCCGGTGATGCTGCCCACTACCTTTCCCGTGTCGCTGTCCAGCACTTCGACGCGTGGTCCGTGGGTGACATAGAGCCGGTGCGCCGCGGGGTCGGAAGTAAGGTAGTCCCATCCGCCCTCACCGCCAATTTTCCATTGCGTGAGGACGCTGTAAGGCTTCTGCGCCAACGCGGCCACGGATCCAAGAAGGACCAGCGTTGGTACCAGGGCGCGGATGCATTTCGATGTCATTGGATCTCCAATCAGGCTCGACTTAATTTCGCACAGCTACCTTAACGGAAGCTGAAGGGAGTGCGGAAGCAGGGAAACGGACCGTCACCCTCGTCCCGTTTCCTGGTTCGCTCGCAATTTCGATGGTTCCAAGCCCGCGGGACGCAATGGCTTTGCAGATGGCAAGGCCCAGGCCGGTCCCTCCCGTATTTCTGCTGCGCGAGGGATCGCCGCGGTAGAAACGGTCAAAAATATGGGGCAGATCCTGGGGCGCGATACCCTCACCATCATCTTCGATCGCCAGCTCCGCCCAGGTACCCTCCTGCCGCGCTACAGCGCGGATTGTCGAGCCTCCAGGACTGTGCTGCAGGGCATTCAAGAGCAGGTTTCCGCATAATAGTTGCACTTGCTCCGGCTCGATATCGACCATCACCGGCGCCTCCGCCAGGACAACCAGTTGCAAGCGCTTTAGCTCTGCCATGGATTCAAATTGTTGCGCCACCTGGCGCAGAACGTCGCCCAAGTCGGCCACTCCGCGTGCCGGGTCGCTATTCATTTCTAGCCGCGCCAGCGTCAGCATCTTGGCTACGGTCTCTTCCATACGATCACAATCCAGCTGGCAACGTTCTATTCCGCGCTCATACTCGAGCGTTGTCCTTGGCTTGAGAGTGAGCAGCTGTAGGGAAGACTTCAGCACGGCGACGGCGGTCTTGAGCTCGTGCGCGGCATCGCTGGTAAAGCGACGTTGCTGCATGAACGAGCGCTCCAGACCGGTGAGCACAGTTTCGATCGCCACCGTCAGGGGGGCAAGCTCCCTGATCATGCGCGCGCGGGGGGAAGGAGCGAAGTTCCAGGAGTCGACCGAGACGGCGGATGCCTCCGCCGCCAACTCGCGCAAAGGGGCCAGACCTCGATTCAAAAGCCAGAAGATCAACATTCCTGAAATCGCGAGCAGGAATACGCTGGTGATCGCGTAAAAGCCGACAGCTTCCCAGATCTCGCTCCAAACGCGTTCGATCGGGGAGCCATAAAAGATCGTCACGCGGCGCGGAATACCGCCCCCTTTATCGCCCGGATCGACGATTCTGAGACCCTGAATCCTGAGCACCCGATAATGCTTACCCTTGACGGAGACTTTCAGCAGCTTGCCGTTGCTTGCGGTTAGCAGGGCTTTCGTGGGTCCTGTCCAATTGAGCGATTGACCCAGCACTCGGCCGCCTGCATCCTGCACCTGGTAGACATCCTCCGTAGGAAGATTTGCTTCGGTCCCGTCCAGCATCACATTGTCCTGTGGGTCTTCCGCGTCCTGTACCGCGCCCAGCAACGAATCCGCGCGCCCGCGAAGCATGACATCGAAGGATCGAAAGCGCACGTGGCGCTCATAAACCAGCGCCGCTCCCGAGATGGAGAGGGCGGCCAACAATTCCAGCAGCAGAATGATTGCGATCAGGCGATGGGTGATCGAATAGGCCTTCATCGGCTATCCTCAAAGCCCATGAGTAGGCGGTAGCCTCGTCCGCGAAGGGTTTCGATGCTCGGCTGCTGCGTAGCCGCCTCGAGCTTTCGCCGCAGATTCGAGATGTGCGCTTCGATCACGTTGGAGTGGTGTTCCCAGTTGTAGTCGTAAAGATGCTCGAGCAACTCGCGCTTGGATACGATGACCCGCGGCCGATGAATCAGATACTCGAGAATGCGGTACTCCGTCGGTGAGAGATCCACCAGCTTGCCCGCACGCCGGACGCTCTGCTCGACTGTGTTGACCTGCAGATCAGATAAGCGAAGGATGGGGTCGGCCACTCCCTTGCCGCGGCGGATCAACGCCTTCGCCCGGGCGATCAACTCCCCCAGGTCGAACGGCTTGGTGAGGTAGTCGTCTGCGCCGGCATTGAGCAACGCAATGATGGAGCTGGCTTCGCTTCTGGCGGTCAGGATGAGCACCGGTGTTCGGTCCCCGTGCGAGCGCACCTTTTTCAGCAGCGTCGGGCCGTCCATTCCTGGCAACATCAGATCCAGGATGATCAGGTCATAGCAACGGTTCTCAGCAAGATCGAGACCGGTGAGCCCATCTTCGGCGCAATCCACGGCGAAGTTGGGGCCTTCGCGCAGGGCGGAAGCCACGTTTTCCGCCAGCCGCACCTCGTCCTCCACCACCAGTACCCGCATAACAGCAGTATCGCCCAGCCAGGGTTAAACAAAGCTGAAGTTCCGGTTTGGGAGAGGGAACCGCAGATCTCTTCACCACGCCGCGCTCCGGTCGAAACACATTTCCAAGAAAGGTCCGCGGAACTGCAGATCCCTCCACGGCACGCCGGGACAGGTCGGCTTCCCCGGATTTCCTGTCGAGAGCTGCGGCTTCGGTCAACTGCATGTGGTTCTCTTTAAGGAGAACCACATAAGTAGTTGCCGGTGAGAGCGGTGAGGTAGGAAATCCGGGCTCGCTCCTAATGAACAAAATGTGTCCGGAGATAGAAACAGTGGTGTCGGGGGACAAATAGGCTCGGTTTGAATTGGCGGTATGTTTGCCCTTGGGAATCGGGGAGGGATCGAGGCGCACCGCAGGTTCCTCGCTTCGCTCGGAATGACAAATAGGAGAGGGTTGTTGAAAGGGAGAGGGCTGTTGCCAAGGGAGAGGGCACTCGTGTGTCGAAGGGACCCGATGTCTCCCAGTTCATTCCTCTCTTAACTTGCCGCAGGCAAGTCGCATGCTCGGGATGACAAAGGAAAGGGCGATCTTTATGAAAGGTGGTTTCTTCACCGAAGGTGTTTTTCGTCGCCCTAGGTCCAGCCACCACTTTCCATATAATCACAGCCCTTTCCTTTGTCATCCCGAAGCCGAGGGATCTGTAGTTCCGCGGACTTTTCTTGGAAATGTCGAGCTTGACCCGCTTCGCTTACCTCTCTCCCGGAGGCGGCGCACTCTGGTTGCCGCCTGCCTTAGGCGGCTGCCATCCATCGTTCGACGGGCCATTCTGAAAGAAGAACGCATCCTTGCTATACGGCCCGGTCGCATAGGTCGCGTTAGCCTGCCCGAAAATCTTCCCCGCCCGCAAAGTATCCGCGCGAACCTTATCTACGAGCTGGTGATACCGCTCGTCCGTCTGCGCAAAACCGGAGAACCAGCTCAAATCATTATTTCCAATAATCACGACATCGATCCCCGGGACCGAAGCGATATCGTACGCATTGGCCACCCCGGTAGGAGTTTCGATCATGACCACGACCAGCATATTGTCATTGAAGGTCTTGTGGTAGTTGATCCCATTCACGCCCCAAATACTGGGCGCCTGGCCCATCCCCGTACTCCGTCGCGCGACCGGCGGATACCGGGACCACTTAGCCGCCTCACGCGCCCTGTCCACATCGTCGACCGTCGGGATAACCACCCCGAGCGCCCCGATATCCGTCGCATGCTGGATATGCCATTCCTGCGCGTCTGGCAGCCGGATCATCGGAGTCGCCTTCACATGCGGGCAGGCAGCAATCATTTTCTCAATGTCCGCGAACTCCAGCGTGCTGTGCTGCATTTCGAACCATGTGAAATCGTAGTGTTTCGCCCGTTCGCAATAGTCGGCGATATCCATCTTCGATTGGGTGAAGCTGAAAACCTGCTTGCCGTCGAGCAGTTTCTGCTTCACCGTGTTGTAGAGCGGCGGCTTAGCCGCCCCGGAATCCTGGCGCTGCGCTGACAGCGGAAGGACTGCCGTCCCCCAAAATAGGCTAAAAACTATCGGCGCTATGGACAAAAACTTCATTCGTGTTCGCCTCCGAACCGCAGACACAGCCATCCTTTATAGACCCAAAATCAGCCCCATGACTATGGGGTATAACTATCACCGGGGAGATGCCGTGTATCGATCTTGTTTTGGGAAAACGTTTATCCTGACGGCGACCGCGCTGCTGGCCTCTGCTGCCATAGGCCAGGAGTCTGCCACGTTAACCATCGATCTGGCCCAGGCCAAAGCCAACGTAAGCCCTCAGCTATACGGGCTGATGACCGAAGAAATCAACTACTCGTACGATGGCGGTCTTTATGCCGAACTGGTGAGGAACCGCACCTTTCAAGATCGAGGCAAGATCCCGCCGAGCTGGTTTCTCTACGAGTGGGGCAATGCTGACGCTTCCATGGAGATCGATCGCACCACCGGCCCCAGCACAGCCCTGCCGCTTAGCCTGCAATTGACGGTCAAGAAGGCCAGTGCTCACGATCAGGCGGGCATCAGCAACGCTGGGTACTGGGGCTTCCCGGTCAGGCCGCAAACCACTTACCATGGTTCGTTTTATGCCAAAGCCAGCGATACCTCGATCGGGCCTGTAACCGTAAGCCTGGTTGAGGACGAAACCGGCCAGGCAATCAGTACCACCGTTCCGTCTCTTACCTCCGCCTGGCAGCAGCACGAGTTCACGCTCAAATCCAACGCTGCGACAAAGTCTTCGCAGTACCACCTCGTCCTATCGGTCGCAAAGCCGGGAACGGTGTGGTTCAGCCTGGTCTCGCTGTTTCCCCCGACCTACCATGACCGGAACAACGGAAATCGCATCGATCTGATGGAGAAGCTGGCCGCCATGAAGCCCGCGTTCCTGCGGTTTCCCGGAGGCAACTACCTCGAGGGCGACCACATCAACGAGCGTTACGAATGGAAGAAGACCATCGGTCCATTGGTAGACCGCCCAACCCATCCCAGCCCCTGGCACTATCGCTCCAGCGACGGTATGGGCCTGCTCGAGTTCCTGGAATGGTGTGAAGACCTGAAGATGCAGCCCTTGCTGGCCGTGTATGCCGGCTACTCCATGCAGCAGGAGTTTGTAAAACCCGGGCCCGATCTCGATCCCTACGTCCAGGATGCTCTCGACGAGATTGAATATGTGACCGGCGACGCAAACACCAAGTGGGGCGCGGAGCGGATCAAGGATGGGCACCCGGCGCCCTTCAAGCTCAGCTACGTTGAGATCGGCAACGAGGACTGGTTCGACAAGTCCGGATCCTATGGCGGCCGCTATGAACAGTTCTATAAGGCGATCAAAGCCAAATACCCGGATCTGCAACTGATTGCCACCACACCAGTCACCACCATCAAGCCCGATGTGGTCGACGATCACTACTACCGTCGCGCCCAGGAGTTCTACAACGACGTCCACCACTACGATCAGACCGACCGCAATGGTCCCAAGATCTTTGTTGGCGAGTGGGCCACCCGCGAGGGCACGCCCACGCCCAACTTCGGTGCCGCGCTCGGTGATGCGGCGTGGATGACCGGCATGGAGAGGAATAGCGACATCGTCATCATGGCCAGCTACGCGCCGTTGCTGGTCAATGTCAACCCAGGCGGGATGCAGTGGGAATCAGACTTGATCGGTTACAACGCGATGAACAGCTATGGTTCGCCCAGCTATTACGCGCAGGTGATGTTCAGCAACCATATCGGCGACCAAATCCTGAACGCAAAACTTGAAGGGATGACGCCTAAGTTGTTCTATTCCGTGACCCGCAAGTCGAGCGATGGAACCGTATATCTGAAGCTGGTAAACGCCAGTTCCACGCCGCAGCCAGTACACATCCAGCTCAACGGCGCTAAAACCGTAGCCAGCGGAAAGGTCATCTCCCTATCCGCGAAAACCACGGCGGCGACCAACAGCATTACCCAGCCTACCGAGATTGTGCCCGTGGAAACTGGGTTGCCCAACGCCGCCGCCGACTTTACTCATACTGTTCCCGGCTTCGCCATTCAAATACTGGAGTTCAAAGCACGATGAACCTGCGCTGGTGTCTCGCCCTCGTCCTGTTAATCAGCTACTTTCCCAAGGCCCATGCCGCCGTTCAATATGACCCGGAACGAAAGGTCTGGGTGCTGCAAGCCGGCGAGGCGACGTACGCGATGGGCGTAAACGAACGCGGCGAGTTGCAGGCCATCTATTGGGGCCCCCGGGTGATGCGCGATGCGGACTTCCCGGCTGCGCACGGCCGCCCGGAAGTAGCCTCGTTCGATCTCTCCACCACCACCACCCCGCAGGAGTATCCGGGCTGGGGAGCAGAACTCTACAACGAACCGGCGCTGAAAGCGACCTATGCCAACGGAAATCGCGATGTGGTCCTGCATTTCGTGCAGCAACACATTGATGGCGAGACGCTCGAAATCGATCTGAAAGACATCGCGTCCGACTTGCAGGTCCACCTTTATTACAAGGTTTACCCGGATACCGGCATTCTTCAGCGCTGGTCGCGTATTGAGAATCACACCGATCAGGCGATTACGTTAGAGAGCGCTCAATCGGCCGCCTGGACCCTACCCCATGGAGAAGGCTACGGCTGGCACTATCTCACCGGGCATTGGGGAGCGGAGTGGCAGCTCCATTCCGAGGTCCTGCAAACCGGAGCGCATGTCATCGAAAGCCGCCGCGGCAGCACATCGCACCAGGCGAACCCGTGGTTTGCCATCGACCGGCCCGACCAGACAACGGAAGAGAGTGGACCGGTCTGGTTCGGGGCGCTGGGCTGGAGCGGCAGTTGGCGCATCACGGTGGAGCAGACGGCCATGCAGCAGGTGCGTGTCACCGGTGGCTTCAATCCTTTTGACTTCGGCTATCGCTTGAAACCGGGCGAACAACTGGAGACGCCGCCCTTCTATGCCGGGTTCACCAACGGGGGTATGGGTGGGGCCTCGCGTATACTCCACCGCTTCGAGCGGCAATCGATACTCCCCGGCGGGGAGAGCGCCCGTCTGCGTCCCGTCCTCTATAACTCATGGGAAGCCACGGAATTCGATGTCAGCGAGGCAGGCCAGTTGGCCCTGGCGGAAAAGGCCAGCAAGCTCGGCGTAGAGCGCTTCGTCATCGATGACGGATGGTTCGGCCAGCGCAAGAATGACCACGCCGGACTGGGCGACTGGTACGTGAACAAGGAAAAGTTTCCTCACGGCCTCAAACCGGTGATTGATCGCGTGCATCAACTGGGCATGGATTTTGGCATCTGGGTGGAGCCCGAGATGGTCAATCCAGATAGCGATCTGTATCGCAAGCATCCGGACTGGGCCATGAATTTTCCTGGACGCCCGCGCACCGAAGCGCGCAATCAACTGCTGCTCAATCTGGCGCGAGAAGACGTGAAAGAGTATGTCTTTCATTGGCTCGATCAGTTGGTGAGCGACAACGACATTGCCTTTCTGAAGTGGGATTACAACCGTAACTGGTCAGAACCTGGTTGGGACGCAGTGCCTCCAGAGGATCAGAAGAAAATTTACGTGGCCTATGTCCACAACCTCTATGACATTCTCGAGCGCCTGCGTGCCAAACACCCCAAGCTGGAAATCGAATCCTGCTCGGGAGGTGGCGGCCGCGTGGATCTCGGCATCCTGCGTTACACAGACGAGGTCTGGCCCTCGGATAACACCGACGCGCTGGACCGGCTCACGTTGCAGGATGGTTTCACCGAGGCGTACACCCCCGGCATCATGATGGCTTGGGTCACGGATGTTCCCAGCGGCATCGACCATCGCATCGTCCCGCTCAAATTCCGTTTTATGGTGGCCATGAGCGGCTCGCTGGCACTCGGTGTAAACCTCAACAAGTATTCTCCTGAGGATATGCAGGAGTCGGCTCGCTTCGTTGCGTTCTACAAACGTATTCGCCCCACGGTGCAACGCGGAGCCCTGTATCGCCTGATTGCCCCTGAGGGCAGCGAGTCGTCGGCTACCGAATATGTCTCTACCGACGGGCGCCAGGCGGTGCTGTTTGGCTTTCTCCACTCTCAGCAGTTCGGCACAGCGTTCCCTACGGTGTTTCTGCGCGGCCTTGTGGAGGATGCCCTTTACAAAGTCGAAGCCATTGATCCCGGCCAAGTGGAGCAGGTAGGAACCGTCAGTGGCGCTTACCTGATGCATAACGGCCTTAATCTCAATCTGCGATCGGACTACGACAGTACAGCTGTCATCCTGGAAAAACAGTAGCAAAAGAGGTCCCCACTCTCTCCACCAGAAGAACCTTGGAATCATCGATATAGCTGATTCTTGCGCCCTTGGGAGCCACTCTTCGCGGTGCACCCTCATCTCACGACGAGGCAGGTCAGAACTTGACCGCTCATTAAGGGTTAGCATCGGTAGGACCAGGGGAACGGAACGATGGCAAAAAAGCGGAGTTTGGGATTTGTGCCAGTGGCTGTATTGGCAATCTTTACGACGATAGCCGGATGCCATAAAAACGATGGCACGCAAGAGGTGGATGCTGCCGCAGCAAACGGAAATCTTGCTCCGGTAAACCAGACCTTGGCCCCGGCTCCGGCGAGTGCCCCTGCCTATTCTGCTCCGGCCAGCCAGGCTCCATCGGCACAGCCGTATCCCCAGGAAACGCCACAACCGCAGTATCCTGCCCAGGATCAGCAATACCAGGACCAACCGCAGGAACAGGACCAACAATATCCGAGCCAGGAATACAGCGATCAGCCGGGCCAGGAGGGTTATCAGGCAGCTGAGTATGCTCCTGAGCCTCCGCCTCCCTTACCGGAATACCAACAACCGCCGTGCCCTGAGCCGAATTATCTGTGGACTCCTGGCTATTGGTCGTATGCGCAGGCCGGTTACTATTGGGTCCCTGGGGCTTGGGTTGCAGCTCCCTATACCGGCGCGCTGTGGACACCGGGATACTGGGGCTACGATGCGGGGCGCTATGGATGGCATCGCGGCTTTTGGGACCGCTATATTGGCTACTATGGTGGTGTGAATTACGGCAATGGCTATGTTGGTCGTGGCTACTACGGCGGATATTGGAACCACAACCAATTCAACTACAACCGTCGGGTCACGAACATAAACAACACCGTCATCCACAATACCTACATCACCAACGTGACCAACGTCACGACCTACAACCGCGTGAGCTACAGCGGTGGCCGCGGGGGCGTAAATCTTCCGCCATCCCCTGCAGAATTGGCTGCTCTGCGGCAGCCGCGTCTCGCTGAGCTCAGGGTTCAGCAGCAAAACCGGCTGACCGCCAGTACAAACCGTGCCCAATTTGCCGCCGTAAACCGCGGTCGGCCTGAAACGGTTGTCATGAGCCATCCTCTGCCAGTGGAGCGGCAGCAGCCGGTCGCGCCTCCAGCGGTCCAGCAACGTCCAGCAAACAGTCCTATCAATCATCCGCCATTGCACCCGCCTCAAGGAGAAAGGCCGGTACCAGGGGCCCGCGTTGCCCAGCAGGCTCCAGCACCCAGGCCCACCCCGCAGTCGCCGCCTCTTCAAGAGTTGCGGCAACCTCAGCCGGAGCGGCCAACCCAACCAATGCACCCCAGTCCCCAGGAGCGACCTGGCCCGCAAATGCACCCAAATCCCCAGGATCACCCGGGGACGCTCGGAAAAGCGGTACAGCAAACGCAACCGATTCCCCAGGAGCGGCCAGCACCACAGCATCAGCCGGCGCAACCACAGCATCAGCCGGCGCCGCAACCACAGCATCAGCCGGCGCAACCACAGCATCAGCCGGCGGAACCACAGCGACCGGCTTCGCAGCATCAGGAGCCGCCGCAGGCGCGGCCTGCGCCCCAGGAGCAGAGACCGGTGCGAGAGCAACATCCGGCGCCGCAGGGGAGGCCGGAAGCAGAACATCCTGCACCATCACAGCCTAGAGAAGAGAATCCTCATCCGGAGGAACACCCAGCGCCGCGGTAACGTCGTCCTCCCTTGGAAAAAAAGAACCGCAGGTCTCTCCACTCCGTTACGCTCCGGTCGATCGGAGCGAAGCGAAATGGAAAGATCTGCGGTTTTCCCCCTAGCCACACGCACCCGGCACTTTGTCCCAAAGGCTAGGCTCTATAAGCGTTTCCTCGAGTCGATCAACCTCTGATACAAATCAATCGTTTGATCCGCGATACTCGTCCAACTGAACTTCTCTTCCGCACGCTTTCTGCCGGCCTTTCCGAACCGGCTGCATTTCTCGGGATCAGCCAGCAGTTCGCTCAGCTTGGCCGCCAGGTCCCTGGAAAATTTCTCCGCATCCCGCGGGAAACTAGTTACCGGGTCCTGATCAAAAGGCACCAAATAGCCAGTCTCGCCGTCAACCACTACCTCCTTGATCCCGCCAGTGGCACTGGCGACAACCGGCGCCTCGCAAGCCATCGCCTCCAGATTGATGATGCCGAAGGGCTCATACACCGATGGGCAGCAGAACACAGTCGCATGGCTATAGAACTGAATAGCCTCGTGTTTGGCCAGCATCTTTTCGATCCAGATCACGCGCGGGTTGAACGCACGAGCCTCCTCCACCTTGCGTTGCAACTCGGCAGAAATCTCCGGTGTATCCGGGGCACCCGCGCAGAGAACAACCTGGATGCCGGGCGGTAGATAACGAATCGCATCCACCAGGTGGGTCACGCCCTTCTGCCGTGTAATGCGCCCGACAAAAAGCACATAAGGAATTGCGGGGTCGACACCATGGTTAGTGAGCGCAGAGGTGTCCGCGGTCCAGCGGTATTGCTGCAGGTCAATCCCGTTGTAGATCACGTGAATCCGTTCAGGATCCACCGGGTACGCGCGCAGGATGTCGTCCTTCGTACCGCTGGAAACCGCGATCACCGCATCGGCGTCGAGAATGGCTGTCCTCTCGATCCATGAACTCAGCGCATAGCCGGTACCCAACTGTTCCGCCTTCCATGCCCGTAGCGGCTCCAGGCTATGCGTTGTGAGCACGAACGGAACGCCGTACAACATCTTGGCCAGAAAACCCGCCATGGACACGTACCACGTGTGCGTATGCACGATATCGATCCCGCTGAGGGCCTTAACCTGGGTGAGGTTGAGTGACAACGCTTCCAGGGCGCCCTTGAACTTCTCTTCGGTTCCCTCGGATATTTCCTCCCATGGCTCCTGACCGCGCACATGCAGATTCTCGTGATGGCTATGCTGGCGGCCCCAGCAGTAGACTTCCACCGGGATCTTGCGGGCCAACTCGCGGCTGAGATACTCGACGTGCACTCCGGCGCCCCCGTACACATTCGGCGGATATTCCCGTGTGAAGAGTCCTACTCGCAATCTGTTCTCCTCTGGTGAACTTGCACCATTACAGTGGACCTACAGTAGTATGACGGGGATGCAACATTCAAGCCGCCGTTCTTTTCTGGCGAAACTCTCTGCTGTGGCCTTGGCTGCACGTACCCGGTCATGGGCCCGCGAACCAGCCGGACTCATCTTCGTCGGCACCGACACCAGCGACAAGGGCAGCACCAGCCGCGGAATTTATGCCTTCCGGTGGGATGCGGACGGGGGCACGTTAGCGCTCCTTGGACTCGCAGCCCCTACCGTCAATCCCTTCTTCCTGGCCTTTTCCCCATCTCGCCGGCATCTTTATGCCGTCAACGAGGTGTACACATACCATGGGGAAAAGAGCGGTTCGGTCACCTCCTTCACAGTCGAGAGAGGCACCCTGAAAGCCATCAATACGGTTTCCTCTGGCGGCGGCGGACCATGCAAAATCAGCGTCGATTTCACTGGGAGAGCGGCCTTTGTCGCCAATTACGACGGCGGCAGTGCCGCGTCTTATCGAGTGTTGCCCAATGGGGCCCTCAGCAAGGCAGTTTCCCGCTTTCAATACACTGGTCACGGCACCGATCCGCAACGCCAGGCCGCTCCCCATACTCACTGCACGACTGTTTCTCCCGACAATCGTTGCGTTCTGGTGAATGACCTGGGCCTGGATCGCATCTCCGTTTACCGCCTCGACCCGGGCACCGCCGTTCTCACACCCAACGATCCCCCTTTTTACGAGGCGTTGCCGGGCTCAGGCCCAAGGAGCTTTGTCTTTCACCCTGGTGGGAAGTGGGCGTATTCGCTCAATGAGATCGCCAACACCGTGGATGCTCTCGCCTGGGACGCTGAGCGAGGGGTGCTCACCAGGTTGCAGAACATCTCCACCCTCCCTGAGGGCTTTAACGGATGGAATACCGCGGCGACGGTGGCGGTCGATTCTGTCGGCCGCTTCCTGTATGTCTCCAATCGTGGCGATAACAGCATTGCGGTTTTCTCCATCGACGATCGCGACGGAAAGCTCAAACCGGTGCAGCGTGTGGACTGTGGAGGCAAGACCCCCCGCCACTTTGCTCTTGACCCCGGCAATCAATGGCTGCTGGTTGCCAACGAGGACTCCTCTAATATCGTCGTCTTCGCTCGCAACACCCGATCCGGGCTGCTGACTCCAACGGGAAGACAATATCCCTTGAGCCATCCAGTCTGCATTGTCTGCGGCTAACGAAACGATCGCGGTTACAGGATAGGGCTGGTAGGTACGGGCTTTAGAGGGTGTGTGAGAAGGGCCATCGCAGAAGTTGAGTCCCGCAGGGACGGCTGAAAGTTGTCCAGGTTGAATCGCGGCCTATTCCAGCCGTCCCTACGGGACTCTTCAACGGTGCAAGCCGTCCCAGGACTGGCGTCCTGGGCTAAGTTCAGCCGTCCCTGCGGGACTTAAACGACGTTCTCACACACTCTCTTTAGCCCGTATACAAGCTGGACACGCGCAAACTCAGCTTCTCGTTGATTTGTCAGGATCGTATTGCATCAGAAATCTGCCCACGGAAAGACCCCGGGTGAGCGCTATGTGATGCGAACCTGCCACATCGCCGCGTTCGAAACCGGCGTCTGGCCAGTTTTCTATGAGCGAGGACATCCGTTTCAGGTCCAGCATGCGACTCGCCAGAGGCGAGCTCCGTAATTGTTCGACCTCGACGGCCATCCTCCCACGCACTGCCGCGAGATTCAGATACCAATCTGCGGATTGCAGTCCTCGCTTCGTCCGCTGCAGCGTGCTGGCCGGCAACCGTCCTACCATGGCACGCCGCACCAGGGAGCGCAGTTGGCCGCCGCGAAGAAACTCTTCCAGCGGCACGGTGAGACAGAACTCAACCACCCGGCGATCATACGTAGGATCGCGGCAATCCAGGTGCCAACCTCCCTGCGGTCCAATACTGGTATCGCTCACGTCGCCATATTCAAGCAGATTGCGCAGCATTTCGCGCCCGTCGGGAATGGTCCGGAACATTTCATCAAAGGTGGTATGTTGCAAACCCAGGCGGCCCACGATTTCAGGGTGCAGGGGAGTGTAGTCGAGCGAGAAGTTGCGCATGTGCGGATCGGTCACGCGCCGCAGCCAGAACGGCAGAGACGGCCACACAGCATGGCGCACCATCAAGCGCACGGAGGCGCTTCGCGTGGCCCGGATTTGCCATGCGATCCGAGCTAACGTTCCCCACGATCCAGAGCGAAACCAGCTCGACAAGGATGAGATTCCCTCATAGCTTAGCGTCGAATTGCCGCAGTTTCCGGTGAGCAGCAGAGTAACTCCATTCTCACGAGCCTGGGCCATGATTGCGTTCGACCACACCTCGTTGCTCGGACCGAAGCAGGGCTGGTCATAGAGATTGTTGTTGTGGTCCAGGACGTCGAGGAAGGACGTTGCGCTTGACTCCACCAATATGTGGCGAATGTTAGGGTAGAGTGCGGCCACCTCGGCAGCGGCCGGTCCTTCGTTGTCGAAATGAGTGGTGCTGGTTGCACTTTGAAAGTCGCGCCGCGGCACCGCGGTGAAGCAGGTGAGCTCACGGCCTTCCGCGCCAAGCAGATTCGCCGCCGTGGCGGCGACCGCTCCACTATCCAGACCACCACTCAGTTGTGCGCCGACGCCGCCCCGAGTGCGCAAGCGCACGCGCACTGCGTGATCAAATCTGTCCCTGAGGCAATCGACGTACTCTTCCGGCGATCCGAGACGCAGGTCCGGCAGGCGATCGGTTTGCCAATAACGCCAGAGCTTTTTCTTGTCGCGGTGCACGCTGAGCGCGCAGCCGGGCGCCAGCCTTTGCATATTGCGAAAGATGACACGTTCGATGGGGATGTTAGCGAGCATGAGATAGCGGGCAACGTACTCTTCGTCCACCTCTGCGCCAACAAAGCTCAAGGGATGCAGCCCCTTCGGCATGGACGCGAAGGCGAAGGTGTTCGTCCCGGCGGCATAAAACAGTGGACGCTCACCGATATGATCGCGAGCCAGGAAGAGATGCTGTTCCTGCTGGTTCCAAACAGCGAAGCTGAACGCCCCGGAAAGATGCGCGACGCATTCTTCGCGCCAACGTTGCCACGCGGCCAACAGCAGGGCGCTATCAGCCATGGCGTCGCACCGTTGGCTGGAGAAACCCAGCTCCCCCCCAAGCTCTTTTCGATTATCGAGACGTATATCCGCAATCAGAGCGGTGACGCCGGCTGCCGATAATGGCTGATGATCGAAATCATCTTCCGGAAGGAGGCGAAGAAGACAACGCCCCATGGCCACCGACGGGCCGGTGTACTGCGCGGTATCATCCGGCCCATATAGATTGAGCGCCTGGAGCATGGCACTGCAGGCGGTGGAAACCTGGACGTCGCCGTTGAATGACCACACTCCGGCAATCGCACTCATTGCACGACATTACAGGATTCCAAAATGGATGGTCGGCGTGATTGAAGGCTGCAGAATCGGGCAGACGTTACCACCCTGAGGCTTCAACTTGAAAGGAAATATTTTCAATGCGATGACAGTTAAAGAGATACACCTTTCCGCATTTCCTTGCGGATATTCTACGACCTGGATTGCAGAGGGTGGCTACCGAAGCCATCCAGTTTGCGGAGCTGCCTACCGTTCTCTGCGCTCTTGAGGGCAATTATTTGCAGCGATGGAGTGATCCACGGCTTTCTTGCCTGTCCGTTGAGCCGGTCAGTCGCGCCGTGATCTTTTATGGTGTCGCTGTTCATCGAGAGCTCCCTGGAACCCGTTGATTTGGAAATCGCACCCTGCCACTCGCCACAGCTAGAGCCTAACGCAGGAGGGGGTCACCGTCAATGCGTTTGGCCGCGAAGTCGTTACTGAAGTAGATACTAAACCTTGCATTTAGGGTTTTCTACACATTAAAGGTTAACTTGGTATAGTCGCGCCTTACACTTTTTGGGGATAGTGAATGAAACCAGTTGCTGGGGTGTATCTGATCGGCGGGATTACTCTTTTTTCTGAAATAGTGCTTCCCGAGCTGCCGCTCATACAACAGCAGAAGGCTACTCCGCATCCCGTCCACCTTCGGTTGGGTCCTGTGCCTAACCAGCTGCCGGGCGCCGTCGAGCTGGATCCGTATTGCTTCGCAACCCCCACGCAATATCTTTTAAACGTTCAGGGAATTGCACGCTACCTGGTAAACGAGGGACGGGAGATCGTCATCGACCCCGACCCTACAGCTCCTACTCTCGATGTGCGAGCTTACTTGTTGGGCTCTATCTTCGTGGTGCTTTGCCAGCAACGCGGACTGCTTCCATTACATGCGAGCGCCCTCGCTGGTAAATCAGGAGGGGTCGCCTTTCTCGCCAACTCCGGCCAGGGCAAATCGACGCTCGCTGCGCATTTCGCTCTGCGCGGCTTTCGTGTGCTGGCCGATGACGTCTGTCTCGTTGACGCCACGCAGCCGGGCTCGGCCATGGTGATCCCTACCGCTCCATGGTTAAAGCTCTGGCGTAACTCTCTGGAAAACCTGGGAAGAGGACCCGAGGGATTGGACCGCGTATTCAGCGAGGACGACAAATATCGCTTGCCTCTCGCGCACACGTTGACGCCGGAACCAATTTTCAAACTGGTCTTTCTCGCAGGTAATGACGTTTCTTCTTCCACCATAGAGATTGAAGAAGTGCCTCGTGTGCAGGCGGTCCCGTTGCTGATGAATCTTACCCATCACTCTTATCTACTGGAGGCCACAGGTCAGCAGGAAGAAAATTTCCTGCGTTGCGGGCGGGTATTATCCCAGGCCAGAGCCTACCGCCTGATCAGGCCCTGGGGCCTCATGCATCTGGAGGCGACGGTAGATGCGTTGGAGAATCTCTTGCTTAAGGAGTAGAGATGCCGCGGCAAATGTCACGGGAAAGTGTGAAGCACCGTGAATTCGGACTCCGCCTCGCCGCCGACCACAGTGCAATCACCGACCTTTACCCAGGTGTGAGCCGTAAGCTGGTCCGCTTCACGCGCGACCCCGTAGAAGAGCTTGCTCACAATATGGCGGCGTCGAAGCATGAAGTAAGCCGCGAGCGAACGAGGAAAGCAGACAAAGCTAAGAGGTGAGTGCCGTGCGACCGCGTCAATAGACCATTGCACGCGGCCAATCGTCTCGCTGGCCATCGCTGGTGAAATGGACGGTCGCTTGCGATCGTATCGGTCCATCCACATCGTCAGCTGTTGCGTGGGTAGAAAATTGAGAGCAGCGCGGAAGAAGGTGAGCATGCAAGCTGCTTCCGCTGCCAGCGCAATATCTGCAGGGGGCAATCGCTTGATGCGACGGAAACTCGACCGCATCCGCGGGGCGCGCGCAGCGCGGGGCGGCCGGCGGACAGCACGCCCGAACGCTCGCCAACGATTGCCAACATGGAAACTTAAAAATTCAAAGGGACTAATGAGCGCATAAAGAGGGAACAACTTGTCGGGTAGATTCAACCAGCGCCAAACACGAGGCCGGAACAGAGACCGCAGAATTAGATCCAGGCGATAACGCGGTGAGTTGTAGAGGCGGAACTCATTTAGAAACCACTGGGTGGAGGGTATTTCCTCGCGTATTGGACGATATTGATTAGAAGTCACGAGTCGTTTGCTGAAACGTAATATATGCGCGACTGTTTTATCGTTGCGGTCGAGACTCTGCGAGAGTGCTGTAGGACCGCTCAGCAATTCCCGGCCGAGTAGTTCCTGCCAAAGAAAAATCGCCGCGGTGAACTGCGGTAATGCCTGCTGTTCCCTCGCCATGTTCACGGTGGACGCAAGTTGCTCTGGCGTCATCGCATGTATAAGAGCGCCGATATCGGTAAGCCATTTGAGGCGCAACCAGCCGTCCAGCGCGCCGTGCACGCAAAGGTAAAGCAATAACCGGGGTGCGGGTAGGGTCGCGATGCGTTCGGATCCAATATCGATCCAGTCCTCGCCAACATCGCTCAGGCCGGCATTGGTGGGCAGGTATGAATTTCGGAAAAGCCGCCAATGAAGATCGATGATCACGTCCGATAATGGGTGGCCGTACGAAAAATCCTTTTGATGTGCCAGGTAGGAGCGCAGCCTGCGTCGGGTAAGCCGCGCCTGCGGATCGAGACGCACATAGCCTTGAACGCGCAAAATCTCTCCCGCTCTGAATAGGTCGCTCTCCGAGACCAGCAAATCGATGTCACCGGCATCGCGCAAGGATGGATCCTGAAAAGCGGTGATGGCCAAAGGAATGCCCTTGAAGATTCTGAGGTCGATCTGTTGCTCGCGGAAGAACCGATTGAGCTGCAGGACTTGCGCAGTGCGGCGGGCGCAGGTCTCATCGTTGGCTGCACCGGCGGCCCGCAGAGTTGCGGCTGCCTCGTCCGGCATGTATCCGGGCGCGAAGGCTTCAAGGTTGCGTAGAAATAGCGGAACCACCTTGTGGTGGTGGAGGATCTCCAGCAGATAGGGCCAACTGATTGGCTGCCGGGCAAGCGACTGGATACGATCACCGTCGACCGTTTCCTGCGGCCAGCGCAGGCAAGCCAGCACAAGATCAAATTCAGGTGAATAGACTTGTTTTCCCGGCGTCATTGGCTATCCCTATAGAGTATCTTCCAGCCGCACCAGACCGCCAAGCCCCCCAAGGGATTCTGCGTACAGGGGAACCGGGTCACCGGCTACTTCCAGGCGGGCGGGGCACTCTCGGCCGCAGTAGGGAAGCATTCTTGCCCAACCGCTCCAGGCACACCACCACTGTGGATGGGGATGACTGCCCTCCATAGTATGTCGCTGTTGTTTGCTGGCACTGCTGAGATCCCCCGGTAAAGGAGGCGAAGATATTCCGGTAAGCACCGAGGGGGCCCAGGGTTGACCCTGTAACCGGCAGGCTAAAAACTCCGCCGGGCGCGCATTCCTGTGTTTGCGCGCCGAGAACCGTGTTTCCGGAGTAGAAGGTAACAGTACCCCCCAGGACCGGCGCGTTGTCCTGATCGGTCACGGTCGCCACCAGGTTGACGCTCTCGTCCGAGGTAATACTGGCGTTTTGGGGCGAAAGCTTGACCTCGGTTGTCAATCCACCAGACCACTGCGGCGCGTTTACCAGGCTATAGACATTCGGGCTGCCCAGGCCGGTGGCGAGATCGTAGCCCGGGGTTGCCGGATAAGCTGGCGAAGTGGCGTTTTGGGCCGAGGAGAGCACCCCATAATAGTCAGGCGTGGTGGTCAGCGAACTGCCGTTTGCGGTCACCGTGATTTGGTATCCGTAACAGTTTTCATTATTCGAGGCAGGGTCCGTGCTGGTATCGGTGAAGGTGCCGGGACTGGTCGCAGTGCCGGTGCAGGGAATGGACGTATTACCGCTCAGGAATGGCGCCGATGGCGAACCCCCAGGGTTCGGCGTGGCACTGATGTCATGGAAGTAGCAACCGCTAAGCACCTGGGGGCCGAGGTAGGCGGCACAATTTGCCAGACTCGGTTGGGTTGAGCTGCCATAGCTGACATACTGTTCCGCGGCCAGCTTGTACAGAACATAGTTCGCCTGTCCCTGGCGGTCGCCGCTTTTCTGGTCAATGAGAGCCATAATTCCTGCGAAAGCAGGCGCGACCAGAGACGTTCCACCTTCCCAGTTGGAGGTGACATCATTCGCGTTGGAAAAATCGCAAGCCGTGCCCGGGGGCAGACCTTGCAGTGCTGAGTCGCAAATGATCAGCGCCTCCCCCCAGGTAAAGCCACCGGCAAACATGGAGATATCCGGCACCGCGCGTCCGCCTTGCTGGGGAATTCCAGGAACGCCCGTTTGCCAAGCCGGGCGAGCCGATACCGTGCTTAGCCCCCCGCTCCCGGCATAGGGAAGGAAATATGGCGGGGAGAAGGTGTTCGGATCAATTGGCTGCTGCGCTGCATAGGTACAAAATCCGTTCGGCCCGAAGCTCTCAGCGAAGTCCTGTCCGAAACGTGCGAGCACCAGGGGGCTGGCGCAACTGTCGTTCCAGGCCATCTCTGGAATATAGGATTGCGCGCTCTGATAATTGGCGCCGTTGGTCGCCGACCAATAGGTCGCGCTGGTCCCACTGAAAACATCGCTGAAGTTGGTCCCGCCAGCGGCTATGTTGTAGGGAGTCGAAGCTTCATTATCGACCGAGAGGCCGTCGGTCGCGTCGGTGGAGACGTACTGGCATCCGTCACCGCCCGTATCAGCGGCCGCAACGACCACCGTTATCCCTTCGACAGCTGCCTGTTGCCACAGAGAGACATAAAACTGGTTGGCTTCGCTCTGGGGGAGAGCTTCGCAATCACCATAGCTGGTGCTGAGTACCGAGACCCGCTGTACGTGCGCTGGGTCGCCGATGATATAAGCTGCAGCGAGGTCGGCGCCGGACGTGACCCCTTGCTGGCCACACTCGACATAGTCCACCGTCGCATCTGGCGCCATGGCGCCGGCCCACTCGGCGTCTATGTAGCTTTCCGGCGAACTATCTGAGGGATCTGGTGCAGCGCAAACCGTCGATGGGGGATTGTCCATCTGCACCGAGCCATTTGGCCCCAGTGGGGTTATGCCAAATTCATCGCGAAACGTCTGGATGTCGGCGCTCTCGATGTTGGTCGTTCCAACCACGGCGATGGTCTCGCCAGTACCAACCACGCCCTCTTTCCAGACCTGGTTGATGGAGTAGATCGTGGCGAAATCCTGAGGTCCGGCTATCTTAAAGGGGTATGTACCCGAAGTCAGGTGCGCCCCCGCGGTGCCTTCGCGCGACCATTTCCCTGTCTTCCGGTCAAGATGAGCGCTGCCCGGGCGGCCGAGTAGGGGCCGGGGGTAGAAGTCGTTGAGGGCACGAAAGCCGGAGACAAGCGGGGCCAGGGCACTGGGAATATAAGGATCGCTGGCATTGGCATAGTGGTCCTGTCCGTTGATGCGATAGCGATGAATTTCTGTATGGAACGCCTGCGCCACCTGGCCGGCGGTTCCGCTGAAATCCACAAAAAGCCCACTGGCGGGGACATTGTTAAGACTGAACCCATGCTGCGTGAGCCATTTGGTGACCTTCCCGACGTCCTGGGTTGAAGGCCCGAACCGCTCGCCGAATTGCTGTGGTGTCAGCCATCGGTGAAAGTCGGGAGAGTGCGGATCGTATTGCCGCCCGATGAACTGCCGCAGCTCCTGTTCTTTGGGCCCGCTGCGCCGCAACATCATGAGGATATGTTCCTGGGGCAGGCTGTCGGGCGCTCGGCCGCGGTCGAACTCGGGTCGCGCGCCTCGACTGACATGGCCATGAAGCCTGACCAGGCTATTTCCATCCACTTTAAGGGCGATAGAGCTTTGTTCGGCCGAGGCAGAAGTGCATATCCAGCAAAGCACCGCCACGAGCACTGACCAGCCACAGTGCCTCATGTTCCTGTCCATTTTCATGCTCTAAGGAGTCTAGTTTTTTACCGTTGGCGAGCCCATTCATCTTTGGTCATGGGTCACGGGGAAGATAACACTTGACCGGGGCGGCAAGTTCCCCCTGCTATCCTGCCCATATGTTCGATCCGGCGGCAGGCAACACCTCGGCGCTTCTTATTACCGAGCAGGTGCTGGTTTTTGCCGTATTTGTCGGGTCGGTAGCCGCCTTGCCGGCGTTCATCGAATTTGTTACCGAGATGCGCAAGCGCAAGGAGCGCATCGATCTAAGTCTGGAAGACGAGGTGGCGAGCTCATTGCGACCCAGGGTCGCGGGCATGGACGATCTGCTCAGCAGCATCGCAGACCTCATTGACCGCGCCCGAAATCCAGCCGCGTATCAGGACCTGAAAATTGGCAACGAAGTGCTGATTATTGGCCCCAACCAGACCGGTAAGAAGAGCCTGGCGCAGAAGATTGCGCAGCTGGCCGGGATGGACCGGGTCGTTACCGTCTTCAATCCGCGAGATAGTGACGCCCTGGCCAAGGCGAAGAGCCTGGTGCGAGGCTACAAATGGCAGAAGGTGATGCTGCTGCTGCCTCGGATCGATCTTGCCTACCAGCAGGGCGACCCGGAGGTGCTTACCGAACTCGACGCGCTCATCGAAACCACCTCCGAGCGGCAAAATGTTCTGGTTGCTGCCACGACCGTCGCTTTTGAGGCCAACAGCGACCTGGACAACATCTTCGGTATCAAGCTGGTGCTTCCAGGGGCGAAAGTCGGCAAAGCCCATCGCGAGGAAATTCCCGAAGACGCCCAGCAGATGCTGGCCCAGGTGACCCAGTTCTATCTGGGCGAAGCAAAGCGCCGGGGCTTCGTGCTGCAGGGGCTCGACGAGCACTCGTTTTGCGAGGGCATCCTCGAAAACGTGATCAACCCGGCCGAAGTGGAAGACATTGTCGCCCTGTGTGAGACGACCGCGCTCTATCGCAAACGCAGCAAGCAAACGACTGAGTTGGTCATTACCCCGGAAATCCTTGATCTGGCAATGGCGCGAGTCGTGGTGGGCTAGCAGGGTTCCGCCCCCAACAGCCCCTGTGGTAACTTGAGGCTTGCTGATCCGCCCCGGTTCGAGACGGACCACAGAAACCGGCGGAGTTCATTCTTCATGGTTCAAGCGGCCGTAACCAAGACTTCAGTCAGCAGCGACCACCCCAGCAACTACCGCGCCATGGCGATGGTGACCACCCTGTTTTTTGTGTGGGGATTTCTTACCGCGCTCAACGACATCCTGGTTCCCCACCTGAGGTCGATCTTCGACCTGAACTATACCCGGGTGATGTTGATCAACTCCGCGTTCTTCGGGGCTTACTTTGTCTTCGCCATCCCCTCGGCCATGGTGATCGAGAAAATCGGATACAAGAAGACGATGATTGTCGGGTTGCTGGTCATGTCCCTCGGGGCCTTGCTCTTTGTGCCCGCCGCCAACGTGCCCTCATTTGAGCTGTTTTTGGCCGCGCTGATCGTTCTGGCGACAGGCGTAACCGCCCTGCAGGTGGCTGCCAACCCCTACGTCACCGTGCTGGGCCCGTCGCGTACAGCCTCCAGCCGGCTGAATCTTACCCAGGCGTTCAATTCACTGGGGACCACGATTGCTCCGTATGTCGGGGGAATGCTCATCCTGGCCGCGGCTCCCCTGTCGTCGAGCCAGCTGCAGAAGCTTTCCGCCCCCGCGCTGCTGGCTTACCGGCAGCAGGAAGCCTCTTCGGTGAAGATTCCCTATATCGGCATCGCCGTAGCCTTGACTGCCTTGGCGCTGGCGATTGCCATGTTCAACTTGCCCAAGATCGAGCAGACCCGCGAATTCCGGCCAATGGGAGACGTAGACACTGCTGCGAGAGACTTGTGGAAACAGCGGCAGCTGGTGCTGGGTACGCTGGCGATTTTCCTCTATGTCGGTGCTGAGGTCTCCATAGGCAGTTTCCTGATCAATTACTTTACCCAGCCCGAAATCGGCAACATGACGGTGAAAGCCGCCGCTGGGCTTGTCTCCCTCTACTGGTTCGGCGCCATGGTTGGCCGCTTCATCGGCTCAGCAGGCCTGCAGAAGTTACCCACGCGAGCGGTACTCGGTTCGGTTGCCGTGGTTGCGTGTGTGCTGGTGGTGATTTCCATGCTGAGCACCGGCTGGTTGGCCATGGTCACCATCATCCTGGTGGGTCTCTTTAATTCCGTCATGTTCCCCAGCATTTTTGCTTTGGGAGTGGAAGGTCTGGGACCGCTAACAGCGAAGGGCTCTGGTTTGCTTGTGCAGGCCATCGTGGGAGGAGCCATCATCCCGGTGGCAGAGGGTGCGCTGGCCGACCGCATCGGCATTCACCACGCCTTTATTCTGCCCGCGCTCTGCTACATTTACATCGCCTTTTACGGCTACAAGGGCTCAGTGCATAAAACGTCTCTGCCGCCCCTGACCGCAAGCTAGTTTCTACTATCTGTAGTGACCACTGATCCCGGCACCCAGTTCGCTGGCGAATCAAAGCAACCCAGCTTCAAGATAGGGCAGCATAGCCGCTCCCAACAACCCGGCATCCGGTCCCGTGGCGGCCGGAACCACATACGTTTTTCCTGCAGTGAAACCCTCATCCACGCCAGGCTGGGTGAGTCCATAGATGTAACTCAGGCGGCGCAACTCCTCGAACATGCGCGGCGCAAAGAGATCCCAGCCGCTGACTACGCCGCCGCCGATCACATAAAGCGGCAGATTGAAGACATTCACCAGCATGGCCAAAGCCATGCCCAGATATTTCCCCGCATCGGCAAAAATCTGGCGGGCAACCTCATCTCCATCCCGCGCCAGGCCGGCAAGATCGCGGGCGGTGAAGTCCCCCTGCTGCTGGATACGGTGGGCGATCATTTTTGCGATCCGCGGGGCCCCCCCGCGAGCTGCCGCCAGCGTCGCCGCCCGGCCGATAGCCGTTGCGGAGGCATATTGTTCCAGACAGCCACGGCCGCCGCACCCACACGCGAAGCCATCCTCGACCAGAGGAATATGGCCCCCTTCGCCCCCCATGCCGTTCATCCCGTGCCAGATTTTCCGGTCCAGTATGATGCCCGCGCCCACACCGGTACCCAGGGTCAGCATGCACATGGAATCACCGGGCATCTCCTTGCCCACTCCACTCTTCCACTCTGCCAGGGCCGCCGCATTGGCG
Source organism: uncultured Acidobacteriaceae bacterium (assembly GCA_963753715.1). Classification (GTDB taxonomy): domain Bacteria; phylum Acidobacteriota; class Terriglobia; order Terriglobales; family Acidobacteriaceae; genus PALSA-350. Next base: position 663,467 of record CAVWDK010000002.1, on the reverse strand, counting down.
TCGCACTCTACGATGACCGGGGAGTGCAGCCTTGACTCCATTTCTTCCTTAAGGAGGAAGCCGTCGAAGCCGGGCAGGTTGGGCGGACGGTGAAATCTGCCTGAAGGCAGCTCAAGCGGCCCGGGAGCCCCGACGCCGACCCCGAACAACTCGTAATTAAGCCCACATTGCTGGAGTACACGGCCGATCGCATCGCACATGTCGTTAACCACGGCTGCTGGCCCGTCGCTGACGCGAGTGGCCACGTTCACGGAAGCCAGCCGCTTCCACTCCGAGTCAAAGGCAGCGATGCGTAGATTGGTTCCGCCCAGGTCGATGCCAATGGTGAGACGGCTCTTGTTTACGCTTGGAACTGGTGATGAATTCTCCGGCCTGATCAACCCGAACCGCCCTCTTGAACTTCTTTCTGCATAACGTTAACAAGCCGGAAGGATGGCAGCTACTGCTGGTGTGAAGAGTCCCTGCATCCCCTGAGTTCTACGATATGTCATCCCTCTGCGCTACAGGCTTGAGGTGCTGATGGAATTCATGGCGGGCTATCGAGCCGTCGACAAAGGCGTATCCATCTGTGCCTTCCACTTGGAGATAGAAACCGTTGCGGCCAAGAAAAATCCTGATTGACCCATCCTATTAAAATAAAGAGGTTTAGGCTCACCATGGGGCTAAATCAGTGGCGGCCCTTACGCAATCTGGGTGGCAGCGTGTAAGCTGTAGAAGACACAGCAGTTTAGTTGTGGGCGGCTAGCTCAGTTGGTTAGAGCGCCTGCCTTACAAGCAGGATGTCGGGGGTTCGAGTCCCTCGCTGCCCACCATCCACGCTCCAGGACCAATCTGGCCTGCTTTTGCCGGGAAGCCGCGGTGCAAAAGCGCCAAGACCGCCAGCCCAATCGCGGCGTCCTAAATCCATACCAGCGTGGCAATCGAATTCTCCTTCATGGGCACGACTGCCGACTTCAATCCCTGGTGGATTCCAATGGTTCTCGCGCTTCCCGTGTTGCTGAGCACGAGCACCTTCTGTCCTCCTGGATTCTCGACCGCAACGTGACCGAGGGTAGCCGCGTCACTTTGGCTCTCAACCCGGCGAGCCCCGCGTTTCATGAACCGGGAGAAGTGAGCCAGGGCCCAGTACTGGCCACTACGAATGACCTCCTGCGTGTGGGCGTTGATGATCACGATGCCGCCACAGGGATACGGCCCGATGTTGGGCTTACCGTGCTCATCCGTGGCAACATTCCAGGCTGCGGCTGACCGGCAACCGTTGTTCAAAACGTCTGTGTACGTGCTGCTCCATTTCGTCCAGTCATCCTTATAATGCGGATCGTTGTAATCCGTGCTTCCTTCCGTGAAATACATTTCCACTTCGGGATGCGCTGCCTGTACTTTGCTCATCATGCTGGGCACGCCCACGTAACCGTGCCAGGCGACGGAATTCACGTATCTCCTGAAGTCCGGATTATCCAGTTCCGAGATTACCCTGCCCCAATAAACATAGTTATGATCGAGGATCCATATCTTGGTGGTGGTGCCGGTCTTCTCGAACAAGGGTCCGATATGGTCGGTGATGAACTCCGTCTCACACTCCTGTGACCACGTGCACGCCGGCATCTGGCCATGCTGATCGGTATCTATCTCGTTCTGTGTGGTAATCGCCTGGATAGGAACACCCTCTGCGCTATAAGCCTGTATGAACTTCAACATGTACTGAGCGTAAGAGGATAGATACTGACGGCTCATGGAGCCGCCCCGCATCGACTTATTCCACTTCATCCAACCTGGCGGACTCCAGGGCGAGGAAAAGTAGAACACATCGGGATTCATCTCTCGCACCCGCCGCAGAATAGGCAGAATATAAGCCCGGTCATGCTCGATGGAGAAGCGCTTTAGCTCAGGATCTGGTTCTCCCTCGTCATAGCTATAGACCTTGGCTGCAGAATCGGCCGCGCCGATACATGTCCGGTTAACACTGAGGTTCATCTCCGACGGATGAAAGAGATCGTGCAGGAATTCCTCCCGCCGTTCTGGACCAAGCTGGCTGATCTGGAAACAGGCAGCGTCCGAAAAGCAGCCGCCAAAGCCGAGAATATCCTGAAACCGATTGCCCGTTACCAGGCGAACTGAGTCCGGGGCCGGCGTTTCGGAGGCAGGATGCCAGGCAATCTTTTGCCCGGCCGCGAGGCGTTCCCGGTCGTTGGTAGACCACACTGAAATATCGGACTGTGGGGGAAGGGAATTCGCGTCGGCGGCACTGGCAGTACCGAACGAGGATGCGGTACTACTCAGCGCACCAACCGCCAACGCCGCCTGTTTCATAAAGTCGCGGCGTGAACCTGAACTGCTCATTCTCAAAAGAACTCCTCTGCGGGAAATTGGTTTACTCGGAGGCGACAGCCGGTGCAATGGAAGCGATTCGCAGGCACTTTTTCCATGACAATGTTCGATCCTGGACACTTGGATCGGTAACCGCTATGAGTTTCGTCCTGATCATGGTCAGCAAAACCAGAGAAAGTAAGCCCGTTCATCATAAGCGCTTTGACGGGGGATGAAAAGCGCGTCAAGTTTGCCACCCGTTGACCCGCGAATTATTCCGGGCAGGTAACCGCTGCTTCGTCTTAAAGCTTTAATCGGGGGAAATATCTTGACCTGGCCGATGTAAATAAGCGATTAGAAAACTGGTCTGCCCTTGGCCGCTCTATCAGTGCTCAGGAATAGCCGCACTTCCACGGCAAGGTGAAGGCACATCGACCCGCAGCAGGGACCTCTCCATCAATGGCCAGAAAGCGCAACCGGGCACTCTCAAAGTTTCAAGCCGAATGGGACCACGTCGAAGGCGAAGATCGAGGTCGTCTCGCCAGACGGGACACAGAGAGCAGACCACAACGTAACGGTGTTAAGATCGGCGAGTTCAAAACCGCAGAGGTCGATCAACCAAAAATGAAGCGGCTCAGTAGCCTATTTCTCATCTTTATCGTCGCCATGAACACGACCGTGTTCGCGCAGGAAAATAACTATTTCAGCAACTGGCCTGCGGGCCTGTCTCCGCAAGAGGTGGGCAAACGGGTTGCGGAACACTTTGTCACCAGTCCCCATCAATACGGTCCGACGATCCACTACTCTGAGGTGGCCACATGGTATGGCGCGCTCACCTTCGCGACGCTCACCCATGATGACGCTCTGAGAACAGAGTTGATCCACAAGTTCGAGCCCCTTACTCCCGGCGGAGCCGAGGCAGCCCGCATTCCTGTGCGGCACCATGTGGACGACTCCATCTTCGGCGTGGTCCCGCTGGAGATTGCGATTGAAACCAAGGATCCCAAGTATCTCGCGATGGGCAAGGCCTGGGCAGACCGTCAATGGGAAAATCCCCGGCCGGATGGCTTGTCGGCCGAAACACGCTACTGGATCGACGACATGTACATGCTCACCATCCTGCAGTTGGAGGCATACCGCGCCACCGGAGACAAGAAGTATCTCGATCGCGATGCGGTAGAGATGGTGGCCTATCTCGACAAACTGCAGCAACCGAACGGCCTTTTCTATCACGCTCCCGATGTGCCCTTCTACTGGGGTAGGGGTGACGGCTGGGTGGCTGCCGGCATGGCCGAGATGCTGCGCGATTTGCCGCAGGATCACCCCCACCGGAAACGCATTCTGGAGAGCTACCGGCTGATGATGAGTGCGCTGCTCAAGTACCAGGGTAAGGACGGAATGTGGAGGCAATTGATCGACCACGACGAAGCGTGGCCGGAAAGTTCAAGTTCGGCCATGTTTACCTTCGCCCTGATCACAGGAGTGAAAAACGGCTGGCTCGATGCAGCGACCTACGGCCCAGCCGCGCGTAAAGCCTGGATCGCCGTCGCCGGTTACATCGACCAGAACGAAAACATAACCAGCGTCTGCCAGGGCACCGGCAAACAGAACAGTTACGAGTACTACCTGGCAAGGAAACGTATCACCGGAGATTTCCACGGGCAGGCCCCCGTCTTATGGTCGGCCTCCGCTCTTCTTCGGTAATTGAGGGTATAAGAATTGGCAGTCTTCTCACGCGGCCTGTTTAGTCCCTAAGGTACAAATTCTCGCGCTCCCCCCGCACCTCCTCGAGCGCTTCAAAGAACCGCACCACCGCTTCCAGATCACTCTGTGGCAGCGTTGCCAGCAACCGGCGGGTTTCTTTCTCCACTCCTTCATACATCGCCGCCACTTTGCGCAACCGCGCGGGCAGAAGCGTGATCAACAGGCTTCGTCTGTCTGCCGGGTTGGGCCCGCGGCGAACATAACCGCCCTTTTCCAATCGGTCGAGCGCAACCGTGATGCCGCCGCTGCTCAGGCCAGTCCAAGCGCCCAATCGGCTCGGGGTGGAGGGCCCGTAAAGCTGCAGCATATGGAGCATCTGCATGTCGGTCAGCCCGAGCCCCGCCTTTTCCGCTGCCTGGGCATTGAACAGGATGCCGGCGGCGAGGAACTTCCGAATTTCGAGCACAACGCGGTCGGCGATCGTGACCGGCGCCGGCACTCTGGTAAGGTCTGCTTCGACAGACGCAGGACGTCGAGATTTTGCTTTCACGGGCATAGACATCCATTCCCTTATGTCTTATTATCCATTTATCTTATTTTGTAAGATACATGGAGGATGAACAAATGACGGCAACAGTCAAAGCTTACAAGGGAATGGGTATGGAAGGCAGCACCGCACGCTGGTATGACCGCACCACGCGCAAAGACATGCCTGAAATCAAGGCCTTGGCGCAGCGGATCGCGTCAGCACTTGCACCCGCGGCCCAGGTGCTCGAGGTAGCGCCGGGACCGGGTTTTCTCTCTATCGAACTGGCCAAGCGAGGATTGCACGTGCGCGCGGTTGACATCAGCAAAACCTTTGTCGAGATCGCAAAACGCAACGCTGCGGCCGAGGGCGTGCAAGCGCGCTTCGACCTGGGGAATGCCGCGGCCTTGCCCGTCGAAGACGCCAGCGTGGATTTCGTGGTCTGTCGTGCCGCCTTCAAAAACTTCTCCGAGCCGGTGAAGGCGCTGGCTGAGTTTCGTCGCGTGCTGCGGCCGGGCGGTGAAGCTCTGCTGATCGATATGCGCCGGGATGCTTCCATGGCATCGATCAGGCAATATGTGGAAAGCCTGGGCGTAAGCCGCCTGAACCGCTGGTTCATGACGTTCGTCTTCCGCAATATGTTGATCAAACGGGCTTACCCCCTGGAGGAAATTCACCGCATGGCCAAAGAAGCAGGTTGGGCCGAGCCGAGGATCGATTCCACGTCAATGGGATTCGAAGCCCGGATGACGAAATAGGGAGCACCGCGCAGCTCGTCCAGCCGATCAAAAGAGAATGGATGGTAACCACGCACCGGCGGGTTCGTTGTAAAGCCCCATACTCATCAGCGTCATCGGCTGGACGATCCGCAGACCATTCCCGAGGCACCAGCGCAGCAGAGCGCTGTTCCGTGATGGCACCAGAATTCCAGAGCCACCGAACGACTCCGCCGAGGCAATCAGCGCTTGCATATCCAGGTTGGTCTCGGCCGTTGCATGGCCAAAGAAAGCCAGGGCAGAAGCGTATCCGGTAATGCGGCCCCCGCGCTCCACCACCAAGGCAGTGTTCTGGCGGCTGGCTTCCGCCAATTCCGCCCCGCGATCGTATCCATGCACTCGCCGCGATAGTGCGTTGCAGGCATCCAGGTCGCTGGATTGTGCCGGCCGCACAACACATCCGGGAACAGCTCGTTCGCGCGTCCGTCCCTGCACGCAGGAGAGCGGCTCCCGCACATCGAACCCCAGGCTGGTGTAGAGTGCGAATGAGCGATTATGAAAAGCGGCCTGCACCAGCCGCAATCCTGCGTTTCGTCCGTTCGCTCGATCTATCACCGCCTGCATCAGCTTCCGTCCAATGCCAAGGTGTTGGGTGCCCGGGTCGACGGTAATCGGGCCGACGCCGCCGATCAGGGAGCTCTCGTACAGACAATTGCTGCCCACGATGCGGCCTCCCACTTCCGCCACCACACAGTAGCAGCCAGGACTGGAAAACATCATCGAAAGCAAGTGGGTCGTCGCTTCCGGTCCGGGAAAATCGCAGGGAAACCCATGCGCCGTATTGATATTCAAGAAGGCGTCGTAGCAGATTTGACCGCAGATTGAACTATCATCCAGCGTGGCGGCGCGAATCGTCACATCCGGCTGTAACTTCGACGACATAGGCGAACCTCTTTTTCCCGACAAAGGATATCAGCCCGGCACCTGATCCCACTCGCTGTGGTCCAGCCGGCTGCCCCATCGGAAAGCTCACCCCACAGGGTCGAACACAGGCGCAGTGAACAGTGCGGAAGATTCTTCTCCAACCTTCAGCCGGGTGAGGGTAAGCACGGTGATGTCGTCGTCCTGGCCAAAAGCAACCGCAGCTTCGGTGGCCTGCGCGGCGTCCGGCTGGGTCGAAAAGAGATTCTTCAACCGGTCAAAACCGTAAATCTCGCCCGAGGCACTGCGGGCTTCGAGCAGTCCATCGGTATAGAGCGAGAGGTGGTCGCCGGCTTGGAGAGAGATCGACAGTTCCTTATAACTGGCGGTTGGCGTGAGCCCAAGCGGCAGTGCTCCGGGCAGCGGAATCTCACCGCCATTGAGAAACGGTGCCGGGTGGCCGGCGCACGCGATCGTGCAATTACCCTGGGGATCCAGGCGTAAGGCGAGACAGGTGGCAAACCCTCCATTGAGGCGGCCGTGCAGCCGTCGGTTGAGGGCAGCGAGTATTTCTGCGGGGCTTGTCGTAGTCTCAGCACTCGAGCTGATCGCACCGACAATCAGCGACACAGCCATGGCGGCCTTTAGGCCTTTGCCGCTTACGTCTCCCAGGACAACGAGTGTGGAACCTCCGGCGAGCGGAATGATCTGGAAGAAGTCGCCGCCAACCTCCTGCGCGGGACGGTACGCACTCGTGAGGGTAAATCCGGTAAGCGACGGCACGGTCTCAGGCACCAGAACCTGCTGCAGCTCGCGCGCATTTTGAATTTCCTGCTCCATCCCGGCCTGGCGACGGCGTTCGGCAATGGAATAGTGGATCACCGCGTAAACGATCGAGAGGAACAGCAGAGTGCGGACGATGGTCAGCAGGCCGATAGGGCTGCCGCCCAAAGTGATCAGCGGCGCGCTCAGGTCCGCGGCCAGCGTCCAATGCGTGAACCGAACCCCCTGCACGGCGATGTTGGTCACCGCATAGATCATGGCGCTGAGAAAGGCGAAGGCGGCCACAAACCAGCGGGAAGAGTCGAGGCGCTGCCGGCGGAGCACCGCGAAGAACACCAGAATGAGAGGAACTATCTCCGCAATCAGCAGGGGCAGCGTGAAAACACCATCGGCAATCTGGAATCCGCGGTCACTCAGGACCGACGGATAGAAAAGGAACAAGATTCCATCACAAACCCCGCCGCACAGCGCAACCAGGGCAGCGATGCGCGTAAACCGGACCAGTTTCACCTGATCGTGCAGCTGTAGCAGCCAGAGCAAAAGAAACCACTGCGCGATCTCCCGGATTTGGATCTCGGTCTGCACGACGAAATTCAGCGCGCCCGCTGAGTAGGGAATATGGAGTCCCCTCAAAAACAGCTCGGCCAGGGGCGTGAAGGCGAACACCGTCATCCAGAAGAATAACCACTGCTTGCGGTCGCGCAGCCACGCGACCAAGCTGAGCAAAGCGACGAGCGTGTAGAGGGACGTAAGGGCGAAGGTGAACTGCTGCCGGCGGAGCCACTGATAGTTGAGGCCGTTGTTGACCCACTCGATAGCCAGTACGCTGCCGATCTGCGGCACGGCTATGAAGCCACCTGCGGCTTCGGAGGCATTCGATGGCTGCGGTATCGACCAGACACGGACGGCTAAGACGCCGCTGTGTACGGGACCCAGGCGGTATATCTGCGCAGGCCCACCGGTGATGATTTGCAATTGAGGTGGCATATGGCCGCGATGGCCCACCTCGGCTCCGTTCCAGTAAATCTGATAAACGTCGAGAATCCCGGGAATCAGCAGCGCCATGTCAGGCGAAATTCCGGGTGCGGGCGTAATCGAGATCGCACGCCGATACCAGGCATAACCCGTATAGTTCGCGTGGCCTTGCAGGCCCCACGGTTGCTTGGCGGTGAGCTGTTCCCAATGGCTATCGTCATAGGCGGGATCGGCCCACGCCGGGTCGTCTCCCAGGTGGAATTGCCACGGGCCGTCCAGCGGAGCCGCGCCTTTGCCCAGCCCGTCCAGGACCAGCGTGTGCGCAGCAGGCTGCGCCTGCATTGCAAGTGAGACACCAGGGACGCCAACAACCAGGGGAAATACTGCCAGAAAAATGCCAAACGTGCGGCCAAGAAGCATGAGGTGAGAATACTCCGCCTGCTTGCCTCGTACGACATCAAGCCGGGAGGGGACGGGTGCCCCGCTATGGCTTTTCGGCGCATCCGCAGCCGCCTTACCCCATTGAACCGGCCCCAATCCTTCCCGTGTTGACGCTAGAATTATTCGACCCGACAGGAGCCCGCCCCATGCCCATCACACTTCGCCAAATCCTTCTCCTTCCTTTGGCGATCTCCACCACCCTCTCAGCCCAATCGATCCCACTCGCGACGACCGCCTCTACAGCAGCCACCCGCGACACCAGCTACATCGACGCACAAGGCACAGCCTATGTCACACGCGTAATCCCGGTCCCTCCTGACCTCAGCCCGGAAGCCCGCAACTTCCTTATGCGAAGAACTCCCGATCAAGGTCCACCGGAATCTCTCGAACACCGCAGAGCCCAAACCGACGCTTCGGCCGAACGCGCAAAAGCCGCCTGGACGAAGCTATGCCCGAACACCATCACCGAGTCCACCGTGGCTGGTGTTCCGGTGCGCATCGTAACTCCCGCCAACCTGTCCCCCACGAGCCACGACAGAGTTCTCCTCAACCTGCACGGAGGTGGATTTAACGCCGACTCCGGCTCGTATTCCGAAACCATCCCCATTGCCGGCTACACTGGAATCAAAGTCATCGCGGTGCTCTACCGCCTCGCCCCTGAGCATCCATTCCCCGCAGGCGTCGACGACGCGGTAGCCGTCTACCGTGAACTGCTCAAGACTTACAAACCGAGCCACATCATTCTCTATGGAACTTCCGCGGGGGCGGTGCTTACCGCCGAAGTCGCGGTGAAACTTAAATCGCTCGGGCTGCCCCTGCCCGCAGGCCTTGGCATCTTCAGCACCCTCGACAGCTTTGCCCATGAGGCAGATTCCCAGGCGCTCTACACCCTCCAGGGATTCGCCGGCCATCTGGATCCACCCGACGGCATTCACGACCCGTATTACGTTGGCTCTACCGATCCGAAAGATCCCGTGCTCTCCCCGATCTACGCGGACCTGCACGGTCTGCCACCCACTCTCTTCGTCACCAGCGGCCGGGACGCTCTCCTCAGCGGAACTGCAAACCTGCACCGCGCCTATCTGCGTGCCGGCGTCGATGCGCGCCTCGTCGTCTTCGATGCGCTCCCTCACGCTTTCTGGTACAACTCGTCTCTTCCCGAGTCCATCGAGGCCAATCACATCATGGCGAACTTTATGCTCAAACAACTCCCCAATTAGCGAGCCGGGAACACAATGCAACGAACGGTCATTGCATCGCCAACCCGGTGTTTATTGCGGCGGGTAAGTAGTTCGCTAGGCATCCTCTCCCTGCTCGTGTTCCCACCCCTGCTGAGCCTGCACGCCCAGACAGACTGGCCAGAAGTCGGTCACGACCCGCAGGCTCTGCGATACTCCTTACTCAAGCAGATCGACATACACAACGTTGCCGGGCTTAGACCGGCCTGGACCTTTCAACTCAAAGACGACGACGATGCGACAGGCAGCCGGACGATCGAGTCGGTACCTCTGGTGGTCAACGGCCGCATGTATGTGTCGTGGCCGTTCTGTCACGTGGCGGCGCTTGACCCGGATACAGGCCATCTGCTTTGGCAGTACACAGCGTCGCACTGTCCTTATCGCGGCCCTGGCTTGTCATCGATGCGCAGCGTCGCCTTCTGGCCCGGTGACAAGCACCGCTCCGCGCGCATCTTATTCGGCACAGAGGAAGGGGAACTGTACGCGCTGGACGCAAACACCGGCACCCCGGTGGAAGAATTCGGCGCCAAAGGCATCGTCAACCTCAAAACGCCGGACGTGATGCGGGGATACGCGCGCATGCACTACGGGCTCACCTCGGCCCCCCTGGTTTATCAGGACCTGGTAATCACCGGCAGCCATATTGATGACGAGACCGGCCGCAAGGGCCCAGCCGGCGATGTGCGCGCCTGGGATGTCCGTACCGGCAAGCCCGTATGGACCTTTCACACCGTCCCGCGGCCCGGCGAATCGGGACACGAGACCTGGGCCGGTAACTCGTGGAAAGATGTCGGGGGAGGGAACGTGTGGTCCTTCTTTACCCTCGACCCGCAGCGCGGAATTCTCTACATGCCGGTGGGCTCGGTAAACAACGATCACTATGGGGTAGATCGCCCAGGAGCCAACCTTTTTGGAAACTCACTCGTCGCTGTCGACGTAAAGACAGGGAAGCTGAAGTGGTATTTTCAGGCCATCCATCATGATCTTTGGGATTACGACATGCCGGCCGCGCCGATGTTATTTGACGTGGTCCAACACGGTAAGAAAATCCCAGCCGTCGCGGTCATCACCAAAAATCCTCTCCTGTTCATTCTCAATCGCGAAACCGGAAAACCGATCTACGGTGTCGAAGAGCGCCCGGTACCCAAAGGAGACGCGCCGGGAGAGTGGTACTCGCCGACCCAGCCGTTTCCCCTCAAGCCTCCACCCCTATCGCGGCTGACCTTCACGGAAAATGACTTTGCCCACATCACTCCAGCCCATGAGGCTGCCTGCCGCGAATGGTATGCAAAATTCCTCGAGCGCGGCGGAGTACCCAACAAAGGCCCCTACACGCCATCCTCGGCCAAGGGAACTCTCCAGTTTCCCGATCATTGGGGCGGAGCCTGGATGTGGGGCGGAGCTTTCGATCCTACGCTTGGCTACTACATCATCAACACCACAGACTCCGGCGCCCTGCACTTCATCCAGGACGAACCTCAACCAAAGCCCGCACCGTCTTACGCAGATCCGGACCATCAGTCGCCGATCCTGTACAGCACGCAGCCGGGCTCTGCGCAGTCGGCCATCTCCTTCGCGGCATATTCGTTTTCCGCGGATGGCTGGCCCTGCTGGGCTCCGCCCTGGGGCCGTCTCACCGCGGTCGACGTAAATACGGGAGACATTGCCTGGCAGATACCCTACGGCACGATGAGCGGCATTCCGGCTGGAATCAAAACCGGCGCACCCAGTTCTCGAGGAGGTCCGACCGCCACTGGGGGTGGTCTTGTCTTTATGACTGGCTCACTCGATCAATACGTGCGCGCCCTGGAAACCAGGTCCGGCAAGGAGCTGTGGTCTTTCAAACTCGACCAGGCGGCTCTCGCGGTACCAATCGTCTATGCGGGAACAAGCGGAAAGGAATACGTCGCAGTCGCCGCCGGTGAACATTTAGTCGCCTTTGCCCTGGGCGGTCAGGCGGCATTCCCAAGCACGCTTCAGGCACAGATATCCCTGCCGGCCGGCAAGGGCAGGGAACTGGCGCAAAGGGTTTGTAACAGCTGCCACTCCGTCGATCTCGTTACCAACCATCGTCAGACCAGAGACGAGTGGACGGGTATTGTGCAGAGAATGGCGCAGCACGGTGCCTCCGCGAGCGATGATCAATTCCAGCAGATCGTAGATTACTTAACCAGTAACTTCGGTCGGAGCCCCAACCCCAAAGAATAATTGAGACGCAAGCATTTTCCGTGTTATGACCGGTCAACTTATGTCACTATCATTTGCGCAGAATTCTGGATGGCGAAATGGAACGAATGACGCACTTGAGGCCGTTCGACGTATTCGAGATTCAAACCGCGATCGACAAGTACGAACGGAGACATCCGCGGCGAGCGACTCCGTCGGCGGAAGTAGCTCTGGCTTGGACTTTAGGCTGGCGAGGCCGGACGCGTGTATCAGGTGCGAGTATCAAGCAGAAGAAGGAAAACCAATCGCACCGAAAAGAGAAGCGCCGGCCAGTGAGGTTGGAAGGTGAGGTAGGACCCCTGCGCTGGGCCTACGAAGCTCTTCTGGTATGGTGGCTGGTGCATTGAAGCTGGCGGCCCGCTCGCCGGAACTGTTGCCTTATCTGGCAGGCGTAGTACCCGGGCAAACCTTGGGCATAACGAATACGTAAGCAATATTATCCGCAAGACCGGCGGCCGCGGCGGTGGGCAACGCAGTGAAGTCCATCCGCCCGTTGCTCGAAGGCAATGGACTGCCCGGTGCAAGCAGCGTAACTCCGCAGACCGGCCCGGAAAGGTAAGGGTCTCCTGTCGATGATCTCGATCGAGAGCGCCAGCTGGTGGTCTACGAAGGTGTGATCAGGAGCGAGTCACTACGGCGATCAGCAAACATTTACTGCGACAACCATACCGGAGCCTGATCCGCGAGTTGACGGTCTATGATGGCGCTTAGTCTGGTATCGGACGATTTTGCCCAGGGTGCGCCCCAAAGCAGCACAGATTTTTGAACTGCCGTCGACTCATGACTGACGCTCGCTTCCCCAGCCGCGGCCGATGCCAAAGCCTTTCCTGGCTCTTGATGTGCTGCCTGACGTCCGCCATCCCTGCGATGCCGGCGTTCGCCAAACAGCGAGTCGATCTGATCGTGGTTCACGGCACCGTGGTCACAATGGACGGAAAACGCCGCATCCTGGAAAATGGCGCGATCGCGGTCCAGGGAGATGCCATCGCCGCCATCGACGCAACCGGGAATATCGATGCAATGTATGAATCGGGTAAGGTCATCGATGCCCGCGGCGGACTCATCATACCGGGACTTATCAATGCCCATACACATATGAGCATGAGCTTGTTCCGCGGTCTGGCGGATGATCTCTCCCTGGATGATTGGCTGAACAAATATATTTTCCCGGCTGAGCATCGCTACGTCACCAAAGATTTCGTTACCTGGGCGACACGGCTCAGTCTGCTGGAGATGTTACGCGGCGGCACAACCACCGTCGCCGACATGTATTACTTCGAAGAGGAAGTGGCGGAGGCAACGAAAGCCGCCGGAATGCGGGGTGTGCTGGGAGAAACCCTGATCGGATTTCCTTCTCCCGACAGCGCAACCCCCGCCGCCGCGCTCACCTATACCGAGTCATTCCTGAAGCACTGGAAGGATGACCCACTGATCACCCCTGCGGTTGCGCCGCACTCCATTTACACGTGTCCGGAGTCATTGCTCAAGGACGCTGCGGCGCTAGCCCAGCGCGCCCACGCGCCGCTTCTGATCCACGTAGCCGAGGCCCCCTTCGAGATCGAGAAAAGCCGCCGCGACCATGGGCTCACCACCGTCCAATATCTTTCCCGGATCGGCCTGCTGGGACCGAATGTCCTCGGTGCGCATTGCATTTGGTTAGATCAGGCCGACGTGCAAACGCTGGCTCACTTCGGCGTAGGCTGCTCCTACAACCCTTCCAGCAACATGAAAACCGCTGCCGGTCTGATGCCGGCCGTTGAGTTGCTCTCGGCGGGAGTCGCCGTCGGTATCGGAACCGATGGCGCTGCCAGCAATAACAACCAGGACATGTTCGAGGAGATGGACCTGGCCGCCAAAGAGCAAAAGTTCGCGCGCATGGATCCCAAGGCGCTGTCGGCGGCACAGGTCGTCGAGATGGCTACCATCACCGGCGCGCGCGCCCTGCATCTTGAGCGGCAGATCGGCTCCCTGGAAGTGGGCAAGAAGGCGGATCTCATTGTCGTCGACACCAGCGCTCCGCACGCCACTCCGATGTATGACGTCTATTCGGCCATCGTCTATGCGCTCAAGTCCTCCGATGTGAGGACGACCGTCGTTGGCGGCAGAGTGGTGATGGAAGATCGACGCATGCTCACGCTCGACGAGCCCGCGATCCTGGCCAAGGCGGCGGAATATGCCAAACGGATCAATGCCTCGTTTGGCCCAGGAAAGAGCCGGGCTGGGAGATGATGGACAGTGAACTCATCGGTCCTGGCTCCGTGGCGAGCGACGAACTCGTCACCAACACTGTTGCATAGCTGAGGCCGTCGCCCGCTGCCTCACTTCTTCGTTGGCCGTGCGACCGGTGTGACTGCCTTCTGCTCTTGCTTGGAATACGGTTCCCCGAAATATGGAAATTCACTGCGGATTCGATTTCGGTCAGGAACAGCGCCATCCTGGAGAGGTGTGTTCGAGGCAAGCGTGAGCATCACGTCCATCACGTCGTCGCCGAGAGGCCGTCCATTGAAACGGGCAAGATCGAAGGCAGCCTGCGTTCCCAACTCATAGGGCAATGATCCTGCCAGCGCCACGTTGTTTCAACCCCGCAATTCAGCCATGATGGAAAGAGCCTCATGGCCTGCTGCAGTGGCTTTGTGAATATGTCGTTACCGCAATTCCGGATTACCGCCTTGTGTCCATCGGCCTCATTGCTTGACGCCGTTCGGACACATTGGCGGGAATACCTCATGGAAGCAGCCGAGATGGCCATGCTTATGCTATGTATTTGCGCAGCAGGCAGCCTGCTCTACGGACGCTACTCGCCAGTGGCAAACCTGGGATTATCCTGGCTCGCGAGATCGGCACTCATGGGAGCCATCGTCGCCGGCGCGACTTTTCTCATCATCCTTTCCCCTTTTGGCCGCCGGTCGGGAGCCCACTTCAACCCAGCCCTCACCGTGGCGTACTTTTCCTTGGGACGCATCCACCACTGGGATGCCTTCAGCTACGTGATGGCCCATTTCTTTGGGGGAATTGCCGGTGTATTTTTCGCCCACCAACTGCTCGGGGCAAACCTTTCCGATTTTCCGGTACGGTATGTTGTCACCCTTCCGGGCCGACACGGTAGGATGATCGCTTTTATCGCCGAACTCATAACATCGTTCGCCCTGATGGAGGTCGTTCTGCTCGCCACCAACCATCGAAAACTGGCACGATACACCCCGCTTTTTGTGGCGCTCGTTACTGTCTTCTATTACATGCTGTCGATGTCCATCTCTGGCTACAGCGTGAATCCCGCGCGGTCATTCTCTTCAGCCCTGTTCGCGCGTATCTGGCAGGGCATCTGGATATATTTTATCGCCCCTGGCTTCGGTATGCTGGCTGCGGCAACACTGTACAGAAAAGTTGCAGGGCTGACCGCATCTATTGCGCGAAGGTCTTCCATGATTTTCAATCGAACTGCCCCTTCAACTGTCGCATTGCGGAACTTTACGATGGTGCTGAACCTGAATCAATGGTCTAAGGCGGCGGCTCCGCCCTCGGTGCCCCATCCCGCACAAAAGAAAGGATAATCGGGACGACCAAAGCCACACCATCCTTTCCCTTTTCCACAGTGGCCGGATAGTCCCTTCTTGCCAAAGTATCAAATTAGACATAGTCTAATCTTTCGTGGACACCGAGGCGATCAAACGGTCATTGGAAAGCAGCGGGTTGCGGTGCACTCCGCAGCGCTACGCCGTGATGGCATTTCTGATGGAACAGAACCGGCATCCGACGGCGGTCGAAATCTTCGAAGCCGTGAATCGGATGGATCCACGCTCTTCCCGGGCGACCACTTATAACAATCTGCGGGACCTGGTGCAAGCGGGCCTGGTGCGGGAAGTGGCCGCAGAGGGCCGAGCCGCGCGGTTCGATGCAAAAGGTCTGCTGCATCATCACTTCATTTGCGACCGCTGCGGCAACGTGGAAGACATTGAGTGGTACGACGTGCCCCCGCCTGCCACCCACGCTCTGGGCAAGCGGATCGTTCGCGAATGCGAACTCATTTTCCGGGGGCTCTGCACCAGGTGCGCTCCGAAGCACGGGACGGTCAAGTCTCGTAGGCGTGTTAACAGCGGATGAATGGCGCGCGCCGGTCAGCGTGGCCGGCGCCATATTGCCGATTCACCATCAACTCGTAATTCGTCGCAGTTTTTTAACTCATTCGAAGGAAGAGGGACTATATGGAAGAACAATTTGCCACAGCAGTAGGTGAGCCTGTCCACGATAGTAAGGAGCAAGCCTCCAATGGAGCCAAGTGCCCCTTCACAGGCGGCGCTCGCAAACATGCAGTGACTGGGACTCCAGCCAACGCAGACTGGTGGCCCAATCAACTCAACATCAAGATCCTGCACCAGCACTCCGAGCTCTCCGACCCGATGGGCGAGGCGTTCAACTACGCCGAGGAGTTCAAGACCCTCGATTTGGATGCCGTGATCAAGGACCTCCATGCCTTGATGACCACCTCGCAGAGCTGGTGGCCCGCGGACTACGGCCACTATGGGCCGCTGTTCATCCGCATGGCGTGGCATAGCGCGGGCACCTACCGAATCGCGGATGGCCGCGGTGGCGCAGGCTCCGGATCCCAAAGATTCGCCCCCCTCAACAGCTGGCCCGATAACGTCAGCCTCGACAAAGCGCGCCGGTTGCTCTGGCCTATCAAGCAAAAGTACGGCAAGAAGATCTCCTGGGCCGACCTGATGATTCTTACCGGCAACGTAGCTCTGGAGTCCATGGGCTTCAAGACCTTCGGTTTCGCCGGGGGGCGTCCGGATATCTGGGAGCCGGAAGAAGACGTCTACTGGGGACCGGAAACCACGTGGCTGGGAGACGAGCGCTACCGCGGTGATCGTCAGCTCGACAATCCTCTCGGCGCTGTGCAGATGGGCCTCATCTACGTGAACCCGGAAGGGCCAAACAGCAATCCCGACCCGGTCGCTGCCGCCCGGGACATCCGCGAGACCTTCGGCCGCATGGCGATGAATGACGAAGAGACAGTTGCCCTCATCGCCGGCGGACACACCTTCGGTAAAGCCCACGGCGCTGCCGAACCCAGCACATATATGGGTCCCGAACCCGAGGGCGCCGCTATCGAAGCGCAAGGCCTCGGATGGATCAATACCTTTGGCACCGGCGCAGGCCCACACGCCATCACCAGTGGGTTGGAGGGCGCATGGACCAGCAACCCCGTGCGGTGGGACAACAACTTCTTCGACAACCTGTTCCGCTACGACTGGGAGCTCACCAAGAGTCCCGCGGGTGCTCAACAATGGACTCCGAAGGACAAATCCGCAGCAGGCACTGTGCCCGATGCTCACGACCCGTCGAAGAGGCACGCCCCGATGATGTTCACCACCGACCTTGCCCTGAAGGTGGACCCGGTCTACGCGAAGATTGCCAAGCGCTTCCACGAAAATCCGGAGGTGTTCGCAGACGAGTTCGCCCGCGCGTGGTTCAAGCTCACTCACCGCGACATGGGGCCGATTGCGCGCTACCTTGGGCCGCTCGTTCCTAAGGAGACGCTGCTTTGGCAGGACCCTGTTCCTGCTGTGGAGCATGAACTCATCGGCGAGCAGGATATCGCTGCTCTGAAAGCCAAGATCCTCGCGTCTGGAATTTCCATCCCCCAACTGGTCTCGACGGCTTGGGCGTCGGCCTCCACCTTCCGTGGCAGTGATAAGCGTGGCGGGGCGAACGGGGCACGCATTCGCCTTACGCCACAGAAGTATTGGGAAGTGAATCAACCGGAGGAACTGGCCAAGGTCCTTGCCAAGCTGGAGGCAATTCAGAAGGAGTTCAACTCCGGTGGAAAGAAGGTTTCGCTGGCTGACCTGATTGTTCTCGGCGGCTGCGCAGCCGTCGAAGCAGCGGCAAAGAAGGCCGGCCATGACGTGAAGGTGCCCTTCACGCCAGGGCGCACGGATGCGTCGCAGGAACAGACCGATGTGAATTCGTTCGCCGTGCTGGAACCGGTCGCAGACGGGTTCCGCAACTATCTCCGCAAGGGACACCATGGAGCGGCGGCTGAACTGCTATTGGATCGGGCGAACCTGTTGAAGCTGACAGCTCCCGAGATGACCGTTCTGATCGGTGGCCTGCGCGCGTTGAATACCAACTTCGGGCAGTCCGAATATGGCGTTCTCACCAAGCAGCCTGGAGCATTGACCAACGATTTCTTCGTCAATCTCCTCGACATGAACACGAAGTGGCAGAAGTCCGCTACCTTGGAAGGCGTGTTGGAGGGGACTGATCGGGCAACTGGCCAACCCAAGTGGAAAGGCACCGTAGTCGATCTCGTCTTCGGTTCCAACTCACAGCTGCGAGCCATCGCGGAAGTCTATGCAATGGACGACGCGAAGGAGAAGTTTGTGAAGGACTTTGTGGCCGCCTGGAACAAGGTGATGAACCTCGATCGCTACGAACTCGCCTGAGTCTCGCTACGTCGATAACAAACCGAAGGGATTCCAGGTCTCGCTTTTGAGACCTGGGATCCCTGCAACCGATCCGGCAATCGCTATGCTGCTGCTGTAACCTTCCTTTGTTGGGCCGAAGGAACGATTTGAGCAAAAAGGAAAACTTCGACGTCTGCGTCATCGGCTCCGGCGCCGCCGGCGGCGTCATAGCCAAGGAACTCTGCGAAGGCGGCGCCAAAGTCGTCATGTTGGAAGCAGGAAAGCAAATCCAACCGTGGGAATTGCTCTCCCACAAGTGGCCCTATGAGCTGCCTTTTCGCGGATTCCGAGGTGAGAAGCAGGCTCCCTTCTATCAAGGCGACATCGCAAAATCGATCGCCTACGCTGACTGCGACAAAATCTCGATCGATCGAGTGCGCGTCCTCGGCGGCAGAACCATGCATTGGAACGCCGTCACCCTGCGCTACGCCCCCAGAGATTTCAAAGAGTGGTCCTTGCAGGGAATCGAAGAAGACTGGCCGCTCACCTATGAGGAGCTCGCACCATATTACGATCGCATCGAGCAGACCATCGGGGTTTGCGGCAACGACGATCATCTGGAAATCCTGCCGGCGGGAAAGAATTACCTGCCCCCCATCCCCTGGCGTTGTAGCGAACACATCATGAGCCGGGCCACGACCGCAATGGGCATCCCGCTCATCGCGGTGCGCAAGGCAGTCCTCACCCGCCCTTACGACAAGCGCCTTCCTTGCCATTATTGTGGCCACTGTATGGATGGCTGCGACGTCGCGTCCATCTTCAGCTCGCCCGACTGCATGTTGCCCAAAGCCCGGGCCACCGGCAATTTCACCCTTCGCCAGAATGCCCTCGCACGCGAAGTCCTGGTCAACCGCGAGGGCCTGGCAAGCGCCGTCTCCTTCATCGACACCGAGACGCGCGCGGAACAGAAGGTAAAGGCGAAGGTCGTGGTGGTTTGTTGCTCCACGGTAGAATCGGCAAGACTCCTGCTCAATTCACGATCACCCAAATTCCCCGGGGGCCTTGCCAATACCAGTGGCAGGGTGGGGCATCATTTGAATGGTCACCTGAATGAGTCGTTGAGCATGTACCTGGAAGAGCTCGAAGGGCAAAAGCCGTCCAACCAGGATGGCGCCACCGATCACGTCTACGTACCTCGTTACAACCAGCTCTTTGGCAAGACCGGCTACACCGGGGGTTGGGGATTTCAAGTGAACTATTCCAGTTACATGTTTCCCCATCAGGCTACCCGGCTTCCAGGCTATGGAGTTACCTTCAAGGAGCGGGTGCGGAGAATGCAGCCTGGATATCTTTCCTTTGGGAGCTGGGGCAAGGTCACCTCCGATTACGGAAACTATGTGACGGTCGATCCGGCCCGGGTGGACGCCCATGGCATTCCGACGCCGGTCGTGCATTTTCGCTTCAGCGAGAATGATCATGCTTTGTGGCAAGCGGCTAAACAGAGCATGCTGGATGTTTCGTCGCACATGAAAGGCACGGTATTCACGAGTTTCGGCGAGGGTCCGACTGGATTTGCGAGCCATGAAGTAGGCACCGTGCGCATGGGAAAAGATCCGCGCACCTCGGTGCTCAACAGCTATTGCCAGGCACGGGACGTGAAAAACCTTTTCGTCACCGATGGGAGCTGCTTCACCACTTCCAGCGAAAAGAACCCAACTCTAACCATCATGGCCCTGTCCTTGCGCGCTGCCGACTACATAAAGGAGCAACGAAAAAGAGGTGAACTCTAGAAGGCCGCGGGCAGTAATGGCTGGGCCTAAAACGCCGCAACGATGACTACGTTATGCCGGTGATGGAGGAGAATATGGAAAGAAGAGCGGTGCTCAAAATAGTCGCACTCACCGCGTTGTCGCAAAAACTGAACGCGCTGCCGGGTGCCGCGATGAGCCATATGCAGACAGCCCCGGCGGCGCCCACAGCGACTGCGTACACGTTGCAGTTCTTCAGTGAGGAGGAAAGCCAGCTTCTCGACCAGCTCATGGAAATGATTATTCCCGCCGACGACCACTCTCCGGGAGCACACGAGGCAGGAACCAACCTGTTTGCTGACCTAATGGTCGCCACCAGCAACGACGCCGTCAAGAAGCAATGGCGAGACGGAATCCGGCTGATCCGCGAGGATGCCGCGGGTTCATCATTGGCCGAGGCGCTGCGCAGAACCGCGGCCAACGAAGAGAATCCCAGGACCGACCTGGAACGGTTCTTCGTCTTGCTGAAAGAGATGACGGTCAACAGCTACTACACTTCCACGACGGGTATACACAAGGAGATGGAATACGTCGGCAATACTTACCTCGCGGCCTTTCCGGAATGTACTCATCCCGAGCATCACGAAGGATGAGAGGTCCGCATCCGGATTCCGCGGATCAGTCACGCTCTGTCTCCCCTGACGGGGTCGGCTTGCTTCCCTCGACCGGAAAAATCAGCGCTCCAGAATCGCCGCGGTGTGAATGCGGCTTTCGGTCAGGTCCAATTCGTGTTGAAGCGAGCGCAGGATCTCCTCGTTGATATTCCTATCGTCACGCATCCGGATAAGCGAATCTCGCTCAACCTTTAATACTTCCATCATGGCGGCTTTTCGATCTGAGTAATCGACATTCCGTCGAGGTTCCGTTTCAGATTCAGCCGGGAGAGAGTCAAGTCTACGTTGATACATGGTAATGAGCTCACTGAACATGGCTGATTTGTCCTGGCGCTCGGCGCGCCTGCGGCTCAGATGAGCGATAGCATCCCGAAGAAGCATCCGCCGCACTTCCTGTTCTTCTCTCTGCGATGGTTTTTCCCCGGAGAGTCCCAACAGCCGGATGACCGCTGGCATGGTCAATCCCTGAATCACAAGCGTGGCGAAGATCAGACAGAACGCCAGATAGATAATCATGCTTCGTTGAGCAAGGGTATAGGGCAGTGAGATTGCGGCTCCCAGTGACAGCACTCCACGCATACCCCCCCATCCGATGATGAAGACCTCTGCGGGACGCGGCGCTTCGATGCGCCCCTCCTGCGATCGGCGCCGAAATAAATAGGAAAGGTACACCTCGCCAAAGACCCACAGCATACGAACAGCGATCATGGCCAGGCTGAAGCCGACGCCATATCGCAGCAGCATAGAACGGCTCAACCCATGAATCTGTCCCATGACGTAGGGCAACTGAAGGCCGATAAGCACAAACACGATTCCGTTCAGGATGAAGGTCAATGCATCCCATACCGCCGAGGACTGCAGCCGCACCCGGGGGGTCATATAGGTAACACTCTTGCGGCTCATATACATGCTGCACGCAATCACGGCGATCACACCCGATACCTTCATCCGTGCACCGAGCAGGTAGGTTGCGTAGGGGACCAGGATACTGATCACGATCTCGATGCCGCCGTCCTCCACCCATTTCTCAAACCAGGCTACGACCGCGCCAACCATCAGGCCGATGAAAACTCCCCCGCCGATCAGAAACACCAGCCGCCCCACCGTCTCGATCGGCGAGGGGGTTCTCCCTGTCAACAGAACCAGAAGCCCAAATTGCAATGCCACCAGGCCGGTGCCGTCATTTACCAGACTCTCCGCCTCCAGGATCTCCACGATGTGCTGCGGAAGTCCAAGCCGGCGAGCGATGGACGTGGCCGCGATCGCATCGGTTGCGGCGACGACCGCTCCGAGTAAAATCCCGGATCGCCAATCAAACCCAGGTAGCAGCCTGCCTGCCGTCAAGGCAAGCCCGAGGATCGTGAAAAATACCAGGCCAACGGCTAGCTTGGCGATACTGGGGAAGTTCCGCTGAAACTCACGCCAGGAAAGAGACCATGCTGCCGCATGAAGCAGCGGGGGAAGAAAGACGAGGAATACGATGTCGGGGTTGAGATTGATCCTGGGCATGCCCGGTACGAACCCGAGGAGCAATCCCGCAACCACCAACAAAATAGGATAGGGAACCTTGAGCTTTCGTGCCAAAGCAGCAAATAGAGCCACAAAGACAAGGAGCAGGAGAACGACGGCCTCGATCGACTGCACTCCGCCCACACTGGGGATCACGAGCCCCCTTCCACGAAGAACGTAAAAGAGATTAGGTCCAGGTAACCACGCGTACGGGGCATTTCCCATTATCTCGTGTCCAGGCCGCCCGTTCCGAGCGCTTTTGAGGGTGATTCCTGACCGGGTCTCCGATCAGTCCGTAACCAGTCGCGACCAGACGATCGTTCGAAGGTCGGTCTTTAAGCCCAGCGTTGCTGGCGGATGGAGATACGGAGTAAGGTGGTGACCGCACGCCGATCGCCCTCAAGAACACTTCTTGACCGGGATGCGTAAGTGTCACCGCATTTCTCCCCTGGGGGTGCATTTCATGCTGTCGCCGCCCGTATACTTCTTCGTTTCCCTCTTGAAACGGTTGGACCTCCGCCTACACTACCTTTCCAGTTGCCCCGCGTTTCCGAATAGCGCCCGGCGCTCACGTTATGCGCGGCTCGCGCTCACCGTGGAGCACGATCTCCGGCAATTCGTCTTGCTGGCGAATGCCGTCAATGGCAGCGGTTCAAGACTGCACTCGCAGCCCATCCCACACCAGGAGTTAGACCGATGAATCAGAACGACAAACAGCCGCCCCCGCCCCCGCCTCCGTCCCGCTACCCCGAGAGCATGCGCGCCATCTTCGCGGCCTATGCCCATGGCGGCAAACCGCTTCGCGGCCTTATGTCCACTGCCAAGTCGCCCTCCTTCCAGGGCCGCTTCGGGCGCATGTTCCGCTCCCTGCCCGCTGCCACTTACGGTGCCACCGACGCTCAGAGTCGTACGAACCTCATGACGCTCGGCGAAAAAATGACCTCGTCCTTCGACGCTCCTAAAGACGGTTTTGACGGCGAAGAGAGTGGCATCCCCGCGCTCTATACCTACTTCGGCCAGTTTATCGACCACGACATCACCTTTGATCCCATGACGACGCTGATCCAGCACAGCGACCCCGACGCCGTCACCGACTTCCGCACCCCCGCGCTCGATCTCGACAACGTCTACGGACGCGGACCCGGCGACCAGCCCTATATGTATGACAGTGACGGACTCAAATTCCTACTTGGAAAACCGCTCGGCAACGGCGCTCCCGACCTTGCGCGCAACCTCGCAGATCCAGCTCGCGCGCTGATTGGTGACCCGCGCAACGACGAAAACAGCATCGTCTCCCAGTTCCAGGCCCTGATGCTCCGCTTTCACAATCGTGTGGTCAAAGAGAATGCCGGCCTCGCTTTTCCGTCGGTGCAGAAGATTGTGCGCTGGCACTATCAGTGGGTCGTCGTCCACGACTTCCTGACCAGGATCATCTCCGCTCCGGTGCTCGACGCGTTAAAAACCAACGGGCAGTATGACAAGAAGAACCTGAAATTCTTCCACTGGAAGAATGACCCCTTCATGCCCGTCGAGTTTTCCGTCGCCGCCTACCGCCTTGGTCACTCGATGATCCGCCCTGGCTACCGCCTGAACGACGACGACTCCACGTTGCTGCCCATCTTCCCCATTCCGCCGAACGCCATCGCCGAAATACCAGCCGGTATCCCGGTCGGTCTCACCGGCTTCCAGGCCATGGACCCAAAACGCGGCATCGATTGGGGACGCTTCATCGATCTGCCCGGCGACGTGCGGGCGTACGGTGACGATCCGGACGACGTCAAACCACCCAATGCGGCCATGAAGAAGCGGTTGCAGTTTGCCTATCGCTTAGACACTTCAGTGGTCACTCCGCTCTCGGTCCTGCCCAAAACTGTGGCGTCCGATCCACCGCCTTCTCTCCCGCAGCGCAACCTCCTCCGCGGATTCGAGCTGGGCCTTCCCACCGGCCAGTGCGTAGCCAGGGCCATGGGCGTCACGCCCCTGACGGACGAAGAAATCATCATTGGCAAAGCCGTGGATGCGCCGTCGGGAGGCGACGTCGTCGGCAAACTTTCCGACCTTAAGGAACTCAAGGCCTTTAGCGAAAATTGTCCGCTTTGGACGTACATCCTCGCTGAGGCCGCCAACACCCGCACGGCTCTTCCTATCTCCGTGCAACCGACGATGAAGATCAGCACGCCGCAACTCGGCCCGGTCGGTGGACGCATCGTCGCCGAGGTCTTCCTCGGTATGTTATTTGGCGACAATGACTCGTTCCTCACCGCCGACCCCGCGTGGGTGCCAACCATCGGAGAGGCCGGAAAGAACTTCGCCTTGCGGGACATCGTGGCTTATGCCTTAGGCGGCTAATCTGCAATCGCCGGCGCGACCCTGCTCTATCTCGTCTAAGTTGCGCCGGTGCCCCGCTTCTCGAATGATGATCAACATTTGCCATACTACATCTATGGCAGACGTTAAGATCGCATACGCCAAGGCCCACCTCGCGGAGCTACTGGCCCGAGGAGAGCGCATCGTGATTTCGCGATACAACACCCCGATGGCCGAACTCGTGCCACCGCCCGCTGCGGAAAAGGCTCCACGCAAGTTTGGCACCGGCAAGGGCAAGGCCATGCTCATCGACCCTCGGGCACTTCATGCGATGACTGATGAAGAAGCGGACGCCTTCCTCGAAGGACGGTAATGGCGCTTGCGCGTTCTTCTGGACACCCAGGTTATGGTCCACGCCTACATCGGTGACGTCCCGCTGTCGCGCAAGGTCTACGCTCTACTCTCCAGTCCCGAGACTCTCCCGCTCATCAGTGCAATTTCCATGCTGGAAATTGCTATGAAGCACGACGCCGGCAAGCTAAAGATGGGGGCGGCCGAGACGCGGCAAGCGATTCGCGATCTTGGTTTGCAGGTGATTCCTTTTGACTCCGATCATGCCCTACGCCTGTATGGCTTGCCACGCCATCACCGCGATCCCTTCGACCGCATGCTCATCGCGACTGCGCTCGCCGGGGATATTCCACTGATCGGATCGGATCGTCAATTGAAGCGATACAAGGGCCTGAAAGTGATTTGGTAGTGACCGGGCGCGGAGTGTCTTGCCGTTTACGAACTTGTCCAAATTCGCTTGTCCTAAGAGTCTGCGGAGCACCGTCCAACGAAGGGCACGCCTTCAGCAGCCGTGCCGCAACAGGATTTGGAGAGAGAACGCGATGAATAGAAGAGAATTTACTGGCAGCCTGGCCGCTGCAGCACTGTATGCCTCGATGGGAAAGGCTTCGGCTAGAGTGCTTTCCGGAAATACCGCGGAGTCGATGACCGAGTTGCAGCAGCAGTTCCTCGATCTGCGCTTCGGCATGTATATCCATCTCAACATGGCCACCTATGAGCAGCGCGAGTGGGGAGATCCGAAGGCTTCCCCGGCGTTGTTTAATCCCAAGGATCTCGACACCGATCAATGGGCGCATGCTGCCCGCTCCGCCGGGATGGCCTATGGCTGCCTGACGACGAAACATCATGACGGCTTTTGCTTGTGGCCTACCAAGACCGGCAGCGCGAACGTGCAGGATGCAACCTTTAAGAAGGATATTGTGCGCGCTTATGTGGACTCGTTTCGGGCGCAAGGGCTCAAGACCTGTCTCTACTTTTCGATTCTCGATCTACGCGCGGATATCCGGCCGTATTGTGTCACGCGGGGGAAGATCGACAAGGTGAAGGCGCAGCTGACCGAGCTTCTGACAAATTACGGAGAAATTACCGCGCTGGTGATTGATGGATGGAACGCGGCATGGAGCCGATTGAACTATGAAGAAATGCCGTTTCCAGAGATCTACGGGCATGTGAAGCAGCTGCAGCCGAATTGCCTGATGAGTGACTACAACCAGGGCAGGTATCCGGCGCCCGCGCTCTATTACACCGACGTGAAGCAGTACGAGCAGCACGCGGGGCAGACGATTCCGGCCGGGAGCGAAGTGCCGTCGCAGTCGGCAACGACGCTGCAGAGCGACTGGTTCTGGAAGCTGGATTATCCAACGCAGGAACTTCGCTCGGCCAAACAAATTGTGGAGGAGTGGCTGATTCCGTTCAATGCGCACCACTGCAATCTGATCTTAAACGTGGCCCCGAACCGGGACGGACGGTTCGACCAGAATGCGGTGGACCGGCTTGCTGAAATTGGGCAGCTTTGGCGTGATCGCGCGCCCGCGCCACGGCTCGCCACCGCACACCAGATCACGACCAGGAACCTTGCTTCTGCGCG
This sequence comes from uncultured Acidobacteriaceae bacterium, assembly GCA_963753715.1. GTDB lineage: Bacteria > Acidobacteriota > Terriglobia > Terriglobales > Acidobacteriaceae > PALSA-350. The sequence goes on along the minus strand of CAVWDK010000002.1, from coordinate 637,043 downwards.
GCCCTCGTATGCCAGCAGCATTGCCGATACGTCGGGGCCGGACCTGGCGAACGATGATCGGCCGGGAACCTACTGGCAGTGCGATATCGGGCAATCGTCGGGGTGGGTTGAGATTGATCTGCAGAGACCGGCATTATTCAACACAGTTACAGTCGTTGAGCCCACCTATCTCGGCGAATACGGGACGGACACCCGCATTGCTTCGTATCGTGTCGAAGCATGGAGCGGAGGGCAATGGCGAGAGGTGTTTGCCGGCGGGTCGCCGAGGGAGATGGTGTACCGGACGAAGCCGGCCTCCGCGCAGCGTGTGCGCCTGACCCTGCGTGGGACAGGGAAGCCCCCCGGAATTGCAGAGTTCGGGGTCTATGCGGAACCACACGACGAATGAATAGGTAGAATTCTCTTTGGGACTGAAAAGGAGATCTGCCATGCGCATCGCACGAGCAAGTCTGGGTTTGATCCTGATGCTGGGTTGCGTCTTATTGCATGCTGACGAGGGGGATCCGCAAAAGATAACCCTGGTAGGAACGCTCCACCGCGCCATGGCGATCGGGGCAGAATCTACGGGTTGGTTGGTCCAGGTGGATTCCGAAACCATCATCGACGGCAAACCTATCAGCTCGGTAGAAGTAAGTGATATTCGTAAGCCCAGGCAGCTCGACGATTTTGAAAACAAGCGCGTGAAGATTGCCGGGAAGGTCCTCTACCGTCAAGGTATGGAAACCGGAAAACAGCCCTATATCGAGATCACGACCATCAAAGCGGAACCAGCCTCAGACCGAAACAAGCCCTGAACCACTACGCTACGCTCCGGTCGAAAAACATATCCAGGAAAGCTCCGCTGAACTGCAGATCCCTCGGCTTCCCCGGATTTCCTGTCGAGAGCTGCGGCTTCGGTCAACTGCATGTGGTTCTCTTTAAGGAGAACCACATAAGTAGTTGCCGGTGAGAGCGGTGAGGTAGGAAATCCGGGCTCGCTCCTAATGAACAAAATGTGTCTGGAGATAGAAACAGTGGTGTCGGGGGACAAATAGGCTCGGTTTGAATTGGCGGTATGTTTGCCCTTGGGAATCGGGGAGGGATCGAGGCGCACCGCAGGTTCCTCGCTTCGCTCGGAATGACAAATAGGAGAGGGTTGTTGAAAGGGAGAGGGCTGTTGCCAAGGGAGAGGGCACTCGTGTGTCGAAGGGACCCGATGTCTCCCAGTTCATTCCTCTCTTAACTTGCCTGTGGCTTGCCACAGGCAAGTCGCTTGCTCGGGATGACAAAGGGAGGGGGCAACGGTTCGATAGAAAGTGGTTGCCGCACGGAGTACTCCTGGGCCTGCGGCCCACCCAAGGTGATGAAACAACCCTCCGTCCGGCAACCACTCTGTATCGAACCGTTATCCCTCCTTTGTCATCCCGAGCAGCCGACTCGCTGAGGCGAGTCGGGAGAGAAATGAACGGGTTTCCTGTACCGGCAACAAAGGCCGGGTGCCCCACATCTCGCTCGTTTTTCGCGAGATGTGGGATACCACCCTCCTCGACCGGCAACTCTATCGATGTCATTAGGAGCGAAGCCGAGGGATCTGCAGTTCAGCGGAGGTTTCCTGGATAGGTTTTTCGACAGCGCGTCAGTCAAGCCAGATTTCATCGTGCAGAATATCGCCGCGGATGTTTTGTTTGATCTCTCGCTGGGGGTGCAGAATATGAGGAGGACGTTACGCTGCCGTCTAACGCCTGGAGGGTTTTTCATGGACATACAGAACAAGCTGAGCCAATCTGCCGCAGTAACCGCCGGCATCGCCGCCGCAGGTCTGGCGGTGGGCGCCGCCGTGATGGGTGCGTGTGCGATTGGCGCCCTGGCTGTCAGTGCACTGGCCATGCGGAAGGTCGCCACTCGCGGCGGCCACGTCGATAAATTAAGCGTTGGCGAGCTGACCGTCGATCGGCTCCTGGTGAAGGATTCCGAAAACCTCGGCGAACACTCTTGAAGGTGGACAGGTATCTGTCACCATATTTCTGCGGCCAATGATTCGTCCCCCCCTTCAGAGCCGTCCGAATTAGTTGGCCAATTTGGACACGCCACATGAAGCCGTCGCGCGCTCTCTCCTTGACAGATTAGGAGAGAATTTATTAGTCTCCTAATCATCTTAGGGGGCATCTTGACCGACCAGGCGCCGCTTCTTCCCGGTACTTCGCTTGTTCTGAAAACCATGGCCTCCGCGATCGCGGCACAACTGGAGGAGATATGAACCTCTTCGCCTCTCTTTCTTCCTTCGTTTCCACCCTTTTCCGACGGTCCCGGATCGATGCCGAGATGCGGGACGAACTGGACTCGCACATCGAGCATTGCGCCGACGATCTCGAACGCTCCGGCCTTCCTCGAGCAGAGGCCGAACGCCGCGCACGCGTGGAGTTCGGCGGTTACGAGCATTACCGGGAAGAGAGCCACGAAGCACGCGGGGGACTGTTTCTCGAATCTCTCCTGCAGGACATACGCTTCGGCCTTCGCATGCTCCGCAAATCCCCCGGTTTCACGGCCACCGCCGTCATTACGCTGGCGCTCGGTATCAGCGCCAATGCAGTCGTCTTCAGTGTGCTCAACGGACTGATTCTGCGTCCGGTGAATGTGCCCGAGTCGCAGAGGCTGTTTACCATCCAGCGCGGCAACATCGATCCATCTCCCATGCACTCGTATCCCGATTATCTGGATCTGCGCGACAGGAACCGCAGCTTCGATGGGGTCATCGCCTACGCTTTCTCGCGGGCTGCTCTGAACACGGGTGGCAAGGCCTCCCCGGCGTGGCTGTATGAAGCGAGCGGAAACTACTTCGACGTGTTAAGGGTTCGACCTTATCTCGGCCGGTTCTTCCATGCGACGGATGAGCACGGAGCAAACAGCAGCCCCTATCTCGTTCTCAGCTACGCGTATTGGATCAGCCACTTCCAGGGGGATCATGGCGTGGTCGGGCGAAGGGTCGAAGTCAATAAGCATCCCTTTACTGTCCTGGGCGTCGCGCCGCCAAAGTTCCGCGGCATTGAACTGTTCTGGACGCCGGACTTCTGGGTGCCGCTGGTGAACCAGGAGCAGGTGGGCGGGGGAAACGATCTCGATGGACGCGGGGTAAGGGGTCTATCCGTGGCGGGCCGTCTGAAACCTGGAGTCACCAAAATGCAGGCTGAGGCAGATCTTGGTTCGGTCGCCGCATACCTGGCAAAGAACTACCCAAAAGACGACGACCGCGTGTCGTTTTCGCTGGCGCGCCCAGGGCTGATAGGGGATTTCCTTGGTCGTCCGGTACGGGCGTTTCTCTCCGGGATGACACTGCTGGCTGCACTGATCCTGCTGGCGGCATGCGCGAACCTGGGCAATCTCTCGGCTGCACGGGCGGCGGACCGTTCCCGGGAAATCGCTCTTCGGCTTGCCTTAGGATCGAGCCGGAGGCGCATTCTGCGCCAGTTGCTGACCGAGGCGATGCTGGTGTCACTGATGGGAGGCGCTGCAGGGCTGTTGGGAGCGGTTGCGTTGCTGCGCTGGCTGAGCGCGTGGCAGCCCATATCCAGCTTCCCGGCAAATGTGCCGGTCAACCCTGACGTGAGGGTGTATGGAGTTGCAGTGCTGCTGGCAGTGGTAAGCGGATTACTTTTTGGGATTGTGCCCGTCCGGCTGGTGCTGCGGACTGATCCCTGGCAGGCCGTCAAGGCCGGGTCCGTCGACGCGATCGGACGGCAACTCAACCTCCGCGACCTGTTGGTTGTTTTGCAGGTAGCCGTGTGTGCTGTGCTGGTGACGTCGTCGCTGGTGGCGGTACGGGGTTTGCTTCGTTCGCTGCACAGTAACTTCGGCTTCGTCACCCAAAACGCCATGCTGGTAGAGACCGATGTAGAGATGGCCGGGTACAACGGCGACCAGGTTCCTGTCATGCAGAAGAAGCTGGTCGACGCAATGAATGGGATTCCAGGCGTAACGGCCGCGGCTGCTTCGGACATGCTCCCGCTCGGTGGGGAGAATTTCAGCAACGTGGCTGTCTTTAAAGACAGTACGACGGATTTTCGCCCGTCGAATGCGGTTGCGAATACCTATACGCAAAACATATCCGCGGGATACTTTCGCGCCGCCGGCACAGCCCTGCTGGCGGGGAGAACGTTCACCCTGCATGATGATAGTCAGGCGCCGCGGGTGGCCGTCGTCAACCAGGAGTTTGCGCGCAGAGTCTTTGGCACGGAAACGGGAGCCGTAGACAGATTCTATAAGGCGATCGATGGAACGCGCATACGAGTGGTGGGCGTTGTCGAGAACGGACGATACCGAATGTTGACCGAAGAGCAACAGCCGGCAGCGTTTCTGCCAATTCTTCAATCACCCTCGAGCTCAACCTGGCTGATCGTGCGCTCCAACCGCGAGCCACAGGAACTCACTGCCGCCATCCAGCGAAGCCTGCGAAATGTGGACCCGGGGTTGCCATTTTCGATCAGGACGTGGGACAAGGAGATGGACAGCGCTTTGTTCGCGTCACGCGTCGCCACGATATCCCTCGGCGTGCTGGGTGGCTTGGGTGCCATGCTGGCGATTACGGGAATCTTCGGCATGGCCTCCTATTCGGTAAGCAAACGAATGCGGGAATTGGGAATTCGCATCGCGCTGGGTGCGCAGCGTGAAGAGGTCTTGCGCTCCGCGCTGGCAAGGGCCTGGCGTCTGCTGGTTTGCGGTTCCGCCGTGGGCCTGCTTCTGGGCCTTGCGGCGACCAGGGTGTTGTCTGCGATCGTCTATCAGGCAACCCCGCGCGATCCGCTGGTCCTTGCCGGCGTTGTCGTGGCTATGCTGCTTCTGGGGCTGCTCGCCACCTGGATTCCGGCTCAACGCGCATTAGGAGCCGATCTGCTGGCATTGCTGCGACAGGAGTAAGGCACGAGCAAATACCCTGCAAGCAGTAGAATCGGAAGGTCGTGTTCAGGGGGAGAAGCATGCGAGTCTCGAATTGGTCGGCGATCGGTTTGCTCGCCATTGCGGTAGCAACTGCATCGGGTCAGGCGAGAGATTACAAAGACACCTACACCGCTTCCGAGGCGGGTAAGCCTATGGCCCCGTCCAAGGCACTCGATGTCATGCTGACCCAGCTTGAGACCGAAGTGATGGGGGTAGCGCAAGCGATGCCGGCGGAAAAATACAGCTTCGCCCCAACGGCGGAGACCTTTGCTCCTGGCAGCCCAGCCAAATTTGGAACCGTTCGCACCTTTGCCGGAGAGCTTACGCACATTGCCGGCGCGAATTACCACTTCTACAGCCTGGTGAGCGGAGCCGCTCCACCAGCCGTATCGAAGCAGGTGCGTGATCTGAAAACGAAAGCTGAAATCCTGGCAGCTCTTAAGCAAAGCTTTGCCTATGGTCACGCTCAGATCATGACGATCACCGCGCAGAATGCCTTTAACGGCATCGAGGGACTCGACGGATTCCACACCCCCGCCACCTTAGCTGCCTTTGCCGTCGCACACGGCTACGACCACTACGGGCAATTGGTGGAGTATCTACGGATGAATGGTGTTGTCCCACCCGGTAGCAATTAGACCATCACCCAGGAGACCTCGGGAAGGGAAGAGATCATCGCCCGCCGTGGCGCAACTGCGAATGTTACTCGTCCCGCAGCAGTCGTGCAGGATCAACCCTGAGAGCGTGGCGAGCCGGAATCCATGTTGCCAGCAGACCGAACAACGGCATTGCTAGAATCACGCCCCCAAGCACGAGTGGATCGCGCGGCGTGGCTTCATCCATTTCCCTGCTAAGTCCCGCAGGGCAGGCCGAAAATCAAACCTGTCCAAATTAGCGAATTGTTCTGTTCCGTAGGTTTGATTTTATTGGACGAACTGCAGCTGCAAACGGGCTTGCGAAACCAGGTTGGGCAACCGTCGTGAGTTCGTCGGCGTCGCCGTAGTGGGAGGGAAGACGGAAGCCCTCCACCCGTCCAGAACCAATGACCGTGGTGACGAGATGTAGTCTGCGCTTCCGTCTCCAATCTAATTTGGACAAGACTGTCCTCGCAAAAGGGCGCCTGCCCTATAACCGGACACTACCTGATCCCCCCGCGACGTCTCGACGATACCCGTTGTGTGTTGTGCTGAGACTATACGGTGAAAACACTGACTCGGTTTGCGTTCCTTTGCTTGCTTTGGGTGGGCGTTCTGCTCTCGACCGCGAGTTTGCTGCGCGGGCAAATAGTTACCTACACCGGCTCGCCGGTCAACTTCGGCAATGTCAATATTTGTCAGGGGGCCAGGACCGCGCCGGCGCCCTGCAGCAAAACCATGATGCTGAACTATAAGGTAACCGCGAGCGGCACACTGGGCACACCCAGGGTACTGACCCTCGGTGCGTTCGGTGGTGATTTCACCCCGGTGAGCAGCACCTGTAAGGGCAGTATGTCAGCCGGCTCGACCTGTGTTGTGCAGGTGATATTCGCGCCCAAACTTCCTGGGCTGCGCCCCGGCGCGGTTGAGATCACCGATGGGAGTGGGAACGTCGTGACCACGACCCTCATCCAGGGAGTGGCGATCGGGCCGCAGATTTCCTTCGACGGTACCCCTCCCTTTCAGCTCGTCGGCGACCAGAATGCCGATATTTTCTGGGGTGGCGTCGCGGTCGATGGGTATGGTGATTTGATTTTTCCTAACGGCGAGCGTCCGGGCGAAGGCGTGACACCGGCGGTGTACAAGTTGTGGGATGACGGCGAACTCCAGATCGTGGGCTCAGGATTTACCAGCCCGCAGGGTGTGGCCGTCGATGGCGCGGGAACCCTGTACGTCACAGACACCGGCACGAATACGGTCGTCCAGGTGCCGCAGGGCTGCGTGGCCGGCGACTGCGAGCGTACGCTCGATGGCGGATTCTACTTGCCCTACGGCATTGCGGTGGACGGCGCAGGCAATGTGTACGTGGCGGATTCCGGCAACAACCGGGTTGTGGAGCTGCCCGCCGGTTGCACCAGCACTGCTTGTGAAATTGTGATTGGCAGGGGATGGAATTTCCCCTACGCAGTCGCCGTGGATAGCGCAGGAAATGTGTTCGTCGGGGATTTCGGCAACCATCGGGTAGAGCGAGTAGCGGCGGGCGGTGGTGCGCAGACAACGGTAGTGACCAATTTGCAATTCTCCTATGGTATCGCCGTGGATGCAGCTGGTGACCTCTTTGTCGCCGACTTTGGCAATCAGCTGATATTCGAGGTGCCGGCCGGAGGTGGCCCGCAACGCACCATAGCCAGCGGCCTCGACCAGCCGCAGGGAATCACACTGGACGCTACCGGCAATTTGTACTTTTCCCATTTCGCCAGCCACCAGGTGATCAGCGAGCTGAGGCGTGCCGGATATGTCAACCAAACCTTCGCCACCACATTCGCCACAACCATTGTGGGCACCACCAGCAGCGATAGCCCCCAAACCTTTACCATCGGAAACGGTGGCAACAAGCCGCTGGACTTCAGCCGCCTGCAGCTGGAGCAAAACCCGGACTTCGCCCGGGAAACTGGCCCTGGGACTCCTGCCGATTGCGACGCGAGCTTCTCCTTAGCGCCCGGCGGGAGCTGTGACCTGAGTCTCAGCTTCATGCCTACGCAGGCCGGTCCGCTCACCGGTACTGTCTTGATGAATGACAATGACCTCAATGCAGGCATCGCGACGCAGATGCTATTCCTGGCGGGGACTGGCACGCCGAGTGGCGCATCTATCAATTTTGCGGGCGGATTTGTCAGCGCCGGTGGGGCGGTGGCGCTGAACGGAGGTGCGGCCTTCCAGGGTACCGCCCTCCAGCTTACTGACGGGGGAACAAATGAAAGCCGGAGCGTGTTTGACTTCACGCCCATTGGTTTGTCTTCGTTCCAGACAGAGTTCGATTTCCAGTTGCTCGGAAAAGATACCGCTGGCGCCCGATGCGGACGGGTTTGCCTTTGTTCTGCAGTCTGATGGTACCAACGCCCTCGGCTCGTCTGGCGGTGGACTCGGTTATGGAAAGCCGGCGATCGCGCAGACCGGACCCTCCATCACCAATAGCGTTGCGATCAAGTTCGACCTGCACAGTAACGACGGAGAAGGCACAAGTTCTACGGGACTCTACCTAAACGGCGCAGCGCCGACCACGCCGTCGATCAAATTGTTGCCGGGTAAGATCGATCTGCACAGCGGGCATACCTTCCACGTGGAACTGGTTTATGACGGATCGATTTTGACGCTCACCATCACGGACCAAAAAACGCATGCAACTGTGAGCCTGCCCTTCACCGTTGATATTGCCGCAATCCTTGGCGGGCCTACAGGGTTCGCGGGATTTACCGGCAGCACCGGCGCGAAGACAGCGGTCGAGAACATCCTTAACTGGCAGCTGACCTCTACGCAGTGCTGCCAGCCTGGAGAACCGTCCTTCCTCACCGGTTTCTCTTCCACATCCGCGATCGCCCTCAATGGCCGGGCTCAAATCGCCAATGGGTCCCTGGAGCTGGCCGACGATGCCGGGCCGGAGGCGAGTAGCGCCTTTTTCTCGACCCCAGTGCCGATCAATAAGTTCACCAGCGATTTCGATTTCGTGTTGAGGCGCGAAGCGGGCGAGGGATTTACTTTTGTCTTGCAATCGGCGGGCCTGCATGCACTCGGTTCCACAGGGAGTGCGCTGGGGTACGGAGTAATCCTGCCCGGAACGTCGGGAGCCGGAGGGCCGAAAATCGAACACAGCGTCGCGCTTAAGTTCGACATGCATAGCGACGCCGGAGAAGGCTCGAATTCAACCGGAGTCTATCTTGGCGGCGCGTCGCCGACCGTGCCCTCAACCACCCTTGCGCCTATCATCAACCTGCACAGTGGGCATCGTTTCCACGCGCGGCTCAACTACGACGGGGTCAACCTGAGAGTAAGCATCACCGACCAGACCGAGTTTGCGGTATTTAGCGGCGCTTACCCAGTAGCCATTCCCACGGCCGTTGCCGGGGCGACTGCCTATGCTGGATTTACTGCGGGAACTGGCCTCGGCTTGTCCGACACAATAAAGATTCTGAATTGGAGTATGAGCTCTTATTGAGTCAGGCGAGCTGTCCACTTTCGGGCGCTCATCCATGATTCCGGACACTCGTTCTCGGGACAGACCCTCGTCTTCCACGCGAAAACGCTGAGAATTCATCAATTTTGGTCAGGGCCGGGTTGGCATGCAAATTGCGATCTAAGTTGAGCAAGCCTGCATCGGGCACTATTCGAGGAGAACGGCCCCATGAGCATGAACCATGAATCATCCCCGCCACCACGATGGATTGTCTTCGGGACCGCCCTGGTTTACTTTGCCCTCGGATCACTGTTGACCGCTCATTTTATGCATTTAAAAGAGGGATGGGCCGACAACCACCGCGTTTTCCAACTGAAAATCCATCGTGCGGTGCCGGGCAAGGTACCAGCCCTCGATGATCGCCTTCTCAGCGATTCGAGGTTGCAGGCCAGCGGTCTCGATGTAGTCGAGTATTGGGTACCCGGAGCTGCCCCGGCGTTGGCCAATAAATTCGTGTGTCTCGTGGCCCATGCCAGTCGGGAAGAGGCCAAAACCCACCGGGATGCGTTTTACTCGGATTCAGCCTTCCAGGAGTATGTGCAATCGGAAATGGCCGAGCAGCTTATCCAGGGTGCGCACGCGACGTTTGTGCGCCTAACGGATGACTTGTCCATGAAGTAAGGCCATCGGCAGAGCGATGTGGAGACGAAATTCCCCCGATGAACCGTGCCACTCCGGCGCGGCCCATAGTTGATGGCGTTGATTCGCCCGTTCCTTGGGTTTCCTCTCCGCAGGCTGCAAGCCCGCCAACGAATTTCGTCGATAGAATCCTTCAGCCTGTTCCGGCTTATTTTGTATGCAAGAAACAGTGACTGAACGCAAAAAAAGCCGCAAGCAGGTATTTTTCCGCTCGCGGCCCTAGGAGAATTGGATCGTACTGATTACTACGCTTGCCACCGCGCTTTTGTTTCACTTTTCTTGCTCCCGCCGGTTTACCCCGCGGAGTATACAAATAAAAATGTAAAAAATATTTGCCATACGCCTGCGATCAGCCTATAGTCGTCAATGTTAAACATTTTTGACATCGAGGTGATTGCAATGGCGCTAAGCCTCTCATATCGAGAGAAGTCCCTCTACGCCTCGCTTGCGGCGGAGCTCCTGGTGTACGGCCCCTACTTCTTCCTGCACCAGCAAAACTCCGTCAACAAGGTCGCAGGCATGATCATTGCCATTATCGTTTTGCAGGTTATCCTGCAGTCGGTGATTGCCGCCTTCACGCGCAACCGTATCACAGACGAGCGGGATCGTTTGATTGAGCTGCGAGGCTATCGCGCAGGTTATCTTACCATCGCATCACTCATGGTCCTCGGGCTGGGCATGTTGTGGTTTCACGCGACCGTCGGCCGTTTCCCGTTAGACAGCCGGATGGTCGGACTTCATTTCCTGAGCGTCTTCTTTGGCATGTTGGTCATCGCGGATATCACCAAGACTGCAACTCAGATTGTGTCTTATCGGAAAGCGCTCTGATGCCGGCTATACGCAATCAGATTCGAGAACTTCGGGCCAAACGGGATATGACACAGCAGGAACTCGCCGATCGAGTCGGTGTCACACGCCAAACCGTCATTGCCATAGAGCAAGACAAATATTCGCCCTCTCTGGAGACTGCGTTCAAAGTGGCCATCGTGCTGGGTGTGCCGCTCGATCAGTGCTTCCAGTATGACCCGCACGGTAAGCGTTAGATGTCTATTGTACTCGTCGAAACCGCATCGCCTGGTGAGGGCGTCCGCTAAGCTTGAGCTTCGTGTTTCCCGTGAACGTCCCTGGAATCGCGCTCACCTTCATCTCCCATGGATCGATCATCTCCGCCGTGAACCTTCCCTCGGGCAGAGGAAACTCATAGTAAATCGGCTGGTGAAAATCCATGTAGTAGAAGATCTCATCCGTCATCTTACCCGCCTCGTCGAAAGTGGAGGCATTCAGGTAATACTGAGCACCGCCTGCCTCAAGCCCAGTCCGCTTCGCTTCTTTGTCGGCCATGGCGGCAGTCTCTTCGACCAGCTTACGCAGGAACCCGATCCTCGCCGGGCTCGTTCCCTTCAACGTTCCGCCGTGCGACCACCACAGAGTCGGCGTGGTGTTTTCATCGAATGGCTGATTGGGATCGAGATAGGTTTCCCCATGCGTCACGTAGCAGCCCGCGACCACGCCGAGCCAGAAGCGGCGCGTATTCTCCTCGCCGGAGAGATTGCCCCAACGCTTATTCAAATTGCCTTCATACATGATCTCGTCAAAAATGATTGGCTTGCGCCATGCCTGGAACCATTCTTGGGCTGCTTCGAATTTGTATGTCTGCAGGCTCGCGTGGGTCACCCATGGCTGGGCATAGTCGTACATCACTTTCGAGTAGTGCACCGAACGCAGATGTCCGTACGGATCGTGTTGCTCCACAATGTGAAAAAAGCGGTCGAAGTCCTGGACGGTTTTTGCATGCATCAGATCGAACTCGTTCGCCATCGACCACCACACGTTGCGGTAGGCCGCCAGGCGTGCAAGAACGTAGCGCAAATATCGGTTATCGGCTTCGGCGGGCATCGTCGCATATCCCCAGCGATCATAGGGATGGAACAGAATCAAATCCGCTTCAATACCCAGGGCGCGAAGGTCGGCGATCCGTTGCTCAAGGTGGGAATAAAAAGCTGGATTGGGCCGGAAGAAATCGCTCACTCCCTCCGCGTTGCGGTCGAATGGGTACAGCGCAGGCTCATTGTGGTTGTACTCATAGCTTTTCGGAAAGACGCACATCCGTATTTTGTTGAACGGGGCCGTGCGCAAGGTCTCAAGAGTCTGCCGCTGAAGCTCCTCGCTCTGGTGCACCCACGCATAGCAAGTCGTCCCGAACGGGAAGTACGGCGTACCGTCCGCGTGCGCAAAATGATGCTGATTCCTCACCCTGACAGGTCCATGAGCTGTTGCTAATGCAGCGACGCACGCGAATCTTCCTGCCTTTCCATCCAGGTCTTGTGCATTGCTATGGGTCGTATAGGTCCAGTCACCCTCCGTATCCGGCATGAATCGGACCTTGTAGGCTCCCATTCCATCGTAGAATCCGTCCACGGCGACCACCTTGAGCCCAAGTACAAATCTCGCTCCGAGTTGCACTTCGGTAAACGGATTGCCCGCGTCTGGTCCGGTGAGACTGAGTTCAAAAACCTCCCACTGCGGCACAGCGGCGTGGACCACTTCGACAACGCCACCTCGGACAACCTCAGGAACTGTCGAAGTCATGGCGGCAAGGGAACTAAGTTTCAGCATCTGGCGGCGATTCATGCGAAGGCCTCACCTTGCGAATGGAGTATTTTGGTCAGGAAGGGAACCAGGAACCTCGTGTTGAAACCAAATCTCGTCTGCGCTCTTCTGCTGCTCTTGCCTGCGTTCGCTCTTGCGGCCAAACCAGGAAACAAACCAGGGAATCCCGCCATCCGCGCGGCGGTCGAGAAGTTCATCGATGCGCAGGATATCTCCGGAGCGGTCACGGTAGTCGCCGCGAAGGACAAATTGCTCGCGCTGGATACCATCGGCCTGGCCGATATTGCGAAGAAAAAGCCCATGGAGCCCGACACCCTTTTCTGGATCGCCTCCATGACCAAACCCCTGACTGCGGTTTCCATTCTCATGCTGCAGGACGAGGGGAAGCTGAAAGTAAGCGATCCAGTCGAAAAGTTCATCCCCGAGTTTGCAGCCCTCAAGACGCCCACCGGCCAGCCTGCACACATCACCATCGAGCAGATCCTGACCCACACATCGGGTCTGGGCGAAGGCGATGGCGCCGCCATCAAGAGTGCCCATACTCTGCGCGATCTGATCCCCATCTATCTAGCATCGCCCATGCAGTACGAACCAGGCGACCGCTGGAAATATACGCAATCCGGCATTAACGTAGCAGCACGCATTGTCGAAGTGGCGAGTGGACGCTCATTCGACGATTTTGTAAGCAAGCATATTCTCAAACCCCTGGGGATGAAGAACACCACCTTCTACCCCAACAAAAAGCAACGATCGCACCTCGCGACACCTTATATCAAAGACAAGCAGACCGGCACTCTGACCGCGGCGCCTTACGCCGCCTACGGAGTCAAGGGGGAACCGCCTTTCGGCAACGCGGGGCTTTTTTCAACCGGCCCGGACTACGCGCGCTTCTGCCAAATGCTGTTGAACGGCGGAACTTTTCAAGGCAAGCGCTATCTCAGCCCCGCGGCCTTTCAACAGCTCATCACCGTACACACGGGCGAACTCAAGACCGGTTTCCTGCAAACCGCCGAATATGGAAACCGCGGGAAGAACTACGGTTGGGGAATCGGTGTAGCCATCCTCAAGGCCCCGCACCCCGGGGTGGCGGAGATGCTTTCGCCAGGCACCTTCGGTCATGGAGGAGCCTGGGGCACCCAAGCCTGGATCGACCCGGTGCGCGGGCTTGCGTACATCCTCATGGTGCAGCGCCCCGGCGTCAACGGCGATGCCAGCAAACTTCGCCAGGCTTTCCAACAAGCGGCCTCCGATGCGTTCCCGCAGCCATGATCGCCGCTCCAGGGATCAGACCTCTCCAAGTATGATTTTTCAGCCGGCCAATTCGGACAGCACCTGAAGCCTTCACTGACCCTAAGAGCCTCGGAAAGAGCTTTGGTGTATGCCATCCGTGGAGTGGTGGCGGCTGAGACGATAATATAGCGGCGTGGACACTATCGATTGGCTTCTCGATGCGGACCCGGCAATCAGCTGGCAGGCCAGGCGCGATCTCACGGACGCGTCCCCGGCGGAGGTCGCCGCGGATCGCGCCCGCGTCCCGCGCGAAGGGACTGGCGCCGAAATTCTCGCCTGCCAGGGGGCGGACGGCCCGTGGCACCTGGCCGGCGAACCCGACTGGCTCCCGACCCTTTACACTTTTCTCCTCCTGCGCGCGACCGGTGTCGACCCCGCCGACCCTGTCGTCGAGGCCGCAGTAGCCCGCCTCGAGGCGGGTTACCAATGGGACGAGGAGTTCCGCGATAAGCCTTTTAAGTCGTTCTTCGAAGGCGAAGTGGAGCCTTGCATCAACGGGGGCGTGCTCGCCCTGGGCGCCTACTTCGGGCGCCCCACGCAGAGTCTCATGCGCCGCCTGGTGAACGAACAACTCGACGACGGCGGTTGGAACTGCGAAGCGCCCAAGAGCTCGCGCTCCTCGTTCCACACCACCATCTGCGTGCTGGAGGGGCTGCTCGAGTACGAGCGTGCTACCGGGCCCGCGCCGGAGATTGCGGCGGCCAGGCGGCGCGGGGAGGCGTACCTGCTCGAGCGCGGGCTCTTCCGCAGACGCTCGACCGGCGAGGTCGCGAGTCCCGCCTTCCTTCAGTTCGCCTACCCACCCCGCTACCACTACGACATCCTCCGCGCGCTCGACTACCTCAGGGACGCCGGTGTCCCGCCCGAACCTCGCATCGGAGATGCCGTGCATATCGTCAAGAGCCGGCAGCAGGGCGACGGTCGATGGCTCCTCGATTGCGCGCACGACGAGGCGCTCGCGCTCCCGTTCGGCGAATCGGTAGGTGAGCCCAGTCGATGGAACACGCTCCGCGCGCTGCGGGTGCTCCGTTGGGCAAGATGCTAGCCTGCAACAGGAAAAAAGGTCGCCAGGTTCATGGTTTGTATTGAGCAATGCATGCAGATGGCTGCACCGATCCGGCGTTGCTTTGACCTGGCACGCAGCATCGAGGTGCATCTGCTGGGAACAGAATCGTCGCGCGAGCAAGCGGTCGGGGGAGTCATCACAGGTCTTATTGGCCCAAATGAGTTTGTCCGTTGGCGCGCAAGACACTTCGGAATCTACCAAAATCTTACGAGCAAAATCACTGCATTTGATTCGCCCAACTATTTTCAGGACACGATGATAGAAGGAGTATTCACCTTCATGCAGCACGATCACTTCTTCTCCGCATTGTCCGAAACCAGCACCGAAATGAGAGATCGCTTCACCTTTGCAGCACCTGTTCCAGTTCTCGGACAGATAGCAGAACGATTGTTTTTAAGGGGTTATATGGAGCGCTTTCTCAAACATCGCAACCAAATCCTGAAGCAGGTCGCTGAGTCAGAGAGTTGGTCAGACTTCCTGCCCAAGCTCGACGGCGTTCGAGCGCCGGCAAAAAGTTGAGCAGGTTTTACTTTATCCGCGTGGATCGGCCAGAGCGCGGCTGCGATTACTCGACGCGCAACGCCTCCACAGAGATTTATTCGGTACGAAGCGCCTGCATGGGTTCGACCGATGCGGCACGGCGAGCCGGCAAGAGACCTGCAAGGAACACCGTGATCAACAACAGGGCGGCGGCTGCGCAATAAGTCGCCGGATCGAAAGGCGCAACACCGAAGAGCATGCTACGCAGCAAGCGCACGGCGACAATGGAGCCTAAGCCGCCGGTTACGAGGCCCACGACCGCCGTCCACGCGCTGCCGCTCAGTACCAACCGGAAGACAGCGGAGCGCGTCGAGCCAAGAGCCAGACGCAGTGCGAACTCGCGATGGCGTTCGATCACCGAATAGGCCGTGACCGCATACAAGCCAAGCATCGCGACCAACACGCTGGAGATGGCGTAGACACTGAGCAATTCGGCCGGGATGCGGGATACCTGGTATCGCTCGTTGGTTACCTGTTCGAAGCTGCGCACATTTTCCAGCGGCAGGGAACTGTCGAGCCCCGCGACCGCCTGACGGAGCTGCGCAGTAATGGCGGAGGCCGTAGTACGCGACCGGAGGGCCACGATAACGTCGCTGTTGTAGTCCTGTGCGAGAGGCAGGAACAATACTGGTTGCGCTTCCGTGTTCGCTGGGTCGTAGTAGGCGTAGCCGGCGACCACCCCTACGATGCGGCGCAGGTGCTGGTCGACCATCACGCTCTTGCCGATCGCATCCCCTTGCGGCCAGTAGCGCTGCGCCATCGATTCGTTGATGACCGCCACCGGCTGGGCAGAGGCACTGTCGTGCGCGCCGAACTCGCGGCCGCGGCGCATGGCGATGCCCAGCATGCGAAAGAAATCAGGGCCTTCGAAATCAGTCACCACAGCCATCTCTTCGCCCGTGGAAGGAGCGTAGCCCGGAATACTGAAGTCCCGCGTATTACCGGCGCCGTCGTCTCCCATGGGCAGGTGAGTGGTGAGCGTCGCGGAAGCGACCCCCGGCGCTGACCGCAGCCGATCCAGAAGGGCCGCCTGGAAAGCGAGACCGTGCTCCGTGGTATATCCCGAGCGGGAAAGCGCGACGCTCGCGGTGAGACAGTTGGCGCGGTCGAACCCGATGGAGCGGTACACGATATTGAGGGCTGTGCGCGTGAGCAGGCCGCAGCAGACCAGAACAACGAAACAGATCCCGAGTTGTAGGCCAAGCAGAATGCGCCCACCGAGCCGTTTGCGCGAACCACCGGCGACCGCGGACCCGCCTTCATGCAGCACCTCATTTTGCGAGACCCGCAACGATTGGTGTACAGGATGAATGCCGCAGACTAGCGTGACGGCCACCGCCACAGCGGTCACCAAGAGCAAAATACGTGCGTCACTGTGCAGGTTGAAAGACAGCGGGACGCCGAAGTTGGGCAGCAGCAGATAAATACCACGTGCCATGCCAACGCTGGCGGCCCATCCTGCGGACGCACCGGCAAAAGCCAGCAGACCAGTCTCTGCAAGTACTTGCGCCGCGATGCGATCCGGGGTCGCGCCCAATGCGGAACGGATCGCGACCTCCCGCCGCCGGCGCGCCGCATGTTGGCCGAGAAGGGAAGCGATGTTGATCGACACCAGCACCATGAGCAGGAGGGATGCTCCCAGCAGCACGGGCAACTGCGCGCCGACCATGACGAAAAGACCCCGCTGGAAATGCGCGGCGTCCCGCAGGTTCCAATCCCAATGCCCCCTCTGCTCGGCAGACTGTTTCAGGTCGAAAGAATGGGCTAGCGTGTGCAGTTCCGCTGCCGCCGCCGAGTCGGACACTCCGGGGCGAAGCCGGACCGCGACCTGCAGCCCGTAGCGTTGTTGGATCAAGGGATCAGGTGGAGAGTCCGCGGAGAGGCTGCGAAGTCCGGAGAGCGGGATCCATGCTGTCTCGGCGACGCCGCCGAAGATTCCTGCGAAGGTCGGCGGGCTGATTCCAGCTACGGTGAACGGATGACGGTTGATGGAAATAGCACGGCCCACGATCGCAGGATCGGCATGGAAGCGAGCGCGCCACAATGCATCGGAGAGCACGATCTCGTCAGTCGCGCCATAGGCGCGATCGTTGCTATCCGGCGGAAAAAACCTGCCCCTCTGCGCCCTGAGACCCAGGAAGTGAAAGTAGTTTGAGGAGACAACGCCGATCGGAATGGCCTGCGGCTGCGCGTCCGCCTGGTTGAGGTTGACCGTCGTCTGCGCGAAGGCGATCGCATCCTTCCAGGAATGCCCCGATTCACGCAAATAGAGATAGTTGTCATAGTGGACGGAGTAGCCGTTGTTCCCGAGTACGGTCGCATCGATAAAGCGAAGCTCCCGAGGTGCGGCAACATGCGGCCACGGATTGTACAGAACTGCATTGGTCC
The DNA here is from genome assembly GCA_963753715.1 of uncultured Acidobacteriaceae bacterium. GTDB lineage: Bacteria > Acidobacteriota > Terriglobia > Terriglobales > Acidobacteriaceae > PALSA-350. Next base: position 619,453 of record CAVWDK010000002.1, on the reverse strand, counting down.
AGGTGGCTACCGTGGTCAGCGCACCGATGCCGAGCGCCAGCGTAAGAATGGCAGTGATCGTGAACCCGGGAGAACGGCGCATCTGACGAAGGGCAAATTGCAGGTCCTGCAGCAGGTGCTCCAGCCGCAGCCAGCCCCACCGCTCCCGCGTGACATCTGCGATGAGGGGCATGTTTCCAAACTCACGCATCGCCGCTCTGCGCGCCTCCGCAGGCGACTCTCCACGAGCGACCCGGTCCGCCACAGCCATACGAAGATGGCTCTCGAGTTCCTCGGACAAATCGGCCTTGCGCCGGAGCGCTTGCAAAAGCGATTGCAGATTCATACTTCGTTCCTCGTGGCGCCCATGATGCCTTCGATGGACGCAACCATCCGTCCCCACCGCTCGTAGTCGGAGGCCAGCTGCTTTTTGCCCAGCGCGGTAATCCGGTAGAACTTCGCCCGCTGATTGCTCTCGCTTTTCTTCCACTGAGCCGAAACCCAGCCCTGCCGCTCCAGGCGGTGTAGTGCCGGATAGAGAGACCCGGTTTCGACCTGCAACACTTCTCCGGACGTCACCCGGATCGCCTGGCTAATCCCGTAGCCATGCTGCTCACCCCACTGGAGCGTCTTCAGGATCAGCATGTCCAGCGTGCCCTGCATGATTTCGATCCGATTTTGGTAACCCGTCTTCGCTTTCGCCATAAGGTGTAGGCATCCTACTCCCTTCATTCCAGAGTTCGCAAGGCAAGGGAATTTTCCTTTAAATCCATCAGGTGGTAACTGCGGGTAACTGTTCCTCGTACCGTCCAGGGGGTTAAACAGTGCTCGACCCAGCAAGTCCCTACAACTTAAGATAGGTACATCAAGAAATGGTGGGAGAGGGTATGCAACTACTGTGTCATTTTCTGGTGAATATGTCGTTCGGATACCTGATGCTGATCGCCACGGTGCGCATCGTACAGGAACTGATGGTTCTTGGTTCTTCGATGACCAAGAGGTCAGAATAACCACGCAGGTTTAAGCCCTTAGACCTATCACCTCACTGCGCCCCGGCGCCCTCCGTCTTATCGCTCGTCACGACCTTACGCCCTCCTCCCGGAGCGCCCTCAAGAATTCGCTGCGCCTGGTGCCAAACATCAAGCAAAGCCTGTTCATCCGCTGCCGTTTTCTGGCTGTGACGATAATCCATAATGCCGTCCTGAAGCAGCAAATCTCCCTGCCTGTATCTCTCCGCAAGTTGTGCCGGGTGGATCTTCGCGTCAAGTGTGGTCGCCACGATCGTGAGCGCCGCAAACCACATCACCAGCCGGTCGACCCTGGCGGATGGCGGAGCCGCTTGCGCCGCGGCCTGGGCCTGGGCCTGGGCATGATTCGAGAAGGCATTCTGCACCGCTGCAGCAATCGCCGTCCCCGCCGCCAGCAGGCTCAGGATCCAATCCACCGCCGTCCAGCGCATCCACAGGACCTCATACCACTTGGCATCGAAGAAGATATTCTTCGCCGCATCCGAAACGCTTTCCGTCACCGGCTTCGGATTCGTCATCGAGAACCCGAGCCACACCAGTGCGCCGATCAGTACCACACCCACGCCCCATCCGATATAGCGCTTCATCCGACTCCTCCTCTCAGGCCACAGCTACTCACACACGCACGATCGGCTCATCGCGCGTGAGGCCCAGCCGCGCCGCACAAAAATATTCGAAGCGAATCCCGAGCGTCCGGTGCGTCTGGCTCCAATACCGGCGAAAGCGCGGACTCCGCGCCCAACGCATGAACAGAATCGCCCATCCGCGGTTGTCCGGATGCTCCCAGAAGTCGTCCAGCTGCAGATCCATGAACACATCTTCCATCAACTGGATCAACTCCAGCGATGCGCACAGCTCCTGCGTCTGCTGGTGGGCGGTTCCGGTGGCCGGCACTACTGCCAAGGGGGGATGAATCCACATCAATTCGTCCAGGAAGGAATGGAGCGAAGGCGACTGCCGGAATTGTTCCCACAGGTGGTCCAGGGCCCGCGTATGTTTCAGGTAGGCCTCGCCGGAGCTGCGCGCCGGGGCCATGACATCCGCCAGCTTCGTGGCTGCAGCGAGCGGGTGCTCGCCGACCTGCACCCCACGAAACGCATGCTCCACCACGTGCCACCCCAGCATGCGGTAGCTCTCAAACTGAGCCTCCGAATAAAACTGGTTCGCGGTGGTCTCATGCGGAAAAGAAGGATGCGCCGAACGATACTGGGCCACCCCGATATCTTCGTCCCCGGTGATCGACGCCTTCAGGTAAATCAGGTAGCCGGTGCTGCCGTTGCTGTACTTGATTTTTCCCACTGCGGAATGGGCAAGGCTCCGGCCCTCCTTCTGGCGAGAGATCGAGCGCACGTCCAGATCGATCTGCGCGCCGAAGTCGGTTGCGCAAATGCGGACCAGGTTGCCCAGCGAGCCGAAGTGGAGCGACTCGTCGCACTCCGCGTCGCAGGCGATAATCACCTTGCATCGCCGCCGGATCAGCTCGTACACGCCCAGGTTTTCAAAATGGCCGCCGTCCGAGACATTCAAAAAATCGCGATTCTCGTTTGCCGTCCCCAGCAGCTCTCGTGTCAGATAATACAGGCTGAAGCGAAGACCTCGCTCCGCCCAACGCTTGCGCCCGGGGTTGGGAAACCACCACCCGAGCCGCACGTTAAACATGGTCAACAACAGCGCCACCAATGGCGAGGTGTTGTAACCCATGTTCGGGCTCGCGGCGGCGCCAGAGATGGCAACCGCCTGTCCCAACTTTACGCCGTTGGCAAAGCTCGATTCGGGAGTCGAGCTTTCTCCCGTGGGCGCGTAGCCTACCTTCGGCCGGTCCGCCCCGCAGCGCAACGGAGTCAGCGAGAAGGAGGCGCTATGACGGCTGTGCAGGGTCAGGTCTGAACTGCCGCCCAGGTTGAGGGTGCAGTTGAAAATTGGGAACGGGCCGCGGAACTCATGGTTGAGATCGCTCAACCGCATGTCATCGTGAAAGTCGAATTTCGTAAAAGGATGAGGTTTGCGCACGCCCGGTGCCCAGCGCGTGGCTCCCAGATAGCAGCGCACCAGGCGGTTGCGGTAGAGCTGGCTCAGGCCGAAGATGTTGATTTCGAAAAACCAGGAAAACGCCATGCCGCACACCAGCACCACCAGGCACACCCACACGAACTTGACGCCGCCAATGTCGTTTAGTACCACCCAGTAACGATCCGACGAGGTGTGCATCGTGGTGATGTTCAGCAGCAGGGAATACAGCACAGTCGCGGTAGCAAGTGTCGCCCCCAGCACAAAGGTCAAGCCGCCCACCCGCGCGAGCACCTCCAGTTTCTGGCTCCATCCGTCGCCCGCCGTTTTGCTGCTCTTGCCGGCAAGCACGCCGCCGATCACCGTCCCCATTGAGCCGAGCAATGCGCCCCAGCGAACGGCCTTCAGCCACCCGGGTGTCACCTCCACAATCTTGAGCATCAGCTTCGGGCCCAGCACCGCCGCGCCAGAGAGCAGCAGCCCGACCAGGGCGTAGATCAGCAGCCATGCGCCAAACCGCGTCCACCATTCCCGTTGGGCTTCGTTCGAGCCGCGTCCGGAAAGCCCGATGAACATCACCACGCTCAGCGTGAACGCCGTCAGCACCAGAGCCGGCCCGAACACAAAAGCGTAGGAGCCAAAGCGATCCTCCGGTTGTACCCAGGCCACGCTCACCGCAAGCACACCGCACAGGCCGAGATAGAGCACCACGGAGCAAGTTGTGCCAATGGAAAGGCAGCGCAGGGGCGTGTAGAGCTTTTCTATCTTCCACTTCGCCCATCTGCCGCCTACCTTCTCCGCCGGGTGCAACGCGTATATTCCGATCAGCAAAAGAGCAAACCAGTGCGCCAGCAGCAAAACGTCCAGCCGTTCCCACGCCCTCTTGAGCAGAAACGAATAGCCGTGAGCCTCCTTCGGCATCGCCGTCACGCCGGCCACCCCCGAGCAGACAAGCGTTCTGCAGGTCGCTATGGGGGATGTCAACAGCGATAAGGATTGCGGCGGCGAAGCCTGCCAGTGCTGCGCGTCCGAGCAAAGGATGGCCGCCACCACAAATGCGCCCACCCAGCAGGGCAGCACCACAAACCTGCGAATTTGCAAACCACGCGGAGAGCCATCTCCTGTCTCCACTCGATTGTTTTTGAAGTTACGAGCCAGGTTGACCGCGGCCACGCCTCCCATCAACAGCGCCAGCATCCCCGCCCACGGCAAGTGCAGACCGCCGGAGCAAAGCCAGCGGGAGAAGGGAAGAGTCATCCCGGCGGCGGGATACCCATGCGCCACCGCCAGAAAAGCCATGCGTCCGCCCAGGGCAAACAGCAGCACAGCAAACAACCACATAATGCCCGTCAACTGGATGAGAAAAGTATTGCGTGCCCAACTCGCCGCAAGGGTCCAGGTGTCGGCGCTCAGCACTCCGGTCAGCGGCGCCAGGTAACTGGAATAAGAACGCAGGTGATCGATCGACTCGTCCCAGCGTGTGCCTTTCGTCAGCCACTGCCGGGTGCGCTTCACATTCCCGGCCAGCCACGAACCGATAAAGCCGCCGCCGGACACAGTGGAGAGGTAGTCCACATGGCGTAACAGGTTCAGCTCCTGGAGTCCCTGCAAAACCCCAAGGTTGAAAGTCGCGCTGCGGATCCCGCCGCCGGAAAAAGCCAGCCCTACACGGTTGTAGGGCTGCCTTCCTGTGATCAGGCGCTCGCTCCAGTAGTGGTCCGCGTCCATCGCGTTATAAGGGAACTCCTCGTCCGGCGGGAAGGAGGGCTTGGTATAGGTGCGCCGCGAGCGCTGGCGATCGATCTCGCGCAGTTCCTCATCTAATACCGCGCGCCACTCCTTGGTGCACTTGCCCTGCGGCCCGGGCGCAGCCGGCTCGGGAAACTGCCACGGATTGAAATGCCGGTTCTCTCTCTGCTCGCTCAGCGCGACCGCATTCTGCGCCAGGTCGCATCCGAAATTGAAGACGAGTTGGAGGACCGTCTCGCTGTTCTTCAGGGCGTCCAGATACTCACGGCTCTTTCCGTCCAGGCTGGCCTTGAAAACCAGCAGGCCGAGCCATGAGATATGGGCAGAGCTCACCGAGGCATCGCTCGAGACCTCGGCCCGCAGCACACGAGCCAGCCAATAGATATCGGCCAACGCAAAGCGTGCAGTCAGCGGGTTCTTCAGTACGCCGACGGTGTTCTGTTGCGCGGTCGAATCGACCCATGTGGTGCCGTCTATATAAAAGCCGATCGGCTGCAACCCGAGGTAAAACTCGGTCCGCGCCAACGCCCAGGCTACGAGGCCATCGCTGATCTCGTGGAAGCGAAGCGTCTTCTCCCGGTCTACATCCGGCAAGAGCCCGCGAAGCCATAACTCATATTCTGCAGGCTCCTTGTATAGCGATCTCGTGCCGGTGTGAATATCCTCTTGGTGCGCTCCGGGTGCCTCGCCTTCTTGCGTTTTCCCGTAACCTTCCGGCTGAAAGCCGTCGAGAAACTTCAACGCCGTATTCCATCGTTCATCTGTCCGTATATCGAGAAAGTCGGCGAAGACTGCGTCTCCTGCTTCCGGGTGTCCCGGGGCAGGCATTACCAGCCGCGGAGGCACCGCGATGGGAAAGCTTCGCCGGTTGGTGGAACTGTCGTTGCTGTTCGGAGTGGATTGCCGGAGAGGCCAGCAGGGTCCGAAACAGCGGTAAGCCAGGATGCGCGCGCCGAAATACAGATAGGCGCCGGCATAGCCGAAGAAAGATTCCGATGCCGCCACCAGCTTGTGGAATCCCATCAGCCCGGCTCGTCGCCAGGCGTCGTCCTTGTCCTTTTCTTCTCCCAGCAGCCCGGTCTGGAACCCGATCTCCAGCAACGTGAGGTTGCCCAGCGCATCATCCAGGCGCCGGCGTTGGTCGATCGCTTGCAGTTCACGGGTTCGATGGAGCCGGATTTCGTCGTGCGGACGGAGGATCGGTGCAAGGTCCTTTTCGTCCTTCCCCGCCAGTTCTTCAAAGATGGTCCATTGCGCCTGATCCGACAGGAGCGTGAGGAGAAAATCCCTAGGGTTCTGATCAGGCATGCCGACCTTCCAGGAATGCTCGCTCAATTACAGCGACAAAACCACAAGTAAGGGGGCGAGGCCACCGATTGTGGCAGACGGGCATGGCAAGAGCAATTTGTTTTTGTGGATGAGTGTTGATAAGTAAGTGCCTCACTGCGGGGTGAAGTGTGCGCCTTAAGCGCCATATGCGCCTTATGTGTGAAAGTTGCGCTTTAAGCGCCATAAGGGTCGGTTTGGGGGTTGTTTGTGCCGGTTTGATGGTTTTGTGCTTTGGTCCAGAGACTTGCGGACCGTCCGCGGCCGGCGGTGGTTCCCCTGCTGATGAGGCCGAGGTTCAGTAGTTGTTCGAGAGCGAGGTCGATTCGCTCTTTGCTGACGTGGCGATGAAAGAGACCCCGGATTTGAACTCGGCTTAGTCCTTCCGGGGTGACGTCAAGGGCCTGGCTGATGCGCCGTGCGGTGGGATCGATGGGTGCTGTGTCGAAGAGAAGACGAGCGCTGGCGCGACAGTAGTCCCATACGGCCAAGGCGGCCTCGAGATGGGGGGCATCGATGAGCGGGCTTCGATCCAGGGCGGCATAGATAGCGCTGAGGCGGAGGACCTGGGCTTCGGCACGGCTGGTGGCGGCGCCGAATGCGTCCTCTCGACCCTGGCTCAAGGCATCGTAGCGATCGTTCCATAGTTTGCTTGCGGCTGGAGTGCGGGAGAAGAGGAGTTCGTTTTGGCTATGCAGCCAGTCGAGGGTCTGGCGTAGCTCGCGGGCCAAGGCTGCTTGCTGTTGGGGAGGAAGGCTGCCACCGTCGGGGAGGGATTTGCTGCGCCGGACGGTGGTCCACAAACAGCGGTTGGCAAATCCGTTGTGAGATTCAGTGTGGCTGAGGTGATGGGCGAGCTCGCTTTGCGTGACATGCCCCACGATGCTGATATGCGCCGCAGTGGTTCGGACGTAGCGATGGCCGTCGTGAGCGCAGAGGTCACCGCCGTCCCAGGCGCAGCGCAGCAGCGGAGAGAGCGGGCCGGTCTCGCGGCCGAGCACTTGGAGGACGGACGCGAATTCTTCAGAGAGCAGGAAGAGCCGGCGATCGGTGATGGGTTGTTGATCGCGTAGCGTGTGGAGGATGGTGGCGTGTGTGGGGCGGGTGGTGGTCACGCAGCGCGAAGACCAGAGTGGGTCGGTATCGGCGAAGAGACTGAAGATCTGGCGCCAGCTTGTCCCCTTGCGGGCCTTGCTCGATTCGCCGACGAGAACGACGAAGAGATTGAGGCCGTGACGTGTGGTACCGACGCGGCAGTGCGGGGCGGGGCCGACGAGGTTGCCAAAGGCCGCCAGGAACTGCAGGAGGACCGCGGCAGGATCGGCCTCGGTGTGCGGGGCAAGTGAATGGACGAGGAAACCGGCAGCACCGTGGAAAGCCGCGCCGGCGAGTGCAGGCGGCGGGGGCGCGGTCGATCGGGGTGGAAGGACCAGCGATGGCTCAGGCTCTTCGTCGGCGTAGGGTTCCTGGAGTTCTGCGTTTTCCTGCTGCTCTTCTTGCTCTTGCGTGAAGTGGACCCTTTCCGGGAGGTAAGGGTCTTCCTCGTTGGGTGTGGCGAGTGCTTGCGCGGACCGCTGACGGTCCTGGTAGGCAAGCAGCTCTCTGCGCCGACGTTGTACGGCGGCGAGTGTTGGCAGCGTGCGGGAAGAATTGGATGGGTGTTGTCCGAGTGTCATGATGTGAAACTCCCACGGTTCTGATTTAAGAGGAAGCAAGTTGTGGAGTTAGTCGCCGACCAAGTAAGGTTCTCTGCGAGGCGGTGACAGCATATAGATGCGGTTTGCTGAATTTTCCTGCAAACCAAGTTTCGCGCGGCTCCGCATCTTCTCGCCAGGCGGGGACTTCCCTCAAGCCAAAGTCAATCTTTCATTAGCTCGGGAAGCGATGTCGTCGCTTTCAGCATCCTTGTATCTCCTGGTAAGTGTCGATGTGTATGGTCTGTTTAACATGTTGCTGAGTGGGTCGTATTCGAACCGCTCAGCGATCTGATATGACGCTATCCCGCCTCACTTCTCCCGTCCATAGCGCTCACGCAAAAAGATGAGGAAGCAGGGGAGGTAAACTGCAAGTAAACACCTGACGCTTGTATTGCTGGGTTAGTTACCACGTCGAGGGATTTGTGGGGCAGGGAAGTCTACGGGTCAGACAGAGGGAAGATATGTGTTTTAAATAGCTCTGATTATGAATTTGATTGTGAGTTATGAATCGGCATGCTCGAGCAATGCTGGGAGCATTGCTGAAATGATGCCGGCTACCCTCGTCCCCAATGCTTGTTGATGCTCCATTGGGTCGACTGAGCTGAGTTTACGTGCCTGTGGTTACTTTCGGTTCAAGAGTCTTTCTGCAAAATGCGACCATCTAGAGGCCAACAGAGGTTGTCAGGTGAACCTTCCGGTGATCCGGGCTCAATCGGAGAGACGGTGACAATCCGTACGGGTTGACCCGTTGACTCGGCTTCGACAGACGGGTAGTAGGCGAAAACCGTATACTCGCTCCTGCCATCTGGAGGCGAAAAGGCGGTGCGTAGATTCAACCGATTGACTCTATCCGGATTCGGTTTTCTGGTAATCCTCGCTGCTGCTCTGGGACAACATTCAGTCGTATCTACGGACAAGCCGACTGCAATTGGTATGGGAAATCTGGAGCTGGGCCAAAGAAAGGAGCTGCCGAGTGAAGCGGTCAGCACCGAAGGGCTCATCCGTCTCGACGCAACCGTAACTGACCAAGCGGGTAGGGCAGTGGCCGGACTTCAGCGTACTGATTTCAGACTGCTCGACAATAGCGAGCCGCAGAGGATCATTGCATTCCATGCGTCGAAAGGCGATTTTGCCAGCGCCGAGGATTCGCTTACCGTCATTATCCTCCTTGATACCTTGGATTTACCCTCCTACCTTGCGGCCTTCGAGCGGCAACAGGTGGCGCAATTCCTGCGTTACAAATCCGGGAAGCTGGCGCAGCCAGTGACCATTTACTCGCTGGAAGATTCGGGATTTTTCCTTACTGCGAAGTCGTCGACTGACGGAGAAGCACTTGCCACGGATGTCACTTCCGATAATAAAGTTGAAGCATACTTTCTTGCTCCCAAAGTACATTCGCCATTGAAGGCAGTCGTCGAGCCTTCGTTTGACAGCTTCCCCGCATTAACGGGACTAAGGGCGCTATGGACCATCGCCACTCCAGAGGCTAGCCGCCGTGGTAGAAAATTGCTCTTCTGGATCGGGCCCGGCCTAGGTAATCGCGGAACTGGAGCATTTGATTCCGATGGCAAATGCCTATTAGGACATTCCACTCAAGGCGCGCTGTGTGATTATTCCACTTCTGGTAAGAAGGGTGAAGAACTACAGCGCGAGCTCTTTCAAAAGATTTGCGGGTTCTCCATACTCCTGCGCCAGGCTCGTGTCACGCTCGACTGCTTTTCTGTAGGTGAAGACGAGCCCGCGGCGGATACCTGGAGCAGGTTTCTCACAGTTGTTCCTTCGCCTCAGCAAGCAAACTGGATGAGCCTGTTCAAGAACGTCTTGGCAGTGCAAAGCGGCGGTCGAGTCCTGCCTTCGTCCAATGGCTTGGTTGGACCGATGAACGACAGCATCGAGAACGCCCGGATCTTTTACTCCTTTACCTTCGACCCGCCTCTCGCAGCGCACGTGGACGAATATCACTCCCTGAAAGTGGAGTTGAGTCAGCCGACTTTGTCTGCTGAGACATCCAAGTGTTACTACGATCAACCGTTTTATGACGACCAACCCGATCCCAGGATCCAGCGCGTCACGGTATCTCATCTTGAGCAGATTCTGCAGTCGATCCACGGCGGCGCCTCCGCTGCGCGGCAGCTTTCAGGCATCGTGCTGACTGAGCGGCTCAGCCAAATAAAGCTACCGTCACTCCTGGCAGAGTTGCATGACAAGAAGCTCCGCGAGTCACTTGAGCTGATCGCCGATGAATCCACATTTCTTGATCCACCGTCTGCGGAGCTCTCCGCTGATCCGCCGCCGGATCAGGTTGAGCAGAAGCGAATACTGAAGGCGGCCGCCGATTATTTGGACCGCGTCATTCCAAGGCTGCCCGATTTTTTTGCGACCCGTACGGCGGTTTACTACCGCGAGCCGGCTCATTATCCAGGACTCGCCACAACAGATGTCTCGGAGCCTCTCCATGCCGAGCAGCAATTGAAAGAGACCGTACTCTATCGCAAAGGCGAAGAGATCGTAAGTAGTGCATCACCGCACACCGGCGCCGAGGTGCAGCCTTTGCAAATATATGGCACCTTTGGCCCGATTCTCAGTTTGCTGCAATTCGTATCGAAGTCGCCGGGCGACGTCACGTGGAAATCGTGGGAGCCGAGCATCAACGGGCGCCGCGCTGTATTTCGCTACCGGCTAGCTGGTGCTCCAACTTTGACTCTAAGTGGATGCTGCTACCCGAATGGTAGTAAGGGCGCTCGGGTCGCACTTGCAGCTGATTCGCATGGAGAACTTGTTATCGATCCTGGGACTGGCGCGATACTCCGCGTTCAGTCGGAATCTGATTTGCCCGGGTTCGTTCCAGAGAAGCGATCGGACATAATGGTCAGCTACGGTCCTATGGAGATCGGCGGCAAGATGTACGTTGTCCCACTTCGCAGCGTTTCTATCACGAGAAGTCGCTCAGCTGCAGCGCTTCTTCAGTGGAATGTCCTTTTCTTCACTTGGGGACCCTACGAAACGCAGATGAATATTTTCACCTTTGACCAGTACCATTTGTTTCACGGTACAGCTCGAGTCCTGCCCGGTTTCGAACAGGTACCCGATAAGGGGCCGACCGATCGACAGTAACCCTAATCGAGCCGTCGCTGCCTTGATTAAAACCGACTCGTTTCGACCAAGGCGGATCGTCGCCAATCCAGAAGCAATCACATCGTTGAGAAGCCGGCCCTCTATAACGAAGTGCGTGAGAACGTGGTTTTGAGCAACTCCTCCGTCGGCTGCGGCGAAGGATACCTGATTCCCGAGCGGCCCATCGCTCCAGGGCGAAAGCCCGTTTGGCCGGATCGCCACAAAGCAATCGAGACTGCTGCAAATCGATATCCTATCGCCGCGTTTCGCCCAGCCGCAGGCTGTGACCACCCTAAATTTCCTTTAGTCACCTGGAACAAGAGCAGTTCGTGACCGATCAGCGGGCACAGGGAGTCGCAAGGAAAGCGTGAAGATCTCCGCTGCCGGTCACGCCAAATCCGGCGATCTCTCCAGCATCGTTGATCCCAAAGGCAGTGAGCAGATGTAATGGCGAATTCGCTGGAACAAGGTCGTTCAGGTCGGTCATCCGTCCGTCGTTCCAAAGAAATGCACGAGGGTTTCCGTTGATCGGTCCGGTCGCGCCGAAAGAGGCTCCCACCATCTCGCCGCGGTCGTTAATTCCCAGAGCTGCACTGTTCACATCCCCGGGAAGTGTGCCCAGATCCAACATTTTGCCTCGCTCTTTGGTCCAAAGGAAGGCATGCGTGGTGGTGTTGCCGGGCATGGCCGAGACACCGGCTACCTGGCCTCGGTTATTGACGACGTTTGCGACATTACCGATCGCCAACAGATCAGGGTTTCCCGTTCCTCCCAGATTGCCGAGGTCATGCGCTACGCCATCCTTGTCCCAGAGCACGGCGTGCAACCCGGCCCCGAACGGGGGGATTACGGTGTTCGCACAGGAACCCGACGAACCCACGGTTTGGCCATCGTCGTTGATGCCGAACGCCATTCCCACTGTGTCGCCAGGGAGAGGATGAAGTTCATGTATCTCGCCCTGTCGCGGTCCCCATACCACTGCTTCAAAATCGAGAACCTGGGGTCCAGTGCCATTGACTCTCGCCCCGGTTGGGCACCCTGGGTCGCTGACGCCATTCTCCGCATACCCCGCAACTTCGCCATGTTTGTTGATCTGGCCGGCTGAACCGTTATGGCCTCCCAGCAGGGGGAGCCTAGATGGTTTGCCGTATTGCCACAGCAAAGGTAGACAAGTAAGACCGGTACCGTAACCACAAAAGTTTTCTTTATTTGGATCTGCTTGAGAGCTTTCAGCCTGGCCAACAACCTGCCCCCATTCGTTGACATTGGCCGCTGCACTGTTGGGTCCCCCCAATCCGGGTAAGGCGATGTCGAAGAACGATCTCCTGAACCACAAGACAGCGTGTTGTGAGCCGTCAGGAACGACTGCCACACCAGAAACCAAGCCAATATTGTTGACCGCACTCGCCTGGCTAAAGGGCGTCGACGAGGGGCCGAGATCGGTGATGGTGTAGTGAGCCTTTTGTGCCTGCGCAGTCAATTGCATCGGTACTGGTGCGACCATCAAGCTCAGCCAGGATGTTGTAGACAGCAATCCAAATTTCATAACGTCTCCTTTGCGAATTGGGTAACCGCGCATTCACGGTTAGGTGGTTTTCGTTTTCTGTACCTGAGCAAGCAGCGAATTGAGGCAAATGAGCGTCCCTCCATCCGGCGCTTGCGCCCTGTGCAGATTCATAGAGTTGAGCCACTTCTCGACAGCATGTTGACCCGGATCCGGAGGCACGGCGGTCATCGCCGATGTGACCATCTCTGCTACGGCTCCGCATTCCGGGCACCACGCGTGTCGCACTGTTCGCGCCCGAACGATGAGCAATGAATTGGTTTCGATAGTGATGGTCGTCCGCTTGCCCATGCTTTTTTGCCCTCGGAGGCGAGGCTATTGCTGAAGCGAATTCAGGCTGGCGGTCAACAGGTTGAAATGTCCTGAAACCCCACCTGAAATGTTCTGAAAACCTTCTTGATGCCGGGTAAGTCGCTGATAACGATAGGAGTGCACCCCTGGTCCGCGCTGAGCGCGTGCTAGAATTCCTCACGAATCCGCGGCCGGATCGTCAGGTGGGATATACACCCTATGTCCGTGAGCGAAGGTGAGGAGGGCAAAGAGCTCTACGAATTCGGGCCCTTTCGCGTTGACGTGCGGAGGGAACTTCTCTTCCGCTCCGGCGAGCCGGTAGCACTGACGACGAAAACATTCCGGATCCTCACCGTTCTCATCCGCCACGGCAATGAGATCGTCACTAAAGACGACCTGATGAAAACCGTGTGGCCGGACACGTTTGTGGGGGAGGACAACCTCAGCAGCCACATCTTCATGCTGCGCAAGGCGCTGGGAGAGAGCGCGCAGGACCACCGTTACATCGTTACTGTGCCCGGCAAAGGCTATCGCCTTGCCGAGAGCGTGCGTACGGTCACCGAGTCGGAAGTCGATATTCTTGCCGCCAGCCACTCCAGGGTGGAGGTTCAGATCGAGCAAACAAAGCCATGGGGATGGATATCTCTGGCAGTGGTTCTCCTGCTTTCCGTGGCTGCCGTGGCATACCACTTTTTTCTGCGCCGCCCTATCCGTCTCACCCCGAAGGACACGGTGGTACTTGCTGATTTTGCCAATTCGACCAGCGACCCCGTTTTTGATGGGACACTGCGCCAGGGCATGGCCGTACAACTGGCGCAATCCCCTTTTCTTAGCCTCATTTCCGAGCAGCGCATTGGGAAGACTCTGCGCCTTATGGGCCGGGCAGCGGATGCGCCGCTTACTCCCGAGACAGCACGGGAGATCTGCGAGCGTACGGGAAGTGCCGCGGTCCTTGAGGGTTCCATTGCAAGCCTGGGTAGCGAGTACGTAGTTGGACTTCGCGCAGAGCACTGCGAAACCGGAGACGTCCTCGATGTGGAGCAGGTGCAGGCGGCGAGAAAAGAAGACGTCTTGAATGCGCTGAGTCAAATCGCCGTTAAGTTCAGAACCCGAGTAGGCGAATCGCTCACCACGATCGAGAAGCACTCAACTCCCCTGGCGGAAGCCACTACAGGTTCGCTCGATGCTTTAAAAGCCTATAGCGAAGGAGTGAAGGTAGGCTTCTCAACCAGCTTAGAGGCCGGTCTGCCTTATCTCAGGCAGGCCGTTGCCATTGACCCGAATTTTGCAACGGCACACGGACAACTCGGGATTTTTTATGAAGACCTTGGCGAATCTGGTTTGGCCATAACCAGCACGACCAGGGCCTATGAGTTGCGCGCCCGCACCAGCGATCGGGAGAGGTTATTTATTACGACGCTCTACCAGAAACAGGTGACCGGAAATTTAGAGCAGGCGCGACAGACCTGCGAACAATGGGTGCGCACTTATCCCCGGGACACCGCCCCGCACGCATTGTTATCCGGATTTATTTATCAAGGTTTAGGGGAGTACGAAAAATCGACCGAGGAAGCCCGGAATGCCATCAGCCTGGACAACGGTTTTGCACCCGCCTATGTCAATCTTGCCTCCAGCTACATTTTCTTAAATCGTCCGGCAGACGCGGAGCGTGCGATTCAGCAGGCTACAGAACGCGCACTCGATATACCGGAGTTGATGGTTATGCGATACCACATCGCATTCCTACGCAACGACGCGGCAGCCATGGATAGAGAGGCTGCTCGGGCTGCCGGCAAGGGTGGAATCGAAGATTGGATGTCGCAAGCGCAAGCGCTCGTTTTGGCCCGTTCCGGTCAACAGCGGTTAGCTAGAAAGATGTCAGAGCGTGCGATCGTTTTAGCCCGGCAAGCGGGCCAGAAGGATAGGGAAGCCACCTATGAAGCTGGGGCCGCGGTGTGGGAAGCTCTGTTCGGAAATGTAACCGCGGCAAGGCAAAGATCCATGGCGGCTCTCGCGCTCTCAAACAGCCGCGATGTGGAGTATGCTGCGGCGTTTGCCCTGGGGCTCACGTCCGATTCTTCCCGGGCCCAGGCGCTGGCGAATGATCTGCAAAATCGCTTTCCTGAAGATACGTCGGTCAGATACAACTATCTGCCTGCCCTTCGGGGAGTGTTTGCGCTCCAGCGCGGTGATGCTGCAAGCGCAATCGAACAATCGCTGGTCCCATATCCCCATGAGCTTGCTATCACGCACAGCACCGCCGTCGCTTTCTTCGGGACCTTCTATCCCGCAATCGTGCGCGGTGAGGCGTACCTTCGGTCCCACAAAGGGGCCGATGCCGCGGCCGAATATCGTCGCATCCTCAACCTGCCAGGCGTTCTTCTTGGGGACCCCGTGGGGGCCGTGGCTCGACTCCAGTTGGCCAAAGCGTATGCGACGCAGGGGGACACAGCCAAAGCTAAGCAGGCATATCAGGATTTCCTGACCCTATGGAAAGATGCTGACCCCGATATCCCGATCTTCAAGCAGGCCAAGGCTGAATACGCCAAGCTCCAGTGAGGATCGAGCTTGCTCCATGATGAGTGATCTGTACATCCGTCTCCGTTCTCTTTTCCGGCGCACCAAAGTGGCGAGACCCCGAAGGCCGCTCTCCGTCAGCCCAGATTCTGTGACCCACGAGTCGGCTATCCGGACAGAACCGCATTTTTTGGGGATTAGTTCCGGATTGCCGGTAAACCGTTCGGAACGGGTCAACGAGTGAATCGGCGATTTAGTGTCAACTGAGTTGGCAAGACAAGCTGTGATTGACCTTTGGGCTACGAACCCGAAGGTCGCCATACACCTAAAAGCGTATTCTCTTTCAATAAAACTAATCTCCCCGTCTGGAGCACCGCGGATCTTTCAGGGAGAAAGGGCGGCGATGCCTATGCGTCGATTATTCAGAGTGACAAGGCATAGGCGGTGGCTGATTTTATTGACATCCGTCTTGATCGTGGCGCTTTGCGCCGCTATGAATCGCGCACAATTGATGCGGGCCGTGATCGCCTACAAAATCTTTCACGCTCAGATATTCACTCCGCCACCTAGCCCCTCCGAGTCGGCTTGGCATCGCTCGACGGAGAGCGCCCAATTCTATTGGGATTTTGCGGATTTCGTGATGGCGAGGAATCAGCGGTTGAAACAGTTCAAGCCAGCCTTAGAACCTCTTGTGAAGGAGATTGCGCTCCACCAGTCCTCAGGGGAAGAGATGGAGTACTCGCTGCATATTTACAGGGAGATCCGATGGGTGCTCAATTTCACGGCCAAAGGCAGGGAGACTCAGGCCCAAATCGCCGAGCTTCGAGACAGTCTCACACTACCCCCTTCAGAGCAGCACCTCGCTACCGAACAGCAGTCTTCAGACGGAAGCTGGGGGATGGGATTAACGTCCTGGTATCTGAGGCTTTATTATTCCGTGGACCAGGTTAAAAAATGTCGCGCGAATCCACAGTATCCGTTCACGTTCCTGGACCGGATTAACTCACCGGAAAAGCTTACGGCAGTGCTCGATTCAGACCTGATGGATAACTTCACCATGACGCGGGAGTTTAACGAGGAAAAGCTTAATGAAACGTCCTCGGCTCTGGCGCGAATATTGTTTGCAGCCCAACCAACAGGCTGCTACGCCTTTCACCCCGGACTCAACATCGCGTTCAGGGATTTTGTAACCCGCTGGCAGAATCCTGTTGATGGCTGGTGGGGGCAGTGGCTGGTGGATCGGCAGGGGAAGGTTTGGAAAATGGATGACGTATCCATGACCTTCCACATGATATCTGACACGCACGGCCAAGTGCCGCATCTTGACCTAATTGCGAAGCGTCTGCTGCAGCTTGACGAGGTTGACTTTCCCGCTGGCGTGCGGTTCGAAGGTCATTACACCAATCATCTGAACTGGGACGCAGTGAAAATTTTCCGGTACGCATGGCCGTATCTGGATACGGCCACGCGGCAGCAGGCCAGGGCCGAAATTTCCAGGATGCTCCACTGGTGTTTAACCGAATCTTATCGACCGAATGGCTCTTTCAAAGAAAATGCCTTGGACGATACTCCGGAGGATGCCTACAGATACGGGGTGTGGTTTCTCCAGGAAGCCGGCTATTTTCAGCCCAAGGACCGGTTTTGGACCGATCAAGCCTTTCCAGATTCCCAGGCCGTACAAATCCGCATCGAATCCAGTTTGAGAGCCACCGGTCTTAGAAACCCCGGACTCAGGGAAGCTTATGAGAGCTTGCAGGCTGGAAAAGAAGAATAGAGACGACTGCGAGAGGTTGATCGTCCCCAGTATTCTCAAGCATGATCATGTCCTTATTCATTGAATGACGTAGCCTCATGTCACCGTAACGTCCTTCCTGGGTGGATGGAAGTGAAATGGCGATGACAGGACGAGGCACTCATCGTAGGCGCTTGTTCCGGTCTTCTGGTGTGTTGTTGCCAATCCGGACAGAACCGCATTTTTGGGGATTACTTCCGGGTTGGCGGTCATTCGCCAGGAACGTGAATCCCCGCGCAGTTCGCGTGTCGTCTGACTGCCTCAGTGGAAGATTCTCAGCGTAAAAGAGAGCGCGATGCCGCAAACGAGCGTTCCGACGAACGATCCAAGCACCGCCCATACGATAGGTGCTGCGTGATCATCCTCTCGATCTAACACGCCGAACAAGGCTCCGGCCACTCCGAACTGTAGAACAATGCAGGAGAGAAGACCGACACGTGACCGATGCTGTGCGATTGCGATATCGTGTTCGCGCCCCGCGACGCCGATTAGGTCTCCGGCTACGATACCATTCGCCACGTACACGATGAACGCGAGTGCTGCACCAACTCCAGCGAAGAGAGCCAGTGCGAACCAGAGCCATTTCGGAATGCGCTTTACGACAGCGTGCATGACAACGGGTCGAAGTCCTTCCAAGTCCATGACAGGTGCTTCTGCCTCTATTACGGAACACAACTCGTGGAAGTTCCGAGTTGTCGCCTATCCGGACATTGCCCGATTTTCGAGTTCTATCCGCGTTGGCGGTGAACCGTTCGGAACGGTCAGTCAGGAGTGCCAAACCGCTGTCTTGAACCTGTTTGCTCATTTGCAATATCCCAGACACGTCTACGCGCATACCATGGTAACTGTTTCGCCTCAGTTCCTCGCGAACTGGCATTGCGCTAGGCAAGATTTCGACGGTTGCAAAACATGGCAATGCGTGTTTCCAGCACAGCGTTAGCTCGAAACGCGCATTGGCGATTTGGCGCGAATCAGGCATTCATTCCTGGCGACGTCAGCGCTTCTGGGGACTGATATAGCGAATCGGAGCGGATGGTTGTATGCACTTCGGAACCGCTTAGCTTCGCGAGCCTTATACGAGCTCGGAAGGAGCACAAGATTGAAAACACGAACCTTAATTGCTTGTTGTTCATTGTATATTTGCTTTGGTTCAGTATTCGCGGATTCACAAACATCCTCATTTCAATTCCTGCAAAAGCCTGGACCGTATCCGGTAGGGTTGAAGGTCGTCGATCAGTATGATCACTCCCGCGCCTACCCCGCTTCCCTCAAGGACTTGTCAAAGTCCTCTGTGGGCGATGATGCCCGTCCCCTGCAAACATTGATCTGGTATCCATCGCTGAGAAGCACAGGCAAGCCGATGACGGTTGGCGACTATACCCAACTGGCTGACACGGAGATCCGCTTCGACGCGCCCCATCCTGAACAGAATCGATGGCGTTCGCTGTTGAAGACTTCGTCCGAGATTCCGTTGTGGGCGTTGCGGGATGCGAAGGCGGCAAAAGGGCATTATCCGGTTCTGATTTACGCGCCCAGCGATTCTTCCGTTTCATGGGAAAACGCCGATCTGTGCGAGTATCTTGCCAGCCATGGCTACGTCGTTCTTGCGAGCCCGTCGATGGGCCTGTCGACACACGACATGACGGACGACCTGGATGGGATCAACACGCAGGCAAGCGACATCTCGTTTCTTATCACGTATGCCGAGTCGCTTCCGGACACGGATCTATCGGAGGTCGCTGTAGGGAGCTGGAGTTGGGGAGGCATCTCGAGCATGTTTGCCGCGGCACGAGACCCTCGCATCGATGCCCTGGTGGAGATGGACGGCAGCATGCGCTATTATCCAGGCCTCGTGCAGCGGGCCGGGGACGTTCATCCCGGGCGGATGACCATACCGCTTCTTTTCTTCACTGCAGAAAATCCGAACTTTCTTGAAGATCTTAACAAATACTATGATGGTCATCCGGCAGATATAGTGGGTCCAAACGTTCTGAACGCCTGGATACACGGCGATCTTCTCACCGTGAATATGCTGGGCATGGCACACCCAGAGTTCAGTTCGATGTTTCAACGCAGGGAGAGCGCGCAGCGCTTTGCGGAAAATCAGGTAGCCGATTACGGACGGGACGACGCCAATACGAGTTATGCCTGGGTCGCTCTCTACACGTTGAACTTTCTGAATGCGTACCTGAAACACGATACTTCGGCAAAAGCGTTCTTTGAAAGAACCCCAGCGGAGAATGGCGTTCCGAAACACTTTATGGGCAGAACGTTTCGTCCCGCGCAGAAAGTATCTCCTACGAAGGCCAGGTGATCTCGCGATCACATCCTAGGTGGCTGCGATCCACGCGCATCGTATAGCGCCGTTTCTGCGTGAATGGCAGTTGCCTGAGACTTTCGAGCTGATGCATTCAGCTCCGATTGTTTTGAAAGAAGAGTCTCAATCGGTAACGACAAAGTCGGCCAGTGTCCACCGATCGGCTTACGCGCGATTCTCGATTGACGGTAGAGCTCAGCAGTCCGGAGCCGGCGGCCTCATAGGCGAGGCGCCGAACGGCGCCCAGGCGCAGGTTGATGGTTCCGGGGCAAGCAGGCGGCCTCTAAGTAGCTGCGATAGCGGAGAACCACAGTTCTGTTCAAGGCTAGTCGCGGTTCCGAGCAGTACCAATCGACGAACTCGTCGATCGCATGGCTGCGGGCGGCGTAGAGGTGATCGACATGATTTTCTTTCGTGCCGCACATTACCGTGCGGCAAAGGGCTTGCCTCGCACCGTCGCGTAGACGGCATCGAAGACGGTCAGGCCCTTGATGTTTGCCACGCCACCCACAGTGATCGGATCGCCCAGATATTGAACTTTGCTCTCCGCGTTGGTGAACGCGGGCCACTGGGGAAGGTCCGGGCCGTTCGGATTGCCTGACTTCGCGAAGTTGACCCAATAGCTCGACATCTCTTCGGCCACTCTCCGATCTGCTTTGCTCCAGCGCCAGGGCTCTTGATTCAGATGGTCGAAGACATACCAGAGCTCGGCAAAGTGGCTTGCGCCCCAACCCTCGTACACGGAGCCGGCCGGGAACGGCGGGTGCTGTCGAAACGAATAGTAGTAGACAGGCTTCTGCCCGGTCGCGGCTTGCAACCTCGCCCATGCCCACATGTCCCAGCCAAAGCGGAGGTCGCGCTCGAAGCCGAGTCGCGCCTGCCGCGCCTCTTCGTCGGTCGCGTGGGGATACGCTGCAATAAGCGGAGGCGGGAGCTGGCCAAAGCTGTGCTCAATGTCGCTGCCGAACGTGGCCGCCTTCACTTGGCTGGCATCCGTCAACGAACGCGCCTCATCGGCATTCGAACCTATCAACAGCGGCACATCGTTCTGCTGCCCGGAAGTGAACGCTTCGTAAGGCGACAAAGGAAGCACATAAGGTTCGATCACAGCGTGAACAATGCCGCCGCCGTCGCCAGTAAGCTTGGCCGCCGGCAGACTACGCAGTTCCTCAAGCGATGTAGCACCCAGCGAAACGGCATACTTCTCTCCATCGCGTTCCGCATTGGCCAGCAGAAACTTCGGTGCGAGCTGGAGCGGCTCAAACAGACCGCCGCTCTCTCCAATCCCGCGCTGAAACAATCCCTTCGCCAGCGGCGAGGCCATCAGCATGCTCACCGACATTGACCCAGAGGATTGACCGGCGATGGTGACACACTTCGGGTCGCCGCCAAAGGCAGCAATATTCTTCTGGATCCATTGGAGTGCAGCGATCTGATCCATCAAGCCGTAGTTTCCGGACGAGTGGTGCGGGGACTCGCGCGTCAGTTCAGGAAGAGCAAGAAACCCGAGTGGGCCAAGCCGATAGGCAATGGTGACAACGATCGTGCCCTTCTGCACCAGCCGGTCGCCCCAGTAGAGCGGCATCGAGGCGGACCCGTTGATGTACCCCCCGCCGTATATCCAGACAATGACTGGCAGGTGCTGGTACGTACTCTTCGCCGGCGTCCAGATGTTGAGATACAGACAATCCTCATCCACCTTGGGTGGTGTCTCGCCCGGCATCGATACCCCAACTTGCATGCACGCCGGGGCAAAGGCATCCGCCTTACGCGTGCCAGTCCAGGATGCGGCATGTTGCGGGGGGCGCCAACGCAAGTCACCGACAGGCGGGGCAGCGAATGGGATACCTTTGTAGACAACAGAGCCATTTGCGCGTACCCCGGATATCATTCCGGTCTCAGTCCGGACTTGCTGCGCGACGGCGGCACTCGCCAGCGCTGCCGCTGCTACTAACAAACATGCGAGTCTCCGTCGGTTCCGCATTTGGACCCTTCGCCTTGGCTTTCCTCTGTTAAGAATGAGAAGTTCGTTTCGCTATCTAGCGCGCCCAGCAGTAAGGCAGGAGGCCCCTCTCGGAGCGCGTGCTGCGACCATTGCATCCTCTGCGCGTCGCTGCTGTGCAATAACGCACACATGGTTGGAACGGGAAGTCGTCACTCGATCCTACGCTCTTTGCACACCACAAGGTTGGATTTCTGGCGAGCGTTGGGCAAATCCAAACCGACTTGCCTGTCGGAAGGTGTTAACTCGTTTCGACTAAGTCTGAAAACGTCACTCGCGTGTGAGATCGGGACTCCCTGTGAGCGCCAGATATTGATGGATGAACGCGATCGACATGCTGCCTTCGCCCACGCCGCTGGCTACCCGCTTGATCGAACCGTGACGGACGTCGCCGGCGCAAAATATGCCAGGAAGGCTCGTCTCGAGGGGAAACGGCTCCCGATCAAGACGCCACCCTGTCAGCTCTCTTCCGGTGTAAATATAGCCCTTAGCATCGCGCTCCAGGCTTGGTGGAAGCCATGATGTGTTCGCCGTTGCGCCGATCATCAGGAAGAGCGCGTCGGCGTCGCGTGTAGTGGAAATCCGTCCGCCATCGGGGTCACGAGTGGTGGTTACGATCTGCTCCAGATGCTCTTCACCATGCACACCGGTAACCTCCGTCCATGCTTCGATGCGAATGTTGCCCTTCTCCGCGATCTGCGCGATCAGGTATCGCGACATGCTCAACGCGAGGCCGGCACTACGTACCAGCATGATCACCTCAGCAGCATAATTGGAGAAGAAGACCGCGGCCTGGCCAGCGGAGTTCCCGCCTCCGACCACGAATACCCTCTTCCCAGCGACACTATGGGCTTCCTGACGAGAGGCGCCGTAAAGTATGCCCCGTCCCAGCAGACGGACCAGTCCCGGAACTTCGATCCGATGCCAATCGACGCCAGTGCAGAGCAACACCGCGCGAGCCGATATCTGCTCTCCGCCATCTAGTTGCACGCAATAACCCATATCTGCAATTAGCAGCGCTTCGATGCTGCGCGTTACGGCAATCTCGGAGCCGAAGTGGCGTGCCTGCTTGAGTGCACGCTCAGTGAGTTCATCACCGGAGATGCCAGACGGAAATCCCAGATAGTTTTCAATACGGGAGGAGGTTCCGGCCTGTCCGCCGGCTGCCGAGCGTTCGACGATCAACACCTTCAACCCTTCCGAAGCTCCATAGACGCCAGCCGCCATCCCGGCTGGTCCCGCACCGCCGATGACAACGTCATAGCGCTCGTCCTTTGGCGTGGTCTGCATTCCCAACGCGTCTGCGACCGCGCGGACCGTCGGAGTCAGTAGGTGCATCGTACCGTCTACGACCACACCGACTCCATGGTGCCCTGGCGGCACACAGGAGAAAGCGCGCTCCGGCTCGAGTTCGCTATCTACCCAGTCGTACTGCACCCGATTCGCGGAAAGGAAACTGCGGATACCCCGGCAATCCGCGTCATAGGGCGAGCCCACCAGAAGCACGCGTGAGGAGGGAGTGTCCTTTACATACTGCGGCGCCATTGAGAGCCGATCCGTCATCGTCTGAAAAATGGCGGTGCCGCAGGAGGAGGAATCTCGAATTAACTCCTGCAGTTGCTGGCGATCGAAACGGGCCAGGCGGCATCGAGATACTGCCTGGACGGAGACGAGATTTGCAGTGCCCAAGAGAATTGGAATCTCACCAAAGAACTCGCCCGCGCCAAGCTGCTCAAGCTCCCTTCGTTGTCCCACAATATCCTTCACCACCTGGAGCAAGCCCTCCAGAACCGCGAAAAACCGCGGATCCTCGCCTTCGCGTATGACCCAATCTCCGCCTTCAACGCGGATGTCTGCCGCCTTCTGTGCGAGTCTTTGGCGCGCGGATTCGTCCAGGACAGCGAAGAGAGGTATTAGCGCCAGTTCTGCCGCAGTGATCACGTAGCTGTTTCCCCCGCACTACAGACTAGGGTAATTATCGTTGGAACGATGCCTTATTGAGGTGCGATATCAACCCGTCTTCCTGGTTCCGGGTGCGTTGTCGTCAATCCGGAAATTACCAGTTGATAAACATCAAGATGCCTGCAGACTGCTTCGCTCCGCGATTAGTAACGGAACGCCCATATCGCTACTAGGACGTATTTCGGCTTCCGGCGACCTGATGCAAGCGAGATTTCGCGGCTACCCTTTGCCGGTTTGCCCGTTATACGGCACTAGAAACCAAACCGGCGCACAAGTTGGGGCTATACTCCCTGTTTTGAGGGGAGTGTGCAATGCACCTAAGGCGGCCTCATTTGAGTTGTCAGGTTCCTATCACGCTTCTGTCTATTGCGAGTGCTTTCCCTTCCATGCGCCGCCTCAATCTGATGGTCAGGCCGGAGATCGCCCATGCATAGAAATGCGGTCATTCTTGCGCTCTTTGTATTGCAGTCGCCAACTCTGCTCGCTCAGGCTCCAATCCCCGACTGGTGCCGCGCGTTGCCGCGACCGGAATACAAAACTGTCGAACGCGTCTCGATCACCGACCCGTGGTTCGAAGTCTATGAGCCTGCCCAGGGCGTTTTCGCCATCTACGAACCGCACCAGGCCGAGGAGACCATCAGCTACCTGATCGTCGGCGAGAAGCGGGCTTTGCTGTTCGACACCGGCATGGGAATCAGCGACCTTAAGAAAGTTATCGCCCGGCTGACCAAGCTGCCGATCATCTTGTTGAACTCGCACACTCACAACGATCATGTTGGGGACAATTGGGAATTCTCCAGAATTTACGGAATGGATACAGACTTTACGCGGCAGAATGCGCGGGGTTCCCGGTTGGACGCGCAGACAGAAATCACGTCCGACCAGATTTGTGGTGGGCTGCCAAAGGGATTTGACCCGGCAGGCTACGCAACCCGGCCCTGGAAGATCACGGCTTACATTCATGACGGCGACCGCTTCGATCTGGGCAATCGCACACTGGAAGTTATCGTAACCCCCGGCCACACGCCTGACAGCATCTGTTTGTTCGATCGCACCAACGGTCTGCTTTTTACCGGTGACACCTACTATCCCGCGCCCATCTGGCTGTTCAGGCCAGAAACCGATCTCGATGCCTACGCCGCGTCCATTCGTCGCTTGGCCGCGCTCGCGCCACAGGTTAAGGTGCTCATGGGCGCCCACAATATTCCCGTCGCCTCACCCACGCTACTTCCAAAACTAGTCGCCGCTTTCGATGCGGTGCGAGCAGGGAAAGTCCAGCCCTTGCCCGACTCGGACGGAAACGTGCTCTATAAGGTGGATGACATTTCCTTTCTGATGCGCGCGGCAGGAGCGCATTAGTCGCGAAGACCAGTATGCGTTGTCGCAATCCGAAGCCAGGTCATGATTGGCTGGCCGCGCCTCGCCGCAAGCGAAAAGTGAGAATAGCTGGCTAGGTCTGCGCGTATGTATACGGCCTTGTTGGGGTGTTTTAACGACCCCGGTCCTGGTTGGAATGCGCTTCGCTCTGTTGTCGCGGGCCATATCTCCGGGTTGGGATTAGTTGGATACTGCGTGCCGTTGATCGGCCACGGCATTGTCAGGCGGCGGCCGCATACTCTCGTTGAAACGAAACGGACTTGGGTATCACTACCCGTCTGAGCGAGAAAGGTAAGAGATCGCGAGGCGTTCTTCACCCCGTGCCTCGAGGACGCCCCTCTTTGCCTGACCGTGTTTCATTCTTTCGAGGATGGCAAGGATTATGCGGGCACGCTTCAAGAGACTTCTACCGATTGCTTTTCTCTCCCTGCTGGGTCTGTCGGCCAATCTGGGTTGCGCCAAGCCTTCGGCTTATAAGGCTCCGGTTGCGACGTTCCGGGATGCATCGATCCTGGTGATTCAGACGACGCAGACGTACCTAACTCAGTTGAACAAAGTTGAGCGAGACAACTATATCTATCAGCACGCGAGCGCGATTCAGCAGATCAAGCTGGATGAGATTCAGAAGCAGCAGATCTTCAGCACGGACGGGATCAGTGCACGGCTGGCTGCGCTGGATCAACTATCGCAGTACACGAGCCTTCTGTATCAACTGAGCACGAGCGACGCAGCGGACAATCTGACGACTGAGGCGACGAATCTGCAGGCGGCCGTGACGGGTCTCGAGACACAAATCAATGGGCTTACCGGCGGAGATGATTCGCGGTTCAAGTCTGCGGCGGCTGTGGCGTTTCCGATCATTGGAGAGATTCTGAGCCAGATCGCGCAGCACAAGCTCGAGGCCGCGCTGAAGGATGCGATCGCCAAAGGTGCGGAGCCGGGAAATACGCTGATTTCGGCGATCGAGTTGGACGCGACGATCGCTTACGAGCGGAAGAGGACAGCGGAGTCCGCTGCGCGGGTGATCGCGATCGATCAGTACAACCGCGAGTTTGTGGGTGGCAAGGATCCGGACAAGTTGAAGGCTTATGCGGATGCGATCTCGGCGGAGGAAGACCGCTGGGAGGCGTTTGGAACGGCGCAGCCGACGGCGGGGCTGGAATCGATGAAGGCGGCGAATATGGCGCTGGTGACGTTTGCACGGACGCCGCGGCCGAATATTCACGATATCGGGAGCCTTGCGGATGCGATGAGTTCGTTCGCGAGCACTGCGCTGCGCCTGAGCACGGCTGTGCAGGCTCTGCTGAATAGGAATCAAGGAGGGTTGTGATGAGCGGACTGGATACGATCAAGATGATCGGGGATGTGATTACCAAGCTCGACGTGATCCGGGGCAGCCTTTTGCCGAATGATCCGCAGAGGCATGATCTCGATGATCAGCGGATTCTGCTGGACGACAAACAGAAGCGGCTGAGCCGCGCGGTCTTCGATGACACGACCCAGGCGTTCGAGGATGGAGCGGCAAAGCTGGCGGTGCTCAACGGACAGATTGAAGACAGCCTGAACCAACAGGATAGTCTGCTGAAAACGCTTCGGTTGATCGAGAGCTTTACCAATGCAGTGACTACCCTGCTGTTGGCGGTGGCACCGTTCGCCTAAGCAGCTGGATGAATGACCGCCCCCCACTGCCTGTCGCATTCCTTCAAAGTCCCGCTCCGGTTCAACGAAACTCTGATGGCCGATGGAAAAGCGGTGGCCATAGTAGACGGTCCCTCATACACTTCGGGACTCGATTTGCGTGAATCCTACCCGGCACTCCCGTGCCGGGCTCTAGATTGTCACGTCCCTTCGGGACTGATTGCGTCGGGTGATCTGGCGATTCTTTTCCACCCCCCTAAAAGCCTAGGTATTTGCTGGGTCTGTGCGGCCCGACTAGTCGTGCCCTGATACAAAACATTAGAGCGGCGCTATCAGAAAAGCGCGCATTTCCGCAGAGTTGGATCTACAAGAAAACCGCAGATCTCTCCGCTACGCTACGCTCCGGTCGAGATGACAATTTGGTTTGAGTATCGGCTGCCCCGGATTTCGGTCGCCCTCAGTTCTCCCGTCCATAGCGCTCACGCAAAAAGATGAGGAAGCAGGGGAGGTAAACTGCGAGTAAACACCTGACGCGTATATTGCGGGGTAGTTACCACCTCGAAGATTTGTGGGGCAGGGAAGTCTGCGGGTCAGACAGAGGGAAGATAGGTGTTTTAAGTAGCTCTGATTATGAATTTGATTGTGAGTTATGAATCGGCATGCCGGAGCAATAATACCCGGCCACCCGGGGTTCGTAGCAGGTCAAGATTCACAAACCGCGGACCGCTACCTCGCCATCTCTATTCTTCCAAGGTTCCAGTCCCGTCGACCACGAATCTTTCACGCCCTGCGCAGGTAGCTTCCTCCGACCATCTCACGGAGCGAGCTTCGTAAATACCGCGTCTCCCTCTGCCGCCAGGTTCTCCAACAGGACCTTGGGTGTTGCGCCAAGCGTGAACTTCACCCCGCGCGTGATGGCGCCCGGCTCTTCCTTGTAGCGATACACAAAAGTATCGCCATCCCAGTGCGTCAGCGTAAACAGAGACCCATCGGCAGGCAGACGCATCCATAACGAGCCATGATCTTCGCTCACCTCGATCTGGCCATAGTAGTCACTGCGATAGACCCCCACATAAGCCGAGGGTGGCTTAGCCGGAGTCGGCGTCGGCGGATGCGTCAGCTTCGAGTAGTCCGGGGTCCCGGCGTAGATCGTATCGAGCATGTTTTTAAAGACATCGCCCGCAAGCTGAAGCCAATCCTGCTTGGCTTTCCCATAGTGATAGAGATCCAGAAACTGATTCGCGACCGCTTCGGCAAACCCGGTCGGCTCCACATTCGTAAGCACGATAATTCCGAGATGCTCGGAGGGTGAGAGTTGAACCGTGGTCCCCGCGCCAAGCGCGAACGCACCGCTATGTCCGACGATCAACCTCCCATCCGAATCATGATCCACCCCCCAGCCGAGCCCGTAAGAAGAAGGCTTTCCCGTGGCAGGGTTCACCCCTCTTTGGATCTGTGCCGTGTGCGTCTCCTCTAAAGCATCCGCAGCGACAATCTGTTTGCCATTGAACTTGCCCATCGCAAGTTGCAGGCGAACCCACTGCGCCATATCCCGAATCGAAGAGCTAGCGCTTCCCGCAGGAGCCTCGGCATCCGGGTTGCGCAGATAGCGGGGAACAGCCTTCCCATCCACAAACACATGAATCGCCGCTTTATTGGCGTTATCCCTGTAGTCGGACCAACGATAGCTGGTCGAAGTCATTCCCAGCGGCTTGAATAAAACATCGTCGGAAAGCGCCTCCCACGGCTCCCCCACTTTTTTGGCGGGAGCGATTCCTCCCTCCGTAAATCCGAAGTTGCTATAGGCGTAGCTCTTGCGAAACTCCCCCACCAGCGGAATCAGACGCATCTGATGCAGTATCTCCGGCCGCGAAAAGCCAAGCGTCTCCAACTCATCCCCCGCAGAGGTCGGTAGGCCGCTGCGATGCGAGAGCAGATCGCGTATCGTCACCTTTTCCGACACGCTCGCATTCGACAACTTAAAGTCCGGATCGATATCGGCGATCCTGTCGTCCCAGGAGACCCTGTGCTGACTCACCAGGGCCGCAACGACCGTCGAGGAAATTGACTTCGATACCGAAGCCAGCTGAAAGACCGTGTCCGCATCTACAAGCTCCGGTTCGCCAGCCTTGCGCACCCCGAAGCCCTTCAGGTAAACCACCTTGTCCTGATAGACAATCGCGACCGCAACCCCAGGTACTCCGGTCTTCTGCATGGCCTTCACGACATAATCTTCAAGTTGGGGAATCAATGGTGCGATCGTTGCCGGCGCGCTTGTTGTTGCCGGCGACTGGGCATGCACAGCGAAGACTGAAATCAAGAAGGCTAGACCCAAAAAACGGCGGAACGCAGTCATAGATTCCCTCGTAGTCGACGAATTGGTTCGATTTCCACGCCAATCTTACTGTCACCCACGACAGCCCGCAATAAAGGGTTTCGTCTGTCGAGCGTTGGAGCATTCAGGCCCTTTGGGTCCAATCATTCGTGATGCAATGCGTTGATCGGGTCGATGGCAGCCGCTCTGAAACTCGGGATCAAACAGGCCGCAACCGTAGCCGCCAGCAACAACAACGGGACCAACGCAAACGTAACCGGATCAAGGGCGGGCACTCCATATAAAAAGCCGGTCAGCAACCGCGTAGATAGCAAGGTCACAGCCAAACCGATTATCAGGCCGATTCCGAGCAGCCTAAGTCCCTCCCTTAATATGAGCTGCATCACCCGGCCCTTGGATGAACCGAGCGCGACGCGAATTCCAATCTCGCCCGTCCTCTGCCTCACAGAGTAAGCCATCAGCCCGTATAGCCCCACCATTGCGAGCAACATCGCAGCCAGGGAAAAGACCGTCAGCAGCGTAGTCTGAAACCGCCTTTGTGCCGTAACCGAAGAGACCAACTCACGCATCGTACGCACGTCGGCTGCCGCCAGCGTGGGATCGATCCCCTTGACCGCCGCCCGGATCTCAGCAACAACCGCATCCCGCGGCAGAGACGAACGCACCGCCACGTATGCGCCCACAGTCGCTGATTCGGGCCACTCCACCTGCCAGAACGACCTGTATACCTGGGGGACTGGAGCAGCTTCGAGGCTCATGTACCGAACATCCTTTACGACTCCCACCACCGTAATCCAGGGCCCGCTTTCGTCCTCGCCGGCGCGGATGCGGCGGCCAAGCGGATCCTTGTTCGCAAAGTATTTCTCCGCAAAGGCCTGATTCACCACGGCCACCAGCCGATGTTCCGCGGCGTCGTCGTCGGAGATATCTCGTCCCTCGACCAGCGGCGTCTGCATTGCCGAAAGGTAACCCTGTGTAATCCCCCGTTCCTCTACCACCTGCGGTTTTGTGTTCGGGTAGCCCTCGACGAACAACGTGGAAAGGCTTTCGGATTTGCTGAGAGGCAAAGCGTTCACCACGCCCACGGCCTGGATGCTGTGATTCGACTTTAGCCGGTCAATCAAACTCCCGAAGAAGGCGCGCCGCTTATGCGCATTACCGTATTGCGAACTCATCTGAACATTCGCTGTAACCGTTGCAGCAGAAAACCCAGTCGGCACTGAAAGCACATTTGCATAGCTCCTTACAAGAAGCCCGGTGCCCGTGAGCAACACCACCAAAAGAGCGATCTGAGCCACTGCAAGCCCATGCCTCAGCCGCCTCCGGTCACCCAGCACTCCACGCATTCCGGTACTCTTCAAGAACTCCGCCAGGTTGATGCGCGTGGACGCCAACGAAGGCAAGATGCCGAACAAAACACTTGTCAGCAGGGTCACCAAGAGGACAAACCCCATCACATGCAGGTCGAGCCGCGCATCTCCCATTCGCGGAATGTCTCCTGGATTGAGCTTCAGCAGGGCATGGAGAAAGAACCACGCCAGCCCAACCCCTACCATTCCCGCCGCTGCGCTTAACATCAAAGACTCCGTCAACATCTGACGCAGCAGCCGGCTCCGCCTCGCTCCCAGAGTCGCACGCACTCCCAACTCATGGGTCCGGGCGGCCGCCCGTGCCAGAAGGAGGTTCGCCGCATTTCCACAAGCGATCAGCAGGACAAACCCGACGGTAGCCATGAGCAGGTACATCAAAGGCCTTACCGGTCCCAGCGCACTTTCCCGAAACGGCTTGACGTAGGCGCCCCATCCGCGCGCATCCGCACCATGGAGGAGATTCAGACGTGACATGATCGTCGCCATCTCCGCCTGCGCCGCGGGCACCGTGACCCCTGGCTTCAGCCGCGCGAGAGCAAAGGCGTCCGGGTTATCTCTCTGGGCCTTCTGTTGCGGCGTCAAAGCTGAAGGTACCCACACCTGCGTCGTCCCGACATGCCCGTCCGCGTAGGCGAGATCCGTCTTATGTGGATATCCAAACTCCGCCGGCATTACGCCGACTACGCGGTAAGGAACACCGTCCAGACGCAAAGTGCTTGCCAGGACATCCGCGCGTCCCCCCAACACGGTTTGCCAAAGCTCATGACTAACAATGGCAACCTGGGCATTCCCAGGCTGTTCATCCTTTGCGTCGAAGCCGCGCCCAAGCTCGGGAGCCACTTGCAGAGTTCGGAAAAAATCGGCGTCTATCCTTGCCGCGCCTACGCGCTCAGCACGATCGCTCCCGGCAAGGTTATAGGTCGTCTGGTTGAACCGCGTCATCGCCGCGAATGACCTGCACTCCTTGCGCAAATCGAAGAAGTCCGCGGGACTGGGCCCAAAGACGTCTGCTGGAAAGTTCCAGAAGGAGTTGGGCGTAAACAGATAGACCAGCTGACCCGGGTTCCCATAAGGCAACGACTGAATCAACACCGCAGTCACCAGGCTGAAGATCGCCGTGCAGGCGCCAATCCCCAACGCAAGCGTAAACACCGTCACCACTGTGAACGACCGATACTTCACCATTGTTCGCAGACCGTAGCGGAGATCGCGCGCCAGATCATCGAGCCATGCCACACCTCGCGCTTCGTAGCATTCCTCGATAGCTGTGGGTAGATTTCCAAACGCGACTTTTGCCGCTGACCGCGCTTCCTCGGGTGACATCCCGTTGGCAATGTTCGCTTCCGTTTGCCGCTGCAGATGGAATTGCAGCTCCTCGCTTAATTGAACATTGCTCGCATTCTTTTTCCAGAAAGAGAGGAAGCGGCGACGCAGGCTATCAATGAAACGCATATCAACCCCATTCATACAGCTTTCAAGACGACTTGGACGGCTGTTGACAGCCGGCCCCACGATTGCTCTTCCTCGGCCAGCCGGGCACGTCCTGCCTTCGTCAGAGAGTAGTATTTTGCTCGCCGATTGTTTTCAGACTCGCCCCATTCTGCTTTGATCCACGCCTGATGTTCGAGCCTGTGCAAGGCGGGATACAAAGCGCTCTGGTTGACTCGTAGAACTTCCTTTGAGAGCTGGTTGATCCTTTGCGCAATAGCCCAGCCGTGCATCGGCTCCAGGCTCAACACCTTCAGAATGAGCAAATCAACAGTACCTTGAAGCAATTCGGTTGACTTGGTCATGCACTCCCCTCAATGACTGACAAGAGAATACGAAAAAACATGTCTTCGCGACAAGAGCTGCAGCCACAGATAGTGCAACTGGCCACTGTCGCAAGAGGAAGGGGTGGTAAAGCATCGATCCGCCGCTGGCCAAATTGATTCGGGCTAGCTGGTTTGCTAAAGTCGTCGTCATGTCCGAGCATTCGATGGAGCGGATACGCGAAATGCTCGACTCCCTTTACCGCGTGGATTCGGGACGGATACTGGCAACACTGATCCGCCTGCTCGGTGATTTTGACCTCGCTGAGGAGGCGATGCAGGAGGCCTTTGCGGCTGCGCTGAGCGTATGGCCGGGGAGCGGAGTACCCGATAACCCGCGACCATGGTTGATTTCAACGGCGCGATTCAAAGCCATTGATACTCTGCGTCGACGGGCAAGATTCGATGCGTCTCAAGACGAGCTGGTGCGATATCTCGAAGCGCAATGGAGTTCGGCGGAAAGGTCCTCTGCAGAGGACAGCCTTGAGGACGATCGGCTGCGCTTGGTCTTTACCTGCTGTCATCCATCTCTAGCGCCGGAAGCGCGCGTTGGACTCACCTTGCGGGAGGTGTGCGGGCTGACAACCGAGGAGATAGCAAAGGCCTTCCTTATCACTCCGCGTACGCTGGCGCAGCGTATTGTGCGGGCAAAAGCAAAGATTCGAGACACCGCGATCCGGTACGAGGTGCCGTCGCCGCAGGAGTTGCCAGAGCGACTGGGTGCGGTGCTTCAGGTCATCTACCTGGTCTTCAACGAGGGTTATTCGGCTGCGGTGGGAGCGGAGGTGACGCGGGCCGAGCTAACGGGCGAGGCGATTCGACTGGGCCGGTTGGTGAGCGCACTCCTGCCAGAACCGGAGGTTCTTGGGCTGCTTTCCCTGATGTTGCTACAGGAATCCCGTCGCGCCGCGAGAACATCGCCGACCGGGGAGTTGATTTTGCTGGAGAATCAGGACCGTTCACTCTGGAATCGGGAGCAGATCGCGGAGGGAGTGGCATTGCTGGAGAAGGCGCTGCAGTCTCACCGCTTCGGCACTTACACACTGCAGGCTGCGATTGCGGCCGTTCATGCGGAGGCGGAATCGGTCGCTCTGACCGACTGGCGGCAGATCGTTGCGCTTTACGGCCGATTGATACGAATTCAGCCTTCGCCGGTTGTAGAGCTAAATCGTGCGGTGGCCATTGCAATGCTTGATGGTCCAGAGGCCGGTCTGACCCAGATCGACGCGTTGTTGGAACATGGCGAATTGGCAAATTACTACCTGGCGCATTCAGCCCGCGCGGATATGTGCCGCAGGCTGGGCATGACCGCTGAGGCCCGATCCTCTTATGAGAAAGCTCTGGCGCTGACCCAACAGGAACCGGAGCGGCAATTCCTGCAGGAGCGGATTCGGCAGTTGAAATGAAAAAAGCGCAAAAGAAGCAGAATTTCCTGGACGCTTTGTCGAATTCCAGTCTGGCCGTTCGACTATGGAGTGAAGACGGGGCAATTGGCCCGCCGAGAGACCGATACTTATCGATCAAATAGCTAAACCCGAAAACAAGTCACCCAACCATCGCTCAACCCAAAGGAGACCCGCAATGCGATTCATGGTCATCGTTAAATCAACCCCAGAGATAGAAAAAGAAGGCGCCCTCCCCGATCCACAGCTCTTGCTCGAGATGGGCAAGTACAACGAGGAGCTCATGAAGGCTGGCGTCCTGCTCGCCCTCGATGGCCTCCATCCCAGCTCCAAAGGGGCACGCGTCAAATTCTCCGGCACGTCTCGTACCGTCGTCGACGGTCCCTTCACCGAGACCAAGGAGCTCATCGCCGGCTTCTCGATCTTGCAAGTCAAGTCCCTCGAAGAGGCCATCGAGTGGGTCAAGCGCGGCCCTAACTGCGGCCCCGGCGACTACGAAGTCGAAATCCGCCAGGTCTTTGAGATGGAAGATCTAGCACCCGTGCTGACCGAAGAGCAGATCCAGCACAAAGTAGCGAAGCGGGCTGAGCTGCCCAATCAGACCGCCAACAAATAACTGCACCTGCATCCATGGCGAGCTGGAGTTCGTCGCCGGAGGCTTCAGTCCACAGAAGCCGCTGAGCGGCCGTGGCAACACTCAGGTCCTTCAACGGCGGGGCGCCCTGCTGCGTCCCAGGCGCGTTCTATGGATTGGCCGCCCTCTGACGAGGATAAAAAATGGAGTCCCTGTCGATTTTCGGCCTCCCGAACGACTATCTGATAACAGAACGACGAGCTGTGGCTCTCTGAGTCGCGGGAAACAAGGAGGAGTTTATGAAATACATCGTTTTGGGATATTACCCGGAGAAGTTCGAAGCCATGTCTGAGAACGAACGCAACGCCATGTTTGATGACTGTTTTACCTATGACGACGAGCTGCGGAAAAACGGGCATTGGGTGGGCGGCGAAGCTCTTCAACCCGCCAACACGGCGATGACTGTGTCCTGGAAGAACGGAACGGTTGCAGTGACAGATGGTCCGTACGTGGAGACGAAGGAGCAATTAGGTGGAATTCTGGTGCTTGAAGCGCGAGATCTGAATCACGCAATTCAGCTCGTCTCCCAACATCCTGCAGTGAGGTATGGGACGCCGTTCGAGATTCGGCCGGCGGGGGACATGAACGAAATCATGAAGGCAAGCGAGCAGCGGCGGCGAAAGGGTGCCTCGCAATCCGCATGAATGGAGGTTTGAGATGTCGTTTTTTCGCGATCTGAGAATTGCCTTGCGTTCGCTGGCGCGAGTTCCTGCGCTGTGGATTACAGTTGCCCTTACCTTGGCGTTGGGTATCGGAGCCAATGCCGCAATCTTCAGCGTGGTGCGTGCCGTGCTGCTGCGTCCGCTGGCGAATCGCGATGAAGATCGGTTGCTTTACCTCCGCCAGAGCGCCCCGGGCATCGGCGAAGCCAACACAGCGTTCTCGATCCCCGAGATCCAGGACATTGGTAGCGGTCTGAGGTCAATTAAGGAGCTGGGCACATTTTCAGGGATAGGTTTTACGGTCGTGGGTCTGGGCAGGCCACGCGAGATCCCAGCGGGGGTCGTGGATGGACGTTACTTCGAAGTGATGGGGCTGCACCCGGTACTTGGCCGCCTGCTGACTCCCGCCGATGACGGTCCGAATGCCGCCGGAGCTGTGGTGCTGACTTATCACTTCTGGAGGACATCGCTGCACTCCGATCCCAGCGTGATTGGCAAGACGGTGCGACTGGAGAGCTGCTGTGGCGCTCGGTCCGCGACCGTGGTGGGTGTTCTGGAACCATCCGTTCCCTATCCGGTGGCAACGGAGATTATCGCCAATATCATCACCAGCCCGCATCATCTCTCGGCCACAATGGTGACGGGGCGCGAGCATCGCATGACGGAAGTCTTTGCACGGCTGGCCCCCGGCGCAAGTGTGGACAGTGCGCGTGCGGAACTGCGGAGGGTATACGGCGCCATGGTGGCGGCACACCCAGAGGTGTATAAGCCGGACGACCACTTCAAAATCGACGTAACACGTCTGCACGAACAGATCAATTCGCGCGCCAATGCAATTCTGTGGATACTGTTCGCGGCTTCGGGCCTGCTCTTCGTGATTGCAAGCTCGAACGTCGCCAATCTAGTACTCGCGCGAACGGTGCGCCGCGAACCGGAGCTGGCGATACGCTTGGCGCTCGGCGCAAACACTGCAGTGCTGCGCCGTTCACTGTTGGCTGAGAGCCTGGTGCTATGCGGGAGCGGGGCAGTGGCGGCAGTGGCGCTCTCTGTACCGATGGTAGCCGTGCTGGGTCGCTATGCATCACGCTTCTCAGTCCGCGCCGAGGAGCTCACGCTCGATTTCAGTCTGGTGTGGTTTGGGATCGGGCTGGCGTGGATCGCCGCCGTCTTCCTGGCATTCATTCCGCGGCTTCCCTCGGCAAACGCGCCGGAAGGCGGGCTTACGGGTCGGGGAGCACGTGTGGCGGGAGGGAGCAGCCAGCGTCTCCGCATCTTTGCGGTTACTCAGATCGCAGCCTCATTTCTGCTGCTTGCCGGAGCGTGTGTGCTGATGAAGACTCTATTTGTGCTGGAGCAGACGCGGCCGCCGTTTGATTCGGCCAAGGTTCTCGCACTGAATCTTCCGAAGATGTCGTATGGGCGGACACCCCAGCAGGTGGATGAGTTCTATCGCGAGGCGCAACGCCGGGTCAGCGCGCTGCCGGGAGTGGAGCACGTATCCTCCGGCTTCAGTACTCCCTGGGGTGACGATCATTTGGACGTCAGCTTTCAATTTGCGGCGCAGGGCGCGAGACGGGCGGATGGTCAGGATTTCCGGGGAAAGTTCCGGGTGGTATCGCCGGGATTCTTCGACACGTTTGGTGTGCCGATTGAGGCGGGCCGCGACTTCAACGCCAGCGACAAGGACGGCTCCGAACGCGTCGTAATCATCAGTCAAAGTCTTGCAAAGATGCTCTATCCAGGGCAGGACGCGGTGAACCATACACTGTGGTGGACGGACGGGGTAATGAAGTTTGTCGGCGTCAGTACCGAGCCAAGGCGCATCATTGCCGTGGTACCCGACTTCGACGATGAAAATATCATTCCGTCACCGGCCATGACGATCTATGAGCCGATCGAACAGGAACCAGGATGGAACGGCCGCCTGTTCGTGCGGGCACACCAGGATCCTTACGCGCTCGTCCCGAGCATCACACAAACCATTCATCAGCTGTCAGCAGACCAGCCGGTCGAAAAGTTCAGCACGCTCGGAGACGTTCGTGCTGAGGTGCTGGCGCCCGCCCGCCTCAACGCGATTGTGTTTGGCGGATTCGCGGCGGTGGCACTCTTAATCTCCGTGGTGGGCGTGGCAGGCGTTCTGGCTTTCTCTGTGAGCGGGCGTACGCGCGAGTTCGGAATCCGCATGGCCCTGGGCGCTCTGCCGCGCAATATTCTCGCCATTGTTCTCGTAGAGGGCGTGGCGATGGCCGGCATCGGAGTCGGCGCAGGTGTGGTGGTGGGCTTTGCTCTGGCGCGCGCAATCGCCAAATACGTAACGGATATCCATCAGCCGGGGCCACTTGCGTTTGTCGGTTCCGCTGTGGCCATTCTGGGTGCGGCCGTGATTGCTTCCGCTGTGCCTGCGGCGCGTGCCGCAAGAGTCAACGCGGTGGAAGCGCTACGTTCCGAGTAACTCGCTCATTTCGACAGCGTGGTTAGGGGGAATTGTAGGGCGATGGCTCTGGAAGCAATCTTCGCCATGCTCCATAGGCTTGTTCCTCTCTGCAGGCGGGGTTTGTCCCGAGTCCAGGCTTTTCTAAGACAAAGTCCTTGCCGTGCTATGGTGGCTTAGCCTGCGGGCGCAGGGATCGCGACTGGCTTGCTACTTATTCCTCTCGTGCACCAAGGTCCCGATCCATCCTTCAAGGTGGCATCTATGAATCGGCGTTCTTTCCTCTGGCAGGGCGTTTGTTCTTCGCTTCCATTCTTCGCAAGGCCCGGCTTTTCGCAGCAGGTTGCGGCGCTGTCGGTCTCGAAGCCGAGCGAAACCAACCTCGCAGCTTTTGTGCGAGGACTGACTGGAACAGTCTTCCGCCCTGGCGACCCTAAGTACGAGCAAGTTCGCAAAAGGTTATGCGGCCAAGTTTGCGGCGCACCCCGCGCTCATAGTCCGTCCCT
The DNA here is from genome assembly GCA_963753715.1 of uncultured Acidobacteriaceae bacterium. GTDB lineage: Bacteria > Acidobacteriota > Terriglobia > Terriglobales > Acidobacteriaceae > PALSA-350. The sequence goes on along the minus strand of CAVWDK010000002.1, from coordinate 581,941 downwards.
CCAACTTACGGGACATCCAGGCCACGCTGAGTTTTGCAAGCTCCAACCATTTGCCTCTGGCGCTACGCTGCGGAGGCCACAGCTATGCCGGATACTAGACCTGCGATGGAAGCCTTGTGCTTGACATGTCCGGTTTCCGCAGTATGACCATTTCTGCGGACAAAAGTCGTGCTCGTGTGGGCGGTGGAAAGCCCATGTACGCCCCACGGCACACCGGGGCAGGTGGTGCGAGGGGCACCCGTCCAGGGAGGAGGGCTTCAGGTTTCCCTCCTACCACTGTGACGTTCAGCCGCCTCCGACGCCGATGAAGATGGTGCCAGGACGCTCAGAGGTTGACCGAGATGCCGCCCCAGTTCTCCGGATCTACGTCTACCAGCGTCTCAGTGAAGTCCCATCTGTGGCCGTAGAAGTCCTCCGCGTTGTACTGACGCTCACCATAGATGTGATCCTTCGGCTCCGTCAGGATTCTGGCGCCTGCCTGCCGAGCTCGCTCGCAATGGGCGTGTACGTCCTCTACCCGTACCTGCACAAGGATGGAATGGTTGGGAACGATGTCGCCCTCGGCGATCGTAAAGCAGCCCTCACCGGCGCGCATTTGAATTCTGTGATTGGCGATACGTAGCCGAACAGTAAAACCGAACGCCTGGCCGAGCCACTCCGCCGCGACGTTGGGATCGGGGTAGACGAGGACAGGAATGACGGAGCAGGGTGGAACCGAACGGTTGTAACGCATGGTCATCTCAGATAGAACGCGCGCTCAGATTAGCACACCAAAGTTATCCCGGACAGGCGACAACCCAAATGCTCCGCCAGGCCTGTACACAGCGGTGCAGGAGCAGCTTGGGCTCAAGATCGAATCGACCAGGGCTCCTGACGACGTGATCGTGATCGATCACGTGGAGCACCCTTCTCCGAATTAGCCAGAACAAGCTTCCAGCCGGTAGGTCGGCTCCAGAGTCCCCGTCTCCGGAAATATTTCATCTTTTGTATACCGGAATCCCAGCTTCAGCAGCACGTTCCGCGAGGCCAAATTCTCGGGGTGATGTCCGGCAAAGATCGCCTTCGCGCCCAGCCGCCCGAACCCATACTCGATCGCCGCCCTGCCGGCTTCCACCGCCAATCCCTGCCGCCAGAATTCCGGCCTCAGGTGGTATCCCAGCTCCGGAATCTTTTCCTCAATGCGCCACGGGCGCAGCCCGCAAACCCCCACATGCCGCCCGTCCACAAGCAGGAAAATCGGCCAGTACTGCATGCCGAACTCGAGCTGCGCCGCCATCTCGCGTTCCAGCCGAGCGCAAATTCTATCTGGGGTGTACGGCCCTCCGAGCGGCATCGTGACTCGCACATCCGACCACAACTCCATCGCCAGCGGCAAATCCTCCTTACGCCAGGCGCGAAACCCAAGCCGCTCGGAAGCGAGAAAGTATTCCGATCTCATTGCGCCTTTCCTGGCTGCGAGATTCCGCCGACCCCGGCCGATATGCGAGGGTTCTTATGGCTTTGCAAGATCATAGTTCCTGCAGTTGGCGGTTGGTCGGCCATCCCGCGATGCCTCCTCGAGATTTGTTTGCCTGTCGTCATGGTCTCCAGGAGCCGCTGAGCCAGCAATATCTCTATTTGCGCGTCGGTGAGCTTGTAAGCAAATCGGATGTAATCGAGTAAGCTGATATTGCTGGAAAGGAATCGTCCCCAGTCTTCGCGTAGGCTGCAACTTGCCAGTCAGGCATGGCACTTGATAGAGGTTGTTGCGTGGTCGCCTGGGCCTTAAGCGGCGCGTTGAGCGCTCTGTCGAAAACATATCCATGAAAGGTCCGCGGAATTGCAGGTCCCTCCACGGCACGCCGGGACAGGTCGGCTTTCCCGGATTTCCTATCGAGAGTTGCGGTTTCGGTCGGCTGCATGTGGTTCTCTTTAAAGAGAACCACACGAGTGGTCGCCGGCGAGAGCCGTGGGGAAGGAAATCCGGGTACGCACGGAGGTTTTGATTTTTTTTGATTTTTCTCATCGTTTTGGTGGCCGGAAAGCTGTGAAGAGCATCAGCCCAACAATCATCCTCGGGGTCCTTCGACTACGCGCTCTAGACCGTCTGCTAGGCGATAGATCTGCGAGGCGCTTCGCTCAGGATGATGGTCTTGAGGGATTTTTGAAAAACAATTCAAACATTCCGGTTGAGTGTGCCAAAAAACCAAGAAATATCAAAAAAGTCACAGGCTCTCCTAATGAACAAACGAAGAGTGTGGTGTCGCACCTCCGGCGCTCGACCGCCTGCCAAGCAGCCGTGATGCGGGGTAACCGGAAGGCGTTCTGTCCTACCCCCGGAGAGGTACAAATGAGACGCTCGCTGTTCTCTGTGCTGCTGGTGTCGCTCTTACTCTGCGCGGCCTCTGGCCTCCACGCCCAGACCTTCAACCTGCAAACCGGACGCGAGCCGGTCGCCTCCCTCGACGGCCTCTGGCGTTTTCACACCGGAGACAATCCCGCATGGTCCGACCCGAATTTCGACGATTCGCAATGGCCTCTGCTCCACTCCGATGAGGCTTGGGGCCAACAGGGCTATAAGGACTATGGCGGGTTCGCATGGTATCGCTTCACCGTCGCGGTGCCTGAGGGAAGTAGGAACTGGTCCGTCTACTTAGGACCGATGGAAACGGGCTATCAGCTCTTCGTCGACGGACGTCTCGCCGGTTCATTCGGCCCAATCCTCAATTCTCGGGCCTACTCCGCTTCAAGCCGCGTCTTCGCCATATCCCCCGCCGCCGCCTTCGGCCCGCGTACGTTTCATATTGCCATCCGCGCCTGGCACGCTCCCATCTGGGCCGATTATGCGCCGGGAGGGTTTCGGTAGCAGCTATCTCGGAGACTCCCGCCTCATCGCGCAACGTGCGGCGACGGCCAGATCGCTTCAGTGGAACAGGCTCGTCGATGAATACACCTATGCCGTCCTCGGCACGCTCGTAGGCCTCGTCGTGCTCGTCTTGTTTTTCATCCGCCGCGAAGAACGTGAATATCTATGGTTCGCGCTGCTTCTCCTAGCGAACGCGATAGACATTGGATTAAGCATCAGCCGGCTACTTGCTCTGATCCCTTTGCCGGTCTTTGATTTTATCGATGGCTCAGTGCAATCGGCTGCTCTCTTTGCCGCCCTGGCTTTTTTCTCCGTTGTGCTGCGCGCCCCGCGTTCCAGAACCTGGTGGCTCGTCGCCGCCCTGTTGTTCATCAGTCCGCCATCGGTCTTTCTTTACGTCTTCAATATCAGCTCCGTGGGATTCGCCAGTCTGCTTGCCACGCTGGCTGTGCTCCCTGCCACCGTCTGGATTCTCGTAACCCTGCTTAAGCGTGCACTCCAACGCGATCGCGACGCGCTCATTCTGCTTGTTCCCACGCTTCTCTGGCAAGGATTTCCCTTCATTGGCAATATCCTCCTCATCACGTGGCAACTGGGCTGGCAGCGATGGAGGTTATACTGGGATTTCCCCTTGCTAACTAACCCGTTTGTGTTGATGCCTGGTCCGGCCTGCCGCTTGGCATCACGCTGGATGTCTGTTACTCCGAAACCACATTCCAGCTCAATCCAAACGACCGCCTCACCTTTGTATCGGACGGAGTCGTAGAAGCCACTAACGAACGTCGCGAGCTCTTCGGCTTCCACCGAACCGAGGCCATTAGCACCCAATCCGCCAGCGCCATCGCCGAAGCCGCAAAGCAATTCGGCCAGCACGACGACATCACCGTACTTACCCTCACGCTCACGCCTCTCTGAAAGCAGCTCTTGCATGAAAAAGACGATCCCGATCTTCCCGTGACAATCATATCCGCACCCGTCGCCCTCCGATTGGAAGCATCGACTCTGCTACTGAACCCAACCCGCACCGAGCTTCCTCAATGAGTGCGAATAGAATTTCGGTGGAGAACAAGAGTTCCTTTGGAACATAAGAATATGCTTCACCCGGCTATCTCGACTCACGTTTACTTATCGCGACCGCGCATGGGGCAGTACACTTGTTGTGGATCCGGGCCAGAACGGAGATTCCAGTTGGATGGCTTGTCATCATGAGTCCAAGGGAAATTTCTCGCCGCGCGGTGCTGCGTGGCGCCGCGCTGGGCGCGGCGGCGCTTGCCTCTGGCGCCGACAAGTTACTGGGCGAATCGGCCAAAGGTCGGCCCCACATCGTTTTCATTCTTGCCGATGATCTCGGCTACGCCGATATTTCATGCTACGGACGGCCCGATCTCCACACTCCAAATATCGACCGTCTTGCATCCCGCGGAATTCGCTTTCTGCAGGCCTATGCCAACTCCGCGGTCTGCTCGGCAACGCGGACCGCTCTGATGACTGGACGCTATCAGGACCGCCTCGATATTGGCCTCGACGAGCCGCTCGCGGGCCGCGATACCGGTTTGCCTCCGAGCCATCCGACGTTACCCTCGATGCTGCGCAAGGCGGGATATGAGACCACGCTGGTGGGCAAGTGGCATCTCGGTTTGCTGCCCAAGTATGGCCCGCTGCTGAGCGGCTATGACCACTTCTATGGTTTTCGCGGCGGCGCGGTCGACTACTTTACACACTCCAACGACCTGTGGGACGAAGACGTCAAGGTCGAACAGGTTGGCTACCTGACCGATATCCTCGGCAGACACGCGATCAACGTCATCAACGGCTACGCCAAAGGTGGAAAGCCCTTCCTGCTGAGCTTGCACTTCAATGCGCCTCATTGGCCGTGGGAGGGGCCGGGGGATGAGGCCGAATCCCGGCGGCTTATCGGTCATCGGCTCGCGGATTTTGACGGCGGTTCGCAAAGGACCTATCAGCGCATGATCGAGGACCTCGATCTGCAGGTTGGCCGCGTGCTCGAAGCACTTCACGCGGGCGGCATCCTGGAGAATACGATTGTTATTTTCACCAGTGACAACGGCGGTGAGCGTTTCGCCGATACCTGGCCTTTTACGGGCCGAAAGACAGAGTTGCTTGAAGGCGGTTTGCGCATTCCGGCCATCATTTCGTGGCCGGCCCGCATTGCCATGGGCCAGACCAGCAATCAGGTGGCGATCAGCATGGATTGGCTGCCAACGCTACTTGCCGCCGCCGGCACGGGGCCCGATGCCGCGTATCCGCCCGATGGCATGAACCTGCTGCCATTTCTAGCCGGAGGCGCCCCGCCGGTCCCGCGCAAGCTCTTTTGGCGCTATAAAGCCAATGCCCAGCACGCGACGCGCGATGGCGATATGAAGTATCTCAAGATTCTCGATCATGCATTCCTCTTCAACGTGGTTGAGGATCCTATGGAGCGCGCCAACCTCAAGGAACGCATGCCCGACGTTTACAGCCGCCTGATCGCGGAATGGGCCGCCTGGAATGCCGCTATGCTGCCGGAGATCGATGCGAGCTTCACCGACAACTTCACCGGGGCCGAACTCGCCGATCACATTGGTACGCCAAGAGCCAGCCACAAGGCCGATAACCCGCCTCCTGAGGCGGCTCCCCATGACTGAGATCGCCGATGCCTCACCCCCCAGTTCGGAATGTTCACGAAATAGGGGCGACCGTCTCTCCGACGGTTTCGATCGATGAAGAACGCAGGAAGCGCTTCATCTCATAGAGTTGAATAGGCCAGAAGGTGACGATTTTGCTGACGGCCATGGCCAGTCCGAGTCCGCTCAATCCCCAGAAGGGCACCAACCATATGGTGGATCCGATCACACATATGGCACACAGAGTAGTGGAGAGAGCCAGCGGGTTCACTCTTTCTAAACCGGTCAACGTCTGGACGATGGGCATAAGCGCGATGGCACTCATCACATAGACGCTCAACCACAAAACAAAGGATGTAGTCGGCACCGCTTCGGCGCCGGCCCAGAAGCGGATAAGGGGCTTGGCGCATAGTGCCATAATGCCCACCACGGGAAAGCCGAAGCCGATACAGGCCCAGGTAGCGTTCTTGTAGGCGCCTTTGATCCATCGCCAATCACGGCGTGCCTTTGCTTCTCCGAATGCGGAGATAAATGGCTGAGTCGCGATATAGACCAGATCCAACGGGAGGGTCACGATCTTGTAGGAGACGACGAAGATAACTACCTTGGCCGGGCCGAGCATCTGAGTGATAATCATCGGCTGGCTCTGGAACATGCCGAGAGCCCCCAACTGCATCACCATGTATTTGCCGCCGAGACTGAAAAGCCGCCGAATGCAACTCCACCGGACCGCGGAAGGCAATGGAACGAGCCACGGATAGCGTCGAAAGAGATAAAAACCGTTGGCAATCGAGGTCAGAGTCCGGGTTCCCGAGAGAGCAAGCACAAGTTGAGGCAGGCCTCCATGAAACCGTGAAACGACCACCAGAGCTATCAGGGCGATGCTGTTCGTTGCAATGCTCCAGAAGTTTGCCAGGAAACCGTCCTGATAGGCGTAGTAGATGGAATATTGCAGGCTAAGGGGAAATCCCATGACAAAAAATGCCAGAGTCAAGGCGCAAGCCAGGTACAGTTCATGGGTGGAGGTGGACGCGGAGACGCGGAAGACCGCGCGCCAGGGAATCCAGTGAAAGGTAAGGGTAGCAATGATGCCTGTGACTGCGCTAATACTGGTAAGGACCCAGAAGGCAGAAGAGGCATACTGCCGCGCTGCTTCCGAATCATCCCTGCCACTGCTCTCGGCCAGTACATTGATCAGCGCATTGCCCGAGAGCCCGAAATCCGTCATCGCCATCCAGGTGAGAAGACTGCTGATGGTCAACCAGACACCGTAGCGCTCAGCGCCGAGGTAGTGCACGGTCAAGGGGACGGAAAGAAAGCTGATCAGGATATTCAGAGCTTTGGCAACGAACGATGAAGACGCAGTGACACCCGCTCTGCGATATCGTTCTGTTCCGCGATTCGTATTCGGCTGGGTGAGAAGTGACTTCAGAGCTGCAAAGCTCAAATATGCCCTGAGCTGAGTGAAGCGCCCGACGCCTTGCGGCTGTGGAGGTTCAAATGGCGCCATGCATTTTCCTAGGGCCTCCCCGGCAAGGAGCAGTTGAGGCAGTCAACCGCTCAAACCAGAACCGAATGACGCTTGCCAGGACTGGGTTCAGGCCGTTCTGTCTCCTCGATTGAGCTTCACGTCCGACGCCCTCTTCGCCCCCCGTCTCTGCTTTTCCAGCCGGCGTACCGCGCGCCGGTTCTGGTAGTTGAAAAGGATCTGGTCGGCGGCGATGACCAGGTCCTTCATCATGCGCCGGAAGTGCTTCTTGATCCAGGGCAGAAGTAGAACATATGCACGCACTTTTTGCGACGTTGAAAGTGGCGCCCGCGTCACAGAGGCTGCGTATTCATAAAACTGCCGAAACTCGGGGAATGTAACTGCGCGGGTCTTCGCCGGGTCCCACCACTCTGGAGACGGGAGGGTGCCATGCCGTCGTATCAAGCGGAAGCCTTGCGATTTGAGACGAGCGGGAGCTGTCTGTGAGGACTGGTTCTCATGACGGGTGTTTATGAAGAGAAATTTGTTGGACTCCCAAAAGCGACCGAGGAGCCCGGCCTGGGCTAACAGCACGCCATCAGAGTTAACATAGCTGCCGAGCGGGGGGCACTGACGCAGTAAGTCGAGACGAAAAACGCCAAAGATCTGAAAGCACATATGATCGTTCAGCAGAAGGTCATGCCAGCGAACTAACGGATCTGCTGAGTCGAACCGCAATGGCCAGTTGTAATACTCCACCAGATCGCCCGCAGAGGAGACTACTTTGGTGCGCGTGTGTGCCAGAATCAGGCCTGGATCAGTTTCGAGCGCGGCAATGCATTCCTCGAGAAACGTTGGCTCGAGGAAATCGTCATGTGCCGCGTTCTTATAGTATCTTCCGTTCGCCATCGAATAGACGCGGCGGAAATTCCAACCTGCACCCATGTTCTTGGCATTTCGAAAATAACGGATACGTTGATCTCGGGCTGCGTAGTTCCGGCAGATTTCCTCTGTGCGATCGGTCGATGCATTATCAGAGATGAGGAGTTCGAAGTCTTTGAAGGTCTGGTCCAGGAAGGAATCCAGCGCCTTGGCGACAAAGCGCTCGGCGTTATAAACAGGCATTCCAACGGTCAACAGGGGACATGAAGGCATAGCAAACCACTCCTTTGGACAAATCAATTTCCTTTTTGGAGATCGGTCATCCGTGCCGGCTTGGGCAAAGATAAGCGGGGGGCCTCCCGGATCTTCATAAAGGATCGGTTGTTCAGGGGGAGATGAATGACAGGCGTCCACGTAGCGGAAGAACGCAGTTGGGGGAAGAGGTAGCAACCTGACTTTAGTTTCCCCAAGTCAGTTCTCTGGGAGATACGATTTACTGAGCGACTGACTTCCATTTTGAACCAGGTGCCGGGAGAATAACAATAAGCGTTCGAAGCTGACGTTCTCTATTTCACGAAATAGGAAATAGAAGGATCAGAGGGAAAACGGCAGAGCGGGCCCGATGTAGAGCCAATCTCTTCGATAAAGGCCAGCGTTTCTCCAGGGAAATGCGCGGAGTTCAACTCATCGAAGGCAACCACCCCGCCTCGCACCACTCGAGGTAGAAGATATTGAAGAGCGGCCCTGGTGGGTTCGTATAGATCAAAGTCCAGGTAAAGGAGACTAATCAACAGGTGAGGATTTAGAGCCAGATATTCGGGTATGGTTTCGCAGCTATCGCCCTGAACAAGCTCGATTTTCGGGATGTGGCCGAGGGGGCGATTTCTATCGTGGATCGACGCAATGTGTTTCAATTCCTTAACCATCTCTGCGGAGGTGTCGAACGCACCCGGGTGAAGGTACTCGGATTCTCCTGAGGCGGTGTCCTTTTCGTGGGTATTTGGAAATCCGGAAAAGGTGTCGAAACCGAGCACGCGCCTGGTGTGATTGTAAGGCTCAAGGATGGATGAGCATTGCGCCCACGTTAACAGGCCACCGCCGGCGAAAACTCCACACTCGACGACGCTTCCGTGAGCTCCCAGGCTGAGTTTAAAAATTTCATAACGCACGAGAAAACGTGCCAAATCCTGCCTGCGGACGTGCCTCGGGAAGGTTTCGAGCCGCTGAGCGAGCGGTACACAAGAGTTCGTAAACGCCTCGCAAAGGGCGTTGACAATGTTTTCCTCGGCGGGCGCATGCATATCCGCATGATGACCGAGTTGCATTAAAGTCTCGGGGTAAGTCTCGTTTCGCATCAGACCTCCATCTTTTTGTGCTGCCAAAAAGGGGGCGGGGGCCCGCTCTGCAGAGATTGCTATCAAACAGTTCCAGCAAACGCCTGTTAAGTATACCTTAACAACCGGGCAACTCTACCACTGGCCGATCCAACAGTCAAGGGGACAATTTGCTACAAACCATGAGCGTTGGGCTATTGCATTTGTAACCGTTTACTCGAACCGTCGGCTCCGCCTCGGAAACTGATACTGACTTCAGGTTGCCAGCCGGACATCAAGATTCGTTCCGCGCTGTCGAGACAAATCGTTTCGCCATGCCGAGCAGGTGGGTTTATCTCACTTACGGCTACCGAAATACTAGGTGAATGGCGTTAAGTGTTTGCGAGAGAAGGAATTCTTTTTTTGCAAAAGCGTTGACTTCGGGATATCCTCTGGCCAAGCGCATTTTCGTACTGCCCACGAACTTCCCGCTTCGTGTTTGCGCTTCGCAGCCGTTTCCCGACGTTGTTGGCGATTTTTTCTGATGTTGGCAAAAGGTACGTCCCTCCAATTTCTGGCTCTCAGGAATTGGAAACATCTTACTTCGCGGGTGAGTGCATGAACGATTTCCGATCTCATGGTTTTGACCTTCTTTCCCCGGTGGCGTCGCCTGAAAGAGGCTTCGAAACTGAACCGATCGAACTCAACCAACTTCTGAGCTTTTGTGAACGTTCCGATGTTGGTCAGGAAATTTTCGAACTAATAACTGACTTATACCCCATATGTCGAAGCATAACCGGTGATGGAGTTCGCCAGACGCTCTCGGTGATCGAACAATTCATACCACTGCAACAACATGAGGTTCCCAGCGGAACTCCGGTGCTCGACTGGACAGTTCCCAAAGAGTGGAATATCCGCGATGCATATGTGATGAACGCGCGCGGAGAAAAGGTCATTGACTTTCAACAGAACTGTCTCCACGTCGTTGGTTACAGCGTGCCAGTGAAGGGAAAGTTTTCTTTAAGAGAACTCAAAAAGCATCTGTTCACCATACCTGAGCGGCCAAGCTGGATACCGTTCCGCTACTCGTACTACGACGCAAATTGGGGTTTCTGTTTGGCGCATCGAGACCTGGAGGAGATGGAGGACGGCGAGTACGAGGTAGTGATCGACTCGACGCTGGAAGATGGTTTTCTTACCTACGGTGAATATTACCTGCCCGGTGCCAGTTCCGACGAGTTGCTTATCTCGATTCATATGGATCATCCGGCAATGTGCAACGACAATCTCTCCGGCGTCGCTGTTGGGACATTCCTGGCTGCGTACTTATCTCGTATTGAAAATCGGCGTCTCTCTTATCGGTTTATTTTCATTCCGACGACGATTGGGTCGATCACGTGGCTTAGCCGCAATGAAGCAAATCTTGATCGCATTAAATATGGTTTCACGCTGACCTGCATCGGAGATGATGGAGGGTTTACGTGGAAAGAGACACGGCGCGGGGGAACAGAGATTGACCGGGCGGTCAAGTGTGCGTTGCGGGAAAGCAAAGAAGAATACGAGCTTTGGGGATTTACTCCGTTCGGCTTCGACGAACGTCAGTTTTGTTCACCAGGATTCAATTTGCCCGTGGGTAGCCTATTCAGAACCTACTCCCATCATTACCCGGAAAACCACACCTCCGCCGATGATCTTAGCCTTATGTCGCCAGAAAAGCTCGGAGGGAGTCTTTCGCTCCTGGCAAGGATCGTCACCATACTCGAAGGGGATGCGAAATACTTCAACACGAGCCCGAAGGGCGAACCACAATTGGGTAAACGGGGTATCTACCGAAAAATGGGCGGCCCGATCATAGAACAGAACTTAGTTCACCTATTCTGGGTGTTGAACTATTCCGATGGAGAACACTCCTTGCTGGAGATAGCCGAAATGTCGCACTTCCACTTTTCCGATCTTCGGAAGGCAGCGGACATTCTCCTGGACCAGGGTTTACTGTCGACGGAGGAACCACTGTCGAGCCGAAGTAACGGTTCGACGGGGCTTCTTGTCTATTCAGAAGACTGAAGCGTCCGGGTACGACCGAAGGGAAAAGGTTGCAGGGGCCGGCATCCGGGTGTCCGCCTTCCACTGGCGTGTGCCCCTGAGAATTTCGTCAGGACATTCTCGTCGAACAGGTTTTATCGGTGTAACGATCGTAATACTGTCGTCACTATTTAGCTGAAGAGTTTCCAACCAAAGCGGCAGCAGGGTGGTGCTATCGACAAAGTCATCCTCTGCCTCCTGCGGATGGGTCCTGTCTGTGCGCGAGTTCGATGCGCGGTCAAGGAGTGCTCATGCCCGTCAACCAAATTGGCCTGGTCGATATGACCGGCCAGATCGAAGCCGATCTTGTTCACTCGGCCGCCATTGCCCTTAACCTTCAGGTCACCCGTGATCTCCCGCAGTTCTGGCCGGTCTTCGCGACCGTCATGTACCTTCCCAACCCGGATAAGATTCCTGCGGGTGTCTGGCCCGTGCAGCTGGTCAAGACCCTTCCGCCCGACGAGGGCGGCTTCCACTCCGACAAGCATAAACAGCCCTATGCGAAGGTCATCGCCACCAAGACCGACCCGTCCTGGACCATCGATGCGAGTCACGAGATCCTCGAAATGCTGGTCGACCCTTACGGCAATCGCATGCAGTCTTCGGTCGCTATCAAAGTCGTCAAGGGAAAGATCCAGGACAGTACCGGCCAGTTCGGGTATCTGGTAGAAGCCTGCGATCCCTGCGAAGACAACAGCTATGCCTACACCATCAACGGCGTAGCGGTCTCCGACTTCATCACACCGCACTTCTACGACCCTATGGTTACTACCGGCACGCGCTATAGTTTCACCGGCGCCATCAAGGGCCCTCGCCAGATTCTTCCGGGCGGTTACATATCCTGGGTCAATGCCGAGATAGACGAATGGCAGCAGTTGATGTACGTCGATCCCTCCAAGCCGCCGGTCATTCAGGACATAGGCAAGGCCGACAGAAGCAAAAGTTTGCGTGAGTGGATCGACGGCCTCGAGGCGCCAAAGAGGATGACCAAGGCAAGCCGCAAGATCAACACTCCAAAAGCCAAAGCTCTTTTCAAATACTCCGCCCAGCGGATCGCGGCCATGGAACAACTATCCATTGCCAAGGCGAAGCTGTACAAATAGCCGCGAAAACCCGTGTGCCGTCGATCTGGTTTAATTTTGAGCAGGTCGCGATTCCGCTTGCTAACTCCGCGAGCTAAGTTAAACGTGAAGCTATCAGGGAGGGTTACCTATGCTCATCGTTCCCTTAAATCTCGTGGTCACGCCGTTCTCCGAGCGCGGACAGATAGAACCCTCAACCTGGACTGGTACCGGCCCCAGTGACGCCCTGCGGGTGGCCAACAATATCTGGATGCGCGCCAACATTCAGTTCCACTTGAAACAAGGCGTGGTTTTCGACACGGCGCTGGATCTTCCAAAAGGCTCGCGCACCCGCGATCAGCTCGTGCTCGACGTGTTGTCGGACCGGCGTCCCGCCGGGACATTGGTGAACGTATTTCTGATCAATCGGGTGCCGGGTCTTACCGCGGGCGGGACGTCCTATCTCAACAGCGACCCGGAAGGGGCCTGCTTTGTACAACAGTACGATAACGCGACGTCAAGCGGCCGCGCCCTCGCCCACGAACTGGGACACCTGCTGGGCCTGGACCACGTGAAAGTCGACTACCAGAATGAGCGCCTCGCCAAGACGCAGATGAACAACCTGATGGTCGAAGGACTGACCGTCGGGACCAGCCTCACACCGTCGCAGATCACCACCGCCAAAGGCGGGAGGTTGGCCAAGAAATTCGGTGGTTGAGAGAACCATGGTTGCCTTTCCCACCGTGTATTGATCCTGAATATCAGAAACGAAAAGCAGCTCTGCGTTTCGCCTGATTTCCTGTCGCAGCGCCCCGACGTTCTACGCTGCTGACCAACGCCAGCGGCCTAAGCGACGACGACAAGATTGTCGCCAGCGGAGGCATATCTACGCACTCACCCCTAAGTAAAACTAACCATGCCACGGATATCCAGGGTTGAAGAAGTCCAGGTTGTAAAGGGGCGACCAACGGTCGCCCCCACATCTCGCGAGAGACGAGCGAGATATCGGGCCCGGGTCCAAAACGCGCAACACGGCGGTGTAGTTCAGGCGGCTTAAAGTTGGACGCTGTGAGTACCGCAGGACGTCGTAAACGACGGCGCGACCTACTTTGTTACGGTACTTGAGTGCGCGTTCTACCTGTGGGTCATAGCGTTGGACGATCCACTCTAGTATCCATCTCAACAGCGGTTTCGGGGATGGCCTTGGAGTTTCGTGTGATTTGGGAGATTGAAATTGAGGCAGACGGTCCGAAGGAAGCGGCCCAGGAAGCACGGGTCATCCAGCTGACACCGGGCATGTCCGCGACCGTCTTTGATGTGTGGGCACACGCAGCGGGGAAGATGCACCGCATCGATTTGATAGAGCAGCCCGACCGACTAGATCGTGACGAATTGTTTGCCGTCCGGGCTGGTTTACGATTGCTCCAGTGCAATCCAGACACACCCCAAAGTATCCAAGAACTAGCAACGCTCATCCTCATCTTCCTGGATAGAGACAACATGATTTCAAAGAGGGTACATCGCGAACCGTCGAGGTAGCGAAGCGCTTCAGGAACTTGTAGTTGCGCTGGTGGTACTGTTCAAAATTCCCGTCGTTGAATGGCCCTCACAGATATGGCAAGCAAGAGACCGGCTACCACCGTGTAGATCGCCGCCTGGAGCCAGGGTATCGGCAAGGAGAGGAGATTCGTCTGCTCAATTCTGTATCTCGCGCCGGTCATGAACTCCCAGGGACTGTAGCGACGCAGGGCGGCACTACTGAGCGCCACCGCTGTGACGATGACCGCACCAAAACTAACGGCTGGAGCCGTGTACTCACCACTGATCAGAGAAGAAACCAGGACAGCCACCGCAAAAAATAGCAGTCCACCGCCGAGCAATAAAACAAGGTAGTAGACGGCTTGGGAGAATGAATGCGTCTTTCCAAAAATGCTACTGACCGACAACATCGCAACCCATGGGACAATCGCCAGCACGAACGCCTGAGCGAGGCCGGTGCATATACGAACCAATATGAGACGTCTTCTGCTAACCGGGAGCGCCAGGGTGAAGGAGGAGGACCCGGTCGCCTCCTCACGCAGGAGGCCACCCATCATTGTCAAAGTGACAGCTAGAGTCCACATCATCACCAGTATTTGGTGGCCTTCAAAGAGCACGAAGTTGTAGTAATCCGAGCTTACTTCGTAGGCCACGTTGCGATCTCCATGCAGAACCAAAACCGAGCAGAGAGCAACCATTCCGATGAGGGAGATCAGGAACCGCGATCGAGTCTCCAACCAAGCCTTATACCAAAGCATTGCTCAAGCCTCCTTTACCTTTTGTAGAAACACGTCTCGCAGTGCTACGGGAGTTATGTCGATCGAAGTGGCTTGAAAGTCGTGTGCTCTGGCTACAATGGCTTCAGCGTTCCTGCTGGCGAGCACGCTCATCTGATGACCGCGGGTTCTGACGTCTTCGATACCCTCTACCCGAAAGTCATGTTCCGCTGGGATTGACGGAAAGACCAGATCAATTCGCCGATATGACTGGCGCAGATCATCAACCGAGGAATCCAGCACCAGGCGTCCCGCGTGGAGGATGCAAATGTGGTCGGCTATGCGCTCAACCTCAGCAATCTGATGCGAGGAAAAGAAGACCGTGGTACCCTCGCTACACCGCGCTACGAGGATCTCCAGGAGTTGCTCAATCCCAACCGGATCAAGTCCCTCGCTTGGCTCATCCAGAATCAACAACTCCGGCTGCCGAGCGAAGGCCATCAATAGTCCGAGCTTCGTGCGCATTCCTTTGGAAAGCGATTTGACTTTCCGATCAGGGGGTAGCTCGAATTGGCGGAGAAGCTTCTGCTCCTCGGAGGGACGCCAGTCCGGGTAGAATGCCCTCGTGAAACGTATTATCTGCTCTACGGTCATGTAATCGTAGAGCCGTTTATTCTCGCTTACATAAGCGATTTTTGTGCGGATACGAACGCTCTCAATAGGGTCGCTGATTCGCTGGCCTAAGATAGTGCCGTCCCCGCTGGTTGGCCGCATCATGCCCAAAAGTATCTTGATCGTGGTGCTCTTGCCGGCCCCGTTTAAACCAAGAAATGCTGTAATGCCGTGGGGTCTAATTGATAGACTGAGTTCCTTGAGCGCTTCAAGCCTTCCGTAGCACTTACCAAGTCTCTCCGTTTGAATGACTAGTCCATTTGTCATCTTTTCCTCGCCGTCTCGGGCTGATGAAGCAAGGCCGCTTCGAACATTCTGCGAATCTCTTCATCGTGAAAATCTCTTTCACGGAGCTGCTCGACCAGATCGATAACACTTCGACTCGCGGCTTGAATATGATTCGATAGTGAGCGAGCCCGGCGATTCACGGAGATGAATGCTCCTGAACCCTGACGCAGTTCCAAAAGCCCCTCATGTTCGAGCTCCGAGTAGGCTTTTGCGATGGTGTTGGGGCTGACGACCAGTTCCTGCGCTAATGTCCGAATACCCGGAAGCTGGTCGCCATCGCGGAGCGCCCCACTCTCGACGGCGTGCCGAATCTGCTGCATTAACTGCAGGTAAAGGGACTGCCCCGAGGTGGGTGTTATTTTGAAAAACATGAGAGAGTAACTGTATCGGTATAAGGATACACCAATACAGGTAATTTGCAGCAGGTGAGCTTTTCCAAATTCTCAGCCACCCATGACTCACCCTACGCCGCGAGTTCCGTCAGACGTCGCCCGTGAGGGAGCATAAGGGGGACACGAGACCTATCCCGCCAGAACTGGTGCATTCGTCATGCTGTCCCAGGATCACGTCTCGGTCGACCGCAATCGGGCTCGCCCTGGCCTGGTACAAGTTGGTGCGAACGCATGATTCATTTACATGTCGCCATCCCGCTCTGCGGCGGCGATAATGGGCGTTGAGGGCACGGCTCTTCGGCAGGAGCAGGTGCCCTGCGTGGGCCTCGGATACTGCTGGTAGCGAAATTCGTCCCGGGAGGGACTGTGACGGAAAACAGGTTCGCTCTACTGGCCCAGTACCGGCGGGCACTCGTCTATGTGGCGCCCTACTGGCGCGGACTGCTGCTGGTGATGGTGCTCGGGCTCTTCTCTACCATCGTTGGCCTGGCACAGCCCTATATTTCAAGGCTGCTGATCGACGATGCGCTGATTCGGCGCAATGTTCACGCACTGTTTGAGATAGCCATTCTGATGGTTGCGGTGACCGTGGTAGGCTTCGTGCTCAATATCCTGTCGAGCTACCGATACGTCAGGATCTCAGCAGAGTGCCTTTTTACTATGCGGCTATCGGTCTACCGCCACCTGCAGCGCCTGGCACCGCGGTACTACAACAAGACCAAGCTTGGCGACCTGGTCTCGCGTATCAATAACGACATTGGCGAAGTGCAGCGCATCTGTTCCGACACTCTGCTCTCGGTATTCTCCAATGTCTTGTTCTTTGTGGGCAGCGTCGCCATGATGATCTGGCTGAACTGGCACCTGTTTCTGCTTAGTGTGGTGCTGCTGCCGGTGGGAGTCATAGCCCTGAGGCACTACCAGGGAAGGCTCACGGTGCAAACGCGGACTCTACGCGAACGGAGCGCCGACCTGGGCAGCTTTTTGATCGAGAGTCTTCTGGGCATGCGGCTCATCGTTTCTTCGGGCAACGAAGGGCATGAAGCAGAGCAATTTCGCCGCCTCAATGCAAGCTTCGTGCAATCCATGTTGTCGATGCAGCTCACATCGTTTCTGGCCAGCGCTCTGCCGGGCACGGTCCTGGCGCTTTCGACGGCCCTGGTATTTTTCTACGGCGGCAAGTTAGTGATCGATGGCCACCTCACGGTGGGCGGGCTAGTCGCCTTTATGGCCTACCACATGCGATTGCTTTCGCCGGTGCAGAGTCTGTTGGCGATCTACACCAACCTTCTTACCGGGGGAGTTGCTCTCAGCCGGGTGTTTGAAGTTCTGGATGCGCCGGTCGAGGTTCATGAGTCTCCGCATGCGCTCGCATTGGAGGAGGTGCGCGGCGCGATTGAGTTTGACCGTGTTTACTTTCGCTATTCTGAGAACGTTCCGGTCATCGACCAGGTCTCGTTTCATGTTCCTGCAGGGGCGCTGTGCGTCGTGGTGGGCTCGAGCGGAGCAGGGAAGTCAACCCTGGCTGACCTGCTGCTGCGCTTTTATGACCCGCAATCGGGAGCCATCAGGATCGACGGGCACTGCCTGCGGGATCTTCAGTTTCAAGCCTTGCGCCGGCATATTGCCGTGGTGGAGCAAACCCCCTACTTCTTTCGAGCGAGCGTGCGGGAGAATATTGCGTACGGCAAGCCGGATGCTTCGCTCGAGGAGATCCGTGACTGTTGCAAAGCGGCGGCCATCGACGATTTTATTCAGTCGCTGCCGGATCGCTACGAAACCATGCTTGGGGAACGGGGCTCGACCCTGTCCGTCGGAGAACGGCAACGCATCGCGCTGGCTCGTGCGCTTCTTCGAGACCCGGCGATTCTGATTATGGACGAACCTAGCTCCGCCCTCGATCCGGTTTCTGAGGCCGCGATTACGAGCGCGTTTGGGCGGGTTCTTCGCGGCCGGACCGCCATGCTCATCACCCACCGCATGTCGCTGGTAGAGCGGGCGGATATGGTGGTGGTACTCGACCAGGGAAGAATCTTAGAGATGGGTTCACCCGCGGAACTTCTGAGCAGCGGCGGCTTCCTCGCTCGTCAGTTTCAGCAGTCACGACTCAGCATGCAGGGAGCCTTGCAGGATTAAACGCTGATCATGCTGATCATATGGAAACCAGTTCGAACCCGACCAGGCGATACCGGGGCGAAGGCTGCGGGTGAAGACGCTCGGAGAGCCATTCGATCCCCAGCTGCAAGAGCTGAAGTTCCGAACTCCAGAAAGGGCCAGTCCCGCCGGTGCGGTAATAGTGGTGGCACATTTGCAGATGACGGAGAAAGCCGCTCATCAGGCGTGCACTGTAGTGGGCCAGCAAGCTCTCCACGTCGGAACCCTGCACCGCAGCCCGTATAACCGCTGAGGCAAGGATCGCTTCCCGCACTGCATTGGCCACCCCCTCTCCGCACAACGGATCGAACGCCACAGCGGCCGTTCCGCATGCCAGCCAACCCGATCCGCAAAGCTCGGAGAGAATCCGCGGGTAAGCAGGGAACTCGGCCGCCGAGGTGATGGGCGCCTCGACCTGAGCCGCAATGAGGCGGCTTTGTGCGAGGAGCGAGGTAGCAGGTCCGCCCACGGAAATCAGGCAAGCCGATGCGCCGTCCACTGGAAAAAGGAAGAGCCACCCGTCCTCGAGAGACTCGGCCCAGCAAGACTCGCGATCGACATCTGTTTTTAGTTGAACGTTGCTGACAAAAGCGGTGCGAGACCCGAACCGTCTTTCGTCTGGTCTTTCGTCCCGTCCGGGATTTTCCTTGCGCGAAGAGATAATCTCCCAATCGGCCGTGTTCCGGGGCTCTTCGATGGGCTTCTGCACCCTGGACCAAAGGCGGTCGAGGAGACCTTGTTCCGAGATGACGAGGGCGGAGTGTGGCAACACCGTAGGCTGCGCACCCGGACCCCACGCAACCACCCGTTTGCGGATGCGCGGCAGGCCCTGAAACAGCTTTTGATCCATGAAGAGATCGATGAGCAAAGACTGGGTCGCTTCCCCCATGAGAACCGCCGATAATTTAGGACGGCCTGCCTTTACGATAGAAACAGGCAGATCATATGCGGAAAGCGCCCGCACGCAACAGGCCGCTGCGACGCCATCACCGCGAACCAGGACTGCACCCGTCATCTGGACACACACAAGAGAGCAGACATACGATAACCGGACGAAACCCGCAAAATGGAAGGCCGCTTGCAGTTACTGTGCATGACGGAATCATACGAGAGATTCAGGATGGTCGAAGGGAGGAGGACGTCTGGCTATCAGCCGGGTTCGTGGATCTACAAGTGAACGGATATGGGGGGGACGATGTGAACCGGGAGGAGCCGGATCCGGAAGCAATCCTCTCGCTGACGAGAAAGATGATCGCAACGGGAGTTACGACCTATCTGCCAACCATCATCACGGCGGCAGAAGTCAGGATCACGGCGGCCCTGCGCGCGATCGCGGAGGCGCGGCGACGCAGCAGCCTGGTCGCAAATGCTGTCCCCTTCGTTCACGTGGAGGGACCGAGCATCAGCCCAACCGAGGGCTTCCGCGGGGCTCACCCGGTGGAGCATGTCCGCCCTCCCAGCGTGGCTGAATTTGACCGATGGCAGGATGCTTCAGGGGGTCTGGTGGGCATGGTTACGCTCTCTCCTCACTTTAGGGAAACGGAAGAGTATGTGTCGGTGTTGACGGCACGGGGAGTGCATGTCGCGCTGGGGCATACCGACGCGTCCGCGGAAGAAATACGTCGAGCGGTCAATGCCGGGGCGAAGTTGTCCACGCACCTTGGCAACGGTATCGCGGGCCTTATCCCCAGGCACTCGAATGTGCTTTGGCCGCAACTCGCAGAAGACCGCCTGACCGCGACCATGATCGCTGACGGCCATCACGTTCCGGCAGACATGTTCAAGGTCATAGTACGTACGAAAGGATTTGATCGTTGCATACTGGTCTCCGATACCGTTGCTCTTGCGGGCATGCCGCCGGGGACCTATACCGCGCCGGTGGGTGGTCGAGTAGAACTCCACGCCAATGGCCGCCTGAGTCTCGCGGGAACGGAGTTTCTCGCGGGCGCAGCGGTTCCTCTGAAAGATGGGGTCGCGCGAGCCATGTCGATGACGGGATCTTCATTGGCGGATAGCCTCCGCATGGCGACGGAAAATCCCGGGCGGTTGGTAGGCGGTCTGGGTGTACTGAGAATCGGTGCTCCAGCCGATTTGGTGCGCTTCACTATCGAGAGTGGAGGGACGGCGCTCAAAATCGAATCGGTGATGGTCAAAGGACTTGAATGGGAGTAGGGCTGTTACGAGTAGGTGCAGGAACGCGAGTAGACTATTGACAACAGGGGAGCCGAACCCGCAATGACCAAGCAAATGCTAGCCGCGACAGCTTTGCCCACCATCGACGAGATCAAAGATGCTCAGCAGTTGGTGTACGCGATCATGCCACCCACACCGCAAATCGTTTGGCCTCTGCTGTGTGAACGGCTGGGAACCGAAGTGTGGGTAAAGCATGAGAACCACACTCCTATCGGAGCGTTCAAGGCCCGCACCGCAGTCGTGTATACGGCCGAACTGTTCCGTACATCGGCAAATATCTCCGGATTGGTCACAGCGACGCGCGGCAATCACGGCCAGTCGGTAGCGCTGGCCGCAGGCAGGTTCAAGGTGCCGGCGCATGTTGTGGTGCCACGAGGGAACAGTGCAGAAAAAAACGCGGCTATGCGCGCACAGGGAGCCGATCTCATCGAGTTTGGCGGCGACTTCCAGGAAGCGAAAGAGCACGCGCAGAGGCTTGCGGATCAGCACGGCTGGCACTTTATTCCTCCGTACCATCGGGACATCGTGAAAGGGGTGGCTACCTATTGGCTGGAGTTCTTCTCTGCAGTGGCCGATCTGGATGTTGTCTACGTACCGATCGGGCAGGGATCGGGTATCTGCTCCTGCAGCGCCGTTCGGAACGGAATGAATCTAAAGACACGGATCGTGGGAGTCGTAGCCGAGGGTGCGCCCGCTTATGCCCTCTCGTTCGAGGCGAAACGCAACATAGCCGCTCCGGTAAGCACCCTGCTGGGCGACGGGATGGCTTGTCGAGTCCCCGACGATGCGGCGCTGGAAGTAGTGCTCGAGAACGTCGACCACGTAGTACGCGTGAGCGAGGAAGAAATCCGCCTGGCCATGAAGTTTTACTTTACCGACACACACAATGTAGTCGAGGGCGCGGGCGCGGCAGGACTGGCCGCCGCTCTGAAAGAGAAGCACACGCTTCAGGGAAGGCGTGTGGGCCTGGTGGCCACCGGTGGCAATGTCGACCACGATGTGTTCGCCAGGGTTTTGCTGGACTAGGCGACGGAGAACATCAAGCAAACGGGGATGGGCCGCGAACTGGGCGAATACGCCTTGCACGAATACACAGAAGTGAAAACCGTTACCGTCAAGGTCTGATCCGGGACTCTTCAACGGTGCAAGCAGGCCCAGGACTGCGTCCTGGGCTAAGTTCAGCAGTCCCCGTTCGACAAGCTCAGGGCAGGCTCTGCGGGACTGAAACGAAGTTCTCACACACCCTCTAAAGACCTCGTCAGCGCCCAGTGCTCTGACACGGAGCCGTGCCCCTTCGTTCACCAACGCGACTCGGAGTTCGTTTGCGTACCAGCGGCGTCTCCTGAGATTCGAAGCTCTCAATAAGCGCCGGAGCTCGCTGCGCGGCCGACTGCAGCGTTGACAGCTCTTGCTTTGCCCACGAGAATGACCGAAGTCTTCCAAGGCTGAGGAGTTTTTCCTACAAGGACCGCAACCGATGCCGAAACGTGAAGTGAATAGCGCGCGGCTGTTCTATACCCTGAGTGGCAAAGCCGACGCTCCAGTGCTCATGATGTCGAACTCGTTAGGAACCGCACTCGAGATGTGGCAGCCGCAATTAGCAGTCATGGAGAGCAAGTTTCACCTCCTGCGCTACGATATGCGCGGCCACGGAAATAGTGACCTGGTGGACGAAGCATGCTCGATCAGCACCCTGGGCCAGGATGTCCTGGCGCTGCTCGATGAGCTTCAGATGGACAAGGTGCACTTCTGTGGCCTGTCGGTTGGCGGAGTCATCGGCCAATGGCTCGGAGCAAACGCCCCGGACCGCCTCAGATCTCTGATCCTCTGCAACACAGCGGCCAAAATCGGAACACCAGAATCATGGAACCAGCGCATCGCGGATGTGGAGCAGCATGGAATGGCTGCCATCACCGAAGCTGCTCTCGAACGCTGGTTCAGCCCTGCGTTTCGGCTCGCATCTCCAGACGCGATCGCGCCGTTCCGCGCCATGCTGCTGGCCACCAACCCCAGGGGATACACGTTGGTCGGTGCAGCCATCCGCGACATGGATCAAAGAAAGCTGGTCGAAGAGATTCGGGTGCCCACCTGCGTGATCGCCGGCGAGCGTGACCCTGCAACGACGCTCGACGACGCAAAGTTTCTGCAAGCCAAAATTCCGGGAGCTACACTGGTTCCATTACCTGTCGCACATATCTCGAACGTGGAAGCAGCCGCCCGGTTCAACCAGGCGGTCCTCGAATTTCTTTCTCGATAGCTCGGGCAGTATGCTGAGCGTCACAGTGTTTTCTCCTGGAGGACTATGCAAGAGGAACTTTACTTCGAAGACTTCTATCCGGGCCAAACCTTCGATTCGGAAGACAGCTACTGGCTCACCGCGAGAGAGATTATCAGCTTCGGAGAAAGGTACGATCCGCAGCCATTTCACATAGATGAAACCGCCGGACGATATTCATTTTTCAACGGTCTTGCGGCCTCAGGATGGCTGACCGCGGCCATTGCCATGCGTCAACGCGTGCAGGCGATCAGGGTCTCCGGAGGTATGATCGGCGCCGGAGTGGAAGAGATGCGCTGGACCAAGCCCGTCCGTCCAGGCGACAAGATTCGCACCCGATCCGAAATCCAACATACCCGTCCCCTGGCGTCTCGCCCCACATACGGAATGGTTCGCTGTCTGACGACTGTTTACAACCAGCGAGACGAAGTCGTCATGACGTCGATCACTAACTTTCTGGCTCCTCTCAAGTCTTCCTCCCCTGGTTTTTAGGTTAATCAATCCTGAACCAGGCTCCGCTGCATGAACACCGTATCGAGCCACCGCCCGAATTTAAAGCCAACATCCTTCAGCAAGCCAGCATCCTGAAAGCCGAACCGGCGGTGCAAGGTGATGGAGGGCTTGTTGGCGCTGTCGCCGATCACAGCGATCATCTGCCGCATGCCGCAAGCCTGGACAGCCCGGATGAGAGCCGGCATCAGCAGCTTGCCCAGGCCGCTACCGAGCCGGTCAGCGCGGACGTAGATGGAGTCTTCCACCGTATGCCGGTACGCGGGCCGGGTTCGATAGGGGGCAGCATAAGCATATGCGCCCACTTCACCACAGTCCTCGGCTACCAGCCAAGGCAGGCCCCTGGCTTCCACTTCGCTCCAGCGGCGTGTCATCTCGGCGTGATCGGGTGGTTCGGTTTCAAACGATCCAGTGCCATGCTGTACATGGTGCGCATAGATCCGCATGATCGCATCGAGATCGGATGCAACCGCTGGCCTGATAACAATGGACATGATCCTGCGTACTCCTCGGCGTTGGAGTCAGCGGATGTGCGGATAAACCCCGGGAATCTTCAACGAAATGCGATAAATGCTGGAGCTCGCCGCTACGTATAGTGTCTTGTGATCGGCGCCGCCCCAGGCCACATTGCCCACCCGCTCCGGTATATCGAGTGTACCGATATGCTTGCCTTCCGGAGAAAAGATCCAAACCCCGGCAGGCCCCGCGCTATACACATTTCCGCTTTGATCCACTTTCATCCCGTCCGGCGCGCCTACCCGCTTATCTGAAGTTGCGTCGAAGAAGACCTTGGCGTCTGTGAGCGTTCCATCGGGTTTGACGGTGTAGCGCATCCACAGCTTTTTCGGTTCCGAGTTGTTCACGTAAAGATATTTCTCGTCGGGGGAGAAGCATATTCCGTTCGGCCGGGGCAGATCTTTGAGCAGGAGCTGCAATTGATCACGATCCGGAGGTGCGCCGGGCTTGTGATTCAGCGCGCCGGGTAGCCGGTAAACACCGCTGAACGACAGTTGCTTGGTAGGGTCACTGTCCTGTTTGGGCAGCCCGTAAGGCGGATCCGTGAAATAAAGCGTCCCGTCCGACTTGTATACCAGGTCGTTGGGGCTGTTCAGACGCTTGCCCTGGTAGGAGTCCGCGAGCACGGTGATCTGCGCCTTGGGGTTCATTTGTTCCAGTCTCCAAACATCGCGCTGGGCGTGCCCGGCAACCGTGAGCCGGCCTCGGCTATCGAGCGTCATGCCATTGGAGCCGGGCTCCGGACCGGTATACGGTGTCGACTCCTTCCAGCCGCTCGGCTGCATAAAAACACTGACGCCAACACCGGGAGTCCACTTACGAATGCTATTGCTGGGAATCTCAGCAAACAGGAGATAGCCAGCCGGTATCCAGACCGGACCCTCGGTCCACTTGAACCCTGGGCCGGTGGCTACTTTTTCCAAACGTGGTTGGCCGGGAATGATCTGGTCCAAAGCTGGATCCAGGCGCTCCACCTTCATCGGGGCGGTAGCCGGCGTTTCGGCGGCATAGGCCCTGCCCGAACCCGCGTTCAGCGCATCACGATTTGGGGACAATGCAACCACCACACCACCGCCCGCAATGACACCCAGAATAATCAGCTGGGAAACCCTTTGTTGGATCACTCAATTTTCTCCGCCGCCGTAGATGGAATGACTCTGAAACAGACGGATCATAACACTCAGCGCTGATGAATGCCTCGGCCGAGTGGAAGGTGGAGGGAATCGGATCGCTTTTACGAATCGATCAGGCACAGATGTACGCTGTACTTGATAAGGGTTAGGCCCAAATTCTCAGCAGGAGCTGGTCATGACGGCCAATCGAAGTGTGGTGGTAACAGGAGCCTCGACCGGAATAGGCTGGGGCACAGTCAAAGTGCTCGTAGCGCAGGGATTCGAAGTCTTTGGAAGTGTGCGCAGGCAGAGCGATGCGGAGCGGCTGGCAAACGAATTTGGCTCCGCGCTCATCCCGCTGCTGATGGACGTCACGGACCATGCGGCCGTCGCGCGTGCGGCCGAGCAGGTAAGCACGCGGTTAGGCCAGCGGCGTCTCGCCGGGCTGGTGAACAACGCGGGGATCGCGGTGCCCGGCCCCTTGTTGCACCTGCCTTTGGAGGAATACCGAAGGCAGTTGGAGGTGAACCTGATTGCTCCACTGGGCGTAATTCAGGCCTTTGCGCCGCTCCTGGGTACGGACCGGGGACGCGAAGGGGCGCCGGGTCGCATCGTGAACATCAGCTCCGTCGCAGGCAAGATGGGAATTCCTTTCCTCGGAGCGTACGCAGCATCGAAACATGGCCTGGAAGGAATGTCCGAATCCTTGCGGCGGGAGCTCATGCTCTATGGGATTGATGTGGTCGTGATTGGTCCTGGAGCAGTCGCGACGGCGATCTGGGACAAGGCGGAGCGTGACGAATACGGGCCCTATCGCAATACCGATTACGGAACCATCATCCAACGCTTTGCCGAGTACTTCATCGCGGAAGGGCGCAAGGGCCTGGCGCCAGAGGTCGTGGGAGAGGCGGTCTATCAAGCTCTCACCGCGGCCAAGCCCAACGTGCGCTACGCAGTCGTGGGCAAAAAGCTCCAGGATTGGACTTTGCCCAGGCTGCTGCCGAAACGGATGGTCGATCGCCTGATAGGCCGGCAAACCGGGCTACTGGCGGCGAAATAGATCCGGGCTTTGCGATCGTTCCGTTCAAGGGTTAGCGCCCGGGGCGCGGTGACTGGCCAACTTGGCCTTGTCCTCTGCGATGTAGAGGGCCCGTTGAGCATCCGCATTATTCGGGTCGCGGCGGACGATCTCCCGCATTTCCGCTATGCCCTCATCCCAGCGGTTCAGGCGGCACAGGGCGAGTGCGAAGTTGAGACGGTAGCCATCCTGCTCCGGGGCAAGCTCGCTGGCGGCACGATACTTTTCCAGCGCGCCCACAATGTCCCCCCGCTGTTCCAGGGCGACTCCCTCGTTGTCATCCCGTTGGGCTTCCATGGAATGCTGGCCGGCTTGATCATCCTTGTGAACCAATTGGCGAAGCCGGCCCTCGTACTCATTCGCCTCCGCCGCATCGCCCGCCTGGCGCAAGGCTCGCTGCAGCTTGTAGAGTGTTCCCCAATCTTCAGGTGCGAGAAGGAGAGCTCTTTTGAGGCAAACCACAGCTGCCTGCGTCTTGCCGAGGCTAAGATACTCTGACCCGAGTTCGTATTGCGCGTGGAAGTCCTGCGGGGCCAGTTCAGCCGCCCGTCTGAAGGCGTTGAGAGCGCCCGCATCATCCAAGGTGGCTCTCCGTGCTACTCCCAGCAGAAGCCACGCCTCAGCACAACCTCACGTTTGCTGGACTGAAATTCAGCTACACGAGCTGGCTCGAGCCGTCGGGAAATACCGGCTATGCGGCCCAGCAGAGCGGAGCCTATTTAAAAGATCTCGCTCCCACGCACCCGGCGGATGCCTGGAAAACCTGCGCAGACGGTTGCCCGGAATTTGAATCCATGCGCCAGCACTGGTCACAGATTCCAGCGGCGGTTCAAGTTGCCGCGGCTCGTAACGTGACCTTCGATCACGACAACTTTAGCCAGATCGGGCAAGTTGGCCTTGGTATTGGCAACGATGCAGATGCCAACCTCAGTGGAATAGGATTGGGAACCGATCGTGTGCGCGTCACCCATTGCCGCTTCTCGGTCATCGCCGCGGGCGCCATTCTGGCAGGCGGCGTGCGGAAAGATGCACATCACCCGTCGGATCCCCGCATGACCAATAAAAACCTGCTGATCGACGATGACTTCGTCAGTTCCGTCAGCTTGGATTACAAGGACAATGCAGGCATCCTAAGCACCTAATTCGACGGCGCGCAGATTCTGCACAACGACGTGTCCGACGTCTTTTATGACGGAATCGATATCGGCTACGGATGGGGTTATAACGACCAGGGCGGCAACCCCAACTACCGCGATAACCAGCATGGCCATACCGTGAATCCGGTCTTCGATACGCCAACCATTCTGCGCAATAACCTTGTAGCCTATAACCGCATCCACGGGGTGAAGAAGTGGTTTATCGATGGGGGCGCCATCTACAATCTGTCTTCCAGCCCGGGCACGGTCATACGCGATAACTATATTTTCGACATCGGCGAACGCATTGGCCTGTATGTAGACGAGGGCAGCAAGCACATCCGCCTGGTCAATAACGTAGTCGAGACCCAGGGCTTCTGGTTGTTCGCCAACACGGTAGGCAAGCTGTATGTGTTGCGTATCACATCCGACAATCGCGCTATCGGAAACTGGCACAACTCGGACAAAGTAGCGCAGCGCTGGATTCCCGAGAGTGACTGCTTGATCCTCGACGACCATCTGGTCCCTGATAAAGATTGGCCCATGGAAGCCAGAAAGGTCATCGCCGAGTCGGGCATCCAGCCTTAGAGGGTGACGCCCAGACTCATCTGACAGCCCTGACTTCGAGGATCTCGACCGTTTGCGATCCGGAAAAGTGAACCGGCACACCGCGGACCCAATCCTCTTTTGTAAAGGCGCCAAGGTCCTTGTTGGTGACCACGGAGTGTAGCGCAAACTTACCTTCTGGTATGAGCGGCACTTGGATGGTGGCCACGGAAACATCCGACTTATTGCGAAAAACCGCGATCACGCCGTTGCCGGATCGCGACAAGCGAGCGAACCCATCCCAGGAAGCCGATGAGGGTTGACGCCAATTCCCGAGCGGGAAAAAGCTCTCGTTGATAGCCGTAGTTTTTCGAAGCTGTTTAAACCATGCGATGTGGTCGTGGTACCACTGCTGATCGGCCGCACTCAACTTACGCAGGTCACCGAGCAGCAGCGGAGCCGAACCAATTGCGGTTGCAAATGTCTCCTGGGCATTCGGTACATCAGCGTGCAGATTTCCAATGAGCATGCTTTCGACCGGCATCGAGGGCGCCCGTTGGTATAGCAGCGTGCGCGCCTGCACCGTTCCAGCAGAATCGGGCTGCGCATCACTGACATTGCTCATCCAATCCAGATCACCAGCCGCCAACAAACCTGCGTCGATCACGTGCTTTTGACCCCAAAGCTCGAACGTCAGATCAAGAAGAACGTCCGGATGTTTTTCATAGACTTTGCTGGTAACGTGACTGATCCCTTCATAGATCATGTTCAGTGATTCCGCCCAGTCACTGTGATAGTGGCCTTTCGCCCAGCAGCCGGGTGCCTCGCCATATGCGTTGAAAATCGTGGTGAGATCGAGCTTCACGTAGGCCAGATGGAAGCGCTCAATGGCATCATTGATTCGGTCCGCGGCCGCATCCTGAAAGGGGCTGGCCAAACACATGACCACCTTGGAGCCGGCCATAGTGGAGGTCAGCTTCGGTTTACCCGATTGATCGAGCGCCGCCCACTCCGGGTGGTGCTCATAGTCTGGGGTTTTAAGCCCGATCGCTGCCATAGGGATCCACAATCCGAGGCGCATCCCTCTCCCTTCCACCGCTTCGCGGATGGAGTCGAGTCCTCCAGGAAAAGCTTTGGGGTCCACCGTGTTCTCCCCATATTCCTGTTGCCAACCGTCGTCGATAGTGAAGATATCCATCCCCATGTCCCCAGCCACTTTGATCAGCTGGAGCGTGGTGTCGCGATTGATACTCCGTTCGAAAGGTTCCCAGGTGTTGTAAATCCAGGGTGCGCCGTGAGCCACCGATTTTCGTTGCAGAACCGCGGACGTGTAAGAGGGAAGTACCCAATGGGGATCGTGAAATCCATCACCATTGCGAAATGTAATCAGGGAGGTAGCCGCCGTCTTGAACTCAGCTCCGGGTGCGAGTGTTCGCTCGAAGGGCATCAGATCGGTATCGTATAAAACCCCGACCCCAACCCGCCCCGGATCGTACCAGGCATTGATTTCCGTCCGCTTCATATACCCGGGAACTTCGCTGACGATTGCAAAACCATCGCCGGTGCGCGCGTTGGAGACAAATAGTCCCGCATCCTCTGACCTGCCGGTGTAAAAGGTCTCCCTTGGCACAGCGCCGTACTGGGCATTGAGAACCGTCTCGTTGGAGAGCCCTACGCTCGGCGAGATCGCTTCGATACTCAGATGGGAAAGATGCAACGGCTCAGCGCCGGTATTCTTCAGTACCAGCCATTTCCGTATGGCCGGCTGCCCATCGTAGACCCGGTAGACGACGGAGACTTGAAGAGGAAACGTCTTGCTCTCGAGAAGGATGGTGAGGGACTTTCCATCCGGCAGTGTGTTTTGGTCAGCTTTTACCAGGCGGAACGTCGAACCATTCAGATGTTGCCCGTTGCAGTCGAAGGCAAATTCGGGAGCAGGCCTTCGGACAGGCTTTCCTGCAGGGATCAAGTCGCTGTGAGTTGTGAGATCGGTGAGCCGTTGCGTAACCAGACCCGATGCAGAGTCAAACGCAATCGTCCGCTCGATCCGGTCATTGCCAATGGTCCAGCTTTGGCAGACTGCGCCCGAAGTGGAAAGCAACAAACCTACTACAGCCAGAAGCTTGCATCTCATTGCACAGCACCCCCGCTAAGCAAAAACGAAGTTAAGCACAACCAGTGCCAGCAGTATTCCCGCAGCCGAGAGCAACAATGGCGCAGGCAGGCTCCGGGCCCCAGCACGTATCCCCGGCGGCCGATACGCGGGTACCGTGGACAGACTCTCTTTCGTCACCAGGCTGACTGCGATGGTGATAAAGAAACACGCCAGCCATCCGACACCGGCACCGTAGAAGCTGGCGGTCATATCGCTGCCATATTTCAGTGTTCCGTCCTGGTACAGCAGCCAATGCGCGAACGATGCCAATGTACCGCAGACCAACCCGGTAAGCGCACCCGTGGGGGTAGCCCAACCGGTAAACATGCCCAGCAGGAAGGTCGCAAACAAAGGTGCATTGAAGATGGAGAACAACATCTGCACGTAATCCATCAAATTATTGAAGCGCAAAACCACGAACGAAGTCCCTATGCTGAGCACTGTAGCAACCACGGTTGCGATACGTCCAACCATGAGGTAATGGGCGTCACTGCGCCCCTTGGCCAGGTGGGCCTGATACAGGTCGTAGGTCCACACCGTATTGAATGCGGAAATATTTCCCGCCATCCCCGACATAAAGCTGGCCAGCACCGCGGTCACGCCCAGCCCCAGCAAGCCGTGAGGATAATAGCGCGCCAGCATCGACGGCAGCGCCAGGTCGAAGCGGCCGGAGAGAGTAGCGGGAAGAATCGCAGCCGCCGCCACTCCAGGAACGACCACCAGGAGAGGGAAGAAGAGCTTTACCGCAGCCGCCACCAATGGAGTGCCTGACGCGGTGGGGAGGTCGCGTGCCGCGAGCCCGCGTTGAATCAAGACAAAATCGGTACACCAATAGCCGAAGCTCAACACGAAGCCGAGACCGAAGATCACCCCGAGCCCATCCATCGTCGCTGCGTGCGGATCCACCGCAGGCATCCCGGCCCAGATATGTACCTGCTTTCCCCAGCAATACAAAACCGAGTACCATGCGAGCGGCGCGAAACCGATAACAATCAAAGCGAACTGCAGCACCTCGTTGTACATGGTTGCCCGCAGGCCGCCCAGCAGGATATACGCAAGGACAAACACGGCCGAGATGACCGTTGCCACCGCGAAGCTCCATCCAAAAATCACTTGCAGGATAAGCGCCATCGCGTATAGTCCGACGCCTGAGACCAGCACGGTGAGCACGGCGAAGGAAAGCGCATTGAACACCCGCGTCGGTTCGCCAAAGCGCACCTTGAGAAATTCCGGCACACTGCGTACTTTGCTGCGGTAGTAAATCGGCATCATCAGCAATGCCAGAAACAGCATCGCCGGCACAGCGCCGATCCAATAGAAATGCACGGCGCGCCACCCGTATTTGGCGCTCGTGGACACCATGCCCATTACTTCCAGAGAGCCGCAATTCGCGGCTACAAACGCAATCCCCGTAATCGCCAGCGGCAGCGACCGGCCAGCCTCGAAGAATTGCCGAGAGGTGTTATTGCTGCGGCGCAGTCGCAGGCCGATCAGCAGGATGACCAGAAAATAGGCGACGACGATACCATAGTCCACCGCGTTCAGATGAAGTTTTATCAGCGGTGTCTACCTTTCCAGCCCCGAAAACACCTTAGCGATGGCACGCCAATCTGTAAAGCTCCCG
Source organism: uncultured Acidobacteriaceae bacterium (assembly GCA_963753715.1). Classification (GTDB taxonomy): domain Bacteria; phylum Acidobacteriota; class Terriglobia; order Terriglobales; family Acidobacteriaceae; genus PALSA-350. The sequence continues at coordinate 550,763 of CAVWDK010000002.1, read as the reverse complement.
CTCTCCCCTTGAACCAGCAACTTAAAATCAAAACCTGGCACCGAAGTGAATGTTCGAGAATCTCATCATTCACAGCGAGGATAGAGTCTTGCAGATTGTCACCCAGTGAACCGATTCGCAGTCCCCAAGTCTCACGTCATCCCGCCATGTACACAGGTCGGCGCTGCGGCCGCCGCAGCCCCCTGCCCGCAATCCGACCGCAAGTGGATGCTGATAGCCATCATCCTGGGCTCCGCTCTGGCTTTCATGGACGGCTCAGTCGTCAACATTGCCCTGCCCATCCTCCAGTCCACCTTCCACGCGACCTACTCCGCAATCCAGTGGGTAGTGCAGGCCTATGCTCTGTTCGGGGCGGCTTTGCTCCTACTTGGCGGTGCCATCGGCGACCGTTACGGCCGCCGGAGCACATTCATGTGGGGCGTGGCGCTGTTTGCTATTGCCTCGATGGGATGTGCCGCGGCGCAGTCCCTGGGCCAGCTCATTGCCGCGCGCGCTATCCAGGGACTAGGTGCCGCGCTGCTGATCCCCCAGGGTCTTTCCATCCTTTCCGCATCGTTCCCGGAGCAGGAACGGGGCCGCGCCATCGGTACCTGGTCCGCGTGGACCACCGTGTTTGCCGCGATTGGACCCGTAGTCGGCGGCTGGCTCATGCAGGCCTGGTCCTGGAGATTGATTTTTCTCCTCAATCTCCCCCTGGTTCTGGTGATCATGCTCCTGGCGCCGCGCATTCCGGAGAGCCGTGCCTCGGGTAATGGCCCAGCGCTGCCACTGGACCGGCTTGGCGCCGCGCTCGCAACGCTGAGCTTCGCAGCCATCGTCTACGCGCTCTCCTTCGCCCCCCAGCTGGGCTGGCGAAATCGCTTCGTATCCGTGCCTCTCCTCGGCGGGATCATCCTGTTCGGCCTCTTCCTCCGTTCCCAGGCGAAGCGGCCCAATGCGATGATGCCGCTCTCTCTCTTCCGCATCCCGCGCTTTCTCGCCCCCAACGTGCTCACGTTCTTCTTGTACGGAGCTCTTGGGGGCACGCTCTATGTGATCCCGTTCTATCTGATACAAGTCCGGCATTATCCACCACCGGCGGCCGGCGCTGTCTTCCTGCCGCTGATCCTGATGATGTTCCTATTTTCCGCGCGTGTGGGTGCGATGGTTCCCAGGGTGGGCGAACGGCTTTTGTTGTGCCTCGGGGCAGCTCTGGCGGGCATCGGATTTGCCGCCTTCGCCTGGCTCGACGCCAACCCCGGCTACACCCTGTCTGTTCTGCCCCCAGTCCTTTTCCTCGGCTGTGGAATGACCCTTTGCGTTGCGCCTCTTACTAACGCCGTGATGTCGTCAGTACCCCCGACCCAAACCGGCATCGCTTCCGCGGTCAACAACTCTCTTTCCCGCCTTGCCGGACTATTGGCGGTCTCTTTAGTAGCCCTGGTCCTCGCTCACGGATTTGTCTCCAGTTTCAGCGACCAACTCGCCCATTCCACATTGCCGCCCGAGGTTCGCCGGCAGATGCTGGCCAACCAGGCTCGCCTGCACGACATCCCGATCCCACCAAGCCTCTCCCAGGCCCAGCACCTCCAGGCTGCACACCTACTCGACCAGGCCTTTCTCGCCGGATTTCATTCCGTAATGCTGGTTTGCGCAATCAGCGCCTGGGCCGGAGGCCTGGCAGTGCTCCTCCTACTACCTAAACCGCCGCAGAAAGCATCACGATATCGAGTCCCGTAGAGCCTGCCCTGAGCTTGTCGAACGGGAAAAGCTGAAGTTAGCCCGGGACGCTAGTCCTGGGTTGGATCTGAAGGAGGACCCCGTAGGGAATGAATTCGTAAATCCTGGTTCTCACACTGACATGGCCCATAACCCCACGAACCTCTGAAGATCCCTGTAAACGCCCACCCACCGGCTGCCGTCTATTTGGGCGAGAAGGATCAAGTCCCTCTCAACCATTCAGGAGGAAGTATGAAGTTTTCGCTTGCGCTTCTTGCCGCTCTGGGGCTCTTACCAATGGCCCTCGCGCAAACCCCGCCGCCGCACACTCCGCCGACCCCGGCAGCCATGGCTCAGCATGAGGTCCAGCGCTACACTACGTTGCTCACCTTGACCCCGGCTCAAGTAGAACAAGCCACCGCCATCTTCACCACCGAAGCCACTGCGCGCCAGAACTCAAGAGCCAGCGAACGTGCCGCGCACCAGGCTATGGAAGCCGCCATCAAGTCAAACGACACCGCCACCATTCAGTCGACGGCCACGACCATGGGCCAAATGACGGGCGAAGCGATGGCCTCCCACGCGCTCGCCCGAGCCCAGTTCTACGCCATCCTCACCGCCGACCAAAAGACCAAGTTCGGCGAGTTGGAGCAAGAACACATGATGGGTGGCCCCGGTCGCGGCCCGATGATGATGCGATAACAGAGCCGTTGTGGGCAGCCGTTTCGGCGTAAACTGCTGCCCAGAAGGCATGTTTATGGAAGCATTGGAGCCGCCTATCTACGCTGGGGAGCTGTCACCCGTGCGGGACCGGATGATCGCAGAGCTCGGGGACATCGACACCCTCTGCGCCACCTACCGGTCTCGCATCTATCGTTATGCTTTGCTCTCGCTCAGGGATCCTGACCTGGCGGAAAGCGTGACCCAGGATTGCTTTCTGAAGGCCCACCGGGCCCGCGACGAGTTTCGCGGAGACTGCAGCATCGCCACCTGGCTGACGCGCATCGCGACCAATCTCATTCGCGACTCCACCCGGTCGCGGAAGTTTCAGTTTTGGAAAACGGCGAGCAACACGGCAGTCGAGGCTGGGGCGATCGCGGACCGCCTCCGTTCTCCAGGTATTTCCCCCGAAACCGCCATGGTGGTGAAGGAGGAATTGGTGCAAGTATGGGATAGTGTCGCCGCCCTCCCCGGCAAGCAACGCAGCGTATTCTTGCTGCGCTTTGTGGAAGAGATGGAACTGCCCGAGATTGCAACGGCAATGGGCCTGCATGTGGGAACGGTGAAAAGCCACCTGCACCGCGCCTTGGCCTCAGTACGCAAGGCAATGGAGAGAAAGCGATGAAAACCGAACATCTGTCAGCCTGGGAGCAGGAAGAGTACGTCCTGAATCGAGGGGCCGGGCAACACGGTCCGGAGGTTCTCCGCCATCTTGTCGAATGTCCCGCCTGCAGCGCCGAGGTGGCACGGCTGGAGCACGGCGTCGCTATTTTCCGTAGCGCGGCTGTCGAATGGAGCTCGGAGTGCCTGGCAACCCGTCCGCAGCCACTGCAATCTGTTCCTTTAAGAAGGCTCTCTATCACCGCGATACGATGGGCTTTCGCCGCTGCCGTTCCCGTGGTCCTGCTCTTGCTTGCGCTGCTTCCATTGCATCTCTTTCATCTCTCCAGCTCCCAAGGAACCGGCCCGGCGGTGCAAATCAGTACTGCGCAGATCAGTGACGATGCCTTGCTGGAGCAGGTGGATGAACAAGTCTCGGTTGCCGTTCCCTCGTCGATGGAGTCGCTAACCCACTTGGTTTCGGCCGATAACTCAGGCACCGCCAACGCTGCCGTCGGGAGCAAGCACATTGTGCAATCCAATTAGCCTCCGGAAGGGCAGAACGCCGCGATGGTTCACGATCCTGCTTTTGTTTGCCTTGGGATCGAGTGCTGCCCTTTGCCAGGAGAGCACGCCACCACCAAGCGGCCAGGGAGACGGCATGGGGCCACCGCCCATGGAAGGCCGCCGTCCCCCCATGGAGCGCGCCTTTCACCTGGGGCCCCGCGGCCGCTGGTGGAATAATCCGGAGTTCGCTCAAAAACTCGGCCTCACCCCCGACCAGCAAAAGAAAATGGAGGCTGTTTTCGAGCAGAGCCGCCCCAGCCTGATGGATCTGAGCGCCACGGTGCGAAAAGAGGAGATGGCCATGGAGCCGCTGCTTGCGGCCGATCAGCCGGATGAGGGCAAAATTCTGGGACAAATCGACCGGCTGGCCCAGGCTCGCGCAGAACTCGAGAAGGCGAACGCCCGCATGCTTCTCGGTCTGCGCCGGATCCTCACCCCCGAGCAGTGGAAGACGCTACAGGCACAAGAGCCCCACGGACATTTTCCTCGCTTTGGGGCAGGGCCTCGAGGAGACGGCGGACCCCATCCCTGATCGTGCCAACGAATGCACGCCGGTAACAGCAAAACCTGCGAATCGGGGTCTTTATCCCCGCTCATGCGTAACCGGCAGGTACGCCGAGCGGATATTGCGCCGTTGGGATCATGCAGCTGGGTCTGAATCTCGATACCGGTATGTATATTCTTCCGGGTCCGAAGGTGCGTTCATGTATCGCGCAAGCTCAACCCGGTTCGAGATTCCCAGCTTTTCAAAGATGTGAAACAGTGCGTTCTTGACTGTGCTCTCGCTGATCTTCAAGGTTCGCGAGACCTCACGATTGCTCATGCCCTCGGCTACCAGCCGTGATATTTCCTCCTCACGAGGGCTCAGCAGGGTTCTTCCCGTGACATCGGTGACCCGCACCTTGGGCCTCAACAGTCCATCGAAAATCATTGCCAGATCGGCCCGCCGTACCCACACTTCGCCCTGGGCAACGCAGTCGATGCACTTCGCCAGCTGAGACAAACTTTCGTTGCTGTACACAATCCCTCGTGCTCCTGCCCGGAATGCCTCAACCACGCGATCGTGACGCCCCTCCTGCAGCAGAAATACGATGGGCAGCCCGGGAAATCGCGTGCGCAACTGCTTCGTGAGAGCCAGCGCGCTACTGTTCACACTGGAATCAGAGATGATCACGGTGGAAGCCACGTCCTCCGTGAGCAGGACGTGCAACGACTCGAGGTCGTTCGCACCCATGATATCCAAACCAAGCCGCAGGCTTTCTAACCCAGTCGCCAGTAGCTCGCACTGCAGACTACTGCTGTCGTACACCAGTATTCTGGTGGAAATAGACCCCATCTGAAAAGGCTCCGAAACTGCTTGCGATTCGTACAAGAAGGTGGGGGGGGAACTAATTATGGGTTATCGTGCAAGAGCCCGACTGTTGAGTGGTATCTAGCCATTCATCACAAAAGCCCACGGGAAAATCGGCTGTCCCGGTTGCTAATCTCTCCCAACTTTGTCCCTGTGCCCCTATTGTCTCTCATTCCGGCTCTCAGGCAATAAGTTTATGAGGGTTTTGTACGAATAACCTTGGTAACCACTTGCGTGCATTACTCATCGCTCACCGCTCAGCTTAAGTAGTCTGCTTGTTGCGTCTTATGGCCGCATTAACAGGAGATGAGAAAATCGCATCATTCGTTCTAACGAGTTCCGCAGACGCGGCCGTACACCACCTTCGCGCTTATCTTCCGCGAACCGCCATCACTTTCGTTTCTCATCCACAGCCGATCACCTCAGGCCAAAAGTTCGGATACCCGGGGGGAGATTAGTTCTATTGCCGGAGCGCTCGACTACCGCTAACTTTGGCCTAGCTCACTTATCATCCCGGCGAAGGATTCTTTGGGAATCGTTCGCCTCCACTCAAATCGGCCGTAAAGCTAACAAAGGTCAATCAACTCCCCCAATTCCGAAAGCCACCATGTGGCTCACAGGGCGAAGCTATGCACGCAAATCGACAACCCGTATGCGAGCCATTGACAGGGTCGTCAGTGCCCTCGGGACCAGCATGGTATCCCTTGCAGACCCGCTATCAGTGCGAGAAGAGAGTCGATGCGGCGCTCCGCGATGAAGGCTTCGAGTCGTTCGCACCCATGCAGCTGGAGACGCGGCGGTGGAGTGACCGCACCAAGGTGGTGGAGTCGCCGCTCTTTCCCGGTTACACATTCGTGCGTATGGTGGCAGACCCGAAACTGCTCGTTAGAGTATTGCGTCTTCCCGGTCTGGTGCGATTTGTGACCAGTGGACGGGAACTTGTACCAGTTCCGAACGAGGAGATCGAATCAGTACGAACCTTGCTTCAAAGCAACACTCCCAGCGAGCCCGGCCCATTCCCGGTGGTAGGAGAAAGAATCAAAATCCGCGGCGGCTGCCTCGAAGGCGTTGAAGGTATCATGATGGCGCAAACAGGTCGCGGGGACATTGTTATCTCGGTCGGCGCAATACAGAGATCCTTGAAGATTCCGCTGGGCGACTATCAGATTGAACGGCTCTAACAGCTCTAACCACCCTCCCCCCTTCACGATCCCACGTGAATGTCTAGATTCGGCAAGCGGACCTCATCAGGTTCGCCGTCTATCCGCTACGCGAGCACCTCTGCCTGTGTGGAATGACGTAGCTGTAAGGAAACAACCTTTGTTCGTGACTCCAGTCATACTGTTGCGCCAGGCCGTCTTCGTTCCCGCGAAGGCAGCCCGTCGCGTTTTCGACAGTCCTGATCTGGCTTGATTGCGTGGCAAACCACGGCAAAAGAAGTCCGCTGCCGGCTTGAAGAAGACTGCCGCCAACATAGAGCGAAACAGATCCTGTGGGACTCCATCAAGCCGAATACTCCCGGATGGCGTCGCCGGATCCAGCATCCCGCTGCGCAGCACTTGTAGCCATCGATCATAAGCCTGACTCAGTGCGATTCATGCTGGGGTCGTTTGCCGCCCCATCGTGACCATGCACCTACAACGCACTTAGGGGGAGAATGCGTCTCGTTAGCAAACTGTTTCCAGGCCTTGAAACTTCAACCGACCAGGGTCGGCGTGATGTTCGTGCCCTTCTGACTTCGGTTGCCGGTATATCTTATCGAGTTGTCGATGCCTCCCTGAAACTGATGATTATTCCCCTGGCCACCCACCTGCTGGGGATAGAAAAGTACGGAATTTGGCTTACGGCAAGTTCCATCCTTAGCCTCTTGATGGTCTCGGACTTTGGCATAGGGTCGGGATTGATCAATGTGGTTGGGGCATCCGTCGCTCGCGGAGATACACGGAGTGTCCGCTCGTTCACCGCAACGGCTTACATCGCTTTTGGAGCTCTCGCACTCTTTCTCGTCATCGCGGTTGGATTGTTGTCAAGGTCCGCCGTCCTCCCCCATTGGGTTGGGATCGGGGCCACCTCGCCCCTGGTCTCTCAAAGCCGTCAGCTGTTCGTCATCATGGGCTGTCTGGTTGCCGGATCTGCATCTCTCAATGTGGTCAACTTCTTTGCCTCCGCGCTTCAGGAGGGATATCTTGCCCACGGCGCTCAGATCGCCGCAAGCCTGACCGCTCTATTTTTTATTTTTCACCTTCATACCAGTAGTATGGAGGCCTTTGCACTGGCTTCATCCCTCCCCATCTTATGCGCGTACTTACTTCTCAGTATTTATGTCTATGGCTTTCGGCACCGCGCATTGGCACCGGACTTTCGCACTGTCAACTTTTCTCACTTCCGGGTGATCTGGCATGACAGCTCGCGCCTTCTTGTGGCGCAGATCGCGGACACCGTCATCGCCTTCACGAGCAACGTACTCGTAGCCTCGCAACTGGGTGCGCGAGTGGTGCCCGAGGTGTCGGTTTCACTTCAGGTAATGATGATTTTCAACTTCGTTAGCTGCATGTTCATCCTGCCTCTGTGGCCGGCATATGTGGAGGCTGGCGTTCGTGAAGATTGGGCGTGGATCAAGGCTGCTCTGTGGCGCGGTGTTATGCGGAGTGTGGGTGCCGTAGCACTCGGATCCCTCTGCTACACACTCATCTATCGTGTCTTTATCCATACCTGGTCTCGGGTGTTACCCATACCTCCGTTGAGTTTTGTCATCGCCCTGGACGTCTGGTTTCTTATCTACGTCTGGAACAAAAACCCTATGGTCTTGCTGAATGCTCTCGGGTTTACCTCTGTACGAGCCTGGGTAGCGCCAATGGCAGCGGCAGTGTTTATCGCTACAGCCGTTGCTCTTCTTCCCAGGCTTGGTATTCTCGCCATTCCGATCGCCGGCATCGCGAGTGCTCTGGTAGAAGCCTCAATTACAACCGCAGCAGCTCTTTCTCTGCTCTCAAATCGGAGAATGCGGCTTTCTATCTCACCGGAGGTCACCTTTGTACCAGAAGGCTAAGTCAAGTCATCCTCCGCAGGCAGTGTCAACCAATGATGATCAGCACTGGGTCGTCGTGCACGATGCGGAGCGGGACCACTACGAGCTTCCAGTGGCTCTTGCTGAGGTGGGCGTTCTTGAGCGCTTCGTGACCGATTGGTACACGCCTCTCGACAAGACCCTATGGCGAAAGTTTGCAAATACCAGGATAGGGAAGTCTACGTTCGGCATCTCAAAGCGATATCGACCGGAGCTTCCTTCCCGGCTGACGACAGACAACAAACCTGCGTTTGTTGCAGGATATCTCCGCGGCAAGTTGTTTCGACGCTCTTTTCTCAGCGATCTGATGGGCGGACAAACAGCTCGGGCGGCGGCCGCCATCGCAAACGAGCATGGCTGCAATCTCTTGGCCGCAAGCTATTCCGCCGCAGCTGCTTTCGAGCAACTCCGTCCAGATCTCAAGCGGATTCTGTTTCAGGTGCATCCGCATCCTCGCTTTCTCCGCACCTTATACACGTCGAAAATGGAGGGGGATGAGGATTATGCGGGCCTGAAAAGCGAAGCCGAGAGCGAGGTAAGCGAAACCGTCCTTGCCCGCTGGGAAATGGAGAGCAAGCTGGCGGACCATATCCTCTGCGCTTCGACCTTCACTCGGCGTTCTCTTGAAGAGACCGGCATTGCGCCGGATAGAATCAGTGTGATTCCCTACGGCGTCCACACCGACACGTTTCAGTTCGGGCGTCCCTCGGGCGAAGAACCCCTCAAAGTTCTGTACGTAGGTCAGAAAGTGGCAAGAAAGGGCTTGCGGATGCTCCTGCGCGTATGGCATGAGATGCAGCCCGCAAACGCAAATCTTGTCCTCGCCGGAGGCCATGTCCGGGATGAGTCGGTGCTCCGAGGCTTCGAAGACATCTTTATCGAGACACCGCGTATCGGCACTCACGATCTGGTCCGGCTTTTTCAGCAGGCTGACCTTTTTGTGCTTCCGTCCCTGGCTGAGGGCTTCGGACACGTGTATCTGGAGGCGCTAGCCTGTGGTGTTCCGATCATATGCACGGAAAACACCGGGGGCGCGGATATTATCCGGAACGGGGAAAGCGGCTGGACAATCCCGGCGGGAGATCCGGTTGCACTGGCCGAGTGCCTGTCCTGGGCGCTCTCTCATCGGCGGCAACTCAAAGAAATGCGAGAAGCCGCGCGAGCCGTAGCTGAAATGTACTCCTGGCGACGTTTTCGGGAAGGTATTCGTGAGGTCCTGCTCCCGACGCCAAGTGAAAAAAACCGGCTTTCTGCCGCTCGTGAGGAAGGCTACGAAGCGACGTCGGTGATCAGGAATTACGCATGACTCTGATCTGACTTTCGAGCGCGCCGTTTGCCGATTTGCCGCTTACTTCAACTCTATAAACCTCTCGTAGAGCGTGTCGTTATTACGCTGGCGCTCAGCTCTGCCGAGTCCTTCCCGCAGCCCTCGCCAGGAACCGCGACGGGCAGGCCCCGCTAAATACCTGGATCGATTGGAAACCGACTATGCAATTGTGCCTCACTCTCGAACACCGTTTTCTGCAAACACCGGACAATAAAGTGTGGACGATCACCCAGTGTCCATACGATTTCTATCGCGAGTATCTCGAGGTATTTGATTCCGTCCGGGTGATCTCGCGCGCATTTCCTGTCCCCAGGGTCGAGGCTAATTTCCTCCCGGTCGAGGGTCCTGGCGTCGAGTTCTATGCCATGCCAGGCTATAAGGGGCCTTTCGGATTCCTCACACAGTTCAACAAAGTACGGAAAAAAGCCAGGACCGCTGTTCCTCCGGAGAGTGCAGTCATCTTTCGGCTGCCGAGTCAGGTCGCAAATTCGGTTGAAGACCGTCTGACGCAGCAACGGATTCCATACGCAGTGGAGGTCGTCGCTGATCCATACGATGTGCTTGGACCCGCCGCCAATCGGCATTTGGTTGCTCCCATCGCGCGGCAGTACTTCACCCGTAGACTTCAGCGGCAGTGCAAGCGTGCGATTGCGGTGTCGTATGTTACGCAGTCTTACTTGCAAAGAAGGTACCCGCCTGCGTCTGCTGGGAATAAAACCGGAATGGGTTCTGCCGGGAACGCCTGGGGGCCGGCACAGTATGCAGCCGCGGTCTCAGATGCCAATCTCTCTCCCGAGTCCTTTGTGTCGCAGCCACGGAGCGCTCTGCGTGATTCCCGTAGTCTGCAAATCGTCTTTGTCGGAACCCTCGAATCGCTCTACAAAGGTCCGGACCTTCTCGTCGATGCGATCGCAATTTGTCTAAAACAGGGTATACCGGTCAAGGCCCGTTTCATTGGAATCGGGCAGCAGATACCCGTACTACAAAAGAGATGCGCACGCCATGGCATTGAAGCGCAGGTCGAATTCATTGGCTCTGTGACTGCCGGCGAGCCTGTACGCCACGAACTGGACCAGGCCGATCTTTTTGTGTTGCCTTCCAGGGCAGAGGGGGTTCCGCGAGCGATGCTCGAAGCGATGGCGCGAGGCCTTCCGTGCATCGGCTCGTCCGTTGGAGGCATTCCCGAGCTTCTCCATGAGGAAGATCTGGTGCCGCTGGGAGACCCCGAAACCCTGGCCAGAGAAATCACCGGGGTATTCGCCGGTCGGGAGCGGTTGGTACGGATGTCGGCTCGCAATTTACGAAAGGCAGAACAGTACTCCGCCGCGATGTTGTCACATCGAAGGCAGCAATTTTACCGAGCTGTAAAGGAGCTTACTAGGAGCGCTTACACGATGAGGCCGCAAGGTCAGTTCCAGGGTTTCCCCTCAGGTGCACCCAGTTCCTAGCTTCCCTGATAACAGGCCAAGGTTGGCTATCACTCACCCATCAAGATTGAACACGCTCTGCCGCTCATCACCCTCTTATGACAACGACAGAACAGAATACGTATATTCGCTCCAAGACGCCCGCGACACCCTTCAAGGTAGCCCATGTTGTCGAGGGCTGCCAGGGCGGCGTCGGCAGTACGGTCAGAAATCTCATTGACGCACAGTGCCAGGACCCCGAGATTGGAGAAGTCCATCTGGTCGCGGATCCGTCCCGTTTGGGCGACATGCTGCAGGATGCTCCAGCGATCATCCATCATTATCAGAGTAGCCGCAGACCACATCTCTTATTTCAGACGTCGTGGCAGCTCCAACGTAAGCTGCGGTCGATTGCCCCAGACGTTGTCTATCTGCATAGCGCGTTTCCTGGACTGTACGGGCGCCTCCGGTGGAAAAAACAACCAGAGTCGTGGGCCACAATCTATTGTGCTCATGGATGGCCTTTCACCCAGCAAATATCCCTTCCGGCGCGCAAGCTCTACACCCTCATTGAGCGATTTCTCGCTCGCCAAACTGACGCCATAGTAAGTATTTCTTATTCGGAGTTCGATGCAGCGGCGACGGGTAAGGTTCTTGCTCCGGTACATCGGGTTATCTATCACGGTGTCCCCGACAAGAAACAACCTTCATCCCACCCGGTCCCAGTGGATCCAGACCGGCTTAACCTTGGCTTTATCGGTCGATTTGATCGCCAAAAAGGACTGGATCTTCTGTTGCGGACCTTCGCCGACCCGCGACTAAGACACATTACCCTGTGGTTGATTGGCGGCAGCACCCTTGGCCATAAGGTCGTCATCCCGGATCAAGCGAACATACGGCTGCTCGGCTGGGTGCCCAACGCCCGCATTGATGATTACATCAGCTGTTTTGATGCAGTGGTGGTGCCCTCGCGCTGGGAGGGCTTCGGCGTGATTGCGCTGGAAGCGATGCGTAACAGTAAGCCAGTACTCGCGAGCCGGACCGGCGGGCTGGCAGAACTTGTCATCGATCGCGTCAACGGGCGTCTATTCAATCCCGGGGAACTAACCGACCTGAAACGAATATTACTCGAAATATCCAAGCCGGAACTGGCCCGTATGGGCAGAACCGCTGCGGAGATTTTTCACACAGGCTTCAAAATAACCGATTGCTATTCCCGCTGGAGCACGCTGACCCAGGACGCTCTGGCTTTGCGCAGAAAAACACGGCATCTGGATGTCGTGGCTTCTTTTATGGATCCGGTCACCACCCTACCTTTAGAGGAACTATGAGCGCAAACAATGTAATCAGCCTACCCGGTGTTGCCAATGCCACCAGATCGGCAGCAACGCGTTCTCCCAGCGCAGCTCTAAGCCTGCTCCTCTCTGACTTCATCGTGTTGTCCACGGTGTTTTGGTTAGCTGTTTGGAGCAAGTACACGTTCAATCCGGACTTACACCTCAAGTTCTATCTGGAGGTGTTCCCGTCTATCTTGCTGTTCCTCAGCGTGTTCTTTTCTCAGGGCCTTTACCCGGCATTACTGCTCCATCCTGCCGAAGAAATGCGCCGTCTCTTTCATTCCGTTACGGCCGTACTTCTGGTCTTAGTCTCCGCGACATTTCTCATGAAGAACGGGGCCGAGTACTCACGTTACGTATTCTTGTTCACCTGGGCGCTCGGAACTCCAGCCGTTCTCCTTGGCCGCACCCTGGTTCGAAAGCTTCTGAGCGAAACTTCCTGGTGGTCGGTCCCCGCGACTGTTTTGGGGTCGGGACCAGCTGCCAAACGCTTGGCGCGAAGTTTGGCGAACAGGCGTCTTGGCCTGCGGATCACCGGTGTTCTGCTCGATGGTGCTGTCAGTACGTGGGACGAGGATTTGCCGCCGATTATCGGGAATCTTTCCAGTGCGCCCGAAACCCATGGGCAACGACCCACGCGTTACGCGATATTGGCACTTCCGGATCGCTCTCACGCGGAAATACGTCAGATCATCCAGGACCACTGCAAGAGCTTTCATCGCATCCTCATCGTTACTGATCTGCTGGGTATCTGCTGTTTGGGAATATCTCCTCGTGAGATTGGCGGCCAGGTCGGCCTGGAGATTCCGCAACGCCTCTCCTTTCTGGTTCCAAAGATAATGAAGCGGTCCTTGGATATTCTCCTGAGCGTGGCTCTTCTTCTGCTGCTCGTACCCGTGTTACTCGTTATCTGCGCTGCAATAAAGTTTGATTCGGACGGCCCTATCTTCTTCGGTCATCTTCGCTACGGACGAGATGGTAAGGCGTTTCGCGCGCTGAAGTTCAGGACCATGGTTGGGGACGCAGATAGAATTCTGCAGGACTACCTGCAGCTGCACCCGGAGCACATGCGCGAATGGCAGCGGGATCATAAGTTGAAAAATGACCCAAGGATAACGCGGGTCGGGCGTTGGCTGCGCCGCTACAGTCTGGACGAACTGCCGCAACTGATCAATATAGTTGCGGGCCACATGAGCCTGGTGGGCCCGCGACCGATCGTGCAATCGGAGATCGCCCGCTATGCAACCAGCTATGATTTGTACACCCGCGTTACACCCGGCCTAACCGGGCTATGGCAGGTGTCTGGCCGTAATAACACCACTTACGGCGAACGTGTCGCCTTCGACGAGTACTACATCAGAAACTGGTCGGTTTGGATGGACATTTATATACTCACTCGGACCTTTACGGCTGTAGTGAATGCCCATGGTGCTTACTGAGCGATTCCGCACCTTTTCCCTCCCCGGGTGCTAATCGTCTCTCAAGCCGCATTCGATCCGCTTGCAGAACTCGGCCTGAACGGGTACTTCATGCCCGCGGAGCTCAGGGCGTGTAAACGGACAAAACGGCGCGAAGCCACGTCTTCCGATAAATCGTTCGGAGGCCCATCGGTATTTGATGGAAAAAATACGAAAAGGCCTTCTGGTCGGGAAGGGAAAGATCATCGATGGTGTCACAAAACGCAGTACCGAGCTTCGAGGCAAGGACTAACTCTGGACCAACAGGGCCGGGGGAGCAAGCGATCTTTTTCCGGCGGTTGTTGGAAGACATTGACACACCCACCGCGCCCTTCGGGATCATGGACATGGAGTGTGCCGGCCACGAGTTAGAGCAGGCAGAGTTGGAAGTGGATACCGCTCTTGCCGCGCGGTTGCGGGCCAGTGCTCGCGGGTGTGGGGTCAGTATGGCGACCCTATGCCATCTGGCTTGGGCCCTGGTGTTGGCAAAGGTCTCGGGACGCGAGGATGTCGTCTATGGTACTGCGCTGTGCGGGCGCACAGAGGGGGGCCCGCTGGACCGCGGTAACAGCCTGTTCGTTAACGTATTGCCCCTGCGCGTTTCGATCGGGGACGAAAGCGTACAAAGCAGCTTGCACCACACCCACGCACTACTGGCCGATCTTATGCGCCACAGGAATGCGTCGTTGATGCTGGCTCAAGCCTGCAGCGCCATACCAGCAGCGACCCCGTTGTTTGCAGCGCTGCTGAGATATCGCCGCACGCAAAATATTCAGGATACTGCTTGCGATGGCTCGCAAACACCGGACAGCAAGCTAAGCCTCGCGGGAGAAGATCGGAACGAATATCCTTTCATTCTTTCGGTGGATGATCTGGCGGACAGCTTGAAAGTGATTGCCCAAGCCCCAGCCTCGATCGGATCCATGCGTTTGTGCCGTTTCGTCGAGACGGCGTTTGTTTCGCTCGTTGCCGCGCTCGAGACGGCGCCTTCCACCCCCACCTGTACTCTGAATGTCCTACCAGAGAGGGAGCGTCGGCAGATACTTTCTGAGTGGAACGACACTCAATCGGCCTTTCCTTCAGACAAGTGCATTCACGAGCTATTCGAGGAGCGCGTCCGCAAAGATCCGGACGCGGTTGCCATCGTTCATGAAGGTAAGAACCTGAGTTACCTGGAACTCAACCTTTCGTGCGAACCGGCTCGCGCACTACCTGCGAGAGTTGGGGATTAAGCCGGATACACGTGTGGCAATCTGCGTGGAGCGCGGATTCGAAATGATCGTGGCCCTGCTGGCGGTGCTCAAAGCCGGCGGAGCATACCTACCCCTCGATCCGGCTTATCCTCCTGAGCGGCTACGATTCATGCTTCAGGACAGTACCCCACTCGCGCTGCTCACTCAGAGTCATCTCGAAGTTCTGTTCTCTGAAATCTCCGGCACCCTGCGGGTCCTGCACCTCGACGATGCCAATGCTCCGTGGCACGGCTATCCTGACCGCAACCCCAGGCGCGATTCCATTGGGCTCTCTCCCAGCCACCTCGCTTACTTGATCTACACGTCCGGTTCTACCGGTAAGCCGAAAGGGGTCTTGTGTGAACACCGGGGTTTGTGCAATCTTGCAACTGCTCAAATCCGGGCATTCGCCGTCAAGCCCGAGAGCCGTGTTCTGCAATTTGCATCGTTCAGTTTTGACGCCTGTGTCTCTGAAGTGATGATGACACTCTGCCAGGGCGCGTCGCTTTACTTCGGGCCCCGAAAGAAGATTCTTGCCGGCGAATTGCTCAATGAGGTCGTGACCCAGCTTGGCATCACGCACGCGACCTTGCCGCCCGCAGTGTTGGCATCCATGCCGGAGCAGGCTGAGCTCGATTCTATTTCGACCATGGTCCTCGCAGGGGAGGCTTTGACAGATGCGCTGGCCAACCGTTGGAGTAGCGGCCGGCAACTGATCAACGCATACGGTCCAACCGAGTCGACGGTATGCGCAACCGTTTACCAATACCGCCCGGGAAGGAAGAGCGCTCCGCCCATCGGCCGGCCCATCGCAAATACCAAGGTCTATATTCTGGATGGGCGCAAAGAGCCAACACCGATCGGGGTAACCGGTGAGCTATACATAGGCGGCGTGGGCGTGGCGCGCGGTTATCTGAACCGGCCCGAGTTAACAGCGGAAAGGTTCATTCCCGATCCTTTTGCGACCGAGCCCGAAGCGCGGATGTACCGGACTGGGGACCTGGGCCGGTGGCTTCCCGACGGCAATATCGAATTCCTGGGACGTAACGATTTTCAAGTGAAGATTCGCGGCTTTCGCGTCGAACTGGGCGAGATCGAGGCCGGGCTCGCGGACTATCCAGGCGTGCGCGAGGCGGTAGTGATCGCGCGCGAAGATACACCCGGTGAAAAGCGCCTGGTCGCCTACTACACTGTGGTCGACGGCGACGATCTGACGAAGGAGATGCCAAACGCCGAAAATCTACGCCGGCATATCTTGCAACGGCTACCCGACTACATGGCGCCCACAGCCTACGTACACCTTCAGTCTCTACCCTTGACGGTGAATGGAAAGCTCGACCGCAAGGCACTTCCTATCCCGAGTGGCGAAGCTTATCCTTCCCGGCAATACGAACCCCCGGTCGGAGAGATAGAAACCTCCCTTGCAGAGATTTGGGCCGAGCTACTAAAAATCGACCGCATCGGTCGCCGGGATAACTTCTTTACGCTCGGCGGTCATTCGCTACTGGCCGTGCGCATGATTACACGCGTCCGAACCCGCTACGGAACACGCGTTGCATTGTTTTCCTTCATACAAACACCTACCATCGAATATCTGGCCAGCTTGCTCTCCGGCCGTACGATTGCTCACATGGCTGTAGTAAACCAGGGAGCTCCGGGCGTGATCCCTGTTATTTGGGTTGCCCCCGAGCCCTGGCAGCCGCGACTGGCGTCGTACCTTTCCCCGGATCAGCCGGTCTTATCGTTCGTGGTTAGCCCGGAAGAGTTGGCCGCCACAGCACCTCATTACCGATTGGAAAATCTCGCCGCCTGCATCGTCGAAAAAATACGGGATTTGCATCCCAAACCGGCGTATGTACTCGCCGGCTTCTGCCAGACCTCGTTGCTGGCCTACGAATGTGCCCAGCAATTGCGGCGCCTTGGCCACGAAATACCGTTGCTGGTTATGGGGGATGCACTCCTCCCTGGCCATTTGCAGCGGCTGACATTCGGGGAACGGTCCAAGCGCCGTTGGGAGCGAGAAGTGTTCTATCTGTCAGCGTTACGCACCACCCCTCCCTCTCACTGGAGAAAGCTGTTGCGGCAACGAATCGGAGGCCTCCGGGCGATGCGAGAACGACGAATATGGGAACGGAGCTTCCGGTCCAGTCAAAAGAACATCAAATTCGTAGAAGAGCTCTACCAGGCCTTAATCGTCGCTCACTTGAGTTACATTCCCTCTCCTTATGAGGGGCGTGTCCTTTATCTCCAATCGGCCGATCGGCCACAAAGTGATCTTTGGGATGCAGCGGGAAGTTGGCACGGTCTCATTGAAGAGCTGCAGGTCTTTGAAGCTCCCGGGGACCACACCAGTATCTTCCAGGAACCGCACGTCAGAATCACGGCCAAACGGCTGCAGTTTGCCCTGGATCGGATGGTCGATAAGGCGGCCAGTATCCCAGGGTTGATGGGGGGAACCGCCGCCGTCAGTGTACAGCGCTGACTATCTCGACGTAGAGATTTCCACCGGAATCATCGCAGCTTCCAGGGAATAAACGATCAGTAATCCGTAACTGCACCATGCCGCCATCTGTGGAGAAATCGCACCATGCTGGAACTAACCGACGACTTCGGCGCGATCAAGGGTAATGTGAATCGCTTGCCAACGCTTCGCAATCGCATCTATCAGATTGTAATGACGTTTCGTTTCAGGGGCATAAGGGCAAGCCTCACGCACTATTACCGGCGCGTCATTCATATATTCCTGAGAACAACGGATGCTGTTGGAGCAGAACCGCGGGAAGCCGTTGAACCCGCTCTATTGGATGAACGGTTCGCCTCCGGAAGCTTTGAGTCCCCACTCCGTGAGCTGGCTATCCAAAGCCCGAACGCCAAGTGGGGCTTGCCCTATGCTCCGACTTACCCTGAGTTGTTCGAGAAGGTGGTGAGCAATCTACCTATACAAATGACGGACTACAGTTTCATCGACCTTGGCGCAGGAAAAGGGCTGGTCCTATTGCTGGCAGCGAAGTACCCCTTCGAGAGCATCACCGGCGTCGAATACTCGAAGGTCTTGGCTGACATGGCCGCAGGGAACATATCCGCTTATAAGGAACACAAGGGGAGTCATTCTTCGGTCGAATGTCTTTGGGGCGACGCGGCAAATTTTGAATTTCCCCACAGGCCGACAGTTTTGTATCTTTTCAACCCTTTCCAGGGAAAGGTCATGGATCGTGTCATTAAGAATCTTGAGAACTCTCTCAAGGCAGCACCCCGTGACCTCTGGGTTATCTACCGAACTCCTTGGGAGGGTCGGAAATTTCGCCGTAGTCCGATGTTGGAGACAATCGAATGGAATTCCGATTACTCGGTCCATCGCTCAGCTTGTCGATGATAAGATCGTAGTCGATCGAGAACCGCCCAGCCGCTTCTGTTGGACCGTGCGTCTCATTCTCCGAAGCATTGCCGCTGGATAACACGAAGCGAACCTGTTTTTGGCTTTACCCATTCAGGCTTAAGCCACCGACTAATTCCGTGATCGCAAAACATCCCCGTGGACCTGCAAGCACCGGTCCTCGACGCCACCGCCGAGAGGTAATGTGCGACAAACGTTTACAGCTCTCAACGGTCTCAGAATCCTGGCGGCACTGTTGGTCGTGCTTTTTCACTATGGAACTCTGACCGATAGCTTTGTTGATTTCCCAATCTTTGTCAAGAACTTCATTCACAATGGAACCATCGCCCTGCCGTTCTTCTATGTATTATCAGGTTTTGTCTTAGCCCACGCCTATTCGGGTCTTAGCTACACCACATTACAAAAGCGGCAGTTCTATTCTGCAAGGATCGCAAGGTTGTTCCCGGCATACCTGTTGGGCTTCATCCTGTTTCTCCCGATCGCCATACAGAAGTACCTCTGGCATCCAGTGCCCGGTGGACAAGTTGGACCTCATGGCTTTGTGTTCGGTGGATTGCTGAGTCTTTTTGCCCTGCAGGCGTGGACCCCCTTGTCACAGGCCTGGAACGGTCCAAGCTGGTCCATCTCGGTTGAGGCGTTCTTCTATGTCATGTTTCCGTTTGTGCTGCCGAAGGTATTAAAAACGCGGCCTTATCACCTCGTTGCGGTTTTGTGCATGCTCTGGTTGGTTATGGTCTCATTGACGGTTGCGCACGAAAGGAATGTCATCGACGAACAGCTATGGCACGGTTACATCATGTACCAACCTGTTTTCTGGGTGCCCACCTTCCTGTTAGGATTGGCCACGTACCGATTGGCACATCGGTGGAGCCAGGTGCCCGATGCAATCGCGACCTTTGTCTCGTTAACCTCTCTCGCCGTACTCGCGTTGCTATGCGGCCTGCTGCCACCGCAGACCGGGGGGGATTTCATCGTAAACGGTGGTGCGGCGCCATTGATTGCAATCGCCGTTCTGGCGTTCTCCCACCCGCGGTGTCTCAGCACTCGGATCCTCGGCAGCCGGCCACTGGCCTTCCTTGGGGGTGCTAGTTACGTTATCTACATATTGCAGGCGCCCCTGTGGCATATGTTTCGTTTGGCGTCTGATAAATTGCGTCATGCAAATTCGCAGTCCACGGTGAAGGACTGGCAGTTCCTGCTTTACCTTCCGCTGCTCCTGGCGGTTGCCCTGTTGGCGCAGCGATTAGTGGAGAGACCGGCTCAGCGTTACTTATCGAAGCGAATGAGGCCGAACACCGCGTCCATATCTGAGCGGCCGGTCAACGCGGTCACGGTCTAGCACGAGCGCCTCGGCTTAAGCAGCTGTTACGGGACGGATAGGGGATCGGTGCGCCTTGATTTAACCCCAACCAGTTTGTTGGGCATAGAAAGAGGGCAGAGCAGCGCGGGGTTCTTTGCTTTTCGCTTCATTTTCCAAGGGCGCTAGGACCTTGTTCCTGTATACTCTAGCCAGACCACTTACCCTCCCTCACCGTAGCCCGGGCAGCTCACGTAGATCGAGTGGTGCTAGTAACTCGCCTGTTAGCCAGCAATAACTGGCGGCTTGACCTGAGCTCGATCGGGGTCTCTGCAGTAAGCACGCGACACCAATGCCCTCTACTGAAGTTCATGGGAGGCGACGACACTCGAAACACGTTGGATCCATTCTGCGGGCTTGACCAAAATCTGTAGAGCCTGGAAGACCAAAAATTCATAAAGCGGTAACTGCGGAGCTCAAGTGGCACTCGAAACACACAACCAGATCGGTACCGTCGGGCTCGAGCCGTTGAGAAGAAAGCTCGATGTGCGTCCCTCAGAAACGATGGGCGAGTACACGCCCAGGCTTTCCTTGCGCACGCTGCTCGAGGCGTGCTTCCGTCATCGCATACGGCTTCTTTGTGCCGCAGGGCTGCCGATTCTCTTCACTTTATTGGCTATTCTTTTTATGCCAAAGCGTTATCAGGCAACCATGCAGCTGGCTGTACTGAATACACGGCAGTATTCAGTCATAAGCAGTGACTCAGATCAGCCCGCGAAGATGGTGAACGATATAACCGATAGCGATGTCAACTCTCAGGCACAGCTGCTACGCAGCCGTGACGTTCTGAACCAGACATTGGATCAATTGGGCAGGCCGTCCACCCCGGCATTGATTCGCGATAGGGCGATCGAGGCATTGGACAACAAACTAGATGTGGAACCCGTTCGAGAGTCGAATATCCTGAACGTGTCATTTATCGGCTCTTCTCCGGCACGGGCGACAGAGACCTTGCAGGCTCTTGCGTCGAGCTTTGTTGGGAAAGAGCTTTCTATTCTTCGCCCGATGCATGGAGAAAAGCTCTTTGTCGGACTGGTGGAACAGAGACAACGAGATCTCAAGTCGGCGCAGGACGACTTTGCCAACTTTAAGGTTGAAACAGGAATCGCGTCTCTCAAGGATGACGAGGCGATGCTTCTTCGACAGCTCGAAGGTTTATCTTCACAGTCGGCCTCATTAACCTCTGAATTGGCTCTCGAGAAGCGGCGTGCAGAAAAGACGGATGACGAACTTGCGCGGCATCCGGAGCGGATCACTACCCAGAATCGTTCTACCCCGAATCAGGCGGCGATCGAATCGCTGACGTCTCTCTTGGTGCAGCTACAGAATAAGCGCACTAATCTGTTGACTGGTTACCAGCCGACGGAGCGGATCGTTCAGGACATCGAGGCGCAGATCAGCAATGTGGAAAGTCAACTTTCAAAACTTCGTTCTACGAACGCTGTTGAAACAACCACGGATATGAACCCGCTCAACCTTGAGCTGAAGAGCCAGCTGGCCAGGTCGCAAATATCCGGCACAGCAATTGCCGCGCAGCGCAGCGCGGTGGAAGTCCAAAAGCAGGCTTATCTCTCTAAGCTTAATCAGCTCGAGGGAAGAACAGCACAATTTGACGACCTGCAGAAGCGCGTGCAGGAAGCCCAGACCAATCTTGACCTGGCTTTACAAAAACGAGATCAGGCCGCCGTGGATGATGCCCTCGATAAAGACAGAATCCTGAACGTCGCATTTGCGGCCAAGCCTTCGGCTTCGTCGGTGCCGGTGCAGCCGCGGCCCGCCCTATATCTTGCGTTGGGCCTATTTATTGCCGCGTTTCTGGGAGTCGGCACGTGCGTCGTGTCCGAATTGGGAAGAAATAACGTCCAATCGCCGGCAGAGTTAGATGCCATTACGGGTCTCACCACGTTGGTCTGTGTTCCCCTGCAAACCAATCTGCTCCGTGGAGGCAGGCTTGGTTTAGCAGATGGGGACCCGGATCTCCGCACCGGGTCGGCCCTTGTGGGTGCGCATGAGAGTCAGGTGAAGAACTCGTTACAGCCCTTCGTTGCCAGGAGCGAGAGTTAATGAATTCAGCCATTCAGGAACGCAATGAGAGTCCGGTACAAGAAGGCTTCGAACAGATCCTTGGTCATCTCGATGCTGCACGTCAGAGATCCGGCCGTGCAGGGGTGCTGGCCATAGCAGGATGCAGGAGCGGCGATGGGGCTACGTTTGTGCTGCGCGCGCTGGCCAAGCGTCTCGCGAAACGCTCCCGCAGAGGGGTTCTGCAAGCCGATTGCTCAGACCTTATATTGGCTAGCCATCTGAACCCGGGCGAACTGCTCGATCAATGCTCGTTTACACGTGATGCGGGCCTCTGGCTGCTGTCTTCTCCAGACCGGTGCTTCCGGTTTGCCGACGCTTCGGGGGAGAGTGACGTGCAATCTGCGATGATGGTCCTTCGGTCGCGGTTTGACTACATCCTACTGGATTGCGGAGCGGTGAATGTCAGCGGAGGCATTTGGCACGTGGCGCCGTTCGTGGATGACACCTTCCTTGTCGTCGCTGCGGGTGCAACAACACGGGAGCAAGTGAGCTATGCCCAGCGCATCATCGCCCAATCCGGTGCCCCCCTCACCGGGTGCATCTTGAACAAACGCACGTACCCTCTGCCCAACGTGATTCACCGCCTGTTGCAGTAGACGATTCTTATGAATTCAGCCGATCGGATTAATCGTATGACACGCCTCATCCTTGTATTGACACTGCTGGGTGCATTTACCTGCTCCTGGGCACAAAGCGCCCGCCAGTCCGATGAGCCTCACCTCGTCACCCGGGCACGGTACAAGATTCAGGCAGGGGACAAGTTTGACGTCTCGTACCGCTATACACCCGAATTGAATCAAGCAGTGACCGTGGAACCGGATGGGTTCATAAACCTTGATCCGGCCGGCGCAATCAAGGTGAGCGGCTTGACGCTTGAACAAGCTACTGACCTGATCACAGGTCTCGCCAGTAAACATCTTCACGACCCAAAGGTTACGCTTACCCTGAAGGAATTCCACAAGCCCTATTATGTTGTAGCTGGAGAAGTGACACATCCGGGCCGCTTCGACATGGATCAACCAACAACTGCTCTTCAGGCGGTTCTGATGGCGGGTGGTATGGATACAACAGCCCGGTCTTCCCAAGTCATCTTATTCCGACGCATCAATGCTGATGATGATGAAGTCCACGTCCTTGACCTGCACAATATAAAGAAGAGGAGTGACCTGGAGCACGACATCATGCTGGAACCGGGCGATATGCTCCTGATACCCAGGGATCGCATTGCGAAAATGGAACGGATTATCAAAGCGACGAATATCGGTCTGTATTTGAACCCTGCGCAGTTGGGGTTCTAGGCCGTGGTCGCTGCATCGCAGCATAAGCGGTCCGTTGTGGGGCAAAGGGAGAATAAGGCAAACGATGAGTAGCGCAGCGCTGGACCTACTGGCAGGCCGTCCAGGAATACAGCCTGATGACACCCATCATGGGTTCAGCAGTTCGCTCAAAGAAGTAATACCCTTCGTCTGTCTGACCCTCGGCTTACTGGCGACAAAGCCCGCGCTCTTACGTGTGATGTTCCCAGCCGCGGTGTGCGCATTTGGCTACCGGATCTACAAACGAAACGAATGTTACTATCTTTCGTTTGCTCTTTGGATCTGCATGCTGACACCCTTGCTCCGGCGGATGGTGGACTGGAAAACGTCGTACCAGATGCAAAGTCTGATTTTGCTGGCGCCGTTACTCGTCACTCTCCTTCCACTCATTGACCTGCGGCAGAGGCTGGCGCGTGTACCGCCGATGATCCGAACTGGCACCCTGCTCACCTTGAGCGGAGTGATATTCGGTGCCGGCATCGGGCTTATTAAACACCCCGGTCCGACGGTTATCTTGTCCACTGTAATGTGGATCGGGCCCATGGTGTTATGCGTGTTCGCGGCATCCATCCGCGATAAAGAGATGCTTGGGCGGGTGCTTACCAGGACATTAGCTTGGGGCGTTCTCGTAATGGGACTTTATGCGATTTACCAGTTCGTGGTTGCTCCGCCATGGGATACCTATTGGCTTGTGGAAGTAAACAGAGATTCGTTCTCTCCCAGTTTTGGCCACCCGGAGCCATTCGGCATCAGAGTGTGGAGCACGATGAATTCTCCGGGCTCATTTGCTTTGTTCCTGAGTGCGGCCTTGATCTGGCTAGCCACTCGGAGCGGCCCGGTAGTGGCCCTGGCAAATATGATGGGATATGTCGCACTCTGCCTGTCCCTGGTCCGGACCGCATGGATGATGACCGTACTGGGACTTCTCATCTATCTCGTAACTTGCCGCAAAATGCCCTCTCTCAAGAGCGCGGCAAGCACACTGGTGACCCTGGCCTTAATCAGTTGTGGGCTCTTATACGTGATGCAATTTAACGGAGTAAAAGAGCGCTTCGAGACCTTTTCTTCGCTTAAATCTGATCGGAGCGTTCAGGAGCGCCGGCTCATGTATCAGTTTATGGAACACTACATCTCGTCTACCCCATTGGGGGACGGATTGCAATCTCCCGCTGAATACCATGGGTACCTTCTCGATAGCACCTTTGCAGAGTTGTTCTTTATGTTGGGATGGATGGGCGGTTTGTTGTATGCAGCCGGCCTGGGGTATTTGCTTCTGCAGATGACAGTAAGCCTTCGGCGTGCTACTGGGCTGCGGGCTGCTGCAATTGCCGTAACTCTCGCCTGCGCCAGCCAGGCCCTGAGTGGCGATGTGCTGTATCGACAAGGGGGGGTCGTCCTGTGGCTTTTTGTTGGAGTCTGGGCATCCGCCTCTATGCGCACTCTTGCGCTGCCCAGCCGTTCCGGAACCGCGTTTGCCAGCCCTTAGAATTGCTATCCCATTCCTGATTACAACGTCTGGATGGTGAGGTCTACACTCTGCGTCGTTACCGCGCTGGCAGACGTTCCCGTCGCCAAGACAGTCACCTGGGCCGAACTGGAAGGGGAATTAGCAGCACCGCTGTAGCCACAGCCCGAAAGGCAGCCGGCGAAAGCCAATGCGCCAATAATCAAAAAGCAAAGTTGCCAGTAATGGGGCGCCTTGACGAACCTTCGTTTACTCGCAAAAGCCGCCATTCCAGTCAGCCCTCCGGGACCCCAGAAGATGAATGCCAGGAGGGGCAAAGCCCGCGGTATCTCCGACTTCTGCGGCGTGACACTGATGGTGAGAGACATGGTCGCGGGCTGGCCGTTGCCGCTGAAAGAGAGCTGAGTTTGCGTAAACGAACAGGTCATATTGACCGGAAGATTGGTACAACCTAACACAATGGTGCCGTTATAGCCTCCGAGAGGAGTCAGGATCAGTGTGGTGTTTGCCGCCTTCCCGCCTACAATCGCGAGCGAGGTTGGGTTGGCAGCGACCGTATAACTGGCCTGTGTGGCCGGAATTGGCCCAGTGATGGCTATGGTCACGGCTGATGAGGTGCTTGCGGAAGAGCTACTCGATCCGTCATAAGTCGCCGTGACGGTGTTTGCGCCGACGGGTAGAGCGGTTGTGCTCAGAGTTGCCTTGCCGCTGTTGAGCGTGCTGGTACCCAGAAGGCCGGTTCCGTTGTAAAACGACACGCTGCCCGTGGGGGTGCCCGAGGTTGAGCTTACGACCGCGGTCAGCATTACCGTAGTTCCCTGGGATGCACTGGAAGGCGCGGTCAACGTAGTCGTTGTTGCGGCCACCGTTCCGGCCGCCGTTCCGCTGACAGTCAAAGTCCCGTTGACGAGCGTGACAGCGTAGTTGGCCAGATTTACGCCCGCTACAGCCGGAATAATGGGGTAGTTTCCGGGACTGCTATATGTGCTCGCAGTGGTAGTGAACGATTCCGTAAAACTGTCCCCGCCCACCGCGCCGGTCACGGCCCCACTAAACGTCGGGTTCGCTGCACCATAAGCGCGGGTCGCATTGTTGGCGAGAACGGTCAATGGCGCAGGCGTTACCTGAAAGGTCTGCGTCGCCGTGGCTGCACTGTATTGCGCATTGCCAGGCTGCGTAGCCATGAGCACGACGGTGCCCACACCCGTTAGTGTCACGGTGCCCCCGCTGATCACTGCAGGGCCCGATTGCACCGCGATGGTGACCGGGTAGCCGCTGCCCAGGCTCGAACTGGCGGTCACCGCGAATGGCGCGCTGCCGTAGGCGCGCGAAGCGATTGACGGGAAGATGATCGTCTGCTGTGATGGAGGAGGCGCCGACGCCACAGGCGTTAACGAGACCTCGATGGGGTCATCGGCAACTTGATAACTAAGAATTCCTGCGGACGAGGTAAACGTAACGGCCGACGAAGTCACCACATCTTTTACGCTGGTAACTGTCATCCCTGCAGGAACGCTTATCGTCACCGGCACGGCGGCAGGAGAAGTAACGGATGTCCATTTTGTTCCATACGATCGTTGCCAGGTGTAATAGAGAATGCTGTTCGCACTGTCTCCGGCTCGGGATCCTACCAGGGTTGTCGTAGCCAAAGGATAGTATCCCTTGTATGACGAGACAGTGGGCACTGAACAGGGCGGGCATGGAGACACCGGCGGTTGCGCGATGGTTCCGATATCCGCCATCAAACTCTTAAAAGCTGTGTAAACGGGAAACGGTGTTTGATCAGCCGCAACCCATTCCCAATCTGTTTCGCCCGACATCCGGTAAAACATCACAGGAGAAACACCCAGGGCTTGCATCGCGAGAAAAACGCGCGTATCAAAGCGAGTAACCTGTGTCTCCGTGGCCCCGGTGCAACTACGGCATATCCCGGATTCCGTAACGCTATGTTTGACTCCCCCTGCCGTGTTCGGATACGACTGAGACGCCACCGCAGCGCTAATCGTGGCTCCCGTCCAAAGCCCGACCGGAGTACAGGCTCCGGCCAAAATATTGCTGGTTAACGCGACGGTGGCATTCGCCTGAACGCAGGCTTGGTTCCAGATATAGTCTTCGGGGTTGTTACCGTAGATGTGAAAGGACTCGGAGCCGAACTGCTTCTGGAGCGACGAAAGATTCGGGATATTGGCGAATGTGGCCGGATAAAACAAGGACCCAGGCCACATCGCCGTTTCGGTGTACCCATTATCAAAGGGCACTCCGGTGATGTTACTCATGGTCGATACGTACAGTGGCAGTTCAACCCCCAGAGTTGCCGAAATATCGCCATTGGCTGGCGGCGTATCGTAGAGGTCAACACCATGATCCCACTTATCGCAGCACCACGTAGGCTCATTCCACACACTCACGCCACCCGTGGTTCCGGAACCTGCAATCTGCTGTGCCAGGTAAGACGCGTAGTTTCCAAAGGCCTGGACAGAAGTATTGTTCAGGTAGCTGGTACCCGGCGCGATGATGACCGGAGGATACAGCGTAAGATTGAGCGTTACCGTAGCACCTTGAGCCAAGGCCGTAGTGGTTTTGGATGCCAGGGTCACTGTCGATCCCGATATACCAGTTATTAACACTCCAGGATAACTATATTTGCTCGCAAGATATCCGTTGGTTATGGCGAGAAATGTCGAACCAGGGACTATTGAGGATAGCGAGCCGGAGGTCAGGGTTAGAGGTACCGTAGTCGCCCCGGCCGGTACTGCGGTGGCCGTGGTCCCCACGGCAACTGCACTGTACGGGGGACCGTACAACGCATTAAGGAGCGGATGTACTCCATAGGTCTTGCTACTCGCCAGGCCTGCGGAACAAGCACCGGGTAATTTATAACCTCCCGAAGTATTCCCCGGCATATTCTGAACTTCAGCTTGTCCCCAGCTGCAGTCGAATCTACCCCATGTTATATGGGCGGCTTGCGCATCGGCATATTCCCACGCATTGGTAGGGGTGATGTTGGTGCCTAGCCCGTTGTATGCCTGCGTTGCTGTAACTGGCCCATACACCTCTACAGTCGTAACTGACTGACATATCCCCGAGGATGCAGTCCCCATAAAAAATAAAAGGGCTGATAAATCTAAAAGCTTTTTCAAGAACAAGCTCCTTGATTCACTTTCCAGATAGTGTGTAAATCCTATACCACGGGCAGAGGAGGCCGGAGCTTATGCTAGCGGTTTTGCTGGGGATGTCGTATGACCTGGTCGTGGGATCCTCTGACCTTTGAGATCCTTCTCTTCTCTAGGAGCAAACGCATTGCGGCTCATGGCTTCCTGCGTCACCAGGGCGAGATGCTCTTGAATAAAGGAAAGCTGGCTGTTACAACTTTCCGATGTGCTCGTGTGTGTCTTTTCGAAGATGGCTCGAACCGCCCGATTTTCCAAGCAAAATCCGACCCATTGTGATGACTTTGGTAAGATGCGACGTTATATTATTTTCGATAACAGCCCTGTCACAAGCAGACAAGCGGCGGACATTTCCCCGCTTGTGCCCCCGCCCGCGTCCTTGCCAAATTGGTCGCGTGATTGAGTCACAGTAACTCTGTCGGCCTGCCCTGGAACGACAGCCGCCCACCGTTCGACCCTGGCCACTCCAGCGGTTGCCCCATGTCGCCTATCGTTCGCGTCAGTAGACCATCTCCGCTGCGCCGGCCGAGGCGATACTTGGCGCATGCCGCTTTGACCAGCGCTTCAATGCGCTTTCGATACGCTGCCGAGACGAACGCCTCGCTTTCGAAACGTCGCCGATACATGGGCTCAAGCGCTGGAAAGTGCTCTCGGATAAACGCCAGATAAATCTCCTTGGAGCATGGTTTAAGAAACAGCGGCTGGGCGCTGAGGAAGCTGGCATCGGCGGCCTTTGCTCTTTTCGCCATGCCATCCAGCGCCTTCCCCGTGTCCGTCAGGCCGGGTAGCAGCGGCGAACATAGTATGCCCGCCCGCAGGCCCGCTTGCCGGAGCCGTCCCACGGTCCGCAGCCGTAGATCAGGCCGCGGCGCCCGCGGTTCCAGCAGCCGGGCCAGCTTTACATTCGGCGTGGTAATCGTCAGATGAAGAGTCAGCGTATTCCTCTCGGCGATCCGCTGCAGTAAAGCAATGTCCCGTTCGATCAGCGTCGATTTGGTAACCAGGCCGATGCGCAGATCGTGCTGCCTGGCCAACACTTCCAGTAGCGATTCCGTCACCCGGGCTCGGCGCTCGATTGGCTGATAGGGATCGGTGGCCGTGCCCAGGGCGATCTCTTCCTCGGGCCGAACCTGCTTCAATTCCTGCTCCAGAAGCCACGCCGCGTTCTGCTTGACGAAGATCTTGCGCTCGAAGTCCTCCGGCGGGAGCTCCATGAACTCGTGGGTGTAGCGGGCATAGCAGTAGCGGCAGGCGAATTCGCATCCACGATAGGGATTGATGCTCCACGCAAACCACAGCCCTCGCCGGGAGACGCTTCGGTTCAGGATCGAGCGGGCGGGCAGCGAGCGTACCTCCATCTCGTGTCCCACTCCGGCCGGGGAAGAAGCAGCCGCCAACCGCGCAATGCCTGTCAGGGGAGAATCCGTGGCCATGGGAGGGAAGCGGGAAAGGATAGGAAAGAGTTCCAGATTGGGGTTAGCTGCCTGCGCAATCTTCGCCATTTGTTCGCCTCTGGAGACCAGCCTACTCCCCCTCGAGGACGGGGTCAAATCAGGTGGGACGGCGGTCGACGCGCAAACGCACCCCACCCTTGGGCCGTAGCGAAATTGCCGGATGCAAGGGAAGCTCCTTGGGGGACCCTTCCGGGAGCGAAAGCTTCCAATTGCCGGCGACCGAAGCGAGAATCAGCACTCCTTCCATCCAGGCGAGACCCTCACCGATGCACTGTCGCGCACCGGCGCCGAAGGGAAAATAGCAAAAGCGAGGACGCCGCGCTCTCTTCTCTTCGGTGAACCGCTCAGGATCGAAACGCATCGGATCCTCCCAAAAGCGATGGTCGCGGTGAGCCACAATCTGGGGCGCGAGAAGAATGGCTCCCTTCGGGATCCGGATGCCGTGGTACTCGTATGCTTCGACCGCGGTACGTGCCGTCACCCACACCGGGGGGTAAAGACGAATCGTCTCCGCGAACACCTGGTTGGCGTAAGTCAGCTTGCCATAATCCTCCGCGCTCGGCGCGCGTGTTCCCAGCACCGCGCGGCACTCCTGGTACAACCGTTCCTGCACGTCAGGGTTCCTGGCCAACTCCCACAGGGCAAAGCTCAGCGCATTGGCCGTCGTCTCATGCCCTGCAAGCATCACGGTTACGCATTCGTCGCGCACCTGCCGGTCAGTCATCCCGCCGGTGCCTTCTACCGTGTCAACCGCACTCAGCAGCATCGACAGCAGGTCCCCGCGATCACCAGGATCCTTGCGCCGTTCGGCGATCATACGGTAGATCAAGCCGTCGAGATAAGCCTGTCCCTTGCGGATCCGGTTCATGGCAGGGAGGGGAAGACGGAGAATCAACTCAGGGAAAGGCAGGAGCGCCACGGGCAAAAATCCCATAAAAGAATCAACCGCCTCGGCAATCTCCTTTACCTCCGCTGCCACGTTGGTGTCGAAGAGCGTCTTGCCGACGACGCGGAGCGCGAGCAGCAGCATCTCGGGATGCAGGTCCATCACTGTTTCGCTTGTCCAGCGGTTGCTCATCTCCGCCGCGTAGGCGGCGATGGTCTCTCCATAAGCGGCGATTCGTTGCCGGTGGAAGGCCGGTTGCGCCAACCTGCGCTGGCGCATGTGGAGGGGCACTTCGCTGGTAAGCAATCCTTCGCCCAGCACCATCTTTGCGCGCTGCATCACCACTCCGCGGTGATGACGGCCCGCATCGCGCAGCAGCAGTTCTTCAATCAACTGCGGATGGTTAAACTGGAAGATATGGCGGCCGAACCCGGTGTAATGGGTTAAGTCCCCGTACCGGCTGGCGGTATTCAACATGAAGTCGGCGGCGTTCTGGCGAAAGAGCTCTCCTGAGACCACGCGCCGCGCAAAGCCAGGACCATCCGGAAAACGAGCGCCGCGCCGAGTCAAGATCTGCGGCGCCACCATCTCGGCTGCAAGCGGAACACTCACATCTAAGAGTCTAGTTCAACTGGTCCGCGCTCATTTCAGCGCATGAACACCCTAAACCGAAAAACTCTTTCGATAACCAACAAAGTAGCAAATCCGGTGTACGTCAGCCCTCTTTGTCGTCTGCCCTGGGCGCTCGCACGGCATAATCCCCTCCCGGTTGCGTCACCGGGTTGCGCGGCTCACCCAGGCGCGCAGCCGGAGAGCCATCCTGGACCCGCCGGCGCAGTCCGAGCAAGGTCTCCTGCTTATCCCGCGCATATTCCGCCGCCAACCGGGTCAGCGCGTGGGTCACAATATCGCTATGGTGCAGGTTCTGCATCTCCGGATCCCGGCGGAAGTTCAGCCAAAGCCGATGCACCAGCTCCACGTCATCCGCGCGCAGGGAGGGAGCGTGGGGCCCAATATGGAACGACTCCGCCTCGCCATTGGGCGAAACCACATAAAACGTAATCTGCTTCTTCGGCTCGGGCAGCGCCTCCCATGCCTGGCCTACGCGGTAGGCCTGCTCGTGTGCGCTCATCTTGCTCGAAAGCCCTGAAACCACGGCCGCCGCCTCGAGCGAATTCGCCGTCTGCACCAGCGCTGCGAAGATATCCCCTGCCGGCACCACCAGCAGCGAGATGTGCTTGCCAAAGCTCTCGGCGACCGAAACTGCCTTGGTAAACAGCATCTGTTCGTATTCGCTGAACAGCTGATCCGTCGTAGACTCCAACAACGGACCCCCGGCGCCCACCATCCGCGCCGTCAGCACCACGACATCCTGATCCCCGGTATTCGTGCGTGCCAGGGTCCACTTGAGCGCGAAAGGATTATTGGCGTCGCGCATCGTGACCACCACGCATCCGGGATCAATCTGCAGCACCTCACGCCCGACCGCGTCTTCGTGCTCCAACTGAAAATGCTCTTTCATTTGCAGCTCGGTCGTGGTTCGACGGCGCTTGTTGTCGCGCTCCGACACGCTGAAAATAATAAAGAACGTAGTTGCGAACAGAATGCCGCTGACCGTGGCTACCGATTTTGTGAAAAGGTTTACCAGCGCGGTCGTCAACAGCACCATGAAGACCGAAATAAGCCCAATCGGGATCTCTCGCTTGCCGATTCGCAAATTCGGCGGTACCTTCCACCCCCGCTCGCCCTTGTACTTCCAACGCAACACCAGCATGGCCAGGCTATTGAACGTAAAACTCCAGATCACGCCAAACGCATACGCCTCGCCGAGTGCGATCACATTGCCTCGGCTGGCGATGATGGTGAACAGCTGCATCCCTACCACCAGGTTCACGATCCGGTAGCTGGTGCCGAATTTGCGATGGGGCTTACGGAACCAATCGGTGAGCACGCCATCCTCGGCGATGCGCATGAGCACGCCGGTGGAACCGATGATCGAAGTATTGATGGCGCCGGAGAGAATCAGGAACCCGACCAGTACGACAAAAACCCGGAAAACGATCCGCAGCACCTGCGGGCCAACCATGTACATCGCTAGTCCCGCGATCAGGTTGTCGCGATAAACCGGCACCCGCACGGAGTCAGGAATCAGCATCACCGCCAGCAGGGAACCGAGGCCGGTAAACAGAAAGCTGTAGATTGCGATCACAATCGCGGCGCGTTTCAGGTTCTTGAGCTTGGGATGCTCGATTTCCCGGTTTACCTGCGCCAGCGTTTCTTCGCCGCTCATGGCCAGAACCGAATGACCGAATGCCATGATGATGCCGAACAAACCCAGCGTCGCCGGGAGACTGGTGTACTTCAGAAAGCCGAGAGCATCCTGGCTGAAGTGCAGCGTCGAAGGGGTGGGCAACGGCGGCAGCTTGGCCCCCACGTGAATAGCCGAATAAATTCCCCAGCTCAGCAGGATCACCACCATCACGGTCGTGATCTTCATCACTTCGAGAGCTTTGTCGCTCGATTCCTCGATGCCTTTCAGGTTCTGCCACCAGTAATACACGGTGACGATGGCAGCGAACGCCGCCGAGGTAAAATCCACCCGCAGTTGCGGCGCCATATGATGCGCCCGGAGCATAGCCCCCGGCAGCCAGCTGTGTGCCGCCGCTACCGTCATCAACTCGTTTAACAGGCTGGTAATGTACTGCCCGGCGGACACGCCCGAGATCGGTCCGGTGAGGATGTAATCGAACATGAGCGCGGAAACGCTCAGTTTGGCGAAGGTGCCGCCCAGAGCCTCCTTGACCACGCGATAGACGCCCCCGCGGGTAAACATGGAGCAGCTCTCCACGTACACCGCGCGCACCGCAAAGGAGAAGAGCATGACGCCCAGGATGAACCACGGGGCAGACTTACCCACCGCTTCTTCGGCAATCCCGCCGGCGTAGAAGGCCGAAGAGCCCAGATCGTTCAGCACCACGGCCGCGGCGCGCCAAAACGATATGAACGTGAGCATCACCGACGAGGCGACGACCAGTTTTACCCGGTTGGAGGGAAGGGAAGGCGCTTTAGTTGTTCGCTCGGAAGCCATTCGATATAGGCTAGTGTGTCAATTCCGTGACCGGGGAGTGTCGACGGCCTGGATCGAAGCCAGACCTGAGTCTATGTGGCTTGCCCCTCAGCGTCAACGACGGATCGCCACCCAAAAGCCCGATTTAATCACCTACCAACAACTGAATATCTTCGATGAAGCTAATCGCCACCACCACCGCTGACCCGGCGACACCGGCAAAGAACATCACTTCGAAGAGGCGCATGAAAAAGATGGCAACCAGCATAGTCATTGATTGTATCTCTTTTCCCGTCTCTTGTTATGGCAAGAGGCCAACGGCGCAGGAGATTGAAAGGAAGGGGTGGTAGACTCTCGGCCATGGCAAGACTGGCACGGCAACCTTGGCTCCTCGGCATCTTTTCAGCCGTGCTGCTTCTGCTGCCCTTTTCCATTGTCGGCCCCGTGCCTTTCTGGCGTACCTTCTTTGCCTGGCTGGCCTTTATCCCCCTGTTCGGCGGGTTGCTATCGCGTGAAAATCTGCGCCATCCACGGGCTTTACTGCGCGCAACCCTGGCCGCGTATCTCATGGGTTTTCTCTGGTTTTGCGGCAATTGCTACTGGATTTACCAGACCATGTTGTACTTCGGCGGGCTGCCTCCGCTCATCTCCGCCGCTATCCTGATCGGCTACAGCATGGTGCTGGGGCTTTACTTCGCCGCCCTGGGGTTCCTGCTAACCGCTGCAGCAAAAGCGTTTCGTAGCCCCCCTTCCGCGCTCCTGGCCGCCCCTTTTTTCTGGGTAGCGCTGGAACTGTTGTCGGCGCGCTTCACCAAGGTTCCTTGGGACCTTCTGGGGTATTCCCAGGTCGGCAATTTTCTGCTGACTCGCCTGGCTCCCTATACCGGGGTCTATGGAATCACCTTCGTACTGGTGGCGGGCAACGCTCTGATCGCCTGGGGACTTCTGGCCTCCACAGCCAAACGCCGCACGGCTATCCTGATAACCGCTTTTGTGGCCGTGCTGGTATTGCAAAACGGTGATCACTTCACCCCGCCTCCAGCTCCTACTTCGGCCACAGCCGTTTTGTTACAACAAAATCTGAACGTCAATCAGGACAATTCCTGGCCGGGCACCGAATACCAGGCGCACCTCGACCAGTTCATCAAACTCAGCGCCCGTACCTGCGGACCGTACCTCGCCGGTATGCCCGAACTAAAATCCTATTTCGGTGTGCTGGAACCCAACTCCTATATCGTGACTCCCAACTGTCCGGAGCAGCCGGTCGCTCCCGGGGTCATTGTGTGGCCAGAGTCGCCTGCGCCTTTCCTCGACAAGGATCCGCGCTTCCTCAATGCTCTGCGCACCGTTGCGCTCACCATGCACGCGCCGGTGATTGCCGGCAGCACCTCGTTAGACCCGCACGGTACCCGCTCCGACATGTATAACTCCGCCATCTTCGTCGATTCGGACGGTTCGGTGAAAGGCCGCTACGACAAGATCCACCTGGTCCCCTGGGGCGAGTACATACCATACAAACAGTTTTTTTCCTTTGCCAAGAATCTGACCCAACAGGCCGGCGACATGACTCACGGCTGGCGCCGCGTAGTGTTTGCGACCGACGGGCACCGCTTTGGGGTCTTTATCTGCTATGAAGAGATCTTCGGCGACGAGATCCGGTTGTTTGTAAAGCAGGGAGCCCAGGTGCTGGTCAACATCTCCAATGACGGCTGGTACGGCGACACCTGCGCACCCTGGCAAACGCTCAACATGTCGCGTATGCGCGCGGTTGAAAATCGCCGCTGGTTGTTGCGCGACACCAACACCGGCATTACCACCATCATCGACCCCTACGGGCGGCTTACGGCCAGTGTCCAGCGCCACGTGCTCACCTCTTTGGCCGCCAGGTACGGCTATCGCAGTGACCAGACCTTCTACACCCAGCATGGCGATGTCTTCGCCTATCTTTGCGGAGTCATCACGTTGTGCATCGTTGCTGCCATGGTTTGGGTGAGCCTGCGACGCCGCGCACGTGGACGAACTGAATCCTCCAGCTAGCACTTCATGTTCCGGAACGGGCATGCTCGTGCCGATTTGACACAAACGTTGTTGCGCATCTCCGTTGCCAGACGAAAGTCATCGCTTCCCCCAAACGCTCGGGTGTATAGCTATTTCGAAGGCCACCATGGACGGCCTTCGCCCTTGCTGTCAACACCCAAACGGAGGCACTCGTGAAAGCGAACTTTTTGCTGCATAAGGTACCCAAACGGCTAGGCAGAGTTCTTTACGAACGATTTCCGGAGCCGTTGCACCTCAACATACTGTCGATCTTTGTCGCGCTGTTCGGCAGCTACAAAGCAAAAATCGCCTTCGATTTAGTGGTGCGGCAGCAGTATGCGTTCAGCCTTCTCAAGACGGCAGAGCTCGCCCAGGCCCAAGGTCTGAAGTCCGTAACCGTGATCGAATTCGGGGTTGCTGCGGGCGCCGGACTCATGAATATTTGCAACATATGCCGGAATATCACCAAGTTGACTGGGGTCGCGTTCCAGATCTTCGGTTTTGATTCCGGTCAGGGGATGCCGCCACCGCGCGATCATCGCGACCACCCCGAAGTTTTCAGCGAAGGCTCGTTTCCCCTGATCGACCGCACCGCATTAATCCGTGCGCTACCCCAGAATGCCAGGCTCATCCTTGGCGACATTCAAGAGACGTTACCGCATTTCATGGGCGGGCTCACCGCCAGCAGCCCTCTGGGCTTTGTCGTCATCGATGTCGATTACTATTCATCGGCGAAAGATTGTCTCAACATCTTTCTTGGGGAGGCCGACAACTACTTACCGTGGACGCTCGTCTACCTCGACGACATTGGTTTTGAAAGCGCAAACCCGTGGACAGGGGAGCTTCTCGCTGTGCGGGAATTCAACGAGGAAAATGAAATGCGAAAAATTCATTTATTTGGAGGCTTGCGTCACAAACGTTTATTCAAGCATACGTCGTGGTTCGACCAGGTTTATTTGCTGCATGTACTCGATCACCCGCGGCGCAGCGTGGCGGGGGCTCCCAGGGAAATCAAGGTCATCACCAATCCTTATCTTTGAGCAACCATAACTTAAAGGTGCGACATCATCACTTTCGCGACCATGCCGAGTACCGCCGTAGATTGAGATTTATTATCACGGTCCAAACGATTTACATTGACGATCAGGGTCGCTTTCAGCTTCTCAAAGTAATACATGTCGCTGCTATATCCATTGATTGTTCCTGAGTGCCCGCACACTCCCGATCCGGTGGCAATGCCCTCTCCATAGATTGCATTCGTTCCTTCCAGTGGCTTCCCCTCCAGCTGCGCTTTAAACGTGGCAGGCTTAAGAAGCTGCCCGTGGCAAAGCGCTCGGGAAAATGCGTGAAGGTCTTCGGCATTCGAGATCACGGCGCCCGCCGCTCCCGCAAGGGGTGGGCTAAAAAGAGTCTTGTCATCGAACTTGTTGGCCGGTGAATTCCAGCCGTATCCATGCAGCCCGCCTGGAACGTTATCATCGGTTGGATAACTCGTGTGAGCCAGTTTTAGCGGTGTGATGACATTCTCGGTGATCAGGGTACCGATATTCTTCCCGGTGACTTTCTCCGCTATGGCGGCCAGGATGTCGTAGTTGAAATCGGTGTAAACGCCAATTCGGTTCGGGGGTTTGAACCGTGACTTGAGTTTGTTGTAGGAGGCCATTTCTTCATCGAAGGAAGGCGCATCCGCGAGCGGCCGATCGTAAACCCGAGCGAGGACCTCGTCATCATTAGGTGCTGGAATGCCGCTGCGCATTCTGAGAAGATCGTCAATCGTGATGCTGTCCGCGTTAGGAAAGTTTGGGTACCACTTCGAAATGGTATCCGTTTTTCGCAGCTGCCCTCGATCAACCGATACCAGGATCGCCGTCGCTGCAAATGGCTTGGTGATACTTGCTATGCGAAAAGGCTGGTTGCGTCTGCGAACCTCACCAGAGGCGATGTTCGCCAATCCTCTTACAAATGAGTAATCGCCCCTGCCAGGGACCTCAATCTCAACTTCTACGCTGGGAAGGTTATTGTCCTTGAGGAGCTTTTCGAGCTGAGAATCAAGCTGTTGTGACACCTCCGGCGAAAAGAGCCCAATTCGGTCGTTCGGACGCGTGCTTCGGCAACTCCCGAGGAGCAAACAAAAGAAGCTTAAAGAGGAGCAGAGAAAGAGCTTTGATCCAGGCCGGCGTAGGAAGCCCATGTGAAAA
The DNA here is from genome assembly GCA_963753715.1 of uncultured Acidobacteriaceae bacterium. Lineage (GTDB taxonomy): Bacteria > Acidobacteriota > Terriglobia > Terriglobales > Acidobacteriaceae > PALSA-350. The sequence goes on along the minus strand of CAVWDK010000002.1, from coordinate 513,572 downwards.
ACCCCTTCATGAGTGTAGCTAAGGAAAGTAAGTTTCTACATTCCCTGCTCAGGCCAGAACTTCCTTGGTGCCCCATGCGATGACGACCCATTTCGCCGGTGCTAGTCTCTTTACTCAATCCGGTTCGCTCCGCTCTGCAACGGCTGTTCCTTCCCCCGCCAGAGGAAGACGCCCTGCAGCCCCGGCGGCAGAGTCACACTCCCCGTCAGCGCATTGCCGGTGCGCTCGAAGTGCACCTTGATCATCCCCTGCGGATGAGGAAACTCCGCCGAAACCTCGCGTAGGTCCCCCAGGTGCGGAGCAATCCGTACCGTGGCGAAGCCCGGCGATGCCGGCTCGATTCCTGCTACCAGCGTAAGCAGATCGTAGATGGGATGAGCGCTCCAGGCATGCGAATCGGACCGCGTCTTTCCCGGCGTCTCCGGCCAGGTGCTGAAATGGAGTGGCAGTAGATCGCGCCAGGGCTTCAGGGTAGCGAGATATTCGTCCGCCATCCCTGCGTGTTCCAGCGCGCGCGCCAGATAGAAGCGAAAGTAATACGAGCCGCTCAGAATTCCGCCCGGCGCCGTCCCTGGAGCGATGTCCATCAACCGCCGCAATACATCCTGTTGCGCCCCGTGTGGAATCACATCGAAGAGCACTCCCAACGCATTCGTCTGCTGGCTGAAAGCGGTGTGGTCCGGATTGTCAGCCAGCAGCTTGCGCCCCGCATCCCAGCATTTTTCGTAAAGCCCGCTGCGCACATGCTGCGCCTCTGGTCCTCTCGCGTGGCGCGGTCCTTGTCTCCCATCGCCCGCTCCAGCTCTGCCGCGTCCGTCAACGCTCCCAGATATTCGAGCGTGGTGGTGCAGGATTGCCCGTGCGCACCATAGGTGGGCAGCTCACCGCTGGAAACCCAGTCGATAAAGCTCCACCACGGTAGCTTGCGCAGCAATCCATCCGGCTCTTCGTACTGCGAGAACCACGTGAGCACTGTGCGCGTGCCCGGCAATGCGGCCTTCACCGGCGAAGCATCGGGACGGTACAGCCAATAGTCGTGCAGCATGCCGATCCACAGCAGCGAAAACGTGGGAATGATCTGGGGCTGCGACGTGGGATAGCGGCTCTGCGTCAATCCCTCCGGTATGCGCGAGTTATCGAAGTTTTGGATCGCCTGCTTCGCCAGCCGGTCGTCCCCGGTCACGGCAAACGAGATCAGCGCCTGGATGCGGGTGTCGCCCACATACTGTAACTGTTCCCAATAAGGAGTATCCATATACGTCTCGTGCGCATCGAGGCGCGCCGTGCGCCAGCTGATGTCCCATATCTGCTTGAGATCGGGATCCCTGCTGTCGAACGAAGCGCGCTCCTTAAAGGGATAGGCGGTGTATTCCCCCCGCAGTGACTCGAGCGTGAGGGGGTCACTGGCCGTCTGAATATCGAGGTCCAGATAACGCCACACCCTCCACCAGAGAGGCTCAAAGGTACGATGCTCGCCGCCGTCGGGAAGAAAGCGGTCGTGCACTCCCATGGCCTGGCGGTTGCCCACGTCATTACGATCGCCCTTCTGCTGGTCCCGGTCATAGAGCGCCTCCGCATAGGTCAATCGGATACTTGCGCCCTTTCCCCCGGACACCGTCAATTGAGGATAGGCCGTGGTCAGCGTCTTGCGATCGAGCAGCACATGGACGTGGCGATGGGCGGGGATAGCGAGAGGCTTGGCAGGAAACGCTTCGGCGCCGGGCTGATCCGAACGCACTACTTCTCCCGCCTCCGTTGGGGTGTACGTCATGGGCGGCAGCTCATCGGGCACCAATTGCCAGTAGTTGTCGACCTGCTCTCCCACAAGACCGGCGCGCGCCGCCGAGGGATAGATGTTTTCGCGCATGGGATCAGCCGGCAGCCACCCAAGCGCTGCCAGGATCACCAGGAGTGTTCCACTGCCAATCGTAGGCGGCGGCATTCAATTCTTCTCCGGGACCATTGGCCATGTAGCCGTTCAGGCCGCCGGGGGTTCGCGGGACGGCGATCCGCCCCGGCTCTATGGCGACCATCCAGCCCTTTGGCGTGCTTGCATCGGCCTCCAGCGTTCCGTCGCCCTGGAGAAGAAACGCCGTGCGGTCGGTGATTTGCGCCGTGGGTGCGTAAATGCCGAAGTTCCATACTGTCGCGGTTACGAGATTGGCGCCTGCCGTGAGGCATGGAGCGAGATCGAAGGTCTCGTAACGCCAGTGCGCCAGGTCACCGCGCGCGGGACCGTCGCCCACGCGATGTCCATTTACATAGAGGATGAACCGGTTGTCGGCGCTCACATGGACGACATAGCGCGCAGGCTTGCTCTCCAGCTGCAGCGAGCGGCGAAAATGAAGGACGATCGGTTCCCGCAGGGGCGCCGTGGGATGGGTAATCCAGCTTGCTTTCCACAGCGGCTCGGCGGCCAGCATTCCTATGGGGAGCGCGGCACTGAGCATAAAGAGGACGAGAGTGAAGGCAAGGGCGAGTGCGGATAGTTTGCTTCTCATGTCGGTTGCACCGGGCGTCGATCGCGCGACCACCATGCTATCAGCGCTTGCGGGAACAGACCTCGCTGTTTAAGCCCGGCCCCAACCGCCGGGATACCCTGTCGTTTGCATTCCTGGCGGAGATGGAAACCAAGCTGACGGAGATTCGCCGGTGCACCCACACAGGGCGGCCGCTGGGCAGCACAGAGTCTGTGCCGGCTCTCGAAGGGTCGATGAAGCGGCGGCTGGCACCACAAAGGGGAGGGCGGTGGCTGTAGTTGTGCCGGCATGGGTACGTCCTGTTACCTGGTTGTTGGTGTGGCCTATTCACGCCCTCTTTTGGTTTGGGTGGGACGAGGGCCTATTTTCCCCAAAAACCTCTCACGAATTCCTGACTTGTGCCGATACAGCACACAAGCATTACCAAAGTTAGCGGAGGGAACCTGAATGAGAACCTCAAGCAACCACGCCTCCACATTCGTGCAGTGGCGCCGGCTCGTCATCGTCGAAGACGTAACGGAAAGAAGAGATCCCTGCGTTGCACTCGACAGAGCGCGAATACCGCACGTGATCGGTCTTCACTACCGCTACAAGGTGCCGACAGGCAAACCACGTGAAGGGGAACAATGGGTCATGGTTCCCTCCCACAACTACAGGGCCGCCTGTTCGCTGCTCTTTTCACAGCCAAACACCCAGGAGTAGCCTGCGCAAGTGCAGTCCCGTCCCCGGGTTTCCCTGATCCCCGTCGCAACAGCTACGGTTGCAACCGCGACCTTTTCAGGGGTGCAGTGTGCACTTCCATCCTGATGCCGTCGGCAGCGTGCTTTCCAGAGAGACCGTGCGGCGCCGCCGTCGACCCATTCGGTTGCCCCGGATTTTGGGATTTGGCAAGGTTGCCAAATAAGTCCTTTGTTTCACGAAGATGGTCAAGATGCTCAAGTAATTAATTTGAGCATCTTGCCTGGTTGACCGGCGGGCACTCATCCTCCGGAGGGGGCAAAGTCCACCACCAGACACCTGATTTTCCGTCTTTGGAGCTGCGAACGCCGATGTCGAATTTGGCGCGGCGCAGGGTGGTGATGCAGACGCCATCGCGCTCGGCGGCTATCTCGATGGTGCCCTGGGTCTGGCCGCCGTGTTGCAGGCAGTCACGCAGCCATTGGGCGGCAAACTTGCGCTTGGGCAGACCGGCGCCGGTGGGACGGGCGGCGAGGAGATCCTCCGGGGTGAGGTTGCTGAGCCCTGTCCAGTGGAAATTGCCGTCTTCTCCGATGCGGTAGTCGAGCGGCGGAGCCAGCGGCCCGAGGTTCGATTTGACGTGCAGCAGAGCGGTTTGCGCGGGTGCGTCGGGAGAGCTGCCGACGAGAAACTCGGTGCGGAGAGCGGCGGAGCAGTCCATGGATACTCGACCTCGATGGGCAGGCCTGCCGGCGGTCGGTTTGCCGAGGTGGCGAATGAGGAGAATGCAGCAGCGGTGAAGCTCTGCCAGGCGGGCGAGACGATCGAGGTCAACCTCGCAGAGACCGTCCCAGGGATCGAGGATCACGAGGCGGGCCTGGGTTTTCTTTAGCGCGTCCTCAAGGGCGTTCGGGAAATTGGGGAGAGCGGAGTCAGGCGTGGATATGGAACTCGCAGAGACGGCTCTACGCAGAATGACCAGGCGCGCGGGATCTCCGTGGAGGCCGGCGAAGCGAGGTTGAATGACTTGCGCGGCAGCGTGTTCCGCTGAGACGTATAGGACGGTGGCTGGTTTGAGCTTTTCGCCGGTGAACGGGTCGCGGCCACGTGTCAGCGCCGCCGCGATGGCGAGGGCGACCCAAGTCTTCCCTGATCCTGGCTCCCCGGAAAGCATCGCTAACGTACCGGCGGCGAGCCTGTGCTGCCAAAGCCATTCGATCGGTTGGGGCTGGATGTCGGCGAGGTAAACGATATCTGTGCCGGTTACGGTTGCGTCTGCATTCGCGGACAACGATGACGGCGGGTGAGGCGAGAGTGCATCGTTCATCAGGGCTTGCTGTGGGATCATCGGTTGCTCCGGACTGGAAGGTTCCGTTTGACATATAAATCTTGTCCTATGGCCGACATTAATACGCTTGGGAGCCGCCGTCCATGGGCCTGGAGAAGAAACATGTGGAAGCGGGGGTATTAAACTCGTGATTACTCCCCTAGTGTTCAAAGATGACTAAGTAGTTAGCCCCGCGAGAGCAAGAGAATGGAGAGAAGACTAAACCTCCGCCCGCCAAAAAAGAACATTACCTGGAGGGACGGCACAATACTTCACTGACTGAGACCTCGCGCGCCGTTAGCCGATTTCGTTTGCCTCTGGTTGCCGGATATGTTCATCTGGCTGAGTCCCGAGAATAATCCACATTGATATTTAAAGATGCTCTACACGATCAATTCGGCACATGGCCCCTCGCTTACATCCCATACGGCGGCGCTGATTTCGGCGAGGTCTGCGCTCTTGCAGATCAAGTCGGGGACGGCGACGATACTGTGTTTCATGAAGCATGGATCGGCTACGCCGGCCGACTCTTGGAGCAGGCGGAAGAAGCGCTCCAACGTGGTCATGTGCAGAGCGCGCGCGACCTCTTCCTTCGTGCCAGCGCCTTTTATGCCGCATCCTATCATCCTCTTTACGGTGACCCGGTAGATCCACGTCTCCTTGCTGCGTTCCGCAACCAAGTCACGGCTCTGAACAGAGGGCTAACTCTTTTCGATACCCGGATCGAACCGATCCGTATCCCATTCGAGCAAAGCTCCATTCCGGCCTACCTGGTGCCTGCACAGGGGTATGAGCGGGAGGTGCGCCCTCTGCTCATCTGCACAAATGGATACGATGGAACGATTACGGACATGTACTTTGCATCCGCCGTGGCCGCATCGAGGCGTGGCTATCATTGTCTGCTTTTTGACGGGCCGGGTCAGGGTGAGTTGTTGTACGAGCAAGGAATCCCGCTACGTCCCGATTGGGAGAATGTGGTTGCGGCGGTCGTGGATTATGCCATGGAGCAGCCGATTGTGGATCCGGCGCGAATCGCTCTAAGCGGTTGGAGTCTCGGCGGTCATCTTGCGCCTCGTGCAGCGTCCGGCGAGCCGCGAATTGCAGCCTTGATCGCGGACCCGGCAACATGGAGCATTGCCGGAGGATTCCGGGCAGTGGCGATTCATATGCTTGGCATATCTCCCGAAGCAGCGTCGAATCTTGGCAACCTAGACGACCATGCGATCTCTCGTATGGATGAGTTTATTGATAGCCGACGCGATCTGAAATGGAAAGTCAAGCAACGCGGTTTCTGGGTGCATGGAGTGAAGAACCTCCGCGAGTATCTCCGAAGCGCTGAGCTCTTTACGATGGATGGCCGCGCGGAATACATCCGGTGTCCGACGCTGCTGACAATGGCGGAGAACGATTCCCTCGGTGCAGCCGCTCCGTCATTTCTGGATGCACTACGCTGCCCAAAACATTTGCTGCGCTTCTCTGCAGCGGAGGGCGCGGGCGATCATTGCGAAATGGGAAACCGCTCTCTGCTGAACAGGTGCGTCCTGGATTGGCTGGATGAGCAGATCGCCGATTAATCCTCATAAACGCACTAGGATCCTGCATCAGGCATCCGGATCCCGGTTCCGACGATGAGGGACGAAAAGTACTCCGTCGTTCCGGAGTTCGTTCCCGTTTTGTTATTGGGTTACGTTTCGTCTGCCCCCTCAACCCTGTCCCTGTCCAGACGGTACTGGCCCTTAAAGGAAAGTCCGAAAGTCCGAGCTTTAACTGCGCGTTTCTCCGGTCTATCGGCCTCCGTTCCGAGCCTCACGATCGCGGACCGCTATCTCGCCATCTCCCTAAGTTCCGGTCCCGTCTGACCACGAATTTTCTGACCACGAATTTTCGTTGATAAATTAAGAGCAGCTTTCATATTGCTGGGATAGGAGCTTCCCTTTAGGGTCATTTCCGTCTGTCCTGACTTACCCTGACTTACCCCGTCTCGTCTGTCCTGACTTACCATGACGTACCCTGACTTACCGTCACGGCCTTCGCGCCGTGAGCGGGAGCACGCCTCTTTGCCAGAGACGGAGGTCACTTTGCTGGCAAACGTCAAACATCCTACGACCGACGCATTCGATTCGCCGCGATCCCCCGCCGGCGGGTCGCGGGCGCCGCCCTCGACCCTACAGCATGCAAACCATTAGAGAGCCTGGTGGAGCGTCGAAAAGGAGCTGTTGCGCGGCTGACGAGAAGCCCGTACTGGCTGCGCCTGACAGATGTTGTTCTATCCGGCTTTATCACCACTATGACCGGGTTGGCGATAGATGTAAGGTGGCTTAATCTCATCGAGGGCCGGCCTTCCGGTTCCACTGGCAAGGCAGTAGCCGTAACCGCGAATTGTCTGAATCAGCTTCTGCGGGTAGCCTGCGTCCAGCTTGCCTCTCAGAGAACTGATGTAAACATCCACCACGTTTGTCATCCCCTCGAACGAGGTATGCCAAACATGGTCAAGAATCATGGCGCGGGTTACTGAACGGTCTGCATTACGCACCAGGTATTCAAGCAATAAGAACTCCTTTGGGCGCAAATCGATCCGCTTTCCCCTCCGGGTCACTACTCTACGAACTAGATCCAATTCCAGCTCGCCTAATCGCAGAACGTTCACATTGGTTTGTGAAACCGCAGGACTGGACGCAGCCTGACGCAGCCTGATCGAGACGCCAAGACGGATCGCAACCTCTGGGGAAGAGAACTGTTCGCCGACGCAGTCATCTACGCCGACACCGAACAGTTGCAACCGCTGGTCCAGGTCCAGTTGGCGCTCAAACACGAATAAAGCCGCGTTTGGTTGTTCATGCCTTAGCACGCTGATCAGGGTCACGGCATCATCATAGCTCTCGCGATTTGCGTTCAGGAGAACAGCCTCATATTGAACAAGCCGGGCAGCCTGGATGCACTCTGCTTCAGATGCCACCACCTCAAGGGCAAACTGTCGAGCCGTGAGCTCTGATGTGATCCGATCATTGAAAATACCAGCGGGAAGACAGTTCAGCACCTTCATAGTTGCTCCATTTGTCAGTTGCGAAATGCATGGCCCGAGAAACAACGACAGAAACGGTTACGTCACCGTTACTGAAGTTACCATTGATTGTATGACACAGGGATCGATGTGCACCAGAATCAGGATAAGCAGATGGCGCATTCTGATTGAGAGTAGAGAATTTACTCATTGCACTGTTGCGGATCGGAAACACACGCGCTTCGATAGTGGTTCGTTGTCTAGCGATTCGGCCCTCAAGGCAGTCGCTCTCCGTATGAGCCAGGCTCGATTGAACTGCTCCGACTCTAAGGTATTAACCAACAAAAGCTGTAGGCCCCATTACAAATAATTAATCTTAATGTGGTGGCAGCGAGAGTTCCACGGATGTATATTCCGTGCTGAGGAGAACTTCCCCCGACCTCCAGGCAGCCTTATACCGCACATAAAGGCTTGACTCTCAAAGTAGCAACTGCCATCCTCTCGTCGGATGAACCGCTAGCCACGCTGCCAAGCTTCTACGCGCTCAGACCGATTGCACTCACGTTGACCAACTTAGCCACGCGGGAGGCTGCCATGACAGCGACACAGATCAACCCCATGAGGCAGCATGAAGGCGTGCGACAAATCACGATCACTCTCAGGCTTAACACCGTTACGCGACATTGGTCGCTTGAAATTGATGGTGAACGCTACGAGCAAGTCACGGTCGATCTCATTGAGGCGCTCGTTGAGTGTCAACTGATCCTCGCCGAGAAATCGTTGACACGTCTACATGGCTCGACGCCATCCAACGCAGCAACACTAAGGGCCGTTTAACTATCGAAGGGACCAAACGGTCCTCAGGTTGAGAGGGCTTATGGTAACGATCGAGGTTTCCTAGCCCAAGAAGGAGTACAGCCCCCAGCAAATCAATCCTGCGCACACCACGATTGTCTGGAGGACGACACCGGCAAGGATGCCCCTTGAACATCCCAGTCCATCCTCCCGGAAGGGCTGGTCGCCGTCGGTGGACACCACCATCACTGCTTCCTCATCCTCTTTAAGCTCTGTACTATTCGCAATGCTCCCAGCAAAATAATAGTCTCGCATTATGCGCTCTCTTCGGGCCCGCTTGGTAGTGCTTATGGTTTGTCTCCGGCTAGGGGTACGGTCCCTGCCGCCTTAACCTGCATGCCGCAGGCTCGTAGGAGTGTCGCAGTTCTGGAATGGCCTGGTCGTAGTCGTTTTGCGAGTTCCTGCTAGATAAGGCAGAATCAAATGCTGCAATGTGTCAGCTATACAGTGAATCACCTTCACACGTTTCGTCCTGAAGTCGAAATTAACTGAGCTTCACGTTGGCCTCAGTCGGTCACGGCTTCTTGGCTTAGTGCCATATCGGACTGACATATCCTGCGGTTACGGACACGGGCGACGGCAATTTGGCCTCAGTCACTGGTTCTCAGTATTCGCTACTTCCACGTTCCCCAGATCCGCCTCAACCTTCTGAAGTTCAGTATTGCAGTCGGCAGTTTTATAGAGATGAAACTCCACGTAACACTTTCTCGCCTTTCGATAGTCCGCAATCAGCATTGCGGAAGGTCGCCACATATCAGCGATTGCTGCATCGTAAGCTTGAATTCGCTGACTCATCCTCCACTCGTTAAGGTCGTGTTGAGCCTGTTGTTTGTTGGTCAGCGATAGAACAAAAACTAGTAACATCATCATGTCCTGAACTCCTCCTTGGGGAGAACGCGCGGTTCGTCACAGGGATCCTCTGACGTTCCCTCACACTAAATTCGAACCTTAAGCCTTCCATACGGCACTGGATTAAACCTCGCTTATCGTGTTGGCCACTCGATCCTTCTCGTGCGCCTAAGCCCTAATTAATAAAAAATTGTTCTCATTGCTGCGCTATAGTGGCGCTACTACAAAAACTATTGCAATAGATAAGCCACTTGTACTGATTGTTATATTCCTCCTGACTCTGCCTAACCCTGGCTTCTACGCTTTGTTCGATGGCGCATGAGTGTCCTTTCTGAATGCAGTGGCGGCAGTGACACACCGATAATCATTGCTACGGGTTAGCGGACTAAGTATGTCGCGATCCCAGGAAGAGGGTAGAAATGGAAGAAGATTTAAAACCGGTCCGATGTCGATCAAGTTCTCATCCTGGGAGACTACCTGCAAAATGCGAGATCGCGAATCAGTTAGACGCCGGTTTAGCTGACTACGGGCTAGCTCTGCGACGTTTGCATAGCCTCGATAGCGGAGGTGTGATAACTGGTGACAGTGCTAAACCGGAAGGGAGACAGCTTGGTGTTGCCTCGAATGGTCTACAGGAGGGATCGTGCTTCTCCCCGCGAATGTCGCTTTCAGATGGAGGTCAAGAATCTCTGCTGGAGGAGGCTCTTGCACCAAACAACTCGCCGGAATGGATTATTACTGCGCCAGCCATTGAAAAAGCGATCCGAAGCTTGTGCGAGAGACATGAACGGTCCCCGACTGATCTTGAAATTGCAGAGGAACTGCAGATTGACCTGGCGCTTTATTGGGAAACACTCAGCCACTTAAAGGACCTTGAAATCGGCATGCTATATGCGGCGCAAGATCCCCACACAGATGCTGAGTGGCTGGCATACGGCGCGGATGGGGCCGAGGGCGACGTTCGCTTCCGTTGTCTGCGATCCGAAATGCAAGCCTTGTTTAGGAGCGCGCTCCGGAACATGCCAACTATGGAGCGCCTTGTCATTACCTTGAGCTATTCCGAGGATTTATACGACAAAAGCATATCAGTGATTTTGCAGGTCCCTGAATCCGCAATAAGCAATTTGCGAAAGTCTGCCTTCCTTCGCCTTCGCGCATCACTGCCGAATCCTTCATTGCAGGGACATGTTCGCTTGCAGAGTCGTCCGCCTTCTCTCGGCGAGGGTGAGGCTTCGGAGCACGCTCAGATGAGTACGGCACAAATGGGTGATGAACGTGATGCCGACATTACAGTGTACGGGCAACAGAATGGGTCGCTGGCAGGCGGCCAGCCGTGGTGTCACCTGGGGGATAGTGCAGCATGGAATCGCAACTTCAGAAGCTGGTACCTGTTAGATGACGAGGAAAAGTTGACGCAGATCAAAAGGGTCGAGCATTACCACTTGAACCTTGAACTGTGAACGGCCGCCCGCCTGTCTCAACCTATGAAGGCCCCCAACTAAAAGATTAGGGCTTTGCCCCTGTGCTTTTCCGCTCGGCAAACGACCCTTACCGTCCCGCCTAAAGCGAATGTCCTGGGCCTGGCGCTGAAGGACACCCACGGCAGGTATGCTTCTTATTGGAATGCCATCCATCACTCCAGTGGTCATGTCTGGCAGGGGAGGTACTATTCCTGCCCTCTGGACGAGCCGCACCTGTGGAAGGCCTTGCGCTATACAGAGCTCAATCCAGTGCGTGCGGGCTTGGTGACCAAGGCTGAGTCTTGGGCGTGGTCCGGCGCCGCAGCCCATTGCGCCACGCTTTCCGCCGATGGTCATTTGGCCATGGAGCCATGGCAAACGCGCTGGTCATCTTGAGTATCTGTCCGGGAAACTCCTCACGGAAAACTCTCCGGAAACTCTCCGGAAACTCTCGTCCCGGAAACTCTCGTCCACGTTGAACTTGCGTAACTGCTCCGCAAGCATGTCGCAATAAAGCTGCTGATCTCCATCCTCGAAGAAAATTGCCTCGCGACGATTTCCGCGCTGCGTCACGTGGTGAGGAGACCAGGGACGACCATGCGGGCGAGCCGACTCATGCAGGCAAAATACCACGAACACCAGTGAATGGATATGCTGTCACCGGATTGCCGCCAGTGAATCGAGATGCTGTCACCGGATTGCCGTCCAGATAGCTACCTGGCGTTGCCCGCGTTGCGGAGCCAACATGAATATCGGGCCCAACCTAGCCTCGCAACAACTGGCCTTCCGATGCAGACTGCCCGACTCTTCCTGATCTCGTCGCCACCGCTATCGCTTCGCGACGCGCCCAGCCACGTCTTCGTCGATTTGCGTCTTGCGAGGAAAATGGCGACTCGAACACTTAGGTCCGGCCTCCCGCTGATCGCGAAACTGGTCCTTCGGCCGCTGCCCACCTCACTGAGCGCCTTCCTCTTATTCACCTTATGGCCCCTTCGCTGCTTTCCCTAAGCCCCATCTCGCCCTAGGCTCCATAGCAGCACCCACCGCTGCTACCGCCTTCCTTCTAGTCTCCTTATCGAAAATGCCTCGGAACATCCCAAGCACCCTGAGAATCCTGCCCCGAGGCATTTCCGATCAAGGCTAACGACTCTTCGGACAAGAGCCTGAAAAGTCTTGTTGCGGTAAGTTCAATTGCAAAAGCGCGAAATGCTCCGGCAACTTTCCGAGAATCTCGGTCTGCAAGCAGTCGCCATTGAATCCGAATCCCGAGCGTTAAGTGGGGGATCGATATGGCGGGCCGCGCATCGTCCCTGCATGTTTCGGGGGGCGGCCTTGAGGAGACTTTTGTTGAGAACTATTTGGATCGTGTCCGTATGTCGACTTTACTCCACAGTGATTTCCTCACTGATTGGGCGGGTTCGTCGAAGGCTGGTGGTTTGCGTTTGGCGTGGCATCGGGCGTGGTGTTAAAGTCCGGAAGCAGGCGAGCCTCCGCCCCGAACTTGTGGTAATCGTTGTAGAAAATATCGTTCAATCGCGTCTCGTACGGCCCGTAAATCTCAAATGTTTGTTCGAAGACCGTGATCGGGCTTACGGTTCTCACCCGCAGAATGGTGACACTGCGGCGCGGGCAAATGTATTCTTTACCCCCGATTTCTACCGGGCCGTATTCGATCATGGTCGCCGATGCCTCAGCCGGCAGTATCGGGGTTAGATTTGGCCCGCGGACCCATCCCAGTTCCGCCTCCATCGTCAGTCGAAGAATCGCTCCGGTTTTAGGGTCGAGTGTGAGTTCGCCGAGGTATCCGGGTGCCGTGAAAAAGGTGCCGCCGCCTACCAGGCAGCAGTACTGCACGAAGTAATGCGTGTCATCGGCCCGCACAATGTATCGAAAGACTGCTTCCGTTCCTCGTTCTCCCCGCACCCAATGGCTCCAGGTGAGTGTGCTGCGGCCGCGCCTAGCATCTAACAGCACCGAGCCGAGAATGGGGCTGAACACGCCGACCAGGTTTAGGCGCTTCTGGCTGCCGCTCCGATTGCGTTTGATCTCATTCTGTTCTTCGTGGCCATTGAGATAGCGGAGCGTGGCTTTCTCGGTTGACGCTTCGCGTAGTGTTTGATCGGGGAGGGCGGTCTTCCAGATGCCTGCTTGCTGGGGCGATGGCTGATCATATTCGGTTGTGGTGCGTATAGCGAAAAAGTCAGGCAATTTCGGGAGTACTTGCTGCAGATAGTTCACGGCGCGCACAAGCATCTGCCGCTGGGCCTCGGCACTTGGCGCAAGGTCCGAAGTGATCTCGGCTGCCGGCGGGTCGAGGAAGGCGGACTGATCCGCCAGAACCACCAGGGCAGCGATCGACTTCTTGCCAGGCAGACGCTTCTTCCACAGCGAGAGTAGGGGACTGTCAAGGCGCTCGCGCAGCTCCAAACCTTCTAGCCGGTTTGCCAACGCCTCGTCCCGCTCGCCGGCGGCAGACTCTAGGATTTGCTCCAGCTCGTGCACACTGACGCGCGACGGCGGGGAGAAGGGCTGATCGTAGAAAACTGGCTGATTGTAATAGCCACTGTTCGTTCGCGCCGAAACGCCAGGTTCGTCTAGTTGGACGTTCAGGTCGTGATATTCATCCGGCTGGGCTGCGCGCGGTGGGTCGAACGATAAGGTGTAGAACATCCGCGCATCTTCAACGCAATGCTCCAGGGAGCGCGAAATCTCTGAGAAATCATCCACCACCAGCCCTCCGCTCTGTGCCGCCAACACCGGGAGTGAAAAATGCGAATAAGCTCCGAAGCCTTGCTCTGCCAACTCAGACTGGGTGCGAACCCCGGCAAGATAATGTGTATACACGTTCTGAAATTCCTCGATCGTCAGTTCGGTCCGGGTGCGGGATGTACGGGGTTCCATCCTGGGTGTGAGCGGTTGGGTACGGACTGTCACCTCGGAGATGACCATCCGCGCCTCACGGATGCGCGTGGACAGCTCGACCAACCAGGGAAAAGCCGCATCCTTGTATTGCGATCGCGCGTCTACCTTTAGCCACCCAAAGCCGGGCCAGAGTAAGAGCTTGCGGCCGAGTTTATCTCTTCGCTCGATGGCGATGGTGTAGACCGCTCGCAAGGCTGCCTCCCAGAGGGTGTTCCTTTGTGCTTCCTCTGCCACTCTCTCGGAAGTCGACAAGAACGGATCGGGTATTCGCGAAATTGTCCAGACTTTGCGCTGGTAGTGGTGTGCGGCTACATTCTCCGCCAGAGCGTTGCCGTCCCTTGTGGGGGCTACGGTTGCATACAGCCCGGAGGTTGTGAACAGGTAAACCGACGTAGGAGCGGCAAGCTGCCCCCCCTTCATTCGCAGGAACTTGATCGATTCGGCCTTCGCCAGCGCCAGTTGCTGGGACGAAAGGTTAACCTCGTCGAGGACCAGCACTACCTCAGTTAATCGCTCTATTTCGTTTGTGGGGTCTGAGGCCGCGAAGGAAATAACTTTTTGTAGGACCCCTCTGTCCGTCAGCGTGAAATCCTTTGCCGCAAGACCTGACGACGGATTCTGCTTGCTGTCGGTTGCCGCCACATCGATGTGGATGAGGCCCTCCCGGGGCAATTTGGTCTCGACTTTGATCGACCCATCCGGAACGGTGGTTTTGACTGGGACCTGCGGGGTTTGCAATTGGCCGTAGGCGCCGGTGGAGCAGCCGAGGCACAGGGACAGTAACAAACCAGGCAGAATCGTGATTTGCATTCGCAACCTCTACCCTAAGCCCATTCTCTGGATCCGCCCTTGACCCCAACTCATAAGGATACCTGCTAAGGGGCTAATACGGTGACAGCTTGTGTGCTGCAGACGCACGGAAGGAGTAAAAGGTGAAATAAAATCCGTGTGGTAAAGCTGCGTAGAAGATGAGGGCAGGCCCCTCGGGATCGGCTTTCAGGAGCAGGTCTCAAACCGGCCCGAGCTGCTGCGGTAAAGAGCCGTGGTGGTGAGCGTCGGGTGAAAAGTCCCGGGCATGACCCGGGCCAGATGAGTATCGGAAAGACGAGCGCAAGCAAACCCTTCGATGACGCGTCGTTAACGTATCAAGTGCTGTCGAAACCTGAGGTGAAGCTGTTCTCTGGGACAAGCCCGTTAGAAGCCTGATGACTGGGCGGGCGGCAGCCGGCGTATAGGGGGCGTGAGTCCGATACAGGCTTTTATGCGGAACTGCAGGAACCAGGCCATCGATGCTAAGGGAGAAGCACAAGGGCAGAAAACCACGAGGCGAGAGTACCGATGCGATGGCCTGGGGCGGACCGACTTGTAGTAGCGATGAAGGCTCTGTAATGGTGCTGGAGCGAAGGGGTCGGGTTAGGCAATCATAGGTTCGACACAACTGGCAACAGGATGACGTCGAGCGATATGAGCAATCAGCCGCTGAGGAGCGGCTGGTTTGTCTGATGGGAGCCGTGTGAGGTGAGAATCTCACGCACGGTTCTGAGAGGGGCCGGTGGTGAGATTCCCCGGCCTACTCACCGTGTGCTGCAGAAGCACGGAAGGAGTCGGAGGTGAAATGAAATCCGTGTTGTAAAGCTGCGTAGAAGATGAGGGTAGGCCCCTCGAGATCGGCTTTCAGGAGCAGGTCTCAAACCAGCCCGAGCTGCTGCGGTAAAGAGCCGTCGTGGTGAGCGTCGGGTGAAAAGTCCTGGGCATGACCCGGGGCAGGTGAGTGTCGGAAAGACGAGCGCAAGCAAACCCTTCGATGACGCGTCGTTAACGTATCAAGCGCTGTCAAAACCAGAGGTGAAGCTGTCCTCTGGGACAAGCCCGTTAGGAGCCTGATGACTGAGCGGGCGGCAGTCGGCGTATAGGGGGCGTGAGTCCGACACAGGCTTTTATGCGGAACTGCAGGAACCAGGCCATCGATGCTAAGGGAGAAGCGCAAGGGCAGAAAACCACGAGGCGAGAGTACCGATGCGTTGGCTTGGGACGGACTGATCCGTAGTAGCGATGAAGGCTCTGCAATGGGGCTGGAGCGAAGGGATCGGGTTAGACAATCATAGGTTCGACACAACTGGCAGACAGGATGACGTCGAGCGCATATGAGAGACAAGCCTTTTCAAATAGATAAGAGTGCAAGTGTACGAGGCGTATAAGGCGGTCAAATCCAATCAAGGCGCAGCGGGCGTGGATGGGCAGACGCTCGAACAGTTCGAGACAGATCTGGAAGAGAAATCTCTTCAAGATCTGGAATCGGATGAGTTCGGGAAGCTACTTTCCACCACCGGTTCGCGCTGTTCTCCATTCCCAAGAAGAGTGGAGGCGAGCGGATTTTGGGAGTACCCACTGTGAGCGATCGTATCGCACAAGTGGTGGTCAAACAGCTGATTGAGCGCGACATGGAGAGCCATTTTCCTGTCCGGACTCCTACGGTTACAGACCGGGAAAGTCGGCTCTGGATGCTGTGGGTGTGACGCGGGAGAGGTGTTGGAAATATGACTGGGTTCTTGAGTTTGATATCAAGGGCCTGTTCGATAACATCGACCACGCGCTGCTGCTCAAGGCTGTTCGGAAACATGTCACGTGTGATTGGGCGCTGCTCTACATCGAGAGATGGCTGACGGCACCCATGGAACGCGATGGCGTCAGAATGGAGAGGACGCGCGGCACTCCGCAAGGAGGCGTAATCAGCCCTGTTCTGGCTAATCTGTTCCTGCATTACACGTTCGACCTGTGGATGAAGCGGACCTATCCCGACCTCCTTTGGTGTCGGTATGCAGATGACGGACTGGTTCACTGCCGGACCGAGCAAGAAGCCGAAGCCCTCAAGGCTGATCTTCAAGCTCGCCTGGCGGAATGCCAGTCTAGAACTGCATCCCGACAAAACCCGGATCGTCTACTGTAAAGACGTAAAACGCAATGCGGAGTACCCGAATGTCATGTTTGACTTCCTCGGGTACTGTTTCGGCCCCGCTTGGTCAAGAATACCCGGAATCAAGCAATTGTTCTGTGGATTCAACCCGGCGGTCAGCCCTCGCAGCGTTGAAGCACATACGGTCGACGATTCAGGGCCTTGAAAATTCGCCGACAAACGCAACTTATCGCTGGAGGAAATCGCCCGCCGTCTCAATCCACTCCTGCGAGGATGGATTGAGTACTACGGACGATATCACACCTTCGGCATTGAGCCTATGTTCCGGCATGTCGACTCTGACGCTAGTCGGCTGGGCGCGACGGAAATTCAAACGCTTTGGGGCACCGACCCAAGCCCACCGCTTTATCATGCAGGTGGCGCGGGACAAGGTTGACCTCTTCACTCACTGGCAGCTCGCTGCGAACGGTTGTTTGTCTGATGGGAGCTGTGTGAGGCGCGAGTCTCACGCACGGTTCTGAGAGAGGCTGGCGGTGTGATCCCGCCGGCCTACTCACCACCTATTGCAGCAAATTCAACTGCTCGCCCAACGGGATTGTCACGGCCTTGCGCCCAGGAGCGCGACGGGCAATCGGTCTGCCAAGCCGACGCTCTAGTTCGGTTACGAAGTCCGCCGTGCCCAGCGGGCGCCCGATGCCCTCCGCCTGTCTCAATGAGGTGAACTTTTCTTCATAATCCTCTAGCAACAAATCCCGAAACTTCGGCCAGCGGTCGAGCACAGGACGCACAGACACCAGGCTGTCATCCTCGCCGGCAAGATGTGCCCGCACAATCGACCACGCTCATTCCTCTGCACGAGACACAAGCCGGGCCCATGAACGGGCCCGGCGATTGATCACCGCGAAGAAGACATCGGTGAACCCGTGTTGGTGAGTTTATTCGTGCTGTTGGAGATAGAGCGGGTATTGCGCAGCCGGTACGGATTGGCAAAGCCCGACATCGCCGCCGCATTTTCTTCTTTGTTGCAGACTGCGGAAGTAGTTTTCGAGGATGAGCCCTCGGTGGAGCACTCCCTTTACGCGTGGAAAGACGCGCCCGCCGAGTTTGCCGACTGTCTGATCAACGCGCGCCACCGTCGATTAGGATGCTGCGCCGCCGCGGCGTTCGATCGCAAGGCACTGAAGCTTGCCGGATTCATTGAAGCGTGACGGAGTTGGTCCTGAACGTAATCAAAATAGATTCAAGTTTCGGGATGCTGGTGTCGAGCGAAGGACTGAGCAATCTCGGAGGGCAAATGGTCGAAAGGGCAAGAGCGGAATCGCGAGCCGACTACGTGACAGCTGCCGGAAAGAAAATCATCATCGTCCATATCTTTGCAAAGAAGACGCAAACAAAACCGCGCCGTGAAGTCATGACCGCCGACTCGGTGCGGTTTTATGGGGTCGCCTACTCGGCGCGAAGAAGTCGATTGGATTCACGTTTGCCGCGCGCATCGATGGGACCTCGTGGCCACCTCGGTCACCAATTCCAGGAGCGCGGCGGACCCGGCGAGAGTCACCGCGGCCCACGGCTTCAGGCCGAAGAGCACGGTGCCGGTACCTCGCCCAGCGCCGAGCGAAGCGACCGCACGTGAGATCAATAGGGCCGGTACTGCGGCGCTGCAAGATCGAAGAGTTTCCAGATACCTAGAACGATCAAAGCGATCGCTCCCCCAATGAACACGAGTCCGAGTAGCTTCACCACGAGAATCAGGATTGGGATAGCGATCAGAGCAAAAATCACCAGGAACAGGAGACCCAAGAAACACGCAATCGAGTGCATCGGAAGCCACCTCCGTTGATGTTGATACGCAAACAGCAGGCTTTCAGTTGCCGTCCAGATCAATTTCTCTCGCCTGAGTGGCTTTGAAGGATGGCGTTGAAGACCGAGTTCGCCTTGTGTTCGCCTATACTATACCTCATGTTCCCCGGACCAGAAGCATGGGACGTGACAGACAGGACGTAGTCGATACGAGTTCGCACCCTGAGACTAGTCATGGTTGCTTCGGGAGTGGTAAACATCCCGTCTGTCACTTCTTCCGTCACTTCTTCCTTGTAATTTTCACCGTGGCACGAATGGCGCGCATGGTAATCGCTGGCCTTTCGCATCACGTAACAACAGCGTGGCAATCGCCGGGAGCCAATCTTCTTTGAAGATGGCGATCAGGCGGGGATACGTATCATGTCCCCTAATCCGGCCCAATGCATTTTCACCTGGAGAAGGTCCTGGGGATTTGAAGGAGAACTCAATCGACCGAATGCCGCCCATCCACTTGTCCGGGGTTTGACGCGAGGACCTGGTCAGAGGTAATGAAACGCTTAGCCCATTGATCTACACGATAGATCGCGTTCCCACTGGTATTCTGATCAGAATAGTCGCGAGAGTGCGAACAGATTCTGCTTTGCGGAACTGCTGCCGGGCTTTCCGACGCAGTTCTTTACAGAGAGGGGAGATGGGCGCCTTGAAAGCGCTTTGATCCTTTGATCCCCACCCCTCCACAAAGGTTGACCTCACAGCATTTCTCGATGAGGCCATCCACGCCGGGATAGATCTCGTTCAGATGATCTCTTCGAGCTCTCTGGCGAGAGCTGGATTTGCAGACTGTCCCGGCGCTAGTGCCGGACAACGCCGTTAATCGGAACAGTTCCGAAGTGATTGCTCGCTTTTGAGCCCGGGGCAAACGTCAGCGTGATATTTGAGAACGGCACGTCATTTGAACCGGTGATGCAGACCATGAGCTGGGACTTTTCGCCGTCGGGTGCAAACGGCGCGTTGCCCCCATTCCCAGTAGTGCTCGCCATTCCGACAACGACAAAACCGGTTGTCGTGGCGGCAACGGCGAAGTGGGCGGTAGGACAGTTCGCTGCCACGTAGTGAGGATCAGAGATCACGCGTGCGTTCGTCATGGTGAAGTGATGCGTATGTTGGTCACGCAGGGTCGTGTCGGTCGTTTTGTTGGAGATCATCCAAAGGTCGGAATGCTCCATGTTCAGTGCCGCACGAAAATCGACGGCATCGATATTAGGGGAGACCTCGAGCGACCACGTTCCGCGAATCTCGTACCCTCCCATCGCGAAGGGGTTGTAGTCGTTGATCGTTCCCTTGAGTGTGGTGGAGCGCGGACCCTCAGCAACCAAAACACTGCTCAGCGCCAGGGCCATGACCGCAATTTGCGTAGACAACAGGAAAGCCTTATTCTTCACGCGAAACCTCCATCCTCTTGATTTCGGACAGCGCATACTGCCCACAGCCTTAGCTCTTCAACGGTTGAAGTCTTTGGCGTGGGGCGAGGGCGCTGCCAAACTGGTGTCGATCATGGCTCATGCACGCGGACTTGGGCCATGGGCCAAGCCTTACCAGCTTCTTATCAATTCCTGTTCTGCTAAGTTGCAGAAACCACGACACATCTGCCAGCTTTGAAGGTTTTGTGGAATAATTATCCGATTTTCGGGGAGAAGACATGCCGGAGGTTGGAGGAGTTATCAAATTCGATCAGTTTGAGGTCGACCTTCGCGCCGGCGAGCTTCGCAGGAATAACCGGCCAGTCAGACTGCAGAACCAGGTCTTCAGGCTTCTGACGAAGTTCCTCGAAGATCGTGGCGAGGTGTTAACTCGAGAGCAGTTACGAATGCACATTTGGCCGTCTGATGTGTTCATCGATTTCGATAATGGACTGAGCGCTGCTGTCCGTAAACTGCGAGTCGTGCTGGGCAGACCTCCGGGGGCCAAAGGCAACAATAGCTACATCGAAACCGTGCCTCGGGTTGGATACCGATTTATCTCGCTCGAGAATGGAACGGACACCAACACCAGGCGCATCATTTCCGTAGCGATTCTGCCTTTCACGAGCAATTCAGATAGCCCGGACCTCGACTATCTGTGTGAAGGCATGACCGAAGCCCTGATTGACGCTGTCTGTCAGATTCGCGGGGTCGCGAAAGTAATCGCTCGTAATTCGGCCTACCGATTCAAAGGGCGTGACCCGCAGGAAGCAGGGCGCGAGCTCGGTGTACAGGCAGTGGTGATTGGAAGTGTGCACCCCGCCGGCGACCATGTGCTGGTGAGAGCTGAGCTGATCAGCACAACTGAGGGTTTGCGCCTTTGGGGAGCCAGCTATAAGCCACTCATCCAGGAGCTTTCACTGCTTCCATCGACAATCGCATTGGCTTTGCGGGATCGCCTGGGATCGAAGCAGCGCACTGGGGTGGCGCGCGGCGTATCTCATCGGTCGACTGAAAATTCCGAAGCCTATCGTCTTTACTTGCGGGGAAGATACTTCTGGGCCAAGCGCCCGGGAGCGGGTTATGTAGAAAAAGCAATTGAGCTGTTCGATGAGGCGGTTGCACTCGATCCAGGCTTCGCTCTGGCCCACGTTGGGCTCGCCGACTGCTACAACACATTAGGCGCATGGGAAGCCGGCGTTCTGGAGCCTGCGATCGCATTGGAACGGGGCAAGGCCGCCGCCAGCCGGGCACTCCAGCTGGATTCCAATCTTGCGGAAGCACACACCTCCCGTGGCTATTGTCATTTCCACTATGAGTGGGACTGGGGCTGCGCCGAGGCCGCGTTTAAGCGAGCCATTGATCTGAATCCCAATTACTCCCACGCTCACCACTGGTACTCTCACCTGCTGGCCGCCCAGGGAAGAATGAAAGAGTCGCTGGAACACAGCCTGCGCATTATCGAACTCGATCCTTTCGACCTGCTTATCAATTCGCACCTCGCATGGCACTACCACATGGGGGGACATTACGAGGAGGAACTCGAAGAATCGAACAAGCTCCTCGAAATGGAACCTAACTTTCATAAAGCTCATTACTTCAGGGGTCTCGCTCTCGGACAGCTTGGAAGTATCCGCGACGCCGTAAAGGCACTAGAAAAGTCATATCAGCTCTCGGGAAGCACATTTATGCTGTCTGCGCTCGGACATGCGTGCGCAGTTGCCGGTGATAGGGACAAAGCAGTTCACATACTCGGCACATTAAAGGACTTATCGAAGAGCCGCTACATAGCGGCGTATGAACTTGGTACGATTCACGTGGGACTGCATGAATACGAGCATGCGCTTGATTGTCTGGAAAGAGCGTATATAGAGCGGTCCGGTTGGATACCGTATCTCCCTGTCGATCCAACATTCGCGCCTTTGCGAAGTGAACCCCGGTTCCAAAGAGTATTGCGGAGTATTTCAAATTCTTGAGGTAATTCTTGGGTAAAATCGCCAGACGACATAAATCCCTTGATGAATAAATCCCTCACCGTTCCCGCAAATGGATGTCTGGCCACGCTGTTATTGCGTTGATTACACGAAGGATCGCGGACAGTCTTGAACCGCATCCCACAAATCGCTTGGGGAAAGCCACTCAACCAAGTCAATGGAAATTTCCGTTTTCCCTTGACGTTCCCTATCGTGGATGTCACCAGGTTTGTCCAAAGATAGGGTACCGCGATATCCATTTTCACCCACGTGGATAGGTATCGTGTCAGTGTATCTCCGCAGGATGGCTCGGTCTACTCCACGAGATGTTCGACCGCATATGTAGTCTACCGGGAGTACCAATGGTAGAGACCTTCGAAGCATACCGAACTCGAGTCCTAAGCTATCTTGGCGATGAGGAGCCCATCGGTGTTCAACAAGCCACCCCATCGCAGCTCGATCGGCGTCTGCGCGATGTCGTGCCCGAGGAGTTGATCCGGCGTCCTGCACCTGAAAAGTGTTCAATCGCCGAGATCGTAGCGCACTTGGCGGACGCGGGACTGGCGATGGGGTGGCGATTGCGAAACATGCTGGCGAATCCGGGCGTGACCTTAACGTGGTGGGATCAGGACGTATGGGCGGAGCGCTTGGGTTACGCGCAGCAAGATGCGAGCCTTTCGGCAGGGGTCTTTCGGGCGCTGCGCGAGAGCAACCTGCGACTGTTGGAGTCGGTCCCGCGCCCACGGTGGGTGGAGTGCTATGGGGTCCACGAGGTACGCGGACGGCAAACGGTCGAGGAGTTCGTCCGCTTGGAAGCGGCACACGACTTGAACCATCTTCGGCAGATCGACCGCATCTTGGGTGGGTGTATGGAGCGGTAGCCGTTTTGCTGCCAACGCCTCGGCGAGCGTGGGAAGGGTCTTGAACCGGAAGGCGGTGAGATCGTCGCCATCGACGGCTTCGCCCTCCGCATCGGTCAACGAGCAGCGCTCCTTCTCACACCGGGTGCGAAGGTCTAAGTGTCAAGGGGAATCTCCATTTCCCGTTGGCTTTTACTTATCATGGATGTCCCTGCAAGGTTGGTCTCCTCAAGGTTCTGAACAAAAGGGAAGTGGGAATGACAACGATTACGCTTGAAGAGGCACGCCTGATTATTAAACGGTGGGCAGAGTCATCCGCTTTACTACTGGTCGCAACCTCTGAGCAGCCCGGGGATGTAATAGGACGTTTCTCAGTCGTCGAAATAACCGATGGTGGCGTCCTATTAAGGTCTGTGGGCGGGGACACGCAATTTTCGCTAGACCTATCTCACTATGAGGCAACCTGTTCGTACTCTGAGCCCAGGGAGTACTCCGAAACGGAAGAATACAAAGGATGGATTTCTACAATATCGGACTCCGAGACACTAACATCCTGTCTCGGGTTTTCCTTTTGTGTGCGCGTTACCGGACCACCACTTTTAGAGGATTTATGGGTGCCTGTGGGCAAAGTTGTATTGATAGAGCTCGCCTAAGTGACATGCGAATTCCTTTCGAACTCAGTGGCCTGTTCAGTTTCTAGGCAGTTGATAACCTGCGCGAGGCAGTAGCATCTTGGCGACGATCCCGGTCCAGCCTGTCTGGTGGGACGCCCCGACTCCCCTAGCGGTGTCACCATCGAAGTACTCGTAGAAGGAAACGTAATCACGAAAGTGCTCGTCTTTCTGGAAATGGGGGTATAGCGCGTTTACCGGGCGCTCCCCTTCGCTGTTTTTGAGGAAGATCCGAGTCAGGCGCTTGGCGAGTTCTGCGGCCACCTGATCGATGGTCATAAAAACTCCTGAACCGGTCGGGCACTCGATCGTGAAGTCGTCGCCGTAGTAGTGGTGAAACTTCTGTAGCGATTCAATGATCAGGAAATTCAATGGGAACCATATGGGGCCACGCCAGTTCGAGTTGCCCCCAAATAGCCGCGAACGCGACTCAGACGGTTCATAGTCCACACTCAACGCCTGATCGTGCGCCCAAAAGATGTATGGATGCTCAAGATGATATCGGGATACAGAACGGACGCCGTAGTCAGAAAGAAACTCATTGGGATCCAGCATCCTCCGCAGGAGTGCCTTCATGCGATGTCCGCGGAGCAACGAGAGCAGTCTGCGCTCGCCTTCCCCGGGCACAAGCCAATGCGATACCAGCCCGGCAAGGTCGGGCCTGTAGGTCAGAAACCATTCCAGGCGGGTGCTGAAACCAGGAACCTTGCGGAGGGTACCGGGATCCAAAGTTTCCACGGCAAACAAGGGCACCAAGCCCACCATGGAACGTACTTGCAGGGGCACGGTCTGGCCAGTCGATAGATTGAGCACGTCGTAATAAAAGCCGTCTTGTTCGTGCCAAAGACCTACGCCGCGGCCGCCCATATCCGTCATCGCTTCGGCGATGTAAAGAAAGTGCTCAAGGAATTTGGTCGCCGTGTCGTCATAGGCGATGTTGTGCTGCGCCAGTTCGAGAGCGATGCGCATCAAGGACAGGCTGTACATCGCCATCCAACTGGTGCCATCGGACTGGCTGAGAAAGGCACCGTTAGGAAGGGTCTGGTCGCGATTGAAGACTCCGATGTTGTCTAAACCGAGGAAGCCACCTTGAAAGAGATCGCGTCCATGAAGATCTTTCTGATTGACCCACCAGGTGAAGTTGAGCAGTAGTTTCTGGAAAGCACGCTCGAGAAAGATGAGGTCGCCGGGGTCATCCGGGCTCTCCTTGCGCCGATGCTTGCGGTCAATTTGGAATACCCGCCAGGCCGCCCATCCGTGAACCGGGGGATTCGCGTCGGAAAAGTTCCACTCGTAAGCAGGGAGCTGGCCGTTGGGATGGAGATACCAGACATTGAGAAGTTTAAGCAGTTGATGCTTGGCGAAGTCAGGATCGATCAAGGAGAAGGTGATTGCATGAAAAGCCAGATCCCACGACGCAAACCAGGGATACTCCCACTTGTCTGGCATGGAAAGGATGGTGCCGCTGTTCACATGTTGCCACTCTGCGTTGCGGCCGGACTTACGTTCAGCAGGCGGAGGTGGAGCGCCGGAATCGCCCAACAGCCAGAGGCGAACATCGTAGGCGTAATACTGTTTGCTCCAGATCATTCCGGCGAACGCCTGCCGTTGCACCAGGCGAGCGTCGGCGTCGTCCATGCCGGTCTGAATTCCTGCGTAGAATTCATCGCACTCGCGGATGCGGGTGCTGGCGATTTGATCGAAGCTGGTAAAGGGCGCTGGATTCTCAACGCTCGCAAGACGCAGCCGGAACCTTGTACTCGCGCCGGCATCTACCCGCGCGCTGAGATGCGCGCACGCCTTGGAGCCACGCAGCAGCGGGTTCACCGCCGACCGATTGCCTTCGACCAGGTACTCGTGAAAGGCGTCTTTGTAATAGCCCTGAGTGGAATCTCCAAACAGGCGCGGACCATTGGTCTGGTTCTCACAGAACAACAGGTCGGCGTGCCCTTCCACGTAGAGATGATAGGTGCCTAACTCGGGATGTTTCGCAACCAGAACCGAGCCGCTTGCGCTGATCTCCGGTTTTGTCACCGGCCCACCCCATGACCATGTATTGCGGAACCACAGTTGAGGAAGCAGGTGCAGTTCCGCAGGCTCAGGGCCGCGATTGTGAACGGTTATCTGGATTAGGATGTCGTCCGGGGCAGCGTTGAAATACTCGACGAAAATGTCCCAGTAGCGATTTTCATCGAAGACTCCGGTATCGATCAGTTCGAACTCATTGTCCTGAAGACCGCGGCTGCGATTCTCATCCACCAACTGAGCGTATGGGTATGCAGCTTGGGGATACTTATAAAGCATTTTGAGATAGGAATGGTCTGGCGCAGCGTCGAGGTAGTAATAGTATTCCTTGACGTCTTCCCCGTGGTTGCCCTCGCCGTTGGTAAGGCCGAACAACCGCTCTTTTAAAATTGGGTCCTGGCCGTTCCACAGGGCGAGCGCAAAGCATAGCCTCTGCTCCTGATCGCAAATTCCCGCCAGGCCGTCTTCGCCCCAACGATACGCCCGGCTGCGCGCGTGGTCGTGGGGAAAGTAGTTCCAGGCATCGCCGTCGGCGGAATAATCTTCGCGCACGGTTCCCCATTGGCGTTCGCTGAGGTACGGCCCCCAGAGGGCGTTAGGGCTGGGAGGCACAGATTGGCCGGTTGCAGTCATGAGTCTTCCAGGTAGCGGGATTTTGGCCCGAGGGAACATGCCGGATTGTACAGAATCCAGAGGGGGGCGAGACCGCGTTGCAAGGCGACAACGACGGCCTTGGAGCGGTCAGCCACATCCAGGGGCATCGGTATAACGATTGACGCCGGCAGCCCGGCTCCATTGTGGCCGACAAGTGTCACTCATTTCTTGCTCTCGGCCGTGTCTCACTTTTGGGGTGCATTACACCCACTGGCCCTGAATAGAGCGCAAAATGATACCCTCCTCTCTATAACCGGGAGGGGGGCGTGTGGGCTCCAAAAATAAGAATGGGAGTGTCGCGGAATTCTGCGCTCAATCCCTGCTCAAATCTCCGACGGTCAAGATTCGCGACGTGTATTGCCAAGGGAGTTGTCGCGATAAGAGCGTCGAAGAGTTCGCGACCGCTACGGAACTCGTGTTCCCGTATCGAGGCGCCTTCATGCGCCATCTTGGGAGCGGCCAGGCGGTAGCGGAAGCGAACCAGGTGATGTTCTTCAATGCTGCGGAAGGCTACCGTATCAGCCATCCGGTCCCGGGGGGAGACGCGAGCTTGTCGTTGGCAATCGGCGAAGAGCTGCTCCTTGAACTGGCGCCGGCAACTCTTCTTTGTGATAAGACGGCTCCTGCATTTCGAGGACAGCGTCTGCGCATCGACGCACGGGCTCAAGTACTAGTGGCTCTTCTGCGCCATAGCCTGCGCGAGAACATTGCCGAGCCATTGGAAGCCGAGAGCCTGGCGCTCACCTTGATCCGCCGTGCTTTGGGGCCGCGCACCACGCATGAAGCGGGCGCGAGTGTCGGACGGCAGCGGCTGGTTGACCGGGTCAAGCTTGTCATGGCAAGCGACTTGACGCGACGCTGGACACTGGCCGAAATCGCTGCGGAAGTGCGCGGTTCGCCGGTCTATCTCACTCAGGTCTTTCAACAAGTCGAGGGCATGCCTCTCTATCGCTATCAACTGCGCCTGCGGTTGGCGCGGGCTCTGGACCTTCTTGCCCAGTATGACGATCTGACCTCTCTCAGCCTGGATCTGGGCTTCTCGAGCCACAGCCATTTCAGCGCCGCATTCCGTGTAGCTTACGGACGCTCACCCTCCGCGTTCAAGCAGTCGGCGCTCCGCCGCTAGGACAGTCCCGGCAAATCGCTAAATAATCTGACAGCGGCGCCTCCCCCGTTCATGGCCTACTGAATTTGCCCGGCTCTCGGGTACTGAAGGAGAAAACCATGGCTGAGAGAACATGTGCGGCGTGCGATTGCGCGCTCGAAGGAAATTCCATCAAGGTCACCATCGGTGGCAAAACGGTTGAGGTTTGCTGCGAGGAGTGCGCACAGAAATTGGATGAAGCGGCCGCTTCTGCTGCCACATCGAGGAGAGGCTAAACCATGGCGGCGACTGATTCCTCGGCGATCCGGCGCAGCGTTGAGATTCCCTCCGGACGCATCAGCTATTTAGAACAGGGAAGCGGACCAGTTGCATTGTTCGTGCACGGCGTATTGTTGAACGGCTATCTTTGGCGTCATCAATTGGCCGGCTTATCGGACATTCGGCGCTGCATCGCCGTTGACCTGCTGGCCCATGGCGACACTGAAATCGTTCCCGATCAGGATGTGTCCGTTACAGCCAATGCGAGGATGCTCACGGAATTCCTCGACGCTTTGAAAATTGATCAAGTTGACCTCGTGGGCAACGACAGCGGCGGCGGCATCGCACAGATCTTCGCCGCATGGAATCCGGAACGCGTCCGTAGCCTAACGCTCACCGACTGCGACACGCATGACAACTGGCCACCGGAAGCGTTCAAGCCATTTCTTGCCATGGCCGCCGCAGGCGGCTTGCCCGGAGCGCTGAACGCGATGCTGTCGGACAAACAAGTCTACCGTTCGGCCGGGGCCCTCGGTCCCGCCTATGAGCATCCGGAACAAGTAAGCGACGACACCATCGAGAAATACCTATGTCCGCTGGTCCGAAGTGAACAGCGCACACGTGACGTACAACGGTTCCTCGCGGCTTTCGACAACAGCCACACGGTAGCGATTCGAGAGCGGTTGAAGGGGCTCCAGACGCCGACGCTGATTGTATGGGGAACGGACGATGTCTATTTCGATCTGAAATGGTCACATTGGCTCGCCGGCAACATCCCCGGCACACGGCGGCGTGTCGAGTTCAAGGACGCCAGAATCTTCTTCCCCGAGGAACGCTGGCAGGCATTCAACCAGGAACTACGCGCACACTGGCAGGCAAGCCAATAGAGAGGCAATCATGACCGTCGAAGCAACCATCGTGCACGCGCAAGGCCTTTCAGGAGCACGGGATGACCGATCAAATCCGAAAGGGTGCCCAGTTCCGGGCTCTGCATATCCCCGGAAAACCGCTCGTCCTCTTCAATATCTGGGATGCCGGCAGTGCGCGGGCTGTCGATGCGGCAGGTGCAAAGGCAATCGCAACCAGCAGTTGGTCGGTCGCACATGCGAATGGCTATGACGATGGCGAGCAGACGCCCCTCGATCTGGCAATCGACAATGTACAACGGATTGTCTGTGCGACCGATCTGCCGGTGTCCATCGATTTGGAAAGCGGCTATGGTGCCACGGCGGAGGAGGTAGGCAGTACGGTCCGCCTCGCAATCAAAGCAGGAGCGGTAGGCTGCAATTTGGAGGACAGCATGCCGGCAAGCGGAAAACTTCGGGGCGCCGTCGATCAGGCGGAGCGCGTCCGAATCGCTCGACGCGCTGCAGATGAGGCGAAAGTCCACTTCTTCATCAATGCCCGGACCGACGTTTTCTTTCAGAATTCGGCAAGTCAGCATGACGATGCGATGGTTGCAGAGGCAGTTGAGCGGGCGCACGTCTATGCCGAGGCCGGCGCGGATGGGCTCTTCGCACCCGGTCTTACGAACCTCACTCTGATTGCGCGACTGGCTGAAGCCTCTCCGCTCCCGATTAATGTCATGGTGGTCGATTTCACTTCGCCGTTGAGTGCCCTCGCAGAGCAAGGTGTTGCGAGGGTGAGCCATGGAGCCCGTCCCTACCTGCTGGCGATGAAGGTACTGGAAGAAGCAGCACGCGACGCGAATTTCGGCTGCTGACGTCGGGCTTGAGGGGCGAAAAGTACCCCCGCCAATTTGCTGACAAAACGGCTGTCCTTTTGCCGGAACATCTTGGCTGGATGCGAATAAACAACATAAAGTTCGCAAGACCGATGGATGATCAGCGGATGCCGGACGAACCATGAACCCAATAGTCACCCATAAGTCTGCTCGTATAGAGGGTGCGTAGATAGTCATCTGCTGGCGGAAGGAAAATGTCTCCTGGCGTCCCCCCGATGCGAACAGTTCTTGGGGTTACTTCCGCAGTGTGTCGGAGATAGAATTTTGCACACTATATGTTGTAACTGAGCGATGGATCTGAGCTGCATGTTGCGCTTCGTGCACGCAAATTACCATTTCTCCGACACGCTGTCCGTCCGTCCCCTTATCCCAGAAAAAGCAAGACTCATCTTGTCTTTCAAACAACTCTCGGATGGTCGCCAACCCTGACATACACCGGTTTTGGGCTAACTTCCGGATGGCCGGTTACTCGACCGCAACTTTCCGAAAATACCCCTGGAATCTCAGTGGCCTCTGTCGAATGCTTGAAATGCCTCTCGCACCGCAACTGAAGCTTTCTCCTGACGAGACGAATGGCGCTCGGCTACCAACCACTTATCATTTCGAAAGATCCAAATATCTGTAATCAGAAAGTTGCCACTGATGTCGCGACCATTCAGGGGCTCTGCAGCCTGGGTGATGGCGAGCGTCACGACTGCCAGGTCGTTCCAGATAGACACATGCATATCCGTAATTTCGTGGTCATGGATGACATAACGGGGTAGGGCTGAGAGCCATAGCTCCTTCGGTATCACCTGTAGTGATTGACCCTCGACCCCAATGACTAATCTAAATTCCGACGCCTGAAAACTTGCAGCAGAGTCAACGTCCCTTCTCAGAATGGCATCATTCCACAACCGCTCCATGTTTTCGAGATCCACGACCAATGCATCCCTAGACTGCGCTATATCTGCCATGGTGACAGCCTCTGATTCTGAGAGGGATGCCGAAAGTCATCCCACAACGAGTGTTTGGATTCTCAGCTGCTTTTTGGAGCCTAACCCGGATCATACATGCATGCAATTCGCGGCTGCTGGCGAATTGTCGCCAACCCGGATACGCCCGTTTTTGGGTAACTACCGGCTGCTCGGAGAAGTGAAGTCGCGATCAGCGTGTGTGCCCGTCAAGTTTGCCGAGAAGCGGACTAAAGGGCCAGCGGCTTCTCGTCACTTCGAGGAAAAGTCGGCACACCGGACAAGCGCGTCCCGCTGTCAACGGAACTTGGGAAGGCCCCGCAAAAACTCGCCGAAAGGACGACAGCTTTGCTGTGGTAGCTTGTTGGCCATGACAAACCTACAGCCCACGATGTGGTTCTGCTTGGCGGCCTACAGCCTGCATGTCTTAGAAGAGTTTGTCTTCGATTGGCAAAACTGGGCACGCAATGTTCTTAATCTCCCGGCGCAGCGGAGCGATTTCTACATAACAAACGCAGTGGTGATAGTCCTTGGCATAGTCGCTGCGGAAGTTGCTCCAACCTGGCCTGCTGTCGCGCTGGGGTTCCCTGCGCTGATGCTGATCAATGCGACGTTCTTCCATGTGGCTCCCGTGATCTGGACGCGTGGAAGGTTCTCGCCAGGCCTCATTTCGGCGCTCCTCCTTTTTTTTCCTTTAGGAATAGGAAAGCATGCGGGTGGCGCACGTAGACAGGGCGGCACTTGCGACGGCCTTCGCCGTCGGGGCGTTGCTTATGGCGATGCCTATCGCTTTTCTCAAACTGAAAGGGAAGCCCTACTTCGATCAGACACGCTGATCGCGGCGGGCGCGATCTCTCCTGCCTGGACTTCCATCCAATAGAATTACCCATAAATCGCTCAAGGAAACGACATGCTCCCGTGTTCCGGACGGATGGTCGCCGACCCGGACATTACCCCATTTTCAGGTTATGTCCGGATTGGCGGTTATTCGACCGGAACGCGGAAGTCGAGCACCGGTCGCTCGATGCGTGCATTGGCGATTTATCGCTCACCGAGATTCAGAGCCACTGTAACCTCCGAGTTGCCAACAGACCGGGAGTATGAAGAGGACAGAGGGGCGTTTACGCAGGATCCAGGTTGGAAAAAAGCGGCTAAATCGTTATTCCGCCACAGATGTAAAATAAGCATTCTTTCGCCATTTGCCGCGCAGGGAGCAGGATGCAGCGGTCCACGTCCCCAGCAGCAGAAAAGGATCGGGGAATGATTCTGTTTTAGATTTAGGCGCAAAGGCCAAAGACGTGGACTAAACTCAAGGCGAAAGCGACAGGAGGATCTTAGGATGGTTCCCGAAGCGTCACTCGACATTTCACGCCGTCAGTTTCTCGCTGCCGGAGGTCTGACGGTCGCCGCAGCTTGTTTTGCTCCATGTTCCCTGATCGCCGAGACAGGTGGCATCGTTGTAGGAGCGTTCAAAGAAGCCGCCACAGCGAAGGTCACGGTTCAAAACCTTCGCCGCAACATCAGCGTCCTTTTGGGAGCTGGTGGAAATATCGCCGTTCTCACAGGTCCTGACGGAAAGCTGCTGGTTGATGCGGAGATCGTCACCGCACGTCCGAACGTCTCGAAAGCCCTCGCGAGCATCAACGCGGATCCCATCAAACAATTGATCAACACCCACTGGCATTTCGACCACACCGGCGGAAACGAGTGGGTCCATGAGGCTGGAGCCAGTATCCTGGCGCATGAGAACACTCGCAAACACCTTTCCCAGGCCACGCGCGTCGAAGGCAACTGGCAGTACACTTTCCCACGCGCGCCGGCGGGTGCGATTCCCTCCACCGTCTTCAAGGACGAACACACTCTGCATGCCAACAGCACGACTCTGATGCTTAAGCACTATTCGCCTGCTCACACGGACTCCGATATCTCCGTGTATTTTTCTGAGGCCGACATTCTTCACACCGGCGACACTTTTTGGAACCGCGATTACCCCTTTATCGACTATGGGACAGGAGGCAGCATCGATGGACAGATACGCGCGGCAGAGGCGAACATCGCAAAAGTGACCGATAAGACGATCGTCATTCCCGGGCACGGAGCCGTGGGAAATAAGGCCGACCTGGTTCTATTCCGTGACGTGTTGGTTGAGATCCGCGACAAGGTTGCAGCCCTGAAGAAACAGGGCAAGTCCCTGCCTGACGTTGTCGCGGCTAAGCCTGGGGCGCGATATGACGCGGTATGGGGCAACTTGTTCCAGAACCCGAGTGACTTCGTTGCGCTCGTGTACCAGGGCGTTTGAGATCATCTAGAAGCTATATCTTCAGCTCTTGAGGAATGCCAGCAGGTCAGCGTTGATCTTCTCCGCCTGCGTAGTAGGCATGCCATGCGGAAAATCCTTATACGTAATCAGCGTCCCATTCTTCAGCAGCTTTGCCGACTTCGGTCCCGCCGCCACATACGGAACGATCTGGTCGTCCTCGCTATGCATCACCAGCACCGGAAGCGTGATCTTCTTCAGGTCCTCAGAAAAGTCCGTCTGCGAGAAGGCCACGATCCCGTCATAGTGCGCCTTGGCGCCGCCCATCATCCCCTGCCGCCACCAATTTGCAATGGTGGCCTCAACGGATTTCACCCCAGGCCGGTTGAACCCATAGAAAGGCCCCTCGGGCAGGTCGCGATAGAACTTCGACCGATTCGCCGCAAGCTGCGCCTGCAGATCATCGAATACCGACTTCGGCAGGCCCTCCGGATTGGCATCTGTCTTCACCATCAGCGGCGGCACCGCGCTGATAATCGCAGCCTTGTACACGTTCTTTTGCCCACGCCGGGCCAGATAGCGCACTACCTCACCACCGCCGGTCGAGTGCCCAACATGGATCGCATCTTTCAAATCCAGATGCGCCGTAAGCGCCGCCAGGTCATCCGCGTAATGGTCCATATCGTGCCCATCGGCCACCTGCGTCGAGCGCCCATGCCCCCGTCGGTCATGCGCGATCACGCGATACCCCTTGCCCAGAAAGAACATCATCTGGTTATCCCAGTCATCCGCCGAAAGCGGCCAGCCATGGCTGAACACGATCGGCTGCCCCGAACCCCAGTCCTTGTAAAAGATCTCAACGCCTTCCTTGGCGGTAATAGTAGGCATACAGACTCCTTTGACAATCGGATTAACGCCCGCCAATTAGATCACACTCGCTTGCTTAGAGAGAAGAAGCCCCTGCCGATTCCAAAGCGCAGACCACGTCCGGAGTCACGGGGCCGTCAAGACGCATGGTGCTAATAGGCCAATGCAACGTTTCCAGCCGTGACTCGCCCCAATCTTTGGAGTTCTGGGAGGATGGTCGCCCACCCGGAAATAACTCAAGAGTTAAACACTTGAGACGGAGACAGCCGCCCTCTTCCAAAATAGACACCGATAAAGGCATGAGGGTTCCAGTATCCCGACGTTGAGGTCAGATAAAAAGTCCTGGACACTGGCCGACTTTTCGGTACCGATTTCTCAAGACGGCGTGAGCCAATTCCGAGTTGGTGAACAACTAGTAACTTCCGAGTAGCCGGTCAACCGGGCGGAACAGGTCGGTGAGTGACTTGGCGATCATGCATCAACTGAATAATCGTTACGAGCGGTGTGGGCGTTGAACTAAGCCCTCAGCTGCTATGGCGGTCACGCACGCTGATTCGTTCCGCATCCGAGCTAACACCTGTCTGTCCAGAAATGTCAGCCCCAAACTGCAACTAGCGGAGGAACCTTAATCATTGGAGCTTCGCATACTCCGCCTTGGCCTGCTTCAGGATTGGAATGTCGGGGTCGGCGTCTGCCCAGATGGTGAGGAAATACTGATAGGCGGATTTTGCCTTGGTCTCATCTCCCGACAGCGCGTAAGCCCGGCCCAGGCCCAGATGTGCAAGAGCCCCAATGGGCGCGTTGACCAGAATCCCCGGATGGTCGTGGATTTTCTGAAACTCTGCGACTGCTTCTTTTCCCTTATGTGCAGCGAGATAGGCTTGCCCCCTGACATAAACGGGATAGAGCGCGCCCGAATCACTCAGCTCGTACGGCACCGCAGCCTGAAGGATCTCGATGGCGCCTGAGGAATCGTCGTGACTCAACGCCAGTTTGGCGCGAATGGTTGGAACCTCATAGGACTGAACAATCGTGTGATCCGGAAACCGGTTGGCTAAATCGTCGGCAAGAATGCTCGCTCGCTCCGTATCACCTGCGAAGGCCAGCGCCAGAGCTGCTCGAGATTGAACAATCCAACTGTTAGATAGGCCGAGAGCATCCGCGGCTCGCTCACGGGCTTCGGCTGTATTTCCAAATAGGGCTTCCCGAAGAGCGGCGTTGGCTTCGCGCTCCGCGGCCACCTCCGGCCTTTCGGCCCGTTTGGCCGAAACCACTGCCTGACGGGAAAGATTCCGGGCCTGTCCCAGCCTCCCCGCATAGGCAGCGGTATCCGCCTCCAAGCCTAGCAGCCCATCTTCCACTCCCAGCTTGCCCGTAGCCCAGGCCACCTGCTGAGACATTCCTGCCACATCATTCTGCAAGAAGCGAAGCTGGTACGCAAGGTTGCGTATGAAAGGGGAATCGAAGTTTTTTGCCTCTGCCTCTTCGAATGTAGACTGGGCCTCCTGCAGACGATTCAGCCTCAGATAGAAGTAGAGGAGGTCATAATAACCATCGCCGTTGGGGTTGAGGCGGAATTCCTCACGGGATTCGATAAGGCCCTTATCGTATCGACCCTGCATAGATGAGACAGCAGTCTCGGCGCTTGGCCGTGCCCAATCTCGTGGATAGCTCTGTGCCCAAAGTTCGTAGACCTCGCGCGCCTTTTCCAACTCTACGGTGGTCTGCTGATAATAATGAGACTCGATGTAGAACTTCTCCAACTCACTCACGGGTTCGCGCAGTTCGTAGGCCTTCCGAGTGTTCTCCGCCGCCAAGATCGGCTCGCCCAGCATGCGATAGGAATTCCCGAGCCTGGCATAGGCCATCGAGAAATTCGGATCGAGACGGATGGCGCGCTGGTAGAACGGGACGGCGGCAGCCCACTCGCTCTCAGCCGATGCCTTCCGGCCCAGGCTGTAAGCCTTAAGGGCCTCAAGCGACGGCGTAGTCGCCTGTTCAAGAGGAGTATCAAACCGCCGCACAGTGCCAAGCGACTCGCCCAGCTTGTTCCGCATCGCGGAAGCTGTCTTTCCCAAAGCATCGAGCACATCGTTCTTGTCGCTGGCCTGAACTTCCGTGCTCGCCAGCGAATCGCCACTCGAGCAATTGACCGCCTTGATGGTCAGCAGATAGCGCCTGCCAATTTGGGCAATGGAGCCGTCGAGCACGGCCGCGCTGCCCATCCTCAGGCAGAGTTCCCGCGCTATCGCCGGCGTAAGTTTTGCATCGGCAGGCTGCCCCATCATCTTCATTGTCTGCTGGATACGTCCCTCAGAGACCATGCTCAAGAACGGCGACTGCTCCAGTTGAACGGACAATCCCTGACGCAGTGTCCCATCGAATACAGGATCACCCGTGGAATTCACGAAGTCGGCGAGGACAACCGTGTCCTTTTCTGTCAGCACCTTCGGGTGGCGGAAGGTGCGGAACGCTACGGCGACGCCGGCGACGGCGATGAGCAACAAAACTGCTGTAAGCATCCACCACTGGTACCAGATCGAGCGGTGCACAAGGGGTGCGCCAGTGCGGCCGTCGTCGGGCGCGACGGTCTCGGCGGATAACGGGCTCGCAACGAGTTCTCCGATGCCGCGGGTGGCGAGTTCCGGAGGCGACTCCCGAGCGAGAAAGCGATACCCGCGTTTGGGAATGGTCTCGATATAGCGGGGATTGTCGGCATCATCGCCAAGCGCCTCCCTCAGCTTGCCGACTGCAACGCGGAGGCCGCTGTCAAAATCAACGAAGGTATCGTCAGCCCAGAGGCGGCTTCGAAGTTCTTCCCGGCTGATTACCTCTCCGGGATGTTCCAGGAGCACGACGAGAAGTCTGTGAGGGAGTTGTTGTAGCCTGATACGCCTTCCGCTCTTAAGAAGCTCGCCAGCCGCAACGTTTACCTCAAACGGACCGAATTGATAGACCACCCGGGAATCTGTCCGCAAACTTTGGCTCCCAAAGGAATAGAAGGGTTGATCCCGTATGGAGTCTACGCTGTTTCATCGTTTACGGTCTGCCCTATCCACCTCAAACGTTTCCACTTAGCGGTTAACAAGAGTTTTACGATCAGTTTCTTTGACCTTAAGGACGGTTTCGGTTCTGATGACCGTGCTCGATCCAAGTTGGAAGGCAAAACGGAGATCAAGTGGTTTTGAACGCGCTTATTTAACGACCAGGCAGTTCTCACAGGTATTCAGAGAGGGATCTCACATGCAAAGCAAATCAGTATCAAAGCTATCGGTGATCGCGGCGCTTCTAGCCATGGTTTACGGATCTTCGGTTATAGCACCCTCCGCCAGGGCGGACGATGAGGAGGGGAGAGGAAGAGGATGCTCGAATGCAACGCTTCACGGCGCTTATGGTCTGACGATTGACGCTACTACCGCGCCCGGGATGGCCCTTCCATTCCGCGGTGTCGTCCTCCAAACCTATGACGGTGCCGGACATTTGACCATTCGAGACCATATCGTTTTCGACGGTACGCCGGAAACGGATTCATGGACACCCGGCACCGGTGTTTATCTCGTTTATCCTGATTGCACCGGAGTAGCTACGTTTAGCCTGCCCTCGGAAGGTTCCCCGCTTAAAGTGCATTTCGTGGTAGTGGAAGGGGGCCGCAAACTTCGCGAGGTAATTGATGTAAATGCCATCACGGTCACCGGTGAGAAAGTCGACACAAGTGAGCGATAGGAGGCCGGACTGTTGCCCTCAGCGCATGGCGTTTCAAGTAGTCGGATCTAGGAGTGTGGCGAACAACGTTCGCCACACTCTCTATGTGCGTTTAGAACGAGTCCCGCTACTTCCCCATAGTCGCCCACCCGGAAATAACTCAAGAGTAAACACCTGCGACCGAGACGGAAGCCGTTATACGGCCAAGTGGACTGGATCGGTGAACACTGGCCGACTTTCGGGGACTAATCGGGGAGAATCTGCAACGAGCAGAAGGCAAAACCGTTATTTGGATTCTGCTGCAAAGATCGTGTGCGAAGTTGGGGCGCGCACGCGTGTTAATCTCCAGTGTGATTCCAGCGCTGACAACGGAACGTCTGATTTTGCGGCAATGGCGTGACTCGGATCGTGAGCCGTTCCGCCGCATGAATGCGGACGCAGCGGTGATGGAATTTATGCCTAAGCGGCTGACCGCAGAGGAATCGGATGTGCTGGCAGACCGCATTCAGAAGCGGCTGGCGGAGCGTGGCTTCGGTCTTTTCGCAGCAGAGCTTCGCGAGACGGGCAGCTTTATCGGCTTCGTCGGGCTTTCGGCTCCAGCGTTCGAGGCTCACTTCACTCCATGCGTTGAGATCGGCTGGCGATTGGCGCGCGAGTTCTGGGGATCGGGATACGTGACCGAGGGCGCGTACGCAGTGCTTCGATTGGCCTTCATGTCGCTAGAATTGCCGGAAGTTGTGTCGTTCACCGCGGCATTGAACGAGCGCTCGCAAAGGGTGATGGAGCGGCTGGGAATGGTACGAAACACAAAGGATGATTTCGATCACCCGCTCCTATCAGCGGCTGATCCGCTGCGTCCGCACTTGCTTTATCGTTTGGCGCGGGTAAACTGGTTGCCGAATGAAAAGGCCGTATCTGAGCGGGGCTGAAGTGATGGCTAGAAAGACTGGGTAAATTACTCCCGAAAACGCCGATGGGACCCTCGGGTTTGTGATGGTTTCTCGTTAGAAGACGGCGTAGGCGCTCCTCTTCATCAACGTCAAGAAAATGGAGAAGATGAGGACTCCCAGCTTGTTCGGACAAACTACGCGCCCATGCTCGTTCCTCAATCCTGTTCCCTGCGAAATCAAGCACGACGGAGGTTCCAGCTCTGAGGATGTCGATGAATCAGAGGGCCCATGAGTGAGCGACAACGACGAGACCACTTCAGATAATCATCAATGGATGAAATACCGTCAGGTAGCTTTGAAAGCCACACGTCTTCGCAAAAGAGCACGGCATGATGCTCGGCCACAAGTCTTCGCGCCAAAAGTCGTTTCGCCGGCCGCAAGCCTACCCAATATGAAATGTAGAGTTCCTGGCTGCATGACGATCACCAAAAAGTTCTGTCATGTATCGTAAGTTGCATCGATCGAATCGCGATCAGTCCTCACAACCGCCCTAGGCTCGGGAATGGGTTCCTCATGGATAGCAATCCAACCGGCAGTGTGGGAAGTCATTAGTACTCGAACAGTAATTGACGGATAGACGGTAATCCCCCCACGATGCTCCAGACGTGTTCAACCGGCTGGGGCCCGACCGCGTCTTTCTTGCGATTTAGTAGTAATTGTCCCTATATGTTGCAAATCGAGAACGGTGATCTCTTGGCGAGTGACAGTCCATTTCCCCTTCATTAAGGACGAGCTCGTCTTCTCCGGCCGACCAAACCAAACCGGTGCTGAAAGCCCACCCTCGAAATCGCCTTTTCGCATCAGACACAACGCTGGTCTCTGTTCCGTCCGGGTGAACGAGCATCTTTGGGGGCACGTTCCGCCGGTCAACCACCCGGACCTCGAGCCGCTCCAGCATGACGTCATCCGCGATGAGATAAATGTCTTGACGTGAGACTGATATCTCATTACAGTACATGCATCTCGCTTGGGGAGGAATTTCTCAATGGTGCTTTCACGTAGTGAAATGGATCGTATGTTGGATGAGCACTTCAATTGTGAAGCTACGGACAATATCGAGGGTGTCCTCTCCACGCTCGCCACTGACGTCACCCACGACATCGTCGGCTGGCCCACCGGCCCCACCAAAGGGCGGGAGAGTGCGCGTCCCTTCTACCAGGCGCTCTTCGCCGACCTTGCGGAAAGCAGCGTGAGGTCTCTAAAGCGGCTGTATGGCGACAACTTTGTTGTCGACGAATCCGTTGTCAAGTTTAAGGCCGTCGGCAGACCGTTCGGATTTGAGGGGAAGGGGCGCACCGCGCAGGTGCGCCTGCTGCACATCATCGAGTTTGCCAGCGACGGCATGATCCAACGTGAAAACGCTTGGATCGACATAGCCGCGCTCATGCAGCAATTACCTC
The DNA here is from genome assembly GCA_963753715.1 of uncultured Acidobacteriaceae bacterium. Taxonomy (GTDB): domain Bacteria; phylum Acidobacteriota; class Terriglobia; order Terriglobales; family Acidobacteriaceae; genus PALSA-350. The sequence goes on along the minus strand of CAVWDK010000002.1, from coordinate 474,407 downwards.
AAGGAGAGTAGTGCATGGCGAAGGGAGAGCGGACGAGTCAGAAGCAGCGGACTCGACAAGACCTGCTTCAGGCGGCGTCACGTTTGATGGCGCAGGGTCAGTTGCCCAAAGTAGCCGACGTGGCAAAGGAGGCATTGGTTTCCCGCTCCACCGCATATCGCTTCTTCTCCAGCGACGAAGCGCTAATTGCCGAAGCTGCTATCGATGTCCGAACTCCAACTGCCAGGCAGCTTTTTGAGGGGGATAGGTCGCTCGATCCTGAGGAAAGGCTGCTTAAGGCGAATGCCGTCATGCACGACGTCGTGTGGAAGAACCAGAAGCAGATGAGGTTCATTGTGGCGCGTCTGCTAGACCAGAGCAACGGCTCGCGCGAGACGCCTCGCCAGAACCGCAGGACGGACTTCATTCACACAGCACTTGCACCCGCACGCGATCGGTTTGACGCAGCGACGTATAGCAAGCTGTGCGCCGCGGTTGCGCTGGTGATTGGTGTCGAATCGATGCTTGTCTTTCATGACGTGCTGCAAATTGAAGAGGCTGAGGCGCGGAAGGTGGAGAACTGGGTGGTACGCGTGCTAACGCAAGCCGCTCTGCTCGAATCACGCGCCAAAGTTGGCAAGGCTTCCCGTTCCGCCCCTCAACCGGGCGGGAAGAAGAGGTGAATGGGCGGAGCCGCGCCATCTACCGCTCGCGCAGACGAGTTAGAGCAAGGGAGGGATCTGCCCTGCACTCTCGGTTTTCCAGATGATTTGGAATTCATGACGCCTCAGAAGCAGGTTCTTGGCCTATTGTCGCCTATCCGGACAGAACCGCATTTTTTGGGGATTACTTCCGGGTGGGCGGTGACTCGCCCGAAAGTATGGATTGCGGCTTCCAGGCGCTCAATGAGCGCATTGACGATTCGGCGCAAGTTGAATCCGCCGGTTGAGACAAACGTTTTATCGTTGCTTCCGCCATCCGCGCCTTCATTCCGCGCGCAGAATTTCGGTCGGGTCTATGCGCAATGCACGAAGCACGGAAGGCAATGTGGCAAGGAGCGCGGTGAGCAGAAAGACGCAAGTCGGCAGCGCGATCATATCCGCGTCTGTTGCTTTGACCTGGTAGAAGAGCGACTGCACGTAGCGCGCGGCGCCGAATCCGAGCGCTATGCCCACGCAGCCTCCGAGGCCAATCATCAGGAAGACATCGAGAGCCACAATGCGCACGATGCCGGCACGAGGGGAGCCAATCGCCATGCGGATACCGATCTCGCGGCGGCGTTGCAGGACGGAGTAGTTGAGGACCGCGTAGAGTCCGATGCCGGCCAGGAGCAGCGCGACGGCAGCAAAGAAGGCGGCGAGCAAGGCAATCATGCGCTCGCGAATGGTCTGGTCGCGAACCAGATCGAGCTGCGTAGTGGCGTTCGAGACGCGCAGGCCATTGTGGCGCTGTGCGATGAGCCGGCGCAGTGTGTCTGCCATGGCGACCGGGTTCTGAGCATCGGTGTGAATGACGAAGGTTGCGAAGCTGACGGGCGCGGGGGCGGAGTTGCCGTCGATTGGGTTGAAGGGAACGTAGAAGGCGGGGCGGTTGGGCTCGTGCAGGTCGTGGTCAGGGATGTCGGGGGTGACGCCGACGATCTTGTTCACAGGTTGATTGGCGCCGCGTTCAAAGGTGCGGCCGATGGGGTCAAAGCCGGGGTCGAGGGCGCCGGCGAAATAGGTCTTGACGAAGGTTTCGTTCACGATGGCCGCTCCCGGCGATGTGTCCTGCGGCCCAAAGTCGCGTCCGGCAACCAGGGAGATCTTCATCGTCGAGAGCCAACCCGGGGAGACGTTCAAGAAAAAGGCGGAGGTCGGACTGGGAGGCGCGCCGTTGATGGAGATGTCGCTGTTGATTCTGAGGTGTCCAAGAAGAGGCCAGCCCGCGATGGCGACCGAATCGACGCCCGGAGCGGCACGAAGCGCCTCGGCAGTTTGATTCCAGACGACGGGGAACTGGCCTTTTTCGGCCAAGGTTTGGAGCAGGAGTAGACGGTCGGTGGAGAAACCGAGGGGGCGGTTCTCGAGGCGCTGGAAGGACGCGACGAAGAGCGATGACAGAAAGAGGACGAGGACACAGAAAGCGACCTGAAGAGCGATGGCTCCGCGCATGAGACGGCGTGGCGAATGCGCATCTTCACCGCCTTTGAGCGCGGCGACGGGTCGGACAGCAGAGACACGGAGAGCGGGGAGCAGACCGAGCAATAGGACGACGAAAAGGATGAGCCCAGAGCCGAAGAGAAGCACGCGCCAGTCGGCGGGAAGGGGGAGGCGCGCCGGGTCGTCGGGCGGATTGACGAGGCTGAGCACAAAGGGCGCCGACCATGCGGCAAACATTGCGCCAAGGACAGAAGCCAGCAGCGCAAGCAGCGCGCTCTGCGTCAGAATGAGCTGGATAAGACGGCGACGCCCAGCCCCGATCGAGATTCTCAGAGCCATCTCCTGGGCGCGGGCCGCAGCCTGAGCTGTCATTATGTTGGCGACGTTGACGCAGGCGATGAGCAGGACGAGAGCGACCATGAGACCGAGGACGCCGAGTAATCGACGATAGTCTTTCTGGAGATCGGAGATGCCGGCTCCCGCAGGAGTGAAGACAAGCGTCTGATTTAGATAGCGGTCGATGGACGCCTTGGTCTCGCCGCGGAAGCACGTGGAACACGCGCTTCCGAACGCACGGTTGACAGCTGAGAGATGCTGGCGGAGCGGTTCGAGGGCGGTGGCCGCGTCAGCGCCGGGCTTCAACATCACAAATATGCGGTGCCAGTCCATTCTGTCCTCGGCGGCCATGCTGTTCATGTTGAGGGGCAGAAAGATGTCGGTGACGATACCCTTTTCCGTTCCAGTGAAATCTCGAGGGCCCACGCCGATGACTTCGAAGGTTTGGTCGCCGATGTGGACCGGGCGGCCGAGATCCTTGGGATCGCGGCCGAAGCGGTGGCTCCAGTAGTCCCAGGACAGTACTGCATAGGGGCCGCCGCCTCGGCCGCGGTCATCGATTGGAGCGAGCAGCCGGCCGAGCGCGGGCTCAAGACCGAAAAGCGGGAACATGTTACCGGAGACATAAGCAACATGAGCCCTCTCCACCTCGCTGTCGGTGGTCCAGGTAACGTCGGTGCGGTCGGCGTCGCTGATGGCAATGAGATCAGCCTGGTCCTTAACGGCGTCGCGCATGAGCTTGAACTCAGGCGTAGCCCAGTGGCCGTCCTCGATAGGCCTGCCGTTCAAGCCGATCATCTTGCGGGAGAGCACGTAGAGGCTGCTGGACTTGGCTATGGGCAGCGGGCGCCAGAGCAGAGCGTCGATAAGACGGAAGGCGGCGACACAGGAGCCGATGCCGAGGGCGAGGGAAAGCACAGCGGCCACCGACGCGAGCTTGTTGCGGCAGAGTTGGCGCCAGCCGAATTTCGTATCTGAGATAACCGACTCAAGCCATCCGGCAGCGCGAATCGTGTGGCTGGCCTCGCGGGCGTGCAGGGCTGAGCCGAATGCACGGTGAACTTCCCTGGGCTCACGTCCTGCGGCAATAGCTTCTTCAACGTGGGACTGCAACTCCTCCTCGATCTCGCGATTCAAGCGCTCGCCGTGCACGGCATTCGAGATACGCGACCACAAAGACATATCAGGCCTCCCGGAGAACCCGATTGATTGCCAGGCTGACGGACTGCCAGCGCGATTCTTCCGCGCCCAGTTGCTTTTTGCCTGCGGCTGTCAGTTCGTAGACACGGGCCCGGCGGCCAGAATCCTTTTTAATCCACTCCGCGCGAATCCAGCCGGCCTCTTCCATGCGATAAAGCGCCGGGTAGAGCGAACCTTCCTCCGCGCGCAGCACTTCGCCGGATGCGCTGGCAATGGCTGCCATAATCGCGTAGCCGTGGAGCCGCGGGCGCCGCGACAGAATTTTGAGCACGAGCAAATCGAGCGAACCCTGCAGAGCATCGGTCTTGGCCATACTTAGATGTCTTTATATAGATGTCTAAGGATAACGTCAATAACGCACTCCTGGCGCCAATGCACTCATTGAGCCGTAACGGGGCACATTTTGAGTTCCGGGCGGATTGTCGCCCACCCGGAAATAACTCAAGAGTAAAGACTTGAGACCGAGACGGCCGCCCTCTTCCAAGATAGATATCGAAAAACGCCGTAGGATACTGCATCAGGCATCCGGATCCCGGTTCCGACGATGAGGGACATCCATCGTTCCGGAGTTCGTTCCCGTTTTGTTATTGGGTTACGTTTCGTCCCCCTCAACCCCCCTCAACCCGCTCGAAGTTGTTGATGGTGACGCTTTCTTTCGTCCAGGCCATGAGCACCCTCTTAAAAAGGTAATGCGCAATCAGGGGTTACCACTGCGGGTCACTTTACAACAAGTCAGTCATTTGAAGTATGGAGAAAAATTTTTGCTGCCCCGGCGGGGCAGATAGAAAAAGCGGGCCGAAGACTTCGGGCCGCCGGTTATCAATCAAATTCTTTGCCTGAATCGGGAATTTTTTTCCAACCATGCTCACAGTCAGCTACAGTTGACGCCGCGGGCTCGGAGCCCGCAAATCCGAGTGTCAGTGCAGCAAATTTTGGGCCTGGTTTGTCAAGGAGAATGAATCATGCCGATCCTCTCGATTCTGCGCGCCACGGTGACCGTCGCGGCGCTCGTCGGTTACTCCGTCGTCGCTCATGCGGCGGCCAGCTCGTTCGACGCAATCTATGTCTTCGGAGACAGCTACAGCGATGTAGGCAACATCTATATTGCAACCGGGGGCGCGACACCCGGGCCACCATACTACAACGGCCGATTTTCGAACGGTCCTATCTGGGTGGACCATATAGCCGGTACCTATGGCTTGACCCTCAAGCCCTCGCTGGCTGGCGGCACCGACTACGCCGTTGGCGGGGCCGAGGTCACAGCTCCCGTTTCCGAGGGCAGCAACCCACCCATTCCGAGCGTGCCCCAGCAGGTGGAGCTGTATCTGCAACAGCACAACGGCAAGGCAGACCCGAAAGCACTTTACATCGTGACGGGTGGCGGAAACGACATCCTGAATGCTCCGGCGGGTACTTCTTCGCAGCAGCTCGGATCCGAGATCGCCGCCGGCCTCGGGACCAGCGTGGAACTGCTGGAACGTGCCGGCGCTCGATACCTGCTCGTTCCGAACCTGTTCGATATCGGCAAGCTTCCGGCGGCGCAGCTCGGAATCGCGAGCTTTGCGACGGCGACGACGCTCGTTGTCAATCAGCGGTTGAACTCCTGGCTGTTGCTTGAGGCCTTCGCGCCACAGACGCACCTCTACCGCTCCGACGCCTATGATTTTCTACAGGCCGTCTTCACCGATGGCGGTCACTTCGGCTTTACCGATGTGACGGATCCCTGTCTCCTTACGACTCCCGCACCATCGATCTGCAGCAATCCTTATGTGAACCTCTTCTGGGACCTCGACCACCTGACGCTGGTCGGGCACTCGATGCTCGCCACGTTGGCCGTTCAGGCGCTTCACCAACAATAAACACCGTTTGCGGAGCCGCGCTCAGGCGGGCCGGCTCCGCCAGGTCGCCCTTTTGGCGCGATCGGATTTGTCGAAGGGAAGATAAGGGGACAGCATCCGAATTCGCTTTATTCTATGTAGTCAATAACTTGATATGTCAGCCATCTATGCTGAGTACGAGCGGAAGACGCGCGCGAGCTGTCGGCTTATCATCCGCTGATGATGACTCCGCTATTGCTATATAGATACTGCATTCGAATCACCAGCTCCAGGAAAATCGAGAAGGCGACCTACGATAACTTAGCATTCCGGTATCTCTCAGCTGACAGCATCCCGACCATGATACCTTAGCCGCGTTTCGTCAGGAGCATCTAGAGGCACTCGCTGGCTTATTCGTACAGGCATTGAGATTATGTCAAAAGCCGCTTTCATGAAGTTGCGCAACGTAGCCATCGACGGCAGCAAGATAAAGGCCAACACCAGCACCCACCGATCAGTGGACTACCAAAAGATAAGCGAACGCGAGCAACATTGGCGCTCCGAAGTGGAACCATTCCTGAGCCAAGCGCGCAACAGATCAAGAAGAAGACCAACGTTTTGGCGCCGCCAATCAGCCGATCCAATGCCCGATGACTTAGCGAATGCGCAAAAGCGCCTGCAACGCTCCAGCAGGCTAAGACGAACTAGAACAGGAAGCAAAAGAGCAGCTGCAAGCCGTTCGCGCCCTTCCCCTGCGTAAACGCGTCGCCCCAGCAAAGAGGAGCAAACCAGCCAACCGCCAAGGATCGGAAGCAGCGCGAGAAGAAAAAAAGCAGCGCCAACGAGCTAGAAAAAATGCCGCTGCACCGGCCTCAGTATAACTTCGTCGATCCCGACTCGCGTGATGAGAGACAACGCAGAATGCTTTGTGCAGGCTTACAATGTCCAGATCGCAGTGACGCACACGCTCAAGTCATCGTGGCCGCCGAGTTAACCCAACAAACCATCGATCGGCAGCACTGTTGCCGCTTGTAAAGCGTATGAGCACCAGCCAGCCATTCCAACACCATCACGCATGCGCTATTGGGACACGGCAGCCTTTTGGTCCGTCCCCCTCAACCCAGGATGACGGCCTTGTGGGAGTTTTGAAAAAAAATCTGGTTGGGTGTGCCAAAGACAAGAGAAATCAAAAAGCACAACCTCTCGGGATGACAAGGTTTAAGACAGCATCCGTACACGACGGCTGCGTTTTAGGGACGCAAATACACCGCCGACGTCACCGGCGCAGGAGTGAAATTGCTGCAATCGATATCATGTCGACGCATTTCCAGACTAATAGTCAGCGCACAAGGCGCCCCGATTGGAGTAGTCAGTTGTAGTGGCCAGGCTGGCCTGACAAAGAGCTACCCTGTCAGCATGCGCTTCCGCCAACTGCTGTTGAAGGTCATGCGTTCTGGACGCTGCCGCCTTTCTCTGCTCTGGTGTCGAAGTGGCATCATCGACGATTCCTACCGCAGCTACCAGGAGCATGGCACCCAAAAAAGCCTCGCCAGCAGAAATAGAACGCGTAGACTGCGCCATAGCCGCGGAGGTGGGCCGGGTGGGCGGTTCAACATCGGGCAACTTCTCGGGAGCGGGCAGCCGGCCTGCTTGCAATTTCGCTAAAAACTCTGTGGACCTTCGCCGGATTTCAGCCGAAGCATCTTTGCAATCCCGCGCCTTGAGGAACCAGGAGCGTGCTTCATTGGCGCTTTGCGGCACACCATCACCATTGAAATACATCCCTCCAAGATTCAGAAGGGCATCGCAATCACCAAGAGCTGCTGCCGCTTTGAATTTTGTCAGCGCTTTCGCGAAGTCGGCTCGCCTGAAACCCGCGAAACCTGAGCCTTCGTGGAGCGCCGCTTCGTAGCTGATCACGCCCAGTTCATTAGAGGCAGCGGGGCTACCAGATTGTTCGGCCTTCTCGAGTAGCGGAAGATAATACTGCGACCATGCAATTCCCTTGCCGGCATAGATCATGGCCAGGGTTAGCATTGCTGCTATATGGCCGCCGTCCGCGGCTTGCTTCAAGTAACGGATGGCCAGATCCTCGTTCCTGGGAACGCCCTGACCATCGTGGTAGAGAACTCCAAGGCTGTAGCTTGCTTCCAGGACATGCTGGTTAGCGGCCTGCCCGTACCAGTACGCGGCGCTCCTGAAGTCGGGGATAAGCTTTCCCGCTGCATTCGGCGCGCCATACTGGTAACTCACGCCGAGCGCAAATTGAGCTTGAGCATTGCCCGATTGCGCCTTTGGAAGCAATTGCTGCTGAATCTGGGCAACCTTATCGCTAGACAGGCTGGACGCACCAAGTGCAGGTTCTTTTGTGGGCAAGTCTACATACGCTCCGAGAATTTCCTTTGCCAGACTATGTGCCTCGGCAAAGGCGGCATTGGGAGGACTTGGCCAGTCAAAGAAATCAAGTTGCAGGACCTTCTTTTCGTTTCGATACACCATCAAAGACTGGCGGTAGTGGTCGTAATCGTCCGAAAGCACACACAATTCCGCCATCTGGCCAAGGCCGTTGACCGGTTGGCAGCGTCCCTGAGGCTGCCGACGATTCTTCAGCGCCGGACCGGTGCTTCCGTAGGATGTCACCACCAGGGTCCCCACCGGCGAATTGCGAATGCCCGAATCCCGATCCTGAACTTTGCAGCTTGTGCCGTCTGACGGAAGGGGCGTGACAATCATTCTTGAACTTGTGACGAGTGCTTTTTGCGCCGCCTGATCGATGCGGGAACAATCTTCCGCGCCGCTGGCCTTCGCAGCAGGGAAAGCCAAGCCAGCACACGTCCCGAGGACGACCAACAGTCGTATCGCGATCCTGGAGAGCGCCAAATAGAACCTCCCTGTGAGATTGTTATGTCGAGGGGAAATTGTTTGAAACTATACCACCGTGGAGACGAGCCCTCTGGAATTGGGGACTGTTGAGGTGGCTTTTTAGGTCATTCGATGAGATTCACAGGTGGTAACTCCCAGTAAAAAGGATTTCAGTAAACTCAGCCCCGTCGTGACTGTCCTGTAGCAGGAGCGGATAGATCCGAATCCGCGGTCAACGGCCAGTTGCCAGCAAAGCCGCCGCCAAACCGGTGAACTAGAGCCAGTTGCTAACCCAGGACTGCGTCCTGGGCTAAAGTCAGCCGTCCAACCGGGACTGGGTTTGGAAATGAACTGCACGGGAAAAGCTCAGGGGCTAAAGCCGTCAATTTTGTTAGGCCGTTTTTACGGCCCGACTAAAGTCGCACATATAAAACCGAGTTTTTCCGCAGCTTGGCAAGCGCCCTGTGCGACTTGGCTTCGCCGGCTTGCGCAAAGCGTGGCGGAAGCAACCGCAGGTCCCTCCGCTACGCTGCGCTCCGGTCGGAATGACAAGGTTTAAGACAGCATCCGCATACGACGGCTGCGTTTTAGGGATGCAAATACACCGCCGACGTCACCGGCGCAGGAGTGAAATTGCTGCAATCGATATCATGTCGACGCATTTCGTCCTTGGTTACTCAGGGGCGGGAAATAGTCATGTGCACGGGAGTGCCGCTGACCAGCGAGTCGGCAGGATTCAAAATGACGTTGTCATTGGGGAGCAGGCCCTTGACGATCTCAACCTTGCTGCCATAATCGCGGCCAATCATGACCGGGATCACCTGGGCGACGCCGCCGCGCACAACGCCGACACGCAAACCTTCCGCCCGGAAGAGCAGGGCGTCGGCGGGAATGACCAGGGACTCGGCCGCGGAATCTGCCTGCGCAATCAGCCTCAAATGCACAAAGGCATAGGCCCCAGGCATGATCCGGCCTTGCGGATTGTCGACATCAATCTCCACATTGAGGGTGCGCGAAGCGGAATCAATGGCATGCGCGTTGCGCACGATCACTCCACGGAACACCTGCCCGGGAAACTCATCCAGGGTAAGCGTTTCCGCAGCGCCCGTCTGCACGGATTGTGAATCGGCTTCGGGCACTGACACATACACCCGCAGTTTGCGTATGGCTGAAAGATGAAACAACTCCTGGGCCGCCGTGTTTTGCCCGGCAGCGATCAAACCACCGATATCGGTGTTGCGTGCGGTGATGACTCCGTCAAACGGAGCATAGATCTTTTCAAACGATTGCATCTCCTGCAGGCGCTGGACATTGGCCTGGGCCGCCTGGACCGCCGAACGCGTGGCGTGCGCCTGAGAGACGAAGGTGTCCGTGTCCTGTTGGGAAACCGCATTCTGCCCGAGCAGTCCCTGGTAGCGGGTGGCGTTGCTCTGGGCCAGGCCTGCGTTGGTCTGCGCAGTGAGGAGATCCGCACGAGCCTGCTGCAGTTGCTGATCCACCTCGGGAGAGCTGATGGTGGCCAATAATTCGCCCTGCTTCACGTGCGCCCCTATATCGGCGTACCAGGCCTTGAGATATCCGCTGGTGCGGGCATAAATGGGCGTGTCGATGAAGGCCGTCACGTTACCAGGAAGCACGATCTCCTGCGCGGCTGCCCCGCTGGGGACAGGGTGGATCACGGCGACAGTTGGGACCGAGTCTTCGTCCGTCGCCCGAACCAGATTTGCTTCCGCCGTAGTGCGGGAATGGAGGCCGATAAAAATGACAATGCCGAGGGCCAGAACCCCAGCCGCCAGGCATACCCATATCCATAGGGGAATCGCCTGCTGCAATCTTCCTTCCTCGGGAGCGGCATTCGCCTCCGTCTGCTTGATCTGGCCAATCGTCATTTCGTCCTTACTCTCAAGAGATTGCCCATGCAGTCGTCAGGCTGGGCACGGCATCGCCTACGCGTGAAGCGGTTCCCGGTCCCGCTCCGCCGCCAACTGCGCATCTCCCGATGCAGGACCGCGGTGCAGCAAGCTGAACACCGCGGGGACAAACGTAAGCGTAGCGACGGTAGCGCAGAGCAATCCACCGATCACGGCCCGCCCCAGCGGGGCGTTCTGCTCGCCCCCGTCGCCCAGGCCCAACGCCATAGGAATCATGCCGATGATCATCGCCAGGGCGGTCATGAGGACAGGACGAAAACGCGTCGCCCCGGCCTCAATCGCCGCCCGTACCGGATCACCGTGCTCCAGCAACTTTTCCTTGGCAAAGGAAACGACGAGAATACTGTTGGCCGTAGCCACCCCCATACACATGATAGCGCCCATGAGCGCTGGAACGCTGAGCGTGGTATGGCTGACGAAGAGGAAGAGAATAATCCCAGCCAGAGCCGCGGGCAGCGCGGTAATGATGATGAACGGGTCCAGCCAGGATTGAAAATTGACCACGATGAGCAGGTATACCAGAACGATCGAGAAGCCCAGGCCGGAGACCAACCCGAGATACGACGCGCGCATGGTCTCAAGTTGTCCGCGAACCGTGATAAAGCTCCCCCGCGTCAATAGCTTGCGGTCCTGATCGACGATCTCGAGGACATTCCGGCCAACCGCACCCAGGTCACGGTCCTGCACCGAGGCGTAAATATCGATCACGCGGCGGATATTGTAGTGGTTGATGACCTGCATCTCGTGCGACCGCTGGATGGAAGCGACGTCGGCAAGGATCTCCGGGTGCAGCGCATTTCGGCCGCTCAAGGAAATACCCTGCATGTCCTCGAGCGACTGAACGTCGTATTGCGGAGTCTCCGCGGTCATGCTGTATTGCACTCCGTTCCCCCAATTCAAGAAAAACATGGGCGAGGTCTGGAAGCTGCCGCTGAGGGAATTCAGCATGCTGCCCGCCACATCGGACTCGGTGTAGCCGGCTTGCATGGCCTTGGTGCGGTCCACATTGACATTGAAGCTGGGATAATCGAAGGCTTGCTGAATACGCGGGTCGGCGATGCCGGGCACCCGGCGAAGCTGCTTGAGAATTTGATCGGCGACACCACGGTTGGCTTCAATATCGGAACCTTCGATCTGAATGTCGATCGGAGCCGGCAGGCCGAAGTTCAGAATCTGAGTGATGATGTCGGCGGGCAAGAAATAGAAGATCACGCCGGGAAACTGCTGCGGCAGCTTCCTGCGCAAGCTCCGGATGTAGTCCGCCGTCGGGTGATGCTTGGGGTCGAGCGACACGGTGATGTCGGCATCGCCCGCCCCGATCATGCCATTGGTGCTGTGCATGAGGTTCATCGGGCTATAGGGCAAGCCGATGTTGTCGACGATGGTGCCCATTTCCTGGCGCGGAACCACCTGGCGGATTGCGTTCTCTACCAGATCGCAGAGCCGCGCTGTCTCCTCGATGCGGGTACCGGTCTTGGCTCTCAGATGCAGGATGAACTCACCGCTGTCGGAGGTGGGAAAAAAGTCCTGCCCCAGAAAGGGGAGCAATAGAAATGCGCAGAGGCATGCACCGAGAAACACAGGCACAAACAGCGATCGCCGGTAAACCAGCCGCCCGAGTAAGAGGTGGTAGGCTGCGCGAAGCCGCTGGAATCCGCGTTCGAAAGCCTGCTGGAAGCGAGCCAAAGGATTGCGGGTAGGCCTTGCATGGTGAGCCTTCAGCAGGTAAAGCGCCAAGGTGGGCACCAGCGTTCGGGACAGAACATACGACGCCAGCATGGCGAAGACTACAGCTTCTGCCAGAGGAACGAAAAGATAGCGCGACACCCCGCTCAGAAAGAACATGGGCAGGAACACGATGCAGATGCACAGGGTCGAGACCAGGGCCGGCACGGCGATCTGCGCTGCGCCCTCGCGGATCGCGTCGTACACCTGGTACCCATCTTCAAGGTAGCGCTCGATATTCTCGATGGTGACCGTGGCATCGTCCACCAGAATGCCTACTGCGAGGGCCAAGCCGCCCAAGGTCATAATATTGATGGTTTCATGCAAAAAGCTGAGCGTAAGGATGGAGGTAAGGACAGAGAGCGGAATGGAAATCGCGATGATCAGCGTGCTGCGCCAGCTGCCTAAAAAAAGCAGAATCATCAGGCCGGTGAGCGCGGCAGCGATCACCCCCTCGCGCACGACCCCGCTGACCGCATGCTCGACAAAGATAGCCTGGTCCTGCAGGGGCTGCATCTTGAGCTGCGGGGGAACGGTCAAGGCAATGCGCGGCAGCAGCTTGCGCACCCCTCTCACCACGCTGATGGTTGAAGCGTTGCCCGCCTTGAGCACCAGGACCAGAACCCCGCGCTGCCCATCCTGGCGCGCGATGTTGGTTTGGGGCGTGAATCCATCGCTGACCGTGGCAACGTCACGCAGGTAAATGGTGGACGGCCCTACCTGCTTGATAGGGATATTGTTGAGCGCCGCCACGGTGGTCGGGCTGGCGTTCAGGCGGACGTAGTATTCATCCCGGCCTATCTTCGCGGTGCCCGACGGCAGGATTAAATTCTGGCTGGCCACCGCATGCAACACATCGGTGGAAGAGAGGCCTCTGGCCTGCATGCGCCGCAGGTCGAGATTGACCATGATCTGGCGAATCTTGCCTCCGTAGGGAGCGGGAACAACCGCGCCCGGCACGGTGACAATCTGCGTTCGTATAAAATTTCCCGCCAGATCGTTGAGCTGCTGTTCGTTGAGGCCTTTACCGGAAAGCCCGATCTGCAGGATGGGCACGCTGGAGGCGCTGTAATGGATGATCTCCGGAGGCTGTTCGCCGGGCGGCATCTGCTTGAGTTGCTGCTGCGAAACGGCGGTTACCTGGGCCATCGAATCGGCCAGATTCGCGCCCGGCTGAAGAAAGATCTTGATCACCGCATCCCCGTTGTATGAGGTCGATTCAAGATGTTGGATGTTATCGACGAGAGTGCTCAACGATCTCTCGAAGGGCGAAGTAATGCGTCCCTCTACCTCCTCGGCGTTCAAGCCGGCATATTGCCAGGCCACGGAGATCACCGGTATGTCGATGTTGGGGAAGATGTCAGTGGGAGTGCGCAGAATCACTACCGGGCTGATAATCAAGATGAGCAGCGCCATCACAATGAAGGTATAAGGCCGGTCGAGCGCCAGCTTTACGATCCACATCGCAGTTCCACCTCGGCTGAAGGAAACACAGCTATCTCTTTCTTTTATAGACTCTCCGGCCGCCACGGCTCCTGCTGATCCCGTAAAAGACGGCCCTTTGTCCGGAAGTGAGGAGGCACGACAGGGATGGGTGAGAGGATGCCTGATCCGTGAGGATGTTCGTCTGCTGGCATATACATTGCGAAACTGAGTGGTTTGCCCACCGCATCTGTCCACAAAACTTGTCCAGATCACATGGGGCCCGCGCATCGATCGCCGGTTTTCACCGCCGTTGGGAAAGTTTTCTGTTGCAGGGGGTAAAAATAAGACTCAACCTCGTCATTAACACAACCCATGATTCTTTTCTGCTCAGTTCGGGACTTCGGCCCCTGCCCGGATTTGCCATTCCAGGCAATCGGGGAGACCGCAGCGGCGGATAATCCCAAGCCCGGCAGGGAACAACAGGTCGTCGACCTGGACGATCAGCTGCGGCCCGGCCTGCTTTCGCACTACGCGGCCTCGGGCTCAAGCGTACTTGTTCAACGTCTGAGGATTGAGTAGGCTTCCGCCTAGTGGGTCCGGGCTCATGAATCGGCCCATTGACGAACCGTAGTACCTGGCCCCGAAGTAGTTGTTGCCTGATTCGGCATCCCGTTCATTGCCGGTGTAACGGGATGCGCCTAAAACACACGAACGCACAAAGCCTGGATTGCAGTCGTAGCTCTAGCTGCCGTCGGTCTTCATCGTAGCTGTAGGTCAAACGACCGAATTCACTACGGCCATATATGCCCATTCCAACGCAAGAATAATGGCTGAAGCAGTCAGGGGAGCCCTCAATCGCCCTTTCCCGGAAGCCGAAGCGATAGCAACAACCACCATGAGGATGAGGCTTATATAGATCGCACCCAGCCTTGTACGGCTATAGGGAGGGCCCAAGAGTGGGTTCCAGATAAGGCTGCACACAAGCAGTACGAAGCTGAGAGTTGCGAGTGATATTTCGATCCAGACGCGCGACGTTGGAGACGCGCCATGCCCCTTCACAAGCCGTCCCCAGGCCAACGCAAGTGGGACTAAAGCCGCCACTATAAGAACAATGAAGATCACTATTGCTCGTACTGTCAGGTCGCCTCCTACTGTGGAACTACCTGGGGGATTTGCTGACTTTGTTGAGACAAGTCACTGGGGTTGTGTTCCTGCATCTGAAGTATCGTGGTTGGCTGCCCGCTGCTGTTGTAAGAGTAGATTTCCAGTGATGGATACGCCGTTCTCATTCCGCCCTCTATGCCGACCTGGCCGCCTGCGGTTACGTCCATTTTGATTGTCGTTTTGATAGTGTCTTGCGGGGCTCCCGGCAGGTCGTGAAGCCCATTCGATCAATTCAGGACGATCAATTCAGGATCAATTCGGGACAGACGGACAGTGTGTCGGAGTGAACGTTTTTTGCGTGCATGAACCGCAATATGCAGCCCAAGATCCATCGTTCGGCTACAACATATAGTGTGCAAAATTCTATCTCCGACACACTGTCCGTCTGTCCTGACTTACCACCCTGACTTACCCTCTGACTTACCATTAACTTACCCTTACTTACCTACTCTTACTTGCCCTCTGACTTACCCTTTTACCTCTGCCTTACCCGACAAGATCGCAGCGCGTTGCCCTCTGGGGTACCTTTCGTCTGTTCCCCTCAAGCCTGTTCCCCTCAAGCCCTTTTTTTGGAGATTGAAATGAGTTTGTTTGCTGCTCTCTTCCTGACAGAAAGGGGTACACAGCCGCCGTAGGCCACGGATGGCTGGTGTTGGTGATTTTGTGACAGGGATCGGGTGACGGACCGGATAGCGGTGAAACTATCCTTCGCTCACGCGGAAGGCCCATCTGTGCTCATTCCTGCTTCGTATTTCTAAGGTTAAGCGAAGCCAACATCTCACGCCGCAGAATGGCATTGATGCGAGACTGATAGCCTTTGCCGTGAGCGCGCAGCCAGTGCAGCACGTCAGAATCGATGCGCACGGTGGTGGAGGTTTTCGTTGGCCGGTAAAAGGGGTTGCGCACGGCCTTTTTCCAGAAATCCTCTTGCAATGGCGGAATATCGCTGTAGTCTATCCCGCTTTCTGACTTGGCCTGCAGCGCCTTCAACTCAGCTTTCTGCGCTGCTGTCAACGAGGGAGGACTGGATAAATCGAGTTTGTATTTAACCATTTTCTTCTTCATAGCGTCTCTTTTCCCTTCGGTTGGCTCGTCTGGCCGAGATGACGCGAATAACTTCCAGGCTATCCTGTTCGCGCACAGTGTAAGCCACGACCACCATGAAGAGACCCTCCACAACTCCTATCGCCTGCCATCGTTCTTCGCCACTTTCAACACGATCTTGCATTACCAGAGCATTGGGGTGCGCGAAGACGAGAACCGCCGCCTGAAAGCTCACCCCGTGTTTGCGCAGATTGCTCGCCGCTTTGCCCGGGTCCCAGTCAAAGCATACGTCCATACATAAATGTTACTACAGTTTCGTTGGTCCGCATTCTCAGGGCTTAGTGCGTACGTTTCTCCAAAACTTCTGAGCCGGAGGCCAGCACACCTCAGAACAACCACCGTCGCCCCTAGCAGCCAGGTGACCCTCGACACCGGCACCACTCTCTCTACAGCGGCCTCTGTGGGATAATCACGATTAGGGTTCATCAGCCCGCAAACATCACATGCTCAACGAACTCGAATTCGCCTACACTCCGGTTCGCGACAAAGTCCGCGACCTTCGGGAGTATCTTTGACCGCGCCAAGATCGACAGGGAACTGGCCTCTCTAGAAACCAAACTCTCCGACCCCGCCATCTGGGCCAATCCAACCGAGTCGCAAGTCCTCATGCGCGAGCGCAAGCGCCTCGAAGGCCAGCTCGCGATGGAAAACGAACTCGTCCGCCGCATCGGCGACATCGACGCCTACTTTGAACTCGGCCGCGAAGGCGAGTCCGTCGAGCCGGACCTCGAACGCGAGATCAAGTCCTTAAGCGAGTTCGTGGAAGAACTCGAATCGCGCACCATGCTCTCGGCGGAAACCGACCCGCTCAACGCAATCGTGACGGTTCACCCGGGCGCCGGCGGCACGGAATCCCAGGACTGGGCGGAAATGCTCATGCGCATGTACCTCCGCTGGGCCGAGCGCCACGGTTTCAAGACGGAGATGAACGATTATCAGGACGGCGAAGAGGCGGGCATCAAATCCGCCACATTCACGGTGACCGGTGAATACGCCTTCGGCCAGCTTTCCGGAGAGACGGGCGTGCACCGCCTGGTCCGCATCTCGCCCTTTGACCAGGCCAAGCGTCGCCACACCTCCTTTGCCAGCGTCTTTGTCTCACCCGAGATCGACGACTCCATCCACATCGACATCAAGCCCGAGGAGCTCCGCATCGACACCTATCGCTCCGGCGGCAAAGGCGGACAACACGTCAACACCACGGACTCCGCGGTGCGCATCACGCATCTGCCTACCAACATCGTGGTGCAATGCCAGAACGAGCGCTCCCAGCATAAAAATCGCGAGAAGGCGATGAAGATGCTGCGCTCCAAACTCTACGAATACGAGCTGGAAAAGAAAAAGCAAATTTCGAAGAAGCTCGAAGACTCCAAGCTGGACATCAACTTCGGCTCGCAAATCCGTTCTTATGTATTGCAGCCCTACCGCATCGCCAAGGACCTGCGCACACGGGTCGAGGTGGGCGATGTGGACGCCGTGCTCGATGGCAACCTGGACCCGTTCATCCGCGGCTACCTGATCATGCGCCGGCAAGGCGGAGTCCCGGTGGCAATCGAAGAACCGGCCGATGTGGACTGAGCATCCAATGTCTCTATGGCGAACACGTTGAACGAGCCCGAGACCATTCGCACCATCCTGGAAAATACCAAAACCATCGCCGTTCTGGGCCTCTCCGATAACCCCGATCGTGCCGCTTTCCACGTTTCGAAGTACATGCAGCAGGAAGGGTACCGCATCATTCCGATTCACCCCGGGGTTACCAAGGCTCTCGGAGAGAAGGCCTACCCGACCCTCGACGCCGCTTATGCCGCGGAGGGCCGAATCGACCTGGTGGACGTATTTCGCGCTTCCCAATACGTTCCGGAGATTGTCAAAGACGTGATGCGGCTCAAAATCCCCTATCTCTGGCTACAGGAGGGCGTTTGCCACGACGAAGCGGTGCAATGGGCCGAAGCCGACGGCGTCCTGGTGGTCATGGACCGCTGTATCTATAAGGAGCATGCCCGGCTGGCTCACAGCCTGACCCGCTAGGGGCTTTGTAACGCCCAGGAGCAGTCCAGCGTCTACACTATTAGGGAACCGTCTTGCTCCCTGTATGCCTAGCCTTCGCCAAATCGTCTTGATCTTGTGTGCCGGGCTGACCGCCGCCACTGCCACCGCCGCCCCCGTTGCCGCAGCCAACGCCGCGCCCGTGCAGGGTCCGGTGCGCGCGCAGCACCTGACCGTCGAGCTGCTTCCGCTGGAGGGCTCCATCCAGCCGGGAGGCACGGCCACCGTCGGCCTGCACTTTAACCTGGATAAAGGATGGCACGTCTACTGGGTCAATGCGGGTGACTCCGGGGAGCCGCCGCGCATCAAGTGGAACCTCCCCGCCGGCATTACCGCAAGCGCCATGCAGTTTCCTGCGCCCCGGCGTCTGCCGCTCGGCCCGCTCATGGATTTCGGTTATGAGGATGAGGTCCTTTTCCCCATGACCCTCACCGCCGGCTCCGCTCTGAAGGCCCCCTCCACCGCCCCACTCAGCGCCCATGTCGACTGGCTGGTCTGCCGCGAGGTGTGCATCCCAGGCAAGACGGACCTGGCCCTTCCCCTGGCGGTCGCGGTGCAAAAAGGCCCAGTGAACCCGGCCCGGCAGGCGCTCTTCGATCGTTTCCGCGATCGACTGCCGCAGCCCCTCCCGTCCTCGGCCAAAGCTGTCTTCGGCTCCACTCCCGGGGGCTTCGCACTCGCCCTCACCGGACATCCGGCCACCAACGCCGAGTTCTTCCCCTTAGAGCAAAGTCAGATTGTGAACGCCGCGCCCCAACCCGTCGAGGCTGTGGAGGGCGGCGTTAAGATCTCGCTTAAGAAGGATGAAAACTTCCACGCCCAACCAGCGCAACTGAATGGCGTGCTCCTGCTGGGTGACGGGACCGCGTACGAGATTCACGCTCCCCCCGGGGTAATCCCGGGTGCCGCCGCTGCAGTCTCCTCCGCCGGCCTGCTTGACCTCCTCCGCTTCTGCTCGCTCGCTTTTGTCGGCGGGCTGATCCTCAACCTCATGCCCTGCGTCTTTCCCGTCCTGTTCATCAAGGGCCTTTCCCTGGTAGAAGCTTCCCGTCATGCCCACAGCAAGGTGCGTGCGCACGGGTTGGTCTACGCCCTGGGAATTCTGGTTTCCTTCTGGGGCGTGGTGGCGCTGTTGCTGGGGCTCAAAGCTGGTGGAAGCCAGCTGGGTTGGGGGTTCCAGTTTCAGTCGCCCGGATTCATCGCGGTCATGGCGCTGCTGCTGTTTTTCCTCGGCCTCTCGCTCGCGGGCATGTTTGAGATTGGGCTCACCGTGACCAATACCGGGTCCAGCCTGGCCGCCCGCCATGGATATGCCGGCAGCTTTTTTACCGGCGTGCTGGCCATGGTGGTGGCGACCCCTTGCACCGCGCCCTTTATGGGAGCAGCCATCGGCTTCGCCCTGGCCCAAAGCGCCGGCTCCGCATTTGCCGTGTTCACCGCCCTGGCCCTCGGCCTGGCCGCGCCCTACGTGCTGCTCACCTTCTATCCCGCGTGGATGCGCCACTTGCCCCGCCCGGGCGCCTGGATGGAAGTGCTGAAGCAGGCTACGGCAGTTCCCATCTTTGCCACCGTGATCTGGCTGGTGTGGCTCTTCGCTTCCTCGGCCGGGGTCGACGCTCTCACAGCTCTGCTGGCCGCCTTGCTGCTGCTGGCGATTGCCGGCTGGATTCTGGGCCGCTGGCCCGCGCGGCGGGTGGCTTCGGTATTCGCCGTGTCCGTCATCGTCCTGGCGGTGGCCACGCCGCTCTATGCCTTATGGAAATTTCCGCCGCCGGACACCAACAGCGCTCGCCTCGGCGCCGGCGCCAGCCAGGCTGGTTGGGAGCCGTACAGCCGCGCGGCCATTGAGCAGTATCGCGCCCAGGGGCGTCCCGTGTTTGTCGATTTCACCGCTCGCTGGTGCCTGAGCTGCCAGGTCAACGAGCGCGTTGTCCTCGACCGCGGAGATGTGCGCCGCCGCTTGCGCGACTCGGGCATCGTGCTCGTGCGCGCCGACTGGACCAAGCACGATGAAAGCATCGCTTCCGCGCTCACGGAGCTTGGCCGCAGTGGTGTTCCCACCTATGTTGTTTACCGTCCCGGGCAGCCGGCCCTGCTGTTACCTGAGGTACTCACACCGGGCGTCGTGTTTGGGGCGCTCGACCAACTCCAGAATCGCCCCCGGCCCAACACCCAGGCGCTTCTCGAACGCAAACCGTAAACAGCAACCCGCTAGAGGATCCGCCGATGAACCGCAAATCTCACGTCCATGCCCATTTGGCCGCGATTGTGGCCGCCGTCCTCACCCTCGCCTCGACCAGCCCGGTACGGGCTGCGCAGGTCGGTGCCCCGGCACCCGACTTTCACGGATCCGACTCCGACGGTAAAATCCAAAGCCTCGACCAATACAAAGGCAAGTACGTGGTGCTGGAATGGCACAACCACGATTGCCCTTACACCATCAAGCACTACAAGAGCGGAAACATGCAGTCGCTGCAAAAGGAATGGACCGCGAAGGGCGTCGTGTGGTTGACCGTTATCTCCTCTGCTCCGGGCACCCAGGGTTATGTGGATGCGGGCCAGGAAAACGCCTACATGAAGAAGATGGGCGCGCAGCCGACCGCGGCCATTCTCGATCCGAAAGGCCAGATTGGGCATCTCTACGATGCCAAGACGACTCCCAACATGTACGTGATCGATCCCAGCGGGAAGCTGATCTATGAAGGCGCCATCGACGATCATCCGACTCCGGAAATCTCAGACATACAGTCTTCGAAGAACTACGTCTCCGCTGCATTGTCCCAGGCCATGAATGGGAAAGCAGTGCAAACCCCCGTGACCCGCCCTTATGGATGCTCGGTGAAGTATTGGCAGTAAGACAGGTGAAACACTGATGTCTCTTTCGCTATTTCGTGGGCTGGCGGCTGCGGTGCTGGCGGCCAGTCTGGTGCCAACGCCGCTCCGCGCGCAGCAAGACCCACCGCCATCCGGAGCCCCGCAAGTGCCCGGAACCCAGCAAGAGAATGATCCGCATGCTACCGACGAACTGGCGGCTCAGCGCCAGGCCTTGGGATTCCTCGGCTACCTGGACCAGGGACGTTTCGCCGACAGCTATGCCTACACGGGCATGCTGATTCGCGCCCAGCTCGACCGCGAGGCCTTTTCGACGCAGATTCAGAAAGCGCGCGTGGGCACCGGCGCCTTGCAGTCTCGTGAGCTGATCGATTCCGCCTATACCACGACCGTCCCCGGAGCTCCGGAGGGCCAGTACGTGGTTCTGCATTACCACGCCAGCTTTGCCAACCGCCCGGATGCCGTGGAGACGGTGACGCTCGCCTTCGCCAAAGGATACTGGCGAGTGGCCGGCTACTACATCAAGTAAGTAGCTTTTAAACAGGCCGCGAGCGGACAAAGGTAAAGCGTTTCTTGAAGCGCAGGAAAGGGCTTTCCAGGTATCGATAGGAGAGCATTCCCGTAACCACCGTGGCCGGTAGAGCGATCGCCATCGCCGTCAACTGAAACGCCAGGGAACTGAGATGGCCGCCTGCGAAGCGCGTTAGCATATCGCGTACCAAACCAAGCCACAGCACATGGAAGACGTACAAGCCATACGAGATCTTTCCCAGGTAGATGAATGGCTTTTGCAATCTGCCCGCGGGCAATTGCAAACAGCTGAGGAAAAGACAGAGACACCCTGGCAGGGCGATCAGGTACCGCGGCCCGATATGCAGCAGATCGTGGGGGAGCACTGGATCGCCGGTAAAAACAGCGGCCTGTGCTGCGCGCATGCATAGCAGTCCGGCCACGAAGAGTGCCCAGCGCACGGGCTTGGATAGCCGGGGGACGCGGCCGCGAATCACAATCGCTGTCATGGTTCCCAGCGCGAAAAACTGAAACTGGACCAGGCTGTTGACCCAGATCCCCGGATCCAGTGTTTGCCCCTGGTGCAGAAGCCTGGCCAGTGTCAGGTAGGCCGCTGTCATCAGCAGGGTGCTGACACCCATGAGCGAACCCGGGCTCAGGTACTTCACGATGCACGGCCACAGCAGGTAGAACTGTTCTTCCAGCGAGATACTCCACAGGGGAAAGAGAAATCCCGGCGGATAGCCATGGCCCACGGTATACCAGTTGGTGAACAGCAGCATCAGCGCGGCACCCCAGGCGAGGGAGACCGTATGGGTAGGAGAGAAGAGCCCATAGAACCAACCCACGCCGATCATGGCAAAGTAGAGCGGCCAGATGCGAAGAATGCGCCGCACGTAGAACGCAGGAATGTGGATGGTATGGGTTTCGCGCTTCTCGCGCAGCAGTAGTTCGGTAATAAGGTACGAGCTGAGAAAGAAGAAGATGCTGACGCCGAATTCCCCGGCGCGCCCAATGGCCCCGAGTTGAGTCGGCTTATCGAGTTGCGAGACCAGCCCGTGGGCAACAAACACCAGCAGGAAAGCCAGGACCCGGAGAATATCGAGGCCAGGGCGGTAGAAGTTATCTACACGGGTCTGCGGCCTCTCCACCTCGTTGACGACGGCGGCGGTAGTGGACATCGGTGTACACCAGTAGGTACCCCCGGGTAAAAGACAATTCGGGACCATCAAGGCAGCCCGTAAAAATCTGCTTCTGGGCCACTAAGATGCACGTACAGTACCTAAGTACAGAACGTACAGCGTGGAACTAAGGCGAACTATCACCGTTTCGTGGGATCTAAATGTTTACCCCGCAAACCTATCCCATGGCCGCTCCTCCTGATGACCCTTAGCATGCTCTGCTGGGGCAGCTGGGCTAACACGCAAAAAATCACGCGCAACTGGCCATTCGAGCTCTGTTACTTTGACTACACCCTCGGCCTGCTGGTGATTGCTCTTACTATCGGTCTGACCCTGGGCCGAATTCACCCTTCATCGGCAGATAGTTTCTTTTTGAACCTGCGTGCTGCCAGCCCGCGAAGTCTGTGGTTAGCGTTCGCTGGAGGAGCCGTCTTTAGCGTGGGCAATATTTTGATCGTCGCTGCCATCTCGGTGGCAGGAATGGCCGTAGCCTTCCCCATCGGCGCCGGTCTCGCGTTGGTGCTGGGGGCGGTTCTGAACTACGTGGTGGCTCCGCGTTGTGGGGTGTCTTTGTGTGGAAAGAGTTCCGTGGTGCCGGCAGCCGGGTAAGGCTTTACCTCGCACTGATGTTTCTTTGTTTTCTGCTGGGACTTACCTCGATCGCGCTCTCTCCCGTCATTAAGTGAACCGGTCTGAGGGGTGATGCGGTAAGCAGGCGACGCCGGGACGATCCGCATGCCTCGTGGTATGACACCTTGACAGTTTCTATTTGTACGTTAGGGCGTGGACGTTCTTTCTCTATAATCGATCATCGCGTGGCAGGGTGACCCAGATCTCATCCAGCTATTCCGGAAGTCATAGGCGTGCGAACGCCCCAGTGTGAACGCCCAGCTGCTAGAGAGGGCAGAGCCTCAGAGTGGCTATGTAGGGGTCCCATGGAGTGGATATTGTGGCCAAGCTGGTTCAATATTAGCCTCGTGGAGAAATAGCAGTGCCAGAGGACCAGCCATGAGAAACCAAACGAGGTCGATTGCAGCGGTTTTTGTCTTGTTATTGTTGTCGGCCGTTATCCCTTCGTGGGGCGGCTCTCAGACTCCGCCGCCAGCCGGTTCGCAAAGCCAGGCACAAAGCAAAAACAACCCGGTTTACGTCTGTGCCTGCCTGAAAACAAAGTCCTGCTCTTGCATGACCGAAGCCAAGACGGAAGGGCCTTGCGCCTGCGGGACCCAGGGCGGCCCACCACTGAAGGCAGTGCCACGAGATAGCGCCTGGGCGAAAGAAAACCGCGAGGCGCTGGCCAAGTAATTGCTGCGGAGGAATTTCCTATCCCCTGAAGTTTTCAGACCTTCCTGTCCCCTGGGCTTCTCCAAACCTGCCCAGGCGCTCTTGCTGCGACTCGAACTAGAATCGATCTGAGCGTTACCTCGCGCGATCGAATCCAGGAGAGGAGCATCAGAGAGTTCGGCTCTCCCTATATCCGCCCCCTCGACGAGGCGAGTACGCTCAGGATGCTGCTGGCCGCGATCACCTGAAAGAGGTGATATCGCGCTGGGCAGCCTACCCGTATTGTCCGTAGAGAGGGATGTGAACTGTATGCGTATCGCCGACCTGCGTGAGGTCACTGCACCCATCGCTTCGCCGATTGCCAACGCTTATATCGATTTTTCAAAGATGACCTGCTCGTTAGTTGCCGTTGTCACCGATGTCGTGCGCGGGGGAAGAACCGTAGTTGGCTATGGATTCAACTCCAACGGGCGCTACGGACAGGGCGGCCTCACTCGCGAGCGCTTCGCGCCTCGTGTGCTCGAGGCTGAACCCGGAACTCTGCTCAACGACGCCGGCGACAACCTCGACCCCGATCGAATCTGGCAAACGATGATGCGCAACGAGAAGCCTGGCGGGCACGGCGAACGCTCCGTCGCCGTCGGCACCATCGATATGGCGGTGTGGGATGCGGTGGCGAAGATCGCGGGGAAACCGCTCTTCCGTCTGCTTGCAGAACGCTACGGCACCGAGGCGGATCCTCGCGTCTTCGTATACGCCGCAGGCGGCTACTACTATCCGGGCAAGGGTCTCGAGGCGCTGCGTGCCGAGATGCGCGGCTATCTCGATCGCGGATACACGGTGGTGAAGATGAAGATCGGGGGAGCGGGGCTCAAGGAAGATGGCCGCCGCATTGAGGCCGTGCTGGCGGAAATTGGCAGCCAGGCCCAGCTTGCCGTGGACGCCAATGGCCGTTTCGACCTGGAGACAGCCATTGCTTACGCGAAGATGCTGCGCCAGTACCCCTTGTTTTGGTACGAAGAGGCGGGCGATCCACTGGATTACGAGCTCCAGGCAACGCTGGCGGAATTCTATCCCGGCCCCATGGCCACCGGCGAGAATCTGTTCAGCCACCAGGACGCACGCAATCTGCTGCGCTATGGCGGCATGCGTCCTGATCGCGATTGGTTACAATTCGACTGCGCTTTGTCGTATGGACTGTGCGAGTATCTGCGTACCCTGGAGGTCATCCAAACAGCCGGCTGGTCTCGCCGCCGCTGCATCCCGCATGGCGGTCATCAGATGTCTCTGAACATTGCCGCAGGCCTGGGGCTGGGAGGCAATGAAAGCTATCCTGACCTGTTTCAACCCTATGGTGGCTTTCCGGATGGAGTGCGCGTGGAAAATGGATACATCGTTATGCCGGAATTGCCGGGCATTGGCTTTGAGGGCAAGGCCGACCTTATTCGCGTGATGCGCCAACTGGCCTAGGCCGGTGGGCCCGTCTTCGTTGCTCGTTCGGCCGTCAGACGTGCAGGCACGCTGAAGCTTTCGCTCCTGTCTCTCGACTTTTGCGTCGACGGTCAAACCTCAAGGGGCGGCATTCTATCGAACCTGGCTGCGACATGCGCCGCAAGTCCGCCGATGCGGTTGTATGATGCAGGCCACCCGCGCCCTACCAGCACGATGCCATTTGCAAAACTCGCCACGGCCCGCAGACAATAACGACATCGCAGACTACGAGATTGTGAGCCTGCTTGGTGTGGGCGGCATGGGTCGCGTATATCGTGTGCGCAATGTCATCTCTCAACGCACCGAGGCGATGAAGGTTTTGCTTGCCGACTTGAAGGCTGAGCCGGACCTTGGTCGTGAGGGTAAGGCCGATCTTACCGGCGGGATGCGACAGTTGGCCTAAGACGTTGTGCCCGTTTTATCCAGCTCGTTGGGTTTCCAGACGTAAAGAAAATCCTCATCGCTCGATGTCGCTACATCAATGCCGATCTTCTTGGTGGCGCGGCTCAAGGCGGACCGGATGTTCTCTTTCGTATCCGGCAATGCAGAGAGCGGAACCTTCAGAGCCGTCCCATCTTCCAAGAGACTGATGTCGCTGAGCAGTTGCTCGATAATCGCCTTATGCTTGCCGTCGCGGCCCTTGGGCACATCGGTTTGCGGCATTGACTCAAATCGCATAGGGGATGCGTTCTGCTTCGACTCCTTTTTCATCGCCGTAAACCTCTCTTTCTTCCCAACGCGTAACGCAAACGTGACGTTAAACTGCCGATAACGTATGATGACGAAAAGTTAACATAGGCTGCCCCTTCTGTCATCTAAAAATAAGTGGGAATTGAAGCTGTCCCATAAATAAAACATTTATAAAGAGTTAGCCCGTATCGAAGCTACCCTGCTAGGCTTTTCTAGAGGTTGTGATTCGATGGCAATGCACTTTGAAACGATAGAGCTAAAAGAGTTGGCGTTGAAGCTCAATGACGCCCGTCTGGTGCTGATTGTCGACGACGAGGTGCGGATCGCAGACACGCTCGCCGTCATCCTGAGACGCAGCGGATTTAGAACGATGGTTGCCTACGATGCGGAAAGTGCGTTTAAACTTGCCCAGGCGACGCCTCCGGACCTGCTGCTTTCGGACGTTGTGATGCCTGGATCGAGTGGTGTTGATCTGGCGTTAGCCGTGCATCAAATGAGCCCAAGATGCAAGATTTTGTTATTCTCCGGCCAGGCGGCAACGATGGACTTGCTTGGCGCATATCGCAACGCAGGTCAGACGTTCACTATTCTCGCGAAACCGTTACATCCGACGAAATTGCTTGCCTGGGTTGCGAAACTCCTCGAAGAGAACGATTCCAGTGAAGAAAACAGAAGCAGCCGCCCTCAAATTCTCGAGCGCATAGCGTAGAAATTAACGCTGCGAAGCTTCATCTCTCCGAGTTTCCAGAAGATTTCAAACCCAGTACTCTTGAACGGGCATACCCCTTTGACGGTTGGTGTGGAGGGGTGTGGCCTTGGCGGAGTACACACTTTGCATCCAAGACCCACGGAAACTGCTGCTACCACGAGCCGCCGCTCCCTGTTGGGCCCGCTGTGGCTTCAGACGTTGATCGCAATACTGCTGGGCGTGGTCGTGGGTATCCTCTTTCCGCATAGCGGTGCGTCACTCAAGCCGCTGGGCGATGGCTTTGTCAAGCTTATTCGCATGACGCTGGCGCCGATCATTTTTGGCACCGTGGTGGCCGGCATCGCAAAAATGGGGGACCTTAAGGAGGTGGGCCGCGTCGGCGCGAAGGCGCTGCTCTACTTCGAAGCGGTATCCACTATTTCCTTGTTGCTTGGCTTGCTGGCTGTCGATCTGCTCCAACCCGGCAGAGGCATGAACATCGATGCTGCGACCCTGGACTCCACGGCGATCTCCAGTTATACCAACAGCGTGGCCCATCCCGGGTTGGTGGCGTTCATGATGAACATCATTCCGGCCAGCGCCGGTGAGGCGTTCGTCAGCGGAAACATGCTGCAGATCATCCTGGTCGGGGTCCTGTTTGGACTGGCGCTTTCACAGTTTCGGGAGCGGGCGCGTCCTCTGGTGCAGATGCTGGACCTTTTTCTCCAGGGCATGTTCGGGGTCGTAAAGTTCATCATGTACCTCGCGCCCATTGGCGCCTTTGGGGCGATGGCCTACACCATTGGGCAATACGGCGTGGCCACCCTTATCCCTCTCATGAAGTTCACGGCCGAGGTATGGGCGGTGTCCATCCTTTTTGTGGTGGTTGTCCTCGGAGGCGTTGCGCGCTTTTTTGGTTTCAGTCTGCTGTCGCTGCTGGGCTACATACGTGAAGAGATTCTGATCACCCTGGGAACTTCTTCCTCCGAGGCGGTGCTGGCTCCCTTGATGCTTAAGCTCGAGAAGCTAGGCTGCGCGGAGCCGATCGTCGGGATGGTGATGCCTGCGGGGTACTCCTTCAACGCGGATGGAACCGCAATCTACCTCGGCATGGGCGCCATCTTTATTGCCCAGGCAACCAATACGCATCTCAGCCTGCGCGATCAGGTGGTGGTCCTGCTGGTGCTGATGTTCACCTCGAAGGGATCAGCGGGCGTGGCCGGCGCGGGCTTTGTCACATTGGCGGCTACACTCGCCTCTTTGCACCAGGTTCCCGTTGCGGGCCTTGTTCTGCTGCTCGGCGTGGACCGCTTGACGAACGCCGCGCGCGCTGTGGTGAACGTCATCGGCAGTTGCCTCGCCACCGTCGTCGTAGCGAAGTGGGAAGATGCCTTCGATACGGACCGAGCCGGATTGGTTCTGGGCAATTCCAACATGAGTTCCTGATGGGTCGCTAACAAAGATCTACCCGGGGTGGCTGCATGAGGATTAGCCCCGCCGTTTTTTGCGCGCCGGTTCCATGCTGGGCAGGCATTCAGTCAAAAGTGGTTGGCCACTCCGGATGTTCGGCGTGTTCGAACATGTGTTCTATCTGATATGGAGTGATGCGCGTGGCTGAAAGAGGGGGCAACGCGTGGCGCGAGAAGAAAGCCACCTCTGGCGTTTCAAAGCTGGGCGTGATCTCGCCGCCCAGCAGCGCGCAGAGAAAGTAAAGTTTGTAGGCGTGGCTAGCAATGGGCGGATGGGGGTGTTTGTTGCGGTCGAACACGGCCGCGAGCTTTCGCGGCGCCACGTCGAAGCCCGACTCCTCCTTCACCTCACGCACTACCATGGCTGCGGGCGAATCGCCCACATCGGCCCATCCACCGGGCATCGTCCATCCACCGTCCTCACGCTCCCGCACCAGGAGAATTTGATTTTCGACCACCACCGCCCCACGCACCTCGACCTTGGGCGTGGCATAGCCGACCTCGCGGCGGAAGAGATCCAAAAGCTTTTGCGAATCGGGCATACCGCTGCCCGCAGCCATCATCTCCGCCGCAATGGCTTGCAGTTCTTCATAGCGCTGGCGATCGTAGTGATCGCGGGTGAAGGTAAGTCCGGTCTGTGCAATTGCCTGCAACCGCTTGGTCCAGGTCAGCCACTGCGGATCCAGCTGTTGATCCATGCTCCTCCCTATTTCTCTCGCTTTGCTGCCTGCTTTGCTACCCGGAAGCGACGCAACTCATCCATGCGCTGGGCCAGCAATTTTTCCCGGCCCTCGTTCGTCGGATGGTAGAACTCGCGGCCATGCAGATTCTCCGGCAGGCAATCCATATCGGCTACCCGCCCTTCGAGATCATGCGCATACTGGTAACCTTCGCCATATCCGAATTGCTTCATCAGCGGAGTGGGGGCGTTTCTCAAGTGGAGGGGCACGGGCTCCGCACGATGGGCTTCGATCTCCGCCGTTATTTCCCCATACGCGGCGTAGAGCGCATTCGATTTGGGTGCCAGCGCGAGGTAAACCGCGGCCTGGGCCAGAGCCAGGTCGCCTTCGGGAGAACCCAGGAAATCCATGGCGTCGCGGGCCGCGAGGGCCAACCGCAGCGCCTCCGGAGCGGCCAGGCCGATGTCTTCCACTGCCATCCGTACCAGGCGCCGGGCAACATACATGGGGTCTTCTCCGGCCTTGAGCATCCGGCCCAACCAGTAAAGCGAAGCGTCGGCGTCGCTGTTGCGTATGCTCTTGTGCAGGGCAGAGATCAGATTGAAGTGCTCTTCCCCCTGCTTGTCGTAGAGCAGGACCCTTTGCTGCAGGGCATTTTGCACGATCTCCCGGGTGATGACGCCGCCGGGCACGAGCTTGGCCGCCGTTTCGAGGGCATTGTAGGCATAGCGCGCATCGCCATTGGCGTAGCTGGAGATCATCTCCATGGCATCATCCTGCGCGGTGACGTTGAGCTGGCCCAGGCCGCGCTCTTTGTCGGCCAGAGCCCGCTTAAGCAACTGTGTCAGTTGCTCATCGCTGAGCGGCTTCAGCCGGTAGACGCGGCAACGGGAAAGCAGAGCGGCGATCACCTCAAAGGACGGGTTTTCCGTGGTCGCCCCAATCAGGCGGATGGTGCCCCGTTCGACATAGGGCAGAAACGCATCCTGCTGAGCCTTGTTAAAGCGATGGATTTCATCGATGAAGAGGATGGTCCGCGATCCGAAGCCGGCCGCTTTCTCCGCGTCGACCATGACCTGCTTGATTTCCTTGATGCCGCCCATCACCGCGGAGAATTCAATGAAGCTGGCCTGCGTCGTCTCGGCGATGATCTTGGCGAGCGTGGTCTTACCCACTCCAGGAGGCCCCCACAGAATCATGGAGCCGGCATCGTCGCGCTCGATTTCCACCCGCAAAGGTTTTCCCGGCCCGAGCAGGTGCTCCTGGCCAACGTAGTCCTCCAACGTGCGCGGGCGCATGCGTTCGGCGAGAGGGGCGGTCCGGGCGACGCGCTTGAGCGTGCCTTCGTCGGGAATCTGGTTAAAGAGACTCATGTATGCCCCTGGTCTATTGTGTCTGCCTTCCGGCGCTGGCGCATGGCGTCGTACAGCAACACACTGCCCGCGATCGCTGCGTTCAGGCTCTCCACCGCGCCGGCAAAGGGAATTGTCACCCGAGCATCTGCCTGCGCAATCCAGGCCTCTGGCAGTCCAGAGCCCTCATTGCCAACCAGTAGCGCACTGGGCCCGCGCAAATCGGCGTCGTTGTCTCCATCCCGGGCTACGGCTGCCAGTATCCGCACCCCGTGGGCGCGCAGGGCGCTAAAGGCTTCGTCGACGCCCAGGCTCACCACTGGCAGGCGGAAGGCGGATCCCGAGGACGCGCGCAAGGTCTTGGCGTTCCACAGGCTTACCGTGCCGGGGAGCAGGATCATCCCGGTGGCGCCGAAGGCTTCTGCCGAGCGAACCAGGGTGCCGAGGTTTCCCGGATCCTGCAGGCCGGCGGCGATTACCAGCAGAGGATCGGGCCGCGGCCCACTCGGGAATATCGCCTGCACCGTGAACTGGGGCGCTTCCACCAGCGCGGCGATACCCTGCGGATGCTCCGTCAGGGTAGCGCTCAAAAACACGTCGCCGGGGAGGACCAACACCTCGGCATTGCCCAAAGGAAACTGGTGCAGCAGCCCCTCGTGGCCTTCCTCAAGAAACACCGTGCCCAGATTCAGGCCGCTCTTCACCGCTTCCTGCACCAGGTGGAGACCTTCAATGGCGATATGGTTACGCGCCGTCCTCGTGCCCCGCGACAGACCCGCGCGCAACTCTTTCACCCGGGCATTCTGCCGGCTTTCCACCCTCCGCGGGCCCGATGCTGCGAGAGATTTCATGTTTCGTGAACTCATCGCGATTGTACCCGCAGGTGCCCGTCACGACTGGGCGAACGTCTTGTTACATAGCGGCCGGATCCATTCCGGCGTAGACTGCCCCATGAGAGAAGCGGTCAACTGGTCGCCTTGGCGAGCCCATGCTGCGGACGTCATCCGCCGCCGGCACCGGGTCTGGTACTCTCGATGAATTGCACCAAATCTGTACTGGGGTGGAGCTCTCTTGTTGGCAGAAATTCTGCGCGTGCACCCGGACGAACCGGAGCAGGAACGGATCAAATACATCGTCGCCTGCCTGCGAAGCGGCAAGGTGGTAGGCATTCCCACCGATACCTTTTATGGTTTGGCGGTCGATCCGGTCAATCTGATGGCAGTGGAACGCATTTACGAAATCAAGACCCGGCTCAAGCACAAACCGTTGTCGCTGCTCATTGCAGATGCCGCCCAGGCCTATGAGCTGGCACGCGATATCGACTCCCGGTTCGACAAACTGGCGGAGCGCTTCTGGCCCGGGCCGCTCACGCTGATTGTCCGTGCGGGATCGCGTCTGCCCCTGCGTTCGACTGCGAACACCGGCAACGTGGCCCTGCGCGTGCCCGGCGCGGTGATCCCCCGGGCCATCGTGGAGGAGTTGGGTTTACCCATCACCGCGACTTCGGCGAACCTGCAGGGCTTGCCCGAATGCAATTACGCCTCGTGCGTGCGCGATCAGATTGGTAATCGCATTCCGCTGATTGTGGATGG
Source organism: uncultured Acidobacteriaceae bacterium (assembly GCA_963753715.1). GTDB lineage: Bacteria > Acidobacteriota > Terriglobia > Terriglobales > Acidobacteriaceae > PALSA-350. The sequence continues at coordinate 442,905 of CAVWDK010000002.1, read as the reverse complement.
TGGTCCCACCGGCCGTAGTGTTGCTACCACCATCGTTGACCTCTCCACCGATGGTCCGTGGGAGATTCTTCGGGAAGGAGCTATCCCGACCCACGAGATAGCGCTCACCTTGCAACGCTGACAGAAAGTCCGATGCGGCCGATGATGAAGAACGGAGAGTTGCCCACCGGATCTCGTGTTGCGCCGCATACGAAAAGGGCGCGCGTGCTTCCCATCTTGCTGCTCGCCGCATTTGTCGCGATTCTGGGATGGTTTGTCTGGGTATACGGGCAGATCCATTTTTACGCCACGCATGATCAGGCGCGTCCCGCCGACGCAATCGCCGTCTTTGGCGCAGCGGAATACGATGGCCGTCCATCGCCGGTGCTCCGCGCCCGTCTCGATCATGCTCTCGCCCTTTACCGCGAGCACCTCGCTCCGCTGGTGATTACCCTGGGTGGGGGTGGGGGTTCGCGAGATTCCGAAGGGGGCGTCGGCCATGACTACCTTCTCGCCCACGGTGTCCCCGAGAACCAGATCATTGCTGAGACCCAAAGCACTAACACAGAAGAGTCCGCCGCGCGATTGGCCGCCATTGCCCGGGAAAATCATCTGAACCGCATCCTTGCCGTCTCCGATGGAACCCACTTGTTTCGCATCCACGCTGTTTGCACCAGCATGGGGCTCACCGTTTCCACTTCGCCCCGTACGGAAGCACGCCCTCTCGGCTTCTGGGACGCCGTCATGCGGCTGATGCACGAAATGATCAGCTACACGCTTTGGCGCTTGAAGGTGCACTAAAGGAAGCTAAGTTTTTCCGCATCCTGTGAAGCGATGCCCGCCGTAGAAAAGCACATTCAACGCAAGGTGTGGATGATCGCGAAAGAGACTCCGGCGATGACCGCGGCCGCGAAGGTGGAAAGAAAGTTCACCGCGTCATTGTTGAGCCAGCCGCGCCGCTCAGCAGTCGCACCCAGCAGGGAATCGACAAATAGACCAGCGGCCGCGCCCAAGCCTGCGCATACCGAATCGCCGGCTCCCAGTCCCAGGGTGAACGCCGCCACCAGCACTACCAGGACAGCTCCGCCGGTTCCCGCCAGCGTGCCGGCGAGGCTGATCGCTCCATCGGTGCCAGGTGGCACCGCGCGGCGGGTGGTCACCATGAACGGTTGGCCACCCAGCACCTCTCCTAATTCGCTGGCCAGAGTATCGGCTGTCGCCTCAGCCAGGGAGGCAGCTACGAGGACGGCATAGCAGGTGCCAGGCAATGGATGGCTGAGTGCGGCGGCCGCTCCCAATCCGGCGACTCCCAGATTGGCCGCTACTTGGGCGGCGTTCCGGCCACGCTTATCTTCTGCCACGCCCAACCGTTGCTTCTTGCCTCTGCCGAACCTGGTCGCAGAAAAGGTGAGCAGGAAGAGCGCCAGCAAAGGTGGCAGCGCGGAGTGGTGCCAGGAGGGCAGGCCCGACGCGGGAAGAGGAGCAAGCGTAAGGACGGCAGTGATGACCCCACCGGTCAACGCGGCGAACGGCGTCGCGGCGCGGACCAGGAATACCAGCAGAGCGAATCCCATGCTGATGCCCAGCGCAGTTTGCGTGGTGCCAGTCCAGACGGTTGTGGCATGGCGCAGGGCCGCAATTGTGCACCAGGGGACGACTGCGGCTAGCACCAGCCACGATTGCCACCGCATTTGCTGTTCCTGAAGCGCACTGTTCATTTTAGGCCCGGCGTATCGCTGAATACGCGAACCCATTTACAATCATCTTTCTAACAGGAAATGAAACGTAGTGAGGTATTCACGGGTGCTTAGCGTTGCATGGCTTCAGTCATGGAGCCGGCGGAGTGTGTGTTTGCCAGCGTTCTCCTTCAGGGTTCTTCAACGAATTGCAACCGGTTGTTCCGTCAGCGTTGCTTTACTGTTGGCCGGATGCGGCGATACTCCCCGGCCGGTGGTTACACCTGTAGCCGTCACCGGACCGGCCCCTCAGCCGCAGAGCTACGCCGTGGTGACCACCAGCGCCGGCTCTAGCGCGCCCGGCCTGGCGAATGTTTTCGATGCTTCCGGCGACACGCTGCTGACCCAGGCCACCCTGGGTATCAACCCGCTGGCCCTTACCCTGAGTTCCAGCGCCGGCTCTGCCACCACCGCCAATACCGACGGCACCGTCAACAGCTTTACCCCTTCGACTACCCTGCAGACCAAGAACATTCAGAGCAGCACCTTGCTGCAGCCCGCTAACCCGCTGAACCTGCTCTCGACCGCAAGCAATCTCTTCATTACCGAACCCAATGTCCCGGCGGTGGCGGTTCTGACCAACAATTCGAGCGGCGTTTACCAGCTCACCCAGCAGCTCCCGGTCCCCGCCAGTCCCGATCACCTTGGCCGGCAATTCCAACGCCGCCCGTGTCTACTCCATCACCCAGGACAACGGCTCCAACACGGTCGCTTTCGGGGATTGCGAGACTCCTACCGCGGTCACGACTCCCGGGCAGGTGCAGTCGATCGAAATCTCCACCGTGACCATTTCGCGGACCCTGCCGGTTGGCATTTGCCCCGTCTATGGCATCGGTTCCACCGACAACAACCGGGTGTTCATTCTCAATCGGGGCAGCGGAACCGTCACTGTGATCAACAGCCAGTTCAACACGCTCGATACCACGGCAAACCGGCAGAATTTGGATCCGGCTACCGGTACCCTGCTGCTGCCGCCGCCGTCCGGCACCCCGGTGGCGGGGTTCAACGCCGGCCCGGTTTTTGCCGACTACTTCGCGCCTTCGTCCCAGCTGGTGACTGCCAATTACGATTCCAACACCATCACCATCATCAACACCAGCCTCGATCAATTCGGCAATGACTCTCCGCTGTTTGGCCAGGCGGTCACGGTGCCGGTTGGCAATGGGCCGGCGACGCTCACCATTTTGCGCGACGGAAGCCGGGTCTACGTCGCCAATCAGAAGGACAGCACGGTGAGTGTGGTGAGCCTTACCAACTACCAGGTGTTAGCCACCATACCCGTGACCGGCCATCCCATTTCGATGGCGTCCACCTTCAGTACTCCGTTACGGCCAGATCTATGTGCTTTCTTCTGACCAGCCCTACATGAGCGTCATTCGCACCGACACCGACCAGGTGGCAGCGTCCATTCAGTTGGATGGGACAGGAGTGGATGTGCATACCAGCGCCCAGTCGGTGGCTGCTAACAGCAGCACGACAGGCACGGTTGCAAATGCCATCAATGTCAGCCATGCCAGCGGATCCGGAGCACCCTGTGGTTTCGGCGCCAGGTGTTATCAGACGACGCCATTGGCGTCCCCGTCAAAGGGCGGCAAGTAAGCGAAGATCAGTCTCGTCGTCGCGTGCATCATGGCGGCAGGCGAAAAGCAGCGCATCGAGCGGAATGAGTCTCTGCCCTTCGTCAGACTTTGTGGATCCGCCTGCGTAGGCGTGTCTCGTGGGCCTGGATTTTTGGGGCTCGCATGTACGAGGGCCTAGCCGCCGTACCGATCAGCTTCCGGTGGCGCTCCCGACAAGATGATCGGAGAGGTGGGAGCGTCCGCGCCGCTGGCTTTCTCGATCGTCACCCCGAACGCCTTGGCCGCGATGCCTGAGGGTAGCGGCGGCAGCACCAGGGTGGCCGTGCCCACTGCATCGGGACGAAAGACTCCTGCGGGCACAGGCGCCTTGCCATTTGCCGGGATCACCCAAAGCTCATAAGCCTTGCCCTCCGGCAAAGGCTTCAGATTGGTTGCCAACAGAATCAGCGCTCCGCGCTCAGGCAGATAAGTGGCGCGTGCGCGTTGGCTCGGCGGCGCTTTGCCTTCGGTAAGCGTCACCCGCTGAGCGCTCGGCGCAGTCAGAACTTCCAGCACCTGCTGCGCCTTCGACGCTTGCGCAGCCAGATTGGTCACCAGGTTGGATTCATCCGTTGAGCTCGTCGTTCAACGCCCGGTTTTGCACGCGCTAACGAGATCGCCACGATGGCCATGGCAGCCGCCGCCACCCAGGGAACCCAGAAGCCTGCCCCACGGCGCTTGCGTCTTCACCGCAATCGGAGTGACCTCGGCCAGCTTTTCTTGCGGCTTCACCGCGGGAGAAGCGGCGATCCTCTGCAGAAAGCGCTCCCGCGCGCCCTCGGGCAGCGGCTGCTGCTCGACCGCTATTCCCAACAAGGCAAGATCGCCGCAGACCTGGCCAGTTCGGTGCGGCATTGTGGCACAGGTCTGCAGGTGCGCCCTGATGGATGCGGACTCCTCTACCGGGAGACTCTGCATCGCATAGGAAGCCAACTCCTCCTGCGTATTGTGTCCGTTGCCCGTCATGCCTGAAACGCCTTTCGTAATGTGATCAACGCCAGCCGAATGCGCGTCTTTACCGTGCCCAGGGGATCCCCGGTTCTTTCCGCGATCTCCGAATGGCTCAAACCTTCAAAGAACGCCAACTCCATAGACCTCTGCTGCTCGGCAGGCAGGTCCTGCAAAACTTTCTGGACCTTCTCCATCATCGCGTTGTGCTCGGCTTCTGAAGCCAGGTTGCCGGGAGAAGCCAGAATCACATCGTCGACCGAATCTGTGGGCTTTCTGCGCCGCAGCAGATCGATCGACCGGTTTCTCGCCACCACCACCAGCCACGCGCCCAGCGATCCGCGCCCTTGCACAAACGAATCGGAATTCCGCCAGATCTGGAAGAAGATCTCCTGCATCACGTCTTCCGCGTGGCCGGTATCCTTCAGAATTCGCAGCGCGACGGAGTACACCGCCCTGCCATAGCGATCGAAGACTTCAGCCATCGCACGTCTGATCGCCTTGGCGGACACGCTGCAGCAAAGTACCGTCGTCTGTTGCCGGTGCAGTCGGTCCGTCAGCCATCCTGGCAGTGTGGCTTGAATCTCTGATAGTAGAACGCTCAGGTTCGCCAATCGGATTGGGAGTTTTGTCTGGCATCGCTCAAGCCGAACCTATTCTACGGTTGCACCACGGAAACAACCAAACTAAAGTACCCAGGCAGCAGCGAGATACAATGAGCGAGCGTCAATCGGACGGATAGCCGTACCCACTCTAGATGAGGAACCGCCTGGATAAGTTGCTGGTCGAGCAGGGTTTGGCGCCGTCCCGGGAACGGGCGCAGGCGCTGATCCTGGCCGGGCGCGTGCTGGTCAACCAGCAGAAGGTCGAGAAGCCCGGCGCCTCTGTCGACGATACTGCGCTCTTGCGGGTGCTGGGCGAAGAGCAGCGCTACGTCAGCCGCGGCGGACTCAAGCTGGAAGCCGCACTTGACTCGTTGGCAAATCGATCTTAGCGGGCGCCACTGCGCCGATATCGGCACCTCCACCGGTGGTTTTACCGATTGCATGCTGCAGCATGGCGCGGCCAGCGTGGTCGCTGTGGATACCGGCTACGGGCAGATCGCCGAAGCCCTGCGCAGGGATCCGCGAGTGAGCTTGCTGGAGCGTACCAATGCCCGCTACCTCAAGCCCGGGGATCTGGCCCGCGGCATCAGTTTTGTATCCATGGATGTGTCTTTTATCTCGGCCACGCTGGTGCTGCCTGCGGTGCTCGCGGCGGTGCGGGAGAAGCCCGGAGCCCGCGGGTCCTCGAGGCTGTCATCCTGGTCAAGCCGCAATTTGAAGCGGGCAGGGAACACGTCGGCAAGGGCGGTATCGTACACGACCCGGCCGCGCACCAGTTCGCCATTGATCGCGTGCGCACGGCGGCCGCATGATCTTGGCGCCCGGCCAGACGAAATCGCGGAATCGCCCATCCTTGGCGGAGGAGGCGCAGGTGCGGGAGCCAAAGGGAATCGCGAGTTTCTTCTCTACGCTCGCTTTTGAAGGGCTTTCGTCCACTCACTCGCGTACACTAGTACAGGCTCTACCATGCGACCTGTCGCCATCATTTCCAAGCCGCAGAAGGAAGAGCTTGGCCACCCTTCTCCCCGAGCTCGTTGCCTGGATGCGGGCGCATGACTTCGAACCTATTCTGGACCACGTGAGCGGCAGCTACACCCAGGACGCGCGCATCGTTCCGCGCCATGAATTGCCGGCGCAGAAGCCTGTGCTGGTGGTGGTGCTGGGCGGGGATGGAACGCTGCTGGCGGCGGCGCGTGCCTTCGCCCGGACCGATGTTCCCATTCTCAGTGTCAACCTGGGTGCGCTGGGCTTCCTTACCGAGGTCCGGCTGGCTGATCTGTACACCACGCTCGAGGGATGGAGGGATGGTTGCTGCGAGATCGATGCCCGCGCCCTGTTGCACACCGAGGTCATGCGTGGCGGCGACCTTGTACAAAGAGTACGAAGCGCTGAACGATGTAGTGATTGCCAAGGGTGCGATCGCGCGCATGGGCGACTTCAGCGTGCATCTGTTCGATCAGCTTGCGGCGTCGTTTCGCGCCGATGGGGTCATTATCTCCACGCCCACGGGCTCCACCGCCTACAACCTGGCCGCCAACGGACCGATTCTGGCGCCCTACGTGGATGCCCTGGTGATCACCCCTATCTGCCCGCATTTGTTGACGATTCGTCCCATGGTGGTGCGCGGCGATGCGCACGTGATCGTCAGCGTGGAAGGTATTCCCGATCTCACCTTTCTCACCGTCGACGGACAAGAGGCATTGCAGCTTCGGGTGGGAGACCAGGTGTGCTGCCGCCGTTCCGAGCACAGCGTCACCTGGTTCGTCATGGGCGCAACAGGATTCTTCGACGTGCTTCGCTCCAAGTTAAGTTGGGGTGAACGCTGAGGTACGTTTCTATCGACGAGCAGATCCAGGCTGGTCTAGCAAGAGCAATCGAAGCATATTGTTTTCGATCGATGCTCACACGTTAAGCCCACTGATGACAACTATGTCGTATCCCCGGCATACCGGGAAACGGTTTCCGCAGCCTTAAGCAGCTGCCGTACGTGACCTTAGTAATAGTGCGGAAGTAATGCTGAGGGGGAGCAGTTATTATCGCCAGGGCCGCAACATCAACAAGTCAGGTCAATTCTAAGGTTTGATCAGTTCATCCAGCAGCAGCTTGGCTTTGGTCGCCAGCGTGTGCGCACCATCCGTGTCTCCATTGTCCAGTGCCTGCTGGGCCTGTTTCAGGAAGTTGCGGATCTGCGCGGCCGTGACCTTCTCTTCCGTCGAGAGAGAGCGTTTGATCCCGTTCAACCCCTGCTCCGTCCCACCGATCAGATCCGCCGTCTCGTGCTTGGTTCTTTCTCCCATCGCGCTGTCACCGGTGGTCAATTGGCCAATGGGCGAGTTACTCGTCGCCGCGGTCTGAGCTGGGGCGGGGAAGCCTGCGCAGAGGCGACCGAGAACCAGAAGATGTCTGGTTGTCTGAGAAGCTCCACCAGCGGCCGGAGTCTGGGCAGTGTCCGCCGGTTTGGCCGCGGCGTCTTGGGCTTGTGCCTCACCTTCTTCGGCGGTGGGGGCGGCGGCAAGGACACGCTTTGCGCAGATGGCGGCGGCAAAGGCGAAGCCAGCGGCGTGTCCGTTTTCTCTTGCTGCTGCGCCGTTTTCGGCGGGTTCAGCGTCCCTTTCCCGGTCTGCAATGGCGGAGCTTGTGCCTGCTGCGGCGTGAGCGGGGTCTTATGTGCAAACACCCAGTACAAAAAATGGCAGCAACATCACACAACGACGCATAGTTGGCTGCCCTCATCCCCTGGGCTCCTTGGCTACGATAGATCCAGCTGAGCTGCTCCCGTCCGGCATCAAGTATCCACGCGCTCTGCTCTCCTGAAGACTGTTCAGCGGAAAGCGCAAAATAAAAGTAGTTCCGTGAGTTGCATCCGATTCTACTTCAATCGAACCATTGTGCAGCTCTACGATTCGGTAAGTCATCGCTAAACCGATACCACTTCCATCTTTCTTAGTGGTGAAGTACAAGTCGAAAATTTTGTCCCTCACTTCGAGCAGGAATTCCACTTCCCTGGTCATGAATGCTGAGCAGCGCCATGCGGCCGTCCTCGGCCAGCCGGACTTCCAGCTTTCCCCCTTCCGCCATTGCCTGGGCGCCATTCAGCACGACGTTCAGCAGTGCCTGCTTCAATAGGTCCGCAGTCCACCTTGGCCAACACGGGACGGTCGGGCAGATCGCTCTGCACGTGAACGTCGCGGGTTTCCAAATCGGCGGATGCCAACATCAACACCGCCGGAGACCACCCGGCGCAGATCCTGTTCCTTGAGCTGTAATTCCACCGGACGCGAGAAATCCACCAGCGTTTGCACCACCCGGTCAAGTCTTTGTATCTCGCTTTCAATCACTTCCAGATGCCGCATGGCCTTGTGGTCGGCATCGCCCAGCTTGTTACGCATCAACTCCAGATGAACGACGATGGCGTTGATCGGGTTCTTGACCTCGTGACCTACCCCCGCCGTCAATCGGCCGATGGCCGCCAGGCGTCGCGAAAGCTCCAGATCACTCTCGATCTCTCTTACCGATTCGACGTCATGAAGGGTCAGCAGGGCGCCCAGGGTTTCCTGCGGATAGACCGCCCGATCGTCATGGATGAAGTCGAGCGAGATCTCGACGTGCCGGCCGGTCTCGGTGGTGATCTCCTCCTGCACCAGGGCCATGCGGGCGTCAAAGGACTCGCGCACCAGCCTGCCCAAGCGGGTATTGCGGGAGAAGACCTCGTGCAACTTGGCAGCCCAGGATCTCCGCCCGGCTGACCCCCAGAAAGCGTTCGACGGAATCGCTGACCAGCACCGCACGGGCATCGTGGGTGTACAGCAGGATGCCGTCCTGCAGGTTGGTCATGATCTGGTCGAGGTTCTCCTTGAGGGCAGAGAAGACCTCTTCCACGTTGCGCATGCGCCGCCCGATGCGTTCGATCTTGTGCGACACCAGCACCACGGCATCGCCCGATTTGCCGGCCGCTCGCCTCGCCCGGCCACTTCGGCCTCGGCCAGAGCCAGCGCATCGAGCCGGGCGCCGATCTGTTCAATCGGCTTGAGGGCCAGGTTGGCCAAGAACGCGGCGAAGATCAACGAGCAGAGGATCGCCACGCCGGTATACGCCACGGCGGCGATCAGCCAGGGCTCGACCACGAAACGCAGGAAGGTCGTACGCACCCCTACGCGGATGGTGGCGAAGGGTTCAGAATCTCGCTCCAGCGGCAAGGTCAGGTTGTAGACGCGAGGCGGTCCAAAGACCACTTCCAGCAGTCGCAGCAACCCGCCGCTCTCCAACTCCTCGTATTCCGGCCGATGGGGCACCAGGTGGTCCAGGTTGGTGGGATCGGTACTCAGCAGCGCGCGGCCCTCGCTGTCCGCGATGGTGACGTCGAAAACAGTCGGGGAGTAGCGAATGGCCGAGTTCATCAGCGCTGTTAGCGCTGGATCGCTGCGCAACGCCTTTGCCACCGCGGCCCGCAGTGCTTTAGGGTCGTTAGGGTTGACGGGACGCGAATGTTCGGTCCAGCGCTTCGCTGCGTGGCCAGAGATATCTGGTGCGCCACCATGTCATTGGCGGAGTAAGCCTGGGACATTCGCTGGCGCAGAAGCTGGCCAAGGAATATCCAGGACAGGGTGAACACCACCAGAAATACCAGTCCGGTGATCGCGAGCACGAGCTTGGTCTTCAGTCTCATGGGGCAGTCACTCGAACCCTGTATATCGACTTTCCAGCGGTTGGTAATAGGTACCTGTCTCAGTTGCGGAGGCGAAAGTTAGACTACCGGCCTCTCTTCCAGCGCCTCGCTGCTGGTCGCGCTACCATACTCCTTCAACTTGTTGTGCAATGTCTTCAGGCTGATGCCCAGGATCTCGGCCGCCCGCGTCTTGTTGTTGCGCGTCGACTCCAGGGTTTTCAGGATGAGCATCCGCTCGGCCTCATCCACGGTGCTGCCAATTTCCACGTGAACGCCGCTGTCGCTGTAGTTGGTGGTCCCCGCATCCGGACGCATAAAGCGCTGCCCGAACGTAGGCGGCAGATGCCGGGTCTCCATGTATCCCTCTCCGCAAAGAATGACTGCCCGTTCGATGGTGTTGCGCAGTTCGCGCACATTGCCCGGCCAGTCGTGAGCCATCAACCGGCTCAGCATCTCCCCGTCGACTCCTTTGACCTCTCGCCCGTGCTTGGTGTTCATGTCGGCCAGCAGGGCTTCGATGATTGCCGGGATGTCTTCTTTATGTTCCCGCAGAGGTGGCATATGCAAGTTAAAAACGTTCAACCGGTAGTACAAATCTCCACGCAGATGTCCCGTCAGCGACCGCTTCTTCCGGATTCTTGTTGGTGGCCGCCAATACGCGCACATTCATGGGCGTTTCGACCTTGCTGCCCAGCCGCCGCAGCTTCCTGTCTTCCAGCACCCGCAGCAGCTTGGCCTGCGTGCCCACCGGCATTTCGCCGATCTCGTCCAGCAGCAGGGTGCCTTCTTCGGCCAGCTCGAAACATCCTGCCCGGCGCTCCATCGCTCCGGTAAAGGAGCCTTTTTCGTGACCGAAGATCTCGCTCTCGATCAAGGTCTCGGGAATCGCGGCGCAGTTGACGGCGACAAACGGCTTGCCCCGGCGCGGGCTCAGCTCGTGCAGGGTTCGTGCCACCAGCTCCTTGCCCGTGCCGCTCTCGCCGGTGATCAAGACCGAGACGGTGCTGGGGGCGACCCGCTCGATCATGGCGAACATCTCCTGCATTTTCCTGGAGCTGCCCACCAGCGATCCGAGAAAACCTGTATCCCGCAGCTTGCGGCGGGTGACTTCCAACTCCCGCTCGGTTTCGCGCTGGCGGCTGGCGTTGGCCAGAACCGTCTTCAGCCGGGTGGGATCGATCGGCTTTTGGATGAAGTCGTAGGCGCCCATCTTCATCGCCTCGACCGCACGCTCAATACTGCCCTGCGCGGTCAGGACGATCACGGCCGCGTTCAACTGCATTTCGCTCAGCCGCGACAGCAGTTCCAAACCGTCCATCCGGGGCATCTTGAGGTCGGTCACGATGATGCCGGGAAACCACTCCGCTACTTTTTCCAGACCTTCGATGCCATCTCGCGCCGTTTCCGTGCGATAACCCCAGCCGGACACCAACTCGGCCAATCCGGCCAGTGCATGCAATTCGTCTTCAACGATCAATACTCTTTCGGTAGCGCCCATGGCTGCTCTTAACTTTCTTCTAAAGGTTGTCTATCTTGCTTGTATCACGCCCTGAACTGCTCAGCATGGGCATGGGGGCGCCTGATCTGCAACGTAAGGGGGAGGAGTTCCAACGACAATTAATAGCGGGGAACAGCGGGGTCTATTTCCCGGGACCAGCTATCGATCCCGCCACTCATCGACTGCACTTTCTCAAAACCCTGGTTCCGCATCCATGCCGCGACGTTCAGGGAACGGACGCCGGAATGGCAGACAGTGATAATGTGCGCCTCCGGATCCACTTCCTGGAAAGACGCGAGAAGGGATTTCTCCCATCGGCATCAGCTTCGAACCGGCGATCTGTGCGGTCGCAACTTCCCACGGCTCACGAACATCCAGCAGGATCAGCCCGGTTTCCCCGGACTTGAGCCGGGCAGCGACCTCGCGCGGCGCGATTTCCAGCTCCAGCATGAATACTTCCCCAGGTTTAGGATACATCTTGGTTACCGCTCATGCTGCCCACGGCCATGGCCGATGGAGCCTCCGGGAGACGCAAAGTCGTCCAGGATAACCGTTTTTGCCTTCCGGCCTACAGGAGAGAAACCACCCATGCCATCCGCGCTCGAGTTTGCCCGCAGCCAGCAGGCACGCTTCCTAGAGGAATTGAAGTCGCTGCTTCGCATTCCTTCCATTTCCACCCTTCCTGAGCACGAGGGCGACGTTCGCCGGGCCGCCGAGAGCCTGGCCCGGGAGCTGGAGCGAATCGGCCTGGAGCACGTCCGGGTGATCGAAACCTCAGGGCATCCGCTGGTCTATGGAGACTGGCTGCATGCCGCCGGCAAGCCCACCTGCCTGGCCTATGGCCATTACGACGTCCAGCCTCCCGATCCGCTGGACGAGTGGATTACCCCCCCGTTTGAGCCCACGGAACGGAACGGCAACCTCTATGCCCGGGGCGCGGTGGACGACAAGGGACAGATGTACATGCCACGTGAAGGCTCTGGAATCGCTGTTCCAGGCGCCCGGAGGCAACCCTGCCGATCAACGTGCGGGTGCTTATCGAAGGCGAGGAGGAGGTGGGCGGGGAGGGAATCGCCCAGTTCGTGCGCGAGCACCCGGAGCAGCTCAAGGCTGACTTCGCCCTGGTCTCTGATACGGAGATGTTTGCTCCCGGTCTGCCCACCCTGTGCGTCGGCCTGCGGGGCATGATCTACACCGAGTTGGAAGCCCAGGGAGCGAAGAGCGATCTGCACTCCGGCATATTTGGGGGCGCCGCGCCTAATCCGTTCATCGCGTTGGCCCAGGTGATCGCAAAGCTCAAAGACGCCGCACGGCCGCATTCTGATTCCTGGCTTTTATGACAAGGTCGCTGCGCCTTCCGCCGACGAACTCAAAGCCTGGAAGAGCCTGCCCTTTGACGAGGAGGCATATCGTGCTGCGGAAGTCGGATCCCGCGAGCTTACGCGGAGAGCCGGCTTTTTCGGTGCTGGAGCGGACCTGGGCGCGGCCCACCATGGATGTCCACGGAATGCCGGGCGGTTTCATCGGCGCCGGCGCGAAAACGGTGATTCCCGCCAAAGCCACGGCCAAGATCTCCTTCCGGCTGGTTCCGGACATGGACCCGCAGGAGGTTTTTGCCCAATACAAGAGCTATGTCGAGTCGTTGCAGCCCAAGGGTATTGAGTTGCGGGTGCGGCTGATCCATTCCGGCGAACCGATCGTGGTGCAGACCGACAATCGTTATATCCAGGCCGCGACGCGCGCCCTGCACCAGGTATTCGGGAAGGAGACGGTCTTCATCCGTTGCGGCGGCTCCATTCCCGATCGTGGGAGACTTCGAGCGCCACCTCAAGATCCCCACGGTTTTGATGGGTTTTGGGCTGACGGACGACAACCTGCACGCCCCAAATGAGAAATTCCACATCGCCAATTTTCATCGGGGAATTGAGTCGATCATTTGTCTGTTTGAGGAGCTCGGCCGGGCAGCTTGACGAGTCTTAGTCCCGCAGAGCCTGCCCTGAGCCTATCGAAGGGGGAAGCAATCAGTCCCGAAGGGACGGGACAATCTGTAGCCCGGCACGGGAGTGCCGGGTGGGATTTCACACAAATCGAGTCCCGAAGGGACGGCACAATGGGGAGTTCTCACGCCAACTCTTTGGCCGATGGTTCACCTCGCCGTCCCTACCTCACTGAAGCCCCGTTCCCTTCATCTACCGCACCTCGATCAACTGCTCTTCGCGCGAGCCGCTCCCATAGCGCGCGTCGACATAATCGTCCAGAATCTTCTTAAACTCGTTCACGATGTCGTCCCCGCGCAGGGTTGTCATGAGCCGTCCGTCCACGTAAACCGGGGCTTTGGGATCTTCGAACGTGCCGGGAAGAGAAATACCAATGTTGGCGTGCTTGGACTCGCCCGGTCCGTTTACCACGCAGCCCATGACCGCCAGTTTCAGTTCTTCCACTCCCGGATATCGCTCGCGCCAAACCGGCATGCTGTCGCGTACGTAGCCCTGGATATCCTGGGTCAATTCCTGAAAATAGGTGCTGCTGGTGCGCCCGCACCCGGGGCACGCCGTCACTTGCGGGGCAAAGCTGCGGATGCCCAGAGACTGCAGTATCTGTTGCGCCACCTGCACTTCTTCGGTGCGGTCGCCGCCGGGCTTAGGCGTGAGCGAGACGCGGATAGTATCGCCGATGCCTTTGAGCAACAGCGGGGCCAGCCCAGCCGTCGAGGCGACAATGCCTTTCATGCTCATGCCGGCTTCCGTGAGACCCAGGTGCAGTGCGTAATCGCAACGCGCGGCCATCAGTTCGTAAACTTCGATCAGGTCGCGCACACCGCTTACCTTCGCGCTCAGGATGATCTGGTCATGACGCAGCCCGTAGCGCTCGGCAGCGCGGGCGGAGTCGATGGCGCTCACCAGCATCGCCTCGATCATCACGTCGCGCGCATCCGCCGGCTGGGGCCGTTTGGAATTTTCATCCATCATCCGGGTCAGGAGAGCCTGGTCCAGCGAACCCCAATTCACGCCAATCCGAACCGGCTTCTGGTTTTCGACCGCGCACTCGATCATGATGCGGAAATTGTCGTCGTCTTTGCGGCCAATCGAGACATTCCCCGGGTTGATGCGGTATTTGGCCAGCGTGCGCGCGCACTCCGGGTACTTCTTCAACAGCAGATGCCCGTTGTAGTGAAAGTCCCCAACAATGGGAACATCGATTCCCAACTTGGCCAGGCCCTCGACGATGGCCGGCACCGCCACTGCCGCGGCATCGTTATTCACCGTCACCCGCACCAGCTCCGACCCGGCCGTCGCCAGCGCGGCCACTTGCTGGATCGTGCCTTGCACGTCCGCGGTATCGGTATTCGTCATGGACTGCACGACTACGGGCGCGGAAGATCCCACGCGCACATTTCCTACCTTCACCGTCACTGATTGTCTGCGTTGCAGTTCCGCCATAAAGTCCTCACCTCTAGTTTACAACCGGGCCTCGTCTTGACATGCATTTGGCGCATGGATAGGTTGGAACACAGACCCAGCCGCCAAGCCCGGACGAGTTACCCCAAGGGAGGCTGTCTATGCCCGAATCGGTCAAAGAAGGTGTTGCGGTGGAGACCACCCACGGCACCAGGGTATTGAATGCCTTGCTCAGCGACGAGTTTGCCGGCAAGCTCGAGGTTCTGGCAAAGGCCAAAGCACAGGAGTACCAGGCGAATACGCCTTATCCGCATATCTATTTCGACAATTTCCTGCCCCTTGAAGCGGCCGAGGATGCACTCCGCTATTTCCCCGAGCCGAAAGAGGCAGATTGGTATGCCCACACCGATGTCAACCAACGCAAGAAACTGGCGTTCGATGTGGTGGAGAAGTTGCCGCCATCCGTTCGCGATGTACTGTACTTCCTCAACAGCCGGCCGATGCTCAAGTTTCTCGAAACCCTGACGGGGATCCAAAGCGTGCTGCCCGATCCCTACTACACCGGGGGAGGCCTGCACCAGATAAGGCCGGGCGGGTTATTGGAAGTGCATGCCGACTTCAGCTACCACCAGGGTCTGCGGCTCGACAGGCGCATCAATGTCCTCATTTATCTCAACAAGGAATGGAAGGAAGAGTACGGCGGACATTTCGAGCTATGGGATCGGAAGGTGACGCGAGCGGAGAAGAAGATTCTGCCCGTCTTCAACCGCTGCGCCATCTTCAGCACGATGAGTATTTCTTTTCACGGTCATCCCATACCACTGGCATGCCCGCCCGATCGCAACCGGAAGTCCATTGCGACTTACTACTACTCCAACGGACGCCCTGAGGAGGACGCTGGGCTTACTCATCGGCACGAGGTTGCATTTCAGGAACGCCCCGGTATCAACAGTGTCAAATCCACGATCCGGATCAAGAAGGCGATCCGCTCATTTCTGCCACCGATTGTTACCGATCTGTACCGGTCGTTGCGCAAATAGAAAGCGGTCGTTATTTTTGGACGGCGGCGTTGTGCTTGTCTTTGTAGATGGAGTTGGAAATCCGGTTCTGGCGGTTATTCAGTGCGGCGCGGTCGGCCGCGGTAAGTTTTCCCCCGTCAGCTGTGCGCATATTGCGCTCTTCTCTGTTTACGCTGGCTTCCCGGGCTTCCAGGTTGGTGGTTTCGTGAGCGGTCAATTCGCCACTCTTGACTCCTTGGGCAATCCGCGCCTGCTGGTTCGCTTTACGTTGCCCGGCAGTTCCGGGAGGCGGCGCTGTTTGAGCTACTGCCGCGGCAATCAAAAAAAGTGATGCCGATCCTATAGCAATCGTGCTGAATCTCATGAACACTCCTTGCGTGCTAACAGTTACTGGTGTAACAAACCAATGCGTCATTGAGAAGGTAGCCATCGCGCCATCCCGGCGGACGTTAGTTGTAGATGAGAAAGTCACGGCCGAATAGGCGAAAAACATTTCCAGGAAAGGTCGCTAGAACTGCAGATTCCTCGCTTCGCTCGGAATGACAAAAAGGCGAGGGCTGTTGTAAACAGAGAGCTGTCGCTAAAGGGGAGGTTGGTTGTTGGGGAAGATGCAACCGCCTTCTCTTTTGGAGACCGACCTCTCTTTACAACAGCCCTCCCCTTTTTGTCATTCCGAGCGAAGCGAGGAATCTGCAGTTCTGCGGACCTTCCCTGGAAGTGTTTTCACTCCTCGCCCTTGCGCTGCCGTGGCTTCTTGCCGTAGCGCGCGGCGGGAAGAACGCTGTTCCACGGAACAGGAGAGGCCAGGACCATAGACGTATTTGTCGATACGTAAGGCATCATCGAATCAATCACCTCTTCCATATGCCTCACGTCACGGACGGCGACTTGCACAATGAATGATTCCGCCCCCGTTACCCGATGACACTCCAACACTTCGGGAAGACTGCGCACCACGGCGGCAAATTTCGCCAGCTTGTCTCCCGCCACCGTCACGTGAACAAACGCGCGCACCGGAAGCCCCACCCGGGCAGGATCGACCAGGGTCCTATAGCCAAGAATGACCTTGCTTTCCTCCAGCCGATGAACCCGTTCGATCACCGCCGGGGTAGACAACCCGACTCTTCGTCCGAGCTCCGCAAATGCAATGCGGGCATTCGCTTGAAGCTCAGCCAGAATTTCGCAATCGATATCGTCGATCGACGGATGTACCAAACCAGTCAATAGCGCACCTCTCCCCTTCATCAACAACACACCTGTTGTCCTTAAATTATGAGGTCATATTCCTTTTTCGCCCTCTGTTTATTCACCGAATAGCCGCGAATTTCGCACATTCATGATTCACCATCGAGCGCAGGACGGCTATGATGCCCGTGGTGTGAGTTAAGGAAGGAAGCATCCCTCATGGCAGATCATCGAGCGTTAGGCGATAGCGCAGCACGGCAGTTAGCCAACACAACCAAGACGCCGCCGCAACTAACGGCCATTACCCCGCGCTGGCTGGTCCAGCTGCTCGGTTGGGTCCCGGTCGAATCGGGCACTTATCGCGTCAACAAGGTCAAAAACGATCAGGAGATCGAAGTCGCTTGCGGATCACGCGATGAACGCACATTGCCGCAGACGTTCGTCGATTATGTAGAGACCCCGCGTGAATATACGCTGAGCGCAATCACCACCGTGGTCGATGTTCACACCCGTGTGTCCGATCTTTTTAGTCATCCGCACGACCAGATCCGCGAGCAGCTGCGGCTGACCGTGGAAAAAGTAAAAGAGCGCCAGGAATCCGAACTGATCAACAACGCCGACTATGGCTTGCTGACCAATGTCGATCCGGCCTTCAAGGTTCCCGCCCGCGGCGCCGCGCCCACCCCCGACGATCTGGATGAGTTACTCTCCCGTATCTGGAAGGAGCCGGCATTCTTCCTCGCCCATCCGCGCGCGATTGCCGCGTTTGGCCGCGAGTGTACCTTCCGTGGCGTTCCTCCCCCCACAGCTACGATCTTTGGTTCCCCCTTCATGACCTGGCGCGGAATTCCGCTCATCCCCACCGACAAACTCCTCATCGATGGAGCCGGGAAGACGAACATCCTCTTGCTGCGTACCGGCGAGAGAAAGCAAGGCGTGGTGGGACTGTTTCAACCTGGATTGCCCGGCGAACAAACTCCAGGCCTTTCGATCCGCTTCATGGGTATTGACCGCAACTCGATCGCTTCCTACCTGGTGTCACTGTATTGCTCTGCGGCTGTCCTTGCCGAAGACGCACTGGGCGTGCTCGAGAATGTAGAAGTCGGACAATACCATGAGTACAAGTGATCAGGATCCAACGACGGGGTTCACGGAGCGCGTCAGACCGGCACTCCCGGTGGATGAGACCACCATCGCGCCCATGGGTTCGCTCCCGGATATAGCGATGTTGACCAGGCTGGCCAACGAGTTTTTCCGCGCTCAGCCAGCGCAGGGCTTTCCTGCCACCGTGGCTCCCTACGCACCCAATGCCCAGGATATGACCCCGGCATTCGAAACCCGGCTGCCGGAATTCGGCATGCCTCTGCCATCGATGCCCGCCCTACCATCAGCCGGTTCTGTTCCCATCGCGCCCAACCCTTCCCAGCTTTCGACCGGCATCCCGGAGTTGGCGCCTTTCACCATGGGGCCGGCCGCGGTGATGGCTGTTCCAGTGGGAGCGCAGGTTCCGGAAGCAGCTATGTTCCAGAACGATCCGCGGAGCGCCGGCGCCGGGCTTCTGGTATCTCCCTATACCTTGCCGATGCCGGAGTTTGGCGCGCCGTTTCCGTCGTTTGAAGCAGGTGTGCCGGCGCTCCCGCCGCTTCCGCCACTGCGCACGGAGGACGATGCAAGATCAGCGTTGACGGCAACATCCCCGTTCTATTTTCTGGAAAATGCCGGCGCCCTGAACGGATCTAACATCGCACCTGTCGCCTTGCCCTCGGTCGCTGCAACATTTCCGCAACATGACCAGCGTAGTGCCGCGCCGGCCTCACCGTTCGCACTACCCATGCCGGAGTTCGACCGCGCTTTGTTTCCGTCCTTCGAAGAGGGAGTGCCTAAGCTCGCGCCTTTGCCGCCGCTACGCAACGAAAACGATGCACGGGCTGCGTTGACGGATCCCTCGTCGTTTTATTTTCTCGATGAGCCCAGCCTGCTGCAGGCTCCCCCGGCCAATAACGTCCAGTCGCACCCTGGAGCAATCGGCGACCTCAAACTTCCCCGGCAGCAGTTTGATATCGGATCGGTACGGCGCGACTTTCCCATCCTGCACGAACGTGTGAACGGCCATCCGCTGATCTGGTTAGACAACGCGGCGACCACGCAAAAACCGCAGAGCGTCATCGATCGCCTTTCGTATTTCTACGAACACGAGAACTCGAATATTCATCGTGCGGCCCATGAGCTGGCTGCGCGCGCGACCGATGCTTATGAGGATGCGCGCACCAAGGTGGCGCACTTTCTCAATGCTTCCTCCTCCAAGGAGATCGTCTTCGCGCGTGGCGCGACCGAGGCCATCAACCTGGTTGCCCAGGCCTGGGGACGACGCCACATCAACAAAGGCGATGAAATCGTCATCACCTGGATCGAACATCACGCCAATATTGTTCCCTGGCAGATGTTGTGTGCGGAAAAAGGAGCCTGCCTTCGGGTGGCGCCCGTCGACGACGATGGCCAGATTCTGCTCGATGAATACGAGAAGCTCCTCAGCCCCAAGACGCGGCTGGTTTCCTTCACCCAGGTTTCGAATGCTCTGGGCACCGTGACCCCGGCGCATCAGATGGTGCAAATGGCCCATCGCTACGGAGCCCGTGTGCTGCTCGACGGCGCGCAAGCCGTCTCGCATATGCCGATCGATGTGCAGTCTCTCGACTGCGATTTCTATGTCTTCTCCGGCCACAAGGTCTTCGCGCCTACCGGTATCGGCGTGCTCTATGGCAAGCCGGACGTGCTGGCGGAGACTCCTCCGTGGCAGGGGGGCGGGAACATGATTGTCGACGTCACCTTCGAGAAGACGACCTATCAGCCCCCGCCAGGCCGCTTCGAAGCCGGTACCGGCAACATTGCCGACGCGGTAGGACTCGGCGCTGCCATCGATTATCTCGATCACATCGGCATGCCCAACATAGCCCGGTATGAACATGAGCTCCTGGTCTACGCAACCGAGGGGATGTTGCGCGTGCCCGGCCTACGCATGATTGGTACGGCGAAGGAGAAGGCGGGTGTGCTCTCGTTTGTGCTTGAGGGTTTTCGCACCGAAGAAGTGGGCGCCGCCCTCAATCGAGAAGGCATCGCGGTACGCTCTGGGCATCACTGCGCTCAGCCTACACTCCGCAGGTTTGGCGTCGAGACCACCGTCCGTCCGTCACTTGCCCTTTACAACAGCTTCGAGGACATCGATGCGTTGATTGCGGCGCTCTTCCGCTTGAAACGCCTGGGCGTCTGATCCCGGGCGCGGCAAACTCAGGCGGAATGCTCTAAACTCATACCATGTCAGTCAGTTGAGACACGTGGCCCCGTAGCTCAGGTGGATAGAGCAGCAGTTTCCTAAACTGTTTGTCGGAAGTTCGAGTCTTCCCGGGGTCACCATTCTTCTGTCACAGGTTCACCGGCCTGCGCGTCCGGCCGAAGCGCAGCGTCTATTGGGTGCAGGTCACCTTCGCTCCGGGAGAAAAAAAGGATTTCCATGCCGGTTCGATCGCGGGGCAAGCGCGTCCTCCAGACTTGCCTTGGTCTATGGATGCTCTGGCTGGTCCTCTTTTGCCGTTCATCGCAGGCTGCGATTGTGCATGGAGTGGTGACCGATCCGTTGGGCCAGCCGGTGATCCACGCCAGCGTGGTGCTGGTGCAGAATGGCCAGATCCTGGCCCTGGCGTTGACCCGGATAGATGGCACCTATCAGATCACCAGCAGCGCCAGCGGGCGATTTTATATCCTCATCTCCGCCACGAAGTTTAAGCAAATTACGAGCCTTAGCTTCTACGCCGGACCTGTGGACAGCCATGAAGAAAACGTGGTCATCGAGGCGCAGAATGAACGCCAGGAGATCGTCACTTCCGCCACCGGGACGCCCCTCCCTGAGGCGCAGGTCAGCGCGGCGATCAACGCGCAACGCAGCGGCGATTTCCGCAACCGCGTCGACCTGACCGATCCGCTGCGTCAGATGCCCGGCGTTTTTGTCCAGCGCCAGGGCGAGTATGGCGGCCTCACCTCGCTCTTCATTCGGGGAAGCAATGCCGATGCCAACCAGGTGAGCCTGGATGGAGTTCCTATCGACGATGTCGGGGGCGCCTTCGACTTCAGCAATGTGTCCGCCGCCGGAATTGGCCAGTTCGAGGTCTATCGCGGGCCCAACAGTGTGCTTCACGGCTCCGGCGCTTCTGCCGGCGTTGTCAGCCTGTTTACACCACGCGGCAGTACTGCGTTTCCGTCGTTCTTTTATGAGGGCGATGGCGGCACGTTCACCAGTTTCCGCAACCTGGCGCAACTGGGCGGCACCCATAAGAAGTTCGATTACTACGGTGGCTTCGACGCATTTCAGAGTGACAACTCCATCAAGATGGATGAGTTTCACGATGACACAGCGAGCGCGAACCTTGGCTACGCCCTCACTTCTGCGACCCAGCTTCGAGTCATCGCGCGCAATAGCGATGCCGCGGTGGGAACGCCCGGGCCCTTCAGCTTCTACGGCATCGCCAACGCCGGCAAGCGCGCAAACCAGGATATCTACCTGGGAGCCTCGCTCGAAAATCGTACCATCGGCGGCTGGCACAACCTGGTGCGTTATGGCCTGGCGCGCAAGCGCGAGCAGGACATCAGCTTTTATCCTGCGGGCATTCCGCTCACCACCACCGTGGATGGGGTCACCGCGACAAACTATTACGGTTACAATACTCTTATTCGTGGAGCCAACGGCGATTCCGTGGCCGGGCAGGCGGTTCTCAATTTCCCCGGCGTTTATCCCAATACGGTCGAGAGGGTCAACAACCGCGACCAGGTCTACTTTCAGAGTGATTACCCTTTGACCCAGCACATCCTGGGCATGTTCACCTTTCGCTACGAAGACGAGCGCGGGGCGAAGAAATCGGTAGCACTCGGGCTTGATCAGACCCTGGATCGACGGAACTATGACTACACCGCGCAAATACAAGGGAACTACAAGTACCGGCTCTACTATTCGCTAGGCGGAGGGGCAGAGAAGAACCAGTTGTTTGGGACGGTCGGCACTCCGCGCATTGGCTTGGCTTATTATCCGGTGCGTCCCGGTCCTGGCATTTTCCATGGCACCAAGATCCGCTTTAACTTTGCCAATGGCTATCAGGAGCCGTCGCTCGACGAGCAGTTCGGCAGCCTTTACAACTTCCTACTCACCCAGCCGGGAGGGCGGGACTCGATCGCGCAATTCCACATCACGCCGGTGGTTGCCGAGCAGTCACGCACCTACGAGGGTGGCGTGGCGCAGAGCTTTCTGTATCAGCGCGGACTATTGAAGGTCAGCTACTTCCACAACCAATACGGTAGGCAGATCGAGCCCGTGCCCGCGACGGAGGTACCCGCGCTGTTGCCGCAATTGAGCGCCGGTGAGCAGCAGGCGCTGGAGGGCCTACTGAGCAACGCAGGTGATCTTGATCTCAACTCGCAGGCATTTCGGGCCCAGGGCATTGAGAGCGAGTTCGATTACACCGTGTTCAAGAATCTTATTTTTGCGCGGCGGCTATACCTATCTGGATGCGGTCGTGGAGCGATCCTTTACCTCCGATGCGTTCCACCCTTCTTTCAATACCGGCCTGCCGGGTGAGCCGGCGCCGCCATTCTCGCAGGTGCCGATCGGCGCTTTCGATCCTCTGCGTGGGGCTCGCCCGTTTCACCGGCCACCGCATACGGGTTACGGCGCAGTCAGCTATAGCGGCGAACAATATTGGGTAGGGTTTACAGCGGCGTTTGCCACCCGTAGCGATGATTCCACATTCCTGGCCGGCCGTGACTTTGTGGGAGGGAACTCGTTGCTGTTACCCAATCGCAATCTGGATTTCGGTTATACCAAGCTTGATTTGGGCGGAAGCTATCAGTTCTTGTCCTGGCTCGCCGCGTATGCGCAGCTGGATAACTTGACCAGCAATAAGAGAATTGCGCCTGTCGGCTATCCGTCGTTGCCTTTTACGTTCCGAGTGGGATTGCGTTTAGCCGTTGGGCATTCGGGGAAATAACGTTGTCGGTGTTATCGGCTCCATGCGCTCTCCAGAAAAACATTTCCACGAAAGGTCCGTAGAACCGCAGATCCCTCGGCTTCGCTCCTAATGAACAAAATGTGTCCGGAGATAGAAACAGTGGTGTCGGGGGACAAATAGGCTCGGTTTGAATTGGCGGTATGTTTGCCCTTGGGAATCGGGGAGGGATCGAGGCGCACCGCAGGTTCCTCGCTTCGCTCGGAATGACAAATAGGAGAGGGTTGTTGAAAGGGAGAGGGCTGTTGCCAAGGGAGAGGGTACTCGTGTGTCGAAGGGACCCGATGTCTCCCAGTTCATTCCTCTCTTAACTTGCCGCAGGCAAGTCGCATGCTCGGGATGACAAAGGAGAAGGCGACCGTTGTATTGAGAGTAATTATTGAACTGAAAGCCGTGTTCAATGCCATGGTTGAGCCGACGGCCAACGTCGTAAAAACGCTTTGGCCAGCAACTACTCTTTATGCAACCGTTACCCTTTCCTTTGTCATCCCGAGCGAAGCCGAGGGATCTGCGGTTCAGCGGACCTTTCGTGGAAACGTTTTCTAGAGAGCGCAGCGCAGTGGAGAGACCTGCGGCTTCTTCGACTCTCAAGGAGCCCTCAAGCCTAAGCCGTTTTGTGCTCGAGCTTTCAATCAAGCCAGATTGCTAATCGCGGAGGCGGCCACGGCGCAACGCCTGCAGGTTACCCTGCCACTGCACCTTGCCCCGAAGCCGACGGATACCTGTTTGAGCGTGTGTTTGCACTAGCAGGCGCAACGCGGCATCCACGACCGCCTCTTTGCTTTGCGCGCCGGTGCTGCGCATGGCCTGCTGCAGCAGCTCGTCATCGATCTCGATGTTGGTCCGCACAATTTCCCCGATATCTAAGAATCTCACGTTTACACGGGAGAAAAAACAAAGAGGCCACCCTGACCGGTGGCCTCTTTTGAAACAACTGCGTGTTGCTTAGTACATGTCGCCCATACCGCCGCCGCCGTGACCGCCGCCACCCGGAGCCGACTGCTTCGGCTCGGGGATATCGGCAACCATCGCTTCGGTCGTCAGCATCAAGCCTGCAATCGAAGCCGCATTCTGCAGCGCAGTGCGGGTTACCTTGGTCGGGTCGATCACACCTGCTGCAACCAGGTCTTCGTACTGGTTGGTGCCGGCGTTGTAGCCAAAGTGAGGATTGTTGTTGTCGCTGATCTTGCCCACGATCACCGCACCTTCCTCACCCGCATTGCCAACGATCTGGCGAAGAGGCTCTTCCAGGGCGCGACGGACGATCGTTGCTCCGATCTTCTCGTCACCCTCGAGCTTCTTGATCAACTCGTCCACGTCCTTGGCGGAGCGCAGCAGAGCTACACCACCACCCGGGACAATGCCTTCCTCAACTGCAGCGCGGGTAGCGTGCATGGCATCCTCGACGCGAGCCTTCTTCTCCTTCATCTCGGTCTCGGTTGCGGCACCCACCTTGATCACAGCGACGCCGCCAACCAACTTGGCGAGCCGCTCTTGCAGCTTCTCGCGGTCGTAGTCGGAAGTCGTCTTCTCTACCTGGTTGCGGATTTCCTTCACCCGGCCTTCGATGGCCTTGGAGTCGCCGCGGCCTTCGACGATCGTGGTGTTGTCCTTGTCAATGGTCACGCGCTTCGCCCGGCCAAGATCTTCGATCTTGACGTTCTCGAGCTTAATGCCGAGATCTTCGGTGATCGCATTGCCGCCCGTCAGCTTGGCGATGTCTTCGAGCATTGCCTTGCGGCGATCGCCGAAGCCAGGAGCCTTCACGGCCGCGACATTCAGCGTCCCACGCAGCTTGTTGACCACCAGGGTCGCCAGCGCTTCGCCGTCTACGTCCTCAGCGATAATCACCAGCGGCTTGCCGTTGCGGGCAACCTGCTCCAACAGGGGCAGAAGATCCTTCATGGAGCTGATCTTCTTCTCGTGGATCAGGATGTAAGGCTCTTCGAGCGATACTTCCATGCGGTCCGGATCGGTTACGAAGTAGGGGCTCAGATAGCCGCGATCGAACTGCATACCTTCGACCACTTCCAACTGGGTCTCCAGAGTCTTTGACTCCTCCACCGTGATCACGCCATCCTTGCCGACCTTCTTCATGGCCTCGGCAATGATGTTGCCAATGGTGGAATCGCTGTTGGCTGAGATAGTGCCGACCTGGGCAATCATTTCTCCGGTTACTGGCTTGGAGAACTTCGCCAGCGCTCCGCCAATCACCACGCCGTGCTCGTCGCGCTTGCCGACCACTGCTTCAACGGCCTTGTCGATGCCGCGCTTGAGAGCCATCGGATTCGCGCCCGCGGCCACAGTCTTCACGCCCTCGCGATAAATCGCCTGGGCCAGAACTGTTGCCGTCGTGGTGCCGTCACCGGCCACGTCCGAGGTCTTCGACGCTACTTCACGAACCATCTGCGCGCCCATGTTCTCGAGCGAGTCTTTCAGTTCGATTTCCTTGGCGACCGTTACACCGTCCTTGGTGATGGTCGGGGAGCCAAACTTCTTTTCGATAACCACGTTGCGGCCCTTGGGCCCAAGCGTCACCTTAACCGCGTCGGCGAGCGTGTTTACGCCGCGCAGAATTGCCTGACGCGAATCTTCTCCGTGCAGAATTTGCTTTGCCATTCCTGTTTCTCCTTAACGATGTGTGCCGCCTGAAAGGCAGCAAAAAAGCGCATTCGGCTTGACCGCGATGCGCTTACTTACTTCTTCTTCAGAATGCCGAGAACCTCTTCCTCACGCATAATGAGGAATTCCTCGCCATCGATCTTGATCTCAGTTCCCGAATACTTGCCGAACAGAATGCTGTCGCCGGCCTTGACGTCGAGCGGGAAGACCTTGCCTTCGTCATTCGACTTGCCCTTGCCAACGGAAATCACTTCACCCTCCTGGGGCTTTTCCTTGGCGGTGTCAGGGATGATGATGCCACCCCGGATGGATTCGCCCTCTTCGACGCGACGCACCAGGATGCGGTCGTGAAGCGGTGTAAAGCTGGTAGCTACGGATGCTGCTGCGGTAGGCATTGCGTTACTTCTCCTTCGCGCGGGGGTTACCTCGCGGCGTTACCAATCTAGTTGAGGTTAGTTAAGAGCGACACGTCTGATCCGTTTGAGAAGCGGTTTAGCACTCTCGCTCTTCAATTGCTAAGATAGTCAGCGGTTTCGCTCTTGTCAAGGCGTTGAAGCCGAAATGTGAGTGAAAGTCGCTCAAATATTGCGCCAGGATGAACGCCTGCGACCCGAATTGAAATCATCTATACTTTCTGCCATGGGCTTTTGCCGTAGGATTTCGAGTGTTGTGCTGTTGTTGGCGGCTTTTCCGCTGCTCTGCGCCGGGGCGGACCAACGGAATGGGCGCAAATACACCCCGCCACCCGCCACCGCCACCATTAAAGTCACAGTCCTCCGGGCCACCAACGGTAAGCCCATTCCCAACGCCGCGGTCGTGTTCCACCCCATGGAAGGGGATAAGGACAAGGGAGCGCTGGAACTCAAGAGCGATGAAGACGGCAAGGTGACAATCGACGTGATCCCCATCGGTGACACGGTTCGTCTGCAGGTGATAGCCGACGGTTGGAAGACCTACGGCGACGATTACAAGATCGACACTGACAAAAAAGAGATCGTGGTCAAGATGAAGAGGCCGGGTGAGCAGTATTCGCTCTATGGCGATAGCCACACTGCGCCCAACAACACCACGCCAAAGGGCGAATCGAACAGCGCCAAGCCCTCTCAGCAAACGCCCTTGCCGCAATAGATTGGAAACTCTACATCCAAAAACAGCACTGGTGACGGGAGCCGCCAAACGCATTGGCAGAAGCCTTGCGCTCGGCCTGGCAGCGGCCGGGGCGGATGTTGCCATCACCTACTGGGGTTCCGCGGTAGAAGCGAAAGCCACCGTAGAAGCCCTGCGCAAGCACAAGGTCAGAGCGATGGCTGTGCAGTGTGACGTGCGCGACCCGGAAAGTGTCGCCGCGGCGGTTGCGGGCGTGGCCGATCAATTCGGCCGGCTGGATATCCTGGTCAATAACGCTGGAATCTTTGAAACTGCGGTGCTGCAGTCGATCACCGTGGACCAGTGGGACAACATGTTTGCGACCAACACCCGTGGCCCCTTCCTCGTTTCCCAGGCGGCGTACCCGCACCTGCATAAGAGCAAGGGACGCATCATCAACATTGGTTCGCTGGGCGGCCTGCACCCCTGGGCGACCCACGGCCACTACTGCACCTCAAAAGCAGCCCTTCACATGCTCACCCAGACGATGGCCAAGGCCTTCGCCCCCGAAATCAGCGTGAACTGCGTAGCCCCCGGCATGATTGTGAATGGGGAAGTCGACCCCGCCTACGAGCATTTCGCCAACAAAACGCCCATGCAACGCAATGGAACTCCGAAGGACGTCGCCGAAGCGGTCCTCTTCTTTGCGCGTGGCCCCCATTTCATTACGGGGCAGATCCTGGCGGTCGACGGCGGGCTGGGGCTGTGACAAAAAAAATTGAGTAGCATCAACCCGACTGAGTCCCGCAGGGACGGCTGAACAGTGTGAGCCCAGGACGCAGTCCTGGGATGAGGAAATTCGAAGGTCGAAAAGTCCCGTAGGGACGACTGGAAGTAAGCAGGAGGCGATCTCCTGGGCACTTCCAAGTTCAGCCGTGCCGCAGGGACTGGCTTACTACCAGCCGAACATCTTGCTGAGCAGCCCCGAAGATTGCTTGGGATCCAACTCCGGATGCAGGCCATCCGGCTCCGGCTGAGGCGGCATAGGCTCGCCAAAATAAGCAGCGCGCGGATTGTGCAGGCACAGCCGGTCCGCGGTCTCGACTCCGTGTTTGTCGGCTATCAGTTGATATGCGTCGCGCAGCATGGGTGGCCGCGATGTAAGGTCATGGGCATCGGTAGCAATGAAGTTCACCCAATTGCGCCGCAAAAGCTCATGGGAAACCCGCTGCGCAATCTTGCCAAAGCGCCCGGTAAGAGAAGCGGCAGTGATCTGTATGTAGCAGCCGGCGCGCAGCCAGTCCGCCATCTTTTCCGGGTGCCGCGCCAGCACCGGGTTGCGCTCCGGATGGGTGATGATCGAGGTAAGTCCAGCCACACTCAGACGGAAAAAGATCTCCTTCATGTTCTGGGAAATCGAGTGGTCGGGGAACTCCACCAGCAGATAATTCTTGCCGTTGATGGAGTATTTCGCCGGGTTGGCCACGGCATCCTCGATGTTGTCGAACATCAGGTGGAAGTCGCACCCGAGGGCCAGCGAGATACGGTTGCCAAGCCGCTTGCGGAGCATCTCCAGCCGCTCCAGATTTAATTCCGGGTCAAACTTGAAATGCTCGCTGGAATGAGGTGTGCACACAATGTGCGTGACCCCGTTTTGCACCGACATTTCCGCCATGGCCACAGAAATTTCGATATCAGATGGCCCATCGTCCAGGCCGAACAATAAATGGTGGTGTATATCGATCATGAAATCCTGACTTACCTGGTCATTGCCCCGACCAGCGACGCAAAAAGCAGCAAGCCGTCCGACGAGCCCAGCATCGCCTCGCTCGACCGGTCCGGGTGGGGCATCATTCCCAGCACATTGTGACCTTCGCTCAACACTCCCGCAATGCAACTAATGGAACCATTGGGGTTGGCGTCGGAGGTAACCTCCCCCGCCGGCGTGCAGTAGCGAAATGCAACACGATCGCCGCGCTCCAGTTCAGCCAGGGTCGCCGGCTCGCAAAAGTAGTTCCCCTCCATGTGCCCGATCGGAATCTTCAACACCTGGCCCGGCGTAAGCGCCTGGGTAAATGGGCTGTTGGCAGTCTCAGTCCGCACATGGACCTGTTTGCAGATATAGCGCAGCCCGGCATTCCTCAACAGCGCCCCCGGCAGCATACCGCTCTCGCAGAGAATCTGGAAGCCGTTGCAAATTCCCAGCACCAGGCCGCCGGAACCCGCGAACTTCTTTACCGACTGCATCACCGGTGAGAACCGGGCGATGGCTCCCGTTCTCAGGTAGTCTCCGTAAGCAAACCCGCCGGGCACCACGATGGCGTCGCAGTTCTCCAGATCCTCTGTCTCATGCCAAAGAAAAGTCGCCGGCTGCCCGGCGATCTCGCGCAGAACATGGAAGGCATCATGGTCGCAATTGGAGCCAGGGAAATACCAACACACCAAACTTCATACTCCTAGGCTAGCAGTTTTAACCCCGCGGGGAAGTGTCTGCCCCGCTACCAGCTATTTGATCGCGTCTGAACTTGGTAGAAGGCTTGGATCCTGCCCATTTGCAGGAGTATTGTCAGCAGATGGGCGATCCGATCCCAAACGACCCGGTGCCCGACGATCGCCCGGCGCTCGAGCCGCTTGTACTGCCGCCTGGCTTACCCCAAGTGTCTGCACCCCAGGTTGTTACGCCCCAGACTGTCACACCCGAGACCGCTGGTTCCGGACCGCCGGCGAGGAGCCGGTTTGCGTCCAAGGGCTCGCTTCATCTGCGCACCGCCGGCAAAGCACTGGTCAACTGGTGGCGGGCGGTCACCATCCAGGGGTTGTGCGTTGCGCTGTTGTGGCTGATCGGTCTGCTGTTGCTGCATGTGCCGCTGGCCCCGGTCTGGGCTTTGATCGCAGGCCTCATGACCCTGGTCCCCAACTTTGGCGGCGTCATCGCTCTTCTGGGTCCCGCTTTCTCGATCCTGGTCAGCCAACCCAGCATGTACCGCTTGTGCATCCTGTTGGGCCTTTACGCGGTGATCGTGGTCATCGATCAATTGCTTTTGCAGCCGCTCATCATGAAGCGGGTCACGCGCGTTCCCGTCTGGGCTTCCATCCTGGCCCCGATCGTGCTCGGCATTGTGATTCCGTTTTGGGGAATTCTGCTGGCTCCCCCTTTGCTCGCCGTCGTTTATGCTTTCCGCCGGCCTCGCCAGCTGTCCCGCATTTCCCGTCAAGATCCGTGACCTTGATCGGCATTGTGCGGTTTTCTTTAAGGAAAACCGCACCCGTGGTCGTCGCCAGCATCCCGAGGCCGGAAATCCGGGTGTCGTAGAAAGCCCCCTGCGTAAGTGCTATACTCGCCTTTCGCCGCGAGAGTCACGGCAAACTCTGAGGCAGTAGAGGTACCCATGTCCGGCCACTCTAAATGGGCCACAATCAAGCACAAAAAAGGCGCCCTTGACGCAAAACGCGGCAAGATTTTCACTCGTCTGATCAGGGAAATTACCATGGCCGCGCGCCAGGGCGGCGGTGATCCGGATGCCAATCCCCGTTTGCGGGGCGCTGTCGCCGCAGCCAAAGCCGAGAACATGCCGGCCGACAATATCAAGCGTGCCATCCAGCGCGGCACCGGAGAATTACCCGGGTCCATCTACGAGGAGATCTCGTTCGAAGGCTACGGCCCTGGGGGGGTAGCCCTGATCGTCGAAGTCACCACCGACAATCGCAATCGCACCGTCAGCGAAGTTCGCCATGCCTTCTCAAAAAATGGGGGCAACCTGGGTGAACCCAATTCGGTGCGCTTCATGTTTGCCAAGAAGGGCTTGATTGCCATTCCTAAGGCAGCCGCAGATGAAGACAAGTTAATGAACATTGTCCTCGATGCGGGTGGCGAAGACCTCAACGACGAAGGCGAAAACTGGGAGATTCTGACCGACCCTTCCGCGTTTGATGCGGTGGCGAACGCCGTCAAGGCGGCCAAGGTCGAGACCACAGCTCTCTGAGATCACCATGATTGCGTCTACCTACACCAAGCTAGAGGGCAGCGTCGCTGCCCAGATGATCCGGCTGCTCGAAGCCCTGGAGGACCTGGACGACGTGCAGAACGTCTACTCGAATTTCGATCTGGACGCCTCTCAGTACGAAGAAGTCGCTGGCTAGATCTCATCCGGTCGCGTCCGGCCTTTTGTCTTATCCCTCAACTAGCAAGTTCCGTCCCAGCCCTTGACCCGGTGCTCCGGGTTTCGCTGGTCTTTCGCGAGATGTCAGATTCCCAACATTTTGTAAGTAGCACCCCTTGTCGACGCCAGGTGGAAAGAAGGGAAGGCGAGTATCAGATTACAAACCGCTCGAATTGCTGCTGCGACTCATCCTTGTTCTCGCTATGGCCATCGTTTTCCCAGCAGCCAGAGCCCAGACCCCTCCAGATAGCGGAAGCGCTGTATCGCCAAGCCCTGGTTTATTCGAGAGCCACCCGTGGGAATATGGACCGTTCGTAAACGGGGGATTGGGCACCGGCAATCGTGCCGATTACAAGTTCTTATGGGCAGGGCTGCATGCCGGCAAGGTGCTCACCGATCCTATCGGGAAGGGCATGCTTCGTGGCCAGTTCGAGCTCGCGGCGGAGTTCATTCCTTTCTGGCAGGCTTATACGCCGAAGTATCTGCGCGCCAACTGCTATGCGGAGCCAGGTGGCCCGCTCAATTGCAGTGACCTGTTTCCCACTGGTGGCACTTACACCGGCGTCAGCATCACGCCGGCTATCCTGCGTTGGAACTTCGCCAGCAGCCGCCGCTTTCGACCCTGGGTTCAGGGTGCGGGCGGCCTCATCTGGACCAATCACAAGTTCCCGCCGGTAGGTCCGTATCCCGTCCCCGGGCATCTCGGCACCAGTGTTTTTAATTACACCCCGCAGTTTGGGATAGGCGTACATTACTTCGTCAAGCCGCGGCAATCGATTTCCATCTCCGCCAACGCGGTTCACATCTCGAATGCCAGCATGGGTGACGCGAATCCCGGCGTGAACGCAAGCGTGCAGTTTTCCATCGGCTATACGTGGTGGAAATGATCCCTTATGAACGAAACCGTCATCGAGTGCGTGCCCAACTTTTCCGAGGGCTGCGATCACAATAAAGTGCGTGCCATTGTGGACGCCATGCGGGTGGACGGTGTCTCCCTGTCTGGATTGGTCGCTCGACGGCGACCATAATCGTTCCGTCGTCACCATCGCCGGCCCACCCGCGGCAGTCGTCGAGGCTGCCGTTCGCGCAGCCGGCAAAGCCGCAGAGCTGATCGATCTCACCGCCCAGCGGGGAGTTCATCCCCGCATCGGCGCAACCGACGTGATACCCTTTGTTCCCGTCTGCGGCATCACGCTGGCCCAATGCGCACTCCTGGCTCGCCAGGCCGGGCTCGAAATCTGGAGCCGCTACAACATCCCCATCTATTTCTATGAAGCGGCCGCCTCCCGTCCCGACCGTGCTCTGCTGGAGCAGGTGCGCCAGGGTCAGTTTGAAGGTTTGCGCGAGTTAGTGTTGCGCGATGCGGCACGTCGTCCTGATTTGGGAGGACCGGAACTGCACCCCACCGCCGGCGCCAGCGCGGTCGGCGCGCGTAAGTTTCTCATCGCCTACAACCTCTATCTGGACCGTCCGGATGTGACCGCCGCGCGCGCCATCGCGAAAGCCCTGCGAGCGTCAAGTGGCGGACTGGCAGGGGTTAAGGCGATGGGTGTCCTGGTTCAGGGCGGGCCCAGGTTTCCCTCAACATCACCGATTTCCGGGTCACCCCGGTAGGCCAGGTATTTGACGCGTTGAACCGGTTGGCGCGCAAGCATGGCACCAAGGTTGTAGACGGCGAACTCATCGGTCTACTTCCGGAAGACGCCTTTGAGCGTGATAGTGAGTGGGTGCGTCTAATAAATGGATTCAACCCCGAAGAGAGAATCCTTGAACGGCGCCTGAAACAGCCATTGGAGTGGCCGGCTCCGGGCAGATAGCCGATAAAGGCATAAGATGGAGAAGCTGGGTTACCAGTAACTGCTGACATCTCCGACTGTAGTCCCCCACAGGGAAGGAATGACCCATTGATAGAAGTCACGAAGAAACTGCAAACGAGCACCATCGCCGGGCTCGTCCTTGCGTTGGCTTTACCCGCTACTGCCGCTCAGCTCGGTCAAGACGCCCGCGCCGCGATTCCCAAGAATGTTCAGCAACTGATCGTGGTTGACTATCATGCCATGCAGAACTCCCAAGCCGCGATGGATCTCAAGGCGCGTGTGTTGCCTCCTGAACTCAAGCAACTGGAGCAAGCGCTCCGTACTTCTGGTCTGGACGAGAATCACGATATTGAGGAGTTGGCCTTTGCCTCGTTTAAGGCCGGTGGTGACACCCGCATCGTAGGCCTGGCGCAGGGCCAATTCTCCGTCGACGACATTATGGCGAACTTCAAGAAGCGCAAGGTAAAGCCCATCGTCTACCGGGAGAATCGCGTATATCCCATGGGCCAGTCCGGCATGCAGGTGGTCTTTTTGAATCCGACAACCATGGTGTTTGGCCAAACGGACGCTCTGAAAGCAGCGCTCGACGCGCGCGACGGCATGACGCCGAGCTTTCTGAACAACAGTGCCATGCTGAGCCAGATGCAGTCTGTCGATAGCGACGCGGTTTGGAGCGTCCTCGATCAGGAAGGCACGCAGACGATGATGCGCTCGGTGCTGGGAGATGCTTCCCAGTTGACTGACTACGACACGGTCAAGAAGCGGCTGCTTAGTTCGCGCTATTCGATGAGCTTCGACAACGGGGTGAAGTTTACCCTGAACGTGATTACCCCGGACACGATTTCTGCGGCCACCATGGCTTCTTTGCTCAATGCCGCGGCCTTGTACAAGAAAGTGAGTGGCACTCCCGCGGAGAAGGAAGCCATCGATAACACCACTATCAACTCCAGCGGCGGCACTCTAGACGTGCGCTTTGCGTCCTCTGACAGCCAGTTTTCCAGCCTATTGCAATCGACGCTGTTTCAGTCGGTGGTTCACTAGTCTATTTGGGATTGGTGAGGTTGGGGGTCCAGGTCACTGCGCCTTGAGCGTCAATCTTGACCAGAAGCGACCCCTCATCCCCCAGGTCCACCTTGGGGCCTTGCGCAGTGTGGTTCTTTCCTGACCCGTCCTCATACTGTAACGATAACGGACCGGGCCCCTGAATCTTGAAACGGTAATGGTACTTGGCGCCCCTGGCCAGCGAGTTTGCACCGAAGCTGGCGCTCGGGTAGTCGAACTCCATCACGTGTACCGTGGGTCCCTGATTCACGATCGTGGCCTCAACAAAGCGCGAGCGGCACCCCGCTAAGCCTACGAATAGCATCAACAGCAAAAAGCGAGTTCTCAATCAGACCTCGTTCGAAGTGCAGAGCCAAAGGAATTGATTTGGAGATATAAATCCGCAGAGACGCCGCAGACTTCCATCACAACAGCGACTTTCGTTCCAGGATCCGCGCCGTCAGCACCACACCGGTCTCGTTATTGTGCAGCGTGAGCGGGAATGCCAGTACATTCCACACCCAAGCCTCACCCTTCCGCGGCAGATTCAACAGGCCCCGATACGTGCGATCGATATAGGTTTCGCGCTTCTCAGCTACAGTGCGCAAAATCTCCTTCCAGTCTGCCGCCAGGTCTGGCATCTCGACGAACATGTTCTTTCCCGGGAACCAGTCGCGCGGCCGTTCCAGCAAACGCGCACAGGATTCGTTGACATACATCCACTGCCCCGCGCCGTCGAGGATCTCCAACACCACGTCCTCCCCGATCGCCATGCTGATGCGGGAGTAGAAGAAGTCGCGCGCATCGACCACCACCGGCCTTCCGCGGTGCTTGGCTTCAAATGAACGCAGGGCGGCAATCAAGTCGTCAACCGAGCTGTAACCCTTAAGCAGGTGCATGTCCTCCACCCCGCCGAAGCGCCGCTCCAGGGTTGCGGACAGGATGATGATGGGCACTTCCGGACGCCGCTCGCGAAGTACAGACGCTACCTCGGTACCGAACTGTCCAGCTCCCAGGTGGTAATCAAGCACCGCGATATCGATCTTGTTGAGCAGCTTCTCTGCTTCGCCGATGGTGCTCGCGGTGTCCGTGAGGTAACCATGTTGGCGGAGGATAGCGGCTCGAAGGAGCAGATTCTCTGGATCGTCATCAAGGAGCAGAACGCGGATGGGGGTTTCGACCAGGTGCAAAATCTTCCTTCCCGTCAGCCGGCGCGTGGTTTTTCCGGCAGTGAGACTGAAATAGGATGCAAACTTTGGCCAACCAGCTGCCAAGCCGGTAACATCTATTTTTGTATGAGCTTACGGCTTCTTGTGCATCTGTTTGACGAGCTCTGGCAGGCGGCCGAATGCGGCCACGCTGCGTAGCCACCGACGATGTTCAAATGCTGGTGACCCACTGATCATGCTACCCGGTGCGACGTCGCCCGGAACTCCGGACTGCGCGGTGACGATCACACCGTCCCCGATAAAGCTGTGGCCGACCACCCCTACTTGTCCAGCGAGGAGCACGTTTTTTCCTACGCCCGACGAACCGGCCAGCCCGACCTGAGCACAGAGTAGGGTGTTCTCTCCCACCTTCGATCCATGGCCCACCTGTACCAGGTTATCAATCTTGACCCCGCTCGCGATCTCAGTATTGCCGACGCTCGCCCGGTCAATGCAGGAGTTGGCTTGAACCTCTACCTGGTCGCCCAGCAGCACTGCGCCGCTTTGCGTGATCTTATGCCATCTGCCGCTCTCCTCTTTGGCAAATCCAAAGCCATCCGAGCCCACCACCGCTCCGTTTTGCAGAATGACCCCGTCACCCAACCGGCAATTCTCCCGCACCACGGCGTGGGCGTGAACAAAACAATCCCTTCCCAGGTGCGCCTGGGGGTAAATCACCACATGCGGCAACAGTGTGCTGCCCGGGCCGATGACTGCCCCGGCTCCGATCACCACGTAGGCCCCGATGTGTACCGCTTCCCCGACGGTGGCCGCGGGATCGACAACCGCCGTGGAATGAACTCCTGGCGCATACAGCGGGGCAGGGTGGAACATGTCGATGGCGCGAGCAAAGGCTAAGTAAGGATTCGCGGTCCGCAAAGTAGGGGCCGCGATGGGCTCAAAGTCCTCTGTTACCAACACCGCGCCTGCCTTGGTGCTGCGGGCGAAGGGGGTGTATTTCGGGTTTGCCACAAAGGTCAGCTGGCCCGGTCCAGCCTTCTCAATGCCTTCGACCCCGGTAATCTCCTGTTCCTGATCGCCAATGCAGGTGGCGCCCAGTACGCGGGCGAGCTCGCCAAGCTTCATGCAGGGGATTGTACCGGACTCATGTTTACGAGTTCTGCTTGTTGAACAAGCTCTCCTGCATTGCCTCGGCGGGGCCCCGCCGGGAACCCGTTTTGATGACTGCCAACACATCCAGCTCCGATACGGCCTGCCGCGGTAGGAAAATCCGCTGGGTATTGGAACGGGTATCGGGAGGAATGAGGAACAACCCCTCCGCCTCGAGCAAGGTGAGATCGTTTTGAGCCAGCCCCTCGATCAGGTCGTTGTCCTTTAGCCGGGCCCGCACCCACAGACCCTGACTCCGGGGACGGGTGATAAAAGTCTTGCGCAGCAAACGCTCGGGCTGGTTGACATCGCCGGATTGAAAGTCGCGCACAAAGCAAATCCATTTCACCTCGTGCATGCTCACCGAGACCAGCTTGCCTGCGAGGTCGAGCACTTGCGCCTGTTCCTCGGACACAAAGGCCGACGGCGGAAGGTAACCTGATAGCCAATCCCGGCTCAACTTTCGTACGATGACCTTCTTGCGGCTCACAGGCATGGGAAAATCACCACCGGCTGGATTGTCGCATGCGATCTTGGCCGAGCGCACCGGGAATCGTGCAATGGGGCGCAGCGAAAACTGTGCAAGCCTGTAGCCAAGGGCGACAACAGTATGCTAACTTAGGTGTTTGTGCGTACCGTGGGCTCGCCGCTAAGGTGTTCACGTGACGAATGTTAGCCGCAATTTGAGTGGCCGGCGGAGCTCAACGTAAGGCATGCCCGACTATATCTATCTTCTGAAGAACCGGCTCTCAATCCACCAGCGGAATGCCCTCGACCAGATTCGCCTGGCAGCACGCGAAGCGGGGATGACGGTGTTCCTGGTGGGCGGAGCGGTCCGTGATCTGACCAGCGGCTCTCCCGTCTTCGACCTTGACGTAACGGTGCAGGGAAACGCTCTTAAGCTAAAGAAAACACTGGAAAAAGCGGGCGGGAAGCTGTGGGGCGAACACGAGCCTTCGCGGACCCTCTTCTTTCGTTTCCCGGTTGGGGTGACGGTGGAGATCTCGAGCGCGCGTCGAGAAGAGTACCCCAAGCCCGGTAAGCCCGTGTATCACTGGGACACAATTCTCGAGGATCTTCGCCGCCGCGACTTCACCGCCAATGCCATGGCGTTGTCCCTCAATGAACACTCCTACGGTTTGCTGATGGATCCGCTCAACGGGGTGGCCGACATTGAAGCCCGGCAGCTGAGGTTGGTGAGCAATTATGGGTTCATTGAGGATCCGGCCCGCCTCCTCCGAGCCA
This sequence comes from uncultured Acidobacteriaceae bacterium, assembly GCA_963753715.1. GTDB lineage: Bacteria > Acidobacteriota > Terriglobia > Terriglobales > Acidobacteriaceae > PALSA-350. Next base: position 405,916 of record CAVWDK010000002.1, on the reverse strand, counting down.
CGCGCCTGGTCGCCCGTTTGGGGTGGCAGCTGGATGAGCGCACGCAGACACGATTCCAGAATTCCAAGGAAGAAAAGGCCATCGAAGCTCTCTCCGCCTATCACCGCGGCTATGAACTGGAAGAAATTGGCCATGAGGAAGACGGGCTGCGGGTTCTGGCCGCGATGGAGGCGGAAGGGTGGATGCATTACCTCTTTCCTGCGTGGACCACGGCTTCCGCTGATGCTACCGCCCTCGAGGAAATGCGCAAGCTCGTGACGCAGCTGCAAATGCAGGGTGTAAGTCCTGATATTTCTGCAGTTTCAACGCACTACCTTACGGCGAAACTTTCACCTAAGGATCTGGCCTCCCTTAAGGCCACGTTTGTTCGCCCCGGCTTTGTCGAGGAATGGAACGACCTGGACCACGCAGCCAAAGAATTCAACAAGCAACTCACGGGTAAAGAGGCGGCCACGCCGTCGGCCACCTGGAAGCTGTTTACCTCAGCCGACCCACAGGCCGTTTTGTGGCTTGGCTTGACTTCGAAATCCCCGGCTGTGCAGGCGAAATATAAGAACTTCTTCACCGTGTGGCCGGAGGCGCGGCAGAAGATTCCCCATGCCCTGCTTCAGGAATTGCGGATTACGCCGGAAGTCCCGGGCTATGACGAAATGATCTCCCGGCTTTTCCTGGGCGTCATCGATGGCAACCTGGAGACCGAAGAGCAACTCCGTGCTTTCCTGGAACCCTATTCACCCCCGGCTCCTCCTCCGCCGGTGACTGTACGCCGTACCCGGGGCTCCAAAAAATCAGCGGAAAAAACTAAGGTCCCGGCGGAGCCGGTGTTCGACGGCGACGCGGACGATGTTTTGCAACTGGATGACGAAGAGGCAACCGAGGAGCCGATCGAGGACATCGAGGATGAAGACGAAGGCGACAGCGAACCCCCGGTAAGCCTTCCACCGGCAGCGAAAAAGGCTGCCCCGGCGCCCAGGAAAGCGCCTGCGGAAAGCCAGATACTTTCGCCGGAGGTAAAGCCGTCCCCGGCCACCAAGGCCGAGGCTCCTTCATCAAAGGCCAGCCCGGCGGCCGCGAAGCCAGCACCAAGCCCCGCCCTGCACGTGGTGGCCCCCGTGAAACAGGCCAAGGTCCATGTTATGGCCAAGCAGCCGGCCAAGCCGGCTCCACCCCCCAGTCGTGGTCATGCTTCCAAGCCTTCTCCGAATCATGCGCCCGGCCATGCCCATTCGCCGGCAGGGAAAAAAACACTGCCCATGAAGCCGGTTCCGGCCAAGGCGGCTGCCGCCAAACACCTCCCGGTACCATCCAAGCCGGTGCCGGCCAAAATGGTTCGTGGACCGGTTGCGAAGCCGGCCGCGAAGCACACGCTGCCGAGCAAGAAGACGGCGGTAAAAGCACCTGTTAAGGTGCAAAAGAAATCTGAGCCGGTGAAGAAGTCCCACCCGGTGAAGAAACCCGTTCCGGCCAGGAAGCATAAATAGCCGGGCCTGCGTAGCGGCCGAAAGTAAAGAATTTTCCCCGGAGTGACGATGATGCCACCATGGACATGGCCGACGTCACGGTCGGGTATTCCGCCGAACAGACAAGTGCAGGCCCAGCCGTCAGAAAAATAGGCCCTGCCGATTGGTCTGCAGGAGAATTTCCGGGCAAGCCAAGCCACACACACGAGATCCTTTCGGCTATCCTCCGCCACCGCGCAGTGCCATCGACCCTACAAATGGTGGCCGATACCTTTGTGAGTTTGTGTCCCTCCAAGGGAGTTGCGATCTTTGCGCTTTCCGGCCCGCGGTTCCAGATCGAGGCTGAGGCGGGATTACCGATCCGGCCACCCGGAACTCTTCTTTCCATGCCGGCGGCTCCTCTGACAACGGCGCTTGCGGCTTCTCCATCGCGAGAAAGCGCAGTTTCGCACTTTCCGTCCCTGGGGCAGATCCTGGATTCCGGGGTTTCGCTCTGCCTGGCACTCCCCCTGACCTCAGGTTCCGGGGAACCGCGAGGAGCTTTCACCGTGTTCGACCGGCAGCCGGGCCCTCTGGATGAAACGACTCGGGAAACAATCCAGGGCCTATGCGATCTCGCCTGCATGGCCATCGAACATGGTCAGCTTTATGAACAGGTGGTGCATGGATGGCAAGTCGACTGGCTGACCGGGTTACCCAACCGGCCGATGCTGGCCGACCGGTTGCGGCAAGCATTGGTCACGGCCCAGCGGCAGGGTGAACTACTTGCCGTCTGTTGCATCGGCCTGGATCATTTTCAGCAGATCAACGACGGACTGGGGCATGAACTTGGAGACGCTCTTCTAAAGCTGATCAGCCAACGGCTGAACGCGTCGATTCGGGAGCCAGACTCGCTTGCACGTCAGGGTGGCGATGAGTTTCTCCTGGTATTGCGCAATCTCTCTCAAACATCCGATGCGGGTCCTATTTGTGAACGGCTTCTCCGTGATTTGCGCGAGGAGGTGCGCGAGCCTTTCCTGCTCGCTGGCCACTCCGTCACCATAAACGCTAGCATCGGCATCAGCCTTTTCCCCGACCACGGGAATACTGTGGAGTTGTTATTGCGCCACGCGGATATGTCGCTGCAAGCGGCAAAACGCGCAGGCGGAGGTACGGCTCAGATCTATTCTCCCGCTTTGGGCCAACAGAGCCAGCGGGCGGCAGAAATGGCTGGAGCCCTGCTCGACGCGCTGGCAAAGTCCCAATTTCGCATGGTGTACCAGCCGGTCTTCACCATGGATGGAGAGATCGTCGCCTTTGAAGCATTGCTACGGTGGCAGCACCCCACCTGGGGCCCCGTCAGCCCTCCGGAATTTATCCCGACGGCAGAAAGAAGCGGCCTTATTGTCGCCATCGGCGATTGGGTCATCGACGAAGTTTGCCGCCAGGCGATGGCTTGGAATGCCGCTCACTTACACCCCATCAAAATGTTTGCCAACGTGTCCGGGGTGCAGCTGGAACGGCCCGACTTTAGTTCAAAGATTGCGGATGCACTCAAGCGAAGCGGTCTCGCTCCCGATCGCCTGGAGCTCGAGATTACCGAAAGCTGGGTCATCTCAGACTTGCGCGGAGCTGCGGGCAAACTGCAGCAGCTGCGCGACCTGGGCATCGGCATCGCGCTCGACGACTTTGGCACCGGCTACGCCGCTTTCGACTATCTGCAGGAACTGCCTCTCGACACGCTGAAAATCGATCGCTCTTTCATCCAACGTCTTAACGGTCCCGCTGCCAATCTCTCCACCGTCCGTGCGATGACGATCCTGGCCCGGCAGCTGGGGCTGAAAACGGTGGCGGAAGGGGTGGAGTCGGAAGATCAGATACAGCGTCTGAGCGAGATAGGATGCGACCTCATGCAGGGATTCCTGCTCGGCCGGCCACTCAAGCCGGAAGCCGCTCGTTTGCTGCTCAGGAAACAACAACGGCCGGCATCTTTGCTCCACGTGGCCGGAAAAAGGCTCCCAGCCACGGGTTCAAAGGAATTAGTCAACGGGTAATGCACTTTCCCTTCACTCCCTTCATTCTTGCCGGGCCTGCCGCCGATAGATCTGCAATACTTCGGGGGTGTCTAGCCATCCGGGTTCCTCTCCTCGTGTAACCACCATGCGCGTGATACCGGTTGCGGGCGGCGACAGCATGTTGCTGAACCTGAGCGGTGCTCACGCGCCCTATTTCACCCGCAATGTCGTGCTGCTGACCGACGACGCCGGGCATACCGGCGCCGGCGAGGTCCCTGGCGGCGACAGGATCCGCCAGGTTCTTGAAGATGCCGGCACGGCGATCGTCGGCCGCCCCATCGCTTCCTACCACGAGATTCTTCAAACCATACAGACCCGCTTTGGTGATCGCGATACGGCCGGGCGCGGCCTGCAGACCTTCGATATGCGCACTACGGTGCACGCAGTCACCGCAGTCGAATCCGCGCTGCTCGATCTGCTGGGGCAGTTCCTGGGCGTGCCGGTAGCCGCCTTGCTGGGGGAAGGCCGCCAGCGCTCGAGCGTGCCGGTGCTCGGGTATTTGTTCTTCGTCGGTGACCGGCGCAAGACTGACCTGCCCTACGCCAGCGACGCAAACGAAGACGACCCGTGGTTGCGGCTGCGCCACGAACCGGCGCTGACCACCGAGGCGGTTCTCCGGCTGGCGGAGGCAGCGCAGGCACGATACGGGTTTCACGACTTCAAGCTCAAGGGCGGTGTGCTGGCCGGGCAGGAGGAGATGGAAACCGTGACCGCTCTGGCGGAAAGGTTCCCCCAGGCACGCATCACCCTCGATCCCAACGGAGCATGGCTTTTGGACGAAGCGGTGGCTCTTTGCCGCGGTAAACAACATGTTCTGGCCTACGCGGAAGATCCCTGCGGCGCCGAGCAGGGGTACTCCGGCCGGGAGATCATGGCGGAATTCCGGCGCGCCACCGGCCTGCCGACCGCCACCAATATGATTGCCACGGATTGGCGTGAGATGAAGCATGCAGTGCAATTGGGCGCAGTAGACATTCCCCTGGCCGATCCTCATTTCTGGACCATGCAAGGTTCCGTCCGGGTAGCGCAATTCTGCCGCGACTGGGGCCTCACCTGGGGATCGCACTCCAACAATCACTTCGATATCTCGCTCGCCATGTTTACCCATGTAGCGGCGGCTGCTCCGGGAAACGTAACCGCTATCGATACGCATTGGATCTGGCAGGACGGCCAGCGCCTGACCCGGGAACCGTTCCAGATTGTCCATGGGGCGATCGAGCTGTCAGACCGTCCTGGTCTCGGCATCGAGGTCGACATGGAGCGGCTCGAGACCGCCCATGCGCTCCACCAGAAGCTGGGGCTTGGAGCCCGCGACGACCGGGCCGCAATGCAGTACCTGGTGCCCGGCTGGGCCTTCCATCCCAAGCGTCCCTGCCTGGTTCGGTGAAAGAATGAACCTCATGAAGCTTCTTATGTTTACGCTGTTCTTGTCGGCCTGCCTCTCCTCGGCGCTGGGGGAGAAGCGTATGGTCATCATCGATCAGGATGGCTCTGGTCCGGGCGGATCGAACCAGATGTCCATGATGGTGCTGCTGCAATCGCCGGACGCCGAGGTCCTGGGCATCACCGTGGTGACGGGCGATGCCTGGCGCGATGAGGAAGTGCAGCACACGCTGCGTCTGCTCGAGTTGCTGAAGAGGACCGACGTGCCGGTGGTTCCCGGCGCGGTGTTTCCTTTGTTGCGCACGCAGCAGGGAACCCGCCTGGCGAGTCCGCTGGTGGGGCGGGTTACATGGCTTGGTGCCTGGGGAGAGGGGCCGAATGACATCGAGCACCAGGCCGAAAGCAAGGCTGATTTTTCACGGAGTCACGATCCGTACTTTGTACCTCCGCTGCCGGAAGGGGCCCCGCACATCCTTCCGCTCGACCAGGACGCTGCCCACTTCCTGATCGCGCAGGTGCACGCCCATCTGCACCAGGTGACCATCTGCGCTCTGGGGCCTATGACCAACATCGCTCTTGCGTTGGCCATCGATCCTCACTTCGCCGAGCTGACGCGGGGCATCGTTCTGATGGGTGGCAGTCTGAATCCGCAGACCGCCGATCCGGAGTTCTCGACCAGCCCGCGGCACGAGTTCAATTTCTGGTTCGATCCTGAGGCCGCCCACATCGTGCTTCGTGCCCATTGGCCGAGGATTGATGTGACCACCGTCGACGTCTCGGTGAAGGCTCCCTTCACGCAGCAGATGGTTGACCGGATTGCTGAATCGCAGAACCCCGCGGCGCGTTATATTGCCAGCTACTCGCAACAGCGCTATTACCTGTGGGACGAGTTTGCCGCGTGCGCGTGGCTGGATCCCTCGATCGTTACCGGCGAGCGGCAGCTCTACATGGACGTTGATTTGAGCCACGGTCCCAGCTACGGCGACACGCTTACCTGGACGGCGCCGTTGAAGCCCGACACCGATGTTCAGTTGGTGCACGCACAGGTTGATTTGGATCTTCCTAAGTTCACGAATATGTTCGTCAACCTAATGAAAGCGCCGCCCCGCTAGCGGCTGCGGTTCGATCCGAAAATCCTCCCTCAACCGCGAGTGGCTGGCCTCATCAATTGCTACGCAACGCGGTCATCGGTTGAATCCTGGACGCCCGGCGGGCGGGCAAGTACCCGCTCAGTAGAGCAATGCCGAGCAAGCACGCAGCCATCGCCACGTAGGCAGCCGGGTCCCAGGGCGAGGTAGCGAAGAGCAGTGAGGCGATCATGTGTGCAGCTCCAAGCGAGGCAAGGGTGCCCGCGGCAAGGCCGATGACAGCAAGGCGCAGGGTCTGAGCCAATACCGCTCGCTGCACACGGCCCCTCGTCGCTCCGAGGGCCATGCGCACGCCTATTTCCTGAGTCTTCTGTGTCACGGAATAGGAGATGACTCCGTAGATGCCGAGGGCAGCAAGGAGCGCGCCAAGAGTAGCGAAGATGGTCACGAGCAGGACGAAGAACCGGCGTGGCGAGACAGAATGATCGACAAGTGACTGCAGCGGACGGAATTCGCTCGCAGGTTGCGATGGATTCAGGCTGCGGAGCGTGAGCAGGACACTGCTGGCGAGATTGTCAGGATCCATTCGGGATCGGACGATGAGAGTTGCCCCTTCGACATCCGAGTTTTGCGTCATAGGGACGTAGATCTCGGGACTGGACTTCTGCTCAAGAGTGCTTTCGCGGACGTCGGCGATGACACCGACGACGCGTGCAGGCTTGCTCCCGGCGCCGTTCGCGAGTTTTCCAATAGGGTCTTCACCGGGCCACTCCCGGCGCGCGCCCGCTTCATTAATAAGGATGACCGGCTCGCTGTCGGGTGTGTCGTTCCATGAGAAGTCGCGGCCTGAGCGCAGCCGCATCCCCATCGCCCGGAGATAGCCGGGGGTGACGAGATAAACGAGCGCGCCGGTATCGGCGTCTTTAGCGTGGTAGCGGCCCACAGCCGCAAGCCCCCACTGGCGGTTCCGGTCAAGTGGAAGCATATCGGCGATGCCGACCGATTCAACGCCGGGAAGCGCGCTGACGCGATCTATTACGGATCTGAGAATCGCGGCCCGCTGGACGAGCTGGTTCTTGGTAGTCGCTGCAGGCAGGTCGGTCTGCATCGCTGCGGCGCGGCTCGGATTGAAGCCGAGGTCCACGTTGAGGACGCGGAGGAAACTGCGCAGCAACAGGCCGGCCCCGACTAACAGCACGCAAGCCAGAGCGACCTCAGAGATGACAAGGATCGAACGGAAACGTTCATGGCTGCGGCCCGCGGCCATACCTGCAGCATTGTCCTTCATCGTCTCCTGAATATTGGTGCCGGAGATGCGCAGCGCGGGCGCGAGTCCAAAGAGGATGCCGACGGCGATAGCCGTGACCAGGGTCCAGGAAAGCGACGCCGTGTCGAGATGAATGGTTGTGAGCAGAGGCAGCGCGATGGAGCTCTGGTGTGAAAGGTAATAGATGATGGCGAAAGCAATGGCGAGTCCAACGACAGAACCAAAGAACGACAGCATGAGGCTCTCTGTGAGCAACTGGCGGATGAGGCGACCGCGGCTTGCACCGAGTGCGCGGCGCATGGCGAACTCTTTGCTGCGCGTGTCGCAGCGCGGCTTAGCTGAAGGTTCGAGAGGTTGACGCAGACAATGAGCAGGATAAGGCCGACGGCGAACCAGAGAACGACCAGAGAGCGCTGCAGCTTGCCGGCGACGTGGTCTTTGAGGGTGATGAGGTCCGAGGCGTAGTCGTAGATACCAGTCCTTGTGCTGAAGCTTAAGGTGCGGGAAAAGACGATCGGCTTCGTCCTGTGCCTGAGCAGCGGTAACGCCCGGCTTGAGGCGGCCAACAACGGCAAGCGTGTTGCCCCAGGTGTTCCAGAAGTCCATGACGGCAGGAACAAACAGGTCGACCTTCTTGCCGGGAGCAAAGACAGCGCCGAAATCGAAGCTGGCGGGGAGAACACCAACGATGGTGACAGGGCCGTTGACGGCAGCCGGGCTGGTGTTGATCGTGATCGTCCTTCCGATGACATTCGGATCCGAGGCGAACTGAGTTTTCCAAAAGTAGTAGCTGAGCAGCGCCCGTCTGGGCTAAGCTCAGTCGTCCCTGCGGGACTGAGTTTGGAAATGGAGTTCTCACGCAGACTCTTTAAGCCCCTGAGGTACTTTTTCCGGAAGCGTATGGGCTTTCAGTGGGTAGAAAAGAACCGCAGGTCACCCAACACAATCAGTCCCGCAGGGACGGGACAATCTAGAGCCCGGCACGGGAGTGCCGGGTAGGATGTCACGCAAAACGAGTCCCGAAGGGACGACACAATGGGAGTTCTCAGGCAATCTCTTTAGCCCCTGTGGGAGGAATGCGGTGTGAATCACATCGAAGCGTTGCGAACTCAGAAAAACCTGGCCAGCTACCCAAATGGGGGGTGAGACATGTTCCTCTTGCAAGTAGACTCGCAGGGGAGACGTACAGCGCTCAGCGAAGGATTTTCTGTGATGGACAACCAACCAGGCCCCGACGCGCAAAACAACCCGGCTCTCTTCCCTACACTCACCGCGCCTCAACTGCAGCGAATCGCTGCATGTGGCAACCATGCGCAACGTCGACGCCGGGACCACTGTCGTCGAGCAGGGGGATGCGGCCATGCCGTTTATCGTCGTTCTCTCTGGCGAGTTAGAAATCGTGCGGCCTGCCGCCGGCGGCGACGAGATCGTAACAGTGCACAGAGCCGGAAACTTCTTTGGCGATATCGTCATGCTCTCCGGGCGGCGGAGCATGGTCGTCGCACGCATGCGCGTCGCCGGCCAACTGATTGAGATGCAGCGCGAAGCCCTGCAGCAGCTGGTGCAGACCGACAGCGAGCTGGGCGAGATCCTAACCCGCGCTTTCATCCTGCGCCGGGTGGAGCTGATCGCACGCGGCTGGGGCGATGTGGTGCTGCTTGGCTCGGATAACTCGGCAGCCACCTTGCGGCTCAAAGGCTTTCTCACGCGCAACGGTTACCCGTTCACCTATGCCGACTTCGAAAAAGACGAAACAGTGCGGGAGTTGATCCACCAGTTTCAACTCAGCGCGGAAGATATCCCGGTCATGATCTGCCGCGGCAAGTGGGTGTTGAAGAACCCCAGCAACCAGGAGGTTTGTGATTGCATCGGGCTCAATGACGGAATCGACACCACCACGGTGCGCGATGTGATCGTGCGTCGGCGCCGGACCGGCGGGCCTTTCTTCTGCCGTCTATGCTGCTTCTGAGGGGCTCAATGTGCTTGTCGTGGAGACGAATTTTCCCGGTGGCCAGGCGGGTTCCAGCTCGAAAATTGAAAACTACCTGGGCTTTCCCACGGGCATTTCCGGTCAGGAGCTGGCGGGCAGGGCCTACACGCAGGCGCAGAAATTTGGCGCGCAATTGATGGTGGCGCGCCCGGCCGTGCGGCTTATGTGCGCGCAGCAGCCCTTTTCCCTTGAAATCGAAGGCGGGGGCACACTGCTCACACGCTCCGTGGTCATCGCCACCGGAGCGCAATATCGCAAGCTGCCGCTCGAAAACCTGGCTCACTTTGAAGGCAATGGCATTTACTACAGGGCAACGTTCGTCGAGGCCCAGCTCTGCCAGGCGGAAGAGGTCATCGTGGTGGGCGGCGGCAACTCCGCTGGCCAGGCGGCCATTTTTCTTTCTCAGATTGCCAGCCACGTACACATCCTTATCCGTGGTGCGCACCTCGAAGATACGATGTCCAATTACCTAGTCCGTCGCATCGCGCAAAGCCCCGCGATCACACTTCATAGCCGCACCGAGATTATCCGGCTTGAAGGCAATGGACACCTCCGCTCGATTCGCTGGCGCAATAACCAAAGCGGCGAAGAAGAGCAACACGCCATTCGCCACGCCTTCCTGATGACCGGCGCCAGCCCGAACACCGAAATAACCACTCCAGAGCGCCGCTTTTTTGAGACATCGGCCGGAGTCTTCGCGGGCGACGTGCGTTCCAACAACGTGAAGCGCGTGGCCTCGGTGGCGAAGGCTCCATCGCCATCAGCGTCCACAGGTTCTGCAAAACACAGCGGAGGCAGCACGTTGTATCAGCGTAGACTTCTGCTATGAGCACCTACACCGAACCAACGGATCTCCTCCTGCTGGAACCGGCGCAGTTGGCCAGTCATCTTCGTGCAGTCGTCGAGAGCGGCATGCTAACGCTGGCCGCGCGTTACGACGAGGGTTCTGCCTCCAGGGCAAGCGCGAATGGTGGTTGGAGCGCGAAACAGGTTGTCGGCCACCTGATCGATTCTGCGGGCAATAACATCCAGCGCGCGGTGCGCCTGAGCATTGATTCGGAGCTGCGTATGCCAGGCTACAAGCAGGCCGAATGGGTCGCAGTGCAGGGCTACCAGGATCGACGATGGGCGGAGCTGCTTTCACTTTGGCAGATGCTTAATCTTCATTCGCGCAAACCGTCGAGCGTGTTAACAAGGCGCACCTTTCCCGCATCTGGTTCTTGGAGAAGATCGCATCACACTGGGGTTCATGCTGGAAGACTATATCGCTCATATGAAGCATCATCTTGAGCGTATGCCTTAGGAAAACGGCCCTCACTCCAGGTACATTCTGGCGATAGGCCGTGACCATGGCCAGTTGTGGAAGCTGCGAACGCCCCACACATATGCTCCCAGCGCCGCCTGGTTCAGACATTTTGGTTCAGACATTTCCCCAGCTCTCCAAACAACGCCAGCCCGACAGTGACCTGCTTGGCGCACCCGTGTACGGCTGGGAGGTTTTGTGGACGGACTGGAAAAACCTTACAACCAACCTTCTCTCGCGGGCGGTTCCCATGTCGCAGCGTACATGGTCGGAAAAAGACGGGGCGAAGCTCCATCAAAGGTCTGTCTTTCCTCCGGGCTAACAAACGAGCGCGTGCTGACTGATTGGCTTTCTGTATCGTCGACAGGAGCTCGGCTGGGCGGTACTCGCCGCGCAACTCCGTCGGTTGTCATGAGAACGCGGGAGTCACAGGCCTGCGCTCCCCCCAAAGCACTGAAAAACGCCTCGGTCCGGCAACCACTTCCTATCGAACCGCTACCCTTTCCTTGTCATCCCGACCGGAGCGGAGGGACCTGCGGTTCCGCGGACCCTTCCTGGAAATGTTTTTCGGGCCGGGCGAGCGAAATCTGCAGTTGCCCACGGAACCACCGATGCCTCACGCAAACCAAGGCGAAGGAAACTCAATGGGGGAAGTTTCGGGGACGATAGCTTAACTCCCTCCCAACTCCGTTCGCTTGCGATGATGGATGCGGGCTTAGCCGGCGAATTCGTCTAGACAGCAGCCTTAGCGGGTGTGGTGTAGGCGGAATCGGGGAGCTCAATAGGAGCCTGCGGCACGAGGGTGGCCACTGAAACGTGAGGCCAGTTCAGAGTGGCGAAGACGAGAAGGACCGTCTGGGTGTACTGGATCTGGGTATACGTAACCGGGATGGTGATCGGAGCCGGTATGGTCACCGACGGATCGATCAGGAACGACGGCACAGGTTGGCTGGGGTTGACGGGGGCCGGCGAGATCGTGATCGGCTTGTCGCCGGGCGTGAAAGCGGGGACTGTGATGGTGGTCGCAACCTCTTCGATCCAGAAGATGGCCTGCATCTTGATCGCATTTGCGTTCGGTTTGGCGCCGGCAGGGTCGCCGAGCAGGAAAGCGATGTTGTCGGTGCCGCCGCCAAAGATGGGAAGGCCTGGTTGGGTGGAGATGAGGATGACCGTTGTCGAGGTGATGTTCACCCCGGCTATGTGATTCCGGATCACAGAATTCGGGTCAGTCAGCATGGCTTGTGTAATGGTGCCGGCCGCAATAAATGCTGTCAGGTCCTGGGGAATACGTGCTGTGCCCTGATTGACGGCTGTTTGACTCGGGAACGGAATAGGATTGGCTGCCTGCGTGCCGCCGACAGGAAATGGGGTGATGTCGACGGGACTGATTATCGGTTGTCCGGTTGGGCTAACCAAACAGGTTCCCTGGGCATTGATCGTTGTGCCGTGAGGGATGGACGCCATGCGGGCCAGCGTTCGCGTCTCTTTCGGCGTGTCCGTTGCCGGAGTCCTCATCCAGAGACCGGGCTCGACGTGGATGATGGGCCCCGGGACACTCGTCGTGATGTCGTTTACGGTTTGCAGGTAAGGAACGCCGTTCAGGCTAATGTCGCCCTGAGGTTGAGTGCCGCGGTTAGGGACCGCGCCGAGGCTCGTGGAGAAGGCAATCGAGTCAAAGGTTACGTTCAGCTCAAGAACGTTGTCGCCAGGCGGGTTGAGCGGAGTCGGGAGGGGAGTCGGCGTGACTGGGTTGTTGGGGCGGAAAATGGTATTGAAGCCGGGGCCGGCGAAAGTGCCGGTGAAGGCGGTCAGCGGACCAAGATCACCATCTGGTGCAACGGGCGGCGCGACCGCTAGCACCTCCATAGCTTGGGCCATGCGAGCGACTGAGGGACGTGCGGCGGGAGGGGCGGAGGCCATCGAATCAACCTGGCCGAATTTCGACCCGGTGGGCATTGAGATCGAAGGTGTGGACTTGACTGGATCGCTCATGAAGATCTCCTCGGGAATGGTTTGGCACTGCTGGTGGATTGATCGGAACCGTCCTACTCAGTCCTTGAACCGCAAGCAAAAAATGACTCAGGCTCCGAGAGTGAATTCGTGTACGCCCATAAGCTGATTCTCCGTAAAACTGTGCAGCGGGCTGTGAAAGCTGCTTCTACCGCAAATCGGGCTCCAAACTGACTTTTAGAATTCGAGCGGTGCGCCGAAACTTCCAGCTTGTAATGCCAATCGTTCCCAGCCCCATCGCGAGGCAAAGCGGGCATTTGGAACTCTCCGCGGGAATTTGCGCAAGGTTACGAAGGAAATGTCGAGGCTGCTTATTGCTGGGAGCAGTCTTGATCTCCCCGAGAGAGGTCCTGACGCATCCCCATCCCGTCGTTCTGTCTATCAGAGTTCCAACGCTCTATTGCAAGGTAGTGATATCGATCGAGGAAACGTTACAAGTCGATTTCCACGAGGAGTTTCAAACTTCAAAAAGACGAAGTAACCCCGGACGACTAAGAGTGGCTCCAGCTAAGGTCGATTGGCAGGTTTCGGGGACATCCGTATCCTTGTCAAAAAACGACCACACTGCGTTGCAGTGACTCCGCCTGTGTTTCGAACGTTGTCTGCTTAAATGTTTGCTGTGAACCAAGACATCTTCCGTCGATGGCTAGTAATCATCGGTAAATCTGTAAAACGCGGATGAGGGGGGTATGCTTCAGCGCAATGCATCTTCCATCCAAACCGCGTTGGCGGTTGCATAACCCAGCGCGGTGTTATCAAAAATCACCCAAAACTCTTTGTTCAACGACACGTTCTCCAGCAACTGAAGCTGCTTCGCAAATGATTCCAGCCAATTCTCGTCATACTCTGAATAGTAGGTACGCGGGGCACCGTGTAGACGCCAGTAGAATGGGCCCTCCCATCCTCCGGGCCGGGCGGCCATCTTGGAACCTTTGGGTGGGTCCGCGGCTACGCGTGCAATTTCGAAGCTCCGCAGAATGCGATCGACGGAGGCAGTAAACCAGCTTGGATGACGGGGCTCCAAAACGACCGCGCCCAGATGTAACTCTCGCAAGGTAGTGAAAAATTCCTGAGCGACACCATCGTCGAAGGGAAGTTTCGGCGGAAGTTGAACCAGCACGGGCCCTAGCTTATGGCCGAGACCACGCACCGCGTCGAAGAACTCCAGCAGAGCACCGCCGGTGTTCACCAGCTTAGAAATGTGAGTTACGGCTTTTGGCGCCTTCACGGCGAAGCGGAAATCATCTGGCGTCGTCGCCGCCCAACGCTCCCAGGTGGCGCGCCGATGCGGCCGGTGAAAGCTTGAGTTGATCTCCGCGCAGCACAGTCGGCTAGCGTAGCGCTCAAGGTGGGAACGCTTCGCGACTTCGCCAAGTGCAGAGAAGAGCGCCAGGTGTTGCTTCGGCACCGTCCAGCCTGCTGTACCAACGAAGAATCTCATTCTCACCAGCGTACGCGCTATGCCCGCGTTCAGCAGGAATAGCGTGATTCCATTAGGGCCACTTCCGTCCGTCCTGCTTTCTTCATAGCTGAGACCATTTCAGCTAAATCATCTCTCCGGCGCCGACAGTGTCATTTGGCGTATCGGTGCACCCATTCCGTCCAGAGTTTTAAATTCCGTACGTCCATCATCCTTCAGAGTAAAGACGGCACGATCCTTCTCCTTCGTATCCTGCATCCTCACAAAAGCCTGTTTCCCCTTCGTCCCAATCTCGATCGCGTTGCTGTCTCTTGCAACGTCGGGCGGATACTCCACTCTCATTCCTGCAAACCCGGTCTTGTCATCGACCACCGCTGCCCAGGCGTCCAGCCCCGGCCGATCCAGCGTAATCAGCGCTCGCCCATTCGCGAGCCACCCGTAGGTGCCACGCTCATCACCACTGCCATCGTGGATAACCACGCCGAATCCGGGAGCTATCCGATGCATCGTCTGCGATACTTTCCCCGCGATCTGAGGCTCAGGCTCCTCCCCGAGCGTTAGCCGGTCATGCCCCTGTTCGTCCAGAAATACCATCGACGTTGTGGAGGCGTCCTGACGTATGCGCTCCGATGCCGACGGAAGAGGCGATCCCAGCAGCACACGAGCGCGCCCGTCCGAGTCCTCAATGATCAACCCCTTCGCCCTCAGCACGCCTGGGCCCTCCGCCGCCTTCACCCTCTGCTGCTGGAACAGTGCAAAACACAAGCCGCATACAACAGCCAACTGCAGCCAACAAACAACGCTTAGGTGCGCCGTCTTGTTCTCCAGGGTTTTCAACCGCTCATCGTCTCGAGAGATCCTCATCGCAAGCGCCTCCGAAATCCAACCTTATCAGTCAACCACTCAAGCTGTTCAGCGAGAGAATACTTGGAAGATTACCTTCTAAGCTTCGCCTCCCGATTACAACACCTCATACATTAAGCCTTCTTACTTCCGCGCGACTCAAGAACAACCATCACCCCGCCAGACGCTGCTCCGGGCCAATATTCCCGCGCTACACTGAACTCCATGCGCGTCTGGTTCACAGCTCTCCTCGCCCTGCTGAGCGTTTCCGTTGCCTCCTTTGCTTCCTCGCCGCCTGGGCCCGGGCCGGTCATCCACTTGCCCACCTGGTCGCAGCAGATCGCGCTCCGCGAGTCCTGGCTCGTCCAGCGCCACGCCATGATCCTCGACATGATGCGACGGCATCACATCGACATGTGGATCGTCGTCAATGAAGAGTTCCATGATGATCCGCTCACCCAGTACATCGCGCCGCCTCGCCCCTATACTGGCAACCGCGACATCTTCCTCTTCATCGACACCGGCACCTCGCTGCGCAAGATCGCCGTCACCGGCTATGCGGAAGAAAACGTTCAGCGCTTCTTCGAGTCGGAAGAAGACCCCAAGCCTGCGGACAAGGTGCTTCCCGCGCTCTACACCCAGTACCATCCCCAGCACATCGGCCTCTCCATGGAGGGCAAGCGCGGCGTCGAGCGATCCCTTACCCATGACAGTTACCTTTACCTGGCCAAAACGCTGGGACCGGGCGCCGAAGCGCATTTCGTTCCCGCCGCCGGCCTCATTGAGGAGTATCTCGACACCCGCATCCCCGACGAGTTCTCCACCTACAAAACGCTGGTTGAGTTAACCGACCAGCTCACACGGCGTGCCTTTTCGAACGAAGTCGTGACCCCAGGCAAAACCACTGTGGGCGATGTCCGCAGATGGCTCTACGACCAGATGGGGTTCTACAACGTAACCACTTGGTTTCAGCCCGACCTGCGCTTGCAGCGGAAAGGCCGTGTCCCGCCAACCTCACGCGGCTTTCTCGCGGTCGAGCCCGAGTCCACCGTCATCTTGCCCGGAGACGTGTTGCATCTCGACTTCGGCATCACCTGCATGGGCCTCAATACCGACTGGCAAAAGGAAGCCTACGTCCTGCTCCCTGGCCAGACCGATGCCCCGAGCGGCCTGAAACATGCACTCGCCAACACCAACGCGCTGCAAGAATCACTGATGACTCGCTCCCGCCCCGGCCGCCTGGCCGGCGACGTCTATAAGGACATATTGGCCGACATGAAAGCTGCGGGGATCGAAGCGAAAGTCTATTCCCACCCCATCGGCAACCAGGGTCACGGGCTCGGGGCCGGGCTGGACGGCCGCGCAGCCCAGGCCTCCGCCGCCGAAGGCAAACATCTGCGCAAGGGTTCTTACCTTTCCATCGAGCTCAACTCCGCCACGCCCGTGCCCGAGTGGGGCAACCAGAAGGTCTACGTCATGGAGGAAGACGACGCTTATCTTACCGATGACGGCTTCAAAACATTCCTTCCCCGCCAGACCAGCTTCTACCTGATCCACCCATAACGGGGCAGGGGAGAGACGCATCGGCATCACTTCTGAGTACGCGCGTCCTCCTCAGCGCGAAAAAAACGCCGGACCTCAGACCGTTGCCTTATCTGGCCGTGATGTGCGTTGCCAGCCCGGATAGCCCATAAAGCCAGACCACGAGCGAGATGACGGAAGCAAGAGTTGTCATCGAAACAGTGGACGCTACCATCATTTCCTCGCAGTGATATTCCCCCGCAAGAATGTAGGCTGTTTTGGCCGTGGGCACTGCGCCGCAGATCACGGCCGCAATGGTGTATAGGGGGTCGAGCCCCAGCCATATGGTCAATCCGTACACAACCAGAGGCATGATGACGAGCTTGACGGCCGAGAGCAGTGAAGCCCGTCCAATATTGGCGCGCAATCCATCGATCGACAGTCCCAGTCCGATGGCGAACAGAGCACAAGGCGTGAGCGCATCGGCCAGGATGTCCAAATAGGCGGTGACCGGCCCCGGCATGCGGAGATCGAGGACCGACCAAAGCATGCCGATCAGGGTCGATAAGACCATCGGGTTAAGCACGACATGCTTGACCGTGACCATCGGTGCCGTGCGTGAGCCATGTGCATCCCGCCGATCAAGTTCGAGCAGGATCACGGCTGCTGGAAACATCACAACCGCCACGAATACCGTGGCGATCGCCGCCGGCAGCACGGCGCGCGGACCATAGATCGCCTCCAGGACAGGTAAGGCGACGAAGCCGGTATTGGTCATCGATGCCGCCATGCCATGCATCGTTCGGCTTGCGAGACTTCGGGAACCATGAATGCTCATGATCCCGAACACCAGGAGGAAGCACAGGAGGGAGCCACCACCAAAGGCAACAAGAAAGCGCCAATTGATCAACGAATGACTTGGTTCTTGCGCAATGGTGACGATCAGCAATGCCGGCATTGCGATGTTATAGGCGAAGTGAATCAGTCCGTCAGACAACGCCCGCGACAGATAGCCCGTAAAGCCAACGATCCAGCCAGTCACGATCACTGCAAACACAGGTAGGATAAGGTCGGCGATCCGCATCGAGGATTGTCTCAGGTTGACTGTCTAACACTTGCATGGAGAGTAAAGTGCAGTCAACAGTTAACCCCATCTGAACGTTCGCTTTGCAGCGTTTTCCTATTTTCAGTGTCCCAAGTGTGGGGCCACACTAGGAAGGGCGTTAACCACATAACCTCCAGTTACTCCCTGATATTTCCATCGGTCAACATCGAACAAATGCATCTTCTAAAACTGAGCAAGCTCTTCAACTACCATCCGGCGTGTTCGAGCCCTTCGACCGCAGCAAAGTGTTGGTCTTGGCTTAGGAGTGGTAGTCGGTGTTGCCGGCAGAGTGGAACGGTCCAGACATCGTTTGAGGGGGAAGGGCGGCCAGCTGGCCGTGGCCCCACAACAGCCTGGACGATAAACGGGGTGGACGGGAAGTTTACTAGACATATCGGCGGTGATTAACCGCCGCGGAAGACCCGGCGCTCCGAAGGGTACGGGCCATCCCCCCAAAAATATCCCAGCATGCCTGACACGAAATGCACCCAATTTGGATCTATATACCGTGACCATTCCACATACTGCCCATTCCAGCGCTGCGGCAAACAGCCATCGTCCCGATTTCCTCTGCCGACGGCGTCCCCACGCCTCCCGTACCAGCAAAGATCTCCATCGGCGGCCGTCTTCTGACCGACTTAGTGCGCTTAGTGCGCTTAGTGCGCACGTTTTTCCAAAATCCCCGAGCCGCCTGTCAGTACACCGCGAACAACCGCCGTCATCCATCCCAGCCACGTGACCCTCGACACCCGGCATCACCATCCCTGTTCTGGCCCATACGGGATCAGTCTTGTCCAAATTGATCTCTCGAACTGCTGCTATGGACAGCCCGTAGGGGACCAGCGACAACCCAGGGGAATATTGGAACCAGTCCCGCAGGGACGACTGAACTTAGCCCAGGACGCAGTCCTGGGCTAGCTAGCACCGTTGAAGAGTCCCGTAGGGACGGCTGGAAATAGGCCGCGGTTCAATCCTGGACAACGTTCAGCCGTCCCTGCGGGACTTTAATAATGTTTCCTGATGAACCCAGGACTATGTCATGGGCTAAGTTCAGCCAGTCTCGTCCAAATTAGTTCTTTCTAACTTCGCTGCATCGATTGCGACGACGTGTGGGGTTTTATCTGGGAAAAGAATGGCATGTGCGGCGAGGCCCGGAGGGCCGGCGGCTAAACTGGGAGGATGATCCCGAGCGCCTGCCCCGCCTGCCCCGGCTTGGCGTGGGGCTTGGCGTGGGGCTTGCCGTGGGGCGCGCCTGGGATCTCCGGTTCAAATGGAGGATGTAACGAAGATGAGGTTTCCCCGTGCCCTATGGCTAGGGATGCTCACCGTCAGCTTGGTTGCCGTCGCCTTCCTCGTTTACCGAAGACAGCGGCTCTCCATCGAGCCAAGCCAAGTCACACTGCCGGCTGATGGTGCGGAACACAACGCGCTCCGCATCGGCTTCCCCCGGTTATCGTTCGGCGATACGTTGAGCGCGAACCTAACCGCTCCCAAACTCCGCTTGCTTGAATCCCCCCCGGGCATCCTCGAGGGCGTGTTGCTTGCCCCCGTGAACCCGGGCCACACGGACCTTCACCTGACCTGGCGTCACCACACCATCCTTGTACCGGTAACCTTTCTTTTCGACCCCAGCGACAGCTACGCCGACGGGACCCCCGATTTTCTTCGCCTCCACACCCCGCAGGACCGCCAGGCCTTTCGCGGCTGGTTCACTTCGATCGCGGAAGCGCAGGCAGACCAGCCCAATCTGCCCGCCGAGATCGACGACTGTGCCGCACTGCTCCGCTTTGCCTATCGCGAGGCGCTGCACGCCCACGATGAAACCTGGCTCGTCAGCCATCCCATGCAAACCCCTCAGCCCTCGATTCGCCAGTACGTCTATCCACAAACCCCGCTGGGTGCAAACCTCTTTCGCGTCCGCCCCGGCCCGTTCAGTTCTGAAGACCTCGGCAACGGCAGCTTTGCCCAGTTCGCCGACGCGCGCACGCTGATGGAGCGGAACACCTACCTCGTCGGACGCGACCTTCGTCGGGCCCGGCCGGGCGACCTCATTTTTTATCGCCAGTTAGACCAAAACTCACCGTATGATGTCCCCGGCGCTACCCCTCACCACTCCCCATTTCACTCCATGATTTTTTGTGGGGAGTCGGGGGTCGTCTACCATACCGGGCCCATTCACCAAGGCAAAGGCGAGATGCGCCGCTTGTCGCTGAAAGATTTGTTACACCATCCGGATGCGCGCTGGCGGCCGCTACCGGAAAACGCAAACTTTCTCGGAGTCTATCGTTGGAATATTCTGCGCGAAGGGGATTGAACGCCGGGCTCCTGCTGCTGCTGGCGCTGTTGTTTCCCATGCGGCTGCTGGCCGCGCGGCCGGTATCCTTCAATCTAAGCACCAATCGCAGTTTCGCTCCCACCGAGAGGCCCACCATCCATCTGTATGCGCAGAATGTGGATGAGCTGGAGTTCCGCATCTACCGGGTGCCTCACCCCGAAAAATTCCTGGCCGGCCTGCCTGACCTGCATAGCTTCGACAACGGGACCCCCTTCGGCCCCAAAGAACAAATCGACGAGCGCACCTGGCTGGAGAAGTTTCACGACTGGAAGCATCATCTGTGGTTCCTGATCCGCCAATTTTTCCGCGGTCAGTTCACCGCGGAAAACCGCGACCGCTTGCGCGCTCATCAAGCCAATCTCGCCCGCAGGAGCCGCATTGTCGGCGTGGCCCAGTTCGCCCAGATCCCCTTGCTGAACGATCACCAGCTGGTCGCGCGCTGGCGTCAGGAACTGCCCCCCACGTACGTGTCCGATTCGCAAGAGCTGCCGATGGATCCGCTGTCCTCCGGCCTCTACCTGGTCGAAGCCACCGACGGTCACTTCAAGGCCTACACCCTGTTGATGGTCAGCCGCATGGCCATGATCACGCGCACCGGGGGTGGCAGCGTGCTGGCGTATGCGGTCGACCGGGTCTCCGGTGCGGGCATTGCGGGCGTCCAAGTGAGCGCGGGCTTTGGCCAGCAACAGAAAGCCACCGGCACCACCGATGCCGATGGGCTGGCCCCGCTGCAGATGACGGCGCCCAAGCCGCAGCCGGACAACTTCTGGGTATTGGCCACCCACGGAGACGATGTAGCCGCGGTGACCCCAGGTGGCTACGCTCTTAGCGGCTGGCAGGGCGGGCGGTGGTCTTCTTACGTCTACACCGACCGGCCGGTCTATCGCCCCGGCCACGTCGTGCACTGGAAAGGGATCCTGCGGGCCCGGGTAGAGAATCACCTGGAGCTGCCCAAACTCTCGACGATTCACGTCACCATCGCTGACCAGGATGACCATGCCTTGCTCGATAAGGACATGCCACTCTCCGCGGCGGGCAACGTGGCCGGCGATCTCACCCTGCCTGCGACCGCGACCCTCGGGTACTACAACATTCGCCTGAGGAACGGGCCGGCGTCCGACGACCCCGATGCCGACGCAGGCAACGGCAGTTTCCGGGTGGAGGACTACCGCAAGCCCGAGTACCAGGTGCGCGTGAGCCCGGCCAAAGCCCGCCTGTTGCAGGGCGAAACCATGCCGGTGGTGATCGATGCCCGGTACTTCTTCGGCGAGCCTGTTTCCAATGCGACAGTCAAGTACCGCGTCTATCACTCTCCCGCACTATTGGTGGGATGAAGACGGCGGGGGCGATGAAGGTGCGGGCATGGGAGCCGATGCCGGTGACGACGCTTCGCTAGGCTACGACGCTGCCCAGCAATCTGAACAGACCGGCAAGCTCGATGCCAACGGCAAGCTGACCATCCAGGTTCCCACGCAGTACGTCGCCAATCTAAAGCGGCCGACCGATCAGGACTACACCGTCGAGGGCGCGGTGACCGATCAGGCGAACCGCGAGATCACCGGGCGGGGACGCTTTCTCGCCACTCGCGGTAGCTTCCGCATCCACGTGGAGCCGGTGAGTTATGCCATCCGTGTCGGCGACTCCGCGCTCTTTAACGTAACCGCGGTCGACTACGATAACAAACCAGTGCAAACCCGGGTACACCTGCAGCTGGTGACCCACAAATATGCCAATGGCAAGACCCAGACCATTCCCGGAGCCAGTACCGATGTGACCACGGACGCGAGCGGCCGGGCACAAGGGAAGATCCCAGTCTCCGCCGCGGGCAGCGCGGAGGTCGAGGCCAC
Source organism: uncultured Acidobacteriaceae bacterium (assembly GCA_963753715.1). GTDB lineage: Bacteria > Acidobacteriota > Terriglobia > Terriglobales > Acidobacteriaceae > PALSA-350. The sequence goes on along the minus strand of CAVWDK010000002.1, from coordinate 384,290 downwards.
CGCGACGACACCCGAAACAAGGGTCGTTTACGACTCTACCTATCTGTGGGTGATGGGCGGCAACGAGGAAGGGTGGGGAGGCGAGTCACGCTCGGTGCAGATCATCGCCGACAAGAAGAGCTATGCGGTCGGAGACACGGCTCACCTCAGCATCCTTTCCAATGTTGACAGTTTCCATCCCCTGGTGATCGCCACGGGGTATTCGATCGAGTTCCAAAAGGTGATGTACTCGCCTGGGAAATCGTTGACGTTTGATTTGCCCATCACGGCCGATGCGCAACCTAACCTGGAACTGACGGCCGCCTTCGTCCGCAACGATCAGCTTTACCAGGCCAATCTCAGCATCAAAGTGCCTCCGGTACAGCAGCAGTTACAAGTGGACATCACTCCCGACAAGCAGGTGTTTCAGCCGCAGCAGACTGCGGGGTACGACGTCTTCGCCCGCGACTGGCAGGGCAAGCCGGTGAGCGCGGATTTCAGCTTTGGGGTCGTCGACGAGGCCATCTACTCCCTCTACCCGGATACCAGCGGCGACATGGTCAGAAAGCTCTACCCCGACCGCTACGTCTTCGCCGCGATCGATTCGTCGATGCAGTACTACTTCAGCGGCAAGGCGGGCCTCAAGTCGCCGCTGCTGGCGGAGCGGGCCTCGCGCTACCGGCCGCAACTGGCCCAGGTGAAGCCGGGCAACGATGTGGTGCAGCCAAGGGTGCGCAAGGCGTTTCCAGATACCGCTTATTGGTCGCCGTCGGTCCATACCGACTCCGCAGGACATGCTCATGTCACGCTGACATTTCCCGATTCGCTTACCACCTGGCGGACCACGGTGCACGCCATCACGCTTGATTCCAAGGCGGGCTCCGCTATCAACCGGGTGCTGGTGCGCAAGAACATCATCGTGCGCATGGGCACACCCCGCTTCCTGCGCCAGGGGGATGAGGTCACCATTCCGGTGATCGTCCACAACTATCTTGACCAGGCTAAGCAGGTACAGCTGTCGCTCAGTATCGATGGCCTCGATCCGGTGAGTGGAGCACCGCAGTCCGTCACCGTTCCCAGCAAGGGTGAGGGCACCGCGCTCTGGCGGGTGAAGGCCTCGCGCATCGGCAGCGCGCGTCTGCTGGCCAAGGCGCTCACCAATGAGGAATCGGATGCGCTCGAGCTCACCTTCCCGGTAGAGCCCAACGGTGTCCCCCGCACTATCAACTCGTCGGGCGTGATCGCAGAGAATACTCCCGCGAACGCGACCATCGACTTTCCTGCTAACACAGATCCAGCCGCGCACACACTGCATCTCGAGATTGCTCCCTCGATCGCGGGGAGTCTCTTCTCCGCGCTGAGCTATCTCACTACTTATCCATATGGTTGTACCGAGCAGACCATGTCCAGCTTCCTGCCCAACCTGGTGGTTGCCGAGACGCTCAAGAAGCTCAACCTATCCGGCATGATCAGCCCGGCAGATCTGCAAGCGAAGATCAATGCCGGCCTCGACCGCCTGAACGACCTGAAGCATGACGACGGCGGCTGGGGCTGGTGGAAAGAGGATGACAGCCGTGTCTTTATGACGGCGTACGTGGTGTCCGGACTCGCCGAGGCCAAGGCTGCGGGATATGCCAAGGCCGGCGATAATCTCGGCGGGGGAGTGGCTTACCTGCAGAAGCAGCTGGCGCAGCACCCGCGCATGATTCCCGATCTGCGGGCCTATGTGCTGTATGCCCTCAGCGAGGCCGGTTCGAAGAACTTGGGTTCGTCCACGGAAACTCTTTGGTCGCGGCGCAATGATCTTTCTGCCGAAGGGTTGGCCCTTACCGGCATGGTGATGCTGCGCACCGGAGACAACCGTGCGCCACAGGTTGCCCAAATTCTGGAGAGCAAGGTCAAGCGGCAGGGCGCGCTCGCATCGTGGCCTTCTATGCACAACCCGTTGCTCGATATCAGCGACGACAACAGCGCGGAGAGCACGGCGTTCGCCTTGCGTTTCCTCACCCATGCCGATCCCAAGAGCCCCTTGCTTGAAGCGGCCGCGCAGTGGCTGGTGGTGAATCGCAGCGGCGGCTATTGGTGGAACTCCACCGAGCAGACAGCCATGGTGCTCTTTGGCCTGGTGGACTATCTCGCCGCCTCGCAGGAGCTGAACGCAGACTTCGATGTGGACGTTTTGCTCAACGGCAGCTCCATCGGCAAACGGCATTTCACCGCTGCCGACGCAGCTTCTGGCGTGGATTTCCCGGTGGATGTCGCCGCCGGCCAGCTCCATCCCGGCAGCAATCAAGTGCAGATCACCAAGCATGGCAGCGGGCGGGCGTACTGGTCGGTGCAGGGCAAGTACTACTCGACCGAACAGAAGCTCTACCAGCAGGGCACGCTTTCGTTAAACATCACGCGCGACTACTTCAAGTTGAGCCCGATCACAAAGGACGGACAGATTGTGTACCGGCTCGACCCGATCAAGGGTGCTGTACTGCCGGGAGATACTTTGGCTGTGCACCTGGCGGTAAACGGCTCTCCTACGAAGTATTTGTTGATCGAGGATCCCATTCCCGCCGGGACGGAGTTTGTGCAGCATGGCGACAGCTACAACATCCTTGACCAGCCGGCGACCTGGCAGTACTGGTACACGAGGAGCGAGTTCTTCGATGATCACGCTGCTTTCTTTGCCACCGAGTCGAGCGGGCGGCATGAGTCTTTCTATTTGCTCAAGGTGGTGAACCCGGGGAGCTTCTCCATCACCCCGGCCGACGTCCAGCCTATGTACCAGCCGGGCGTCCAGGCCACGACTGATTTGTTGCATCTGCAGGTAGATCCGGCACCGTCCGCTGGGGAGGAGAAGAAATGATGCAGGCATTGCGGGGTGCCCGCGCAAAAATGACCGGACGTCTTCTCCTGAGCCAATGGGCGGGTAACTTTGTGTTGATGCTGCTGGCGGCGGCGTGGCTGCAGATTCCCGACTCGCACACCTGGCAGTTCGCGTTTTCCATGTTCTCCGCGGTGTTGCTGGTGGTGGTCTTCTTGTTCCTTTACACCGCAACCTTTCATCATCTGCGTCCCTGCGCCGAGCCTGCGCCCCGATGGTTGAGTTGGCTGTTGCTGGCCGCCTTCATCGCATTGTGGTGGTTGATGCTGCAGGCGATTGCTGTAGGGCGGGCCCACGAAGCGCTTTACGCAGGGTATTGGAATTCCCAATCGCCACCGTGGCTGCGACATCTTCTCGGGTACTCAAGCCTGGTCGCATGGCAAGAACGCTTCTATGACTGCCTGCAATGCGTGTGGGCCGGGCTTCTGCTTCCCATGGTCATCGTGCTCTGTGCCAGCGGAATCCATAAGGGCTGTTTGCGGCATGGGGCAGCTCCCTACAAGCACTGGTTCTATTGGCTCGCCGTGTTGGTATGCGGTTTCGGCGGATCGGCTATCACCTGGGCTCTTACTGACTGGACACCGGACGCGGGGCTGGTGGGGCAAACCTTCAGCGTCATTGCCCGATTGGGCGTTGCTTACACGGTCGATATCCTCCTCTGGTGTTTCCTGCTGGCGCTCGCCGGTTGGTACCTCGACACGTGGCGAAGCCCGCATTCTGAGCCGGCGGATCTCGCATGAAAGCAGCACAATACATCGGGCTCGTTGCGTTGATCGGCGCAGCATGTGTCCTGGTGATGGAGGGGCAGCAGAACCCGGTCGCCGGCAATCCAGCCGCTATCCAGGAGGGTGCTTCGCTCTTTCGCGCGAACTGCTCTCCATGTCACGGGCTCAATGCGCAAGGTGGCGGCCGGGGACCGGATCTGACCGCCGGGCGCTGGGTCCATGGATCGACCGATGCCGACATCTTCCGCACCATCACTCGTGGAGTGCCCGGGACCGAGATGCCGGCGAACGGCTTTGAAGATTCCGAGACCTGGGCCATTCTGGCGTACCTTCGATCGTTGACCCCTGGAAAGAGCGAAACTGTCTCCGGCGACTCCGCCAAAGGGGAGAAGATTTTCTGGGGAACCGGGGGATGCTCGACCTGCCACATGGTGCAAGGGCGCGGCGGTGTACTTGGTCCCGAATTATCTCACGTGGGCGAGGCACGCTCCGTGCCTTATCTGATCGACTCCATTCGCGAGCCCAGTAAGGAGCTCACGAGCGGCATGCTCGATCCGAACAATCACTATGGCCTTCCGCTGGTGTATGACACCGTCACCGTTGTGACGGCAGACGGACGCAGAATTGTCGGTGTAGCCAAGAATGAAGATACTTTTTCCATCCAACTCATCGATACCGGCCAACGGCTACAGTTGTTTCTAAAGAAGAACCTCAAAGAGGTAATACACGAGCGCAAGTCTCTGATGCCGGCTTATTCCGAGACCATGCTCAAGCCCGCAGAACTCCAGGACCTGGTGGCGTACCTGGCTGGATTGCGAGACAAGTGAAAACGATGACGCACAACTTGAAGAAGATGGCGTTGCCGTTGGCATTGCTTCTCGGTGGGGCAGCGGCCCTGCCGGCGCAGGTGACGTACCAGCGCTTGCTGAACGCCGACCGTGAGCCGGAGAACTGGCTTACCTATTCAGGCCGATATGCCGGTTGGCGTTACAGCGCGCTCGATCAGATTAATACGGTCAATGTCCCGCAGCTTAGGATGCAGTGGACGTTTCAGGTTGCGGACCTGGGCCAGTTCGAGACGACTCCGCTGGTGGTGGACGGCGTCTTGTACGGGACGGGGCAAAATGACCGCGCATTCGCAGTCGATGCGCGCACCGGACGTCCCATATGGCGTTACCAGCGCAATCTCCCGGATAAGCTTCAGCCGTGCTGTGGGATGGTGAACCGCGGCTTCGCGATCCTCGGCAATAAGTTGTTCATGGCTACGCTCGACGGGCACGTGATTGCCCTTGATACGCGGACAGGCAACCTGGTGTGGGATGCAAAGGCCGCTGACTCGAGTGCGGCGTATACCTTCACCGTCGCACCGCTGATCGTGAAGAACGAGGTGATCGTCGGCATTTCGGGCGGCGAGTACGGGGTCAGAGGATTTATCGATGCCTACGATGCGGACACAGGCCAACGCCGCTGGCGCTTTGAAACCGTGCCGGGTCCAGGCGAGCCGGGACATGAGACCTGGACCGGCGACAGTTGGAAGACCGGAGGCGCGCCGGCGTGGATTACCGGCTCCTACGATCCCGAGCTGAACCTCGTTTATTGGCCCACAGGAAACCCTTCCCCGAGCGATTACGGCGGCGAGCGAGGGGGCGACAATCTCTATAGCAACAGCATGCTCGCACTCGATGCCGACACGGGAAAGCTGAAGTGGTACTTTCAATTCACTCCTCACGATTTGTATGACTACGACGCCACCCAGGTTCCGGTGTTAGTGAACGCTAACTGGGAAGGCCGGCCGCGCAAGTTGCTGGTGCAGGCGAACCGCAACGGTTTCCTTTATGTCCTCGATCGTACTGACGGCAAGTTTCTTAAGGCTGCTGCGTTTGGGCAGGTGACGTGGGCGAAAGCGATAGGCACGGACGGCAGGCCGATATTGAATCCTGACCTGAAGCCGAATCCAACAGGAAATCGGGTGTGCCCTGGTGCTCTCGGGCTCACGAATTGGTATTCGCCTTCTTATAGCCCCGACACCGGACTTTTGTATGTTGCCACGTCGAACGAGTGCGATATTTTTACCAGCGCACCCCAGCCGTATCGTGTTGGCCATGATTTTCTGGGGAGTGTGTATGTGCCCGATCCGGTGATAAGACCCACGGGGGCGCTCAAAGCACTCGACCCTATCACCGGCGCCGAGAAGTGGTCGTTCCCCTACTTCAGCAATCCCAACGGGGGAGCACTCTCCACCGCGGGCGGCCTGGTCTTTGCCGGCGAATCCGACGGTAATTTCATTGCCCTCGATGCACGCACCGGTAAAGATCTATGGAATGGCCAGCTGGGCGCGGCGATCTACTCTACCGCGATCACCTACCGGCTGGATGGCCGGCAGTACGTCGTGATTCCTGCAGGGTCGGCACTTTTTGCGTTTTCGATTGCCCAGCCGTAATTCAGACGCGGAGCTTTCCTTCAGGCTCTGTGGGACTGATTTTGCAATCGGTTGGTTCTCACCCAGACTCTTTAGCCCTTTGAGGTACGCACATCCGGGACAAGCACATCTGGAACATCTACGGCGTCGCATCCGGCGTGCTGTTCTTAATCCGCCCCCGGCGATTCCATTATGGCAAATACGGGAAATGCATCCCAGGTCAAGGACTATTTGCGGAAATGTACCCGTAAATGATGTAAGAGTCCCCTTGCTCAAGCTTCACTTTCTGTGACAATATACCTCTTGCAGGGACTTAAGCCTGCTCCGCTGAGACACCGCCTGCGCCCTTCCTTTACTTCAGGAGCGGAAAGCGACGGGCCGGCGGCCAAAGCTTCCTGCGATCCCACAACGGGCCCCGACAGGTAGAAGTGCACTAGAGGTGTGTGAGAACGATTGTGGTGTACTCCTTTTGCGGAATGTGAAGCTGCCATTCCGGGTCGCGGAAGGGGGACATTAGACTGGCATTACTCGATTTACTGCCTTGTAGTCAGCTGTTCGAAATCCGACGGTCAGTTCCATCGACCCGTCTGCTCGCCGCCTACGATATCCCCGGAAAGAGCTTCAGGCCACGTGTCCCCCATCGCAAGTAACGCGAGAAAAAACGGAGGCAAAAAGCTGCAATCGTGTCGTACAGTAGAAAATTCCCCGAGCAGGATCGTGCCATCGAGTTGGTTTTTACACTGATGCGGCAGCATCCCGAAGGTGTCACCATCCAAGAACTGAATGAGCTCATGCAGGCTCATCACGACAAACTCCAGGGAGAAATTGCCTGGTTCAACTCGATCGACGTTTTGATCGACGAGGGCAGGGTCTACACCTGTCCTAAATGGAGAGAGCAAGGTTATCTCGAAAGCCTCAAACTGTTTGTGAAGTAACCCGCCACAAAGGATCGGGTGACAGCGTTTCCGTCCGACAACGGCAACATCTGTCGCCCAACTCCCTACCCCCATCCCCTGTCCGGGGCAGATCCCTGAAAATCCATATAAGCTGTTTGAGTTGCGGGGGAACCTTAGGAAAACTCATGGATAAAAATCTGACTCGTCGAGACCTGCTCAAAACCACCGGAGCCTCACTCGCCATGCTTGGCCTGCCCCACGCACTGGCTTCCGCGCAATCCGCCACCGCCACCCTGCAGGAACAGACCCGCGACCAACGCATGCAGTGGTGGCACGCAGCGAAGTTTGGCATGTTCATCCACTTCGGCGTCTACAGCACCATCGGCCGCCACGAGTGGGTCATGGAAGACGAAGCCATTCCCATCGGTCCTTATCAGGAGCGTGCGGCCACCTTCCGCCCGGCGCCCAACTCTCCCCGGGCGTGGGCTCGCCTGGCCAAACAAGCCGGCATGAAGTACATGGTGATGACCACCAAGCACCACGAGGGCTTCTGCAATTTCGATACCAGGCTGACCACTTACTGTGCGCCCAAGCGCGGGCCGGGCCGCGATCTTGTCCATGAGTACGTGGAAGCTGCGAGAGCGGAAGGCCTGCGCGTCGGCTTCTACTACTCGCTGATGGACTGGCATCATCCCGACGGTGCCCGCTGTGCTGACGACGAAGCTGCCCGTCGCCGGTTCGTCGACTACACCCACGGGCTGATTCGCGAGTTGCTGACCAACTACGGCAAGATCGACGTTCTCTGGTACGACGTCTCCTGGCCCTTGGACGCCCAGGGCTGGGAATCGAACCGCATGAACGACATGGTCTTCCAGCTACAGCCGGAAATCATCGTGAACAACCGCAACAAGCTCGAAGGAGACTTTGCCACCCCGGAGCAAAAGATCGTAGCCGAAACCGGAGGCCGCGCCTGGGAATCCTGCATGACCCTTAACGACAGCTGGGGCTATCAACGGGCGGATACTGACTGGAAATCCTCTCGCACCATCGTCCGCAACCTGATCCAGTGCGCCCGCGATGGTGGCAACTATCTTGTTGAACATAGGACCCAAGCCGGACGGCTCCGTGCCCGAAGAATCCGTGAAAGTATTGACGGAAGTCGGCCACTGGATGGACACCAACGGAGAAACCATCTACAAATCCGACCTCTGCCAGGTGCGCCGTTCCAACTACGCCAGTTTCACCCGCACTGGAAACACTCTTTACATGCACGTCCACTTCTGGCCGGGCGACTATGTAGCCATCAGTGGTCTGAAGGTAAAAGTAAAATCCGCTCATCTCCTCAAGACCAAAGCCGAAGTAAAGTTCACCCAGGACGAATTCCAAACCAAGTTCACGGGGCTGCCGCAATCCGCGCCCGACTTTCCTGCAACCACCATAGCGATTGAGTGTGACGCCGAGCCAACCCAAAACACCGACTTCGTCCGCAAAAACAAACCCCGCGACGGCGTCTAGTCACGGAAAAAGTCCTCATTGCGGGGCCACGGTTTCTTTGCAGGTGGTTGGTTGGGGATGGTTGAACCAGTCCAGAGCCTGTTTCATTTTTTGACGGTCGGAGAGGGTGGTGTTTCGGTCGAGGGCGGCGAGGATGGGTTGGCTGTTGGATTGTCCGGCATTCCCGCTAATCCATAGTTGCTGGCGCTTGGTCAGGTGCCAGGAGAGGGGTCGATCCAGCTCGCTCTCGCCCGTGTCGATTTGCGGGTTCGGCGTATGCGGTTCATGGCCCTTTTGATAAGCGATTTGCTGCTGGTAGTCGAAGACGAGATGCTCGATGGCGAGCTGAGAATCAAAGGCGCACTCCAACAGGTCGAGCTCGCGGCGGTTGCGCCGGGTGGTGGAGTTGAAGCCGGCGTGGATCGCGGCTTCGGGCGGCGCTAACAGCTCCGCCACCGGGCCCCAACGGCCAGGGGACTTGCGCGGAGCTTTCCAAGATCCGTCTTTCGGGGACCCGGGCTGGTGCGGTTCGCCGGGTGCGTAGGGCTGAAAGACGAGGTTGGCCTGGTTGGCGTAGGAGTCGGGACTCTCGGTGTCGTCGATATCGTCACTGTTACGGATCTCAATGAGCAGGACGGGGAGGACGCGGCCGTGGGGAAGGCCACCCTTGGCCGAGCGGAGGAACTCAATGACGGAGTTGGTTCCGTCATTGTCGAAATAGCCGCCGTCGACGAGGTGAAAAGAGTTCTGCGCTTTGCCTTGGCTCATCTCGAAGGGCAGCCGGGCCGGTGGCGAGACATAGGTGAAGCTGGCGGAGAGGCGAGCCGCGGTGGTGAGGGAGATATCCGCAAAGCCGCCGCGGTCCTGGACCGGTGGGTGGAGCAAGGCTTCACGGCCATAGACACCGAGAAACGACGCGGCAGGTAATATCTGCTCGCGGCCTACCGTTTCCGAGAAGGCGCTGTAGTTCGAGAGCAGGATGCGATCGCCGGTTTCGACGGCCGTGGCGTTGAAGGTGAAGGCAGGGAAACTCCGGCGCGGGTCATTGGGATCCAGGTTGGCGGGCAGAGTCTGCGGTAGCATGGCCAGCTGGTTCAGGCGCAGGGTGGATGGATTGGGAAACTTTGCCTGCAGGTCGGAGTTGTCGTGGAAGCAGGCGGGGTCGCTGAGGTTGCGATCGAGGGCTACTTCCAGGGCCCAGCCACGGTCGAAGCGGTCGAGCGAGGGGAAGAGATTGTAGAACCAGGGGAAGACGGCGCGGAGCGCGTCAGGGTAGACCAGGCCCCAGGCAACAGCTTGCAGCGAGGAGCATGCGGACGACTGCAGAACGCGGCGTTGGAAATGGCCATCCTGGTCGAAGGGATGATCGGCAAAGTACTCGCGCAGAAAGGCCATGGCGGCTACGCTTCCGCCGGAGACGGAACTGATGAGGAGGATATGTTGATGGAACTTTGGGCCGAAGGTTTTTTCCAGTTCGCCGAGTACGGTGGCGGTCCAGGCGGCGGCGTGAATGCCACCGCCGGTGGCAGTAATGATGATCACCGGTTGGGGATTCCCAGCGTTGTCGTAGGCAAGACGCTGTACGTAGTCCTTCGGAGTCGGTAGCGGGGTGGCTACGTCTTTCGCCTGCAGCGGCTGGGCCGGGAAAACATGTTCGGCGGGGAAGATGTTCATCAACAGAATTGCGGTGACGGCCAGGGTCAGCACAGGGATGCGATAGTGATCGGCAAAGAAGGCGATCCCGGCCATGGTCCAAAAGACCACGATCAACAGGATGGCGACATAGGCGATGACTGGGAAGGCACGCGGCGCGCGCAGGTGTAGAGAACCAAGGACAAAGACGAACAGGATCAAGAAAGAAACGGCGACTGGTAAGAAACGCACTTTGAAACTCTGCTTGCGTTTGCGAAACTCACGGATCGCGGGCAGGAGGAGGAAGAACAGCACGGACAGGCCGAGGAGCGCGGAGAAGATGCCGACGTAGCGGGCTGCGTGGGGAAGAGTGATGGGCGCGGATATCGGCATGATGAGGATGTACAGGATGACGGCACAGAGCAGAGTGAGGGTGGCCACAACGTGGCCTGGGCGAAGCTGGCGCTCGCGGTGATAGCCGGGGCCCAGGAAGCACAACACGGCCATGAGTTGGTGCGCCAGCTTGAGCAGGGCGGAAGGAGGCAGTTGCTTTATCTCATCGAGCGGCAGCCATAGCCACTTGGGGACCAGGAAGGCCCGAGCACGGTCCATGTTGTCAGGATCGTAGGTCCAGTAGTAGAGGATGGCGATGATGTGCCAGAAGGCGAGTGCCAGCAGTGCTCCACAGAAGAGAGAGGCGATGGCGAGGGAGCGATTGCCCTCTCCTTCATGGACGATGTTGAAGTAGATGCGATAGAGGAGGACGAGACCGGGCAGTTGGGCGCCGAAGAAGACCAGGGTCTCCATCTTGTCGTAGACGATGAAGCAGGGCGGGACGGGGCTGTTATAACGCTCGGGTCCATAGGAACAGACGATGCGGGCGGCAAGCAGGGCGAACCATCCGGGCAGGACGACGGTGAAGCCGGTGAGGATCCATTGGACGGGGCTGTAGGGGGTGAGGATGCCGCGGGTGATGGAGGCGATACCGGGGTTGATGTCGAGCAACGCCAGCGTGGGGAGGAAGAGCCACAGCAGGAGGCTGAAGCGCATGAAGTAGAGATAACGGCAAACGTCACCGGGGACGTTGCGAATACACCACAAGAGGTTGTGCCATTCCGGAGTTTCGGTGGTTTCCGGGGTACAGCCGGCCGGGGGTTGCTCAAGTTTGTCCAGAGAGAGAGGCGGGGTGGAGGCATGCATGCGGGACCTCAAGCAGGGGCGCCAGGGCACTCACACCTGCTAAACCTGTGCAGCTCATCGAAGTAGATCTATGGAATAGTGATGGTTCGAGGGAGAACGTTTCACTCTTCTTCAGATTTGGCAATGGTGGTGGGCCAAAGGCTATGTTCCCGCTCCCTTATGTTGCAGAGGACTCGACGGCGCTTTGCAACGCGTTGCGCCGGGCCGTGTGCTCATAAATAGCGGCCGCGCTCAAGAGGTGCTGATGGGTTTCCGTCCGCCGGTCTCGTCAAATGCTCCGCCGCACTTCGGGCACTGGATGATGTGCGATGCCAGACGCATCAGCTCGTTGGGTTGAATGCTGTAACCGCAAAGCGGGCAGGGAAGAGAGAAGTCGAAGTTGGGCTTTCCTTTGAACCGCGGCGCCATCATCCCACCCGCCCATCTGCCGTGCTCACGGGCTTTCTGATCATCAGGTGCGAGAGGCGGCCGAGGAACACCTCCGAGGGCAGATAACGCCGATGCTCATGGCAGAGCGGACACCTGGCAGCGATGGGCTGCGAGGGCATCGTCTCCACGGGGGCCGGGATATTCTCGCCGCAACCCTTGCACTGAACCACCACGCGCTTCGAGCTTTCCGGTGAGGGGAACATGAGGTACAGTATAGGCGAAGAAAAGGCGAAAGCAATCCACAGCTTTTCCGAGATCGGGCGGAGGGCGGAACAAATAAAGTCCTGCATCCTGTTCAGCCCTCATCGGCGACGCAGCGGTAGTCTCGTTCGAACTGACCAGCGCACCGGCTACCGCTCCTGGAGGATGTTATGACCGATACCACCACCAAAGTGCGCGAGCACTATAGCAGCACGGGTCTCACTGAGCGCATTCAGTCGGCGCTCGCGACGTTCGCGCCGGAAGGGCAGACGTTGACGGTCGATCAGCTCGCTCCACTCGACCAGTTCCACACGCGCGGCGTCCTAGCCACCGCCGAATTGGCCACCGCTGCTGGGGTCGACCGATCAACCCGGGTGCTTGATCTCGGCTGCGGCGTGGGCGGCCCGGCGCGCTATCTCGCCGCCACCTTCGGTTGCCAGGTGACAGGGGTCGACCTGAGCCCCGGCTTCATCGATGCGGCCAGGTACCTGACGGCGCGCTGCGGGCTGTCTGATCAGGTCACATTCCAGGCTGGCGATGCGGTGCATCTACCTTTCGAGGACGCAGCCTTCGATACGGTGTTCCTGCAACACGTAGCCATGAACATCGAGGACCGTGCAGCTCTCTATGCCGAGGTGCACCGAGTCCTGAGGACTGGCGGCCGATTTGTCAGCTACGACGTGATGCTTCGAGATGGCGAAGCGGTGTATCCCGTTCCGTGGGCGCGCGACGCCTCGACCAGCTTCCTGCTCAGCGAGGGCGATACGCGCACGGCGATGGAACGAGCTGGGTTCAAGGCTGCGCTCTGGCGCGACGATACCCAGGCCGGGGTCGACTGGTTCAAGGCGATCATGGCCGGCTCGCCACCGAGCGGATTGAACCTCGGTGTGGTGATGGGTGCGGATTTCCCGGCCTTAACCGGGAATCTGGCACGAAATCTCCGCGAGAATCGTCTTGGTGTGCTTTCCGCAGTTGTGATCCGGGAGTGAGGCCTATGTCATCCCCGGCGCGAAAGCTCATTCCTGTCCAACCTGCTGCTTTGGATTCGTGCGCCCGAGGGGACTACCGATCAACCCAAGCCTTTGTTTAACGAAAGGCACGTGAGATAGGTATCACGGCGGTGTATCTCCCGCGTGGTGGGGAGATTTGACTGCGGAGAATGGCTGGGAAAGCGGCAGCCTCACGGTGCGAATCAGGCCTTTGGGGCTTGCAAGTGCTTATAACCGGTGATAGCATTTCGCTTCTTCACCGCAAGGCGGGTCGTTCCGTGACGCAAGCTTCGATCGACACAGAGGCGCTCCGCTCGTTCTGTCCAGCCGTGCGTTTTGAGCCGGGAGATGTCCTCCGCCACAAAGGACAGCACTACTCGGATATGTACTTAATGGTGGATGGTTCGGTTGCCGTTGATCGCCAATTAAAGGGAGCGCCGGAAATCGTGATCGCGCGCTCCGGTTCGCCTATCGGGGAAATAGGATTTTTGCATGGCGGGTCGGCTACAGCAACCGTCACCGCGAAAACGGCGACCTCCGCCCTGGTCATCGACGATTCCACGGTTGCCGGCCTGGAGAAACATCAGCCTCGGCTGGCGGTGCAGGTACTACGGCAACTGGCTTCGATTGCAGAAGAGAGAATGGGCGATAATCTCGTTCTCGATTCGCCGGCGAAGGCCTTTCGGGCCGCGCCGGAAATCGGTGTGCTGCTGTGCCGGAACCAGGCGATGCTCGAAAAGGCGCAACGCCTGAGGTACACGGTATATTGTGAAGAATTGCGGCGCCAGTCACCTTACGCCGATCACACGAAAAAAATAATCGCCGACGATCTTGATATCGCAGGCCACACGTTTCTCGCGGTTGAGAAGGGAGAGACGATAGGAACGGTGCGCTTGAACCTGTGCTCGGAAGGTCCGGTGGGTATTCTCGAGGAATTGTATGGTATGGGCGCATCGCAACACCATCCCGGGGCAACGGCGGTGTGCACAAAATTCATTGTCAAGAAAGCCAAGCGTGGCGGCCCGACATCGCTCAAGCTGATTTCCGCAGTCGCGCGCTATGGGATGCGCAGTTCGGTCAGGGAAACCTATATCGATTGCGTGCCCGCGCTGCTGCCCTACTATAGGGCGATCGGCTTCACGGTGGCGGGTGAGCCTTTCTTCCATCGCGAAAACGGGCTTTCTCATCCTATGGTGCTTGAAGTTGCCAGGCATGGGAAAAGATTGAGCAATGAACGCGGAGTGCGTGAGTATCTCAATGTGATTATGAAGGCCCAGTTTTTCAAACTCGTAGACAGCGTGCGCGGAGCATAGAACGAATTGCGCACAGGGTGAACGCGATGCGGATAACCACTCCCGAGATAGTTCTCCTGATCATCATTGCTACTCTCGGCCACGGGATGGCTTTGTTTTGGTATCTTGCGGTCACCAGGAAGTGGAAGATATGCGAGCGCACCATCTATGCTTTGCCGATCAGTTCGGCGCAGATTAAGAGGGAGTTGAAGAACTCACTCCATACCCCCATTCACGCCGTGCTGCTGGCGGCGTTTCTTTATCTGGGTTTCTTCAGAAGTACCGGCTGGCGGTCATTCCTCTATTCTCTTGTCACCGCAACCATCTGGGCCGAGATTTGGCATTATGGTTCTCACCGGGCCTTTCACATACGCCGGCTCCACTGGATTCATCGGGAGCATCACAAGAGCCACCTGAATAGTTGGCTGACAGCGATTTCGTTCTCCTTTTCGGAGAAACTCATTTTCGACCTTGGGTTCCTCGGTGTGCTGGCGGGGCTCGATCATTGGCTTCGGTTGAATGTCTTCGGCATCGCGACGTGGTATGTCGGCTACCTGGTGATTAATTCCTTCAGCCATGGAAATTTCGAGCTCAAATCGCAACATTACAATCGTTCTCTGGGCAAGGTGATTACCAGCACCACCTACCACTCGCTACACCATTCGAGATATACGGGCAATTATGGCCTGGGGACGCGTGTTCTCGACCAGGTTTTCAAAACCGAGTGGGAAGATTACGAGCGGCTATACGATCGCATCTCGACGGAAAAGAGACCTCTCAAAAGGTTGAGCGAAAAGGTTCAGCCCGTGACTTCTGCGTAGTGCCAAGGAGGTTCCGTGTCGAATGCCGGCTCGCTGCATGTCTCAGTGCCTTTTTACCCGCCCTGCGTGCGGCCCTCTCCCAAGCCGCTGAGATTTCCGGTCAACCTCAGCCGGCTGCTCAGCAATAACCTGGGAATCATTCCCGAGCAGGCTTACCGGGAGTCATTGGTCATCGCTCCCGGACCGCCGCGCATCGCGTTCTTCACCGGTCATGAGGTGGTGAAGACTCTGCTGCTCAGCCGGCCCATGGACTTTCCCAAAGGCGGGGTTCAAGTCGATCTTCTCAAGCCAATGTTTGGCAACGCGATGATCTCGGCTGAGGGGCGGGAGTGGCGGTGGCAACGAGGCGCGGCCGCACCCTTGTTCCATCACGACTCGCTCCTCGACTACGGACCTATTATGACCGGTGCGGCAGAAGCGGCCGTAGCGAAGTGGCGAGCGGCCTCTCCTGGAACGGTACATGCGATCAACGAAGACATGTTGCGCGCAGCGTTTCATGTCATCTCGAACACGATGTTGGCCGGCGGCGCAGAGCCAATGCTCCGCGCCATCCAAAAGGGGCATGCCGGTTATTACCGTGGTGCTAACTGGTGGGTGGTGTACCGGCTCATGGGGCTTCCGCATTGGTTGCCGCGGCCGGGAGGAAATGCGATGCGAGCGCATGAAACGCGTCTGCGGCAGGAAGTTACCCAGCTGGTAAAGGCCCGTCGTGCCAGTGCCGCGGGCGGCAACGATCTGCTCGCGCGGTTGATAAGGGCATCGGATGCAGAAACAGGGCAGAGTATGCCGGACCAGCTGCTGGTGGACAACATTCTCTCCTTTCTGATCGCGGGATTTGACACCACGGCGTTTGCGTTGACCTGGACACTGTACCTGATCTCGCAGAGCCCGGAATGGGAGGCGCGCATCCTCGAAGAAGTTCAAGAGGTTGCCGGAGAGGGTCCCGTCGCCTCCGCGCATGTGGCCCGATTGGCCACCGTTCAGCAGGTCTTAAAGGAATCGCTGCGGCTCTTTCCTACCGCGCCATTGATCGTTCGCGATATTCTGGAGGATGTTGAATTCGATGGTGTGACGGTTACGAAAGGGACGCTCGGGTTCATCCCCATTTATGCCATTCATCGGCACAAGAGTTTTTGGGAGGACCCCGATCGCTTCGATCCGAATCGCTTCGCTCCCGATTGCCCGTCGAAGCCAAATCGTTTCCAGTACATGCCGTTTGGGGCTGGGCCGCGGATTTGCATCGGAGCATCGTTCGCGATGATTGAGGCGACGATCATGCTGGCCACGTTTGTCCGTGCCGCTCACTTCACGCTGGCGCGCGGCTTCGTGCCGGAACCGTCGGCGCGGATGTTCCTGCTGGCAAAGAAAGGGATGCGCATGCAGGTTTCGTTGCGGGCCGGGGGAGCTCAGACTTCGTAGATATCGACCGGGCCGGAACGGCCGCGGAGATTTACAGAGCCGAGAGCGCGAGCCTCAATTTCATCCTTGACGAGCTGATAGGTGGTGCCGCTGATGATGATCTGGTCAGGTTTCGCCACGCCGGACTCGAGTCTGGAGGCGGTGTTGACCACGTCCCCGAGCACGGTAAACTCCCGGCGTTTAGGTGAGCCTATATCGCCGACGAGAGCGCACCCGCTGTTGATCGCGATACGCATGCGTAGTTCAGGCTGGATGCGTTTGGCGTTGAAGGCGGCAAGCGCCTTGCGCATATCGAGGGCTGCCCGGACGCATCGCAGCGCGTGGTCTTGCTGTGGCAGGGCTGCGCCAAAGGTGGCCAGAATTGCATCGCCGATGAATTTATCGAGCGTCCCTTCATGGGCGAAGATGACATCGATCATGGCTTCGAAAAACTGGTTCAGCAACCGGGCGACTTCGGGCGGAGTCATCTGCTCGGACATGGTGGTAAAGCCGACGATGTCGGCGAAGAGCACGGAAATCTGCCGCTCTTGCGCAATGAAGCGGGCGCCGGCCTCGTTTTCACCTTCCAGGATGCGCTCGATCACGCGGGGTGAGTGATAGCGCTGCAGGCGTTCGCGGTGGCGTCTCTCTTCGCGCAGCCGCGCCGCCAGCCTGGCATGCTGGATAGCGACGGCGGCGTAGTTGGAAAGAGTAGTGAAGAGATTCAGGTCCCCGGCGTTGAACCTGCTGCTCTCTGGGTTATCGACATACAGAATGCCGATGACGTCGGTGTCGTGCCACAACGGAGCACACATGCAAGAGCGGATGTCTTCAAGGAGAATGCTCTCGGAAGCCTGAAATCGCGAATCCAGTTGTGCGTCTGAGGCGAGTAGCGCCACGCGATCTTTAAATACGGTGGCTGCAATCGTCCGGCTGATGGTGGCGCCATGGGAGGTGGACCCGTCACGGCAGCGAGCGACTCGGGGTACCAGTTCGCCGCTTTGCTCATCCACGAGCATCAGGAACGCGCGATCCGCGTGGGTCATTTCGAAGGTCAACGCGATGATGCGATCCAGTATCTGGGAAAGAGAGCTGGAGCGCACCAGTTCGCAGCTGACGTCAGACAACATGGCGACGAAACGATTGCTATCGATGTCACGAGCTTTGGCATTGGTTCCCGAGGAACGCGGCGGCATAAGCCCGGTAATTGGGAGGGTGACGGTTGCATTGGTAAAGGTGTGCATTCCCGAGAGTGCTACCTGCTCCGGAGCCGGCTCGCGCACGGCGAATTGCACCTGCCCGAGCGACACAACATCGCCGTCGCGGAGTTCGGCGCGAGTTATGCATTCGCCGTTCTTGAAGGTGCCTGCGCTGCTGCCCAGGTCTTCGACGAAGCAACGGCCCTCTTTGACCTCAAAGCGCGCATGGCGCCGGGAGGCGCTGGGATCCTGGATCACCAGGTTGCAAGCTTGTGACCGGCCCACCAGCGTGTCGCCTTCGGGCAGAAGAAACATCTGGGTCTGGGTGCCGTCATGGTAAGTCAGCTTAAATATCGAGGTTTTCGCCTGGGTTTCGTCCGCGGGTTGGGCAGGCAGCATCGCCGCCCCGTCTCCGAGATGGTCCCTTCTCCATTGGGCGAGCAACCGGCTAACTTCTTCGTACTCCTCGGAACTCACGGGAACTCCTATGGCGCGCAAGGCCGCCGACGATTGCGACGGAGACGTGAGTGCCGGCGATACCGACGTCGAAGATTTCGGCAGGGTCAGTTTACACGCAGCGGGCTGGCGGCTCCGGCCGCGAATCTCGTGGGCGCATGGGGATCGATTGAGAGCTGTGAGGAGCAGAAAATGTCTCGCCGAATTTCCACTTTTTGTCACGTCATTTCCACAACAGAAAATTACAAGAGGCCCTAGCATTTCCTCGGGCGAAGAGTAATATTGCTTTCAACGGAAGAGTGATCTTCCAGAAGGAGAGAGTGGATTAACGGTCGTCTCCGAGAATCGGCAACGAGACTCGGTCCGGGCAACTGGAAACGGACGGCGGTGAAAAACTCTTGCAGTGATTGTGGTCATGGAAGAACGAGGAAACCGCGGGCGATAGCTCGTGGGTGCCGAGTGATTGCGGACGACAGGCGTTGTGATCGGGAGCCGATCCGGATCTCCGAAAATCGGAACAGAGGGGGCGAGGTCTCGCAAGAGAAATCGCCCTCCTCGTTTTTTTTGCGCGTAATCGCACGGTCGCAGGCGAATCATCATGCCGGTATCTGAAGCTTTCACCTGAAAGAACAACGACTCCTGCGGCTCCGAAGCCATACCCGCATCCATCCCCACATCTACTGGACCACTCGTCGAGGGCAATGAGAGTCTCAGCTCCCCGGAGCGTGGGCTTGACCTAATGTGCGCCCGTTTTTTGTCGATAACGCAAGCGTGCCCCTCCCGGCCACAGGATTTGCAACGATGAAATTCATCTTCCTCCTGACTCTACTGCTCTGGATGTCTCCGCTCGCGTATTCGGAAAGCAGCCCCTTTGACAAAAACGTAGAGAATACGACTCTTCTGAATCCCGCTTGCCCGGCCACGCTCACCGGTGTGTATGCGGATTCGTCCAGCCACCGACACGGCCGGGTGAGCGTGCACCTTGTCAATCAAACCGAGAATATGGCCGGGCGAAACCTCAACCAAGCGACGAGTGAGGCCTTTCCATTCTGAGCACCGACGGCTCGATTCCAGGGTTGGCAAGCTCCGTCAGTTTCGCCTTGTAGACTAGTTGCTGGCCTTCAACTTCCATTTTTTCAGCGGAAGAGAGAGGAGGCTAGAGATTGGGAATACGTGGTGGCTTAAGGCATTGTTTGCGTCTGGCGGCGTTTCCGGCTGTTCTGGTCATGCTCGCGGGCGCACTCAAAGCGCAGCAATCCGCCCCTCCGCGGTTGGCGGACTACGTTGGCACTTACGCCGATGATCCTGGGCATACGCTGGAGATCGTGGACGGCGACGGCCTCTTTGCCGTTGTCGATGAAGCTAAGTACCCACTGCGTCCCGCCGGAGCGGATAGCTTCACCACCATCACTGGTCAAACCATTCCGTTCCTCCGCGACGCAAGCGGCAAGGTGACAGGGTACGAGCAGAATGGAAAGTTCCATCCGCGCGTATCCACGACCATCACGCCGGAAGCGGCCGCGCTGGGGCGGCCCCGTCCCAAGGGGCAAAACTCCCCTACGGACTATCGCTACTATCCTCCCGCCGACCTGCATGACGGAATCGCCGTTGGAGACATTGCGCAGTCGGATCTTGGAGTCGCCACCGGCAATTCCATTGTGCGCGCGATCCTCGACGGCACCTATAAGGATGTGCACAGCGTCTTGCTCTACCAGCACGGGAAGCTGGTACTCGAAGAGTATTTTTACGGCTACAGTGCCGGGCGGCCGCACCAACTCCGGTCTGCGACCAAGTCTGTGGTCAGCGCGCTGGCCGGGATCGCCATCGATCGAGGCTCTCTGGCCGGAGTCAACGAGCGCGTGTTGCCCCTGATGCACTACACCAGTTATGAGCATCCCGACCCGCGCAAAGCAGAGATGACACTGGGCGACTTCCTCTCCATGCGCTCCGGGCTGGACTGCAACGATCATAGTTCCACATCTCCGGGGCGTGAGACTGTGATTGACAACAAGCCCGACTGGGTCAAGGCGACTCTCGATCTGCCCATGATCAACGACCCCGGAACCGGTGCGTACTACTGCTCCGGCGGCGTCGCGGTTGTCGGACGACTCATTGAGAACGTCGTTCACATGCGGCTTCCGGAGTTAGCGCAGGCAACCCTCTTTGGGCCGCTGGGAATCGCGCGCTCCGACTGGACGTGGAATTACGACCTGACCAACGCCGATACGGAATACTCCCAGATCCACCTGCGCCCCCGCGACATGCTCAAGCTTGGCATACTGTTTGCGGACAGCGGCCAGTGGCACGGGCGGCGGACACTGTCCGAGTCGTGGGTGCGCACATCGCTCGCTGAACACAGCCAAGTCGACAATGTCAGCTACGGCTACTTCTGGTGGCGCCACACATTTGACGTGGAAACGCCCGCCGGCTCGCAGCAGGTCGTCGTCATTGCCGCGCAGGGCAATGGTGGACAGAAGATCTATCTCGCGCCACAGTACGACCTCGTCGCTGTCTTCACCGGAGGTGGGTACAACGCGGAGTCGACTCCGCCAAATACGATCATGGCGAAGATCATCCTTCCCAAGCTGATGAACGTTGCGAGCCGTGGCAAGGTCTTATCGATGCCGAAATGAGTTGCGCTGTTCCAAAACTCAGGCAACGTCGACGCTCTGCCAGGTGGTTGTGATCTTTCCCCTTGCCCTCATCGAACGGGCAGCAGGCCGTAGACATCTACCTCGTGCTTTGTGCCTACATATACATGCCCGTTCACCACGATCGGGATGTTGAAGCGGAGGGAGAGGCCAGCGCGGTCACGCCCGGGATTTTGCCCGCTATTGTAGAGTTCACGAGCGACGTCCGTAGCGTCGTAAGCGTACAGAACCGCGGGTCTTTCGGATGCGTTCCATCCTTGCCAGCGCAGCAGCCAAACAATGCCGTCCCTGGATCCATTCGCAGATACAGTAGGAGTAGCGGATACCCGGAGGAACGTATTGCCACTGGCCGCCTTAAGCAAGAGCTTTCCGTCTTTCACTTCGAATTGACGAAGCGCGTCGCTGTCCGCAAGCACGTAGATATTGTTGTTCCAATACGACATCGAACCATTCACGCCGTTGGGCACAGCGATCGTCTGTACTGCATGGCTATTGTTCTCAGGCTGCCAATGACCCATGTGATCGCGGTCTACCAGGTAGAGAATGCCACCTTTGCCCTCCACAATCGCGAGGTGCGGGTGAGCTCCGGGTTGGTCAGGCAGCAGCACTGGCCCACCCGAACCTAGATCGCTGTCTCCGGCGTCTAGTTCGTCTACGTTGTAGGGGGCGAAATAATCGCTCAGTTTTAAGCTCGCTCCATCCAGCTTGAGCAGACTATCGCCATAGTCGCGGCCACCTTTGCCTGCATCGAAACGGCCGTTGCCCGTGGCGATGAATATATTGCCGGCCTTATCCGCCGCGGGCCCTGTGTCTCCTTCCCAAATTCCGCTGTCATCCGCGTCCGGAGATGCATTGAAGACGGCTTTCTGCTTCAGACTCCGGGCGTCGTAAGCCATAACCCAGCCGTGGTAAGGGCCGACGTCGCAAGCCGAGGCCCAGGCCAGGTAGACCGCGCCATGGTTCAACAACAGCGCTGCGCGCGGATTATCGCGCAACGGATTGAAGTCTAATTTTCCGCCGCTGCTCCCTGTTCCCTTACCGCTGATGCCGGCGTGAATCTCTACCGGGCCGCCAAATTTCTCAACCCCGGTGGTCACCGCGAGCGCATGCAGACGCTGGGCGTAGGTGTTCTCTAAAAAGCCTGATCGGTCGCTGGTGCGGGCCAGGACATAGAGTGTTCCGGTGTCTGGGTCGATGACCGGGGTGGACGTGATGCCAATTTCTGGTGATATGAACGGACAATCTCGCATCCCGCGCCGGCACGGTGGTGAGACCGTCTTTGAGAAAGCTCTCCTGCCAAAGAGGAGTACTCGGATTGCCGTAAGCGTCGAAGGCATAGACGCTGTCGTGCTCCGTGGCGATAAAGAGTAGGTCGTGGCGGCCTTTCCCTGGAACTTCCACGCCGCCAAGGAAGAGCGGTTGGGCGTAGACATCCCCGTCCACGTGCAAGGTGAAGATCTTTCCAAAGTGCTGAACGTTTACATTGCGCGGCGTCAGGTTGGCCTCGTTGAGATTCGCGCCGGTGCGTGCGTTGTCGTATTGGGACGTAATCACCCTCTGAGCCCCCGCCCTCGCCGCAAACGCGAGAACGACCAGGAGGACGACCGCACGATAACAAGCCCATTTCCTTCTGCTTTGACGCATTCTGAAAGCCTCCATGAAGACGCCCAGATCGCGGCGGCATGGACAGAAAAGAGACAATGCGACGGATACTCTTTTCTGCTCCCTAATATTTCACCTATGTAGTATACAGCATAACGAGGTCAGGGAAGGGTCGAGCTGATGAGGAAAAGCGCGGCCCTCGCAATTCGGCGATGGCCGCGTTCCTGGACTAGTGTGCCATGGCCTGGTTCTCCAGCCATTCCTTCGCCGCAGCGGATTGGAGTCACTCGCCAGCGACCTGGCGGGTCGTGATGTTGAGCCGGTTCCAGACGTTTGTGAGCGCAATGGAGAGCGTCAACGCGGCCTGCTCCCGCTCGGTAAATGGCGGGTTGCTTCATTCCACACCTCGTCGGGCACAGGGTCAGGCCGGTCTGCGACTCGGGTCGAGGCTTCCGCCAGGGCCAGGGCCGCACGTTCTGCGTCCGTGAAATACGGCGTGTCACGCCATGCGGACACGGTAAAGAGGCGCTCGTCCGTTTCGCCGATCTTTCTGAGTTGACGCCAGCCCAGATCGACACAAACGCTGCAGCCGTTCACCTGGCTGACACGCAGGGGAACCCCGAACGGTTGAGAGCAATCGAGGTCGGTGTACTGGGGTCTTGAAACTGAAATGTCATTTCCGTCCAGCGGCGCGATCGGAGTAATTTAGGAGCTGTGAAGAGCATCGGCCTTCCGCAGCCTGTTAAGGCCAGTGAATGCTGACCAAGTGAACTAATCGGCACTGCAGATTTCGTCACCAATGCATACGCAACGAACTCGTGCTGAAGTGGCGCTCTGCCTTCACCGCCTGCGCATTATAATTTGCGGTGTAGGTATTCAGCTGGCCCTCGGCTAGCTCCCGCAACGAGTTGAGGACAAACGTCCAGCTTTCCTGAAGTGTTGCCGGCGGAATGGGGCATACGGCTGGTTAAAGTCGGCCCGAACCGCATGTTCAGGGTTGCTCACTTGACGATCCCCTGCGAAGAACGCAATGGTGCTTTGTTCAAGGGAGCAGAGGAGCAATCATCTTTTCAAAATCCACCGCGATCCGCCGCGGGGAACTTACCGGTTCCTCGCAGTAGCCGTTCGGCTACGATTTCCCCGCCCAGCAACGATGGCGGAGAACGCTAAGTTGTTGGAAATCAAGAAAAATCGCGTCGCAACGAACTGCGTTTGCGTTTGGCCACGCGCATGCAATAAGTCAGTGCGTCAACGCCGCGAACGTTGCGGGCAAGCCGGGACAGGCTGCAGGGATCCCAGGTTTCACAGCGAGACCTGGGGGCCCGACGATTGGTTCGGAAGTACATGAGCACCAGGAGGATTTTATAAGGTTGCCGTCACTTGATGTTTCAGACGGCGTTGAACCCAGACGGCCACGCGAACCTGCAAAGAGCCTGGCTGGGTTCAATCCCTAACGGCGACTCTTCTCAGAGCGTTTCACCATTCCTTTCGGGGGGAAGGACTGGTTGAAATCTACCGAAGAGAGTCGTCGTTAGTTTTTGGCATAAACAACAAAAAAACTTCAAGCGGCGGGAAGCTTTTGCGCCGGCAGTGCAATACAAGACAGGAAGCATTCACTGCTGTTGCCAGCGAAAGGAAAAGAGATGGGACGGTCGTTTCGGTTTACCGCATTCCGTTGCGCCGCGGCTTTGCCGCTATGTTGGTTGGCTTGCGTTGTCAGCAATGGCGTCGCCTTCGCTCAATTGGGGAAGATAACAACATTCCAGGCAGGCTGCCCTGGAGACGGCGCAGCCTGTCCAGGAGGGGTGGTCATCGGATTTCAAGGAAACCTTGAGGTGGTCAAGAACCAGCCATACAAAGCGCAGGTCACCACAGAAACCACGCGGACGCTTTCCGATGGGTCACACATCGCGCAGAATACGACGGCGATGGTAGCGCGCGACAGTGAAGGAAGGACCGTCCGCGCCGAAAAGCTGGGCACGGGCCCCACGATCACGACGATCTTCGATCCTGTGGCGGAAAAGCACATTGATTACATATCGGACCAGAAGATTGCTCATGTTCTCCCGTTGCCGAGTCCAAGCGGATCGTTATCGGGAGAGCCTATAGCCATCGGCGGGGCCTTTTCCGGGTTTGCGGCGGGTCCGGGAGGCAGTGCGGCCGGCTTCTTCGCCAAGGATCGCGCGATTTTGTCTCAACCGGGCAGCAAAGCGAACACCACAACACAATCGCTTGGTACGAAGACGATCGACGGGATTGAGGTTACCGGGACCCGCAGTACGAGCACCATACCTGCCGGCGCCATTGGAAACGAAAAAGACCTGACCACTACCCGCGAAGAATGGTATTCGCCGGTGCTCAAGCTGGTGATTCAGAGCACGCAGACCGATCCGCGCTTCGGCCACACGACGTACAGCCTCACGGATATTGAGCAGGGTCCGCCCGATGGGGCATTGTTTCAGGTGCCACCGGATTACGAGGTCGAGGAAATTCCGATGCCCAAGCCAGTTAGCTAATAAACTTTGAACGCCCAGGAAGTTTTTACGTCGAAGATGCAATCCAAGGCAGGAAATATTCATTGCTGTGGTCAAGAAATGCCAACAGGCAAAAGACCTCGAGGGATAAGGCCGATCCCGAGGCTCAACTCCTCGATCGTCTCAAGCGACGAGATGAGCAGGCCTTCCTGGACCTCTATGACTGCCATCGGCTAAATGTGTATCGGTTTCTGATGCATATGACGGGGTCGGTTGCGGTTGCGGAAGATCTTACCCAGGGGGTATTTGTGGCCATTCTTGACGCGATAGGTTCGGGGACGATCGGACAATTTGATCCGGGAAAGGGGACCCTGGAAGGGTACCTTCTGGGAATCGCCAGGAATCTTGCCCGAGAGGAGCATCGTAAGACCCACAGACTTGTTGCTTTGGAGAGCGTCTTTGAAACCCCCGAATGGAATCGGCTTTTGGATAGGTTTTGCCGCGAGAGTCAAACGCAAGACGCCGAGACCCTGCTTGCAGCACAAGCTGACCTGAAGCTGCTTTACAGCGCGATTCTCGATCTGCCCCATCCGTATCGCGAGACAGTGGTTTTATGCAGCCTCCAGGAAAAGAGCTATCAGGATGCCGCCGCCATTCTGCAATGTTCCGCCGGAACGGTTGCCTCGCGCCTGCATCGCGCCAAGGCCTTGCTGGCGGCAAAAATGCAGCGGCCGGCGGTAAATGAAGTGAATGCGTCTGCGACCAGGACGTGACTAAGATAGGAGCAATTGGATGTTGGAACAGCGGCCAAAGCCGACCGCCGATGCACCCCGGGTGGAATATCTGCTGGGAGTGCTGAGGAACCTGTCGGAGCAAGGTCCACCTCCCGCCCTCAGAGACCGTCTCGAGCTGCTGGCGTTTGAGCGCTTGAGGGGCGGAGCTAAGCTGCGACCGCTTCGTGACCCTTTTCGATCGAGGCTTAGACCGGCTTTTGCCGTCGCCTTGCTCATCGTCATGGGGACGGTCGCGGCACTCGTAGCCTATGTTCACCGGTTTGACTCCTTGCGAGCGGGCATTGAGCTGCCTGCCGCCCTGCAGGGAGTTGCCAAAACTAAGGATGCGTTCGGCAGCGGTACTTTATCGGCGGTTCCGGGGGCAGCAGTTAAGCCGGCAATGATTCGCCACACGTTACCCAGGTTGGCAGAGAACACGACCGTGCAGCGAATGGTCGTCCGGCTTCCGTATTCCAATAGCGCCATCGATACCGGAACAGACACGACGCTCCGAGTATCGATGTCTCAAGCGGAGCTCGTGTCGCTGGGTTTTCCGATGAACGGAAATCTTCACGATCGCCGCGTGGTTGCCGAGTTGACATTAGGGGATGACGGTCTGCCACGGGCAATCAGCGTGACTCTGCCTCTGGAGTTAATTAGGGAGAAGAAATGAACCGCTCACGTCCAATGACATACCAGTCTTTGTTGATGGTTCTATTGTGTCTGACTCTTTACGTGTCCAACAACAGCCAGGCACAGGTGCAGGTTCGGGCTTGCTCTGAAGGTGCACCCTGCACCGCCATCGCTCACCCGGAGAATGGGAACACACCTCAGCTCGATGCGGTGTTCGGAGCTGGACAGGTCACGATCGTTTCGACATCGGGTATGGCCGGTCTAGAGGATAGAGCTGCCGTGGTTAAGAATGAGCCATACCAGGCGCAAGCGGTCACGGAGATGAAACAGACTCTCGCCGACGGCTCGCATATCGTCCAAAGCACTACGGCGACCGTCGCGCGTGACAGTGATGGCAGAACCGTTCGTGTGCAGAAACTGGGCCCGATGGGCCCTTGGAAATCCGCCGAGTCCTCTCCAGGCAATAGCCAGACGTTGACCACGATCTTCGATCCAGTTGCCAAAGAGCACATCGACTATACGTCTGACAGCAAGGTCGCTCATGTCTTACTCATGCCCGCATTGCCGCCTCTGACCCGGCCCGGAGCGATGGCCGGGGCGGAAGGTGGATTCAGTGTATCCGCGCCCAGCCCCAGCGGGGGCGGGGAGAATGGATTGACGGTGGCCGGTCCTGTTCTGGGAGGCGCTGTGGTCCAAGGGTTTGCGGTGCAAGATCGGCCGCTCTCGCCGCAAGCGAGCAAGGGCATGGAAACCAAGACAGATTCTCTCGGTACGAAGGCAATCGAAGGCGTCCAGGTCACTGGAACACGCAGCACCCAGACGATTCCCTCGGGCACAATTGGCAATGATAAGGATCTGACCATAACCCGCGAGACCTGGTACTCGCCAGAGCTACAGCTTGTGATCCAGAGCACGCAGAGTGATCCGCGCTTTGGTCAAACGACCTATACGCTCAAGAATATCCAGCAGGGTTCGCCTGACGTAACCTTGTTCCAAGTGCCCGCAAACTACACCATCGACAAGATAGTTCCCAGGTTTCTCAAAGCACCTGCGCAGTAGGGATTATGAGCTGGCCTGGCGCGCCGCGGACTCGATCCAACGCTATTCGAATGGATCGAGTCAGGGATGACTGATTGAAGAGGGTTCAGGCACCGAACTGGCGCAGATGATGGTCGAGATGTTTGTAGATCAGAATTCCCCATTGCTCCGGCGTCAAGCGTCCGAAGAAGCTGTGGGGATGCGCGGTGCATCCTGCTGGCCCGAGCGCGATCACGCGATCGATGAGTCCGTTGAGTCGATGACGTTCGGCGACGAGGTCTCGTTTGTCGAGCACCTCAAAACCTGGGACGGTTGGAGAATTTCGCCTCATGGGCGCGTCGTCACTGAGTGCCTTGGATTTGATGAAGCCGCCGATAAGCCGGCCGATCAACAGGCGCGGGGGACGCACGTCGCCCAGAGCCTGCTCCATACCCTTGCAGCAGTGCGCTACGGCTTGCGACGGATTCATCTTGCCCCATTGGCGTTCGCTATCGGGTCGTAACTGGGAAAGCCGCTCTTTGATTTCCTGGCTTGCACTTGGCTCAAAGATATTTCGCATGCAGAATTGCCTCCTCGTAGAGCGATATCAGTGATGGCATACAGGGCCGAAACCATCGACCGTTGCGTTAAACGCCGCTCGGTGCCCATCTGTCGCGACGTCGATAAGGAGGTCGATGAAGTGGTGGAAACTCGGGCCACGTTGTTTGTATATCCTGATATAGGAATATATGTCAATGGAGACCTGTTTGCCGCGCCGGAATGAAACGAGCCACCGGCCTCGCTTGGGATTAGCGATTTCACGGGCCGATCTGGCTGAGAGCATCCTAAAATTTCTTGATGGTCGACAGATCATCAGAAGGATTTTGGGCGCGAGCTACTAGCGTAGTGTCTCAATGATTGAATCCATTTTCATCGCCCGCAAAGGGTGAAGCCAACCAGCCGGTATTCCCTCAGGGGCTTTAGAGGGTGTGTGAGAACGGCCATCACAGAAATTAGTCCCGCAGGGACGGCTGAACTTAGCCCAGGACGCAGTCCTGGGGTGTCTTCCACCATTGAGGAGTCCCGTAGGGACGGCTGGAAATAGGTCGCGATTCAATCCTGGGCTAAGTTCAGCCGTCCCTGCGGGACTAATTTCGTAAATCCTGGTTCTCACGCAGACTCTAAAGCCCCGTTTATTTGCGAGGCTTACGTACAGGCTGACGCCCGTACCCTTCAAAACATAAACGATTATCTGCGCGAGACACGACGCTAGCATATTCTTCCTGTGCGAGTGTTCATAAACGAACACTCACGGTGACCTGTTACATCTCCGTTAAAAAACAGACGGCGATTGTTCATAAGTGGACATAGTTGTTCAACTGCGACCATTCCCTCCCTAAGTCATAGCGTCGCTGATAGCTAACTACAAAAGTTTTCGATCTTTCCTTGTTAGCCAGGAACTTAGTACGAAAGAAGTGCGTAACCACGATGCAGGTAGTAGTCGATCCGTCTTTCTTCCAAATTCCTATCGAGGGACACGCATGATCGCCTTGTTTTCCTATCGCGCACATCAACCGTATTTTCACTTGAGAGCAAACTTGATTCTTCTTACCGCTATGATGTTGAGCGTTTGCGCGGCATGGGCGCAAACGTCCGAACCGCAAATCGCGTCTTCGCCGGCGCGCATTGCTCAGGACATGGAATTGATCCGTATCGCGGAACAGGAGCATCGTCCCGAAGCGGAGAGAGGCGCTTTGTGGACGCAAGTGGCACTGGAGTACCAGTACGCAGCAGACTTCCTAAAGGCAGAAGATGCGTACAACAAGTCGCTGCATCTGTTGAAGACAGCACCCTCAGCCAGGGCAGAGTATGCCACAACACTCGAATGCCTTGCTGCCCTCTATCTGATTTATAGCCATGTCGACGACGCGCAGAGGGTCAACAAGCAGGCGCTCGCGGTACGTGAGAAGCTCGGCGACCGGTCCGATATTGGGCTTAGCCAGATACATCTGGCGAACATAGCGATTGCGCGGCACCAGTTCAAAAAGGCAGAGCGGACAGCCCTCAAAGGAATGGAAGAGATGGAGTCTTCCTCGCATCCTTCCCGGGTGGGTATGCTTACCGGATGGATTACGGTCAGTTTTGCACGCTGCATGCAGGGACACAGTGGCGAAGGGCTGATGAGCGCACAGCAAGCGGTTGCCTTCGCCATCAATCACTTCGAGCCAGAGTCGCCGGCGGTTGCATTTGCGCTGGGGACGCTCGGGTTGGCTGAGTGGAAGAGCGGAGACATCCAGGACGGCGAGAAAGCTATGCTCCACGGTATCCAGATACTGCGGACAAAGCTGGCTCCGGCGGATCCTCGACTGGCCAGCGCCCTGCTGCAGTACCGAGACTATTTAATCGCAACCAGCAGGCGGGTGGAAGCGCAGGAGATTCACGAGGAAGTGGCCAGGATGACCAGTCAGAACGGAACCTTCTGTCCGGCCTGTACCGTGAGCGTCTACACCTTATCGAAGAGCTTGCGATAGGGCGGTTGGGGGCGCGATGGATGTCTCACGCCGGCTTGCGTCCCCAATTCTCAAATGAAGGTCATGATGCTGGTCCAATGGCAGGGCGGATGAATTCGATGGCTGCTGCGGTTATGATACGAACAGCAATCATGGCTGACGTAAAGAATCTTTCCCCCGAAATCATCCTGCATATCGCACAGTCTCTTAACCTCCCCCTTCACTCGCTCGCCTCGGTCATCGGACTGCTTGACGAAGGGGGCACTGTTCCCTTCATTGCCCGCTATCGCAAAGAGGCGACCGGCAACCTCGACGAAGTACAGATCCGCGACATTGAAGACAAGCTCGGCTACTTTCGAGAGCTCATCAGCCGTCGCGAAACTATACTTGGGTCGATCCTTGAACAGGGCAAACTGAGCGATGAGCTCAAGGCCCGCATCGAGGCCACCTTCGATAAAGCCGAGCTGGAAGATCTTTACCTCCCTTACCGTCCGAAGCGGCGGACCAAAGCTACGATTGCTCGCGAGCGTGGCCTCCAGCCGCTCGCCGATTATCTTTGGGGCCAGCAGACTGGCAGACAGCCCCTCACCGAATACGCGGCCACGTTCATTGATCCAGAAAAGGAGGTGGTCACGGTGGAGGATGCTCTGGAAGGCGCCGGCCACATAGTGGCCGAGACCATCAGCGAGAACGCCGACCTGCGCAAGGCTCTGCGCCAGCTTATGTTCGACGAGGGCATGATCGTCAGTAAGAAAACCGTGGATGCGGTCGATGAGCAGGAAAAGTTCCGCATGTATTACGACTACCGCGAGCCGGTGAAGACCATCCCGTCCCACCGGATGCTTGCCATCCGCCGCGGCGAGGCGGAGTCCATCCTCTACTTCCTCATCGAGATCGAGCCTCTTCGCGTCACCTCATTGCTGCGCACGCGCATCCTTCGCGCGACTGGGGATTGGACGGCCCGCCTCGAGCTGGCCATTGACGACTCGTGGAAACGCCTGCTGAATGCCTCGATTCAAGGCGAGGTGCGTCTCGAACTGAAGAAGCGGTCGGACGGGGACGCCATCCAGGTGTTTCGCGATAATCTGCAGAACCTTCTCCTGGCCGCGCCCGCGGGCCCCATCTCCGTGCTCGGGATTGATCCCGGACTGCGCACCGGCTGCAAGATTGCGGTGGTCGACGAGACCGGCAAGTTCCTTGCCCACGATGTTCTGTACCTTCACACTTCAAAAAACGCAGCCTCCGGCGCAGGCGACACGCTCGCCTCCCTGATTGCGAAGCACAGTGTTCGCGCGATTGCCATCGGCAACGGAACGGCCTCTCGCGAGACCGATGCTTTTGTCCGCGAGTTTCTCCGCGAGCGCAAGCTCAACGATCTTTTCTCGGTCACCGTCTCCGAGTCCGGAGCAAGCGTCTACTCGGCGTCTGATATTGCCCGCCAGGAATTTCCCGACCTCGATCTCACTGTCCGCGGCGCCATCTCGATTGCGCGACGGCTTCAGGATCCGCTGTCGGAGCTGGTCAAGGTCGATCCCAAATCCATCGGCGTCGGCCAGTATCAACATGACGTCGATCAACGCCAGCTGCAGCAATCGCTTGAAGCGGTGGTCGAAAGTTGCGTGAACCGGGTCGGTGTCGATCTGAATACCTCTTCGTGGACCCTGCTTCGCTTCGTCGCCGGTGTGTCCGAAAGGACGGCGCTCAACATCGTCGCCTATCGCGATGAGCATGGAAAATTCCGCTCCCGGTCACAGCTCAACAAAGTTCCCGGCATCGGCGCCAAGACCTTTGAGCAGGCAGCCGGCTTTCTGCGCATTCGCGATGGCGAGAACCCACTCGACCGCACCGCTGTTCATCCGGAGTCTTACCCGGTGGTGGAGCAGATTGCCCAAACGCTCAATACGCCCGTCGGCCAGCTCATCCAGCAGCCGCAGCTACTCGCTCAAGTCGATGCCGGGCAGCTCTCCGCCGGAAGCTTCACGGTTGCGGACATTCTCGAAGAACTGCGTAAGCCCGGGCGCGATCCACGGGATCAATTTGTTGCGCCCAGCTTCTCCGAGTTGGTCAGAGAGTTTAGCGATGTCCAGCCTGGCATGGTGCTCGAGGGCGTGGTCACGAACGTTACCAAGTTCGGAGCCTTCATCGACATCGGCGTGCACCAGGATGGCCTGGTGCACATCAGCGAGCTGTCCAACCGCTTTATCAAGGACCCGTCCGAGGCGGTTAAGGCCGGCCAGATTGTCAAGGTCAAAGTCCTCAGTGCTGACGTTAAGACCAAACGCATTGCGCTCTCGATGAAGGCTCTTATGGAGCCCATTCAGAAGAACCAGCGGCCGAACAAGCCGACCCAGCAGCCCGCATCGCAGCCCAGCTTGAACGAGAAACTGGCCGTGCTTTCCACCAAGTGGCGATTGTCCTGAGGTATTTGTAGCGGCTAGTTGTCTCTTTTTCCCTTTTGACGGCTTACGAAAGGGACGCCATTCCATCGCGGGGCAGTAGAAACCCAGCGTGGCGTTGCCGTAATAACGCGACGATGTTAGGGCTGGAACGACAGCAACCGTTACGTGTGCGGGCAAGTGCGTCACTATGGGCGGAATCAGGCGCGCCGGACCCGCTATCGAAAGATATTCGTCCTCGGAATTAAGTGAATGAATTTCGCCCGTCACTGTGGCATAATGCAACAATCCCCTACAACTTATAGGCTCGTTTTGAGGGCTTTCGCCTGCTCTCGGGTGCTTGGGATGAATTTCTGCTTCCGTTCCGCCTTGGGTTTTCCGGTTTTCGGCCGTTTCTTTAGAGGTTCCTTCAGTATTTTGCTGGCGTCCGCCGTGGCAAGTGGCTTGGGCGCGACCGCGATGGCCCAGTCGCCAGTGGCCGACGACTTCAACGGCACCAGCCTCAATACCAGCCTGTGGACAGTGGAAGCGCCTGCGGGCGGAAGTGCCGCGGTGAGCAATGGACATCTGCTGATCACCGTGCCCGGAGGGAGTAATCACGACGCATTTACTCCAGCGCTCGACGCGGTCCAGGTAGTACAGCAGATCAGTAATGCCAACTTCGATGTCAATGTGAAGATTGATTCGACGCTCGCCGCCTCAGGGCAGTACTCCGGCGACGGAATCCTGGTCGAAGGGGACGCGCATGACTATATTCGGTTCGAGATCAGTGCAAATGGATCAAGAGTATCTCTCAGCGCTAACACTATCATTGCCGGCACGCAGACGCAGAAATTTCTGGTGGCACCCTTCTCCGGATACGTGGTGCCCACGTACCTTCGCCTGAACCGTACGGGGTCGACGTATACCGCATATTACTCATCCGATGGAGCAAACTGGACCCAGGCCGGCAGCTTTGCGGACAGTAGCCTGACTGTAACCGGAATAGCGCTCTATGGATCGAACTATCAGAGCAAGCCAAGCAATGCTCCGGCGATCACTCCATCCTTTGATTGGTTTCACAACACCGCCACCAATCCCACGGTGGCGACGCCGACCTTTAGTCCCGCCAGCGGGACCAGCTTTACTTCCTCCTTAAGCGTGTCGATCAACGAGAGTACCACCGGGTCGACAATCTACTACACCACGGACGGGAGCACCCCAACCACTTCTTCGCCGGTTTATTCCAGCCCGATCACCATCGTGGCCTCCACCGCCTTTCAAGCGATCGCCGTAGCCGGCGGAGTCAGCAGTGCCGTGGGCACTGCCAGCTATACCTTGACGCAAACGGCAGGGGCGCCCGTGGCGGATGATTTTAACGGCAGCAGCCTCAACACCAGCCTGTGGACGGTGCAAGCGCCGGTGGGTGGAAGCGCGGCGGTGAGCAACGGTCATCTGGTGATCACCGTGCCCGGTGGCAGCAATCACGACGCTTTCAATCCAGCGCTGGATGCTGTTCAAGTGGTGCAGCAGGTAAGTAACGCGAACTTCGACGTCAATGTGAAGATCGACTCGACTCTTGCAGCCTCGGGGCAGTACTCCGGCGATGGCATCCTGGTAGAAGGGGACGCGCATAACTATATCCGATACGGCTTGGGCGCCAATGGATCGAGCATAGGCCTTGGTGCGAATACCATCATTGCCGGCACCGAGAGCACTCCATTCCAACTCTCGCCGTTCTCTGCCTACGCGGTGCCTTCGTATCTGCGCCTGAATCGTACCGGCAGCACGTATACGGGCTATTATTCAGCCGACGGCGTAAACTGGACCGAAGCCGGCAGCTTTACGGATAGCAGCCTGACGGTGACCGGGTTGGCGCCTTACGGGTGGAACTATAACGCGACCCCGAGCAAAGCAGCCACGGTCGTCGCTTCCTTTGACTGGTTCCACAACACGACAACGTCGTCGACGGTTGCCACGCCAACCTTCAATCCACCCAGCGGGACTACTTTTTCTTCAACGCTGAGCGTGTCAATCGCTGACAGTACGTCCGGTTCGACCATCTACTACACCACGGATGGAAGTACACCGACGACATCGTCACAAGTGTATTCCACCCCGTTTACGATCAGTGCATCGACCACGGTTGAGGCTATGGCGACGGAGAGCGGCTTTGTTCAAAGCGGTATCGCGTCTGCCTCCTACACGCAGAGCGTCGCAGTTGTGGCCACACCGGTTATCAGTCCTCCGAGTGGAACAACATTTTCCTCTACGCTGAGCGTGTCGATTTCCGATAGTACGCCGAGCTCTACGATCTATTACACGACCGACGGAAATACGCCTACGACGTCATCCACGGTTTACTCTGGTCAATTCACAATTTCGGCTTCGACTACGGTAAAAGCGATCGCTACGGCAAGCGGCTTGACGCAGAGCGGAGTGGCGTCTGCCAGTTACACCTTCACGGGCGGTTCCACAGGCGGAGTGGTCTCAGACAACCTGGACGAACCGGCACTGAATACGACTCTGTGGACGATCGAAAACCCGGCGGGCGATGGAAGCGTGGTGATGAACGGAAGCGGGGCCAACCTGAACGTGCCCATGGGCAAGAATCACGACCTGACAACCTCCGGGGACAACGCTCTTCGTATCATGCAGCCCGTCTCGAACTCCGATTTCAGTGTGGATGTGCGCTTCCAATCGGCAGTCGAAATTGGAAATCAGGACGAAGGAATTTTAGTGGAACAGGATAGCGGAGACTTCTTGCGCTTTGATGTCCTGTTCAATGGGACGACCGGGCCGGAGTTGTTTGCAGCAGGCATTACGGGCACCAAGCAGACTATCTTCGTCAGCACCCAGATCGCTGTCGCCCAGGGACCATTGTGGCTACGTCTTTCAAGAAGCGGAAATGTGTGGACGGGGAGCTGGTCGACGGATGGAACCAACTTTACCGCGGCGCCGAACTTTACGTTCGACCTGAATGTCGCGAAGGTTGGCCCTTATGCTGGGAACTCGAATGCAACGGTCAGCAACACCCCTGCATTCACGGCGGTGGTCGATTATTTCTTCGCTACGTCCGATCCGATCGCCAACCAGGACGGCCCAAAGCCATGGGGATATGTCACTGTGGATGCTAATCCAGCTTCGACTGTGGTGGAAAAGACGTTGGCTGATATTCAGGGCACGGGACATCTGGAACCGGTCATCGGTTTGGAGTCGGAGTCGCAAGCAAACAATAACGGAGCAAGCGGTGTCTACTGGTATGAGTACCCGGCCTCCGGCAAGTTGACTGACCCCTGGATCCGGCACACGATCATAGGCAGCGGGTATGCCTATGAAGATATGCTTGCGGTTGACGTAAACGGAGATGGCGCGGTCGATATTGTCTGCAGTTTCGGTCCAAACGGTTCCAATCCCGAGATCGTCTGGTTTCAGAATCCACGCGGGCAGGGCGGGAACCCGATCACAGATACCTGGACAATGCATGTCATCGGGCCGGGTGTGGGTGAAAATAGCTTGCTGGTTGCGGATATAGATGGTGACGGAAAGTTGGACGTTGTCACGTCGTCTTATGTCTTTTTCCAGAATAGTGCAACCTCATGGACTGCAAAGCAGTACAGTCAATCTTTCCGCGGAGTGGCCCTGCTGGATATTGGCTCTGGAAATGGGAGGATCAACCTGGCGGGCACGCAACCAGCCTCTCCGTTCAACATTTCCTGGTGGGAGAATCCGCGGGAGACCGGCGGAAACGCGCGCACCGGCACGTGGATCCTGCACAGCATCGGACCGGGCTATCCATGCAGCGCCAACAACTGCGATGCGGGGACTGGCGGCGGCGAAGTGGCGGCTTATAACTCACTCGACGTAAATGGCGACGGAAGGATGGATGTGGTATCGGGACAGTCGGAAGGTCCTGGTGGCGGCATTGCCCCTGCGCCTGGCGGCGTGATCTGGTGGGAGGCACCGGCTGATCGTCGCAATGGAACGTGGATTAAACACACCATGGATTTGAACATGGTCGATGTACACAAGATTCAGGTCGCGGACTTGGATAAAAATGGAGCCCTCGACATCATAGTCGCGGAGCAGGACCAGTCCCCATTGAACAGGGTGGCTGTGTTCTACAACGATGGTAAGGGAAATTTGACAGAGCAAACCATCTCCAACGCGAAGGGGCATAACGACGCTGTTGGCGATGTGACGGGAGGCGGATCGCTCGATATCCTTAACTCAGGTCACGGGTACTTTAACGATCCACATCCATTGCAGATTTTCCTCAATCCCTATTGATGAATGGGAGTAGGTCGCGTTGAACTCGTATTGGCTTCGACGATTCAGGCGACATATCTCCCTTGCTACGGTTGCCGCTGCCATTACTTACCTGGCGTATGCGGCAACCCCTCCCCCGGACATTCGCCATCGGCTGAGCATGGGAACGGCTTACGCTGGTCTGATTTTTCTTGCGGTGTCGCTGTGGCTCGGTCCATGGAATGTTCTGTGGCGTCGACCTAATCCCGTCTGCTTCGATCTGCGGCGGGATGTGGGTATCTGGACCGGTATTCTGGCAATCCTGCATACAGCCGTCGGCCTTGCGGTCCACCTTCGCGGACGCATGTGGATGTACTTCCTTAAACGGCTTCATCCAGTTCAACTACAGAACACGGAGTAGCTACGGCGATGGGATGCTAAGCTACGTACGATGACTGAGACCTTCCAGGAGCAGTTTAAAAGGGGTTATAAGGCGCGCCAGGAAGGCCGTGCGGCAGATGCACGCGCAATCTTCCTTAAGGCGGTGCGTAGCGCCGCAGAAGAGGGAGACCGGCCCTCTCTGGCCGAGGCGCTTAGCGGCCTGGGACAGGCAGAGCGTGACATCGGGAACCTTGAGGCGGCGCGGCACCACTACCAGGGCGCCTCTGTGTTGTATCGGGAAATCGGACCGCCGGCGAGTCTGGCGTACGCGCTGCGGCATGAAGCAGACATTCTTCGCGAAGCATGCCTTCCCGTGGAGGCCGAACCGCTCTACCTCGAAGCTGAGGGGATCTATCGGCGAGAGGGCGAACAGGCCGAGCTGGACCTGGCAAATACTCTGCGAGGATTACCTTTGGTGTATGAGTCGTCAGGCAAATCGGATGCCTCCAGATCGCTCTTCGAACAGGCGCGCGAGCTGTATGCGAAGTGTGATGCGCAGGGGGGCGTTACAGAGTGCGAGGAGAAGCTGGCTCCGCGGAAATGAGCTAGCGATTGGCAGCCTCCACATTTTCTATTGCAAGCCGTGATAGCTGTCATGTTGAATGCACGTGGAGGAGATCAAGACGATGACGAAGAGAAGGGTTTTTCTCGACTTGGCGGCCTCGGTGGCCTTGATGTGCGGTGGCGTTATGTTTGCGCAGGCGCCGGTCGTAAACATTGATGCCCACAAACACCCCAACCTGGCGGGCGCCCAAAATAATATTGTGCAAGCCTATCAATTGGTTGAGAGAGCTCAGAGTGCGAACCGTGATGAATTGGGTGGCCACGCTCAAAAAGCCAAGGAGTTGCTCATGCAAGCCGATGCGGAACTGAGAGCGGCAGCGAACGTGTCGAATGCGGAGCATCATTAGACAGGAGTTGTTCGCACCGCCTCGTCGAGGTATCGTTCCAGGTATTTTTGTGCGATCCTGAGC
The DNA here is from genome assembly GCA_963753715.1 of uncultured Acidobacteriaceae bacterium. Lineage (GTDB taxonomy): Bacteria > Acidobacteriota > Terriglobia > Terriglobales > Acidobacteriaceae > PALSA-350. The sequence goes on along the minus strand of CAVWDK010000002.1, from coordinate 346,587 downwards.
GGCACTTTGGACTTCTGCAAACTGGAGGTGAAATGGGCGCCTTCCAGTAAAGAGATAATTAACGTCGAGAGAGTTTCCGGATCAACCGAAGGATCCATTTCTCCCGACGTTCGTCCTTTCTCGATGATCTCTCTGAGGAACGCGATCCATCCGTTCAAAGCTATCTGAGCCTTCTGGTAGAGCACGGGGTTGCCGTCATCCGCATCCAGCGCCGCGTTCAGCAGAGGACATCCACCCGGGAACGGCGGCTTCGAAACGAAGTTGTCTATATGCAATTTCAACTGCTCGATGCTGCCCGTCGCCTGCTCCAGATTGCCTAGGCGCGCCTTACTACTCTGCGCCCAAGCAGTGTCAAAGGCTTCCGACGCCAATTGCTCCTTGCTGTGGAAGTGGGAGTAGAGGCTGCCTTTCTCCAGCCCGGCGGCCGCGCTTATATCCTGCATCGAACAGCCGTTGAACCCTCTCTTGTTGAACAAGGCAGCTGCCTTTTCCAGGATCTTCCTGCGTGTCTGTTCGCCCTTCAACATGGGCAGCTCCCGTTGCGTTTTGACGATTTCGATTATTACCAGGGCAGTTCCTGACCCAGGTGGATGAATCGGCCATTCGGACCATCAGCACCGAGCAGAGCGAGGTCTACGCTGGTTTTGGCGCCCTCGGGGATCTCCATCGGAGCAGCGTCGGTGCCCATCTCCGTCTTGACCCAACCCGGGTGCGCGGAATTCACTTTGATTTTGGTGTCTTTGAGTTCTGCCGCGAGATGAATCGTGAAGGCATTGAGCGCCGTTTTCGATGCGTCATACGCGAAAGCCTTGACGGCTGCGATCGGGCTGTTCGGATCCGCGTGAAGGGTTAACGAACCGAGGATGCTGGATAGGTTCACGATACGGCCAGCGTCGCTCTTCTTGAGCAGCGGGAGAAGCGAACGCGTCACTGCAATGGTGGCGAAAAGGTTGGTGCCGAAAACGGTTTGGAGTTCCTCTTCGGTGGTGTTGACGGTTTTGGGCGTAAACATCCCGTCCTGGGCGCCTACGCCTGCATTGTTGATCAGGATGTCCAGTTTTCCAAATTTGTCGCCGATTGTGCGGGCCGCGTCTTCACGATCCTGTGCATTGGTGACGTCAAGCTTGAGAGGGAAAGCGTCAATACCTTCTGTTCTAAGCCTGGAAGCGGTTTCTTCCGCGGACTTCAAGGTTCGAGCGGCCACTACGACCGTCACGCCCTTTTGCCCCAGTTGACGGGCTGTTTCAAAACCGATGCCACGATTGGCGCCCGTGACGAGCGCGACTTTCTTGTCAGTTGCCATAGTGATTTGTCTCCTGTGTAGCAGATGGCGCATCGATGGGCGGGGATTCACAATAACCGAACGGTCGGAAGGTTTTCCAGATAGCCGCAGCCGACGCTTGTGGCCCGCGCCCGGTCGCGTCTCTCCTGCATTTCATGGTGGGCGATGGACGAGACGTCTGCTCTCCTGACACGATCTCGACGGGTGAGCGAACGTCTCGCCTGCCCTTGGTCCCTTATTAAGAACAGCCGCCGGAGCAAGACCGAATGGAAAAAGCTCCTGTGGGCACAGGGGCGCCAGTTTTCGGAATGTGTAGAACGGTGTACGTAAATTCTCCCTCTATGGCCACATGGATTTCTACTTTGGTGGTTCCCGTGAGTTCGTCACCGGGACTGGCTGGACTAGGCCCGTCAAACTTTATCTGAAATGTGGGGAATTTCGGGGAATGGTTTGTGAATATCAGTGTTTGCCCCGGCTCGACCTCAACTGTAGCCGGAGTTACGTTCACGTTCATTGTTTTTGGTGCAATCGCGGTGGGTGTATCAGTCGGCATATTATCCTCGCTCTCTGGGAACGTTATCGGGTTGAAATTTGCCTCGGCAAAATGCTTCGGCAGAAAAATTGTTCATCGGCATGCGCGTTCTTCACGCAATACCGTGGACAATTCATTTGGCCCGGCTTGACCTCAGGCAGCGATCACTCTAGCAGCGCATGAACGGCTAGAGAGTCTCTCCACCCGGTGAAGCATTGGCAACAGTGGTAGGAGCTTTTGACTGCAGCAGTTGACGATAGCGGGGGTCTTTTCGTAGAGGCTGCAAATCGGGAAATTCCACCATCTGCAATGCGGTGGCTCCCTTGCGAAAGCAGGCAGCGAGCGTAGTCAGCGCCTCCTCACGTTTTCCTAAAAGCTCCAATATCCTTGCTTTGTAAACCTGCGAGTCCATGTCACGAGCTCCCAGCGACTCGGCTCTTTCGATGAGCAGAGGAGCGTTCTGCGGACTACCCGACTTCACCTTGTAGAGGGCAAGGAGCATCCAACTCGGGGCATCGGCCGGGTCGGTTAAGAGATGGCGCTCCGCCACCTTCGCAGCCTGCACGTAAGCGGCTTTCGCTTCGCTTTGGTGGTTGGGAAAAGAAGCGTGGCAATCGGCGAGTTCCAACCAATTCGAGTCGAGGGCGGGATTCAGTTCCACGGCTTTGCGCGCGAATGGGAGCGCCTTTTCGTACTTACCCTGGTAACGAAATGCGAGCGATGTGTTCGCCGCGGCGAGGTCCGAATCAGGGTCCAAGGCGAGCCCCTGCTGCAAACTCAGCAGAGCCTCGGCGAATTCTCCGACCTGGAGATACTCCCCGCCTAAATTGGCGAAAGCCATTCCATTCTTTGGAGCGGCCAGGCTTGCAGCACGGAAAGCCTGGATCGCCTCCCGATACCTCGCCTGCCCGTGCAAGCCAAAGCCAAGTTCGTTGTAGGCCAACCAGAAGTTCGGGTGCTCCTTCAACGCCCGGCGAAGAGTTCTCTCGGCTTCGTCCCACCGATTCAGACGCGTGTAAATCTGCGCCTGCCAAACCAAAGTGTATCGGTTGGAGGGATCGAGTGAAAGTGCCCGGTCAATCTCATTCAGTGCTCCCTGCTCGTTACCAGTCTGTTGGAAGACCGATGCCAGAGCCAGATGACCGTCGGCGAGACCAGGCTCCAGCGATAGCGCTACCTGACTGTTGCCATAAGCGAGGTCAAGAGCTTCGGGCATTCGCCGAATTGCATAGAGCCGGCCATAGGCAAGTGCCAGCTTGGCATGCGCGATTGCATAGCGGGGATCCAGGTCCGTCGCTTGCTTGTATTGTTCGATCGCCGCATCGAGCCCGCTGTCGTTTGGCTGTTTCTTCAGGGTCTCCGCCGACTGGAAGGCGCTAAAGGCGGCGGCCGACTTGGTCCCGGACAATGCTCCCTCACGCTGTTTCAGGTAAGGAACTAAATCAAGCAGTGACGCCGCGGCCTGCACGGCTTTTCCAGGAAGGGATGCGATCTGGGAGAGAGCGCAGGTCAGTTTCTTCTCGCGAAGCGGCTGCGTGGAGGAGGGGTCCAGCAACCGCAGGATAAGCTCAAAGTGTGTGGCTCCCGGCACGCCGGAGGCAGCCAGCACCAGGTTTGCTCCCAAAGGGTCACAGACCTCTTTCAAATGGGTCACTCCCGCTACACTCATGCTCACGTCTTCGGGGGAGATGACAAAGAGATCTCTATCGAGCGTCTCGACACGCGTAAGTTCGCTCTTAATTGCACTTAACACGCTAGCCAGCATCGGTGTGACGTGGATATCCGAAGTTGCCGGCCAATTCAACAACGCAACGAAACGCTTGCTGGGCAGCGGACGAAGCAGGTCCTCCACGTCATCCCATTTCCACCATGCGGCGCCAGCCGCGGCGCCGATAGCCGCGACTGCCGCACCGGCAAAGCGGCGCCGAGTCCACAGTTCTCTTGTGCGGTAGTGGATATGCAGGGAGCCCAGCGCGCGCTCAAAGGCCTCGCACCTCCGCTTCGGGTCAGGATTCAGGCATTCCTGTATCAGCTGTATGCAAAGTGAAGGCAGACCCGAGTTGCTCAATCGCGGACTGACGATCACCGAGGAGCTGTCGGGCGCCCGAGCCGGCTTCCGTCCGGTAAAGACCTCGTGCAGAACAACACCCAAGGCGAACAGGTCGGTAGCCTGGGAGGGCGGTTGATCCAGGTATAGTTCCGGAGCGATATAGTCCGGTGTACCCGCTACCAAACCTCTTTCCAAAAGTGATGGCTCGGCTTCATGCGCGCGAGCCAGGCCAAAATCGGTGATGCAGAGCCGTACTTCCGATCCGCTACCATCGAGCATAATGTTATTCGGCTTGATGTCGCGGTGAATGATGCCGGCGGCGTGAATAGCGGCGACCCCGGCGGCCATCTGCTGGAGGATGGCCATTCCTTCCGCAATCGAGAGCGATGTAGTTCTCCTAAGCCGCGACGCAAGCGTTTCGCCAGCCAGAAGCTTCATAGTTAAGAACAGGAATTCTGCCGGCTGTTCACAATGAAAGATGTCATAGATTGGGCAAAGGTTTGGGTGGCCAACTTCCCTCGCCAGCAAGACTTCGCGCTCGAACCGCTGGCGCAAGGCGGGATCGTCGGCAATTTGGGGAAGGATGGTCTTCAGGGCGACGTGCACGCCTTGCAAGAAGCGGTCTTCCGCCTCATAGACTTCGCCCATCCCGCCTTTCGCGATGAAACGAAGAATGACGAAGCGGTTGATCAGCACCTGACCAGGCTCGAGTCGCCCGGCAGGCGAAAGCCCCGAAAGAACGCCACAGTCGCCGATCGATCCAGTGGTGCCCCCCACGTGTGGCGGAGACAGTCGCTCCAGGCCAAGAAGATCAAATGGCGGGTGCTCAAGGAGGCTGCCAGCGTTCGCGTCCTCAACCAGCAGCTCTTCAACCGTGCGTCTTAACTCCGGGTCGTGGCTGCACGCCTGGTCGAGGAAGGCCGCTCGCTCGACCGGCTTGAGAGCCAGTGCAGACTCGAACAGTTGCTCCACGAACTCGGGTTGAGTAGTCATAACACCCAGTCCCACAAAGCGCTTATTTTAAAAGACCTATACCGGGTAAGCCGTCCGGAACGACGGCGCATCGGGAGCAGGCCCTGGTTGAATTCCGGCGTCCGCAGGAACAATCACACTGGCGGAATTCCAATACCGGCGGGGGGGTCCGTAGGATGTCTGGCGGAAGGTGACCGCAACCCAGCATTCCGCCGCGATTGCCGAAGATGACACCAAGACTATACCAACGGTCACACACGCGCTGTAGTTTTTTGCTGCCTGGGTGCGTCCAGCGGCCTGGTTTGAATAGCACAGGTTGCCGGGATCTTATTCGTCCTGACTCGCTGACCTTCCCGGACCTCTTCTGCCTGTTACTTAGTGTCCGGAAGAGCCGAAAGGTATCAAAATTATTTTGCATTGCCTGTGAGCCCCTCAAAAGCCACACGATAGCGTCTCCTTGAGCAGAGGCGCTGATTCTGACCGCTTCAATTGTTTAAGCGGAATCCATCACGTGGAAGGGCCAATTGTTTAAATTTTTCTCAGCGGCGAACCAGGGCGCATGGAAGGCAACGGCTTGCGAGCGGCTACGGGAAGGCCTGGAGTCTGCGAACCACAAGCTAATGCCCCATCGACAGCGAACTTATTGAAACGCAGACACAGGTTAGTGCTTTGCTCCCTTTTGCTGCATGCCGGGATACCAGGAGCGCACGGCTAGAATGCGTGATTTGACGTTGGCGGCGCTATAGTAGCCCACGGTGCAGTTGAGGCGGAAGAAATAGGCGTCCCCCGCCTTGGCAGGATGCCTTCCTGCTATGCCATCCACACCTCCGCCCGCCACCATGACCCCGTGGCCACTCAAGACCAGGTAGATTTCCTCTTCGCGTTCATGATGATGGGGAAAGTTAGTGCCACCCGGGGCAATCTCCATGAGGAAAAGGCTGGTCAACACACGGCCCGCTGCCAGGCGGTCTCGCTTACTCTCCGCATCCCCCATCAACAGCCGGTAGAGAGTCGAAGATGGGTGTCCACTCACGAGCCCGGTGGGCACGTCTTCGATGTTGGCCTTTAATGGGTGGGCAGGCGGCTGGGATTTTTCAAATCCCCGGGTTCCAAAACCCATCACCACCACCACCAGTGGCGAAGCGGAACTGTTTCTTAGGGTGTGGGGAACGGTTGCAGGCAGGTATAGGTAGTCCTCTTTGTGGAGAGGTACAATTTCATTGCCGTAGTTCACCGTCCCCGTCCCATCGAGAACGACGTACACCTGATCTTCGTCTGGATATTGAACTGTCGCGCAGGCCCCATCAGGATCGAGGATCGCCTCTCCATAGCGGGCTACGCCGACGACCACGGAGGTATCCGAGTCTCCCTGGCCGAACAAAGGCTTGTAACGGCAGCCTGCCGTAGTGAGATCAGAGTTGCTTGCTTTTACCGCACCGGTATCGCGATAAAGAAAGGTTGGGTCGATCTTACGGTCGTCCGCGTGCAGAAGAGGCAGACAAAAGATAGCTGTGAGCAGAGCGAGAATGTGTTTGCCGGGCACGGAGTCGGTCACGCTTATCAATCGTTTGGCTTGGAGGTGAGTGGCTGGTCTTGCGACGAGGGGACCGACGCAATCCTCGAACTGGGGGGCGGGCCGGTGGCAACGGAAGCAACCGAAACCGCGTCCTCGCCGAAGAAGTTCATCTTGATTTGCGTCTCGACTTCGACCGGATTCCCAAGGACTTGATAGGGAGCGTAGTGCCATTGGCGAACCGCGCGTATGCCGGCTTCCGCCAGCCTGGGGTTGCCACTTAGTACGGTCACCTGCTTCACCAGGCCGTCGGCGCCAATCAATACCTTGAGTTGCAGCTCTCCCACCAGGTTGGGTTCAGAAACGATAGGGTGGACAAAATGACTCTGCGGAAGCTCAGAAACTAACAGTGGCACTGCGGTGGATACAGGAGCTGCCGGAACCTGCTCAACGATCGTCTCCGCAGCTGGAACAAGAGAGGGAATCGGCGGGGCTTTGGCGCTCACAGGTATGGTTCCATTTTCCAGGGTGGCGAGTTCGTTGTGGGGCAGAGCCGGCTCAGGGGCTGGTGGCGCCAACTGGCGGTTCGGTTTCACGATAGGCAGCAATGTTCGCGCCGAAAAGTAAGCGGGCGTGATGGCCGCCAGCGGTTCGATGAGGTTCGAAGCTTTCGCCGGTGCAGGAAGGCTTGGGGCAGTGGTCACCGTTGCCGTCCCGGGCACCCGGGGCATGGCGAAAAACGATGCCACAATCACGGTGGCACAAGCGGCGGCCAGAGCGCTCAAAGCTCCCCACTGCCGGAAGGGAACATGGCTGGCGTCGCGTGACTTTGCCGTGCCGAATATCTGCTTTATCTCTTTTTCTTTCCTGCGTTGGGAAAAATCCGGCTTTAACACGGCTGGAGTCCAGGCAGTTGCGTGGAATGGTTTTGCGGGGGCTGACTGCGGGCGCATGGTGACCACCCGCGCAGTCGATGACGGAGGCCTTGTATACAGGGTCTCGACCACTCCTAGCAGGATAGTCCCGGCCACGGGTGAAGCGGGGGTTACGACGGCAGAATGGGATAGTTTCTCGATCAGGCGCTGATCACGGCGGCTAAGAACCTGTAGGGGCAGCTCGTGAAAGTGGCGGAAGACCCACTGGAGGCGAATGCGTTGCCAGCGCGACGGGCGAACGTACACGATCCCGGCCCGGGTGCGCAACTCCAGAAGCTGCGCGCCGCTTTCCTCAATCCACGGGTCGGCCGTGGTTGATTGCGATGCTTCCGGGGATTGGCTCAACAAACCGAGATTCACGAGGACGGCCTCCGTTTTGAACTTCTACAGGGGCCCATCTGCACTTCTTGAGGCAGGCAATCGGAAGGTTGCCAGGTCCGGCAGATCTTACTTAGCTATTATCGTATGAGTGGATTGAAATTGAAACTGTTGCCCGTTTAAGCAAATCTTGTGGTAAATGCCCGCCGGGGCCTGCCCGGGGTGTCGTTCGAGGAGCGGTAGGTCCCTGGATTTAAAAGCGGGACTTCCGGACGCCATTTCGAAGAGCAAAGTTCCGCCGCTCACAATAGCGGCGTGGTTGAGGATGTTGCCGAGGAGCGGCTTACCTTCCCGGGACGTGCGCCGCACAAAGACCGTGTCCGGACTGTTCCCCTTAGCCTCGATGGTAAACGTAACTCCGCCGGGTACGTGCACTACCGTTCGGGGAAAAAGCGGACTGCCCAAGGTGTACTCCGGCTTTCCCGGGCAGACGGGGATAGAAGCCCAGGGCGCTCAGCACGAACCAGGCGGACATGGAGCCAGTGTCTTCGATCAAGCCGGGGACGTTCTGGGGTGCGTCCCAACGGTGCTGCCAGGCAGCGCCTTCCACGTAGGGGCTGCCCTAGGTAAACGGTTGAAAGGGGGCAAGCCAGGAGCCATCCTCGTTCTTGCCGCGAAAGAACTTCACCTCAGGGTCGAAGACATGGCGCCAGTTCTCGGAGCGCTTCATAAAAGCGTCGTGATCGTCTTGTCTGCCCAGTGCCTTCGCAACCTGGGCGATGCAGAAATCTCCGTAGGCCGCGTCCACCGTCTCGGCCGCGGATTGGGCTACACGATCCGCGGGAACCTATTGCAGCTTGAGATAGTACTCCAGGCCGGCCCTCCCATATCCCTTGGCGGGATCACCGGGAATGGTGGCGTAGGCGCCCACAAGATCAGCAGCAATGCCTTTCCCGCGGTGAATCTCTACCAGGATAGGCTCATAGGGCAGATGAGGGCACCTCAATTCCAAGTGGTTGGTGCCAAGAACGAAGCCTCCGTCCGGAACGAAAGAGAGTGGTTGGGCGATCAACGGTGCAATCGTCGTCTGGAGGTCTGTCTCCGAGCTTTGGAATGGTCTGATTCGAGAATGCTGACTGGATGGTCGATACCTTAAGAGGTAGGTGGGAAGATGCGCAGGTTCTTTTCTGGATTCATCGCAGCCGTCGTGATCATCTTTCTCCTGGGGTTTCTATGGCTCCGGCTCGGCTTTGTTGATTCGAGAGCCGATGCTCCCGAGAGTACGCTGGAGCGGGCGGTCGCCGTGCCTGCGCTCGATGCTTCGGTACGCCGGCACGCTCCCGAAGCGCGAAACCCAATCGATGCGACGGAGACGAACCTGGTGGCCGGAATGAAGATTTATCAGAACGCTTGCGCGGGGTGCCATGGGGACATCCATCAACCACACGCGCTGTTTGGTGACTCATTCTATCCGCGGGCACCCCAATTCATGGAGGACACGCCTGACATGCCGGAGAATCAAAACTTCTACATCATCCAGCATGGGATACGTCTGAGCGGGATGCCTGCATGGCGCGGCACACTGAAGGACGAGGAGATGTGGCAGGTGACCACGTTCCTCAGCCGCATGGATAAGCTTCCACCCCAGGTGGCCGAACAGTGGAAAGCCATGGCTGCTTCCAGCCATTGAAGCATCCACGTGGCGAAATGCAGCGAGTCCACGGATTCTTGCAGGCACCGCCCTTCTTCCCGTGACCGGCGAAATCCATAATGTTCGTACTATGAACGCTAATCGCCGAGTTTCGTTGATATTCACCCTGGCTTCGCTGTTCGTGCCCCTGGCTTATGCACAGCAAACGCAAGCTGCAACTTCGCAGACCACTCACTACCGCATTCCATCTAAGGAGAAAATCCCGGTCGCATTCGTGATCTCGGACGATGCGGTCACCATCGATTTTGCCGGGCCCTGGGAGGTGTTTAAAGACGTCTTTGTCAAGGATCGCGGCAAAACGATGGCGGAGCAAGCAGCGTTTCGCCTTTACACAGTATCCGATTCCCGGGATCCGGTGACGACGTCCGGCGGTATGCGGATCATTCCCGACTACACATTTGATGATGCGCCGGCGCCGGCCATTGTTGTCGTTCCCGCACAACGCGGCCGATCTCCTAAGATGCTCGCATGGATACGCAAGATGACCACCGAGAGCGAGGTTGTGATGTCGGTGTGTACAGGCGCTTCGGTGTTGGGAGATGCCGGGGTCTTAAAACACAAGCAGGCTACCACGCATCATCTCTTCTATGACGAGTTCCAGGCCGCCTTCCCCGATGTGTTGTTAGTGAAGAACAGACGTTTCGTGCAAAGCAGCCCGGTCATCTTCACCGCCGGCGGATTAAGTTCCGGAATCGATCTCGCACTTCATGTAGTACAGCTCTATTTCGGCCCTTCGCAGGCAGAGGAAACGGCCCAGCTGCTTGAGTATGAGGGGACCGATTGGAAGGGGGACGGCGCTGCCACGGATTCAATTCCAGGCGACAGCAAAGAGGGAATAAAGTGATCACCCTGCAACCGAGCGCTTCCGGCGAACATATATGTAAGAAGAGCGACTACGCTGGAGGTTCCCTTGCAGGAAGACTCGACCACGCCGAAGGTTCCGCGGGTAGTGATTGTGGGTGGTGGTTTTGGAGGACTCTACGCCGCCCGTGCTTTAGCCAAGGCTTCGGTTCAAATCACCCTGGTCGATAAGCGCAACTACCACTTGTTCCGGCCGATGTTGTACCAGGTGGCTACGGGGCTTCTCTCCGCTGATGAGATTGCTCCACCGTTGCGGGTGGTCTTTGCCAGGCGGAAGAAAGTAGACGTGGTTCTGTCTGAAGTTATAGGCGTCGATACGGTGAATCGACGGGTGCTCCTGCCCACATGCGACCTGCCCTACGACTACCTGATTTTGGCGACCGGGATCCGGGTAAATTATTTTGGCCACGACGAATGGAAAGCGATTGCCCCGGGACTCGACGGGCTCGATGATGCCGACCAGATGCGGACCAGGATCCTGCGGGCGTTTGAAGAAGCGGAGCGTCATGCGCTCTGCGCGGAAGCCGATCGCACCCTGATTCAGGAGTTGCTCACGTTTGTCCTGGTGGGTGCGGGGACGGTGGGGGTCGAGTTGGCCTCGACCATCGCTGAAATGGCCAGGATGGCGTTGGCTCACGATTTTCGTCATCTCGAGCCGGGGGCGGCGAAGGTTCTTCTCTTCGACGGCGCACCCCGTATCCTGCCGACGTTTGCCGAGGATCTTTCGGCGAAGGCACAACGCCATCTGCAACAGTTAGGGGTGCAGATCTTCACCGGGACCCGGGTCGAACACGTCGATGCAGAGGGAATTGTGGCCGACGGCAAACGCATCCGCAGCCCGACGGTGCTTTGGACGGCAGGCGTAACGGCGTCGCCGGCGGCGCGCTGGCTTGGTGCGGAAGCGGACAAGTCGGGAAGGGTAAAGGTGAACCCTGATCTCTCGGTTCCGGGTCATACGGAAATCTTTGCCATTGGTGACACTGCCCTGGTGTTTGCCAACACGCGCAACCTGGTCGGCATCAAGAGTGGGACTGGAGTGCAGATGCCGGGGTTGGCACAGCCTGCAATTCAGCAAGGCAAGTATGTGGCGGAACTGATTCGCCGCCGCACTACTGGCCAGGCGGCTTCGGAGCCCTTCTGGTATTGGGACAAAGGCGATCTTGCGGTCGCAGGGCGCACGTTTGCTGTGGCTGACCTGAGGTTCTGGAAGTCTGCCGGGTTCCTGGCGTGGTTGTTGTGGGCGGGCGTGCACATTTATTTTCTGATCGGCTTTACGAACCGGCTCTTTGTGATGTTGCGCTGGTCTGTACAGTTTGTGACCAGGCAACGCGGAGTCGGAGCTGTTTCTGCAGATTTGTCGAGTGATAAAGAATGATGGCGATGAACAAATGTTGGCCCAACGCCCAAATGGTCAGAAAAACCTACTTCAGGGGCTGAAGTGTCTGTGCCTGGGAACCTAACCGACTGCAAAATGAGTCCCGCAGGGACGGCTGAACTTCAGACCTGTCCAATTGGATTCGAAAAGCGCCCCGGTTCAGCAACCACGCTCTACAGACCCGCAGCCCATTCCTTTGTCATCCCGAGAGGTTGTGACTTTTTTAATTATTCTTCTCTTTGGCACATCCAACCAGAATGTTTTTCAAACCCCCACAAGGCCGTCATCCTGAGCGAAGCGCCTCGCGGATCTATCTCCTGACAGAGGGTTTATAGCGCGTAGTCGAAGGACCCCGGGGATGCTTGTTGGCCGATGATCTTCACAGCTTTCCGGCCACCAAAACGATGAGAGAAATCAAAAAGGTCGCAACCTCCGAGCGACACCGAGGGATCTGCAGTTCCGCGGACCTCTGCTGGAAACGCCGAATACTGTACTCAAGCAAAATTGTCATCTCGACCGGAGCGTACCCGGATTTCCAATTGTTCCGCTAAGTGCAGCCGTCTCTCGGAACTCGATTTTGCAATGGTCGTTCTACGCAGACTCTAAAAGTCTTGTTCGGCTTCGCCGACTGAGCCATGGGAGCCGTGCGTCATTTGTCGTATAGAGTCGTTTGACTTTAACGCTTTGATCCGTTTAAATCGGATCTGGCTGGCCTGCGACGGTTAGGACGACGCAAGCACTCAGCCATGGCGAAACGTAGGTTCTTTTAGCGCGCGGCTGGACCATAGACTCCCTGTTTTGATCACCACCGCAAGACCCATGAGGGTCACGCGATCGTAAGGCAATCACGGCCACACTGCTGTATTTCTTTGGGAGGAGCGATGCTGTTCACTCGTGTTGCAGTACTGTCTCTGTTACTTGTTTCTTCCGTCCCAGCCATATCGCAGGTCTCCGCAGCGCTATCCGGCCGCGTCACCGACCCAACGGGCGCGGGCATTCCTGGAGCAACCGTTACCGCAAAAGACACAGACATGGGCATCTCCCGGGAAACGGTCACGGATGCCGCGGGCAGGTACGAATTGCCGGCTCTCCCGGTGGGCCGATACGAAGTGGCGGCAACCAAGAGCGGATTTGCGGGGGCGCTGCGGTCAGGGATCAACCTGGTGGTGGGTCAGGATGCAGCGGCAGACCTGAGCCTGAAGGTCGGCAACGTAAACCAACAAGTAAGAGTGGACGCGAATGTTCCGGTTGTGAATACGACCACGGAGGATATCTCCGGCCTCGTGGGCGAGAGGGAAGTGAAGCAACTCCCGCTGAATGGACGCAGTTACGATCTGCTCCTCACCATCAATCCTGGCGTGGTCAATTTCACCTGGGAGAAGACGGGTGGCATCGGGGTTTCCAATTCAAGCACAGGAAACAATTTTGCTGTCTCGGGGAACCGCCCGCAACAGAACATGTTCCTGCTGAATGGGGTTGAGTTCACCGGTGCGGCGGAAAATAACATGCAGCCTGGTGGGGCAAGTCAAAATTTGGTCGGCGTGGAAGCCGTGCGCGAGTTCAATGTGTTGCGCGACTCCTACGGTGCGGAATATGGCAAGCGGCCCGGGGCGCAGGTCACGATCGTTACCCAATCCGGCAGCAACCGGTGGCACGGATCCGTTTACGAATTCCTCCGCAATAATATTTTCGACTCCTCGAACTACTTCGATCAACACTCGGCTCCGCCCTTCCGGCGCAACCAGTTCGGAGGCGCTGCAGGCGGTCCAATCAAAAAGGATAAAACGTTCATCTTCGCGAACTACGAGGGTCTTCGCCAACATCTGCACCAGACCTCCGTAGCGTTTGTGCCCGATCTGGTCTCGCGCGCCGCGGCAGCGCCAAGCGTGAAGCCGCTCCTGAATCTCTGGCTGACGCCGGCCGCCAGCGATCCTGATTTCAATGGAATCGCGCAGGTTTCCAGCAGTCCGTTGCAGACCATACAAGAAGACTTCGGGACAGCGCGCCTGGACCAGGTAATCTCCCTGAAGGACAACCTTTCGGCGATCTATACCGTGGACGACGGCTCAGATTTCACGCCGACCACAGCTAATCCATACAGCACCGACCTCTTGAATCTTCGCGAACAGGTCGCCAGCGTAGAAGAGACCCACGTCGTCTCACCGAGACTGCTCAATACGGCCCGCTTCGGGTACTCACGGGCAGGCTATTTCTTTACCGGAGAACCAACGCCAGATACACCGGCGGCCGATGTTCCGGGATTTGTGACCGGCCGGCGGGTGGGTGCGGTCGTGGTCGGGGGAAGCGCGGCATCGAATCCCCAGGCCCAGATTGGCCTGGCGGGAAGCAATAACGGCAGCAACCTGCATATCGCCCGCAATCTCTATACCTATGAAGATCGCGTAGCGCTCTCGCGCGGCGCCCACCAACTGAGTTTCGGTGCCTGGTTTCAGCATTTCCAGTCGAATGAGATCATCAACCTTAGCCAATATGGCCAGGCTACGTTTACCAGCCTTCAGACATTCCTTACCGGCACCACCAGCAGTTTCTTGTACAGCCCCTCGCCGACAGAGATGAACTGGCGCTCGCTCTTCGGGGCCGGCTATGTGCAAGATGTGATTCGCCTGTGGCCTAAGTTCACCCTGAGTCTGGGGTTTCGAGGCGAGTTCTCGACCGGATGGAATGAAGCGCACGGACGAGCGGCCAATTATGTGTTTTCAAACGGTGTGATTTCCAGCCAGCCGCGCATCTCCAGCAACCTCTTCACCACCAACAATGCGAAATTTCTTCCCCAACCGAGAATTGGTTTCGCCTGGAGCCCGCACTCCGAGAGAACCGTGCTGCGCGGCGGATTCGGAATGTACAACGAATTGCAAGATGCGTTGGGATATCGAACCGATCAGAACGCGCCTTTCAACTCTACTTATAGTGTGGCTGCGTTGCCGGTATCGAAACTTCCCCTATCTACTGAATCGGCGCCCCCGAGCAATGCGTTGCTGGTGCCGGGCGGCGTGCAGCCTGACTTGAAAACACCGACATTAATCTCGTATTCGCTGCGCGTAGAACAAGCGCTTAGCCAGAACACTTCGTTGACGGTGGGCTATGTGGGATCGCATGGCTACCATGAGATCGTCGGGGTTGATGCGAATACGCCCGTGCCCACCATCTGCCCGGCCTCGCCTTGCCCGGCAAGCTATCCCAACACCTTCCCTGCAGGGTTGGCGGGTACACCGGTCCCGGCGGGTTCATATTACATTCCAACAGGAAGGCCGAAGGCCAACACCACCCTGGCAAATACCTGGACGTGGTTTTCTGTTGGCACGGCTAGCTACAACTCGCTGCAGGTGGATGTTAATCATCGCTATAGCCATGATCTTTCTCTTCGCGGGGTTTACACGTGGTCAAAAGCCCTGGACGATGGAGATTCATTAAACGCGACTACCGCGGGCAATGCGCCGGGCCTGGTGTCGAACCCCTATCACGTGAAAGCGGACTGGGGACCGGCCACCTACGACCTGAGAAACCTGGGCGTGATCAGCGTTGTCTACGGCTTGCCTCTCGGCAACGGAAAGCGGTTTGCAGCCAACCTGGGGCGCTTTGGCAACGGGGCGGTGGGCGGCTGGTCGGTGAACAGTCTGGTCGTTCTGCAGGCAGGCTTCCCGTTTACGCCGCAGCTGAGTTACAACCCGTCGAACAACGGGGACACGCGCAATCCGGTGAGGCCATTTGCCAGTCCGAATTTCCAGGGGTCCGCGATCATCGGGAAGCCTGGCCTGTGGTTCAATCCCAAAGCATTTCTGCAGCCGCCGGCGAACAGCGGCTTCTATGGCAACCTGGGCAGAGATACGCTGGTTGGTCCCGGGCTCGCCACCTGGGATTTCTCGGCGGTGAAGGACACTTCGATCCATGAGCGATTGAGGCTGCAGTTCAGGGCCGAGATCTTCAATCTGCTGAACCGGGCAAATTTCAATACTCCAAATCTGATCGTGTTCACACCCACCGGGGTGTCGGGCACCGCGGGAGCGATCAGCAGCACGTCGACCACGGCGCGCCAGGTTCAATTCGGAGTGAAGGTGCTTTGGTAGCGATCAAGGGCGGATGCGGAGCGCGATCTTTCCGATGACGTGTCCCTGTTCAATTCTGCGGTGTGCCTCGACTACGTCTTTGAGCGAAAATTCGTGGATCCGCAGCGGCACAGCGCGCGAACCAATGGCAGTATTCAATCGATCGATCGCCGCCCGTGACATTTCACCGTCAAATGTCAAAGCCGCATGGCCACTCATATGCGGCTTGGGCTCAACGCCGTTGGGATAGGCGAAAGGCGTGCCTGCTTTCAGATGAGAGAGGAAGACAGCAAGCGCGTCACTGTTGGCGGTGACCATGGCAACGTCGAAACTTTCCGGCGCCGTCCGCTTCAGGATGGCGTTGGGCTCGGAGGAATTCGGATCGATCGCATGGGCCGCTCCCATGGAACGCACGTAGTCCTGCGCATCTGGTTTGGCCGATCCGACTACGGTTGCGCCGCGTCCGTTGGCTAACCAGACGGCAAGCGAGCCCACACCGCCGCTGGCGCCAAACACCAATAATGTTTGGCCACTACCCACTTTCAAGACCTCGAGACCGGATTGAGCGGTCAAGGCAACGCAAGGCATGGCGCCCGCGACCTTCATCTCGAGGTGGGGAGGCACATGTCCTACCCGGTCGGCCGGAACGCTCACGTACTCAGCGTGAAATCCTCCGGTTGGGTTGTGGTAGCTGTATGAGTACACGCGGTCGCCCACCGCGAAATGTTTGACATCGGCAGCAACGGCAGCAACCGTTCCGCTGCCATCGGCGCCGAGAATGGTTCCCGGCTTTACCGATCCCCAGGCGCCAGATCTCTGGGCCGCGTCCCAACTCCCCAGCCCTGCGTATTCGAGCGCAATGATCACGTGGTTGCGCGAGAGCCTGGGTACAGGCACATCCTTGATGTGGATCGCTTTGGGTGGTCCGGCAGCATCTACTACTGCGGCCTTCATCATTTCCGGGAGTGTTGATGTCATTTGCCTTCCCTCTTTTTTCTTCACTGCGGATCGGCGTGCCCCTTTGTAAACAGATGCACTCGGGCATGGTTGTGACGCGAGCAGATCCGTCAGATGTTAGGATTTCGTCATATCCATGCGAAAGGGTAATGTTTAGCTCCTATGAGGCGAGCCTTGGTGTCGTTGTGTCTGTGCGCATTGCCGGCCCCGTGGCTGGCAGCGCAAACTGCGGGCAGCACGCCCGCTCCGCTGCTCATGCCGGAGTCGCGCCTGCCGGCCAAGCTGAGTGTTCCGGTTTTCGGGCAAAACATCGTGTTTTACGATACCGGCTCCGGTCCTGTGGTGGTCCTGGTGCATGGCTTCGGTAGTGAGGCGCGCTTCGACTGGGGCAATGTCATCCTTCCTTTGGCGGAGCATCACCGGGTGATTGCCCTTGACCAGATCGGATTCGGAGGGTCGGACAAGCCGTTCGTCGATTACTCCATTCAGACCTACGTGGATTTTCTGGGCGAATTTCTACGCACGCTCAACGTCCATGATTTCACTCTGGCAGGGGAGTCCCTTGGGGGATGGATCTCGGCGCTGTATGCGATTGAGTCGCTGGCCCCGGAGAATGCCGGCCCGCACGCTTTGCCCAAACCCCGGCGGCTTATCCTGGAAGACGCCGCGGGCATGAGCCCGCTGCCCTCCGCTTCACCCATTGCGATCGCTGGAACGCTGGCCGATGCTCACGGGGTAGCTATCGTCTTCCACGATAAATCCAGAGTCACCGAGAAGTTCGTGCGCGAGGCCTGGGCGATGAAGCTCAAGGCTAACGATGGCTTTACCGAGCGCTCGCTGTGGGGGAATCCCAAAACAGCGAAGGAAGTGGTGAGCGGCCGCCTGGCAAAGATCACCGTCCCTACTCTGGTCGTGTGGGGAGGCAGCGACGAGATCGTTCCCCTCGCGCAGGGGCATGCATATGCTGAGGGAATTTCGGGCGCCCGGCTGGCGATCATCCCTGAATGCGGCCATGGACCTTCGGTTGAGAAGCCGGCAGAATTCCTGGCGATCGTACTTCCGTTCATTGACTGACCAACGAGTGGCCTGCGGTTGGTACGACAGCCAGCAGCGTTTACATGGGGACGAAGGCCATGACTTCTCTGTCGATGGATCCAGCTTTTGCGTGGTTATCGAGCCTCATGATCAATGCCGTTGTTAGTTCCTGGCCTTTTGCTACGAGCAGGACGCCCTGACCGTTCTTGATTTCCTGATCGAGGACCATGCCGGCTCTCAGTCTGGCGGTCGATACCTTACGTAGTTGCTTCGCGCCGCCCAGTGGCTGGAGATCGAGCAAGGTGTCGAGCAGGCTCGAATCGAACTCACTCCGGCGTTCACGCAAGCGCTTGAGCGCCGCATCCTTTGCGGGAAACTTCTCCCGCATTTGTTCGAAGGCCACGGCGACTTTGACAATTTTTGCCCCTAGCAAAAGGTCTGCGGCGGAGAAGCCCGGAAATTCTGAGTCGGCCTCGGGAATGTCGTGTTTGAGTTGTTGGGCGATCATCCACGAGGCCGGTTCGAGCCGGGGGATGTTTTTGAGCAGCTCCATGGCGGCGAGGGGATGCGCGTCAAATCCGGCTTGTTCGTCCGGGGAGAGTGCAGAACCGGAAAAGGCGCGCAGCATGAGGTCAGATTCGAGCGTGATACACCCAAGCTGCGAGAGTGTAGCGGCTGCTTCCACACACCATGGAGACGGCAGTTTCAGCTTTTTCGAAATGTGCCGAACGTAGTGGGCGATCCGCATGGAGCGTCCAAAAGCTTCGGGATTGGCGGCACTTAGAACGTCAGTCAGCACCTTAATGCTGCCGATCAGTGTTTGTTCCAGAAGTTCCTTTTCGCTGTGAATAAGGTGGTACTGCCTGATTGCATCGGTAATCGCGCCCGACAGCACCTCGGGCTCGCAGGGCTTGGTCAGGAAGCGGAAGATATTCCCCCGGTTGATGGCGTCGATCGCGGAGCCGATATCGGTATAGCCCGTCAAGAGCAGGCGTACCGTGTCCGGTGTGTTTTCACGCATTTTGTTGAGGAACTCCGCACCGTTCATGACCGGCATGCGCATGTCGGAGATCACGACCGAATAGGGTCCATTTTCCTCGATGGCAGCGAAGGCGGTGGCGGCCCCGTCGACGATATCGACCTTGAACTCGGGGTACAGAATGCGCTTGTAACCTTCGAGTACGGCGGGTTCGTCGTCTACGAAAAGGATTTTGTCGGTCATCATGCTCCCTGACTCTTACCGGGGGCGGGAGTTTGTCGCGGGCACGTTGGCTGACAGGGCGAATAGGCTGCGGATTGTGATGAAGCGTGGCTCTCGTCTGATCGCAAAACCGGCACCCTGGTAACTTATCGGCGCGGGTTAGTCGATGGTGAGTGTTCGCAACCTGCGGTTGTAGCAAACCTGGATCAAAATCGAACGTTCAGAGCCTACTGCCGATAACGCATCCAGACAAAGGCCTCTCGGCTAAGAATCCAGGGTGAGCGTATGGCATCGGTCATCGTTGCTTCCTACGACTATTGGCTGGTGGCGCTCTCGCTCCTGGTCGCGCTAGTCACGTCGTACACTGCGCTTGACCTGGCCGCACGCGTGACGGCAAACCGCGGCTTTCATCGGGCAGCGTGGCTGCTGGGCGGTGCATTTGCCATGGGCGGCGGCATTTGGTGCATGCATTACATCGGTATGTTGGCTTTTCGCTTACCCATACCGGTGTATTATCACGTGCCCACGGTCTTTGCGTCCCTGCTGGCCGCGATTGTGGCCTCATGGATCGCGCTGTACGTCGTGAGCCGTCAGCTCATGACCCCGGCCCGCCTGGTGGTGGGAAGTGTTCTCATGGGGGCGGGCATCGCCACCATGCACTACACCGGGATGGCAGCCATGCGGCTCGCTGCCATGCACTACTATGACCGCAATTTGTGGATCCTGTCGATCTTCGTCGCGGTGATGGTCTCCTATGCCGGCCTGTTGATCATCTATCACTCCGGAGGCGACAAGCAGAGCTGGAAGTCCAAGGCAGCCGCTGCCTTCTCACTCGGAATTGCGATTCCGGCTACGCACTACACGGGCATGGCGGCCGTTCGTTTTGTCGCAGTACCTGGACCGCCGAACCTCGTGCACTCGGTTGACATATCGACGCTGGCTTATTTCGGCATACTTGGGGTGACCTTTCTGATTTTGGGATTTGCGCTGATCACCGCAGTCGTGGACCGGAGGATGTCGGCCCAGCAATTGGAGCTCGATAGCGAGCGCGAGATCCTGCGAGCTCTACTCGATAACATACCGGACCTTATGTACGTAAAAGACACTGAGTCGCGGTTTGTCCTCGCGAATCCCGAGGTTGCGGCTGTGATGGGAGTGAGCACTGGGGAAGACCTGATTGGCAAGACGGCATTTGACTTCCTGCCGGCGGCGCGGGTCACCCTATCCTATGAGATGGAGCAGAAGGTCCTCCTTTCCGGCCAATCGATATTCAACCACGAAGAAGTCTTGGCGGACCGTCAGGGCCATCCCATGCCGGTTCTCACCACGGCCGTACCTCTTCGCGACGGCAGTGGCCGCATCACCGGGATCGCGGGAGTGGGACGCAATATCAGCGAGCGAAAAAAGAACGAGGAAGCTCTGAAGGCGGCGGAGAAGAAATACCGTGGCATGTTCGATGAGGCGCTCTTTGGCATGTTTCAGCTGGACCGCGATGGCTATCTCGTAAACCTGAACCCTGCGATGGCCCATTTCTCGATGTATGCAAGCGCGGAGGAGATGCTCAAAGAAGTGAAAGAGCCTCTATGGAGTTTGGCGGTACAGTCGGCCCGGCACGAGGAATTTGCATCGGCGATGAAGAATATTGGACAGGTCCAGGCTTTCGAACTGGAGGTCTACCGAAAAGACCGAAGCAGGATGTGGATTTCAGCCACCGTACGAGCCATCGTGCGCGATGGTGTCCTCGAAGGTTTCGAAGGGATGTTCGAAGACATCACCGAGCGTCGTGTGCTGCGCGACCAATTGCTGCAGTCGCAGAAGTTAGAGTCGGTTGGACAGCTGGCTGCGGGAATTGCGCACGAAATTAATACTCCCACGCAGTACATCGGGGACAATGTCCGCTTCCTCAAGAAAACGTTTGTCAATTTGACCAGCCTTCTCGATATTTATGAAGGGCTATGGAAAGAGACCTTAAGCGATACGGTAACCGCCACGGTAAAGCAGGGAATGAGCTCGGCCTTGCGGAAGATCGATATCAAGTTTCTGCTGGAGGAGATTCCCAAGGCGATCGACGACACCCTTGAGGGGGTCAAACGGGTTTCCACCCTGGTCAGTGCGATGAAGGAGTTCTCTCATCCGGGGACAAAGGAGAAAGTTGCGCTTGATTTGAATCACGCGATTCAGAGCACGATCACGGTGGCCCAGAATGAATGGAAATATGTGGCCGATGTGGAAACCAGATTTGATCGCACTTTGCCGGCGGTCTCGTGCCTGCCAGGAGAGTTCAACCAGGTGATCCTCAATCTCATCGTGAACGCTGCGCATGCGATCGGCGACCGTGCTAAGAAAGGAAACGAGAAAGGCAAGATCACGGTAGAAACCGGGCGGTGCCCAACTGGGGTTGAGATCCGAATTGGAGATACCGGGACGGGGATTCCCCTCGACGTCAGGGCAAAGATCTTCGACCCCTTCTTCACCACCAAAGAGATAGGAAAGGGCACGGGGCAGGGACTCGCCATTGCCCGATCCATCATCGTCGATAAACACGAGGGCAGCATTGGCTTCGAATCGGTGATCGGTGAGGGGACGACGTTCATCATTCGTCTCCCGTACCAGGAGAAGGCTTCTCCGGCGGAACTGGCCTCACCATGAAACTGGACCTCGGGTCCAGAGATTTCCGAACCGGGCCGCGCCGCCTTGCCAGGCCAGCATAGCAAAGAAAAAATTGTTGCATCTCCCTTGCGCTTCGACAGTCTAAGATATATCGTAAGATATATCGAAATGGAGAAGACAATTATGTTCGAACAAGAAAAATGTGACGAAAGACGGCGTGGATGGCATCGGGGTGAGCATTTCCCCCACGGGGAGGAACGGCACCGCGGAAGGCATGGGTTTGGTGGCCCAATGGGTCATGACCGGGGCTTTGGTGGCGGCGGTCGCGAGCGGCACTTCGACAACGGGGAATTACGGTTCGTGATTCTGCAACTGATCGCGGACAAGCCAAGCTACGGTTACGAAATCATCAAGGCGATTGAAGAGCGGCTTTCCGGGGCGTATGCACCCAGCCCGGGGGTGGTGTATCCCACGCTCACCATGCTGGAGGAGGAAGGCTTTGCCACCGTCTCCTCGACCGAGGGCAGCAAGAAGCGGTACGCAGCCACAGAGCAGGGCTTGGAATATCTGAAAGAAAACAAGGTTGTGCTCAAGGCTATTTTCGGACGGATGGAGCAAGCGGGCAAAGCCTTTGGCCGGGGTCGATCTCCGCAGATTATGCGGGCGATCATGAATCTCCGGTACGCATTGAAAATCCGAACAGAACGGGGAAACCTGTCACCGGAACAGATACGAAAAGTAGCGGAGGCGATCGATGCTGCGGCCCGGGCCATCGATGAAGTCTGAAACGATTGCGCTAGAGGGCGAGTGCCATCGGCTGCAGTTGTTGGTTGGTGAGTTGTTGCTGAAGAATCATGAGCTGCGTTGCGAGGTCCTGCGTTTGCGTGACGAAAAGAAGCGGCAGATGCGACCAGTGCGCTTCGCTGTGTCGAAAACGATCTTTGATTGGGAGATCATTGGTTAGAGGGTAGAGCGAAACTCCAGATCCCCCGCGGCACCCTCAGGACAGGTCGGCTTGGCTCGGGTTTAGTCCCGCAGGGACGGCTGAACTTCTGAGCTGTCCAAATTAGCGGAAGAATCGACTTTTTGACGATGTAACTTGTTGACTGCGTTGAGGAGAATTCGGCGGAACGAAATCAGGTCGCCCTGTTTGATCGGCGCTGCATAGATGGCGCGAGTTTTAGAGTTGCCTGATAAACGCAGGCACCGCGAGTACGCGCACTACAAGGGGTTTAGCGATTGAGTGAGGACTAAAGGAAAACGGCAGATCCCACGGCACCCCGGGGCGGGCGAGATGACAATTCTGCTTGAGCATGGTGTCCGTGTTTCCAGAAAAGGTCCGTGGAACTGCAGATCCGCTCAGCTCCGCTTCGGGATGACAAAGGAAAGGGTGGCGGTTCCATAGGCTATGGTTGCTGGACCGAGACCGTTTCTCAAATCTCAATTTGGACAAGTCTGGCTGAACTTAGCCCAGGACGCCAGTCCTGGGTTGGATGGGAAGGACGCCCCAGTCCCGTTAGGGACGGCTGAAAATACGCCGCAACGCCATCCTGAGCAACCTTCAGCCGTCCCTGCGGGACTAAATCCGAGCCAAGCCGACCTGTACCGGGGGCGCCGTGGAGGGATTCGGCAGTTTCACTCCACCCTCATTCTGAGGAGCCGGCATACAGCAATCTGGGCTGGCCCATCCAGAAGCAGTTACTTCTCCGGGTGAGCGCGCCGGGCGCGCGACCCCTCAGGCGGGCATTGGCTTCGTGGAAGGGGCCCACAAATCGCACCGCGGCCGGTAGGGAACGATAGATTCCCGGCAGCCAGCGAGCAGCCCGATGCACCGATTGTTCTTCCCGCGTCCCGAAATCGAGTTGGAAGGCCGCGCGCAATGGTGCCGGCATCCAGTAAGTGGTGAGGGCGCGGTACCAGTGCGGAGGACGTAGCCTCGTGCCCGCGCCCGAGAGCACACTCTTTCCAAGGGCCAAGGCGTTCGCGTCGACGTAGAGCTGCGGCGACTCGGCCATGGTCGCGGCGTAATGCAGAAAGGCAGTCCAGTCTGGCGGCAGCGCTTCGGCGGAGATGCCAAAGAGCGCGGCCATTCGTTTGCTCTCCGCATAATACTGTTCACGATCGGACAGTGTGAGTGGCGGCAAAGCAAACTCATAGGCAAGAATCGCGCTCTCGACCAACGTGGCGTAGACCCACCGCAGCGCGGCGACTTCGTTCGCCTCGTAGTGTTCGCCTGACGGTAGCTCGCCACGAATTCCAGTATGGAGCCGGTAGAGCTGTTTTGACGCCTCGGTAGCCTGGCCACGGGTACCGAACAACATGGTGTAGATCACACGAAATGTGGAATGGAAACGCCCGACTGCGTCGTGTAACAGATTGGAATGCTGGGCCAGCGCGACCGCGACCCAGGGGTGAGCCAATTGCAACAGTGCCGCCCGCCCCGCACCGAGAAAAACGGCTGACTCGCGGTTTACACGCCAGGTGACAGAGCCGGGGCCGAAGAATCCACCGCCAGGTTCACCGGGCAGCTGTTCGAGCGATGCAATCAACTTCTGGCTTGCGGCCCGCGAAACATACTGCCGGGATGTTGGTTCAGACGCCATGTCTCATTAGACGTGAGACAGGGTGCTGAGCGCGAGCCCAGGTTCAGCGGCTGAAGGCGAACACACCCCGCCCGAGATCAATAGAAACCTTGCTGATGCCGAGCGTCGCCGGGCTTATCAACCCATCGAAATCCTGGCGCTCACCCCCACCGCCCTTAACCAAAAACGCTGGCTCCCTGCCAAACTCCGCTTCGCCGAGTCTAAGGCTGTCCAGCCAAACTTGTTTCCGGTCGAACTCGCCGATGGTCCCTGGCGTGGGTTGAACCTGGCTGACTCTCATCGGTGAGGCAGGCCTCGGGGTGGAAGGCTCGAACAGGATGAGCGACGAGGCACCGGTGTCCAGGAGCAGGTGCACCGTGAGGTGATTGAGCTCAGCATCGACGATCGGTAGTCCCGCCTGGAGCCGCAGCGGGAGGGAATTCGCCAGAGGCTTCACCGGACCGAAACGAATCGCGCGCGCGGCGTAGTCGATTTCGAAGGCCTTCTGGCCCAACAGATCCAGACCAATCACGGCATCGATGCGGACGGGGAAGGATTTTTGAAAAAAGGATAAATCCTCGACCACGACATTGAGGTTTTCCCGGTGCACAGGGCCGACCTCTAGGCTGGGGACGGTTGCCTGACCGGCTTGTACGCTGCCTCCAAGGACCCCGATCCTCACGGGCAGTTGATCGAGCTGCAGCTTGTCCGCCACCCGGCGGTCGAGGAACGCGGCACTCGACCCGGTATCCACTAAGAAGTTGAGACCCTTGAGCGGGCCCGCCGAGCCGCGGACTACAATCAGGTAATCGCGATAGAGATCGAAGTGAACCGTATCGTGTTGCTTTCCGTATCCCCTCGCAGGCGGCTCACCTGCCATTAACAAGACCGTCAAAAGGCTGAACCACCAGAAAGCGTGACCGCGCATGCCGCTCACCTCACTCAAGAGGCATGCTCGATCAGGGGTGCAGGGACCTCAATTCACCGCCGCTAACTTAAATGTCTACGGTGAGTTACGCCCCAGGAGATAGATAGGAGATGGATCGGATACACTGATCTCCTAGTAAACTAGTTGCAACTGCGAATGGCGTGTGGCATCAACAGGGAGCGGGGTAACAATGCTGAACACATCCATAAACGGGGAACCACCTCCGCGCAACGGGTCCCGGACGGTGCGGTTTGGAGCATTTGAGGCAGATCTCCATTCGGGAGAGGTACGTAAATCAGGTAACCGGGTCAAACTCCAGGACCAGCCATTTAAGGTCCTGCAAATTTTGTTGGAGCGTCCAGGCGACCTGGTCAGCCGCGAGGAGCTGCAGACGCGGATCTGGCCGGAGGAGACTTACGGCGACTTCGACCACGCAGTGAATGTTGCGGTCGGGAAGCTGCGCACGGCGCTCGGGGATTCCGCCGACAATCCATCCTTTATAGAGACGGTGCCTCGACGAGGCTACCGCTTTGTTGCCCGGCTCGAGCGCACCCAGCTCGAGGCGCCGCCCCCTCCCCCGGCAGAGACTGTTGTCCCGCCTGCCGAGGTTCCTCCCCGTTGGCGCAGGCTGGCGCTGGCTGCTTTGCTGGCGCTCGTGGTGTGTGCCCTTTTGCTGGGATTGGGAGCATGGTTGGGACGCCGTTCGGCCCCCTCGCGGGCACTGGATTTTCAGCGTCTGACGGTTCGGCACGGCACCGTGTTTTCCGCCAGGTTTGCCCCGGATGGACACAATGTGATCTATAGCGCCTCATGGGAGGGCGCGCCCATTGAGATATTCTCGACCGACCTGAAAATCCCCGGATCGCGGAGCATCGGCATACCTGCGAGCCATCTCCTTGCCGTTTCTTCCACAGGCGAAATGGCGGTGCTGCAGGCAGTCCATGCTCCTTTCATGTTTACTTTCCGGGGAACGCTGGGCCAGGTGCCTCTGACCGGGGGCTCCCCACGCCAGATAGCCGAGGATGTCGAAGGAGCCGATTGGTCTCCCGATGGGAAAACGCTGGCCATCGTCCGCGATGTGGCTGGCAAGCAGCGTCTCGAATATCCCGTCGGACATATTCTGTACGAAACCGATGGCTGGATCAGCCACATGCGCGTTTCGCCCAAAGGCGGCCAGATTGCGTTTCTCGATCACGCTACCCGTGAGGATGACAGGGGTGTTGTTTCCGTAGTCGACCTGGCGGGGAAGAGGAAAGTCCTTTCCACCGGCTGGGAAAGTGAGGAAGGGCTGGCCTGGTCTTCGAACGGCTCGGAGGTGTGGTTCTCCGCAACCCAGGCCGGTCTGCAGCGACGGATCTACGCGGTGGACCTCGAGGGGCACCTGCGGCCGGCTTTTCGCGCCCCCGGCGGGGTGACGCTGCAGGATATCTCTTCCGACGGCCGCGTTTTGCTGACCCGGGATGAACAGCGCGCCGGAATCATGGCGATGGCCAACGGGGCGACCCGGGAGCGGGATGTTTCCTGGCTGGACTGGTCCCTGCCGGTGGATATTTCTCGCGACGGCAACACCTTGCTCTTTGACGAACAGGGCGAGGAGGGTGGACCGACTTATACGGTCGCCGAGCGTGACTTGCGAGGCTCGCCGCCGATCCCACTCGGCGAAGGGATGGCGGGTGACTTCTCACCTGATGGGAAATGGGCCATCACCACGGTTGCTTATACCCAATTGGAGTTGCTGCCGACCGGGGCGGGCACAATCAAGAAACTCGATCGCGGCAACATTCAGCAGTATCGGCATTCAATGCACTGGATGCCGGATGGAAAGCAGATCATCTTCTCAGGAAACGAGTCGGGGCACCTCGCTCGTTGTTTTATCCAGAACGTCGATGGCGGTAAGCCGCGGCCCATCACTCCGGAAGGAGTGAGCGGGTGTCACGTTTCTCCCGATGGGCAGTTGATTGCCGGTGCGAACCCCCTGGATTCGTCCATCAAGCTGTATCCATTCGATGGGGGGCTTCCGCGGCCGATTCCCGGCTTACTGCCTGGGGAGAGCGTCTCCTGGACCTCCGATCCGCATTACGTGTACGCCTCATCAGGAAAAGTGGCGCCGGTAAAGATTTACCGCTTGAATATCGAGAATGGACAAAGGCAGTTGTTCAAGGAGATCAACCCTTCGGACGAAACTGGCCTTTGCGACATGACGAGTATTCTCTTCAGCCCGAATGGTAAGGCGTACGCCTATGGGTATACCCGGCTGCTGTCGGAGATATACCTGGTGAATGGGTTGAAGTAAGGTAGGATCGAACACTTTACTCGGACCATAGAGGGCCTCATAGAGCGTGTGTTAGCACTCTATTTTCAAACTAAGTCCCGCAGGGACGGGCCGACTTAGCCCAGGATGCTAGTCCTGGGTAAATCATGAAACACGATTAAGTCCCGTAGGGACGGCTGACGGGGTGTCCAGGATTAAGTTCCGGCCTATTTCCAGCCGTCCCTACGGGACTTAGTTTGTTCTCACGTCAATCTGCGTGATGGTTCACGATCAAGGGTGAGCCTCTTTGCCCGGTGATATAGGTCCATGCCCACTGGACCAGCACACTTAACCGCAAACTGGATTGCCCCAGGAATTGCAGATGCACACCGGCCCACACAACCCAAGCCGGGAAGCCGCTTAGCTTAATCTTGTGGCTTTCGAGCACGGCAAAATTCTTGCCGACAACAGCCAGATTTCCCTTATCGAAATAACGAAACGGAGCAGGTGCCGGTTTGCCGGCGATCTTGCGGCGAATGAGATCCGCCGCGTAACGCCCCTGCTGAATCGCCACTTGCGCCACTCCCGGCAAGGGTTTGCCATCCTGCTCCAGCGAGGCGGTGTCGCCGACCACAAAAATCTCGGGATGATCCGTGAGGGAAAGATCAGGCTGGATGCGCACACGGCCGGCATGATCGGTGTCTGCGTTGAGCCATTTCGCCGCCGGCGAACCCGCCACGCCGGCCGTCCAGATTACGGTCTTGCTGGCGATGCGTTCACCCCCAACGATGACTCCCTGTTCATCGACACGGTCCACGCCCTGGCCGAGCCGGACCTCTACCCCGAGCGCTTCCAGGTGCCGTTTTGCGGCGGCGGATAATTCCGGCGCAAAAGTGGCAAGCGGACGAGTGCCCCTGTCGACCAGCACAACGCGGGCGGAACGAGGATCGATCCGCCGGAACTCCTGCTTCAAGGTGATGCGGGTTAAAACGGCGATGGCGCTCGCCATCTCCACGCCGGTCGGGCCACCGCCGACCAGTACGAAGGTGAGCAGGTCTCGGTGCAGAGCCGGGTCTTCCTCCGCCTCGGCCAACTCGAATGCGCGCAGGATTTTGTTTCGCAGCGCAACTGCATCGGCAAGGCACTTCAGGCCTGGAGCATGCTGCGCGTATTCGCCGTGACCGAAATAACTCTGCTCCACCCCGGTAGCGAGAATCAGGTAGTCATACGGCAACGACACGCCGGTTCGATCCGCCGAGTTCACGACGATGGAGCGCCCGGCAACATCGACCCCGGTGACTTCGCCGAGAAGGACCGTCGTGTTGCCGTGGTTTTTCAGGATGGCACGAATCGGCGAGGCAATCTGGCCCGGACCTAACACCGAGGTGGCCACCTGGTAGAGCAGGGGCTGAAACAAGTGGTGGTTGGAGCGATCGATGAGGATCACCTTCACCGGCGCCTTCTTCAGCGCCCGGGCAGCCGCAAGGCCGCCAAACCCTCCACCCACAATGATGACGACTGGTTTGCGTTCCGGCATAAATACTCCCAATGGTTAGCGGGGCAGCTCTCCGATGGTCCGCTTGAGATCACCCTGGGCCAGGGATAGGCCTAGGGTTGCTGCGAGATAGGAGGCCTGGGCAGAGATTGCCTTCGCATGAGCTTCAGAGCGGGCGGAATCAAGCGCTGCATTTTGTTCGAACCGGCGCTCGGTTACCCGGGAGGCCTCTTCTCTGGCCTTCAATGCCTCTGCTGCAACTCCGGTGAGATCCTGCAGTTGTTCGACTTTGTCATAAGCCGTCTCCACCTGGACCTCCACTTCATCCTCGACCTTAGTAAGGTTCAGCTCGGCCTCGGAGAGCACCGTCTGCGCATCCTTGATCCCGGCGACGCGTTTCCCTCCATCAAATAGGTCGTAGCTGAGCGTGAAGCCAAAGGTGCCAAAGTTGTGAACCAGGAAGGGAACGCCGCTCTGATAGCTGTAGCGCGCGAGCCCGGTGACATCGGGGATGTACGCGTCCTTGGCCGCCGAGAGACCGGCCTTAGCCTTCTCCACGCCTTGTTTTGCGGCTTGAATTTCTGGACTGTGCTGCTGGGCGATGCGGATACATTCCTCGCGCGAGGGAACGGACACCGGCGCCGCGGAGACGTCAGCATCCAAAGCGAGTTTGGTATTCAACGGTAGGCCCATCAGGTCGTTGAGGCTGATCGTCAGGTCGTGGATCTGCAGGCGCTGGGTCAGAGCAGCCTGCTTGGCATCGAGAGCGGACGCGCGGCTTTCCAGCACGACTACATCCAGGGCATTGCCGCGTTCCACATCCTGCAGACTCTCCTGGAGTTTCACTTCACCGGCGGCCACTTGCTCTACCGCAGCCTTCTGCTTGAGCTGCGCAATGAGAATTCCGAAATATAGCTGACGAACCTTGAGAGCAATCGCATTCTCCGCCTGACTCACCTGTATCTTCGCGCTGTTGATATCGGCAGTGGCCGCCCGATTGGATGCGCGAATCTTGAACATCTGGGTGAGGGGCTGATCGAGTCCTGTACCGCTGGTGTAGGAAGTGAGGCCCCCCTGATCGAGAACCAGGTTCTGGCCGGGAATGGCTCCAGTGTCGGGATGGTTGCCGAATGCGCCTTCAGGGATTCTTACTCCCGCAAGATCGGTGATGTGAAGGACGCTGGACTCGTTGCGGATGTGAGGGAAGTAGTCGGAGCGAGCGATCTCCTTCTTGTGCTGGCTGTCGACAACCGCCAGCTGCGCAAGTTTAATATCCCGATTCTGTTTGAGGGCGAGATCGATCGCCTGAGAAAGGGTAAGCTGCGTGGGCGCGTTGTTTTGGCCCATGACGCTTTGCGCCGCAACCAGAAACGCCAATACGCTCAGCAACTGTA
The DNA here is from genome assembly GCA_963753715.1 of uncultured Acidobacteriaceae bacterium. Taxonomy (GTDB): domain Bacteria; phylum Acidobacteriota; class Terriglobia; order Terriglobales; family Acidobacteriaceae; genus PALSA-350. The sequence continues at coordinate 316,521 of CAVWDK010000002.1, read as the reverse complement.
TCGTTTTGCAGGTTTTGCATCGCATTGTTATAAGCCGCATCTCGAATTCCTTCCTATGCGCTCAAGCCTGCACTACCTGGCGATATTGCGTGGGGACCGGGGCCATGCATGCGATGACGATCAAAACGCACACCACGGAGAAGGCGATCAGCATGAAAGAGTCGGTAATGGCCAGGGTGAAGGCTTGTTGTCGGATCTGCAGACCCAGGATCTCGCCCGCCCTTCCGGTAGCTACTGACAAACCCGACGACTGGCTTTTCACCCCGGCACTCAGGCCGAGCAGCCTCTGATAGGTGGATGGCTCGCCAAGCTGAACCCCCAGTCCCAGGATGTTGGAGTGGAACTTTTCCCTGGTCGAGAGGAAATGCCCCAGGAAAGTAGCGCCGCACTCTCCGCCAAAGAGCCGCACAGTTTGGAAATAACCGGCGAACGTAAGCACGTCGATCGGGCGTTTCAAAGCGCCGGAATTGACCACTTCGAGGATGATGGCGCCCACCATGGCATTGAATGCGAAGGCCAGTCCCACGGCCATGACCGCTTGCGAAAAGCCGAAATTAGCTCCTGACCAGGCGGAAGAGAGGCGTGCATCGAGTAGGCACGCGATGGCGACCAGGGTAAAGCCGAACGTCAGGATCAGGCGGGCATCGATATACCTCAGCAAATACATGGCGAGCAGACCGCAGATGCACTGCGGCAGGCCAACCCAAAGCAGCACGGGCCCGACCTGCAAGGGAAGATAACCCTTCACTGACCCGAGATAACTGGGTATGACCACGACGGTCGCCAGGAAGACAAAGCGAAACACGATCAGTACGAGCCCGAGTAACAGGGTGTTGCGGCTCAGTAAAAATTTGAGGTTAATCAGCGGATTGGGCATGCGGATACGGCGAACGACCGTCATCATCACCAGGAACGAACCGGAAACGATTAAACCGACGATGATTCCGGAGTGCAACCAATTCAGTCTCTGCCCCTGATCGAGGGCGATGTACAGCAGAGCGAGACCGAGGCTGAAATGCAGGAAACCTCTCCAACTCGGTTTAGGCTGCCCTTCCTTGGGCACGGGCAGTGGCTGCCAGGGGATGCCGTAATAGATCAGCAGCATCATGACGGGAGTGAGCACGGCACTGTTCCAGAAGATCCAGCGCCAGGACAAATGGTCCATGTACCAGGCTTCGAGCGAGGTAGCGATGTTCGTGGTGAACACGATATCCATGGCGTACATGGCGATCCCCAGCAGCACATAGCGCATGGGAAGATTGCGCAGGATAAAGGAAAGCGTCAGCGGGTAAAACGTCCCTGCGGTCAACCCGGCGAGCACCAGCAGGATAAGCAACACGGGCAGGTTGCGAGCGAAGGGAAGGAACAGGCAGATGATGGTGAACGCAGATGCGCAAGCCAGAAGAACGCGACGCGCGCCCAGCAGTCCGCCCAGATAGACGGAAAAAGGGCCGATGAACATCATGCTGGCGTTAAAAGCTGTACCCAGCCATGAGGCCTCGTCGAAGCCCAGGTGCAGATACCCTCTCAGATCGGGCAGGCCGACACTGATGAGCCTTCCGGTGCAGGTTGCGACCGAGGCGCCAAGCAGAACCCCGAAGACTCCGAGCAGCGGGTGGGTGGTAATGAGCGGGTGCGCGGAAGAAGTGGCGGATGCTGGCGCATTGGAGGGTGGAGCACTCAAGATGGATGACCCTCCTGCGCAGTGCGTTTGCCGGAGGTATGAATGGTGACTTCCGCGGAAAAGCCGGGACGCAGCCTGCCCTGCAAAGGATGGCCCGGGTCGAGCACGATTTTTACCGGGATTCGCTGCACGACCTTGGTGAAATTTCCGGTTGCGTTGTCAGGCGGCAGAAGAGCGAATTGTGATCCGCTGGCGGGGGAGATTTCCGCCACTTTTCCGTGCAACACGACTCCGGGATAGGTATCGATCGTAATGTCGGCGACATCCCCTTGTTGCATGTTCGTAAGTTGTGTCTCCAAATAATTGGCCTGGATCCAGACATCGCCCCTGCACCAAATCGACGACCTGCATACCGGGAGCGACCAGTTGTCCCTCCTGAACATGACGCTCGCTGACAGCCCCTGCCGCTGGGGAGACAATGCGCGTATATCCGAGATTGACTTCCGAGACAATGATGGCGGCCTTTTTGGCCTGAATGTCAGCCCGATACACGGCATCTCTCGTGTCCAGGGCGGCGCGCTGTCTCTTTTGCGCTTCCAGCAGAGCGCGGCTGCTCGCGAGCGATGCCTGGGCCCGGGCCAGGTCTGCCTGGCGGCTGGCTAGCAACCCTCGATAGCGATCCGCATTCGCCAACGCTCCTTCCAATTCCTGATGAGTGGTCGCTTTGGACGTGAGCAAAGCCTGCTGGCGCTTCAATTCGAGTTCAGTGTGATCGACATCCGGCTGAACGGAAGAGACGCCGGCCTTGGCCGCGTTGACCGCGGCTTCAGCCTGCGCTACTCCGGTTTCCGCGTTCTGAACCGCGACGTCCTGAATGCCCTTGGCTGCCTGATTGTCTTCGAGCTGCGCTTGCGCACCGGCCAGGGCTGCTTTGGCTTCGGCGAGTGCAGCGGCATAGTCCTGGTCTTCGAGTTGAACCAGTAGCTGACCAGGTTGGACGGCTTGGTAGTCGCCGACCTCCATTTTGCGAACGGTTCCGGAGATGCGCGTGCTTAAAGGAGTCAGGTCCGCACGCACATACGCGTCATCCGTTCGCTGCTCCGCGTGTCCGCCCTCCCACGAGGTCCAGCACCCCTTGATGGTGAACAGGAGCGCGGCAGCGACCACTAACACCACCACCGGAACGATCAACGCGCGCTTTGACATGTTTCCAATAACTCCAGGAAATCAAGATGTAATCGGGCCGGGCCCTGACAGGTCTAATGGACTCCCAGAACACTGCATGGGGCATCCTGCGCCAGCTCGAAGACAGTGCTCCACAAGCGTGAGATGTAGAGATCCCGCTGGTGAAGTCCTACTACCAGGAGGTCGGCCTTTTGCTGACGTAGAAAATCCACGATTGCTTCAACCTCTCGTCCTTCGACCAAATAACTGTGGAATCCGATGCCGTAACTCTCGACTTGGGCTCGTGCGTGGTCCTGAAGTTTTGCATAAAAATCGCGACGATCCTCTTCCAGGACGCGCGAGATCGAGCTATCGGCAACGCCGGCAAAGGCGGTATACGCAGGTAGCTCTCCGATCGCGGTTACCGCCAGGAGTTCAGCATTCAGGCTCTTAGCGAGCTTCAGGGCCACCAAAAACGAACGCTGTGACTCTGGAGATTCGTTGAAGGCAACGACTATTTTTCGAAACATGGCTCTCCCAGCTGATGGGCGCACGCAGTGTTACTCATCATGGTCATCTCGGAAGCGTCGCTCCACAAAACTGTTTGCGGCACGGGTAACAGCACGCTGAAGCTCTTCCTCAGTGAACGGTTCCACGATGACGTCGTAGCCGCCCATTTCTAACACCCCCGACCACAGCTTGAAGGTCGGCGAGTGGGCATAGACCAGGACCTCAGGGCGTGGATTCAGCAAAGCGATCTCTCCCCAGACCGACCACCATCCGTTGTCCGGCAGGACGGCCGGTAACAGGGCAACGTGATATGAGTGCCGGCGAAGGGCAAGTTGTGACATTTCCGCAACCTTGGAAATAAAGTCGATGGTCACCCCAAGCGAGGCTAACTGACGCCGGATTTGACCCTGCACGTCTACCGGCACCAACGCAAGAAGGCGTACTTCCCGATTCTTGTCAACGTGTAGATGCGCCGTATTCACGTTTGGGCTCCACGCTTTCTCAACTGTGAGGATGCCAGAAGCGGAGGAAATAATTGAGTGAGCAACCGTTAGCTAACAGTGATCTTTGGGGAGGGATACTTGGGGCGCGCTATGATGGCCTGAGGTCACGCCATTGATCAAGGGAATCTACGGTCGTGAGGAAGACACAACGTTGCAGGACACGAACGCATCTGGAAATCTCTCCGAACAGGAGGTTCGGGCGGAGCTTGAGCGGCTGCTGCAGAGCGCGCTCTTTTTGCAGTCCGACCGGCTGGGGCGCTTCCTGCGATTTGCCATCGAAAACGCTCTCGCCGGAAACACAGATGTTCTCAAAGAATACGTGATCGGCACTGAGGTGTATGACCGCAAGCCTCCCTATCATCCCAGCCAGGATTCGATTGTGCGCACCGAGGCGCGGCGCCTGCGTGCGAAGCTCAAGGAATACTACGAGTCAGAGGGAAAGAATAATCCTGTCTTTATCTACTTCCGGCCGGGCACCTACGTTCCCTTATTGCGGAGAAATGAAACCCTAGCCGGGCTTTCGTCGAACGGGCCGTCGCCTGAGAGTGAGTTGCTGACCAAGGGAGTTGGCGTTGCGGTAGCCGTCTTACCCTTTGTGGACCTTTCCAATCAGCCGCTTTCTTCGCTCTGTGCCCAGGGTGTTACAGAAGAGGTAATTCATTGCCTGACCCATACGGACGGGATTCGCGTGATCGCAAGACCGTCTGCGCCGCAATCCTTCGCAGTTCCTGACGATATCCCGTCATTGTCGCAGAAGTTTGGGCTCGGGGCGGTGGTGGAGGGAACGGTGCGAGAGGAGTACCACCGCCTGCGTATTAACGTCAGAGTATTGGGTTCCGATGGCTTTCAGATGAGTTCCCATCGCTTCGATACCGAAGCCAGTGGAGAAGTCCTTAGTCAGGTGCAGGAGCAGGTCGCCTCCGCCTTTGTCAGCCGCGCGCGGCCGGAGCAGTCCCATGTAAGGCGGCGAAAGGCTGCGCCCAGTGCATTGACCTATGCGGTCTACCCCTTGGTCCTGCATGCGGAGACCCTGCTGGATGAGGGGTCGGCGGCGGACATACCGGCGGCTTTGATGAAGTTTCAAGAAGCGAGGGAGCTCGCGCCGGCTTTTTCGCGATCCTACTGTGGGATCTCCCACTGCAACCTGGAAATGGCGCTACGCGGAGCGAGTCCTTCTTCCACTCTCGTCTCGATTGCCAAGGAAGCTGCCCTTCGCGCGATCGAGCTGGATGCCGAGTCGATTGAGTCCTACTCCTGCCTGGGAAGCGCGCAGGCTGTCGAGTGGGACTGGGAAAACGCGGAGAAGAGCTTTCTCCACGGACACGGCCTGGGATTCCAGGTTTCCGCCTCACGGCGCTACGGACTCTTTCTTGCTGCCTTGGGACGATACGATGAAGCGTCGCATCACCTGGAAGCAGCGCAACGCATCGATCCTTTCTCCAATCGTCAGAAGGTGGCCCGGCTTAAGTTCCTGCATCTTACGAGGCGATTTGAAGAGGGGTTAGGTCAGTTGTCGGAGCCATTGCTTTATGGACCGCTTCCTTTAGAGGCACGGTTTCTTGTGGCGCTTATGGCCGTGCAGGTGGGAAAGAAAGACCAGGCAAAACAATTGATTGATACCATCCGGCCTGCTTCCGGGGCTGAACTGCCGATGATGGCAGGGGTTGCGGAGGTGCTGGCGCTGATTGGGGAGGTGGAACAGGCGCACCAGATCGCCCGGGGTTTCAGGATCTTGTCTTTGGATGCGGCGATCAGCCGGTTCAGGCAGGCCCTGCTTTCCGTAGCCTTGGGAGATATTGAAGGTGCGCTGTCTTTCCTCAAGTTAGCGGTCGAGGATGAAGAGGCGGAACTGGTGTGGATCGGAGTTGATCCGCGATTTGATCCCATTCGTGAAATGGCCGGGTTTCGAACTCTCGCCCATAAAGTGATACCGGCGCCGCAAAGTTAAGCTTCAACCAGCCGCCGTGCTAGTATCGCTATAATCGGGGCTCACCCCATGAGTCTTCCTGCCGGAACCCAACTTGGCCCGTATGAAGTTCTCGAACTCATCGGCGCCGGCGGCATGGGCGAGGTGTACAAGGCACGCGACCAACGCCTGGGCCGCGATGTCGCCGTCAAGGTAATGCCGGCGTCGTTCGCGTCTGACCCGGAAAGGTTGCGGCGTTTTGAACAAGAGGCGCGCGCGGTTGCCTCGCTGAGCCATCCCAACATCCTGGCCGTTCATGATATCGGGCAGCACGCCCGCCAGCCGTTTATGGTTTCGGAGTTGCTCCAGGGCGAAAGCCTTCGTGAAGTGCTCACTCGTGGACCTCTTTCACAGCGGAAGGCGATTGACTATGGGGTCCAGATTGCCCATGGTTTAGCCGCTGCGCACAGCAAAGACATTGCCCATCGCGATCTGAAACCCGACAACGTTTTTATCACCCGCGATGGCCGGGTCAAGATTCTGGATTTTGGCCTCGCCAAAACCGTTCAGAAACCCACAGCCGTTCGAGCGGGCGACGCTTCCGGTGACATGACGGAACTTGCTCCTGCAACCGAAGTAGGAGCGGTGCTGGGAACGGTAGGCTACATGTCGCCGGAACAAGTGCGCGGCTCGGCTGTCGATTGCCGGACCGATATCTTCAGTTTCGGCGCGGTGTTTTACGAGATGTTGACGGGCGTGCGCGCCTTTAAACGCGACACGGCAGCGGAAACGATGACCGCCATCCTGCATGAGGATCCGCCCGAACTATCGCTGAGTGGTTCTCCGATTGCGCCCGCGCTCGAAAGAACGGTGCGCCATTGCCTGGAGAAAGCGGCGGAGCAGCGCTTTCAGTCTGCGCGCGACTTGGCTTTCGATCTGGAGTCGTTTTCTACCTTGACGCCGGTGCAGGCGGCGCCGGTTGAAGTCGAACGGTCAAGATTCAAGTTAGGGAAGCGCGGTTGGTATGCGCTCGCTGCGGTAGCATTCCTGGTCTTGGGAGGGCTGGCAGGCTGGCGCGCTACGGTGGGCGCGCATAAAGCGACCGGTTCTCAATTTCACCAGCTAACCTATCGACGGGGCGAACTGCAAGATGCCCGCTTCACCGCCGACGGGCAGAACATCATCTATACCGCTGCATGGGATGGTTCTGAACCTGAAATTTACACGGTGGGAGCGGATGCTCATGGAGGCCATTCTCTCGGCATCAAAGACGCTCGCCTGTTAGCGGTGTCCTCACGGGGCGAGTTGGCAGTGGCGCTTTCTCTGCAGAAGATTTCGGCGAGTCTGATGCCCGGTAATCTGGCCCGGACCTTCGCAGACAACAGCGCCCCGAAACCGGAAATCGCAAATGTGCAGGCTGCGGATTTTACTCCCGACGGATCCGCGCTCGCCATCGTACGGTGGTTGCCGGCTGAGCGAATGTGCCAGGTGGAGTATCCGATCGGAAAGGTTCTGTATCGCGAGCATGCGATTGAGGACCTCCGCTTTTCGCCCAACGGCAAATACCTTGCCTTCCTCGCGCATGACAATGCTTTTGATGACCGGGGCACCGTCGTCATCCTGCGAAGCACAGGCGAGAAGGTCATCACCAGTCCGATTTTCGAGAGCGAGGAGGGTCTCGCGTGGAGCCGATCCGGAGACGAGGTGTGGATTACCTCTCCATTGGAGGCGGGAGATATACACGCGGTTTCGTTGTCTGGGAAGCTTCGCGTGCCGCTGGCGGTGCCCGGCCGTTTGCAGTTGCTCGACATCGCGGCGAACGGGGAGCTTCTGGTGGCGCAGGGAATCGATCGTCATGGGATGGTGGTCTCCACAGAGGATGGAAAAGTCGAACGCGATCTGTCGTGGCTCAACTTTAGCTTTGCTCGTGCCATCAGCCGCGACGGGAAATTGGTTCTCTTCGAGGAAGAGGGGAATCAGTTGCAGAACTACGCCGTCTACGTTCGCAGTGTCGATGGCTCGCCGGCCGTGCCCATCGGCGATGGATATGGCATGGCCCTCTCGCCGGACAAGAATTGGGCCCTGGCGGAGAGGTTGACCGAACCAACCCATGAAGTGTGGCTGTTGCCAGTGGGACCCGGCGAAGCCCGGCGCATCAGCCCCCCAAATCTATCGCCCAGGGTAGCAGCGAAATTCTTTGCCGATGGCAAGCGGATTGTTTATGTTGCGCAGGATGGCGCGCGTCCGTTGCGAACCTGGCTGCAGGATTTGAGCGGCGGCAATCCGCATCCGATTACCCAGGAAGGGATCTCCGGCACGATGATTTCGCCGGACGAAAAATGGCTGTTGGCGGGAACAGGATTCAGCTACCCCAAAGTGATCGATCCGGTGCTGGTGCCGATCGCCGGCGGTTCGACGGTAAAAGTCGCAGGCATAAAGCCAGATGACAGTGTGCTTGGGTGGAGCAGCGATGGAGAACTCTACGTCGCACCTTTCACCCATGAGGCGCGCGGCTTGCTTCCAGTGGAGAAGCTGAATCCCCATAGCGGCGCGCGACGAGCATGGCGTGATCTTGGCCAGCCTGTTGTCAGCGGCGTGAAAGCCGACCGTCCTATCCTTACTTATGACGGCGCGAACTATCTTTATGGCTACTCGTTGAGCCTCTACGATCTGTATACCGTCAACGGGGTTCGTTAAGAAACGATGTACCCAAGTAACCTTGAATGCGTACCGCAGCAAGATCCTGTTCTCAGGCTTCGGTGGTCGGAAAGCCCCCTCCCGGTAGTTCGCGGCCTGAAAGCCCGCAAGACGCGACCTTGCCAACAAGCACGTAGTCCTGGGTCCTTGACTCCGCGTTTAAAGGCCTCTGCTCGCGATAGATCCGCGAAGGCTACGCTCAGGATCACGGAGGCAAATCTTGGACCGGAAATTCGGGGCACCCGAATGGCGCACTGCAGATCCCTCGCTACGCTCGGGATGACAAAAAAGGAGAGGACCGTGCCAAAGGAGAGGACCGTTGCCAAGGGATAGGACCGTTCTCTAGAGAAAGGCAGTTGTTGGGCCGGCAGGGACGCCTTCTCCATCGACAACCGCCTTTTCCAACGACAGCGACCGTTTTTGTGCGCAAGCAAAAAAGTCACAGGCTCTCAGGATGACGGCTTTGTTGGGGCGGAAAGCAATGCTGTCACTCGATGGTCACTTCTGAGGATCCAGCAGCACTTTGGCCGGCAAGGGCGAGTCCAATGCCTGAACATGAATAGAGAGGCGAACGAGGAATGCGGATCATTGGCAGGCTGATCGTGGTGGGGTCGGTGCTCTTCGCGGTGCTCCAGATATTTCGGCCGGGCATTCCTGCCAAGCCCGCAACCGCTGAGCTCGAGGCGCCACAAGAAGTCAAACAGGTCCTCGAAAAGGATTGCTATAGCTGCCACTCGGATCAGCGGCGCCTGTCCTGGTTTGATCAGATCGTTCCCGGCTACTGGCTGGTGCGGCATGACATTCTGACGGCGCGCGAGCATCTCAATTTCTCCACCCTGGGCGCCAAGCCGGCCGCCGCACAGAAGGCCACGCTGTACGAAGCGGTCAACATGGTCCAGCTGGGAGCCATGCCGCTGCCGCAGTTTCTCAGGCTGCATCCCGACGCGCGCGTGACGCCACAAGAGCTGAACATCTTGAAGGCCTACCTGGCGCCGTGGACGCCCGCCCTGCAAGCCGCCACACAGGCTGCCCAGCTACAGAACGCAACCCGGGTCGCGCTGACAAAGGTGCAGCCGGAGCTGAATGGATTGGCGTTTGATCCGAGTTTTGAAAGCTGGCAGCCGCTGAGCATGACCGATCGCGGGGACAACCGTACCTTTCGCTTCGTCCTGGGAAACATTGCCGCGATCACAGCTTCCCAAACAGGCGATATTTCACCCTGGCCGGACGGAGCGCGCTTCGCCAAGATCGCCTGGCAGCAGGAGGCGGGGCCCGATGGACTGGTGCACCCGGGCAAGTTTATCCAGGTGGAGCTGATGGTGAAGAACGCCAAGGACTACAAAGACACCGAGGGTTGGGGCTGGGGCCGCTGGCGTGGTCTCGATCTAAAGCCGTATGGCCACGATGCCCGCTTCGTCAACGAGTGCACCAGCTGCCACCAGCCGTTGCGGGGCAACGACTACGTCTACACCCTGCCCATGACCACGGCAAAGGTTACCGGAGCAGAAGTAGTGAACAACGCCGCCACCGTGGCGGATGCGACGAATTTGCCGCATCAGCCCTTAGGCTGGGGCGCCATTACCATGTATGTGGATCCTAAGAGCCACACCATGGCTACTCTCTACGGCAATGATGCAGCCATGGACGCGGTGGAGGCTCACCGCACGGCTCCGGTGTATCCAGCAGGCGCAGTGCTGGCGCTAGTGACCTGGGCGCAGCGGGACGATCCGCATTGGTTCGGGGCGCGCATCCCCGATCGCCCGCTTTCCGTGGAGTTCGTGGAGGCCGGCGGCCAGCCCCACTATCGACGCTTTTCCGGCGCAACCCTCGAAGAGGATGAAGGCGCCGCGAACATTGCGCCGCAGCGAGCTGGTTTTATGTTGGGTCTTCCCCCGGCCCCGCTTCCGTAGGCAGAAACTCATCGCAGAACCTGGATGACTGGTTTATAAGAAGAGAGGGAAACGGGCATCCACCAAACAGGAGAGCAAACGATGATGATGCAGTATGCAGCAGTGGCTAAGCGTGTATTTTTGACGGCCGGATTAACGGCTCTTTTTGCAACCGGCAGCGCATTTGCCCAAAACAAGGCAGTCGACTTCAAGCCGGGCATGCCGTTCAGCGGCGGATTTATCGCAGGCAACACGCTCTACATCGCCGGTTCGCAGGGGCGAGACGCAGCGGGTAAGTTGACGGGCGATATCGGTCCGCAAACAACCAACACCATTGCCGCAATCAAGAAGGTCGTGGATGCGGCAGGCTTCAAGATGTCTGACCTCGTTTCTGTAACCGTTTATGTTACCAGCCTGGATGACGTGCCAAAGATGAACGAGGTCTACAAGGCGCTCATGCCCGACCCTAAGCCGGCAAGAGCCACGGTGCAGGTTGCAGGATTGATCGGTGGGGCCAAGATTGAGATCTCCGCGATCGCAGTCAAGCAGTAAGCCAGCGGGATGGTTGAGAAGCCCGGGAGTCACCCTCCCGGGTCCTTAATCGCAGAAAAGATCCAGGGAAATGGGCCGAAAAAGATGGGCCCAACCCTTCGGCCGCGCTCCCAAAGTCTTCCCAGAATCCAGATAGGCAAACATCCATAACTTCAAGCATAGCTTTGACAAACACGCGTAACCTGTTCTCTTTGTGTGGGTTGAGCTCCGACGCCGGGAACGTATTACTAAAGTGGAACAAGCGCCCGGAGGCCAGACTTAACCCATACCCGTCTCTGAATGGAGTTAAAACTTCCTATAATCAGAGTATGCGTATGGTTCGGTTACTTTGGTGTCTCCTGCTATTGTTTGCGGTTCGACTGGCACACGCGGATGGGGGCCCAGCCTTCGATCTGGACGGCCCTCGGATTCAGGCGAAGGTCACGCGCGAGGGTAAGACTCTGCCCATCGGCACAGTGGCCAACCTGGCCCCTGGTGACCGCATTTGGATTCACCCCGATCTTCCGGAAAAAGAAGGGGCACGCTACGTACTGGTGGTCGCGTTTCTGCGTGGGTCGGTGAACCCGCCTCCGGAGAATTGGTTTACCAAGGCCGAGACCTGGAATAAGAAGATTCGCCAAGAGGGTCTCTACGTAACCGTTCCTGAAGGAGCAGCAGCAGGTGCTGCTGTTTCTTGCTCCGGAGACAGGCGGAGACTTCAGCACCATGCGCAATGCCGTGCGCGGCCGTCCGGGAGCTTTCGTACGCGCAGCACAAGACCTCCATCAAGCGAGCCTTGATCGAGCCCGGCTGGATACCTACCTCGCGGCCGTGAAGACGGTGGATACCGGCGATCCCAAAGTAGTGGAAGACAAGACCAAATTGCTGGCGCGCAGCCTCAATATCAAAGTCGATCAGCAGTGTTTCGATAAGCCTACCGAACAACAGGCGCCATGCCTGGTGCAGAACCCGGACAGCCTGGTGCTCGACAACGGACGCAGCCAGAGCGTGGTGCAGCAGATGACCGGCGGCTCCGCAGGGGACATGCTGTCACAGATGTCGTACACGCAACAGGCGGGCGGCGGTTACTACAGCGTGTATGTGGGCACGGTGATGGATATGGCGAAGATCCTCGACAGCTTCCACACCGCGGAGTTTCAGTATCTCCCGGCGCTCGCCATGCCGAAGGACGATACGCTCGCGCTGAAGCTGAACAATCCGCCCTCGTTTCACAAACCGCAGTCCGTGCTGGTGATCGGGCTTCCCGCAGTGAAGACGCCGGAGCTGCCGGTGACTGCATGCCGTAGACGCCAAGGCCACGTTGTGCGCGCAGACCAAGCCTCTGCTGCTGCCGGTAGTGGGCGCGCCTTATGTGTTTGCCACGGGCTATGCGCATGACTTCGTTCTCCGGGTGCAGAACAAGGCTGGACAAAGCGTCGATCTGCCCGCAACACCGGACGCCCTGAAGGGCGGGTTTGTGGTCGATGCGGATTGCGCAGAAGCTAGGCCCCAGCGTGACCGGAACGCTGCATGGTTATTGGGGTTTCGATCCGTTTGAAGGACCGAGCTTTCACCTGGCCAGTGCTCACCCGGAACAGTGGACCCTGGCTTCCGCCGATCAACATGCGTTGATCGTTGGCCGGAAGGACACGGTGCATCTTGAGGCTCCTGAAGTCGCGTGCGTGGACGGCGTGACCCTGAAAGACGGGGAAGGCAAGACCCTGGACGCAACGTGGAAGGCGGTTAAGCCCAACCAGATCGAGGTCGACATGCCGCTCGACGGCGAGCAAGCCGGCACGGTCAACCTGGCGGTGAAGCAAGTGGGCTTGGAAAAGCCTGACCAGGTGCCACTGCACACGTATTCCGAGGCAGGGCATTTAGGCAGCTTGGTGATTTACGCGGGCGACCATCAGGGAGTGCTGAAGGGCACGCGCCTGGATGAGGTTGCGAGCATGACGATCGGGAATGCTGCCTTCTCTCCCGCGGCTGCACTCACCCATAACGGAAGTGAAGACTCTTTGCTGCTCAAAGGTCCGAATTCCACGTCGTTCAAACAAGACGAGAAGATCGTAGCCAAGGTCACGCTGAAGGACGGACGCGTGCTGGATCTGGACGCATCCGTGCAGGCGCCGCGGCCCAGCGTGAAGCTGATGAACAAGAGCGTCCATGCGGATGGTCCGGCTTCGGTGGTGCAACTGGGCAGCCAGGATGAGCTTCCCGATCACGCGACGCTGACCTTCTTTGTGCAGGTCGCCGGAGTCGTTTCCCCGCGATCAGAAGATCGAAGTGGCGAGCGCCGACAACAGCTTTTCGACCACACTGCGGGTAGGCGAAGGGGGCATCGTTCTGCAGGACAGCAAGACGGCGCTGGCGACGCTCGATCCGACGAAGGCATTCGGAGGATCTGCGTTCGGCCCGTTGCGTTTTCGTCCCGTCAACGCGGCTGGCGTGGCGGGGGACTGGCAGCCGCTCGCGACGCTGGTGCGGGTCCCGCAACTGAAGGAGCTTAAGTGCGTCGAGGGCGCGCCGCAATGCACGCTGATCGGAACGGACCTGTTCCTGCTGCAGCAGGTGGGTACGGATGCTCAGCTGGCCGATGCAGTCACGGTGCCGGAAGGCTTTGGCGACACGAACCTGAACGTCCCGCGTCCGAATGGGACGCTTTTTCTCAAGTTGCGCGATGATCCTGCGGTGGTGAATACGGCGGTTCTGCCGGTAACGCCGGAACCGTCGCAGTCTGCCGCGGTTGCGCCTTTGCCAGTTCCGGCAGCCCCTCGGCAGGCTGAACCGAAAGCGGCCGAGCCTGCTCCTGCGCCGGCTCAGGAAACGCCGAAGGCGCCCACGCCCGTCGCTCCGCCGAACTAGAACTGTGGACTTGAATCGTTCCACTACTGCACCGTCAGAGTAACGGTCGTCACATGTTGAAGTGCAGCTCCGCCTGAACCGGTCGCGGTGCCGATGACGCTGATGGTGTATTTCTGAGGAGCCTGGCCGAAGTAGCCGCTGCCGCTACCGCAGCCCGCGAGGCCTCCGATGGCTGCGAGACCAAGAACCAATGCGGTGCACAGGATCAGCAGTTGTATGCTGCGGATCTTTTGGCGCATCCGGCGCGAGAACGGCAGCAACAGCAGGCCGAGCGCGAGCGTCACGTTGGGGTATCCGGTGCCGAACAGGCCGCTGGGGGCGCGTGATGCGCCGGTCGCTGCAGTCTGGATCGTCATCGTGAAGCTGGTTGGGCTATTGCCAATCGTAATAACTTGCGGCGTAAAGGTTGCTGTAGCTCCCGGCGGAAGGCCAGTGGCCGAGAGTGTTACCGGCAAGGGAAATGGACCGCCATTTGGGAGCAGGTTGAAAGCGAACGTCACAGGCTGGCCGGGCTCGACGGTCTGGCTGCCGGGCGTCGTGGTGCTGAACGTAAAGGTGAAGTCGAGAACGACCTGCGAGAGTGCAGCGGAGGTGTTGCCTGCCGAATTCGCATCGCCCGCATAAACAGCGGTGATGGCGTGCGTACCTGCAGACAACTCCGTAATGATTGACGCCGAGCCGGCGGTGAGTACCGAGCTGCCAATCAGCGTTGCGCCATCGTAGAACGACACGTTGCCAGTCGGCGTTCCAAGGCCCGCTGGCTTAACGGTTGCGGTGAAGGTGATGGCCTGACCGGCAAAGGCAGAAGCGATATTCGAGGCCAGCGTAACCGTTGTCGCCGTCTGTACTCCGGCGCCGGTCAGCAGGATACTTTGCGATACGACCCCGTTGCCGGCGAAGACGACCGATCCGTTGGCTATGCCATTGGCTGCGGGCAGGGAGACGATGTTCTGCGTGCAACTGCTGTTCGGGGCCAGAGTGATTGGAATTGGGCTGCAGGAGCCGCCGTTCGCAGTGGTGAAGGAGCCGGTGAACACGACCGAAGCAACGGTAATCGAGGCTGAACCGGTGTTTGCCAAGGTCACGCTCTGCGGTACGCTCGGGACGCCCACGCCTCCGCCTGCGAAGGTCAGGGTTGGCAGCGCGGCGATGCGCAGCCGCTGGTTGAGTCTGTCTGCAATGGCCAGGTTGCCGAATGCGTCCGTCGCCGCTGCTCTGGGCGAGTTCAGGATCGCGCCTGTCGCGGGTCCACCGTCGCCGCCGAAGCCTTGCTGATTAGTGCCTGCCACGGTTGCAATTGTGGCGCCGCTTACCTGCCGGATGCGTTGATTGCCGGTATCGGCGATATAGAGATTTCCCGCTCCGTCGACGCTCACGCCACTGGGCCTGGCCAGCGTCGCTGCGTTCGCGCTCGCGCCATCGCCCGAGAAACTTCCGGAGAAGCCTGGAGTGCCGCTGCCGGCAATCGTCGAGATTGTTCCCGCCGGCGTGATCATGCGTACGCGCTGGTTATGACGGTCGGCAATATAGACGTTGCCGCTTGCGTCCACCGCAACGCCGGCCGGCAGGTCGAGCACCGCAGCAGTTGCCGCTGCACCGTCGCCCGCATACAACTCTTCTCCATCGCCGGCGATCGTCGTGATGGTTGTGCCGTTGATCTTCCGAATACGCTGGTTGTTGGTGTCGGCGATGTAGACGTTGCCGCTCAAATCAACAGCCACAGCGCTGGGCAAAGATAATTGTGCTGCGGTCGCCACGCCATTGTCGCCGGAGTAGCCCGGAGCGCCGGTGCCCGCAATGGTCGTGATCGTGCCGCCACTCACTTTACGAAGACGATGGTTGTGCGAGTCGGCGATGTAGACGCTGCCGCCGACATCCACTGCGATTCCGGTTGGCGTGTCGAGCTGCGCGGCGGTTGCGGCTGCGCCGTCTCCCGAATAGCCTTCGATTCCTGTTCCGGCGATCGTGGTGATGATTCCGGTTGTCGAAACTTCGCGAATGACGTGATTATTTGCTTCAGCGAGGTAAAGATTTCCGTTGCTGTCGTAGGCGACGGCGGCAGGGTTGGCCAGGGTGGCGGCGGTGGCTGGGCCGTTGTCGCCGGTGTAGCCTGCCGTGCCGGTTCCGGCGGTGGTGTTCGCCATTCGGCTGGGAGTTACCGTCAGGATTCCTTGGCCGTGCATCGAGGCCGTGAAGGCGAAGAGCAGCGCCGCCGCTATCCTCGTTGAAAGAACGGAGGCAGACTTCGGCGAATGCACAGACGAGGGCACGGCGTTTTTCCTGCTTTCGTGCCTCGGCTTTATTGGCTGCGGTCCCTTCGGAGCTTTCATCGTGGTTGCGGCACTTTCTTTGGAGCTCGGAGATATCTCTACGGGTAATAACGGTGAGGCTGCCGGTTAGGAAGGCGGCGGCGACGCGGTTTGAGAACGCGGGACGACGGTGATGCAGTAAAACTCACTCACTGGGGAGACGGTGATCGTTGGGGCTTCTCCCTGGTAATCCGGGAAGAGTTGGGGAGAACTGAAAGCGCCAACCAGATGGTAGGTGCCTGGGTGCGTCCTGGGCGGAAGGCGCGCCTCAAGGTGGAAGTAACCGTTTCCGATGTCGGTCATCCGGCCACGAGTGCCGCTGTCCAACACCAGGCGAGACGCTGGGTTGAGGGTGACACCGTCTTCCTCGAGTTGCTGGAAGATCAGCCGGAAGGACCTCATGCCAGTCCCCGCCCAGGAGGGGTCAAAGTCGGGGTTCCAGTCGAGTGCGATGGTACCGCCTCGAGAGACGGCCGGGCAGCCGCCGGAGACCAGCGGCACCGGCGGAACGGCTGGCGCTGAGACCTCAGACTGGGGTGCCTGCGCCAAAGCGCAAGCGAACGCCATCAGGCTGAGACTCCCCAGGAGGGCCTTCGCGCGGCTCGAAGATGAGGATCGATGGATCACTGCGGCTCCGTAATGCCTGTTGCTTTCTGTGATGTTTTCTTTTGCGCCTGCCTAGTCACAGACAAGCGTCGTGCCGGCGTTGATAAATTGATTGGCGCCGCTGGATGTGGTTTCGGTGAACTCCAGACTGATCCGGTCTCCCTGAACCACGGTGAAGGTATGGGTGGAGTCCGAACAGGACAGCGTCGTATTGTTAGCCGTCCCGCCCGTGGTCGCGATCTGGCACGTCATAGAAGACGCAGCATCATTCTTTATGACGATGAATACCATGGTGTCCGCCACAATTGGATTGGCCTGGTTGCTTACGATCGCGTTTACAGTCAGGCTGCGGACCGTGCAGGCGGCCGATGCCGGGAGGAATGCTAGCTGAGAGGCATACTCCGGATTAAAGTCCACGGAAATAGGAACCACAAAAAAAGGTCCAGGGTCTCCTTGGTTAGGAACCAGGGCGGACCAGACGAAACCGGCCGTGATGCTGGCGGCGGCGCCAGCGGGGCCCGTGGGTCCTGCTGGGCCTTGCGAGCCGGTGTTGCCGGTTGCACCGGTTGCTCCAGTTGCTCATTGCACCAGTAGCTCCAGCGCTGGCAACTAGATGCCAGATGGCCGGGTTCGTTGGGGGGTCGATATTGGTGTTGGTGGCGAGGGCGATGAAGCTGGAGCCGTTGGTGGAGCATGTGGTGCAGAACACCACCTGCCCGACCGTGTAGGGACTGCCCGATGACCAGTTGACGACAGTTCCCAGCGAGCCAGTAGCTCCGGCTGGCCCGGTAGGGCCAGTTGCTCCCGTTGCACCGGCAGCACCTGTAGAGCCGGTGGGCCCTATCGGGCCTTGAGGACCGGTGATTCCCGAAGCGCCGGTAGCGCCCACCTGTGCAATCAGTTGCCAGAAGCCGGTTTGCGTCGGAGGATCCTGGTTTGTGTTGGTGGCAAGCGCAGCATAGCTTGAGCCATTACTCGAGCAGGCAGCGCAGAAGATCACCTGTCCAACCTGATACGTGGTGCTTGAGGACCAGTTGGATACGGTCCCCACAGTTCCGGTGGCTCCGGCTGGCCCGGCAGGGCCAGTTGCTCCCGTTGCACCGGCAGCACCTGCAGGCCCCGCAGGCCCGGTGGCCCCCGCAATCCCCGGCGCTCCGTTTAGTCCCGGTGCTCCTTGTATACCCGGGGCGCCTGCGGGTCCCTGCGCTCCTGTCGCTCCCATCGACGTAATGGTGATGTCCAGACTGGCCGCGTGCCCGGTCTCGTCATTTTCCTTCGAGTCCAACAACACATTAGCCGCCGTAGAAGTAAGAGCGAGGCCAAAGTTCGTGGCTGGCGCAGTCACCCAGCCCTGCACCAGCAACGTCACATCCACCGTGACGTATTGTCCTGCGGCCGCTGCTGAAAATCCGTCGACCGGCGCACCGATCGCCGGCATCGTTGCATAAGTCACTGCCGACTCGCTCCACGCCGAGGTCACCGGCGAGAGGTTCACCGTACCGCCGGTGTTGACGCGGTTGACGAACACCGTCAACGTGGCATGCGCAACCTGACTGGAGGTCAGCCCCGCCGGCAGCGTGCTGAGATCAAACTGAAGCAACGCGGTATTGCCGTTCCCAACATACAAATTGGCCAGCGTGCCAAAGTTGGTTGTCGAGCGGTTCGAACTGACATGCGCATCGCCGGTCAGGGTGACGTTGGCCGCATGAGCGCCAGGGTAGAAGAACATCGCGGCTAGTAAAACGGGCAGCAGGCGGACCGTCGCGAAACGATTCAAGAGAACACTCCTTCTCAGGAGTTTGCTCACGGGTGAAAGGCCGACGAGAATATCCCGAGATAACTCAGCGTGGGCAGCAAACAACAGGACACAATGCCGGGATCGAAAAAGATATCTGTCGTTCCAGCATTCGCATCAACATCCTGGGAGCCGTCCAAGTGAACACGATCTTCTGTTGAATGCATACTAACTTTCACAAGTATCACGCGTAATAAAACTTTCGCTTGCAGACTGCAGATGGTTATTCCGGAGCCTAAAAACTTCCCAAAAGGGGACTTCACTGCGAGTATCTCTCGCTGAGCATGCCGTTCGGCATGGGACAAGCTGCGCATAGCGGATGGAAGTATGTATCCAGCGCCGCTCGCGAAGGCCCGCGTGGTCGATTAATAGGCGTGGTTCTTTTCGATGTCCTCTCCCAATCACGGGTGCTTCCATCAGGGGTCCTTCTGGGTCCATGCGGGGCCCGAACCGGTCCACTTGAGTGGAGTGGGCGGGAAGTTTTATAAAATTGGATAAAATTGGATCTTTTTATCGCTTTTCCGCGGCAGAAGTTTCCTTGATGGGTAGCTCAACCCCCATCCGAAATGGAGTTCAATTTCCAACCCGGGTATTTCGAGCGCGTTTAATGCTTCGACGTCATACCTATTCGCCTCACTCTTGGAATCTTCGGGGGATTGGTATGCTGTCGAGGCATCTCCTGGATTTTTTATAAAATTGGATAAAATTTGGTCTTTTATCGCTTTTCCGAGGTGCGACTCAGGGAAGCGCTTATCTTGGTGGCACAAGGGATTGAGAGCCGCGGCCGGACAGGGATGGCTAGTGTTGGTCATTTTGTGACAGAGATCGAGTGTGGTACCGGATCGTGGTGAAAGTATCCTTCGCTCGCGCCAAAGGCCGAAACTACCGGCAACTGCCGGCTAAGGCGCGGTTGCGTGAGAAGCCGCCGCCTGCCGAGATCTTCTGCTCTAAGAGATACCGCGTTTTCGGATTTTATGTAAGTGGCTAATGGATTTTTTTTCATGGTAGTGCGAACCAACGATCACTCAGATGCCAGACGGGACTGAGTTAGTTTGGAAAAACCGAGGTGGCTAAGGATCGAATGTGAGTTCGTCGTGGGCGCTGAGCCGTGAAACGTAACCGCTATCGGCCGCCGTGTCTCATTTTTGGGATGCAATACAGCCACAGATACTGAGCGGAAAGGCCGGATTCCTATGCGGGGCTATTGGAAGAGGGTTGCGGCTTTGGCCAACACGTCTTCAAGGATTTCGGAGGGAAGGGAATCCACCTTCTTGCCACCCCTGGCATGTAAGTCGAGCACACGCGGCTGGTCGCAGCGGACAACCCCTGTGATGCGCACGCCCGCGAGAGGGACTGCGAAACCTATGCCGCGGGCAAACTCACCGCCGCTGGTGATGGGAAGAATCACAGGCAATTTTGTTGCATGGTTGAAGGCTGTAGGAGAGATAATCACGACCGGACGACGGCCGCGCTGTTCATGACCTTGGGTAGGATCGAGCGACACCATGTAGATATCGCCACGGTTCATAACAACTCACCACCCGCGGATGGTGAATCGATCCACTCCCGCTCCTCCGGTGGCTGTGGACGGGAATAGTCGGAAGCCTCGAGCAATTCCGCCAGGGTGTAGCGAGGCTTTATGTTGGGATTGACGACCAAACGCTCTCCATCGACTTCGAGCCCCACAGTGGCCCCAACCTCCAGGTGCAACAAATCGAGGATCGCAGGAGGTACGGCCAGCATGATGGAACCTCCGACCTTGCGCAGACTTGTAGTGTGCATGCCCCCTCCTATTTCTATTATACAAAAGTATAACACGCGAGCCGCCCCTTGCCGGAAGGGCAGATCATGGTGGGCTATCGAAAGCAGGATAAGCTTGCGATCGCTTCCGTCGCTTCTGGACGACCAGCGGTGGAAGAGCGAGGGAACAGTAGATGTTTTCGTGAGAGGTTAGTCCGAATGGGGAATGGCGACAGAGCGGTTCTATTGCTCATCGCTCATCTCCATTATGACCGCTGAGTGTCCCCATTTCCCCCCTAACGCCGTGTCTCAACTGAGGGGTCCACAGCAAGTCACTGGGTTTTTTCTGACGGATTTGGGCTTGCTAGGGACGGCAAAGAGGCCAGTGGACGTGATAGTCTATATCATGTGGTAGTAACTAACACATCCACCAGTGGCGGTCTAAAGCAGCGCCGCATGGCGCGCACTAAGGCAGAAATTCAGCGGTGCGCCTTGAAGTTGTTCAGAAAGCAAGGGTTCGAGGAGACCACGGTCAGCCAGATCGCGGCAGCCGCTGAAGTATCACCGATGACCGTCTTCCGATACTTCGCTACCAAGGAAGACATTGCTCTCTGGGATGACTTTGACCAGGCTCTCGTCGCGGAAATTCGGCGCGCGCCGAGAAATGAAGATGTGATCACGCTCGTAGCGACTGTGCTTCTCACCAGCCTCACGGAGATGGTTGAGGAGGCGCGAATGGCTATGCTTGCACGCCTCGAATTGGCAGCAAGAACGCCCGCGCTCCGAGCGCGAGGCTTGGACAATCTTTATCAAACTCAGCAGATCGTCGTGTCGGCTCTTGGTTCCGCAAAAAGGAAGGATCAGCTACGGAATTCAGTTGCTGTTGGGGCTTGTCTCGCCGCTGTTTCCGCGGCGTTATTTCAATGGGCGATGGGACAAGGGAAAGACGACCCGGTCGCATTGGCTCGCGAAGCTTTCATCCTCATTGGAGCAAATGTAGAAGGAGACCACAATGAGCGTCGAAATACCAGGCAGCGTAGGAGTTGAACCAGTGCGCCGCGTCGTCACCGGGCACGATGCGACGGGCAAGGCTGTGGTCGTAAGCGATACCGCAGTGGGGCCGACCTCTCCC
The DNA here is from genome assembly GCA_963753715.1 of uncultured Acidobacteriaceae bacterium. GTDB lineage: Bacteria > Acidobacteriota > Terriglobia > Terriglobales > Acidobacteriaceae > PALSA-350. The sequence continues at coordinate 295,250 of CAVWDK010000002.1, read as the reverse complement.
GATTTCGGGCAGAAGTGGTCGATATGGGCTGCCGATTCAGCGCCATCGTTTCCTTCTGCCGGCACGCCTCCTGCGTTCGCTGGGCCGCTGCTGCCAAGGCCCGGTGGTCTGCACGTCATGGTCTTTACTCTGCCGCCACGCTTCAACCCGGATGAGCTTCAGAACCCGAATTCAGCGGAGTTGGCGGAAGCGGTAAAACGGCATACTGAATCCAAAGACGATACGCATCCGGTCGTACACGACCCGAACCCGCCAGGCACCTATGGCTGCATTCCGGGCGCACGGGGTATGCATGCGACAGCATCTATGGATTGTCTTATGCAGATTTCAGGCGAATCCGTCCTTGTTTTGGAAGATCGCGAAGTCCGGTTGCGAGCCGGTGACTGGTTGGTTGTCAATGGAGTGATGCATAGCTGGCGCAACGACCTAGACCAACCTGCGCGGATGGTTGGAATTGTCTATGGCGCCCACCATCGCGGCGCACCTTTACGCCATTGACGATCGAGGGAAGTGCAGTCCCGATGGGGTACGTCCTGTCTGTCACCTGGTTGTTGACTGTCACCTGGTTGTTGACCCGGACGCGCAGTTGGCGAATGCAGTCACTGTGCCGGAGGGCTTTGGCGACACCAACCTGAGCCGGCTAAGGATGCTCCGCCAGCGGCTGCGACGGTTGCTCCACAGAACTAGGCCCTCATTGACCGGGTGAGGTATGCCTGTCCAGCGTCTCGCCGATACTTTCGAGCAACGCGTTCACTTGCCCATCGACGGCTTCCGTTTCCCGGAGAATGAGCACGTAGTGATCCATATAGACTGGGACCCCATTCAGCGGAACAGCCAGCGCCACCGCAATCACGGAAGCCTCGCTGTGTCCCTCAGCATTGACGAGATTTAGCGTTGTGACGTAAAGGCCCAGATGGGCATCGGCCATCTTGTCAACGACGCATCCCTGATGTTGCGTCACTGCTGATTTCAGGCCGTAAAGAAACAAGTTCACTGTATCCGTACTGCCATCACCCGGGCTTTGCGGCGCTTCAATGTACATCGGTAATTTACAGGAACCTTCGCCTGGCCAGACGCGGCGCCAACCATCAGAACGGCAAACAGCAAAGCAATCACTCTCACAGTGGCTCCCGGGACAGAAGGCTCATGACCGTCCTTTGATCCTAGAGGAAGAGGTCCGTCTGCCGACCTGCACCAAAAGAAGCAGTGCCTGTCCCCTTTATTTGTAATCTTCGCGGTTTCGACTGCCCTCTCTCTGCAGACACGATCTCGCCTTCACAGTGGTACATCGACTGCGAACCGGTTAAGGAAGAGTGTGAGTTCGTCCCCGTCGCAGGAGGTGTGTACTACGCAGGAACCTGGTCAAGCAACCTGGCAACACATAATTGGAAACATCGACAATGGCAGAAGTGCCTGAAGGCAAATCAACTTGCCGCACGCGCTGGAGGTTTTGCGCGGTCTCTCGAGCCATCCCCGCGAGCTCTGGTTCCTCGGATGTGCTTTGTTTTTCGTTTCCCTAACACGAAAGATGCACTATCATCCGTGCAAAAGATCTTGCTCCTGTTCATTTTCTGTGCGCAGAGAGGAAGAGAGGCAGGCGCCTTCCGGTGAGGAAGACCAAGCCCGCCCGAGGACTTCACCAGGGACAACTGATGGCAACAGATTAAGGGCGCGCGGATTGGCAAAGATACGTCATCTCCGCCGCTCGATTCAATTTGAAAGTACAGGGAGGACAAACTATTGAAAACAACACTTGGTCCGGGCATGGTCGCAGGGCTCTTCCTGCTCTGTGCGCTATCTGCGACTGGTCAAACACAGGGCACCGCGCTGAGCCGGTCTTCTGCCCTTCCGACCTCCATTCACAACGCGCTTGAGAACACAACAAGCCAGTATGACTATGATTTCATTGCCAAGGACTATGTATGGAGCAATAAGCCGCTTAAATCAACTGCCGGCAAGATTTGCCAGACCATGAAAGAGCACGCCTTCTCCGAGACTCCCTATGGGATCAACGGCGACCAGGACTGGAACAACTGCCTTAACACTCAGATCCGCAGTATTGGCTACTTGCGCTGGCTGCGGAACGGCGGCTTTAAGCCCAACGAAAAAAACCGTACGAACGCTCAGGACTATTTGAAGAAGACCTACACCATGGGTCCTTGGGGGAGCTACTCCTTTGCCCAGCTGAGCGACGCGGTAAAAGCCACAACAGGCAAAACTATTCCCTAGCTGTCCAATTTATTTGCCGATCATCGCTCCGAGTTTCAAGGACAGGCCAAACAACCAGGTGACAGGCAAGACCTACCCATACCGGCAGAACTACAGCTACAAATATCAAGTCATGGGGCCGCAATCTACTCTGGGTTCAAAGTCCAGGAATTCTGACCGGGCCCCCACGCCGGGACAGCCGGAACCTGGCGCTTCTCAGGACCGATCCGTCCTCCCCTGGGGATAGCCCATGTTCGATGAGGCGAATTGGCCTGTCGTCCCAGCTGACCAAAAAAAGCGCCCTGAGAGCATTCCTGGATCTTCCCATAGGACTTCTAGTGGTGTATGATTTATTCCAATAGAAGTTCGAGGGGAGAGATCATGCGCAAAGAGACCCACCCGCAGAACGAGATGCTCAAGGGCACTTTGGACATGATGATCCTGCGGACACTTATCGGCGGAGACGCGCATGGACACAGCATCGCGATGGAGGAGATGCGTCGACAGCATACCTATCCCCCGAAACTCCAAGAGCAAGGGGGAATAAGTATGGGCCCCTAAAAGCTAGATGCCTAAGCTACCCCGCCTTGCGTAGGATATTCGACAGCCTAGCTTGAGCCACCAGCCTCACCCTGTCCAAAGCCGCTGGAAGGAATCGGATGACAGGCCGTCGCGATTATGTCAGTTGCTAGCAAGAGGAATGTTTGCAGTTCGTACATAAGTCCGACCAGCTACAGTGTAGGTACCCTTGACGGTAATACTCTTAGGGGCCGTGCGGGGGAGAAACATGCCTCCACGAAGGGGACTATTCGGTCTCTCCACCTGCAATGTCAAGTCAATCCAACGGTTCTTTCCCAATCGGTCACACCTGACCATATAGGTATTCGTTGAGAAGTGCCCCGGTCCGTTCCCCGCAAGCACCTCCGTTTCCCCTGTTTTCGATCCCACTGGTGTCACATTCAGAACCGGTGCGGGAACCTTTCCAATGCCGAATACGTCCTTCGGAGTAAAGCTGATCCCTGGTTCGCTAGTGATCTGAGCAGCGTCCCATATCTGCTGATCGTCGCTGGTCAGTTCGAAGTCCAGATCGACATAGTCCCGTTGGCTAGGATTATCGAACCTTACGCGAACGTCAGAAAATGCCTTGTTCCAGTCCAACGCTCCCACCTTTACATTATCAGCGTAAGGGCCGGGCATGAGGATCGCTCTGATATTGAGAGGCTGAGTGAAATGGATATAACGGTACGCAAAAGCACAGTAAACGATCAGCGCTATTGCACTTAGCACCGTTGCGATTCTTTTTGAATGGAGTGTGGTAACGAACATCCACATCACACAGACGACCACTCCCAACACTAGGAGCAACGCGACATATGGGTTTAGATCAGGAAAAAACATCGGATACGCCAAAGAGGCTAGGCCAAGTCCGAGTCCGGCGATTCCAAGGACTAACGATGTCTTGTCCTCTTTAGGAGTATAGGGATCAGAAGCGGGTTGGGAGGGCTGCTTAGCGGTCTGGTTATTCGCCAACTTCGTTGCCTTTCTTGCACGTTTTTTCGGACCTACGCTGTTGGCTGTTCATTTTAATTGGGCCATTCTATGCGATAAAGCCCAAGGGTGATCGAAGTTCTTTTGCCTCGATCTGCCTCAAACCGCTCCTCACTGCGCTGCAGCATGGCCCGCTGGAAAGCAGCGCTCGCGTCCTGGTCCGTCACCTGCAAGGCGGGGGGGACGGGGAGGGACGACGGGAAGGGACGAAAAGTACCCCATCAAGAATGGCCGTTCTCTAATGCGGTGTGCTTGGGTTTAGTGGCCAGACGGAGCTGGTGCTTTCACGGGAGTTTCATTGGGGGCGTTTCGTGAAAGTGCCAGCCCCGTCTGGCCACTAAACTTCTGGCCACTAAACTTCCAGGATCGCGGTAGGCCGCTTAGCGATGAGCGTCCCTACCGCGATCCGCATTACACCCCGTTGATCGCAGGCAAATTCCGTGTTCGGGTCGTTCTATTTTTGCTATAGTTCGAATCAACAATTTTTACCTGTCGCTTAGTTGAGAGTTGGAGGCGTCTTTTGGACACGAGTCGACGCAGCTTTCTAACCAGTGCCGGAGCCGTTGCGGCTGGCAGTATGCTCAACGCCCAAGAGCCGGTCGACGATCATAAGCACCAGACCGTGCCCTCGGACCCCGCGCTACGCGTAAAAGCCCTCGAATCGCTGCTAATCGAAAAAGGTATTGGTGGACCCGGAAGCCCTCGACGCATTGATCGATGCCTACGAGCGCCAAACTGGCCAGCGCAACGGAGCGCGCGTTGTGGCGCGAGCCTGGACGGATCCCGCGTATAAGAAAAGCCTCTTGGCCGATGCTACCGCCGCCGTAAAGGAACTCGGAATCAAAGGCGTCGACGTTATGACGGCAGTGGAGAACACACCGAAGATCCACAACCTGGTCGTATGCACGCTTTGCTCCTGCTATCCCTGGTCCGTACTGGGCCTGCCGCCGGTCTGGTATAAGTCCGCCGCGTACCGCTCCCGCTCCGTCATCGATCCGCGCGGCGTCCTTCGAGAATTCGGTTTGCACTTGGAGGACGATGTCGAGGTGCGCGTTTGGGACAGCACCGCGGACATGCGCTACATGGTTGTTCCCGAACGGCCGGCGCGGGACCGAATCGATGAACCAGGAAGAACTGGCCGGCTCTGATCACGCGCGACTCCCTGGTCGGCGTCGCGCAAGGTCGCGTTCCGCTGGAGGAAACGCATGAACGGCGTCCACGACATGGGCGGCATGCAGGACATGGGCCCGATTCGATACGAAAAGAACGCGCCCGTGTTTCATGAGCCTTGGGAGGCGCGGGCAAACGCGTTGATAGACGCCTGCGGCGGCCTGATGCCAAATGGAATTTCCCCGCCAAGATTTGCCACTCGAACAGATCCCTCCCGCCGACTATCTACGAATGAGTTACTACGAGAGATTGCTCGTCGAGGCCCTGGAGAGCCTGCTGCTCAAAGCGGGCGTCGTCAACCCAGGGGAACTCGCGAGCGGGAAGCCTGCGCCAGGCTCGCTGAAGGCCACGCCGCGCTCTCCGAGCGTCAAAGGTTGCCGCCATGCTGGATGAGGACGACACGTCGCGGCTGAACGTAGCCGGTTGATCCGCGCTTTAAGGTGGGCGAGCAGGTTCGCGCCCGTAACGATGAATCCTGCCGGCCATACGCGCTCGCCGCGCTACGCCCGGGGAAAGACCGGCACCATCGCTCATCGACCAAGGCGTCTTCGCTTTGCAAGATTCGGATGCTGCCGGCCTCCAGTCGAGGAAGCCACAGCAAGGTATATTCGGTGCGGTTCACCGCCCGGGAGCTGTGGGGAGAGCGAAGCTTCGCCACTCGACGCGGTTTATCATAGATATGTGGGACGACTATCTTGAGCACGCCTGATACCAATGAGCGGCGCGACTGACCAATTTGCCTCGTATTGCCTCGCGACGAAGGGGGCCGGTATTCGCCGAGCCGTGGCAGGCGCAGGCCTTCGCGATCGCCGTCCGGCTTTCTGCACAAGGCTATTTCACCTGGAAAGAATGGACCGCCGCGCTGGCGCGCAGAACTGGCCGACGCCGCCGAACGGGAGAAGCGGATGATGGCTCGCGAGTACTATCACCACTGGCTTGCGGCGCTGGAAAACCTGGTCACTGCGAAAGGGCTGACCGACGTGGCGGCACTATTCGAACGCCGCGAAGCGTGGGCCGATGCCTATCGCCATACGCCCCACGGTCAGCCGGTTCAGCTACGTCCTGGGATTTCGCATCAACTACGCTTACCGGCAAAGTCCACTCCGGCCAGTGACGCGCGCGGACGGCGTCGCGAAGGAAATCAGGATTCAAGATGGCCATTTGTTCATTTGCAACGGCTGCTGCTGCGGGCGTGTTGACAAAGGATTCCCTGCAGTTGTCTCTCGAAGAATTTAAGCGCCCAATGGAAAAAGCGCGGAATCCGGAGGCGACTTCACCTCACCATTTCGGGATGTCTCGGCCCTGTCCGTTGGCCAATGTGATGCTTCTCCAGTTCCGCGGAGACTCGATGTGGTTCCACTCCATCAACCGCCCTGACGATGTGGACTTGATTTACGACTACGTGGAAGACATGCTGCGCGCCGAAACGATGCTTGACCCGCCCGAGCGCCTGGGATCCCGACGGTTCGAACGCTATCTCGCCCGCGGGCCCCCGAATTTGGGCACTCCTCATCCTCTGGAGAATCTGTCTCCTTAAGCTCGATGGCTCTGCCGAACATGAGTAAAGTGCTTCGCGTTTCCAAGAGAGTTCGGTGGAACCGCAGATCCCTCCACGGCACGCCGGGACAGGCTGGTTTCCCCGGATTTCCTGGGTGAGGGTCCTTCTCGCTGTTGTTTTTTTGGCACCCAAAAAGGAAAACATTGGAAAGGGCTTCGCCCCATCTTGTTCAACCCGAATGCAAGTGCCCCGGCTACGCCGACGCAAACATGGGGCACCCGTCCTGAGGGGCAGAACGGTACTGAATCCTCAGCTTCAATCTCGAGACGGGCGACGCCGGTCGCTTCACAGTTTATCTTCGAAGTATTTTTGACATCTTCTAGAGGATTTGCATTCAAAAGCAGGAGGTCGGCGCGCCTGCCGACAACCACCACCCCGAACTCCTTCCCTTGGTTGAGAAATTCTGCCGCGTCCGCTGTGCCCGCCATGCGGCGTCTCAGACGTGGCATCGCTACTGCTCATCACCCGAGCAGTAGCGATGGGTTTGAGTGCGGCATTCGTTTCAGTGTCCTTTCTGCAGTAAGGCCAGTTCCACGAGCTTCGATTCCTGGCCCGCGGCGATTTCCACGGCCCGCTCGGCTTTTGAAGTGTTGCAGAGAAGGTGGCTCGAGTTCCCGGCAACCCAAACGGCGCGCAGGAAATACCGGTCGCCGCGAAGAGCGAACACTGCCTTGCCTTTGGTGGCAGGCTGTCCGTCGTAGGCTAGCTGGGTCAGGGTGAGTCCCACCTCGCTTTTTCCACGAATCATCAGGGTCTGCCCGTCGATCGTTATGGTGTACACGCCGGGAGCGAAGTGCTGTCCCGTTGCGGTCTGGAACGCGAAGGGAACATCGACCCTGGCGGCGAATGGTGAATTCTGTGCCACGGCCACCGACGCCCATGACGCGACGGCGAGGACAGCGGCGATCAAACCTGCGGGAACTTTCAACATCCTTGAGTTGCGCATGGTGTTTCTCCTTATTGAAGGCGTTTCACTAACCGCCTTCACTTACTAAGGCGCAGCGCAGGGAAAAAAAGTGAAATGACTCCGAAAATATTGCGATCTGCCGTTGCGATGACCCAGGGGTCGAAGAGCTGCCCGGAAGTCTCCTGATATAGTTCACGCGTGCGGCTCTCGATGTTTTGAACCAGAATGATGACCGACCCGGGGCAATCCGCGGAGGAGGTGTTTGGGGAAGCGCTCGAGTTGCCTCCGGCAAGCAGAGCTGCCTTCCTTGACCGCGCCTGCCATGACCATCCAGAGCTCCGGCGCCTGGTCGAGCAGTTGCTGGCGAAGCACCAGCAGGGCGGCAGTTTCCTGGCCGATCCCGCGTTTAGCCCAGACGGCCATACGACTGTGGCTACCACGAGCGCCATGGCGGGCCCTGGCCGCTTCCAGCCCGGACAGCTTATTACCAGCCGCTTTGCGATTGTTCGGTTTATTGCTCGTGGAGGGATGGGCGAGGTCTATGAGGCGAAAGATCAGTTTCTTCAGGACACTCGGTTGCTTTAAAGATCATCCGGCCGGAAATCGCAGCCGATGCCGCGGCTTCTGAGCGCTTTCAGCAGGAGGTCGTTCTTGCGCGCAAGGTTGTTCATTCCAACCTCTGCCCCATTTATGAGATTTTCCGCTGTGACCAGCCCGCGCCTCCTTTTCTGTTCCTGAGCATGCGATTGCTGCAGGGGCAGACTCTGCACGCCCGTCTCGAGGAAGTGGGAAAACTCGAAGCCGACGAGGCGTGGAAGGTCTGTAACCAGTTGCTGGCGGGCGTGGCGGCTCTGCATGCCGGCGGTATTATCCATCGCGATCTGAAGCCGAACAATGTCATGTTGGAGACGGGCACCTCCGGACCGCATGTCAGCATCATGGACTTTGGGCTTGCGCGTCCTCAGGAGGCTGATCACACGCTGTTCGGATCCGGCGTGATTGCCGGGACTCCAGGCTACATGGCCCCCGGAAGCCCGTTGACAGACGGGACGTACACCCAGAAACACGTTGACGGAGAGCACCTGACCGCGAATCACCGGCAACTTGCCTCCCTGGGCAACCCGGGGACGGGACGATACCTCTGCTAAACCCAGCGGATTCGGGTGAACATCCCGTCTGGTCCCCCCGGTTGCCGTCTGGTCCCCCGGTTGCCGTCCGTCCCCCGGTTGCCGTCGTTGCTGCCTGCCACAGGACGCTGTCTCCGAAGGCTGGCCACCCAGCGAGAGGTCTGTCTGGAAACACGGCGTAGCGTGGGGAGCAGTAGGGCAAACGAACCGCTGACCTGCTATTGTTTTGTGTTATGGCGCGCGATTGGGTCGGGTCAGAGAACTGTGGTCAGATGGGACTTGTACTTACAGGATAGAGAGGCTTCTATGGGTAGAAAGTGAGCTCACCTTGCCTTCGAGCTGTGACGATCTTTTCGCGTGGTCCTCGCTTTTTGTAGCGCTATCCGGCGCTGCGTTGCCTTCTCCAAATCTTTGGAAATCAGCCGTCGAGTGCAAAGGCATAAATGTGGTTACAAAAAACTTCCTTGCCCGCCGCAATGGTTGACATTCCCGTCCCGCTTGAACGGAGGGTGTTAGCGAATGCATCCGGGTCAAGGAGCCGATTTCTCGGCGCCGCTCGTGCAACCCCCAGTGCTGAGAGTCATAATGGAACTAAGGGAAATCGGGTCCTAAATGATCCTGAGAGATCCACTGAAAACCGAGCCGAACGAACTGGGCGTGCATGTGCCGAAAATGACGGCAAAGCCCAACAACCGCACCGGTCAGATGCCGAGATGATCGCCAAGCAGGTAGTCCATCGCATCGCCAACGCCATAGCCAAGGTCGTGGCTGATTTCCCGTACACTGTCCAGCCGGGCGATGAGGGCAGCGCGGTCTTCTGCAGTTAGCTGAAGAGTGACCTTGATAGCCTGTTCGAACATATTCACCAGAGAATTGAGGTAGGATTCATCGTCGTTGCCGTACTCGATGGAGAAGCCGGCAGCCCTTTCGCAAAAAAACACCATCAACTCTGCGAGTCCGGCGGGTTCGCCAATGGCCTTTCGGTACTTGGAAATGGCCTGTTTCGCCTTGGCAACGGAAACATCCTGGTTACGCAACACATCCGGCGAGAGCCAGCGGTCCAGTGTTTTCTTGAAGGGCGCCAGACTGTCCTCGCCTAGCCCAAAGCGGGCGTGAAGAAAGATCTGATTGTCCTTGTCGGCAGCATAAAGATCATGAATCAGGCCGATTAATCCCATCAGGTCCAGGCCGGCGAGTTTCGCCTTGACCTCTGTCCAAGCGGGCTGGGATCGTGCAAGTCGTCTCGTCATGGGATTTCAGAATTTTACTCGTTGGCGAAACGAAGTCATAGGCTAACAGGCCGGCCGGTATGCGTGCGTTGGCGAATGACGGCCACCGCGCCGCCTCCGTCTCCCCCGCGCCGAGGTACTCCTGCCAAGTTGTGCTTGTCCAGTGGCTGCGCCAGGGCTCCGGCGTCAAATACTCGTCTTGCTCCTTGGAGCCGCAGTGACGGGCTGCGCTGGACCAAGGCCACCGCTCCGCCCCCAAGACCAAACCAGCTCTCACCGGATTGAGCTCAACAATCAGGTGACAACAACCAGGTGACAGGCAAGACCTACCCATACCGGCAGAACTACAGCTACAAATATCAAGTCACGGGGCCTCAATCTACTCTGGGTTCAAAGTCCAGGAATTCTGATCGGGCCCCCACGCCGGGACAGCCGGAACCTGGCGCTTCTCAGGACCGATCCGTCCTCCCCTGGGGACAACCCATGTTCGATGAGGCGAATTGGCCTGTCGTCCCAGCTGACCAAAAAATACTTGAGAGCATTCCTGGATCTTCCCATAGAACTTCGAGTGGTGTATGATTCTTTCCAATAGAACTTCGAGGGGAGAGATCATGCGCAAAGAGACCCACCCGCAGAACGAGATGCTCAAGGGCACTTTGGACATGATGATCCTGCGGACACTTATCGGCGGAGACGCGCATGGACACAGCATCGCGAAAGTCATTGAGCGCACCTCCGAAGATATTCTCGAAGTAGAACAGGGATCGCTCTACCCGGCGCTTCACCGGCTTGACGATCGTAAATGGGTTTCTTCCTACTGGGGTGCGGCGAAAACAATCGCAAGGCAAAGTTCTATCGGCTGACGGCAGAAGGCCGTAAGCAACTGGTGCGCGAGACCAGCCGCTGGCGCCAAATGACACGGGCCATCGGCCTTGTGCTAGGCGAAGAGGGAGGTGCGTAATGAGTTTGTTCAGGTTTCTTCACCGCAAGCGCTCTGACGCCGAGTTGCAGAACGAGATCGAGGCCTTTCTTAGCGAAGAAACCGCTGATAACGTAGCGCGGGGAATGTCACCCGGCGAGGCCCGGCGGCAGGCGCGGATAAAGTTGGGCAACCCGCAGAAGGTGCGCGAATCGTTATGGACGCAGAACTCCCCCCTACTGTTGACCCATGTCGGGCACGACTTGAAATATGCTTTTCGTACGTTAAGCCGCACGCCGGGATTTTCGATCATCGCGATTGTGGTCATGGCTTTGTGCCTGGGCGCTGCCACGTCGCTTTTCACCGTTGTGCGTTCGGTGCTGCTGCGGCCGCTGCCTTTTCGCGACCCCGCGCGGCTGGTGATGGTGTACGAACACTTCCGGGGAGGGGAATTAAGCTACCACCCTGTTGCGCCAGCCGACTTCTACGACTGGCGCTCGAAGACGCACGGCTTTGAAGACATGGCAATCATGCGTCCTGCCGGGTACAACCTCACCGGTGTGCGCAACGAATTGCCGGAGTCGGTTGGCGCAGAGGCAGGTTCCTCGAACCTGTTTTCACTGCTGGGAGTGCAGCCGGCACTGGGCCGGGACTTTACGGAGGCGGACGATCAGCGCGGAAGCGCCGTTGTGATGTTGACCTGGAGCCTGTTCGAGAGGCGGTTTGCAGGCGACGCGAAGATTGTGGGCGGCCAGATTCACCTTGACGGCAAACCCTACACGGTGGTCGGCGTGCTGCCCTCGTGGTTCACATATCCCAATGCCGGAATTCGGCTGTGGGTTCCCTACAAGGCCGATGCCGGTGCTGAGATGCTTCAGCATCACGACTGGCATGGGAGCCAGGTGGTGGCAAGGCTCCGCCCTGACGTAAGCCTGGCCAGCGCCATCGCGCAGGTTGGCGCCATACAGTACCAGAATCATTTGCAGTACCCGCACGATCCGGTGGCTGAAGATGTTGTTTCGCGCTCGCTGAACGAGGATCTCGCCGGGGATGTGAAGAAGCCGCTGACGTTGATGCTTTCCGCAGTTGGCTGCATGCTGCTTATCGGCTGCCTCAATGTCGCCAACCTGTTGGTGGCGCGGGGCGCGGCACGGCAGAAAGAGGTGGCGATACGAAGCGCCCTCGGCGCTCAGCGGGCCACCCTGATTCGCGAGCAGATGGCCGAGAGTGTTCTGGTTTGCGCAGCCGGCGGTGTGGGCGGGATTCTGCTGTCATTGGGCGCCACTGAGTGGCTGGCGAAAACGTGGAAGGACCTGCCCACCGCGCAGAGCATTCACGTGGATGGCGCGGTGATTGCGTTTGCCTGCGCGCTCATGTTCGCTGCGGCGCTGATTGCAGGCTTGCTGCCCGCGCTTTCCACAACCGGCAAGTCGATGCTGAAGGCCCTGCAAACCTCGGTCCGGACCGGCTCGAGCAGCGTTTCGCGCACCGCGCTCAGAAAGTCGCTGCTCACGGCGGAGATTGGAATCACCGTGGTGCTGCTGGTGGCCGCCGGGCTGCTACTCAAAAGTTTTATGCGATTGCGCGCAGCCGATGTCGGGTGCGTAGTAGACAACACGCTCACTTTGCAATACAACCTGCCCGACAAGAAGTACGACACGCCGGAAAAGCGAAACGCATTCAACGAAGCGCTGCTGGCGCGAGTGAGAGCTATGCCCGGAGTTCGCGGCGCTGCATTGGGAACCACGGTTCCGGGAACAGGATACTGGGGTACCGACGAATTCACGGTGAAGGAGCATCCTCCGCTCAAGACGGGCGAACACTTGCCCGACGCGCTGACGCGCTGGGCCGATCCAGGCTATTTCAGCGCGCTCGGAATTCCGCTTGTGAGCGGACGATTCTTTACCAGCGACGAACGTGTTGCGCGCTCGTACAAGGTGATTGTGAGCCGTCAACTCGTTCAGCAATATTTCGCAGGCGAAGATCCTATCGGCAAACATTTGCACGTTCCGGGGCGCGCCCACGATGGAGCGCCTAACCTGGTGGATTTCGAGATCGTAGGCGTCGTCGGCGACATCCTGTACCAAGTCGGCAAAGAGCCGAAAGCAACGATATATTTCCCCATCCTTGAGGGCCGGAGCGATGCGACGCTCGCGGTTCACACGGCAACGGATCCATTGCAATTCTCGGTGCCGGCTGCAAAAACAGATCGCGTCGCTCGATCCTGAACTTCCGGTCTCAGATGTGCTCACCATGAACCAATCATTGGCGCGTCCCTGGTGAATGCGAGCCTGAGCGCGACCCTGGTGCTGGCTTTTGCTATTCTGTCGCTGATTCTTGCTTCGGTGGGATTGTACGGCGTGCTTTCGTACCTAACCACTCAGCGGACCTCGGAACTGGGAATCCGCATGGCGCTCGGCGCGCAACGAGATCAGCTCTTGCAGTTGATGCTGATGGATGGCCTGCGGCCAGCGCTGTTCGGGCTCGGGCTTGGTTTGGTGATGAGCTTCGCGGTGACACGCATCTTCCAGTCGATGCTTTTCGGAACGAAGCCTCTCGACCCTGTGGTTCTTTCTGGCGTGATTGCGACGCTGCTGGCGGTTGCGGTTCTGGCCTGCCTGGCTCCCGCCTGGCGCGCTTCCCGGTTAGATCCAATGAAAGCACTCCGAACCGAGTAGCACCGGAGAATACGGTGATTGACGCGAAATCGCGAATTCGCTCATCGACGGCGGATTCGCCCTGACTAGTCGGTAGAGAAGTTGTGCACTGTCTGCAGGCTGCTGGGCCGGGTATCGGTGAAGTCGGCGCTGGCGTGCGAGGTCGATAGCGGCGTCCCGATATCGGGATGCGGGATGTCGTCGAACTTATACACAATTTCGAGCGCGCCTCATGCGTCGACGTCCTACTTATTCCCCTGGCTCTTGGAGTTTCGGGGGATAGGTAGGCTGTCGGTGCATCTTCTCCTACTGCGGTACGCGGATAAAGCCCACCGGAGGTCCTCCCCCCGCGTTGTACTGATAGAAGCCGGCGATTGCGCCTCCATCGTTGATGCTGGTCACGGTGGTCTGCTTGCCTTCCGGCGGATCGAAGGAAGTGATGGTGCCATAAGGGTTGCGCACAAAACCGTGCTGGACCCCAGCTGCGTCCCAGTAGGAACCCGTGACGTCGCCAGCGCTGTCGATGCTGATCCAATGCGGAAATGCGATTCCGCCGTACTCCGGCAGGTGCGAGGGCAACGTCGGAATCGTCCCCGGCGGTTGAAACAGGGTAAGCTCGCCATCCGGCGACATCACAAAGCCGCCCGTCTTCACTGCGTTGCAGTTGCCGTTGTTGATGAAGGTGTCGTTGGAGAACCAGCCCGCGACCATGCCCGCTGCATTGATGCCGTCGGGAATGGTTTGCTGTGAGCACCCAGCCAATACAGGAATCGCGATCTCGGCCCAATAACCATCCGGGTGCGCCACAAAGCCTGTGTACCCGGAATAGCCCACGACGGACCCGCTTGCATTGATGGCTGTCGCCACGGCCGACCCGCCGTCAGGCACCTGAATGGTGGTGAGCACTCCCGCGCCTGAGCGGGTAAAAACGGAGGGCTCTGCCGCTATGTAGGTTCCCGCAATTTCGCCGAAATCGCTGATGCTTACGGGCTCTGCTCCCACAGAGTAGTTTGCCAGGGGAGCATCGATGATGATGATGTGCCCGTCGGCGTACCTGAGAAAGCCTTGCGGCGGAACCCCATGCTCATCCTGCAACCCGGGTTGATAGAACCCGGTGATATTCCCAGTGGCATTGATGCCCTCCGGCTGGGTCCAAACGCCTCCCGCCACACTGAAGGTGGTGATCGTTCCGTCCGCCTCGCGCAGAAAACCGCGCACCACCGTGGGCGTGACATAGTAGCCGGTGACCTCCATCGAGGCGTTGATACCTGTCGGATAGGTGCCGAACGCGCCCGGCACCGAGAACGAAATGTAAGTAGCCTCGTTATTCACGTTGCTACCGTGGGCAACGCAAGTGAGCGAACCGAGGGCACACAAGGCAGCAAACATAAAACGCGGAATCATCATGACGGGATCCTGGCCGAGAGAGTCGATGGAGAGCTGCCTGCCGTGGCTGGTTTCGCTGCCCGATAAAGCGGAGCCGTGAAGGCCGGAGCAGAAGCACCCTGCCGGTTCATCGTCGAGCCGGTGAAAATGCGTGAGGCGTAGGTCCGCGCTGAGATGTTCGCTCTTCCCGAATAGAAAACAACCGCTGTGCCGATGGATTGTATCGGTGCGAAATGTGATGCTAGAATGTATCACATGAAGACAGCCTCGCTTCGAGATCTACGGTACAGCTTCAAGAAGATCGAGCACCTCTTGCGCCAGGGTGAAGAAGTCCAGATCACCAAGCGGCGGCACGTCATCGCGCGTCTCGTGCCGGAACAGCCCTCCGCTTCGCCCGAACTGCCGGATTTCATGGGACGGATGCGAGCTATCTATGGAACCAAGAAGCTTAAGGTGAGTGGCGCGGACTTAATCAGCGAGGATCGAAACCGCTATTGAACGCTTATGCGGACACCAGCTTCCTCGTCTCGTTGTATAGCGTGGATGCCAACTCTGCGGCAGCGGTGCAGGCGATGCGCGCCGCCAGAGGGGTTCTGTTACTAACGACCTTTACCGAACTGGAAGTTGTCAATGCCCTGGAATTGCGCGTCTTCCGCAAGGAAGTATCTCCTGCGCAAGCACGCTCCTCTCTGAATGACTTTGAACAGGATTTGCGCTCCGGCATCTTCCAACTCAAGCCTTTGCCAGACAATGTTTTCGGGCGCGCCCGCCAATTATCGCGGAGGACGACTCCCCGGCTCGGAACGCGCACGGCGGATTTATTGCACGTTGCGGCAGCGCTTGAACTCGGCTCAGACTGGTTCTACAGCTTCGACAGGCAACAGAGAAAGCTGGCCCAGGCCGTAAAGCTGAAGGTCAATCCATTGCCCTAAAGGACATTGGGATCGACGTATCAGGACCGAAGGCGCTTTCGGCACCGGGGCTAACTACTTAGTTATCCTTGAACAGCAGGGAGTAATCACGAGTTTACTACCCGCGCTTCCACATGATTATTTCCCAGGATCATGGACGGCAGCTCCCGGGCGTATTACTGTTGGCCATAAGACAAGATTCTTACGCCAAACCAGTCGCATGGAGGCAACCGTTGTTGCGTTGCGCCCGGCCACGCGCGGCATCGCTGTCGATGAACGCAGAGGCTTGCTCCGCAAAATGGTGAATAGATGGCAATCAACCGGCCCAACAACCGGTTCTTCAATCGAGCTTTCCGGCGACTATCTCCCGCCGGTCAACGAGGCAAGATGCTCAAATAAATTACTTGAGCACCTTGAGCATCTTCATGAAACAAACGACTTATTTGGCAACGTTGCCAAATCCCAATCTGAAGACAACTGAATGTCACTGCCCTTGAAAGTGTTTTGCTGAAGTAATAAATCCTGTATTGGCAGCAACCTGATACCACCGTGCCGATGGTTTGTATCGGGCTTTACAATTTGTATCGGCCTTACAAACGGACTGCTATGAAAAGTTATCGACTTATACGCCTCTCGATATTGTTGATGAGCAGTTCCATATGTGCGCTGGCCGGCGGGGCTCCGGCGCCGTTCCCTCCGTACCTGAGCGACGCGTTCGACTACGCTACGTTCACCCGCTTCGATGCAGCCATGCCGCCCAAGACCCTCATTTACCAGTCCAACGGCTTTATGGCGCTACAGGAGAGAGGATTTGGCGGGCAGAAGATCATTCTTCCCGTGGCCGGATCCACGACTCCCTCTAATAGCAGCGATCGCCTGGTGGCGCTGGAGATCGACCCTCCTGTCTTCGTCGACGCGTCCCGGCGAACCTACAGCATGGCCGATAGCCCGGCAAAACGCAGCATGTCCTATTTTGCGGACCGCACGGTGTATCGAGTAGCGTTCGATGGCGGACCCGAGGTATCGCTGACTGTCTATCCCGTTTACGGTAAACCCGACGCAGTTCTTCGCATGAAGATCGTCCAGTCGCGGGACCCACTTGTTGTGCGTCTGCACACTGGGGAAGATGGTTTTCAGGTCCTTCCCAACAGGAATCCCGGCGTGGTCAGTTACGGCTCCCATCCTTGGCCATATCGCTTATTGATGGCTGCCCGCCCGCAGGCAACTATCCACGAAGGAAGCTTCGAGTGGAGCCTGCGCACCGGAGCCGAGGCCGCGCTCCTGATCTCCCTCGACGGAACGGAGAAGGAAGCCGAAGCCGCTCTCGCAGACCTGAGCGCCTCACCCGACCTCTACGACCAGGCCACCCATCGAGACTGGAACCAGTATTTGGCGTCCGCACCCTTGGTCGCGCCCGCCGGCCCGGTTACGTTCACCATCGGGACAACTGGTGTGCAAGAGAGCATAGCGCCGGAGGAACTGGTGCGCAGCGAGCTTTGGTTCTGGCGAGGGCTTCTCAATACGACCTGCCAAGCCCGCTATGTGCCGGCGAGTCCTCTCATGATCGCGGACTGGAATGTGTTCATGGGTATGTGGAGCAACGACGGGATTGCGGAGGCGCAGGCCATGGCCGCAACCGGTCGAAAAGATCTTGCGCGCGGCGCGATTCTGAACTGGTTCCGCTACTCCGTGAACGCTCAGGGCGACGGAACGTCCGCGTGGACGATCTTTCCCTCAGGGGGGAACACCTTTGCGGCGAAGGGCCCCGAAAGGGACACGCAGGGCGTTCCGGTGCAAGGCTCCCTGGTCGGCGAATATATCCGCCTCACCGGCGATACCACCATCCTGAATGAAAAGCCTGGGGGCGTTGCGGGAGACCGCACCGTGTGGCAGGCATTGTTGGCCTATCAGCGGAATCTGGCCAAGGTGCGCGACCCGAACCACGATCATCTCATCGACTGGCTGCACACCTATGAGACCGGGTGGGACGACAAGAACTCTCCGTTCGTCGATCTCAAGAAGGAGCCGACCAGCGCCATCAACGAGCAGGTCTTTCACCTCTGGAGCCTGCAGGAGATGATCTACCTGTCGAAAATTCAGGGCGAAGACCCGGCCCCGTGGCAGCAGGAGTATGCTGCGGCGCTGAAAGCTGTGCGCACGAAGCTATGGGATCCAACGACCGAGCGCTATTGGGACCTCGATACCAAGACGGGGAAACTCTGGACTCAGGGAGAAAACCTCGATGCCTACTACTTCCTCTACTTCGAGACCGATCCGGCTCGTATGGCGGCCATGATGCGGCGGCTGGACGACCCTGCGAAATTCAACGGCGCTCTGTTGCCCACGTTAGCGTTCGACACGCCCAAGTGGGGAGGTTATTGGCGCGGTCCCGCATGGCCGAGAATATTCGGATATGTCGGCATGGCTTTGACCCGATCCGGAAATGCCCGGGAAGGATTTGACTGGCTCGCGCGAGCCATCCACTCCAACCTTGGTCCGCTGCTTCCGGAAAATGTCGATCCCCGGGCCTATCCTCCGGGAGAACATGCGATCGGCTCGGTACGCATCATGGGTTATGACGCAATGGATACGCTGGTCCTTCCGGATGTCGCTGGTTTGCGGACGTGGGGCGGTGAGGACCTGACGGTGGCTCCGAATGCCGCGCTGGGGAAGGTGTATATCCGCGGACAGCCATGGATGGGGGATCGTTATGACGCGTTGTTCGAGCCCGGTCACGCAAGTCAGATCTGGCGGAATGGAGTTCAGCTTCGTGCCCTGGATGAACACCGCGTCTGGCGTGCACACAAAAAAGGAGAGACTGTCATCTTTCAAGCACAGCCGGAATGAAGCGCCGGCATCCTAGTGGTAGAGTGGCTCTGCTGGCGTGAATGGAAAAGAGGAGACAAGCTATGAAGTACTTCCTGGTTTGGGCAAGCCTGTTCGTAGCGCTTAGTCCTGCGTGGGCACAGACGAGCCCGCCGGAAACGGCAACGGGAAAAATCGGCAACGCAACCCTGACCATCAAATATTGTGCGCCCTCGGTGCGAGGCCGGAAGATCTTCGGCGAGGGTGGACGGGTGATGAGCGATCCTACCGCGCCCATCTGGCGCGCGGGCGCCAACGAGGCGACCGCCTTTCACACCGATGCGGACTTGACCATCGCGGGCCTCGCGGTCCCCAAGGGTGATTACACGCTGTACGTCAACGTGAAGGATCCCGACGCCTGGGAGTTGGTGATCAACAAACAGACAGGGCAGTGGGGCACCAACTACGACGCATCGCAGGACCTGGGCCGGGTGAAGATGGACATGCGTAAACCGCCCGCTCCCGTGGAAGTACTGAAGTATACGATCACCAGTAGCGGCGGGAACAAGGGGACGATCCAACTGGCGTGGGAGAAGCACATCGCATCGGTGGGCGTTACGGCAAAATAGGCCTGAATCAGAACTCCTGCGGATCCCCGGTGGGAAGAATGCCCTTGTTCTCGACCATCAGCACCACGGTGCGATGCGGTGCGCGGGTGCGATGGACCACTCGCTGGGGAACGACAAATCCCTGTCCTGAATCGAGTTTGACGGTTTGATCTTCGAGATCGATGAGTAACTGCCCGTTGACGACGTAGAAGAATTCATCATGATGGTCCCACGGCAAGCCCGCGACCGACCAGGGCAAGACGCTCGAGGTCTGGAAGAAGCAGGCAGATGGCACCTGGAAATGTGTCGCGGACATGTGGAGCTCCGAGCTCCCCGCTACGCCACAGTGAGTCGTCATTTCCGGATCTGCCCGGTCGACTTTTCCAAAATAAGCGGCCGCGCGTCCGGATGGGAGAAGTCAAACATGGCGTTGATGGAGCCGGCAAGGGCATCGAAGGAGCCGCCGCCGACCCGCTCCCCATGCAACCAATTGTCTTCGATGAAGCGCAGAACCGAAGTCTGATCGGTCAAACTATGGTCGACAAAGTTGCGCCGCGCGAAGGGGGAAATCACCAAGAGCGGCAACCGTGGACCATAGCCGCACCGGCCCTGGGCATGGTCGACGGCCGGTCCGGGAAGCGCAGTTGCTCCATTGCCGCATTGCCCGGTACCTGTTAAGCCGTCCGCCTTGCTGGTGGACTGGTTTACGATCGGTCCCATCTGGTGGTCATACCAACCATCGGAATCGTCATAGGCCACGATGATCGCGGTGTTCTTCCACTCTGGCCGGCGTTGCAGGAAATTGATGACGGTGACCAGCCAGGTCTGCTCATCCAGCGGATCGGAATAACCGGCGTGCGCATCCTGATAGGCCGGAGGCTTGAGGAAGCTGACCTCGGGGAAATTGCCCGCCTTCACCGCAGCGAAGAAATCGTCGGTGTCGTATTGGTGATTGGCCCCATCGCCCTCTTTGCCGATCATCTGTACCGACGAAGGCCGCTTGTGCAGCAAGTTGGCCGTCGCGGTGTAGTACTGGAAAGGCTCGTGGTGCGGAATATAGTCGGCGGGAGAGATCTGCGTGACTTTGGAGTAAGTACTCCGCAAGCAGCCCGTGGTGCCGTTAGGATTGGTTTTGGTTAGATCGAACCCCGCTTCAAACCATCCCCAGCTCACGCCATGCTTACTCAGCATCTGGCCGATGTTGTTTCCGGTGTAACGCAGTTGACCCCATGTGGTGCTGGAGCACTTATCCCCGATGGGATCTCCATCATTCACTTCGGTGTAGGTGCCATTCCCGCCGTCCACCAGGTCAGCCGCCCCATTGATCTGGTCGGTCACGCCATTGGTTTGACCGGAAATCAACTCGATGGCCCCCTGGGTCGATTGACCGAAAGTCGAGGCGAACGAGTTGTCGTTCAAGGCATACCGCTGGGCGTAGTTCCACAGCGCTGTCACGGTGTTGCCATCGAAGTAGCTCATCACCAGTCCCTTATTCTGATGAACATATTCCGGCGGGGCTCCCTCCTTGCTTCCCGGAGGGAACTTCTGCGTGGGCGGAGCGGGGACCCCGGTGTAGCGCGGAAATGAATCCATCAGGCCGGCGTGGAAGGCGTGCTGTTCATCGGTGTAATCGTGGCTCTGATCCGCGGTGAATGCCTGCTTCGGCCCCAGGCGGATGGGGTTTACCGCATAGGCTCCATTTACTTTTCCGTTGAGGAAATTTGGGTTGCGCTGAAGCAGAGTGGGCGTGAGGCCGTTGACCCGGGGCGTTCCTGCAAGAGCCTTGAACAGGGGCTCGTGGGGTGGGTTGAGCGCCTCGGGATAAGTGCCGAAGTAGTGATCGAAGGAGATGTTCTCGTCAAAGATCACCACCAGATGTTTGACCGGCGTCGCCGCCCGCTTGCTTGTCCCGGAGGCGCTTTGCGCGGTTGCATAGCTGAGCAGGAAGCCGGCTAAAAAAGTCGTGGCCAGGCCAACGGCCACAGGGTTGCTCATGCACGCTCCTTTCATCGTTATGGTTTGCTGCAGGCAAAGTTAGCCGCGTCGCTGGTATCGCCCGTGCCCTTGTACTTTGCAACCGCCGGGTAGGGGCACAAGGGGCGCGTCATCGTGGCCTTCTCGCCAGAGTCAAATTTTGTCGCAATCACTGTCTGCGGGACAACTCCCTTTTCCGTCCAATCGACGAGCGCGTCGAAGACTCCATACTTCGGTCCACCGGTGGTGGCGATTCCCAGCTGGCCGAAGGCCGAGGGACCGGGTCCGCCGGCACAATGCTCCATGCCCGGCACCATGTAGAGCCGCACAAACCCATCGGCCTGTTTAGCACCCATCGTGCTCTGGACGGTCTGGTAGTAGGCAACGGTGTTCCAGGGCGAAATCGCAGGATCATTCCACCCGTGATAGAGAATCAATTTGCTGCCGCGAGCCCGGAAGCGGGTCAAATCGGCGTTGGTCGCATCCAGCTCGGCCGCGGTTTTCATGGTGGCCTCGCGCAACGATGCATCCACGTCGGCCGTCAAGATATTCCAGTCCGGATTGCCCGTGACCATGTAGCGGAAGTAGCTCTTTACGTATTGCACTCCCGACCCCTGCCCGGGACCCTTGCCCATAACCCAGTCGCGCCACCCTTCCTCATCGCCCATGACATATCCAGGAAAGAGAGACTTGCCTTGATCGTTGACCCCGCCCGCGTAGAACCTCTTTAGCGACTGCACCTGGAGCGTCGTGAGGCAATCCGGGGAATCTGCGCCCTTGCACATCAGCACGTCCGGATTGAAGTGGCATTTGGCCGGGTCACTGAGGAAGCCGTCTTTTACGCCATCCGAAGCGTCACACGCAGCCAGGGAAGCGCGTTGGATCGCCGGGAGCTTCGCGGCGGGAATATAGTTCTCCGGGCCGAGCGTACCCTGGGCAACGCTGACTCCCGAAGAGAACATACGGCTCCAGGCATTGGCGGGCGCACCGGCGAGGATCCCGTCGTAGTCGTCTGGAAAGCGCTGCGCCTCCATCAGGGCCTCGCGTCCTCCGTCTGAGCATGAATCGAAATAGGCCTTCTGTACTGGGGCGCCGTAGTAGGCCTTAATCACTTCCTTGGCTCGCACCGCGGTCAGGTGGACGGCGCGCCAGCCAAAATCCTTGGTCTTCTCCGGGTGGTTTAAGGACCAGCTGGCGTCCTCGGCCCCTCCCTTGTGGCCCGCATCCGAGCCGGCGGTCGCAAACCCACGGCGCAGATTGCCCGCAAGGCCCTGGTATCCGATGGAGCCCGCAAACCCGCCATTGCCCACTCCCAGATAGCGCTGGTTCCAATCCTTCTCCGGCAACCAGACTTCAAAATGGATATCGGAATCCGGGCTGGGCCGGAGCACCCCGGTAACGCGGCAAAAGACCGGCAGGTCGTGTAAAGGCTTATCGATGCCCGGGCCTTCCACGCTGCCGGACGTGACCCGTTCGGCCGTGGTAATGGTCGTGTCTGCGAGCTGCAGTTGCTTCAGGGAGCCGCAGTCGGCGGCGAAGAGGAGGGATGTGGGCCCAAGCAGCCCCAGCAGACAGGCGCAAAACCTCTGTGTTGCTCTCATTCGAGTGATTGTAGCGTGGCGGCTGGGGCTATATTGGACACCATGAAAACACGGATGAAACTGCTGGCCTTGACCCTCTGCCTCAGCGCCACTGGGCTTGCCCAGAGTCACAACCCGATGCTCGGTGAGGACACCACGAAAGTTTCGGATCACGTGTGGGCGATCATGGGATTTCCGAACATTGCCATCGTAGTTGGCAGCCGCGCCACGCTGGTCGTCGATACCGGCCTGGGGCCAAAGAACGGGGCCACGATCGCGCGTGTAGCGGCGAAGCTAGCCCCCCACAACACCCGGCTATTTCTCACTACCACGCACTTTCATCCCGAGCACGCCGCCGGAGAACCGGGTTTTCCGGCGAGCACCATTTTGATCCGGGATGCAGTGCAGCAGCAGGAAATGGAGAAGCATGGGCAGGAGATGATAGACATGTTCAGCTCGCGCTCAGCAGAGAATAAGGCGCTGCTGGCGGGAGTGGTGTTGCGTCCGCCGGACGTGACATTTAGCCAGGAGGCAACGGTCGATCTGGGTGGAGTGACGGCACGTCTGCTCTGGTTTGGCGGCGCCCACACCAAGGGCGACGAACTCACTTTTGTTGAGCCGGACCGCACGCTGGTCTCGGGCGACGTTGTGCAGAACAAAGTCATCCCCAACATCTTTGGCGATGGCGGCACACCAGCGACCTGGCTGGCCGTGCTCGACAAAGTGGAAGCGCTCAACGCCGCGCACGTATTACCCGACCACAGTGAGCCGGGGGACGGTTCCCTGGTGGGTGCGGAGCGAGACTTGATCGCAGGCATACAAACGCGGGCCCTGGCGCTCAAGCGAGAAGGTGTGTCCGTTGAAGACGCGG
Source organism: uncultured Acidobacteriaceae bacterium (assembly GCA_963753715.1). Classification (GTDB taxonomy): domain Bacteria; phylum Acidobacteriota; class Terriglobia; order Terriglobales; family Acidobacteriaceae; genus PALSA-350. The sequence goes on along the minus strand of CAVWDK010000002.1, from coordinate 271,792 downwards.
GCAAACAAATCAGCGCTGAGCTCAAAACCCAACATCCTGACTGGCCCAACACTAACGCCGCCGGCTTCGTCAAAAGCGTCTACGCGGAACCGGAGTAGATGGAGCGTGAGAACTAAAGGGAAACCGCCGGTCCCTCCGCTCCGGTCCCACGGCACGCCGGGGCAGGCGGGATGACCAGGAGACGGCGACGGTGCAAGGTGAATGAACAACGCCTCGGTCCGGCGAGCACTCTCTATGGAACGGTTGCCCTTTCCTTTGTCATCCCGAGCAGCCGACTCGCTGAAGCGAGTAGGGAGAGAAATGACCGGGCTTCCTGTACCGGCAACAAAGGCCGGGTGCCCCACATCTCGCTCGTTTTTCGCGAGATTTGGGATCCACGGTCCTCGACCCGCAACTCTATCGATGTCATTAGGAGAGGTTGTGACTTTTTTGATCTCTCTTGTCTTTGGCACACCCAACCAGAATGTTTTTCAAAACTCCCACAAGACCGTCATCCTGAGCGAAGCGCCTCGCGGATCTATCTCCTAACAGAGGGTTTATAGCGCGTAGTCGAAGGACCCCGACGATGCTTGTTGGCCGATGCTCTTCACAGCTTTCCGGCCACCAAAACGATGAGAGAAATCAAAAATGTTACAACCTCCGACCGGAGCGAAGCGACCTGCGGTTCAACGGACCTTTCGTGGAAATGTTTTTTCGAATCATTCAAAAAGGGCCCCTTGCGCCGGAGACTCTTCGCTCTCGCGAAAGTTACTCAAACCAACCCCGACCAGGCGAAAGCGCTGCTGCAAACTCAACTGCACCCGTTCCCGTAATCCCAGCGCAATGGTGGCCAACTCCTCAAACGAGAGGGGCGGAACAAGTGGCGTATGACTGCGGGTAAGTATATGGAAGTCGCTGGTCTTAAGCTTCAGGACAACCGTGCGTGCGATGCGAGCCTCCTTACGCGAAGCAGCCCAGACTTTCTCCGCGAGCCGTAAAATAATGGCGTCCGTTTCAGATAGGGGCACGTCCGTTTCAAACGTGTCTTCCGCGGAGATGGACTTTGTCGGCCGGTCGGAAACAACCGCACTCTGGTCGATTCCGCGAGTCAGTTCGTACAGCCTTTGACCGTAGCGTCCGAAGTGGTCTTCGAGAATATTCAGCTCCAGGCTGCGCAGGTCGCCCACGGTTTTAATCCCCAGCGTCCCAAGCCGCTTTTCTGTCACCTTGCCCACGCCAGGGATACGCCCGATGGGCAGCGGAGGCAGAAACGTATCCAGGTCTTCTGGCTGAATTACAAACAGCCCATCCGGTTTGCGCCAATCCGATGCGATCTTTGCCAGGAATTTGTTGGGGGCCACTCCGGCAGATGCTGTCAGGTGCAATTCCTCACGGATTTGTTCCCGAATCGTTTTAGCCACCCGGGTGGCCGTCGGTAACCCGGTTTTGTTCTCGGTCACGTCGAGATACGCCTCGTCGAGCGAGAGCGGTTCGATCAAGTCAGTGTGCCGTCTGAATATTTCCCTCGTGCTCTGAGACACAGCCCGGTAGCGAACGAAGTCCGGAGGAACGAAGATAGCTTCGGGGCACAAACGCTCGGCCTGCACTGCCGCCATCGCTGAGTGGACCCCAAAACGCCGGGCCTCATACGACGCGGCGCAGACCACGGAGCGGTTACCTTTCCACGCCACCACCACCGCCTTACCACGCAGGCGAGGATCATCCCGCTGTTCGACGGAAGCATAAAACGCGTCCATATCGATATGGACGATCTTGCGGACTGCCATCTCAGATCCATCTTACCCGTTGCTTTGCGGGTCGCCAGATCTGCGGTTTCTTTTTCGGTTCTCACACGGACCCAAAAGCCCTGCGCCTTTTCCGCTTCTAAAGAAGATCACTCATGGCTAGGCTGCTCCCTGTAAGCAGACAGCGTTGTTGATCTGGTCCCGTACTTCGACGGCCGCTCGCTCGGCAAATGTTTCCATCGATTCGTTTACTTCTCTTGACATCGGAGGCAGAAAGGTATGGGAAACGGAGACGGGAAAGTTGTCCGATTTGAGTTCCTGGTGGCTGGCAAGTTGCCCGAGAATCCGGTTCCCGATTATCTCCGCGTCCCGCTGTTCTGTGTTCGCCACCACAAAGAAAAGCTTGTGGCCGTCGACCGGACCCATGGGCGGCAGCAATACTGCTGTGTCGGCGCGCAGGCACTGTTGCAGAATCATCCGCGTCACATCGAGAGCTTTTCTCGCTACGTCCGGGGAGGCGTCCCCCGACTTGATTTGCGCCACAAATAACGCCAGCAGATTGCCGGGCTCATTCTGGTGGGTCAGGATGGGACGAATCAGGCTCGCCAGAGAAAAAATGGGTAGGATGAAGGAAACGAGGCTACCCTTCCCGGGCACACTGGTTACCCAGATTTTCCCGCCCTGCCGCGCGACCAGCTCCTTGGCAATGTGCAACCCGAGCCCAAGTCCCCGGCGGCCGGCGCTGCCGGGATCCGTAACCTGGTACAGATGCTCAAAAATTCGCTCCGTCTCCTCTGGCTTGATTCCGCATCCGGTGTCGGAGACTTCTACCAGCACCATGCTCCCGTCTTTCTCATACTCACTGGCACTCACCGTAACCGTGCCGCCGCCGGGCGTAAACTTGACCGCGTTATCCACGAGTATGGTTAAAATCTGGCGCAAGCGCGTCGCATCCGCATAAGCCGAGGGCAAACGTGCGGATGGAAGGAAGGACAAGGCAATCGCCTTTTGCTTCGCGGCTCCTTTGAGGGTATCAACGGCATAGGCGGCGGCCTCGCTAACCGAAACGGATTGCAGTTCAACCGTCAGTTTACCTGTCTGCGTATGGCTCACCTCCAGCAGATCTTCAATCATCGCTTGTAGCTGCTGCCCATTCCGCAAAATGATCTGCAGGTAATCGTCCTGTTGCGCGGTCGTTTGTCCGGCCAGTCCATCCGCGATGATCGAACTAAAGGAACAGATCGATGTCAGCGGCGACCGCAGCTCATGGGACACGTGGGAGAGAAAGTCATCTCTTTGCTGTACCTCATTTTTGCGCATAAGATCGGCTTCCGCCTGCATGCGTTGGCGCTCCATCGCATAGCGTAAAGCTTGGGGTAGCGCTCGGTTTTCGATCTGGCCTTTAATCAGATAATCCTGCGCGCCCTCCTTCATCGCTCCGGCAGCCAGTTCTTCGTCGTCAAAACCAGTCAGCACAATCATCACCACGGTGGGGTCCGCTGCGCGGGCTCTGCGCAGAATCTCGAGACCATGCCCATCTGGTAGCCCCATGTCCAACAAAACGATATCGATTCCACCCTCTGACAGCCGAGTCTCGGCTTCCCGCATACGCGTCAGGTGGGTTAATTCGAAGCTACCCTGTTTTTCCTTGCTCAACATGTCCCGGAGCAACCGGGCATCGGAGGCATTATCCTCGACGAGAAGTACCTGCAGCACTTTCTTTTTCATAAGCAGATGTTCCCCGTGCAACTGGCTGCTGGCTGCTTTCGAACCACAGCTCTGAGGATGTTGAACTCATCCATGACTATGAGCACCGGAACAGCATTGGCAGGGTGCGCTGTTGGCAATCGTTGCGCCGAACCCAGCCGCAATTCCGCTGACGGAAAGTTTCACGCAACCCATGCCCACTTTCTCCTCACCCGGCATCGGTAACAATCGCCATTGCTGTGTATGACTGAAGTTACAGAACCATGCGAGCGGCGACTGATGTGATCCAGCAACATTGCCGATAAGCTAACGGATCAATGTGAGCGAGTCTCAGTTCTGGCGAGGCGAGGAATGGCGGTGGTCGCCAAGTGCTCCCAGTGTCCCAAAGTGGGTCCATCGTTGTTACTAAATCGGAAATGTGAGCAATAGTGAACTTCAAAGAAGACCGTTGCATTCTACCGTCCCAGAAGGGACACGCTCCATGGCGCTCCCGCCTGACCTGAAACTGCGTGGCAATACTTGAGGAGCAACTGGGTGCAAACAACAGTCGAAGCAGAACAGAAAATGGACCGGCCGCTGCGTGTGTTGATCGTTGAGGATGCCAAGAGCGACGTTGCCTTGTTGCTCCTCGCGTTGCGCGCCGGAGGCTTCGACGTGACCCATCAAGCGGTGGCTACGCAAGCCGCCATGCGGGGAGCATTGCATCAACGGTGGGACCTGATCATATCCGACTATGCCATGCCGCAGTTCAGCGGGCCAGCCGCCCTGGCATTGACTCTGGAATTGATTCCAGATCTCCCTTTCATCATTGTGTCCGGTGAGATCGACATCAACGTAGCTGTGTCGCTGATGAAAGCGGGCGCGCGAGACTACGTGCAGAAAACGGAATTGGTCAGGCTCGTCCCCGTGATCGAACGGGCATTGCTCGAGCGAGCGGCTCACAACGATAAGTTATTGGCCGACCAGGCGCTGATCGCTTCGGAAGCTCAGTACCGGCGGCTGTTTGAGTCCGCCCAGGACGGAATATTAATTGTAGAGGCCGAGACCGGTCAGATCCGGGATGTCAATCCCTTCTTGCTGGACCTTTTGGGCTTTTCACGAGAGGAGTATTTGGGGAAGAAGCTTTGGGAGGTAGCTGCTTTTCAAGATAGTGAGGCGTCAAAATCCGCGTTCCTGGAACTACAGCAGAGAGGCTACATCCGATACGACAACATTCCGCTTCACGCCAAAAACGGAAACAGTGTGGAAGTCGAGTTTGTCAGCAATATTTATGACGTCGGTCTCAAGAAAGTGATCCAGTGCAACATTCGTGACATTACCGAACGCAGAAAAGCTGAAGCAGAAATACATCAGCTGAATGGAGACCTCGAGCGCCGGGTGGACCAGCGTACGGCCCAGGTCGAGGCGCTGAACCGGGAGTTGGAGACCTTCAACTATTCCGTTTCCCACGATCTGCGGGCGCCTCTGCGGCGGATTGACGGTTTCGTGACCGAGTTGGAAAGGGTGTGCGGAGCCGACCTGATAGCCAGTGGAAAAGAGGCGATTCTGGAGATTCGTTCCTCCACAGAGCATATGCGAATGCTGATTCAGGCACTGCTGAAACTGGCCTCTGTCGGACGCTCCGAACTCCAGTGTCGGCAGACGGACCTCAGCTCGCTCGCGCATACGATCGTCAGGGAATTGCAAAATGGCGATCCTGGCCGGAATGTGGAGTTTATCTGTCCCGAGGGCATCTTTGCTTCCGGTGATCCCATCCTGCTACGCATCGTCATGGATAATCTGATCGGAAATGCCTGGAAGTTCACCAGCCTGGTGGATTTGGCCCGAATTGAGTTCGGGGTCACCTACCCGGACGGTAAGCCGGCTGAGTATTTTGTACGCGACAACGGTGGTGGATTCGATATGCGATACACGGACAGGCTCTTCGGGGCCTTCCAACGCCTGCACCTGGACGACGAGTTTCCCGGGACCGGTATCGGACTGGCCACGGTGCAACGAATTATCCATCGACACGGTGGCCGCATCCGGGCTGAAAGTTCGGTGGGCCAGGGAGCAGCGTTTTTCTTTGACTTCGACGGTGTTCAGAATGCTCCTGCATCGTACCAGGCTTCCTCAGCCGCATAGGAGACATGCGGACTCGAATCGCAGTGCTGGCGAACGAAAACAACTAGTGGAAGCGGCCAATGCAGATGGATAGGCTACTCGAGGAGACCGAAGAACCCGATACGGAAGCCCGGTTACGGCGGTGGGCTAAGGTGGCGGTTGCAGTGGCGGTGGTCCTGACGGTGCTTTTGAGTTTTCTCTCCTGGCGCGCTGCGCAACAGGCGACGGAGACCGCCGATTGGGTCGCCCACAGCCACGAAGTGATGACCGCGCTGGAGAGGACGCTGAGACATTCGCTCGACGTGGAAACCGGAGGACGTGGGTTTGCCGAAACCGGAAGCGTCCCATTTCTGGAGCCTTACGAGTCAGGAAGACGGGCGTTCGCTCAGGATCTGCATTCGTTGCGACTTCTCCTGGTAACTCCGGATCAGCTGCAGCGCTTGGACGTACTGGAAGATCAGACGACCAACCAAGTAGAGGATGTAGAAAAGATCGTGGCCACACGGCAGAACACGGGGAAGATCCCGGCCGTGGCACTGTTTGACCAAGGAAAACACGTCACGGATGCGGTGCGCATCACGGTCGAACAGATGGAAGCGGCGGAAAGAAGGCTGCTGGGGCTACGCATGCAGCGTGCTTACGCGGCGCAGCATTCATCGAGTGCTGTGATCGCGTTCGGCTCACTGCTGGGTGTGATCTTCCTGTCCATCGCCGGGATGACTGTCAGCCGGGAGATCGGCGAGAGCGCCAGAGCACGGGCGCAGGTCAAGGCCCTCAACGCTGGTCTGGAACGGCGTGTGGAGCAACGCACGGCAGCCCTGCTATCCGAAGTGGCAGTGCGCAAGCGGACCGAAGAAATGCGCGAACGGCTGGCCTCAATCGTGGACTCCTCCGATGACGCCATTCTTAGTAAGACACTGGAGGGAACAATCACCGCCTGGAATCGTGGCGCGGAAAAGATATTCGGCTACTCGGCAGCGGAGATCGTGGGGAAACCCATGCTGGTGCTGCTGCCGCCGGGTCGCATTGATGAGGAATCCGACTTGCTGACACGGATCAGGCGGGGCGAGAGCGTTGAACACTTTGAAACGGTGCGGGTTAGGAAGGACGGCACGAACATCGACGTCTCGGTGACCATTTCGCCGATTCGAGACGCCAACGACGCAGTGGTCGGCGCTTCAAAAGTTGCCCGCGATATCACCCAGCGCAAGCGGGCTGAGGAATCATTGCGGGAGAAAGAACAACGTTTGTCTGAGTCCCAACGCATCGCGCATATCGGCAGTTGGACTCTGGACCCGAACGATCCGATCGGCCGGCTGGTCTGGTCGGATGAGATGTATCGCATGTACGGGGTCTCGCGAGACACATTCGCTCCCACGGTCGTGGAGTTGCTCAAGCGGATCATCCCTGAAGACCGGTCTGCCGTACAGAAATGGATAGCGGCTTGTGCGGCTGGAGAGAGACCCGGCGATGTGGAGTTTCGGCTGAGGCTCCCCGATGGGACGATCCGGGTTTTCAGTCGTCGCGGCGAATTGCAGTATGACAGTGATAACAAGCCAGTCCGGATGGTGGGTACTTCGCAGGACATCACTGAGCGCAGGCTAACGGAAAGCTCGTTGCGCGAGAGCGAAGAACGATTCCAGGTCATGGCTAACGGCATCCAGCAGTTGGCCTGGATGGCTGACGCGGATGGGTCGATCTTCTGGTACAACCAGCGCTGGTACGACTACACGGGCACAACGTTGGAGCAGACGAGGGGTTGGACGTGGGAGAAGATTCATGATCCTGCATTCTTGCCTTCGGTCCTGGATAGATGGAGCAAATCGATTGCCGACGGTACGCCCTTGGATATGGAATTCCCGCTGCGGGGAGCGGACGGACATTTTCACATGTTCCTCACCCGCGTTATGCCGGTCAGGAATCCGGAAGGACGCGTGGTCCGCTGGCTGGGAACGAATACCGACATCAGCGAACGCAAGCAGGCAGAGGAGCAATTAGCCCGGTCGGTAGTGGAAGGGGCGCAGCAAGCCGGGGCCCTCGCCGTTTCGCGCGGGGAGCTGGAGGCGCAGACCTCTATGCTCAAATTGGTCTTAGAGAGCATGGGAGAGGGACTGATCGCGGCCGACCGGGAAGGTCACTTTCTGCTTTGGAACGATGCGGCGAACAAGCTGATGGGACGCGGGGCAATCGACTTGCCCACCGAACAATGGACGCCGCACTATCAGGTTTTCCTGGCCGACGGGATCACGCCCTGCCCGCCCGATCGCCTGCCTCTCGTTCGGGCTCTATCCGGGGAATCGGTAAAAGTGGAGTTGATGGTTCAGCCGCCTGGGCCTGAGCCGGGGAAGTTTATAGAAGTCACGGCGCGGCCCCTGAATGACGCAAGGGGCAACCTGCGCGGAGGGGTCGCCGTCCTGCACGACATTACCGAACGGAAACGGAGCGAGGCCGACCTGGGCCGGCAGGCGGAGGAATTGCGCCACTCTCAGCAGGCCCTGAAGACCCAGACTTTCATGCTCCAGTCGGTGCTGAATAGCATGGTCGAGGGGTTGGTTGCTGCCGATGAGCATGGAAAATTCATCCTCTGGAACCTGGCGGCGGAAAAAATCATGGGTCTTGGGCCGACTAACCGGCCCTCCGAGGAATGGAGTGCACACTACGGCCTCTTCTTGCCCGACACGGTCACGCCGATACCACCCGGGGAAACTCCTCTGGAACGCACCCTTCGCGGGGAGGCTGGTACCACCGAGATATTTTTGCGTCACGCCGGACTCAACCCGGGACTCTGGCTTGAGGCTACCGGTTCCCCTTTGCTTGATAAGGACGGAGTGTCGCGTGGCGCCGTGCTCGCGTTCCGAGATATTACTCAGAGAAAAACGGATGAACTGGAGATCCGCAAGCTGAACGACGAGCTGGAAGAGAGGATCGCGAAACGTACCGAGCAACTGGAGGCTATCAACGATGAATTGGAGGCCTTTTCCTATTCCGTTTCCCACGATCTACGCACACCACTCCGCCATATCGGGGGTTTTGCCAGGATCCTGGTGAATGACTTCGGTCCGGCGATGGCGGTGGAGCCACGAGAGCATTTGCAACGCATCGAAGATGCTGTTCGCCGCATGGGCCTGCTGATCGATGCTTTGCTGCGTATGGCGGTGCTCCGGCGACGACCCTTGCGGCTAAGCCACAGCGAACTTAATCCGATCGTCGACGCGGTGGTTGCGATGCTGCAAGGGGAATGCAACGGACGCGATGTGGAATGGCGTATTGCGAAGTTACCCGCGCTCGACTGCGACCCCATCTTGATGGCCCAGGTTTTTCAGAACCTAATGGGCAATGCTCTGAAGTACTCCCGTGGGCAGGCCAAGGCGGTCATCGAAGTTGACAGCATCCAGCGGCCCGATAAACCGGCAATCATTTTCGTGCGCGATAACGGCGCCGGCTTCAATTTGCAATATGCCGAGAAACTGTTTGGCGTATTCCAGCGCTTCCACACCGACTCGGAATTTGAAGGGAGTGGCGTGGGGCTGGCCACCGTGCATCGGATTATTCAAAAACACGGAGGGATGATCTGGGCCGAGGCGGAGCCCGATCACGGGGCCACTTTCTATTTCGCCCTGCAACCGACCGAACAAATCGGGACCACACCAAAGGCAACAGCAGCCTCATGACCTGGCCGTTGGGCACTCACCAGCGTGGTCTAGATCGTTATTCAAGTAATCAGCTCTTTTGACCGATCTAGTACAAAGAGGCTGGCAAAGACCTTACGCGGCCGGCTCGGGCGCTCCTTACAGATATCCCGAGTGAGAGAAATAGCGAAGATGCGCCGGCGGGTATGGAAGTAATTCCATCGCCAGGGGGTTCCCATGATGGACATAAAAAGGATTATCCTCCTGATCGAGGACGACGACGTTGATGCTGAACTAGCTTCAAGAGCGTTCCAACGAGCCGAGATCAAGAATCCACTGATACGGATACGCGATGGGTTGGAGGCACTCGACTACCTCTTTGCGCGCGGCAAATATGCAGCAAGAGACCCACGCGATCTGCCGGTGTTTGCCCTGCTCGATCTTAACATTCCCAAGATCAGCGGTCTGGAAGTTCTCAAGGCGATTCGTGCGGATCAACGTACCGTGCATCTGCCCATCATTGTTCTTAGTTCCTCCGGCGAGGAGAGGGATCGGCTGGGCGCATACAAACACTTCGCCAACAGCTATATCATCAAGCCTCTGGATTATGATCAATTCGTATCGGCAGCACGGCAACTTAGCCTTTACTGGGCAGAGTTGAATGCGCCTGCGCCTCTCATTTCCTCTGACAGTTAAGGACTTACCCGCGGAGCGGTCGCCACCCCGGAAGAATATCCCTGCAGATGCAACCTGCCATTCACACTTCGCTGGAGGGCCGGGCCGTAGAATCTGAACGTCTCATCGAGGGAAGATTTCTATGGCTACTACACTTTTGGCGTCGATCGGCGACCATGGCGCACTGAATGCGTCCTTGCCCACCGGCCTGCAGGCGGTATGGATTGATCGGGACCTGAGCTGGCTGGACTTCAATGAGCGCGTCCTCGCACAGTCACTCGATGAGCGCACGCCGCTGCTCGAAAGGGCAAAGTTCCTGGCCATCTTTACCTCGAACCTCGACGAATTTTTTATGAAGCGCGAAGCGGTCCTTCGCCATGGAACCACCGACGCCCAGCGGGGCCTCTTGCAACAGGTCCGCGAGAAGATCATCAGCTCGCTGCAGCGCCAGGCAGAATGCTACCGGCATGTCATCATCCCCGGTCTTGCCGAACACGGAGTGTTTCTGCGTAAGTGGAGCGAGCTCACTCCACATCAACAGGAAGAAGCCGGCAAGTACTTCCAAGCGGAAGTGTCACCCGCGCTCACCCCGCTGGTCATCGATCCCGTTCATCCCTTTCCTTTTCTCTCCAACCTCTCCACTTCGCTGGTGTTCCGGCTGCGCGATGTAGCCAGGGACGAATCGATGTTTGCCCGGGTGAAAGTTCCCGGAGCCCTGAAACAGTGGGTTTCGCTGGAGGCGGATCTCAAGCCCGGCCAAAAGGTGCTGGTTCCGTTATACGAGGTCATTCGCGGCAATCTGCACAGCCTCTACACCGGCATGGAGATCGCCAACGTCACCCTGGTGCGCCTCACGCGCGACGCCGAGGTGGAAGTGGACGACGATACTGCGGCGGATTTTCGCGCCCTGGTCAAGGAACAGATTCGCCAGCGGCGGTACGAACCGGTGGTGCGTCTGGAATTTTGCGCAGGGGCGGATCCGGCGATCACGGAGATGCTCCGGGCACGCTTCGAGCTGAGCCCGGTCGATATCTATGAGATGCAGGAAGAGTTGGACTACACCACTCTGTTTGAACTACTCGGTCTGCCGCTACCCACGTTGCGGGACCCCGATTGGACACCTTTGTGGCCGGCGTCGCTGCCGGAGGGGCATGGCGGCATCTTTGCGGCCATGCAGACCGCGGATTTGCTGGTACACCACCCTTACGAAAGCTTTGACGCGAGCGTCGAGCACTTTATCAGTGCGGCCGCGGATGATCCGCAAACGGTCTCCATCAAGATGACGGCGTACCGCATCGGCGATGACACGCCGTTCGTGAAATCGCTGATCCGCGCGGCTGAACGGGGCAAGCAAGTGGCCTGCGTAATGGAGATCAAGGCGCGCTTCGACGAGGAACGCAATCTGCATTGGGCAGCCGAGCTGGAACGCGTCGGCGCCCACGTCACCTTTGGGGTCAGCGGGCTCAAGACACACGGGAAGACGGCGCTGGTGGTGCGCAAGGAAACGAGGGGCTTGCGCTGCTACGTGCACATCGGCACTGGAAATTACCATGTGAAGACCGCGCGCCTCTATGCCGACGTGGGCCTGTTCACCTGCGACCACCGCATCACCGGCGATGTGGTCAATCTCTTCCACTACCTTACCGGGCGCGCCGATCAGCCCAATTTCAACGCCATCCTGGTCGCTCCCATGACCATGCGCCCGCGGCTCCTCGACCTGATCCATCGCGAAATACAAAACAAGCGGGCAGGGAAGCCGGCGCGCATCGTCGCCAAGATGAACCAGCTGGAAGACCCGGACATGATCGAAGCCTTGTGCGAAGCCTCGAATGCCGGCGTCCCTATTGACCTGATCATTCGCGGTTTCTGCTGCCTGCGCCCGGGTGTGCCCGGCCACAGCGAGAACATCCGCATTCGTTCGATCATTGGGCGGTTCCTGGAACATTCGCGCATCTTCTACTTCGCCAACGGCGCGCAGGATCCCGCGGACGGCGAGTACTTCATCGGGTCAGCAGATTGGATGTACCGCAACCTCTCCAAGCGCATGGAGGTGGTCACGCCGATTTTCGCCGCGGGTCCCAAGCAGCGGCTTTGGGAGATTCTGGACATTTGCCTGCGCGATCAGCGCGAAGCCTGGGTGCTGGATGCAGAAGGGAAGTATGACCAACTTCGCCCGGCAACGGGATCGATTGGCCCTGAAGCCAACGGAACACACCAGACCCTGATGAACCTGGCGCGGGCGCGGGCGAAGGTCTAATCACTGCAGCCTGGCGTATTCCTGGTGAATGCCATCCACTCTGACCGCGCAGGGGAGCGATATTGGCACATCATCGTCCCTCTTCTATTAATGGCAAGCGGTTATCTGGTCGGCGGGCTTTCCGTCAATCCGTTATGGGTGGTGCCGGCCCTCACCGTGTCGACCGTAGGCTTTTACTGCACGCAGGGCATCTTCTTCGCGATCCCATCCTCATTTCACAAGGGTAAGTCGGCCGCGGCCGGCATCGCAGTCATCACCACCATTGGAATCATAGGTGGGTTTACCGCCCGTATTGGATGGGTCTGATGAAGGACCTGACCGGAAACAATCAGCGGGGGTTGACTACACTTGCGGTTCCCGCTTTCGCTGCCGCGGCGATCATGCTTGCCGTTCGAGGAAATGCACAGCGCCGCCCGTCGTAAAAGGGTTCTACCCGTTTGCGTCTGGCCAATTTTTCACCTGCAGTCATGGTTGCAATTGCTGCCTGGTTCTCGCGGCGCGGGGTAAACGCCTGCAAAAACATGAACTTCAACGCAAACTGGCGAGTTGAAAGAGAAACGACAGACGTCACCGAGCGCATTGGTTGCCGCGATCTGGCCGAAAAGTGAACGGCTCATCCCGAGGCCAAGCCCTGCTCGCCCAACAGAGGGTCGAAGCGGGATTCTTGTTCATATCCTTCGATTGCGACCAGTCGCTAAGACCATGCCTACGTTGTTCAGCCGGATTGAATTTGTTTACAGTGCATCTTAATTTTCAATGTTGCCGCTCGAAACCCCAGGATTATTTGTGGTACAGGGCAAGTTTGTCTCCCACTCTCTGGTCAAGTTGTGTTTCAATCGGCATTACTCGATCGACAGCTTTGCTAAATGAGTGTCCCGTGGAAGGCCGCACCCATTGTTTGCAGGCGGTATACAAATGACAGTCACTCACTGTGACAAGAACTCATCCCGTCGGAGAAGCAGTGAAACGATTTGGTGACAGGCATTTCACACGCGGTCTTAGGCGCCAGTATGTGGTAAGTACGCCAACTCGGGTGTCAATTAAGACCGGCGTGTAACTGAGCGGATGGGGGCTTGCGCGAACATCGTATAGATGATCCGTTGATATGTTTGCATCAATGCGGTATGGGCCCTGTTGAAACAAATCTAGTTTCTAAGGATCGGCAGTGTCTTTGTATTCGGAACAACTGGATGTCATCCGCGCCTTTCTACGAACTAACCTCATGTTCTATGCGTGCGTCTTGCCCCTGCGGCGTCGCCCCTTCGAGTTTCCTGACGCCCCAAGTGACCGAGGCACCCTGCATGAGGCAGCGGCGACGAAACCACGCAAAGGGGGACTGCGTGCTCTCTTCTTCAGTGGTTTATTACTCACCGTCTCCGGCACAGTGTGGGATTATTTCCTTTGGCGACAGAATTTACTGGAAAAATCGAACCAGCCACTTCCCGTATTTACATTGGATTATCTCGAGCGATTCGTGACACATCTGCTCGCAATACTCCCCGGGACCCTGAAACATCAACTTGTTCACATTACCCCGATCCTTTGCATGGCGATTGGGCTTCTCTTGCTTCTTTCAGCACATTTTCTTGAGGTACCTGAGGTCCCGGCGCACCAGGCCGACCCTCTGCTGGCCCGTCTCCTGCGAGGAACGCTTTGCTCCGACTCGACACCGTCGGACAAGCTTGTCCATTCGCTTCTCGCCACCTTCCGGTTCAGGAAGATATTTGAACGGGCCGTCTTTACCGTCTTCCCGCTTGAAATCAGCGCTGTCGAAACCGCAGACCAGGTACTGCGCTCCGACTCTATGGAGCGAGACCCATCGTCTATCTCCCCGGAGTGGGACAATTTCGTCACTCGCCTACTCGATACCCTCATCAGACACGCACCGTTTGTCCATTTCATCGAGAATCATCCAGGCACACCACCCGAAAAGCTCTACAGGAATGGCCTGCAGGAGCACCTGGAGTACGGCATCCGCCAACTACTCTTCACCGAAATGCTGCTAGATCCCGACTGTGCTTTCTTGTACAGTAATGCGTCCAGTCTCTGGCATGGGAGCAGGACGGCTCGCTTAAAAAAGGTCCTCGCCTTTTTGCCAAGAACAGACAAGCCATTCGCGGCACCGGCAAGCAATAGAAGGGTCGTCGAGCCGTGAGCGTCCTCAGCCTTCGTGTAGATTGCTTCGGCCATAGCGTTTATCCACGAAACCTTTAATTTGTACCTTGGTGTCTAGTTGACCGAAGGCGCCGGTGCTTGAGAGCGAGGCTGAAGCTTGGGAGGCGGCGTAGGTGCCTCAGGCGCGGCATCTATTGTCTTAGGGTCCAAATCGGCCGTGTCGATTCTACCACCCTCGACGGTCTGAACGGCAATGCGTACGTTTCGCGTCTTGGGCGGAAGCTAAATGAGGACCGGCAGATTCGTCCGCCTCGCAGCCGTGGAGGCAGCGTCGACACGCCTTTCACCGGCTCCAACGCCAATGGAAGTATGACCAACTTCGCCCGGCAACGGGATCGATTGGCCCTGAAGCCAACGGAACACACCAGACCCTGATGAACCTGGCGCGGGCGCGCGCGAAGGTGTGATTGCCGCCTTGTTTCCTCGTCTGGCTGAAGGTCATGGCTCTCAACCTATCTCGGCTGCCGCCATCTCTGGGATTTCTTTCTGGTATCATCTCCGAGAAGAACTGACCCACCACAGGGTTCACGCGCATGACAATCAAGGAGTCGCTCAACGAAATCGCCTGGACCACCAGCCGTACGGTGGCGAATGGACGCGGACCGTTTTCCCGAGCTTTGTTTGGCCTCGCATCGATTTACGTGAGAGCTTACAAGAACCTGAACTACGACATCGCCAAGAACGGCGAGCTCTTCGTCCTTAGAAAGCTGGCGCGCTCGGATGTAAGGATGGTCTTTGATGTAGGCGCTAATGTTGGCGACTACTCCGCCGCGTGCCTGGAGTGTATGCCAAAGGCGCACGTTCACGCGTTCGAAATCGCTGAGCCGACATACAAATTGCTTGCGGAGAAAAGCAGCAGGTCCGCAAGGATGAGCATTCACAATTTAGGGCTCTCGAACAAGACCGGCGAAATAGAACTGTTTTACAATGCCGCCCATGATGGATCCTCGTCCCTGCTTGATCAGGCATCGCAGATACATTCAGGTCAGGCTTTTAAAGCGATTCCGTGCCGCGTCATGCGCGGGGATGAGTTTTGCAGCGAGAACGGTATTGACCACATCGATCTTCTCAAGATCGATGTTGAGGGCGCCGAACATTTGGTTCTGGAGGGGTTCGACAGCCTGTTCCGTAAGGGGGCCATCACGTGCGTGCAGTTCGAGTTTGGCCTGGTGAATATCTATTCGAAATTCCTATTGCACGACTTTTGGACAATGTTTAGCGGCTATGAGTTTGAGGTGGGTCCGATTATGCCCGACGGGGTTGATTTCAAGAGTTACGATCCACGTGACGAAGACTTTCAGGGAGCACCTAATTACTTCGCCGTACATCGCAGCCGAAAAGATCTGGTAGAAGCTCTGCGCAGCAATTCTTTACGAGCAAGGAAATCCGCCTGATCGGTCCGCCGGCAAACATTTCGGGGATCGTCGTTATCATCGCGTTACCGACCCTCCTGCACTTGAGCCAGTATCCCTTCCAGGCGGCTCACGAAAGCAGGCACTGAGAATTCCATTGCTCGCACGCGCGCTTTTTCCTCCAATTGATGGCGCCGTTCAGGACAATCCAATAGATCCAGGATGGCCTCGGCCACTTTTTCCGGAGTGCAGTCAATCAGTATCCCGCTGATCCCTGGTTCAATCATTTCCGCTGGGCCACCGGTGTTACTTGCAATCACAGCTTTTCCCAGGGCCATTGCTTCCGCTATCGCCATTCCAAAAGGCTCAATGGGGGCAGAATGCACCAGCAGGTCGGCGGCAGCCTGCCATTGAACTGTCTCACTTCTGGGCTTCTGCCCGGTTAAAACAAACTGGTTCGGCCGGCTGAGCCGGGCGATCATTTTCTGCAACTCGAGCGCGTAATCAGGGTCCGCCACGTGAGGGCCGCCGACGACGTAGAACAGAGCATCAGGGTAGCGGCTCCAAACAGACTCTGCAGCCGCGATGAAGATATGAGCCCCTTTCCATCGCTCCAGTCGCGCGACCATGCCTACCAAGGGGCTGTGCTCAGGCAAACCGAGTTGCTTTCGCGCAGTCGTTGCAGACGGCCCGCCCTCCGGAATGGCGATGCCGGGGTATAGAACAAATGTTTCGCGATGCGGAGAAAGCCGCCCCTGATGATCAGCCGCCATTTTCGAGCAGCAAAGAACTCCGTCCGAAGGGATAAGCGTGGCGATCCGATCCAGGGTCGCCCCATGGGTGACGCCGTGCTGAAACCAGAGCGGGCGTGCCCGAAGCCCGAAGGCGGCGACCCCTGTATACAAGTGAGATTTGGGCATCCAGGACAGGACGATGTCCATTTCCTGCTTCTTAATCCAGGAGCGCAAGGCGAAGACTGTTTTCGTATAGTTAGCCAGGCTCAGGAGCCGGGTAGTTGGAATCACCACCGTTTCGTAACCCAAACCTAAGGCTTCATCCGCAAGAGGACCCTCCTCAAGGAATGCATACACGAAGCGAAACATGTGTCCACTGTTCCGCAGTAAATGCTGCAGAAGAGCCTCGGCACCGCCCAGCTGAGAGCTGAGCGGCATGACGATTCCGACGATGGGGCGGCGCTTTTGCGACATCGTTAGTAGCGCAATAGCCTACTTGGGTGTTGCCAAAAGGCTCGCATCCGGCAATGATGGCCGACAACTCCTTCCGCCTATCATAAATCCGTGAGGACTTCATTTGGCATTGCATTCGTCGCATCGGTTAACGCGAGAACCGTCAACCGTTATTCAGCTCTTGGCGCGACAGCTGGCTCGACGCGCATTCCAGCGCGAGCTGGGATAAGGATTGCGACGCCAGGCCAACCACCACCATACGCAGCCCGTCAGTCATCTTCATCGGTCGTTTCGGAAAGAATGCAGAAGTCAGAACCGCGCAGAACAACAAGGAATACGTTGTATTCAGCTTTGGCGACAAACGAGAGCTGGAAGAACGAAAAGGGTGATTACGAAAGCCGCGCCGAGGGGCATCGCGTGTACGCCTGGAGCAATCTCTCCAGCTTCGCCAAGACGCTTCAGAAGGGGCCAGCAAGCGCTGAAAACCGATTACAAGGTAGGCTCCATCACGCCACTTCTCACTTCCGCTTGCCTTGTGTTTCCAGCATCGCCTCGCTCTCCAGCAAGACACCTCTATACATTTCGATCATCCGAACTCAAAAATAGAGGGCTGTCAAAAGTTGCGGAGTCCAGCAGGGCGTCGACAAGTTTACGAACCGGTGCAATACGGATTTAAGTAATCGCTGTACGATGTCTCATACACTTTGGACATGCCTCGTACGAGGGTGGAATGAAGAGAATCCTGCTTCTGTGTGTCGTCTGTCTGGGTCCATTACGGCTTTGGGCTGATGCCCATGGCCCCGCATTCGGATATGGCACCAGCACTCTGGGCGCCGGCAACAGCAGCATCGAAACGGTAGCCATGTATCGCTCCGGAACGACCATGCTGGGTCCGAGATTTAGCTACGGAGTGAATGAAAACCTCCAGTTTTCGATCTCGGCGCCATTTCATCTCAATCACGGGGAGCATCCTGTCGGGCGCTTCACCGGCATGATGCCCGGCGATCCGGAAGCCGAGGCCCTCGTTGCGTGGCGGTTTCACCACGCCATTTCTGGAGTTGGCACCCGCAACGAGAGCACCCTTTACCTCGGCGTCTCCGGCACAACCCAGGCTGTACCACGCACCGACGGCCCCCCTCTCAGTCGCCAGCCCGGGTATTATGTCGCCGCGGCGACCGGTCACATTTCGCGGACCTACTATGCGTGGGTAGGCGGAGGTTATGAAGCCCACAGTCATTGGGGCGACAGTGAAGATCATCAGAGTAATTCGCTGTTGACCAGTGTCGTGCTGGGTTGGCGGCCCCAGTTTTTTTACAAGGACTACCCGAAACCCGATGTTCGTTTCTTTTGGGAAACGACGGGCGAGTGGGTCGGCCAGGCCAGGCGAGCTGCGGAGCCGCCAGGTACGCCAGTGCCTCCTGGCCATCATGTCTCCCGCACCATCCCGCTTCTTCCGCACTCCGGCGACAGCGTAGTGCTGCCAGATTCAGGAAGCTCAGGGATCTTTTCGGGCCCATCGTTTCTGTACACTTACCGGGATGTCGCGTTTCAGGCTGGCGTGATGTTTCGCGCCTGGAGCCAGGTGAATGGTAACCAGCCGGCTCAGGGGATCCGGGCGGTCATCGGTGTGAGCTACTTTTTCTTGAAGGGAAGGAAATAGACTTGGGTCGGAAAAGGACATTACGGGCCCTCATGCTGCTTACTCTGCTGCTGGCCTGCCGGCCGCTACCCGCGGAATACCTCCAAATTCAGCTCAAGGTGTATGGCCTCGATTGCGAGTTATGCGCTCGGGGTGTGGGAGCTTCAGTTCATCGCATAACAGGTGTGAAGTCAGTCGAGGTGAGCCTGAAAACAGGCCTGATCGTAATTCAGCTCGTGCCTGGCAATACTCTGAAAATGAGTGATTTGCGTAAACGGATCCAGGACAATGGATTTCGCCCGATGGAGGCGAGGGTCACCGCACTCGGCCGCCTCAATGGCTCAAAATTCGAAGTTCTCGGAACCGGTGAATCTTACAATGTCCCCGACCGTGACAAGAACGCCAGTGACCCCGCCGAACTCACATTCGACATCCATTGATCCGCGATCAGAATCAGCGCGCGGTCTGCGCCTCGGGCGAAACGCAGACCGCTCCTTCATCTTCCCTTATGGCTTTGCCGTATGCCAGACATTGCCTTTGCCGTCGCCGGTCACTTCACCGGCCTTGGTATCGTGGACGAAAGTGTAGAGGGGCTTGCCCTTGTACGCCCACTGCTTGGTACCGTCATCTCGCGTGATGACCGTCCACTCTCCTATCGGCTTTGCATCCGCTGGCGCAACTAGCGCCGGCCATGCTGCAAGGCAGGGGCCGCTGCAGGCTGACTTCCCGGCCTGGGTATCCTTGTCAAACGTATAGAGCGTCATGCCCTTACCATCCGTCAGCATGCCGCCCATGGCTTTTACGCCGGTAGGCATCATCGCATCTTGAGCGAATCCAGCCGTGGATGCGATCAGACAGCCACCTAAAAATGCCGCCACTAAAATCTTATGCATTTGTTGCTCCTGTTTTTATCCGATTGAAGGGGGGATGTGTCGGCATTGGGTGCCGGCCGACGGTAGTGATGGCGAGAATCGAAGTCAAGATCAATTTTTTCTATCCATCTCCTTTCTCTATTTCGGCCCGGATTCGGTTCCGCAAAACCAACCATTCGGCTCCCTCCGGTTGCGCCTGCGGGCTGAGCCCCGGGCCCGTTGTGGTGGACCGCAGGCTTCGTAGCCGAAGGATCACGAATAATGTCGACAGAACGATAACGCTCCACGGAACGAGGAATGCGACTCTGCCGAGGACGCCATCCGGCACAATCAGAATTCGCTCTCCATACAATTCTCTATAGTGGCGAACGATCTCCGCTTCCCCAATTCCGGCCGCAGCCATTTCTGTCACTTCTTTCCGCATTTGCTCCGCCTCAGCGCTCATATGATCCGCGATCGATTGCGTATAACAACAAGGCGCCACGAGTCTGTGCTCGATTCGTTCCACTTCCCTCGACTGCGCCGGCGTGAGCGGCTGGACAACTGATGCAAGCAATAGGGCCACCGCGAAGTACATGATTCATCTCCGAGCTGGGTTCTTATGCGGATCAGAGAAGGCCGGGTTGGTAAGAAAACTACGGTCAGTGAGACTATGCAGAAAAGCGACCAGATCCTTCACCTCACGCTGATCGATCCTGAAGCCTTGTATGAATTCACTGCGCAGCGGATTTGGCCCCTTGCCCGTAACCGCGCTGTGCCCCTGCACGGCGTAGTGGTGCAGGATGACCGCTTCCAGGGTGGGGAGTGTGCCGTCGTGCATATAGGGAGCGGTAACTGCGATATTGCGCAGGGTTGGTGTGCGGAAGGCTCCTTCGTCCTCCGTCTTGAGGGTCACGTCGCGCAAACCATGGTCCCAGGGTTTGTACGCTCCCAGGCGATCTTCGTTATACAGACCGGTGTTGTGAAACCCCATCTCGGGGAAGGCCTGCCCCTGCTGCTTGTTGTTATCGGTAAAATTCAGGCCGCCATGGCAGTGGTAGCACTCCAGTCGTTCACCGAAAAAAAGCGCCTCACCACGTTTCGCAGCCGGAGAGAGTGCCTGTGCATCCCCATGCTTGTAACGATCGAAGGGAGAATCGAACGAAAGTAGCGTCCGCTCAAAGGCCGCGATGGCTTTGGTCATGTTTCCTTTGGTGATGCGGCCGTCATCCTCGGGAAAGGCCAGTGCGAACTGGCGCGGATACTCGGGATCGAGCGTAAGCATTTCCACCAGCTGCTTCTCGCGCCCCGACATGCCCATCTCTAACGGATGCTCAGAGAAGAGCGGTATCTGCATCTGCTTTTCCAACGACGTGATGGAAGGATTGGCCCAGGTATAGCTGGACAGGTACGCGGCGTTGGTGAGAGTCATGGAGCTTCGGATGCCGGGTTCGCCAGTCACACCCACGTGCACGCGCTGTCCATCAGTAAATGCCAGCTCCTGGCGGTGACAAGTGGCGCACGCCATGCTCCCATCCGCAGACAGGCGCTTGTCGTAGAACAATGCCCGTCCCAATTCGACCTTGGCCGCGTTCATCGGGTTATTCGCTGGAACAACAGGCGTCGGCGCCCATGCGGGTTTGCTCCACACGAAAGGATCCGCCGAGGGTGTTGCCGCTAGAACTACGGCGGCCCAGACAACTCCAGCCACGCCAACAAGCCACCTCGCTGGTTTCCACGATGACATTACTTTGCCCTCGCATAGAAGACCACTTGCGGCTCGGCGGGAACGCCACCATAGGAAATACCCAGCGCTTTCATGACCCCCACACAATCCGCGTCACCTTCGAATGACATGCACCCCGGCGCGGTGTGTTTGGAATTTCCGCTCAGGTCCGTCTGTGCCAGGAGCTTGCTCACGTCGAAGACAACAGCATCCTCTTTCTGGTCGAAAACGGGCAGAGTCACCACCGGGCGATTCGGGTTTTTGCATTCGCCGTCTGGGCTGCTGAGCGGGCCCGTTGAGGCGCAGCCAGTACTTCCCACGTGAACGGGGAAGCCTGAGGAGCGGGTTGCTTTACGCGTGGAAGCGGACGGCGTCGGACGGGGAGCCACGTTCGAGATCTCGGCGCGCAGGAACTTGTAGCCGTTCTGCCAGCTCCATAGCATGGCTGTCATATTCAGTGGAGAGGGCGCATTCGTGTCATCGATATGGTCGAGCTCGAAAGGAACACCCAGAGTAAAGCGGAGACCCACGTAGATTCCCCGCGGGATCGTTCCGCTAACATCGGCATGCATGGCAGTATTTCCGTTACGGCAACCGCCTGTACCGTCTTCCAGGTCGATCAGGGCGAGCGACTTGTACTGCCATATTCCGTCCTGCTCCAGGGTTACCGGTACGGCCGTCCCATCCGCGCCGAGCAGCATCACATCGGACACGAAGAAGCGCAGATCTGCCGGCGTTACGGTATTTCCTTTGCTGCCTACGCCCTCGTAGGACTGGCCGCAGGCGAAAGGCTTCTCTCCGAAACGGCCCGCAAAGGAAATATGCACCGGTTCGACCGCGGCAGCAGCAGATGGGGATGCCACCCCGGAGCTCTGTTCTGCCGGCGCCCGATCGAACGCCAACAGCAACAGAAGTGGGATCACCTTGGCAAAGAAGTGCATCATGTT
Source organism: uncultured Acidobacteriaceae bacterium (assembly GCA_963753715.1). Lineage (GTDB taxonomy): Bacteria > Acidobacteriota > Terriglobia > Terriglobales > Acidobacteriaceae > PALSA-350. The sequence goes on along the minus strand of CAVWDK010000002.1, from coordinate 249,820 downwards.
CCTCACCTGGAGAGCGGCTACTTGATCTGGAAAGGAACCCGGCCGCGCGTGATGTGGCCATCTACGGAGAGCACCTGCCACTCCAGTGCGTAGGTGCCTGCGCCGAGACCAGAGATATGGCCCGCCAGAATATCAGGCGCCGTTTGCTTGTCCAGCGCCAGCGGCTTGGAGGAACCATTTGCCGGAGCTAGAAAGACTGTCGAACGACTTCCGTCCACCCGGGAATTGAACTTGAGCACGATATCGATGGTTCCTGGGGGAAGCGTGGCATTGGCCATAGGGCTCGACTTCACCAGAACGGCATGGGCTAGCAGGACGCGCGGCGTCAAAAGCAGGAGGCACGCCACAACGGCAGGGAGACCAACGTGTAACACAGCTTTACCAAAACGAGTACTTGGATGAGTCATTGCAAATCCTTCCATGCCGGCTATGTAAACCGGCAGGTAAATGGATGGTTCGGGGCGGCCTATATGTCAGCAAAGCCGACCTATAACCAGCACCTCGTCTCCACATCGAAGATGTACGAACGTTTGATCGCGTGCATCGCCACCGCCGCGCGCACGCCATCTGCACTTGTGAAACAACGAGAGGACTAGGAGGGAATGACGGGAGGGCCGCGCTTCTGGCGGCTGCGCGCAAAAGCGATGCGGTATCGAGCCTCGGTCTGAGGTAATGCGGTCGGACGCACGAACAGATAAGCTCCGACTTGGCCTTCGTTACCAGCAACTACGCCAGGCACGTGGGGAATCATGGAAGCAATCGGAAAGCGAGGGCATCTTGGGGCAATGATCGACGCACCCTTATCGGAGCCGGGCATTTGCATCATTCCGCCCATGCAATGATGCTGCCCGTTGCGCCGGCAACACGCCGGTACGGCGGCTGAAGATCCAAGCGCAAAGAATGGGGCAAGCAGCGGCAAGCTGATCAAAACCGCAATCGCGACAGCCAGTGTGCTCCGCATCTTGTCACAGAGAATACGCCAAAGGGAGTTTGAACGCCACACCGGCTGGTTGGTCCCCACATCCATGTTCGATCGGCGGGGTGCCGATCGCGACAATCAAGCCGGCACCCAAGGGGGACAGAAACTAACAATGTCCGTCACCCGGAAATAACTGTTACCCCCGGCAATCAGGCCCCGATATTTGCACAATCCTGTGCCTCAATGCTTCAATGAGAGCGTTGCGGAGAATTCTTGCCATCACGTTGCTGGCCGTCCTCGGCACGCCCTTCATCCAACCGCTCCTCGCACTGAGCGGCACGAGTGGGGCGAACCTGCCTGCCTGCTGCCGTCGCAACGGGAAGCATCATTGCATGATGAGCATGGCGGAGAGCGCCGGGCTTCCCGGAGGTGGTCCACAGTTTCGGACACCGGTGGAGACATGCCCGCATTGTCCTGCAGCCATTGCAGTAACTCATGACAGAACATCCGTTCTCCCAACCCATCAAACCATCTTTGCAGACTTGATCGCGCATCCGGCAGTCGCTGCGCAAACGGAATCCAAACTCCGCATCTCCCGCAATCGATCCCGCCAAAAGCGGGGACCTCCCTCCTTCTCTCGCGCCTAGAGCTTTTTTCTTCAGACCCACCCGGTCTTAGCCGCGTCCAGCGTAGATATTCCCCTGTCCCCGCATGCGTTGCACTGGTGCGCCAGGAGTCTACGGGCCAGCGAAAGAGAGCATGCTTTGACAAAAAAGTTGGAAATTGAAGGAAAGGTAACCTACGGGCGAGTGATGGCCGCTTTCCTGCTAACGGCCTGGGCTATTTCGGCCGTCGCGCAATTGACACCAAAGGTCGTAGGCCGCGTTGAAGATCAGCAGGGAGCGAGTATTTCCGATGCGCAAGTGATCTTATTGAGCGCCACGTCCGTGCGGTTACGGGAGACACGAACCACGCACGCAGGGGAATTCGAGATTGACAGCGTTGTGCCCGGAGCCTACATCGTCGAAGTCGAGAGGTCCGGGTTCGAAGTGGTGAATGTCAACGTGACGGTTGCGAAGGACCCACAGGAAACCCGGCTTACCATCCGCTTGAAGGTCGCTGGCCCTGGCCAGCAGATTATCGTCACCGCCGAGTCCGGTTCTTTTGAGTCGAGTGAGTCCTCTATTGCCACCAAAACCAATATTCCGCTGCGCGAGGTGCCTCAGGGAGTGGGGGTAGCTAACCAGGCGCTCATACAAAGCCAACAGGATATCCGTTTTGCCGATGCGGCCGAGAACATCAGCGGGGTAAACCGCGACGTTCTTGCCGCGGGGGATTTGGGGAATGCTCTCACCATCCGCGGGCTTCCCCTGGGAGTTTTCAGCAACTATTACCGGGACGGCTTTGCATTCGACGGCATGGTTCCAACGGATACCACCGACGTCGAGCAGGTGGAAGTTCTGAAGGGACCATCCTCGGTGATCTATGGACGAGCCGCCTCGGGCGGCGTGGTGAATCTGATTACAAAGCAGCCGTTGCCCGTGCGATACGTCAACCTGTCATTTCAGGGTGATCGCTACGGAAGTGTGCGGCCTACCGGCGACTTGACGGGGCCGATCGGCGGTACCAACAAACTGTTCTACCGGTTGAATGGGGAGTTCGCAAACACTTCGAATTTTCGGAATTACTTCCACGATCGCCGGTATTTCCTCGCACCCGCGCTGACCTGGCAGCCTGACAGCTCTACTACGATCCGCCTTCTCTTCGAATACCTGCATGGCCGAACGACGACAGACTACGGCATTCCCGCACTTGGGAACCGTCCTGCACCAGTGCCAATCAGCAATTTTTACGGGGAACCCTGGCAATATTCGCTTCTACAGAACAAAGTGGGCGGTGTCGATCTCTCGCAGAGTCTGGCCCAGCAATGGCAGTTACGCAGCCGCTTTCGCGCCACGCTGGTCAATTGGAACTATCTTGATGCCAGCACGGGGTCCCTGCTGCCCGATAATCGAACCCTGACGCGCTATTCGGAGGATGCCTCCTATCCGCTCCGCTTCTACGATTGGCAGACAGATGTCACCGGCATATTCAAGACCGGGAGGATCGAACACAACGTCCTAGTCGGGTTCGACTACGGAGCACAGTCGGTAACCCAGGATGCGATCTTCGACGATGCACCGAGCATCGATCTATATCAACCTGTTCCATTCAGCTACCAACTCCCGGATTCTGCATCTTTGATTGAGAACTTTTTCAATCCCACCTCACCGGACTATTTCCCTCTGGATGGAACGACCAGGCTTCGAACGCACGGCGGCTATTTGCAGGATCACATCACATTGCTGCCCCAACTCAAGGTTCTCGCTGGTGTTCGGATCGAGGGATTCACGCAGCGATACGATGAGACGATTTACGACACCCATAATCGGCAGAGCAATGTTGCCGCGCTGCCGCGCATTGGGGCGACGTGGCAGCCAGTGCAGCCGCTGACCTTTTACGCGAGTTGGAGTCGCAGTTTCAGTCCCACGCTGGCGGCGCAGTTCACTCCCGGAGGTCAACCGTTTCCCGCCGAATCTGGACATCAATACGAAGCCGGCGTGCGCGCGTCGGAGTTTCACGGGAGGCTGTCCTCATCGCTCGCGTTCTATCGCATTCGTGCCTCCGATCTATTGATCACAAATCCCGGGAATCCTCTCGCTTCGATCCAGATCGGCACGACCGAATCCAAAGGAATTGAAACCGACACATCGGGGCGCATCTACCCTGGTTGGGACGTCACGTTTGCCTACGCGTACAACGAGGCGCGGATCATCGCCGACCCGGTATACCCAGCAGGCAATATCTTTCAAAATGCACCTCGCCACAGCGGCAGCCTTTGGACTGTTTATGAGATTCAGCATGGTCCTTTGAGTGGCCTGCGTTTCGGTGGAGGCGTGCGGGCGCTCAGTTACCGCTTTGTTGACCCCTCAGATGATGTCGTACTTGCGGGATATGGCCGCCTCGATGCTATGGCGGGGTACGATTTCGGACCCATGCACAAAGACCAAAGATTGTTCAGGTTGAGTGCCAACGTTCAGAACTTGACGAATCGACGGTACTTTGAATCCGCGAATACACCTGGCGTGAACTTTCCTGGCTCGCCCGTAAACGTCTGGGGCCGCTTGGAAGCGAGGTACTGATGGCCTTCAGACTGGGTTACCGTACTGTCTGGCGTTGGCATTTCTATGCCGGGCTCTTTTGTATTCCGTTTGTGCTCTGGCTTTCGGTAACAGGATCCATCTACCTGTTCAGGCCCCAGATTGAGAAGTGGCTGGATCGCCCCTATGAGCACCTCGCCATGTCGGGTCCCCGAGCCCCCGCATCCGCACAAGTCGAAGCCGCCTTGGCCCAGGTTCCCGGCTCGAACCTGCACTACTACCAATTGCCCACCAGTGCACGATCTGCCGTTCAGATTGTTCTTGGCCGCGGTAGCCAGGAGTTTCGTGCTTATGTAGATCCGTACACCTTGCGCGTTCTGAAGGTCGACGATGAAGACCATCGGCCGATGAACCGGATCTTCTATCTCCACGGAGAACTGCTGCTCGGTGATCGAGGTTCGCTCATTGTGGAAACCGCGGCCTCATGGGCGATCATCATGATCCTGACCGGCATCTTTCTTTGGTGGCCTCGGGGTGCGGCAGGAATGGCGGGGGTGATCTATCCAAGACTCCGGCAGGGAGGAAGGATCTTCTGGCGGGATATCCATGCTGTCACAGGTATGTGGGTCTCCCTGCTGGCCTTGATGTTTCTCCTCAGCGGGTTACCCTGGGCTAAAAGCTGGGGAACCTATCTGGAAGCAGCCCGGAGGATCAGCCACAAGGCCATCGGTCCTATTGACTGGGCGACGGGCAGCTCATCGGTGATCGCCAAGCGTTTGGCAATGGACAACAACTCAATCCCGGCTCAGGGAGGTGGCCATGCTCAGCATAGCGGACATGTGCATGCCGGCATGCCGACGCAGGATAACTTTGCTCCCCTGAATCAAATGATTTCCCCTGTCGAGCGACTTGGTCTCGCCTTCCCGGTGTTGATATCACCGCCTTCCAGCCAGAGTGCCTCTTGGACGGCGAAGTCGGATTCCCAGGATCGTGTTCTGCGCGATGAGGTCACTCTCGACCCGGCGACCGGTGTCGTGCTCACGCGAGTGAACTTTGCTCAGACCCCGCTGCTAGACCGGATCGTTGGAATCGGCGTTGCTGCCCACGAAGGGCATCTTTATGGTTGGCCGAATCAATTGGTGAATCTGCTTACGGCGCTGGGCCTCATGACGCTTTCTGTAAGCGCAATTGTGCTTTGGTGGCGGCGCAGGCCGCAGGGGGTTCTGGGGGCGCCGGCAAAACTGGTAAGCACAAAAGTCACAGTCGCCTTTGTTGTCTTGATAGTAATGTTGGCTCTCTATCTTCCACTCTTCGGTCTTACACTCATTTTGACAATTGCAACGGAGCGTCTCTTGTTGCGCAGGCTTCCGTCAGCGCAGCACTGGCTTGGCCTTTAATGCGTTCCGTTTCAACAATCGTTTAATCGCGAAGGAATTGCTCATTGAACACCAGACGAGATTTTCTCAAAGCCGCAACCACGACGATCGCAGCCCGAGCCGGAATCCCTTGCCGAGATCTCTCGATTGCTGCTGCGGCAAATTTGCACGATGAGACGAGTTTCACTCAGTGGTATGACGTCGACCGAGGCATGACAAATCTCGAGAACGCTTATTGGAACGTCATGCCGCGGCCGGTGATGGATGAGTACATGAGGAAGGTCACCTACGTGAACCGAAGGAATGTCCCCTTCGTTCGCGGAGTCATGCCCCAGGAGTCCCTTCCTGTGGAACTAGTCAAGATCCGTGCCGCCGTGGCCGGCTTGGTCAACGCGGACGTGGACGAGATCGCTCTGACCCGATGTGGAACGGAATCCTTGCAGGACCTGATCGCTGGTTACAACCAACTCAAGCCCGGCGACACCGTCGTCTTTGCGGATCTTGATTACGACGCGATGCAAAACACAATGCTGTTCCTTAAGGAACGGCGCGGAGTCGACGTAGTCACCTTCGTTATGCCGGAACCGGCAACCACAGCCAATATCCTCGCTGCCTATGAAGATGTGCTGAAAAAGACCCCAAAGGCGAATCTGATGCTTGTGACTCATCTATGCCACCGCACCGGTCTCGTCAACCCAGTGAAAGAGATTATCGCGATTGCGCGGCAACACGGTGTTACCTGCATTCTGGACACGGCGCAAGCTGTCGGCCAAATGCCGGTAGATATGAAGGAGATCGACGCCGACTTCGCAGGCTTCAGCTTGCACAAGTGGATCGGCGCTCCGCTGGGCACCGGCGCCGTATACATCCGCAGGGGCCGGCTCGTTGAGACAGAACCCTGGCTCGGGAATCAGGAGGATCCGCCAAACGATATTCGTTCGCGCGTCTATCCGGGAACCTATAATTTTGCCGCCATGCTTAGCATTCCCGCCGCGATCGATTTTCACCATCAGTTGACCGTTCAACGCAAACAAGCGCGGCTGCAGTTTCTTCGCAACTACTGGGTTGCGCGCGTTCGTGAGTTCGATGGTATCGAGATTCTGACGCCCGATGACCCGGCGCGATTTGGTGCAACCACATCGTTCCGGCTGAAAGGAATGAAATCGTTCGAGCAGGCCACGAGATTACAGGGCATTCTCGTGGACAAATACAGCATTCTGACCGTAGCCCGCACGGGAATTGCCAGGGGAGCAGCTGTGCGCGTCACTCCTGCGCTTTACAACACTACGGCTGAACTCGATCGATTGGTGGCAGCCCTTAAGGAACAACATACGATCTTCGTCTAGCGCCGAGATTATGGATCAGTTCCACAATGCATCCGGCGTGAATTTGCCGGGGTGAGAAGCATACACGAAGCGAAACCTGTGTCCGCTGTTCCGCAGTAAATGCTGCGGAAGAGGCTCGGCACCGCCCAGCTACAGTTATTCGGCTCTGAGCGCGACAGCTGGCTCGACGCGCATTCCAGCGCGAGCTGGGATGAGGATTGCGATGAGAGCCACCAGCGACAGAAGCAGCGGGACGACGATGTACGTCAATGGGTCATACGCGCTGACCTGGAATAGCAGGGCCTTCAGCATGCGCGACCCCGCCAGCGCCGTGCCGAGTCCGAGCGCCAGGCCAACCACCACCATACGCAGTCCGTCATTTGCGATCAGGCGCAGGATGTTGACCCGCGTGGCGCCGAGAGCCATGCGCACGCCGATCTCATGCGTCCGCTGCGTCGTCATAAAAGCGATGAGACCATAAAGCCCGACGACCGCCAGCACCAAGCCCGTCAGTGCAAAAAATCCAAGCAGCGTAGTTTCAAAGCGCGGGCGATCCGCCAGCCGGCTGACGGTTTGATTCAGAGGCTCCATCGCAACCGGAACGGTTCGATCAATCGAAGCAACCGCCGATCTAACCCATGGTTCGATCGTAGGAGCCGGCATCACCGAATCGATGACGACAATCAATCTGTTTCCGCTCCAGTCGCCGGGCACGCTCCGGCGGAGCGTGTACATCTCCGGATCACTTGGTTCGGTAAGCCCATTGTTCTTTACGTTGTCTGCCACACCGACGACTATGGTCCCGGAGCCGCTGCGAGGCCCGTCCGGCTTGAAGCGCTTTCCAATGGGATCCTCGTTTGGAAACAGGCGCGCAGCTAATAACCGGCTCAGAATCGCTTCGTGCTCGTTGCCGGTACGATCCTGTTCGGTGAAATCACGACCGCGAACGATGGGAATGTTGAGCGCACGAAAATAGTCGGGCGTGACGAGTCGGCCCACAACGGTTCCGCCGGTTCCAGGAGGTGTCGGCGGCTTGCCTTCCACCACAAGGTCGGAGTACCGAATGCCTAGCGACCCTCCCGGCGGAATCGAATCAGCCATTCCCACCGCAAACGTGCCCGGCAGCCGCCGCAAAGATGATTCAAGACGAAGATAGAAGTCCATCTCTTTCTGATCGGTGTTGTAGCGCCACCAGGGAAGCGCCACCTTCAAGGTCAGCACTCCACTGCTTTGCATTCCGAGATTCTGCTCTTCGATCTTCGCAAAACTGCGCAGCAACAACACCGCGCCCGACAACAGAATGATGCTGACGGCGATTTGTGCTGTGACAAGGCTGCGCCTCAGAAAAGCATGACTGCGCGACATCGATACATTTATGTTCAGCGCGGCCGGCCCGGGTTTTTCCAGCGCCCCGGCGAGTCCAAAGATCGCTCCACATAGGCACGAAAGCACAGCCGCAAACACCGCAATGCGCAGATCGAGATGGGCCTTGCTGATGAACGGAATTCCCGTCGGGGCGAGGCGGATAAACACCATGACCAGTGCTTGCGCCACCGCAAGCCCGGCCAGGCCTCCGGCAAATGAGAGCAACAGAGCTTCAGTGAGTGCTTGGCGGATGAGCCGGCCACGGCTGGCGCCGATTGCCGAGCGTACGGCAAGCTCCCGTTGTCGCCCGGCTCCGCGCGCCATCATCAAGCCGGCCACATTGGCGCACGCAATCAGTAGGACCGCAAGAACAAACCCGAAGAGAATCCACGCAACCGGGCGCACATCCTGGGTCTCGCGATCGCGCAGCGTTCGGATACTGAGCCGAAGTTCCTTTTTCGCAAAAGGGGGAAACCAGTTGAGATCGCCGTTAAAAAGCGGCTGCATCTGCGCGTAGGCCTGCGCTACGCTCACGCCGGGCTTGAGGCGCGCAAACAGCCGCATTGGGTTGCCGAAGCCGCCATTGACCGTCTGCTGGACCGCAGGATTGAACACAAAAGGCGAGACGATGTCCGCGGATTCCAGGGTAGGAAACTGAAAGTCCTTAGGCAGGACGCCCACGACGCGGGCAGGATTGCCGTCGACATTGATCATCCGATCCAGGATGTGACGATCGCCGCCGAAGTGCCCCATCCAGAGCCCATAAGAAATCATCACCACACGAGGTCCATTGGGGCGATCCTCTTCGGGAAGAAAATTGCGGCCGAGAACCGGGGAAATGCCCAGCAAGGGAAGAAAGCCCACCTGGAACGTGATGCAGCCCAGTTGCGCCGGATTGTTCTCAACCAGGTCGCAGTTGTGAACCATGGTGCTCTGTGCCGCGAAAGACGAAAAGGGCGTCTGATGGTTCTGCCATTCCACATAGGAGCGCCCCATCAGGAACTCCTGGTGCTCCAGCGAGTGCACCATGCCCACCGAAACAATTCGACTCGGATCCGCATAAGGCAATGGCCGAAACAGGATGCGGTCCACAACGCTGAATACAGCCGTGGTCGCGCCGATGCCGAGCGCAAGCGTGACCAGGACACTGATCGTAAAAAGTGGATTGCGGCGAAACCCACGCAGCGCATAACGAACGTCCTGCAGCACCGTGCCGATCCACCATCCGGGACGCTGCCGCTCGCATTGGTCCCGGGTGGGCCCGATCCCGCCAAACTCGATCAGCGCCTGGCGGCGCGCTTCGGTAGCGCCTACTCCAGCCGCTATTCTGGATGCGATTGCCCCTTCGAGATGAAACTCGAGTTCTTCATCGAGTTCGCCGTGCTTCTTGCGAAGAATCAGGAAGCGAAGGCGCGTCAAGAGTTCAGAGATCATCAGGACGCCTCCGCGACGCAACCGTCTGCATGACGAGCAGATCCAGCGTCCCTTGCAGAAGGTCCGTTGATTGCGACATTGCTTCCCTCGACATTCGACAATAGCATTAACCGACTTCTGTCAAATGTCAAGCTCTAGGATTGCAGCCGGCAATCCTCATTTGTCATAACGATTGACGCAAGATCAAGTCACTCATTGACGTTGCGCTCGAAAACCAGCACAGTCGAGTGCGACCAGCCAGGCGGAAATCAAGCAGGGCGAGGGACCAGTCGAGCGCGTTCTATTCGCAGCGCAGAGCCGTCAGGGGATCCAACCTCACCGCGCGTCGCGCAGGCAGGTAACAGGCGAGCAGCGCCACCAGCAGGAGCAGGCAAGATACACCGGCGACGGTAAGAGGATCGGTCGGCGTGACGCCATACAGCATGCTCGAAAGAAAGCGTGCGAGCGCCAGGGAACCTGCAATGCCAATTGCAATACCGATGAGAGTGAGCCGCAATCCTTCACCGATAATCAGCTTCAGGACGTCGTCCCGCCGCGCACCCAGTGCAACGCGGATCCCGATCTCCTGGGTTCTTTGTGCGACGCGTTGTGAGAGCACTCCGTAAATCCCCACAGCCGCCAGCAGCAGACCCAGGATCGAGAACAGGCTGAACAGCCTCGCTCGGAATCGCGGCTCTGAAAAGAAGAAGGAAAGCGACTCCTTGACAGTCTGAACCGTTGGGAGAGGAAGGTTGTTATCGACCGCAACGATAGCCCGTCCAACTTCAGGTTCAACTGCGCGGGTGTTTCCTGTGGTCCGGACAAAAAGGGTTAACGAGCCCTCTGGGGCCTGCCGCAGGGGGCGATAGACGGAGGGACCCTGGGAGTACCCCTCGAAAAGCGTGGGGCGCGAAACGTCTCCTGCAATGCCGACAATCGTGAGCCAGGGCTCTTTCGCGTCGGGCTCACCGAGCTTGATCCGTCGCCCAAGCGTGGCGCCCTTTGGAAAGTACTGCCTCGCGAACGCCTCATTCACGATGGCCACCGGCATTGAATTGGAACGATCCACGTCAGAAAACTCTCTTCCCTGGAGCAGGGGGATGCCTGCCACGCGGAAATACCCTCCGCTTACAGGTTCAGATTGCAATGCGGTGACGACCCGCGATGCAGAACCCGCGCCCGCAATGGTCACGCGCCCGGTGCCCCTTCCAGAGGCCAAAGATGACGCGAAGGCAACGCCTCGCACTCCCGGGAGGGAATCCAGTTTCAGTCCCAGGCGATCCCAGAATCTCATCGAGTCCTCGGGTTTGGGATAGGAAGACGTGGGCAGACGAAGATCCGCGGTCAACAATCCGTTGCGTTCATACCCGAGAGGGGCCGTCGTCAGGCGGATCAAACTTTGGATCAGCAGACCCGCCGCCACCAGGACAATCAAAGAGAGAGCCATCTCCGCGACCACGAGATTACGGCTGGTACGGTGGCTCGCTGCAGCGCGCGATGCGGCGGGCTGGGACTGCTTCAACACTTCGTTCAGATCGAGCCGCGATGCCTTCCAGGCCGGCGCAACACCGAACAGAAAGCCGGTGAGTATGGCGAGGATGAACGTGAAAACCAGGGCCTCCCAGTTCACGGAGATCGGGTTACCGGGGGGCAGTTGCATCGCCTCTTCTGTGGCGATAAAACGGACGGAGAGGATCGCGAGAAAGCCGCCGAGGCCGGCTCCAAGAAGCGAAAGCAATGCGCTCTCGGTCAGTAGCTGTCGAATGAGACGCGACCGCCCCGCACCGAGAGCAGCGCGAACGCCCAGTTCCTTCTGGCGCGCTGCAGCGCGTCCGGCCAGGAGATTCGCCACGTTGACACAGGCGATCAGCAGGACGAAGCCAACGACCGCGAAAAGGATGAACAGACCGCGGCGAAGATTCCGCCCCGTGAGCCAGGTGAATTCCGATTGCAGATCTTCAGGGGACGGTTCCAGCTTCATTGCCGCCCAGCTGGGGCTCTCGTTAATAATGCGGCTCTGGATGCTGGCGAGTTCTGCACGAGCAGCGGAACGGCTCACGCCAGGCTTGAGAAGACCAAATGCGAGCACAGGCATATCCCACGGCTTTTGTACGAACGGGCTGCCAGGAGTGATCAGCGTCCAAAGTTCGGTCTGTTTGGGATAAAAGGAGAACTCCTTCGGCATCACGCCGACGATGGTGCAGGCACGATCATCAAGGGTCAGACTCTTCCCGATCCAGTCGGGCGTGCTTTCCAGTCGTTGCTGCCAAAACGAATGGGCAAGAACAACGGTGCAGGTGCTGGTCAGATCTTTCGCTGCAAAAGTGCGCCCATGCGCGGCGCGCACGCCGAGCATGGAGAAGAAATTCACGCTGACCGGGACAGCGACGACCTCCTTCTTTTCTCCGTGAAAGGAGAGCACGGTCTGCAGTCGCCCCGCCCAGGTGGCGGCAGCCATCGTCTCGAAACTGTTGCTGCTACGATTCCACTCTTCAAACTCGCGGTAGGTATCAAAGATAGGGACTGGTTCCTTCGGCACGCGCTCGGCAATCATCACCAGACGATCGGCATTCCTGTAAGGCAATGGGCGCAGCAGCGCCGCGTCGACAACGCTGAAAACGGCCGTGTTGGCGCCAATGCCCAGCGCCAGGGTCAGGATGGCTACCACGGTAAATCCCGGCGACTTGCGCAATCCGCGGAGAGCGTAGCGCAGATCGCGGCCAATCGTTTCGATTGACACCACGATATTCATTTCGTGCGCCCGCTCCTTCGCCAGGGTGGCATTGCCGAATCGTCTTCTGGCGTCATGCTGCGCCGCTTCCGCGTTCATACCGGCGCTGAGGTTGTCGCGGGTGCGTGCGTCCAGGTGAAACTGCAGCTCCTCTTCCAACTCAGCGTCTACCTGGTTGGGGCGGAACAGGTTCGAGATTCGGTTAACCCAGCTCACGGGTCCTCCTACTAAGCCAGACTGAGCACACGCGCCACGGCATCCGTCAATTGCGACCACTCCCGCGTCTCCTCGGCCAACTGCCTGCGCCCGGCTGCAGTGATGGAGTAGTAGCGGGCGCGCCGGTTGCTTTCCGAGGCTCCCCACTCCGGCTTAAGCCACCCAGCCTGTGTCATGCGGTGAAGAGCGGGGTAGAGCGAACCTTCCTCAAGACGCAGAACGTTCTCGGAGATCTGTTCGATCCGGAGAGTAATCCCGTAGCCATGCATGCGGCCGTACGAAGCCAGGACCTTTAACACCAGCAGATCGAGTGTTCCCTTGAGACGGTCATTGGTATGTGTCCGCATCTGTCTTCCCATAGCCAGCTATATAAGACGAAGTTGCGTCTTGTCAAGAGCCGGTCTTTGTACACGCGCATGGTTCCAGAGCGGATCGTCGCCAGACTGGACAATCAAGGGCAATTCAGTCTGGGTTTACGATAAATGCATTCATCGAGCATCCCGGCACGCGGATTCTCGGATTCCAGGTGTGTTACCGCCCAACCGGAAGTTACCCCAAAACGGGTGTATGTCCGGGTTGGCGACAATTCGCCAGCAACGCGGGCACCTCCGTAGTTGTCATACGACGCGCTGGTATAAAGAGAGGATGTTCGGATTAGGAAAGGCCAAACTTCCGATCACGGAAGAGGAGAGGCTGTGGATCGATCGGTCGCTGTCGCGCTTAGCCGACTTGTTGGGCAATCAGCGGATGCGTCAGGCTGTGGTGATGCTGCCGACGCCCGAGCATTTTCCAAGCCGCTTTGATGGGACTGACAAGGCTTTAGATGTGATGTTCCGTCGTGTCGCCGAGGGGATGGGGGTCGATCCGGACACGATTGAACTGGAAATTTTCGATGACGCGACACAAACGAACCAGACACTGGTGCCGTTCTGGTCCGGCGAGAGTTCCGGGGCGGGTGGCTTGTACGGTCACGACGGGGTATCGAGGACGGTAATCGCTGTCAACAGCTCGCAACTCCAGAACCCAATGGCTCTGGTGGCGACACTGGCGCATGAACTAGGTCATGTGATTCTGCTGCGACCGGGACTGGTGAGGCCCAACGAGCCGGATATGGAGCCACTCAACGATCTGCTGACAGTCTTCCTTGGCTTCGGGGTGTTCAACGCGAATTCCGTCTTCCAATTTCAGCAGTACAACAGCTACGACAGGCAGGGCTGGTCAACGCGGCGACTTGGGTACTTATCGGAGCAGCAGTTTGGCTACGCACTCGCTCGCTTCGCCGTGGAGCGCGGGGAATCGAAACCGGAGTGGGCGAAATATCTCAGCACGAACGTTGCAAATTACTGTAAAAAGTCGATTGCTTGGCTTCGAGAGAATGAGCGTCGTGGCTAACGGAAACTCATTGGTCAAATATGCGGATTGTGTTGAATCACAACGAAACTGATTTTGTCGGCCACCCAGTCTGCGTTGAATTTGTCGATCGGACTCGACCATTGAATTCCACTACAGATGTTTGAGGTAAGCAGAACCTGCGCACTCTTGGGCGGGCGAAAGGTCAAGTGTGGAAGGCCGCGTTGTTTAGCGATTGCAGTGACCAGCACATCGCCACTGCTCGGGAATGCACGCTCTCGGACGTGGGAACCTTGGCTGAGTCGAGCGGAGGTTGTGCTATCGCGAACAAGAGTAGGGTTAGGTGCCGAGTGACCCGCCAACCAGACAGAACGCGAAATTCGGGGTTCTGTACGGTTGGGCCACAATACGAACGGAACTTAGGCCGGGAGCAGGGCAGATCGGCAGGTCGAGGTATACCGGTGTAATGTCTGGGTGGCCGACAATCCCGGGAGCCATCTCGTTTTGCCTCAATCTAGAACTCCACGCTAAGATTGCCAAATGGTGGACTCTTCAGGCGAGGCGCTGAAGCCGGACGAGCGTGGACTTGGGGATGCACCTGCCAAGTCTCAGGGGAAGTTAGCGCTGGCTCTGGGAGTGATCGCAATCGCGCTCAGCTTGGTTCTTGGGTTTGTTTATTTCATCTCGGTCCGTCGCCTGGAACGCGAGGTAGCACGGCTGAGCCAGCAGACGGAAGGTTTGAGCCGGCTGGTCGTGCGCGTACAGGAGCAATCGCAGACGTTGGCTCAGCAGGCTTCGCAAGCGGCTGCGAACGCGCGGGCAGCCGCTCAACAGCGCGACCTGGCGAAGCAGGATCAATCGAACTCGGAGACGCAGGCGCAACTCGCGCGGCAGCAGGCCGCCGCCGAGCAGCAAAAGGCAGATCAAGCGACACAGCAGGCTGAGGAATATCGGCAAGAGCGAGAGGCGGAACTTGCACAGCTGCAACAGGCGCTCGGGCAAATCGCCGAAACGCATCGCACCGCCATGGGCCTGGTGATGACGCTGGATAGCAAGTCGATTCGCTTCGACTTTGATAAGGCAAACATTAAACCGGAATACCGCGACATCCTTAATCGCATCGCCGGGATCCTGATGACGCTTAAGGGATATTCGATTGCTGTCTACGGATATACGGACGACATCGGCACGCAGACGTACAACTTGCAGCTCTCACAGCGTCGCGCTGAAGCTGTCCGCGGCTTCTTGGTGCAGACCGGAATTTCCCCGACGACAGTCATAAGCGCCAAGGGCTTTGGCGAATCGGACCCTCGCGTTCCGGGCGACAGCGAAGAGGCGCGTGCTGCCAACCGCCGGGTCGAGATCGGCATCGTGGATTCGAAACTTATCACGAACGGCCTTCTCGCCGCGCCGAAGTGAATCAGGCTGTATGTCCGGTGTGGACAGTCGCCCTGATCCACGATCCACCCAGAACCAAGAAGGGTGGCCTCATTCCCGCTCGCTAAGTGCATGGACCTCTTCGGTTTCCTGCGACGATACCGGAAACGCGGCCACGCTTCTCTCGATAGAGGGGAAGCCGATCTTCTCTCACCGAAGCCGCCGGATGAAGTGGAACTCGATGCCGGAGAGTGGACCGCCGACGTCGTGCATTGCTTCGCCCATGGCGAAAAATCGCGTGACAGACGGAACGTAACCGTGACAAATATTCACGAGAGCATTGGGCATTCGCATCCCGTGATCGTTGCGTCTGCTATCCGATTTACCATCACCGGGATTTGCCAGAATTCAACCGGGGCCGGTCTCCACTGCCCAGGGCTCGCTCATCGGAGAATAATCTCCAGCTTAGTGACGGACGCCGCCGGGATACTGACGTTCAGCAGGCCGCCGCCTACTGCTGTCGCAAGAGTCGTGGACATCACGGCATTCGGGTGATCGAAGGTGTTGTGCGCGTGCATCTCGCTGGCCGTCAGAACGGTACCAGATGCAGAGGCGACCTCGGCACCTCGAAGGACGATCTGGGTCTCGATCGTCTTCGACAAATCGGGATTGACAAGGGTAAGCGTCACGACCTGATTTTTTCGGGATGCTGAGCCGTTGAGACCCCAGAAACGTGCCGCCCGGTCATCGCGCATGTAATGCACATCCGGTGCCGAGAACTCGGCCCGCAGAGCCTGTCCGCCCTGGTGTGCGGCGTACATAGCGAATACATGAAAGTTAGGTGTGGCGAAGAAGCGGTCCTCATGCGCCATAAATAGCGCATTGATGTTGTTGATGAGCTGGGCGCAGGCGGCCATGCCCACTTTCTCCGGATGGCGGTTAAAAATGTCCAGAGTCAGCGCCGTGGCCAGTGCATCGCGTAACGTTATCTGCTGGCCGAAGATGTGGGTGGGGTCGAGTTCGGTTCCCTCGCGGTACCACGGTCCATACTCATCCACCACCAGCTTCACGCGATGCTGCGTATCGTACTGCCCCATCACCGCCCACTGATCCTCAATGATCTGCTCCATTCGATCGCACTCGCGCAACAGTTCAAACCAGTCTACGGAATCAAACCGCAGCGCATCGCCTTTGCCAGCCAGCCAGTCCTTCGTCTTGCCGCGGCTCAAATTCCACGCGTAGTGATGGACCGACCAGCCCGTAAAGCCAGGGTTGTTGTAGGGCCGGTCAGAGTAAATTTGTTGGAAAAAGCGATGGGTCCAATCGAGATCGTTATCGTTCGGACCGGACCCGATCAGTTGCAGGTCTATGCCGTATCGAGGTATCCAGGAGGAATAGCGGCGGAACTCGGAGGCATATTCTTCCGGGGTAAAGTCTCCACCGCAGCCCCAACTCTCGTTGCCTATGCCCCAGTAGCGGACATTGAACGGTTCTGGAAAGCCGGCGACCGCGCGCACCTCGGCCAGGGTTGTGCTTCCGGCAGGCGAGTTGCAGTACTCCACCCAATGATCAAATTCAAGTGCGGGAAGACTTCGCAGGTTTGCTGCAAGATACGGTTGGGCTCCAGTCAGCTTGCAAAACCGGATGAACTCATTGGTGCCGAATTGGTTAGTTTCGAAAAGCTGCGGTCCTTTGTCGTGGAGTCTGATCGCATCGGGATCAACCTCCCAGAAATTGGTACGACGGGGCCGCTTCGAAGTTTCACCGATCCCATCTTTCCAGTCGTAGCTATCCGCGAAGCAGCCTCCTGGCCAACGAATAATAGGAACATGAATCTGTTTCATCATGTCCACCAGTTGGGAACGGATGCCGTATTGGTTGGCGATTTTCGATTTCTCTCCAACCCACACGCCGTCGTAGATCACCCCGCCGATATGTTCTGTGAACTGACCATAGAGATTGGGCGAAATCTCCCCCAGCGGGTCGTCCAGAAGGACCTCAATGCGAGCATCGGCGTCCTTCGCCCAAATATTCGCACCGGAAAACGCAAGCACAACGCCTGCGACCGCCGAGCTCTTGAGAAAATGTCTCCGTTTCACGGTAACTCCCTGTCATCTCAGTCCACAAACTGCGCTAACACATGCGCGCTTATGACCGAACCATTCCGCTAGACTACTCTGTCAAACGTCGCGGCATTCCCTTACTCGTCAAATGAAAGCCATTGACCCTTGTGTTCCCCTGTACACTTCTGTTGCAGATACGAGAGTTCCTTTCTCAATCAAGAAAAACCGGTCTGCCCAATGCCGCTGAGTTGCCAATCCCCAAAAAGGACCCAAGTTGGGTGGTCAGACAGCACTGACGCTTTGGCGGTCACTCGAGTCGCAATTGCCCCTCAACGACAATCCACCCAATACAACTGCCAATACGGGTGCCTTCGAATAGCGGGCCATAGGAGATGCCTCGAAATGATATAGAAGACTGTACCTCAATCCTTGAGGCGGATTTGCTCGCTTGGATATGTAGGGATAGGCAAAAGATACGCCAATGAAAGGCGCACATCGCACGCCTCACAAGTTAGGGTTCGGCTGAGCGTTCTTGAGATGATTATTTTCTGTGCCAGGATCGGGGAAACTGGATAACGGTATACCGCAGCGGTGCAAGCCAGAGTTTCTTGATTGGGTCGACGCCATCGGAACACACCTGCGACAGCAGGGCGGAAAACCCGAAACCGTGCTTGATTTTCTCCAATATCGCGCCAAGGAGCCCCAGGAGTTGGACAAGGCAGTCCTGGACAGCGTCCCGACATACAGGGTCTATGTGCATCCGGAGGCTCTCATCAGGTTCGGACGGCGCGCAAAAGATTGCTGGACGGTGCGGTCGCCACGGCATGAGCATTTTATGGCAAATTAAACCCTATGAGACTCGCGTGGTTTCTTTTCTTAGCATTTGCAACGAATGGGCTATGCCAGAAGAGCAGTGTGCCAGCAGGAGGCGAGAGCCTGGCAGACGCCCTGAAGGGTGCCACTCTGCCGGTCACAGTGACGCCACAGGGCGATCTTGCCGACACTGGAGGCAAGACGATGACGGAGGCGGTCGAACACGCATCATTCGTCCTCCTTGGGGAGAGCCACTTCAGCCGAGAAACACCACAACTGGCAGCGGCAATATGCAAGGCTATGCACCCCGACGCCTATGCAGTGGAGGCTGGTCCGTATGCCGCAGCCTACGTGCAGAGCGTACTGAAGAATCATGACAGGAAGGCCATTATGCGGGAACGGGAGCGTGCCCACCCGGCAAATATGGCCATTCTCAACATCGAACAGGAAAACGATCTCGCTGCGAAATGCATAGCCTCCGGGAAAAAAGAGGGCATCCCCTTGTGGGGGCTGGATCAAGAGTTCCTTGGAGCGGCTTCGGTGCTCTTGCAGCAGATGGAGCAGGATTCTAACGGACCAAAGTCGGAGGCTGCGATCCGGCTTGCCCTTGCAAAAGATAAGCAGGCGGAAGCCAAAGCTCGGTCCACTGGCGATATGACGCAACTCTTTCTTGAGAGCTCGAGCGACGACGATATCGCTGACTTGCAGAAAGCGTTGGCTATCGACGGAACCCAGAAGAGCCGACAAATCATGCGTGAGATTGCTGAATCGAGGCACATCTATCGACTAAACGGAGTAGATCCGCCGGAGAGCAATTCGGAACGCGCGAGCTTGCTGAAACAGCATTTCCTCCAGGACTACCGTGCGCTGCAAAAGACCTCGCCCGCCCCGCGCATTCTTCTTAAGTTTGGCGACAATCACATGTGGAAGGGCTTCAATGACCTTCACCAGCTCGATCTGGGTGATTACGTTGCTGAGCTTGCGTCAGTCGAACACGTGGCCTCGCTTCATATTCAAGTGCTCGCGGCAAAGGGCACGCTCGCCACCCTCGAAGGATACGGAAGGCCGACGAAGACGGAGCGGTTCATACTTGCGGACATGCCCGAGTACGCATGGCTCAAACCGGTAATCGATATGCTGCCGGTCACTGGTAGCGGCGAAGCAACGGGTTTAGTTCTCGATTTGCGTAAGCTTCGATTTCGACCATTCGCAATGTCAAGCGAATGGCAGCACCTCGTTTACGGTTACGATCTGCTCGTCGTGCTTCCGCAGTTCACCCCAGCAAATCTTTATCAATAGACAAATCGTCCCAATCGTCCTGCTTCATGGCGGCACAAAGAAGCGACAGAATCAAGATATCGAGAATGCCAGGGCCGCATGGCGCGAGTACAAACAGCTCAAGAAGAACGCACGGGAGCAAGCCGAGGCGCGAAGGCAGCGGCAAAGAACAAGACGACAAAACCTAAGTAGGAGGATGGACGCTGGCAATCACACGAGATTTCCGCGATACGATCCGTGAACGCGCACAGCGAGCACCCGCTTTTCGCCGGAACCTTAATCGTGAAGGGGTCCAGCTCATCAACAATGGTGACTTTGCTACAGGCCGCGCAGTCCTGCGTAACTACATTAACGCAACGATTGGCTTTAGCGAACTCGCCCGTGAAACGAAGATCCCCTCCCCTAGACTGCAACGGATGTTTGGGCCAAGCGGGAATCCGAGCGCCCAAAACCTCTTTGGCGTCATAGCTGCGCTGCAACGGACTGAAGGTGTCAGCATCGAGTATGGACGCTTCGTAAATCCGTAAAGAGTGAAGTTAAGCTCCAGTGAAAGTGGCAACTCCGTCGGACCACTAAACTTTGGAAAGGGCAACGCGTTCGAAACTCCAGTCGCTGATGCGTTCACGTTGTGCCGGCGATGTGGAGCGCTAAAGCTTCAGAGAAGTGGTGGCCTGAGACGAGGGTGACACACGGAGAAGGTTCACCCAACTTTTGCAACTCTGCACCAAAAATCACTGTGCCGGTTACCTTCCATCCATGTGACGTCAACTATGGAGCTACACACCGATCAATGGGTTCACAATCTGGATTGACCCGTAGTGTTGTGCGGACGCCAAGTCTTCAGAGTAGAGAATCGATGCGCCGGCACTCTCAGCAGCTTGAAGAATCAGCGCATCCCAAAAGGAAGTCATGTAACGCGTCTCAATGTCCAGTGCCCTGAGGATCGACTCGGGGGTGTTGGAGACGACTTCCCAGGTTGCATAATCCCGTATCAGCAAACGGACTTCTTCCACCGGCAAAGGAGCGCTCACCTTTCTACGGAGGTTCACACATAGTTCTTGCAGAACCTGGGTGCTCAATACGCCTTGGCCCGAATTCCAGAGCTGTTCCAACAACGTTTGAGCGAGCTGGTGTTTGACCCCGGCGGAACGGTCATGCGCGTATACCAGAATGTTGGTATCCACGAAAAACTTATCGCTCATGGAGTTCATCTCGTGAGCGAGGGGGCGCCCAATGGAGGTCGAAACCCGTCCGCAGCCGGGCGAGGGCACGGCGGCGGGCTTGGTGATATCCCTTGCGCTCGCGCACTTCCTGCTCCAACCTGCCCGCGAGCAAGGCGCTTATGGAGGTGCCTTCCTCGGCAGCGAGAATCCGAGCTTGCTTGAGGAGATCGGCTTCAATTTTCAAAGTGACATTCGTTTTTTTGGTTTTCATGCCTGCACGTATTGTTGTGTAGCACGAGTTTATGTGTTCCACGCAAACAATTCAAGCACGCTTAGTCGAAGATGGTGGTGATTCCGGAAAGCATTTCAGGCCTGGGGTTACACCACTTCTGAGACTGGGCGCTGACGCTGCGCTTCTCTGCCGGGTCCTTTTCGTTCTTGGGCTTTGCTGCACGCGAAGGAGAACAGCGGACGGGGCTTCGCCCCATCTTGTTCAACCCATGTAGTGCCCCGGCTACGCCGGTGCAAACATTGTGGGCACCCGTCCAGGGGGACAGGAAGGTGCAGGACCCTTGGCTTCAGGCTCGAGAGAAGTACTGCGGGCTAATAAGTTCATCGTTGCCACGATATCTCCTCAGCCTCCAGAGGCACGGCAACGCTGGAATGCTGAGGGACGACGCGTGGAGTATAGTCGCTAGCCGCACGACCCGCAGATATGTCGACCGAGTAGATGACGGCCCCCTTTGCGTCTGTTGGCTTTTCACCTGCAGTCATGGTTACGATTTCTGCGCCGTGCTCTCCGTGGGGATCGGCATAGAGCTCCACCTTGAGATCACAGGAAGAAAGATCACCTGGCCAAACCTGTACCCGAAAAAAATGCTTTCCTTCGCGTGTTTCTACCTGTATCGGTCCGAAGTGCACCGTGTTCCATCCCTGAGCTATCTTGTGCAGCCACTGCAGCAGCTCAGCCCCGAGGGCGCTGTTGTTCGCGGCGCGTAGGCGATAGCCGGAGGCCGCGGGAAGATAGTGCTCTTCGGTGTAGTTCCGAATGGCCCGGCCGGCTGAAAATTCCGGAGTGAGACGTGCCATGCTCTCGCGCACGCGGCTCAGCCACTTCGACGGCAGACCGTTTTCCGGCCGTTCATAGAAGTCGGGGACCACCTCCTGCTCCAGCAAGCTGTACATGGTTTCGGCCTCGATGTTGTCCCATACCGGGTCGTCGCCGTGCTCGAGGCCGTCGCCGATCGCCCAGCCCACCTGCGGAGAATAGGCCTCCGCCCACCAGCCGTCCAGCTCAGAGAAATTCAAACCTCCGTTGACCAGGGTCTTCATTCCGCTCGTCCCACAGGCTTCCCAGGGGCGGCGCGGGGTGTTGATCCATAGATCGGCGCCCTGTACCAGCTCCTGGGCCATCAACATGTCGTAATCGCTCAGGAAGACCACATGTTGCGCCATCCCAGGCCGCTGGATGAAGTCGTTCCATTGCTTGATGAGCGCCTGTCCGGGTTTGTCCGCGGGATGGGCTTTGCCGGCGAGAATCAACTGCATGGGACGCTCAGGATTCGTAAGCAATCGAATCAGCCGTTCCGGGTCATGCAACAGAAAGTTGGGTCGCTTGTAAGTCGCAAACCGGCGCGCAAAACCGACCGTCAGCACATGTTCATCGAGAACCTGGGGAAGATCGTGTGGACCGTCGTAGCCGGATGCGCGCTGGCGCGCGTAGCGCACGCGAACCCGGCCGATCAGGTTCTTGCGCGCACTGTTGCGCAGTTGCCATAACTGCTCGTCGCTCAGCTCGCGGATTTTCTCCGCGCAAATCTCTTCGCCCGACCAACGCCCCTTACCGCAGGCTGTGGTCCAGAGGGCATCGGCTTCTTCTGAGTCCCAGGTCGGCACGTGAACCCCATTGGTCACAGAGCCAACAGGAACTTCCCGTTCGGGCCATCGGGGAAAAAGTGGCGAAAAAATCTGGCGGCTCACCTGCCCATGAAGTTTGCTCACGCCGTTGATCCGGCCGCTGCCGCGCATCGCCAGGTATGCCATGTTGAAGGGCTCCAGGGTATCGCCGGCGTTCTGTCTACCCAGGGCCAGCATGTCCTCCAACGGTATGAAGAGTTCCTCCTCCGTGTACCGGTGCAGATATTTGTGTATGAGGTCGGGATGAAAACGGTCGAACCCTGCCGTGACTGCGGTGTGCGTCGTAAACAGGTTGCCCGCACGGGTCACGGTCAGGGCCAGCTCGAACGAGGTGTTATGAACCTCCATGTAGCTGCGGGCTCTCTCCAGTATCGCGAACGCCGCGTGGCCTTCATTTAGATGACAAACATCCGGCTCGAGGCCTAATGCGCGCAGCAAGCGCCAACCGCCGATACCCAGCACCATCTCCTGCTTCAGCCGCATCTCGGCATCGCCGCCATAGAGTTCGCTGGTGATCCCGCGCTGCGCCGGGGTATTGGCGAAATCATTGGTGTCGAGGAGGTAGAGTTTGGTCCTGCCCACCAGGGCTTCCCAACAGCGGATCCACAGCTTCGACCCAGGCAAACGAATCTGTAACCGTAGCCATTCCCCATTTGCCTGGCGCAGCGGGCGAATGGGCAACTGGCCCGGATCATTGACCGGGTAGAGCGCCTGTTGGTTGCCGTCGGCATCGAAGTCCTGGCGGAAGTACCCTTGACCGTAGAGCAAGCCAACGCCAACCACGGGCACACCCAGGTCGCTCGCTGCTTTCAGCTGATCCCCGGCAACGTTGCCCAGACCGCCGGAGTAGATGGGCAGTGCCTCGCTCAGCATGAATTCCATGCTGAAGTAGGCGACCAGCGAAAGCGCGGCCGCTGGATAGTTCTGCTGGAACCACGCCTCGTCCTTGAATGATTTTCGTTTGTGGTGGAGGCAATCGTATACCAGCGCACGAAAGCCCGGTGATGCCAGCAGAGCGATAATCTTGTCCCGGGAAGCCGTCAGCAGGATGACCCATGGATTCTGTGTCCACTCCCACAGTTCCGGGTCGAGGCTTCTCCACATCTCGTCCGCCTCATGGTTCCAGCACGAATGAAGGTTGAGGGCGATCTCCATTAGATCGTCCATCCCTTCCACGTTCGGCCAGGAAGCGGCCGGTATGATTTCGCTCATCGTTACACCTCTACTTTGCGAGCAACTTGCGGAACGACTGTAGTTCAGCACGGCGCTTGGCGCTGATTCTGGGATGAGAGAGCTTGAGATCCTCGAAGGCATCGAGCACGATGCGGGAAATGATCAAGCGGGCGTTTCGCTTATCGTCCGCGGGAACCACATACCACGGAGCTTGGCGGGTGCTGGTGGCGCTGAGGCAGGCCTCATAAGCTTTCTGGTAGTCCTTCCAGTATTTTCTTTCGTGTATATCCGCGAGCGAGAATTTCCAGTTCCTTTGCGCATCGTCAATACGCGCGAGCAATCGCTTTCGCTGCTCTTCCTGGGATAGGTGAAGAAATATCTTGACCGTCCTGGTCCGATTGCGATGGAGGTGGGTCTCCAGATCCACGATGGACCGGTAGCGCTCCCCCCACAGGGATTTCAGGTCGTGCATCTCCTCGGAAAGCCCTTGCTTGCGAAGAAGCTCCGGGTGCACGCGAACCACCAGGACCTCCTCATAATAAGAGCGATTGAAAATCCCGATTCGTCCGCGCTCGGGAAGCCGGCAGGTCGCGCGCCAGAGAAAGTCATGCTGCAGTTCCTGGGGACTCGGTTGTTTGAAGCTGGTGACTTCACAGCCCTCCGGGTTCACTCCCGACATCACATGGCTGATGGCCCCGTCCTTGCCCGCCGAATCCATACCCTGAAATATGAGCAGCAAGGCGTATTCGTCGTAAGCGTAGTGAAGCCTCTGCAGCGTACTCAGCTCATCCCGGTTCTTGTTCAGCAGATCCTCGTACTCCTCTTTCGTCTTGCAAAGAGGCCGGACCAGGGTGGGCCATTTGGCGAGCTGTACCTTTGCACCGGGGGAAACTCGGAAGCGTTTGGCGTTGATCTTCATGTCTTCTATGTATGCCATGGATTACGGGAGCGCGGCGAACGGCTCTAAGAATTCAGGAATGTTTTTGCGGGGCGGGTGGTTTGGGATGCTCCGAAAGAGTGCCCCCAGTCCCGCACCAATTGGGCTTTTGCCTTTCCAGGGATGGATCTATTTTGTAGTAGCCGGATGGTTTCCCACTGTCTGGCGCGAATAATGACCACCGGGCCCTGTTACATAGTTGCAGGAGTGAAGGAGGCCGACCTTGAGGAACGCATACATCCAGACCCCGAGCGAAGAACCGGATATGCAGCATCTAGCGCAGGAGAATGGCTCTTTAAGGGCGATCATCGCCGAGTTGTTGATCAAAAACCAGAATCTTCGCTGGGAACTCCATGGGCGCGGATGTTGGCCCGGTCAGGATCCCAGGCTCCTGATTGCTTCGGAGGGGACGCCGTTGTGAAGGAATTCCAGCACCGCCGGCATTCCGTAGCGGGCGCACAGGAGCGCAGCCATGCGTGCGGCCGCTTCATGGGCCCGGCGGGACACGGTGGCGCTCGAAGGATGGGCCAACGCCGCGTCCACCTCACCCGCCGGGACATCAACCGCATCCCACTTCCGCTTACCCGGGGCGGTCAAAGCCTCAACCAATCCTTCGCGTAGCCACAATGGAGCGTTTGCTCCGGCTCGCTGTTCTACCAAAACATGCAAAAACTCATGCAGGAGGAGGGTCTCGGCGCCTCCGTTGTTTTGCCGTACCTTGGCGGGTTGCAGGTAGACATGGCTGCCACGTGTCGAAGCGAGCATCCAGCCAGGTTCTCCGGTTGTCTGCCGGAATAACTCGGTGGTCGGCAATTCCTGGACCGTAGGCGCCTGGTGTGCTTTTCCCTGGGATGCTCCTCTTAGGAGCGATTGAGCCCGCGCCCATGCGCTATTGCCTTCGGAAAGCGGGCCGTTGGCAGAGTCTGTGGTCAGTAACGTCCAGCCCGCCCCCGAGACCCTATGCCATCCGTCGCCGGCTGGCGTGATTCCGGGGACGGTGCCGGGGAAATAGAAACTGAGAATCTCGCTCTCGCTGCGGCCTTCCGTCGCCATCTCAAACGCGCCCGCCTGGCAAAGGCCTACGCCATGCCCGTAGCCCCGGCCCCGAATCTCGAGATCCGCGCCCAACACGGTGGCGCTGTACCAATCGCTGCGCATCTGGTTCCAACCGAGGGCCCGGTCGACAGCGAAGCGAAAGCTGCTGGCGGAGAGTTGTGCCGGGGCGCCGTGGCCCATTACCTGGAGCAGTTGAGCGCGGCCGGCAGCGTCTCGCCGGGTGATGCGAATGTCCGTGACCGGAGAAGGGGTGTGCCAACCCTGGGCTTGGAAGATCTGGTCCAGTTGACGCAAAGGAATGTGGGTTTTCCATTCGGCAGGGGAGCGGCGCAAGCAGTAGGGATCGACGTGCTGTCCGGCGAGGTAAGCAGCTCTCTCCTCTGGCCAGACGGCGCTCGCCGACTCCGTCATGCCGCCGCAGTGCTGGGTGTAATAGACATGGGCACGTTGGCCGCCCGACCATAGCGTTTCTCCCGCAGTCTCGCGTACCGCCTGCTCCACTTCGGGGCGCGGTTTGCCCAGACGGAGCGCCTGGCAGTGGGTGCTGTCGCAGAGTCCAAAACCCTCCGCTTGATGACGGTTCGCGTTCACCAGGGCAAACGTGCGCATGCTGATGGCCATTGCCTTGAGGGAAGCCATTGGCTCATCGGGGGCTGCTTCTCCGCTGAGCGCGGCGATCACGTAGCTTTCGCTGGGCAGCGTCAGCAGCACACGCAGGCCGTGCGGTTGCCATGTGATGGTCCACTTGCCGGCGGCGACAAGGTCTGGCGCATCCGCGGCTTGCAGACGATAGTTTCCGCTGAACTCGAGGTGAGGCCGATTCTGCCAGTCCACGATGACGGGCTTGCTCGCGTTACCCAGAGGCGTTGCCGAGAGACGGGTTACCGATCGCGAAGCCCAGACCTCGACGGTGAGGGCACGCGCGCTTTCCGGCGCCGGTTTTGTGGCCAGAAAGAAATGCTGGGCCATCCGAGCGGCGTCGGCTCCATTGCCGCGTGGCAAATAGATCACAACCACCACCTGTTCGTGGTCGAAGGAGCCGATGCCGGCAAACCATCCATGGCTCGAACCTTGCATGCTGTCGCTGGCCGTTCCGGTCTTGCCGGCGATCTCCATGCCCGGTACGAAGGCGTTGTGGGCCATGCCATAGCGCACGGAGTTGGAGAGCCCCTCTCGCACTGCGTGCACGCGGGTACCATCGAGTTCCAGCGCGAGCTTGCGATAGGCAATGGCTGCTTGCATGGGGGAAACTACGATGCCGGCAACGCCCAACACCAGCAGCTCCGTCTGCTCCCGGGTCTGTGGAATTTTCGTTTGGTTTAGACCGTAGTGTTCCAGGATGGCGCTGGCCTGCTCGGGCGAAATGCGGTCGGCGAGGCTGGCAAAATAGCGATTGCAGGAATACGCGAGCGCCTCCTGTGCCGTGAAGGCAACGTCCGTCTGCGGGTGCGTGCAGGCCAGATTCCAGTCCCGTTGGTCGGAGCTGATGTGCAGGTCGCGACGGCAAAAGACTGTACTTTGCGGCTGTACCTGTTGATGCTGCAGCGCAGCAGCCAGAAAAAGCGGCTTGAGAATCGAGCCCGGAGTGCTGCGAAGGCTTCCCGCTTCGGCAGGTTTGACGGTGGCTAAAGGGCGGCCCGATTTCAGGTCGAGAACTAAACCGACAGCAGGAGTGTTTCTTAGCGCGGATGAGAGAGCTGCTTGCGCAGTTGTTTGCGCCCTGGCCGGGGAAGGGAAGAAGAGCAGGGCCGAGATTAGTAGGCCGAGTCGATGGTGTCGTGGTTTTTTGCTCTGCGACGGCAAGGCTGGCCCCTAGACAGAGTAAGCTCTTGGGTTCAGGTCGTCGCCGGTTGAGTTGGGCAAAGCGTTGGAAGGGCTTCGCCCATCGTTTTCGGCCCATGTACGCTTAGGCGAACATGGCCCACCCAAGGTTTGGTGGTCAGATGAGATCCTTTGGGAACACTTCTAAAACTTGAGCTCCCGCCGGCCTTCCATAGCCCGCGCCATGGTGACCTCATCGGCGTACTCAATATCGCTGCCCGCCGGGACGCCGGTAGCAATGCGCGTCACCCGCACCGCGGCGCTGCGCAGCAAGTCCGCCAGATAAACCGCCGTCGCCTCACCCTCGACCGTAGGATTGGTCGCCAGGATCACTTCTTCCACATCCCCGTGCGCGACTCGGGCCACCAGGCTATCCGTGCGGAGGTGCTCCGGGCCAACCCCATGGAGGGGTGACAACGTTCCATGGAGCACGTGATAGACGCCGTTATAGCTCCGGGTCTTCTCAATCACCGCGATATTCCCTGGCTCCTCCACCACGCACACCACGCGTTGGCTTCTCGTCGGGCTGGCACAGTAAATACAGGGGTCCACATCGGTAATGTTGTTGCAGGTGGAGCACAACAACAGCCGCGCCTTTAACTCCCGCACCGCATCGGCGAGGGCTCCCGCATCCTCGGTGGAGGCGCGAAGAATATGGAACGCAAGCCGCTGTGCGCTCTTGGCCCCGATCCCGGGCAATTTGCGCAGCTCTTCGATCAGCCGCGCCATCGGTTCTGCAAATTGAGACAATGCGGCTCCTGACTAAATCAGTCCAGGAGGAAGATTCAATCCGCCCAACATCCCGGTCAGGTTGGACTTCATCGCTTCATCGGCGCGCCGTCCTGCCTCGTTGACCGCGGCGGTCACCAGATCTTCCAGCATTTCGACGTCGGCTGGGCTGGAGCTCAGGCTCATGACTGCGGAAGCATCTATCTTGAGCTGCAACACCTGCTTCTGGCCGTTCATCCTTACGGTCACGGCGCCTCCGCCGGACGAAGCTTCCACCACCGTCTGGCTCAGCTTCTCCTGCATCTGGTCCTGCATATGGCGGGCCTGTTCCAGCATTTCCTGCATTTTTAGAGGGTTCACAGCCTACTCCTTCAACCTTTGCCTTTGTCTCGCAGATCGAGCACGCTGCGAACTTCCGCCTGGAAAAGCTCCTGCGCTTGCCGCACCAGCGGGTTGCCCAGGGCGACTGCTTCAATGCTATCGCGTGACCATACTCGTGGAGCTGCGCTAGACGGCTCTGCCGCCGTTTCGCCCGGCACCACAGTCATCTTCTGCGTTGCGCCAGCCCCACGCAATGCCTCGCGCACGATTTTCCACGCCTCGCCATTCATGGTCAGCCCCAGCATGGTCTTTTTGACTCCTACCTCAACCTGGATCGCACCGTCCTCATCCAGCTTCCAGCGTCCTGCCCCCAAGAGAGAGGCCGCCGTGTTGTGTCCCTGCTCGTCGAGCGCGGCAGTGACTACATCGCGCAGGCTATCCAGGTTGGTCTCGGAAGCCTTGATCTCAACCGGCGGTGGCACTGGCTCAGCCTCGACTGCTTTTTGCACCGGCGGCGGCTCAGGCTCGACTTTTTCTGCACCGGCGCTGCGACCGGCGCGACCACCGGTTTCTCTTCCGGATCATCGGCAACCTGTTTGCGCTGACGGTCGAGCTCAAAGGGAGAAGGTGCGGGCGTTTTCGGCTTGACGGGTTCCACCGGAGCTGGACGCGGCGCCTGTACAGGCATCGCCTGCACCGGTCTCGGGTTCGGTGCCGGCGGACGTGCGGCGCCGGGCAAGCTACTAAGAATCTGCTCCAGCGGCAACAGGCGCTGCAGGTGGACCAGCTTCATCAATCCCAACTCCAGGTGCAGACGCGGCTCCTGGCGGTAGTTCAGCTCATCGAAGGTGCGCAGGATCACTTGCAGGAAGCGGGTGAGATCCTCTTCGCTGAAAAGGGTCGCCGTGCGCACGGCCCGCGCCCGCTCATCCCCCGAGATCTGCAGAAGTTCGGTCTTCTCTCCACCCAATTTGGCCATCAGGCAGTTGCGCAAATACCGCACCAGCTGCCGCGCCATCTGCGATGGGCTATTGCCCGCGTTCAGCAGCCGGTTGAGCTCTTCCATCACCGCCGCGCTCTGGCCTTCGCCGATGGCTTCCAGGATGCGTTCAAACACCGCATCCGGCACCGTTCCCATCAGCTCCCGGATTTCCTCCCCGTCGAGCTTGGCCTTGCCATCCACCATCGGCGCGCTGGCGATGGCCTGGTCCATGATGGAGAGCGCATCGCGCATGGAGCCGTCGCCGGCTTCGGCCAACAGGGCAAGCGCTTGCGGATCGGCGAGGATCCCCTCCTGACCGGCAATCTGCGTCAGTTGGGCAACGATGTCATCGAACTTGACCGCGTGGAAACTGAAGTGCTGGCAGCGGGAGCGGATGGTTTGGGGGATATCTTCCGGCTGCGTCGTCGCCATCATGAAGACGACGTGTTCGGGCGGCTCTTCCAGTGTCTTCAGGAGGGCATTGAAGGCCGCATCGGTGATCTGATGGGCCTCGTCGAGCAGGTAGATTTTGTAGCGGTCGCGCGCCGGGGCGTATCGCGCAGCGTCGCGCAGTTCGCGGATTTCGTCAATCCCGCGGTTGGTGGCGGCATCAATCTCCACCACATCGAGCGAGTTGCCGGCGCGTATCTCCTTGCAGGAGTCGCAAATTCCACACGGTTCGGGGGACGGCCGCTCGGGGCTGCCGATTTTGTTACGGCAGTTCAACGCCATGGCCAGGATCCTGGCGATGGTCGTTTTGCCGATGCCGCGATGCCCACTGAATATGTAGCCGTGGGCCACGCGCTCTTGTTCGAGAGCGTGGGCCAAGGTACGGGTCACGTGGTCCTGGCCAGCGACATCGGAGAAGCGTTGAGGACGGTATTTGCGGGCTAGAACCTGGTAAGCCATAGAGAGGAAACGAAGAGTGCGAGCGTGCCGTTGGCACGGCCTCTCACCTTTGATTGTAGCCCGATTGCAGCCGTGCTATTTGCGCGGAGCCAGAGCACGCTTGCCGGCTTTTCGTTTTGCAGCTTTTTTGCGGCGGGCAATTTCTTCCGGTGAGTACATGGTCTGGCGGCAGGTGCCGGCTCCGCAATAGCAGCGAGCGTCGTCTTCTTCGCCGTCGTAGAGGTTGTAATCGTAGGTGAGTTCTTCCCCCGGCGCGATACGGCGAACCGACATCACCCAGACTCGTCCGCGGAATTCTTCCGTCTCGCAATTGGGGTCGCAGGAATGGTTGATGTACATCGCCATGCCGTGGCCATCGATCACCGTCGAACCGTCTCCGATGCCGAAGAGGTAGGTTGTTTTTGAGTCTTTGAATTGAGCGTCGGCCTTTTTCTTGCTGATGCGGGGCCCGGTGTATTCCACCACCTTGACGCCCTTGGGAATAGCCGAGGTGGTGTAGCATCCGGCAGCGTGTATGGAAGAAGAGCGAATCATCAAACCCATATCAATTTTTAGCACGATGGGGAATAAATAGAGTTGTTGAACTCCGTGATATCCCGCGATGTCGGATTTCACAGCCCTACACCACAAACCATTCCCCTTGTCGCAGGGCTGGATTCGAGCCCCGTCAGGGTCTAAACTTAGAGAAGGTACGATGCCCAACTTTCCTCTCATCGTCGCCTCGATGATCGCTCTGCTTACGTTCGCAGCCAGCCGTCCAGCCCCTGCTCAATCTCAAGGCAATAGCAGCCAATCGGTTCCCGACGCACCCCGACCACAAAAGAAGCCGGTCAAGCCACAATCCTCTGAGGCTGGGTCTCAGTCGACCGATAAAACCAATTCTGAGCCGCCAGCCCCTGACAAGCCAGCACCGAAGCCTTCCACGAAAGACGACAACCCCTTCCCCGAGGACGTCTCCAAGCAGGCAGCCAAGGCGGCGTCCGGCTCCTCGGACTCCGAGCACCCCGCTGATCCCTCTCCGGGAGCCCCCAAAAAATCCACAGCAACCGACAACCCCTTCCCTGAAGCCGTGTCCCGCGATGCGGCCAAGGCGGCAGGCAATGATCCGGCGCCGGCCGCGAAGCCGGACATCCCGCCAGGGTACAGTTCAAGCCAATCTAATCCCAGCCCTGACCAGGTGGTCGATCCGGTGCGCGCCAAAAAGGACACCGACGTCGGTGGCTTTTACCTCCAAAAGGGCGACTACCAGGGAGCCCTACTGCGCTTCAAAGACGCTACCGCGGCCGACCCTGCCAATGTCGAAGCCATTTTCGGTCTGGCCGAGACTCAGCGCATGCTCAAGAACAATGCCGATGCCGCGCGTAATTACCAGCTATACCTGGAAATCGTCCCCAACGGGCCGAAATCCAAACGGGCGCTCAAGGCGCTCAAAGCGCTGGGCTCCGGGGGATAGTTTCGGACAAAAGTTGTAGTGCTAACGATGGTGCGGGGCGATTTTTTGGTTTTCTGTCCTTATGCGGGTGTTTTACACTTCCGCGAAGTTACGGAGAACTTCCCCCCATGCACGCGGTTCTCGAGCGGGTGGTCAATCAAATCTCGAGGGAAGTGCGCCACCTTGACGCCGACGCGACACAGTTGCACCCCAAAGGACTTGTCCATAAGTGGAATGCCCAGCAGGTGGTCGAGCATCTGGTGTTGGGCTATCGTTTGACCTCGGAATCTCTGGAGACCCGGCTCAAGAAGGGGCGTCTCTCCCGCCAACAAGGCCGTACGTATCTGCAATGGACACTGCAGCTGATGATCCTCAGCTTCGGAGCAATGCCGCGCGGAGTGCCGGCGCTCGATGAGACTGTGCCTAAGCCGGGACGCTTTGTGGCGATGAGTGGGCCAGAGCTGAGCGATCTTCTGCGCAGCGAACTTGAAGCCATGGACTCGGTGCTCGATGCATGCCGGCGCCGGTTCGGCATAGAGCGCGTGGGCATCCACCCCTTCCTCGGGCCTTTACGGGTGGATCAGTGGCGCCGTTTCCACGCGGTACACGGGTACCACCACTTGACCCAATTGCGTTCGGTGCTGGCGCAGGTGGCGCCGAATCCGGTTCCACTGAAACTGACCAGAGAAAACCTAGTGGAAAAATTGCATATACCAGCCCAGCGTCCGCTCGCCTAAAAAAATACTGTAGATTCCGGCCAGGCTCAACATGGTCCCGAAGGGAACCGGCAGTTGCCCCGCCGGCAACTGATCGTCGCTTGCAGTGCGGCTTACGGCCCGGCGGCGAAGGAAAACCGTTCCCACCCCGTAGAGCGCGCCGACGATCACCGCGAGAAACAACACCAGGCCTGTTTCCCGCAGTCCGAGCCATGCCCCCAGCATCGCCAAAAGCTTCACGTCGCCCATGCCCATCCCCATCCGGCGCCGGGCCAGCCAGTAGGCTCCGGCGATGAACAGCAGCGCTGCCGCCGCGACCGCCGCGGCCAGCAAAGACAGCCCTGCCGAGTGTAAGGCCGCTGCCCACGTCCAGATTCCGCTTTCCAGGCCGGGGCGCAACCCGGAAAAGCCGATTCCAGACAGCAATCCCGGCATGGTGAACCAGTCCGGCAGCAGCAAGGTCTCCGCATCCATTACCGCCAACCCCAGCAGCAGAAAGCACAACAACGCCCAGAACGCCGCCGGCCACCCGAACGAAAAGTGCACGCAACAAATCAGGAAAAGGATGCTAACGGCAAGCTCAATCAGCGGATAGCGCCAGGAGATGCGCCCGCCGCACTTTCTGCAGGCGCCTCCGAGCAGCAGCCAGCTCAGCACAGGAACGTTATCCCAACTCGCTATCGGTTGATCGCACTGGCGGCAGTGTGACCGCGGCCACACCACGGATTCGCCGGCGGGCAACCGCACGATGCAGACGTTGAGAAAGCTACCCAGCAATAAACCGAATAATCCAAAAAACAGACAAGGCAGCATCGGTGAAGACCACAGTAACAGCCGACGGAATCCTAGAGAGCGTGTGTGACAACGGCCATCACAGAAATTGAGTCCCGCCGAGCCTGGAATATTGGAACCAGTCCCGCAGGGACGGTTGAACTTAGCCCAGGACGTAGTCCTGGGCTAGCTAGCACCGTTGAGGAGTCCCGGAGGGACGGCTGGAAATAGGCCGCGATTCAATCCTGGACAACCTTCAGCCGTCCCTGCGGGACTCAATTCGTAAATCCTGGTTCTCACACACCCTCTTCAGCCCATCGTTTACATTGTTGATATGAGTTCTGAGCGACTCCAAGCCGCCGATTCGGCTGCACTTTTCGCCGAAGCAGTGAGCATCATGGCACGGCTGCGTGGCGCCGACGGCTGCCCCTGGGATCGTGAGCAGAACTTCGACACCATACGGAAATATACCCTCGAGGAGTGCTACGAGGTCCTCGACGCCATCGAGCGGCGCAATTATGCCGACCTTTGCGAGGAGTTGGGCGATCTCCTCCTACAGGTGATCTTTTATGCGCAGATGGCAAACGAAGGGGGTCACTTTAGCATCGCGGATGTGATTGCAGGTCTCAATCGTAAGCTGGTCCGGCGCCACCCCCACGTCTTCGGAGAGGAAGCCTCGATAGCCGCCGGCAACACAGTCGCATCCCCACTGGAGACAGAGGACATCGACTCCTCCCAGGTTTTGCGCAATTGGGATGCTATCAAGCGGGCGGAG
This sequence comes from uncultured Acidobacteriaceae bacterium, assembly GCA_963753715.1. Taxonomy (GTDB): domain Bacteria; phylum Acidobacteriota; class Terriglobia; order Terriglobales; family Acidobacteriaceae; genus PALSA-350. Next base: position 215,752 of record CAVWDK010000002.1, on the reverse strand, counting down.
AAGACGCAGCCGTCTTCCTCGGCACTGGACAGCATTCCTCGAGGCCTTCCGGCTCTGCTGGAGGCGGCCAAGCTGGGGTCGCGTGCGCAAAAGAGTGGCTTCGATTGGCCTGAGGTAGAAGGCATCTTCGCCAAGCTCGAGGAAGAAACCGAGGAGCTCCGGCAGGCCATCCGTGCTTCCTCCGCGACTGCGGGCGTCGCCTCGGAAGAGGTCGTTTCCGAACTCGGCGACCTGCTCTTTACCCTGGTGAACCTGGCCCGCCGTCTGCATGTGGAACCGGAGCTCGCCCTGCGCCACACCAACGGCAAATTTCGCCGCCGCTTCGCTGCCATGGAAGCGGCCTCGGTCGCGCCCCTGGAGTCTCTGTCAGCGGCTCAGCTGGAATCACTCTGGAGCCAGGCCAAGCTCGCAGAAAGTCCGGCAACCTCTCCTTTTCGATGACTCCAGACCCCATTCTGATCCGGCCTTGCGAGGGCTTCGAGGAGCTGAGCGCCTGCGTCCAACTACAGGTTGAAGTGTGGGGGTACGGAGACCGCGATGTGGTGCCACGCCGCGTTTTCATCGTCAGCAAGAGCATCGGCGGCCAGGTGATGGGGGCGTTTGATACCTCGCTGCCGGGCGCGGGTTCCGAGGGCAACGCGGAAAGCCTGATTGGGTTCGCCATGGCCTTACCCGGCATAAGGGAGGGACGGCCCTATCTGCACTCCCACATGCTGGCTGTGAACCCGGACTACCGCGACCGTGGCATCGGCCGGCGGCTCAAGCTTTTCCAGCGGGCTGAGGCGCTGGCGCGAGGGATCCGGCGCATGGAGTGGACGTTCGACCCGCTGGAAATCAAGAACAGCTTCCTCAACATCGCCAAGCTGGGCGCAGTTGTTCGCCGCTACGCGCCGAACTTTTATGGTGTATCCTCATCTCGACTGCATGGCCAGGTTCCGACGGATCGGCTTTACGCGGAATGGTGGCTGGACAGCGATTGGGTTTGCTCTGTCCTCGGTGGCAACCCGGTTGCGGTGCCCGCAGTCGAGCTAGAAATCTCAGTACCGCATCAAATAGCTCAGTGGAGGCACTCACCCGCGGATCAGGAGCGCGTCCTTGACATTCAAGCCAGGAATCGCGAGCGTTTTCAACAGGCCTTCTCAAATAGTCTTGCTGTAGTTGGTTTTGGGATCGATGCAGCGGGAGACGGGATTTTTCAGCTTGGGCAATGGCTGCCGCCCGAACTTCCCGTTGCGCATCCCTAGATGTGGCCACAAGTGCGGCGTTGAAAAGTCGCGTAAAATTGGCTAGGCCCCCATACTCACCACAAACCAATATCGAGCGGGTTTTCATGAAGATTGAATCGATCGTCCTGCGTGAGCTCAGCATGTCCTTGGTCCACCCTTTCGCCACCAGCTTTGGTGAAACCAGGGATCGGCGGGTGCTGCTGGTGGAAGTCCGTGCCGAAGGACTGTCGGGCTGGGGCGAATGTACCACCGGAGAGCATCCCTACTTCAGCGAAGAGTCCACGGATACAGCCTGGGTTACGATTTTGCAGGAACTCGTGCCCTTGCTGACCGCTGCCGAGGAGCAGAGCGGGGGCAAGTGTCCCGGGGTCTTTCGCCCGGTCCGCGGACATCGCATGGCCAAGGCTGCGATCGAAAATGCGTTGTGGGATCTGGAAGCGCAGATGCGCCGCGTGCCTTTGTATGAGCTGTTGGGTGGCGTCCGGGAGACCATTGCCTGCGGCGTTTCGATCGGCATCCAGTCATCGCTCGAGAAGCTTTTGGAGAAGGTAGAGGAAGCGGTCTCCCAGGGCTACCAACGAATCAAGTTGAAATGCAAGCCGGGGCTCGACGTGAAGATGTTCGAAGCGGTTCGCCATCGATGGCCGGAAATCCTTCTCAGCTGCGATGCCAATTCCGCCTACCGCCTGCGCGACTCTGACCACCTCACCACCTTCGATCAATTCAATCTGCTCATGATTGAACAGCCTTTGTGGGCAGATGACTTTTACTTCCACGCCATGCTGCAGCAGCGTCTCGAGACCGCCATCTGTCTCGATGAGTCGATCCGGAATCGCCGGGATGCGCTGGCCGCCATCGAGATGGAATCCTGCCGCATCATAAATGTGAAGCTCGGCCGGGTAGGGGGCTTCAGCGAGGCGATCGCCATCCATAATGCGACCCAGGAACGCGGGATCCCGGTATGGTGCGGCGGCATGTTGGAGAGCGGCATTGGCCGGTCCCACAACATTGCATTGTCGACGCTGGAGAATTTCTCTCTGCCGGGAGATGTCTCCGCCTCCAGGCGCTACTGGGCTGAGGACATCATCGAGCCTGAGGTCACCGTATCCGCCGCTGGCGAGATTCGCGTGCCTCAAACCCCCGGTCGCGGCTTTGAAGTGCGCACCGGCTTGATCGAACGGCTTACCGTCCGCAAAGAGGAGATCAAGGCCATGGCGCTGGTCTCCTGATCCAATAGGAGATGTGATGACTCCCCAGGAAGAATCCATGCTCAACGACCTGATCGGTCGTGTCGAGCAAACCCAACTCACCGAGAAAGATCCGGAAGCGGAGCAGCTCCTGAACCAGAGGCTGGGCCGTAACCCTAATGCGCTCTACATCCTGGCGCAAACTGTGCTAGTGCAGGGTTATGCCCTGGAGCAGGCCCAGGGGCAAATTAACCAGCTACGGCAACAAACCCAGGCTCTGCAGCAGCAGCCCGCCCACAGCACCAGTTTCCTGGGTGGCCTGTTGGGTCACCGGGACCCTGCTCCGCCGCCTGCGCCGCCCCCGCAACCGGGTTACGGAGCCTCGCCCTACGGTCAACCGTGGAACCAGCCCCCCGCGTACCAGGCCCCCTCGTATGGACCGCCCGCACCCGGGGGTGGATCCAGCTTTTTGCGCACTGCCGCGACCACGGCGGCGGGCGTAGCGGCCGGCGCGCTCGCATTTCAGGGGATCGAGTCTCTGATGGGTGGGTTTGGCCATTCCGCCGGTTTCGGCGGGGGAAGTGGATTCTTTGGCGGCGGCGAGGGCAGGCCAGAGGAAACCGTCATCAACAATTACTACGATGACCCCGGCCGCGAACCTGGGCGCCTCAACGACACAAGCCTGGGCGATAGCAGCAGCGATGCCCTCAACCTGCAGCAGGCAAGTGACGACTTGAGAGACGATGGGGGCAATCAGGACGATTTGAGTTTGGACGACACGTCCTACGATGACTCGTCCTTCGATGATTCCTCGGGGGGCGACGACTTGGCGTAGCGGTCTATCTGTAGCGGGTCCCATGAAATCCAGACGAGTCGTGGGTTAGCCCCGCAGGGGCGACTGAACTTAGCCCAGGACGCTAGTCCTGGGTGCATCATGAAACATGATTAGAGTCCCGCAGGGACGGCTGAAGGTTGTCCCAGGATTGCGTCGCGGCCCATTCCCAGCCGTCCCTGCGGGACTGGAACCCCTATCGAGACGCAACCTGGGCTGCCCCTGGAATCTTCTGTAACAGCCGTATGGCTTCCTGGTAGCCGAGTTCCTGGGGCTGGATCTTAAAGTCGCTGAAGTCTTCCGTGGTCGAGTAGTCCACGCTCTTCAACATCAGCAACTTACCCTGCAGATTCAACTTCATATGGACGGTTTCCCAGTGATGCAGGCCGACGTCGGCGTTTTGCACCAGGATGCTGCCACCCTTGTACAACCGGCCGAGCACGCCCCAGCCGAAGTTCACATCGGAGATCAGATGGGCATCGATCTTCACCAGCCGTAACTGCGCCTGGTCTACCCATAGTTCGCCCACCATGCCGTGGTAAACCTCGCCTTCCCGGTCAGGGGGCGTAAAAGCCGGGTTGGGCTTGAATTTCAAGCGGTAACAAAGTCCGTTGGGGCCCTCCACCATACCGTCGAAGGTGTAGAGAAAAGCGTCGGGAAGCATGCGCACCATTTCGTCGCCCCGGGCGCTATCTTCCTGCTCTTTCTTGTGGCGGTGCTCCTGGACCTCGGGATGGGCCAGCAGGTTGTTCAGGCGATCGATCTCCGCCTGTTCGTCCTCCGGAGGCAGCGGTTTCCCGTTTCTCTCGATCAGCCGGGCAACATCCCCATCTTTGGTTTCGACAATCTCCTTGACCGTGCTCCCCTTTGGGTCCACCTTGTATTGGCGATAGCTGAAAGAGCGTCCCGGCCTCTTGGCATGGAGTTCGTTCCAGCTGGCATCGCGGACGATTTTGGCCGGGTCTATCGCTGGATTTCCGCTTTGGGAGAGGGCTTGGCCCGACGTTGAGGGATCGGCGCCTAGAAATAGGGCTCCAGCGAGCATGAATGCTCCCAAAGGGCCCCAAACCGACCGAAAATGCTTCAGAAATCGCATAACGTTACCTGCGTGAGACGTAAGGCAATACCTTTCAGTTTACATCTGTGGGCCCTCTCGCCGTCTAACCCTCTTTGACGGTTGCGATTGACTTCGCACCTTGCGTATAGTTCGGGCAGAGAGCCTGCAACTGCAGGGAGGCACCCGATGAATGCAGGAGATAGCACCGTCGCCGTGATCGGCAAATCGGTGCAGATCCGCGGCGAGGTAAAGGGAAGCGAAGATCTGATGGTGGATGGGCACGTCGAGGGGACGATCACCCTGGTCGAAAGCCGGCTCACCATTGGCCCCAACGCCCATGTGGCTGCGAATGTTTCGGCACGGGACGTGATCCTCCTGGGCCAGCTGAGTGGCAATGTCTCGGCCACTGGGCGAGTGGAATTACGTGATGGCTGCGATTTGGTCGGAGACATTTCCGCCGCACGCCTATCGATCGAGGAGAAGGCTCTTTTTCGCGGCAATGTAGAACCGTTGACGGGCGAAAAGGGAGCTGGCGTTGCACCGGCGAAAGGCGCCGAAGTTCCGGTTGCAACCTCTCCAGCCAAACATTAAATCGAACGCTGGAGGGCTAAATAATGATGAGCATATTTCCCGCAGGCAGCACTGGCCTGCGGTCAAAAACCGATGACGTGATGCGCAATATATTTGGCAAAACACAACACGGTGCTCAGGCCACGGGAACTCCCACGGTCCTCACCGGGCCGCGGGTGCCCAGACATTCCAGTGCCTGGAAAGATTTACTTAAATATCTCAAGTCCGAGCAAGGCTTGCGGATCCTGGATATCGGGCCCACGTCTCCTACCAATATCAATTTCCTGACCACGCTGGGCCACGGAGTGTACATGGCGGACGTGGTGAACGAGGCCCTGCGCGGCAACTGGGTGAGCGCCCCGGACGAAAACGGCGTGACCCAGTTCGACGTGGAAGGCTTTCTCGATAACAACCTGGATTTTGCCGGCAGGGAATTCGACGTCATCCTGCTCTGGACTACGCTGGACTATGTGCCTCAGGCGCTGGTCGGGCCCATGATCAAGCGGCTCCGGTCCACCCTGCGTCCCGGCGGCCGTGTGCTGACGTTCTTCCACACCCGCAACAACGGCCCGGACACCGGCTTCTGCCGCTACCACGTGACCGACAGCGACACCATTGAGACCCAGGAAACTACCGGCTTCGCGGTGCAGCACGTCTATACCAATCGGACCATTGAGAAGCTGTTCGAGACCTATAACAACACCAAGTTCTATCTGGCGAAAGACAACCTCTACGAAGTGATTATCACTCGCTGATCTTCCACAATAGCTGGCGCAGGATGCCGATCCATCGCCGGGCATCGGATTGACTCAAGTTCAAGCGCCGCACCAGGCGGCGCACTGCACTGGGATCCGCGGCTGCCGGACGTCGGCGGGCGTATCCGATAGATGTCAGCATTTCCGCCAGCAGACTCGTCACCCGTTCCAGATCCTCTGCCTGAGCTGCGGGCAGCGATTCGGTTAGGTTGACCGGGGCATCTTGTCTTACCAGCTCATAGAGGCACACGGCTGCCGCTTGTCCCAGGTTCATCGACGCGTGACGCAGACCTGGACTTGGGTGCATGGGAATGGTCATGAGCCAGTGGCAGTGGCTCATGGCATCGTTGCTCAGGCCCGTCTTCTCCGATCCAAAGAGTAAGGCTACGCGCGCGGTCGCTGCCATGGAACGCACTAGGGGGCCGGCCTGCGCCAGGGTGTACAGCGAATGTTCCTGCTTTCGTTCTCCCACCGCCGTAGTGCCTACGACCAGGTTGCAGTCGGCCACAGCCTCGGCGACGGTTGGGAATTCCCGTGCTGCGGCAAGGATGTCGGACGCGTCCACCGCTGACTTTGCTTTCTCAAAGCCGACAGAGTAGTCATTCACCAGCCGCAGATCCACGAAGCCAAAACCGTGCATAGCCCGCGCGACCGCGCCGATATTGTTAGGATTTCGTGCGCGCACCAGCACTACAGTGATGTGCGCACGCTGCTCTTCGCTCAGCATCGCTCTATCTTAGGGTGTAGAGGGGGTGAGTACCCACCGATGCAGAAATGAGTCCCGCAGGGACGACTGAACTTAGCCCAGGACTGGCGTCCTGGGCTAAGTTCAGCGCAGAGCTGTCCAAATTAGCGAAAGAATCGACTTTTTGACGATGTAACTTGTTGACTGCGTTGAGGAGAATTCGGCGGAACAAAATCAGGTCGCCCTGTTTGATCGGCGCTGCATAGATGGCGCGAGTTTTAGAGTTGCCTGATAAACGCAGGGCACCGCGAGTACGCGCACTACAAGGGGTTTAGCGATTGAGTGAGGACTAAAGGAAAACGGCAGATCCCACGGCACCCCGGGGCGGGCGAGATGACAATTCTGCTTGAGCATGGTGTCCGTGTTTCCAGAAAAGGTCCGTGGAACTGCAGATCCGCTCAGCTCCGCTTCGGGATGACAAAGGAAAGGGTGGCGGTTCCATAGGCTATGGTTGCTGGACCGAGACCGTTTCTCAAATCTCAATTTGGACAAGTCTGAAGTTCAGCCGTCCCTGCGGGACTCATTTCTGCAATCCGAAGCCTTTCACCCACACATTTAAGCCCTCATCAGCTACGCGTGGAAATCACGGCCCTTTCGTTCCGGACCAAATCCGAAGATCAGGAACAAACAGAAGATGGTGCACATCTCGAAGCTGGTGAGCGCCCATTGATAGCCGAAATGCCTGCGCAGGGTGAACTCGACCACCACCGAGGGCGCGGCAATCAACACCCCAAGCTGATAAACGACCCCGGGAAATAGGCTGCGCACACTGCTTGGGGAGAGCTCGTTCAGGTGAGCGGGTATCACTCCAAAAGCGCCCTGCACACCGAACTGCATGGCGAACGAGCCAATGGCCAGCATCACCATGGTCGATCCGAAAGCCCAAAGCGGAATGGAGAGCGCGCAGATGGTCAAAGCCAGGATGATGGCGAAACGGCGCCCCAGGCGATCGGAGTAATGACCGATCACCAGGGCGCCTAAGATCGCGCCGACGTTATACAGAATCGCCAGGTTCGAAACCACGGCGTTGGAAAATTTGTGCACCGTCTTGAGAAAGTCCGGATACAGATCCTGGGTGCCGTGGGACAAACAAGTGATCGCGGTCATCATCAGCACCAGGTAAACAAAGTCCTTCTTGTGTTCCCACAAAACCCGGATCACCTCGCCAAAACTGGCCAGGCGGTGCTTCTCCCACGAGGTGGACTCGGGGGAAAGCAACGTGAGCACTGCGATCACGGCGGCGAGAATCAGACCGCAAAGAAACATCCAGCGCCATCCGAACCGTGGCTCGATGGTGCGCAGGGCGACCGCAGCCAGCAAATAGCCACCGGAATAGCCCGCCTGCATAATGCCGGAGAAAAGTCCGCGCCAGCGTTTAGGCGAGCTCTCCATCACCAGCGAGGCGCCGATACCCCAATAGCCACCCATCCCGATCCCATAGAGACCCCGGAGGACGACGAACAAGATGTAGCTGGGCGCGAACGGAGTGAGCGCCGTGATAATGGAAAAATAGAGCACGCAGGCGATCAGCGGACGGCGCCGCCCGTAGCGGTCTGCCAATGACCCAAGCACCAGAGCCCCCACTGGCCGCATGGCCAGCGTGATGGTGATGGTCCAGACGATGTCACCTTTGCCTACATGGAAGTTGTTGGCGAGAACATCCACCAGGAAGACGAGCACGAAGAAGTCAAACGCATCGAGGATCCAACCAAGAATTCCGGAGGAGACGGCAAATCCCCACCTGGGGGAGATCGCTTCTGTGTGGGTGGCGGCACTGATCGCATCCGAGCCCGGCCGGGATTGCTTCATCCATTTCATCTATAGTCTCGCTAAGGTTAGACCGCCATCCAGAACCAGAACTGCCCCGGTTGCATAAGGAAGTTCCCCGCGCGCCAGCATCCTGACGGCGGTTCCAATATCCTCCGGGGTCCCCCACCGTTTTTCGAGCAGAAGACCGCTCTCGATCAGCGCGTCGTACTTACCTTTCACTCCCTCGGTCATATCGGTTTCTATAATGCCGGGGCGCACTTCATAGACGCCGATGCCGTACTCCGCCAAACGGGCCGCCCACAGCTTGGTCGCCATGGCGATGCCCGCTTTGGAGATGCAGTAGTCGCCCCGGTTTACGCTGGCGACCGTAGCCGATACAGAGCTGATATTGATGATCGAATGCTGTTTCGTGGCTTGGCGAATCATCCACGCGGCGACGCTCTGGGTGAGAAAATACGGGCCGCGAAGATTGGTGGCGATCAGTTCGTCGAAGCTCTCTTCGCTGGCGTCGAGCACATCGGCGCGAATGCGAGGCGCGATCCCGGCATTGTTGACCAGAACGTCGAGCCGGCCAAGCTGGGCTTCGATGGTCGCTAAGAGTTGCTTGCGGTCGACCGCGGATGCCACATCCGCCTGGACATAAATGGACCGGGGCTCGAGTTCCCTTAGTTGTTGCAGCACCGGTTGCACTTGCTCGGCGGGGCGCCTGCCGGTGATCACCACGGTAAAGCCGGCTTCCGTTAGCTTGCGTGCGATCCCCAGACCAATGCCGCGAGTGCCGCCGGTGACCAGCGCCACCCTATCGTTATCCGGCATGGTCTGCTCCGAAGAAGGTGTAATAGCCCGAGTTGGCGAGCCTGGTGATCAGCAGACAAAGTTCCAGCAGATGGTAGTCACCCCACATGCAGGCTTCGCCGCATGGAATCTTGGAGTCAGGGGGGACGTAGTCCCATCCGTTGGGGCGATGGTAAATACTATGCAAGAGCAGGCCCTCATGCTGCGGGTCGACGGAGAGATAAGGTTCCTGCAATAGCTGATTGGCGACGGTGAGCCCGGCCTGGGTGTACTCTTCGCCGGCTGCGCCTAGTAGATGGCCAAGGCGAAGCAATCCCTGGGCGGCGATGGCGCTGGCGGAAGCATCGACCGGCTCGTAGTCGTTGTAGGGATCGGCCGGCTTGGCCCGCCAGTTGCCCAGCCGATGTAACTGCGGCGCTCCGGTATCCCAATAGCAGATGCCATCTTGTGTGCTTGCCTGCTGAATATAAAAATCGCAACAGGCGCGGGCTGCTTTCTCCAACAGAGCCAGGGTCTCTGGCTTGTCCGCAGATCCATCCACGGATTGAAGGAACTCCATCAGCTCGGGGAATCCGAGCATCGCCCAGGCAAGTCCTCGCGTCCACGTAGTGAAGGGCGAGTACCCTTGTTGAGAAGAGGGGCAGCGGAAGACCCCGCTTGCGGGATTGAAGATCGCTTCGTGGACGGTTCGGCCCCGCAGCTCTGTTGTGTCGTAGTGATCCCGCCCTTCGCCGTAGTAGATGTTGAACCGGGCGGAGGTTTTCGCGTGAATCAAGGCCCTTTGCAGCAAATCGACGCGCTGGTCTTGTTCCGCCTGCAGGGTGTGGCCTAGCATATGGGCCATGCAGCAGATGCGCAGGGTACGAATGGTGTCGATGAACAAAGAGTGGCTGCCATTGAAGGAGTAGATGTAACCCATTCCATCCTTGAGGCTGGTCCAGCGCGCCGCCTGCACCGCACCACTGACCTTCAGCGCGAGATCGTAATAGCGGAGTTCCCACGGGTTCGTGGGAATGCGTCCTTCCAGCATCAGACGGCGCAGGTGGCCATAGGTGGAGATGTTATTGAAGCCATGGTCGTGCACGCCGGTGTGGGTGAGATGCTCCGCCATATCGGCGACCACGTGCCGCTGGGCCAGCGTCAGCAGGTCTTTATTTCCCGTCAGCTCGAAGCACAGCAGGGCATTGCCGTACTGAAATCCCTGGGTCCATTGGGTCCAACTCCGCGCGGTGTAACGTCCCGCGACGGTCATCACGGGGGCGCCATCCGTGACCTTCCAGCGCCGGTCGAGGCGCATTGTTTTTTCCGAGGCCAGCTGTAGCGTGCGCGCGACAGCCGGGGACAGATCCTTAGCTTTCAAGGTTTGATTCGATTGCAACCTGGCTCCTTAATCGTTAAACGAATGCGGTGAAGCGCTCGATCATTTGCTCCAGCACCTGGTCCGGATCGGTATCCCAGATGACGCGGTTGAATATTTCCACTTCGATCGGTCCGTGATAGCCGGCTTGATCCACCGCCTGCCGCAGCATCCGGTTATCGATGACGCCATCGCCCATCATCCCGCGGCCCAGCAGAAGGTCGGGTAAGGGAACCAGCCAGTCGTTAACATGGAAGCCGAAGATCCGGCCTCTGGATTGTTCGATCAGGGAGAGCACCTGCGGATCCCACCAGATGTGAAACACATCGAGCACCAGCCCTACTTCCTGGGGAGCAAAGGAGGAAGCCAGTGCGAGCGCCTGGCCAATCGTCACCAGGACCGAACGTTCGGCCGCGTACATGGGATGGAGGGGTTCGAGGCCCAGCTTAACCCCGTGCTGCCGGGCATAGGGAACCAGGGCAGCGATGCCGTCGGCAACCATCTTTCTGGCCTCGCCCAGGCCGACTTCCGCCCCGCCACCGACGACGAGCACCAGGGAGTCGGCATGAAGCGCCGCGGCCTCATCGACCGCGCGGAAATTGTCTTCGAGATTCTTTTGCCGGCCGGCTGCTGTCGGACTGGGGAACATCCCGCCGCGGCACACGCTGGAGACGTGCAGGCCTGCATCTTTTACCAACCGAACGCAGCAGGCCAAGCCTGCCTCTTCGATCTTGTGCCGCCAAAGGGCGATCGAAGGGATGCCGTGGCGCACGCAGCCGTCGACCGCCTGGCTTACGCTCCAGTTGGAGACGGTGATTTGATTGAACGAGAGCCGACTAATCTCTGCCATGCGTGGGTGCTTACTTCAATCCTTCCACCAGGTAGAGATCGGAAAGCGTGCGGTGATAACCATAGATATAGGAACTGCCGTTGGGGGTCATCACAATCGGCCCGATCTGGCTGACACCAGCAGGGTCGGCGGGCGCCAGGCTCCGCCAGAGAGTTCGTTTGCCGGTAGTCAAATCCAACTGGTAGACCTTGGCGGGAAACTCCCCAGGCTGATAGACGTAGAGGGATTTGCCATCGGCTGACCATTCTATCGGCTGTTCGCTGGGCAGAAAACCAGCGACCACCTTTGTTGCACCTCCGGTGAGGGAGTACAAATACACTTTGCCATCCGGTCCCACCCCGGCGACCTGGCTTCCATCCGGAGCAAGCGCGATCACCAGGGGATCGATGCCTTCCGGAGAAACCGGGGTCGGCGAACCGTTGATTGATTTTTGGACAAAGATGCGTGCCCCGTGACCTTCCTGCTTGGCCGTAAAGACAATGCCCTGGCTGTCGGGCAGCCAGCGCGCCCAGCTGTGATAAAGACCGTCGTGCGTAATCTGTTGCGGCTCGCCCGCACCGCTGGGGAGCAGAATCAGCTGTGCGGGGGAAGACATCGTGAGACCCAGGACCCATTTGCCGTCAGGCGATAGACTGACGGATTCACCATCACCCAGCCTGACTGCCGACTCCTCATCGGTCTTGCGCAGATAGATAGAGTAGCCTCCGCCGCCTCCCACTCCTTCTTCATCGAAGAGGAGGCGCTTGCCGTCGGCCGCCAGCTCCGCGGGAAACGAATAGTCCAGCCAGGAGAAGTCCTCCTCTTTCGACATCCCTGCGATGAGCCCGCTCAGCTCGCGCCGCCAACTTTGCCGGGACAGCAGCACCAATCCATTCTGGGAGATGTCCTCCAATTGTAGTGAGGCCGGTACGCGGGCGATGATCCGGTCGTGTGCGGACAAGGTCACCGCGTTCAAGGAGCGCCCGTTGCCGACGTTCGTGCTGCTGGTGTACCAGATCTCCTTACCATCCGGCGCCCAAGCCAGTCCTTCCACGGTCAGGAAGTTGTCGGCGAGAATTTTGTCGGTGCCCTGACGGTTGATCACGTGAACCCCACCGGAATCGTCGCCTGGCTGAGGGTGCTCGATAAAAGCAACGCGATCGCCATCCGGCGAAACGCGTGGATTGCTGATCCAGCCCGGGCTTTCGTGGATTACCTTGCCGATAGGGAACTCAAGACGGTTCTTGCCGCCCATGTCGCGCACGATGGCCAGCTGTTTTCCATCGGGAGACCAGTCTGCCCACTGCACGCCTTCGAGAATTTCCCGCGGGTCGCCGCCGTTGATGGGCATGCGGGACAGGGTTCCGGACTGGGTGTAGGTGCCGGTGACACTCACGTTGGTCAGCAGTGCGATGTCGCTGGTGGAAGAGATACTCATCAGTTCTTCGCCGTGGCGCTGGAGAGAACGGGACTGGGGGCTCTCCGGGCTGGTGATAAACAGCTCTGTCGGCTTGCCCTCCCAGGCTGCACCGTAGACCACGGATTGGCCGTTGGGGGTAAAGCGGGCGGATCGTACCGTCCCTCGCCGGAAGGTTAACTGGCGATAGACGGGCAGTTCGGTCCGGCTGTTCGCGGCATGCAGGAACCATCCCAGGGCCAACCCGCCCAGCAGCGCCGCGCCGGCGGCCGCTATGGCGTAGGGCCGGATGCCTGCTCGTTTCGATACGGGCGGCGGGATCGCGGGAGAAGCAGCAGTGGTCCTGCTGCTGGAAACCGATGAACCTTGTGCAGCCGCGGTCCGCTGGGAGTCCAGAGTGCGCTTGAGAATCTTCATCTCAGCCCGCATCTCTGCCGCGGATTGATAGCGAAGATCGCGGTCCTTTTCCAGCGAGCGGTCCAGGATGCGCTCGAACTGCGACGGCAAGTCCGGATTGAGTTGGTGCAGCGGCACTGGATTGCGATTAAGGATGCTCTCAAAAATGACCGCCGACGTGTTTCCGTCGAATGCCTGCTTTCCGGTGGTCATTTCATAAAGCGTGGCGCCCAAAGAAAACAGGTCGGTGCGCCCGTCGAGTTCTTCTCCTCGCGCCTGCTCGGGCGACATGTAGGCGACGGTGCCCAGGGCGCTGCCGGGGCTGGTGAGATCTTTCATCGTCTCGGCATCTGCGGTCGCATCGCGCCGGGTGTCCACCTTCGCCAAGCCAAAATCGAGCAACTTTGCCTGCCGCGTTTTGGTAATGAAGATGTTGGCCGGCTTGATGTCGCGGTGCACGATGCCCTTGGCATGGGCCGCATCCAACGCGTCGGCGATCTGGATGCCGAGTTCGAGGACGAAGTCGATGGCGAGGGGTTTCCCGTCAATACGGTGCTTGAGGGTTTGGCCTTCCAGGTATTCCATGGCGAGAAAAGCCTGGCCATCTTCTTCGCCTACGTCGTAGATGGTGCAGATATGGGGATGGTTCAACGCCGAGGCGGCACGGGCCTCACGGCGGAACCGATCGAGCACGGGGAGCTGGCGGGCGACTTCATCCGGCAGAAATTTGAGCGCTACGAAGCGTCCAAGACGGGTGTCCTCGGCCTTGTAGACCACGCCCATTCCCCCACCGCCAAGTTTTTCAATGACGCGATAGTGGGAAACGGTTTCGCCAATCATGGTCCAGCGTTAGCCTAGGGGACGCTGGACAGCAAGTCAACGAAATGCTGCAGGTGTCCGCGAGGCGCATCGATAAAGAATAGGGCTTTATCTGCCGTGCCGTAACAATAGTCAACGACGACGGCTTTACAGGCTGCGGAAAAACTCAATTCTTTGAAGGGGACGGCCTTCAGGCCGTCCGTAAACCAGGATCTGCGATTTTAGTCCCATAGGGACGGCTTCGCGTTCTATTTCCAGCCGTCCCTGCGAGACTGGGTTGGAATTGGAGGTTCTCACACACCCTCTAAAGACCAGCCCTTGTGGGGGCTTGTGCGACCCGCTGCTCGAGGCGAAGCGCCTGAATCAAGCCGGCCACTTCCATTCCCGGATCTCCTTCCGATCGATCCCGTTTTCGTGGGCGTAATTGACGGCTTCGATGATCTGTCCCCTAAGCCAATCGACGGTGTGCCCGCCCTTCTCGGCAAGCTTTGGCACCCGTTCAATGACATCGATGGCCAGGTTGAAGCGATCCACCTGGTTCAGGATGGCCAGCTCCAGCGGTGTGTTGATGTTGCCCTTCTCCTTATATCCACGTACATGGAAATTCGCATGGTTCGTCCGCCGGTAGGTCAGCTTGTGGATCAGCGAGGGGTAAGCATGAAAATTGAAAATCACCGGCTTGCTTTTTGTGAACAAACCGTCGAATTCACGATCGGTCATGCCGTGCGGGTGTTCGCGGTCCGGCATCAGCCGAAAGAGATCGACCACGTTGATGAACCGTACCTTTAGACCTGTGCAGTGCTCACGCAGAATCGCCGCAGCCGCCAGCGCTTCTGAAGTGGGAATATCGCCCGCGCAGGCAATCACCGCGTCCGGCTCCTCCCCGGCGTCGGTGCTGGCCCAGTCCCATATGCCGATACCCTTGGTGCAGTGCTCGACCGCGTCTTTCATATCCAGGTATTGCAAGTGCAGCGCCTTGTCGGCGACGATCACGTTGACGTAGTTGACGCTGCGCAGGCAATGGTCGGCCACGCTCAATAAACAATTCGCATCCGGTGGCAGATAGATGCGCGTCACTTCCGGGCTCTTGTTGGTCACCACATCCAGGAACCCGGGATCCTGATGGGTGAAGCCGTTGTGGTCCTGCCGCCACACCAGAGAAGTGATCAGCAGGTTGATCGAGGAGATCGGCTGCCGCCAGCGGGTCTCCAGCTTGCTCTTCTCCAGCCACTTGGCGTGCTGGTTGAACATGGAGTCGATGATGTGTACGAAGGCCTCGTACGAGGAGAAGAACCCGTGCCGGCCGGTCAGCACATAGCCCTCGAACCATCCTTCCAGGGTGTGCTCGCTCAACATCTCCATCACCCGCCCGTCCTGGTCCAGGAAGCCGCCGTCGGCGTCTTCCGGCAGCGTCTCCTCCATCCACGTCTTGCCGCTCGCCTCGTAGATGGCTTGCAATTTGTTAGAGGCCGTTTCGTCCGGACCAAAGACACGGAAGGTGGTCATATTACGGCGCATCACGTCGCGCAGGAAATGGGCCATCACATCCGTCGATGAGACTTCTATTTGACCTGGCTTGGTTACCTTGACCGCATAGTCGCGAAAGTCCGGCATCTGCAGCGGCTTGCGGAGCAGGCCGCCATTGGCATGCGGGTTGGCGGTAATGCGCCGCGTACCTTTCGGCGCCATTTCCCGCAATTCCTCGATCAACCTCCCGGACTCGTCGAACAACTCCTCCGGACGATAGCTGCGCAACCACCCTTCTACCTCTGCCAGGTGCGCCGGGTTGGTCTGCGGGTCGAGGATTGGGATCTGATGGGCCCGCCAGAAGCCTTCGACCTTGTGCCCATCCACCTCCTTGGGGCCGGTCCAGCCCTTGGGCGTGCGCAGGATGATCATCGGCCACTTGGGCCGCTCAATCGGCTGTCCTTTGGGCGCATTGCGCGCTTTTTCCTGAATGGCGCGGATGTCGAGCACGCAGCCTTCCATGACCTCAGCCATTTTGGCGTGCATCTTATCCGGGTCATCGCCTGCCACGACATAGGGCGTCCAACCCAGGCCCTTCATGAGCATGTCGAGCTCCTCGGGCGGTATGCGGGCCAGGATCGTGGGATTGGCAATCTTGTATCCATTTAAATGCAGAATGGGAAGCACGGCGCCATCCCGCCGCGGGTTCAGAAATTTGTTGGAGTGCCAACTGGTGGCCAGCGGCCCTGTCTCTGATTCTCCGTCGCCAACCGCTACGGTCACGATCAGGTCGGGATTGTCGAATGCGGCCCCGAAACCATGGGAAAGGCTGTAACCAAGTTCGCCCCCTTCGTGAATCGATCCTGGGGTTTCCGGAGTGCAATGACTGCCGATGCCTCCAGGAAAAGAAAATTGCTTCAGGAACTTTTGCATTCCCTCCACATCCTGGCTCTTATCCGGATAGATCTCCGAATACACCCCTTCGAGATAGCAATTGGAAAGGGTTGCCGGTGCTCCATGCCCAGGGCCGGAAAGATAGATCATGTCGAGGTCGTATTTCTTGATCAGCCGGTTCATGTGAACCCAGATGAAGCTCTGCCCCGGATCTGATCCCCAATGCCCCAGCAAGCGGTTCTTGATGTGCTCGGGCTTCAGCGGCTCGCGGAGCAGAGGGTTCGAGCACAGGTACAGCATGCCGGCGGAAAGATAGTTGCAGGCGCGCCAGTAGGCATTCATTTTCCTGGTTTCATCGGCGGTCAGAGGCTCGAAGCGCCCTTGCTTGCTTGACGAGTCGGAAGCCGCTACGGAAAGAGTCTCGACGTTGCTCATAGTTCCCCCTGTTAATGATGTCATCAGTCGCTCATCTGCCTCACGTGCATTGCGATCATTCGGTCTTCCTGGGCCGTTACCACCCAGACTGCCACTCCGGAATTGGGGGCACTTACCCGCCGGAGCTCATCGCCACCCGCTTCATTGCCAGCCGGATCGAGTACGATCCCGCAGGATTCGAGTCCGCGCAAAATCTCTGCCCGGGATTGCACATCGTGTTCGCCGATGCCGCCGGTGAAGACCAGGGCATCCAGGCCACCTAACAACCACGCATAGGCGCCGATCGCTTTCCTCACGCTGCGGCAAAAGACCTCAATCGCCAGCTTCGCGTCCGCGTTTCCTGCGGCGGCTGCTTTGCGTACCGCGCGCATGTCGTTGGGCAATCCGGAGAGCGCCACCATCCCAGCCTGGTGGTTCAGCATGCTCTCCACCGATGCCCAGGCAGCTTCGCCGTCGCCTTTCGCTTGCCGCAACAGATAGAGGACCAAGCCGGGATCGAGGTCTCCGGGCCGGGTGCCCATCACCACCCCACCGGATGGAGTAAGCCCCATGGTGTTATCGACCGAGCGTCCCTCCACCAATGCGGTCACGCTGCAACCGCTTCCCAGGTGGGCAATCACCATGCGCTGGGGAAACTGTGCTTTGGCCCGGTCGGAAGCCTCCCGCATATCGTCCACCACGCCTTCGCAGGAAAGCCCGTGAAACCCGTACCGGTGCACCCCTTCCCGGCGATACTCGCTGGGGATGGCGTAGGTCGACGCTTCTGCGGGCATGGTCTGGTGGAAGATGGTGTCGAAGCATGCATAATGGCGCGCCTGGGGAAATCTCCCCATCATGTCGCGGATCAATCGGATCGCCTCGGGATCGTGCAGGGGGGCAAACGGCACCGCCTGCTCAAGATCCCTCAGGACCTCTTCGGTGATTCTCTGATGCTGGTGGAGCAGCGGTCCCGGATGCACCACCCGGTAGCCGACCGAGTCGATCGGGGGCATACCAGGCCTGCAAACCGCATTCTCAAGCAGCGTCATCGGATCTTTCTTGGATGCATCTGCGGCCAGCGGGGCGGCCGTGCTTAGCTCCCGCCCCGCGGCATCGCGAAAGGTGAACCCAAGCCTGGCGCTTCCGATACCGCTGATCTCGCCTGCGAACAATACGCGCGGCCAGGATAACTTCGCGTCTGAACCGTGCCCGCCGTCGAAAATAGAAAACTTGATCGACGATGACCCGCTATTGATGACGAGTGTGTACATCTTACCTGCCACTTCCAAGCTACACCTGTGACATGGGACACAGATTAATTCTGCTTTTGCGCGAGTAGTAGATAGAGTCGCCGAGTACGAGGAAGGCGTCGCCCCTCTCCTGGTTGTTCAGGCCGTCTGAGGCCTCGGAAATGAGAGCTGTGGATGCAAATCTTTGTTCGGGCCCCAAAGAAACTCTTGACGGTCGTTTTTTCCGCGTGATAGTTTGGCCGCCGCATACGAAACAACCGTTGCATGATGCGAAGCGGAGGGTTGGTTTCCCCTCGGCTTCGCGGGTGGCCGTCGGCAACAAGTTAAAAGTTCAAACGGTAGTCAACGAAAGAATTTTGGGAGGCGGTTCGAATGTTAAGGCGAATTGGCATATTTCTGGGTTTTTCCTTGCTGGCAGGTTCCACGCTGTTGGCGCAGTCCAGCGGCACCATCTTAGGACATGTCAGCGACCCGTCTGGAGCGGTGGTTCCCGGCGTCAGCATCACCCTGACCAACACCGGCACCAACACCACCCGCAGCACCGTCTCGACCAGCAACGGCGACTATACGTTCCCTGACGTCCCCCCAGGGTTCTATGACGTGCAAGCCACCCATCCGGGCTTCAAGGTCGCAAGCGCTAAGAACGTGCAATTGCAGGTGCAGCAATCGTTGACCCAGAATTTCACGCTCGAAGTGGGTGAGGTGACGCAAACGGTATCCGTTTCGGCCGCAGCCGCCCTTCTTCAGACGCAGAACTCCTCCCTTGGCACCGTGGTTCCCACCGAGACCATGTCCGAGTTGCCGGTGAACAATAGAAACTACCTGAATCTGACGGCGGTCTCGGCGAACGCGAACGTCGTATCAACAAGCCAAGGCCAGGCCGGGTCCCGGGAGGGCGGAGCCCGCTCCAGCCAGTCCATCTCGGTCGGCGGTTCGCGCATCATGTTTAACCACTACACGCTCGACGGCATCAACAATTCCGACCCGGACTTCAACAGCTATGTGGTGCAGCCTTCGATCGACGCCATCCAGGAAATGAAGGTGCAAATCGGCGTCTATCCCGCCCAATACGGTTACAACGCAACCCAGATCAACGTGGTCACCAAAAGCGGCGGCAACAGTTATCACGGCGCTGGGTTCTACTTCCTCCGCAACAACTACGCGGATGCACTCGGGTATAACTATAACTATCCCACTCCTCAACCCACCGCGCTGCCCTATAAATATAACGACTACGGATTCGTGCTCACCGGACCGATCTCGATTCCCCACGTCTTTAACGGCAAGGACCGCTTCTTCTTCATGGTCAACGACGAATGGTATTCCCGAATCAGCTTCTCGAATACAGCGTTGACCCTGCCCACGCAGTCCGTCCTGGGCGGCGATTTCAGCCAATACACCACAACCGCAAACGGATCCGTCGTTCCCATCTACGATCCCGCCACCGGGAACGCCGATGGCACGGGCAGGACACAGTTCCCAGGCAATGTGATTCCGGCGAGCCGCATCGATCCCATCTCACTGAAGTTCGTCCAGTTGTTCTACGCCCCGGCTCAGAACAACCAATTCCGAAACAATTACACATTCCTCACCTCCTCAAGGGACAATCACGACGGGTTCAACGTCCGTGGCGATTACTACATGTCACCGAAGTCGCAGTTTGGCTTCCGCTTCAGCAATGGCCTGGAAACGAACCCCACTGCGCAATTCAAGACAGCGGGCGGGACAGTCGGCAGCGATATCATCACCAGCTATTACCAGTACATGGGTTCCCACACCTGGACCATCTCTCCCACAGTCGTCAACGTGGCCACATTTGGCTGGACTAACTTCTACAATTCTCTCGGACTGTACTCGCAGGGCGTCAATAACGCAGTGGGCCAGCTTGGGATTCCCGGCCTTCAACCCGGAATTCCTGCAACCTGGGGCATTCCCGCCGTAGGCTTTACAGGGGATATTTACAGCGGGCTTGGCGATAGCTCCGACGGTCCGTATGTGACCAAAGACCCCAATATCTCGATCAACGACAACATCAGCTGGGTGCATGGCAAGCATTCCTTCTCCGCTGGTTTCGGATACGAGCGGCAGACCTTTAATGAGCTGGGCAACCAGTTCTCCCGGGGCTCTTTCACCACCCAGGCCAACGCCACCGCTGAGGCCAGCTCCTCTGGGAAACTGGTGAAGGGAACCGGTTCCGCGTTCGCCGACTTTCTGCTTGGCCAGCTTTACACATCGGCGTATGCGGTGCAGATCGCGCAGGCCGATTACAAGCGCAACGTCGAGGCCGCTTACTTCGACGATAACTATAAGTTCACGCCCAAGGTCACCATATCGGCCGGCCTCCGCTATGAGCTGACTCCGCCCTGGCACGACACCTTGGGCAATGAGTTCATCGTGGATTTGCAATCCAACAACTCGCCCATTAGCCCCTTCGTTTCCGGGCCGGAACCTCAGAGCCAGTGGCCCCTCTATAGGCGCCAAGGCAACTGCAGTGACCCGTACCAGGGGGTGAACGTCCGCTGGGTCACCTCCAGTGGCGCCCCTGTCAATCCGGCGCCGCAGTGCGCCAACGGCAATTTCCCCAATACGCTCATGCAGACCCAATACGCCAACTGGGCGCCTCGGCTGGGCATTGCTTACACGCCGAACAGTACCTGGGTCATCCGCACGGGTTTTGGCTTGTATTACGACCATGACACCGCCAACGCCCGCTTCGATGTGGCCCGTAACCTGGCCGGGCGTGTCACGACCACCTCGGGGGGTGGGACTGCCGGCCTGGCCACCATCAACTGGAACAATGCGGTGGGCAGCGGCGCCGTCGCCAACATCCCGCCGCCCTACTCCTTCTCCAATGCGTACAGGCACAAGACTACGTACAGCGAGGTCTGGCTGTTCGATGTCCAGAAGCAGCTTGGCAAGGATTGGCAGCTCGAGGCCGGATACCTGGGCTCGAAAAGCGATCACCTGTATGGCTTCCGCAATGCCAATTATTCGGTGCCGTTCGGATTGCTCGGCGCCGCCGGGTACAATGCGGATGGTTCGCCAAAGAGCATCCTGCAGCGTACGCCCTACCCGAACTACGGCGTAATTCAGTTGGTGCACGACATAGGCAATGCGAATTACAACGCCTTCACCTTCCAGGTGAACAAGCGTTTCAGCAACGGCTTCAACCTCGTCAGCTCCTACACCTATGCGAAATCGCTGGACGACACCAGCGGAATCCGTACCCAGTCGTCACAGCTATTCCCGCAGAACGACCTCTGCATCAGCTGCGAATACGGGCCTTCGGACTTCGACGTTAAGCACCGCGTGGTTGCCGGGCTCATTTACTCCCTGCCTATCGGCCCAGGCCTGATGTACGCGCCTTCGTCGAAGATTGTGGAGGCAGCGATTGGCGGCTGGCAAATCAACGTCCTCGGGACCCTCCAGACCGGCCTACCCTTCAACATGGGGTACAACGACAACAATGCCAGTACCAATACCATTTCCGGCGGCACACCGGCGACCCGGCCGAATTATGTCTCCGGACAGAGCTATTTCCAGTCCCACAAAACGGCTGGAAGCACGGGCCAATGGGTAAATCTCGCGGCCTTCCCGGAGCCGGCGGCGGGCTTCCTCGGAAGCACGAGCCGCAACATGCTATACGGCCCGGGCTACCAAGAATTCGATATGGCCCTCGCCAAGAGTTTCAACATGCCCTACAACGAACACCACCACCTACAATTCCGGTTTGATACGTTCAACGCCCTCAACCACACCAATTTCGGCAACCCGAGCAGATATGTGAATTCGTCGACAGGGGGCAAAATTACCGGCTCAAATGCACCTGCGGGAAGTGCAAATGGAGGTGCGCGGGAATTGGAGCTAGGCGCCAAGTACACGTTCTAGCGCCGTATTCCGGGAGTTCGCTCAACGATTGCGCTGTGATGCCGAGCCTCGTTTGGCCGGCCTTAGGTTGAAGTTTGCCCGGGTACCAAACAATCGCTTGACGGTGGTTTTTTCAGCGTGGTAGGTTGACCGCATTATATGAAACCACCGTTGCATGATGCGAAGCGAAGGGGAGAGCGGATCTTTGCCTATCACCGTCAATTCATGCCACCGCTCGACGAAAGGGACACTCGATGAGTCACTTCACACGAAGATCAATGTTGAAGGGCGCGGCGGCAGCCTTGCCCACTGCCGGTATCTTCGCCCTTCCAACTCTGGCGAGGGCCATTGAAGACAACAGCACCCCGCAGCAGAGGGCTAAGTGCAAGATCACCGATATCCGCACCGCACAGGTGATGGTGCATGGACCCCAGACACACGTGCGGGTTTACACCGATTCCGGTCTCTACGGCCAGGGCGAGTCGACCGATGCGGCGGTAGGCACCGCATCCCTGGTCCACGGCTTTCGACGCATGCTGATCGGGCAGGATCCGCTCAACGTGGATGCGCTTTGGGAGCGCATGCGCGTTTCCGGAATTTTCGCCGGCGCCCAAGGCGGCCAATACGTGACCGCCATGACGGGAGTCGAGATCGCCTTGTGGGATCTGGCGGGAAAAATTCTGGATCTTCCGGTTTATCAACTGCTAGGGGGAAAGTTTCGCGACAAGATTCGCATGTACTGCGACTCGGACATGGAGAGCCCGGTTGGCCCTGAATCCGACCGCAAGCTTCCGTGGATTAAAGAGCAGGGATTCACGGCGATGAAGATCGACCTCGATGATGCAAGGGATCCGGCCCGCTTCGACAAGGTAAACTGGACCGCGAGCAACGGCGAAATCGATCGCATGGTGAGCTGGGTAAAGCACGTGCGTGAATCGATACCCAAGGAAATGGACCTGGCTTGCGACATGCATGGCCGCTACGACGCAACTACGGGCAAGCGGGTTGCGGTAGCGCTCGAACCGTACCGGCTGCTTTGGCTCGAAGAACCCGTCCCCCCGGAAGACATCGACGCCATGGCCGATATCCGGCATTCGACAACCACGCCGATATGCTGCGGTGAAAATCTTTACATGCGTTGGGGCTATACCGAACTGCTGCAGAAGCGCGCGGCAGACATCATCATGCCGGATATCCAAAAGGTAGGCGGCCTTTCCGAGGCGCGCAAGATCGCCAACATGGCCCAGGCGTATTACGTGCCGTTCGCGCCGCACTGCGTTGTTTCTCCCATCGGCACCATGGCTTCAGCACACGTGTGCGTGACCATCCCCAATTACCTGGTTTGCGAGTGGCACTGGATCAATCATCTCGAGGTGTGGAAGACCTTTATCAAAGAAGGCGAGATTATCCAGAATGGGTATGTAACCCCTCCCGACAAGCCCGGGTTGGGCGTGGAGATGAACGAAGAGGTCGCCAGGACCGTGCAGATTCCAGGAACAACGTGGTTTGAGCCCAGCAAATAGGGGATGCTGCCAATGAACACACTGATTCGCCGCCTCGGAATGACGGTAGCCTGTTCCTCGATGCTGTTGGTTGCGATGCCGGGCGCTCGTGCGCAGCAAGGATTTTTCACTCCCGAAGACGTGATCAAATACACCCCTGACTGGCATGGGGAGCGATTCCCGGACGGCCGTCCTAAGGTGCCGGATTCAATCCTCGACCGGATGAAGTCCGTGACCCTGGAAGAAGCCTGGGCGGTCCTGCAAAACGCGGGCTTTATGCATGAGTATGAAGACGGCTGGCTCTCCATTCATCCCGACAAGGTGCTGGTAGGCCGTGCGCTTACCGCAACCTGGATGCCGGGGCGGCCGGACATTCAAAAGCTGATCGAGGCTCAGGGTGTCGCGGATCATCGGCAGGGCGCAATGAATGCATGGCCAGTGGACATGCTGCAGCCAAGGGACGTTTATGTGGCCGACCACTTCGGATTGAAAGTAGGCGGTCCTTCGATTGGTGACAATGTCGGCAACGCGATCTATGCCAAGTCTGGCAACGGCATTGTCTACGACGGGGCGGTGCGGGACATTAATGGATTGGACGAGCTACCGAACTTCGTTTCCTTTGTCCGCTATTACGATCCCTCGCACCATTACGGCTCGCTGAGTTCCGGTAAGCTGCTCAATTCCACCATGGTGAGCATCAACGCCCCAACGCGCATCGGCCACGCGACGGTGATGCCCGGTGATGTCGTGCTGGGCAGGAATGGTGGGGTTATCTTTATTCCGCCCCAGCTTGCCGAGCAGGTAGTAAAGAGCTCAGAGTCGACCCACCTGCGCGACGTGTTTGGGCACCAAAGGCTGGAAGAGAAAAAGTACACCGCCGGACAGATCGATGCGCGCTGGACGAGTGCGATCGAGCAGGATTATCGCGCATGGTTAAAGCAGAACGAGGATCATTTGTCGGTTCCCAAAGAGCAAATTGAAGAGATATTGAAAGAGCATCAGTAACCGAACTTTATCTGAGTTCCGGAAGGGACTTCAGTCCTGGACACATGCCCATGTTCGCCCCAGCGTACATGGGTCAACCAAGGGCCGCTTTAGCTCTTTTTAACTCCCTCTCCATTCGGAGAGGTGCAGCCAGCCAAAATCTCGAAGTACGAAGTCTCTCAGTCGCCCCAGACGGTAGGTTGGCGGTTAATTGTCGTCTATCATTACGGAAATGCCAAATCCAGTTGAGGGATCGCTTTGGACGTCAATCACGCCGCTAATATATCCGGCATCGATGTCGTGCAAATGTTTGACCTGGACCTCAGTCGAAAAGGTCCGTTGGCAGACCTGCGTCAGTTGCTACCTGTAAAGCACAGCAGCAAAGCCTTCACGCGCTGCTGCGAGAGTTTCAGGTGGGTCTTCGAATCGCAGACTGTTCCAGGCGGACCCGACGAACGCGCCATCGATCCCACCGTGCGCTACTACGCGACAGATGTTAATTGTGCAGACTCATGGCCGAACTTCGATCGCTTTGCGCTCGCTCCTGATCCAAAGGATAATCTGGACCGAGGTGGGATCTTAACCATTTCCCGTAAGCTGCAAGCAGGGGTGCTTTGCACTTGGCGAAGTCATCCTGGGACGGAAAATGCACTGGATATAAAGCTTGCCCTCTCCGTCGATATCCCCAAGCATTATCTGAAACAGATCAGTAATCTTTTCGATTACATCGCTGAAGGTCAACTGATGTATCCCTTTGTGGGTCTTTTCTACCACTCGTCCAACCTCGCAGAGGTCATGCAGGAACATGGCGTCGCGCTGGGGCGTCTCCTCTCGGGCGGACTCGAACATGAGCCGGATCAAACGATGCGGAAATATGTAGCTGAGGGACTGAGCCACCGTGGTTACGAAGGATTGTTTCTCCAATCAAGTGGTGGCCTCGGGGTTTACACAAGCGGTACTGAGGCGAACCCTGAAAATGATCTGGAGCTCTACGAACGAACCCTCTTTCGCGCCGTTCAGGTGTGCGAGTTGTGTCTCATTGAACAGAGGCTTCTTAGGACCTTCAGGAAAAAGGTTGATGAGGATGCAAAGAAAGTGCAACTCTTCCCACGCCCGTTCCTGGTTGAGAGACACCGCGAAGAATTATTGGAGTTGGAGAATCAGATGGTCAAAGCGCTGCCGTTCCGATCCGCCGAAGCCGAGCCGCTCGTTCGAAAGGCGCAGGAGATTTTTCAGGTTCCTATCTTCCTCCGTGATGCAAAGGACAGTTACGACTTCCTCGAAAAGCGCTATCAAAACACTAAGACAACAGCGCTGGCAGCCTTGGCCGTCGCGACCTATATCCTCGACAAGCTCAAATTTTGGGACAAGCTCACCTCGCTCTGGCATCATTTTTAGACCAGTTTCTTTCGCGGCGCCTCCCCCAGGAAGAATCTTTGGACCCTCCGGCTGGGAGCGCGATTGTTACGGCATTTGTAGAGAATAAACTTATAACCAACAGGATCGACTCACCATCATGAGAGAGAAACAAATCGAAATTGCAGCCGGTGCGGCAGATTCCTCCCCAATCACCGAAACTATGGAGTCGAATTCTCTCTTGACCCGGCGGGAAATGTTGGGAGTAACGGCCATGGCCAGTTTGGCCGCCTTGACCGGTATCGCGCCCCATGCTGGTGGGCACACCGCGCAAAAACGGCCTCGCATCGCCTGTCTCGTCAGCTATTGGGGTCTTCCGACGTCACATGCGGACTGGATCGTAAACAAGCTGCTGGATGGTTATTGGTGGCATGGAGCCCACACTCCTTCGCGAGTCGATGTGGTGTCCGTTTACATCCATCAATTCGATACGAGCTTACTGGGCCAGAAAGTATGTAAGGCAAAAGATATTCCCATCTATAAGACGGTCGGCGAGGCCGTAACTCTTGGGGGAAGCGAACTTGCTGTGGATGGTGTTGTCATTGTCTGTGAACATGGAAATTATCCAACTGATCTCAAGGGGCACTGGCTTTTGCCGCGCTGGTGGATTTACCACCAGGTTATCGAGGTCTTTGAGCGGAGCAAACGCTCGGTGCCGGTTTTTAATGACAAGCACCTCTCCTACAATTGGGACGACGCCAAGTGGATGTTCGACAAATCCCGTGAGCTGAGCTTTCCCCTCAGCGGAGGGTCCTCCATACCGGCCTACTACCGCAAGCCCGAGATAGAACTCGCCATTGATACGCCCATCAAGAACTCGATTGTAGTGGGAGACGCCGCGGATGAAGGAGCCATCTTTCATTGTGTTGACGTGCTGCAGGCCTTTGTAGATCGCCGCAAGGGCGGTGAAACAGGCGTCAAGGCAGTGCAGTCCATTCGCGGGTCGGAAGCGTGGAAGTGGGTCGAAGCCACTCCCTGGGCCGGCAACCTGCTCGAAGCAGTGCGGAAAAACTTTGACCTGAAGCCGGAATTCTTTCAGCAGGGCAGCCAATCAAACGTCTGCATCGTGGAGTATAACGATGGGACCCATGCAGCCGTCATTTCAGGCAAGGGTGTGGGCTGGACCTATGCCGGCGAAATCGAAGGGCAGAAAGACCCGACGATCATCTCCATGCTTGGGTGGCCCGGCCCCATCTCGCAGTACCACGCTGCGAACGCTCACGAGCATTGGATCATCGAGATGATGCTGACCCGAAAGGAACCCTTCCATGCGGAGCGGCTGCTTTTATCCACCGGGATCGTGAACTACTACATGGATTCAAACTGGGAGAACGGGCGTTACTCCGCTGTCGGACGCCGTATCGAGACACCGTACATGAACATGACCTATCACTCGACACACGGACCCCTCTTTGAAACGGGGCCGCGGCCGCCGGACACGCCCTACATTCGTGGATTCGCATCATAAGCCACGTGCGGACAACTGAAGTCCGGGGCTGGCACAGCTCAAACTGCAGCCGGCTACAAAATATGACCCCCGGGGTCTACCACGCCCCACCCCTGGCTCTGCAAAACGAAGCAAGCTCACTTGAATAAGTCGCGCCGCCGTATGCCTTGCGTCAGCCATGGTGGCGATGGGATACGAAGACCAGTTGGCAGTGGTAATGGCACTCTGATTGAAATTCACTTCTTCGTGCAGGGCAATACTGATACCCATGACCGCGCCGCCTTCCACCTGGCGCTTCAGTTGTTCCGGGTTAACGACGATACGATGCGAGCTTGAACTTGAAGTGGCTTCCCGCCTTCATTCTGCTCTTAATGCCATCGTTGGCTGCACCAGAGTGCTTCGCAAGGCCGGGATCAACGCAGCGAGGGTCGACGCAAGACCAAGAACCGCAATGGTGAGTGCGACCGTCTCCACATCGAAACTCCGCACGCCGAAGAGCAGGCTCGACAGGAGGCGCCCCACAACCGCTGAGAGCAGCGCTCCAAGCGCAACGCCGAGCAGAGTGAGCCGCAGACCCTCCGAAACAATCAATCTGCCGATGTTCGCCTTGGTTGCGCCAAGGGCGATGCGAATACCTACCTCGCGCGTGCGGCTTATGGCGATAAATGAAATCAGGCCGTAGATTCCCAGAGTCGACAGCACAAGGGCCGCCGCAGCGAAGAACGTGAGCATGACAAGAAGGAAGCGACGAACGGCGATGGTGTCGCTGACCAAACTTTGCAGAGATTGAAAGAAGAACACACCCTGGTTGGGATCGACGCTGGCGACTGCACTTTTGAGCAATTCGGCAGCCGGGTTCGGCGCCAACGTGGTCTTGATGACCACAAAGTTCACGTTGCCCGCGGTCTGGTCGAGCGGAACCAGGACCCCAGGGCGGGCAACAAGATCGAGCGCCACATTCCGCATGGGCGCCACCACTCCCACGACCTGGCGCCAGACCGGATGCTGCGGATCGCTGGTGTTGATCGATCGGCCGAGCGGATCGCTGCCGGGCCACAACGCGTGAGCCATATTCTCGTCGACGACCGCGACTTTGGGCGTGCTCGCGGTGTCGGTTTCGGACACAAAGCGCCCGTGGAGCAATCGAACGCCCATGGCTTCGAGGTAGCCCGCGGAGACAGCATTGAAATCGGCGCTCACGCCCGAACCACGGTTGCCCGCGGCCATCTCGGCGGATTGGGCTTTTACGTCGTCGTACTGGCCGACGAAGGGAAAACCGGTCGATACAGCCGCCGATTCCACATGCGGCGTGCTTCGCAGCCTGGCGAGAACTCGATTGAAGAACACCTGCCGCTTCTCGAACTGGGCGTATTGCGTGTGCGGAAGCACCGTGACACCGTAGAAGACATCCTTGGCTTTATAACCGGTGTCGGAGGACACAAGATTGACGAAGGTACGCAGCATGAGTCCTGTCCCGCTGAGAAAGGTCACCGCAAGGGCGACCTGAGAGACAACCAGCGAGCTGCGCAACCGGGTGCGTGGCCGTCCTGCGTGGGTCCGCGATGCGTCAGAGAGAACATTGCGTGGGGACCGCTTGAGAACCTGCAGCGCGTTGAGCGCCCCGATGAACAGTCCGCTGCCAAGCGCCAGGGCCACCGCAAAGAGCACTGCTTCCCAATCGATGCGGGTGTTGGCCAGACGTGGAACGTCGACAGGAGCAAGACGAAGCAGGACGTGCACGCCGGCAACGGCCAATGGGATGCTCAATAAACCGCCGCAGCCGCACAGCAAAATGCTTTGGAGAATCGGCAGCCGGGCGATGCGTGAGGCAGTTCCGCCGAGGGCCAACCGGATAGCCAGCTCTGCACTTTTGGACTCGCCCCGAGCAAGCAGAAGGCTGGCAATGTTCGCGCAAGTCAGAAGGACGATGAGTCCAGCGGCCGCCAGGAGAGCGAGCAAAGGTGTGTTCGTTTGACGGATCGTCTGTTCGCGCAGGGAGGACAAGTTCGCACTGAGTCCGCGGTTGGTTGCGGGGAACTCCTGCTGTAATCGAAGGCACGCGGCCTCCAGTTGGGTTTGCGCTTCGGCGAGCGAAACACCCGGCTTGAGTCTTGCAATCACACCGGCGTTGGCGTTGCCGTGCACCTCTTTGTCGAGGTCAATGGGCAAGGGCGCCCAAAATTGCATTTGGTCGGTAGGAAGAAGTGCGTTGGTTCCAAGTTTGAGCGGGAAATTGAAGCCCTTGGGCATTACCGCGACCACTTCGTAGCCTTCCGAGTCGAGATGGATCGTCTTGCCCACAATGTCCCGATCAGCGTGGAAACGGCGGCGCCAGAGATCGTCGCTGAGCATGACCACGTGTGCGCTGCCGGGGCGATCGTACTCGGCGGAGAACCAGCTCCCAAGCTGAGGGCGCACGCCAAGCAGAGGCATCAGGTTGGCGGAAACGCGTAAGCCATACGAAGCCTCCGCTGGGCCGTTTCCCGTGAGATTGGCAAGGTTGTAGCGATAGACGGCCAGGTCCTGCAGAGCCGGCACGGACGATTTCCAATCGACGGCATCGCGGAGAGGAGCGCTCCAGTGCGTCTGGTCGCCCGTTTTTGGCCACCAGCTAACAATCTGAATCAGCCGATGGGGCTCGTTGTAGGGAAGCGGGCTCAGCAGCACATTGCGAACAACGCTAAAAACGGCAATGCTGATGCCGAACCCAGCAGCCAACAGGAGCACCACCGATGCACTGAAGGCTGGTGCTTTACAGATTTGGCGGATGGCCTGCCGCAGATCGGCGCCGAATGACTCCGCGGCCAACATGCGGCCAAACAGCTTGTGCGTCATTCCTTTTCTCCTGGAAAGGCCTGTTCGAGCCTGACCAAGTGTTTCTTGCGCCAGATGCGGGATGTGCCGGTCAGGCTTTCAGCATCTCCATCACGTTGGCCGGTCGCAGCGGCATCTTACGCATCGGTTTTCCCGTTGCATCGAATACCGCGGACGCAATAGCAGAAGCGGCCAGCGCGTTCGCCGCTTCGGATCCCTGCCCGTACTGACCTACCTCAGGCCGGTGCAACATGACGATCTTGATGTCCGGAACGTCCGCCATGGTGGCGATAGGATACGAAGACCAGTTGGCAGTGGTAATGGCACTCTGATTGAAGTTCACTTCTTCGTGCAGGGCAATACTGATCCCCATGACCGCGCCGCCTTCCACTTGGCGCTTCAGTTGTTCCGGGTTGACGACGATACCGGGCTCGACCACAACCGTGTACTTTTCCACCTTCACAACACCAGTCGCCGGGGTGACCGACACTTCGCAGGCACAGGCCCAATAAGTTCCTGAGCGGAACATGGCCGACATACCTTGGCCACGCACGGTTGCCTGACCGCTCGCAGCAGCTTTCGGGGTCTTTCTTGTTTCCCACCCTGCCTCTGTCTGCAAATGCCGCAACACGTTCAACAGCCGTTCGTCTTTTGCATGATCGATGCGGAACTGCAGCGGATCAGCCCCGGCCAGCGCCGCGGCTTCATTCATCGCCATTTCCCGGGGGAAGTTCTGCTGAAACTGGCCGGGGGTACGCATGCTGTGATCGCGCAGGCCCACCGCCAGTGGAGACTTTTGCTGGCCAACCTGGTACGTCCCGTGGCAGCGTTCGTCGAGATTGGCAACTGCATCGTAGAGCCACTCGTCAGAACTGCCGTTGGCAATGTTGCCGATCGGGCCGCCCTTCTCAGACGGTGCGGGCATCGTGGGCAGACCCGCAAGCACGGCTCCGATCAGGCGATCGTCCTGCATCGCAGGTTGGTAGTGGTCGATCTCGTAGGCTGTAATGCGGCCGTGTTCATCCAGGCTGATGTTCACGTCGGCGTAAGCTGCCGCCGACTGCGTCGACCACTTCATATCGTCATCGCGCATCCACTGCACGCGAACCGGCTTGCCCACTTCCTTCGACAGCAACACCGCTTCGTCTTCAGCGCCCGCGTTGCCGCCATTCGAGCGGCCGTAGTGCCCAGCGCCGGGATAAGTCTTTACGGTGACTTTGTCAACGCTCGTTCCCAGCATCAAAGCAAGCTGGCCACGCAACGCCTGGGCGTTCTGGGTGTGCGTATGGACGGTCACCGAGCCGTCGGGGCGGTAGTCGGCCAAGGCCATGGTGGGACCAATCGGAGCATGCTTCCAGTACGGCAGCTGATAGGTGGCCGTCAGTTTGTTCTTCGCTCCCTGTGCGCCGGCGGTGACATCCCCCTTGGACTTGGGGCTCTTCTGCACCGGGGCAGTCTTCCAGTCCGATTCATTCCTCAAGCTGGCAAAGAGGTTGTCTTTACCCGGCAGCCCTTTCCAATCACTCCATTTGGTTGCCTTGGCGACCTGGTACGAGGCCTGAATCGCTTCCCACTCGGTGGGAGCCACCACTCCTACCATGTTCCCCTTGACCACCACGCGCGTGTTGGGAAACTTTGTTGCATCGACCGTTCCGGCCTGAACAAGTTGTGATCCCAGCGTAGATGGGTGCACCACCCGCCCATGTAACATGCCCGGTAGCTTGACGTTGGTGACCCACAACGCATCGTGCCGCACTTTTTCCGAAACCATGCTGTTCTTGAATGATTTGCCCACCACGGTGAGATCGCTCGCTGATTTGAGCGGCGGGTCGCCGGTGATGCGGAGGCCGAAAATGCTGGTGAGGTCGCCGCTTACCGGAATGGTCAATTTCAGGTCCTGGCCTTTGACCAACTCACCGTAGGTGATTTCCTTGCCGCCGGCCGAGGCCTTCCCATCGGCGGTCCGTACCTGGTCTTTGGGTACACCGAGCCTTTCCGAGGCAAGCTGGAGAATAGCCTGCTTTGTGTAAGCAGCGGCCTTTCGTATATTGGGGGTTCCTTCGCCCAACAGGCCAAAGGTGCCGCCGCCTTCCGGGGTGGTATCTGTATCTGCCGAAACTACAGTGGTGA
Source organism: uncultured Acidobacteriaceae bacterium (assembly GCA_963753715.1). Classification (GTDB taxonomy): domain Bacteria; phylum Acidobacteriota; class Terriglobia; order Terriglobales; family Acidobacteriaceae; genus PALSA-350. Next base: position 183,812 of record CAVWDK010000002.1, on the reverse strand, counting down.
TGGCCTCGAAGGGCATATCCAACTCATCGGCTACGATCTGGCGGTAGGCGGTGTAGATGGTCCCCTGGCCGAAGTCGCTCTTGCCGGTGCGAAACAGGACGGTATTGTCGGGACGAATCTCGATCCACGACGCGGGGAGCGATACGTCGAACGCATCGCCTTTGATCATCGCAGCGGCTTGCGCGCTTCGTCCTCGAAGGATGCCGAACCCTACCACCAGCGCACCACCGGTCTTAACGAAACTGCGGCGGCTGAGGCGTGCACCGCACACATCCGACATCTGCTCATAGGCTTCGCGAAGGTGTTCCATTAGACCTCTCCCTCTGCCATGAGCTTCGAGGCATGGCGTACTGCATCTTTGATCGCGATATACGTTCCGCAGCGGCAAAGGCGTGGGGACACCCCTCCGGTGGTGAAGGCCTCGCTGATTTCCGCATCCGTCGGGTGCGGCTTGTGTTCCAGGAGCTCGGTTGCCTTGATCATCATGCCGCTTTGGCAGAAGCCGCAAAGCGGGACCTGTTGTTCGATCCAGGCGACCTGCACGGGATGTAGCGCTGGGTTCGCCTCATTTTGCGGCAGGTGCTTCCGGGCTGCCCAGCGGGCGGGCAATCCCTCCAGGGTGGTGACCTCCTTACCCACCGCCATAGAAGCGGGAGTCACGCAGGAGCGCACCTCCTGACCATCGACCAGTACGGAACACGCGCCGCATTGCGCGAGGCCACACCCGAACTGCGGGCTATCGATTCCCAGCTCATCCCGCAACACGTAGAGAAGGGGAGTGTCTTGTGGGGATGTTACCGGCAGGCTCTTGCCGTTTACGGTCAGGTTCATCACCGAGGTTCTCCTTTCGGCTTGCGCCCAAAGGCTCCGGCGAAACAACGCGCCACGGCCGGGGCGTCATCGGGCTCCGCACCATACAGGCTAGCGCAACCCGGCAAAAACGCAAGGTGTCTTTCGCAATTGGCGCACCTTGCGTGCATTTTGGCGCACTTGGCCGGTATGTCATGCGCGAGCAGCCTCCTGCCAATGTGGCTAGCATCTAAATGTCCGGGCAAGGCAGGAGAAGGTGACCGAATTAGCGGAGGACACTACTTTGGAACTCTTGGACGCGCACAGGAACTTCTTTGCGGAGTTGATGACAGCGATTGCGGGCGTGCCTAATAGTCCACTCACCGTTGCTTTTGCTTCGACGCCTCGCGAGCGCTATCTAGGGCCTGGCCCGTGGAAGGTTTACCACGGGAATGGATACACCCAGACCCCAACCGCTGATCCGACGTTGCTCTATCAAGACATCGTCGTCGCCCTCGAAGCAGAACGAGGAATCAACAATGGCCAACCGTCGCTGCACTCACGCTGTCTCGCGGCTCTCGATGTGAGAACCGGGGAAAGCGTCGTCCATATCGGCGCTGGTGTTGGCTACTACACCGCGATCTTGGCGACGTTGACTTCTACTGCAGGCAAGGTCATTGCCTATGAAATTGGAGAGAAGCTGGCGCAGAGGGCAGCCATGAACCTCGCACACTTGGCGCACGTGACCGTAGTCCCGCGCTCAGGAGCGGAAGGCACGATCCCGAGCAGCGATGCCATTTATGTCACCGCCGGGGCAACCGCACCGCTGGATCTCTGGCTTGACGCCCTCCGCCCGTCGGGGCGGCTGCTCTTTCCGCTTACACCGAACGGTTCCGGCGGAAAACTCGGGCTGGGCAACATGTTGCTAGTAACACGGGTTGCAGACGAACTGTTCGATGCACGATTCGTTTGTCCGGCGATGTTTATTCCGTGCCTTGGGGGGCGCGATGAGGACACCGCGAAGAAGCTGACCGCAGCTTTCCGTGGTGGGCGCACGAATAAGGTGCGCTCCCTGCGGCGAAATACAACGCCGGATGAAACCTGCTGGTGTTCCGGGAATGGGTGGTGGCTCTCCACTGCTCGGAGCACATAAACGAAAAGGCGTTGACGGACGGGATGTTCACCACGCTTTTTTTTGATTAAGCCCCTATCGGCAAGCAGAAACCATTCGGTGAACATCCGTCTGTCAACACCCTTCTTGCGTGCATTTTGGCGCACTTGGCCGGTATGTCATGGGATGGTTCTTGCCCCATATCGCGCTCGCTTTCGCGAGCTGTGACATACCACCGTCCGCGACGCGCAACGCTGTAGGTTGTCATCAGCATCGGAGGAGTCACGAGCCTCCGCTTCCGCCAAAGCAGTGAAAAACCCTCGGTCCGGCATCCACTCCTTAGGAAACCGCTACCCTCTCCGTGTCATCCCGACCGCAGCGCAGCGGAGCGGAGGGATCTGCAGTTCCGCGGACCCTTCGTGGAAGCCCGGGATACTCAGCTCAAACAGGATTGTCGCCTCGTCTGGAGCGTACCCGTAATTTCCTGCCACCTGCACTGGATGAATCAAGGCCTACCGGGCGGTGAAACTTCGTGACGATGGGCGCATCGACATGCGCATATCGAGCAAGGGCGAGATTTACGTCATCGAGGCGAATTGCAACCCATGGCTTTCGAGCGGGCAGGAGTCTTTTATGGCGGCGAAGGGATCGTGGACCTTGCCAGGGCCCGGCACGGGTGAAGGATGGCGAAGCGTTGAGCGTTTGCAGGGTGGAGCACCCAGGGTTTCATCTCGGTCATCGTCAGCCGTCCCTATCGGGGCTCGTTCGTTCTCGTTGACCCAGCACTGCGTGCTAGGCTACGTTCAGCCGTCCCTATCGGGACTCGTTCCAAGATCAAGGAAACGAATCCACATGAAGAATCTCGCGAAGACAAGTCTTATCGGGGTGCTATGGATAGCGTGCGCTTGCGGTCTTGCGTCTTCGCAGGAGATGCCGCCGGATACGGTACTGCTCAATGGAAAAATCTTTACCGGGGTCGCATCGCGGCCTTATGTAGAGGCGCTGGCGATCCGTGGCGAACGCATCGTGGCGACAGGCGATACGAAGACCATCCACGCCATGGCGGGCAAGAAGACGAATGCAATTGACTTGCATGGGAACACGGTCATCCCGGGGATTAACGACGCTCATCATCATTTCGATCTCGGTCCTCCGCAGGTCGACGTAGATTTGAAGATGCCGGACCCGTCGTGGACGCAGGTCAAAGATGGCATTGTGGCGGCGATCGCCAAGAACCCGCCCAACAGCCTGATCTCGGTAACCATCGGACTTAACGTCTTCGCAGATCCGTCGATCGACCGGAAAGCGCTCGACCAGATCGCGCCGCATAATCCGGTTTCGCTGGAAACCTTCACGGGTCACGCCATGATCCTGAACACGGCCGGCCTGCGCTTTTATCAAATCGCCGACAACCAGCCGGACCCTATGGGCGGACGGCTTGAACGCGATGCCGAGGGGCGGTTGACCGGCACCTTGCGCGAGTACGCGGTGATGAACCTGGAGCGCGCCGCAGCGGATCGAGTTCCAGAAGGTGAAGCGATTTCCCAGCTTCGTCAACAACTGGATGAGGAAGCAACGTATGGCGTGACCTCCATCCAGGAACTCTCCATCACCATGTCCCCAACCCGTGCCGTAGCCCTGCTGAAAGCGGTTCCCACGCAGATACGTGTGCGAGTGGTGCGAATGCCGGGTACCACGCCAGCCGGGCGGAACATTCAAGAAGGCCAAGGGGTGCCTGCGCATCCCGCGAAGCTGATTACGGTGAGCGGAATGAAATGGCTGGCCGATGGCGTGGGCATTGAAGGCACGTTTACACCGCGTGGTGAATGGAAATTGCCGCCGGCACCGCCGCTGGATGTGCTGTTTACCGACCTGCCCCTGGAGTTCCCCGCGGCGGAATATCCAGCCATGCTCAATGAGTCGATCAAGAGCCAGGATCAACTGTTGCTTCATGTGTCGGGCAACCGGTCTGTGGCAACCGTGCTGGACGACATGGACTCGGCAGGGGGCAAAGCGTTCTGGAATGGGCGCCGGCTACGCTTCGAACACGGCGACGGAATTTTCCCTGACCAGTTTGCGCGTATCAAAGAGGATGGCATTGTCGTTGTGCAGAATCCTACTCATCTGGCGGCCATTGCACACCCGGGAGTCGCGATGTTTGAGAAGGCTCAGCCGGTAAAGTCGCTTCTGGCCGCGGGGATTCCGGTAGCTTTCGGCTCGGACGCGCCCATCAACCCTTACCTCGACATTATGTTCGCGAGCACACCCGGCAATCGGCCGTCGGAGGCGATCACGCGAGAACAGGCCGTCACTGCCTATACGCTCACGGCCGCCTACGCGGAATTTGCCGAGAAAGAGAAAGGCACGATCGAACCCGGTAAGCTGGCGGACATCGCCGTCCTTTCGCAGGACATATTTACAGTACCTGCGTCGGAGTTGCCGAAGACGAGATCGATACTGACGCTGGTCGGCGGCAAAATTGTCTATAAGGCAGCCGGTGCCAAATAGCCCGCTGCGGTAGGAAAAGAGTCAGGAAGCCAGTCGCCGCGGGCGCCGGACATTGATTCCGGTGCTTTGCCCTTGACCAGGAAGCAGATTAGCTACGATAGGTTCACTCTTTGGCGGCAAGGGGGACGTGTAAAATTGCTCCGGATCGATTGCCCAGGGTGGGCAAGTTAGCCCTCAGCCGCTCCCCCATCGCACGAGGCGTTGCCAATGACAACACCAGCCACTTCGCACATTCCCCAAACCGAGTTAATCCATTTCCACGACCGCGCTTCGGATCACCCCTTCATCGAAAAAGTGTGGCGCTGCCACAGCGACGGGAGAGCTATCCCAACGCTCGCAGCAGCGCCACTTTCTGCGGTCCACCGGCGTCACCTACGCAACCTTTCGCCAGATCGAGCGCGCGCGATACGCAACCGGTCTGCTCAAAGACGGTGCCTCCATTCTCGATGTGGTCGCCACGGCCCAATACTTCGATCAGGCCCACCTTACGCGATCCTTCCGCCGATTCATCGGAGAATCCCCGGCCAGAATCGCGCAGGTCCGAAAGCAGTTGTCGTTTCTGTACAAGACCGGCTAGCCTGAGCAGGCCATAATCTCTCCTTAGTATCGCGCCCGATCTTCCGGGCCGAGGTATAGCTGTGAACGGAGGTTCTCTTGGTTTCGAATACACAACTCTGGGCCGGGCGCATCGTAAGCGGCTTTGCAGTCCTCTTCTTTTTGATGGACGGAGTCATGAAGCTCATGAAACCCGACTTCGTCGTGAAGGCCACAGTTCAGGAACTCGGGTACCCCGAATCCGAAATCGTCGGCATCGGCGTACTGCTGCTGACATGCACATTGTTGTACCTCATTCCCCGCACCTCGATCCTGGGAGCAATCCTACTAACCGGATACCTCGGGGGCGCCGTCGCCAGCAAGATCCGCATCGGCGGACCATGGTCGGGCATCGCCTTTACCGTTGCATTCGCATGCCTGGCGTGGGGCGGTCTGTGGCTGCGAGACGTCCGCGTCCGAAGTCTCGTTTAATAAGGGGCGCGTGTGCCCACCATCGATCTAGCTGTAATCGTGACGGTATGGGTTAGGTCCTGACCGTCACCTGGTGACCGTACTCCAGCTGATTCCTCTTACTGTTCCTTCAGCGCATCCACCGGATTGACTGCAGCAACGTGGGAAGCCGGCAGAAAGCTTGCCAACGCCGCGGCCACCGCAAGAATGAGAGGCACCGCGGCAAAGCTAACCGGATCGAGTGGGCTCACCCCGTACAACAGCGTCCTCAATGTTCGCGCGAGCACGCCTGCGGCTCCCAGGCCAAGAACCATGCCAATCCCCGTCAGCGCCAACGCGGAGCGCACGAACATCCAGCGCAGTTCGCCCTTCCGTGCCCCCAATGCCATGCGGATTCCAATTTCGCGGGTGCGCTGCGACACGGCGTACGAGATAACCCCGTAGATGCCAATAAGGCTGAGCGCCAGCGCCATGGCCCCGGCGATTGCCAGCATCACAAGCGTGAACGATGTGCGCGCCATCGAGCGCCCGTAGAGTTCGCCCATCGTCTGCATGGACGCCGCGGGAAGGCTCCCATTCACCTGCCACACGGCCCGCTGAATTTCGGTGAGCAGGCTCTCGGTTCCGGCGCGATCACTATGAACAACAAAGGTCACTGCGCGCTGGGTATCGATAGAGTTGTTGGCCCAGGGCAACTTCAACATGACGGGCCAGTACACAGTCGCCGGGGCCTCCTCGTCCACACCATTCTGGTGCACGTCCTGAGCGACCCCGACGACCGTGACCCAAGACTGGGCCGGCATGATTCTGAAATGCTTGCCGATGGCCGCTTGTGCCGAACCCCAGGACTCCCGCGCCAGGTTCTCTGAGATGATGCCCACCGGCCGCATGCCGTAGGTGTCGTCCCACGTGTAGTCGCGCCCGGCCACCAGGCGCGTTCCTTGGCTATGGAAGTATCCAGGAGAGATGTAGTTAAACAGCCGCATCGGCGCGCTTCCCGCACGGTTGTCTTGGCCCTGGATGTAGATGTTGTTCCAGGCCGGCTCGATTCCGTCCATCGGTACAACTCGCGCGAACCCGGCAGAGCTGACGCCGGGAATCGCGGCGAGCTTTTCGGCAATGCTGTTCTCCAGGCGCAGGGTCGCCTGCGCGTCCGGAACAAGCTGTTGTGGAATCGCGATACGCAGAGTCTGCACATGATTCGCATCGGCGAATCCAGGGTCGACGTCTCGCAGCGCCGCCAGCGTGCGGATCATCAGCACGGCGCTGATCAGCAGTACCATCGCCATCGCCACTTGCGCAACCACCAGCAGATTGCGCAGGCGTTGCCGCTCGCGGCTGGCGCTTGCCGTACGCCCGGCGGAGGCATGCAGCAGCGATGCAGCCGGACGCATCGACTTGCCCGCCGCAATCGCCCCGAACAGCAGTGCCGAGAACACCGAGAGCAAGAGCGTGAATGCAATCGAGCGCACATCGAGCGTGATCTCGTGCAGACGCGGGAGGCTCGCAGGACCGATCGCGGTCAGCAATTGCAGCCCACCCATCGCAATGCCGATACCCGCCAGGCCGCCGATCAGCGCGAGCAGCACACATTCGCTCAGTAAATCTCGAACTAGCCGCCCGCGGCCCGCGCCCAATGCCGCGCGAATCGCCAGCTCCTCCTGGCGCCCGTCCGTACGCACCAGCAGCAGGTTCGCCACATTTGTGCAGGCAATCAGCATCACCACGCCGATGGTGCCCATGACCACCCACAGAACATTACCCACGTTGCCGATCACTTCCTGCTTCATGGGGCGAATCGCACCCGAGATCTTCCACGTCCGGTAGAAGTGCGGATCGCCCCCGTCACCATTGGTCCACGAATCCATCCAGATATCGAGCATGCGCGCGATATCCGCGTCCGCCTTGCCAACCGTCACACCCGGCTTGAGCCGGGCAATCCCGTTATAGCCAAAACCCGCCAGGATCTGATGCCGCGGATCGAATGCGAGCGGGATGAGCAAGTCGAAGTCCTGGTTCACGACCTCGAAACCTCGTGGCATCACGCCGACGATCTCGCGCTCCTCGGAATCGACTTCGATGTTTCGGCCGATCACCGACCGGTCACCGCCAAAACGCCGCTGCCAGTAGCCGTAGCCCAGCATCGCAACTTCGCGGCCGTGCGGCACCTGATCGCCTGGCAGGATCCATCGCCCCGCAGCGGGCGGAACGTTCAGTGTTTGCAGCACCCCGTCACTTATGTACGTTGTGTGCACCTCTTCGGGCCGAGCGATTCCGGTTACGTTGGCTGTTCCTGAAATCCAGACACCGATGGACTGAAATGTGCGGTTGTGTTCAGCGAACGTAAGGTACATCGACGGCGAAAGACGTAGCCCCTGTGCGAAATTGGTCAAGCCGGCCGCTCCCGGAGCGTGCAGCCACACCGCCACCAGTTGTTCCGGCTGAGGATAGGGCAGCGGCTTGAGGAGAATGTTGTCGACAACGGTAAAGACCGCGGTGTTGGCGCCGATGCCAATGGCCAGTGTCAGAAGAACCGTGATGCCGAATCCAGGCGATTTCGCGCAGACGCCGCAACGCAAGTTTCAGGTCGGTAAGCAGAGATTCAAACCCCGGCCATTCCCACACCTCGCGGCTCCGTGTCTGAACGAGCGTAGGATTCCCGAATGCACGGAGCGCCGTCTGCCGTGCCTGAACGTGAGAAAGGTTCTCGAGCCGCATAAGCTGCTCAGTCTTCTCTTCGATGTGTGCACGCACCTCTTCGTCCAATTCGTCGTAAAGGCGTCGGCGGCGGAAGATTCGCTCTAGCCATCCCATCGGTGCTGCCTCCTAGGAATTCGCAGGGCGCCGCTCAGGCCCGAGCACCATCTGGATCCCTTCCAGCATGCGGTCGAAGCTGGAAATCTCACGTTCGAGATGGTGCAGGCCGGCTTTGGTGATCTCATAGATACGCACGCGCCGGTTGGTCGAGGGAGAGATGGTCCACTCGGCATTGACCAGCTTCGCCTTGAGAAGTCGCTGCAAGGCTGGATACAACGAACCCTCTTCCACCTGCAGCAGGTTCTTCGATCGCTGCTGGATGTGCTGAACCAGTGCATATCCATGCGCTGGCTGACGGCGGAGCGACTCGAGAATCATCATCTCCAGCGCGCCGGGAAACAGGTCTCGCGATGTGTTAGTACTGTTTTCCATAAGGCATTATTGGTACATGCCTAGATTAAACATGTAATAAGGCCAGCGTCAAGCGGGGAAAAGGGGGACATACACAGAACCGGAACTTTTCACGAGGTGTACTGACGAGCTCGGTACAGGTGTCAGTTTCAGGTCTGTCTACGAAATACCGCGGTTCGCCATGGGTGCCCGCTCTCGAGGGGGCTAGCCGATACTCCGAAAATGTCATTCAATCACTGGAAACGGACCTGTATGATACGCTTGCGCTCAGTCGATGCTGTTGGCTTGAATGACCTTATATTGGGGTAGTTCCCGTGCCTGTGTTGGAAGCGTTCGACATCGAGCGCCAAAAGCTTTCGCTGCTAAACCGCATACTGGTCAGCCCGCAATTTCTTCAAGCTGCATCCTTGCAACGCATTCTGCGATTTCTATTTGAACATGCGGGGCAAGAGGGTGCCCCCTCGGTCAAAGAGTACGAAATTGCGGTCGTCGCCATCAACCGCCCGCCATTGTTCGACCCCAAGGTGGACTCCATCGTCCGCGTCAGTATCGCCAGCATTCGGCAACGATTGCAGGCATACTTCGAGAAAGAAGGGCGGAACGAGCGCTGGTCTCTGGAGATACCCAAGGGGGAATACCGTCTGCGGTTCGTTGAGATGCGCAGCGGTGATCAGAATACCGAGCCCGGAGATGACGGCGCGGCGCTCCGCCGTTTTTGGGACCCCTACTTAACCAACTCTCGCGCTAATCTCCTGCTCTATACCGAGTTGCTGTGCTTCCGTGACTCGGAGGGCAATTTTTTCAGGAATCTCCACGCTAACGATCTCTCGGAAGCCAAACGAGAGATGGGGCAAAGGCTCCCCGATTCGCTCAAGGACGCTGTTCCTACCTTCCATTTCGTCTCCGGAGGCGAGGTGCAAGCCGTCGTATTGCTGACCCAGGGGTTCCACGAGATGCAAGCCTCTGTGCAAGTGAAAAACTCCCGGTCCGCATCGTGGGCGGACATTCAAAATAGCAATTTGGTAGTGGTGGGCTGTTCCAGAGCCAACAGCTTTGTGCGCAACCTGCAAAGCGGGGAAAAACTCCTCGTTCGAGATCATTACATAGAAGATTGTGAAGCCACAGACGGGGTCGCTTCTCGCTACGAATGCACCCGCTTCCTATGTGGTTCCTTCGAGCGGGTGTCCGACTATGTATTGGTCACCCGGCGCCCTGGACCGGCGGACGGGACATGCGTCACGCTGATCGGGGCTAATCATGGCCGGGCATTTCAGGGGGCAGCGGAGTTTCTACTTCGCGATGACAAGGTGCGCGAGCTTCTCGAAACGCTTGCTCCCGGAAGACAGTCGCCTGTGCCCAAACATTTTCAGGTCCTGCTCCGGGTTGAGATGGTCGATTTCAATGAAGAAGTCGTCGACGTTCAGTACGTCACCCACAAGATTTAATGTTTACTCGGCACCTCTTCAATCTGGGCCTTACAGCTTAGCCTACTTGCCGGTCGAGTTTAGCCTCATGGTGAGTCACCCCGTTGCACTCTCCTTATCTTTGAGGTCGCTTCCTCCCGGCACACAACGCTGTGCGGACGAATGCTCGAGAACTGACGGCGACCAACTTCAATTCCTTCTCCAGCTGTTTTGCTATTTGGGCCGGCCGTGTGGAGCGGAACCAATTCCGGGACAAGACCTTTGGTTGCTGTGAGCCCTGACGACCTATGAGGGCTGCGTTAGCAACTCGTTAACGTTTGAATTTACTGCAACTAACTTTACGACCCGCCGGAAGAAACCTAGTGTTCCTCTAAGTGAGAGCATGCCGCAACCGGGTATCTGAAAGCGGCGAGTTTAGCTCGCACTTCTGCTCGCGTTATCGGCCCTCGGAGGCGTTCATTGAAAGGAAGGATCACGCAACTGGATGGTCTGCGGGCAATAGCGATCATCGCTGTGTTTTCCCACCATGCCGTTGAAACCAAGCTGGCATGGATGGGTGTAGATTTGTTCTTTATCCTATCCGGATTTCTGATCACCGATATTTTGATCCGAAGCCGCAATCGTAACATCCTGGCCTATCTCGGTTCGTTTTATGCCCGCCGCAGTCGCCGTATCCTGCCGCCGTATTTTCTTCTGCTCGCAATCACCTGCGTACTCTTTGGCGTCTGGTGGCTTAAGTCCTGGTATTACTATCTTGGGTTTATGAATTTACTGCTCATTACCCATGTTAAGTTCCCCGACTCGCTGGCACTATTGTGGTCTCTCGCGGTCGAAGAGCAGTTCTACATCGTATGGCCTTTTATTGTTTTCTCCCTCAGCGAACGCTGGATCGCGAGGTTGGCAGTTTTTCTGGTGATTCTAGCGCCAGTGCTTCGCTGGTTTTGTACACCCTTGTTTCCTGACTACGTTCCGATCTATAGTGAAACGCCATTCCGTATGGACCTGCTCGCCATTGGCGCTCTGGTATCGATCTTGTGGCGTAAACGAAGAACTCTGATAGAGACTTATGGGAAGTATGGAATCCTTCTATCTGCCAGTGGGCTGTCTGGGTTCGTTTTGTTCGGTCGCTTTGCTCCGATCAAGAGGACCGCCAATACTCCGGTGAGTAACTTTTTAACCTACGAGTTGTCCCTTATTATCTGTCTAGGACTTTTCCTTTGGGCCCTAAGCGGATGGCGGGTTGGAGTCCTGCAGCTTAAGCCTCTTCAGTATATAGGGCGAATCAGCTACTCACTGTATCTCATTCATCTGACCGCGCTGATGGTTTGCTGGAAATACTTTGGCTTTCGAAGCTATACCTCGGCCGCGCTTGCAGCTCTGATTGCATGCGCGTACGCAGCGCTCTCGTGGAAATACTTTGAGCAGCCCATCATTACCTCGGGACATCGGGCCCAGTTGGTTAGTAAGAGAATTGCACTCGTCGAAATAAGTTAATCGTTACTGGACTTAGTCGCCGGCTGATGGATATAATTCGCGTGCCTGCGCAAGATACGCCGCCTTCGCTCCTCTCCCCGATCGCGTCCGTGCTAACTTGCGTGGAGCAATGAGGAGGATCCATTCATGTCTGCCTTTCAACAAAGTAGGACCTCGGGTAACACTTTAAGGTCCTTAATCTGCCTGGTTCTCGCTCTTCCAATCACGTTCATCCTCGCGGCTGCGCCCCAACAGGCGGCCGCTGAAGATGAACATCACCCTGGCAACCAGTTCGCCTATGTCTCTGATCTAGGTTCCGGAAAAGTGCTGGGGTATATCGTCAACAGCGCGAACGGCAAGCTGACTCCGATTGCAGGTTCGCCGTTCAACACCGGTAAGTCGGGATCCACTTCGGTCGCGGTAGATCCGGCGGGCAGGTTCCTCTACGCCACGAACCAATTCGGAGGGGACAACGATATATCCGGCTTTCAGATTGATTGCGGTAGCGGCAAGTTGACGCCTATCCCGGGATCACCTTTTAAAGCAGGTTCGGGACCAACCGCAGTCGCGATTGACCCATCAGGCAGGTTCGCCTACGTGGCAAACCTTGGAACGAACAACGTTTCGGCATACACCATCGATGAGAAGAGCGGCCGGTTAGTACCGGTGGCCGGTTCTCCGTTTCCGGCAGGAACTTTCCCATCCGCGATAGCGGTCGACGCGCTGGGGAAGTTTGTTTACGTAACCAACGAATCCTCCAATAACGTCTCCGGCTACACGATTAACAGCACGACCGGCGCGCTCACGCCGATCTCCGGCTCGCCGTTCGCTACCGGAACCTCGCCAATGTCAGTGGCTGTGGACCCGAACGACAGGTGGGTCTATGTCGCGAATCTTGGCTCGGACAATATCTCCGGATATTTCCTCGATTCAGCCAATGGGGCGCTCAGTCCACTGACTGGGTCGCCCTATGCCGCGGGCGCCGGGGGGGTGAACTCGGTAACCGTAGCCCCCAATGGCCAATCCGTCTATCTGGCCGGGTATGGTGGACTTTTCGTTTACAGCATTGGTCAAGTCGAGCCGTTTCAAGGTGGGTTGCTTACGCCGGCTTCAGGTTCCCCCTTCGGCGGGGGAAACCCAAACTTCGTGGCGGTGGACTATACCGGCACATTTATCTACTTAGCTAACCGGTCTTCGAACGATATTTCTGCGTATAGTGCCTCGGCGCTGACACCCATTCCGGGTTCCCCGTTTACGGCCGTAGCCGATCCTGTCTCGATCGCGCTGGTTCGCCCGCGCACGCACCCAATCTACTCGGCAACCGAGATTCCAGAATCGGGGAACTTCGGAACGGTCTCCAACATCACGGGATCGGGAATCAATAATAAGGGAGAAGTGAGCGGCACGGTGGCGTATATCCCAACTCCGGAGACCTTCATCCAGGCTTTCATTTATGCCGGGGGGGTGAACACGGGCATCGAGAACAGCCGGACGAGTGCCAGCTATGGCATTAACAATAATGGCCAGGTAGTGGGCGAAATGTTTTTGACGCCTCCTTTCGATGGCGAACCGCCGCAGCACGCGTTCATTTACAACTCCAGCGACGGCACAACGGTGACTCCCGATATCGCCAATATGGAAAGGGAAAGCATCGGATCAGCCATCAACAGCGCGGGAGACATCACGGGGTACCTTTCCACTGGAACGTGCACTATTTTTTCTACCCCCGGCTGCGGGGCACCGTTTCACGCCTTCATTTACCAGGGATCCGGCCTGATGGATATCGGTACCCTCGGCGGGACCTACAGCGAAGGCACGAGCATCAACGATCAGAACGAGATTGCCGGCGTCAGTTCGGTGACCGGCAGCACGCTCAATCACCTCTTTCTTTATGCCAAGGGCCACATGAGCGATTTGGGTACTGTCGCAGGCCAATCGATTGTCAATGCGCTCATTAACAATCGCGGCGAGATTGTCGGCTCGGCCACGGCAAGCAATTTTGTTTTCCGTGGGCATTCCTTTGAAAAGATCCCCTTGACGCCCGCAGGCCTCAACAACAAAGGACACATTGCGGGCAGCTACGCGGCGGCCAATGGGAGTAGTCATGCTTCCTTGTACAAGGATGGGAGGCTGATCGACCTGAACGATCTGGTCGACCCGTCGCTTACGTTCCTTACCAACGCCAGCGGCATAAGCGACAACGGCAAGATTGTCGCCAAGGGCATCAACGGACATCTTTACGTGCTCACGCCTAGATGAACATAACCCGCGAGAGGCGCGCTCCATGCAAATCGTATGGGGCGCGCCGGACCGCGGCCGGGCAACATGCGTTGCCTGTGCATTTACACACCACGAATCTCTCCACAGACTCAGTAAGCGAAGGCAAGCGCCAATCCGAGGACAACGAGGGGAAGAACGAAAGCAATCAAGATTTTCATAGTGAAGTCAGGCTATCGATGTATGGGGCTTAGCGGAATCTCACAGTCGGGGACGCTCAGGGAACTTTTGTTCTTGATCTCTGCCTCGCGGGTCAAGCTACTTACCCCTGAAGCGGAGCACCGGAGGTCGTTCGTAATATGCAGATTGGACCTTTGTTTGAGCCGAGACCCCAGATGGGGGAGTTCCAAAAGTTGTAAGCAGCAACGCCACAACCTGGTCGGCCGTCCATCCTGCCTGCTATAACCGTTAGCCTCAGCTTAATCTCCGGGCGCACGTATCATGTCCCCGGTCCTCCAGGACGTAGAAAGATACAAGACGAAACGCTGTGAATTCCTGTCACTCGGATTCTCGTTCTGCGTCTCGAAGAGCGTATCCTTTGTCTTTAGTTTCTGGTGGGGCTTTAAGGTGCCAGGGTCCACTCAAGACGCGAGTAGTCTGATGCGGCGGTCGTGGATTGTTGTTTTCCTTCTTGCCACCGCAATCCCCCTCAGTGCCTCCAAACACACGACCGTTGCGCAGTTACAACAGTCGCTCGACACGGCAATCAACGCACACAAGCCGGACGCCGAGATTGCACGGGAAATTGGCGGCTTCGAGCTTACGGAACGGCTTACGGAAGCAACGCTGGGCCGGCTCGAAGCACGTCTGGTTCCGGGCACCCAGGGGGCGCGAGCCCTGGAACTGCTGGCTGACCGATCGGCCTTCTGCGACCCGCCGGCAAACGAGTTGCCGGCGAGGCCAGCGCCGGACAGCACCGGGCAAACTCGAATCCTGCTGGCTGCACGAAGATATGTTTCGCAAACCCTGCCTCGCTTGCCAGACTTTTTCGCCACCCGGGTGATAAGCCTTTACGACGACAGGCCGCAGGCGCTCAAAAAGGATACTTGGCCGACACGTTCGGGGTTGCACTTGATTGCCACTTCGAGCGGAGAAATATCGGTGCGCAACGAACGGGAGAATCAGCCTGCGACCCAGGGTTCGGCCGTATGGCAGGCGAACGTGGGCCTGATTTCGGGCGGTGAGTTCGGCGACACACTGGGCATGATCCTGGCCGATACAGCCGATGGCAATATCCGCTGGAGTCACTGGGAAGAGTCTGCCAAGGGTAGAGTCGCAGTCTTCGGTTATGAGGTGCCTGCATCGGCTTCTCACTACGAGGTCCTGAACGCCGTCCCTTCCAACCCCGGAATCGTTCATAGCAAACCCGGTTATCACGGGTCGATCGGAATCAACCCGGCCGATGGAACGATCCTGCGGATAACCATGGACGCGGATTTGACCAGAGGCGCACCGTTCCGCCGCGCCGCCATTCTGGTGGAGTATGGCCCCGTCGATATCGCCGGGACCACATTCATCTGCCCGGTGCGCAGCATTGCTCTTTCGATGGCACTCGAAGATCCCGACACCATCAATGGAGATGCGCCCAAAGAATGGCTGAACGAGACTCACTTCATCCATTATCACCGCTTCGCGTCGACAACACGGATCCTTGCTGGGGGCTCTGCTCCCCCCAGCGCGAAGGCAGAACCTGCGCGGACGGACGTCCTCAAGGAAAGCGCGCCGCAGCCCTTGACATCAGGGGCGCCGGAAATGCAGGCCCGGAGCCCGGTGGAAGGCCAACCGCTGCCGCCGGCTGCAGAGTCCGCTTCCGTGCCTGCTGCGAAAATGCAGGCTCCCCAGGCTGGCGCTTCCCAGCCGGGGAATGGGAGGAGCGGGCGAGCCACCCTCTCCCGCAAGTGCCGCGCCAGCCGAGCCGCTGACGGAGCAGGCCACTTCGACCGTTGCTGCAAACGGGGCCTTTACGGTTGCGCCGCCGGGGAGTGTTCCCGCCGGCGAAGTCACGCTGCATGTCGAGGTCCCGGAGCTGCTGATTCCAGCAGTGGTTCGTGATAAGCAGGGACGCGCGGTAGGCAAACTGGGCCAGAGCGACTTCACGGTCTTGGACCAAGGCAAGATAAGAGCCATTACGGGGTTCACCGTGGTCAAGTCGGCCGCCACTGGAGTGGTGCCGGCCGGGGCTGAGACGGGAGCGACCGCCGGTTCGAGTGTTGCCGCCTCGGGGGCTTCGGCCACCCTGGCATCTGCGCAAAACAGATTCATCCTGTTCCTTTTTGACGATCGGCACCTCAACTCTTCCGACCTTGCGATTACGCAGAGAGCCGCGATCAAAATGCTCGACGAGCCCCTCGCCGCAACGGATTACGAGGCTGTGTTGTCGTTTTCGGGTGTCAATTCCGGGATAACGCGCGATCGGGCCGTGCTGCAGGCGGCGATAAAGAAGCTGAAGGTTCACCGGGCTTTTCAGCACGACTCACGGGATTGTCCCGATATCGACTATTACGCCGCTGACAAGATCCTCAACCAGCACGACAGCACGGAATTCACGGTGGCGGTCAGAAAGGCGAAAGCCTGTTATCCGGTTCCTGGGCGTGTTCCGGAGGGAAGCTCCGGTGAGATTGACGCTCCGACCAGTTTGCCCGAACGATTGGCGCGTTCCGCCGCCACGCGGGCGCTTGCCACGGGCGAAGAAGATGCCCACCAATCGCTGCTCTTGATAGAAGCCGTGGTGAGCGCCATGTCGAAACTGCCTGGACAGCGAACGCTGATCCTGGTGTCTCCCGGTTTCCTGTCCCTTTCCCCCGAAGCGATGACTTTCAAATCAGAGGTACTCGACCGCGCTGCCGGCTCGAATGTCGTCATCAGCGCGTTGGACGCGCGTGGGCTCTACGTGGGAAATGCAGACGCGAGCCTGGGCGGCAACACCACCATCAGCGACATGTTTGGACCAACCTCGCAGGATCGCCTGGCGGCCATGGAGGCCAGCGAGAATGCTATGGCAGAATTGGCATACGGAACCGGCGGAACTTTCTTCCACAACAATAATGATCTTGAGAACGGGCTGAAGAGCCTGGCGGCCGCGCCGCAGTGCCTGTATTTGCTCCAGGTCTCTCTCAAAGACGTGAAGCCCACAGGGACCTATCACCGCTTGCAAGTGAAGGTCGACCAACACGGCCTGGATGTGGAGGCCCGCCGGGGGTATTTTGCGCCCAAGGCGGCGAACCGCAAACAATCGGGAGCCACGGCAGGCGATCGGAAGAATTAGAAACGCGATCAGGCGGCCGTTGGCGGTTTATGCGACCAGACGGGAGTGGAACTCTTCGCGGTAACGCGGGAACGGGTCACCTCGTTTCGGAAACAGGAAAGCGAAAAGCCAGGATGTCGTATGCTGGATACGCTTCTCCCCCGACGCCGCAGTGCAAATAGCTTGAGCAAGGAGCCTGGTAATGATTCGGGTATGTCCGGGGTGCCGTGGACTGCGGCTGTATTTCGCTCTGGTTCTAATTTTTCTTCCGCTCGCCACCTCTGGCGTGGGCCAAACCCTGAAGGTGCAGAATCCAGGTACCGGCACGATTCCGCTGGACAAGGGCTGGCGGTTTCATCTGGGCGACGATAAGGCGTGGGCTGACCCGGCACTGGACGACTCGAACTGGGAGCCGATCCGTGTCGACGAACCCTGGGGACAGCAGGGCCATCCGAGCTACACAGGCTTCGCCTGGTACCGGCAGCGTCTGCAGATCGACAACTCCAATTCCGCGGGAACCAAGAGTCTGGCAGTGCTGATCCCAGTAATACAAGACGCGTACGAAATCTACTGGAATGGCCAGAAGCTGGGGACCTATGGCAAGCTGCCGCCGGGTGGAAAGTGGTGGGCATTCGGCCAGGGGACCGTCTATCCACTGCCGAGTTCCAGTGGAGTCTTAGCGTTGCGGGTATGGAAAGCACCGCTGTCGTCGGTTGACCCCGCGGAAATCGGTGGATTCACAGAAGCGCCGCTCCTGGGTGACGCTTCTTTGCTCGCCGCCCGGACGCAGTTGACCTCCTACGCGAGCGATGAACGAAGGCTGCCCAATCTGCTCATGTCGGCCATCACCCTGGTCATCGGGTTGCTGAGTTTCCTGCTCTATCTGCGCGACCGCAAGCAGGGTTTGTATTTTTGGTTGGCCCTGTACCTGGTTGCCTCCGGATTCGTTCAATTCCAAGGATTATCAGCGATCCGCAATATTTCGACGTTTCACCTCTACCAAATGATGACTCAGTTGGAGATAAGCGCTCGGGATATCTCCATGTGGCTGATCTTGCTGTCTCTTTTTGGAATGGCACAGGAGCGGCAATGGAGGCGAGTGACCGGCTGGATCATCGCCATCTATCTTGCCGCCCAGATCACCGACATCATCACCATCTGGTTTTGGGAGAAGGGCGGCGTTCTGCCCTGGATTGACGGAATCACGACCGGCATCTACTCCATCATCCCTTTATATGTGTTTGTCATCATCGGCTTCGGATTGTCACGTCGAAAGCGGCTTTCGTTGTGGCCTTTGATCATCACTGTCTGTGTCACCGCGCTGTTCAACGTCCTTCTGAACATTGCCGGGCAGGGCATCCGATTTACCCATTGGACGCTGCTGACTACTCTTGGGGGTCTTGGCTTCCACTTCGGCGGGTATCACTTCGACATGGTGTTTATTCTCAGCACGCTCTTATTCCTGGCCCTGATTTTCACCATTGCCCGGGAGCAATTTCTGGAGCGGGAGCGGCAGGCCCGGATCGAATTGGAAGTAAAATCAGCCCGCGAAGTGCAGCAGATCCTGGTTCCCGAAGAAGCCCCGGCAATCCCGGGCCTTTCGATTGCCAGCGTCTACCGCCCGGCGGAAGAAGTAGGCGGCGACTTCTTTCAGGTCATCGCTATGCCGGGCGGGGCTGCGTTGATAGCCCTCGGAGACGTCAGTGGCAAAGGTCTGAAAGCGGCCATGACGGTGTCTCTGATCGTGGGTACACTGCGCACACTGGCTGACTACACGCAAAGTCCAGCAGAAGTTCTTCATGGTTTAAACCGGCGGCTGCTGGGGAGGACGGACGGCGGCTTTGCCACCTGCCTGGTTGCTCGCATCGATCCGGACGGAGAGACGACCATTGCCAATGCGGGTCACCTCGCGCCCTTCCGCGATCGGGAGGAACTGCCGGTCGCCGGATCCTTACCGCTTGGCTTGACCGTGGAGGCGAACTACGACGAATTGATCTTCGCGCTGCATGAGGGAGAGACCCTCACCTTTTACACCGATGGGATCGTGGAGGCGCGAAATGCGGCGGGCGAGTTGTATGGATTCGAGCGGATGGCTGCGTTGCTTCGGTCTGATCCATCGATTGAGCAGATGGTCGAGCAAGCTTGCACCTTCGGGCAGCAAGATGACATTACGGTCTTTAAGGTTACGCGGCTGGCACAGTCAGCCCCTGCGCACGCGGCTCGTTTGAGCCACGCCACGCAAATTTCTCACGCGTGAAACTCACCTGGATGTCCCCAGGGACCGGTGCCCCATGTTTGCGCCGGCGTAGCCGGGGCACTACATGGGTTGAACAAGATGGGGCGAAGCCCCTTCCGATGATCAATTTGGACAGCACTTCAGCCGTGCCGTGAATGCTTTGCGCGCTTGACGGCTTTACAGCTGCTGGAAAAGCGATTTTGTATCAGAGCCATCTCTTTTCGCCTTGGTCGAACCAAGATTAGATAACTGTGCGCAGGGCCACACCCACGCTGTCACGTGCAGCTTTGACAGCACGAACGACCGTCTCACCCGCGGCCATGGTATGCGCGAGTGCCGATCTCTTCCGCGTTCCCCGGTGCTCGACAGGGACGGTTTCGATCTCGCCACCGAAAAGCGTGTGCTTCTCTTCCAGCCGATCGAGCGCGGTGTTCAAGTCCGCGACTACAGCCTCAGCCTCATCGGCGACGACGATCAGTTCGACATTGATCTTCTTGTATAGCATCTGAATGTCTCCAGCCTCTTATCTTATGCCCAAGCTATCGCCGCTATTGCCGGGCGCCTGGGTCATGGTGTGGTGGGTCTGGTTCCAGCTGCAGCGGCCTGCTTGGGTACCTCGGGCGGTGGCCTTGCTGACGGTTGGGTTTATGGTCTCCACGGTGATTGGCGAAAACCTCTTGTATCCACTGATCACGCCTTCAGTTGGGGACGTGTTCCATACCGTCTCCATTGGCGTGCGGTTCATATTGCTGGTGGTGCTGATTCCGGTGGTGATCTTGGGAATTCGCCGCCAGGGCGCGGAGAGCTGGCTTGTCCTTCCGGCCGTCGTGCTGCTCATGATCTCGCTATTTTCAACCGAGCTGTTGGTGCTGCACATCAGGATCAACTGGTTTCCCTTCGGGCTGCGCTTCAGCCTCTCCCAGGTGGCGAACTTGCTGCTGACTGTAGTGCTGTTTGCCCTGCTCCTGCACCGTCTGTTGCTCTCGGTGCGCCAACAGCGCCTCCTGGCTCTGGATGTGAAGCAGGCGCAGGAAGTGCAGCAAGTGATCTTGCCCCAAGCGCGTACTACGGTTCCAGGACTGGTGATCGAGAGCGAGTACCGGCCGGCGCGGGAAGTAGGCGGAGACTTCTTCCAGATCATCCTGTCGGACGGAATTGCTGAGGCTACCGGCCCGGACGGCCAATTATTCGGCTTCGAGCGAGTTCACGAATTACTACAGACGGCGAAGTCCGCCACTGAGGTGGCCAGCACCGCGCAGAGTTTTGGGCAGGAGGACGACATTAGCGTAATCACGGTAACCCGGATCGC
This sequence comes from uncultured Acidobacteriaceae bacterium, assembly GCA_963753715.1. Lineage (GTDB taxonomy): Bacteria > Acidobacteriota > Terriglobia > Terriglobales > Acidobacteriaceae > PALSA-350. The sequence continues at coordinate 163,268 of CAVWDK010000002.1, read as the reverse complement.
TGTGTTGGAGCCCGCACTGGCCTAGCTAGACACACTCCCCAAAAGCTGAGGCCATAGGCACCAATCTGGCGCCTTGCAATCGTATCCATGCATGGCGAAAGTTATCTCGACCAAGCCCCCGTGTGACGCCTGTGCAATCTCCTGAGGGTGTGTGAGAACGGCCATCACACAGATTGAGTCCCGCAGCTCTGGCTGAACTTAGCCCAGGACGCAGTCCTGGGTTGGCTTGCACCGTTGAAGAGTCCCGTAGGGACGGCTGGAAATAGGCCGCGATTCAATCCTGGACAACTTCAACCGTCCCTGCGGGACTAAATTCGTAAATCCTGGTTCTCACGTAGACTCCGAAGCCCGATCCTCTTTGCATGTTTTTGCGGCCCGACTTAAATCGTGGCCTGATACAAGGCGGCGGTATTTCGGCAGGCTGTAAAACGGTCGAGCGGGAGGCCAATTTTACGGGAGGAGCCGGGAGGTATCCTCCCACAGCTGTTGAACAATGGTGCCGGCTGGTTCAGCTCGTGCCAGTGCGGCGGCTTGACCGGCCCACAATTGCATCCTGTCGGCGTCTCCAGCTTTTCGCGCATCTTCCCGCATTGCGCGAGTCAGTCCGCGCTGGATGGGATATGGCGCAGGTGAGGGAACGTTCCGCGCCATCGATGCGCGCACGTACGCTGTTGCCACACTGCGTCCAGGGCGTCCGCTGAAAGCGCTGGTGATCCTGGTTTCGTGGGCCTCCGTCGTCGCCAGCCTGTCCGCATACGCTGCAGGCATCATGGCTTCCGGAGAGCGCAGGAATCCGGTTCCTATTTGTACCGCGCTGGCGCCCAGAATCAAGGCTGCGGCCACTCCGCGTGCATCGGCGATGCCACCCGCGGCAATCACCGGTACCGTCACTGCGTCGACGACTTGGGGCAAAAGAGCGATCAGGCCTACCATGTGATGTTCCGCCTGTTCAGCCTGGAAGGCTCCGCGATGTCCACCGGCTTCCATGCCCTGGGCAATGATGGCGCCGGCACCTGCCGCTTCCGCCTCCCTGGCTTCCGCAACCGTCGTAGCCGTGGCAAACCATAGGATTCCGCTCGCTTTCATTTCCGAGACAAAGGCGGGGGCATAGAGGCCCATGATCGAAGAGATGGCCTTGGGCGCTACGGCTAGCATGGCCTGGCATTGAGCCTCAAAGTCCGGCAGCACGGCATCGCCGGCCTCCGGTGGAACAGGAGGGCCCCACGCGGCCAGATACTCCCGCTGTTGTTTCTCCAATTCGTGATCACGCTCAGACAGCGGATCAGGAATCCAAAGATTGAGTTGAAATTCTCCGTTGCTTCGTTGGCGAAATTCGGCGCTCCAGGCTTTGATCTCCTCAGCCTGCATCAGCAGCGTTCCACATGCCCCCAAGCCGCCTGCGTTCGCGACGGCAATCGACAGCGAGGGAGGGGACGCTCCCGCCATGGGGGCTAGCAGGATCGGCACACGAATGCCCAGAGCGCCGGTGAAGGCCTCGGCGCGCGCCCGGGGAGATGCGTATTGGGTACCGCCCATGCGGGAAACCTCCGGAAATGAGAGCCTTCACTTCAGTATGAGGCAAGGAGAAAGCAGAATGGCACCCGGGTTCATAATGGCGGATGCTTCTATACAATATATCGTAATGCGATAATAAAGGCATGGCGAAAAATCCGCGTGTTGAACATGCAAGACTAAGGAACCTGGCCGAGTTCCGTTATGAGCTACGACGATTCCTCCAGTTCAGCGAAGGCTGCGCGGCGGAGGCGGGTCTCCACCCTCAGCAGCATCAATTACTGTTACAACTCGCAGGAGCTCCGGATGGAGTGGAAACGACGGTGTCCTACGCCGCGGAACGGTTAGGGCTGCGGCACCATACTGTAGTCGAATTGAGCAAGCGCTGTGAGGAGGCGGGACTCATCCATCGCAACCAGGATACGAATGATCGCCGGCGCATCCAGCTGCAAGTTACTGCGAAGGGCCACCGTGTGCTCGGAATCCTGTCGGCGGCCCATGCGCGGGAACTATATGAACTCGCGCCGGGGCTGATTGGGACGTTGTCTTTGATCTGCAGTCCTGATGGGCACCCCGCCGGGAATCGCATGAGCACGGTCACGGCCCGAGGGAATTACAAATGAAGTCGGAACCATCTGCCCTGCGCGATTTTACGGTGGATCGGAGAGTCTGGCTCCTTTCGGGAGTGTCCATCGGCATTGGGGTTTGTGCGACCGCCCTGGCATTCCTGCTGCTCCGGTGCATCGCGCTTTCCACCAATTTGTTCTACTACCATCGCTTTAGTCTTGCTCCTGTCTCTCCGGCAGGCAGCCCGCTGGGTTATTGGAGGGTGATCGTGCCCGTGATGGGCGGCCTTTTTGTAGGACTGATGGCGCGGTTCGGCTCCGACAAGATTCGTGGGCATGGAATCCCAGAGGCCATCGAGGCAATTTTGCTTCACCGCGCGAAGGTAGATGCCAAGGTCGCGGTGTTGAAACCCATATCGGCCGCGATTGCGATCGGATCCGGCGGCCCCTTTGGCGCGGAAGGCCCCATTATCATGTCGGGCGGCGCCGTCGGGTCGCTGATCGCGCAATGGATGCACATCACCGACGCTGAGCGGACAACGCTGCTGGTTGCCGGCGCGGCAGCAGGTATGTCCGCCACCTTTGCGACCCCGGTGGCGGCGATCCTCCTCGCCGTCGAGCTATTGCTCTTCGAATGGAGACCAAGGAGCCTGGTGCCGGTGGCGATCGCCAGCACGACGGCGGGTATCCTTCGCGTTTACTGGCTCGGCGCTGGACCATTGTTCAAAATGCCAACCATCAGTGCAAGTCCTCGCCTAAGCTTCGCGATAGGTTCACTCTTTTTGGGCGCGTTTGTGGGCCTGGTATCTGCCGGGATGAGCCGCATGATGTATACCTTCGAAGATCTTTTCGAACGCCTTCACCTTCACTGGATGTGGTGGCCGGCACTGGGAGGGATTGGAGTGGGTATTGGAGGCCTCTTTTTCCCGCGCGGGCTCGGAGTTGGTTATGACAACATCGCAGAACTGCTACGCGGCAATGCCACCGTAGCTTTGATTGTTGGAATCATTGTTGCCAAGTCACTGATGTGGGCATCCTCGCTGGGGTCGGGAACGTCAGGCGGCGTGCTCGCCCCGTTGCTGATGATCGGCGGCGCGGTGGGCGCAACCGTAGGACACCTCTTGCACGGGCCAGTGGCGGACCAGGCCTTCTGGGCACTGATCGGCATGGGGTGCATGCTTGCCGGGGCGCTTGGGGTTCCGCTGACTGCGATCCTCTTCAGTTTGGAGGTGACGCATTGCTTACCCGCCCTCCTACCACTCACCATCGCGTGCGTTTCGTCTTACCTGATCACATCACTGTTGATGCCGCGATCCATTCTCACCGAGAAGTTAAGCCGTCGCGGATATCATCTCAGCCGCGAATACGGAGTCGATCCGCTGGAACTGGTCATTGTGCGCGAGCTTATGTCGCAAATAGACATTCCCGAACCGCAGCAAGGGCTACCGGCACATTATGTGTATGCGGATGGCACGGCGCGGGGGGCAGTGGAGGTGATGGCGACAGAAGGTTTGGCGACATTGCCGGTAGTCGACCGCCCCAGCCAGCAAGTCTGCGGCACCGTTTCCTTGAATGACGTTTTACGCGGCCGTACCCGGCAGGTGGAACGCGAAAGCGAACGTTTGCGACTTTTCGACTATGTGCCGCCGGAACGAGGCAGTCATAACTGATCTCGGAATGGAAACGTCCCGTTATCGCGACGGCTATTGGCTACGAATTCCGACAATTATTCGCAGATGATGTCAACCACCAGACTGGCCAGGTTGCTTGCGGTATGGCCATAACTGAAATGACGCTTGACCACCGTACGCAAGCCAAAGCGACTCGTCATGATTTCGTCGCCAATACCAGGCAAAATAATCGGTAGAGACTCGGGCCAGTGATATTCGTCCGTCGTATGCTCATCGTGCCGTGAATGCACACATATTTTTGTCATCATGATGCGGAACAATTATCCGATTATAGGTTGGGCACGAATGCCTATGCCAGGCAGCGCCAGACAGGGCAGTTGACCAAATGATATTTCCCGCTAGATTCATCGGCGCCTGAGCCGGAAGCTTTAACAAACTTGTTCGGCCGCTTCGCTCGGGATGACAACGGAAAGGGCAACGGTTCCATAAAGAGTGGTTGTTATACCCTCTCTGTTCCACTTTTCCGCCGCCTCTTCAGCCCCTGCAGTACCGCAGGGACGCTATAACCTGGAGCCCGGCACGGGAGTGCCGGGTAGGCTGAGGTTTATGTCCGAGTCCCGCAGGGACGACACAATGCACAGCCCAGGTGGGCGATTGGCTTAAAGTCGTTCATCAGCGCACGTCAAGAACTCGCCTCTGCGGGGGCTAATACGGTGATCGCTTACCTATTGCAGCGAATCGGTCGGCCGAACCGGCGTTCCAGTTCAGTTACGAGCCTGCCGTTCCCAGCGGGCGCCCGATGCCTTCCGCCTCTTTCAATGAGACGAACTTCTCTTCACAATCCTCTAACAACAAATCCCGAAAAGCCGGCCAACGGTCCAGCACGGGACGCACACACACCAGGCTGTCATCCTCACCGGCGAGGTGTGCGGCTGAAATCCTTTTTTTGATTACCTCACAGGTAATTGCGAGTGATTCCGAAAAGCGCGATATTGAGAAAGCAGCAGATCGATACCAATTCAGGAGTACACAATGACAATCACGAAGACCGCAGCACCGGAATGGCTGTTGGCTTTTTGGAAAGAGATCGATGACAAAACCTTCGGCAAAGGGTTTGATTGCTTTGTAGAGGACGCGACGTGTCGCCTGGGCGTCGCCCAATGGGATGGACGTGAGACGATCCGTGAAAACCTTCGCGCGTTCATCGACACGGGATTTACCGCACACCACGATGTTGTCGAATACTGGGATGGAGGATCAATCAAGATCTTCCGCGGCATTGTGACCATGAAGCCAGATGACAACACCAAGCCTGTGGTGAAGCCCGTCATGACACATTTCTTCTACATGGACGACGCGGATCCGTCCAAGGTTCGAAGCTGGATTGGTTCCGTAGGCCCGGTGCAGTTCTAACATGCTCGACGCAGGGAAGGAGTTCGATGAATGCTTCAACCACAATTCCGCAGCAGCCAGAGCCTGACCTTGGCGCCTTCTTGCGCTACTGGAGACAGCAGCGCGGGAAGAGCCAGCTCGATCTATCTCTGGATACCGGAGTCTCGCAACGCCACATCAGCTTTGTGGAAAGCGGTCGCAGTGTTCCCAGCAGGGAGCTGTTGCTGAGCCTGGCCAAGACGTTGGACGTTCCTCTCCGCGAACGGAACGTTCTGTTGCTTGCCTCCGGATACGCTCCGGTTTACCTCGAAAGCACCTGGGATGCTCCAGAGATGGTTGTTGTGAACAGGGTTATCGATCTCATGCTGAGACAGCATGAACCCCATCCAGCCCTCGTGCTGGATCGCTACTGGAACGTACTGAGGACGAACGATGCCTCACCGCGCTTCTTCGGCTCGTTCGTGGATCTCTCCAAAAGGCCGAAGCCGAGAAATCTACTCCATCTCATGTTTGATCCGGAGGGCATGAAGCCATTCGTAGAAAACTGGGAGGAGGTCGCATCGGGGCTCTTGCAGCGCGTTTATCGGGAGGCCGCCGGCCACGTCACCGACAAGAAAACGTCCGAACTGCTGAACGACTTGAAGAAATATCCGGGGGCCAGGGACCTGAGCGTGGCTCGGAAAAGTCAGGCCCCGGTTTTGCCCATCACCTTCGTTCGCGGCAGCGAAAGAATTTCGTATTTCTCGATGATATCGACGGTGGGTTTACCGCAAGACATTACGGCGCAGGAGTTTCGGATCGAATCGATGTTTCCGGCTGAGCCGTAACTCGGGAGCGAAACAGAAGGGTTGAGTTTGTACGAAGCTCAACCAGTGCACTAGAGATTTGTCATCAACCGAAAGGGAATTTAGCGGTGAAACGGGACTGTCACTTAAGGAAACGAGAGTCTGCCGCGGGTCGAAGGTGAGCTCACGTTGCCTTCGGTCTCTGTAACGATTGTTTTGCGGGGTCCTCGCTTCGACGCTTAACAGGACTGCGGGAAACCGTTCCAATAGAGCCTAATCCGCTGACAGAATACCTATTCACACGCTTTCCGCGTTACCCGCATGCTTGTGCAGCTAGGCGTTTTCACGAATGGACAGATCGCGCGTGCCTGGACCCATCTTTGGCCGGCGAATCATTTTGGGAGCAGGCATTCGCACCTGCGAATTGTCGCCATCGCTAGTTGTAAAGTGGCCGCCGGCCCTCGCCGATAAGGGTGGTGTTTCCCCCAGGAAAAGGAAGTTGTGAATGAAAAGGTTGATGCGGTCTCGCCTGTTCTTTGCGTTATGCTTTGCCGTTCTTCCCTCCGCCCTGAGGCCGCTGTATGGCCAGGCAGTGACCTTTTTAGGAAACCCAGTCGACTTCGGCGACGTGGACGTATGCGCGGCCGGTCAGACGACCCCTGGGCCGTGCAGCAAAACGATGACATTTTTTTATAAGGTCACATCAGGCGGAACGCTACAGAAGCCTAAGGTCCTGACTATGGGTGTGCCCTTCCTCGACTTCGCGTTTGACCGAAGCTCCTGTATGGGAACCGTGACCACAGGATCCCGATGCAGCGTCGCTGTTACCCTCACACCAAAGGTCGCCGGGTTACGCTCCGGCTCAATCGAGATCGTGGGGAACAGTGGAAACATATTGGCGACCACGCTGATTCATGGGATCGGTCAGGCGGCTCCGGCGGACTTCAAAATGACGCTCTCTCCGCCGTCACTCGCCGTGTCACCGGGCAGTGGGCAGCCCGTTCAGGTCACCGCGACTTCACTCAACGGTTTCACCGGTACGACGACTGTGGCTCTGAGCGGTCTGCCGCCCGGAGTAGAGAGTAATCCAAACTCACTCACGCTGCCCCCGGGCGCAACGCAGGCCATAACGCTGACCGCGGCCAATACGACCGCAACCGAGATGGGTAATGTGGTCTTTACCGGGGATTCGGGATCGCTCACGCACACTGCGACTCTGGCCCTGACAGTGGCAGCCGCCGGAGCAAGCGTCACCACCTATCACAATGACAATGCGCGCGACGGGCGGAACTCTATAGAAACGGTGCTCACCCCGCAAACCGTTAACGCCACCGCGTTTGGCAAGCTGCGGCAGCTGTCGGTCGACGGAAAAGTGGATGCGCAGCCGCTCTATGTCAGCAGTCTGTCGATCGCCGGACAAACCCGCAATGTATTGATCACGGTAACCGAACACGGCACCGCCTACGCCTTTGACGCCGATGAAGGCTTCGAGCTGTGGCACGTCACCACGCTCGCAACCAACGAGACCACCAGCGACGATCACGGTTGCGGCCAGATCTCGCCCGAAATCGGCATCACCGATACTCCCGTGATCGACCGTGGCTATGGAACCAATGGCGCCGTGTTCCTGGTGGCTATGTCCAAAGACCCCCAGGGAGCCTACCACCAGCGGCTGCATGCGTTGGACCTGACCACAGGCGCCGAGCTGGGGGGGAGCCCGTCTGAAATCGAAGCCTCGTATCCTGGCAACGGCTACGGATCGAGCGACGGCATGCAGGTATTCGCTCCGGGACAATATGCGGAGCGGGTGGGCCTGTTGTTAATGAATGGTCAGATCTACATGGCGTGGACGTCGCATTGCGATCAGGATCCTTATACCGGTTGGCTGATGGCTTACAGCGAAAGCACGCTGCAGCAGACCGGCGTGTTCAACCTGACACCGAATGGGCCGTCGTCGCCGCACTATGCTAACGGCGAGGGTTCTATATGGATGAGCGGGGCGGGTCTCGCCGCCGATGCGCAAGGAAATATCTTCTTTCTGGACGGAAACGGAACTTTCGACGCAACGCTTGACGCCAACCATTTTCCAACGCAAGGCGACTTCGGCAATGCGTTCATGAAGATTTCGACCAACGGAAACAAACTCGCGGTCGCCGATTATTTTGCCACTCACAATACGCTAGTCCAGAGCCCTGCGGATCAAGACCTGGGATCCGGGGGCGTCGTCCTGCTGCCGGACCTGGTGGATGCCGAAGGCGTTACCAGGAGCCTCGCTGTGGGTGCGGGTAAGGACAGGAACATCTACGTAGTGGACCGCACCAATATGGGGAAATACAACGGCCGTACCAACACGATGTACCAGGAAGTGTCCAATGCCTTGAGTGGGGGCGTCTTTTCCGCGCCGGCATTTTTCAACAACACCGTGTATTACGCCGCGCTTGGCGATCATCTGAAGGCGTTCCCCGTTACACAGGCCCTGCTCGCGACGACCCCGGCTTCGCAGTCCGCGAATATCTTTAGCTTTCCGGGAGCTACCCCCAGCATCAGCTCAAACGGGACCCAGAACGGCATTGTGTGGGCGATTGAGAACCAGAGTGGAGCCGGGATACTGCACGCCTACGACGCCACCAACCTGGCCTCGGAGCTATACAACAGCAACCAGGCGTCTGGAGTCCGCGACCATTTTCCCTATAACAAGTTTGTGGCGCCCACCATTGCAAATGGAAAAGTGTTCGTGGGAACAACAAACAGCGTCGCGGTTTTTGGCCTGTTCCCCTGATCAAGGACAGATCGGAAACCATCTTCGCGGACGGCAAGATCCGCGACCGCGCTCGCATTCAGGGCGCGGGTGAGGGAACAGAGCGGAGGCTGAAGCTCGCGATCGCGGCGGGGTTGGAGTTCGAATAGACCTGGAGGGTACCGAGGACCTCGGTTGCTGCGGGCGTCTCGTCGCGAAGCCGGAAGACGAGGAGCCCGGGCTGGACCTCTTTGGCAGAGAGCAGGCTAAAACCACCGGTCTGCCGCCGGAGTTCCATCTGTGCGGCGGTCACCGAGGTCAGAGCAACATTGGGCAGAGCATTCGCAAGCCCGGGATAGCTTGCCTGATTAAAGGCGGCAAGCCAGTTGTAGAGGAGGTGGCCGGCGGGGGTGTTGGGGATGAAGCCCACCTGGGCGCCCAAACGAGGTAGGCGAACGAGAATGGTGGGGTGAACGGGGCTGACGTGGGTTCCGGGGCGAGCGGGTACAGGTGCCTCGGTGGGATCGCCGAGCACGACGGTGTCGACCTGGTCTGGATCGTCATCGTCTTTCTGTCCAGCACCTCTGCCGTGACTCAACCCATAAAGGACCAATGAGAGCGCACCGACGGCGACAACGATAGCGAGCAGGATGGCTCCGGGGCTGAGCGGCTGCCGGCCAGTGATATAGAAACTGGGAGCAGTGATTGGATGGCGGTCTTCCGGCTTTCTCGGGGCGAGCCGGATTGAAGGAGGTCCGGCGGGGTTGGTCACATTCATAGTGTAGACGCGCCTTGATTTCAGTGTCTCAACCGGCGGGTCAGTGCAAAATGCGCGAGACCCGGTACTATGATCCATGCATTGAGGAGACACGGGTTATGCTGCGCTTTGTTTTCGCATGGTTCCTGGCCTTCTTGGTACTCACACCAGCCTGGGTAGAATGTGCACCGCAGCATGATCATGCGTCGCACCAGTCGGACCGGATGGGCACAGTCCACTTCGACACGTCATGCGCTCCTGAGGTGCGTGACGAATTCGATCTGGCCGTGGCGACTTTACATTCCTTTGGCTACGGCAAGTCAGCGCAGTTATTTGCTCACGTCTTGAGCACAGATCCCCGTTGCAGCATGGCAGAGTGGGGCATTGCGATGAGCCACTACCGCCAATTGTGGGATCCGCCGACCAGGGACGATCTAAGGATCGGCCTCAAAGCCGCTCAGGAAGGTTCGTCGATGGGATCGAAGACTCAACGCGAACGCGACTATTTGGCAGCTATTCTCGGTTTCTATCAGAATGCTGGATCAGAAAGTCACAGTATCCGCGCCAAAAGGTATGAGACTGCGATGGAGTCGCTGCACAACCGGTATCCGCAGGACAGCGAAGCTGCCATCTTTTATGGCCTGTCTTTGATCGCAAACGCCCCGCTCAATGACAAGACTTATGCGAATCAGAAGAAGGCGACCCAGATTCTCGAACCGATCATGCTTCAGCAGCCGCAACATCCGGGCGTCGCGCACTACATCATCCATGCCGACGATAATCCGGTGCTGGCTCAGCTGGCTTTGGATGCGGCGAAGCACTATTCCCAGATTGCCCCTGACTCGCCTCACGCCCTGCATATGCCCTCTCACATTTTTACCAGGCTCGGTTTATGGGACGACTCCATAGCCTCAAACCTCGCCTCGGTCGCCTGCGCGCGCAAACAGAAGCTGCCTGGCGATGAGTTACATGCTCTGGATTACCTGGTCTACGCGTATCTGCAAACCGGGCGTATAACGGAAGCCCGCAAGCTGACCCAACAACTTCCGGTTCTCGAACCAGGCGATGCGGCCCGCTATGCCGGGCGATACGCCACCGCTGCGATACCAGCCCGGTATTGGATCGAGCGTCAGCAGTGGGAGGTTGCCGCGGCCCTTCCCTTGCCTCCACAAACCTCCCCAGGGGACGCATATGCGTCGACTCAGGCGACCCTTTATTTCGCCCGCGCGCTTGGCGCATCGAGGCACGGGGACATTAAGGCGGCGCAGGCAGCAATGCAACCGCTGCTTTCCTTGCGCGACGCACTCGCGCAGAGCGGCGACGGCGATGCGGCTCAGGTGAATGTTCAACTGAAGGTTGTGAGCGCCTGGATCAAGTGGGCAGAGGGTGATCACGATGCGGCCGTGCAAGAGATGAGAACCGCCGCAGCAATGGAAGACGCGACTGAAAAATCTCCTGTCAGTCCAGGCTCCATCGCTCCCGCGCCGGAGATGCTGGGCGATATGTTGCTTTTGGCAAAGCAGCCGAAGCTCGCGTTGAGCGCCTATGAATCGGCCCTGAAATCCACCCCAGGACGCCTCAGAGCAGAATACGGCGCCGCCGTTTCCGCCCAGGAGGCAGGCCTGCGGCCCGCCGCGGAGCAGCATTACCGCAAGCTGCTTGCGAACTGCAGCCACGCCGATTCAGATCTTCCGGAACTCACGCACGCAAACTACATATTCGGCCAAGACAAGCTGCGTTCCGATTCGGGCCCCACGAAACTCCGCTAGCATCCCGACCGGAGAGTCATGGGCCTGTGGCCCCACCTAAGGTCGTGAAAAACGCCGTGGTCCAGCAACCACCCTCTATGTAACCGTTGCCCTTTCCTTTGTCATCCCGAGCAGGCGACTCGCGGTTGCGAGTTGGAAGATCAAATGACCGCCTTCCTGTACCGGCAAGAGACGTTCGGGTGCCCCACATCTCGCTCGTTTTTCGCGAGATGTGGGATACCACGGTATTCGATGTGCAGCTCTGCCGGTTTTCATTAGGAGCGAAGCCGACGGATCTGCAGTTCCGCGGACCTTTCGTGGAAATGTTTTTCGACAGACCGCAGCGAAGTGGAGGGAACTGCTGTTTCTCTTCCGCTCGCTCGCGATTTAGAGCGGCGCAGCGTTCGCTACCGCAAGAGTCTGAAGGTCGATTCGCTGGAGGAGCTCTTGAAAACGATGGTCGGAGCGATAGCGATCAAAGACCGGATCGACGGCGAGGTATTCCATCCAGACAGCGCGTCCGCGATAAGCCGCTTGCAGCCATTTGAATGTGTCTGCATCGCTGTTCAACGCGGCGTAGATCTGAGCCAACCCGTAGGGCGAAACGTAACGCTCCCTCGACATTGTCTCCAGTTCGTGTGCGATTTGGAGTGCTTCATGCCTCCGCCCTGCCGCCGCAAGGGCAACCGCGACCTGGGAGGTGTAGAGTGGGCTACCCCCTGACAGACTCGCAGCACGCTTCAGTTCACTCACTCCCTCGCCGCGCAAGCCTGCCTGAACGCAGCCTTCGCCCAGCAGAAGGTGTGCCGCTGCGAAGTTCGAGTCCAGCTCAACAGAGTTTCGACCTTGTTCGATTGCACGGGGATAGTCACGTGCCTGATAGTATCGCAGTGCCACCCATGTGCTGATCATCAGGTTAAGTGGATCGAGTTCCAGTGCGCGCCTGGCTTCGGCAAGCGCCTCGTTATGGCGGCTCTTAATGGAAAGATAGTCTCCGTACCAGTGGTGCGCGTTTGCATATTGAGGATCCAACTCCAGAGCACGTCTGAACTCGGCCTCGGCTCCGGCCCAATTCCAACTATGGCTGAACACCAGGCCCAGGGAGGCGTGAGCCTCAGCCGATTGTGGGTCGATCTCCACCGCTTTACGAGCGGCCGCGTAAGCTTTCGGAAGCGCTTCGGCCGGGGATTTGAACCCGTGCCACATAAGTCCGCTGTTGCAGTCGGCCAGACCGGAATATGCCGCCGCGTAGGTTGGATCGCTGTCAATGGCCTGCTGAAAATAATGCTCCGCCTTTTGCATGCCGTCGGCTGTTCGCTTGTTCCAGTAGTAGCGGCCTTTCAAATACGCCTCGTATGCTTCAGGCCTTGTTTGCCGCGGATTGGCGAAACGTGTTTTCTGTTCTTCCGTGAGAGCGATGTGTATCTGGCTCGCGATGCTTTGCACGACGGAGTCCTGCACAGCGAGCACATCTTTGAGTTCGCGGTCGTAAACCTCGGACCACAGGGCTGTTTGATTTCGAGCCTCGACCAGTTGGACGGTGATGCGTACCCGGTCCGGCGAGCGGCGAACGGCGCCCTGGAGAAGATAGTCCGCGTTCAGTTCTTTACCGATCTCTTTCGCGGCCAGATGGGTGTCTTTGTACTTGGCAACCGAACTGCGGGCTATCACGGTGAGTCGATCCCGATTCAGCTTTCCGGTCTGGGCGATCATTTCTTCAGTCAGGCCGTCACTGAAGAACTCCTGGTCGGGATCGCGGCTCAAGTTTTCGAATGGCAGAACGGCAAGGACTATCTTGCCCTGGGAGTGTGTGGGCGGGTTCGATGCTCGCCGCCAGCCCCGAACTACCAGGAATGACAGAAGGCACGCGACGGAGAGCAAAGCAACTGCTCCAACGAAAAGCCACCGGTAGGGCTTGCGATTCGCCCGTCCGGTTCCGGCGTCCGTCGTCTTTTCCGGCGGACGATCCTGGTCTGGCTCGACGATACGCAGTCTTCGCGCTTGTAACCAGCTATCGAGTTCCGACACGAAATCCCGGCCGCTCGCAGGAACAACCGCTGCCCCTGGTTCGGATGCTGCGCCTGGTTCTTTGGGAGGACTAACCAGCGCGACGAAGCGATACCCTTGCCCGGTCACAGTCTGTATGAACCGTGGGGTTTCGGCGTCATCCTTCAGGACCTGCCGAAGCTTGCGGATCGCGCCCCGGATACTGTTGTCGGTGTCCAGGAAGACATTCTGGCCCCAAACCCTGGAAACGATTTGATCCCGGGTAACAATCTCGTCCCGGTGTTCAAGCAGCAGGAGAAGGATCTCGAACGGGATACGCTCAAGCTTCAGCACATGACTGCCGCGGCGGAGCCTCCGAGGACGCAGGTCCACCTCGTAGCCCTCGCCGAACCGGATCGGTTGCTCCACTGCAGCTAGCTCGGAAGCCATGGCACACCCCATGGAAGCTGAGCGATTTTACACCACATCGGTTGTGGCTGACGCAAGTGCAATCCCCGCTTGTCTTTAGAGCGACACAAGGCATAACGCCGCGACACACTCTGCGATATGGACAACAGCCTCCGTTGCCGCAACTATGCCGATCACCACTGAGCGAAAGCCAGTGAAGAATCTGGAGGAAGCACGATGAAAAAGATCCATAGCGACGCAAAGAACCGGTTTCTCGGGATATGCATGTTGATCGCGACTCTATTCGGGGCTGCCGTCTCGAGAGCCGATGTTGTATTGGACTGGAACGTGATCGCGGTCAACACAGCGGTCACGAACGGCCAGAACCCATACGCCCAAGCACGATATGCGGCAATCGTACAACTCGCCGTATTCGAATCCGTCAACGCCATCACGGGCGAGTATCATCCGTATCTCGGAACGATCGTGGCGCCGCCAGGGGCATGCCCCGAGGCTGCAGCCATCCAAGCTGCCTATCGCGTGCTTAACACCTATTTTCCAGCCAGCGCCTCGACCCTCGGCGCCGAGCGCGCCAAATCCCTCGCGTCTATACCGGACGGTCAAGCCAAGACCGACGGCATTGCCACGGGGGATGCCGCCGCTTTGGCCATGATCGCTTTGCGAGCAAACGACGGATCGTCGCCGGCACAATTCAAGATACCCGGGCCGCCGGTTCCAGGAGACTGGCGGGCCACAGCGAGCTGTCCAATTGTGAATGGAATTGCGGTCGGAACCGGGTTTCACTGGCAGAACGTGATTCCGTTCGGCATCCGCAGTGCCGGCGATTTTATCCTCGATCCGCCACCAGCACTCACCAGCCGCGCATACGCGAAAGCCTACAACGAGGTGATGACGGTGGGAAGCATCGACAGTATGGCGCGGCCACAAGATCGCGCGAATGTCGCGCTCTTCTATGCGGCGTCCTCGCCAACTCAGGTCTTCAATCAGGTTTTTCAGCAGGTTGCACAGGAGCGGTGGCGTTCGCTGTCAGAAAATGCTCAAGCTCTGGCCGTAATGAACATGGCGATGAATGACAGCTTGGTCGCGGCGTTCCTCAACAAGTATCGCTACAATTTCTGGCGGCCCGAAACAGCGATCCATGCTGGCGACACAGACGGTAATCCGAAGACCGATCCGGATCCCAGCTTTGTCCCGTTTGTCACAACTCCATGTTTCCCGAGTTATCCCTCCAACCACGGCAGCGCAGCCAATAGCGCAGCCGAGGTTCTGAGACACCTATACGGTGAAGGCGGACATTTCATTACCTTGTCGAATGCCGCCGTGCCCGACATCGTGTTGCAATACACGACGTTCGAAGAGATTACCGCCGACATCTCCGACGCACGTGTTTACGGTGGGATACATTTTCGGACGGATCAGGTAGCTGGCGAGCGCCTGGGAAAGGCTATAGGCAAGGTCGTGTACATGCACAACTTACGCCGCATGCACGACGACGACTGAGCGCTAGGCTCGAGAGCGATTCGCCATTCGTGTCCTGCGGTACGCTGATTGTGCGCTGCGGTCCACGAATGGCGGCCTCGTGAGGGTCTCTCGACCGATTTCTGAAACATCACGCCAAATAGCGATCAGAGGTACGTGCATGGCTGACGCAATCAATACGAAATCCAATCCAAACCGGCTAGGCAATTGGGCGGCTGCCCAAGCACGCCACCATTCGTTGGCAACGTTCTCTACGAGCTGCCTTTTGCGCAGGCGACTCGTGGCTGGGTTCGTGCGCTTGACGGCGGCTGGCGGGTGGGCGGAATTCTTATCGCCCAGAGCGGTGCTCCCTTTACCGTAAACCTGGGAACTGCCAACGACGTGGCAAACATCGGGCTCGTGAATGGCAACAATATCGAGCGGCCCAATCTGACCGGGCACCCAAATGCGGGGCCCAAAACCGCCGACCATTGGTTTAATACCGCGGCCTTTTCGCTTCCGGCAGCCTTCACGTTCGGGAGCAATCCGCGCAACTCTGTGATCGGGCCACGCTTCGTCAATTTGGACACATCCCTGCAGAAAGGTTGGGCTTTACGGAAATCGCTCAACCTGCAACTTCGGGTAGACGCGTATGACACGGTCAATCATCCAAACTTCACCCTGCCCGGCCGGATTTTCGGAGCGTCGAATTTCGCTGCAATCTCCAGTGCCCTCGAACCCGAGAGAAATGCAGCTCGCGCTAAAGTTGATCTTCTGACTGCGGCAGGAGATTGCCGCAAAACTTGCCTGGATGTTTGCTTTCCGTATCTCTGGTTTACTCTGTTATTTCAATTGCGAGGTTCGAGGATGGAAGCCGAAACGGAAGCTCGCGATCTTGAAGGGAAGAACCTGTGCTAAGTCTAAAACCTCGGACCGTCCTCCTTTGGCTTGTCGCCTCGATCTTCCTTGCTTGCTCGGCCACCGCCCAAACCAAACTTCTTCGCTTTCCCGACATCCATGGCGACAAAGTCGTCTTTACCTATGCGGGGGACCTCTGGACTGCCTCCACATCCGGCGGATTGGCCACCCGCCTCACCTCTCATCCAGGGGTGGAACTCTTCGCGAAATTCTCTCCCGACGGGAAATGGATCGCCTTCACGGGTCAATACGATGGCGACGAGCAAGTGTATGTGATTCCCGTTACCGGTGGGGTCCCGAAGCAGCTCACGTTTTATCCTTCTCACGGCCCGCTTCCGGCCCGCTGGGGCTATGACAACCAGGTTTACGGCTGGACTCCCGACGGCAAATCGGTGCTCTTTCGGTCGATGCGGGACTATTTCTCCAATGCGGACTCGCGGCTCTATACCGTTTCCATCGATGGCGGTATGCCTCAGGTTCTGCCTATGCCCAAATCCGGCGCAGGGGACTTTTCGCCGGACAGCAAGCAGGTTGTCTACTCGCCGCTTTTCCGCGACTTCCGAACGTGGAAGCGTTACTCCGGAGGGTGGGCGCAGCAGTTGTACATCTTTGACCTGAAGTCGCACGCGCAGGTGAAGATCACCAGCGACGTAAGGTGTCATCGCGATCCGATGTGGATCGGCGGCAAGATCTACTATTCGTCGGACAAAGACGACACGCTGAATCTCTACTCCTACGATCCCAATGCCAAGACGACCGAGCAGTTGACGAAGAGCACGAAATGGGATGTCCGCTGGCCGAGCAGCGATCATAAGGGACGGATTGTTTACGAGCAGGACGGGGAGCTGAACATATTTGATATCGCCACCGGCGCCCCAACGCATCTGTCCATCCAGGTTCCCACGGATGCGCTGGCCATGCGCCCCTCACGAGTCTCGGCAAGCGACCAGATCGAATGGAGGGAGTTGAGCCCCAAGGGAGAACGAGCGCTGATGGTCGCGCGAGGTGACGTGTTCACCGTGCCGATCGAGAAGGGCGCGACTCGGAATCTGACCAACTCCTCGAACGCCCACGACAAGTTCGCCGTCTGGTCGCCGGACGGGGCGACGATCGCCTTCATCTCCGACCTGGATGGCGAAGACGAAGTCTACCGGATCGATCAGGACGGGCTGGGCAAGCCTGAGGAGCTGACGCACGGCTTCCACGCCATGCTTTACCAGCCGAGCTGGGCGCCGGATGGTAAGAGGATCGCGTTCAGCGACAAGGATGGCAAGCTATACGTATTGAACATGGAAGACAAGAAGGTTACCCAGATCGCGCAGAACCCCCGTGGGCAGATTGATTCGTATCCGTGGTCGGCGAACGGGGGGCATCTGGCCTTCACCATGGATGAACCGAGCGGCTTCAGCTGCATTTATGTGTGGAGCGTTGCCGACGGGCAGGTTCATCGCGTCACCGACCCGATGTACGACTCCGGGGCGCCGGCGTGGGATACGGAGGGCAATTATCTCTACTACATCAGCACGCGCGAATACCAGCCGCAATTGAGCGGGATCGAGTTCAACTTCGCAACCAACCGCGGCCGTTCTCTGCTGGCTCTTGCACTGCGCAAGGATGTGAAGAATCCGTTTCCCCCACAAAGCGACGAGGTGACGATCACCAAGCCGGGCGAGGACGCGGCGGATAAGAGCAAGCCGGAAGACAAGGCCGGAGACAAAGAGAAAGCCGATGACAAGGGAAAGGCGGACGAGAAGAAACAAGAGAAGAAGAAGGAGTACATTCGCATCGATTTCGACGGGCTTCCAGACCGAGTCAGCCGGGTTCCGGTGGAGGCCGACAACTATAGCCGTCTCACGGTGACCAAGGAGTATCTCGTGTATGCGCGAGAGGGCGCGCAGTTCTACGGGCGCGACGCCGATCCGCCAACTGCATTGATTATCTACTCGCTGAAAGACCGCAAGGAGACCACGCTGGCGGAGAAGGTCGAGGACTTCGAAGTCTCGCGTGACGGCAGCAAAGCGCTGGTGCGGAAAGCCAAGAGTTATGAACTCTACGACGTGAAGCCGGATGGCAAGCCAAAGACTGTGTCCACGGATAACCTGATCGTGGACCGGGTTCCCCAGCAAGAGTGGGTGGAGATCTTCAACGAAGTGTTCCGCCGCTACCGCGACTTCTTCTATGCAGCGAATATGAATGGCTACGACTGGAACGCGTTGCGCGACCAGTATCGGCCGCTGGTCGATTATGTGGCTCACCGCTCCGATCTGAACTATGTAATGGGAGAGATGGTGGCGGAGCTCAGCAACTCGCACAGCTACATTTCCGGTGGCGATATCGAGCTTCCCAAACGCACGCCCGTGGCGTTGTTAGGCGCGAGGATCGAGCTGGACGCAGATGCCGGGCGGTATCGCATTGCGAAGATCTACCACGGCCAGAACGAAGAGGAACTCTATCGCTCTCCGCTCACCGAAGTGGGAGTGGACGCCAAGGAGGGCGACTACATCCTTCAGATCGACGGCCGTGAGTTAACGGCAAAGGACAATCCCTACGAGTTTCTACGCGGCAAGGCGGACCACCCCGTGCAACTGAGGGTGAACGCGAAGCCTGTCCTCGACGCCTCCCGGACGATTTCGTATCGCCCTATCACCAGCGAGGCCGATCTGATCTATCTCGACTGGGTTACCCACAATCGCGAGGTTGTGGATAAGGCGACCAGCGGCAAGGTTGGCTATATTCACCTTCCGGACATGGGCAAAGACGGGATTCGCGAGTTCATCAAGTATTACTACCCCCAAATTCGCAAACAAGCCTTGATTGTGGACGACCGCGGCAACGGTGGCGGCAATGTCTCGCAAATGCTGATCGAACGACTAAGCCTGCCGTTACTTGGGACCTCGTTCGATCGCTTAGACCGGCAGACAAATACATATCCATACACCGTGTTCTACGGCCCCAAGGTCTGCCTGATCGATGAGACTTCGGCATCCGACGGCGATATCTTCCCTTATATGTTTCGCCAGTCGGGTCTGGGGCCTCTGATCGGGAAACGCACGTGGGGCGGGGTGGTGGGAATTTCGGGCCACGGGCCGCTTCTGGATGGCGGCGAAGTGTTCGTGCCTGAATTCGCCACGGCCAGCGTTGAAGGTAAGTATGTGATCGAAGGGCATGGGGTCGACCCCGACATCGAGGTTGAAAACGATTCGGCCGATGTGATCGAGGGCCGCGACCCCCAACTGAAACGGGCGATTGAGGAGATCGAGAAAGCCCTTCAGTCGAACCCAAAGACGCTGCCGCAGCGGCCCCCGGAGCCGGATAAGGCTCCAAAACGCTGATGCGTTTTGCAGAACAGGAATGGTCGACAATGGTGAATATGGCAGGTGGTTTCCCCCGCGATCGTCGACCAACAATGCTGCCATCGAGTTGAGTCATCAGTGAACCGGCAATTTGCCGCTGCGAATCCTCCCGAATTCAATCACTCTTGAGCCAGACCGAAAAACCTCGGGGGCCAAGCCGGAGAATTCGTTCTGGCATCGTCACAGTGATTGACGTAAATCGCTAACTGGCCTGGCGAGCGCTGCAGGCCGAAAGATGATTGCGTTTCTAAGTTCCCGTTGGTTAACCGTCACCCGGTAGTTACCCAAAAACGGGTGTAATGTCCCGTTTGGCGACGATACGTTCAGAACCGGTCAATCATCGAGTTGGCTGGTCTCGCGACTGTGGACGAGGGCTGCCAAGAAAAGCTCTATATCGATCCCGGATCTATCGTCATTCGATGTGAAGCCCTCCGGTGTCTGCGACTCAGTCACTCGCAGCGCAGCGCGGCCATGGGGTCGATGGCGACAGCTCTGCGCGCGGGAACCATGCAGGCGAGTGCAGCCACCAGAATGAGCAGCCCGGACGCGGCCAAAACCATGACCGGATCACGCGTTCCACTCTCGATCCAGCGGGCAATGAGACGATCGAGACCAAGGCTGAGTGCAAGACCTGCGACTATTCCCAAGCCCACACTGGTTCCGGCCGACAATGCGACCAGGCGCAGCACGTCGCGGCGCCGCGCTCCGAGGGCGACGCGAACGCCCAGCTCACTGGTGCGCTGCAGGACCGTGTAGGAGACCACGCTGTACAGGCCCACTGCGGCGAGAGTCAGCGCCAGTATAGAGAACGCGCCAAAGAGTATGGAGATGAGACGCGCCCTCGCATACTCGGGCTCACGCTGGATCCAGCCCTCGAGGTCGCGTATATCGCCGGCGGTCTGCTGGTCGGGATCGATGGAGGCGATCTTTTGCTTGATACTGTTCAGCATAGCGAGCGGTTCGCCTTGCGTGCGAACCAGGACCTGCGTGAACTGCGCTGTCACGAGCGTGTAGGGCGCGTAGACCGCAGGAGCCGCGGGTTTGTCCAGCCCGTCATCCAGCGAGTCGCCGACGACGCCGATGATCTGCAGCCACCCTGCGGCCCCATTTGCCGCGAGCGCCCAGGGAGGGAGAGTGGCGAATTCGGGCGCGCGCAGCGCATGACCCAAGGCATCACCACCCGACAGGTAGTGACGTACGAACGCCTGATTCACGAGGACGAGTTTGGCGCCCCGCGCGATTTCACCGTGGTCCCACACGCGGCCGCCGAGGAATGGGATTCGCAAGGTTGCGAAGTACTCGGGGCCGACGAATTCTACTTCAGCCTCCTGCGCATGGGAAGCCGGTTTGCCCAGAATCTCGACCGGCAGGCGCCAGCCGCTGTGGGGCGGAGTGGCATTGGTGGAAACACTGGCGGAAAGGACGCCAGGCACGGCCGCGATTTTTGTCCCGGAGTTCGGTGAAGAAGCGGGCACGATCCGCCCAGGTCGTGTGCGCATCTTCGCCGATGGGAATTATGACCGACATCACGTGCCGTGGTTCATAGCCGAGCGGCGCCGTGTTCATGCGAATAAGAGCAACGCGGCGACATGTTACCTATTCACCGTCCGTACCGTTCGTTTGTATGGATATGCTGTCGACGCATGACTCACCCTCCGATTTCGAGCCGCGTCATACCTGCGAAGGAAGCAGATGGAGTGGGTCGAAGCTGCCTAGCTCTACCCAGCCATCCCTCCACACGGGGCTGCCCTTTCGGTCGACGTATAGGAGATCCTTTTCGGTTTCCGCCAAACATAACCCATCCTGGAAGCTTCCCGTGGCGAAAAACCTTGGTGCGATTGCGAACGTGCCGGTTGCATCGATGAAGCCGACTTCGCAAGCTTCGGCGATCGACTGGTGCGCCTTGCCGGAGCCAATATTCACTGCTGCGAGCCCATCGGAAAAGCGATCTCCTCTGAGGAACGAGGGGGGTACTACGGATTCGCCAATGCGGTTAACGTAGCCGACGCGCCGGTCAAGGATTACCGTCGCCAGTCCTTCTGAGAACTCGTAGGCCATATCGAACCGGGGTTCGACCACAAACTTTCCTTCTGGGTTGATGTGCCCCCACCTGCCATTTCGCGCAACCCTGGCGAGTCCTTCTCTGAACGGTCCCGCCATCCCTCGCTCGCAGATGAAACGTATCGCGATTGCGGTCGAGGCATCGGGGTGAATGTATCCCCATGCGCCGTTAATCTTTACTGCCGCCAGCCCCTCAGAAAAACCGCGTGCGTCCTCAAAGAACGGAGGGATCACCTGGTTCCCACGGCTATCAATGTAGCCGTAGAGGTTACCTGTATAAACGCATGCCAACCCACCGCTGAAATGGCTGATGCTTTGATAGCGCGGCTTGACTATGATTTCGCCGGAAAGTGAGATCACGCCGCGTTTGTTACCGTCGATGTGGTTGTCGAACGAAAATTCTGCCAGCCCTTCAGTGAACACAACAGGGCTGCCATAGGCCGCCGGGATCACCATCTCACCGCCAGCGTTAATGGCTCCCCAGCGCCCCTCCTTTTGCACGGAGGCAAGCCCGTTGCGGAACGGATATGCCTGCTGAAAGTCCGGCGCGATCACGATGTCACCCAGGCAGTTGATGTACCCCGCCTTGAATCGTTTTCGGCTTCGTCCTTGTCTCACCCGAATGGGAAATAGACGGTCTGTCCATATTGCCCTGATTGCTGATTTCACGATGTGAGGCTACCAGATCAGGCCCGGCGAACGCACGCGCCCTTCTGAGACTGTGGGATTTGTAGGGGAGTTTCGAGGACAGAGAGCTGGTAGCGAGAATCCCGTAGAAAACGATGCCGAAGATCCCGAGTAACGGGCCGTCCCTACTAGGAGAGCGTTCTCCGTTCCTAATAGTTTATTGGGTACCGGCTCACCCTGGCATTTGTTTTGACCGCTGTTCAGATGGGCTTTTTTGCCCTCTTGCTGTGATCGGAACCATAGCACGCATGCAGCAAGACGAGGCTTGACGAATCTCGCTCAATTCGCCTAATATGCCGTCATGCGACATGTCGACTCACAGACTGACGAGTCCGGTATCAAGCCTCTGACCGAGCCCGTTCTCCTGATACTTCTCAGCTTGGCGAACAAGCCACTCCACGGCTATGGGCTGCTGAAAGACATTGAAATGCTCAGTAGCGGCCGGGTGCGCTTGAGTACGGGCACACTTTACGGAGCCTTAAGCCGCCTTCTCCAGGACTCTTGGATCGAGCGCTACGTGCAAGCTGATAAATCGCGTGACAAGCAAGCTTATAGGCTCACCGCAACGGGACGAGAACATCTACATCTAGAGCTAAACCGAATGAAGCAATTAACCCAGGCGGCAAGGGCGCGCCTGAAGACGCGGGAGGTCTAAAGTGACGAAATCGGTGTACCGCGCTCTGGTGACTCTGTATCCCTGGGACTATGCCACCGTGTTTTCTGAGGACATGAAGATCACCTTCGATGAGGCCTGCGAAGAATACCGAGTGAGAGGACGATGGCAGTTTGTTTGTTTTGCGGCCACTGAGGTGTTCAGCCTCGTATACGGAGTCGGAAAAGAATGGTTAGCGAAACTTACGACTGAAGAATCCGTTCGTGGCCGATCCTTGCCGGATCTAAGGAAGATGCGGCCAGTTGGTATTGCGTACGAGGTCTGGTTTGCCTCACTGGATCGTTCAGCTCGGTTAAAGCCCGCAATCGACTGAGGGCTCCGCGTGGTCTGGATCAACACACGGATGCTGACCTGCACGCCAGATTCTGAAAGGGACCGATGTTCGTAGGTCACTATGCCATCGCACTGATTGCAAAGCGCGCGGAACCGCGGATCAACCTTGGTACCTTGGTCCTTGCGGCTATGTTCGCCGATATCGCCTGGTGTGTCTTTATGATCTTGGGCCTGGAACAAGTGCAGTTTAGATCTGGGGTGGGCGCGGGGAAGTACTTCTACGCCACGAATATCGCATGGAGCCATAGCCTATTGATGGAGGCAGTTTGGGCCACTTTGCTCGCGTCAGCGTACTTATTGAGAAGGCGTTATCGTCGTGGTGCGTTGATGATCTTCCTCGTGGTTCTGAGCCATTGGCTACTCGATTTCGTGAGTCATCGGCCTGACCTCCTAATCGCGCCGAAACTGCACAGATACTTTGGTCTAGGGCTTTGGAGCTCAGTTCCTGCGACGCTCCTCGTAGAAGGCGGCTTCTGGCTTTTCGCGGTCATCCTTTACATTCGATGTACTCGCTCAAAAGGCCTTACCGCGACGTTCGTTTTTTGGGTTGGAATTGGTCTTCTCACTTTAATGTGGTTCAATAACATTGCAGGTCCTCCGCCCCAGAATCCAAAGACCGCTCCCTTCGCTAGTCTGATTGTCTTTTCGCTGACTCTGGCTTGGGCGTACTGGGTAAATCGATTGCGTGTCGCAGTTCCGGCGCGCTTGTAGTTTCAGAGATGTTTTCTTTGCTGAGATCCAATGCGGAGAGTCCTTGATGCGTAACGTTCCTTGTTCCGGGGGGTTGGTTGTGCTCGCCACCGCTCTCGTCTCGGTTGCCACTGCGCAGGGCGTGCCAAACTTTCAGTTCCGGTTTACCGAGAAACCTGGGCCATATTCAGTCGGCCTTAAGGTGATTGAACAGTACGACCGTTCGCGTGTCTTCCACACTAAGAGCGACGCGACGGGCAAGTCAGTCACTGCCGATGGATTTCGGCCACTGCAAACCTTGGTCTGGTATCCGGCAGATGCATCCTCCTTCTACCAAGTGAAGCCTTAGAAGAACGAAATTGTGAGCACTCGGCTCTTTCCAATGCGTGCTGCTCTACCGAAGCTATCACTAACGAGAGCCGGACGGCTGCGTGGACATCGTCGGACTCGCGAGTGGCTTCGCATCGCTGGCCCCGATACTCGCGCGTCGCTGGAGCAACTGGCCCCGCAAACCCTCATCGTAGGTATCCGGTTCCATCCCGGGGCGGCTTCGGCTTGGCTGGGTGTGACTCTCTCTGAGATTCTGACCGCTCGGGTCCCTCTCGTCGAGTTTTGGGGAGGGGAATCAGAACGCCTGTTTGACCGGGCTTCGGAATGCGGTGAAACGAAATTAGTCGCGGCCGTTCTGCAAGGCGCGTTGATGGGGTACCTTTGTCATGCTCGGCGGTCACAGAATCTGTTATTTTTTGCCCGCATGCCTATCGCATGGCATAGATGTCGTAGCTCACCCTCGACTGCGCGACATCAAACACGCCAACACCGACACATTGCAAGCGATTGAGCCACAGATATTCCGGATGACCCGTGTAATACCTTGGAACGATTCGCAGGTCCGGGCGCGGCGGCAGGATTCCCTTCAAAAAGAGGCTGTAGCCTTCTGGTCCCAAATCCACGACACCGCCATACGTCGTAAAAATCAAGGCCCCGTCGTCCAACTCCATAGTCGCGCGAACGTCAAGCAAGCCGACCCCGTCGGGACGAAGCAGTAGCCAGTCGCCGCCTACGGTCCTAAGCCGGCCTCGCATTTTCGGCCCGGAGACCTCGCCAGCGGTGACGTAGAAATTTACGCGAATTCCCTCGGCAATGGGTCCGATCACTTCTGGTGGAGCAAGCGTTGCCCAGTAGGAAAAAAGGTATTCAAGATCTACGCTTGCGAGCCGGTTTAGTGTAGGCGCAGCGTTCATTGTTAGTCCTCGTTTCGGAATCGACGAAAGAGTAACACAATGGTACGACTCCCAGAAATTACTGACGCAATCAGGCCAATGCGCTGATCAAGGCATCTAGATGGACCTATGTCTTCGGCAAGTGGTCGAAACACTGGCTGCTCGGACGGCCCGCTGATAAATCGGGGCTAAATCGGGGCTAACTACTTAGTTATTCTTGAACACGAGGGAGTAATCACGAGTTTACTACCCGCGCTTCCACATGATTCTTCGCCAGGCCCATGGACGGCGGCTCCCCAGCGTATTAATGTCGGCCATAGGACAAGATTCTTATGCCAAACTTTCAAGTCCGGAGCAAGCCTTGACCCCACAGCCAGCCCTCATGAACGATGCACTCTCGTCTCACCCACCATCACCGTTGTCCGCGAATGCAGGCGCAACCGTAACCGGCACAGATATCGTTTACCTAGCCGACCTCCAGCCCCAACCCGTCGAATGGCTTTGGCAACACAGGCTCGCCGCCGGTACGCTGGCGATGCTTTCCGGGGAGCCAGGATCAGGGAAGACTTGGGTCGCCCTCGCCATCGCGGCAGCGCTGACACGAGGCCGTGACCCGTTCACCGGCGAAAAGCTCAAACCAGCCAGCGTCCTTTACGCCTCGGCGGAACACGCTGCCGCGCAAGTCATTCAACCTCGCTTCGCCGCCCTCCACGGAGATCCCGCGCGCCTGGTCATCCTGCGTAGGGCCGTCTCTGCGAGTTCCTCAGCCTCGCCTGACTCCGCTCTCCCCGCGCTCCTCGACGCGCTCGAGGACGCGCTCCAGAAAACCCAGGCCCACCTCGTAATCCTCGATCCCTGGGACGGTCTCTTCGGTTCGGAAACCGATCTCGATCGCGCCCCGCAGACGCGCCCTCTTCTCGATCGTCTCGCTCGCCTGGCGGAGCTCCACCGCTGCTGCATTCTCCTCACTCGCCACCTCGCCAAACCTGCCGCCGGCAGGCCTGTCCATCGAGGTCGGGCATCCATCGAGTGCTCAGCCGCTCTCCGTACCGAGTTTCTCGTCGGCAGCTCGCCCGACGCACCCGCGCAAACCGCTCTGCTGCACGTCAAATCGAACCTTGGGCCGCTGGCTCCGCCGCTCGACTACGGCATCGGAGAAGACGGCCATTTCCACTGGACAGGGCTCAGCAACCTCACCCCGGAGGATCTACTCGCCACCCGTCCCACCGGCGCCGGTCTGCCCAAGCGCAAGTTTGCCGCCCAATGGCTGCGCGACTGCCTGCAACCTGGCAGGCAGACCCAGGGCTCCATCGAGATAGCCGCCGAGCGCGACGGCGTCTGCATCACCACCCTGCGCCGCGCCAAATTCGACATCGGCGTTCGCAGCTCCAAAGACGGAAAATCAGGCGTCTGGTGGTGGACTTTGCCACCTCCGGAGGACTAGTACCCGCCGGTCAACCAGGCAAGATGGTCAAATTAATTACTTGAGCATCTTGACCATCTTCGTGAAACAAAGGACTTATTTGGCAACCTTGCCAAAGCGTTCCGGTAAGCTGTTCAACTCGACCATGGTGAGCATCGACCACTCCGAAGGGGACATCATGTTAGTGGAGGGTTTAGATAGGTAGTTGCACTGACCGGCACGGCCGCGCGAGGATCTGGAATCAGCGGGCAGACATAAAGCCTTCTGAGAACTAAAGCGGCGGAGCCGCCGTACCATCGGACCACTTGTCTGCCATAACGAACAGAATCGTCACACGTTCCTCCAGGTCATTCGCCACTATGACAGGCGAGTTGCAAGCTCAGGAAATTGTCATGGCCTCATCGCCATACCCCATTGTTCTGGTGGTCTTCAGATTGCCGTGTTCGCTTTTCGTGGGAGCCCGGAGTGAAATGACAAAGTGGTGACAATCACATGACAAGCAAGAGTTGGACTTCTGCTATCGTCGGTTCGGGTTGAAGAGGGGTTCAAGCGCGCCGATAGTACCGCAAAGATGATCGATGCGGCACCGTTCTGACGCCACCCCCGCCACTCAGTAAGGAGCAACATGCAAACCCTCAAGACGGGTAGACATTGGCTATCCGGAGGAGCGCTCTCGCTCATCCTGATCTCGATCGCGGCTAACTCCTACGCGCAAAGCGCAAGTCCATCGCAACATTACAAACAGACCAACCTGATTTCGGACACGGAAGGCGTCGCCGCAATCACCGATCCAAATCTGGTAAACCCGTGGGGACTCGCCCGCAGTTCAACAAGCCCATGGTGGGTGTCGGATAACGGGCCCGGACTTTCTACACTCTATTCCGGAACAGGCACAATTGCTTCACTTGTAGTTACAGTTCCGCCGTCGGACCCGACGACGGGTGATACCGGAACCCCCACGGGCGTCGTGTTCAATGGGGGCATAGGCTTTGAGGTTAAAAAAAGCTTTCCTGCAGTCTTTATATTTGCCACGGAAGATGGCACGATTTCCGGGTGGAATCCCAAGGTCGATGGCACCCACGCCATCATCCAGATCAATGAAAAAGGGAAGTCTGTTTTCAAGGGCGCAACCATGGCCACCCTCAATGTCCCGCTTCTCGGCCTGCAGAGCTTTCTCTATGTCGCAGATTTTCGCAAAGGCCGGGTACAGATTTACGATTCTGGGTTCCATCATGTACCGGCGATGGAAGAGCTCTTCGACGATGATCAACTGCCAGCCGGCTTCGCTCCGTTCAACGTGCAGAACATAGGCGGGAACATCTTTGTCTCCTTTGCTATGCAGGACAGTGAGAAACACGACGAGGTAGACGGCGCGGGTCTGGGTTATGTCGACATCTTTTCGCCGCAAGGCCGTAGATTGGGGCGCCTGGAAAGCGGCCCATGGTTTAATGCCCCGTGGGGCATGGCGCAGGCCTCGAGCGACTTCGGCAGTCACAGTCACGAGATCCTTGTGGGCCAGTTCGGTAGCGGAGAGATCCTTGCCTTCAATGCCATCACCGGCCGCTTCAAGGGGCGGCTGCACGATGCTTCCAATGCGCCCATCAAGATTGATGGTCTATGGGGGCTGGGATTTGGAAATGACGCAACCGCAGGGCCGGCAACGACTCTCTTCTTCTCCGCCGGAACCAACCATGAGCAAAACGGTCTCTTCGGTACTATTACCGCGGTTGAGAATACTCAGGGGAACGACCAATAGCTGCGTACTTATCCCGGGTGGAAGCAGCGCCGCAACCGGCGTCGCTGCTTCCGCTCACTCACCGTTTGATCGATGATCTAGCTTTTGGCGCTCACCAACCCCCGCTCTTTCAGCATCGGCTGGATGCTGGGCTCCCGGCCCAGCCAAGCTCGATACATCGCAGCCGGGTCCTCGGTATTTCCCCGCGATAGTACCATGTGGCGAAGGCGATCTCCGTTGGCTCTCGTCAGGCCTCCGTTGTCCAGGAACCACTGATAACCATCCTGATCGAGCATCTCCGCCCATAGATACGCGTAATAACCCGCCGCGTAACCCCCGGTAAAGATGTGCGCGAAGTAACTGGAACGATATCGCGGCGGAACATAGCTGATCAAAAGCTCGGTGCGCCCTAATGCCGCTTTCTCAAATGCATCCGGGCTCTCAATCTGCGCGCCCTCACTCTGGGTGTGCCACTGCATATCGAGCTCTGCCGCGGCGAGGACCTCCGTCAAGGCATAGCCCTGGTTGAAGGTTTTCGACCCGGAAAGCTTCGCCGCCAACTCTGGAGGCATGGGCGCGCCTGTCTCATAATGCTTCGCATAATTTTCGAAGACAACCGGATAAGTAGCCCAATGCTCGTAGAACTGGGAAGGGAACTCAACGAAGTCGCGTGCCACTGAGGTGCCGGAAAGGCTTGGGTATTCGGAGTCCGCAAATATGCCGTGGAGCGCGTGGCCGAACTCGTGAAACATGGTGGTGACATCGGTAAAGCTGATAAGCGCCGGCTGGCCAGCAGCAGGCTTAGGAGAATTGCCCACATTGCAGATCACGGGCAGAGTGCCCAGCAGCTTGGATTGACCGACCAGGTTGGTCATCCACGCCCCGCCATTTTTGTTGTCACGTTTGAAGTAGTCGCAGTAGAACAGGGCCAACGATTTTCCGTTCGCATCGATTACCTCGAAAACCCGAACGTCCGGCTGATACACGGGGATGTCTTTACGCTCCTGGAACGTCAAACCAAACAGCTGGTTCGCGGCGCAAAACACACCGTTCTCCAGCACGTTGTTTATTTCAAAATAGGGCTTGACCTCCGCATCATCGAAATCGAACTTTGCCTTACGCACGAGCTTGGCATAGTAGGCCCAGTCCCAGGGCCTCACTTCATCGTCCACGTTCATCAGCTGACGGATGTCCTCGGCTTCCCGGGCAGCGTTTGCCTTCGCCGGCAGAACCAGGTCATCCAGGAAGCGCTTCGCGGCTTCCGGCGTCCTGGCCATCTGATCTTCCAACTTCCAGGCAGCGAAATTGGAGCTGCCCAACAGTTTCGCTTTTTGGATGCGAAGCTGCGCCAGGCGCAGAACGGTTTCGCGGGTATCGTGCGCTCCCCCGCGTTCGGTCCGGTTCCAGGAGTTCTCGAAGACTGCCTGGCGCGTCGCCCGGTCATCCAAGTCGGCAAGGAAGGGCTGCTGGGTGGTGTTCTGCAGGGGCAGTACCCAGCCCTCCTGCTTTCTCGACCTGGCAGCTTCGGCAGCTGCGGCTAGCTGGGCTTCGCTCAATCCCGCTAACTTGTCTTTATCTGTAGTCGCGAAGGCAGCTTCCTGGGTGGCCGCCAGGAGCCTGGTCCTGAAATCGTTCTGCAGTATCGATATCGCCTCGTTGATTCTCTTCAGTTCGGTCTTGTCCGCCTCCGAGAGATTGGCCCCGGCATGCACGAACTCGCGATGATAGAACTCCACCAGTCGCAACGACTCGGCATCCAGATTGAGGGTATCGCGCTGCTGGTAGATTTCTTCTACGCGATCATAGAGCCGGTTATCCAGGAAAATCGCGTCACGATGCGCAGCCAGTTTCGGAGCTTCGATCTGTTGCACGGATTGCAGGTCGGGATTGCTATGAGCACTGGTCACGGCATCGAACACCGGCATCACCCGGTCGAGCAACCGTCCACTCTTCTCCAGTGCGGCAAGGGTATTTTCGAAGGTTGGCACATCCGGACTATCCGCAATGGCTCGTATCTCGATCAGCTGTTCCGCCATGCCGGCTTCGATGGCCGGCTGGTAGTCGCTATCTTGAATCCTGTCGAACGGGGGCGCCTGAAACGGCAGGCTGCTGGGCGCATAGAAAGGATTGCCGGGGCCGAAGGCAACACTCTCGCCTGTCGTAGCAGTCGTGGCGGGGGCGAGGGCGATGGCGCCGGCAGCGTCGGAGTTGCTGTAATGAATCGGTAGCCTCATGTTCTCCTTGCAGAAGCAGCGAGTGCTCGATTCCTCGATTGTAACGGGATCGTGACTGCGACCCTTCCCACCATGCTATGAACAATATGTTTGTTTTATGAAGGGCCTTCGACAACCAGCTCCGACACCAGAAACATTCATGATCAACCGCCATCCAGTTTGATCCGGCGCGCGTAACTCCAGTACCGATGATGCAAGTCGTTCCTCCGAATCCCCACCCGCCTGAACGAATCTTGCGCCCCATCGGAGACAAGTTAATAAAGGGAGACACGCATGCCTACACGCCAGTCCATCCTTGGACTTGCGATGAGCCTGCTGCTGATTACCCCACCCGGAGTATTCGCATCAAGTCATCGCGAAGCACCCATCACAGCACTCGACCATACCGCAGACATCACAGACTTCTACGCGTTTGTGAGCTATGACCATCCTGACCGGGTTACATTCATCATGAATGTGGATCCGTTCCTGGAACCGAGCAACGGGCCCAATTATTTTCCCTTCGATCCCAACGTCCTCTACCAGATCAAGATCGATAACAACCACGACGCTCTCGCCGACCTGACCTTCAACATTCGATTCCAGACACAGGTTCGGGCGCCTGGGTTGTTCACCGGGTTTGCCGGCGCCGGCGCCGGTATCAATGCTCCGAAGAACTCGCCTCCGCCAGTGGCCCCAGGTACTCCGATTGTTCCCCCTGCAATTACCTCACTCGATGGCCCAGGGGCCGCCGGGTTGAGCTTGCGCCAAACCTATACCGTAACCATCTATCGGGGTTCACAGAGAATTCCTCTGACACCGACAAACGGGGCGTCGTTGTTTGCCGTTCCCTCCAACGTTGGCCCGCGGACCATGCCCGACTATGAGGCATTGGCAAAGCAGGGAATCTACACCGTTGCCGGCGACCGCGGGGACATTCGCGTGTTCGCGGGTACGGTTGCCGATCCTTTCTTTATCGATTTGGGAGCATCCTTTGACACCTTCAATTTCCGCACCGGTGCGGGCGGCGGAGTGTTGACGGCAGCGCAGGATAAGGACGACCATCTGAACCTTGCACCCAATGCGGTCTCGGGATTCAACGTGAACACCATTGCCATAGAGGTGCCGATCGCTTACCTCACCAGTGATGGCAACCAACACCCGGCCACCGACCCCAGGGCGACCATTGGTTCCTGGGCGACCACTTCGCGGGCGCAATACTTCGTCCGCAATGGTGCGCAAGAGCCGGCAAACCAGGGCAACTACGTGCAGGTCCAGCGTCTGGGTAATCCGCTGATCAACGAACTGATCATCGGCACCGGCTACAAAGACACCTGGAGCATGTCAGCGCCCAATACCGACTATCAATTCGCCAGCTTCGATCTCGACCCGACGCTTGCTCGCGTATTGAATGCCGCTTACGGCATCAAAATCCCACCACCGCCGCGGACCGATCTGCTTCCGCTGGTTGTCTACGCGCCGCCCATTGCTGCGCCGGGGACGCCGGCAGGTCCTATCGCCGATCTGTTGCGCCTCAACACCGGGGTTCCACCGACTCCGGAGGCTAACCGCAAACGCATGGGTCTGCTCGCCGGTGACGGCGCTGGCTTTCCCAACGGACGGCGGCTCACCGACGATGTAGTGGACATTGCAGCGCGCGCTGTCGCGGGCGTGCTCAATCCCAAATTCAACGTCGCTCCTAACAACCTGATCGGCGATGGCGTCGCTACGACGGATGTGCCCACACAGGAAACTTTCCCCTATGTGCACTACGCCTACAGCGGCCGCGATAGCCGTCACATCGATCCCAGTGAGATGGGTTGCGGTGATCAGCCGACGCTTACCAGTGGCAATCAGGCAGACCCACCACCGGCAAACCAGGGCGGCAGCACCACCTGCCCTGTGATCTAACTCTGTAACCCTGCCGAAGGTTTCCG
Organism: uncultured Acidobacteriaceae bacterium; assembly: GCA_963753715.1. Taxonomy (GTDB): domain Bacteria; phylum Acidobacteriota; class Terriglobia; order Terriglobales; family Acidobacteriaceae; genus PALSA-350. The sequence goes on along the minus strand of CAVWDK010000002.1, from coordinate 131,021 downwards.
GGCGCCCACCCTGGGGGCGCCCGGAGACCTTCGCTTTTCCGCAAAGGCGCGTTATGAAACTCACTTCTGCAATCTTTCTCATCGCCGGTTCCGCTCTTCTGGGCAGCGCTCAAGTCCATCCGGTCACGCCCGCAGAACAACGAATCGCTGCCGCCAGTCAGCAGATCGCGACCGATCCCAAAGGGCCCGAGGGCTACGACAACCTGGCTTTGGCCTATATCAACCGGGCGCACGAAACCGCATCGTCCGACTACGATCGTCAGGCAGCGCAGGCCATCACCACCGGCCTCAGTCTCGCCCCAAAGGATTTTCAGTTGCGCAAAGCGCATGTGGCCCTCCTGCTTGACCAGCGTGACTTTGCGCGAGCCAGGGAGGAAGCTGCAGAGCTGAAGCAGCAGACTCCCGACGATGCGACGGTTCGGGGATACCTCGCGCGCGCATATATGGGGCTCGGCCAATACGACGATGCGTGGGATTCGGTGCAATGGATGCTGAGACTGCAGCCCTTCAATGTTCCCGGGTTGCTGATCGTGGCTGACCTCCGCCAACACGATGGCGATTCTGCAGGTGCGTTGGAAGCGCTCAATCGCGCCTACGCGGAAGTCTCACCCGACGAAATCGGTGAACTTGCCTCCATCGCCAACCACATCGCAGCCATTGATATCGATACCGGCAAGTTGGAGTCAGCCAGCCAGATGCTGCAACGTGCTGATGAACTTTTCCCGGGTTATCCGGAGACGGCCGGCAACCGCGTCCGCGTCGGCACTCTTCGCCCTGCAGCGGAAGTGGCCGCTGCTCCTGTGCCGCCGGCTTCGTCGACGACCCAAAGCCAACCGCACTTCGAACCGGTCGTCACCCGCGCAACGATCACGACGGTAGTATTCTCTCCGGTGCCGGCCGCATTGTTGGTTCCGCGCTCTACCGGCACAGAGCGCGTCATTCGAACTGTGCAAAGCCGGGTGCAGCGCGATCCCAAAGATCCGGCTGCTTATTCGTCTCTGGGAGCCGCCTTTTTCCAGCGCGCCAGAGAAACGGGCGATGTGGAAGATTTTCAGCTGGCAGAGCAGGCGCTGAACAAATCGCTCGCGCTGAATAATGCGGATTTCTCCGCGGAGCCGGCTTATTCGACGATGGCGGAAGTCTGCATGGGCGAGCATCGCTTCAGCGATGCCGTTTCCTATGCCCAGAAGGCGCTGGCCCTGGGCTCCGGAGATCTTTCTTCCTTTGCTATCGTGGGGGACGCCAATGCCGATATGGGCGAATACGAACGAGCCGCCATTGCCTACTCGCGGCTCGACATCTCCGGTGAATCAGCTTCGCAGCCGCGCAAAGTCTATGTGCGCGACAGCCGCACTTCCTATCTGAAATTTGTTTCCGGTGATACGCCGGGAGCGATCCGCTTGATGCAAAGCGCGGTTGCAGCCGGAACGGAAGCCACGCTGCCCGCGGAGAATCTCGCCTGGCTCTACTACGAACTCGGCGAGTTTGAGTTTCAGGCGGGTGATATGGGAGCAGCGAATCATGCTTACCTGACCGCGCTCAATATTCACCCCGGTGATTATCGGGCTCTGGCCGGGCTGGGAAAGTTGCGCGGAAACCAGGGCCAGTACGACGAAGCTATCAAGCTTTACCAGAGCGCCATCGCTGTCGTGCCGATGCCCATGTTTGTGGCGGAACTGGGTGACATATACAACAAAGCCGGCAACCCCGCTGAGGCGAAAAAGCAGTATCAGTTGGTGGAATACATCGGGAGGTTGGGCCACATCAACCAGGTCCTGCACAATCGCGATCTGGCGCTCTTCTATGCGGATCATGACACGAAGCTGGACGAGGCCCTTGCCCTCGCCCACAAAGAGTTTGAAGTGCGGCACGACATTTATACCTGGGACGCACTCGCCTGGGCTTTATACAAGAACGGGAAATATCAGGAAGCGAGCGATGCGAGTGAGCACGCGTTGGGCCCCGGCACAAGGGATGCTCTTCTATTCTTTCACGCTGGCATGATTGCCAGCCGGTTGGGGCAGACGAGCCAAGCCAGGGAAAGGCTGCAAACCGCGCTCAGCATAAACCCCAGCTTCCACGTGATCTACGCGGATGTTGCCCGGCAGGAATTGAAGAGGCTTGATCACCAGGCTGCGCTGACTGCGAGCCAAGGACCGAACCATGTTCCGTAAGCAAATCTACCTTCTCGGCCTGCTGGCGCTCTCCCTGTTGCTTGGGCCGCGGAGCCTTGCCCATCCCATGGGCAATTTCAGCGTCAACCACTATTCGAAGATCTCGTTCGAGAACGATGGCGTCAGGATTTCCTACATCATCGATCTGGCGGAGATCCCAACGTACCAGGAGCTGCAGCAGGGGAATGTCACCGCGGATGTAGCAAACCCGGCGGTCACGCGCTTTGTTGGACAGCGAGGCGCGGAGCTCGGACGGGGTCTTAGTCTACTGGTCGAGGGCAAGCGTCTGCCCCTGCGACTGGTGTCGAGTCAGGTGATCTTTCCTCCGGGAGCCGGCGGCCTGCCCACCATGAAGATGGGCTTTGTCTACCGGGCGGCGTACCCGCCCGATCATAAATCGGGCAGCCTGCAATATGCCGACGACAATTTTCCTGGCCATGCAGGATGGAAAGAAATTGTTGCGGTAGCCAGTCCAGCCGCCAGTTTCATCAGCAGCTCAGTGCCACAAACAGACCGCAGTGCCGGACTAACCAACTATCCCACCGACCTGCTCAACAGCCCGCCACAGCAGTTGTCGGCGGCGATCCAGTTCCACTATCCGATTGCGCAGTGTAAGACCTGCTGCCCGCGCGCTGAAGCAGCCTTCTTCGTCTACGAAGCGGGAGGTAACGGCCAGCCCTATGATCGCCGCTCCCGCTGCCGTGACTGAGCCACTCCACCTGCAGGCTAATCAGCAGGCAACACCGCGCAGCGCATTTACTGAACTCATCACGGCCCGCCGCCTGAGCTTGTGGTTCCTCTTCACCGCCGCGTTCATCGCCTTCGGTCTGGGTGCGCTGCATGCGCTTGAACCGGGCCACGGCAAGACCATCGTCGCCGCCTACCTGGTCGGCTCGCGAGGGACGGCGCGGCACGCCTTACTGCTCGGCCTCATCGTGACCATATCCCACACCGCGGGAGTCTTTGCTCTGGGCGCCATCACTCTCTATGCATCGCGATACATCGTGCCGGAGCAGCTCTATCCTTGGCTGGGCGTGTTTTCCGGGCTGACCATCGCAGGGTTGGGCGGATACATGTTCCTTCGCCGCTGGAGCGGTCTCGACCTCGATCACTCCCATTCTGCCGGCCAAATCCATGGGCACTGGTTTTCCTCCAACAAACAGAAGGTTGCAACTCCCGAACCCGCCAAACCAATCTCCCTTTATCAGCTCTTTGCGCTTGGGATCACCGGCGGCATCATCCCATGCCCTGCGGCGCTGGTCGTGCTGCTGAGCGCCTTCGCTCTGCACCGTATCGGCCTGGGCTTCTTTCTCATCATTGCCTTCAGCCTGGGCCTTGCCGCTGTGCTGATTGGTTTCGGCATGCTGATGGTCTACGGGCGCCGCTTCCTCGGCCGCCTACAGGTGAACGGACCCCTGACCACACGCTGGCTGCCGGTAGCTTCGGCAGCGTTCATGACCGTGCTTGGCGCGGGCATCGCGGTGCGCGCCTTTTTCACCACCGGCATCGACTTGCACAACCTCACCAAGGAAAGACTCGGCCCATTTCTTTTCGTTGGTGGTCTGGGCTTGCTGCTGGGCATGCGGCACTCGACCGATGCTGACCACGTGGTCGCGGTTTCCACCATCGTCAGCAAACAACGGAGCATCCGCCAGGCAGGTTTGATCGGCACCATATGGGGACTCGGTCACACCCTGACCATCTTTGCCGTCGGAAGCTTGATCATTCTCTTCGGAGTGGTCATCCCCCCGCGTCTCGGCCTCTCCATGGAGTTCAGTGTTGCCTTGATGTTGATCCTTCTCGGAGTCCTCAATCTCACGGGCGTGATGCAGCGCGTGACCCTCTATCTGACGCGAAACCCTAAAGCCGTCCCAGCGATTGAAAGGGCGGAGACGTTGCTCGACCGCACCGTTGGCCGCTTTGGTCTCTATCAATGTGTGCGGCCGCTGGTCATCGGGATTGTTCACGGTTTGGCGGGATCCGCTGCGGTCGCGCTGCTGGTTCTTTCGACCATTCATAGCCCGGTTTGGGCGACGGTGTACCTGTTGATCTTTGGCGCAGGCACCATGGTGGGCATGATGTGCATGACCGCCGTGATGGCGGTGCCGCTGGCGTACGCGGGAAACCGCTTCGCCAGCGTCAGCCGGGTGTTCAGCGTTGCTTCCGGCGTCGTGAGTGTTTGCTTCGGGTTCTTTCTCGTTTACCAGCTAGGCTTTCTGGGAGGGCTCTTCACCAGTCATCCACAATGGACACCGCGCTAAGGCTCAGTCGATCCCGTATTTCTCTGCCAGAAAGACCTTCACTTTCGAAGGAAGGGTCTGGGCAAGTTCTTGCCACGTGACCACGCTTATACGGCACCGTAGTTCCGCGCTGGCCACGGCCGACTGAACCTCGAAACAGGCATCGATCAGGTCCTGACGGCGTTGGTCACACACGACAGCGAAGGATGCTCCATGAGCATGGGCTGCCAGAGCCCCGCGAATCAATTGGCAAGACCGGTATTTTTCTTTGCGCATGGGCAAGCGATCGACTTCAAACACTGAATCGAGATCGCGATAGCGATGCACCAGATCGCACCGGGCCGTTTGGAAATCGCCTTCCGTCAATTTGGCTTCGACCAAGAGATTGCCCAGTTTCAGATCCATCTCACTTCGATCCAGGGCCCCGTTCTTCAACGGAATCCCGGCCCTCACGCCAAACTCGGGACAAATGCCGATCGGGATTCCGAGCAGGGAACAGACGGCCGGGCGGCGCAGGATCCCCGGGTAGCAAAAGATGTTCATGAGCAGCGCGTCAGAGCTGTTCGCGCATTCAAGCTCACCTCGCGTGCGATCGGTTTTTCTGGGAAGAAACCGAGAGCCGGTGTAGACCTTAGCCAGCCGCGCCTTCCAGGCTGGTTGCTGCAGAATGCGCCGATACGCGGCAGGGAGAAAGTTGCCGTGTTCCCCAGCTTCACTTTCTGCATAGACAATGCTGGGCACCGAACTGAAGCTCATCTCCGCCAGGAAAGCGGCCGCTCTTGCAGCATTCCGATGGCTGAGTTCGGAGCGTAATGCGCTCGGGCTGACGGCCTTTGGAATTCGCCTCACGATTCCAGTATAGGCGAATAAAAAGCAAATATCGTTGCCGGATCGACATGCAGGGTCAGGGCACCGCAGTCAATACGATGGGGTCCAGCGCCCTCGCCTGAAAGGCGATCGCCGAAAGAACTCCTGAACACAGCCGGCTTATGGCTCATCACTATTTCTACTTGGACCCCGGCCGTCGCTATGCCGGAAAGTAGATTCATGGAAAGCAAAACGATCTTCTTCCTGGGTCTTCTGCTTGCGGCGAGCGGCGTGGTCTCGCCGGTAATTGCGCTGGCTGGTGGCATTGCTTTCGGTTTCACCATGGAGCATCCATTCCGCCTGGAAAGCCATTCGCTCGCCAAGCTGCTGCTACAGGTCTCCGTCGTCGCCTTGGGGTTCGGCATGAACCTGAAGCAGGTGGTGCACGCGGGTCGCTCAGGCTTCTTTTATACGGCCATCAGCATCACCTGCGCCATGTTGCTGGGCCTGCTGTTTGGCGCGCTTCTTAAGGTTGCCGGGAAATCATCCTTCCTTATATCCGCGGGCACTGCGATCTGTGGTGGAAGCGCGATCGCAGCCATTTCTCCCATCACCGGGGCGGATGAAGAAGAGATCAGCGTGTCTATGGGAACGATTTTCGTACTCAACTCCGTAGCCCTGCTTATCTTTCCTGCGATCGGCCATTTCCTCCACCTGAGCCAAAATCAATTCGGATTGTGGTCCGCGCTCGCCATTCACGACACCAGTTCCGTGGTTGGAGCCGCGGCCAAGTACGGTAATCAGGCGCTCGCGGTCGGCACCACGGTAAAGCTGGCCCGCGCCCTTTGGATTGTTCCGGTGTCGTTGCTTGCGGCCGCTTATATGGCGAGGACAGGACACTCGTACAAGCAGGCCAAGGTCAAGGTTCCTTGGTTTATCTTTCTGTTCTGTCTCGCAGCTGCCGCCGCCACCTACCTGCCGCGGTTCGCCGCTCAGTATGGAACCTTGAGTCATCTCGGCAAGGCAGGCCTGACCGCGACGCTGTTTCTGATCGGGACGAGTCTTTCGAAGAAGACCCTGCAGCAGGTCGGCGTCCGCCCCTTCGTGCAAGGCGTCTCTCTCTGGATCATTGTCGCCGGCTCGTCCCTGGCGGCGATCTATTTCAATTACATATCCATATAGGAAAAGAGGCTGGTAGGGACGGGCTGGTTGATCAGGGTTAGAACCCTTACCTATCTTCAGACAGACCCACCTCTTGCCGCCGTTCTGCCGGTCGCACGGGGAGCAAGCTGCTCCGCCCGCTCGAGAACAAACCGATGAAAAGACCGAGTCAACCCGGCCGGTTCTGGGCCAGCTACCGTGGCCAGCGAAAACATCCGTGCCAGGTCCAGCCCCCGCACTCTGGCCAGCTTCAGGGTCCCCAATGCAAGCTGATTGCGCACCGCCCAGCGGGACACAAAGGCAATCCCCAATCCAGCTTCTACCGCGCTGAGAAGACCCTCGGTAGAATCGAACGTCATCACCAGCCGCAACTTTTTCAAATCCAGTCCCGCCTTCTCGAAGGCCTGTTCAACAATCCTCCGCGACCCTGAACCCAATTCCCGCGTCACCAGCTTCGCCTGCTGCAACTCCTTGACATCGATTTCCTCATCCGCCCATTCGTGCCCGGCAGGCACCACGCACACCATGTGATCCTGCATGAAAGGCTCCACCTGTACGTCTCTCCGCATCGCCGGCCCCTCTATCAGGCAAAGCTGCACTTTGTGCTCCACCAGCGCTTCCAGGATGGTCTGCGTGTTACCACCCAGCACGCTGATTTCCACCTTGGGGTTTTCCTGCAAATACCCCGCAATCAGCTTGGGCAACAAATACTGGCCAATGGTCTGGGAAGCCCCCAGCGCCAGGCGTCCAGCACTTCCGCCGGCGGTGGCTGCGACCGCTTCCCGAGCCTCTTCGGAAAGCGCGGCCAGCCTCTCGGCAAACGGCAGCAACGCAGCGCCGGCCGGAGTCAGCGATACCCGGCCACCGGCGCGATCGAACAACGGGACGTCCAACTCCGACTCCAGCGCTTTGATCTGTTGCGTCACCGCCGACTGGGTCAACAACAACTCCTCCGCGGCCATGCGGAAGTTGAGACGGTGAGCAACGGCGCGAAAGACCCGCAGACGGAAGTTCTCCATGACAAGGCTATTATTGCTGCAAGGGAGCAAGATCATGAAAGATCTGTTACTTGTAGGCGCAACCGGCCTGGTGGGCCAATCCGTTCTGCGCCTGGCGCTTGCCGACAGCAGGGTTGCGAAGCTGGTAGCAGTGACGCGGAAACCTCTGCCGCCGCAACCCCGACTTGAGAATCCCCTGGTCGATTTCGACGCCCTGCCTGCGGACGCGCCCTGGTGGCAGGTGGATGGAGGCATTTGCACCCTCGGCACCACCATGCGCCAGGCGGGTTCGCATATAGCTTTCCGGAAAGTCGATGTTGATTATCCGTTGGCCGTGGCCAAGTTACTGTACGACCACGGCGCGCAGAGCTTTGCTCTCAACTCCTCTATTGGCGCAAACCCCAAAGCGCGCGCCTTTTATCGGCGCGTGAAAGGCGAGGTAGAGCAGAGACTCATCGCCGGAGGGTTCCCATCGCTGACCCTGGTTCGGCCTTCCGGCATTTTGGGGCCGCGAATGCCCCATCGCGCCTGGGAAGCGCGCACCATCCGGATGTTTCATTCGCTACGGCCGATTCTGCCCCGCCATTACCGGGTGGTCCCGGCCGATAAGATTGCCAAGGCGCTGCTGGAAGCGGCCATCAACGCTCCTCCTGGGGTGCACATTGTGGAATCCGAGCGGCTTTAAATTTCAGACAAAAAGGGCAACCGCGGCGCCAGGGCAAAGTTCAGCTGCACCAGAATAATGAAAGCAATACTCGCGTAGGTGTTGAACACGCACAGCAGCGCTCCAAGAGCATAAAGGCCCTGCGCCACCACAATTCTGCGCTCCACCGCGCATTGCCGGTCGTGGGTAATTTCTTCGCGCAGCAGGCCTGTCCGCGTGGCATAACGCCAGCTGACAAACAGCAACAGGCCCAGCAGCAGAATATTGCCCCAATACGCAATCAGGACACTGCGATAGGAGATAAATTCCGCCAGCAACCGGGTGGAAAAGGGCATGAGCGACACCGCGAAGAGAAAAGCGAGATGGGTCCACGAAAGATTGCGATCACTGCGGGTGAAAGCGTTCAACTGCGCTTGCTGGCCGTTCCAGAAGATGCCCAGGGTCATGAAACTCAGAACATAGCTGATGAGCTGCGGTGCGGCGCCGGCGAGCGTGTGCCAGAGTTCTCCCTGGCTGTGGATCAACTCGCTGGCCGGCACATGGAGATCCAAAACCAGCAGCGTCATCGCCACGGCAAAAATGCCGTCGCTCAGCGCCGCGAGCCGCTCCAGGCTTTGCCCTGTAATCTGGTTATAAGACGTAGGCATCTGGTCGATTATCTAACACGGTTTAGGAGCGTTTCGATGGACAACGAATTATGGGCAGCAGTCGACCAGTACACCACAGATTGGCTTCTGCCCCGGGATTCCGCGCTGGACGCAGCACTCAAAGCAAGCGAGGCAGCCGGGCTGCCATCGATCAGCGTGTCGCCGAGCCAGGGCAAGATGCTGATGCTCCTGGCCCAGCTGGGGCGCGCCTCGCGCATTCTGGAAATAGGAACACTGGGCGGATACAGCAGCATCTGGCTGGCAAGGGCGCTTGGGCCCGGCGGCCGTTTGATCACTCTGGAAGCCAACCCGAAGCATGCTGAGGTAGCCCGCGGCAATATCGCCCACGCCGGATTCGCTTCTGTGGTGGAGGTGCGCCTGGGCGACGCACACGCCGGCATTCAGCAACTCGTCACGGAGGGCGCCGCTCCTTTTGACTTGATTTTCATCGATGCCGACAAATCGGGCATTCCTCACTATATGGAGTGGTCGCTCAAGCTGTCGCATCGCGGAACCTTGATCGTTGTCGACAACGTGATCCGCGACGGAGCACTGATCGATGCTAAAAGCGAAGACGCAAACGTAAAAGGAGCGCGGCGGCTGCATGAGATGCTGGCCGCCGATCCGCGGCTCAGCGCCACCACTATCCAGACCGTAGGCAGCAAGGGTTACGACGGCTTCACCCTGGCGCTGGTTACAATGGACGTCACTTAGGAGGCAGCTTTGGAGAGGCGAGATTTTGTCACATCGGCAATCGCTATGGCAGGGGTCGCATTGAGCGGAGGGGAGGGAAGGGCAATGGCGCAAGCCGGGCAAGAGTTCTACCTGCTACGGAAGTACTCCTTGCGCAACGGAGCTCAGTTGGCGTTGACCCAGTCCTATTTCGAACATGCTCTGATCCCAGCGCTGAATCGCATGTCGCTGACCCCCGTAGGTGCGTTCAAGCTGGATATTGGTCCGGAGACACCGACCTACTATCTGCTCATCCCGGCAACGTCGGTGGAAGCGTTGGCTACGCTGGACACGCGGCTTGCGCAGGATGGGGAATTCCTCAAAGCATCCACTGCGTTCTGGGAAGCACCGGCTGCCACGCCTGCCTTCGAGCGGGTCGAGAGTTCGCTGCTGTCTGCCTTTGCCGGTTGGCCGAAACTGGTTGCCCCGAAGACCGAAAAGCGAATCTTCCAACTGCGGACGTACGAGAGCGCCGGCCATGCGGCGCATATCCGGAAGGTACAGATGTTCAACCAGGCGGAGATCGGAATTTTTACCCGTTCGGGGTTGGCGCCGGTATTTTTCGGAGACGCCCTGGTCGGGCACCGCATGCCGAGCCTGACCTACATGTTGACGTTTGAAGATGTGGCCGACCTGAACAAGAAGTGGTCCGTCTTTGCATCCGACCCGGCCTGGAAGGAACTGTCCCATCGGCCCGGGAATACGGATGCCGAGATTGTCAGCAATATTTCGAATTTGTATTTGAGCCCGCTGAGTTTTTCGCAGATTTAGTGTCAACAAGTGTCAAGTGATGGGTTGGTCGACTGAACTCGTAAATCCTGCCTCTCACGTGTGTTCGCAAAAAAAAATCTGGGGGAGCGACTCGCTCCCCCAGGGGCCTTTCAAATCGACTTACATGCCGTTGGAGCCAGAAGCGCTCTCGGGGTGAAGGACGCGAAAGGTGGTGCCACCGTTCGCCCATACCCGGAGCAGCATGTCCTTACCCGCGGGCAGCGACTTGACCTCGTTGCGGAACTGCTCTGCCGAGGTCACCGGTTTGCGATTGACCTCGAGGATCACATCGCCACCCGTCAACCCAGCATCTTCCGCTGGGCTGCCCGGCTGTACCTGTGCAACTGCGACTCCTTGTAAATCGGAGTCCAGGTGCAACTGCTGGCGTACATCCGGAGTGAGATCAGAAATCGCGATGCCCAGCCTGGCGTGACCGGACTCGTCTTTGGCAGCTGTCGCAACTTCCTGGTTCTTGTGGTATTCGCCCACGGTTAAGTCAACGTTCTCGGGGTGACCATTCCGCATGACTTCCAACTGGATCTTCGACCCAGGGGCATCTTCACTCACGATCACCTGCAGATCGCTTCCTGTTTGTACCGGCCGGCCGTTCACCGCCGTAACCACGTCACCTTCCTTCAAGCCGGCGCGGCTCGCGGGAGAATCAGGGGTTACCGAAGCAATCAGTGCACCGGTATTTCCAGTGAGGTTGAAGAACTTCGCGTTGTCAGGAGTTACATCGTTCAGACCAACTCCCAGGTATCCATGATGAACCACGCCATTCTTGATGAGCGACTCGACGACCGGGTGCACCGTCAGGGTCGGAATAGCAAAGCCCGCTCCGGAGAAGGCGCCGGTGTTGGAGATAAGAAAAGTATTGATGCCGATCAGCTCACCGTGCGCGTTCACCAGCGGACCACCGGAGTTGCCCGGGTTGATGGCTGCGTCGGTCTGGATGAAATCGCCCGGTTTGCGCGGATCATCCGTGTAAGGGTTGGAACGATCGATTGCGCTCACGATTCCCCGGGTGACTGAAAACTGAAACTGTCCGAAGGGGTTGCCGATAGCCAACACGGATTGTCCAGGGACCAGCTTGGTGGAGTCGCCCCAGGCGATGGTGGGCAGGTCTTTGGCGTCGATCTTGACTACAGCCAGATCCGTAAGTTTGTCGGTGCCGATTACCTTGGCCGGGAACGTTCTGCGGTCATGCAGCGTAACTCGCACTTCCATCGCCCCATCGACTACGTGATTGTTGGTCACGATGTATCCGTCCGGGGAGATGATCACACCACTGCCAATGCCGTGCTCAATCTGCTGTTGGCTTCGCCCCATACCAGGCATACCGCGGCCGAACTGCTGACCGAATCCCGGGCCAAAGAACTGAGCGAAAGGATTGTCCCCCTGGCCCTGATCGTCTCCCTGAGCTTCTGCCGGCTGCTCCGGCCCGTGGGAGGTGACAGCGATGTTGACTACGGCGGGTGTTACCCGCGAAGCCACGGCTTCGGTTGCCTGATCGAGGGCCAACAAAGGATCGATGCTTGCATTGTTGATGGGGGCGATGGTGTTCTCAGGAGTGGTTGCGGCATCGACGTGCCTATGGCCGACGATGATTGCTCCGGTGGAGAGAACGAGGGCAAAAGCCAACAGTGGTGCAGCGTAGGCCTTGGCTCTTGCTCTTAATAGATTAGTTGGTTCGGGCATGATTTTTCCTCTTTCGGGGTCAAGTTTTTTAAATCTGGAAAGCTATCCAGCTATCAGGTGTGGGTAAGGTTTGTAGAAGCTCGCCGTGAGAGGCCTGCGATTTCTGCGGGACCTCCACGGTAAAGAGAACCAGCGTCATACCCATGCCGTCCTGGTTCTCGGTCAATTGGAAGAACTGGAGACGACGGGAAGAACGAACCGGTCGCGCGGTATGCGGTTTGGGCAGGACGTTCGCGCGCACGCCTGTTTGGCTCACCGCAGGATGAAACATTGCTTCCTGATAGTGGGCCCGAGATTGATCGGGATGTGTCCGTACGAGCGGCGCGGCAGCAGCAGACGCAACCACCGGTTCATTGCCGGCAAAAGTAACCAGGCCGGGGCAACGTTGAAGCGCAAGTACGCCGGAGAGAGAAGTCATCAGGCCTACCGCTACGAGGCCACGGGAAAACACGGGACCCAGGTTACGCCGGCGGTAAAGAATATTCTCGACCCGGCCAGCCAACTCAGAATGCCTCTGCCAAAAACCCGGCGCCAAAGAAGTGACCTGCCGGAGCAGCTTCTTCTCCGCAAGTTTGGTCAGGCACGTAGCGTACGCACGCGGATTGCCGGCCGCGTCCAGCACCGCATCGTCGCAGGCTTGTTCACGTTCCCGGCAAAGATGACGCTCGGCCCAAACCAGTGCCGGATTGAGCGGAGAAATAGCTCGTAACAGCTTCTGCAATAAATTCGTCCAGTCATCTCCACGATCGAGGTGGGCCATTTCATGCAGGATGATCTGTTTCATGTCGCTTGGCGCCAACTCGCTCCACAGGGTCCGGGGCACAACCACAGCAGGACGGAAAAACCCGATCACGCTGGGTGCATCGACGGCATCTGACAGGCGCACCTCAACCGAACGCTTACCGCTCCGCGTCACCACCGGTTGAATCTCTTCATCCAGTGCGTCGAAGGGGACGGGAACCGAGTTCCGCCGTAATGCTCTCATCTGTCGACCGCTCAAAAACAGGCGTCCCAGGGAGAACAGGGAAGCGAAAGCCCAAACCGCCTCAAGAGCAAAAGCCCAGGCAACATTGAGATGGAGGGAAAACGCTTGCGGGGCGGGGGAGGCGAGCCCAGGATCGGCGGCAAATAAGCTGCGGCCCAGCGCAAAGCAGGGCAACAAAGCCACCAGCAGGAAAACAATCATCCACAAGGTGAACCGGGTAGAAGCGCGCAATCCGGAAGCAAGCCTCAGGGCGGCCCAGGCGACAGCCGTCAACAATAGTCCCTGCCAGACGCTTGCAATCAGCAGTTCGGCAGGACCGGTCGAAATGAAGTGCCCCAACAAGATTGCTTCCATGGATAATTACTCCGCCTTGTCGATCGCATCCTTTAGACGCTGCAACTCTTCCGCGGTCACCCCGCCGTCACCCAGCAGGGATAACATCAACTTCTCCCGCGAGTTTCCGAAGAAACGGCTTAGGACCAGGCGCACCTCTGAACTGCCGGCTTCCGCCTCTGCGACCACCGGAACATAGTAAAAAGCACGCCCTTCTTTGCGATGCTGCACGTAGCCCTTTTGCTCCAAAATTCTTATCGTGGTGAGCACGGAGTTATACGCGAGGGCGTTCTTTTTGGGTAATGCCGCGGCAATGTCATTTACCGTCGATTCTCCTCGCGCCCAGAGGATCTTCATCAATCTCAATTCCGCTTCGGTCAGCGTGGGCGATTTTTTAGGTGGCATAAAGATGTCCTGTAGATAAGGCTACTGCGCCTCAGTGCAAATGTCAACTAATCAATTAATACTTGGGCCCCGGTTACTATGCTCCGGAGAACCATTGGCATTTGGAGGTTACGTTGTCCTTGCCCACCGACCCGCGATTTAGTTCACGGCCGCCGATCGACCTAATCACCAGCCCCTTTGCCCGCTTCGCCAAAATGGAGGCCGCAGGCGGCATTTTGCTCCTACTGGCGACCGCCGCGGCCTTGATCTGGGCCAACTCGCGCTGGGAACACAGCTACCACCAGATCTGGTACACCCAGGCCACCATCACCCTGGGCCAGGTTTCGCATTCCGAGAGCCGCCACGAGTGGGTGAATGACGGCCTTATGTCGATCTTTTTCTTCCTGGTCGGTCTTGAAATCAAACGTGAGGTGCTCATTGGCGAGCTCTCTACTTTCAAGCAGGCTGCGTTTCCTTTCATGGCGGCGATCGGCGGGTCGGTGGTTCCGGCACTGATTTATAGCGCCATCAATAAAGGAGGCGCCGGCGCCCATGGTTGGGGCATCCCAATGGCCACGGATATCGCCTTTGCGCTTGGCGTGCTCGCGCTGCTGGGCAGCCGGGTACCTCCGGGGTTGAAGGTCTTTGTTGCCGCCCTGGCGATTGTCGACGATATCTTTGGCGTGCTGGTCATCGCGCTCTTTTACACCCAGCATATTTCGCTGATCGCGCTGGGCCTGGCTTTTGTAGGCGTTGCTGTTTCTTTTGGCGCCAATTGGCTGGGCATTCGCAACCCGGTGATCTATGCATTGATCGGGGTCGGAGTATGGGCTGCGGTGCTCAACTCGGGGGTGCATGCGACCATCGCCGGTATCCTGCTGGCCTTTACTATTCCCGCGCGCAGCTCCATCGACAAAACAGAATTCCTTCGCCAGAGTCGTGGGCTGCTCGATCAATTTGAGCAGCATGATCCCAACTCCTACCAGGCCCACCATGCTATTCATGTGCTGGAGCAGAACTGCGAAAAGATCGAGTCTCCGCTGCACCGCATTGAGCATGCTCTTCAGCCGTGGGTCTCGTTTCTCATCATGCCTATCTTTGCCTTCGCCAACGCCGGAGTTCACATTCTGGGTAAGACCAGCGCGGCCCTGGGCCACCCCATCACGCTGGGAGTGCTGCTGGGTCTGCTGCTGGGCAAGCCGATCGGGATCACGTTGTTCGCGCGGCTGGCGTCTGTGGCCGGTCTCGGATCTCTGCCCAAAGTGGTCACCTGGGGCCAGATTTTCGGCGCCGGCTGGCTCTGCGGCATCGGCTTTACTATGTCGCTGTTTATCGCCGGACTTGCCCTGGGCGATGGCGACTTACTCGACATGTCGAAGATTGGAACGTTGGCAGCCTCAGTCGCCGCCGGTTGTGTCGGCAGCATCTTGCTCCTAAAGAGCGGCCAGACGCTGACCGCGACTAATCCTTAATTGGTTAACAGGCCGCTGTCGGCATCTCAGCCGCCGCCCTGCACAAAATCTAGTGCAGGAGGCGCCGGCCTGTGTCATGCGATAAGATTTTTTCCGTCTAAGGGCGCTGTTTTTTGTAATCGCTAACTTCTCTACTTTCGGAGGCAACGAAATGTTTCCAGGGGATATGCATAGCTTTAGGGCCGGAACCTTAGCCGGAGCCAATGAGGCTGCCCGTCGCAGCCACGCCGACAAACTAGCCGCCAAATACCAGCGGGAACAAAGAGTCTTTGGCAGGGCGGCTGTGACCATCATGCATGAGCGCATCGAGCCGGCCAAAATGACTAGCGAGCAGTGGAAAGAGGAATATGAAGACGTGTTACCTATGCTGGATGCCAGTACGATCGCCAATCTGAAGAAACAAATGGAGCCCCAGGTCGTTCGGACGTCACAAAAGATGGTCAAGCCGATGCAATGCGGTTCAATCAACCGCCTCGTTTTCCGCGGAGATACGCGTTTGCCATCCCAAATTTTCAGCAGCGGATTCGCCCGTCAGGATGTTAAGGCGGAAGTCATCGTTGACACGGAGAAGACCTACGGCGGCATCTCCACAAGCACGTCAAAGGACATTGTCCGCCGCAAGTACGGCAACATGCAGGAATACATCTACGTCTGCTGGCTCGTATCCGGCATCGATACCCATGACTTCAACAAACTGGATGAGATCATCGCCCTGCATATTGAGCCCAAACACGTTATTGCCGCCGCGGGTCCAATTTACTCCCCTTCAGACAGTGATCAAGGCCGCTTTAAGCTATGGGTTAGAGAAATCGTCGAAAACCTCGCTTGCAACGTAACCAATCAGGATCGCGATGAAGCTCTGAGAGCCATCCGGGAGATTTGCGAGGTAAGTAGTGCCTTTACCAAAATCGCCAAAACTGGAGGGGGCGCCTGGGAGACCTAGAAACCGAAGCCGTGCCCTTCGTTAGCGGCCCGCCAACGCCTCAAAACGTGATGTTGCCCCCGATCTGCAAGAAGCGCGGGGTGTATTGCCCGGTTGCGCGCCCGAAATTTCCATCGGGAAGGTTTGTGTCTACGTTGTTCAGATTGGCCCGATTGAATAAGTTGAAGAACTCAAACCGCAGCTGGAAGTTTATCCCTTCCGTGATGGCCGTGTTCTTTAGAAATGCGGTGTCCCACTCGGCAAATCCCGGCCCGCGAAAAGCGTTGAATGATTCGTTGCCCTCGTTCCCGAACGTCGAAGGTTGGGGAAAGTTTGCCAGTGCAGCTGCATGCGAAGAACCGAAGACACCGTTCAAGTAAGCTTTGCGGCGATTCCCATACTTGTAGCTGGCGACATCGGGAAAATCGAAGTTATCCCCGTCGGCGTTGTAGTCGCCGCTACCCGACGCATATCCCGTGAACTGGCCACTCCCGTTGGTTTGTGCGGAAAAGGGCGCTTTGGTGGACACGGTAAATGGGGTTCCGGATTGCAGGATTGCGGTCCCGCTAATCTGCCAGCCACTGGCCGTCCTTCCCACCAATCCGAGTCCTCCGTTGACGCTTGGGAATTCATAGTTCCAGCCCAGGGAGAAGCGGTTGGGTACATCCCAGTTCGAAGCGGAATACCATTGATGAGGATTGATGTAGCTGGGTAATAACTGGCTGTCGTCTTTTGACGACGATCGAGTGTAGGAACCGTTGAAGAACGCGTTGTGAAAGCGGCCTCGGAGCGCGAAGATGGCCGCGTTGTAAGCCGATACACGGTCATTGGTGGTGTAGAGCACCTGGCTGAAACTGGTGTTGGGGCGCGTCGGTACCAGGCTGTTGTGAAGGATAAGATCCCCTGGCTGCGCATTAATGTCTTGTCCGTAGGAGGTGAGATAGACCTGGCCTCCGCCCGACAGCAATTTGCGTCCCTGTGTTCCCACATAGGAGAAGCTGGCCACCATATTTCCCGGCAGCTGGCGTTCCAGACCGGCAGAGTAAATGTAAGCCACCGGCGTTTCCAGGTTAGGGTTCAGGCCGCCGATATTGACATGCAAGCCCTGCAGGCCGCCTTTGGGATCAAGTTGCTCCGGCGGTAGTTGAGGATAGGGAAAGCCGAAGGGCTTTTGGTTCGAAGTTCCCAGGGCAAAGATCGGCGTTGGGGTTTCGCCACCGTAGAAGGTGGGAAAGATTGCGCCTGGAGGATTACCGCGCAATCCTTCATTCAAATTTCCCAGGCTGGGCCAATTGTGAAACAAGCCTGCGCCGCCTTTGACCAGCCACTTGCCATTCCCGGTTACATCCCAGGCGATTCCTGCCCTAGGGCTGAAAATATCGGTGATTGCACGGTTCAACGAATGATGGTGGATCACCAAAAAGCCGTTGGCAATTTGTTGCTGCTCCGTCTGTCCCGGCCCGAGGTTGAAGTTCGCCAGGATGGTTTGCGGGCTGCGGGCGTACGGATTGCCATAGTCATCCCATCGCAAGCCATAATTGAGGGTAAGATTTGACTTCACCTTCCACGTATCCTGCACAAACAGCCCGTGCGTAATTGCAGCGGCGTTCCAGAAAAACTCAACATGTTGACTGCTGAGCGGGTCGTAAGCGATCCCGCTCTCGGTGTAGATATCGTTCTGGGCGAGCTGAAGCAGGCCGTTGAATTGAAACGCCGGTTGATCATAGGGGCCGTTCTGTGGTTCTACGTCGTCTCCCAGCAGGCCTTCATACCCCGCGCTCAGGTTATGTGACTTGTAAACGTGGGTCAGCACATCGCGCCAATGGTAGTTATGCTGAATGAAGTCGCCTTGCGCGAAGCCCGAGCCAATGCCTTGTCCAATGCCGGTCACTGTCACGGCAGGGACCATGAAGAGTCCTTCCGCCGGCTGCTGGCCCTGCACTCGGATGGCGGCAAAGGAAGCCTGGTTGAGGGTGTTGGGGCTGAACGTGTGGGACTCGTTCACCTGGACCGCGAATTGAGTGTATTTGTTGGTCGCATTGAACGCTTGCCGCGGGTTTGCCGTGCTGGTGCTCAAGGGAGTGCGGAAATAGGTGCCGTACAGACGGTCGGCCGAAAATGGCTTGTCCACGCGCACCATGTATTGCGTGCCATTCCGATACTGAGAATCGGTGTAGCTGGCGGAATCGATTAATGGCAACGAGCACGGTAGGAAATTGGACGCTGCCGTACCGCAGGTGGTGGGGTAGGTTGCCGACGCCAGGGAAGAGACGCTCACATTGTTGACTTTGCTTACGGGATACTTCGCCAGTAGCTGTGCTCCCAGGTTATTGGGAAAATTCGCCACCGCAAACTGGGTAAATTGGGGATCTTCAAAGGTGATGTTTTCTGAGATGCCGGCCGAGGAGAGGGTGGGCTCGATACCAAAAAAGAAGAATGCGTTGTGATGGGGAATGATTGGCCCGCCGATGGTGGCAGAGATGTTGTTGCTGTGATAGGGAGCGTACTTATGCGTGAACTCAGTACCGGCAGATAGACCCTGATAGGTAAAGTAGTCGCTGACATTTCCATGGTAGGCGCTGGTTCCCGATTTGGTCGTCATCATCATCTGGATCGAGCTGGAGCGGCCGTAGTCCACGTTGTAGGTGTTGGTCTGGATCGACGCCTCCTGGATGGTGTCCGGATTGGGCGTCATGTTCAGAACCCCCGGCCGGATCGAGCTGGTCACGTCAAGACCGTCCACCACGTACATATTGCCAACCGCGCCCTGCCCATTGGCGCTGGCATCCACTTGGGTTTCTGTGGAGTAGTTATCGCGCCCCGACCCCGGGCTCCCGTTGGAAGTCACACCCAGGCCGGCCACGCCAGGCGCGAGCGTCACCAGAGAAATCATGCTGCGCCCAGCGAGCGGAAGTGAGGAGAGTGTCTGCGTTGCCAGGGTTTCCTGCAGCCGGGTATCCGCAGTGTCGATGGTAGGGGTCTGTGAGGTGACTTGGATGGTCTGTGTGGAACTTCCCACGGCGAGCTTTACATCGAAATTCAACGTTTGGCCGGTTTCCAGTGTGAGTCTGCTCTGCGCTTCACTAAAGCCCGTCATCTGCGCGTCCAGCTGGTAGTCCGCGGGCGCCAGGCTGTTGAAGTGGTAAGTCCCGCGAGCATCCGACTTTGTCGTCAGCGTGACCCCGGTCGCCGAATTTGTCAGGCGCAGGCTTGCGTCGGGTACAACGGCGCCGTTCGGGTCCAGGACGGTTCCCGAAAGTGTACCGGTAAACTGACCGTACGCTGCCGGAAGGAAAGACAGCGCAAAGACGCAGAAGCATAAGAGAGTGAGAAACCGTTTCACACCAACCCCCAGGTAATCAAAGCGAACGCCAGGTTTTTCTGTTTAGCGATGGCCCATTCACCGTGGGTGTTAGCTCAGATCAGATACACACCCACATCTACGAAGGGCATATAACAGGAGCCGCTCGGACACAGTCAACCAAGTCTTTCTTAACTACATCTTTGAGAAAACTGAACGGATCAGTCTGTATCTAACCCGGTTACGGATCGGGGTCGCCATCGCCGGGGATGCTATGGACGGGATGGCTGATAGAACGGGGGCGGTGGTACAGGTGGGCACTGAGCGGGCAGGGTTTGCCGCTGCGAAAGAAATAACAGTTCCGTTGGGGCCGGTGATGGAAATCGACTTGAGCGAGGGCCTACGGGAGGGTGTTCACGGCCTTTGCGAACTGGGTGGTTCCGCCCTGGACGGCCATTTCCTGTTTGAATATCTGGCTGCCCAACGCCTTTTCGACGTTCTTCTTGGAAGCCTCAAACATCCCCCAAGCTCCGCGGAATCCTGGAACTGGCTCCTTGGGCAAATACACGATGCAGGTTTTTTTATCCGCGGTCAGCAGCATTCTTCCGGCGGCTGGTCCGGTTCCATAGGCCGTGTTCTGGTACTGGCCGTTGAACTCCTCTTTGATGGACTGATTCTTCACACTGTAGGTGGTGGAGAGGCAGGGATCGTAGTACTTCCCGTTGCATTTGAGATAGTAGTGCTCGTTGAAGATGCATCCGTTGCCGTAATTGCCCGGGGTGTCGAGCCTGCGGAGGTTACCGCGCACCTTCGGGTCGTAGCAAAGGTAGGTTGGACCTGTCCACAGGTAGCCGGTAACGCGGATATACTCCACATCCGCATCGGGGATCTGCAGTCCATTCACAAAGACTCTGCGCAGGGCAGTGGCGATGCCACCGCAGGGGGATGCAACTGCCGTTCCGGCAAGCAGATCATCGCCGCCGGTGCTCCCGCTCGCGGTGTAGCTCCAATGGTGCTTGGCGTAGTACAGGAGGTTGGTGAATGCGTTATCGCACAAGGCCTCGCGGGTTTTGTTGTCAGCCTGGAGCGCGGCGATATCCACTGGAGTACTGAGGATGGTGTCCATGATGGCCATGTTTTGGCACCTTCTACGATCCGAGAAGGAATCTCCTTTGAGGGCGGTTCGAGCGAAGTTATACCCCTCCGGGGCTGGTCTGCTTCGCTGTCAGGGGGTTCATCCCGATGAATTTCAAACCGGAGACCGCTGCCACACTTCAGGGTCTACTTTTTTCCTTCACGGCGGGGAGAGGTGAACTCGATGATCGTGCCATCGGGGTCGGTAATGGAGACGGCCCCGCGGCCTTTTTGCAGCTGAAATCCACGGCTGCGCAAGTTTCGTGCGGTTTCTTTAAGATCCGCGGTCGAGAATACGATATGAGGCTTGTCCGACGCAGGTTGAAGCTGCACTTCGTTGTCCGAGTCTCCGGCAAGGTACAGTTTGGACGAACCCGGACCGCTCTCTCTGAACGCGAGCTTGTTGATATAGAACGCGCGCTCTGTGTCCAGGTCTTTGACACCGGCGGTCGCCGCGAAAAGGTGCGATGCAATCCGGCGATCTTGGAGAAATTTGCCGTGGGTTTGGGAGTGCAACGAATCCGGCAAGTACTGGGTGTACTCGAGCAGTTGGCCTTCTGGATCGTGCATGACAAACAATAAGTTGCCGGCTCGCGCCTTCTTGATCTCGGTGGGCTGCAATCCGTGGGTTAGATATGCGTTGCGGACTGATTGCAGGTCGGAGGCCTCGAAACAAATGTGAAGGAGCCCCCCGGGCTGCGAGTCGGAGGTGCGTGGATACAGCTCGATGAACTGGTGGTCGTTGATCTTGATAAATGCGGTGGAAGTCTTACCGGCGGCGGAAAAGGCGAAGGCCTGCTCAAAGCCCAGAGTCTTATAGAAATCGCGGGACTTTTCGAGATCGTTTACGCGTACGGCTACATGGGCAATGCCGGAGAGGTTTGGGGACTGCGCGCCCAGATCGCGTCCACAAAACATTCCGCAAAACAATACGACTGCTAATGTTAGATGCCGCGTGTGCACGGGGCTGATCCTCTTCATCGGCTTGTCCCTTCTGAAGTTCCGCCGACCCCGATGGGAAACACGGAATATTATGCTCAATAGGGCTCTAGCTTTAGCGGAGCAAAGCAGTGGCTGTCCACAAGACAGGCGCCTGGCCATGGAGATCGCCGGTAAGCTTCGCGCGGTTGAGATAAAACTGAAGGTCGTTGGTCTTGTTGGTGCCTTGGCAGACATTGCGAATATCGCCGTTGGGTTCCAGGTAACTCACCAACCCTAACCATCCTTTGCGCGCCGCGGGAGCGTATGTCTTCGCGTCCAGCCAGCCCTCTTTCACGCCGGTCACCATGGCAAAGGTAAACATGCCGGTGCTCGATGTTTCCGGGTAAGACTCGGGGTGGTCGATCAACTGATGCCATAAGCCGTCTTTGTCCTGGTAAGGGAGAAGCGCCTTCATCATCTTGAGATAACCCTCCATGATGCGCGCCCGCTGCGGATGATCTTTGGGTAGGTCTTTGAGCACCTCGGCCATTCCCGCGGCCACCCATCCATCTCCGCGGCCCCAGTAGAACGGCACATCCGGTGCGTGATAGAAGAGCCCGCTTGGCTGCTGCAACTTGTCCAGGTACGCGGACATTTCCAACGCCGCGCGGTCCATGTATTTCTTGTCGCCGGAAGCGCGATAGGCCTGCATCTGGACGATGGTGACCATATACATGTCGTCAATCCAAAAGCGCGTCTGGTCGGTCAAGCCATCGGGTCGCGGGTGCGCCCACTGCGCATCAGCGAACCTAAGCCCCATATCCAGGTATTTCTTGTCTTTGGTGAGGATGTAGAGCTCCAGGGGAACCGCGCCGAAGACGGTATTGTCGACATGTACCGGGTTCGGAACCAGATTTGCCTCCGGACCGAAGAGCGGTTCAAATCTTTTGATCAGGCGATCCTGCAGCTCCTTGTCTGCCGTCACCCGCGCGAAGGTGAGCGCTCCCACCCAGGTGGCAACTTCGGGATAAGTGATGTGTGGCGGCGGAAGCGGCCGACCGAAGTTAGTGTGGGGTGTCACCACGAAGTGTTCCGCGACCTTCTTGCCGATCTCGCGCGGAGAAGTCCCCGCGGGCCAATCACGAAGCTGCTTTGGTTGGCGCTCAGCCTGGGCGCGCAATGCCTGGCCCATGACAGCGGCGGCCAACAGCAGAACAAAAAACTTGCCATGTCGATTCATTCTTCTTCCTTTGAGTACGCACCTATCGCATCTACGACTGTCTTCATTGAGAAGCTTTGCTTGTGGAGAGGGAGACTTGTGCCGGGCCCGCGGGAAGGGCAACGAACGGAAACATGAGGCAGATAAACGCGCATGGAGCCAGCAATCCCTACGATAAGAATCGCCGCGCGGAGATGTCAAACCGTAAAAACTGAACCGGGCGTTGAGCTGAACTGAACACTATATGAGTAGCAATCGGCGCGACGACATGAGCTGCTGTTCAATCTTACTTAAGCCGGCTTTGAGTTTTTGTGGTTTGACATGCTCTTCCGTGGCCCCTATTCTTTGCCCGGCTTGCATTGCGGACGCGGGGGAGAGTACATGAGTGCACCAGTAGAAGCTGAGAAGATGATCTTTCGTAAAACCAATGCCCACACCGGGCGAAGAATCTCCGTCACTCCGGCTAACAGTTCGATGGAGTATTTGTCTTACGGACGCATCCTGCTCAACCTGCAGTGGCAAAGCGAGTCTTTTCAAACCGAAGAACGGGAAACCGGTTTGATCTGTCTCTCCGGGGAAGCGACCGTCACCGTGGACGGAAAGCCAGTGACGCTGGGCCAATATGACGCCATCTATATTCCTCGCGGCAGCAGCGTAACCGTCGAGACCCAATCAAACGCAGATCTGGCGGAGTTCTCAGCCATGGTCGCCCATCGCTATCCTTTGCAGGTGGTCCGGTTTGCCGAGATTATTCAGGACAGCGGCTTGAATTTTAACGCTGGCGATTCCTCCTATGTGCGCCACCTTCATATGCTTCTGGCGAAGAACGTACAGGCCGGCCGGTTGATTGCGGGCTTCACCATTTCGGAGCCAGGCAATTGGACCAGCTGGCCGCCGCATGAACATGCAGCCATGCTGGAAGAAATGTACGTGTATTTCAACATGCCCGATCCGGCTTTTGCTCTACAGCTGGTTTACAACGATACCGAATATCCCGAGCTGGTCACGCCGGTTCGTGATGGAGACGCCGTGCTGGTGCCGGCCGGTTATCATCCAAATGTTTCCGTCCCGGGGCATCGGGTCTGTTTCCTATGGGCGATGGCTGCGCGGCGCGAGGCTGTCGATCGCCAGTTCGGCGTGGTCAATGTGCAAAAGGCCTTCGATCAAGGTTCAACGGGCATCGAGGCGGGCCGGAAAAACTAGGCACGCATCGCAATAGCAGGGGATCCACGGTCCGACCGGCGCAAGTCGTCGAGCAAGAGTTTTTTAAGCGAATCCTGGATCGAAAGGGTCAGTTTGCGCGGGTACTCCGTCTGTACCATCGCCAGGGCAAGACCTCGCCGGATCGGATGCTTTTCCACGCGAAAGGTCTTGAGCGATCGCGTTCGCTGGCGCAGGGCGTGTTCCGGAAGGATGGAATAACCGAAGCCGGATTCCACCAGGCGTTTGATGGCTTCCGTGTCATCGGCTTCCATGACCACATCAGGAGCGATGCCGATCCCATCAAAGAAGCGATCGATCAGTATGCGTAAAACCGTTCCTTTGGGATAAAGGAGGAAGGGAACTCCTGCTAGCGCCGACGCTCTCATGGACGAAGTCAGTCCTCCGTCGGAAAAGCTTCCGGCCGGGCACACGATGAGCAATTCCTCTTCGAACAAGGGCGTGACCTTGAGATTCTTGAGATTCTCCTCAGCGACGGGGAGAGAGATGAGTCCTAAATCGTAACGCCGGTCATGTAGCCCGGCCAGCGTGTCCTCGGTGGTGTTGACGACGATGCGAATGGTGGACTGTGGGTACGCAGCCCGCAATTGCTTCAGCGGCTCGCCCAGCTGATAGATCAAGGTGGTGACGCCCGTGGAGAAGTAAAAAGGTTGCGTATCGTGTTTGAGATCGTTGTGAAACTCCTGTTTGATTTGGCGGGATAGGTTCACCAGTCTTCGCGCCTGCTCTGCCAGGCGCATCGCTGCCGGCGTGGGCATCAGCCGCTTTCCATTTCCACTGCGGGCGAAGAGCTCCGTGTTCAGCTCATCGGCCAGATTGTGAAGTTGAAGGCTGATGGCGCCTGGGGACAAATAGACCCTCTCTGCAGCCTGAGTCATGCTGGGTGCGTCCATTACTGCGAGAAAGAGTTCCAACTGATGGATGTCGATGGTCGTTTCTCCAATAGCGGTGACTTCCGGGCAATCCGGCGAACGGCCATAGAGGCGGGGTGCCGGCAAAGACGGGTTCATATTACATCGACGACTGTTCCCGGGACATTTCGAAAATGCGTCAGAGGTGCGATTTCCAGGTCAGCCGCCATTTTTTGGGCTCAACGTACCGTTAGGCGGGACACTGGACCGCGGTGAGCACAAATCGCGGTGACCTGGGAACCAACGAATTGCAAGGGGCGTCCTGCAGGGACGGTTGAAACTTCATTCTGCTCCAAATCTCCCAAACCGACGAATCTCATTTGGACAAGTCGGAAAACATTCGGCCCTCTGGCGCAATGGATAGATGCTTTTCATACGCCGCCACAGGGCCAGTTCCTTAGACCGGGACAGCCCCCTGTGCAGAAATCGGTTCACAGGTGAAAATAGATGCCGTGAGCATTCTTCATCAGGACCGTCTCTTTCCCTCCGAACCCACCATTCGATCCATCGCCCGAAGATTGTACGAAACCGTGCGCGACCTTCCTCTGATCAGCCCGCACGGACACACCGATGCGCGTTGGTTTGCAGAGAACGAGCCGTTCCCTGATCCCACCAGTCTCTTCATCGTTCCCGATCACTACGTATTTCGCATGCTCTACAGCCAGGGCATCGCCATGGAAGATCTGGGCATCGGCAAGAAAGAACTGAACGCCGACGAAGCGCGGCAAATATGGATGCGCTTCGCTGAGAACTACTACCTCTTTCGCGGCACCCCTACGCGGATGTGGCTGGACTTCGCTTTTGAAAAATTGTTTGGCCTCGAAGAGCGGCTGAGCGCGAGCAACGCCAACACCTTTTACGACACCATCAGCGCCAAGCTGGCCACCCCGGCTTTTCGACCGCGCGCGCTCTACGAGCAATTCAACATGGAGGTGCTGACCACCACCAACCCGCCGCTCGATCCGTTGACCTACCACCAGGCGATCCGCGACTCCGGATGGAAGGCCCGCATCGTGCCCACGTTTCGTCCCGATTCGGTCGTCGATCCCGAATTCGACGGATTCCGCCAGAATGTGCAGCGGCTGGGAGAAATGCACGGTGAGGATTGCATCAAGTGGCAAGGCTATCTGCTGGCGCTACGCCGTGCCCGTGACCGGTTCAAGAAACTCGGCTGCACCGCAACCGACCACGGTCACCCAACTGCCCGGACCGCCGACCTTTCGCAGAGCGCCGCCGCCGCGCTCTTCGACCGGGTTATCGTCGGGCAAAGCCGACCCCGCCGAGCAGGAACTCTTCCGCGCCCAAATGCTGACCGAAATGGCGCGCATGAGCATCGAAGACGGTTTCGTGATGCAGCTCCATCCCGGCAGCCGCCGCAATCACAATCGCGAAATCTTCCAGAATTTCGGCCGGGACGTCGGCGCCGACATTCCCATGCGCGACCGATTACGTTCACGCTCTGCAGCCGCTGCTGGACCGCTTCGGAAATAACACCTCGCTGACTCTTATCCTCTTTACCCTGGATGAGTCCGCCTACGGCCGCGAACTGGCGCCCCTGGCAGGCCATTACCCTTGTCTCCGCCTGGGGCCGCCCTGGTGGTTCTTTCGACAGCCCCGAAGGCATGATGCGCTTCCGCGAGCTGACCACCGAAACCGCAGGTTTTTACAACACCGTCGGATTCAACGACGACACCCGCGCCTTCCTCTCCATACCGGCCCGCCACGACGTCGCTCGCCGCGTGGACTGTGCTTTCCTGGCAAGACTGGTGGCGGAACATCAACTGGACGAAGACGAGGCCGCCGAGGTGGCCCACGCCCTGGCTTACGACTTGGCGCGCAAGGCATACCGGCTATGAGTCTCTACTGCCGCGAGGGCGGCCCAGACGCTGAGCTGTCCCCCGCGTTTCTCCGCGATGCGCTCTACCAGGCGCTGGACCGGCTCGGGCCCAAACGCAAAGTTCTGGCCGTTCCTCCGGATTTTAGCCGCTTCCACTCCCAGGCTGGGCCGCTCACCGAATATGCCTACGAATACTACGGCGACCGGCTGGGCTGCGTGCTGCCTGCCCTGGGAACCCACACCGCGATGCCCCCTTCGGTGCTCACCCGCATGTTTGGGAGTATCCCGCACTCGCTCTTCGCGGTCCATAACTGGCGCACGGATGTTGTCACCCTGGGCGAGTTGCCGGCCAGCTTCATCCAGCAGCAATCCGGCGGCCTGCTCGACTACACCTGGCCGGCGCAAGTAAACCGCATGATTCCCCAGGGAGGCTTCGACCTGGTGCTCTCCATCGGCCAGGTCGTGCCTCATGAAGTCATCGGCATGGCCAACTACAACAAGAACATCCTGGTAGGGACCGCCGGCCCGATGAGCATTCATCGCAGCCACTACCTGGGTGCGGTGGTGGGCATGGAACGCATCATGGGGCGGGCGGATAATCCGGTGAGACGGGTCCTGAACCGGGCCAGCGAGGAGTTTCTCAGCGAATTCCCCATCGTCTATGTGTTGACCGTCGTCGGCACCAATCGCGCGGGCGACCTGGTAGTGCGCGGCCTCTTTGTAGGGGATGACCCCGAGTGCTTCTGCCTAGCCGCCGAACTCAGCGTTCACGTCAACATTCAGCTCATGGATAAGCCCATCCCCAAAGCCGTGGTCTATCTCGACCCCGAGGAGTTCCACAGCACCTGGCTGGGGAACAAAGCCATCTACCGCACTCGCATGGCCCTGGCCGATGGGGCGGAGCTGATGGTGCTTGCCCCCGGGGTGAAGCAATTTGGAGAAGACCCCACGATCGACCGCATGATCCGCCAATTCGGCTACCACGGAACGCCGGCCACGCTCGAAATGGTGAAAAAGAACCCGGATCTGGCGGCCGAACTCAGCACCGCCGCCCACCTGATCCACAGCTCCTCAGAAGGCCGGTTCCACATTACTTATTGCCCCGGTGGCCTCAGCCGGGAAGAGACAGAAGGCGTAGGATTCCGTTATGCCGATCTGGCTAGCACCATCGCGCGATACAACCCGGCCAAACTGCACGATGGCTTTAACACCGTCGATGGTGAAGAAATATTCTTCATTTCCCATCCGGCCCTTGGCTTATGGTCTTCAAGGGACCGGTTCGCGGCGGTTTAGGTACCTGCCGGGGCGAAATTCCGCATCGAACAGAGAAGCTGCCCAATAGAAGTAGTACGGAAGGTACCCATGGAATTTCACGTTTCCCGTGAAGCGCGCGACCGTTATGAGTTTGACCAGACGCTTTTTGCATTCAGCGGCAATGTAGTTTTCGCCAATTTAGGCGCCAGCCGCGAGTTCGCTTTCCGCATGAACAAGCAGCGGAATGCGGAAAAAGATCCAACCCAAACGATCAACCCTGGAGCGCTCTACGCCATGGGTCTGATCGACGAGATGAGTCACGCCCTGGTGGACTACTACCGCCAGCGCATCGATCCCAAGGTAATGGCGGACGCGCTGGGGTGGTTCGACGGGCGCATCGGCAAAGAAGAACTCGATAAGACGATTCTGGCCTTTGTGGAGCAGTTTCCCACTGCCGGCGTCTACCGTGGAGAACAGAAGCCTGCCGAATGGCTGGCAGGCCAAACCGACGGCATCTCGCATCGGGCCGTGGCCTTCGAAGAGATGATGCTGCTGTGGCTGGCCAACGCCAACCCTGCCTTCAAACCCTTTTCGGAGCTATTTACGGATCAGTCACTCACCGCGGTGACCCGCTATCAACAGATCACTGCTGGGCTTCGTGACTTTTTCAGCACTCGCCCGCCACTGGGGCGCAAAAAACAAAACCTGATCGACATGCTGCGCGGTCCTGCCCTGGCTTCGCCGGACTCGCTCAGCGGCCAGATCGCCTACATCGTCGAGCACTGGGAGGAATTCATCGGCGACTCGCTCAAGCGTCTCCTGGTGGCCATCGATGTGCTCAAGGAAGAAGAAGTTGCCATCTGGATGCGCTTTCATCCCTCGGACCTCAACACGGGCCGGAGGCGAAATCTCCCCTGGGATTCCCCAGACAAACGGGGAGAAGTGCCGTCCTACGTCGACGCAACCCAGGAGACGGAGCGCTTCAGCCCGGATCAGGAGTGGATGCCGACCACCGTGCTCATTGCCAAAAGCACCTACGTGTGGCTGGAGCAGCTCTCGCGCCAGTACAGCCGCCATATCGACAAGCTGGATCAGATTCCAGACGAAGAGCTGCGCCGTCTGGCCGCGCACGGGATCAATTCTCTCTGGCTCATCGGCGTATGGGAACGAAGCTCGGCCTCCCAGACGATCAAGCAACTCTGCGGCAACCAGGACGCAGTAGCTTCCGCCTATTCTCTTTATGACTACAGCATCGCCCACGACCTGGGGGGTGAACCGGCCTACCGCAACCTGCGCGACCGGGCTTTTCACCACGGCGTTCGTCTGGCGAGTGATATGGTCCCCAACCACATGGGCATCGATTCCAGTTGGGTGATTGAGCATCCGGAGTGGTTCATGTCCCGCCCGGACAGCCCTTATCCCGCCTATCGCTTTGACGGCCCGGACCTCTCCCGCGATGGGCGGGTAGAGATCAAGATTGACGACCACTATTACGAGCAGAGCGATGCGGCCGTGGTCTTCCGCCGCCGCGACAAGTGGACCGGCGATACCCGCTACATCTATCACGGCAACGACGGCACCAGCTTTCCCTGGAACGACACCGCCCAGCTCGACTACCTCAACCCGGCTACCCGGGAACACGTGATCCAGACCATCCTGCATGTGGCCCGGCTGTTTCCCGTCATTCGTTTCGACGCCGCGATGACCCTCGCCAAGCGCCACTTCCAGCGTTTGTGGTTTCCCATTCCCGGCACCGGCGGAGCGATTCCTTCCCGTGCCGAGTACAGCATGAGTAAGGCTGACTTCGACCGGGCCATGCCGGAGGAATTCTGGCGTGAAGTGGTGGACCGGGTGGCTCGCGAAGTTCCCGGCACCCTGCTGTTGGCCGAGGCATTCTGGCTCATGGAAGGTTATTTCGTCCGCACCCTGGGCATGCACCGCGTCTACAACAGCGCCTTCATGAACATGATGCGCGACGAGGACAACGCCAAATACCGCAGCGTGATCAAGAACACCATCGAGTTCGATCCCGACATCCTCAAGCGTTACGTGAACTTCATGAGCAATCCCGATGAGCGTACAGCCATTGATCAGTTCGGAAATAGCGACAAGAATTTCGGGGTCGCGACCATGATGTCCACGCTTCCCGGATTGCCTATGTTTGGGCACGGGCAAATCGAGGGTTTCACCGAAAAGTACGGCATGGAATTTCGTCGCGCGCGCTATCAGGAAGATCCGGATCGATCGTTGGTGGCGCGCCATGAGCGGGAGATCGCTCCTCTGCTTCACAATCGCTGGTTATTTGCCGAGAGCGAAAATTTCCTGCTCTACGATTTCTACCGGCCCGACGGCTCGGTGGATGAGAATGTGTTTGCCTACTCCAACCGGCGCGGGGAACATCGGGCACTCATCGTTTACCACAACCGTTTCGCCAGCACCTACGGTACGATCCACGTTTCTGCAAGCTATGCCGACAAGGGAGCCGGGCATCTGCGCCAGCAAACATTAGGAGGCGCGTTCGGCCTGCCGAACGACGGCAACCTGTTCCTCGCTTTCCGCGACAACACGACCGGGCTGGAGCACCTGGAACGAGCGTCGAAGATCGTTTCTCAGGGCTACTCCCTTGAGCTGCACGCTTACAACTGTCACGTCTTTCTGAATTGGCGCGAGCTGCGGCCCGACGAGAACTACCGTTGGGATGTGTTGTGCGACTCCCTGAACGGCCGCGGTGTGCCCAACCTGGATGACGCGCTGCAAGCCCTGGAAGTGGCTCCGTTGCACGACTCACTGGTCGCTTTGTTGCAGTCCGATCTGGTAACCGAGCTGGCTCAGCTTTCCGAAGCTTTACCCGCGTGCGGTCATGCGGGCGAGGAGTCTACGCCGGCAGCCCAGCTCATGCAGCGGGTGGAAACCCTCAGCTTGCGCTTCTCGACGGAGGCCCTGGCCATTTATGCCCGCAAGACCGGAACCCCGATAACTGTGGGCGAGAAGGACCTTTGGCTTTCGATCTGCCGCCAATACCACGCGGTCATACAGTTGCCGCCCATCGAACGCGAATTTCCCGAGCCGTGGTCGCAGGAAGCCAAGGCAGTGTTGCCCAACGACGACCCGCCCCTGCACCCAAGCGTGGTCTGGGGTCCGGCATTCGGTTACGCCGTGCTCGCGGGGACGGCAGAAGCGACGGGGGCAAAAGACACAGCAGCCACCGCCCTGGGTTTGTTCGATCGCCTGCGTCTGCGCCACGCGTTTGCTCGAACCTTCTCCGCGGGAGATGAAATCACAGAGGATGGCTGGCGCGCCGCTGCTCGCATGAGGCTCGTCTTCCTCTACCAGACGCTGACGTTTGCCAAGCCGGTCAAAGGGTTAGCCGAGGAAACCTTTGCCGGGTTCCCGCGCGCCTTCTGGGATGACAGCGACGCACGCTGGCTGCTGAAAGTGAACGAGTCCGCGGGGGAGTGGTATTTCAACAAGGAGCTGCACCAGCAAATCCTTTGGTGGACCCAGTTGCCCGGCCTGCTACGCTTAACGGCTTCTGTGGCTGAACCGGCCGCTAACAAAAAGAGCCGCCAGCCCGCTGCGCCCGCCACCCCATCGATCAAGACCGTCGAGCAAAAGCTGCAGGACGCCTTCGAGCAGGCTGAAGAAGCTGGTTTCCGGATACCAAAGAAGGAGGAGCCGGCCCCGAAACCGGCGAAACGCGAAAAAAGTGCGCTGGCGAAGTAAGTAGAAGGGCACCTCCCGGCTCCTTATCCCACTGTAACTAGTAGAATGACCAGTGGTTGGGGCTCTGGAGGGTTATGGCTCGAAAGGCTGGAAAAACAGTTATCAGTCGCACAGGCGATGCGACCGCTCCAATCACGCTGGCGATTGACATTG
This sequence comes from uncultured Acidobacteriaceae bacterium, assembly GCA_963753715.1. GTDB lineage: Bacteria > Acidobacteriota > Terriglobia > Terriglobales > Acidobacteriaceae > PALSA-350. Next base: position 99,359 of record CAVWDK010000002.1, on the reverse strand, counting down.
GTGGCAGCGGCTTAAAGATGCAGGCCCTCAGTCCGGAGGGCAAGCCGATCAGCGATCGGCTGCGTGTCCCCACGCCCGAACCGGCTACCACCACGGCAATATTAGCTGCGCTGGACGAGCTCAAAGTAAGTGTGCCCCTCTTCGACCGGGTTTCCGTCGGCTTTCCGGGCGTGATCAAGGAGGGGAAGACGCTCACGGCAGCAAATCTTGACCCGGGATGGATTGGATTCCCCTTGGCGAAAACGCTGGAGAAGCGTTGGGGCAAGCCAGTCCGGATGGCTAACGACGGCGCAGTGCAGGGCTATGGGGTCATACAGGGCAAAGGGGTCGAACTGGTCATTACGTTGGGCACAGGTATGGGCTCGGCGCTGTTTACCGAGGGTGTCTTATGTCCAGGTCTGGAACTGGGACATCACCCCTGGCGCAAAAAAACGTACGAGACATATCTGGGCAAGCGAGGTTTGCTGAAGCATGGCACCCGGCGCTGGAACAAGCTGCTCAAACTAGCGGTGGCGCAAACTGCGGCAACCTTTAACTGGGACACGTTATACATTGGCGGCGGAAACTCCAAGAAAGTAACTCTCAAGCACGGTCCCGAAATCAAGATCATTTCCAATGAAGAGGGTTTACTCGGGGCGATGGCTTTGTGGAGAGATCGGTTATAGGGGTTGCGGCGTCTCCAGCTTTTTGAATTTCTGGATCAACCCTGGTGCCCGCAAGCCGTTCGGCACGGAGCTACAGACTATCTTGAGGCGATCACCAACCGGGCCGATATCTATCGATCCGTCGTGGAGGATTTTTTTGGCGCTATTGAGGCCTGCTGCGCCAAGCAGGTCGTCGACCTTTGCTCTGGTGGAGGCGGGCCCTGGCTAAGTCCGGGCTGGCGTCGCGCCCTAGCCGATCACGCGCCGCTGACGGTGGTCCTCACCGATAAATTCCCCAGCAATGAATTGTCGATCAGGCTGAACGCGGACCTCACCGTGACCTGTGTGGCTTCCCCCGTAGATGCCGCCGGTGTGCCCAGGTCGTTGACGGGGTTTCGCACTATCTTTTCCTCGTTTCATCATTTTCCCGACACCATCGCGCGCTGTGTCCTCGCGGATGCGGTAAGCGCGGGAGAAGGATTCGCGATGACCGAGGTGACTTCTCGCACCATGCGTGCCTTTGCGACCATGTTCCTCATGCCCTGCTTTGCTTTGGTCCTTACGCCGCGCATGCGCCCTTTCCGTTGGTCAAGGCTGTTGTTGACCTATCTCCTGCCTCTCATCCCCTTCGTCGTCTTATGGGACGGACTTGTCTCCTGCGTTCGCACCCGAACCCCACAAGAGCTGCTCCAACTGACCGCACCCTTTCCCGAATATGACTGGACGGCAGGCTACGCCTCAGGCCGCTGGCTCGCGCCCGTCTATCTCATCGGCCGACCCAAACCTTTAAGTGTGAGTCTTGATGAACGGCGGGGACGAGACGCGGGCGTGTGAGAACTCGAACGAATACTTCGCCATTTGTGAGCGCTATGAACAAGAGGTATCTCCTCTTTTGCAGCGTCGAGCAACAGAAACCAGTCCAACCGCTATCTCTCTCAATATCCGCTTTGTGTTCCCTCGGGCCATACACTCGTTATCCAACGGATCTATTGAAGGAAGTCCTGTGGCGAAGAGCATGGCCAAATCCGCAAAACTCGTTGAGCCAGGAAGCCCTCATGGCAACGAACCCCCGCGTTCCTTTCGCCAACAAGTATGGACTTACGTCTCCCGTTCACCCCTGCAATCCCTATGGAATCTCGAAGGCGTTCCGGCGAAAGTCATCGTGAAGAACACCTGGAACGCAATTTTTGGAGATAACCTACTAGGGCGCTCCGCCGAGCTGGGCTTTTATTTCCTATTCGCTCTGTTTCCCACCTTGTTTACGGCGTGCTCGATACTCGGTCTCGCGGCTCGCTCAGCCTTTGAAATTTACCAAAATCTCCTACAATACTTATCCATCGTGGCTCCTCCTTCCGCGTTAGGCACGGTGCTGGAAGCCTTCAATCAGACCACAGCCGCTGCAAGCAGCGGCAAGCTAACTTTTGGCCTCGTCGCCGCGCTATGGTCCGCTTCCGTGGGATTCGTCGCCATTCAGGACAGCCTGAACGTGGTGTACCGGGTGAAGGAAACCCGCCCGTATTGGAAAGCCAGATTAACGGCAATCGGCATAACCTTTGTGCTCTCCGTTGTCATCACCCTTATGCTCGGTTCGCTGCTGGCCGCGGACTTCTTCGCCCGGCTCGCTCACCGTCACATTTATCATCATGCGATGGACGTACTGGCGGCAGGCTCGCTCAGAACTCTCGGCTGGTTGGTGGCAACCGGATTTCTTTCGCTCCTGTTCGCCATCATTTACTACTTCGGGCCGAATGTTAGGGTGAGTCAGTGGCGATGGTTAACGCCGGGTTCCGCTTTCGGTATGGTGGGTTGGCTCGTGGCTTCCCTTGGCCTGCGGGTCTACGTTCATTACTTCAATAATTATTCGGCGACCTACGGATCATTGGGCACAGTGATCATCCTGCTTACATGGTTTTACCTGAGTGGTCTGATGTTGCTGATAGGCGGCGAAATCAATAGCGAAATCGAAGCCGCTGTTCACGAAAAGAAGCTGGTGGCAGCAGGCGTGCTAAGACCCGAGATTGTAACCCCATCAGCCTCGTGATTGGATCGCAATCTCGTTCCAGGACAACGCCAGTACCATTTTGCGCATGAAACGAATTTTCGACTTTCTGCATCCCAAGTGCAGATGGCGTGGACTGAGCTGCTCGTGGGACATTTCAAAATGACGGCTCAATCCAGCGGCAGGACAATCAGAAAAAGCCTGTGGTTCGCCGTCGCGCTGATCCTATGTAGCGGACTTGCCGCCCAAACTACGAGTCAGCCCTCGGCACTCCCCAAGACCGGTCCACAAAGTCAGGTCTTCCTGTCTTCCTACGAGGGCCAGAATGTGACCGCGGTAGAGATCGCGGGCCGTCCCCATCTCGATACCAGTCGGTTGCTACCTCTCCTGCCACAGCGCTCGGGAGAGCCATTCTCGAAGACAAAGGTCGACGAAAGCATCGCCACCCTGAAAAGGGCCGGGAACTTCGATGAGGTACAGCTGCAAATCGAACCCGAGGCGAACGGAGTCCGGGTACTGTTGATTGTTGAGCCAGCAGTCTGGTTTGGCATCTTCGAGTTTCCTGGCGCCGAGAGGTTCAACTACTCGCGCCTGGTGCAGGTCTCGAATTATCCTCCGCAGGCCCCTTTTAACGCGGGAGACGTTCAAAAAGACGCCGATGCATTGCTGAGTTTTTTTCAGCAGCAAGGGTATTTTGAAGCCGAAGTGCGTCCCCAGGTAAACCTCGACACTGAGCACAATCTCGCCAATGTGCGGTTCATGGTGAGCCTCAATCGGCGCGCCAAATTCGGCACCGTCGCCATTGCCGATGCCACGCCGGAAGAGGCCGCGCGCATGAGCAAGAGCCTGCAGGGCATCAAGGCGCGCATCAGAGGGGCAGCCATTCGGCCGGGGAAGAATTACCGCCGCGCGACCGTGAACAATGCACAGCAATATTTGCAGAAGCAGCTGGAAAAGAAAGGGAAACTAGCCGCACAGGTGAAGTTGGCCGGAGCGGCTTACACTGCGGACACCAACCGCGCGGATATCCACTTCAATGTGCATGAGGGCGCCACCATTCATGTACAGATAAAGGGAGCGCACCTTTGGAGCTGGACCCGCAAGTCGCTGCTCCCCGTTTACCAGGGAGTGGGTGTCGACCCCGAGTTGGTACAGGAGGGCCGCCAGGCACTCGTTTCCTACTTCCAGACCAAAGGGTTCTTCGACGTCACCGTAGACTCCCAGTTCCGCAAGCAGGACTCGGTGGACACAATCACCTACATAATCACAAAAGGGAAGAAGCACAAGGTTACTGACGTGAGAGTAGCCGGCAACAGGCAGCTTAAGACTGACGACCTGACGCCCCTGATTAAGGTAAAGAAGTTGCACCTGTTCTCACCCGGGAACTATAGCGAGCAACTGGTGCGCGCCAGCACCAAAAATCTGACGGCGCTTTATCAATCGGAGGGGTTCAGCAGTGTGCAGGTCACTTCTTCCGTGACCCACAAGGACGGCAACCTGTCCGTCTCTTTCCATATAGTCGAAGGACCTCGAGATATTGTGAGTTCACTCAAGATCGAGGGAGCCGATACTTTTCCCGAATCGAAGTTTGCACCCGGCGGCCTGAAACTCGCTGCCGGCAAGCCCTACTCGCAAAAAATTGTAGAAACAGACCGCGCCAATATCGTCGCTCGTTATCTGCAGGCAGGTTACCTGACAGCGACCTTTCGTGAGACCGCAACCGTCGCGTCGAAGAACGATCCCCATCACGTTGATGTTGTTTATCACATCTACGAGGGTCCACAGGTCTTTACCCAGAACGTGATTACCCTGGGCCGCCAACGAACCCAGCAGCGGCTCATTAACAGGGATGTAGCCACGATTGTTCCCAATCATCCGCTCACCGAGACGGAACTGCTCACCGCGGAGAGTGAGCTCTACAATCACACCGGAGTCTTTGATTGGGCGGAAGTAGATCCCCGGCGGCAGATAACCACCCAAACGAAAGAGGATGTGTTGGTGAAAGTCCACGAGGCCAAGAAGAACACCATGACCTACGGCTTCGGCTTTGAAATCATCAACCGCGGGGGCAGCATTCCCAGTGGTACGGTTGCACTTCCCAATCTTCCTCCCGTCGGGCTCCCGTCGAATTTCACCACCAGCCAAACCACTTTCTACGGTCCGCGGGGAACGTTTCAATATACGCGCAATAACGTGCGGGGCAAGGGTGAATCGCTATCGGCGACAGCCTTTGCCGGACGTCTGGATCAACGGGTCGCAGGTTATTACATCGACCCGAGCTTTCGCTGGTCAAAATGGGGCGCAACGGCGTCGATTCTCGCCGAGCGAGATGAAGAAAACCCGGTTTATTCGTCGCAGGTGGAGAACGGCAGCCTTCAGTTCCAGAGGTTTTTAAGCCAGAAGAACCACGATATCTTTTTCATGCGGTACAGCTTCAGCCAGACGGATCTGACCCGCATACTGATTCCAGAGCTGGTCTTGCCCCAGGATCAGCATGTACGCCTGTCGACGATCGCTGCGAACTTCACCCGCGATACCCGCGACAATCCTCTTGATGCCCACAAAGGTATGCTGCAGTCGGTCGAGCTTGATTTCAATGCGACCAAGCTTGGCTCCAGCGTGAATTTCGCTAAGTTGGTCGAGCAGACGGCGTATTACCGGCCGGTCTTTCACCATATCGTGTGGGCGAACAGTCTTCGCATCGGCTTGGCGCAGCCTTTTGCCAACAGCCGTGTACCTCTGAGCGAAGCTTTCTTCACCGGCGGCGGCAACACCCTGCGCGGGTTTCCACTGGATGGCGCGGGCCCCCAACGACAGGTGCAGGTCTGCAGTTCAGGGTCTTCCACCGACTGCAGTTACATCCAGGTGCCGAGCGGCGGAAACGAACAGTTGATTCTTAACTCCGAGGCGCGCATTCCAGTGCCGATCAAGCAGGGTCTGGGAGTGGTTGTTTTCTACGATGGGGGCAACGTGTTTCCCACGGTTGGGTTTCACGATTTCACGTCTCTGTATACCAACAACGTGGGCCTGGGGCTGCGCTATGCGACACCCGTGGGCCCGGTCCGCATCGATCTGGGACATAACCTTAACCCCGTGCCGGGTGTGAAATCTACCCAGTACTTCGTTAGCATTGGCCAGGCATTTTAGCCACAGGCACCCGGCCTTTGTTGCCGGTACAGTAAACCCGGTCATTTCTCCCGACTCGCTTCAGCGAGCCGGCTGCTCGGGATGACAAAGGAAAGGCAACGGTTCGATAGAGAGTGGTTGCCGGAGCGTCGCGTGGGGGAGAGATCTGCGGTTTCCGTTGGGTTCTAACGTAGACATTTCAGGCCCTAGGGCGCGGTTTTCGATCGTTTATGGGAGGGTAGCCACGTGAGCACCACAGAGCCACAGCACAAGTTTACCGGCCCGCACGCCCGGCTGTGGAAGGCCGGGCTATGGATCATCATGGGTCTCGCAGCCCTCATGGTGTTGGCGGTCGTCGCTGTGACGGTACTGCTGCATAGCACCCGTTTTCACAACTACCTTCTCAGTACCGTGCAAAAGAAGGCCAGCGAAAGCATCGGAACACAGGTACAACTACAAAATTTCGTCCTCCACCTCTCCAACCTTAGCCTGGACCTTTACGGATTGACGGTCCATGGAGCCAATCCCTATCCGGATCCACCGCTGCTCCAGGTAGCTCACGCCGAAGTCGGCGTACGCATCGTTTCGGTCTTGCATAAGAAGTGGTATCTGGACAGTTTCATTGTCGACAACCCGGTCGTGAAGGTGTTTACCGATGCCCACGGCGTGACCAACATCCCCACTATCAAGAGCAGCGGCTCCAGCAACAGCAACATCAGCCTGTTCGACCTGGGAATTCGCCACGCGGTGCTGGACCAAGGGGCGGTCTACTATAACAACCGTCAAAGCGTGCTTTCGGCAGACCTACACAACCTGGAGTTCCACGCCGGCTTCAACAGCCTGCTGCAGAAGTATTCGGGAAAACTGAGCTACACGGAGGGCCATTTGGAGGCGAGTGGATTTAAGACGATTCCGCACAATCTCGATGCGGAGTTTGACGCCACGCCCACAACCTTCCACTTAACCAACGCAAAGTTGACCAGTGAAACATCACAGCTTGTTCTTACTGCGACGGTGCAGGACTACAGCCATCCGCAGGTACAAGCGCAGTATGCGGCCACACTGGACGGCAGCCAATTAAAGAAAATCCTGCAAAACCCTGAAGTCCCAACTGGATTTATCCGTGCGAGCGGATCGATCCATTATCAGCAGGCCGCTGGTCGCTCGTTCCTCGATACCGTTTTAGTTCGCGGCGATTTAACCAGCAACCAGCTTGAGGTGCAAACACCGACCCTTCGTTCGCAGATCAGGAACATCGCGGCCCACTACACGCTCGAGAATGGCGACGCTACACTGAAGGATTTTCGTGCCAGCCTCCTGGGTGGGGAGCTCACCAGCTCGGGCAAGATGAGCAACATCGACGGCAATGGGCACTCGAAGTTTAATGCCCAGCTGCGCAATATTCAGCTCGCCGCAGTGAACGGAGCGCTCAAGTCCTCTGCGACGCCAAAGGGTGTCTCCTTGGGAGGCGTCTTGAATGCGGAAGCAAATGCCGCATGGGGAAAAACCTTTGACGACCTCGTGGCGCACGCGGATGCAAACGTCAACGGGAAAGTATCCGGCAACGCTCAAGTCATTCAGCTGGAGAGCGCAATCCACAGCACGTATACAGGTGCCAACCAGGAACTCGCGCTCAAGCAAAGTTTTCTCCGAACGTCACAAAGCACGCTCACCATGAATGGTGTGATCAGCCAACGCTCCGCCCTGGACGTAAAGTTTCAATCTAATAATTTGAACGAACTGGAAACAGTAGCTGACGTGTTCCGCACCCCAGTCCCCGGAAAGCCGGTGCAGCCGCTGGGCCTTGCCGGGACAGCGTTATTTCAAGGGACGGTGCGCGGGTCGGCCAGCGCACCCCATTTGACCGGTCAATTGACCGCGTCGAATTTTAAGTTCAACGGAACAGAGTGGCGCGTGCTGAAGACCCATGTAGACGCCAGCCCGTCCATGGCAAGCCTGCAGCACGCAGACCTGGAACCGGCCTCTCACGGGAAAATTACCTTTGACGCAAGCGCCGGCCTGCACAAATGGGCCTTCACGGATGCCAGCCCGTTACAAATAGATCTTGATGCCTCGCAATTGGATGTGCAGGACCTGGTGAAGCTTTCCGGGCAGCAGGCGCCGGTGACCGGAACGCTGATCGCGAACGTAAAAGTGCATGGCACCGAGCTGAGTCCCGTGGGACAGGGAACGGTTTTGATAACCGGTATCACCGCCTACGAACAGGCGGTCACTTCGGCGACGTTAAACTTCGCCGGCACCGGAGATGAGGTTCACGGTGATCTTGGTGTCAAGCTGGCCGCGGGTGAGGTGCAGAGTAAGGTGAGCATTCGCCCACGGGAGAAGAGTTACAACGCGCAGGTAACCGCGTCAGGCATTCGTTTGGATCAGCTGCAGGCGATCAAAGCCAAGAACATCGACGCCAGGGGAGTGGTGAGCCTCCGGGCGCAGGGAGCGGGAACCTTCGACAATCCGCAGCTCGACGCCACGCTCGAAATTCCGCAAATCGATATTCAGAACCAGAAGATCGCGCAGGTAAACCTGCAGATGAATGTAGCCAATCATCTCGCGACCGCGAACTTGACGTCCTCGGCGTTGGGTACAGCCATACGGGCAAACGCGAAGGTTCACCTAGCGGGAGATTATCCCGCCGACGCAACCCTTGACACCCAGGCCATCCCGCTGCAGCCCATCTTCGCCATTTATGCTCCTGCGCAAGCGGCAGACTTGAGCGGACAAACCGAGGTCCACGCCACCCTCCACGGGCCGCTTAAAAATACGAAGCAATTGGAAGCGCACCTGACGATCCCGACGCTCAAGCTGGCTTACGCCAACGCCGTGCAGTTGGCCGAGACCTCGCCCATCAAAGTGGATTACAAAAACAACCTATTGACGCTGCAGCGTTCAGGACTAAAGGGAACCGATACCGATCTGCAGTTTCAAGGGTCAATGTCGACCACCAACGCCGCACCCATGTCACTGGTCCTTCTGGGCACAGTGAATCTGCATCTGGCGCAGGTGTTCGAGCCGGATATCCGAAGCTCGGGTGAGTTGAAGTTCAACATTAATTCAAGTGGAGCGGCCAACAGCCCGGACTTAGGCGGCCAGATCGAGATTGTGGACGCCAACTTTGCCAATGGTGATTTGCCGGTCGGGTTACAACATGGAAATGGTGTGCTGACCCTTACCAAGGATCGCCTCAACATTACAAAATTTCAGGGCACCGTCGGCGGTGGCACTTTGACCGCTCAAGGCGGAGTCGCGTATCGCCCCGGCGTTCAATTTGACTTAGGGTTAGCTGCCAACGGAGTGCGCGTGCTTTATCCCCAGGGAGTGCGCGAGACCGTCAACGCCAATCTTAGGCTTGCCGGCACGACGGACAACGCGCTTTTAGGGGGCCAGGTCAATCTCGCCGATCTTTCGTTTACCCCGGCTTTTGATCTCAACAGCTTCATCGACCAATTTTCAGGCGGTGTTTCGCTACCGCCCACACCGGGGATTGCTCAGAATATCCAGCTAAACCTGGGCGTGAATTCGGAGAACAATATCAACCTGGTGAGCAGGACACTCAGCATCAACGGCTCGGCGAATCTGCGCGTGCGCGGAACGGCCGCACAACCGGTCATCCTGGGCCGTGTGAGCCTCAGCGGCGGTGACATTATCCTGAATGGGGATCGATTCGTCCTCAATGGCGGAACCATCGAATTTGTTAACCCTTCCGAAACTCAACCAGTGGTGAATCTCGCCTTGAATACGACCATTCAGCAATACAACATCTTCATGCGATTCAACGGGCCCGTCGACCAGCTGCGCACCAACTATTCTTCCGATCCATCGTTGCCGGCAGCCGACATTATCAACCTGTTGGCGTTTGGAACTACCACGGAAGCAAGTGCGAACAGTCCCTCCACGCCGGCCAATCAGGCGGCGGAGTCGTTGATAGCCTCGCAGGTAAGCAGCCAGGTCACCAGCAGGGTCTCGAAAGTAGCGGGCATCTCCCAGCTTTCTATCAATCCTGTATTAGCGGGAGGAACCAGCCAGGGGCCTCCTGGCGCTAACATCACCATCCAGCAACGGGTCACGGGGAACCTGTTCGTGACCTTCTCGAGCAATGTAGCCTCTACACAGAACGAAACCATCCAGGGCCAGTACCAAATCTCACCAAGGGTGGCGGTGAGCGCAACCCGCGATCAAAACGGAGGCTTCGGCTTCGACGCACTCATCAAGAAAACCTGGTAGCCACATCAAAGGAGTGCTACCGAGTCACGACAAGAATCTTGAAAGTTCCGGGTTTTGCAACCGGCCGTCCGGAAGAGCCGGGTTGTGGATCTTCAAAGTCTGCGGTGGGGAGGTAGATCGTATGCGTCCTCACGTCGATATCCATGGTCTTGGCGCCCCGAGCCGTCGTTACCGATTGGACGGCGTACTTGCCCGCGGACGATCGACGGGCGACGGCAAGCGTCCCGTCACCGCAACTGGCGAAAGCTTCCGCGCCTGCGACCCTGGTGGCGTCCACCCCCGCTCCGATGGGCAGGTCAGCCAGCACTTTACCGTCCTCTGTGCTCATCACGATCATCTTTTGTGGCTTGCGGCAACCGACGATGAGGGCGTGATGCTCCCGGTCAAGGGCCATGCCTACCGGCCTCCCACCCGGGGATACGGGCCAATGAGCGGTCACTGTCCGCGTCTTCAGATCGACAACTGCCACATTGTCTTTGTCCTCAAGATTGACATAAGCCTTCCCGGCACCGTCAGCGGCTAAAAATTCAGGTGCGCCCCCGAGTTGAATCGGTGCTTCGATCTTGCCAGTCCTAGGGTCGATGTCCGGGTTGAGGGTGATCAGAGAATTGCTGTCCCCAGCACTCACCAGGATGCGATCTGAACCCGGGTCATAAATGATGCCATCCGCATCGGGGACTGCGGTGATCACACCCAGCACCGCGTTCGTTTTCAGATCAAAGATGGTCACCGACCCGCCACCATCACCATCCGTGATGAAACCGCGATTCAGCTTTGGTACAAGCGCTACACCGTGAGCCCTCTTCTGGCCTGGAATATCACCAAGAGTTTTGCCGGAAACGGCATCGATGACCATCGTGTGTGTTGTGCGAGGAACATAAAGGCGGCCAGTCGCCGGATCTACCGTTATGTAGTCCATGCCTCCGACGCCGCCAACCGGCAGAGTTTTCTCAACATGCCACGTAGATTGCGCACTCGCCGGAGAGAGGGCGACAAGGGCGCAGAAGAAGATCCCGGGTAGTGGTCCGAGCCGATTGGAAAATCGCATATCTAGACGCTCCGTAGCAGATCTTGAACCACGGTAAACGAGAATGCTTAACCCGACCTTAAGAGTCTGGGTGAGAACCGAGGGACGGCTGAAAGCTGTCCAGGACTGCGTCGTGGCCCATTTTCAGCCGTCCCTGCGGGACTTGGTCCCCTTCGCAAATCTAGCCCAGGACTAACGTCCTGGGCTAAGCTCAGTCGTCCCTGCGGGACTGAGTTTGGAAATGGAGTTCTACACGTTGAGTGAGCAGAGTGCGGGGCCGGCTGGCCGCTCCGTCACTTTTTGGAAGCACCGCGTCTCGATGCGGGTTACGACCACTCTGTTTCCGCATCGCGCTGGATCACCGTCAGGCTCACGTCGTCCGATAGGGGTCTACCATCCGCGTAATCTTGTACGGCGGCGAGAAGCATCATGAGCGTAGCGTGAGCGGAAGGTTGTGTGACCTCTCGTAATGATGCTGTTAACCGCTCCAATCCGAACTCTTCTCCTGCCCTGTTGCGGCATTCGAGTACGCCATCGGAGTATGCCATCAGAGTGTCACCCGGTTCGAGCGTTAACTCGCGTGATAAAAACTCCGCGCCGTCGAGCGCACCCAACAGCGGGCCTCCTTGGTCGAGCAACTCGGTTCTCCCACCGGCGCGCAGCAGGATCGGCGGAAAGTGGCCGGCATTGCAGTAGGTGATCGTCTCCAGCTCACAGTCAACTTGCGCGAGGAATGCCGTGACAAACGGCGCCACCGGCTGTAGATAACACAGGTGGCGATTCATCTCCCAGGCGATTCTTGCCGGGTCAAAGTCCAGCCGGCCGTAACTCTGCAAAAGGCCTGCCAGATGGGTGAACCACATGCCAGCCGCTACACCTTTACCGGCAATATCCCCAAGCACGGCAAGAACCTTGGAGCCATCTTGCGAGAAGGTCGTAAAGTCCCCGGAGAGATAGCGCGCGGCGAAGACTTCGCTGGCAAACTGCCACTCGCCGCAGCGTAACAATCGCGGGCCGCTGAGTTTGCGCTGGATCTGTACCGCATCGGACAACTGCGCGTGGAGCTCCATTCTCTCCCGCAGCAGCGAGTACACATCCTCCCGAGCCGGCGCCGTGGATGACGAAACCACAAGCGTCGAAGTGATCGAAGGTTGAAACAGCGGTCGAACCGTGGTCCCATTTTGGTGCTGGCCGGCGTACTTCGAGTCAAAGGGCACTACTCGATAGGTGTTCAACATCCACCTCTTTGCGCGTTTGATCGTTCGTTATCCGACGAACCGATAGCCGGTTCCGTGTACGGTAAGAAAGTACTGTGGTTGCTCTGGATCGGGCTCGAGTTTCTGGCGAAGATGCACCAGGTGCGTATCCACGGTACGGGTGGTTGGAGAAGTTTCGTATCCCCAGACTTCCTCGAGGAGACGATCGCGGCTCAGTGTTTCCCCTGCATGGCAGATGAAGTACTTCAGTAGTTCGAATTCCTTGGAGGAAATATCGAGAACCTTGCCAGACCTGAGCACACGACAGCGGCGCAGATCCACTTCGACATCAGAAAACGAATGCCGATCCTGATCCTTGGGGAGAACCGCGGTGCGCCGCAAAACCGACTTAACCCGCGCCAGCAGCTCGCGAATCGAGAATGGCTTGGTCACGTAGTCATCCGCTCCCAGCTCGAGGCCCACGACTTTATCTACTTCCTGACCGCGCGCGGTGAGCATGATGATCGGGATAGAGGCGCGTTTGGCGCGTAACTGACGGCATACTTCCAGTCCGCTCATCCGGGGCATCATCACATCCAATATCACCAGGTCCGGAGACTCGTCGAGGGCGCGCTTAAGTCCCTCGGCGCCATCGCGCGCTGTGATCACCTCGTAACCTTCGAACTCAAAGTTGTCGCGAAGCCCAGCCACCATGGCTGGCTCGTCCTCCACCACAAGGATCTTCGCCGGCCTGGCTGCCACCATTCGTTTCACTTTTGTTTCTTGTCTCATGCTGACACCTGCTGGATCTCGGAATTTTGCACCGGCAATGTGATGATGAATTTGCTTCCGCGCCCCGGCGCGCTCTCAACCGCAACCATGCCGCCATGAGCCTGCACGATGTGGCGCACCAGGGACAATCCCAATCCGCTGCCCTTGGTGTTATGCACCAGCGGATCGCCGACGCGATAGAACTTATCGAAGATCTTGAGCTGCTCCTTGAGAGGTATGCCGATGCCGTGATCGACGACTTCGAGGTTGAGGTCACCATTGCGCTGGTAAAGATGGATGCCGAGGTATTTATCCGTCGCCGAGTACTTCACCGCATTGTTAACCAGGTTCAACAACGAACGGGCAATCGCTTCCCGGTCCACCCGCAATTGAGGGAGATTGCTGTCAATATTCTGTTCGAAATGGAATCCGTTTTGCTCAATCTCAAATCGATAAGAGTCCAGCGTGCTCCGCACCAGGTCCGCCATGTCAGTTTCGCGAAAGTTGTACTCCTTCTTGCCCGCCTCGATGCGGGAGAAGTCAAGAATATTGTTGATCAGTGAACTCAAACGCTCGCTCTCTTTGCGGATGATCTCGTAGTATTCCTGATGTTTGCCCGGCGTGGAAATGCGTCCCAGCTCCAGAGTTTCTGCATAGAGCCGGATGAGCGACAGGGGCGTTCTCAACTCATGCGAGACATTGGAAACAAAATCGGACTTCAATTTCGCCAGCGCCAGTTCGCGCGCGACGTTGCGATAAGCGAATATCATGCCGCCACCCATCAACAGGGAAAGGGCCCCAAGAATGAGGAAAGTCCAACGCGTGATGCTACGGCTGATGTCCGCGATCGTCGTCCCGAAGGGCCTGATCCCCAGAGTCAGGCCCTGGAAAACACTACCGAAATCTCGCTCCACGTCGGGCGCGCCCCCATCCCAGCGACGCGAAGCAGCTAAGAGAGCCTGCTCTTTTCCCTTCCGAATCATGATCGTGGGAGGAGGACGAGACGTGTCGTACGCATTCTGATCCGGCAATACGTCCTTCAGCGCTTGCGGGAAGAAGTTGTTCTTCAGATAGTCTTCGTCATAGACGAACCCAGCCAGCGCAGGATGCTCATGCGTCGATCCACGAGGCAGGAAGTGCACAAAAGATTCGTACACCATTTTGTCACCCCTGGGTACCGACTCTGAACTGATGGAGAGGCGCCGGCCTTCCAATACCCCGTTCTTCTCGACCCTGGCGATTTGCTCGTCCGACCACATGTCCAGCACATGTCCGACTTCAGCTGCGACCTCTTTGTGTTCTTCCTGGAATGCAGGATCGGTCATCCGGCCCGGCTGCGATCGAAAATCGAGACTGCCTTTCCCGGTCCAGAGAAAGGCATGAGTGATTTCTGGATGAGCCGCCAGAAAAGCATCTAGTTTCTCAGGGTGGCCGACATCAGGGAACTGCAAGCTCGCCTTCTCGGCGGTCTCATAGGCGCGCTCAACAATCCGTTTTTCGGCGATCGTTAGGATGTGCTGATAGTCCCTTTGGAAGGCCGCTTCGATCATCTGGTCGCGCTGGAGGTGCCTGAGCCAGTAGAAACCGGCGATGATGAGGGCAGCTGCCGGCACCATCACGGCCAGCATGAACACCAACATGGGCGGCGGTTTGCGCCAACCTCGATGTGTACCCTTCACCATATGTGCACGTCCGGAGAGATGCTCACTGGATCGAGGATAAGCCTACATATTCGGCGCCATGTCAGGACGACGCAACAAATTGCAAAAAGTTGTGAATTCAGAAGGTCAGCCGGCCCAAATTTGCTCCCAGGGAGCATAGTGCCCAACGGCCGCCAGGAACACATGGATGCCGACGAAGATGCCCAGGGCTGCAAGGGCGAACAGGCCGACAGCGAGGAGCAAAACGTTGACGACTTTCGCGTGACCACCGGCGATTGTCAGCATAGTGGCCTCAGCCTATCTGCCGCCAGCACACTTGCGAAACATCACCAACAGAGGTTACGGCGGAGCCGGAAGACACACCCTAAAGTGCGGAAATTGCCGCAGTCTACGCTATCTTTCATCGAACGGCCCTGCTAGCAGAACCCTGGGAGATCACAGTTGTGCATCGCAAAACTCTCTGCAGCCAAACAACCCTGAGAGGGCGAGGAGCGATTGCTGAGGCAAACTGCTATCGTGTGTGCGTAGGTGTGGTCACAAATCTGAGTTCTAGGTCCATCACCAGGGAGAAAACCCATCAAAAACTATCTTTTCATTGCCACCCTTTTGATCGTGCTCACCGGGGCGCCAGGCCTGGCAGCCACAAACCTGGCCCCCACGCCCCCCATGGGATGGAACAGCTGGGATTCCTACGGGCTCACCGTCACCGAGGCCGAGTTCAAGGCAAACGTGACCTGGTTCCATCACCACCTGCAGCCACTGGGATGGCAGTATGTAGTGGTCGATGAAGGCTGGTACCTGCAGCACCCGGGCGAGAAAGGTGCGGCGCAGGGTTTCGTGATGGATGGCGACGGCCGCTACCTGGTAGCCAACAATCGCTTTTCCTCCAGCGGATTTAAACCGCTCGCCGATTGGGTCCATTCCTTGGGGCTCAAGTTCGGCATCCATATCATTCGCGGGATTCCACGGGAAGCGGTGGAAAAGAACCTGCCCATAGCGGGGTCCTCGTTTCACGCGGCGGACGCAGCCAACACCGCCGACACCTGCCGATGGAATTCGGATAACTACGGGTTGAAGAACAATGCAGCGGCGCAGGCCTATTACGATTCCATCATCAAGCTCTATGCAGGGTGGGGCGTCGACTACATCAAGGTCGACTGCATCTCGAAACCGTACCATGCGGATGAGATTCACATGGTCAGTGCCGCGATCGAGAAGTCTCGACGACCAATGGTCTTGAGCCTTTCCCCGGGTCCAACCCCGATCGAGCAGGCAGACGATCTCAGAAGGTATGCGCAACTGTGGCGGATATCCGACGACATGTGGGACACGTGGTCTGCCCCCGAGGGACAGACCTTCCCAGCCGGTCTGGTCCGTCAATTTGACCGCACTGCGCAATGGGCCCCCCATATCGAACCCGGCCATTGGCCTGACGCCGACATGTTGCCGCTCGGCTACCTTGGCCCAAGGCCGGGGTGGAAAGAGGCACGAATGTCGCGCCTGACGGCAGATGAGTCGAGGACGCTGATGACACTCTGGTCGATGGCGCGTTCACCGCTGGTCGCGGGCACGAACCTTACCAAGATGGATCCGGCAACTGAGGCTCTTTACACCAACCCCGAGGTCATTGCGGTGGACCAGCAGTCGCGGGAAAATCGCGAACTTTCCCGTCATGGGTCGTTAGTGGTGTGGGAGGCTACTCCCGAGTCAGGGGGCGGCCAGTATGTCGCCGTTTTCAACCTCGGGGATGCAGCGCAAGATGTGAATTACTCCTGGAAGGACCTCGGCTTGCCGGCGGCCGCGCACGCGGTACGCGATCTGTGGGCGCGTAAGGATCTGGGTAAAGCTGCATCGCTGAAGACTACCCTGCGTGCGCACGAATGCCTGCTCTACCGAGTGCGGTGATCATGGGTATATGAGTCAACGGGATCATCACTACTACGTGTACATAGTCGCTAGCCGGACGCACGTTCTCTATTGCGGAGTGACGAACAACATCCGGCATAGGGTTGAGGAGCATCGAGAAGCCGCGATCCCCGGTTTCACAGAAATGTACCAATGTAATCGGCTGGTTTGGTATGAGCGATATCAGTACATCCGTAACGCGATTGAAAGAGAAAAGCAAATCAAACGGTGGAGACGAGAAAAAAATATGGCTCATCGAAGAGATGAATCCGACCTGGGCCGACTTAAGTGAAACGTGGCGGAAGGAAACCGCAGGTCCCTCCTCTACGCTGCGCTCCGGTCGGGATGACAAGGGCTAGGACAGCTTACTCATCGGGCATTCGTGGCCCCGAGGTGATACCCGGGGCGGATCCGTGTAACCGATCCTGGTGGAACTCCCACCCTCCCCTGTCATTCAGGCCTGAACCCACCCTCCACCTAGTCATCCCGACCGGAGCGTAGCGTAGTGGAGGGACCTGCGGTTCGTTTTAGGTTGCGACCGAACCCTAAGGCACCCTCTCCCAACTAAGCAGCCGCGCGGCTAACGCCCATCGGCAACCGTAGCCGTACGCAGAAAATCGTACGTTCCCGAACCGGATAGTTGAATGTTTCCGAGTCGCCTGGTGTGAACCAGCACAGCATCCAGATACCAGAGATTAATCGAGGGCAACTCGGCGGCGAGAATCTGCTGGACTTTCACATAGTCCTTGCGCCGGAGCGCCTGGTCGCCGGAGCCGCCTGCTTCCTTTATCAACGCATCCAGCTCAGCATTCACGTAGCGGCCACGGTTGGTCCCATGGGGCGGAAACCTGTGGCTGTCAAACGTGTGAAATATATCCGGATCCTCATTCCCACCCAGCCAGCGCAAGGTATATATCTGGAAAGCGCCTTTGCTGACGTCGGCGAAGAAGGTAGCGAACTCGAAGCTCCTTACCTCCAGTGCAATACCCACTTCGCGCAATTCCTGTTGCAAAATCATCGCCAGCAGCCGGCTGGTCTCATCGGTAGAGGTCTTCATTGCCAGGCGGAAGCGAACGCCGTCTTTCCCTCGCTTCCATCCCGCGGCATCAAGTATGGCGTTGGCCCTGGCGGGATCATAAGGATATTGCTGAACATCTCCTGTCCATGCCCAGTGTTCCGGGGGCAGAAGGCTTTCCGCTAATCGAGCGCGGTCTCTCCACAGCGAGTGAATAATCAGCGGCCGATTCATCGCAAATGCGATGGCTTGGCGCACGCGAACATCACGCAGCACGCTGTCCTGAGTGTTGAAGGTGATGTAATTCAGAACCGTCCCGGGGGCGCTCTCCACCAACAGATCGGGGCGCTTAGCCAGGGCGTACACCATATCCGCCGTCAGGCAATTGATGCAAACGTCGGCTGAGCCCTTCTCCAACTCAAGCGCCCGCGTAATTGCATCGGGCACGACGGCAAATCGAACTCTTGCGATATGGGGAAGAGGCTGCCAGCAATGATCATTTCGTTGCAGAATCACCTCATCATCCTGCAGCTGGCTAACGAAGCGAAACGGTCCGCTGCCGACAGGATGAAGCCCGAAATCACGGCCGCTCCCTGCAGGAACAATCCCATTGGCGGCGTCGGAAAGGTTCCACAACAAGTCTGCATCCGGCTGTTTCATGTGGATGACGACGGTCGCGGGATCGAGTGCATCGACGTGATCAATGTTCGCCAGCGCTTGCGCCTTGGCCGTGATCACGGTGCCGTCGCGCATCGAGTCCAGCGTGTACTTCACGTCCGCGGCGGTCAGCGCCTGCCCGTTATGAAAATGAACATCGGTCCGCAGATGAAAACGATAAGTGAGCGGATCGGGTGTCTCCCAACTGGTGGCGAGCCATGGTTGCAGATTGAAGTGAGCATCCTTGCGCACCAGGCTGTCGAAGATCAGGCTGGAAATGTGTTCTGACTGCGCATCGACGCCGATCCGCGGATCGAGGCTGGTGGGGCTGCTCTCAATCAGCATGGTGACAGTTTGTGGTGAGGGCCGTCCCCTCCCGCATCCAGCAACGCCGACCATGATGCAAACAGCAACCAGCCACCGGAAGCGCTCAGACATAAGTGATCTCGCCCAGGATGGCCGGCCGCGCCGCACCGGTCGCCGAAGGGATATTTCCCGGACGCCGATGCCAGGTCTCGTACGCCAGCAAGGCGAAGGCAGCAGCCTCCTTGGCCTCCGCCGGCAGCCCAAGGTCGTCGCTCGCCTGCACTGTGCAACCCAAAGGCTCCAGTTGCTCGCGCAGCATCTGCATCAGGGTCAGGTTGCGCGCGCCTCCGCCAGAGACGATAAAATCCACCGGCGCCTTGCGCATGGACTCGAACAGGAAGCTGGAGTACGCCAACGCAACGCTCTGTGCGCTCAGCGCGGTTGCCGACGCGATGGCATCTTCCGGGCTGCCGCCCGCCTTGCGGCATGCCTCGAGAAAGCGAGCCGCGTAGTCGCTGCCGAACTGTTCCCGGCCGGCCGTCTTGGGTGGGCGCGCCGCAAAGAATGGCTCGCGCAGCCTGCTGCTCACCACCGGCTTGATCACGGCGCCGCGCGCGCCGGCCTTTCCTCCGCGGTCAAATCGTTTGCCAAAAAGCTGCTGCATCAACTGATCGATCACCATGTTTCCCGGGCCGGTATCAAATGCCACCACCTGCATGGGGCCGGCCTTGGGTGGCAGCGCGGTCAGGTTCCCGATGCCTCCTAGATTCTGCAGCACCCGTCCCCGCGTGGGGTGGCGAAACAACACGTAGTCGAGCAAAGGGACCAGAGGAGCACCCTGTCCGCCAACGACCATATCGGCGGGGCGAAAGTTCGAGACCACCGGAACTCCGCTCTCTTCCGCCAGCATCGCCATTTCGCCAATCTGCCAGGTGCACGAGGCCTCTCGACCGAGGTATCGCGCCGGCGTGGCCTGGTGATAGATGGTTTGACCATGACAGCCAACCAGATCCAGACGGCAGGGATGGCGCTCCAGACGCGACCGCAAGTGCCTCGGCGTACGCCTGGCCCAGGCGCCAATTCAATCGCGCGAGCTCTGCCGTCGCGATCGCATCGGCATTCATCGCCGCCAGTACCGCGCGGCGCAGTGCGGGCGGAAAAGGAAAGCCGGCGTGACCGAGCAGCTTTAAAGCCGGAGCCTCGGGATCATCGGGGTGTGGCGTGATGCGGGTAAAGGCAACGTCGATGCCATCCGCGGACGTCCCGCTCATGATGCCGGCCACGGTCATCGAGGTCAGCGGAACGCTCATGCCGCCTCGCCTTTCGCCACTTGCTCGGTAAAGCGCTCAATCGCTGTTTGCATCTGAGTGACGGCAGTGTCGCCGGGAGCGGGCGTCTTCTTAACGGCCGCGACCGCTTGCACCTTCGCTGCCGCGCGACGAAGCAGGCGCGCGAAGGCCGGTGGATTTCTCGCTTCTCCGCAGTACCGCCTCATATGCGGCGAAGACCAATGCCGGGTCGCGGCAAATCTCAACCACGTGCGTGCCCGCCGCGAGCGATCGAACTGCCGCTTCGGCAATCCCCGTGTAGTTGAGGATGCCCCCCATCTCCATGTCGTCGGAGACGATCAGTCCCTGATAGCCCATCTTGCGAACCAGGATTTCTGTGATCCAGTAAGCTGGAGACGGATGCGGGCTCACGCGCCGGCAGCGGAGTAGGCCGCATGCGAAACCATCACCATCGGCAGCTGCTTTAGCAAGCTGCCGGTAAGGCAGCAAATCTTCTTTCCAAAGCAGCGTCCAACGATTTGGTGATAAGCGGAGTCGCATGGTGCGAATCCACCTGCCCGCTACCCAACCCGGGAAAGTGCTTTCCGCAACCCAACACACCCTGCCGGGCCAGGCCGCTGAGGAAGTGACCTGCTAGCGCGTAACCTGATCCGGATCTCCGGAAACCACCCGGGTGGTCATCACCGGCTCAGAGGCGGGCGTTCGCAGGTCGAGCACCGGGGCGAAGGTGGTGTTCAAACCCAGCATGCGCACTTCCTGGCCGATGAGGTTGCCATGCTTCTCGAACAGCGCTGTCTTGTTGGTGGCTGCGACCGCGAAGGGAGATGGCATAGGCGCAATCAGATCGCGCAGCCGGTCGACGGTCCCCCCTTCGACATCAATGCAGCGAAGCAACGGTTGATCAGCAGCCTGCATGGCTGAGTGAACCAACTTATGGGTCTGCGCGGCGGTCTCGATGTTGCGGCGAAAGAGAATAACACCGCCGGGCCGCAACAGCCGCAACCATGCAGATTCCAGTGCGCTCAATTGCGGGCCTTCGAGGCCGGCAACCAACACCTGGCCGGCAGCCTGCCGCAAGGTCATCAGGCTCACGCGTTCCCCCGACCGCGAATCTCATTCTTGAGCTCTTCGAGAAGGTTCAGGGCCTGCAGCGGAGTCAGGCTGTTGGTGTCGGTCTGCTCCAGACGATCCAGAATGCGTTGCGAGAGCGGCGTGAACATGGTCAGTTGCATCGGCGCCTCCGTCTCCCGGGCGACATTCCTCTTCTCGGACTGCTCATGCTGCAGCAGTACCTGGCGCGCGCGTTCGATCACCGAGAGCGGCAACCCCGCCAGCCGCGCCACCTCGATGCCGTAGCTCTTGCTTGCCGCGCCAGGCTCGATGGCATGCAGAAAGACAATGCCCTTGGGCGTTTCTTTGACCGCGACGCGCAGGTTCTTCAATCCCGGCAGTTGCTCGGCCAGCAGAGTGAGCTCATGGTAGTGGGTGGCGAAGAGCGTCCGCGCGCCCACCTGCGCATGCAGATATTCGAGCGTGGCCCAGGCGAGCGAGAGGCCGTCAAAGGTGGCCGTCCCACGGCCCATCTCATCCAGAAGGATCAGTGACTGTGGCGTGGCCGTGTTGAGGATGGTGGCGGTCTCCGTCATCTCCACCATGAAGGTGGAGCGGCCGCGGGCCACATTGTCGCTGGCGCCGATGCGGGTGTAGATCCGGTCCACGATGCCCAGGCGCATGCTCTTGGCGGGGACAAAGCAGCCCATCTGCGCCATGATGACCAGCAGCGCCGCCTGGCGGAGGTACGTGGACTTGCCGCCCATGTTCGGCCCGGTGATCAGCAGCAGGCTCGGTCCTCCGGTCTCGACATAAAGGTCGTTGGCGATGAACTTGGTTTGCCCCGCCGATTCGAGCAGGCACTCCACCACGGGATGCCGGGCGCTTACCGTCTCCAGCACCGCGGTTTGCTCCAGCTGCGGGCGCACGTAACTGCGCAATGCAGCCAGGTGAGCAAAGTTGGTCAAGCAGATCGACCTCGGCAATCACCCCGCTGCTGACCCGAATCCGGGCCGCGGACGCAGGATGGTCTGGCGCAGCTCGCTGAAAATGCGCTTTTCAATCTCGATCGACCGCTCATGCGCGGTGAGCACGCTGACCTCGTATTGCTTCAGCTCCGGAGTGGTGAAGCGTTCAGCATTGGCCAGGGTCTGCTTTCGTTCGTAGTCCGCCGGCACCAGCGCCAGATTAGAGCGCGTAACCTCGATGGAATAGCCGAACACATTGTTAAAGCGAACCTTTAAGGAATGGATCCCGGTGCGCTTGCGCTCCCGCTCTTCAATGGTGGTGATCGATTGGCGGGCGTTTGCTCCCAGGGAGCGCAGTTCGTCCAGCTCCGCGTCGACGCCGGCCGCGATGGCGCCCCCGTCGGCCAGGTTCACAGGAGGATCGGGCAGGAGCGTCTTCTCCAGCTTTTCCCGCAAGTCCTGGAGCAGATCGAGCCTCGCTGCGCAGGTCAGCCAGCGCGGGGCCGGAAGGCGCTCCAAGGCGGCATGGAGGTCTGGCAGGCGGGCGAGCGAAGCAGACAGGGCGGCAGCATCGCGGGGTCCTGCGCTGTCGAGCGAAATGCGGGACAGCATACGCTCCATATCCTGAATAGCGCCCAGGGTTTTGCGCAGAAGCTCGCGGTCGATGAGGCTGCGGGCGGCGACGCCAACCGCCTCCAGTCGCGATTCGATCTCTGCCCGGTCGATCAGTGGCCGCACCAGCGATGCCCGCAGCAGCCGTTTACCCATGGGCGTCATGCAGCAGTCGAGATTAGCGAAAAGCGTCGCCTCGCTAGCTCCGCCGGAGAAGAGCGGTTCGATCAGCTCCAGGTTGCGCACCGTCACTGCATCCAATTGCAGGTTTTCCGCGCGCTCGTAGTAGCGGATGTTGTTGATGTGCTGCAGTTCGATCTGCTGGGTGGTGCGCGCGTAATGCACCACCGCACCGGCCGCGATCGCGGCCGAGCGGGCATTCGCCAATCCAAATCCTTCAAGACCGTTAGCTCCCAACTGCCTTTCGAGGAGCGGAATGGCATAATCCGCGGTATAGACCCATTCCTCGAGGCGGGTCTTGGTGCCGATCTTGTCGATCTCCGCTTCCATTTGCGGATCGAGCGGGGGCATTTCTGAGGAGAGTAGCAGTTCGCTGGGTTGGGCCTTGATCAACTCATCGACGCAGAAGCCTATGCTTCCCGCTCCGGCGAACTCCATGGTGCGGAAGTCTCCGGTCGAGAGATCGAGCAGGGCCAGGGCCGCCACGGGGCCGGCAATGTGCAGTGCCGCCAGGTAGTTGTTTCGTTCTGAAGCCAGGGCCGGATCGATCGCGGTTCCGGGCGTGAGCACCCGGGTGACCTCGCGGCGGACAATCTTCTTGGTGAGCTTTGGATCTTCCATCTGCTCGCAGATGGCGACCCGGTACCCCTTGCGCAGGAGACGCGAGAGGTAGTTGTCGGCAGCGTGGTAAGGCACCCCGCACATGGGCACCGACCGCTCTTTATCTCGTGCGGTGAGCGTAATTTGCAGTTCCCGGGCAGCGACCTGCGCATCTTCAAAGAAGAGCTCGTAGAAGTCGCCCATGCGGAAAAACAGCAGGGCGTCGGGGTTCTGACGCTTGGCAGCCGCGTACTGGCGCATGAGGGGCGTAGTGGTCGCGTCGGCCGCTGGAGCTGGAGGAAGAGTAGACACGCAAAACGCCAGCATATCGTGAATGACATGCCGGCGTTTGGAAAACGGGGGCAGGCCTAAGCGACGATTCTGGAGTCCTTGTTCACACCGGCGTCGGAGCCGTGCTGCTTAACCATCTTGTTGTAGATCCCCAGTAGCAGGAACGGGGCGGCCCACTGGCCGACGAACAGGGCATGATGATCCTTGCCGTTGGTCTTCAGAAGCAGCGAACCCAGGATCGAGGTCAGGGCCGCGCCCAGGAAAAAGCTCGTGGGCAGCTTGGCGGAGTAGCTTTCCATCATGGCGGTAGTTTGGTCTTCCGGTATTTCTCCGGCGCGTACGCGATAATCCATTTTTTAAAATACCTCTCATCGGTTGGGAAGGTACGGCCCGCCAAAAGGATGCACCTCCCTGTGGCCCGACTCCCAAAGTTGAGCAGGGTCAAATTAAACGCCGCTTTTTGTGAGGGGAAGTCGCAGATGCCATGGAACGTCGGGCTCCACTGCGTTACACCCCTGAAGGAAGGCATTTCCAGTAAAG
The DNA here is from genome assembly GCA_963753715.1 of uncultured Acidobacteriaceae bacterium. Lineage (GTDB taxonomy): Bacteria > Acidobacteriota > Terriglobia > Terriglobales > Acidobacteriaceae > PALSA-350. The sequence continues at coordinate 75,283 of CAVWDK010000002.1, read as the reverse complement.
GTTCCGCAAGTTTTCCCGGTTTTTCGGTCCCAACCGCCCCTGCAAACACTCCAATACGCAGACGGTTATACTTAAAAGTTGCGGGAATAGGCATGTTTCTATTGTGGTTAAGAGTGGCCGTGGCGCTCTACGCTGTAGCCAGCGTTTCTGCCCTGCCGGCGGTGCTTTACAACCGTCCGGGGTGGAAGAAAATCTGTGTCCCCGCCGCCGTCTCTGCCTTTTTCTTCCACTTTGTCTCCCTCATCGAGATGCTTTCCGCCGCCCACCATTCGCTGCCGGTCGGCATGCACGAGGTCCAGTCGCTCTTGGCGCTCCTTATTTGCGCCGCCTTTTTGCTGGTGGCCCTGCTCTACCGCACCGTCTCGTTTGGCGTGTTCGCCCTGCCCCTCTCGCTGCTGCTGGTGCTGGGACCGGCCATCGGGCCCGACCACTGGACTTTTCACTCTCCCGAGATCCGCAGCCGCTGGCTTTACCTGCACATCATCGCCCTGTTGGCGGCCTATGCAGCCCTCATTTTCAGCCTGATTGCCAACTTCCTTTACCTGGTCCAGGAGCGCCGGCTCAAAAACAAGAGCAACGTGGATTTCCTTTCCTGGCTTCCGCCCCTCGAAACCATGGAACGCATCGCTTCCGGGATGCTGCTCATCGGCTTTCCTTTCATGACCCTGGGCTTGCTAGCCGGCTCATTGATCGCGCAGGAGAGTGTCGGCGCGGCCTACTTTAAAGACCCCAAAGTACTGCTCTCGTTCGCCATGTGGGCGATATACCTGGTGATGCTTTTCGTGCGCCGGCAGGCCGGCCTCAGGGGAAGACGAGCCGTCTACCTTTCCAGCCTCACCTTCCTGGTGGTGATCAGCGTCTGGGCAGCCAATCAACTGAGCTCGGTACATAGGTTCACCGCCCCATGAACATCGTCCTGGTTGGGCTAAACCACAAGACCGCGCCCATCGAGCTGCGCGAGCGGCTGGCCGTCGGGCCGCAGCAGTTGGAAGAGGCAACGCGCTCCCTGATGCAGGCGCCGGGGGTGGTGGAAGGAATGATCCTCTCCACCTGCAACCGGGTGGAGCTATTGACAAGTCAAATGCCGGACGCACCGCACCTTCTCGACTTTATCGGCACCTATTTTGGCATCGACCGGCAGCAATTGGCTCCGCACATGTACGAGTACCGGCAGGAGGAGGCGGTCCGCCACCTGTTCCGTGTAGCCTGCAGTCTTGACTCCATGGTCATTGGCGAACCCCAGATCCTGGGCCAGGTAAAGAGCAGCTATTTGGCGGCGCGCTCCGCCGGGGCCATTCGCGGCCACCTGGACAAGGTGCTGCAACGTGTCTTTGTGGTCGCCAAGCGAGTGCGCAGCGAGACCCAGATCGGCAGCTCCTCGGTATCGATTGCTTCGGTTGCGGTGGAGCTCGCGCGGAAGATATTTGGCTCGCTCGAGGGCAAGAAGGTTCTGCTGGTGGGCGCGGGAAAGATGAGCGAGCAGGCGGCTCGCCACCTGGTGGGCCAGGGCGCCGGATCGGTTCTGGTTGCCAACCGGACATACGACCGCGCTGCCCAGATGGCTGAGCGCTTCGGGGGCCGGGCAATTCGTTTCGACGAACTCTACTCCCATGCGGACCAGGCGGATATCATCATCACCTCGACCGGCTCCGCGCATCCCGTGTTCCGCCGCGAACACGCGCAGCACTTCTTGCAGCAGCGCCGTGGACGCCCCATGTTCTTTATCGATATCGCGGTGCCGCGGGACGTCGACCCCGAAGTCAACAAGGTGGATGGCATCTTTCTCTACGACATTGACGACCTGCAGTCGGTCGCCGGGTCGCACCTAAAGGAACGTAGCAGAGAAGCAGAGTTGGCCGAGGCCATGATCCTCGCCGAGGTGAACAAGTATCAGCGGCGGATGCACGCGCTCAACGTCGGGCCGGAAATTGTGCAGTTGCAGCAATCTGCAGAACAGATCCGGCGCGCGGAACTTCGCCGCCTGGGAGGCCGCCTGCAGGGCCTCTCCCCGGAACAGCAAGCCGCCGTCGAAGCCCTGACAAAAGGCCTGATTAACAAATTCCTCCATCAGCCACTGCAGGCCATCAAGGCTGCGGCCAGCGACGGAAACGCCGCCGCGGTGGAGGCCATCCGCGAAGCCTTCGGCGTAAAGGGTTCGGGCGAGATGGACGACGATGACGAAGCGTTTGAAGATGTCGCTACGGCGCTCGATCGGGATCGTGACCCTGAGGATTCGTCATTGATCCGCATCGGTTCCCGGGGATCGCAGCTGGCGTTGTGGCAGGCGAATCACATCGCCTACGCGTTGCGCGCGCTGGGGCATGAAGTTTCGATCGAAATCATCCGCACCACTGGCGACCGCATGCAGAACATCGCCTTTGCCGCGGTCGGCGCCAAGGGAATGTTCACCCGCGAGATTGAAGAAGCGCTACTGGCGAACACCATCGATCTGGCCGTCCACAGCCTGAAAGATTTGCCGACGGAATTGGGTGAGCCGTTTAGGCTGGCGGCGATTCCCCAACGGGCTGATGCCCGCGATGTGTTGGTTTCGGAGCGATATGCCGGCTTCGAGGCGTTGCCTGCAGGCGCGGTGGTGGGCACCAGCAGCTTGCGCCGACAGTCTCAACTGCGCGCCCGGCGTCCGGATCTGGAATACGTAGAGTTTCGCGGCAATGTCGATACCCGGCTCGCCAAGTTGGCGCAGGGTAAGGCGGATGCGATTATCCTGGCGGCGGCCGGGCTGGATCGTTTGCAGAAAACCAGCCTGGTTAAGGAACGGTTTGCACCGGAGGTATTGTGTCCCGCGCCGGGCCAGGGTGCGCTGGCGATCGAGTGCAGGGCAGGGGATGAATCGATGCATGCCGCTTTGCATCCGCTGGATGATCCCGATACCCGCCACGCCATTACTGCGGAGCGTCGATGCCTGGCTGCCCTGGGCGGAGGATGCCTGGTCCCTATCGGAGCCTATTGCCACCGTATCGGCGACGAATGGTCGCTGCGTGCCGTGGTCGCTTCGCCCGATGGCCGGCAGATGATTTGTGCGGAACAAACGCACGCCAATCCTGAACGCCTGGGAGAGCAGCTGGCGCAGCAGTTGCTGGACCATGGAGCGGGTGTCATTCTGGGCCTGGAGGAGAAGCGGGCGTGAGCACGCGCCAGCCTTTGGCCGGCAAGCGCATCCTGATCACGCGCGCACGCCACCAGGCGGGCCGGTTGGCCGAGGCTCTCCAAGAACGGGGGGCTGAGGTACTGCGGCTGCCCACGATCGAGATTGTTCCTCCCGAAACCTATGCTCATCTGGACGCGGTTCTCGAAGTGATCGGCGGCTTCGACTGGCTGATCGTCACCAGTGCCAACGGAGCGGCAGCGCTCGCCGACCGCATGCGGTTTCTGAGAATTCGACCGGAACAATTGAAACATCTACATATTGCCGCAATTGGTCCGGCTACGGCCGCGGCTCTTGGCCGTCTAGGCCTGACGGTGTCCGCTATGCCGGATCAGTATGTGGCCGAGGCCGTAGTGGCCATGCTCAAGGACAAGGTTGCCGGGCGGCGTGTTTTGTTGGCGCGCGCAGCCGTGGCCCGCGACGTCATCCCCGAGCAACTGCGAAAATGCGGAGCCGATATTCACGTCGTCGAGGCGTACCGGACCGTGATCCCAGTCGATTCGATTGAGCAGGTGCGCGCATTGTTTGGGCCTGGTAAACCGTTGCCCGACGCGGTGACCTTCACCAGTTCCTCAACCGTGAACAACTTCTTTGCCCTTCTCGCTGCGGCAAAGATCGATTTGCCGCGTGAATTAAGGGCAGTCTCGATCGGCCCGGTGACCAGCAAAACCTTGCGCCAGCATCAGTGGGAACCGGCATGCGAGGCGGGCAAATACGATATTCCCGGGGTTGTCGCTTCGTGTTGCAACCTGATGAAACCCTTGTAACCACCGACTATGTTGCGCATTGCTTATTTCCTGGCCCTCTTCGTCGCGTCGCTGCACGCCGCAGCTGCCGCTGCCTCCGCTGATCTGGTGGTTTACGGCGCGACCGCGTCTGGTGTGATGACCGCATACTCCGCCGCGCGTGAGGGCCTCCATGTCGTGCTGCTGGAGCCTGGCGTTCACTTGGGCGGGATGGTCACCGGCGGTCTCTCGGCGACAGACCTCGGACACTACACCATCATTGGCGGCTACGCCCGCGACTTCTATATGAAGGCCGCTGCTTACTATGGAATCCACGATCTGGATCATCCGGAGAATTGGCGTTCCGAGCCGCATGTGGATGAAGAGATCTTTCGCACCATGTTGCACGACAGCGGCGTTGCTGTGCACTTCCACGAACGCTTGCGCGAACAACGAGGAGTCGAGCTGCAGGGCAGACATCTCGTCTCGATCACCACTGCGGATGGCAAGCACTGGCGGGCAAAGATCTTTGCCGACTGCAGTTATGAAGGCGACCTGATGGCCCAGGCCAAGGTCAGCTATACGTGGGGCAGGGAAGCCGCGACTGCATATGGGGAAACCTTAGCCGGGGTGCGCGGTGAAACACCAAAGCACCAGTTCCTGTGGCCTTTGTCGGCTTACGACGAACATCACCAGCTTCTTCCCGAGATTGATCCCGGCCCGCTGGCCGCGCCCGGCTCCGGTGACAAGAAGGTTCAGGCTTATAACTTTCGTCTCATCCTCACTGACGATCCGGCAAATCGTCTGCCGTTTCCTCGTCCGGCCGGATACAATCGTTCGCGGTTCGCGCTGCTGGAACGCTACCTGGATGAATTTCCGCAGTACATGCATCGCGAGCCAGGACTCCGTGATTTGACCAATCCGGTCATGATCCCGAACCACAAGGCAGACTTCAACAATAACGGTCCCGTCTCGACTGACTACATTGGCCACAGCTGGAAGTATCCCGAAGCCACCTATGCCGAAAAGGCCGCCCTCTGGCGGGATCACTTGCTCTATACTCAATCTTTTTTCTATTTTCTCTCCCAGGATGCCAAGGTTCCAGCGAGCTTGCGGGCAGAGGTCAACCAATGGGGGCTGCCTAAAGATGAGTTTGCCGATACAGACCACTGGCCAAATCAGCTTTACATTCGTGAAGGGCGCAGGTTAGTGGGCGCGTATGTCATGCGTCAGGCAGATCTGCAGACCGAGCGAACCAAGCCGGACTCCATCGGAATGGGCTCATACAACAGCGACTCACATAACATACAGCGGGTTGCCATGCCCGACGGTTCAGTGAAGAACGAAGGAGATGTCCAGGTACCTGTGGAGCCCTACGAGATCGCCTATCGCAGCATCCTGCCGAAACGAGCTGAATCAGAGAACCTGTTGGTGCCGGTCTGCCTCTCTGCCACGCATGCTGCCTACTCTTCCGTGCGCATGGAGCCGCAGTACATGATCATTGGGCAGGCTGCGGGCGTGGCTGCTGCGCTTGCCGTCCAGGGTCACCGGGATGTTCACGACGTCGTGATCCCCGAGCTTCAGCAGAAGTTGCGCGAGCACGGCGCGATCCTTAACCTGGATCAGGAGTTTTCGGCTGCAGTCAGGATTGTTCCTGGAAGCTGATGACTTGCTGGTCTGGCGGATAGAACAGGTGCCCGTCCACCACCCGGGCAAACGAAGTCATGCTGTGTGATTTGCGTAACGAACCACCGCCGGGCTGCACGAAAATATCTTCCACCACGCCTTTGCGGGCGAGAACTGCATCACCAATCAGGGATCGGTGACAACGCCAGGGAACTGCCTCGGCGCACATGATCACGGCTTTATCGAACTGTGGTTGCCCCATCAGCCAGTCGATATGCTCTGCGAATTCCCGGGTTTGCATGTAATCTGCGTATCCCCGAAAGCTTTCGTTGTGCCAGCCCAGGTTGATGCTGTTCTCCTGAGCGGGCCGCCGGCCGCCGAGCCCTTCGCGCCAAACCGCGGTTATGCCCTCTTTTTCGAGAGCGGCGAACAGTTCCTTCTGGCCGAAGTGCGGGTATCTTCGTGAACCAGGGTAACGCCGCACATCGACCAGGAGACTGCATCGATTTTCCTTCAGCGCACCGAGGAAAACTTCCAGCGGAAGCGTCGAATGTCCAATCGTCATCATGGGGATGCCTGTCGTTCAACAGTTTTTCGCAATTCTTGACGATTTATCAAGCACATAGGTAGACTACCGCCGCTCTTCTGAATCCGGGAGTTGCTTCATGAAACCAAAGATCGTAATCAGTTTATGCGGGTGGGCGGGATTTGCTTGGCTGCTGATGGCGGCCCCGTTACTGCGGGCACAGGACTACCGGCTTTATGTCGATAACAGTACCGACAAAACTGTTTCCGTGATCGATCTTAACTCGCTTAAGGTGGTAAGCGACATCGACATCGGTGCCGACCTGATCCACGGGCTGGCATTAGGGCGCAACGGCAAACTGCTATTCGTCACGGTTGAGTCGGATCATACGCTGCGCATCGTCGACACCACGACTGGGCAGACCAAGGCCACCATCAAGCTGACCGGCCGGCCCAATGAGTGTGCTATCACACCGGACGGGAAGTACGTGGCGGTGCCCATTCGCGATGGAAACAGCGTCGATATTGTCGATGTGGCGCAGCAAAAAGTGGTGAAGGTGTTGCCCATCAAGGAGCCACACAACGCCGTCAGCACCGCCAGCAACCGCTATATGTATGTCAGTTCGATGGGGTCGAATGCAGTCAATGTCATTGACCTCAAAACCATGTCGTTTTCTGCGATTGTGCCTGCCGGCGGGAGACCACGGCCGTACGTGATTTCGTCCGACGGGAAGACGATGTATGTCGCGGTGTCGTTCTTGCACGGGTTCGACATTGTCGATATTCCCGGGAAGAAAGTATTGCAACGGGTTGAGATGCCTGCCCGGCGCTCCGGACCTCCTCGTCCTCGCAAGTTCGAAACGCCCGACACGCTTACTCATGGTCTCGCCCTAACTCCCGATGGAAAGGAATTGTGGGTCACGAGTCTGCTGGATGACAGCGTTTACGTTTATGACCTGAAGACAGAAAAGTTCAGTGGTCCTTTTGCGACTGGGGATGGCCCGAACTGGATTGTCTTCTCTCCCGACGGCAAATACGGTTGCGTCAGCAACACCGATAGTAACGACGTTTCCATATTCGACGTAAAGGAACGCCGCGAACTCGCCCGCGTCAAAGTGGGCAAGGTGCCGAAGAGGCTCGTAATCGGGACGGATCCGAATGCGGCTGTTCAAAGTAGGGCACACCTTTAGTCGTGCCGCACAGGATCCACTTAGAAGCGCAGCAGGTAGCTTACCTTCAGGTAGAGCGTCTTGCCGTCATTCATGAGCGCAGAATAGGTTGGCGGCAAAATCGGATCGTTGGTGTCGCACTGGCCGTTTGCATCGCGGGTGCATAGGGCGCGATCGATGTTGGCGAAATTTCCCAAATAGCCAAAGTAAACGGCCGTGCCCGGATGCGGCATGTAGGTCACCAGTGCATCCACAAAAAGGGTCTTGGAGTTTGTCAGGCTGGTGTACTGCGGGTTGGGCAAGGTGGAGATGTACTGGCCGATCAGGTTAAACGACAGCGCGTTGGTCATCTGATAATTCCAGCGCGAGATCAGTTCGTGGTTGTCGTAGACCACAGCGCCGTTCTCCGGATTGGTGAAATGGGTATAGACGTAACTATTCTGCAGGTCGATCGAACTGACCGGCTTTACTTCCACGTTCAGATTGGGCGAACTCATGTTCACCGGCGTGGGTCCCTGGTTGGTGGGCGGCGAGTAGTTGATGACTCTTCCGGCGTGAAATCCGCCGCCAATGGCAAGATAAGCTCCCGGCGAAGAGTAGAAGTTCACTCCGCCGGTGTGGCTCTCATACTCGACATCGTGAGTCAGCGCGGGATAATCGACAGGTCGCAGCCGATCCTGCCCCAGGGAAACGTACGCGGAAACAGAGGTTCGACCTTTGAACGAGACGCTGTAGGAAGGGTTTAGGTAGTAATCCAGCGGCGTCCCGGTATGATCCCAGATGCGCTCGCCGTAAACGCTGGGTCCATGCGAAAGAATGACCCCGTGAGTCGGACGAAAGGTATAGCGATACGAACCGTTGGGCTCCCGAACGTCGGGGCGGCGAAAAAAACCGGTATCCGTGACGAAACCGGCAGAAGTATCGTCGTACTCGAGCCACCAGTTGCGGTGCAGGCTGGAATACTGAACCTGTTGCGAGAACGACTGGCCGCTGCAGGTCAAGCTGAGTACTTCGCATTCCTGTTCGCCCTGGGTGGAGTTGCTGACATTTTGCGTTGCTGAGGTCACCGCTTGCCCGGTGAGCGTCCAGCGGTTCTTGATCCGCGCCCGATAATCGAGGCCGCCTGCGCGATTGAACGAGCCGAGGTATTCGCGGTCGGCATAAATAATTCCGACATTGGACAGCCTGCCCAGATCACGATTGACCCGGCCACTGTAGAAATGCGCGCGGGTGTTGAATTCGGGCTCGCCGGGCGGAACAGACTCTCCGGGACTTCTATCATCGACGCCGAGGATCCCCAGTGCCCATGGACCGAGCTTCCCGGTGAGGCGAGCGCCATATTGCGGTTTAACAATGTTGTTGGTGTAGTAGAGGCTGACCGGGGTCTGGAAGTAGCTGCTATTTTCGATAAAGAACGGCCTCACCTCCGCGAAGTACGGAGGAAAGCGTTGGTTTGGAATAGCCGGATTGTCGATGCCCACCTGGCTGAAGTCGGGGTTGACCGTGGTGTCGAGGATCAGGCTATTGTGCAGGATGAACTTTGCATCGAGGCCGGAATAGCCCTGGAAATGTTTGCTCTGAAAGTAGGGATCGTTGGCGTCAATGGTGTTTAGCTGGCGCAGGTTGCGACCCAAAACATACGGTTCCAATTGAAGGTTTCGGCCGTGCTCAATATCGCGGAAGCCATTGGCGGCCATGTCCTGGGTCAGGCGACCGGCGATCGCATGCCGATTCTGGGGCCAGAAGGCCTCTTCGTTGGCATGAGAGATGTTCCGCTGCAGGATAATGCCCCAGGTGCGCATCTGCCCCGGCCCGGCTTTCTTGAAATAGAGGCTGGCAAACGGAATGCGCATGAGCACCACGTACCCAAACGGTGTGCGCTTGCCCCAGGTATCCCACACGGTGTCAAACGAGTAGTCGGCGGCGTTTTGTTCACTAAAAAGACCGTCGCTTTGAATGCCGAGGGCATTGCTGTCAAACAAGAATGCCCGCCGCTGATCGTCGAATGTATCCAGCATGACCTCGACATAGTCATCATCTCCCAGGGAATCGCGGGCCAGCATGTGCGCGCGGATAAGCCCTGGCGTCTCGTCTTTGCACACGAACGCCGCGAAAAAATATTCTCGCGTGTACCCCAGATAGGCGACAGTCGATTCGGTCGCGGGCTGTCCGTCCTTGGGATAACGATCGATGAAGTCGCTGATACGCAGCATTTGTTTGGCCGCTGGAGATCGCGCGGTTCCGGTCAGAAAGTCGCCCAGTCGCGGCTCACTCTCCAGCCGGGGAATGGTGACGTGCCCGGTGTGGATCACCGCGGGGTGCAGCTCAGAAGAAGAGGGAACGGTTGCCACCGAAGGTTTGGGTGCCGAGGGCAAAGGATCGCTCCCGGGGAAATGTGCCACTGTCGACCCGGCGACAGGCAACACGCCGCCTATCAAAAGGCACAGCAGGGGCAGAAACACTTGGCGCAAGGCAGTTGCGTGGATCGTGAAAATTAGATGACTCCAGATATGCAAAAACGGCGGCGACGGCGGATTTTCCTATTTGAACTCTTTTCGGTCGCACGTTTAGGATATCGTATCCGTCGTCTCCGCGAGGAGAAAGCAGCTAAAATCAGGCCGGTGCGAGGGAAATTGCCATTGAGAATGCTTGCCGTCCTTCTGCTCCTGCCGGCGCTCAACAATCTTGCCGTAGCGCAGCGCTTGCCCACAAACGTCGTTCCTGGGCACTACAAACTGTTCATCGATCCAAGTATCGAAAAGCAGCAATTTTCTGGCGAGGAGACGATCGATGTGCAACTGGCGCAGGCGAGCAAGGAGATCGTCTTAAACTCGCTCAACCTCGAGATCAGCAGCGCCGAGGTGATGGCCGGAGGTAAGACCCAGCAGGCGAATGTGAGTTATGACCAGCCCGACGAAATGATCCGGCTAAGGGTCGCGGAGGCGGTGCCCCCAGGACCGGCTGCACTGCATCTTAAATTTTCAGGCAAACTGACTGCCGGACTGCGTGGCCTGTACCTGAGCAAGACCGTGCGGCGGTCCTATGCGGTCACACAGTTCGAAGGTACGTACGCACGCATGATGTTCCCTGGCTTTGATGAACCCGGGTTCAAAGCCACCTTCGATCTGACTGTCGTCGCAGACAAGCAAGACACTGCAATCTCCAACGGACGCATCCTCCATGACGCGCCCGCGGCCGACCCAGCTCGCCATATCCTGACGTTCTCGACTTCACCCAAGATGTCCACCTACCTGGTGGCCCTTGCTGTTGGTGATTGGCAATGCCTGGAACGGAAGGTGGATGCCGTGCCCATCCGCGTTTGCGCCATTCCTGAAAACAAAGACAAGGCCCAATTTGCGCTTGACGTCGCCAGCCATTCCATTCAGTTTTACGACCAGTGGTACGGCATCAAGTATCCCTTTGGAAAGCTCGATATGCTCGCGATCCCGGACTACGAGTGGGGCGGGATGGAGAACACTGCGTCCATCTTCTATCGCGACACCTCGTTGCTGCTGGACGAGGCAACCGCTTCTGTATTCAGCCGGCGCAGCCATGCAACGGTGATTGCCCACGAGATCGCGCATCAGTGGTTTGGCGATTTAGTCACTGCGGCCTGGTGGGATGACATCTGGTTGAACGAGGGCTTTGCGACGTGGATGCAGGCTAAGCCGATCGAAGCCTGGCATCCCGAGTGGCATCTAGAGGACGATGTAGCTGCCACCAGCCAGCAGATTATCGGTCTTGATTCGTTGAGCGCCACCCGCGCAATCCATGGTGATCCAAAAACCCCGGCAGAAATCAAGGAGATGTTCGACGGCATCACCTATGAAAAGGGTGCCGCGGTGCTCAGCATGCTCGAGTCCTACGTCGGCCCAGAAGTGTTTCGCAAGGGGGTGAATGCCTACTTGCGGGCGCATGCAAACGGGAACGCGACCTCGGCTGACTTCTGGCAGGCCGAGGCGCAAGTTTCGGGCAAACCGATCGATCAGGTGATGCCCACCTTCGTGCTCCAGCCGGGTGTGCCCATGTTGAGCATCACAAGCTCCTGTAGAGGGAACAGGGCGCAGGTTGCCATCACCCAGCAGAGATTTTTTCTATCTCCGGAGCGGCTGAATGCTGGTTCTCCCGAACAGTGGCAGATTCCGGTCTGCATGAAATTCGGAGGGAGTGCCGCCGCCTGCTCGCTGGTCACTGCAAAGACGCAGGAAACCTCGCTTGGCCAATGTCCGGCGTGGCTGTTTGCCAACCGAAACGCCAAGGGCTATTACCGCGTCGCCTATACCAAGGAGGAGTTGCATGCGGTGGCCCGGGTCGCGGAAACCCAACTGGACGCCCCCGAGCGCATTGCACTCATTGAGGACACGTGGGCGATGACGCGGGTGGGAAAGAACTCCGTAGGGGACTTTCTGGGTCTGGCGCAAGCGCTTCCATCGGAGCGGGACTTGGCGGCCATCAAACTCCTGGCCGCCGATCTCGAATATGTCGGCGCATCGCTCGTGCCGGCCAATGAGTCTGAGCGTTTTAACGACTTCGTTCGCAAGCAGTTCGAAGCCAACGAGAACTCGTTGGGGTGGGCTGTGCGCTCGGGCGACAGTGACGAGCAGAAGGCGGTGCGCGCCAGCTTGTTGTCGATCCTCGGCCGGACGGGCGATCCCCAAGCGGTGGCCACGGCGCGGGAACTGGTGCAGCGCTACATCAAAGCCCCGGCATCCGTGGAGGGAACCCTGGTTGGGCCAGCCTTTGCTACGGCTGCTGCGCACGGCGATACCAGCCTTTACGAACAGATCACCGCAGCACTGCCCAAAGCGAGATCAACCGGAGAGTACAACACGTATCTGATTGCGCTCGCTCAATTCAGCCAGGCAAATCTGGCAGAGCCAACGATGGCTCTGGTCGATGCAGGCAAAGTGCGGCAGCAGGAATATCCGTTGCTCTTTGGTGTGCTACTGGCAAATACCCATACTCAGGATGCAGCCTGGACATACTTGAAAGCGCATTGGAGCGATCTCGCCGAGAAGGTTACATCCTTTGGGGGCAGGGGCGCGGTGTCTGCCTTGGGGAACTTCTGTTCCGAAGAAAAGCGCGCGGATGTTGCTCAGTTCTTTCGGGAGCATCCGGCTCCGGGCGCTCAGCGCACGGTAAACCAGACCCTGGAGCGCATCGACAACTGCATCGAGTTCAAGAAGCTTCAACAGCAAAACATGGACTCCTGGCTGGGGCAGCAGAAATAACGGCGAATTTTACATTCAGTCCGAGGGTTAAAAGTACGAAGATAGGGTTGTCTATCCCGGTTCTCGCGAAAAACGGGCGAGATATGGGGCACACAACGGTCTGTTTGCGGGGACAGTAGGCAAAATTAGGGCTCCTTTCTGCCGCAGACTGTTATGGAGAGACGTGAAGCAACTCCCATATGCGCGCCAGGTGATGATCGTCGTGTTCGGCAACGAAATATAAGTGGTCCACGAGCCGCATGGGAGTCTTAAGTCGCGGGTGTGGGATCGCTCGAGCAAAAAGAAACACATCCAGTTCGTCCAGGCGCCGAAGCAATCGTCCTCTCGCTGAACGGAACTCTGCCAGAATCTGCTGCAACGGGCGCGCATTATGGTTGGCCTCGTCGGTCTTGCGATTGTTTAGATCTGTTGGAGTAAGTTGATTGCTGCCCGCAACATAATCTTCCACCCGCGTCAACCACAGGGGTTCCAGATCAACAAGGTGACCGGCGTGTTCCTGAGCTGACCACTTTCTTCCCGCCTTCCAGGTCAATCGCTCGTGAGAAGGGGCGAACAGTTCTTCTTCCAGCCTCGCCGGAGTACCCCGCAACCGTGCGCAAATATTTGGATACATCTCCACGGGGAAAGAAAAATCAAACCTGCGTTCAAACCAGACGGTCGCTGGACTCATCATTCGATATCGGCCCTAGCTCTCCTGCTTCAGGATATGGTCGATCAGCGATTCCTCTTCGGCCAGCAGGATGTTCTGTCCCAGCTCGGACAAGGTAAGCCTGCGGCTCTGCTCGAGATCGTCAAAGAAATCGCCCTCGATGGTTGCCGCCAGCTCGCGGTCGAGCACGGCGAGATTGACTTCGTCGTTCAGAGCGAAGGAGCGATGGTCAAAGTTGGTTGACCCGACCACGTTCCACTGGCTATCCACGGTCATCAATTTCGCATGGATCATGGCCGGTTCATATTCGTAGATTTCCGCACCGGCCTGCAGCAAACGGCGTATGCTGCGATGGCTCAGTCTTCTGATAATCGGATGATCGATACGGGGGCCGGCGGTAAGAATCTGCACCGTCACCCCTCGTTTCTCGATGGCCTCGATCAACGCCTGCCGCGCACTTCGATCAGGCAGGAAGTAGGGGGTTGTGATGCGTATCGTGCTGCGCGCGCTATTGATCAGCGCCTGAAACAGAATGCGTGCCTGGGTGCCTCCGCCACGGGGGGTACTGGAAACGACAAAGCTTTCCACCCCCTCCGGAATGGAACGAAAGCCAAACTGTCTGGAGCCGGAGAGAATTTGTCCGGACGATTCGAGCCAGTTCTCGCAAAAGGCAGAGATGAGGCCGGCAACCGCTTCCCCTTCCACACGGAACACGGTATCTCTCCACACCGGCACCGAGGTGTCGTACAGCCAATGATCGGCGATCCCAGCGCCGCCGATAAAGCCCGTTTCTCCGTCTACGATCAGCAGCTTGCGATGGGTCCGGTTGTTTACTTTCGGCCAGGTATTCCACCGCATCGGGTGATACCAGCACATCTGGCCACCAGCCGCCCGCAAGCGATCGAAGTAAGAGGAACGAGTCCCGAAGCTGCCCAGCGCATCGAGGATGATGCGCACTTCGACTCCGGCTTCCGCTCGTTCTGTCAGTGCAGCAACAATCTCGTCGCCGACTCGCCCCTCCTGGAATTCGTAGAATTCCAGGTTGATGGCATTTTTTGCCCGGCGGATGGCTTGCAGATAGGCGGGGAAGAACTCAACTCCGTTTTTCAGGCGGGAGATGTGTGAACGGCGTCTGGTACCGTCCGTGACCAGGCTGAGGAATTGAATGAACTCCTCGGAGTCGAGTGCGGATGTATTCTTGTCCGGCATGGAATAGGGCACGGCCGAGCCGAAGAAATCGATCAGGAAGCGTGCCCCGAAGAACACGACCGCGCCGGCTCCGAGCGCGGCCAGGCCCCGAGTAGCCGGGTGCGGTTTGCAACTGCGACGGCGGTCACTCATGCATGGCAAATATACAGGTGGCCGGCTGTAATTTTGTGCGTACTCAACGCCCTACGTCGCCCACGGCGCCTCGAAAGTACTGCTTTTTGGGGTAGCTTACCTGTTGGTCGGAGAAGAGGGCTGCGGGAAATAGTGCGCGATAAGCGCGATAAGCGCGATAAGTCACCCTGGGGCCGGCAACGCCATGTCGAACGGCCTGCGGCGATTCAAGGGCTACGGTGTCCATGTTTATATAAATCCCATGCATTTTGACTTCCTACAAGAGGACTCAAGCATTTATTTGGGGGCAAGCTGACCCGGCCAACTAGGCGGGATATCTCTCCGCGGCACGAGCCTTCGCCTTCGCTGCTTCTTCTTCCCGGTTCCGTGGAGCGGCGTTGGTTTCGAGCGACCGGAGAAGGCGGGAAGAGGCGGCGGCCACCTCATCGATTGCAGCCAGAAAAGCGGCCTCGTTGGCCTTCGACGGTTTATTGGATCCGCTGATTTTTCTTACGTACTGGAGGGAGGCGGCCCGAATCTCTTCAGGCGTCACGGGAGGGTCGAAGTTAAACAGCATCTTGATATTCCGGCACATGCTCAAGACCTCAGTTCACTATTTTAATGGTTCGCGGAGCGAGCCCGCCGGCGGGTCACGCCAACGATGGAGAGAACTTTCTCAGCCGGTATTTCGTATAACCTGCAAACGTCGCCGGAGGTTCCATGCAGACACTTGTGGATGACCTGCGCTATGCGGTGCGGCAGTTGCGTAAGTCGCCCGGATTTACCATTACCGCGGTCCTGACGCTGGCGCTCGGCATCGGAGCAACGACCGCGATTTTTACCCTGGTGTATGACGTGCTGCTGAAGCCTCTCCCGTACCGCCATCCGGAACGGCTGGTGGTTATGGAAGAACATGTGGCGGAGTTCAAGGATATCTATCCCACGCTGCCCATGAACGCCAACCATTTGACATTCTGGCAGCAGCACAGCCGGAGTTTTCAAGCGATGGCGGTGATGCAGGAAAACTCGCTGCCGCTGGGGTTAGGCGGGCGTCCGCTGCAGATTGGCGTATTGAATGCGACCCCGGGCATTTTCTCCGTCCTGGATGCGGCGCCCTCGCTTGGCCGGGCGTTCTCGCCGCAGGAAGCCCAGACAGGCCACGAGCACGTCGCGGTGCTGATGGACAGCCTTTGGCGGGATCAGTTTCAAGCGGACCCGGCGATCCTGGGAAAAACCATCACCCTCAATGGATTCCCCTACACCGTGATCGGGGTTATGCCCGCTGCATTTCATCTGCCGCACGTTCAAAATTTCGCCTCCCAGGACAGCAATCATCCGCGGCCGGTTGAGGCTTTGTTGCCTATGGCGTTTTCCACGGACCAATTGCAGGACGCGATGGGCGAATTTGATTATTTTGGATTGGGCCGCCTGAAGCCAGGGGTGTCAGTGGCCCAGGCGAACGCCGAAGTCAACGCTCTGCAACGTACCATCATGTCCAGCCTGTCTGCGCAGGAGAAAGCTACCCTTTCTGCAACCCTGACCCCATTTCAGCAATCGCTGGTGGGTAACAACCGGACGCCGCTCCTGATCCTTCTGGCGGCGGTCGCGGGATTGCTGCTGGTCGGCTGCGTGAACATCACCAACCTGCTTCTGGCACGCGCGGTCGGGAAACGGCAGCAGATGGCCGTGGCTGCGGCACTGGGAGCGAGCCGCAGGGAGATGCTGCATATGGCGATGCGTGAGACCGCACTGCTTGCCGCGTTGGGCGGTGCGCTCGGCATTCTTTTGGCGGGCCTGATTGTTCCGGCCATGGAGCGCTACCTTCCCCCGGCGCTCGATTTCCGCGGGTCGCTCCATCTGGATTGGGCAGGGGCCGGCTGTGCGGTTCTGCTCGCCGTGTTGACGACGCTGCTGGCCGGGGGGGCGCCGGCATGGATGATCGCGCGCACCCCACCGCAGGAGGTGCTGCATAGCGAGTCACGGCTGGCCACCGAGTCGCGCAGCAGTAAACGGATACGCCGCATGCTGGTTGGTATCGAAGTTGCGGTAAGCGTGGCGCTGGTGTTGATGACCGGACTTTTGACCACTAGTTTGCTTCGTTTACTCCATGTAGACCGCGGCTTTGAAACCGCGCGCATTGCGACCGCAATCGTCGATCTACCAAGGAAATCGTACGCAGACACAGGGCCCAGGGCCGCGTTTTATAAGCAGGTGCTCGGCCGTCTGGCTCACCTTCCGGGTGTGGAGCACGCGGCAGCGGTGAGTGAGTTGCCGCTATCCGGCGACCGGTGGGTTGACATGATCCGTGTTCCTGGCGACGTAAGGCCCGTCATGCAAATGCCCACGGAGCACTTTCGCTGGGTTACTCCGGGGTATTTCGAAACGATTCATCTGCCATTGATCGCCGGACGTCTGCTGAGCCCGAGCGACGGGGGCAAACAGTACGCCGTGATTTCCGAGCTCACCGCCAGAACACTCTGGCCTGGGAAGAACCCTGTCGGTCTGCCATTTGGCCGCGCCGGCATGAAGGAAGCCGCATTTACCGTGATCGGGGTCGTGGGAAATGCACGGACTATATCGCTGGCTGCTCCCGATCCCATGATGGTGTACATGCCCTACTGGTATCGCAACGACTCCACGGGAGGGCTGGTGCTGCGTACCCACCAAGATCCGATGACCCTGACGGATGCTCTGCGCAAGGCGATCTGGAGCGTCGATCCTGAGGTTCCAGTGCCCACGGTGCGCATGCTGGGCGGGGTCGTCGAGGACTCGGTGGCGAACCGCCGATTCGAAACGCAACTGCTGCTGCTGTTTGCACTCAGTGCCTTGTTGCTGGCGGCCCTGGGAGTGTATGGAGTCGTAACCTACTCGGTCGTCCAGCGAGAGCGGGAGATAGGTTTGCGGCTGGCGCTTGGCGCGCAACGGCAGAATATCTATCGTCTGGTGTTGCAGGATGGTCTCGTTCCCGTGCTGGCAGGAGCACTGGCCGGGGTCGGGGTGGCGTTTGCCCTTGCCCGAGTGGTGGGCAGTATGTTGTTCCAGGTAAGTCCGTACAACTCCGCCATCGCTACCAGCGCCGTTGGCGTGCTGACGGCGTTGGGAGCCGCGGCTTGCCTGCTGCCCGCACGCCGCGCGGCGGCGGTTGAGCCGATGCAGGCGCTACGACGGGAATAAGGCCGGACTTCGCGTTCTTACACGGAAAGGTTGATCAAACTGCCGCTGGCCTGCCCGTGCTGCACCAGGTAGCCCGCGACATCTTGAACAGCGCTTTGCACCGCGCCTGCGCTCAGCGCATCCGTGATTTTGACGACCAGGCTTTCGAGCGAGTTGAGGGCCAAGTTGCCGGTAGCGTTCGCGGCCTCCTGTGTCTGCAAATCCGTAGTGATCTTGCTGGCGTCGGCTTTGGCTGCAGTGCTGTTTCCAGAAGTCAGGTCTTTGAAGAGCGAGGTCACGTCCTTGGCCACGGTACTTAAGCTGCTTGTGCTGGCGGCTTCCGCCTTCAAATCTGTTTGAAATTTTGCCAGATCTGTCTTGGCTCCAGAGACATCTCCGTAAGCCAGGGCTTTGAGTAAGTTGATGATGTCTTGTGTAAGCAGATCCGGGGAGTTGCCATTCGTGCTGCTATTGGCCGTAGATCCAGTGCCGGCAGCGGTCGCCTTGGGTGGACTGGTTTGACCCGCGGTCAGACTGCTTGTCACGGATGTATCGAGAAGCGAGGCGGAGGACGTTGCTGATATAGGCATGGTGGCCTCTTTCAGAACTCAACTATCGTCGAACGGACAAAGACAAAACCACTATCGGCAGGTGAGTAGAAACTGTTCAGGGAACTTTCGATATTTTTCCCACAACTTTCGGAAGGCGGGAGATGCGGGCAAACGGGGAACACAGACATTACTATCGACTACTGAACGTTGACCGTGACCGATTTGGTCGCCCGTCCGAATTGATTGGTGGATGAGAGGGTATAGATGGTAGTGGCACCTGGGATCACCGTTTGCGTGCCACCGCGCACCGGTCCCACTGCGTCGATGTAGTCGTAGGAGTCATTGCTGACAGTCCAACTCAAGATGACCGGTGTTCCCGCCGTTACGGTGGTTTGCGAAGCGGTGAAGCTGGCGATCGCGGGAGCGGCTCCGGTTGGCGCGGTGGACGCATCGTATTCCGTGCCCATCTGGACTACGTCGAAATTTGACGCATCGATCGCCTTTAATGCATTCAGGTCGTTATCGTCCCAGCGTGCATCCGGGGCTCCCTGGAAGTACATGTTGCTGCCGTTATCGGCGACAATCATGCCGTAATTTTTCATGGCGGTGAGGATCGCCTGGTTGGCGGCGCTGAAGCCGGAGATGTCGAAGGCGGCCTTGAGGCGCAGCCGCATTCCCATGATGTTGCCGGTTCCCGAATTGTTTCCCGCTCCATGGGTTGCCGGAGCTACAAAGTAGCCGCCGTTGGCATCGCTTTTGGTCTGAGCCACGGTCATGCGGAAGGCGTGATGGATGGCGCCCGCAGCCACCTCGTCGTATCGCACCAGCCCGGGAAAGATGGGAAGTCCGGCCGCATCTGCCGAGGTCCATCCATAAGGACGATGCTCGGTGCTAGTGAGGTCCCAGATGGCCCCGTTTGCTGCGCTCCAGGCTCCCTTGCAACGCTGCGTTTGCCAGGTCTCGTAGATCCAGCACTTGTTTTTGTCGATCACGATCAGGTGGTCGTCACCGGTGATGGTGCAGTCCGCCGGAAACCCTTCAATGGGAGCCGTGATGGGAATGGGGTACAGGGTGATGTCACTCTCGCTTTGATAAGTGGTCATGGTGATGGCCACTCCTGGAGTAGCACTCGAGTCCACGACCACGTAGGGAATGCCGTAGTTTCCGTCGACGACGTTGGAGAAATCGGGATGCAAATGACTACCCGTGAGGCCGCCGATGATGGCCGCTGAGTTGGGATCGACCGGCGCAGAAGCAATGCTGGTGTTCCATAGATTGGAGGAGGGAAACGGTACGTAACCATTGAGACTGGCACCGTTGCCGGTACTCATACTGCCGCAGGATGGCCCGGCGGACGCGTTCACTGTGAGGCTCAGGCTGCCTGTCTGCGAAAGGGCTGGTGTGCTCGAATCGGTCACATCGACGGAGAAGACCGTAGCGCCTGGCTTGGCCGGCGTGCCGGTGATTGCACCGGCAGAGGAAAGTGCGAGTCCAGCGGGCAGAGAGGTGCCGCCTGCCAGGCTGAAAGCGTAGGGGGGCACTCCACCCGACGCCGTCAACGTTGCGGAGTAGGCTGTGTTCAAGGTGGCGTCGGCCAGCGTCGTCGTGGTCAGGGTCAGGGCCGGTATTTGGCTACCCGAAACCATCAGGGTGAGCGCCGCCTTGGCGGTCTGCGGCGTGGGAGAGGAATCGGTGACGACGAAGGTCAGTGGATAAGACCCTGCCACCGACGGCGTGCCTGAGATGGCTCCGCCGGCTGCAAGGGTCAACCCGGTGGGCAATGTGCCCGAGCTCAGGGACCACGTATAAGGGGAGACACCGCCGGAGGCCTGGAGAGTAGTTGAGGGATAAGACGATCCGACGGTGCCTCCGGGTAAGGAATTGGTTGTGATCGCGAGCGGGTTCGTCGTCGGCCCGCTGATCTTGATGGATAGGCTGGCAGCGGCCGACTGCGATGAAGGTTGGGTCGAGTCGGTCACCTTCACGGTTGCTGACCAGGTGCCAGCGGAGTTTTGCGCCGGAGTTCCTGTAATCGTTCCCGTCCCACTATTAATTGATAGCCCACTGGGGAGGTTACCGGCGCTATAAGTGTAGGGCGTGCTGCCTCCGGACGCCGCCACAGCACTGCTGTATGCGGTTCCCACAGTTCCGCCGGGGAGTGAGGTGGTGGTCACCGTCAGGTTAGTTGGCTGGTTGGAATTCCCCGTGCTGGTGCTGCCGGTACCGCCGCAACCAGCGAGAAGCGCCGTCGCCCCCACGATCAGACTCCATCCCAGCTTGCCCATGGTCTAGCCCGTCCCGATGCTAAACCTGAGTCTGTAACAAGTGAAGGATGTACCGATATAGGACTCTACGCCAAAGTTGTAGTTACAACTAAGATAAGGGGTAACATCTACGGGCGAACCGATTGCGGAATAAGTCCCGCAGGGACGGCTGAACCTAGTTCAACCAGCCCTGTCCCAATTAGATTGTCCGGTTGGCGAATTTGGAAAGCACAGGAAGCTTTCGCTGACCCCTGAGTTCGGGGAAGAGACTGTCGCACGAAGGGCACGGCTTCAGCGTGCGTAAACAGGTTACGCGGTTGACGGCTTTAGAAGCCGCTGACGTACGCTTTTCGAGATCTGCAGGGTAAGGTGATGTCTGTCCGCCTAGGAGTTCGCCACAGAGGATTGGAAGACCGTACCTCAGATGCTAAAGAGATTGGGTGAGAACTCCCATTGTGTCGTCCCTTCGGGACTCGACTTGCGTGAAATCCTACCCGGCACTCTCGTGCCGGGCTACAGATTGTCCCGTCCCTTCGGGACTGATTGCGTCGGGCGGCCTGCGGTTCTTTTCCACCCCCTATAAAGCCCAGGTCTTTGTTGGGTCATGCGGCCCGGCGAAAAGTCGTGCCATAAGCCCGATAGAGCCTGTTATCCCTTTCGCCGGGCGAGCTTCTTCTTGGCTGGCCGCATTCGGACTGCCTTCTTCTTTCCACCTTTGTTCTTGCTTGGGCTTGAACCGCCGAGAAGGGCGATGAGCTTGGTGCCAATGGGCGAACCAAGACCGGTACAAGCATCCCATCCAGGGCCGGCAGAAAATGCGCCGTTGTTCCCCGACACGATGTCGTTGAACGCAGAAGCGCCGTTCGCAGCATAGATCTGGGGCTGGATAAAGCCGGCGCTCCTTCCGTTTTGCCGATTGTTCAAGGCGATCAAACCAGCCAAGAGCGGAGCGACGGCGCTGGTGCCACCGATGACCATGTTTTGGCCATCGACGCGAACCTGGTAGCCGGTCACGGGATCGGCGTCGCCGGCGACGTCCGGAACGCCCCGGCCACCCGCGCTAACAGAAGGCGCCGGCACCTTCGCGTTTGCTTGCCAGGTGGGCAAGGGGAAAACGTTGCTCACCCCGCCGCCGGTTGCGCCCTCGTTATTGGCTTGCTCGTTCCAGACGACCTCCGAGGTGATGGTGCTGCCGCTGCCAGTAAGCTTGGTGCCACCACAGGCAAGAACGTGCGGACTGGAAGCAGGGAAGTCGACGTTATTGCCCGTAGCTCCATCGGTGGAGCCGTTGTCACCCGCTGCGACGGTAATGGTGATGCCGAGCGCGGCTGCGGATTGGCATGCAGCGTCGAGTGCCTGCAGCGCTTGCGCGGTCCAGCTGGACTCCGGGCCGCCCCAACTGATCGAAATGACACTGGGATTGTTGGTGGTGTCGTGCACCGCCGCGCCGATGGCGTCGATAAACCCCTGGTCGGTGTTGGGTGCGAAGTAGACGACAATCTTTGCCCCTGGAGCCACGGCCGCCGAGACTTCGATATCGAGCATGACTTCGCCATCGGCGCTGCTCGCGCTGCCGGGAGAGTTCTTGCCCTTGTCTATCGACACCGCCGTGACTTTGGGCGGGGTCTGGCCCAGCCCTTTAAAGTAGGCAGTGAGATCCGCAGGGCGGTAACCGCCGCCCAGTTCGATGATGCCGATGGTTTGGCCTGCGGCCGTCGCGCCCTGGGGAAACTGGTAAAGCTGCGCCACCTGCACTGGGGTGAACGAGCCGGTTGCGGCAGCGTGGGCCCGGGCAAAGCCTCCTGTCCCGGCTGCATTGGTGTTGATCGCGGAACCGAGGACGCGGAAATGCGGCTGGGCCTGGGGACGATTGTCGAGTCCGAGAATCGCCTCAACCGCATCGGCGAGCGCAGCGGGTATCTGGATGCTGCCCTCACGGACGCGATACACTTCGCCGTCGAGAGTCTTCTGCACGAGCTTGACCCCGAAAGCATGCTGCATGGCGGCGGCCGTACCAGTGAGCTTGAGTGTGCGCCGTCCAGGCTCCGGCGTGTCTTTGTCGACGGTGAGTCCAAACTCCTTGGCGAAGGTACGCACCACTTTGATGGCTGCAGGGTCGGCGCCGTGCTTCTGGCGGTACTGGGCGCGCGTGAGGCGGTCTTTGCCCAGGCGGCTGGTGTTAATGGGGCTCTTACGCTTGACGATGACGGAAACGGTGATGACGCTGGCCGGTCGAACCGGTGTCTCACCGGTTGAGGTCGAAAGAGGCGCTTTCTCGCTCCCGGGCAATACAACGCGCTGTTGGGAAGAAAAGCGAAGGGCCGATTTTTTAGGAGGCATGGGCAGTTCTCCAGTCAAACACGATGCCCATAATATTCCGGTGTGTCGTCCCAGGGAAGTTTCAACCACTTGTTAAAGTTACTTTTACCATCGCCAGTCAGACGACCTCCCCGTGGACCCGGAGGCTGTCGCTCTTCGCCGCTGTAGAATGAATTCTAGCAATGCACAAATCGATAGACTGGCCGCTCAAGAACCCGCCGCGCCGCCGCCGCAGTTTCTTCCTCCTGCTCGCAGTCCTCGCTGTTATCTTCTTCAGTTTCCGGACCGCAGTATCTTATTTTGTCGACCTGCTGTGGTTCCGATCGCTGAATTATGGGGCTGTCTTCACGAAAACGCTGGCTCTCGAGTGGGGCGTATTCGTTTTTTTTGTCACAGCCACGTTCCTCATCCTCTTCGGAGCCTTTGCTGCTTTAAAGCGGGCGCATCTGCCGGATTTACCCAGTAGCCACACCGTTTTTGTGGGTGGACATCCGGTGAGACTTCCCGTGGACCCCGTGATGCGGCTTCTGGGGTTCGGTGGATCGGCCATTATCGCCCTGGTCACCGGCGCCGGCATGATGGGGGAATGGCCAACGCTCGCGCTCTTTCGGTACGCGCCGCCTGCCATGAGCAGCGTCGTCGACCCGATCTTTGGCAAACCACTTAATTTTTTTCTCTTTGCGCTGCCCGCCTGGCACCTGATCTCGGGCTGGCTGCTAACACTCGCCATTATTGTCTGCGCGGTGGCGGTTTTTTTTATTCTCATCACCGGCGGTGCGGAGGCGTTCGCCGGCCGTCGGAGCTTTCTCACGATTCCGTGGCGCGGGCTTTCCATTGCCTTTGCCTTTCTGCTGCTGATCGTGGCGATGCGGGTGTATCTCAGCCGGTTTGATCTTTTGTTAGAAGATCACACAGTTTTTGGGGGCGTCACCTACACCGACGCGCACATCACGATTACCGGCCTTCTGCTGGTATGCATAGCACTGGTGGCCGGAGCGATCGTGGCACTGGCCAACGCCATCACGGTGGCGCGGGGCCGCTGGCTGCTGGCTGCGATTCTGCCCGCGATTGTCTGCTTTGCCGGCGTTCGCGTGGCCGGGTGGTGGATGAGCAGCTTTATCGTGAAGCCGAACGAATTGGTACGAGAACGGCCCTACATTGCGAACAACATCCTGATGACGCGCCAGGCGTATGGATTGGACCGCTTCTTGCAGCGCGAATTTCCCGCGGAGACCACGGTGGAGGCGGCGGATGTTGCCAACAATCAAGCGACCTTGCAAAATATTCGTCTTTGGGATTGGCAGGCACTGCAGGACACTCTGCGCCAGATACAGGAAATTCGTACCTACTATGATTTTCCCGACATCGACATCGATCGCTACCAAATTGGCGGCAATCTGCGCCAGGTGATGCTTGCGGCCCGCGAATTGAACGTAGAAAAACTGCCCGAAAGCAGCCGGAACTGGATCAACGAAAAGCTGATTTACACCCATGGCTATGGGGTTACGATGAACCCAGTCAATGGGTTCACCGCGGAAGGTTTGCCCACCCTGTACCTGAGCAACATGCCGGTGCAGAGCACGGTTCCCGGTTTAAACGTAACTCGGCCGGAGATCTATTATGGCGAGCTGACAAACACCGACGTTTACGTCAAGACGCGCCAACAGGAATTCGATTATCCCCAGGGCCAGAGCAACAATCTCACTTCGTATCAAGGGGATGGCGGCATTGTGGTGGGTGGCTTGCTGCGCCGCATTGTGCTGGCGTTCGATCGCGGCGATCTGGGAAAGTTACCTTTCAGCGATGATGTGAATGCACAGAGCCGGCTGCTGATGCGGAGAAACGTGCGCGATCGTGTAACGACCCTGGCGCCCTTCCTCACCTACGATCCGGATCCTTACATCGTAGTTGGCGACGATGGCCGTCTTTCGTGGGTCATGGACGCGTTCACCACGTCAGACCAGTATCCATATTCTACCCATTACCAGCTGGGCGAAGATTCCATCAACTACATGCGGAACAGCGTGAAAGTGGTGATCGACGCCTACGACGGTTCGACTACTTTTTATGTTTTCGACGAGCAGGATCCGATTCTTGCGGCGTATCGCCGTATTTTTCCCAGCTTGTTCAAAGCCGGGGCATCCATGCCGCCGGGACTGCGCAAGCACATGCGCTACCCGGAGCTACTGCTGAAACTGCAGGGGCAAGTCTACGGCCTGTATCACATGACGAATCCCGAGGTGTTCTACAATCGCGAGGATTTGTGGACGGTCGCGAGCGAAGTTGGCATGAGCGAGGGCGGCGGACAGGTCACCCAGCCGATGCAGCCAAACTATGTGCTCATGAAGCTGCCCGACGAAACCGGCATGGAGTTTGTTGAGATTCTGCCGTTTACGCCGGCAAATCGTAACAATCTCATTGGCTGGATTGGCGGTCGCAGCGATGGCGCACACTACGGCACCGCAGTGGTATACAACTTCCCCAAGAACAAGCTGGTGGATGGACCGCTGCAGATCGAGGCGCGCATCGACCAGAACGCGCAACTCTCCGGACAGCTAACCTTGTGGAACCAACAGGGTTCGCACGTGCGGCGAGGTACTTTGCTGGTGATTCCTACCGGACGCGCGCTCTTGTACGCGGAACCGATCTATCTGCAAGCAGAGCGAAGCCCCATGCCCGAGCTGCGGCTGGTGGTGCTTGCGTTGCAGGATCGGCTGGCGTACGGATCCACTTTTGAGTCGGCCTTGGCCGCCCTTTTTGGAGGAGCGAACTCGTCGCTGACAGCCGCGGAGCCGCAGAAGGCCGCGGCTCCTGTCTCCAGCGCAACCGCTTCTCAGACGTCCGCAGATCTGAACCCAACCATTGCCGAGGCGGCCAGAGATCTTTCTGATTATCAGCGGTTAACTGCAGATGGGAAGCTTGCTGAAGCGGGGCAGAAGCTCGAAGATCTCAAGCGTGCTATCGACAAACTAAATACGCGTCGTTGAGGGCTTCATACGAAAGGCCTGAGTCCACCCTGGATCCAGGCCTTTGCGGTTGATCAGTATTTAGCGGCGATCGTGGTCTCCCATCATGTGCCGGACGCCTTGATCATAGCCACGCTGGAAGCCTTCCCGATACTCGTGACGAAGTCCTCTGGGAACATCCGGGTGGCGATATTCATCGCGGTTGTTGACGTTCGGTGTGCGGTGGTTTTCGTAATCCTTCCTAGCCCCCACCATCCCGTCCTCAAACCCGCGTCGCTGAACGTCGTTGTACTCCGACGGCGCGTTGTTCCATCCGCTGCCGTGCTCCCCGTAGCCTGGTGGCGGGGCTTGTTGCGGTGCATACTGAGCGTGCATCACAGCCGGCGAACTCAACAGGAGAAAAATTGTGCTCGATGTCGCCAAACGATAGAAAGTGTTCATATGCTTGATCCTTTCTTGCTCTTACGACCTAAGCAAAGTAGATGCGAAGGCAGCACCGGGTGTTGTCATGTACAGGATTTAAGCGAGAGGGCGCCTTGTTATGAAGCACTTAGTCGGACTCTTGGTTTCGGTCGGCAAGAGGAGATTGGTGCCCAGGCTGACTGTTTGCCGATTTGGGATGGGTTGCAGGGTTCCAGGCGGGTGTTGTCTCAGGGCATGACTTCATTTTGGCCGTAAGGGATGGAAAGAGAGTTGGCCTTTTCAGCCCTGCCGGAGATCCATGATTTGCAAATGTAGTCCCGAAGGGACGGCTGAACTTAGCCCATGACGCAGTCCTGGGTTGGCATTGCGCCATTGAAAAGTCCTCGCAGGGACGATTGAAAACTTATCGAGACACGGTCCCGGATTCGGGGAGCGGATCGGGGAGTTCTCAACCGCGGGATATCTTGAGATGGAAGTGCCTGCGATTTCCTCCGGGTAAGTTTCAGTCGTCCCTGCGGGACTTTTCGTCTCTCGAATCTCTACCCAGGACTGCGTCCTGGGCTAAGTTCAGCCGTCCCTGCGGGACTGATTTTGCAATCGATTGGCTTTCACGCAGACTCTAAAGCCCAGATCTTTGTTCGGCCTTAAACGGCCCGGCTGAAGTGCCCTGATACAAAACATGAGAACGGCGGCTATCAGAAAAGCGGGCTTGCCGAATCCGGGGCCGGGAAAGGCCTGGACTTGCAGAGAGGGTCAGTGATACGGGCCGAGGGAAATGACCAGAATCTCCGCCAAAGCTTCAGATTCGTTTCGCCATTGGCGGCCCGTTCCGGCCACCACCGTGACCGAATCGCCGCGTTCCAGGACCTGCTCGTTGTCTTGGAGCTTAAGAATGACTCTGCCCTCGAAGACCATGGCGAACTCGTCGGAAATTGAAGACGTGGCATGCTTGCCGGTGAGGCCGCCAGGCTTAATGATGAGCATGGAAGCACGGAACTGCGATCCATTGGAAAGAGAGCCCAGGGAAGCAATTTCGGCGCGTGACCAGTCGAGGGCCATGTGGGCGCGGTCGCTGGCGCGCACGATATTGACTACATGCTGGTTTGCGGAAAGGAAAAATTGCCCCAGCGTTACGCCTAAGGCGTTGGCGATTTTTTCCATCGAAGAGATGGAAGGGGAGCATTGTCCGTTTTCAATTTGAGACAGAAAGCTGGCGGAAAAGTCAGTCCGTTCCGCAAGGGCCCGCAATGATATTCCCTGTTGTTCCCTCAAGAAGCGGAGAGAGTTTCCGAGAGTCTGTTCAATCATCCTATCGCCAACCCGATTTGCCGACTTGATCCCGATCAGCCGATGCAGAATATGCCAGTTGCTCAGTATACAAGGGTCTTGTGTCTTAAAGTCGTACGATTGGGCTATTTAGCTCCCACATCGACACTATCGTTCGATAGTTAATCACGGAGTAATCACGAGGGTTACTAGCAAGGCAGGGTCATCAACGTGTCAACGGGGTAAGTCGTGGCTCCCCCATGTCTTGTCGCTCGAATAGCACAGCGGCTCCAGGGTGCAGTCGATACACCTCGGTTTGCGGGCAATACAGACCTGGCGGCCGTGGTGGATCATCTCGTGGGAGAAGTCGATCCAGTGATCCTGGGGGATGATTTTCATCAGGTCCTTTTCCACCTGGACAGGCTCAGTGGCTTTGGTCAATTCCAGGCGCCTCGATAGGCGGAGTACGTGCGTATCCACCACGACGCCAACGGCCTTGCGAAAGGCCACTCCCAGCACCACGTTAGCCGTCTTGCGCGCCACGCCCGGCAGGGTCAGCAGTTCTTCCATGGTTTGCGGGACTTTGCCCGAGTATTCGGCGATGAGCCTGCGGGCCGCTCCATTCAGGGACTTGGCTTTGTTGTGATAGAACCCGGTGGAACGGATCTGCTCTTCGATCTCCACGAGGGGAGCGTGAGCAAAGTCAGCCGGGGTTGGGAATTTTTTGAATAGCCCCGGGGTGACCATATTGACGCGCGCGTCGGTACATTGCGCGGAGAGAATGGTGGCCACCATAAGCTCCCACGCATTGCTGTGGTGCAAGGCGCATTCCACGTTGGGGTAGGCTTCCGCCAGGCGTTGGAGAATCGCGGCGATCCGATCCGGAGCGAGCGAATCTCGCCGCGGCTTCTTGAGCTTGACCGCCTTCTTGATGGCCGTCTTAGTTTCGGCCTTCTTCGGCTTTTTGATCGGGGCCACCTTCATCGATGGTTAGCCGAGCCGCGCCAGCATTTCTTCGGGCGTCATGCGAATACAGGTGAATATGGGAGTGTCTCTCAGGGTGTAAGGGCTGATCTCGGTTTCCCGCAACTGCTGCACCAGGTCAAGAAAATCTTCAGGATAGTTGGTTTCAAACGCGACAACGAACTCCTGGTCGTCGATACCGAAGGAGTAGGTGGTATTGAGCTTGACTCGCGGATAGAGATGGCCAACGCGGATGTGCTCGTTCATGAGGCGTTGGCGTTCCTCGGCGGGCAAGAGGTACCAGGCGCGCGTCTTCCAGAAGGGATAGATGAAGATGTATTTCTGGCCGCCGGGCCGGATGCTGCCGCGCGAATCGTGCTGGCCTTCGTGCTCGTGCCCGATCAAGTATTGCGAGCGCTTGGTCATGGATAGGAAGCTATGCGTGGTCTGCAGATAACCGCCCATGGGGGTTGCCATCAGCTCCGCGGTCATCTGGTTGAGATCTTCCGGGGTATAGCAGATGCGCCACAGAACCATATCGCAGTCGCCACGAAGGCCCACGGTGGAATAGGTAAGAGTCAACAGGCGCCCGGGCTGATTCCAGCGTTTGATCACCTCGGCAAAGGCGGCGCGGTGGGCATCCTTCTCTGCCGCGGGCAGACGGCGCCACTCGGGAAGAACCTTGAAAAAGGTGAAGCCAACGGTCTGCCGCTTGACTTCCTTGGCCGGGGCGGCGCGCTGCGGTTCTGGCGCAATCTGGGTAGGCTCGGCAACATCGGGGATAACGGCTTCTGCCATGGTGTACTCCTGGTAAAAGTCCATGGTAGCAAAGCTGTCAGGGGCGCGGGTGGAACCCCGAAACCACGAAACCGCTATACTTCCTCCGGATGACAGAGAAAATCATAGGTCTTCTTGCCCACTTCATCATTGCCGTTATTTCAGCCACGGGTTATCTGGGTATTGCTTTGTTGATGGGGATCGAGTCAGCCTGCGTTCCGCTGCCCTCGGAAATCATCATGCCGTTCTCCGGCTACCTGGTATACACCGGCCGATTCGAGCTATTTTGGGTGGCCACCGCCGGCGCAATCGGGTGCAATCTTGGTTCGGCGCTGGCTTACTGGGTCGGGGCGCATGGAGGCCGGCCGCTGGTGGAGCGCTTCGGCAAGTATGTTCTTCTCAGCCGGCGCGATCTGGACCGCACCACACACTTCTTTCAGAAATATGGTTCGATCACCGTATTCCTGGCGCGCCTGCTCCCTGTGGTGCGAACCTTTATCGCTTTGCCCGCGGGAATCGCCAGAATGCCTCTGGGGCGATTCCACATTTACACCTTTCTCGGCTCATGGCCGTGGTGTTTTGCGCTGGCATACGTAGGCATGAGGCTGGGCCGATCCTGGGAGACGGATCCTCGCTTCAAGGAGGTCTTTCATCGCTTTCACCTGGGGGTGGAGGCGGTGTTGCTGGCTGCCATCGTCTGGTTCGTGTGGTCCCACTGGAAACACCGTGACAGCGAAACTGCTTCCCAGCAGCCGTGACTACCGTTAACCCTTGCTTTCTCCCCTTTGAGCGGCACTGATTTGCCAAAGCATAAATGAAAGCTGAGACTGAAAATGTTTGTGATGCGCGCTCCATGAACGCCTGCGGTCACACACAAAAAAGAAGCGAGAGGATGGACCCGCAAGAAAATGTCTACGCCTACGAGCAGCAGCCAATCGTCTGCTGACAGTTCACCGATTCAGCCCGCCAATGGAAAATTAGGAATCATGATCCCCGGAATGGGGTCAGTCGCTACCACGCTGGTAGCCGGCGTGGAGGCTGTACGCAAAGGCATCGCCAAGCCGATCGGCTCGCTTACCCAAATGGGGACCGTCCGCCTGGGCAAACGCACCGACGCGCGCAGCCCCTTGATCAAGGACTTTGTTCCTTTGGCCAAGCTGGATAATCTCTGCTTCACCGGCTGGGATATTTTTGCCGACAACATGTTCGAGGCTGCCCGCGTGGCGCGCGTCCTCGACAAGGATCAGCTAGAAACGATTCGCCCCTTCCTGGAAGGCATTCGGCCCATGCCCGCGGTGTTTGATCAGTATTACGTCAAGCGTCTGAACGGTACCCACGTCAAGAAGGGAAAGAACAAACGCGACCTGGCGGAACAGCTGCGTGCGGACATCCAGGCCTATAAGAGAGTGACTGAACGCCAGGCGATGATCTGGTGCGGCTCGACTGAGATCTTTCTTACCCCTACGGCGGTGCACCAGTCGCTCGCAGCTTTTGAAAAGGGTCTGGAAGAGAACGACATCAACATCGCGCCCTCGATGATCTACGCCTACGCGGCGCTGCAGGAAGGGGTTCCGTTCGCCATGGGTGCGCCGAACTTGACCGTCGATCTACCCGTGATGCAGGAGCTCTCGCGCAAGCACAGTGCGCCTATCACCGGCAAGGATTTCAAGACGGGCCAAACTTTCATGAAGACGGTTCTGGCGCCGGCTTTCAAGGCGCGCATGTTAGGCGTGAGCGGCTGGTACTCCACCAATATTCTGGGCAATCGCGATGGTGAAGTGCTGGATGATCCGGAGTCGTTCAAGACCAAGGAAGAATCCAAGCTGAGCGTGCTCGACTTCATCTTGCAACCGGAGCTTTATCCCGATCTCTATAAGGACATTTACCACAAGGTGAGGATCAACTATTACCCGCCTCGTGGTGATAATAAAGAGGGTTGGGATAATATCGACATCTTCGGATGGCTTGGGTACCCGATGCAAATCAAGGTCGACTTCCTTTGCCGGGATTCGATTCTGGCCGCTCCCATCGCTCTGGATTTGGTTCTGTTCCTTGACTTGGCAGCGCGGACTCCGGAACTCAAAGATCTGGGTATTCAGGAGTGGTTGAGCTTTTATTGGAAGTCCCCCATGACGGCTCCGGGGCTCTATCCGGAGCACGATCTCTTTATTCAGTTGATGAAGCTGAAGAACACGCTGCGACATATCAAGGGCGAGTCTCTGATCACGCATCTGGGGTTGGAGTATTACGATTAGTCCAGTGTTTATTGTGGGTTAGAGACACTAGCATAAGGGTTACAGGAGAGTTCAACCCCTCATCAGCCCCAACCGAAACATGTGCGGGTGAAAGGTCTACGGTCTCGCTTCAGTTACTTCGCTGGAATCTTCACTACGAAATACGTAAAGGCGCCGCCGGCGTCGAGCACTAGCTGATGAGGAACACCTGGCGGTATGTGGGCTATGTCACCTTCCTGTAGCTTCTGGCGTATTCCTTGTTCGATCGAAGCGCCGCGTATCTCGCCGGGTGCTGTCGTCGTTGGTGTGACGATCGTTCCCCCGGTGACCAGCGTGGCCGTGCCCTGAAGGACCACGAACACATCTCCGAATTGTTGGTGCAGTTCGGCTTTTCCGTCTGTGTCGCGGAAGGCGAGGATGGTGGAGCTGTCCAGATGCTTCTCCAGGATGCCGGTTCCGGCTTCCTTTGAGTTTTTCGCCTGCTCGCGCATCTGCTGGGCCAGCTGCAGTAGCTGATCCGGCGAATACGCGACGGCAGAAGCCGCTTGGGTTTGGGCTGCTGCGGCCAGAGATATCGAAGCAGCGAGAAGGACACAAAGTTTCATCATCGCGTTATCCTCATGCCGAGCACTCTATCGCAAAGCAATCACCGCCGCATCCCGGCCGCCGACATTTACCGTGACTTGCCGGCCGTCCATCGCAACGGCTTGTTTCCCCCAGATGTCTTCCCCTGATTGGTAACCCTGCATAAGGCCAACCTTGACGTTTCGCGCAGCGGTCGAAGGGTTGGTCACCCACAGATAGTCGCCGCCGGCGCCCTGGTGGAGTCTGGCCTGCAGGGTGTGATCGTCGATCGTTACCTGCGGAGTGACGCCCGCCATGGTGAGAAAAGTTGCTAAGAGATCCTTCGTCGCGGCCGCATGGTGCAGGTAATAGCCCGCGCCGGGGAAGGACCCAATCAGCAAGGTTTGGCCCTGGCCAGATTTGTGCTCAACCGCGGCGATGGCTCCGTTTGCGTAATGCCCAACCGCAGTGCCGCCGCGCAGTTCGTAGTCCTGCCGGAAAAAGCGGCCGTAGATTTGAGAGCCCTTTACTTCCAGGATCAAGTCGTTGGAAATATCGGGAGTGAATTGAACGTAAGTTTCGTGTGCACCGAATACCTCGTCGAGGCCGTAGTTCGGCTGTACCTTTCCCACGTGGCCATGATCGCCGACGTAGGCGGGCAGGCCCTCACTGATCAGCGTGCCCCCTTGCTCGACAAAGCTGCGGAGCTTGGCCACGGTTTCCTGCTTCAACATCACGGGGTAGGGAAGGTAGATGAGCTTATATTCGCTGAGATTGTCGAGCGCCACGAAGTCCGGCTGGATGTTGGAATCGAAAAAAGCCTGGTACGCCCCGCGCACGGATTGGGAATAGAAGTCTGTGTCGCCCTGTTGCACATAGTTGAAAAGCTCAGACTCGGGGACAAAGACCAGCGCGACGTCACCCTTGACCGGGTTCGATTTCCAGATCTCCGGATGGCTGTTGGCCCAGCGCGCAACCCGGCCTGCTATCTCTGAGCGTGGAGTAGGGGAGCCGTCCATAGCGAAGGGCCCGAACGCTCCGAAGAGAGGTCCATCGAGCAGCGGGCGCCAGCGGCAATAGAGAAGGCCCTTGGCACCGGCTGCACAGGAGACCAGGTTCCAGATGCGGACATCTTCCGCGTCGGGAATGCGCCCGTCATCGATGCGCCGGCCGATGACCTGGGGCTGCATCCAGAGGGGTCCGCCCTGCGCTTCCGCATGCCAGAAAGGCTTGCCTCGTGCTCCGCCTCGTACCAGGTCCACCGCCTGAAACTGCTTCCGTGGCTCGTCTCCCTGGCGGGCTGCAATCCAGGTGAGACCCCAGATATCGACTTCCGCAGCCGAGCGCCATTCGTTGTGGGACGCGGAAGCCAGGCTGATAAGGGTTCCCGAGACTCCATGTGCGGTGATGCGGTGCTTAGGATCTAGTTTGCGAAATAGTTTCACTCGCCAATCAAACAGGCTGTACGCGTTGTCGACGCGAAACTCGAGCCAGTCCAGGCTGTCGGGATATCCGGAGAAGGAACGGGGCGGCTCTATGTCGTCCCAGCTTTGGTAACTGTAGCGGTGCCATTGCCTCGCGACGCTCTCGAGCGATCCGTAGCGGATCCGCAGCCACTCCCGAAGCTTTCGCTTAGAGCCTTCGCAATAGCAGTACATCCTATGCGGGTTTCCACCGAAGGACGTTCCCTCATTCCATAGGTCGTAGCCGAAGAGCGCGGGATGATCGCGGTAATGCTCGACCAAGGCCACCAGAAACGTTTGCGCGAGCGCCTGTACCTCCGGGTTATCGAGGCATAATCCGGGAAAGCCGCCGGTCGCGCTGCTCTCGGATATGGTGCTGTTCACGATGAAGCCATCGCTACCCAGGTACCGTGCATGGGGATACTTACGAAAGACCCACTCGGGAGCACAGCCAACCAGTTCTTCGAGGATCACTTTGATTCCATTCTTCGCCGCAAGATCCATGATGCGGTCATAGTCGGCCCAATCATACTTTCCTGGCGCCACCTCAATGGCTGACCACATGAACCAGTGGCGGAAAATATTCATCCCCGCCTCGGCGGCGGTCTGATGGTCGCGCGCCCAGTCTTCCGGAGGAGGATTTGTCTTGCGGAAATAGACAGCGCCATAGGGAAATACGGGCCCACCCGGATGGGCGGCTGCGGATTCCTGCGGTAGCTCCGCGGTATCCGCGAACGCTGTTCCTGCGGTTGCGAAAGCTGAATTGCGAATAAACTCTCTGCGCGTCATATCGAAGATGTTGGCCATATAGCGTTTGCCTTTGTTCTGTCGAGTGGTCTTAAACAGCGAAATCGAGTGCGATCACTTCGTGCACGCTGATGGAAGGCACCTCGATGAGAATCGCATCGCCATCCTTGCGATAGTGGGTTTCGCCCCCGGCGACCAGCAAGTGGGCCTTGGTAATTCGTCTATCAGACGGAACTCGAATACGGACCTGCTGGCTGGAAATTGGTATTACCTCGCGCACCGGTCCTTTCATCATCATTGGATTGGTGAGGTTCACCAGGTGCACGGTCATGGAGTTTTTCTGCGACCAGATGGCAACGTCGATGACTCCTTTCCCTTCTACCGAAAGAACGGGCGGCTCGTTGTTCGCCCAGAGCACTACGTTGCGCAGTAACCTGGCATGATCCGTGTTCAGCACTTCCCAGAAGGTACGGTCGATATCCCAGGGGAAATAGGCCACGCGGCCCTTGCCTGCCTGGCGCAGGAAGATTCCCGCGTCATGCGATGCACCCGGCCTCACGAAACACTCTTCCATCGGCAGGTCAGGATAGGTAGGAACGACGCGCAGCGGCGGCGAGAGGCTCTCGCCTGCAGCCGTTACATGAACCCTGTGCACTCCGTTGATGATCCGGTTTGCATCTTCAAAGCCCGCAAGCACGGGATGGTATTGGCCGGAAGAGGGATCCTTTTCCAGCGAGAGGTAGGAGTTGAGCATTGGACCTTCTTTACTGCCGGCAAAAGAAGCTCCAAAAAGGGACGCGAGCCCGAAATCCTGCCGTCGCACACCCCATTCGTCGTACAAGGAAGTTTCATAAGTAGCGACGATACTGCCGCCGCGCTCTACAAATTCCCGAATCTGGCCGCACTGCCGCGTGGAAAGAGCGGCGATGTTGGGCAGGATCAAAGTGCGAAATTGATCCGTATGCTCTCGATCGAGCAATCGGTCGTGCACCATTTCAAACGGGATCCTGGCCTCGACCAACGCCTGATAAAAGCCCAGCGCAGGATCGTCGACAGTGGCGGCCGCATCGGGTCCGCCGTAAAACGCAGCCGTCTGCTGGGAATAAACCATGCCGACGCGAGCGAGGGATTTTTCGTTGCGGAAGTAATCCTGGTTCGCGTAGTGCCACGCAAAGATCTCTTCTACGACTGGAAACCAGCGCTTGTCGTAAGGCTTGGCGTTGAACTTGGTGAAGGTCGGACGAAAGTCCTGGGCCATGCCGTCGGCCACCCAGAGTCTGATTTCATCGCCGCTCTGAACGGAATCCTTCCAGCGGTACTTATCTTCAAGGCCGACGCTGAAGATGCCAGCGATGGCTTTTCGTCCCATTGTCGAACGAAACTCCTTGGCGCTTTTGCCGCTGGCCCAGGGCGCTACCAGCCCGGCGCGGCCCTGCCTGTCTGCCAGCAGAGTCGGCGCCAACTCGCCGATGGTCTTCATGTCCAAGAGACTCAGCGCGCCGCCCCCGGCGTTGGCGAGGTAGCTCGCGTTGGGATTGATTTCCTGTATTTTTCCGTTCCACAGCCGCCACAACTCGAACAAACGCTGCTGATGCCAGACGATGTATTGCCGCTGCTCGGGATCCTGGGGATCGTTGGTGCGGGGAAGATCCAGGCCGGAGTAATCGTGGAAGTTCTTCCGGCAGTGCTCGCAGTAACACATGCCCGACCCTGCCCATCGATTGGTGAAGATGCCATCGACCATGTACTTCGACATGATTTCCTGATGGACCGAGGTCATGAACTCAAAGTTGTAGGGTCCCAGGGCGCAGGTGAGCCAGAAATCCGGGTCCGATGCGTGCTGGCGCTTTTTTCCGTTCTCATCGACCGCCAGCCAGTCTGGATGCGCGTCGTAAACATCCTTATGGCATGCGTGCGCGTCGGTGCGGGCAACGACATTCATGCCCAGTTTCCGGCAGCCATGCGCAATATCGCCGAAGGCATCCATATTTCCCAGCCACTTGCTGCGGTAGTGGAGGGGGATCTGCGTGGGATAAAAAGCGACGCACCCTCCGGCATTCAGCACTGTGGCGTCGGCATGGATCCGTTGGAAATAGTCCAGCCAGAATTGCATGTCGTAATTGCCGGGGTCGTCTTCGACAAAACTTAGCTGGGCCCAACGCATGGGCCGGTCGTACCAGGATCCCGTGCCTGGACTGTTCGGAGCGGCCGAAAGGCGGGCAGTCTGCGCGTTGGTCTGCCCATCAAAACCGACCACGCAGGCAGCGGAGAGACCCGCGGCTTGTTTGAGGAACGTTCTTCGAGTGCTTTCCAAGGGATGCTCCCGGGCCGCCAAGGTATCGAGTAGATCCGCGGCCATTCTACGTCAACATGCTCATTATGAGCGTCTTGCCGGTGTGCTGGTACTTTCGTTTGAGCCCGACCAAAAGCAGTCACTTGCCACTTCTATTTCTGGCGTGTCACCATCCACACGCAATTTGGGCTCAGCAGGGGATGGACTTCGGCCATGGCGATTCCTACGGAGAACGTTGGTTCATTACCGCGTCCGGCAAAACTACAAACCGCACTTCGGCACTACGATCTGGGAAAGATCACACGAGAACAGCTGACCAGGGCGCAGGATGCTGCATGCCAGGACTCAATCCAAAACATGGAAGCGACCGGGTCCCCCATCGTTTCTGACGGCGAGCAGCGGGCTTCCAGCTTTGCCACCTATCCCTTAAGTGACACTCTTGCCGGCACCGGGTTGGCGGAAAATCTTGCCGCCGATGGCCAGTGTCTGGCCGTCTTTACCGATGGGCACCATCGCCAATTGCCGCGGTTGACAGGCGGCCCTTTCAAATACAAAACCTATGCGTCCGAATACCTCAAGCGCGCCATGGCGATGGCCAGGAAGCCGTTGAAACAGGCGGTCATCGCACCCTCGGTGCTCGCGTTGCTCTATCCGCTGGAGGGCGAGGTTCCAGGCTACTCGCGGGAGCAATTCTACGAAGATCTTTGCAACGAATGCGAAAAGGATATCCGCCAGTGCTTTGCAGCGGGCGCCAAGCGAGTCTCGATGGACTTTACCGAAGGACGAATCGCGTGCAAGAACGATCCCAAGAATCCCTGGACGGGCCGGTCCATGCTGTCACGATTTATCGACCTGAACAACTGCGTCATCAATCGCTTTAGCGCGAGCGAGCGAAAGAGTATAGGCATTCATACCTGCCCGGGCGGGGGTTGCGACACAACCCACAGCGCGGAGGTGGACTACGCGGAATTGCTTCCCAGCATGTTCATGATGAACGCCGGTTACTTCCTGATGCAGGTGGCCAGCGAAAAAGACAAGGAGCAGGTTTACAAGCTCTGCGGTAAGTACAGCCGCGAGGATGCGAAGGGAGTGGCCCAGATCTGCTTTATCGGAGTTATCAATCCCCTTCATCGGCGGGTAGAGACGCCGCAGGAGGTTCGCTGCGATCTGCTGCTGGCAGCGAAACATATTCCCAGGGAACGGCTGGGCTCTACGGACGACTGCGGATTTTCTCCCTTCAGCGTTGATCTCAAACCCAGATATGGCTGTCCTGACCTTGCCCGAGAAATCGCATTCAAGAAAATAGCGGCTCGTGTGGAGGGCACAGCGATGGCTTCAGAGAAGCTCGGGCTGGCATAAAACGTTAGACTGGAAAACATGTCCCGCATTGTCCGCTTCAGCGCCCTTTGTTGTTTGCTGCTCTGTTTACAAATCGGCTCCACGCAAGAGGTCAGTTTTCGTATTACGCCTTTGCGCCCGGTGCCTGAACTGCGTGCAGAGGCGTTGAAAGCATCACCGCCGCTGGAGCAGGGAAATTTCCGCAAGCCGGATCTGGTGGAACTGACCAGGCTTGACCCTACGATCAAGCTGGACATCCGTTATGCCACCACGAATGATTTTCTGGGCACGCCTTTGTATACGCAGGCGCGCGCATTCCTTCAGCGCCCCGCCGCGGAGGCACTTGTCCGAGCCCATCGCGAGCTTAAGGCACAAGGGTATGGCCTGATCATCCATGACGGTTACCGTCCCTGGTACGTGACCAAAATTTTCTGGGACGCCACACCGAACGACAAGAAGATTTTCGTCGCCAACCCGGCGGAAGGCTCAAGACACAACCGCGGATGCGCTGTGGACCTTTCGCTCTACGATTTGAAAACCGGCAAGGAAGTACAGATGCCCAGCGGATATGACGAGATGACCGAACGTGCCTATGCCAACTACACAGGGGGCACGCCTGAAGAGCGCGCCCGCCGCGCACTCCTCAAACAAGCGATGGAGAAGCAGGGGTTTGTGGTCAACCCTACCGAGTGGTGGCACTTCGACTATAAGGATTGGAAACAGTACCCGATCCTGAACTTGAAGTTTGAAGACCTTTAAGTCTCCTAGCTCTGGGTCTGGCTATTTTGTTTCTTCGTGTGCGAAGTGAGGCTGAGGCTGCTTCGGCAAAAAGCCTGCCAACAAGCCAATGGCCGGAAGGTAGGCGCATATCTTGTAGACGAAGAAAATGCTGGTCGCGTCAGCGATTCTGCCGAGTATCGCTGCACCGATGCCGCCCATCCCGAAGGCAAACCCGAAGAATAGCCCGGAAATCATTCCTACCCTTCCAGGCACCAGCTCCTGCGCGTAGACGAGGATTGCGGGAAAAGCAGAAGCCAAACCTAACCCGACGAGCACGCTCAAAACGGTAGTCCAGAACAGGTTCGCGTAGGGCAGCAGCATGGTCAGGGGCAGAACGCCGAGGATGGAACACCAGATCACGGTTTTGCGCCCAATGCGGTCGCCAATCGGGCCTCCAATGAGGGTTCCGGCAGCGATGGCTCCCAGAAAAGCAAACAGGTGGATCTGCGAACTCCGTACACTAACGTGAAACCGGGTCATGAGGTAGAAGGTGTAGTAGCTGGTGAAGCTGGCCAGGTAAAAATACTTAGAGAAGACGAGCGCGATCAGGACCGCGAGCGCCGAGATCACGCGCCCCCGAGATAAGCCGGTCTCCTCTGCATGCTTCGTGGATCGCTTTTTCAAATGGCCTACGCGGGGCTTATACCAGCGGCTTACCCGCGTCAGGACCACAATGGCCACCAATGCTACGAGCGAAAACCATGCCACGCCTCGCTGGCCGTGGGGTAGCACGATGAATGCTGCCAGGAGCGGCCCTATGGCCGATCCGGTGTTCCCTCCGACCTGAAAGACCGATTGGGCAAGGCCGAGCCGTCCACCGGAGGCAAGACGGGCCACACGGGAAGACTCCGGATGGAAGACCGCCGAGCCTATGCCGATCAAGGACGCGGCCAGCAACAGTAGGGGGAAGGTAGGCGCAATCGACAGCAATAACAGCCCTGTCAGGGTGAAGACCATGCCGATGGGCAGGGAATACGGCATGGGTTTGCGGTCGGTAAAGTGTCCAATAAAGGGCTGCAGAATCGATGCCGTCAGCTGGTAGGTCAAGGTGAGCAAACCGATCTGACCAAAGTCCAGATGAAACGCAGTCTTCAGGATGGGGTAGATGGAGGGCAGCAGGGACTGCATCGTGTCGTTCATCAGGTGGCAAAAGCACACCGCCATCAACACTCGATACACTGTCCCGTCTTGAAGCGGGGCGGAACTCTGGATCTTACTGTTCTCGACAATCTGGATAGTCATTCTGGCCGCTCAGGATCTCCCTGCTCCTATGCTAGCTTGACCGTCGCTTCAGCGGGCTTTTTGGGCAGCGTGGCGGGGCCGGTCACGAGTGCATTCCACCAGCCTCGCGAAGGCCTACGACCAGCGCTTCCAGGAATGTTTCGTGGCTGGTTCCCGACGGCGCTTCGAGTATGGTTTTTTCTTTCATTTTATTAGCCAGCCGTTCGGCCAGGCTTGCTCGCACATCGAGGGGCAGATCGAGCCGGCGCGCCAGGAAGTTTTCCATCAGTTGGAGATCCGCGCGCGACAGACGAGCCACTCCATCCGCCGGTAGTTCCAAAGTCTTCCTTAATACGGGCTGGGGCGGTGGTTCGAATGATGCGGCAGTGAAGGTCCTGGTTCCTGCCGGGAGGATGGATGTTTCCGTGGGAACGCTGTGGACGACCAGGGTGCCGGCAACCATATCGCCCAGCCGTTGCTGCCGGCGAGTGGAAAAGATACAGACTGCGCCTATCAGGTAAAAGCCGGGCAGCATATCGATGATCCGAATCAGGTTTCGGGCCATCGATTCGAATATGCCAATCGGCCGGCCGCTTTGCTGGATCACGCGTAGACGGAGCATCCGCTTACCCGGAGTTTGCCCGTTCCAGAAAGCCTCAAAGAGCGCGAAGTAACCCCACTGGAGCAGAAACGGGATCAGGATCATCAGCGCGATCGCCCACTTTGCGGGGTCGGCGGGCTGGGTATGGTGTGGCGCTATCGCAGGGCGGGGCAAAGCGGCGAATATCAAGATGGTTACGATCAGGAAGACTACAAACGCAAAGCCCTGTACGAAAGAATCAACCAGCAAAGCGACACACCTGCTGCCTATGCCTGCGAGAGGGAACTCGATGCCTACCAGTTCTGGAGTCTCGATGCTAAGCTGATCCCGAAGATCGATGCTTTCATTGCTCATCGCCGCCACCTGTTGACCGTGAATGGAATGGGACACCATGATATCCAATCGTTGGATCGAGAAGCGTAGAGGTTGTTGGGATCGTTTGCGCGCACTGATTGCAACCTTGCAGGCGAGTGGAGTGGCGAGTCTGTCCCCAGCCGAATTGCGCGAGATGGCATTGCTTTACCGGCAGATAGCCGGCGATCTTTCTGCACTGCGCCAGGAACGCAGTGCACGTAACCTTGAAGCTGAGCTGAACCAGTTGCTCGGCCAGGCTCACGCGATTATCTATTCCAGACGCAAGACAGACGTTTTTGACGTGTGGCGATTCTTCTCCCAGGAATATCCGCGGTTGTTTCGTCAGCTTCTGCCGTTCACGCTCACGTCCCTCATGCTGTTTCTGGCGGGCGCGGTTGTGGGCAGTCTGCTGACGGTGGTGCGGCCCGAGTTCGAGCGTCATTTCCTCGGGCCGGCGATGACGCAGACCATTGAGCGGCATCAAATGTGGACCGAATCTGTGAATTCAATGGCGCCCCAGGCATCGAGCGCGATCATGACCAACAACTTGGCGGTTACGTTTACGGTGTTCGCTGCAGGAATTACCGCCGGAATTGGGACCTTGTACATGATCGTCTGGAATGGCGTATTGCTGGGCGTGATTTCGACTGCTTGCCATCAGGCACACATGAGCGTAAAGCTATGGAGCTTTGTCGCTGCTCACGGTTCGCTGGAGCTACCTGCGATCATCATCGCCGGAGGAGCAGGCCTTCGCCTCGCTTACGGATTGCTCTTTCCTGGAATTTATAGCCGCCGGCATTCGCTCGCGGTGGCTGGAGAGGAGTCCGTACGCCTGGTCAGCGGGGTCGTGCCTATGCTTGCTGTCGCGGGTATGTTGGAAGGGTTTTTGTCTCCGTCATCTGCTCCAGTGTGGTTGAAGTTTTTGGCGGCCTTTTTGCTGTTTACGTTGTTGGTGCTCTGGCTTTGGTCGACGCCCAGAAAGCAAGAGGCTATTTCCCATTAGTCTTTCTGTTGCAGACCAATTTCCTCTGAATTTCGGCGCTCGATAAACAATTCAGATTAAGATTCGTGGTGCCCCACATCTCGCGAACAACGGGCGAGATGTGGGGCACCCGGAAGTTGTTCGAGGTAGAGATTCTGAAGAGCTTTTAGGAAACAACCAGGCCTGTTTCCCCGTCCAGAACCTTGGACCGTGGTTACGAGAGGAGATACACCGTCATAACGGCTACAGGAGCGCTTTCTCCTTGATTTCCAAATACCGGTTTAGGACGAAATACGTCATCTCCTCCGGGTAAGTTTCGAGGGTAAGGGCTCCGCGCTGGCGCAACCTGGCCAGCAGAAGCTCTCTCCAATGCACCATCTCCTGCGCCGCCGTGCCGGCGAACATCTGTTGCTGATTCTTCGGGCGCATCCCGGCGATCTGGCGCAAGTCCCGTTGTTCGATGGCGACAAATAAGACCAGATGCCTCCGCATCAGCTGCGCTGCACCTTCGGCAACTTCCGGCTGCATCGAAGTCTCGGCGGGATCGGTAAGCCAAAGCACCAGGCTTCGCCTTGGCTGCAGCCGATTTAATGTCACGGTTGCGCGCAAATGATCGGCCTCAGCTGCTTCTCCCCGAACCAGGGCAAGCGCGTCCAAAATCTGGCGAAGCTGCCCTCCACCGCGCCCGGGGGCGATCAACTGCTGCGTGTCGCGGCCGTAAGCCAACAGGCCGACCCGGTCACCGGAGGCCAGTGCGAGCTGGCTCATGGCAAGCGCAGTGGCGGTTGCATAATCCAGCTTGGTGTGAGCACCCACGCGCGCCTGCAGCAGCCGCCCGGCATCGATCAGCAACCACACCGCCTGGCTGCGCTCCGTCCGGTACTGCTTGGTGATCAGCGCGCCCCGCCGGGCAGACGCTTTCCAGCAGACGTCCCGGAGATCGTCGCCATCCAGGTAATCGCGCAGAGTTTCAAAATCCCGCCCCAGGCCCCGTTGCCGCTGTTTGCGCACTTGCAGTTCCAACTGGCGGTTGCGGGCGAGAAATAAAGTTTGCTCTTGCGCCGTACGGGTTGCAGGGTAAATGCGGACGGTCTGGGTTAAATCCGCAGCCGACCAGCGCTCCAGCAGCCCCATGGGGCTGCGATAACGCACATAGAGTTTTCCTGCTGGGTGGTCGCCCCGCTGACGTGGTGTGAATGCATACCGCAACTTCGCCGGTATACCGGGATAGCATGTCAATTCCAACCAGTGCGGCGCCTGCATAAAAGCAACCGGCAAATCGTCCAGCACCCGGCACAAGAGCAACCGCCGGCCGCGCTGCAGAAGCGTCAACTCTACTTCGCTCGCGCTCCCCAGAGCTGCAGCCGAGATCCAGCTCCGCGTGGCCTCGATCAGCCTGGGAGCCGGCAATAACCAGCCATCGATCAGGGCAAACAGCAGCACGGTCGCATCCCACACAACCACGCCCCAAGCAAAGCGACGGACGAAGAAGGCTGGCACGAACCAGAACGTACCCAGCAGCAACAATGACAGTGCCCGTTTGGTAAACCCGAACGAAAAGCGGCCAACTGACGCTGCCGGCGAGCGTGCAGGCTCCGCGACCATGGTGGGAGAGATCACTG
The DNA here is from genome assembly GCA_963753715.1 of uncultured Acidobacteriaceae bacterium. GTDB lineage: Bacteria > Acidobacteriota > Terriglobia > Terriglobales > Acidobacteriaceae > PALSA-350. The sequence continues at coordinate 31,991 of CAVWDK010000002.1, read as the reverse complement.
CTTAGGCACCGCGACCGCCGCTAATATCTCCGTAATTACACGGTCGGCTTCGTAGCCCTCGAGTTCCGCCTCGGGTTTCAGAATCAAGCGGTGGCGTAAAACCGGCAGCGCCGCCTGCTTCACATCGTCAGGTATGAGATAGTTTCTCCCCTCCAGGGCGGCAAAGCCCTGGGCCACCAGCATCAGGCTGACAGCCGCCCGGGGGCTTGCTCCGAGCGTGAGGGACGGCCACTCCCGGGTGCGGCGGACGACAGCCAGGATGTAATCATAAAGACTGGCTTCGATCCGCACTCCGCGTACTTCCGCTTGTGCGGCGGCCAGGAGACCCGGTTCCACCGGCATCAGCAAAGTCGATTCCAAACCCTTAGGCCCGGTACTGGCATGATGGCGCTGCAGCACGACTCGTTCTTCCTCAGTAGACGGATAGGAGAGACGAAGCTTCATCAAAAAGCGATCCAACTGGGCTTCCGGCAACGGATAGGTGCCTTCGAAGTCGATGGGATTCTGAGTTGCGAAAACGGTGAATGCTTCGGGAAGCGCATAACCCGTCCGGTCGATGGTTACCTGCCGTTCCTCCATGCACTCCAGCAGCGCCGACTGTGTTCGTGGCGGCATGCGGTTGATTTCATCCACCAGCAGGAAGCTGGTAAACACCGGCCCCTTGTGCAGAACGAAGGCCTCGCTCGCGCTGCGAAACACGTTGGTGCCTAGAATGTCAGCGGGCATAAGGTCGGGCGTCGACTGCACTCGATGAAACTCCAGGCCAAGCACTTGCGCCAGCAACTTCACCACCAGCGTTTTAGCGATACCAGGAACGCCTTCAATGAGAGCGTGTCCGCGGCAGAGAGCCACGACCAAGGTCTGATCGATGAAGGTGGTCTGGCCGGCAATGATCTTGCTTAACTCCTGCCGGCCGTGTTGCAGCAGTTGCGAGGTCGCCTTCAATTCGGAGCTTAAGGTTTCTTCCACGGTTGGGTTCCCAGTATGGCTAGATGTGTCGCATTTGTCGATGGATGAAATCATCGCAGTCGTGCAGGGCCTGCACTCTCTCGAGCGCAGTCTTCGCGGGGAGATTCTCTGTTTCCACGGCCTGTTCGCATGCGACCAGTGTTTTGAGCAGCCGGTCACCGCCAGCGCCGAAATGTTGCGATAGAGCACCGGCCAGGGACTTTGCAGATCGGTTCTGCGGGATCGCAAATGTTTGTTCCAGCCGTCGGCGGAAGTGCTGGTAGGCGCCGCTCACCGCAACCTGGTTCGCGCCCGCCGCTTGATACAAAGAGCCCAGCGAATGCACGAATTCGATCTGCGCTGTCCTTGGCACGACGGGGTCCGGGCGAAGGGGTCCGCTTCTGCGTGCAAAACTCCACAGCAGCAGAGCAGCGATCAACACCAGTTGCCATCCGATCAAGTGCAGCGGTGTTCCCCGCGTGTAAGACAACAGAGAAGGCGAATCGCCATGCAGCGACTCGTCCCAGTAAACATGGGTGGTTGCCGGCGGACCGATGCTGTTCAGGAAAAATGCCAGGTTATCTGCCTGCGGCAACCCTGAGTTTTCGAGCGGTAGAGCCCCGGCCCACCAGATCACCGTTCCCTTGCCGGCCTTATAGGTCACAGCGACGGCATCACCCTGGCAGGTGTAGGCAACGTGCTGCCGGGGATTCGACTGTTTCCAGCGAGCACCCGGCGTCATGCGGACCGTTCCGGAACCGGCAAGTTGGCCGAACCCGTTCGCCTCGGCGTTACATTCAGATTGCGGAAAGCGGTTGGCCTCGGCAGCATTGCCTGGGGCCAGCAGGGCGCCGGCATAGCCCGTCACCACAATGCGAGCTCCCTTGTCCAGCAAGGCCTTCACCGCATCCCGCGAAGCGTTTACATTTTGCAGAAACGGGTCAGCGAAGACAACCGTCGCATGTTCGTCGACACGATCTTCGAGCTGCGCCAGGGAGTCGCTCTGTCGCTCCACCTGGTAGCCAGACTGGCGCAGCAGGTCAAATGCGGCTTTTGCACCGTGAGGCGCGGTCGAATAGCTGGACGGGGTCAAGTCCTCGTCGCTGTTGGCCGGGGAGAACAATGCCAACACTAGAATCAGTATCGCCACCAATGCGGCACAGCTCAGCAACAACATCTTGTCCCGATGGTCAACCCCAGCAAGCAATCTCACCGTGCGGCAATCCTTTCCAGGTACCCGCAAGCTTCGGCGAAGTCTTTCTCGCTCGCTTGCAGTCCACCGTACCAGGTGTGCTCAAACGATCTTGTCAGGAAGGAGAGATCGGCCCGTGTTTCCGGGTTTCCGCTCAACAGGCCCAGGTATTCGCGCGGAGTGCGCGCTTTGTCTGCCGGCCACAGGCGGCGCGATTCCAGGCAGGAAATCGCGGCCCAATACACGTGGTGGATGGCCTCACGCCAGCGTCCTTCGCGGCCGAGGGATTGCCCCTGTTCGAGCCACTCCTGCCACCCCTGCGCCGATGGTGCAGAAGGATGGGGGACGTTGTCTCCCGATAGACCAAGTTTCTGCACCTGCAGCCTGCGGATAAACCACCAGATCAGCAAGCCGCAGGGAATCGCGATCACGGTGAGCTCCAGAAGATAGATTGCCGAGGGCGAGGAGGTGCTGGGCATCACCCTGACAATAGCGTTCAACAGCCAGCGCGCAAAATCGCGCCAGATCCTTTCGAGCAAGGTCGGTGCTTTAGCTTGCGGATAGTCTCCGCTCTCAAGAATGCCATCCAGCTTGCGGCGGATATTCGAAACGTTTCCAGGTACAAATTGGCCTGCCGGGGGTGAAGCCGGCTCGTGGGTCATCTCCGCGAGCCTTGAGCGTGCATCACTGAGTTCGCTCAAGGCTTCTTTGTCTGCGTTTGGTTTATCCTTCGATGTTTCGGCCGAAGCGACGACGCGGAGAACGTCCCGCAGCCATGAGAAGTTTACGGCCCGCTTGCCGGTGGGGATGGATACCAGCATGTCCGGGCCAATCAGGGAGGGGTCGCAGGTCCCGGGCGCCGGGTTTTGCGCGCAGGCCTCCGCCACCGTGCGCAGGCGGCCCAACTCCTGGGTGTATTGACTAAGGCTGATCTGCTGCGGAGGGACAGCTGTGGCCTGTCCAAAGGTACAAGGCAGGGCACAAGGCAAGGCAAGGGTGAGGGCGCCCATCAGGATGCGCTTGATCACACCGCGGATCCTGTGGATTCCACCCCATGTTTGGAGGTTTCCATAGAAGACCGTTCCAGCATCCTCTCCAGATCGAATCCTTCCTTGCGGACACGCGCGTCGTAATAAAAGAGGGTCAGCCCAATCGAGTAGATCGGTTTGATCAACGCGCTGCTGAGCGCGCTCACAGCCAGGGTGTAAGCGGTTATCCCCGGCGAAGCTTGCCCGCGGGCTCGAACCATAAACACAAAAATGGGGGTCATCAAGGCGCTCACGACTGTGCCCTGGGCAGCCAAAACGATGAGCAGAAGCACCAGGATGCGCCCTTTCGTGTCCTGGGTCAGGAAGACACTCCTCTTGAGCGACCGCAGAGCTCCCAATCTCTCCTCAATACACGCCGGAACCGCGAGCGAATACCTGAGTGTGAGCCACAGGCACAGGGGCAATGCGAACAGGACCAGCAAACCGGTCGCGCCGTACACCCATGTGACCGCATTGGCTTGCCCAAGCGTCCTGGCGCGAGTAGCGATCAGCGTTGCCACGACAGCCGCCAGCACCACCACGATGATGGAGCCCCAGGCGACGAAAAACGCCAGCATATTTACCCAGACATACCGCAGCCAGCCGCGGCGCAAGGCGAAGAAGGCCTTGACGATGCTGGTCGGCTCGCCATCATAGATCGCGGCCACCGCACGGTTGGTCGCCGCCAGGCAAAGAGCGGCGGCGGCAAACAAAATGGCCCAGGACGGGATGGTGGAAAAGGTGGTGGCCCATTGCCGGGCGAGGTGGTGCCTGATCAACCAGCGGACATCCGCCATTTGGATCAAATTCCACAGCAGTTCGAGGATAGTACTGACACCGGCAATCCCGAGAAACAGGGCGAAGCGGGCGCGATAGAGCTGAAAGATCCGGTCCAGGATCTCAGCCAGTCTCAGTGGGCGTAGTTCGATGTCCACTGGAACCACCTCGGCCTGAAGATGTTGGGTCGCAAGAGAATCGACAGCCGCTGTTCAGCAACCGGGCGCGGCATTCCTCTGGTATCGGGAGCGAGCTTCCTCGAGTTGTTGCAGGCGGTCGCCAGAGAGGGGCTGGGGGCAGCCCAATTGGCGCGCAACCAGGCAAATATGCGCAAAATGCTCCACGGTTTCCATGCGCATGAACGCGTCTTGCAAAGTGTCGCCGGCGGTGACCACACCATGGTTGGCGAGCAGCACCGCATCATGGTCGACGATGAGGGGCTGAATGCTGGAAGCAACCTCTTCCGTTCCGGTAGTCGCATACGGCGCCAGCGGAATGGAACCGAGCGACATGATGATCTCCGAGCACAGGGGTTCCTCGAGCGCCAGTCCACAGGAGGCGAACCCGGTAGCGATGGGAGGATGGGCGTGGACCACGGCCTGCACATCCGGCCGTTGATGGTAGATCACCAGGTGCATGCCAATCTCGCTGGTCACGTTGCGGCCTTCGCTCACCCGGCGGCCCTGCATGTCCACCACGACCATGTCCGCAGCTTTGAGCAGGCCTTTGCTCATCGCGGTCGGCGTCGCAAGAATGCGATCGGGGCCCAGGCGAAGCGAAAGGTTTCCCGCGGTTCCGGGTACGAAACCCAATCGATACAACCACTTACCGAAGCGAGCGAGCTGCTTGCGGTGCATCATCTCGGCCGACCGGTCGGGAGCGGTCGAGCTGAGGGCCATGTTAAGAGTTGTCGTGAAGCCACTCTTCTCCAAAGCCGAAGGATGCATACGTCACCAAATCCCCATTTAAGCTCTTCTTCGCAGTTTCTGACGGATAGACACGAAACGCAACAGGGAAAACGCGGATGGCGAGAAATTCGGGGTTACGGGGACGAGTAACAGGTAACATCCGGGAAAAAATCCGCGCCATCGAGAGTACCCTCATTCGACCAGAGGGTTTTGGCTTTGTTGAGGCGTGTCTTCCGGAAGATTTGAGCATTCCGCAGAGCTGGATCGATCCGCCAGTGACGACATGTGAAGTCCTCGGCCACTGGCCTACTTCTTCCCGACCTCATACGATGGTCAGCATGACAACTGGTGTTTCCCTGGGCGTGCTGGAGCTCGACGGTCAACCTCTTTCGCTCAACCAAGTCAACCTGGTAGCCAAGGGCTCGATGGATGCGGCCATCGCCCCCTCGGCGCGGCCACGCATAGCGGCGTCGCTCGCCGTGGTGGAGGGCATCGTCGCCAGCAACGAAACCGCCTACGGGATCAATACCGGCTTCGGTAAATTGTCCGACGTGCGCATCAGCACAGGAGACCTGAAACTGTTGCAGCGCAACCTGGTGCGCAGCCACGCCTGCGGAGTGGGCAACCCGCTGGAAGAGACCGAGGTTCGTGCCATGCTGCTGCTGCGCGCCAATGTCCTCGCCAAAGGATTGAGCGGCGTTCGCTACGAGCTGATTGAGCTGCTCACTAGTTTGCTCAATCGCCGCGTCCACCCGGTCATCCCAGCCAGGGGATCCGTGGGAGCAAGTGGGGATCTGGCTCCCCTGGCACACTTGGCCCTCGTGCTCATCGGGGAAGGGGAAGTCTTTTACCAGGGCGCGAGGATGCCAGCCGCCGCGGGGCTCGGCAAGGCCGGTCTCGCTCCGTTGGTGCTCGAAGCCAAGGAGGGCTTGGCGCTGCTCAACGGAACCCAGGCTATGGCTTCGGTGGGCGGTCTGGCCGTGCTGCGGGCTCTGCGTCTGAGTCACCTCTTCGACATGGCCGGAGCCATGGCACTCGAGGCCTTGCGCGGAACCCCGGTCGCCTTCGACGAACGCATTCATCAGGCACGCCCCCACCCGGGCCAGATCCAAGCCGCCGCGCACCTGCGCGCACTTTTGCGCGACAGCGAAATTCGCGAGTCTCATCTGCACAACGATCCCCGCGTACAAGACGCTTATTGCCTGCGCTGTATGCCCCAAGTACACGGCGCGGCGCGGGGCGCCTTGCAGCACGTGCGCGAGGTGATCGAGATTGAAACCGGATCGGCGACCGACAACCCTCTGATCTTCTCCGGCGACGTGCTCTCGGGGGGCAATTTCCATGGCGCGCCCCTGGGCATGGCGCTGGACTATGCCGCCATCGCCGTGACCGACCTGATGAGCATCAGCGAACGCCGGATCGACCGCCTCATTAACCCGGATGCCAACGAGGGCCTGCCCCCGTTTCTTTCCCAGGCGGCCGGGCTCTCTTCCGGACTTATGATTGCTCACGTCACCGCGGCTGCGTTGTTAAGTGAGGCCAAGGTGCTCGCGCACCCGGCAAGCGTCGACAGCCTGCCTACTTCCGGGGGCAAGGAAGATCATGTCTCCATGGGCATGACCGCCGCGCTCAAGCTGAAGCAGATCGTCGACAATGCAGAGAAGGTGCTGGCCATCGAGTTGATGACCGCGGCACAAGGACTCGAATACCGGCGGCCGCTCAAGGCCGCGACGGAGATCGAGCGAGCGCGCCAATTTGTGCGCACGCTGGTTCCCGCGTTGGAGGAAGATAGGGTGATTGCAGGAGATATCGAACGCCTGGCAAAGGGGATTCGCGATGGAGACTTTGATAGCTGGTCCGCATAAAGGCGCGATTCGCGCACCCAGAGGAACATGCTTGAGCACCAAAGGCTGGCAGCAGGAAGCCGCTCTGCGCATGCTGATGAACAACCTCGATCCCGAAGTGGCCGAAGCTCCGGAAGAACTGGTGGTGTATGGCGGTACCGGTAAGGCTGCGCGCGACTGGCCGTGCTTCTACGCCATCGTCCGCGCGCTCGAGAGCCTGGAAAACGATGAGACGCTGTTGATCCAATCAGGCAAACCGGTCGGAATTCTGCGCACCCACTCCATGGCGCCCCGGGTGCTGATTGCGAACGCCAACCTGGTCGGCAAATGGTCCAGTTGGGAAGTGTTTCGCGAACTGGAGCAAAAGGGATTGATGATGTACGGCCAGATGACGGCCGGTTCGTGGATCTACATTGGGAGCCAGGGCATCGTGCAAGGCACCTACGAGACCTTTGCCGAAGCCGGCCGGAAGCATTTTGGCGGCAGCCTGGAAGGAAAGCTAATCGTATCCGGCGGCATGGGAGGTATGGGCGGCGCCCAGCCGCTGGCCGCGACTATGACCGGTGCTCGGTTCCTCGGTATTGACGTAGATCCGAAACGCATTCAGAAACGAGTGGACAGCGGCTATTGCGACTGCATCGCGACCAGCGTCGATGAGGCCCTAGAGGCACTAGCCGAAGCGGGCCGGAAGGGAAGCGCCCTCTCCGTTGGCCTGGTAGGGAACGCCGCTGACGTTCTGCCCGAACTGCTTCGCCGCAACATCATCCCGGATATTGTCACCGACCAGACCAGCGCCCATGATCCCTTGAACGGATACGTGCCCAACGGGATGAGCCTGGACGCGGCGCTGGCCCTACGGCAACAGGACCGCGAACAATATGTCGCCCTCTCCATGGCCACCATGGGCAATCACGTGCGAGCAATGCTGGACTTGAAGCACCGTGGGTCGGTGGTCTTTGATTACGGTAACAATCTCAGAACCAATGCCAAATTGGCTGGCGTCGAGGATGCTTTTGCGATCCCCGGTTTTGTGCCGGAATACATTCGGCCGTTGTTTTGCGAGGGCAAAGGGCCTTTTCGCTGGGTGGCGCTTTCCGGCGATCCGGAAGACATTCGCAAGACGGACAAGCTGGTGCTATCTCTCTTTCCTGAAGACCAGGCGCTCAAGCGTTGGATCAAGCTGGCCGGTGAACGAATTCACTTTCAGGGGCTGCCGGCTCGCATTTGCTGGCTGGGCTATGGGCAACGAGCGAAACTCGGCCTGGCCATGAATGAGCTGGTGCGTTCCGGTGAAATTTCAGCGCCGATCGTGATCGGCCGCGATCATCTCGACACTGGTTCGGTCGCCTCTCCCTATCGTGAGACCGAAGGTATGTTGGACGGATCCGATGCAGTGGCCGATTGGCCACTGTTGAATGCACTGGTGAACACCGCCGCCGGAGCGTCGTGGGTCAGCATCCACAATGGCGGAGGGGTGGGCATCGGCTACTCTCAGCACGCCGGGATGGTGGTGGTGGCCGATGGAACAGATGAGGCGGCGCTACGCCTGGAACGCGTGCTGACGACCGATCCGGGTATGGGGGTGCTTCGCCACGCAGACGCAGGTTACCCGGACGCGCGGAACTTCGCCCACAGTTCCGGGCTGCGCCTGCCCATGGAGGAAGAATGAGTGGTGGGTAGAAGTAGAGACAATGATGGTAGAATGGTGGAATGAGTCTTAACCTCAAAAATGAGGAGACGAACCGTCTTGCTCATGAGCTAGCTGGCTTGACGGGAGAAACCCTCACTACCGCAGTGACCGTAGCTGTTCGGGAGCGCCTGGAGCGGCTTCAGCAAAGCAAGCGGGGCGCCTTGTCTGAAAGGCTCTTGAAGATTGGCAAGGATTGCGCTGCCCATTTGAGGGAACCTTTCCTCTCCGTCGAGCACGGCGACTTGCTCTACGACGAGAGCGGCTTACCAAAATGATCGTGGACACCTCCGCATTGATAGCGATTTTACGGGATGAATCGGACGCGAAAGTATTCGCGCTGGCCATTGCGGATGCGGACCGCCGTCGCTTGTCAGCTGCAAATTATCTGGAAACTGCAATTGTGATTGATGGCAGTCGCAGCCCCATCGCGAGCCGCCGGTTGGATGACTTGCTGCGCGAAGCGGAGATGGTCATCGAACCGGTGACAGAGCAACAGGCGAAAGTCGCCCGTGAAGCCTACCGCGACTTCAGTCGCGGTAGCGGCCACCGCGCCGGACTGAACTTTGGAGATTGCTTTGCCTACGCCTTGGCAAAGACCTCTCGCGAGCCCCTGCTTTTTAAAGGGGATGATTTCGTTCATACCGGTATCGCCGCGGTGAAGCTCGGCTGATCGGGACCACCATCAGCAAGTACACGCATCGCTATCCTTGAAACTGCGTGCACTTCGCGTGGCTCAAGACTGCGGTCATCTGACCGATCTCATCGGGCGCTTCCCGGCTTTAACTTGGCAGCCTGGATAGCCTCCAGCATGCCGAGCAATTCAGCCGATTCCCTCGAACGCCGTGGCCCGAAACCCTGCCATCGGCGAGCACCACGGTATCCAAAGTAATTTTGTAGTTGTCGGGGAGGCCATCGGAGGAAGCAGAAAGCCTGCGCGCACCCGAACTCCAGCTGGCACCCGGAAGTAAATAATCCGAGGGGTCGCCGGTGGTGGCTAGAGTCTTTGTGGTGACCGACCGGACGAACGCCCCCGTCGCGTGATCGAAAAACGATATCTTGAACTCATATCCGACCACCGGTACGGATCCGTTATTGGTCGCTTCGATGGTCACCGAGGGCCGCCCCGAATCGCCGCGTTCAACGGTTCCGGCAACTTCCAGCGGCAACGAATCGTCTCCGCTTGGAACCGGATCCCCACTGACGGAGGCGACCGGTACAGGCGCGACATATTTCGCTTCCCGACTCCCGGCAACGAAGTTCATACCTTCAAGTACGCCGTAGAAGTGATTCGATTGGCGTAAGTCCCGTGGTCCCGAGATCGATCGGTCCACGAACCCGAGTAAATCGACTTTGAAACGGAGATTCTCCAAGTCAGCATCTGCGGGCAGCCCGCAAAAGAGCGATTGCCATTTCTGACCGGGCACAATGGTTTCGCCTAGATACGTATAAAGCTCGTCGTGTTCAGCGGTTCGGTCTCCTGGTTCGTGGTAATAGATTGCTGCCATAAATCCATGAAGGGGCTTCCGGCCGTGATACTCAATATCGATATCCACCGCAGCTCTATCACCAAATTTGAGCGTACATGGAATCGAGTCCGCCGCTCCCAGAGGCACGGCCGCAAAGGTCAGGATGGAATCCGATTCTTGTGATGAAGCGGCGGAGGAATCCTGGGCACAGGCGGGAAGACAAACGAAACAGGAGACAGCCACGATTCCAATGTGCAGAAGCCGCTTCATGCAGACCTCCTACCGTGCTTTCGCCTCGACCCCTTGTCTCGACCCGTCGTTCGCGTTAACCGCTCCCGAGACTGCAGACTGCTTTCACCGTGGAACTTCGTGGGGCTGCATGACGGCCTCTCTGGTCATTTCGCCATCCACCATGCGCCAGATATGAAGAGGATTTTCATTTCTCAACTCCCCGGGAAGCGCAGCGTCGGGGAAATTCTGGTAACAGATGAGCCGCGTGAAACGGAAGATCGCCTGGCTGCCCACGGAGGTGGAACGCCCATCGGAAGTCGATGGGTAGGGTCCGCCGTGCACCATGGCGTGGGAAACCTCGACTCCGGTTGGAAAACCATTGATCAAAAGTCTGCCGGCTTTGTTCTCGAGGATCGCAATCAAATCTCCATAACTGCGCAGGTCCTCTTCGGTACCGTGAATGGTTGCGGTGAGGTGGCCTTCAAAATGACGGGCGGCCTCCAGCATTTGTTCGCGGTCGGCGTGGCGGACTAACAACGTTGCTGGGCCGAAAATCTCCTCTTCGAGTTCCCCATCCTTCAAGAAAGTCTGGCTATCGGTTTCGAACAGGGCTGCACCGACACCGAGTTCCCGGCCATTACTGGCGATGGACTTCTCGGCAACCACGCTCACACCATGCCGGCTCTTGCGATCGGCAACGCTGGTTTGATAAGCCGAACGTATACCTCCGGTGAGCAAGTAGAACGGCGCCGACTCGTCCACCGATTGCCGCAGTTGGTCGACGAACTTCGGAGCGTCGGCGCCTTCGGGCAAAAATACCATTCCGGGTTTGGTGCAAAACTGACCCGCTCCGAGGGTGAACGAAGCATGCAGTCCGCTGGCGATGCCCGCAGCTCGTTCCCGCAACGCACCTGGAAGGATGAACACCGGGTTGGTGCTGCTCATCTCGGCATAAAACGGGATTGGTTCCGGCCGGGCCGCCGCCGTATCCATTAATTGCCTGCCGGCCCCGCGTGATCCGGTAAACCCGCCGGCTTTCACCAGAGGATGTTTCATCAAGGCGACACCAATTTGCGCCCCGCGACCAAACAGAAGGGAAAAGACACCTTCGGGTAAATTGCATTGCCGGACGGCTTGCTGCACAGCTCGTCCCACCAGTTCACTGGTGCCGGGATGAGCCGAATGGGCTTTGACGATGACCGGACACCCCGCGGCCAGGGCGGAAGCGGTATCCCCGCCGGCCACGGAAAACGCCAGGGGAAAGTTACTCGCGCCGAAGACCACGACTGGGCCCAGGGGACGCAGCATGGAACGCAGGTCCGGCTTGGGAGCAGGTTTACGCTCTGCATCGGGGCGGTCGACCCGAGCCATGACCCAGGAGCCTTCCTCAGCGACCTGGGCAAACAAGCGAAGCTGGCCACAGGTACGCGCAGTTTCACCCTGTAAGCGGGCTTTGGGGAGGGCCGTTTCCTGTTCCGCGCGTTCGATCAATTCGGGAGCGATCGACTCGATATTGGCGGCGATGGCGCGTAAGAACGCCGCTTTCTCGCGACCGGTCGCTCGACTGTAACCAGCAAAAGCTTCGTCCGCCAAAACCGCGGCCGCGTCTACTTCTTCTGGTGTCGCAGAGTAAAAGTCCGTTTCCAGGCGCTCCCCGGTGCGGGCGTTCGTAGCATGGAAGACTTCTTTGCTCGCTGAGCCTGCACGGAAGCCAAGTATGGATAGTCCTGTCAATTTCATGGTTGCACTCCGAAGAGAAGTCGATGCCCTCCCGTCCTGCGCTGGTAGCCACATGCGGCCAGCTGCGTAGACCCGAGACTATAGCGCAAGTATAGTCTTGCCGGCGGGTAGCCGGCGGACTAGCTTGCGCCTTTAAGCCACAGCCTTGCGGCTGGATTCCCGCTCGCTTGCCGGCCCATGAGTTAGCCAGCGACGTCGCTCCCGACGCCGGTGCAGTGTTGTACTACGGAAACGATACGACCTGGGGATTTCTCACCCTGGTCATCTGCCTTCAGACTTTTCCATGGAAGCGGAGATAACCGTTGACACCCTATCCATAGACAATCTATGTTTCAGGGCAATGGCAAATCGTGCGGAGCTAATGCCGGGGACCCTGGACATGCTGATCCTGAAAACTCTGACCCGTGCTCCGTTGCATGGGTATGGGATCGCGCAATCGATTAAACGCGTGTCAGACGATGTGCTGACGGTGGAAGAAGGCTCCCTTTATCCGGCTCTGCAACGGCTCCTGTTGCAGGGCTGGGTCAAGGCTGAATGGAAAAAAACGGAGACAAACCGGCGGGCGCGCTACTACACCCTGACCGCCGCGGGTCGAAAGCAGCTAGGGACGGAAATCTCGAATTTTCAGAAGATGATGGTGGCGATCGGCCAAGTGCTCGAGGACCCAGAGGAGGCGGTATGAACGCCCTGGTTCGCTTTGTGCGGAAACTCGCAGTTCTTTTGCGGCGGCAAAGTTTCGACCGAGACCTGCAGGAAGAGATGACCTTTCATCAGGAGCAGGTTGCGAAGGAATTCGAAGCCAGCGGCATCGCTCCGGAAGCAGCCCGCTATGCCGCGATACGACAGTTTGGCAATGCAACGCTGCTGCAGGAACGCAGCCACGAGATGGTGGCATTTCGCTGGGAGACCGTGGCCCAGGATCTGCGATTTGCCTTGAGACAGCTATGCCGAAGTCCAGGATTCGCAGTAACCGCCGTACTCGTGCTGGCTTTGGGGATTGGAGCAAGTACCGCAATTTTCGGGTTCGTGGATGCGGTGTTGATTCAGCCGCTGCCCTACGCCCATCCCAACCAACTTGTAGATGTCGACGAAAGCGAGGCCGCGTTTCCGCGCAGCAACCTTTCCCGCTACGACTACGAGGACTGGAAGCGTCTAAATACAACCCTTAGCACTCTCGATGTGTACGGGGGCACCGGCTTCCTGCTGCGCACCGGTTCACTCTTAGAGCCGGTACCGGCCGCTCGAGTCAGCGACGGTTTTTTTCGCACTCTCGGTGTCGAACCGATACTGGGGCGTGACTTCCGGCCTGGCGAGGACCGGCCCGGGCAACCGAAGATCGCCATCCTTTCCTACGGCACGTGGATGAAGCGCTTCGGTGGTCGTCGCGACGTGATTGGAGAGTCCATCAGCCTGACCGGCGAGGCATACATGGTTGTGGGCGTGCTACCCCGTAGCTTTGCCTTCGCGCCACGTGCCAGCGCGGAGCTTTGGGTACCCCTGCTGGACAAGAGGTCCGGATGCGAGCAACGAAGAAGCTGCCATAACCTCGACGGCGTTGGGAGGCTGCGCAACGGTGTGACCGTCGGGGCAGCATCCGCTGACATGAAAACCATTGCGGCGCAGTTGGCTCTCCAGTATCCGGGCTCGAATAAGGGCCAGAGTGCAAGCGTTGTTCCGTTATCCGAACTTGTCGTAGGCAAACTCTGGCCCACCTTGGTGATCCTGCTTGCCGGGGCAGGACTGTTGCTACTCATTGCCTGCGTGAATGTAGCCAGTCTCGTATTGGTACGAGCAGAAAGCCGGCGTCGGGAAACCGCAGTGCGGGGCGCGCTGGGCGCCACACCCTCGCGATTGGTTCGCCAGTTTGTCACCGAAGGCCTGCTACTGGCCAGCATGGGTTGTACGGCCGGGGCAGTGCTTGCCGTCGCCATGATGTCGCTGCTCGCGCGCCTGGTTCCGAAACCCATGGCGGAAGGTATGCCGTTTCTCGCCGTCGTGGGACTCAACCGGCACACCGCGCTCTTTGCAACGGCATCTACGCTGATGGCGGCGGTCCTGTTGGCAGCCACACCTGCCCTGCGGCTGGCATTCCGACAGATCCACGATGGACTTACCGATGGCGGCAAAGGCGGTGCGAGTCGCCTCTGGCGCCGCCTGGGAGCCAACCTGGTCGTGGTGGAATTGACTATAGCCGTGGTGCTGCTTGCGGGCGCTGGACTACTGGCGAAAAGCTTTCTACCGGCTGTTACATGTGGAAACGGGAATCGACCCTTCGCACCTGGCAACGGTCACCATCATGGCCCCTGAGAGCGTATACGGAAAGCCGGAACAACAGGTCGCTCTCTATCACCAAGTCCTGGAGAAGGTTGCAGCCTTGCCAGGCGTGCAATCGGCGGGCATCACCAGCGATCTTCCTTTGCAGTGCAATTGCGATACCGACTGGATTCGCATTCCCGGCAGTCCGTTCCACGGTGAGCACAATGAGGTGCTGCAACGCGATGTAAGCCCCCAATACCTGTCCGCCCTTAAGGCGAAGCTGGTCCGGGGGCGCATGTTTACCGAAGCCGACGATGCAAACCATCCCCCGGTAAGCATCCTCAATGAGTCGATGGCACGAAAATACTTTCCCGGCGAGGATCCCCTCGGCAAGATGATCGGCGATGGGGATTTGATGCCCAAATCCATGCGCCAGGTGGTTGGAATCATCGAAGATGTGCGCGAAGGCGGATTGGATGATCAGGCGTGGCCCGCAGAGTATTTTTCGATTTATCACGCGTCTGACAACAACTTCGCAGTAGCGGCAAGGACTACGCAGGACGAAGAGCAGATGCTGCCGGTGCTGGTGAAGACACTACGCGAGATCAATCCCAATCTGGGCGTCTACGGCGAAAGCACCATGACAGAGCAATTGAGCACTTCGCAGAGCGCCCTGCTGCATCGGTTCTCAACCTGGCTGGTCGGAGGATTTGCGGCGCTGGCCCTGATGCTGGGCGTAGTGGGGTTGTACGGAGTGGTTGCGTATTCCGTCAGCCAAAGGACACGCGAGATTGGTGTACGGATGGCGCTGGGTGCGCAACGGGGCGCCATCCAGCGGCTGGTTCTGAAAGAAGCCGGACGGCTGACCGGCATGGGGATCGTCGCCGGGCTTTGCTGCTCGGTCGCGACGGCGCACCTGATGCGCAGCCTGCTCTTCAACGTGCGTGCATGGGACTTTTCGACACTGGTGGCGGTGGCCGCGGTGCTGGGTTTCTCCGCATTGCTGGCCAGCTTGATTCCCGCGCGCCGGGCTTCGTCGGTCAATCCTGTCAAGGCATTGAGTGCCGAATAAGGAAACCCCGATCATCCCTTTTTTCGAAGGTTCTAGTGTCCTCAAGGGATAGCGATCGTCCAGAGCCCTGCCTATGATCAAGCTTCTGGTGGAGTGCAGATTCGCAACCTCCATGCTGACGTTGATGTGGCTTATTGGCGGCGGACGTAATTGTCCATCGGCGGGACCATTAGGCCACAGCCCAACCGGCGATTCTCTTCGGGAACCTACATCGCTCCGGAAAGTGTCGATGAGGTGTATCGAAGAGAATCGCCGTTATGACCTTCAGCGGTCTGTCAGCAGCCGTGTCTTATCAGATGTAACGGGCGCCCCCCCTTCGTAGCACCCCACTTCAGCATCGCTGATCGATGATAGTAAAGTGATCCTATGCGCGCACGACTCTGGCCGGCGGTCGCGGTATCTTTTGGCGCATTGATCCTGCTCTCGACACTCTTTGCGTGGCTCGTCTCCCGCGAAGAGGCGCGGATTTACGCGCATGCCAGAACTGCCCGCCAGATCTACAAAAGAGCCGACGACGCGATCTCCGACATTCAGGCCGACATTAACAAAGGCGCGCTGCTGGAGCAGAGCGGCTTCATGAACCCGGATAGCGTCGAAACCGAGAGCAGAATCTCCGAGTTGCAGGTAAGGACAAAAAATGACCTTACCACGCTGATGGACCTGATCGGTGTCAACCAGAAGCGGCAGATTATCGCCCTTCAGCAAGGTCTGGATCAGTATTGGAGCTCGATCCAGCTGGGTCTTAGCTCATCGCGCACGCAGCATGGGCAACAGAAACTCTTCACCGAGCTGGAGCTGCAGCCAGAGAGAGTTCTGGATCTCGCGGGACGGATCGACGCGCTGAATCAGGCGACCCTCGCCCGCCAGGAGCAGGAGAGCGCGGAGCAGCAAGCGAATCTTCGCCAGTTTGCGGTGGCTGCCACGCTGATGCTTCTCCTGTTGGAATTTGCCATTGCCATTTTCAGCACCGCCTACATGTTTCGACTCGATAAAGTCTCAGAAGAGGAGAGAAAACGTGCGGAGAAGGCGGAACAGGAGCTTCGGCGCTTGTCCAACCAATTAGTGCGGGTGCAGGAGGAGGAGAGAAAGACCATCTCCCGGGAGCTTCACGATGAAGTAGGACAGTTATTGACTGGGTTGCGCATGGAATTGGGAACGCTGTCGCATTACCGGCCGGATGAGGAATTTCGCCAGCGACTCGAAAGTGTCAAGGGGTTGGCCGAAGAAGCGCTTCGTTCGGTGAGGAACCTCGCTTTGTTGGTGCGGCCTTCGATGCTCGATGATCTGGGACTCGAGCCCGCATTGCACTGGCAAGCGAAGGAGTTTTCCCGCCGATGCGGTATACCTGTGTCCTTGAACATCGAAGGCAAGCTGGATAATCTGCCGGAATCGCTGCGACTGTGTTTGTACCGTGCCATTCAAGAAGCCATGACAAACTGCGGAAAGCACGCCGGCGCGAGTCATGTAACGGTTGTCGTGAAGCAGGATGAAGCTCGGGTGATCGCGTCTGTCCACGATGATGGGAGAGGCTTCGATGCGCTTCTCAAAACTCCTGGCTTAGGGTTGTTGGGCATGACGGAACGGGTACGCGCTTTACAGGGGAGCATGTCGGTATCATCCGAACCCGGTTCCGGAACGGAGATCCGCCTGGAGTTGCCCGCTGCGCTCGATCCGGGCACTTCCTGATGGCCGGATTTTCACAGGGCCCGGAGGGTCTCCTGTCATTTTGTATGGCCAATAGTGTCTCCACGGGATTTGTTTTGCACACCCTTCCCCCTAAGGTGTTGGTAGCGCGCACGTTGCTACTTGCACGAAAGGAGGCCGACGATAATCCTTGTATTACAACATTCAGGAAGACCAGTCGATATTTCGGACCGCCCCTGGCCTGCGGAATGCAAGAGCAAACATGACATTCAAGGTGCTCATCGCGGACGACCACGGAGTGGTGCGCAAGGGCTTGCGGCTCCTCCTGGAACAGTATCCCGAGATGGTGGTCATAGGCGAAGCAGCCAATGGACGCGAGGCCGTGACCATGGCAGCAACCCTTGCTCCGCAAGTTGTCGTCCTGGATGTCGGCATGCCGATCCTCAATGGGATCGAAGCGGCCGAACAAATCCTGAAAGCGAATAGCCAAATCGGCGTGATCCTGCTCACCATGCACGCGGACGAGAGCTATGTGCTGCGGGCCCTCCACGTGGGAGTCAAAGGGTACCTGTTGAAGGAGTCTGCCGAGGATGACCTGCTGCTGGCAATAAGATCTGTAGCGAATGGTAAGCCTTTCTTTAGCCGGGCCATCAACGAAGTCCTGCTCGAGGATTACATGCGAGTGCTGAAACAGCAGGGTCTCTCGGATACATTCGACCTGTTGACTACACGGGAAAAAGAAGTGCTTCAATTGTTGGCTGAGGGAAGAACGAACAAAGAAGTGGCCACGCTGCTGGACGTAAGCCCCTACACCGTCGAGAGCCACCGTACCAATTTGATGCAAAAGCTGAATGTTCACAATACGGCTGAGATCGTTCTGTACGCGGTCCGAAAGCGGCTGGTTAGCTGACCTTGGTTCTCCCGCGTGTCCCTCGAACTACTGGTAACCGATAAGTCTTCCTGGGCACAACGCAATACCGGGCGGGCCTCCACGCCGAAGGAACCATGATGTTCAAAAAAGGCGACGTATTTGACAATCCGGTCACCGGCGAGCGAGCGACCATCCTTCTTGGTACTCGCGAAACGAGGGGCGAACGGTTGGTTGTTGAACTGGAGCTCCAGGGAGCGGGCTTCGGTTTTGCACTTCACAAGCATCCGTCAATCCACGAGCGATTGCAGGTGGTGAGCGGCCGCGTTGGCCTCATCCTGCGCGACGAAATTTCGATTGTTGAGCCGGGGAAGATGATCGAAATTGGCCCCGGAGTACCGCACCGGTTCTGGAACGCAGGAATCACGGCGGCGAAGGTGACGCTGGACATTCGGCCGGCTAAACGATTTGAAGCATTCATACGGAATATGATCGGTCTCGCCCAGGATGGCAAGACGGACCCGATGGGCAGGCCAAATCTTCTGCAGTTCGCCGCCATCGCTGGTCAATTCAATGATGTGATCCAATTCATGAGCCCCCCGCGGCTAGTGCAGAGCTTGCTCTTTCCGGTCCTTGTCCCGATTGCCGCATTGCGGGGCTACAAGGGCTCCTACAGCGAATATGTCTTCCGGTCGCCATCGAAGCGGATTCAGTTTGGAACCAAGACGCCCTTATGGGAGCGGTTCTGAACGCATGGCGGGAGTGGAAGGGGGAGCAGGATGCTGACCAACTTGAAACACAACTTTGATTACGCTGAGCCGCGGCGCGAAACCGACAGGCATGGGTCTCCCTTCATGCCTACCCAGGCCTGGGTTCGCTCGAACATCTTTCTGGATGTACGGATTATCATTTCGGCTCTGGTGTTAGGAGTGCTCATTGGAGTTTGTGGTGTTGGGCTCGACCGCTTGGTGCACCATGCGAGCAGGCTCTATGTTTCGGATCTCTACACGTGCGTCGTGGCTTCCATATTTTCGTATCTACTCATGATCTATGAGAAGCGCAGGCGGATGATCATGGCGCGCAGGATGGCGATCGCGGCGGAAGTGAATCACCACATCCGGAACGCGCTGACTGCCATTGTGTATTCCACCTCGGTCAAGCGCGATCAGTCACTGCAATCAGTTCTGAGAGATGCGACCGACCGCATCGACTGGGTGCTCAACACCGTGCTTCCGGACGGAGAGCAAAGCCTGAAGTGGCCGGTGCAGGCGCCGCAATGGCGGCCAGGTAACTGGCACGGGGATGACGAGCTTCGATCTTCCCGGGATTGAGCAGGGAGCAACTCGTTGTAACAGGCGTGCATCCGTTGCGGCTACTCTCCACCAGAAAGCCGGTCTGCCCGCCGGCCACCGCATGGCTTTTCCCTCAACCACCTGCTGTGCGGTACCCTCGTGGTGCATGGCAACCAGACACTCTCCAGTAGAAATCCTGACCGCGGTGCTGCATTGCTCGCAGCTGGTCACGTTGGCGGGCCCACCGCGGGCCCGTGTAGGGGCAGAAATGCTCGAATTGGCGATCATCCGCGACGGAGCCATGCTCATCCGTGGGGACAAGATCGAAGCGGTGGGGCCGAGCAGCGAGATCGAAGCCCGTATGCCCAAAGACGCCCAGATCATCGACGCAGGGGGCCGAGTGGTGACGCCCGGCTTCGTGGATGCCCATACCCACCTGGTCTTCGCCGGCAACCGCGCCGATGAATTTGAGATGCGCTGCTCCGGCATCACCTATCAGGAAATCGCCAGACAAGGCGGAGGCATTCGTCTCCACTGTCCGCCGTACCCGGGCCGCAAGCGAAAGACGATCTCCTGGCCGTCGCCCAGAAGCATGCATCGTGGTTCCTGCGCGGCGGCACGACCACCATCGAAGCCAAATCCGGCTATGGACTCAGCGTCGAAGCGGAGATGAAGATCCTGCGCGTGGTGCAGCAAACGGGCAAGACGACCCCCTTGCGCTGCGTGCCTACCTTTCTCGGCGCGCACGAGGTGCCGGAGGAGTTTGTTGGCCGTACCAGCTGCCTATGTCGATCTGGTAGTCGAGGAGATGCTTCCCCTGGTAGCGTGCTGGAGAAGCTAGCCAGCTTCTGCGATGTCGTTCTGCGAACCGCACATCTTCGATCAGCAGGCCTCTGCCGCGCGCATTCTCGAAGCGGCGCGGCGCCTGGGACTGGGGCTCCGCATCCATGCCGACCAGTTCAGCTGCTCGGGCGGCGCCATGCTGGCGGCGAGCTCTCGGCGCCGCCACCGCCGATCATCTGGAGCATACGGATGCGGCCTCGATTGCCGCTCTCGCCGCTGCGGGCGTGCAGCCGGTCCTCTTGCCCGGCTCCGTATATTCCATTGGCTCGAGGCACTACCCCTCCGCGCGCGCCATGATCGATGCCGGGCTTGCGGTAGTGTTGGCCACGGACTTTAATCCCGGCTCTTCTCCTATCGCATCCATGCCGGTGGTGTTGTCCCTCGCCTGCACGCAAATGAAGATGACCCCGGCGGAGACCATCACCGCGGCCACCATCAACGCAGCCTGCAGTCTCGGCCTCGGCAGCGAGGTGGGCTCCCTCGAACCAGGCAAGTCCGCCGATTTTGTGGTGCATGAAGCACACGACTACCGGGAGATTCCTTATTTTTTGGGCACCCAACGGCCGGCGATGGTGTTCGCGCAGGGAGAGCGCGTGGCTTAACCCCTGGTTTGCCTCCAGCAGAGTAGTGGAGAGATCTGCGGTTCCCCTTGCGGTTCTCACACAGCCGGGGTTCCGGCTGGTACTATTCTGACGTTCGCTGGGGGGCTCTTGATGCAGAAGTTGCGCCCAACGATGGGGACTGGCCACGGTGCTTCTGGGACTTTTGGAGCTCCCGCCTACGCAGCAGATTAGCCTTTTCAGAATCCGTCACTTCCCATCGAACAGCGTGTCGCGGACCTGGTAGGGCGCCTGACGCCGGAGGAAAAAATCTCTCAGATGAGCCATGACCGCGGCAGCCATTCCGCGGCTGGGCATTCCCGAATACACCTGGTGGAACGAAGGCCTGCATGGCATGGCGCGATCCGGCTACGCCACCGTCTTTCCCCAGGCCATTGGCCTCGCCGCAACCTGGGATACCAGCCTGATGCATTCGGTGGGAGACACCATCTCTACCGAAGCGCGCGCCAAATACACCGACGCAATCGCGCATGGCAACCATCAGCATCTACTTTGGCCTGACCATATGGTCTCCGAATATCAACATCTTTCGCGATCCGCGATGGGGGCGAGGGCAGGAGACCTACGGTGAGGATCCTTATCTCACCTCGCGCATGGGCTTGGCCTTTGTCACCGGGCTGCAGGGGGATGATCCCAAATATCTGAAAGTAGTCGCCACGCCCAAGCACTTTGCTGTACACAGCGGGCCGGAGCAACTGCGTCACGAGTTCGACGTAACTCCATCCCCGCAGGACCTGCAGGCGACCTATCTTCCCGCGTTCCATACCACCATTACGGAAGCCCATGCGGCCTCTACCATGTGCGCCTATAACGCAATCGATGGAGCACCGGCGTGCGCCAGCGATTTGCTGCTCAAGAAAACCTTGCGCGGCGACTGGCAATTTGGCGGCTTTGTCACCTCCGACTGCTGGGCGCTCACTGATATATGGAAAGGCCACAAATTTGCTCCGGACGAAGAACATGCCGCGGCGGTCGCGCTGCACGCGGGCACCGACACCAGTTGCGGCCCGGAGTTCGCGGCACTCAACCAGGCTCTCAAAGATAAGCTGGTCAGCGAAAACGAAATCGATACCGCGGTGAAGCGGTTGTTCACGGCGCGCTTCCGGCTGGGCATGTTCGATCCACCACAGGATGTTCCCTATGCGCGCATCCCCATGAGTGAAGTGGATTCCGAGGCTCATCGGCAACTGGCCCGCCAGGTTGCGCGGGAGTCGATCGTGCTGCTTAAGAACGCAGATGGAATATTGCCGCTTGCAGGCGCAAGGCAAGACCATCGCGGTCATCGGTCCCAATGCCACCGTGCTCGAGTCGCTCGAAGGCAATTACTACGGCCAGCCGACGCACCCGGTATTGCCGCTCGATGGCATCGAAAGCCGCTTTGGCAGGGAAGGTAAGGTGCTCTTTGCCCAGGGCTCATCGTATGTTGCAGGCTTCCCAGTGGTGGTGCCGCGCACTGTTCTTGCGCACCGGCAATGAAATCGGACTGAAAGGCGAGTACTTCAACAACGCCGGCTGGCAAGGCCGACCGGTGCTGACCCGGGTCGATAAGCAGGTGGATTTTGATTGGAACGCTGCCTCGCCCGTCCCGGGCGTTTCGGCCGCCGCCTTCAGTGTCCGCTGGAGCGGTTCGATCGCTGTACCGGGTGCAGGCGACTATGTTTTTGCCATAGCGCCGGAACATTGTTCCCCCTGCGATGGGAGCGATACGTTCCGGCTTTATCTGGACGACAAACAGGTATTGGAGGATGGACGCGACGGCAAGCAGTCCTCAGGGAAAGGCTTCCTACACCATGCACTTCGGCGATACTGCGCCGCATGCCATCCGGGTGGAGTATGCCCACAACGCTCCCATGTTCGGCGCCGGGGTGCACCTGAAGTGGCAGCCCGAAGCAGGCCCTTTGCGCGATCAAGCGGTGGAGGTCGCCAAGCAGGCAGACGTGGTCGTGGCCTTCGTAGGCCTGTCGCCCAGCCTGGAAGGGGAAGAGATGCCGGTGCATCTCGAGGGCTTCAGCGGAGGTGACCGAACCAAGATCAACCTGCCCCCGCTGCAGGAGGATTTGCTGCAGGCAGTCGCTGCAACGGGGAAGCCGCTGGTAGTGGTGCTGATGAACGGGAGTGCACTGGCCGTCCCGTGGGCGAAAGAGCATGCCACTGCCATTCTGGAAGCCTGGTACCCGGGAGAGGAGGGAGGAGCCGCCATTGCTGAGACCCTCGCCGGCGACAACAATCCGTCGGGCCGCCTCCCGGTAACCTTCTACAATTCCATCGATCAACTTCCGCCGTTTGAAAACTATTCCATGGCCGGCCGAACCTACCGGTATTTCGCCGGCCAGCCGCTGTACGGCTTCGGCTATGGCCTCAGCTATACCACCTTCGCTTACAGCCATCTCAAGCTATCCCAGGCGACTCTCAAGCCGGAGGAGCCGCTGACAGTCGAAGCCGACGTGACCAATACCGGGAAACGGAGCGGAGACGAGGTAGCCGAGCTTTATCTTCGTGGACCACAGGAAGGTGGCGAGCCGCTGCGTTCGCTGCGTGCGTTTCAGCGAGTGAAGCTCCAGGCCGGCGAGACAACTCACGTGGTCTTTACCCTCCAACCCGCGCAATTGAGTGAGGTGGATCATGACGGCAAAACTGCCATGCAGCCGGGTGACTACTCGATCTTCCTGGGCGGAGGACAGCCTGGCCAAGGCGCCGGAGTCGAGGGCCAGTTTGCCATCAGCAGCCGCTAACCCAATAAACTTTGCCGTGCTTTCAAGATACGACGAAGCGAGACTAGTTCATTTCAACGAGGATTCCAGAATCCCAGTCGGGAATCCATCGATGCTGAATGCATTTTTCAAGCGCCTGTACTCTTCCAGTCCCGCTTCACCTTTCGCTTCTGCCCACCGCGTCAAGGTGGGGCGCTCGGCAACGTAGTCGAATAGCGGAACGCCGTATCCGCAGGAAGTTTGGACCAGATCGATGTCGAGCACCACAATCTGGCGCGATCCAGGACGCTCTTCATTCGAGAATGCGGAAGCCAGCAGGTCAGAGTAGGCTCGGCCGCCACGCAACAGAGCCCGGCCTTGTCCGTAGAGCCGCAAAATCAAGGGCGCTCCCGCAAAGGCACAAAACATAAGCGTCAGGCGTCCGTGGGCCCGCAGGTGCGCTGCAGTTTCATTACCGCTGCCGGTCTGGTCCAGATAGGCGACGCGATTGGGGCTGAGGATACGCAACGCCTCCCGATCTTTAGGAGAAATGTTCACTCGCCCTTCAGCAGCCGCAGAGGCGGTAAAGAAGATATGCTGCTGCAGAATAAATTCCTGATGGTTGGTCTCAATGCACCCGAATTGCTTTGCCATGAATCCCCTTGCTCCGATGTGTTTATTGTAGCGATTCGGACCGGTCGCCCTCTATTTCAGGCTGAGCCTAAGGTTACAAACGATAGGGAAACCGCAGATCTCTCCACTCCGCCTCCCAGATTCCTGTCGAGTTTGTTGGCGCGGGCAATCCTGGTGCACCTTTCTCTACGAAAGGCGCATACGTGGCCGTTGCGAGTTCTGCGTGGTAGGAATCCGGGTGCCCTGTCGAAAAACATATCCACGAAAGGTCCGCTGAGCTGCGGATCCCTCGGCTCCCCGGAGGTTGTGACTTTTTTGATTTTTCTCATGGTTTTGGTGGCCAGAAAATTGTGAAGAGCACCGGCCAGCAAGCATCGTCGGGGTCCTTCGACTACGCGCAATAAAACCCTCTGTTAGGCGATAGATCCGCGAGGCGCTTCGCTCAGGATGACGGCCTTGTGGGAGTTTTGAAAAAACACTTCCAGGACGAGTCCGCGGAACTGCAGATCCCTCGGCTTCGCTTCGGGATGGCAAAGGAATGGCAACGGTTCGATAGAAAGTGGTTGCCGGACGGAGACCTTTTTCATCACCTTGGGTGGGCCGCAGGCCAGGGCGCAGGCCCATGAGTCCGCATTCCGTATGGCAGGGCTGAAGCGGCGCCCTTCGTTCATAGTTGTTTCGCGAACGGGAAAGGTCAATCGGTTTCACGTTCCGATGGACCAGTGAGAAAATGACGTTGGTGGGCCCAATCTCCGAAGCAGTCAAGATCAACAAATTCTTCGCCTTCAGGCGGCTGGCGTGGCCCGTGCTGATTCTTCTCTACACCTCAGGGTGCGGAGTGAACTTTCGCGTGCACCCAACCGTCGTCTTCGTCGGCGATTCCATCACTTCAAACTGGTCGCAAAGCTGGGCCGGGCAAGAATCTGCTTTTGCTCAAAACAACTGGCTCAACGTGGGCGTCATTGGGCTCACCTCCAGCCAGATTGCCGCGCCGTTTGACGCCTACGTTATCGATCTGCAGCCTAAGGCGGTGCACATTCTGGCCGGCACCAATGACGTTTATCCCGGGTGGCAATTAGCAGATACGGCAAACAACATCCAGACCATGGTGAAAAAAGCAAAAGAGCATCATATCGCTGTGGTGATTGGGACCATCCCCCCATGGGGACCGGGAGCCCTCCCGGAACGAGCAGACCCAAGCCCGCAAAGGTTTCAGCGCATCGATCAGCTGAATCGATGGATCCTCCAATTTGCTGAGCAGCAAGGCATCGAGGTGGTCGATTATCACTCGTTGCTCGCCGCTGCGAATGGAGAGAACTATATTCCCGCACTGACCGTGGACGGTGTTCATCCCAGCGCGGCAGGTTACGCAGTGATGACCCCGCACACCGAACAGGCTCTCCAGGCGGCGATGGCTACGCCCACTCCGTAGCAATTCAAGCTACAATTTGCCTGCTGGGACTGCAACCTGATGAAAACACGACCTCGCGTGGCTCTAAAAAAAGCATCAAGGTGGGGGACGAGCTAAGACCCGATGACCAATCTTCGATCCTGCCTGCTGGCGATCACATTTTGCCTCTTCGCCGCGCTCGGAACCGCGCAGATACAGCCGGCGAACCTCGCTGGGATCGCGCATGTCGCCTTCCGTGTCTCCGAACTGACCCGCTCCAGAATCTTCTATCAGAAGCTGGGCTTTGAGCAGGCCTTCGTATCCACCAAAGATGGGAAGACCACGGAATCATTCCTCAAGGTAAACGACCGGCAGTTTATTGAGCTCTATCCTCAACAGGACCCTTCGCAATCCATCGGTTTCATGCACGTTTGTTTCGAGGCCACCGACCTCGAGGGGCTGAACCGCGCCTACCTTGGGCGCAGCCTCACTCCGACCCCGGTGAAGCGTGCGGGTGCAGGCAACCTGCTCTTCACCCTGGTTGGCCCGGAAGAACAAAACATCGAATATACCCAGTACATGCCTGGCTCCCTGCACACCAAAGATCAGGGCCTGCACCTGGGGGAAGACCGCATCTCGAAAGAAATCGTTGGTATAAGCCTGAGCATGGAGGATCCGGTTGCAGCACGAGCGTTCTATCAACAGAAGCTCGGCTTCCACGAATCGCGTCATCCCCTCGAGCCAGGGCTGATACCGCTCCTGCTCCCTGGTTCATCGGGCCAGATGGTGGAGATAACGCCGAATGTGTTTCAGCTCCTCTTGTCCGTTCCCAGTCTCCGGCATGCAGCCTCCCAACTGAAGGAACATAGTGTGCCGGTTGAAAAACAAGGGACCATGTTGGTGGTAAAGGATCCGGACGGGAATCGCATCGTATTTGTAGACGTCGAGCCGGAAAACAGCCGGCGGCTGTTACAGATGCCGAAGTTGCCGAAGCTCCCCTGGCCGAGCAAGCCATGATCCAGCCATTCCGGAAGTCCTATCCATTGTGCCTGGCCAGCCTGCTGGCATTTTTACCCACGGGATGTCACTCCGGTGCGCCAGTGGCTGACTACGACGTCATCATTCGCCATGGCCAGATCCTCGACGGCTCGGGGGGCGCGCCGTATGCAGCAGACATCGCTATCCGCGGCGATCGTATCGTGCTGATCGGACCTTTGGGGAACGCCAAGGCGAAGCGCGAAATCGATGCCACGGGCCTGGTGGTCTCCCCGGGCTTCATCGATATGCTGGGCCAGTCGGAATTGTCTTTGCTGATCGACAACCGTTCAGAAAGCAAACTATCGCAAGGCATCACCAGCGAAATCACCGGCGAAGGCGGCTCCATCGCCCCCCAAAACGAGCTCACGATAGCGCCGCAGAAAATCCTGCTGGACCACTACCACATCTCCATCGATTGGCAGGATCTTGCGGGGTATTTCCGCCGTCTGGAAAAGTCCGGTACTCCCATCAATCTGGGCACGTATGTAGGCGCATCCCAGGTTCGCCAGGCGGTGCTCGGGGACGTCGATCGCGCGCCGACGCCAGCGGAGTTGCAGCAGATGGAGTCGCTCGTGGCGACCGCCATGCAGCAGGGTGCACTCGGCCTTTCCACCGCGCTTATCTATCCGCCAGGTCATTACGCAACCACGACGGAACTGATTGCCCTGGCCAAGGTCGCATCGCAATACGGAGGCATCTATGCTTCGCACATGCGCAGTGAAGGGCAGAGCGAAATGGCGGCCATTGACGAGGCCATTCGTATCGGGCGCGAGGCCAACCTTCCAGTCGAGATCTTTCACCTTAAGGTGAGCGGCAAGGCGCGCTGGGGTGACATGCCGAAGGTGGTGGCAAAACTTCAGGCGGCCCGGGATTCCGGTTTGGACATCGCCGCTGATATGTATCCATATACCGCCGGGGCAACCGCCCTGGCCTCGTCGTTGCCTCCGTGGGTGGCGGACGGCGGCATGGAGAAATTGCTGGGGCGTCTGCGAGATCCCGCGATCCGGCGCCGGATCGTGGCCGATATGGCCCACGATCACAATGATTGGGAGAACCTGTACCTGGACTGCGGCGGTGGCAGCGGGGTGATGATCTCTGCGGTGGTAAATCCCGATCTTCAACCATACGAGGGTAAGACAGTCGCTGAGCTGGCGAAATCCGAGAACAAATCAGAAATGGACGCGTTCTTTGACTTCATCCTTGCCGACAAAGGACAGACCGCCGCACTCTACTTCATGGCCAACGAAAACGACTTGCAATACGGCCTGAAACAACCCTGGACCAGCATTGGTCTGGACGCGGGCGAAACGTCGCACGATGGTCCGCTCTTGGAGCCACACACGCATCCTCGGGCATGGGGATCCATGCCGCGGTTTCTCGGCCACTACGCGCGCGATCTTAAGTTGCTCGATTTGCCCCTGGCGGTACGCAAAATTACTTCGCTGCCGGCGCAACGCGAACATCTGCCCGGCCGCGGACTGCTGAAGAGCGGCTACTACGCCGATGTGACTATCTTCGACCCCACGTCGATTCTTGACACCGCAACCTATACCGATCCTAACCAGGTTTCGCGGGGAGTGCAGTACGTCCTGGTGAATGGCCAACTCGAATGGGATCGCGGTAAGTTGACGGGTGCGACCGCCGGCCGTCCGTTGGTACATGAATCCGGGAACTCGCGGAATTAAATTCCGGCGCTCCCGTAGGAGTCGTACATAAAGGAAAGGCGGGAGCAGTGGCAGCCGGCTGCCCCCGCTCCCGCCAGGTGGTAAGGACCCTCAGAACGACTGGATGTAGTACTTGGGCGACCCGACGCCGGTCGAATCGTCGTAGCCCTCCACGGCTGGCAGTGCGGCAGCCCCTTCGCCATCGATGCCGAGCGTGCGCAAGTACGTGACGAGCGGGCCCATCTTGGTATACGGGTTGGTGTAGTTGTTGCGGACCTCGGCCAGGTGCGTCGCGCCCAACGGGTGATCGGTGACGTCGTGGAAGGCGTCGGTCCCGTAGCGCCGGTAGATAGCCGGGTTGGCGAATCCGAGCACATGCCCGGCCGCCTGCTGCGCGTCCGCCTGAATACCGGCGAAGGTAGGACAGGCCAGGCTCGTCCCGCCGATCCGGCTGAGGAGGAAGGCGTACGTTTTGCCGTCCGGCTTCAGCCCAGTCTCCCCGATCAGCAGCCCAGTACTCGGATCAGCCAGCGCCGAAACGTCGGGTACCACGCGCATGGGCATTTTGCTGGTCGTGCCGTTCGGCAATGCGGTGGCGAGTTTCTTCGGCACCACGCCCACCTGGTAGAAAGGCTGGGTGAAGGCTGTGCTCACGCCGCCTCCGCTAGAGCCGTCATAGTAATCGGGGTACGGGCCAGGCGGGGTGTACTCCCAGGACTTGCCGTTGGAGGCCAGAGGGTCGAGAAGAGTCCCCCATGAGGTCTCGAACTCGTAGTTGTTGGACGAGCCAATGGCCAGGCTGGTGCCGCCGACCGCGGTGACATACGGGCTGGAGTCCGGAAAGTCGACCTGCCGCTGGTCCGAGCCTCCGTCCTCCGTCGGGTCCTCGTAACCGCTGTCCCCAGAGGAAAAGAAGAAGCCGATGCCCTCGGCTGCGCCCGCCTGGAAGATCACGTTGTAGGCCGGGACCAGACTGGCCGTATCGTAGGGCTCGCCCCACGAGCTGCTGACGATGCTGGCCAGGTGTTTCTCCACGATGAGCGCCAGCCCGTCCAGCAGGTCCGAGTCCTGGCAGCTGGCCGCGCCAACGTAGACAACCTTGGCGTCGGGTGCTTGGCCATGCACCGATTCCACGTCCAGAGTCTCCTCGCCATACCAGCCTTGCGCGTCGCACTCGTCGGCCGATGTGTACTGCCAGGTGCTGGAGAGGTACTGAGTGTACTGGCCGGATGCAAACGGCCGGTCGCCGGTGACCTTCGCATACTCGTTCGCGTCGCTCAGCATGGTGGGCGAGGCGTAAGCGTCGACGATCGCGACCGTCTGGCCCTTACCGGTCATCCCCGACTCGGTCACGTGGTAGGCGCCCCGAATCTGGCTGGGAGTATAACCGCAGTTCGTCCAGGGCTGGGGCTGACCGTAAGCGAAGGGCTGATTGTAGGCGATCTTCTCGCCGTAGAAACCAGAGCACGGCCCCGCGATGAAGTAGTTCGGGCCTGGGGGCGGAAGCGTGTCGGCCGGCTTCATGTGGTGAGCCGCCGAGTCCAGTCCCCTGACGGTCAGCACGTAGGCCGCCAGGCTGGCGGGCACGGTTGCCTCCTGCTCTGGTGCGCGGTCAGCCTTTTTGTCCGGGCCCGTGAAGGTCCCGAACGTAACGCCGAACGCCTCAGTCGCGGCCTGGACCGACCCGCTTGCCTCGACATAACCCGCGACCCGGTCATCGACCGTGGTTACGGTCAGGCCGGCACCGGTTAGCCAGGCCTTGACCGCGCTGATCGCGCCACCGCTGGGACCGAATCTCGCCCTCACCTCCTCCGGCGACAGGTAATTGCCGTAGAGCGCGTTGCCCGGCGTGGAGACGGCAGCCGCGACGGCAGACAGGCCAGCCGAGTCCTGGCCGGCCAGGTATACCCTGACGGACAAGGCGCCACTGCTAACCGGGGCCACCGAGATCCGCCTGGAATCGTTCGCCCACGTGGGGTGGGTTCCGGCGATGGCCGCGCGCGCGGTCGCTGTCTGCGCCAGCGCTGCGGGGGGCAGGATGCCGAGTGCGAGCGCGCAAGCAGATCCCCCTGTCAAAGCTACTGCTAATAACTGGTTGACGGGTACTACGCATAGTTTCATAACCGACCCTCCTTGAATGGGTGGATAGAAATCGTTCAGTGCTGGGGATTGGTGCTTATGGCGCTGGAACTGTGGATGAGAGCAGGACAGATATCCGGGAAGTGGTGATGTGCTGTCTGATCTTCCACGTAAGACTCCAGGGCAGTGAATGCTTGCAAATGTCAGAGCGGCTGTGTTTGGAGGGACCCTAGATGGCCGGTGCCTATTATTGCGTGTTTGTCCGGTTTGTCAACCGCAATTCCTGTTTCTTGGCAGAGTAAGCATTCTGACGAACGGCTGGAAATCCGGCTTGGTTCTGAAGGGTGCTCCAAAGAAGTGAGCGGCCCATTTTGAAGGACCGCTGTTCAACAGTTGCCAGGTGTAATTTGCTGAGAAGAGAGGTGTATGAATCGCAGGGCTTGCAAAGCTTCAAGTGCAAATGTCTCCGCCGAGCCCGCCCCTAATGCTTATGAGAATGGTTCGCGGAGTTACCGTCGGCGTTTACAGGCGTTCCGTCCGACCACTTACTCACGACTACATAGAACTCGGTTATTGGCGCCGGATCCAACTGCTGAAAATAGATGGGTGTGCCGTCCATATTTGCGCCCCAGGCCGCGCCATCCATGCGTGGAAGCTCAAACATCAGGTGGTCGAGGTTATGGGGCGCTTGGTCGGTAAGGTACGCTTCCTTCGACATCATGTAAATCAACGAGCCCGAGGCCGGAGCACCCAACTCTTTCTTGTCGACTGCGGCCTTAATCCCATCGAAGATCTGAGTTTTCGAGAATCCAGCCAATACCATCCCGGTTGTTTTCACAACATATGGCAGGACGGACAGCGCAGCTGGGGGGTTGTAGCACTCAGGGCTCCGATTCTTGGGATTCCAAAACTCCGCGCTTCCAAATGGGGCCAACCACGCTCTCCCCACCAAACATACGAAACCGTTCTTGCCTTCCACTGCGGTCTCATAGTTCTTTTGTCCCATCACCAGGACCTCGGCATCCTTCGATATGGACGCTGGGGCCGCAGTTCGCGCCAACGCTACCTCGGCATCTCGGTCCATCCGGTATTGTTCAATCGGGGCCATTACTGGATACGGCTGTTTAGCATCCTGTGCTTGAATCCGCCACGCCGCGCACAGCACGGCAAGCAGCGCCAAGTTCTTCCATGCGACCCTGTTTGTGCTCATTCGTCTGCTTTCTCCATCTACTTGCAGAATGCAAGTGGCGCGATTAATCCTCAGGGTAGTGACGGTTCCCACTCGCCCTTCACAATGATCCCTTCGCCTTCCCCGGGCCATGGTGGCATTGTCACTGCGATGGCAGCAAGCGGCTCGTAGCCAAATGACCGAAACTGGAATTGTGTACCCAAAGGAATCGTGAGTGACACGCCCGGAGAGACATCAACGATGGCGGCATGCCCATTCTGTTTTCGCCACACCTGACCGCGTCCCGCCACGAAGTACCAGATTTCCTCCACCGTGCGATGAGTGACGGCTTTCGATGTCCGATTCGGAGCAAGCTCGAAATGGATCATCGAACCTTTCTTCAAGCCTAGAAGAAGCCTCACATCCGAGCCATCGGGCGCGACTGCATCCCGCTGCGAGGGTAGATTCTTTGTAGAAAAGTCTGTGAATTGCCGCGCTCCGATGTTTGCGGTAACGTTCTCCAATGGCTTTGGTTTCTCACGGCATCCAGCAAGGACAAGTAAAGCTCCCGCCCCGAAGACCGGCAAAAGTTTTGAGAGCCGGCTTGATAAATTAGTCATTTGAGAATCCTCGCGCCCAAGCGTATCAGTAGGGCGCAAATTGCCGGCCCTTTCTATTCCCTCTGACGTGAGCCATCAACCTACGCTTCGAGCGACAGCTTGCGATGCCTCCTGCAAGACTGAGATCCTAGATGGAGTCGCTTCCTCCTGAATTGTCGGCATCCGAAATTTATCCAAAGTCTACACGCGGCCTTCTCCCGAAGGCAGCGATCACAACGTTCGCAATACCCTACGCAGCATAGTTCGGCATTCGACATTGTGGGTGCGGACCGTTCGCGTGCACTAAGATT
>CAVWDK010000001.1:660000-1142916 GCA_963753715.1 uncultured Acidobacteriaceae bacterium | reverse complement strand
ACGCATTGTGAACTTGTCGGTTCTTGCCTGAGGGCGTTCCGGAATGAATTAGTCCCGCAGGGACGGCTGAACGTAAGAGCTGTCCAAATTCGATTTGAAAGATGCCTCGATTCAGCAACCGCCCTTTCCTTGCAACGACCCTCTCCTTTTTGTCATCCCGAGCAGCCGACTCGCTGAAGCGAGTCGGAAGACAAATGACCGGGTTTCCTGTACCGGCGACAAAGGCCGGGTGCCCCACATCCCCGATTTCCTGTGAAGTCTCGTGGGTTCCGCGCACTTCATGCGCCTTTCCTTAAAACAAAGGCGCACACGCAGTCTTGTCTAGGGCCGCGTGCAGGAAATTCGGGGCATCTCGCTCGTTTTTCGCGAGATGTGGGATACCACGGTCCTCGACCCGCAACTCTATCGATGTCATTAGGAGCGAAGCCGAGCGGATGACAAAAAGGAGAGGGTCGTTGCAAGGAAAGGGCGGTTGCTGAACCGAGGCATCTTTCAAACCTAATTTGCACAGGTCTTTAAAGCCCACACCCACCGGGGACCCAGCCGTGAGTTTTTCCGCAGCCGGTCTCATTCCCTATCCCTCATCTTTATGAATTCCTTATGTCTCGCTTACACCCCTCTTAGTAGCCCCCTGTTCGAATGAAATTCATGCAGGACCTTTTGATGGTTCTATTGACATTCATTTTCTTCGCCATCGCGCTGCTCTATGTTCGCGGCTGCGAGAAGTTGAGGTAAAGGGTCCTATGTCCCATACCACGGTCATGGTGCTGATGATCACGGTCGCGACCCTGATCTACCTGGTGGTCACGCTCCTGTATCCGGAGA
The DNA here is from genome assembly GCA_963753715.1 of uncultured Acidobacteriaceae bacterium. Lineage (GTDB taxonomy): Bacteria > Acidobacteriota > Terriglobia > Terriglobales > Acidobacteriaceae > PALSA-350. The sequence goes on along the minus strand of CAVWDK010000001.1, from coordinate 1,142,091 downwards.
AATTCTAGAATGACCGCGAACGGCTGGCTGCAATTTTGTCGTTTTCTTTGCTGTACTGCTACTGCTGATGCGGCCTCTGGGACTCTATATCGCTCGCGTAGTCGAAGGAGAATCCACCTTTCTGGATCCCGTGCTGCGCCCCGTGGAGCGGCTCCTGTACCGAGCGTGCGGCGTCCAGGCGGATCAGGAAATGAGCTGGCAGCAATACACCATCGCCATGCTGATCTTTAGCCTGGTTTCTCTGTTACTGACTTACCTTATCGAACGCGCCCAAAGCGTCCTGCCCTGGAATCCACAGCATCTGGCCGGTGTCGCTCCAGCCACGGCCTTCAACACCGCCGTGTCGTTCACCACCAACGCCAACTGGCAGGTCTACACCCCAGAGACCGCCATGAGCTATTTCAGCCAGATGGTGGGTCTCGTCTTTGTCGTCCTCTCGGTTTTCATCGCCGGTTTGATGGTGGGTCGAACGCCGGAGTACCTGGGCAAAAAAATTGAAAGCTATGACATCAAGATGGCCATGCTGTACGTGCTCATCTTTCCCTTGCTGATCCTGGTGCTGAGCGCCGTCTCGGTACTGCATCCTGCCGCCCTCGCCAGCCTGGGCAACAATGGGCCCCACGGCCTTTCCGAGATCCTGTACGCGTACGTGTCGACCGCAGGCAACAACGGCTGCGCAAAGCTAAGGGCGAGACCACGGCAATTCGCCTTAAGAGTGAGAGTAAAGATGCGGAGCGGGAACAGGTTTCAAGTTCTGCCCTGCGCGCCGGCGACATCATCTACGTCGAAGCCGGTCTCTACATCCCGGGCGATGGTGAAGTGATCGATGGAGTCGCCTCGGTCGATGAGTCGGCCATCACCGGAGAGTCCGCGCCGGTAATCCGCGAAGCCGGCGGCGACCGCTCTGCGGTCACTGGGGGAACGAAAGTGCTCTCCGACTGGATCATGGTCAGGATCACTTCCAATCCCGGCGAAACATTTCTTGATCGCATGATTGCCCTGGTCGAAGGCGCCCAACGGCAAAAAACGCCCAACGAAATTGCGCTGAGTATTCTGCTCTCCGGGCTCACTATTATCTTTGTTCTGGCCGTGGCCACGCTACAGCCCATTGCCGTGTATTCGCAAGCCCCGCAGACCATTTTTGTTCTGGTGTCTCTGCTGGTTTGTCTCATACCCACGACGATCGGAGGACTGCTTTCCGCAATCGGGATCGCGGGCATGGACCGCCTGGTGCAGTACAACGTGCTGGCCATGTCTGGCCGCGCGGTCGAAGCGGCGGGTGACGTCGATACTCTTCTGCTGGATAAGACCGGCACCATCACCCTGGGCAACCGGCAAGCGACCGAGTTTATCCCCGCGCCCAACGTCAGCCCTGAACGGCTGGCGGACGCGGCACAGCTTTCTTCCTTTTCCGATGAGACACCCGAAGGCCGCTCGATCGTAGAGCTGGCAAAAGAAAACTTCGGACTGGGCGGCGGTGATCTCAGCGCCCTGCATGCCGAGTTCGTCCCCTTCAGCGCGCAGACGCGCATGTCCGGAGTGAATTTCGCCGGCCGTGTCATCCGCAAGGGCTCGGTCGACGCCATCACGCGCTTTCTTGTCGAACAAGGATCGAACCTGCCGCAAAGGGTGCGCGAAAGCGTGGAACAGATTGCGGGGATGGGCGGCACTCCGCTGGTAGTGGCTGAGAACTCGACGGCGTTGGGAGTGATCTACCTCAAAGACATCGTCAAAGGCGGATTGAAGGAGAGACTTGCCAGGCTGCGTGCCATGGGCATCCGCAGCATCATGATCACAGGCGACAATCCGCTGACCGCGGCTGTCATCGCACGCGAGGCAGGCGTCGACGATTTTCTCGCCGAAGCAAAACCGAAGGACAAGATGGACCTGATCGGTCGCGAACAGGCGAAGGGAAAGCTGGTCGCGATGACGGGCGACGGCACCAACGATGCGCCGGCGCTGGCCCAGGCAGACGTGGGCGTGGCCATGAACTCAGGCACGCAAGCAGCCAAGGAAGCGGGCAACATGGTCGATCTCGACTCCAACCCCACCAAGCTGATTGAAATTGTCCAGATTGGCAAGCAGTTGCTGATGACCCGCGGGGCGCTTACCACCTTTTCCATTGCCAACGATGTGGCCAAGTATTTCGCGATTATTCCGGCCATGTTCGCGGGGGTCTTTCCGGTGTTGAATCAGCTCAACGTCATGCACCTGAGCACCCCTCACTCGGCGATTCTATCGGCAGTGATCTTCAACGCGTTGATCATCGTCGCCTTGATTCCGTTGGCTCTGCGTGGGGTTGCGTATCAACCGCGCTCGGCCCAGGCGCTGTTACGGCGCAACCTGTTGGTCTACGGAGTGGGCGGGGTTATCGTCCCCTTCATCGGAATCAAACTGATCGACGTTTGTTTAACCGGCCTGGGCCTGTCCTGAGCGGAGTCCTTATGCTGCGAAATGAATTCAAGATTGCCATCCGTTTTACGCTGCTGACTGCAGTGGTGCTGGGCATTCTTTATCCGTTGGTGGTGACGGCCATCGGGCACCTGGCGTTTCGACACCAGGCCGAAGGAGACTTGATCGTCAACCATGGCCAGGTGACAGGCTCCCAGCTGATCGGTCAGAACTTCACTGCGGACCAGTATTTTCATGGACGCCCGTCGGCCGCCGGTAACGGTTACGACGCCACTTCTTCCAGTCCTTCGAATTACGCTGCCTCCAACCAGAAGCTGATCAGCCGCATCGACGGCGATGTGGCTCGTTATGCCGCGGAGAACAGGGGCCAGCCGGTGCCGATCGATCTAGTCACCGCTTCCGCCTCTGGTCTCGACCCCGACATTTCTCCTGCCGCGGCGATGTTTCAAGTGGGCAGGGTTGCCAACGCGCGGCATCTGCCGGTGGCGACGGTGCGCAAGTTGATAGAACGCCATGTGCAACGACGGCAGTTCGGTTTTCTGGGTGAGGAGCGGGTGAATGTCCTTCTGCTCAATTTGGATCTGGACCGGATGGCGAAGTAAGCAGAAAAAACCGCACCTAAGGGGGTTAGAGGGGGAGTGGAAAAGAACCGCAGGTCACGCGACGGAATCAGTCCCGAAGGGACGACACAATCAGGAGCCCGGCACGGGAGTGCCGGGTAGGATTTCACCCCAATCAAGTCCCGAAGGGACGGCACAATGGGAGTGCTCACGCAATTTCTAAAGCCCTCGCCTCGCCTCTTCCGGCACGGCTAAAGGCCTGCCGTTCGTCTAGAGCTGTTACACATGGCTTCAGCCTGACGTAAGGGAGTGTGTGAGGTTACGAATCCAGTCCCGCAGGGACGGCTGGAAAAAGGCCGCGACGTCAATCCTGGAAAATTGTTGGGAGCAACCCGCAAACGCGACTGCCCCAGGCCTTGCGTAGCAGGGCCTGGGGCAGTCGGAGACGGGGACGTTTAGAGGCGGATGCCGGTCGGTTCGAGCAGCTTAAACGGCTTCGCTGTACTGCTCGACATACTCGTTGGCTTCCTCGGGCTCGGCTTCCTTGTGGGCCACGGGCTCTTTTTTCGCCGGTTGGGCCGCTTCAGTGAGGTCGACGTAGCCTTGTAGCGTGGCGTTGTCTTCGATCGACAAGCGCGTAGCTGCAATGTCTCCGATGAAAACCGCGGAGTGCTTCAATTCTGCACGGCCGCTGGCCTTGACACTGCCCTCGACGCGCCCAAAGACTACCATGTCTCCGGCGACGATGTCCGCATGGATAACGCCGTTGGCTCCTACGGTGAGCCGCTTGCCGGTCAAAGTAATGTTGCCTTCCAATACTCCATCGAGGAAAAAGTCTTCCTCACCTGACACTTCCCCGCGAATACAAATACCCTTCCCAACCACGGTCCCCGAACTATTCATCATTGGTGGTGCCCTCCGATTGCCACAACTCTATGGGCCGGAAGAGGGGGTCGCAATCACCGAAACGGGGCAGATGATACCTTTGGTGACACATTTTCATTCAAGCCCGAAAGGGAAAGTATCTGCCCCCCCGCCGAATCAAAATTGGACGGTGCGAGCCAGCGCTCGAAGTTCGCCCGGCGCACGGGCCATTCCGAATCCAACATGGCAAACCAAGCGGTGTCGCGGTTGCGGCCCTTGATAATCATGTGTTGGCGAAAAATGCCCTCGAAGACAAAGCCGAGGCGCAGCGCAGCGCGTCGGGAGGGCTCGTTCAACGCATTACACTTCCATTCGTAGCGGCGGTAGCCCAGATCCTCAAAGGCATGCCGCGCCATGAGGTACATGGCCTCAGTCGCACCGCTGCTGCGTTGCAATGCGGGGGTGAAGATGATGTTGCCCACCTCGATGACCCGATGACGAGGCTCAATCCGCAAATACGAAGCCTGGCCCACCGGGACGCCGGTGGCGTTATCCACAATGGCGAAAAAAAGCGGGTCGGTCGATTCGGCATTTCTGTCAAAAGCCGCGTCAAAATCGGCACGGCCGGCGAACGGGCCTTCGCTCATGTACCGCCACTGGGCCTCCATTTCCGGCCCGTGCGTGGCCTGGTAGAGAGCCCGGGCGTGAATCGTCCGGTCAAAAGGGCGAAGGGTAACCACTCGCCCGGGCAGCACTGTGGGCTGCGGACGAGGCGCCGGAGTAGGATCGACCGCTATGCCAATCTCGCTCATGCACCGATACTAGCAAGGGCGGAGATTTCACTGTCCCGAGTAATAGCCGGCGCGGGTCTGTACCGCGAGGTCCTTCTTCTTCGCGGTTAAGTGTATGGAGTGATAGCCGCTTTGCTGGTCTTTGGGTGGGGTATAGCCCAACATGAATTGGGTCCGCAGTTCCTCGGCGATTTGGGCATAGATGTCGTCTACCGAGTCCTTCTTTTTGGCCTCGAAATATCTTCCCCCAGTCTCCTCGGCGATACGCTGGAGCGTCTTCTTGCCGTTGGGGCGGTTTTCCTGCTGCCGTGGGTATCGGCTTCCCCCCGGATAACCGCCCCCCGGGTACCCGCCAGGATATCTTCCCCCTGGATATCCGCCCCCCGGGTAGCGCCTGTCCATGGGGTCGTCGTCCATGGGGCCGTTAAATCCACTATCCCGGTCCTCGTGTCCCCCGATATATATGGTGTAGACCACCGTTTCTGCCTTCTGCGCCGACTCGATCGCGCTGTTCACGGTCTCCTGGCTGCCGCGGTCCTCTCCATCGGTCAGGACGACAATCGCCTTGCGGCCGGTCTGCTTTTTCGTTATTTCGTCGCACGCCAGAAAAATGGCGTCGTAGAGTTTCGTGCCCGCGCCTCGCCCACCCCGGTGCGACCCGGAACCCTGGTCGCCGGTTGGGATGCTCTCCACCGACTGCTGAACATCAATGAGCCCCACCGCCTTCTCCAGCTTGGCGTGGTCGGAGGTCAGGTCCTGCAGCAGTTCGATCTCGCGATCGAAGTGGATGACAAACGCCCGGTCCACCGGCCGGTTGATCATCTGGTCAAGAAAACTCCGGCTGGCGCTACGCTCGCGATCGATGTTGTCGCGCTCGCTCATGCTGGTATCGACCAACAGGCCCACCGTCAACGGAAGGTTCGTTTCCTGGCTGAAATAGCGGATGTTCTGTGGCTTGCCGTCCTCTTCCAACTCAAAATCGTCTTTGGTCAAGTCGCGTACGATCTTGCCCTTCTTGTCGCGCACCGTCACCGGTAAAGTGACGACTTTCACGTCGATGGGGATCGTGGTCACGGGCGCCGAGGGGGCCTGTGCCGCAGGCGGGGTGGCGGCGGGCCGGGCACCCGAGTTTTGGGACTGAAGCGCCGGTGCCAGAAGCAAAAAACAGAACAGCCGGGGGATACGCGTGAAAACCATGCCCACCTTAGACGGTAGAGCGTCCGTCTTGTTACCTTTCACCCGCTTAGACGAGAATTCAGTTTACCTAGTTTGCAGTCGATAGCCGGGCGCGATAACATCAGCATGACGGATTGTCGCGCCTATCCTCACGGTGGGACCCCGCCTATATTTTTGTTCTCAGCGCGGAAGTGGTGAAATTGGCAGACACACCATCTTGAGGGGGTGGCGCCGAGAGGCATGGGGGTTCAAGTCCCCCCTTCCGCACCATCGATTGAGGTTCTCGTTCAAATGATCTGGCTAGTCGGTACTATTCACGTTATTGTTTGCCTCGTCCTGATTGGTGTCGTTCTTCTGCAGCAGGGTAAGAGTGCCGACCTCGCGGGCGCCTTTGGCGGCCAGGGATCACAGACTGCATTCGGTCCCAGGGGAGCCGCGAATCTGCTCACCAAGGTGACCACCTGGGCTGCCATCGTGTTCATGTTTACCTCGATCGGACTTACGGTCCTGATCCAGCGAACCAGTGGATCGCACTCCGTGCTCTCCGGGATCAAGGCCACGCATACCACGCCGGCCAAGCCCGCAACTCCCGCCAAGTAAGCTCGCGCTTTATCGACCAGATCTTCCCGGTTTCAGCGGACTCCGGGGTCCGAGGTCGGGACAGATCCAAGCTTCAAGAGCGCGCTCGCATCCAGCGGCCCACCGCCACTACCAGTAGGCCCATGCCCAGAAACACCAGCAGAAATCCCGCCGCACGGGCGAGAACGCCGCCGTATCCCAGCACCTTCACATCGACAAATGGATAGGGGTAAAGCCCGCTCACCGCACCCCGCGCCAGTATGTAGACCAGGTACACGGCGGGAAAGGCGAGCCAGGTAATAGCATCCCTCCAGCTCAACCCGGCGCGCGGCCCAAACAGCAGCCAGTAGAGCACGTATCCCACCGGAATGATGCTGTGTAGCAACACGTCTGCAACCCATTGAGCGCCCTGCGGATTCCATAACTGCCGTAGCAATAACTGGTAAACCATCCCGACAATGGCAATGTAAACAGCGGCGGCGGCCTGTACCGACGGCCGCCGGAGCCACTGCCCCCATCCCGCCTTCGGCGGCAAGGCAACCGCGGTAAAAACCAACGCGGTCAAAATGTTGGTCAGGATGGTGAAGAAGCTGAAGAAAGTGATCACCGCCCCCAGTCTCTCCGGACCGGGAGCCTGGACGAGCATTAGATAGAGCTGCAGCGCCAGCGCAAACCAACCCGACAATGCCCCTACCGCCGCATAAATGCGCATGGCGCATTGTAACCAGACCCGCCAGTCAACTGGATCAATCCCCTAGAATCAACGCATGATTCTAGAAACCTTTCCCGTTGGCCCGCTGCGTTGCAATTGCACCATCCTGGGTGACGAGGTTACCCATGAAGCTGTCGTCGTCGATCCAGGAGACAACATCCCGGAGATCCTGTCCCGCCTGCATCGGCATGGCCTCACCCTGCGCCAGATCGTCATCACCCATGCCCATATCGACCACGTAGGCGGAGCGGTCCTACTTAAAAAAGCAACCGGCGCGCCGGTTTTTCTCAATCGAAACGATCTGGGTCTGCTGGGTGCGATGGAAATGCAAGCCGGATGGCTCGGGGTTCCCACCCCGGAGATCGCGTCTCCGGACGCGAGTGCCGACGATGGACTGGCCGTTGGTCTCGCGACTCTACCGGGCGAAGTAATACACACCCCGGGACATACCCCCGGCAGCATCTGTCTCCTCTTCCCTCAACAGCACCTGCTGCTGGCCGGAGATACGCTCTTCGCCGGTTCCATCGGCAGAACCGACCTTCCCGGAGGCGATGGACGCCAGATCCTGCGCTCGCTGCGTGATCGACTGATGGTATTACCGGAGACAACACGAGTGTTGCCAGGCCACGGTCGGGAAACGACGATTGGCGAGGAAAAGCAATCGAATCCGTTCCTTCAGCCAAATTTCCGAATGTGACACGTTAAGCTGTTTCAGACACATGCAACAATATGATCATTATTGGGTCAGATCAGCCGGAATTAAGGTAATTTAATAAAACTTAATATTATTAAAATCATATACTTGCACGCGCTCTATAAACCTTTAAGTGAATGACCCAAAAGTATTAGTAACGAACTTGAGTCCTCCTTTGCACAGGCGATATTTTCTAATGGCTATTGAATTGCTTGCATATCGCCTCGATGCCCCTTCGGAATTCCTCCAGCGGCGTCAGTAAACTCACTACCAGCCATCCCTGGCCAGAAAAACCGAAGAACCCCCCTGAATGCACCACCACTCCCCGCTCCAACAACAGGTCAAGTGCCATCTTTTCCTCAGGCTGCAGCCCGGGAACCCGAAGCACGGCATACCACCCTGCCTCTACAACCAGCCGGGTCACCAGATTCTGCCGCAAAAGAATGGCGTCCAGAATGACAAGGTTCGCCTTGAGACGCTCCCTGATTTGCTCCTGCAGCGTTGCACGCTGGCACAGCCATCCAGGCAGTGCCCACTGAATGGGGGCGCTCAAGGAAAGGAAAGTGTCGGAGATCACTTCCAGGCGATCCATGGCCTCCCCTGCACCGAAGCATGCGATCCAGGCGGCCTTCATCTGTGGCAGCCCAGCCACTTTGCTGAGGCCGCTCAATACAAAGGTGGGTACCGGATGGTTCCCTATAGCGAAGCTTGCACCTCTGTGGGTCAGGCCGTAATCGAGAAAGACCTCATCCACAATCAACGCCAGCCCCTGCTCCCGGCATAACGCTTCGAGCGCTTCCCTCTCCGCGCGCCCGGTGAAGTGACCGGTTGGATTATTGGGATTGACGACCATGATGGCCCGAGTATGCGGGGTTACCCGTCGGCGCAATGCCTCCAGGTCCAGGTGCCAGCCATGATCGTAGAACAACTCGTAGGGAACCAGCCCCACATCGTCCAGGCGGGCGAGAAAGTCGAACAACGGATAGCCCGGTTGGCCAATCAGCACCTCGTCACCCGGATCGCAGAGTAGCCGGAAGAGGAAGCTGTAGGCCTCGCTGGTGCCGGTGGTGAGAAAGATCTGCTCGGGCGCTACGAGCGCTCCATGGTCCTGGTAATAGCGGCATACCGCCTCGCGCGCCGGGCGGAGCCCCCGCGGGTCCGGATCGTAGTACAGGGCTCCAGGATCGCTCAGGGGAGCCAGAATCGCGGCGGCATCGTAAGTAAATCCGCAGTGGGTAGGATTGGCGGCGGTGAGGTCACAGAGCTGCGCGCCGGCTGCGCGCAACTGGGCAAGCTGCCGGGCCCAAGGCGTCTCGGCCAAATCCCACGCGGTCCGCGCCGACCAGGGGTATCTTCTTGAGCCACCGTCCGTCACAGTCCCCTCACAAGCTGCATGTTGTAATAGAGCAGAACCCGCAGGAGCCTGCAACGCATGGATTTAGAAGCCGTTATCTTCGACTATGGTGAAGTCCTCAGCGGTCCGCCCGACCCCCAAGCGCATCACAACCTGCTGAAGATCGCCGGAATTGCAGAGGAGCCTTTCGAAAAGGCCTACTGGGCTCACCGCCTGGATTACGATGCTGACATCCTGAATGGCCAGACTTACTGGCAAACCGTCGCCCGTGACACGGGGGCACTCTTCACGGCGGAACAGATCAGCCGCTTGCTGGAGCAGGATGCCATCATGTGGATGAACCTGAACCCAGCCATGCTGGCCTGGATTCCCAGGATCAAGCAAGCGGGTTTCCGCCTCGGGATCCTCTCCAACATGGGGGACGGAGTCCTGGATTACCTGCGGCCACGTTTTCCCTGGCTGGCTCAGTTCGACCACCTGACCTGGTCCTGCGAGCTAGGCGTGGTCAAACCCGATCCGGCCATTTATCTGCACACAGTCAAGAAGCTCAACGTCTCTCCGGACCGGGCGCTGTTTATTGACAACCTGCAAAAAAACATCGTCGGCGCTGAAGCCATCGGCCTTCATGCCGCCCTCTTTGAAAGCCCGGAACAGCTGCAGAACGACTTGGCTCGGCGAGGCTTTCCCTTACCACCTTTAACCTAACGTGAGCCCGGTATGGCTAAAGCCAGAGGAACTTGTTCCACAATCTCCAGATTGAATCCCTGCAACGCTGGAACATGCGTCGGTGTATTGGAAAGCAAACGAATCTTCCGGATATTCAAGTCGGAAAGGATCTGCCCACCCAGGCCAACCTGGCGCAAAATGCGCTGATGGCGGTCCTCCCTGTGCTCCCCGCTGCGGTGCAGGAAGAGGCGATGAGGCATGGAACTACGATCAATTTCGAAACCTTTACTTGAATTGTGCAGGTAGATCAGCGCGCCACGTCCCGCCGTCGCGATCATCTCCAGCGAGCGCTGCACTACCTGGTGACAATCGCACAGCGTAGTCCCGAAAACATCGCCCGCCAGGCAGTGTGAGTGCACCCGAACCAGAACCGGTTCCGGGTTGTGTTCCGAGTTCACATCTCCGCGCACCAGCGCCAGATGGCTTTCTCCTCCATCCACTTCGCTCTCAAAGGCGATCATGCGGAAGTCGCCAAACCGGGTTGGCATGATCGACTCCGCAACGCGGAATATATAGCGCTCATTCTGCAGCCGGAAGCGGATCAATTCCGCCACGGTCAGCATTTTCAACTGATACTGGTTGCAAAACGCCACCAGATCGGGAACCCGCGCCATGGTTCCGTCATCGTTCATGATTTCGCAGATCACTCCGGCCGGAATCAGTCCCGCCATTCGAGCCAGATCGACCGAGGCCTCCGTTTGTCCAGCCCGCACCAGAACACCCCCGCGCCGCGCACGCAAAGGAAACACGTGCCCTGGGCGGGCCAGATCCGCCGCCGTCATGTGCGGGTCGATCGCAACATGAATAGTATGCGAGCGATCATAAGCGGAGATGCCCGTGGTCACCCCTTCCCGGGCCTCAATACTCTCGGTGAATGCGGTGCCGAAGCGAGAGGAGTTTTGTTGTGTCATCGGGCCCAGGCGAAGATAATCGGCGCGCTCCTCGGTCAGGCTGAGACAGATCAGGCCGCGTCCATACTTGGACATGAAGTTGATCGCCTCCGGAGTGACAAACTCCGCCGCCAACGTCAGGTCGCCCTCGTTCTCGCGGTCTTCGTCGTCGACGACGACGATCATGCGCCCTGCCTTGAACTCTTCAAGGGCGCCAGGCACATCGGTAAACGGCGTTTTCGACTGCATGGCTATATTCTCCGCCAGTTAGATGCCAGACGCAAAAAACGCCGCTCGTGGCGGCGTTCTCTTTTCTGCGTTTCCCTTTTGGTTTACAAAGTGGATTCGATCTCAAAGCCCCAAGCCTCGAGAAGCGCTTCCGGGATATACTTCGAGTTCTTGTTGCGGCGAGCCCACTCGCGCAACCGTGTGGAACGCACATACTGATCGGGGGTCAGTTTAAACTCTTTCACAACCTGCTCGAAAGAAGTGACAGTCGGGACCACCGGGCCAATTGGCTCCGGTTTGCCCCAGTTAGGATTACCACGTCGTTTTGCCATTTGATCCGTTATCCTCTAGGGAGATGAGCAACAAATACCGCCCGGCGGCTAGTGAATTTCCAGACAATCGGCCCCGCCGGGACATGTCAAAGGTTCTATTTTAAGGATTTTTTCTCCAAAAATCAATAGCAAATTCGAGCTAGCCGATGCGCGCTTCCCGCAACGGCATCAACAACCTGCGGCAACCTATCCGTTGCCGGTGCACTCCAAATGCATGACTTACCAGCAATCTTGAAAGGTGGATGGTCAATGAACGCAGTTCGTTACTGGGCAGTTTTCTCCCTCGGAGTGGCAGCCGGCGCGGCCGCAGCTCTCATTTATGCTCCCCAGACCGGTGAAAAAACCCGCAAGCAACTGAGGCGTCACCTGGAAGACGCAAGTGATTACATCAAGGACGCCAGCGACGATCTCAGCAAACACGCCACCAAGGTCTATAAGACGACCAGAGATAAGGCCGGTGACGTAGCCTCGAGAGTGAGCTCGGTCGCCGGTAATGTGAGTTCCGCGGCCAGCAACATCGCAGAAAAAGTAGGGGACCTGGTCTAAGAGCTCAAAGCCGACATCACCTGTTCAGCTGCCCGATAAGCAGACCGCAATGCTCCGTGGACGGTTCCCCAATGCCCACTGGTGTCGGTATGTTCCCCGGCAAAAAAGAGCGTCTTCTCCACCGGCACGGAAAGCTCATCGGAAGCGCGGATCGCCCCTCGCGGAACATAGGTGTAGCTTCCCATGCTGTAAACATCGCTCTTCCAGTCATGCCGATGCCAGCAAACCAGATGCTTGCGTAGGTCAGGAAGTTCATTGCCGAGCAGGCCGGCGAGGGTCATGAGCCCCGTTTCCGGCAACTCGGCCAGGTTTAGCTGGTCTGCTTTTCGGCCGGCCACCCACCCCGTCAGCGTCGAATCCGGCCACGGGTCCGTCGTCCACCAGGTGGGGGGAATGGCGTCGGGAGCGAAAAGAAAGCTCACCCCTTTCAGTCTGCTGAATTGTGACCGGAAGGCGTGATCGAACTCATACACCACGCGCGCTGCCGTGCCCATGGCCAGTCGATCGGCCGCATCGAGAATCTTTACCGGTTGGGGCACAAACGCGACCCGTCTCGCCTGCAACACTCCCAGGGGTAGGGTGATGACGGCTGCGGCCGCTTCGAAGACCTGATCGGTCTCGCTAGCCACCTCCACCTTGCCCGGTTTCCAGGTGATGGTTCGGACCGGAGCGGCGGCCACCCATCGACCGCCTGCTTCCAGAAACCTGCGCAGCAGAAACTCCGGCACGCGCGCATAACCTTCGATCACCCGGAAGATACGGTCCCCCGAAATCGCGTCTTCGGCAGCCTGTTGTCTCTCCAGCGCGCGGATGCTGATGCGCCTCGCGTCCGCCGCATTGAACCCTTCGACATAGTTGGTCGCCTGGGCTACGGCTTCCGGGGTGAATCCGCGTTGGGCGACAAATTCACTGAAGCTAAGGTCCTCTAGAGGTGGCTGCAGGTGCCCAAGCTCATCGAACAGCTGCTCTACCTCGGGCTGGCTGGCACAGCGTTCCAGCCGGCCTACGCCGCTCTCCTTGCGGAAGCAAAGGGTCTCGCCACCCAACTCGAAGCGGGTGAGGCCCGCCTCTTCAATCAGATGAATAAGCTCCAGAGGCAAACCATGAACAAATTCGGCGCCCAACTCCACCGGCAATTCCCCCGCAACCGGTGGGACGGTGTGGATCCGCCCTCCGACCCGGTCCCGCGCCTCGACAAGCGTCACCCGGAGCCCGGCTTCGGCTAACTTGCGAGCTGCCGCCAATCCGGAGATGCCGGCGCCCACGACGATTACATCGTTCATTCCACCTCCCAGGTGAGCGTCTCCGCACGTGGGCCTTGCGCCGGAACCGGATGCCTGAGCGCCTGGATGGATAAAGCGCAGCCTCCGCGCACCACCCCGGGAGTGAAGCGAATATGGGGTCCCGTGACTTGCATCGTCACGCGGGACGCGGTTTGCGCCTCGGGCGAGGCCGGATGAGCCAGGGGAAGATCGACGCTACTGAGCCCACTGAGCAGGAAGAGCGACACCAGGTCGCAGAAGCCGAGAGCTGCCGTCCATCGGGCAAGATCCACGTCGTTTACGCCGGCGGCGAGCTTTCTCTGGCGCGACTGCTCTGCCTGGAGGAAGCGCTGGTGCACCGCGTGATGCGCAGCCAGCAGGCTGAAGTGACGGCTGATAATCATCGCTCCCGGTTTGGAGAAGGCTTCCACAGTGTTGATCGAAGCCGTCCACGCCTCCTCTACTTCCCTGGGCGGAATGGCAACGAAGGAAACGGCATGGCCTGCCTGGGCGCCACCGGATCGCAGCCGTTGGATCTGCTGCGCATCGCTCGCGGCCCAGCCGGTATCGTGCATCTGAATGGCCCGCATGATCTCAGGGGGCAATTCGCCAAAGAAGGTTAACCCCGCAGCGAGTTCTCCCGCCAATACGGCGTGCGCCGGCTGCGGCACCAGCAGGCAGGGCAAGCGGCTCTGTCTTTGTGCCGCTTCCACCCGCGCCCACGCCGAAGCACCCTCGGAGGCGGCGTCTTCCTGCTCTTGTTGTAACCAACCAATTACCATGCGAATCCTCTTGCCGTCGCGGGCCCCCTATCAGTTAAGCTGGCCCGGGAGAGTTAGATGATTATTCAACCAGAGACAGCCGTCGATCTTGCCACCCCAACGGGCCCTATGCGGACCTACATGTTCCGCCCCGTGGTCAAGGGAAAGTATCCCGCGGTAGTGCTGTTTTCCGAGATCTTCCAGGCCACCGGCCCCATCCGCCGCTTTGCCGCCTTGATTGCCGGCCATGGATATATTGTCGCTGTTCCCGAGGTGTATCACGAGCTGGAGCCGGCGGGAACCGTGCTGCCCTACGACCAGGCCGGCTCCGATAAAGGCAATGCGGACAAATACGGCAAAGCCGTTTCGGCTTATGACAGCGATGCGCGCGCGCTGCTGGACTATCTCCGGGGCCTCGACGATTGCACCGTCCGCCTGGGAACCATTGGCATTTGCATGGGCGGGCATCTGGCGTTTCGAGCGGCCATGAACCCCGATGTGCTCGCATCCGTATGCTTTTATGCCACCGACATTCACAGCCACAGCCTGGGCTTGGGCAAACACGACGACTCGCTGGAGCGAGCGGGCGAAATCAAGGGGGAGCTGCTGCATATCTGGGGACGTCAGGATCCGCACGTTCCCCTCGCCGGACGCACTGTGATCAAGGCCCGGCTGGAGGAGGTAGGGGCAGATTTCCAGTGGCTGGAAGTCAACGGCGCGCACGCGTTCATGCGCGACGAGGGTTACCGTTATGACCCGGAGCTGGCGGCGATTTGCCTGCAGATGACGCTGGCGCTGCTGCATCGGAAATTGGCACTGTGACTGATCAAGAACTAAAGGAAATACCGGCGAAGGCTCCTGAAGATCCATCCAGCGATCTGGGGTTTGGCAGGGTCGTATCGTCGCAGCGTGAGCTTCGCCTGCTCAATCGGGACGGCAGCTTCAATGTCCAGAAACGAGGCCGGGGGCTGCGGACGTTTCTGGCCTACTCCAACCTGGTCAGTACATCCTGGGGTCGTTTCTTCGTCTTCGTCGCTGCCGCCTACCTAACGCTCAATGGCTGTTTCGCTATCCTCTACGACGCTTGTGGACCAGGGGGCCTGGTCAACACCCTCAATACCGAAATTAATACGCCTTTTCTGAAGGCCTTCTTCTTCAGCATTCATACCTCCGCAACCATAGGCTATGGAAGCGTTGTGCCTGTAGGTCTGGCCACCAACACCCTGGTCGCGCTCGAGTCCGTTGTTAGTTTGTTGGGCCTGGCGGTGGTGACCGGGTTGGTGTTTGCGCGCTTCTCCCGCCCGGTCGCCGACATCCTCTTCAGTGAGAATGCCGTGATGTCGTGGATCGGCAACCGTCGCGCCTTTGAGTTCCGCATCATTAACACGCGGAATAACCAGATCATCGATCTTCACGTTCGTTTGCTGGTCTCGCGCTTTGAGACCACTGCGAGCGGAGCGTCGGTACGCCGCTATTACCCGCTCAACCTGGAGCGGGAGAGCGTGGTCTTCTTTCCTCTTTCCTGGACCATCGTGCACATCGTGGATGAGAACAGCCCGCTATCCGGGGTGACGCAAGATCAGTTGTGCGCGAGTGGGGCGGAGTTTCTGATTTTGCTCACGGGCATGGACGAAACCTTTTCGCAAGTGGTCAACACGCGATCGTCGTACCGCGCCGACGAAGTCATCTGGGACGCAAAGTTTACCGACATTTTTGTGTACGACCCGGAAGGACGAATGGCCGGCATCGACATGAAGCGCTTCCACGATACCGCGCCTTTCTCCAACCCACCCTAATTACAATTTCGATAAGCTACGCGATGAGATGGTGATCAGTATGGCATCAAATGGTGCTATTCTTGATGCTGGAGAAATTCCTTTGCGAACCACCGTTGCCTTGGACGACGACCTCATCAAGACGGCGCAGGAATATACCGGGTTGGTCGAGAAGAGTGCTCTCATGCGCGAGGCGCTTAAGGCGCTGATTGAGCGGGAAGCGGCTCGGAGGTTGGCTGCCCTCGGTGGAGCATCGCCGGCCATGGCTTCCATCCCGCGCCGGAGATCAAAGGTGAAATGATTCTTGCAGATACGTCGGTATGGGTCGACCACTTTCGCAAGCGAGACGCCGCCCTCTACCAACAGCTGCAACGGAACAACATCTCCACTCACCCGTTTATTGTCACCGAGCTTGTTCTTGGTAACCTGCCTGATCGACAAAATGCAATTGCTTCGCTTGATCGGCTCCCGATGGTCAAGGTCGCTCAGCTGCATGAAGTAAGGCGCCTGATCGAAGCTCATTCCTTGTTTCGACGGGGTATCGGTTTCGTGGATGCCCATCTCATTGCCTCGACCCTCATTACGCCACACACGGTTCTCTGGTCGCGAGACAAGCGTCTGCACGGCGTAGCGGAGACACTTGGACTCAAGGCCAATGTTTCATAACACTCTGCGCTCGCACTCCACCGCAGACACGAGCTTCCATCGCGGAGCGCGAACGACCGGCCGGTCGTCAGTTAAAGTAGGCAGCAGGGGGCAGACCAGATGGCTCGCAGGATTTCCTTCGGAGTCTACGAACTGGACCGCGACGCGATGGAGTTGCGCAAGCGTGGCGTGCCTATCCGCCTTCAGGAACAGCCGTTTCGGGTTTTGCTCATGCTGGCCGAGCGGCCGGGCGAAATCGTCTCCCGGGAGGAGCTCCGGGTACAGATCTGGGGAAACACCTTCGTTGACTTCGATCAATCTCTGAATAAAGCGGTCAACCGCCTTCGCGAGGCGTTGAACGACAGTGCCGGTACGCCGCAGTATGTCGAAACTGTCCCGCGGCGAGGATACCGGTTCATCGCGCCTGTGGCCGGACCCCCTGCGAGCGAAGCACCCGGTCCACCCGCGTCCGCAAACACAGGCTCGGTTGAATTTCCAGCACAGCCTCGACCCGCTGCATGGCCATCCCGGTTCCTGATCGTCGCCGCTCTGGCTATCGCGGGTTTGCTCGCCCTGCTCGGCATCGCAGCCATCGTTCGCTGGAGGCAGCCGAAAACCCCCACCCTGCAGGAAGCCAGGCTTATCACCTCGTTTGGATGGCAGCCTGCTCTTTCGCAAGACGGCAAGTTGCTGGCCTACACTTCGAGTCGTCGGGGATGAGCCGGCTCATATCTGGGTGCAGCAGACTGTGGGCGGCGAAGCAATTCCGGTAACCACCGGGCCGGACCAGGATGCAGTTCCCGATTTCTCACCCGATGGCACGCGCATCGCCTTCTATTCGGAAAGAAAAGGAGGCGGCATCTACACCACCTCAACGCTACCGGGCGAACCGACACTGCTCGTCGGGGCCCCGAGGGCGGTTTATCCGCGGTTCTCGCCCAGTGGCGATAGCATCCTTTACTGGCAAAGCAGTATGGCGTTCACGGTATCCGTGAATGGCGGCCAGCCTGTCTCTCTGCCACTTAATCAAGAGCTGACCGTGTATTCCCCGCCAATTTGGGCTCCAGACGGAAAGGAGGTTCTCTTTTACGGGAGCCCGCGCCGCGAGCCAAACAAACCGGCCAATTGGTGGATCGCGCCACTCGCACCCGGCAACGCGCGGTTATTACACCTCCCCGGAGTGGAGCAGAATAGCCCGTCACAGACCTTTGTGCGCGGGTGGGTCCGGACCGCGGACGACCGCCAATGGATCCTTTACTCAGAAGTACGATCCGGCTGATTCAAACAAGGACCGCGTTGTCGCCTTTGACTTACGTACAAAGGCTGAGCACGAATTCCTGAGTCTTCCCCATAGCTCGCTGTACCATCCATCGTTCTCCTGGGATGATCACTGGGTGACCTTCAAGAAGGTGCCTTCATGGAATCTGCCGGAGCCGCCCTCACAGATCCTGATCGCACCCGTGCGTCATGGTTCGCCCGGCCCCGAAGCGGAATGGATCGCGGTAACCGATGGATCGCACAGTGACGATAAGCCTCAATTCTCTGCCGACGGCAACACCGTTTATTTCACCTCCACACGCGATGGCTATCTTTGCATTTGGGCCCAGCGACTGGATCCGGTCACCAAACATCCCCTGGGCTCGCCCTTCGCGTTGGAGCATTTTCACAACTCCGCGGGGCACGACGCCTCCACCAACCAGGCCGGTTCAGACCTGAGCGTCGCTCGCAACAAGATCCTCATCAACCTGCCGGAGATGCACCCTGCCATCTGGATGACGCAGATGCCATAGGCTAACGAGCGGCAATCGAGGTATCTGCACCGGTCCCGGCGGAACGGCCGGCCCCGTAGCGGCGTTTCAGTTCCCGAGCCTGCTCCGCGCTAAAGTGAAAACGGTTTTGTGCCATCGCCCGGAAATCTTCGTTCTCCCAGTCCGCTTTCATCAAACCCTGCGGAGTGTGGGCGTCGTCACCTAGAAGCAAATGACCCACTTCGTGGGCGGCCGCATAGGAAAGAACAAGGATCCGGGGAAGATTTGTCTCAGCCGCCTCCTCTTCCGCCAGCTTCAGATAAACTGACGCGTAGGTTCCACCATCATGGGTGGCGATGGATTGAGCGAGATGCTGCCAGCGATGCTGGTTGCTATCCTTGAGCGCTCCGGTAACCACGCGGATCACCACCTGGCGGAAACTCCCTCGCCGGCTTTCGCAACTCGTCGCCACTCCCCTCGCGCACGCGTCGACCTCAACCGAAATTCCTGCGCCGGTCAAAATCTCCTGGGTGCGGGTAATGAATTCATGGAGAGCCGCGGGACTCAAACCGGTGTAGTCATACACCTGCACCTGCAGCGCAGCCGTTTGCGCGGAGACACTCTTGGCGTCGCTGGACAGCGCCAGAAAGAGGAGCAGAAGGTAACAGCCTCGGTTTGCCATAGGCCGAGACTGAGCGGAAGATCAAAGAATCAAAATGGCCTGGCGCGGACTTAATCCTGACTCGGGATTCTCTAAAGCTGACGCGCTAAGTGTTTTGCTCAACGTAAGATACCGTTACATCTTCCCCGACAATAGGCGCGTCCACAGCAGCCGAAGGTCTACATCGTCGAAATGTGGAGGCGAGGAACGAATGGATTGACAAGACAACAGGACGACTCTAGTGTTCGTGGGGAAAGCCTATAACCCACGATGACAACCCGTATTCCCTCACGGTGTCCCATGACCCTCATGGCACTCTTCCTGATCGGTCCCGCCCTGGCACTACTTGCGCAGACAGCACCCCCGACACCCAAGCCTTCGCCTGACGTCGTCGCCGGCATCCCCGTCAACTACGACGAAGCGAAGGTCGGCACTTACTCCCTCCCCGACCCTCTCCGGCTTGATAACGGCAAGCCTGTTCGTGACGCAAAAACCTGGTACTCCAAACGGCGCCCGGAGATCGTCGAAATGTTCGAGACCCAGCAGTACGGCCGGGCACCGGGCAGGCCTGCGGATGAGAGTTTCGAAATGGTCGACCCGGGAACGCCGGCCCTAAACGGCAAAGCGATTCGCAAACAGGTGACCATCTATCTCAACAAAGACAAGACTGGCCCGTCGATCGACTTGCTCATTTATCTCCCGGCCACAGCCACCAAGCCGGTGCCGATGTTTTTCAGTATCAATTTCGGTGCCGTGCAGAACGCGGTCGATGATCCCGAAATCAAATCCGAAAAGACCTGGGACCCCAAGACCAACACCCGGATCACCCCACCGGCGGCCCGGGGATTCGGCCACCTTGATGCCGAAGACCTGCTCAACGCCGGCTTTGGTGTAGCGACCTTCTACTACGGTGACGTCGATCCCGACTATCCCGACGGATTTGCCAATGGCATCCGCGCTCGCTACCTGAAACCCGGACAGACCGAACGGGCGCCGGATGACTGGGGCTCTATCGCGGCCTGGGCCTGGGGCATGAGCCGGGTCGAGGACTATTTCGAGACCGACAAGAGCATCGATGCCAGGCGGGTGGTGATCCACGGCATCTCCCGCTTGGGAAAGACCGTGATGTGGGCAGGAGCGCACGACCAGCGTTTTGCCGCTGTGATCGCAAGCTGTTCAGGCGAGGGCGGCGCTGCACTCAGTCACCGCAACTACGGCGAGACCATCGCGCATCTCACCGCTCCCACCCGGTTTCCCTATCAGTTCGCCGCCAACTACGCGAAGTACGGCGGCTTTCCCGATAAAGCCCCGATGGATGCCAATCTCCTGATTGCGCTGATTGCTCCGCGCCCCTTGCTCCTACAGACCGGCAGCACCGATCGCTGGTCGGATCCCAAAGGAGAATTTCTGGCTGCGGTTGCCGCCGGCAAGGTCTATGAACTACTCGGCAAAGAGGATTTGGGAACCGATGTTTGGCCTGCAGCCCAGCAGCCCATCTTTCACGACCTCAGCTATTACATGCACGAGGGCGGCCACGGCATGGTGCCTTCTGATTGGGGCATCTACCTTGAGTTTCTCAAGAAGACGTTCTCTCCTGCGTAGTGAGGGTGAGGCATATCCACCATGAAGAAGGTCGTCATCACGGAGTTTGGAGACGAGAGCAAACTCGCGATCGTTCATGGTGACTTACCCGACCCTTCCCGTGGAGAGGTCCAGCTCGCGGTTGAATACTCCGTTGTCGCCGGTTCCGATGTAAACATGCGCAACGGCACCTATCCCTTTCAGAGGAAGGCGCCGCTGACCCCCGGTTACAGCGTCATTGGCAAAGTCCGTCTCAACGGCGAAGGCTGCTCGAAATTCAAGATTGACGACCGTGTCGCGTGTCTCTCGAAATACGAAGGACAGGCAGAACTCATCAACCTGCCGGAACAGTTCCTGGTACCGGTGCCGGAAGGAGTTGACCTTCCGGCCGCTGTCGCCCTCATCCTCGACTGGGTGACGGCGTACCAGATGCTGCACTACGCAGCCAAAGTCAAATCCGGACAAACGATTTTCGTTCATGGTTTGAGTGGAGCCGTGGGAGGGGCACTGCTCAGTCTCGGCCAGATGGAGGGAGCCCAGGTTTTCGGCACGGCTTCACCGGGAAAGCACGAGGAACTCCGCCAACACGGAGCTGTTCCTTTCGACTACTCGACGAAAGACTGGATTTCTGCCATGCGCGATCTCGGCGGAGTCGACGCTGTGTTCGATCCGCTCGGCTTTGAAAGTCTCGACGAGTCGTACTCGATCCTGAACAGGGGGGGCATCCTTGTTGGTTATGGCATAAACCTGCTGGCGCTCACAAAGACCGCGAAGCGTCCGGCGCTTCCCATGATGCTGAAACTGTTTTCGAGAAATCTGCTGTTCTGGTCTGGAAAGCGAACCACCTTCTTCAGCCTGACCCGCAAATCAAAGAACTTCAACCCTGACCTCGAGCGCCTGTTCGAATGGCTGAAAAACGGAAAGATCTCCGTGCCTATCAAGGCCATCTTCACTCTTGACGAAATTCAGCAAGCGCATCGGGAATACGCAAGCAGCCCACGAATGGGTTCTATCGTCATCAGGATGGGCCCATAGTACCTCAGATACCTGTGTCGCTTCCACTAACCCGCTTCTTCAACTGTATCGATCATGGGAATGACAGCGTCCAAGTTGGTGAGCTTAAACAGTTCCAGGACGCGTGGGCTCACTCCGGCGGCAACAAACCGAACGCCTTTGTCCTGGCACCGGACATAATGCCGGATGACCATGCCCAGTCCTGTTGAATCCATGTAGGGAACGTCGGTCAGGTCGAAGATGTTAACGGCGGGCGGCTCGCCGGTGGGCAACATCAATTGCAAGTCGAACAACTTGCTGACGGCGTCGGGTGATTGGCATTCAAATACGGTGCGCGCGGTGAAGGGTCCTGAGAAATGGAAGACCACTGTGCCGGGAACTTCGCCTTCTTTGCGTTCGAAGGTGAGGGGAAGTCGATTCGAGATCTGAGCTTGCGTCATGGCATCAAATCCTCCGTATTGAAGTCAGGCGGCTCAACCCAGGGCTGGCGCGGCTCGCGAATGCGAGCATACGTGAGCATGCCGGAGAGCCGCCAGCAGGATAGGCCTTTATACTCCACATTTCCGTTCCGGACTTGATTTTGGTGACACGACCCCCAAGGACAGGCGGAACTCCGAAAGAAGGTTCGCCATGGTGTGGTTGGGGGAACCCAAAAACCAGCAAAGGTCGGCGCAGGGGAAAGCCTGAAACCACCAGACTCCTTGAGGCGCCGATCAAGCGTGTTTTGCCGTCCGGCCTCGGACCAGAGCCAGCAGTTCCGCAGCGATTCCATAATAGCGCTCGGGCCGTGCGGCAAAGTGCACAATCACACCCAGACACTTCATTCGATCAGAGACTTTACCAGTCAAGGTGAGCGCTGCCTTGGTGTAGCCGACCAGACAAGGAAATTGGGTGGGCAGTTTCCATTCGGTTTTCGGGGAACGGCTCCAGTTCTCTCGATCGGCGACGGTCATATTGGTCGAATTACCATGATGGGCTCGGCGAAAAAATTGCAGCTCCTGCACTTCGAGAAACGGACCCAACAGGCTTAGTTGAGCGAGCATCACCTTATCAGAACCGTAATAATCCAATTTTGGATAGGTTATGAGCATCGCCCGGCGGCGAATCAATGCGAAGATCTCGAAGCACCAATGAGTGCCGATAAGGATTTCTCGAAAACGGCTGTGGGGGAAAGTCCCGTCTAAGTTACGCGGACGATCTTCCGGATGGACGCGCACGGGAAGTCCCTCGTCGAAGATCACCCGGGCGTCCATCTCCTCTCTGGTGACGATCTCACCCTTGCCGTTAATCGTCCGGCTAAGGGTATGGGCCAGCACCGCGTTCGGATCCGCGTCAAGCTGCGCCACAGTCAATTCGAGGTAGCGCGGGCCGCACACATCGTCGGCGGCCACCCACTTGAAATATTCGCCTCGGGAATACTCAAACACGCGGTTGAAGTTCGCCTTGGCTCCGATGTTAATCTCCTGCCGGATATAGCGGATGCGAGGATCCTTGCGGGCAAATTGTTCGCAGATGTCCGGGGTGGAGTCCGTGGAGGCGTTATCGGAGATGATCAATTCCAAGTCGGTGAACGTTTGATCGAGAACACTTTGAATCGCATGCTTCACAAAGCGTTCGCCATTGTAAACAGGAAGTCCCAGGCTAACCTTGACCTTTGGACGCTCGCTCATATTCGCCTCCCATCCTAATTGCGCTACCGGGGCCGGTTGCAAGATCTACCTTGTTCCATCCCGTTCGACCTTGCAGGTCCCCCTCCGTTTGACACAATCACGAGAACGCGAGAGCGGTTATCCCGGCCGTGTTCGTGCACCGAGGACCAGACTTAGCATCCGTACGATTCCGATCCAACGCCCCTTGTCGGGATCGAAAAGTTTGCCGGCTTTCCATGCCAGCGCCTCAGCTGGAGTAGGAGAGGGTTTGCGGGGGAATTTCTTCTCATAGCGATCCATTGCGGTCTGAATCTCCAGGATGTCCCGCGGCGTCATCGGCATTTGAGCACGTCCCTTCTCGCAGCAGTCGTCTCTTTGGGATCGACCGCCTGCGATCATAGTGGGGGATAAGGGGAATGAAGTTAGACTAGCAACCAGCCAAACAGATAGGGTGCGATAGAAGCACGGTATCTCTGTGCCACTTCTTAAGCTGCTGTCCTATGGGGGGATGTGCGTACTGTACACGCTTAGACCCACCTGTTCAAAAGAAAAACACCGATTGCATGTAAGGTTGTCGCCTTGCAGCGACCGGTGTCCAGCGGCGCTTAACCTACATGTTGTGCGGCTGGACGATCCGCTTCCAAGGGGCCATGGACGCCGCCCTTCGAGAGAAGACGGAAGCTTTCGGATGTTCAGAAGGTGTAAAGGATCGGCGCACCTGTCGATCACTTTCTATACCTGAGGACGACAACGGTTCTTTCATGGCCGCTACAAAGTTAATAAGTAACTGCATAAGTACGCCAGGGTTGATTGTTTATGAATAAGGATAAGCTCTCTCAATCCCAAAACCCGCTGTCGCCGGCGAAGAGCTGCGGGCGCTCCGATGCCAGTCGCACCGTCAGTTCGCCGAAAAGAGTATTGGCCCAGGCAAACCACGCTCGGGTGAACACCTTCGGGTCGTTCTTCTCGAAGGACTCGTGCATAAAGCCGGTGCCTGCAGTGGTGTTGCGCAGCCAGCGAAGGCACTGCCGGATCTCCGCGTCATCCTTGGAAGTAAGCGCGCGCATGATGATCGACATCGGCCAGATCATATTCAGCCCCTCATGCGGACCGCCCACGCCCTCCGCCGCGGTAGCCACGGAAGAAATACGGATTGGCTTCGCTCTGCACAAACTGCCGGGTGCGGTGATAGAGCGGATCCTCGATACCGCAACAGCCGAGGTAGGGCAGACTCAACAGCCCCGGCGCATTGGCATCGTCCATCATCAGCGTGTTTCCGTAACCGTCGACTTCATAGGCCCAGATCTCTCCGTATTTGGCATGCTGTGTTTTGCCATATTGGTCGAGCGCCGTTTGGACTTCCTTGGCCAGCGCCTCAGCTTCTCCGGCCAGCGTCTCATCCTTGAGAACCTGGTTGGCGAGCGTCGCCAACTGGCGAAGACTCACCACCGCGAAAAGATTTGCGGGAACAAATAAAGGATACGTGCAGGCATCGTCCGATGGGCGAAACATAGAGAAGATCATGCCCACGGGAACTGCAGGATTGCCAAATCCATCCAACGCTAATGTATCCGTCGGTGTTTCTGATTCCCGTTGAAACGAGTAAGGGCCCCTTCCCTGCTTACGCTGTTGGGTGCGGAACGTCCGTACGATCGTCCATGCGGCTTCTTTCCATTGCGCATCAAAGGGGCCGGTGTCCCCCGTTTGCTGCCAATACCCATACGCCAGGCGGATGGGATAGCAAAGCGAATCCACTTCCCATTTGCGCTCGCCCACTCCTGGAAAGCGTTGGGTCTTATCATTTACCGCCCACTTGAGTGGCGCCGCCGTAGGATCGCGCATGAATGCGTTGGCATAGGCATCGATGAGGATCATGCGCGCCTGGCGGCGAATGACACCTTCCAGCAGCTCGCGCAGTCGATTGTCCTGCCTGGCCAGGGCGAGGTACGGCGTTACCTGCGCCGAGGAGTCACGCAGCCACATGGCATCGATGTCGCCGGTCACGATGTAGGTGTCCGGCTTGCCCTCGTAGCTGCCCGGGAAGACGGTGGTGTCCAGCGTGTTGGGAAAGCAATTCTCGAAGATCGTGGCCAGCGGGACGTCAGGAATCTGTTTTTTTACTTGTTGGATGAGTGTCTCGACGGCTTCGCTGGTGAAATGCCGCGCCCCTGCGTCGGGCCGCGCATGAGGCAACTCTGTGGTGGCCGGCGAAGCCTTCTCTGCCCACGTGTGTGATGTAAAGGCCAGGGCAGCGGCTCCCTGGAGCCATGCCCGGCGGGTGATTGCAACCATCTCTATCTCCTGGGCCTGTCAGTGGGCAGATTGCCCAGGCTTTTTCCCGAATTTGACAAACCATCCGTGCGCGCGATCATGCTGAATATGTGCCGGGTCAATCTGGGCAATGCGCACAATCTCCTTGAGAGAGAGTTGAGGCCAGACGAATCGACGTTGCTCGATTTTCTCATCGAGCAAACTTGCCTTTCACGCCGTCCGAGGAGACCCACGAAACGTTGCCGTGGTGATTCCCCGTCTGTCTGCCCGGCCTTTGCTCGAGTGGCAGAAGAACGCTGCTTGCTCCCTTGTGACCCCAGGTCGATCGTATTATGACAAAGCCTCCAGGCCGTGCTTCTCGACGATGGCGGCCAAAGTCGTAGCCGAGGTGCTTGCCGTGGGCGATTACGGATCTTAGCTTGCGGCCGGGGAGCAGGGCGGCGTCGGGAAAAGAATGCACTTTGTGAGAGAAAAGAGAGATAAGCCCCCCGGCCGGCGCTTTCATGCGCGAAAAAGATTGAGCGAAAAGCGGGATAAGCGAGAAAAGGCCTACTCGGCTGGTTACTCATTTTCCGTAAGTGCCTCCGCGGCTTGCTGTTGTTGGACGGGCAACCAGAGGGTAGAGCTTCGACCGCTCGTTTGCTCTATGTAAGCGGCGAGTGCGCCGAAGGCGGCAAGTTGTTCGAGCGCAGCATCGATGCGTTCGCTATTGACGTGGCCATAGAAGAGACGACTGATCTGATTCCTTGAGAGGCCGTTGGGAGAGGCTTCGACGGCCTCGCGAATGCGGTCGGCGATGGGGTCTCCGGTGGCCAGGCCGAAGAGGCGGACGGCGCTTCGGTAGCAGTAGGTCCATACGGCGTAGGCCGCTTCGAGGTGAGGGAGGCAGACAATCTCGCTACGAGTCGAGCGCGGCATAGAGGGCGCTGAGGCGCAGGACCTGGGCCTCGCCACGGCTTGTGGCTGCGCCCCGCAGGCCGGGATCACGATAGCTGAGCGACTCATAACAATCTGCCCAAAGCTGCTGAGCCTCCTGGTCGCGGCGAAAGAGGATTTCGGGCCGCGCGGTGGCCCAGGCAACGGCGCTCCGCAGTGTGCCGGCGATGGCGGATAGTTCATCCGCGGGCGCGCTGCTGCCGCCGGGGAGGCAGTTGCTGCGCTCGACCCAAGTCCAAAGGCAGCGGTTGGCGAAGCCGTTATGGGCCTGGTGATGCTGGAATGTTTGGGTGAGCTCCCGCTGGGTGATATGCGCGATGAGGCTGAGGTGGGTGCCGGTGGCGCGCAGTTGGTGGTGCATGTCGAGGGTGGGGAGGTTGCCATTATCCCAAGCGCAACGGAGCAGAGGAGAGAGGTGACCGTTGCCGCGCTTGAGGGAGTGGACGACGGTGGCGAACTCCTCTGAGAGGGCGAGGAGACGGCGGTCGGTGGGCGGCTGCTGATCGCGGAGGGCCCGTACGAGACCGTTGGCGGTGAGGCGGGCGGTGTTGACGCGGGTGGAGAGCCAGGAGGGGTCGACGCCGGCGAAGAGGTTGGCGATGAGATTCCAGCTGGTGCCTTTGCGGGCTTTGCTGGAATCGCCGACGAGGATGACGAAGAGGTTGAGGGCGTGGCGGGTGGATTCGACCATGCAGTGGGGGCCGGGGCCGATGAGATTGCCGAAAGCGGCGAGGAATTGGAGGAGGAGTGCGGCGGGATGCGCTTCGGTGTGGGGCGCGAGGGTGTTGACGATGCGTCCGGCGGGTCCGTGGAGGGCGGCTTTGTCGAGCTGTGATGGGTGGGTGGTTGAGGTGAGGCTGCGCGCGGAGGCTCTGGCTGCTTGGGGGCGGGTGCCGGGTTGCGGTTTGGGTTTCGCTGCGGGAGAAGGCTTTGCAGTTGGGCCAGGCGGTGTTCTACCTCGGCCATGGTGGGCACGTGGGGAGAAGGGGTGTTGAGGTCTTTCGAGAGTTGGTTTGGATTGGCTGCCATGAATGGCCACTCCTTTGGTTGCTGATGGTTCGAGGTTCTGTGGCGGTTACGAACCGACTCAGTGGGTTGCTGGAGTCACGATCCCATGGTTGTTGGTGGCGCACAAGGAGGTTTGGCAATAAAGATGAGGAAGAAGGGGTAGTTAACTGGAAGTTACCCCCTCCGGGTATTGGTAATCATTGCGGGGGATTCGCTGCGCGGCGCGCGGGCGCGGGCGCACACTCCGTCTGTCACGCCTTTGCTGTAATGGGTAGGCTGTCGCGGGATTACTTACGGTAGCCAAGCTCAAGCGCAGTGGCTCCGACCCCCTCAGGGGTTTCGCTTGATAAACTCGTCTCGAATTTTGGCGGAGAGGCGGAAATTTGTTTGGTCCAACCGTTCGAGCGCGACGCGGAAATCGATCAAACCTCGCTGAGCTGCTTGATCCAAGACCGCCACGGACCAGCAACCTGCAGATGTCGACGTAACGCTTCCCGTCGCCCCTCGGTTTCGTCTATGAGGAGGATGTCGGCGCCCGCTTCCAGCGCAAGTTGAATTGCTTCGCGCTCACCCGGATCTAGTTCGCTAAGGGCGGGATCGGGAGTGGAGGAAGGTGCGCGCACTTCACACCATGCGGGGAGTCTCGATGCCCACGCTCTCACGGTGGGTGGCGTGCCGGGCTGCTGGAGTTCGCGGTGAACTTCCTGCGGAAATGAGGACAGTCCGATAGAGAGCGGAGAGCAATTCGATCTGACCGATAAGAACGAGATAGTTCAACGGCGTCGTATCGGCAACGACGATCATGCTTTGAATCAGCCCTCAGCTTCGAATGGTTGCATCGTTCGACGATCGTGCTCTAGATCCTCGAGACTATACGCTCGTTCCCAGACGTTATGCGCCTTAAGAAAGCCGTCAAGCTCGTAGCGAGTTTGGAAGCCCAGGAGGCGGCGCGTCTGATAGGTAGTCAATATCCCGGAACGGTAGCCCTCGATTACCTCTGCTTCGAGCGCGATTCGTGCCGGGTCCAGGCCCGTTTCCGCAGGCCCTTGTGGCGCGTCGCAATGAATCTCGAACTGCCGAGAGCTGGCTGTTTGTTCGCCGGCTGCGAGGTCGCGTGCCGGCGCATCCGGACCGATACGATCAAGCTCGTCTTCGTCGGGGTTATCTCCGCGAAACTGTTCAGCAAGCCGATCTCGTGGAACAGGAGAAACCTCTTCCTTGCGAGAAGGATCGAAATGCTCGTGACCTGGATGAAACCTGGACATGTCTCTAGTGTACCAATGCGCCTCAAAAACTAGATGATTCCGCGGTCGGGAGCGCAGTGTATAAAAAGCAGTTCTTTTCTTAAATACGCTTAATAAACTGTCTTTTGCATATGGGACGGCGAGAGAAGGGCCGAGGGTCGGCAGAATTTCTTCGTCTACACGCACCGGTCTAGCATTCGGGGCCGCGGTTTCCGTGGACTGGCATCGGCCCGATGCTTGCAGAGATGGGGTGGCTCATCAGTCCCACGTTTCTCCGGCTGCCGCTTCTGAAGCACTCCGAACGGCGGGTCAGCGGGCAGCTTCACGGTCAGGCTCAAAACTGATGCGCAAGCGGGTGCGCGTTGCTTTGGCAAACCGCTCCAGGGTGCGGGCTGACGGCAAGACTTTTCCACTTTCAAGGCGCGCTACTACGGCTTGTGTGGTTCCCATCGCTTCGGCGACCTGTTCTTGCGTCATCGCTGCTTCGGTCCTTGCTTTGATCAAGGCAGAGGCGAGGGCGAATTCTCCTGCAAGTGCATCGTAGGCGGCAACATACTTTGGATCTTTTTTCCAGCGCTTGAAGGATTCTTCAGCCGAAATGAACTTGTGCTTCATTAGATCTCCTTCGCCCGTTTGAGGGCGATCATGATTTCCCGACGGGGCGTCCTCTGCGTCTTCTTCACAAACACGTGAACGATGACAAGTGAACCCTCCAGATGTTTCACGTAGGGCTCGCGCACACGTTCAAGACCGTGAGACTGAATCAGTTCCACAATGCGTTGAAAGCTGGCTCGAATATCAAGAGGAAACTCCTCAAACGCCTCTCTGACCTTTTCGTCCAGGAATACAACGGACCATGTCATTTACTGCATTATACCTTTTTTGCGATATGATGACGGCGGTGCGCTTGGGTTTCGCTTCGCTCCAAAACCCGGATTTCTCATGGAAGCTGCGGCCAAGGGGCGCGAAGACGCCGCGCGGAATTACCTGCTCCACATCGACGAAATTAATCGAGCAGATCTGGGGAACTCCTCGGGGAAGCTATCAAAGCCGCGCAGAGGCCGAGTCTGGTCCGGCTCGTCACAGTGAATACGTATGATGTCCTCGTATCTAGCCATCGTTGGGTGAGATTGGCGGGTGAGATTGGCGCTCGGGGTAACTGCGATCGCGGAGAAGGCCGCCCCCTCATGCGCGCCGATTCTTTAGGTCATGCCTTTGTGGCTATAATAGCTATCAAAGGATGACCCGATGCGCAGCGTCAATATTGCAGAACTCAAGAACCGTCTCAGCACCTATGTCACCTTCGCGCGAGGTGGTGAGGAAATCATTATTCGGGACCGCAACCTGCCTGTGGCCAAACTGATTCCCTTCTCATCAGGCGGTGCGAGCGATGAGGAACTGTTGCTGGTGGCTGCGGGAAAGATGCGCCTTCCGGAGGTTCCTCTGGACGTCGACGAACTTCTGAAGATCAAGACCGGCAGCGTCGGTGGGAGCGATGCGATTGCGGCTCTCCTTGAAGATCGGAACGAAGGACTGTGAAAAAGGCGGGTGAACTGCCGACAGCGTTTTGGGATTCGAGTGCGCTGGCGCCGTTGTGTATTCAAGAAAGCACGAGCCGCCAGGTTCGCTCTCACTTGCGAAAGTTTGCGCCGGTCGTGTGGTGGGCAAGCGCGGTGGAAGTGTACAGTGCAGTGGCCAGACTCCATCGAAGCGGAGCTGTGAACGAGATGGAAAAGCAAGGCGCCTTAAAGAGACTCGCGTTGCTGCGCCGAGGCTGGAGAGAAATTTTACCCGACGATGCTGTTCGCGAGTTGGCTGGCAGGCTCGTGGATCTTTATCCGTTGCGGGCGAGCGACAGTTTGCAGTTGGCGGCGGCTCTCACATGGTGTCAGCAACGGCCCGCTCAACGAAGATTTATTTCTGGCGATCAACGGCTTTGTGAGGCGGCCGAGGCTGCGGGATTTGCTGTGATTACCGTTTTCCGGTAGCTCGGCCACTTATTCGTGGGCGGGGCAATTTCTTGGGCGCAGCCATCCTCGAGAGCCCCGGTGCCTTTTCTTTGGCAGACCCGTCCAAGATCTGTCTCACCGCCGCGACATGCTCGAAGCTGACGCCAAGAGTCTTCCCCAGATGTTCGGGGGTGGGTACCGGATTTGCGGTTATGTGAGCGCGCATGGAGTGGTTTTAGGGTCCGTTCCAGTTGACCGTGCGAAGAATAGTTCCTTTGTTAAATGCGCTCAATGAACCGTTTTGCATCCAGGATGCTGCCGATCCACCTCGATCAAAGGGCAAGCCGACTGTGGTTCCACCTCGTCCCGGTGAAGAGGTATCGGTGTCGCCGAATTACGCCCCCCGTTCAAGCCAGGTAGTCCGTTGACGATCTCCAGCACTTCGACTCAACCCTGAACTTAACCAGGATGTCGACCGTTCCCTGGGTGCGCCGCGCGCGCCTTCTCTGTATAAACGCGCGAAGGACCCTGGGTGCGACAACTTGCCAGGCGTTGCGGCAGGGAGGCGCCCGTGGTCCGGTCGACGGTGTTTGCACCTTCTCGCCGCGTGCCGGCAGCATGGGTATGGCTTCCTTGATCCTCCCCTCGTTCCCCTCTGCTTTTATGGTAGAGAAGGGCGAATAATTGAGTTGTGGTGCCAGATGGCCCACACAGGGAATCTTCGCAATGAGTCTAATTCGATACTGCGTCAAGGGTCACTGGGACGACCCAGGGGAACCTATTTACTTTGCGAGCAGTCGCCCACAGGTCGTCCAAAGAAGACGGGCAGTAGAGGCGTTGAGACTGCTCAGAGTTCAGTTTTGCGAGTGCGGTGCTAAGCTACTCAGCGAGTGTCCAACCTGTGGATATTACTTGAGCCACGGTTCGGATGATGGTCCGCCCCAGCATTGCAAACATTGCGGGAACAAGTTTCCTTGGACCACGGAAGCGGAAGACCCAGGAACCCCAGGCCAAACCGTGCACGCCCCGCATGGGATCACTGGGGAGCTGGCTCGAGGTGCGAAGAAAGTGTTGGCTAAGCTCGGTCCAGTTGCAGGGAAAATTGTCACCGATGTTGCTGTCAAGGCGGCCAACATAGAGGGCACGAGTTTTCTAGATAAACACAAGTTTTAGTTGAACGTCCAAGGGCGTCTCAGGATTCCCTTACCGCTGCGCCATCAGCCTCAGATTCGCGAAGCCGGATCACTTGGGGCAAGGAAACGCCTGACGCATGGCTTCCCACACGACCAGAGGCGCGCCCTTGTGCAGCTCTTCGGGATTTACCGTCTGACGTAATATGATGAAATTACGATACTTGCGGTTACTCCAGGAATAGGGCAGGCGTCACGTCCACGCATGACGTGAGGGCGATCTCCAGGGACCGCCGGAAGCAGGTCAGTAAAGAGAAAGACGACGGCGATGACGATTGAAATTCAAAGACCGGAACTCGAAGCCCTCATTAACGAGCGGATGAAAACTGGCGCATTTAAAAACGTCGAGGATGTCCTCATGCAAGCCTTGACGACGTCGCCGGTTCCGGATGAGAAGGACGCTGGCCGATCGGACGAGAAATCGTCTGCGATGGGGGCTGAATTGGTCGCAGCGATGCAGGCTTCGCCGTTCAAAGAGATCGTGCTGGAACCCGGACGCGAGCGTATGCCTGTGCGTGACGCTGGGTTCTGATGGCGTGGTTGCTTGATACCAATATCCTCTCGGAACTCCGGCGGCCCAAGCCTGAACAAAAGGTTGTGGCGTTCGTTGCCGGTTGTCCGCTTGATCAGCTTTACATCAGTGCCGTAACCGTTGCCGAGATACGTTTCGGCATTGAGCTGGTCAGTGAGCCCAATCGGCGCGCCGACCTCAATGACTGGCTCACGAATAAGGTCCGGCCCATGTTCGGCGAACGGGTTCTCCAGATTACCGAAGACATTATGCTCAAGTGGCGGCGCCTGGTAGAAGAAGGCCGGAAGGCGGGGCATACCTTCTCTCAGCCGGATCTGATCATCGCTGCGACAGCCATTTATCACGGCCTCACTCTGGTGACGCGCGATCGAAGTGATTACGATAAGGCGCGAGTGCCTGTTATCAATCCGTGGGATGCGGTGTGAAGCCAAATGTCAATTCCAGACTATCAATCGTTAATGCTGCCAGTGCTTGTCGCGTCGTCTAAAGGCGAAGTTCGTATCGGTCAGGTAGTGGATGAACTCGTCAACGAGCTTCAGCTATCTCAGGGAGAGCGAAGCGATCTCCTCCCTTCTGGCAAACAGACAGTCATCGGCAACCGTATTCATTGGGCGAAGTCTTATCTAAACAAAGCGCAGCTTGTAGAGATTACTCGTCGCGGGTATTTCCGAATCACGCCTCGGGGACAGACCGTTCTCCGGTCTTCGCCAAAAAGAATTGATAATAAAGTTCTCATGGAGTTTGAGGAATTCCGTCAATTCCTGAAGCGATCCGGTGGAACGGCGGAGCCGGACGGCACGCTAGCAACTCCATCGCTAGAAGATCAGAAGCAAACCCCGGACGAAACGATGCGCACGGCCTATCGCCAAATTGAAACCGCGTTGGTGCACGACCTGCTGGAGCGCATTCAGGAAGCTCCACCGGATTTCTTTGAACGCCTGATGGTGAACTTGCTTCTCAGCATGGGTTATGGCGGGTCAGCAGAGAGTGCCGGCCGGACGATCGGCCGCTCTGGCGATGATGGCGTCGATGGCGTTATCGACCAGGATTCCCTAGGGCTTGATCGCGTTTACATACAAGCCAAGCGCTATGCGAAGGGCAATAATATCGGACCTGGGGCCATCCGTGATTTTTTTGGGAGTTTGGACCGGCACAAGGCCACAAAGGGACTCTTCGTCACAACCTCAAATTTCTCCGCATCTGCGAAGGAAACGGCACAGCATTTGAGTAAGCGCATTGTGCTAGTAGACGGCGACCAGCTAGCACGTCTGATGATCCGCCACAACGTGGGATGCCGCATCGAAGAGACGCTATATATCAAAAGGGTTGATGAGGAGTTTTTTGAGTAGAGCGAAAGCAGAACAGCAGAACTTCACCGGCGACCCGCGAACGTGCGACGGGCGTGATCGCGCGCTATTTTGCTATTTCATAAACAATGTGTTCCCCTGCGACGTGATAGCGATGGCGGTGTCTCCAGACAGCCACGCCGTGGGCTTCACGGGGCCGGCATGTTATACCACGGGGCATGGTACGTCACAGCAACGGTCCAAATCTTTTGACCACAAATCTTTCAACTTGACCACAAATCTTTCACCTGCACCGGTCACCGTAGTACTAGCGCAAAATCCCTGCCATTTAAGTTGAATTGGGCGAAGGGCTTACAACAGAGGGGTAACCCGTAGGCTGCCCCTTTGCCATTATCTAGGACTCGAAATCCGCGGCGTTACCTTTCGGTGGAGAAACCTGGATAGATGGAGCGCCCCCCGTGGCTAATGTTATGGGTTACGGGTAGCTCTGCGGCCTCGCGCGACAACGCTGGTATCGACACAAATCGCGGATCGATACAGCGGCTCGGTGAACTTCGTGGCTGGCAGGTCGTCACGGATCTTCGTGAACAAAGGCGCCAGCCCGTTGTCGAGCCAGAGGCCCCAGATGCCGTCATGATGATCGGGCAGGTAGAGTCCGGGCCGAAATAGCTGCAGGTGTTGGAACGTATAGGCGAGCTGAGTCTCGGAGATCGGATGAGGGGTCCAAGGAAAGATAGCTACATCGACCGGCGCAAGCTCGCCCGCCAGCTGGCGCTCTTCGGCGTTGGGATCGCCGACACTGTCGAACCATACAATCGTGAAGCCGGTAGGGAACGTGAAGGTAAATCCCATTGTTCCCTCGGAGATAATCCGAGGATCGCGCGATCCCCTCGCAAGCACAGCCGCTGACTGTGCCTTCTGTTCGGGTGTGAGAGGGGCCGCATCTAGTTTGTAAAGCGAATCTAGCGCAGGAATGAGACCCCCCTCGATCGTGCTGTGGACAATATGCGTGGGCCGAATTGAAATATCGCCGTAGCGGAGTGTCTCATTGCCGACGACGGTAATCGTCTGTGCCTTCGGCACTCCTAGCACGATTGCCTGCGCGGTAGTGATCGCCGATCCGATGACCGGCGCACCGGTTTGTGCAGCAACCGGCGCGACATCGCTGATGTGGTCGGCGTGCGCATGCCCGACCAAGATCACGTCGGCTTTCCTGACATCGCCAACGGTGAATCCAAGCGATGCAGTCCGTGCAGGACGCTCGTAGAAGGTATCCATGATGACAATCTTGCCGTGATATGCCAGTTCGTAGTTCGAGGTACCAAGCCAACGCAGCGTCGCAACATTCCCGGTCGGCATAGGGCCGCCCTGCGAGGCGGGCACGAGGCTCCTGCAGGCCGCTTGCGATACCAGGTCAGAACGGCCGTCGGGTAGATCGGGCACCAGCTGAGCCGCGCTGCAAGCCACAAGTACGAAGCTAACCGCGCTGCGTACGATTAACTTACTGACATGTACTCCCGCCCAGAACGTTCCCATGTCCTCGTTTCCTTTTTAGGGGATTCTCGGCACACGACGCGTGTCCCGAATCCGCGTGGGTTGGACCTAGGATCGTAGACACCGCGCAATCAGACCGACTAGTTGCCAATTATAGCGGGCAACATTCTTCTTTCGTCCGGGTGATTAGGGACCCTGATGGATTGCGAGACGGAGCTGAATTGAAGACCAGGACGCAGTTCGAGCGGTGTCTGGGGGACAAATTCCCCATAATGGGGTTTGATGGTGATCCCTTGGCTCCGATGTAGGAGAAGTAAACGGCTTGGCGCCTTATCCTGAAACGATCTATATCGAGCCGTCTTGCGTGGAGGTTGTTGTCAAAAGTGAAGGATTTAAGTGTCCACCTATTTTCTAAGTGGACACTTGAGACGCTGTCACCGGGATTCTGTCAAACACTTCAGAAAGGTGATGGCCGGTATATCACTTCGAGCAAAGTTCCAGTCCCGTCTGACCACAAATCCGTGCATCCAGATCCGTAATCAGTTGCTCGATCCTTTCTCTGGCTTTGACAAGCGGGCGCCCAGTTTTCGGATCGTTCGGCGGTTTTGCTCCAGGATGAAATAGCAACACGAGGGTGGTGTTGTCGATGGCGACCATGGCGCTCCCCTATGCCCAGTGCCCTACTTCGTGCCACGCCGAATTGCGTCGAGCTTGGTCAGCGGGTCTTTTGTCTGCTTCCATCCGGACTCGATACTCCGCAACTCTGCAATGTTTTTCCGGAGGTCGGCGTTCTCAATCACCTGAAAGGATTCCGCCGTAAAGTTGAGTAGCTCCCATGCCCCGTTCGCCGCACGGTTCCATCGGCTCTGCCCCTCGACCCGCACGACACTGGTAAAAAGATGGGGTGCGAGCTGCTTCGCTAAGCTCCGTCTCGCGTGGATGATGTGCTTGTCTTTGCCGTCCTCAAGATGCACGGGGACGGGATCATTTTCCCCTCCTATCTTGATGGGCACTCCCTGAAATGTGCCCGCTTGCTGGATCGGCCCAAAGGCCGGCATCTGGAAACGATCTCTGCCCGGGAATTCGATGACCTTCGTGCCTGCGGGATCAGAGATCATGCCTTTGGCATTGTCCTCGGCGAGCCGGTCATCCAGCCGGGCCGCGGCTTCCATGGCGCGATCGTTTGCGTTCCGGGTGCGCACTGCCCGCAAACGCTCACGCACCTTCGGCTCAGCTTCCCGTTCCACCCTTGCCACCAGTACCGTGCTCCCTGGCTCAAGCCGCTCGCCGGGATGGACACTCTTTTCGTTGCCCAGCAAGATGGCGAAATCATGCATGTACTCGGCGAGACGCAGCAAGGGGATCGTACTCGGGGTAAAGGCGTCGATGGTCAAGCGGAACTCGCAGGACGGTTTCTGTTTTTTCGCCATGTGACTGTCCACTCTAGGATAGACGACTCGGATCCTCGGCCCTGATTGCTCCCTCTCGGGAGAATCGTCGGGAGGTCGGCCGCCCTCATTAAAGCACGCTCATTCCGCGATAAGAAAGAGAGCAGGTGAATACGTCCCGTCCAGGAATAGCCCAGGAGCCCTGGGGGCGAAATGCGGTGACTTGGGTGCGGTTTTGGGGTGCCGCTCGAAGCCGCGCCGCAGAGCTCCTGGAAAAGGAGTTAGGGCTTTGATCACGCCGGGCCTGGATTTCGCCTTGACGGAGGTGGTTCACTGCAAGTCGCGAAACGAGGTGGGCGTCAAAGAAGCAGAGGAGTTTTGCTCCAAACGCTATCTCGACCGAATTCTCTCCGTCTCGGCAGCGAAGGTGATCGTGGTGTTCGGACAATCGGCAAAAGACGTCCTTGTGGATCGACTGCGCGGATCCATGCGGCCCCTATTCGATGGTGAACGAAATTTGTTTGCCCAGGAGCAGAGGATGATTGTCTTCCTGGCTCATCCGGCGGGATTTGGACGCAATAAGTCTGTAAAAGATACGGTGGGCGACGACGGACTCCGACTTCTTCGTAATCACCTGCGCGAACACAGAATGGGGGCGTTGCCGGCTCGCTGATCCACTCAAAAAACTGTCGGAGGGGCTGCTCCATCGTTTTCCACCCAGACGGGCCCAAAGCCAGGGCAGGTGGAGCCTCTGCATCGCGATCGGACCAAAATAAAAAAGGCCACCAGGATCGCTCCTGACGGCCTTTTAGTTGGCTATCCTCACCAGCGAGGGGTGAATGATAGAGGTTGGGACAAGTAGAAGAGCCCGCAGCCATTGTTTGTCTGAAAGAGGCGAAAAGCACAGGGGCTAAAGAATTTGCGTGAGAGCTCACCCATTGTGTCGTCCCTTCGGGACTCGATTTGCGTGAAATCCTACCCGGCACTCCCGTGCCGGGCTATAGATTGTCCCGTCCCTTCGGGACTGCTGCGTCGGGTGACCTGCGGTTTTTTTTCCACCCGTTAACGCCCAGACCCGACGGGGGACAGACCGGCAGCCTGTCGGAGATAGAATTTTCTACGCAATATATCGGCATCGTGTAACGGTGAAGCGCAGCATATTGCGGCGAACGGGCGCAAAAAGTGATTTCTCCGACACACTGCCGGAACAACCCCTAAACGAAATGCGGTGCAAGAGCCTCCGCGCAACTAGACTAGATGGCTTATCCTTTCGGTTTCGTTCGTCTTTGTCCGCATGACAAATCTGGCCCGAGTAACGAAGAACGAGCTGACCGGAGTTGGAACCAACT
This sequence comes from uncultured Acidobacteriaceae bacterium, assembly GCA_963753715.1. Lineage (GTDB taxonomy): Bacteria > Acidobacteriota > Terriglobia > Terriglobales > Acidobacteriaceae > PALSA-350. The sequence goes on along the minus strand of CAVWDK010000001.1, from coordinate 1,104,463 downwards.
TGGCCAATGGCCGTAATACGTGATTTCTTGCCGTTACAGTTTGACGGTGACGGTTTTTATCTCCGTATACTGCTGCAGGGCATACTCGCCCATCTCTCTGCCCATGCCGGACTGCTTGAAGCCACCGAAGGGCGCCGCGGCGTCGAAGACATCAAAACAGTTGATCCACACCGTGCCGGCGCGGACATTGTTTGCAATCGCATGCGCCTTACCAATGTCTCGCGTCCAAACCGCAGCCGCCAGCCCATAAGGGGTGTTGTTCGCCCGCTCAACGACCTCGTCAAGATCGCGGAACCTGATGATGCTCATGACCGGTCCAAAAATTTCTTCCCGGGCAATCTTCATTTCATCCTGGACGTTGGCAAACACCGTTGGTTCAATAAAGTGACCACGGTCCCCGATGCGCTTGCCGCCGATAAGCAGTTCGGCGCCTTCCCGTTTACCTTCATCGATATAAGACATTACCTTGTCAAACTGGGCGCCATCGATTTGCGGCCCTTGCTCGGTCGTTACCTCGAAGGGATCGCCTACCGTGCGCCGGCCAGCACGTGCGACACTCTTTTCAACAAACTCGTCGTAGATTTTCTCTTCAACGAAGAGGCGCGAACCAGCACAGCAGATCTGGCCCTGGTTGAAAAACACCCCGAAATGACAGCCTTCAATCGCCTGCTCCATATCGGCGTCGGCAAACACTATGTTGGGACTCTTGCCGCCAAGTTCCAGACCGACACGCTTGAGATTGGATCTGCCTGCCGCCTGCATGATCAGACGACCCACCTCCCCCGAGCCGGTGAAGGCGACTTTATCGATGTCCATGTGATCCGCGATAGCCGCTCCCGCTGTCGGCCCATAACCGGGAAGAATATTCACGACTCCCGGAGGGAAGCCGGCCTCAAGGATGAGTTCCCCGAGACGCAATGCGGTCAGCGGAGTTTGCTCGGCAGGTTTGAGTACAGAGGTGTTACCCATGGCCAGAGCCGGTCCAAGCTTCATGCCATACATAAGAAGGGGGAAGTTCCACGGAGTGATCTGGCCGACAACACCGACGGGCTCGTGCCTTGTGTAGCAAAAATAGTCGCCGTTGATGGGAATTGTCTTGCCATGGTTCTTGTCAGCCCATCCGGCGAAATAGCGGAACTGGCCAATGATAAGAGGAAGAGCCACGTTGCGCGCCACCGTCAACGGCATTCCGTTATCCAGTGTCTCCAGAGCCGCAAGCTCGCCGGCGTTTTTCTCAATCAGGTCGGCGAGCCGATTGAGGAGGCGTCCGCGTTCCGATGCGGACGTCTTGCGCCACGGGCCACGTTCCAGGGCGTACCGTGCGGCTTTGACCGCCTTGTCCACGTCCGCAACGTCGGCTTCTGATATTTGTGCGATCTGCTCACCCGTCGCCGGGTTGTAAGTGGGGAAGGTCTTGCCTGATTCGCTTGGAACCCACTGATTGTTGATCAGAAGTTGAGTTGGTGCGTGGATACTCACGTGTTCCTGGATAGTGGAAGCTGCGGTTGCCATGGAATGTTTTCCTTTCACGAGCGTTCAAATTCGTAACGAAATCTCAAATCAGTGCGCGAACGCGTTTTCTTCCTGACCAAGCGCGCGCCGCTGAATTTTTCCGGTTGGGCCCTTAGGCAACTCGGCCCGAAAAATGACACTTACCGGTATCTTGTAGTCCGCCAACCGTTCCCGGGCGAACGCAATCAACTCGGCCTCCGTGACCGCCTGCCCTGAGCGCAAGGCAACAAAGGCGACTACGACTTCTCCCCAAACATGATCCGGCCGGCCCACCACGCCCACCTCACCGACCGCAGGATGCTGGTAGAGGACGGCTTCGACTTCCTGTGGGGAGATATTGCTCCCGCCGCGGATGATGATCTCCTTCTTACGTCCTGCGAACCAATAGAAGCCGTCCACGTCACAACGAGCCAAATCTCCGGTATGGAGCCAGCCGTTCCGGACAGCCGCCGTTGTAGCGTCCGGATCCTGCCAATAGCCGACCATGAGGTGCGGGCCTCGAACGCATATCTCCCCCACGTCACCGGATTTCACATCGCGGCCATCAGAATCGACCAAGCGGACCGCAACCCCTTCGCCGGGCTGACCAATGGAACCGGCTCGTCTATCACCGGGGCGGATCCAGGCGGCAGGGGCGATCTCCGTCATGCCGTAGGCTTCACATACGGGACCGAAGGCAGCTTGGAAAGCCTCCTGAAGTGCGGGAGACGCGGAGTCTCCACCCGAGAAATAGAATCGCCCTGAAGCCACATCCTGTGGCATCTCAGTTTGTGCTTGAAGCAAACCGTGGAGCATCACGGGAAGGCCAACCGTGTAGGTGCAGCCCCAGCGCCCATAGGCTTCGAGGACACCCCGGAAGTCAAACGGCCTGGTAATGACAACCGTTGCACCGTTGAGCAGACCAGACAGAAACACCATCCCAAAACCCACCATGTGCGTCATCGATGACATCACGACAGCAACCTGGTCCTGATCGAGCCGCATGTGATGCATGGCGCGGGCTGTCTGCATAAGACTGTCATGCGAATGCATGACGCCCTTGGGCCGGGTTGTCGTACCCGAGGTATAAAGAATCGCTGCAACCTGATCGGGGAGAATCTCCGGAATACGAACGGAGCCAGCCGTGGAACGCACAAGACTGTCAAAGGAACTCGCGCCGCTCCCTGGCCGGTCCCCGGTAAGATAACGAAGCTCCAACGCAGTCATGGCTGGACATGATTTTGCGGCTTCGGTATAAAGATCCGGCTGACCTATGTAACCCGCCGAACCGCTATGGCGAAGAATGTAGTCAATCTCCGGCCCTTTCAATTGCGGGTTGATGGGTACGACAATTCCCCCCGCTTTTAAACAGCCGAAGTACGCAATGGCGAGTTCCGGCCCATTCTGAAGGTGGAGCGCAACCCTGTCCCCTGATTCCAGCCCCGCCGCCAATAAATTGCCGGCTACGTTATCTGTAAGTCCGTCGAACTCTGCGTAGGTCAACTCTGCGTGGGGCAAGGATTGCCGGCCAAATACGATGGCCAGCTTCTCAGGATTCCGGGTTCGAGCGTGCTTCAAACCTGCGGTCAGAGACATCTTTCACCGGAAACAGTCTGCTTGACCTGGCGGCAATCGGCAAGTTTGAAACGGTTTCAAGGGTTGGCTATCTTATGCTGGAACGGTCGTCGAATAATCGATGCGCGGTAAGCCCAGCCTCTCGAGAAGAGCGTGAAAACGGACATCCTTCCGTAGCGGATCGAACCGCGGATCGGTGGCCAGGTACATAAGCCAGCCTGCATGTTCGTTGCAGCTGCGCTGCAGCCAGTCGAAAACCTTATCGTCGCCGAGTCCCAGATAAATCAGCACCCGTCCGTAAGGTGACACGTAACGGCCTTTTGCAAGGTTGTCCAATTCAGCCAACAGCAGATGAGCATCCCTCGTTCGTCCGCTCAGCGCGTAAGCGCGTCCCAGCGCTCCGATGGCCGTTGGAACGTTGTCTGAGACTGCCTTCGCATGTTCAAAGCAGACGATTGCGTCTTGATAGCCGCCACGCGCTTCATGGCAACGCCCCAGGCCGACGAGCGCCCGCCAGAAATTGGCATCCAGTTCCAACGCGCGGCGGTACTCGAGCTCGGCCTCACCAACCCGGCGCGCCATGAGCAGCACCGCGCCCCTGCTCGCGGCCACCAGCAGAGATAGCGGATCGATTCGTTTTGCGTCTTCGAGCATGCTGAGCGCCTCCTCAATCCGCGCCATTGGCAAAAGAACGAATAAGGCGAACAGGTGAGCGCTGAGGTCGGTTCGGGGTTGCGTGTGGAGAGACCGGCGGAACAGCGTTTCAGCTTCTGACCACTTCCACTCGAACATAGCCTTGCTGCACGCTGAAACGGACAACGCATCTCCCTCACAATCATCGATCTCAAGTGCGCGGGCCGCCGCTTTCTGCGCCTTGGGCATGGTGTCAAACGGAGCATCCATGGCAAATAAGCCAAGATAGAGCCAGGCCACCGCCATCCCGCTCAATGCTGGAGCGTAACCGGGGCTGCGTACAGAAGCCTCTTCAAAGCACTCGATGGCCCGGTGAAACTCCTCTCTTGTCTGGCGATTCAGGTGATGCCGGCCGCGAAGGTACCATTCGTACGCTTCGAAATTACCAGCGTTGCCAGCCAATAAAGCCCGTGGTGGGTTTCGGGTGCCGACGCGAAGCATGTCTGCAATCGCGAGGGCTATCTCATCCTGTACGGCAAACAAATCTTCAAGGCTACGCTCGTAACGCCGCGACCATAACTGATATCCGTCCGAAGTGCTGGCCAGTTGCACCGTGACGCGCAGCGCGTTCCCCGACTTACGAACGCTTCCTTCAAGAACGAAACCTACATTCAGCGCCCGGCCGATCTCCCGAACGTCGGCGTTCCGGTATTTGAGCGCAAAAGCCGATGTGCGAGCGACCACTCGAAGTCCTCGAATGGAGGACAGCGCATGGATGATCTCCTCGGTGAGACCGTCGCTGAAATAAGCCTCTGGATCGGGGCTGAGATTGGAGAAAGGGAGAACCACGATAGATGGTTCAGTGAAACTGGCGGTGGTAGGGCGCGGGGGATCGACCTGAAGGGAAGCTTCACGAAAGACCGGGGTATAGCTTCCCTTGGGGAGATCGATGACGAGAGGATCGGCGGCGCCTTCGGACAAGTAATATTCCCGAAGTTTCGTCCGCACCCGGGAAGCGTCGACTCGGACGACCGCAGTGATTCGAGGATCAAATTCGCCGTGTCCGGCATAGAGCTCGATGCCAATGATGATCTCTTTCAGGTGCTCGTTGGGAGAGGATAACGTGTGCTCGACGACGAATTCCAGGAAGCGGCGCATTCGTTCAGCACTCGCAAAGGCAGTGCTCGCGAGAACCTTCTGAAGTTGCGTTCTGATCTGGCCTGGCGGTTGAGAACACATAAGTGACGACAGTTTACTGGAAATGTCGCGGCCGCGATCACCGCGCCGATTATGTCGATCGACGCAGCAGGTTTAGCCCACTTCGAAAGGCACCTAGGCGCCATGTGGCACGAACGGATGACCGAGAGCCTGCCGGAACACCTGGCAGGCATGCCTCTCAAGCCGCCGCGCCTCTTGCAGTTCATGATCGAACTCCGGCCCGTTTCGGATTCCTGCAAAGACGGGGTCTCGCTCCAAGGCGCAGGATGACCAGAAGCCTCCCAGACGCGCCCGCCGCACCAGCTGAATGGCTGATCCTGCGGCGTTCAGCATGCCATAGTGGCGCGCAAGGTAAAAGAGCCCTTCAGGCTCGCGGATGATGTCCTTACTCTCCATGAGCGCGATGGCGTTCTCTCCTCTGTGCTCAAGGACGGCGAGGGGTGAATGATAGAGGTTGGGACAAATAGAAGAGCCCGCAGTCATTGTTTGTCGGAAGAAGGCGAAAAGCACAGGGGCTAAAGAATTTGCGTGAGAGCTCACCCATTGTGTCGTCCCTTCGGGACTCGATTTTGCGTGAAATCCTACCCGACACTCCCGTGCCGGGCTACAGATTGTCCCGTCCTTCGGTACTGTTGCGTCGGGTGACCTGCGGTGCCGCTCCTCTCCCGACTTGCCTAAGCGAGCCGGCTGCTATGGCTCACGGTCTTCATCCTACAGCGGTGGGCGATCCAAAGGTCGTCCACTTCAGAGAACAAGCGGCAGATATGGCGCCAGCTGGTTCCCTTGCGGGCTTTGCTGGAGCCGCCAACGACTTTGCAGGGAACGCACATGGCTGTGCAGCGAAACATCTGTCCACAAGCACTCGTCCGGCGGCAAACTGTAAGCATGTCGACTGCAACCAAAACGCCAAGTGAAATAGACAGTTCGTCTGCGAGCGCTCCGGCGGCCCTTCCGATTAGCATGACGGCGGCTAATCGCATCGGCGTTGCGGTTCGTCCCACACTGCTCTTCATGACTGCTTACGCACTGAATGCCTCTCCGCACGAAGCGACGCACGCAGTCACTGCCTACATGCTCGGGTTCAGTTCGACGCTTTACCAGATGTGGGTGAATCCCGACGCGGCCGCGGCTACACCCAGACAACTCATTGCGATTGCGGTTGCGGGTCCAATCTTCAGCCTTACCCTGGGCCTGATTAGCTTCGTTTTGTATCGGTGGCACTACAGCCGCAGGCCAAGCGGGCTTCTCTTCCTGATGCTCGCAATCATTGCATTTTATATCCCTCTCGGCGGTTCAATTCTAGGCGACATTCACTTGGCATTACGATTCGGAGGCGCCTCAAAGCTTTTGATGAACGCGATATCTATCGTGGCCGTCCTAATGCTTTCAACGATCATGTACTTCATGGGGAAAGAGCTCTGTTCCTGGGCGCCCCCTTGGTTCAGCCGGAGCAAAGCGGTTGTTTGTACTACGGTTGGTCCGTGGCTGATCGGCCACGTCCTCATCACGTTGATTTATTTGCCACTGCCCAGGTTTCTCATCGCTCCCAATTTGGTTGGCTCGATTTTTTGGATTTTCGCAGTAATCGGAGCTATCCGATCCGACCGGACAATACCGGCGGCGCATCCGATATGTTCGCTAACCCGGGCTGATCTGATCGTGACGGCTGCTGCTTTCCTGATGGTGAGATTTCTTGTCCACGGGGTGCGGCTGACTCATTGATGGTCCGGATTCACTGCTAGTCGACAAATGCCGCCAAAGTCGGGTGCTGTCTCCCCCTTTCCGGTCCATTGCTGCATAACTCTATTGGTTGCCGGGTCAATTCTGGTGATTAGGGTAGGTTCCGTCTGCCACGCTTTTGCCCACGCCAAACTTCTTCAAATGCCATTGTCTAATTGCTGCTTCACCAGGCGATAGCACTGGCACGCTTTTCTCTCCAGACCTTTGCGGTCCAGGATGGAAACGGTTCCCCTGGAGTATTCAATAAGCCCACGCGCTTTGAGCGCGCCTGCGGCAACTGAGACCGTGGGGCGGGTACTGCCCAACATATCAGCGAGGAACTCATGGGAGATCGAAAAGCGATCGGATCTGGCGCGATCAGCGCAGATGAGCAGCCAGCGCGCAAGGCGCTGCTTGACTTTGTGTTTTGCATTGCAGCCGGCATACTGCATCGATTGCGTAAGCTGCGCCTGAACATTGCGTAGCGCGAGCTGTTGGAAACGGCCGCAGAGTCCGAATTCCTTGCTTGCGGCCTTCAGCGGAGAGGAAAACCCGCGGCCCGGGAGCTGCATATAAACGCGATTCAGGCTGTGTTTGCTTCCCATCAAGGAAGACAGCCCGATCACCGATTCGTATCCGAATATGCTCACTTCCACTTCGGATCCGTCCTCAAAGGAGGCGGTCATCGAGCGCATGCCCTCTTCAATGAAGACGAGTTCATCGATCTTGTCTCCTACGGATTGCGGCTCGATTCAGTCTCGGTCCTCGACCGAGCCAGGTCGCAGTGGGACCGTGTTCTCGATTTTCATTCCCGTCAGCGAATGAGCCCTTTCGGAAGACTTGGTGGTCATTTCCTTGAGTGGGCGGTAGCGGATCTCGCATAAAGACAGCGGACGGCCGAAGCGTTCGGGAGGGCAAACTGCGGGAGAACCTTCTTCCTTTGCCCCAACACCCCTTTCACGGCAGCTATAGATGCAAACAAGACGGAACAACCCCTATTGCCCGGGACAGGCCTCAGATCGTCAACGGTGGGGCAGGCGTCGCTCCTCTCTGCACGCTGTTTTTGCGGGTCATCGCTATTCGTTTTGCGGCATCACTACAGCAATGGCATCCCGCAGCACTCGCTCTTTACTGGTGTCGAGCGTTTTCAGGAATTCACATTGCTCAAGCGCTGCCGATTCTCTCCCGAGTTTCAAAAAGGTGAGACCAAGCAAAACGTGCGCGTCTGGAATTCCCCGGCCAAGTTCAAATACTCTCTGCAGACTCGCTGCAGCCTCTTCGAATCGCCCTGTTTCAAAATACGCGTTCTCCAGGTTGTACCAGGCCTCCGGAAACTCAGGCTCCAGTTCGAGAGCTTGCGTGGCCGCACGAATGGCGCCTTCGTGGTCGCCCAGTCCTCCAAGTGACGCCGCGATCACGCAGTAGGCATCCGCATCCGGTCCCAGCGAGAGCGCTCTCTCTTCGGCTTCCATCGCCTCTCGATACTCCTTTAGGTAACAGTGATACAAGCCCATCGAGCAGTCTGCGGGATAGGTCGGATCCACTTCCAATGCTCTTTGCAGGGCTAGAATGGCTTCGCGATATCTTCCAACTCCACCCAGCGCCCAGCCCAAACTGGCATGAGCATCCGCACTCTTCGGGGTTAGCTCGATGAGTCGCTGCCATACGGGTATCGAATCTTCATCCCGGCCGAGATCGCGCAGAACCGTCCCGAGGATGTCATAAGAATCAGCGTAATTCGGATCAAGCTTGATGGCGCTTCTCAGCGGTCCCTCAGCATCCTTGCAATTGCCGCTTTTCCATAACGCCCACCCGATCCCGGCCTGCACCTCCACGTGCTTGGCATCACGCGTCGCAGCTTCCCTGTAGGCCGACAGCGAGTCCTCGATTCGCCCAAGATCCCCTAGACCATTCGCGAGCGCCAACAAATACGGCACATGCTCTCGCAAATTCGGCTGGATGCGAAACGCTCGAGTCAAAGATTCCACCGCGTCCTGCGGCCTTTTCAAGTACACGAGCATCCGGCCAAGCTGGGCGTGGGCGGATCCATAATCAGGCTTCAATTGCAAAGCCCGATCGTGAAAGATCAGAGACTCGTCGTATCGGCTCAGCGCCCCAAGGCAATAGCCTGCGTAGCAAAGGGCATGAGCGCTCTCGGGCAACAGGATGAGACTACGCTGAAAGTACGATAACGCAGATTCGAACTGCTTCTGCTTTACCGCGTGCCGTCCCCGCCAGAACCACCACTTCGCTCTTACCCTCGCAGATGACATGTCCGGAGCCGAATTCCTACGACCATCATAGATTGCGGAGATAAGGGGACATGATGATGTGGACTTTGGTTTGTTATGGGGAAGGCCCCGGACTACGTCCGCGGTAACGGTCAGCCGTCCCTTCGGGACTGTTCGATTGCGTGGGTGTACCCAGGACTGCGTCCTGGGCTAAGTACAGCCGTCCCTTCAGGACTGTTCGATTGCGTTTGGTTTAGGTCGCTTGCTCCTAATGAACAAAATGTGTCCGGAGATAGAAACAGTGGTGTCGGGGGACAAATAGGCTCGGTTTGAATTGGCGGTATGTTTGCCCTTGGGAATCGGGGAGGGATCGAGGCGCACCGCAGGTTCCTCGCTTCGCTCGGAATGACAAATAGGAGAGGGTTGTTGAAAGGGAGAGGGCTGTTGCCAAGGGAGAGGGCACTCGTGTGTCGAAGGGACCCGATGTCTCCCAGTTCATTCCTCTCTTAACTTGCTCGGGATGACAACCGACAGAGTTGCGGGTCGACGAGCGTGGTATCCCACATCTCGCGAAAAACGAGCGAGATGTGGGATACCCGATCTCTGTTGCCGGTACAGGAAAGCCGGTCATTTCTTGCCCGACGGGATGACAAAGGAAAAGGCGACTTCGCTCAAGGATGACGGCGTTGTGGGGGTTTTGAAAAACATTCCGGTTGTTGTGCACAAAAATCAAGAAAACTGCAGCGGGCGGGCATCGGCAAGTGGGTGTGTCGGCCTAGGGGGTGATGACCCTTGCACCGTCAGGACCCGCGACAATCGCCACGGAAGCTAATCCTAGAAAAAGGCCGTGCTCGACGACACCCGTCATGCTCTTGATGGCGTGCGCTACAGCAGGTGGATCCTGTATCTCTCCGTAGTGGCAATCGAAAATGATGTTGCCTTCGTCGGTGATGTACGGCGAGCCGTCTTTCGCACTGCGCAGCACGGGCTGAGCCCCAATCTCCTCGAGCTTCTTCTTGACCGGCGAAGCCGCAAACGGGATCACCTCCACAGGAAGCGGAAAACGACCCAGGCGCTCCACGATTTTGTGTTCGTCGGCCACAATCACCAGGCGATGCGAGGCAGCAGCTACGATCTTCTCGTGCAGCAAAGCGCCCCCACCACCCTTGATCAATGCCAGGCCGGGAGCCACCTCGTCGGCGCCGTCAATGGTCACATCGGTATAGCTCACTTCATCGAAACTGGTGAGAGGAATGCCCAGCGAGCGCGCCAGCTCTCCGCTCGCGCGGGAAGTAGGTATTCCGCGAATCTTCAAACCATCACGGACCATTTCCCCGAGAAACTGGATGGCAAAGGTTGCTGTCGAGCCGGAACCCAGTCCGACGACCATGCCATCCTTGACGAATTCCAGGCTCTTGCGAGCAGCAACGGCTTTTTCAGTATCGGTAAGGGTCATGATGCACGCACTGCCCGGGAATACATGAGGCGGGTGAAACCGCTCATCAGAAGGTTAATGCCGACGATCGTACCCAGCGCCCACACTGCGCTGGCCGGCCAGCTCCTCCAGATCATCACCGCCAGTATAAAGGTCACGATCCCGTCAAATAAAAGCCAGCCGGAACCGGGAGCGCTGCGGAGCTGGAAATAGGTCACGATGTGAAAGATGGCTTCCACGAAAAAAAGGACGGCCAAGGCGAGGGTCAGCGATACCAGACTCAGCTTGGGATGCATGAGCAGGTAAACGCCGGCAATCAGGTAAGCACAACCCACCAGCAGTCGCCACAAGAAGCCGCCGGTGGTGCGTGCGGCGAACGTCCCTGCCAGGTGGACGACGCCGGCGATGATGACCAGGATGGCGACGGCAATGGCGATCGCGACCCCGGCCTCGAAGGGCAAAGCCAAGGCGAAGAATCCGACGATAATCAGCAGGATGGCCCACCAGGTGGGAAACGAACCGCCTGTGCGTAACACGGTGCTCGGCGATGTGACCATGGTCTCAGCTCCTTAATGATGCAATAACGCCGCCACCAGCATAAGCGTTTCTAGCCGATCGAGGATACTAATTCGGGCGGCGTCGCCCAGCTGGAAATGATTTCAGCATGATCCCGGGTAACGGCACGCGATATCCTGATTTTGCGCTGCCGCTCCCTCAGTGGACGGCAAAGACCGCAATATTCACCTGAAGGAGATCCATGTCGACCGATTTGCGCAGTTTTCTCACGCTCCCTTATGAAGCGCTCGAAGAGTTGAACTTGAAGGCGAAAGACCAGCGGAAGAATCGTGTTCCCCTGGACCAGATCCGGGAGGAACGGATCAAGTACCTGACCGACGAGAAAGGCATTAAGGCCGTCACGGTTCTTTTCAGCGACCTGGAAGGCCGGCTGCACATGCTCGATTACGACAAGAAATTCATTGTCAAGAGCTGGGACAACCTGACCTTTGACGGCTCTTCTATCCGGGGATTTTCCGCTCAGCGGGAAAGCGATCTGCGCCTGGGCATTGACTGGAGCGCCTTCTACTGGGTGCCCGCCGACTTTTTCGGAGCCGGGAAGGTCATGGTCTTCGGCGAAGTCATCGACAAGAGTGGAGCGGTCTATCCCGCGGATATCCGCAGCGTGCTCAAGGCTTACGCGACGGAACAGCACGAGAAGAACGGCTACACCCTCAATGCCGCCAATGAAATCGAAGGTTTCCTCTTCGAGGGCGTCGACGCCGAGCGGCGCTACCCGGAGACGGGCAAGTTCGAGTACGTCAATACCGGCGGGTACTACCATTCTCTTCCCGGCGACCCGCTGCGCACCTTTATCGATACGACGGCCGAGGTACTGCGCTCGATGGGCTTCGAGAATGAAAAGGACCACCCTGAGGTTGCGCCCTCACAGTTTGAGATCAACTACGGCTATGGCGAGGTGGTTGCCGCCGCAGATCAGATCCAGCTCTACAAGCTCATCTGCCGCCAGGTGGCCACCGGCATGGGTTGCTCCGCCTCGTTTCTGCCTAAGCCGGTCATCGGCGTCAACGGTAACGGGATGCATACCAATGTGTCCGTGAGCAAAGAGGGCAAGAATCTTTTCTGGGAACCGGAAGGAGAAGAGAAGCTCGGCCCGATGGCCTGGTGTTTTATCGATCGCATCCTTTCCAGCGCGAATGATATTTGCCTGATCCTGAACGCCAGTGTGAATGCGTACCGCCGGCTCGATCCTCACTTTGAAGCGCCCAATCAGATCAAGGCGTCGCCTATCGATCGCGGCTCCATGGTGCGGGTGCCCATTGCCAACGAAAAGAGCTCGAGGGTAGAAGTACGGTCGGTTGGTCCGGATGCCAATCCCTATATGGCGCTGTATTCCATCTTCCGCACTGGCATCGACGGGGAAATTGCCAAGATCAAGGACATCCGCCAGGCCAAACGCTATCTGCCCGACAACGTGTACACGGCGATCGACGATTTTCGCAGGTCGAAATGGACCACGACGCTGCTCGGCGAAGACGTCAAAGCCCGCTACGCTGACCTCAAGCAGGCCTCGGCGGACCGCTGCCCTCGGCTGCTCGGCAGCCTGATCAAGGTTCCCGAGATCCAATTCCATCACGACGTGTATAACCAGTTTTTGTGGAACCAGTTCTGACGGTGAGGGAGCACGGTTGACGAATGGGGCACGGCTGAAGCTGTGCAGTAAACGGTTGATTCCGTGCCCTTCGTTCAAAATTTCTTGCGCTAGCATGCCTTTCATCGAGGGAGGATCGTTTAACAGGTTTTGTATTCTCCGCTAAACTGGTGCGGGACCGGGGGACCGAGCTATCAAGCTGCTAGGCATTGATGTAGGCACTGGAGGGACGCGCGCCCTCCTCATCGACGAATCAGGCGCGGTCCTCGCGTCGGCTATCCACGAACATGAGCCCTTTGCGTCTCCACGGAGCGGGTGGGCGGAGCAGGATCCGCGCGACTGGTGGAAGGCGTGCCAGGGCGCGGTTCGAAAATTGCTCGCGGATTCTCAGATCCCTGCGTCGGAGATTGCCTGCATCGGGCTTAGCGGCCAGATGCACGGCGCGGTGCTGCTGGACCGCAACGATGAGGTATTGCGCCCTGCTCTCATCTGGTGCGATCAGCGCACGGCGGCCGAGTGCCGCTATCTCAACGAAACCATCGGGCCCCATCGCCTGGTGGAACTGACTTCCAACCCCGCACTCACCAACTTCACGCTGACCAAGCTGCTGTGGGTCCGGGCCAACGAACCCGGTATCTGGCGGCGATTCCAAAGCTTCCTGCTGCCCAAAGATTACGTCCGGCTCTGTCTCACCGGGGTGCGGGCCATCGACGTGGCGGATGCCTCGGGCACCTTGCTGCTCGATGTAGCGCATCGCCGGTGGTCGGATGCCATGCTGGACGCGGTTGACCTCAGCCCCGACTGCCTGCCTGCTCTGCATGAATCGCAGGAGGTGGTCGGTCAGGTGACCGACGCGGCTGCCGCCAGCACGGGCCTGAAGGCCGGCACGCCGGTGGTGGCGGGCGCGGGTGACCAGGCGGCGGGCGCAACCGGAATGGGGATTGTGCGTCCAGGCGATGTCAGCGCGACCATTGGCACTTCCGGGGTTGTTTTTGCTGCTTCCGACGCCCCGGTCACCGACCCGTTGGGACGGCTGCACACCTTCTGCCATGCCATTCCTGGACGCTGGCATGTGATGGGAGTGACCCAGGCGGCCGGCCTATCCCTGCGCTGGTTTCGGGACAACTTCGCGGCGCCCACCGCGTCTTACGACCAGCTGAGCGCAGAAGCAGCGCAGGTTCCTCCCGGATCCGGAGGAGTGCTCTGGGCTCCGTATCTGATGGGGGAAAGAACCCCGCACCTGGACCCCGACGCCCGTGCGGCATTGCTGGGCCTGGCGGCGGATCATACCCGTGCACACGTAGTCCGGGCGATCCTCGAGGGTGTCGCTTTCAGCCTCAAAGACACGTTGACCATCTTCAAGGAACTCGGCATCCCAGCGAAGGCCATCCGCGTGGGCGGGGGCGGCGCGCGGTCGCCGCTGTGGCGGCAGATCCAGGCCGATGTGTACGGACAATCGGTCGAGACCGTGGAGGCGGAAGAAGGCGCTGCCTACGGAGCTGCGTTGCTGGCGGGTGTCGGAGCCGGGGTCTGGCCGTCGGTGGACGCCGCCTGCGATGCCGTGGTGCATGTGGCTAAGCGAACGGCGGCCAATCCGGAGGCGGTGCGGGTTATGGGGGAGAGTTACGCCAAATACCGCCGCATTTACCCCGCTTTGCAGAGTATTTTCCCAGCCGAGCCCGCCTGAGTAACGGACGCGTTCCCTTTTGAGGTACCCGGCGCCTTGGTTGAAAGGGGTCCACCCCTTAAACTTGAAAGGTGAGCCTGATTTCAGATCGCGGGGTAAGCGCGGCTTGACCCAACCCACCCTGGTTGCCGCATCTTCCAAGACGGCGTCGATGCGCGACAACGTGTTCACCCGGAGAAATTTCCTGGGTCTGGCTGCGGGCTCCGCCGCCGCCCTGGCATTCTATGCCGGTGAAATCGCGCGGCACGAACTCGAAATCGTCTACCTGACAATCAAGCTCCCCCGATTGCCGGACGCTTTCGCCGGCATGAAGATCGTGCAAATCAGCGATTTTCATTTCCAGGAATACACCGAAGCGGCTTTTGTGGATGCGATTGTCCGCAAAGTGAACGCGGTGGCTCCCGATCTCGTCGTGCTGACGGGAGATTTTGTGAGCGCCAACCCGCTTCCGCGGCACTTTTCGGTTGGGCTGGGGCACCACTGTGCCGAACATCTCGGCCGGATCACTTGCCCGCTCCGTTATGCGATTTTGGGTAACCACGACTGCCTGGTAGGGTCTCATGCGATCACCGACGCCCTGCATACCCACGGCATTCCCGTGCTGGGCAACAGTTTTGTGCCGCTGGAGCGAAATGGCCAGCGGATCTGGCTTGCCGGGATCAAGGATGTGCTCGAGGACAAGCCGGACCTGGGCGCTGCACTTCCCCCCCGTAGGTCCGAACACGAACCGGTGATCCTGCTGGCACACGAGCCCGATTTCGCAGATCATGCCGTCGGCCGGCGCGTTGACCTCGTACTCTCCGGTCATACCCACGGAGGACAGATTCTTCTCCCCTTGCTGCCGCCGCTGTTTCTTCCGGATATGGGGACCAAGTACGTGCACGGACTGTTCCAGCTGGGCGATGGAATGCAGCTCTATGTCAATCGGGGCATCGGTGCAGTCACGCTGCCGTTTCGCTTTCGTTGTCAGCCCGAAATGACCGTGATCACTCTCGCCCAGGGCTGATTTACGACGGAACACAATCGCAGAATCGGGCAAAGATGGAGTTCCCGCACTTTGGGCACCCTTTTGCCCACTCCTCCGCACTGCAGTTCTCGCTTACCTAGGTAATGAAGTTTGAGGAAAAGTCGACGATACAGCCCAAAACCATCCCCATTTCGGAACTATCACAGTACCGTTCCGGGCCGGTCTCGTGAGTTACTCGACCAAAGTTGTACATAACTGTTGAGATACCCGCCCCTCTTCCCGCTAAACTCAGTAGCTGAAAGGGGACACCATGGGCATACAAGCATTTCCAAATTTAGCGGGGCAATCAATGAGGCCGGAGTTGCGCATCGTGCGCAAAGAGGAGTCCATAGTTTCCCTTAATGTCGCTGATGTATGGAGCGATGATCCGGAACAGATCTATTACGAAGACAAGCTGGGATGCGCGCGGGGCATCGTTTTCGCCTTCGCTTTCCAGGCAGTATTAGTAGCCGCCGCGGTTCTTTGCTGGCGGATCTTCGTTCACTAGAGATTTGAACCAGGACTTACGCTCGTGGCGAGGTCCTTCCACAACCTTGACGTCGTCCCTCCCCCTCGAAGTCATACGCTGCCTGGCTTTCTATCCCCTCGCCAAGAGCTAGCTCCCCCTGAAGCCTTGCTTTTTCAGCCGTACGTTCCGGACGTCGTCCGTACGGGACTTTTCGTCACTCGAATCTCTACCCGGGACTGCGTCCTGGGCCCAGAGAACCAGGATTTACTAATTTAGTCCCGCAGGGACGGTTGAACTTAGCCAAGTCAGATCGGTTTTTCCATCACTTCGGCATCGACCGTTCCACCGTAGTATTTGGCGATTTTTCCCCGGGTGATAAAGCCAAGGTTGCGATAGAAGTGGCGGGCGGCGACGTTGTTTTCCGCCACCTCCAGGCTCATCCATGCTGCGCCTTCCTGCTTCATTTGTTCTTCCGCGGTTTGCACGAGGAGGGTCCCCAAGCCGTGGCGGCGGGCGGCGGGGTCCACATCCAGGGTTACGATGTGCCCGGCGGGGCGCCCGTTCAGTTGGGCGCGCTCGATAATGACGAAACCAGCCAGCTTGTTCCCGGGCTGCTCGGCAATCCAGCAGGAGCAACGGGGGTGAGTTAAGAAATACTGCAGCTCTGCCTTGGAGTAGGCAATTCCCTGCGGGAAACAGGCATGATCCAGCTTGTGCAGCGCGGCCAAGTCGCGTGGTTCACAACTGCGTAGCTGGATCACGCCCGAACAGGATTAGTGGGTTTGAGCAACGGCCACTTTTGTCGTTGTCTTTTGCGGCTCCACGACGACTCCGTTGTATAAGGTCGCGGCCACCAGCCGTCCGCTCATAGAGCGTACGTGCCGTACCTTCCAGCCAGGGTCGTAAAACTTCCAGGTACGGTCTGCAGGATCCACGGCCAGTACCCAACTGGAGGCCCATGAGGTGACGACGACGCGTTTCAGGTCGGGGTCATAGCGGAGTCCGCTGATGTCAGAGATGGGCAGGGTAGAGAGGTCGGTCCAATTCTGACCCTTATCCTCGCTGTAGAAGACGCCTTCGCGGCCCCCGAGCCAGACACTGCCATTACCGGCCATGGAGATGGATTGTATCCAGGTGAGCTTGTGCGGCATGGCCAGGGGCTGCCAATTCTTTCCGCCATCCTCCGATAAGGCAAGTGCGGTGTGTTGGGCCGCGATCACCATCGGTCCGGAAGAAGCCACCGCGCGGTATTCCGCTTTGTCGAGGACTGGACCCCCAACCCAGGTAGCCCCCTGGTCGGCACTGGCATACACTCCGTTGGCGGTGGCGGCGTACCAGATGTTCCCGGAAGCATCGAGATCACTGACGCGCTCGTCCATTTGGCCGCCAGGCACCATCACGGTTGTCTCCACCTTGGAGCGCTTGCCCCTGTGGACGACATAAGAGGTCTTTTTTAGCGGCTTAACGATCTTTCCATCCGGCTGCCAGTTGGTGCCGTCCCAGCGGAAGATACCGGCGTTGGTGCCAGCCAGGATAACGCCGTCAGCGGATTGCGCCATATCGAAGACGTCGCGTCCCTGGAGCCCATTGCTTTGCTGCGTCCAGGTGGCGCCATCGTCGTGGGAGACGAACACGCCGCCGTAGATCTTGTCGTTGACTACGCCGGCCAGGATGGTTTGCGGGGTTTTCGCATCGATTAACAGACTGGCCACCTGACGCTGCGAAAAGCCGGTGTTGGAGGCCTTGAAGGTTGTGGCTGCGTCTTCGCTCTCGAGCACGCCGCTGCGATCGGTCGCCAACAGCACGTGCTGCGGATTCTTAGGGTCGACAAAGACGTCGTTGACGATCACGTCCGGGCCGGTCATGCGTTTCCAGGTGGTTCCCCCGTCGAGGGTCTTGTACAAGCCCTCGGTGGTGCCCGCATAGACCGTGTTGCGATTGGTTGGATCGAGCATCAGGACCCTGGTCCTGCGCGCGGTCATGGGAATGCCCTGGATCTTTTTATAGAGCTCCCCGCCGGTGTCGCTGCGGTAGATTCCGGAACAGGCACTGGTGTAGACCACGCTGGGGACAATGGGATCGATGATGATCGAAAACACATCCGAGTCATCGATCAAGCCCTGCTTGATGTTGTGCCAGTTGGCTCCGCCGTCGGTGGTCTTCCACGGCAGGTGCCAGGTACCCGCATAAATGGTTCGCGGATCCTTTGGATCGATGGCGATGGACTCCACTTCATGGAGGTCCATGCTGCCAACGGGCGTGATCTGGTTCCAGTGCACGCCGCTGTCTTCGCTGCGGAAGACCCCTTTGAGGGTGCCGGCGATGAAGATCTTGGCATCGGACGGGGCCTGGCTGAGGGCGCGGATGGATTGCCCCTTCATGCCTTCGACCGCGGTCCAACTCTTGCCGGCATCGTGGCTGATGAAGAGGCCGCCGTCGGGATGATCCACGACCCAGGTGCCGACCAACAGGGTTTTGGGATCGGACTCATCCACCAGGATGTTGTCGACCAGCAGATCGTCGGTTTTGGCCAGCTTGGCGAGCCTTTGCCAGCTCGCGCCACCGTCGTCGCTCTGATAAATCCAGCTATTGGTGGTTCCCAGGTAAAGATGTTTTGGGTTGGTAGGGTCGGCGGCGAAGCTGCGGCCATCCCCACCATCAGGACCTACGGGAACCCAGGATGCAGATTGCGCAAGCGCCGACTGATTGGGGAGAAGAGCTGCCAGGAGAACTGCGGAGGAAAGTGTACGCCCGATGAATGGAGTCATTGTTTTCTGCTTGTGTGCCTGAGAATCTGGAAAGCTCGACGAGTTTTGTCCGGATTTAACCGTGCACCGGCGAGCGGGACAGGGTCAAGCACAATGAAAAGGGTGGCCATTACTAACTGGCCACCCTTTCCTGTTAAAGCCGCCGGTACCGTTACTTGGCCGGGGCTGCTGCTTTCTTCCTGTGATGCGCACGAGCCGGAGCTGTTCTGGCTTGCGCCTTCACAGAGTTCTCGTCCACCGCAGTGGTGCCGGGTACGTCGTTGTCGAAGGTGGCGCCGGCAGGCACAAGGTAGTTTTCGGCTTCCTTGTTGCCTTGGGTACCGGTCCTTACCTGGATTCGGGAAGGATCAATGCCCTTTTCCTTGACCAGGTAGTCCTTCGTGTTGACGGCGCGTTGTGCAGCCAGCGTGTCGGCCTTCTTCTCTGTCGAAGCCGCCTCGCCAACCACTATCGCGGTGGCATCGGTTTGTTGTTGGAGGTTCAGAGCGACGTCATCGAGGCAAGCCTTCGCCTCGTTGTCGACCCGGGCCGGACGCCTCTTATCGCGATCGAAGTTGATCGAGCAAAGCGTCTTGGTCTTCGGGGCGGGTGGCGGCGGCGGAGCTTCCACACTGACGTTCGTGGTCGAGGTCGCCGTTTGACCCTTGTCGTCCTGTACGGTGCAAGTGACAGTGATGGAGCCAGCAGGCGCACCGGTTGTGCTCAGGGTGGCGGTGTTGCCGCTACCACTGATCTGGCCGGCGGACGCGCTGTACGAATAAGTCAGCGGCCGGTTCTGCGGGCTTACACCCTGGGAAGTAATGGTCGCCGTACCACCAGGCTGAACGGTCGTCGGATTGGCCGAGCAGCTGAGGGTCGGAGGATCGTACTGCTTGATGGTGAAGTTGGCCGTGCAATCGGCGAACTGGCCAACCTTCTGTCCTTCGGAAACGTGACCGGTGACGGTGTAGTTTCCGGGGGCCAGACCGGTGGTGTCGACTGCGCCGGTGGTGTTGTCACCCTTAACGTTGACGCCGTTGCCGCCCGTCCAGCTATAGGTTGCGGTCTTTTTCGGGTTCAGGTTCGCGGCCGTGCCGGTAACCGTGACCGGATCGCCAGGGAATGCCGGCGAAGGAGACGCAGTGCAGCTGTAGGTCACAGGAGGCGGCGGAACGATGCTGCCCATGTGATAGAGAATGCCGGTGCTCAGGCGCGCAACCTTCAGGTTCGCCCTGCCGCCGGTTGGATATGGCGGTTGGGGACCAAAGTTGGCATGGAAGTATTCATAGTCTGCCTGGAACAGGCGCAACCCGAATTTTCCACCGAAGAAAGGCAGAGCGTAATCCATACCGCCGCCGATCGTCAGCGCAGGGCCATAGGTGTAGGGCTGGTGGTAGGGGCCACCCAACCTTACAAAGCCGGCGTCTGCATGAACGAATGGCGTAATCTCCGCAGTTGGGTAGCGAAAAATCATGCCCAGCTGCCCGGTAGAGGCTCCGTCATTGTTACCGTCTGGATGGTTGGCGTATTCGAGCTGGCCGCCTACGTAGCGGTTGAAGAAGTAGCTCACGCTACCAATCGCGCCGTAGTTGATGGACGAGTACGAAACCGGGCCAGCTGACGCCAATGTTGGCGCCACTTGGGATCGTAACCGAGCCATGGGGCGCGAGGTACGAGTAGCCCAGGAAAATGTCAATTCGTGAAGCTGGCGAGTCTGCAGGAGCAGCCGGCTTGGGGGCTGTACTGGTCGAATCCTGAGCTAGGAGACTCACCGAACCGAGTCCCACTGCACTAGCCACGAGCAGAATCCGGCCCAGTGAAGTCAAGGGGCGAGAGAGCATGCGTCTATCCTCCGCAACCACTGGAAAGTCATACAAAACCTGGAAGTCATTCAACAAGGCCATCGAACCAAATAGGACGTGGCTCGAGTCACAAACAATTTCGCGTCACGCAAATTCAGACTGTTGGATGCAAAACAGTCACATTCGGTAATCTACAGCATATTTACTATATCGACTAGCCTTAATTCTCAACATCTTAACGGTGGGAAGCGCGGCGGGAGTTAACTACTGGTTACCTTATCCGCCAACAAATCTCTCCGGTCACACGCAAAAAGAACCGCCCAGCAAACTTATTACAATTGCACAATTATTGGAAGTTTAATGCGCGCTTTGCACTTCCCCGCTCGCGCAGAATTTTTTCCTGGAGAAGGGTGATGGCATACATCAGCTGTTCCGGGCGCGGTGGGCACCCGGGGACGTAGACGTCGACGGGGATAATCTGATTGACACCCTGAACCAGAGCGTAATTATTAAAGACCCCGCCGGAGGTGGCGCAAGCCCCCATAGAGATGACCCATTTGGGCTCGGGCATCTGCTCATAGAGCCTGCGGATCACAGGGGCCATTTTTTGCGATACCCGCCCTGCAATGACCATCAAATCGGATTGCCGTGGCGAAGGGCGAAAGACCTCAGCGCCAAATCTAGCCACGTCAAATCGAGCTCCGCCCATCGACATCATTTCGATTGCGCAGCAAGCCAAGCCAAACGTCATGGGCCACACCGAACTCTTACGAACCCAATTCACCGCGAAATCCAGGGAGGTCATGACCACCCCCTCGGGTTGCTCGTACCCGAAATTTACTTCACGAACTTTCTCCTGATTTTTGCCGCTGGATTCCAGGTTTCCAAAGAGGTACCGGTCAGTGAATGGCGCGCCCATACCTAACACTATAAGGCATTTGACAGGGGGATTCAGGGAATTATGATGCTCCGCGGACGCGGGTGAAAAGGCGGTGGCCGCCGCACGTTTCTCGCTGAGCGAGAGCAATATGGGTACTTCCGGTCGCGCCGCCTCCAGTCCGTAGCACGATTGGAAAATTCCAGTCGTCCCTACGGGACTTTTCATCGCTCGAATCTTTACCCAGGACTGCGTCCGGGGCTAGGTTCCGACGACTCCGCGGGACTCAGTTTTGCGATCACGAGGCTCTCACGGAAACGGTGAAACCCAACTCTCTTTGAAGCCCCGACGGCCCGCCTAAAGTCGCGCTCTGATACAAAACCCAGCAGGCTACCTTCCGCGCTCCCACACTTTAGTGACGGCGCATCGCGGAAACCCGAAGGGGAATCCCCTTCCCGGCTATACTCTTGCTACTCTGTAAGGCAGACTATGCAAAAGATAGAAGCTGTGATTCAACCGTCGAAACTCGACGCAGTCAAAGATGCTCTGCTGGCCATTGGTGTGGAGGGAATGACCATCCTTGAAGCACGCGGGCACGGGCGGCAAAAGGGCCACACTGAGTTTTACCGCGGACGCGAATATACGGTCGACCTTTTACCCAAAATCAAGATTGAAACCGTGATTCCGGACGAACTGCTGGAAAAGGCTGTACAGGCCATCATCACGGCAACCAGGACGGGGAAGATCGGGGATGGAAAAATCTTCGTCTCGGCGATCGGTGAAGCCATCCGCATCCGCAACGGAGAACGCGGAGCGGCCGCACTTTAAGTCAGCGATGTGAAGTTCGCGATGGCCCACCGAAGCACTCGTTCCCGAGTTGATCGGCGGGATAAGCAAAGGTGTCCCAAGAACAAGCCCTTGTTGTCTAAATCTCTTTCGCGGTCGACATGAAAGCTGCATTCACGTCTCACCAGCAGTTGCGAGAGTACTACCAGGCCGAGATGGCGGGGATGCGGCAGTCGTTCGAGCGCACCGGCAATGGCGTGCTCTGTATCCGCCGGCGCGCCCTGGTAGTCGATTGCTTGCTGGAGCCGCTATGGCGGTTCGAAAGCGGTGGGCCGATCCCACCCGGGTTGGCTCTCATGGGCGTGGGCGGCTTCGGACGCAAGGAACTCTTCCCCTGCTCCGATGTCGACCTGCTTTATCTCTGCGCCGATGACCAGGTGGAAGATAAGCTTCGCGAGCACATTCGTGGCTGTAATCAGGCCATGTGGGATCTCGGTCTGCGGGCCAGCCCCATGATCCGGACCCCCAAGGAATGCGATCGTTACGACCCCGACAACATCGAATTCACTCTCTCCCTGCTTGACCGGCGCTTTATTGCCGGTGATCACGCACTGGCCCAGACTTTGCAGACGCAGACGCTGCCTGAAGTCGCGCTGCGCGAATGGAACGGCATCGTGCACCGGCTTGCCGAACTGGCGCGCGCGCGCCACCAGAAATACGGCAACACGATCTTCCATCTCGAGCCCAATATCAAAGAGTGTCCGGGCGGTCTGCGGGATCATCAGCTCGCTCATTGGCTCAATCTGCTCCACCATGTTCGCGAACATAAGGCGTGGCCCACCAGCTTTGGCAATCCCCTCTATTCGGTGCACAACGACGCTGCGGCGGCATTTGAATTTCTCAGCGCCACCCGCTGCTTTCTCCATCTGCGCAGCGGGCGGGACGATAACAGTCTCGATTGGCATGCGCAGGATGAAGCGGCGGCGCAGAGTATCGGCCTGGAGACGAAAGGTACCTCGGATCCTGCTTACTGGATGCGGACGTACTACCGGCATGCGCGAACGGTCTATCGGCGCGCAGTTCTGGCGATGGAGGCTCTTCCTCCGGCGCGGCAGTCTTTTTACCGTCCGCAGCGGCGGAAGCGGGTTCCGATTCCAGGCACCGACTTCGTCATCCAGGATGGACGCATCGATGTCTCAGAAGCGGCACAGTTCACGGGTCCCGAGGGAATTCTTCGCGTCTTTGCGCTGGTCGCGGCGCATGGCTACCGGCTTACGCAAAATGCAGAGGACCGGCTGGCAGACGCTCTGCCGGTACTCGATGTGCACATCCCGGAAGGGCCGTTCCTGTGGAACGGCCTGCGTGAGATTCTGCTTGGGCCGCACGCCGCGCACGCCCTGCGCACCATGCATGCCCTGGGCATTCTGGAGTTGCTCATTCCCGAATTCCACGGCATCGACGCACTGGTGATTCGGGATTCCTACCATCGCTACACGGTCGACGAGCATACTTTTCTGGTCATCGACAATGTGCACGCCCTGCGCCAACCGCATCTGGCCTGGGAAAAGCGTTTCTCTACCCTGCTGGCGGAGATCGACCGCCTTGATCTGTTCTTTCTCGCGGTGCTCATGCACGACACGGGCAAGGCCCGCCGCACCGGCGAGCACACGGTGCAGAGCGTAGTGCTGGCCGACAGCTTGCTGGCGCGGCTGGAGTTGGACGCCGAAGAGCGCGACCAGGTGCGACGGCTGATCCGCAATCATCTGGAAATGTCGATGACTTTGCGCCGTGACATTTTCGACGCCGAGACCATCCGCGCCTTTGCCGACAAGGCAGCATCGCAGACCCACCTGAAGATGCTGTGCCTGATGACCTATGCCGACATTAAGGCGGTCAACCCGGATGCTCTGACCCCATGGAAGGCCGATAGCTTGTGGCAACTCTATATCGCCACTTCCAACTTCATGGACCGCAGCGTCGATCAGGAGCGCTACCGCGCGGATGCAGACCCCACGCTGCTAAGGCGCATCCTTACCCTTGCTCCGGAGCGTGCTTCGGAACTGCGCGACTTCCTGGAAGGGTTTCCTCAACGCTACCTGCATACACGCATGCCGGAGCAAATCCGCGACCACTTTCAGATGGCGCTGCAACTGGCCGAATCGCCGGTCCAAATCAACCTGCGTAGCGTGCGCCAGCTCTGGGAACTGACGGTCATCACCCGGGACCGGCCCCTACTGTTTGCCGATATGGCCGGCGCGCTTTCTTCATGGGGCATGAACATCGTAAAAGCGGAGGCGTTTTCCGACGACGAGGGAATTATCGTCGATACCTTTCAGTTTTCGGACCCGTTTCACACCCTGGAGTTGAATCCGTCCGAGGTGGATCGCTTCCGCCAGAGCCTGCTCGACGTGATCTCGCTCAAGACTCCTATCGAAGTGCTTCTCCGCCGCCGGCAGGCGATTCGTGCTCCCATCATGGTCAAGGTCGAAACTCGACTGGATTTCGATAACACCGCGTCCACGCACAGCACCCTGCTGCAAGTCGTCGCCCAGGATGGCCCCGGACTGCTGCGCCAGATCGCCACCACCCTGGCTGCGCACAATTGCAATATCGAGGTGGCGCTGATCGATACCGAAGGGGAGATCGCCATCGATGTTTTTTACCTCACCATTGGAGGCGCCAAACTCGACCCGAATACCCAGGAGAAGCTGCAGGCGGCGCTCTCGCTCGCGGTTGAGGAGCTGCGCCCTGCGCACGCTACGTAAGCGGCAACCGCGGAGTGGATGGTATGAAGAAGCCTCGTTTCTACCCGGCGTTTAAAATGAACCCAAGGTGAATCTGCGCCGATCGATCCGCAAGTATTTGCGTCTGCGCCAGCATTTCCGGCCCCGGCCTGCTTTTGCTCGCGCCAAAGACGAGTTGCGTGCGCGAACGAAAGCATTTTCTGCAGCCACGACTCTGGATACGCAGACCACAAGCTTTACCCGCCTGTTCCATACCATCTGGACCGGCTCGAGTGAACGCTCGTTTAACGTGCGCCTGCTCTGCTGGGTCCGCATGTTGGAGCATGACGATCTGCTGCGGCTCGACTTTCAGGAAGCCTTTCAATCCATGATTTCGCAGCTCGACTCTGTGGCTGTGCTCGCAGAGGCGGGTTTACCGCGGCACCATGCGGTCTTCTCCGAAGGGCTTAGGCGTCTTTTCAATCGGCTTCTGCCTTCGGCCATGGCGGTTACCGATAGCTCGCGGGTCTTGATAGCGCTCTTCGCACACTCCCGCGATGTGGAGCGTTTTCTGGAACTGCCACAGCCCCTCTTTCAACGTCTGAGCACGATACTCGCTCCGCCTCCTACGGGGGGTGGGCCGCGTTCCTCTCCCCGCTTGCAGAGCGATTTGCGCCAGGCCCTGTGCCTGATTGCCACGCGCACCGCGGGCCGCGGCGTTACTGCAGCCATGCGTGATCGTGGAGGCCGTGCGGAGGTGCAGAACTCGCCCTTTTACCATCTGATTTTTGCTACCCAGGAGTTGGTAGAGGCGACGGATGCGGCGGAAGCCGCGCCTCGCTTTGAGGTGTGGAAAGCGGCCATCAGCAATTGCCGCAAAGAACTGGGCCAGGTGCGCCTGGGCATGGAGACCACCGGAGTGAGTGCGGACCTGGTGCTCGATCTGCGCAGTATTGAGTTGGCCCTGATGCGGATGCACGGGCTGGCCAGGGTTCTCAGCTATAGCGCTGTACCGGTGCCCGGTGTGGATAGTTTGGCGGCTTCCCGCAACTTGCTGAACCAGCTGATCGAAGGGCGGCTCGAAGATAAGCGGGTTTCCGCCCTGCTTAAGCAAAATCTGAATTTGCTGGCACGCAAAACGGTAGAGCGCACAGGACGAAGCGGCGAACACTACATTGCTCACAGCCGCAAGGAGTATTGGCAAATGTGGCTCGCTGCCGTTGGCGGGGGGCTTCTGACGGTGCTGACCGCTGCGTTCAAGATGCGCATCGTGGAGCAGAATTACCCGCTCTTTGTGGAGGGATTTTTTACCGGCACCAACTACGCAGTCAGTTTCGTTCTGCTGCAGGTCTTCGGCCTGGTGCTGGCCACCAAGCAGCCCTCGGCGACCGCGGCTACGTTTGCCGGGATTGTGCGCACGAATCCGGGCAACGCGAGCTGGAGCAAGATTGCCGACTTCACCGCCCGCATCACACGCACCCAGTTGGCAGCAGCCGTTGGTAATGTGATTGCGGTGTGCATCGGCTGCGTAGCCCTGGAGCGGTTGTGGCGGGTGATGTTTGCCCAGCATTACCTGCCCGATGAGAGCGCCCGGCACGTTTACGAGGCACTTCATCCATTCGCCTCCGGAACCATCATCTATGCGGCCGGAACAGGAGTGATTCTATGGCTGGCGGCGCTGATCGGCGGTTGGTGCGAGAATTTTGCCGTGTTCCACCGCCTGACGGAAGCGGTCTCACAGCACCCTTTCGGGCGGCGCATCGGGCAGAACAAGATGGCGTCTGCGGCAGCGTGGATCGAACTGAATCTTGCCGGTTGGAGCACCAGCATCGCGCTTGGTTATCTGCTAGGATTTGTGCCCGTGATCGCGCGGTTCTTCGGAATACCCTTCGATGTGCGCCACGTGACCCTTTCCACCGGGACGCTGGCGCTGGCCGCGGCACGGTTCGGCACCAGTTCCTTTGGTAAGGACTGGTTTTACTACGCCATGGCCGGCATCGGGGTAACGTTTGTTCTTAACCTTGGGGTCAGTTTTTCCATTTCAGCTTTCGTGGCCATGCGCGCGTATGATGTTCGCGGCCGCGAACAGCTCCAGTTGGTCCGATACCTGCTGCGCCAGATGATGCGCTCTCCGCTCAGATTCCTCTTGCCGATAGACCGGGACAGCGCATCCCTGCCGGTGCTCACTGCTGCGCCGGGAGAAAAATAGGCTATTTTTTAGCATGGGTGAGTTGGCCGGGAGACGTTTTAGACGGGCGTCTGAGCCCATTTCGAAAGTCCGGTGTTTCCAAGATAGCGTCTTGGGTTGCCTTCCAGCCGTCCCTGCGGGACTGGTCTTGCTCGGACGTAGACCCAGCACTGCGTGCTGGGCTAAATTCAGCCGTCCCTTCGGGACTGATCCTGGATAACCTTCCATCCTCAGTGCGGGAAGGAGTTGGACATGAGTCCTCGCGCCCCCCGCTCTTACTTTTGGGGTTGGGTGGGCTGGGGCTTGTCGTTCAAGGCGTAGATGACTTCTCCTGGCTTAGCGTAGCGGAGGATGACCCTAGCCTCGTGCTCGATCGCGTCCGGATCTGACTGCAGATGCTGCACGTGCTCCTGCAAACGGCTGTTCTGTTGTTGCAAGCGCAGAATCTCCTGCTGAAGCATTTGGTGCTGATGCCGCTTCTGCTGATAGGCCGACAGGCCGTTGGCCCCAAAGGTTGCGTGATAGCCAAGCAAGAGGGCGATGACAATGGCCACGACGGTGGCGACGCGGCGACCTGAGCGAGAAAAGTATGATGAGACGCTGCGCGTCAAACTGTGCCACTGCATCTGTTTTCCTGTGATCACAATCGCCTCACAATCCGTTGACTTATCTTCTCAATGAACCTCTCGAACCAGGGGAAGTTTTCACGCTTACGATCGAAGGAAGATAGTTGGTAAACAAATGACCGATTTTCAGATTGTTCTTTCCACCTGCGCGGATCGGGAGCAGGCCGAACGTATCGCCCATCGCCTGGTAGAGCAGCAGCTGGCCGCGTGCGTCAATATTCTGCCCGGCGTGCAATCGATTTACCGCTGGCAGGGCAACGTCGAATCCGCAGCCGAAGTACTCCTGGTGATCAAGACCAGCGCCGGCCTCGTCCCGGACGTGCAGCTAACGATTGCCAACCTGCACTCCTACGATGTTCCCGAGCTGCTGGTGCTCCCGGTCACCGGCGGTTCGGAGGCATACCTTGGGTGGCTGAAAGCAAGCCTGCGGTAGAGCGGCATTTTTTGTTATGCTTCAAGTTGTTCCTGAGCCCGGTTGTCCTCTATGCGGCTACTGTTCGTGGCTTTCGCTATCAGCTTTTGCGCATTACTGTGGGTGGCATTCTCAGTTGCCCGGCATATTTTGCGGCATGACCCGGCGCAGCAAAGCGCAAGCGCTGGGGAGCCGGATGGAGAGATCAAAGATGGCAGAAATCGGTTTTAAGCAAGACCGGCTTCGGGCGCTGCAAGTACCCCGGTTTGCCCTGAAGACCCGTCTGACCGTTGTAGCGGCGACGGCCCTGGTTGCGATCTGCGCCCACATCGCCGTACCGCTCGGCTTCACTCCGGTTCCTGTGACCATGCAGACGTTCGCAGTGCTGTTGTTGGGATTGCTCTTTACCCCGGGAGCGGCTTTTGCATGCCTGGCGCTTTACCTGGCGGAAGGCGCCGCCGGCCTGCCGGTGTTCAGCCCTCATGGTCCGGGCGGGATAGCACAACTGCTTGGTCCTACGGGCGGGTACCTGCTTTCCTACCCTTTTGCCGCAGCTTTGACGAGTCTGCTGTACCGCCGTGGCCGTCATTCCTTCGTGACCGCGCTGACGGCCGCTGGGCTGGGCAGCATGGCCATTCTTGCGGCCGGCGCCACCTGGCTCGGATTGCTCACCCACATGAAATTTTCTGTAGTTTTCGCTCAGTCGGTTGCACCGTTCCTCCCCGGCGATGCCATCAAGATCCTCGCCGCGACGGCCTGCGTAAGCATATTGGGATCGTTGGGCAACGATTCCCGCGACCGAGTTCTTTAAGGTCGCCCTGCCGAGGTTTATTAGAAAGGACTTTGTGACCACTACGCCTATTTCGCTTCCGCCGGATGCCCCGGCCAAGGATCTGAGCAGGAGTTCGAGCGCGGTGAGGGAGATCGCCATTGCTCATAGTCCGGACTCCGATGACGCCTTCATGTTTTATGGCTTGGCTACGGGCAAGATTCGGGTTCCCGGATATAAATTCACCCACACCCTGTGCGATATCGAGACCCTGAATCACAAGGCCATGAATGAGGCCTTTTACGACGTGACCGCGATCTCATTCCACGCCTATCCCTACGTGCAGAAGGACTATGCATTGATGGCTTGTGGCGGCAGTGTCGGGGAAAATTACGGCCCCATGATCGTCGCCAGCCAGCGGATCCCGGCCAGTGAGATCGGGCGAGTGCGGGTAGCGGTTCCCGGCACTCTGACCACCGCGTATCTCGCCCTGAAGTTGTTCGCGCCGGAGATTGAAACCGTGACCGTTCCCTTTGACAAGATCATCCCGGAGGTGGTCGCAGGGAATTTTGATGCCGGCCTCATCATCCACGAGGGACAGCTGACGTATGGCGCCAGCGGATTGCACAAGGTCATCGATCTTGGCCAATGGTGGCGGGAGCAGACGGGGCTTCCCTTGCCCCTGGGCGGCAACGCCATTCGGCGCAGCCTGGGTGACGAGGTCATGGTGACCGTTACGCAGGCTTTGCGCGACAGCATCCAGCACGCGCTCGATCATCGGGAAGCGGCGCTCGAGTATTCGATGCAGTTTGCCCGCGACCTCGATCCGCAAATGGCTAACCGCTTCGTGAGTATGTACGTGAACGAGCGCACGCTCAATTACGGTGAGGATGGAAAAGAGGCTATCCGTAAGCTGCTTGGCATGGGCTATGAGCGGGGGATTATTTCGACCCCAGTGCAGGTGGACTTCGTCGGGTAAGGCTCACACAAAGCATATCCACGAGGGGTCCGCGGAACCGCAGATCCCTCGCTTCGCTCCTAATGACATCGATAGAGTTGCGGGTCGAGGAGGGTGGTATCCCACATCTCGCGAAAAACGAGCGAGATGTGGGGCACCCGGCTATATTGCCGGTACGAGGGGTCCGCGTGCATTTCTCGCCCGATCGCCTCGCGTCGGCTGCTCGGGATGACAACAAGGACAGGGTTGTTTAAGGGCGGGGTCGTCGCCAAAGGACAAGGCGGTTGTTGGAGGGAAACCCAACAGCGACTGCTCCCTCCTTTAGTAATCGCCCTCCTCCTTTTCAACAACCCTTTCGTTTAGCAACCACCCTTTTCTTTAGCAACAAGCCTTTCCTTTAAACAACCCTCCCCTTTTTGTCATCCTGAAGCGAAGCGAGGGATCTGCGGTTTTCCTCAGCTGCATTAATGATCATCGTCGTCGTCCCGCTGTTTCGCGGCGGGTCTTAGCAGCATTGCCGGCAGCGGCTTGTTCCCCATTGCGTCCTTCCAAAGGATCACATTCAACACCCTCGGATCAGCTCGGTCTTCGTGAGTGAAATCCATGCGGCTGGAGGCTTGCGCTCCCGGCGCTTTGGGCCCATTCGCCTGGTACAACAGCCCATTGTCACGATTGCGATAGTCCGCCTCGAACGGCGGCTGATCTCCGGCGCCTGTGAAGAGCGAAGCGATGGGCGGAGCAAAGGCATCGTTGTTGTTCATCGGCGGCAGACCTAACAGCTCTTCCATGGTCCGAATCACACTGACCGTGGTGTAGAAGGTGCTATCCACCTTCGGCTGGGGGGTGCGGGGCGAGTACTTGCTCACTACCAGGGCGACGCTGCGGTGAGCGTCGACGTGGTCCGCTCCGTTCTGGGCATCGTCTTCGAGGATGAAGAATGCGGTGTCGTCCCAGTAGGGGCTGTGGGCGATGGCCTCCACAGCTCGTCCCACCGCCAGATCGTTATCCGCCACCGAGGCCTTGGGCGTCGGCATCCCGGGAGTGGTGCCCGCCGTGTGGTCGTTGGGGAGGCGGAGCTGGATGAACTGCGGCATCGTATCGTGGCCATGCCGGCGATCCTCAACCCACTTGCGGAAGTGGGTCAAAAACTCTTCTACCCGCAACTGATCGGGAAAACTGAGCTCAAAATCAGGATATTGCGGGTCAAAATGACCGACCAGCTCCGGCTTGGTCGCGATGTTTTCGTTGATCAGCGGAATGGGCCAGGGATAGGGGCTGGTTCCTCCGCCATAGTTTTGCGGGATCGATTCGCCGTGCCGGATGTCACCCCGTGCTCCACACTGCGCCGGCTCGGGTTCAGGTGTTCCCTGGGTGGGAGAGGATCCCTTGGGCGTCATATCCGGGCTGGAGCAGAACCTGGTCGAAATGAACTCTCCGAAGTGATAGAGGCTCTTTCCGTTACGAGCCAGGTTGGTCCAGAGGTATCCGCTGGTGGGCTCATTGACATCCGAAATGCCTTCGCGCAGTGGATAGCCGTTTTCCACCTCGCCCTCGTAATCGTAGACGCGCTCTTTGCCGCGGTAGCTCTGCTGCCATGTCTTCTCGGTGTAGTCGCTGGAGATGGCGGCGTTCGACCACACGTGTCCGTCGCCTGAAACTTCTCCCGAATCGTAGAAGTTGTCGAGAACGCCAAACTGCTTCGCCAGCTTGTGTTCATTGGGGGTGATGTCTGCGCCATACATGGTGAGGGCGGGCATGCCATTGCCTGCACCCAGGTCCCCCAGGATCTGGTCGTAGGTGCGGTTCTCTTTGATGATGTAGATCACGTGCCGGATGGGGTTGGTCCCGCCGCGGAACGCAATCTTCCGCTGCGCGGCTTTCATCATATTCGTCTCTATCACGGTTCGCGTCAGCTGCTGGCGGTGGGTGTCGATCTTCGATAGATCGATGGCGGCGAGCGATCCATGCAGAAGGGTGGCGATGTAGGTTGAGGCTGCGTTCTTCGGCTCGGCCTGACCCGGGGACCTGTCGCTGCGGCATGTTGTTGGGTCCCGTGCCCTGCCCCTTGGCAGTAGCCACGTAGAGCTTGTTGCCCCTCACGGCCAAGGCGGTTGGATACCATTCTGTCGGCACCCACCCCAGCGGCTTTGTCTGAGGTTGCCGTCCGCGAAGATCAAAGACCGCAATGGCATCCGAGCCGGTGTTCGCGGCAAACAGCCGTTTGCCGTCCTCCGATACCGCGACCGCATCTGGCATCGCTCCAAAATAGGTCTGCCCGGGCAGCCGGGTATCGTAGATCGTTCTCCAGCTTGAGCTCATCTCCTCCGACGCGCATGGCGGCCACCGCGTCCCGGTTGGCCAGCGCTACGTAAAGCGTTTTTTCGTCCGGGCCCCAGGCAAAAGCCGCAGGATGAGAGCTGGGCGAAGTCGCCTCGTTCGGAGGAAGCAGCTCCAGCTTCTTCACCACCTTGCCGTTGTTCAGATCGAGCTCAGCCACCGCCGAGCCGTTCCACAAGGCGACATAGGCGCGGCTTCCCGACCGATTGACCGCGATGGAGACGGGATAGGTGGAGGGCACCACGTTGCCTTGGGACAGATCAAAGCGCCGCAACACCTTACCGGTGACTCCATTCATCAGCAGAACGTCGTCGGAAAGATTGTCCGCAATCAGCAATTCGTCGGTCCCGTCCGGCCCTTTGCGGACCGCGATGCCGGCTGGCGAGGGGATCGCGGTGCCGGGAGGCAGAGGGACGCTTACCTGATTTTGGACCTTTCCCAGTGCCAACTGCTGTAACGGGACAGGAAGCAATTGCTGTGGCTTTACCTGGCCATGATTGAATTCATAAACAGCGATGGCATTGCCGGTAGCGTCTCTGTTGTTTCCCTCAGGAGCGCTGAGAGAATCGAAGACCGCGTAGAGGTGGGTGCCGTCCTGGCCGAAGGCCAGCCCAGAATAAAGGGTTTGCGGCAGACCCATGGCTGTTCTTGGTTCGGGGAAATCGGTGACCTTGCCGGTCTGGATGTCGAGCACAGCAATCGATTGCTGATAGCGCGATTCGAAGGTGCCGTAGCCGGCGTTGACCACCGCCAGGTAGCGTCCATCCGGGGATATGGCGGCCGTCATGGGCAGGCTGTTGAGTTGCTGTGGCGCACCGGGAACGGGCTCGACCAGACGTTTGCTGGTGGGCAGGTCAATCTGTCCCAATGCAGTCGAGACCTGAGCCACCAGAAGCAGTGAAAGTACATGACCCAAAAGTCCACAGAAACGCACGAAAGAATTCACCACCATCCCCACCCCCACACGACAACAGATTCAGATGCAAACCGCCTAAACAGACCTATTTGCGAGCGATTCGAGCGCCGCTACCCTGGCGCATACCAGTATGAACAATTGTCATTACAAAACTCTTACGAACGGGCCGTAGAACCCCTGTTAGGTTCAAAGTTAGCCGATCCCGCGATTTGATGTTCGAAAGGTATTTTCCCTACGCCATGCTGACTGAGATCGTAGAGCCCTCCACAACCCCGACCATTGTTGCTCCGGCGCAAGCCGGCGACCGCAGGACCGACAAGCCGCGGCGCATACAACCACATAGCGACGTACCCGTGCTTGGACGAGACACCCAGGCGAACAAGACGAACTGGGTGACCACCGGCTTTATGGTGGCTTTCCACGTGCTCGCTGTGGTTGCCCTCTTTATGTTTACCTGGAAGGCGTTCTTCTGTTTCCTCGGCCTTTGGGTGATTTCAATCAATATGGGCATCGGTATGGGGTACCACCGCCTGCTTACGCATCGCGGCTACCGCACGCCCAAGTGGCTGGAGTACTTTCTGTCTGTTTGCGGCACCCTGGCGCTCGAGGGCGGACCCATCTTCTGGGTAGCTACTCACCGCGTTCATCACCAGCTGACGGATCGCGAAGGCGACCCCCACACGCCCCATGATGGAGGATGGTGGTCCCACGCGGGCTGGATCCTTTACGGCGATGCCTTGCACCACGAGACCGCTCTGATGGCTCGCTATGCTCCCGATCTGGCCAAGGATCGCTTCCAGATTTGGCTGAGCAAATATCATTACGTTCCCATGATCGTCGTTGGTTTGGCTCTGCTGGCATTTGGCGGATGGTCTTGCGTCATGTGGGGCATTTTCCTGCGCGTGACCCTGGGTCTGCACGCCACCTGGCTGGTGAACTCGGCCACCCATATGTGGGGATCGCGGCGGTTCTCCACCCGCGACGAATCGCGCAACAACTGGTGGGTGGCGCTGCTCACCGGCGGCGAGGGCTGGCACAACAATCATCATGCGCATCCCGTTTCGGTTCGGCACGGGCTTACCTGGTGGGAGTTCGATGTGAACTACTACGGTATTTGGCTGCTCAAGAAGATGGGCCTCGCCACCAACGTGAAAGTGGCCCAGTTCGACCCCAAGGATCCCCGCCCTGCGGGAGTTTCCTAGCTATACCGGTTCGGTTACCAACCCCTGGGCGCGGCTTCGGTCGCGCCCTTCCCTTTTTTGACGCCGCTATACTTTAGGGGAAGGCTTTCCAGGGATGCGCATCACCAGACGCCGAAACGCGATCGTTCTTTCCATCACTCTGGGGGCGTGCCTGGTCGCATTGGCCATCGCACTCAACGTCACCTGGGTGATCATCAACTGGCGCAGCCTGATCCTGTTGGTGATTGGGGTTCTCTTTTTCCTGCTGCTGATCGCCGGTCTTATTCTGAACACCATTTTTCTGGTGCGCGAGGTTAAGCGCAGCGAGCGGCATGACAGTTTCCTGAACGCTGTCACGCACGAGCTCAAGACGCCGATCGCCTCCATCCGCCTTTATCTGGAAACTCTGCAGCGGCACGAGTTGCCGGAGGCGCAACGGAAGGAGTTCTACGACATCATGCTCTCCGACAGGAGCGGCTCCTGGCCACAGTGGAGCAGGTGCTCAAAGCGGGAGAGATAGGCCAACGGGCGCGCAACCAGGTCCGGCTGCAGGTGCTATTCGATGACGTGGTTCAGGACTGCATCCGTACTACGCTGCAGCGCTACCACTTGGAGGACTCGACCATCCAGTTCACGGTCGACCCGGCCGCCGAGCAGCTGGCGGTGGTCGGCAATCCGGAGGACTTGCGCACCGCAGTGCTCAACATTCTCGATAACGCGGTTAAGTATTCGCCCCAGGGGCCGCAGCTCGAAGTACATCTTGCGCTCGACGGCGAGGCGTGGATGATGCTTACCGTTTCCGATCATGGCCTGGGCATTGCGCCTCTGCATCTGAAACGGATCTTCACGCGTTTCTACCGGGTTCCGGCGCGGAATGTTTTTCGGATCAAAGGCACCGGCCTGGGGCTCTTCCTGGTTCGCTCCATCGCCCGCCAGCACGGTGGAGACGTGGTCGCCGAATCGGAGGGAGAAGGCCGTGGGGCGACCATCCGGTTGCAGCTTCCCCGGGCGCTCTCCAGCAAAGGAGCAAGATAGAGTGGGCGCCATATTCTGGTGGTGGAAGATGAAGCTCACCTGGCGCAAGGTCTGCTGTTTAATCTGCGCGCAGAGGGATACACCGCGCAGCTGGCGGTGGATGGCGAAACCGCGTCTGGAAGCGATCGCCACCGACCCAGTCGACGCCATCATCCTGGACGTGATGCTCCCTGGGCGGGATGGGTTTTCCGTCGCGGCGGAGCTGCGCGCGCAACAGAATTTTGTTCCGATCCTCATGCTCACCGCCCGCGGCCGTCCGGAAGATGTCCTGAATGGGTTCAGTGCGGGTGCGGACGACTACCTTCCGAAGCCGTTTGATCTCGCTATCCTGCTGGCGCGTCTTAAAGGCCTGCTCCGCCGCATGGCATGGCTTCAACCCGGGGGTGCCGCCGGCGCCGGTCCAGCCACCGCGCAGTGTTGAGCCACTTTCTACCTTCACCTTCGCCGGGCGCACCATCCATTTCGCTTCCCTTGAGCTCACGACGCCGTCCAAGAACGTACGCCTCACTTTGATGGAATGCGATTTGCTTCGTTACCTGGTGGTCAACCAGGGGCGCATCATCTCCCGCAAGGAGTTGTTGGAACAGGTCTGGAGGGTACACGAGGATACGGATACGCGCGCTATCGACAACTTCATGGTTCGTCTACGCCGTTACATTGAAGACAATCCCGCGGAGCCTGTTTTTCTCGAGACTGTGCGCGGCGTCGGCTATCGTTTCCTGCCTGGAGTGGCGTGCTCGATCGTCTGACAGCTTGGCATAACACCTTTTCGCCATTGCCGGTGTTAGATGGCAGAGGCAGACTCCCAGATAGCAGCATGCTCTCCCTCCTTTGGGTGCGCCGGCAGAGTCGATACATCTTTCCACGTCGAAAGATATCGCTCGGATGTTACGCGCGGCGGCTTCTACTACGCGCACCCCTTCTCTCTTAAAATTCAAATGTCATCGAACGGACCCACAGACCATCGAGTCCCGCAGGGACGGCTGAAGCGATGTCTCATAGTCACGTATGTTGCCTGGTCCACGTAGTGTTTTCTACCGCGGAGCGACGACCTTTCATCCGGGTAGAAATCCGAGAGAGGCTTCATGGATAATTAAGCGGTATCGCGCGTGAGAATGAAATTCAGGTATTAGCGGTAGGCGGCACTCCTGATCACGTTCACTTGTTGATTTCCTTGCCCCGAACGATCTCCATTGCAAAATCCGTTCAACTGGTAAAGTCGGGATCTTCCAAGTGGATTCACGAGAACTTTTCGGGATCAAGAACCTTTGCGTGGCAGGAAGGATACGGAGCCTTCTCGGTCGGAATTTCGCAAAGAGCCGCGACGGTCAAATATATCCTGGCTCAAGTCGAACACCATAAACGGATCAGCTTCCAGGACGAGCTGAATAAATTTCTTTCCGTCCATGGAATCGATGCAGATTCCAGCCGTCCCTAGCGGGACTCGACTGAACCGTCTCACCGAACCCAGGACTGCGTCCTGGGCTATGTTCAGCCGTCCCTTCGGGACTCTGCCCGTCGCGTTCGAGTTTGTCTAGTCGGAACTCAATGGCCCGGAAGCGGTTTCGTCCGAGATTAACCGGAACGTAAGACGCTGTGTCGCAGACGTTGTTAAGTTGAGGGCATCGTTCCCTCTATCCAGGCTACCCAGGAGCAGGATGCTCTAGACTGGTAGTAGAAGATCGGATTTCCTGTGCGCCTTTTTACCCGCTACATATGGCATGAAGTGCTCTCGCACGCCTTTCTTGGGGGTGCGCTGTTTACCTTCATCCTGTTCATGAAGTATTTCGGGCAACTGCTGGAGATGGCGGCTCGCAACAGCGCTTCACTCGGAAGCGTGGCGAAGATTTTTTTGTTCATGCTGCCGAATACCTTGAGCTTGACCATTCCCATGGCGGTGCTGGTTGGGGTATTGCTGGGCCTGAGCCGGCTGGCCGCCGATAGCGAAATAACGGCCATGAGGGCGGTTGGGATTGGGGTCTGGTTCTTTGTCCGGGTGGTCTCGGCCATCGCGATCGTCGGATGGGGAATATCGCTGGCGGATTCGCTCTATATCGCTCCCAAGGCAACCGCAGCACTGCTGAAGATCGAGAGCTCGCTCAAAGAACAACAGGCTTCGTTTGAAGTAGAACCGCGCGTCTTCTATGAAGACTTCAAAAACTATGTCCTGTACGTCCAGGATATTCGGGCCGGCACAGGAGTGTCACGATGGCAACGCATCTTCCTTGCCGACCTGAGCGACCCAGTCTCCCCCAAGGTGACCACGGCTGAGGAGGCCGTCGTCGCCGATAACGGAGCGCACACCATCCTCATGCGCTTGCGTAATGGAACCGAGCACGACATGGTGACCACCAATGGGGCGACTCAATACCAGGTTTCTACGTTCGTGGAATCGGAACTTCCCCTGACCATCGGCACCCAGGAAGACGCGCACATCGGCCGCGCCGACACCCCCATCCTCGCGATGGGCAACCGCGTTCTTTATGAGCACACCAAAGGACCGAACGGCAAAGCCTACCTGATCGAGCTGCACAAGCGGTTCGCCTACCCTGCCGCCTGCCTCGTTCTGATGCTCATCGGTATTCCGCTCGGCCTCGCCTCAAGGAGAGGCGGCAAAAGTGCGGGTTTTGTGGTGACCATCGCACTGGTCTTCATTTACTACTTTCTTTCCAACATCGGGATTGCTCTCGCCCGCGAGGGCAAGGTGCCGGTGTTTGCCGGGGTGTGGGCCGCAAACATACTCTTCGCCTTTTTCGCCTTGCTGCTGCTGCGGCAAATGGCGGTCGGGGGATCCGCGGGCACACAGTTGGCCGCCGTGATCAATAAGCTCAAGAACACAGAGTTGCTGCGCTCCAGAAAGGAAAGCAGCAAAGAGGAGGAGCGCAACCCCCACGAGCGCGGACGCTTTCCGCTCATTCTCGACGACTACGTGCTGCGCGAGTTTCTGACCACGTTTGCCCTGGTCATGTCCAGTTTCGTTTTGTTGATGCTGGTGTTTACCTTCTTTGAGTTGCTGGGCGACATCATCCGCAACCGCACTCCGCTGGTCACGGTCGGCGAATATCTGATCAACCTCACACCCAGCATGATCTATAACATTGCGCCTTTGGGCGTGCTGGTGGCGGTCCTGGTTACATTTGGCGTCCTGACCCGAACCAACGAATTTACCGCCATGAAGGCGACCGGCATCAGCCTGTACCGGGTGATGACTCCCATCCTGGTGGTGTCAGCGCTGATCGCCGTTGCCCTTTTCCTTTTTGACGAGTCGTACCTGCCGGGCGCGAATCGCCGCCAGGAGGCGCTGCGCAGCGTTATCAAAAATAGACCGGCGCAAACCTTTCTCCGTCCAGACCAGAAGTGGATCTTCGGCCGGCAGGAGCCGGGCAAGCCGGGCCGCATCTTCTATTACCAGTTTTTCGATCCCGACCAAGACCGGTTTGCCAACCTGACCGTCTTCGAATTCAACCCGGAGAACTTCTCTCTTTCCCGCCGCATTTTTGCTTCCAGCGCGTACTGGGACCCGCACCTGCAGCAATGGGTCTTTGAACATGGATGGGAGCGCCGGTTCGATGGCGAAACGGTCAGCAGCTTTAGCCAATTCAGTGTGGAGAGCTATCCGGAAATCACTGAGCAGCCGCAATATTTCAAGAAAGAAGACCTGCAATCCAAAGAGATGACTTTCGGTCAGCTGCAGCGCTACATCCGCGACCTGAAGCAAAGCGGTTTCGACACCCGGCACCTCAGCGTTCAGCTGAACGTGAAGTTGGCGTACCCTCTGGTTACCCTGGTGATGGCGGTGTTGGCGATTCCTTTCGCGCTCAGCATGGGCAAACGGGGGTCTCTGACCGGGATTGCTATCGCCATCGGCGTGGCCATCGCGTATTGGGTGGTGAACCTTACGTTTGACGAACTGGGAGACATTAATTTCCTGCCGACGCTGCTGGCCGCGTGGTCGCCGGACTTGCTGTTCGCCCTTGCCGGGGCTTACCTGCTGCTTCGTACCCCTACCTGAGGCGGGTAAAATAGAACAGCATGCTTGCCACCCTCCGGCCTCTGTGGCCCTATCTGCGCCGTTATCGCCGCGACTTTGTTTGGGGCGGATTGGCCGTGGTGCTCTCCAATGCCATCTGGATCTTTTTCCCCCAGGTCATCCGCATTGCCATCGATGACTTGAACCATGGCGTGACTCGCCGGAAGATTTTTCTCTATGCCGGGCTGCTGGTTGCGATCTCCGCCGCCAAGGGCGTCTTTCTCTTTCTTACCCGCTGGATCATTATCGGGATTTCGCGCGAGATTGAGTTCGACATGCGGAACGACCTGTTCCGTCACCTGGAGCGGCAACCGGCTGCTTACTTCCAGCAACACCGGACGGGCGACATCATGGCCCGTATGACGAACGACTTGAACGCGGTGCGGATGTTGCTGGGGCCGGCCATCATGTACAGCGCCAACACGGTCCTGTTTTCGATCGGCGCTTTATATTTTCTGCTTCGCATCAGCCCCTGGCTTACCCTGGTGGCGCTGGTGCCTCTACCCCTGGCGAGCATCCTGGTGCAAGCGCTGGGGCGCAAGATTCATGAACGCTTCGAGCGCATTCAGGCCATGTACTCCGAGATTTCGGCGCAGGCCCAGGAGAATTTTTCCGGCGCCCGGCTGGTGCGGGCGTTTGCTCAGGAAGAAGCTCAGATCGCCGCCTTTGAGAAATCGAACAAAGAAAATATCCGGCGCGGGCTGCGCCTGGTTCAGCTCATGGGGATGCTATGGCCCACGCTCGAGTTTGTGCTTGGACTCGCCATGGCCATCACCCTGCTGGTGGGCGGGCATGAGGTGCTGACCCACCGAATCAGCATCGGAGATTTTGTTGCATTCAATACCTATATGGTCATGCTCACGTGGCCGGTCATCGCGCTGGGATGGGTGGTTAACCTGTGGCAGCGGGGCACGGCTTCGGTGGTGCGGATCGATGAGCTGCTATCGGATGAGCCCACCATCGACGATGCCGAGGCCAGCGCCAGCATTCCCAGCGACCTGACACTGCAGGGCGATATCGAGTTTCGCGACCTTGATTTTTCTTATTCCGGCGCGGATTCCGGCCGGTCCGAGGTGCTGCACTCGCTTTCTCTTCGGATTCCGGCAGGGAGCAGCCTCGCGATTGTGGGGCCAACCGGCTCCGGCAAATCGACGCTGGTGAATTTGATTCCGCGGCTTTATGACGCCGCCCCGGGAGCGGTTCTGATTGACGGACGCCCCATCCGCGATTACCCGCTCGAAGTGCTGCGCGCGAATATTGGCTTCGTTCCCCAGGAGACGTTTTTGTTCAGCCAGACTATCCGCGGAAACATCGCCTTTGGTGCTCCCTGGGCCAGCGAAGCGCAGGTGCTCGAAGCGGCGGAGGCGGCGCATATCCGGCGGGAATTCGAAGAATTCCCAGCCGGTCTGGCGACGATGGTCGGCGAGCGCGGTGTTACGCTTTCCGGCGGGCAAAAGCAGCGCACTGCCATAGCCCGCGCGGTTATCCGCAATCCTCGCATACTCATCCTCGATGATGCTCTTGCCAGCGTCGACACCTACACCGAGGAGCAGATTTTGGGAGAACTGCAGCGCGTGATGAAAGGGCGCACGACCCTTTTCATTTCGCACCGTATCTCTACGGTGCGTCACGCGGATCAGATTGCTGTGCTGGTCGCCGGCCGCATTGTGGAGTTGGGCACGCACGACGAGTTGTTGGCCAAGAACGGCTATTATGCGGATCTGTTCCAAAAGCAGCTTCTGGAAGAAGAGCTGGCTGTCACACGGTGAGCGTCCAAGGCTGCCTTGGCGTCAAGCATGTCCGGAAGCGGACGGTTGGTTACAAAGCTGGACAATCCGTGCCAGGTGGTTCCCGCTTTTTCTGACGTTTAGAAGCAGAAGGAATGGCCAGCCACGTGCGAGTAAGGCACTTGAGAGGCGCCGTATGAACTTACTTGCTGATCTCCGCCTGGCACTGCGACGGTTGGGTAATCACCCCGGTTTTACAGTCACTACGATTTTGACTCTGGCCCTGGCCATCGGGGCGAATACCGCCATATTCAGTGTGATCGACGCTGTGTTAATGCATCCCTCGGGGGTGGATGCGCCAGGGCGCTTAGCCGTCATGCGGACCCACTATTCGCACCTGGGCCTGGATTTTCCGGTCGTCTCGGTTCCGGACTATACAGATGCTGCCTCTCTCACCCACCAGGTCGAGAGTGCCGCCATCGGGAACCTGGCCGGATACAACGCCAACCATGACGGCACCGTGGAACATTTTGACGGCGCCCAAGTGTCATGGCAGTGGTTCAACGTTTTCGGAGCGAAGCCGATTCTCGGCAGGACGTTTATATCAGAAGAAGACCATCCCGCCGCCAACCAGGTCGCGGTTTTGAGTTATAGCATGTGGCAGAGTGTCTTCGGCGGCGACCGAAATGTCATCGGCCGCTCTCTGATGCTCAATCAGACACCGTATCGCATTGTTGGGGTCATGCGAAGCGACTTCGACTGGCCGCGGGGAACAGCGATATGGACGCCTCTTGGGCTGCCGCCACAGGCATTCGCGCCTGAAAATCGTTTCAATGAAAACTACCTCTCGGTGATTCGCCTGCGGCCCCAGGTGACATTGGCCCAGTTGAATGCCGGTCTGTCCTCGAGGTCAATCGCGGAGAATTTGAGCGACAAAGGGTTTGGTCAGTTTGGGCAAAGAGCGGGATGGGGCTTGGCTGCGGTGCCGCTTACCGAGTTTGCCGCCGGCCCGTTGCGCCGCCCTCTCTATGTGCTCTTTGGGGTTGTTCTGCTGGTGCTGCTCATTGCTTCGGCCAATGTTGCCGGGCTCTTCCTTGCGCGAACTTCGACCCGCATCCGGGAATTTGCCATCCGCACCGCGATGGGCGCGAGCGTGGGGAGTTTAGTGCGGCAGCTGCTGAGCGAGACCCTGCTCCTCGCAGGCGGTGCGACCGTTCTCGGGATTGCACTGGGGCCGACCTTTGGCCAGGCTCTCCTCTGGATGGTTCCACACAGCCTGGCACGGGGATATACGGTCGACACTTCATGGGGAGTCCTGATCTTTACCGCCGGAGTCGGATTGCTCACTTCTTTGATCTGCGGAGTTGGGCCTGCGGTAAATATGACCCGGATGCAGCCAAGTCTGAGTTTGCAAGGCAGCGGCAGGACGATGACCGCATCCCACGAAAAGCAGCGGTTACGCAGCTTATTCGTGATCGGAGAAGTGGCATTGGCTTTTGTGCTACTGACCGGGGCGGCCATGTTTATCGCCAGCCTGAAGCAGCTGCAGCAGATCGACCCTGGATTCAATCCGAGGGGCATTCTCGCGGGCACCGTGTATTATGCCGGCGCCGCCTATAAGGATAATCTGCAGCGGCAAGAAACCTTTGTGACGACTATCTTGAACAATCTCGCTGGTCAGCCCGGAGTCCAGGCTGCGGCCGCCACCTCATCGCTGCCATTCAGCGATCAAGGCGGGGCGAGTTCTTTTCATATCGAAGGAAGACCGGAGACCGGAAATGATCCCGGGCCGCACAGCCAACAATCCGCGGTCAGTGCGGACTATCTGAAGGTGATGCAGATACCGTTGCTGGCGGGAAGATGGATCAGCAACGACGATCGTGCTCATACCGAGCCGGTGGTGGTAGTAGACCAGAGGCTTGCCCATAAGTATTGGCCAAATGAGAACCCGATCGGCAAAAGGCTGAAATCGGTGGTGGGCTCGGGCCCGTCGGCGACCATCGTTGGTGTAACCGGCAATGTTCGTTTCAGCTCTCTCGAAGAGGATTCCGGGGACGGTATGCGCTACTATCCGTATTCGCAGCTACCGTGGGGTGGGGCCACTTTTGTCGTGCGCACACAAGGTAACCCTTATCTACTCACCCAGCCCCTGCGGCGAGCCATTACCGCTGCCGATGCAACGCAGACAATTTTCGACATCAGTTCCCTCGAGTCGCGGGTCAACGCATCGCTTGCGTCCCGGCGTCTGATTGTTTGGTTGCTTACTGCGTTTTCCGGATTGGCTCTCCTGCTTGCCCTGATCGGCATTTACGGCCTGATCAGCTATGTGACCGTACAGCGCACGAACGAGTTTGGTATTCGGATGGCTCTGGGGGCCCGGCGAAGCCAAGTGGTTACGCTGGTATTGAAAGGCGCGCTCATATGGGTCGCCATGGGTCTTGGAGTCGGCGCGGTCATATCCAGTTTCGTTACCGTGACGCTCAAACACAGCTTCGCAGCGTTCGGAGTGGATGTGATTCCCTCTTTCCTGATAGCTCTCACTGCTCTGTTGATCGTAGGCGCGGGCGCGGGGTTATTGCCCGCGCAGAGGGCTGCTTCAACCGATCCGGCGACGACCCTACGCAACGAGTAGGGCGAGCTGGCCGGGGGGAATGCCGGGGTGGTTTCGATGATGGTCTGCCGGCATTGGCGAGGAGTCCAAGTCTACAAGGGACTGTACGTCCCGGGTAACACTCAGCCGTGCCTTCGGGACTGGTCCCGATCACGTTAGTCTAAGGCTTAGTCATTTTCAAATCAGAGACCGTGCCTTCGGTATTGTGGGCGAAGCGAATGCCGTAAATACCATCGGTGGACTTGAGCTTGCCTGGAGTTACGAGGGCTGATTTGTCATAGGTTGCAACCACGACGCCGTTGATTGCGCACTCGACCTTGTCACCCTTCACCGATAGGGCAATCTTCTGCTCGACTGGTTCGCCAGGA
Source organism: uncultured Acidobacteriaceae bacterium (assembly GCA_963753715.1). Taxonomy (GTDB): domain Bacteria; phylum Acidobacteriota; class Terriglobia; order Terriglobales; family Acidobacteriaceae; genus PALSA-350. The sequence continues at coordinate 1,060,739 of CAVWDK010000001.1, read as the reverse complement.
CCGGCTGCCTTATGAACGGCGGCGTTCGTCTCTCCGTGGCCGTTCATCTGAAATGATTCCGGTCCAAATCCGCGTACGATAAATCTGCCGTCGCCATAGGCCTCGCAGTATAACTCGCTGTGCAGGTCGCTACCCAGGTCATGACCGGCGATGAAAATGCCGTAGGGATGAGGATGGTTGTTCAGGTTCATGTATTTTGGTTCAGTAAATGTGGCAGATACGGTGTAGTCCCCGGCCGCCATGTTCGAGGGCTTCCAAAAAGCCGCGGCCGGGCCGGTCGTCACTTGCAGCTTGTTGCCTTCCTGCGTGAGCTTGGTGTCTTTGATCGTTTGCCCCGCTTGCTGTGCTCCGGCATCAATCTGTCCCGTCCAACCCGGGGCCGAGATGCCTCCACCTGCAACAGAACGGGAACTATCCATTTGCCCCTGAACCAAGCCAGGAGTAGCGGTCAGGATGACGAGGGAGGCTGTAGCAATGAATCCGCAGAGGCGACGCATTAGGTGTCCTTTCAGGGACGGTTAGTTCACACGCGAAGATTGTAGAGGGGTCTTCCCTTCCCGCACAAGCCGCGCCCGGAAGGTCATCCACGGTTTCTGCTTGCATGGCAACCCCACCTGTTACAGACTGGAGTGGGACCCCTTCACAATTTTATGCTGCGGAGCAGACTCAATGAGCCTCACTCGACGTGTATTCCTGGAGCGGATCGCCCAGATCGGCGGTTACTCGGCCGCGTTTCGGACCATGCAGCTTCTTGGACTTACCCCGATGGCGAGTGCGTCTTCGCTCCCGGCGCTAACGGCGGACTTCGGAAAGGGCAAGAGCGTGGTCATCCTGGGCGGCGGTATCGCCGGGCTGGTTTCGGCCTACGAACTGTGCAAGGCGGGTTTCGGTTGCACCATCCTTGAAGCACGGAGCCGTCCCGGCGGCCGCAACTGGACGGTGCGCAACGGCACCAAGGTCGAGTTCACCGACGGGACGGTCCAGAACTGTAGCTGGTCTGAGGATGGCTATCTCAATGCCGGACCTGCCCGCATCCCCTCCATCCATACCAATTTGCTCGGTTACTGCCAGGAGCTGGGCGTGCCCCTTGAAGTGGAGGTGAACGTCTCCCGCTCTGCGTTGATGCAGTCACCGCTGCTGAATGGCGGCAAGGCCGTCGAGCAGCGCCAGGTCATCCACGATACCCGTGGCTACCTGGCGGAGATGCTCTCCAAATGCCTCCATGCCGAGACGCTGGACAATCCGCTCTCGAAAGAGGACACCTCCCTGCTGCTGGACTTCCTGCAATCGTTCGGCGACCTGAATGAAAGCGGCAAGTATGTCGGATCGCTGCGGGCCGGTTTTACCAGACCTCGCGGAGCGGGGCCGACGGACTTCGTACTGCACCAGCCTTTGAAACTTCATGAGCTTTTGGCCGCGGACCTCTCGAAGGGCGAGTTCTACGACGAGGATATCGATTGGCAAGCAACGATGTTTCAGCCTGTCGGCGGAATGGACCGAATCCCCTATGGCTTTGCCCGGGCCCTCCCTCCCAGCATGATCCACTACGAGTGCCCAGTCACGGAGATCACTACCAGCGACAAAAGCGTGACCGTCGCCTACTCCAAGGGCGGAGCGCCGCAGACCATCACTGCGGACTTCTGCATCTGTACCATGCCTATTTCGGTCCTTGCCAAAACCAAGAATAATTTTTCGCCCGAGGCCAATCGCGCGTTCACGGGCATGTCGATGGCGGCGGCCTACAAGATTGCCTGGGAATCACCCCGGTTTTGGGAGAAGGAGAATCACATCTACGGTGGAATTTCATTCCTCAAGAACATGGTCGACCTGGTCTGGTACCCGAGCGCAAAACTGTTTTCTCCGACAGGGGTGCTGATTGCCGGTTTCAATATCGAACGGAACGAAGCTGGATTTGGCAAAGCCTTCGGGGATAGCGCGGGCGGGTTAACACCCTTCGGAGCCCTTCCCTCGATCGAGGCCAAACTCGACGCTTCCAGGGCGGCGGTGGAAACGCTGCATCCCGGCCGTTCCAAGCTGCTCGAAAAGCCTATCTACGTCAGCTGGTTGAAGATTCCGTATTCTCTTGGCTGCTTCGCCAATAATCGGGTTCCGAGCAGCGCTGAGGCGTATCAGCAACTGGACAAGCCGGAGGGCCGCACCTACTTCGCGGGCGATTACCTGTCTCACCTGGTGGCGTGGCAGGAAGGTGCGGTGCTCTCTGCGCACCGAACCATTGACCATATCGCGACAAAGATAAAGAGCTGAGGAGCTCATGAAGGCGTATCAACCTATTAACTTCGAGGGCAAGTTTGCACGTCTTGCTGAGCAATGGTCTCCCCGGGTCATTGCGGAGATGAACGACTATCAATTCAAGGTCGCCCGGCTGGAAGGAGACTTCGTCTGGCATCATCACCCCGATACGGATGAGACTTTTATCGTTCTCGACGGTCATCTGCGAATCGACTTTAGAGATGGCGCGGTGGAGTTGAAAGCAGGGGAAATGTTCGTCGTGCCTAAGGGAGTGGAGCACAAGCCATTTGCGGTAACGGAGACCAAGCTGCTGCTGGTCGAGCCGCGGGGGACGCCCAATACCGGGAGCGAAGGGGGAGAACGGACGGCTCCCATCGACGTTTGGCTTTAAATATCCGCACAAATGTCCCCACCGGCTCAAGGACGTATACAGCGGAAACGGAGAACGTGCCTCCGGGCCTAAACGGCGAACGATTTTGCTGGGTTTCTGTAGGGGCTAAAGGGCGTGTGTGAGACACAGGCTTTACGAATTAAGTCCCGCAGGGACGGCTGAACTTAGCCCAGGACGATAGTCCTGGGTACATCCGTGAAACATGATTGAGTCCCGCAGGGACGGCTGAAGGTTGTCCAGGATTGAATCGCGGCCTATTCCAGCCGTCCCTACGGGACTTGTCGTCCTTTCAAGACTAACCCAGGACTGCGTCCTGGGCTAAGTTCAGCCGTCCCTGCGGGACTCGTTCTTGCCATCGGTAGGTTCTCACACACTATCTCAAGCGCGGACCTACCTTTCCCTGTCTTCGGAAATGAAAGCCGTGCATTTCGTGCGGAGACAGTTGGCATTCCCTCGGCCCTGGGCTGCCTTGACACCTGGCGAATGGAAGGTTCAGGATTGTTTGCAGTGGTGAAGGAGTTCACCCTAAACCGCTGTGCGGCACGCGCACAGATGATGACTCCTGACAGGGTTTCTGTCGGTTGAGTCAGACACTTCAGAATCCCACAATGACAAAACGGCCGGGGTAGGACCGCGTTCGATCAACCGGATGCGAACGTAAATGGATGGCAGGAACCGGGATGAACAGACCCGTCGCAAAACGTGAGTTAGCCGCCGAGGACGCCTTGAATGAAGCGCAACGTCTTCGGCTAAGCGTGAGCTGCCAATATATTGATCGACTCCTCACGGATATCGGGAACATCCTGCACAGCGCAAGCTCCCCTTCACCCTTTGCCAAGCACATTGTGGATATTTCTCCGGCGCAAGCCAGAGTGCTCGATGACTATATCCATCGTCTTCGTGGACAGCTACTCCGTTCGCTTGCATGGCAGGAGATGGAGCCCGGCGATCCGACGATTGCTGCCACTCATGCCATCCTGACTAACCTCTCCTTCATCGATATCGCCGTCGAAGAACTTCGCCCTCGTCATATGCGCGGCTCCGGCGCTATCAGCGATGGTATTGCGGGCGAGCTCAATGGAGTGGTCCATGAACTGCGTTCATTGATCGAGGGCATGAACCGCTACCTGCGCCAGGAGATGGGAACAAATCTGGAGGCACGCCTCGAGCGCCTGCAGCAACAAGGCGCGGATGTGTCGCTGCTGCAAACCACTTCAGAAATCATTACCCGCCATGGAATGGTAGAGTTTCGCGGAAGACTCGAAACCGTCACCGCACGCCTGGAAGATTCCAATTTCGAGGTGGCCTTCTTTGGCCGAGTAAGTTCCGGCAAGTCATCGCTGCTGAACGCGCTGCTCGGCATGGACATACTGCCGGTGGGCATCAACCCCATCACTGCTGTCCCAACCAGGTTGCGATCGGGCCCGAATGCCCGGGCGGTCATCACCTTCGTAGATGGCCACAGCGAGAAAATTCCACTGGATGGAATCGCGCAGTTTGTCACCGAGCAGGGAAATCCAGGAAACACGCGCAACGTAATCAAAGCGGTTGCCGAGATTCCGTCGCCCGAGCTCCCACCAGGTATTGTGTTGGTAGATACGCCGGGCCTTGGCTCCCTGGCGACGCGAGGCACAGCCGAAACACTGGCCTATCTGCCATCGGCCGATCTGGGAGTCTTGTTAATTGACGCGGGCGCCACGCTCTGTGAGGAAGATATCGGAACCCTTCGCCTACTCTACGAGGCCGGGATTCCATCGCTTGTCTTGCTCAGTAAGGCCGACCTGCTCCAACCGGACGACCTTGAAAGCGGTTTAGCCTACATCAGAGAGCACCTTAAGCAGCAGCTCGGCATCCAGCCGACAGTCTATCCGGTAAGTGCCCGGCCCAGTCATTCGGCGTTCCTCGATCGTTTCTACCAGACCGGATTGCTGCCACGCCTTGGCCGGTCCACCCTGTTGCGCGACGAATCGGCGACCCGGAAAATCGCTGCTCTGCGGGATGCGGTCATCGCGAGCATGGAAGCCGCCCTGGATCGTGGTTGCCTGTTGGGCAATCTCAACCTTGACGAACTCGAAGCAAGTCTCCGCCAAACGATGGGTGTGATCGGTGAGCAGCCCCGGGTCTTTGAGTACGACCTTCTGCGGCTCGAAGAGGGTTGCGACCGCGCGCTCTCCCACTTGTCTCGAGCAGGCTTAGAGTGGGTCCGGAACACGCGCCAGACGGCTATTCCTGCGCGGCAAATTTCTGATTGGGTGGCTACGTTCGTTGAGGATCAGCTCAGGGAGCCGCTTCGCCGCCTGCGCGAAACCTCGGAGCAGGCCATCCATAATCTGCAACAGGTAGCTGCTGGCCTGCATACTCCCGACACGCCGGCGGTAAGCGACGTCGAGAGCCTGCTTCGCGATCTACCCCGTTTTGAGTTCGCGGAGCTGCGCGGTTCTGTACCGGCTGGCCGCTGGCTTCTATTAGGGGAAAAGGTTGCGGCCGCACGCATGCGTTCGCGGCTTAGAGTACTCGAGCCCCTACTCAGAGATCAGTTTCGTGCTTACGGCCGCGTCCTCAATCGATGGATGGAGCGGACAACGCGGGATCTGGAGCGGCTGGCAAGCTCGTACGCAGACGGCTACCGGGTGCAGATTCAGCGCCTCGCCGGACACACTGCGGAGCCGGTCGACCTGGAACGTCTTCGACTGGATTTGCGTCTCTTGATGCGATCAGGCGCCAAGGTTGAGGGACAAAGCTCCTCACAAACGGCATAAGTAGTTTCCCGAGCACGAGTTTCAGTAAGAGTCTAAAATTTGTGAGCGCCACTGCAGCGCGCTTTGCTTCCAAGGAGGCTCTATGCTGAAGACTGGAAAGGCCCTCAAGGTTTCGATCTATGTAAGCGAAGGCGATTCCCGCCACGCTGCCATCCTCGATTACCTTTTTTTTCGAGGTATCTCGGGCGCAACGGTATTCAAAGGGGTTGCGGGCTTTGGCGCAGATCATCACCTGCACAGCGCCAGCTATGTCGCGATCTCTGACAAGTTGCCGATCAAAATCGAGTTCATCGAGTCTGAGCAGAAGGTGCAGGAGGTTCTGGGCAAACTGGAAGAGATGGCTGGACACGGCATGATCGAGGTGCAGGAAACCAAAATCGTCAAACCCGCGGTCCCTTCCAGCCGCCACGCCAGCGAGGCCCAACCGGCTGTCAAGATGGAAGGCAAGGCTAAGCTGATGAGGATTTACATCGGCGAGGACGATCGCTGGAATGACAAACCGCTTTACAAAATGTTGGTCGAAGCCATGAGGGCCAATGATCTCGCAGGAGCGACGGTTTATCGGGGCATTCTCGGCTACGGAGCCCATCGAAGGTTTCATCGCGACAAACCTTTTCATTTATCACACGACGCATCGATGATGATCTCGGTGGTTGAAACAGAGGAGAAAATCCGTAGTTTTTTGCCTGTTCTGGAACGGATGGTTCAGGAAGGATTGATCGTGCTTTCCGACGTGGACGTGGTGAAATATTCGCATCGCCCGATCCATACCGATGAAGCCGTCGAAGAGCCTGCCCGATGAGAGAAGAATTTCGAGCAAGCATGCTTCGCATTCACTTTAACGGGGAAGACAAATCGCAAGGTATGCCGCTCCCGGAGGCAATCCTTGAAGCCGCTCGTTCCCAGGAAATGATGTTCGCGATCGCATACCGTGGAGTGGAGGGATTTGGTTCGAGCGCAAGGATTCATCGCCAGACTGCTCTCTCCAGAGCGAAAGCAGCGCCAGTGATGATGACGATCATTGATCGTCCAGAGAAGATCAACAACTTCATGCCCTTACTCGATCGGACTGTCGAAGAGGGCCTGATCGCCATATCGTCCGTCGAAGTCATCCGCCTGACAAAGGATGATTCTGCTGCCAAAAAAGCATGAGCCGCACGCGAGTGATCGCGTACCTGTAGTCTCTCGGTTGCGCCAGCTAGCTAGAACTACCATGGCGAAATCGAGTCCCGTAGAGCCTGACCTGAGCTTGTCGAACGGGGACGCCTGAATTTAATCCAGGACGCAGTCCTGCGTTGGCACGCACCAATGAATAGTCCCGTTAGGGACGACTGAAACGCTATCGAGACAGCGATATGGTCTTCCCGCTCTTTTCGACTTTTCTGCAGCCCCTGCAGTCCCGCAGGGACGGTACAACCAGTAGCCCGGCACGGAAGTGCCGGGTAGGCTGAGGTTTATGTACGAGTCCCGCAGGGACGACACAATGCGCAGCCCGGGTGGGCGATTGCTTAAAGTCGATCATCGGCGCACCTCGAGAACTCGTGACATTGAGACGGCATCAAACAAGCAACCTGAGTCTTGTTCGGCCAAGCTTGCGTCAAAGTACTTAACAAGTTACATCGTAAAAAGCAAGTAATCTGCTAACTTGGACAGCGCTGAAGTTCAACCATCCTTGCGGGACTCATTTCGCAATCGATGGGTTCTCGCCCAGGTCCAAGCGGCAGGCACGCGTCAACTTTGGTCCGCCAACTTTGGCGGGGAAATTTCCCACAACGATTCAACCCCCTCAACCAACCACCAGATCGAGGGCAGCAGCCTCTGCGAATGCTCGGAAGTTCCGGTCTCTCGTGATGAGCGAGACCCTGGCGTCGATACAGCTTTGAGCAATCAGCGCGTCTCCGAGCCGTGCTTTTCGTTTCTTCGCCAGCACTCGGGCGCGGAGCCTGCCCGCCCGTTGCCAATACCCAGATTCGATCTCGATCAGCGGTACATCGGAGAGGCTTCGCGCTGCAGAGGTGGAAAGCTCCGGATCGCTTAGTAATTCGGCCAGCACTGGAGGCGCCATCACCACCTGCCGGTCCCCGAACTCCTTGGCGAGCATCTCGATGTCTTCACCACCATCTCCTTCAAGGAAACCGATCCACGTGCTGGTATCTGCTGCGATCAGCTGTCAGCTTTCAACTCAGTCGCTGTCCGCGAGAAACGGACCTTTCCCCTGAGTTCAAGGAGCCTGGCATAGGTCCGTGACGCTGCAATCAGTTCGAGACCTGTGCGTACAGTTTGAGTGATGCCGCTGCCGCTGGCATCCTGTGCCTTTTTGAGAAGTTCGGCCGGCACCTCGACCGTAATTTTCCTTGCCGCTTTCATAGTGACCTCTACCCCATAACCTATACCAGTAGGCTATATGGTGAAGATGCAAGGCGAACTCAGGTTTACTCTGTACCCTTTTTCTGTCTGCCTCTTGGTTCGGAGTATCCTTTGCAGCGCGAGAAGTGCCAACTCGGTCTGTCTGCTCAAAGTCTCGAAGTGAAAGTAGGATTGACTCATCGCCATGAGTCAAATACACTCACTATATGGCTAAACGGCTGCAAGTCATCCTCCAGGATCCCGAATACAGGGAAATACAGCGGGTTGCGCGATCACGGCACATGTCTTTGGCGGAGTGGGTTCGCCAAGCGCTTGAGTCCGCACGCAGGCAGGAGCCGCTGGGCAGTGCAGGCAAGAAGCTCGACTCAATTCGGATCGCGGTGCAGCACGAATATCCTGCTGGAGACGTTGAAGACATGCTTGCTGAAATCGAAGCAGGCTATGGAGCGGGCACGCGCTCGTGATTTTCGTTGACTCTAACATCCCGATGTACCTTGTCGGCGCATCTCATCCCCATAAAATCGACGCCCAGCGAATGCTGGAAAAACTCATCAGAGATCGCGAAAGATTGACGACGGATGCGGAAGTGCTGCAGGAAATACTTCACCGCTACGTCGCGATCGATCGCCGGGATGCAATCCAACCAGCCTTCGATGCATTGCTGGGCGTCGTCGATGAGGTTCTGGCAGTAGATAACAAAACAGTTGATCGTGCAAAACAGATTGTTTTGGAGTATCGACGCCTGTCTGCTCGCGATGCAATCCATCTTTCGATCATGGAAAGGCACGGCATCGAACGAATTCTGAGCTTTGATTCAGGATTCGACTCCTTCCCCGGTATTACACGGTTATCGTAAGCGAGTCTTGTCGGCGGAGAGAAGCAGGACGAAATTACCCCCACACATCATCAAAAGCGTCCCGGGGAGATTCAGGATAGTCCAGAGTCGTCGCCCACCGGCATCCGGGAGGACGTATCCACTAGATCTATGATTAGTGGTTACCCCGCCTGTCCCTCTTTAGTCCTGTCGCTTAGAATGGCCCGTCGAGTTTCCGCGTAGTCTTCGAATTGCCCCAACCGATACGACTTATACCCTGCTTGCTCCAGATGGTGCATCTGTATCTCGCCTCCGATAGAGACTCGTGCCTCCTGCGGAAGCTTCGCCTGGATGGCGCGCTGTGCCGCCATGATCCTTGTAAAGTCACTAGGGTGGAGTGTGTCTTTGGGAATCACGTCTTCGGGAACGTTGGGCTTGACATAGAGTCCACACGCAATTTGGCGAGGCTCGAACAGCTCCTCCGACTTGTACGCAAACGCTTGAATGATGCCCGTATCCTCTGAGAAGCCGAAGTGATAGACACTGGTGGTCTCATGCATGCTCGGAAATTGCTTTTTAAAGGCCCGTAGGAGGTTCAACAAGCCAGCCTGTGCCTGCTCGTTCAGTGCGTCGATGCCTCGGACCGGCGAGGCGTTAACCTCGACGAGCCAATGATCCAGGAAACCAGCCAATCCAGTCCCCGCAATGACCATGCGCAAATGGGGCAACGGGAACGCTTTCGTTACGAACCCCATCGCCCTTCCGTTCATGGTCGCCAGGGTATCGGTTGCCAGGAAAACTTGCATTTTTTCAACTTTGTAAATCAGGGATGACATGCCTGCCCAACCTTTCGTTTGCCGCTGTTGTCGACCTGGCCAAACGCTTGCAAAACCGCCTCTTTCCCGAGGGCACCGGCGTCATTTCCCGAAATCGAGTCCCCCAGCCTCCGTAAGAGCGGAGTCGTACGGGAAAGTGAAGAACTGCCCTTTGTCCGCCATTGGGCAGACCAGTCGTGATGTAGGGCATGCCACGAATCTCCTCAACGATGAATTCTTCTTTGATGGTGATGGGCAGGCAGAAAACATTACATTTCTTGAGCGGGGCCGGCGATGGAGTTTATGCCCGCGAGCATGAGGGCTTCAGAGATGCGGGGGGATGTGGGAGATGCGAAATTGCAGAGCACCTCAAAAGTGAGACACTGCGAAACGGGGGCAACCGCAGCGAACTGTGCAATGTGGTGACTTACTCCTCGCGCAGCAGGATCAGGGGATTGACGGAGAGCGCACGCTGCGCCGGAATCCACGTGGCCAGTAACCCGAGCGCAGCCATTGCCAGAATCACGCCAGCCAGCACCAGCGGATCGCGCGGCGTGGCCTGATACACAATGAAAGCCAGCACCTTCGACGCAAGCAGACCCAGAACCAACCCAACCCCCGAACCAATCGCCAGCAGTTTGAACGCGCGTCCCAGCGCGGCCTGCAACACTTCCTTGCGTTGCGCGCCGAGAGCCACGCGAATTCCCAACTCGCGCAACCGCTTGCTCACCGAATAGGCAGCCATTCCAAAGATGCCCGTGATCGAAAGCATCGCGCCCATCACGCCCAGCACACCAAGCGATACGGTCGCCATGCGCGAGGGGAACAAAGTTCCCCCCAGTTCTGTGCTCCACGGTCGAATCACCAGAACCATCCCAGGGTCGATATCACGGAGCACACTTCTGACGGCCGCGGCAAGTTGCTGCGGGTCGCGGTTTGACCGCACCACCAGCCATATCCAACTAGCCGGCGATTGCAGCAGGGGGAAGAACATTGCGGGCTGCTGGTATTCGGTGAGGTTCACGTATTTTCCGTCTTCGACCAGACCCACCACCCGCACGCGCGTGCCATCCCGCAGCTTGAAATACCGGCCGATCGCGTCCGGTACGGAGCCCAGTATCTTGCTTGCGAACTCCCGGTTCACCACGGCTACGCGGGGGGCGTTGGTGTCGTCGTGCCAGGTGAAGGCTCTGCCCGCCAATAAAGACGTCCCGGAAGCCCGGAAGTAGTCTGGAGATATGTTGTACATATTAGGGCCGGCCGCGGCATTCGATGGGCTCAGATCCTCGGTTGTGTCCCTAAAAACCATCGCTTGCCAACTACCGGGAATTTCTAACGGCGGATATTGCACGGATCCTACGGAATCTACACCAGGAATCGCTTGTAAAGCGTCGATCATGCGCCGTTGCATTGCGGGTACGCTATCGCCGCTGTAGCCTGCTGTCCTCAGATCGGTATCTACCAACATTGCGTTCCGCGGATCAAAACCGAAGTTGCTGTGCATGGAGCGCATCAGTCCACGCACAGCAACCATCGATGAAGTGACCAGCACGACACAGATCGCAATCTGGACGACAAGCAATACGTCCCGCGCGGTGATTCTGCGACCGAACGCGCCTGTCGATCCCGCTTTAACGATCTCGTAGGGATTGGCCCGCAGAATCTGGCGTACCGGAACAATGCCGAAGAGAACTCCGCTGACCAACGCCAGGACCAACGCCAGCAAATGAACCTTAGCGTCCGGACTTACCGGCATATGAAGTGGGAATTGCGGAAATGGCTGCCACACGCTCAAGCGGCGCAAAAGCAGAATGCTTGCCACGAGTCCGGCTACGCCTCCGGCGAGCGAAAGCAGCACGGATTCGGTGAACAGCTGACGCAAAATGCGAGTGCGGCTTGAACCAAGAGCCAGGCGCAAGGCAACTTCGCGAGAACGGTCGGCGGCCCGCGCGGCAAACAGGCTGCCCAGGTTGGCACAGGCCGCTAACAGAATCAATACCGAAAGCAGCATCAATCCGGTGAGAAAAGCCCGCATCGGCCGGCCGAGATAGTCGCCATGAAGACCAGGCCGCGCCAGCGTATAAGGGTCATTCCCTTCTTCTTTGGGATAACTTCTTTTCAGGTACGAATCCACGGAGTTCAGATCGGCAGTGGCCTGCGCAGGAGTGACTCCCGGCTTCAGATGTCCCACCAGCTCAAACATCCAATGGTTCTCGCGCGCGTTCAACAACTTCTCGCCGGAAAACTGCTCATGGTTCACGATAGGCACGAAGATATCCGAAGCGAAAAACAAGACGGTCCCCTGGAACCCTGGAGGCGCCACGCCAAGGATGGTCATGGGATGCTTGTTGAGCCGAACAACGCGGCCCACCACGCCGCGATCATCCCGAAAATGGCTGTGCCAATATGCGTAGGTGAGCACGACATAGGGCGCGCTGTTTGGCCCGTGCTCATCGGACTCGTGAAAGAAGCGGCCCACATAAGGCCGAATGCGCAACACGTCGAAGTAGTTTCCGCTGGTTTCGTATTCCCAGACATTGGATGGATCTCTGCCCGTGTCCAGCCCCGCCTGAGAGATGGCCCAGGCAGCTATATCGTCGAAGCTGCGATTGCGCCGGCGAAGATCTTGATAATCGGGATAGGAGTGGGACCCGACACCGCTCCCGTGCTGGACCACGAAAAGACTCTCCGCCTGAGGCACATTCAGCGGACGCAGGATGAGCGCGTTCAACACGCCGAAGACCACGGCGTTGGCGCCAATGGCCAATGCCAGCGTCGACACAGCGGCGATCGTGAATCCGGGAGACTTGCGCAGTTGGCGCAGCGCAAATCGCACATCGGCCCAGAATGATTCCAGCGTCGGCCACTGCCACACCTCGCGGCTGCGCTCTTCCACCGCGGTGCGATTCCCAAAAGCCACGCGCGCCTTGCGTTGCGCTTCCTCCGCACTCATGCCTTCGCGCAACAACTGCTCCGCGCGCTCTTCAATGTGCAGGCGGATTTCCTCGCTGAGATCGTCATACGGCTTGCGGCGGCGGCAGATGTTCGGGATCCAGCTCATCGGGACCTCCTATTGGCTGACTCTTCAGTTGGTTGTGGCCTTGCCCGGATTCAGGACTAGTGCAATGCCTTCAAACATGCGCTCGAAACTGGAAATTTGCTGCTCAAAATGGCGCAGCCCGGAAGCGGTGATCTGGTAGGTTCTCACGCGGCGATTGTTCGCCGAAACGCCCCAGACGGCCTTCACCAGTTTGGCTTTGAGCAGCCGCTGGAGCGCCGGATAGAGCGAGCCCCCCTCCACTTGGAGAAGGTTATTCGAGCGTTGTTGGATGTGCTGGACCAACGCGTATCCGTGGGCCGGCTGCCTGCGCAGCGACTCGAGAATCATCATTTCGAGTGCGCCGGGAAATAGATCGCGAGCAGCGTTGTCTGCCATAGGCCATTTTGCTACAGGCATAGAGTAAACAGGTAAACGAGAACTGTCAAGAAGACTATGGCGGCTACGTTTGTTCGTTGATACTGCGCGCGACGGCGTTGACCACACAAAGGTTGGGCGCAGAACCCCGACAGGCGCCCGACGGAGTAACTCCTCAAACATGAGGGGAGGGGTTACTCCATCTGGTCCCGGAAATTCCAATCGAAATCAAGTGGAGAAATCACACCAGCATCAACGATGCTGACGCTTGATTCCGATCAAGAGACCTGCGCTCATACCAATAGACTGCTGATGGCCGGCCATGAAGTTGTAGTCGTAAGCTGGTTCCAGATACCAACCAAAGCGGTGTTTGCCGTTGGGCCAGAACATGAAGTCTCCGGCGACCTCACCCGAGATTGAGTTGGCTGTTGTTCCATGCTGCCGAAGGTAGACCCATTCCGGCCCCACTCCCAGCATGAACTCGGCTTTCGAAGACAGAGTCCAAGGCTTCTTGAAAAGAAAATCTGTGTCCCATTCGGTGGAGTTCCTCGTGAAGAAGGGCGAGATGCCGGCCTCGATTTCCAGCCAGTCTTCGATGGGGGTGGTTTCTGCCGCGAGATTTGGGGCGAAGATCGCAGCGCCTCCCGTGGTGGTCCAACTTGTAGCAGCACCTAGCTCAAGGATCACGCTCGGATCATCGTCAAGCGGAGACGCGTTGTGTCCCACTACTTGGGCGTACGAGGTTGAAGCCACTGAAAATGCCAGTGCAATCGTGAGCCATCTCATGCAACGATGCTAAAGTCTATCGTTGCTATAGGGTCGACATGCTGCCGCCTCGTCTCATCTTTCTTGACGGAGATGGTCCAGCAGATCCACTGGTTGCGCGCGAGCGGCGTTATGTCTGCCCAAGCCGCCCGTGCCTTCGCGTCGGACGAGATCGCCTTTCGGAGATCAGCCGGAAGGTTATGTACGACTCCTCGGGACATTCGAACCATTGTCATAGGGTTTATCCCACATGCTAAAGGAACAAGCATCTGACATGAGAGTACAACTCGGATTCCGGATTATCGGGGCCAACCCGGCAGTTAATCTTTTCCTCCTCGCACGGGCCAACGAAGCCTAGCGGTGGATCAGAGGCGTCTACGGGTTCTTTTCCCTGTGCCAATGAACATAGGTAGTGATGAACTCCAACCCGGTCACGCTTCCATCCTTCTTCAGGTCGAAGATGACACGCGTTGGTTCATCGCGAAGGAAATATTGGGTGTCGGACTCTGGAAATAATTCCTGCGCTTTTGATCCGAGCGGGATCTCCGCCATCAGATGGCTCCCATCCTGGGTGACTTTGATGAAATCGTAGGTCCCAACATAGCGCCCGAATTTCGATGGATCCACGGCTACTACGGTATGCTCAACCGGCTGAAAATCCGGCCATTCGTACGCTTGCGCAACGCTGCGGACAATCTGGTCGGAGAGCGAGCCGCCCCCACCACCGTTGGTGAGCACAACCACTCCGTCTCCCGAGGGATACCCCACCATGTCGCATTGAAAGACTGCAGACCCGCCATGCTCGAAGTAAATATGCGGCGGGGTTCCTCCTACGCGCACACCCAAACCCCACCGGATGCTCTCCGATGGCCCCATGCCTGCCGTCACCATCATCTGTGCCATCTTCTGATGGAGCACACGGTGAGATTCTCCCGCGTACTCCTTCTGCAGCTCGATCACAAACTTTGCATAGTCGGTCGCTGTGGTCCACAATCCGCCGGCCGCTGCGTTTGGCTCGACAAAATGTGCAGCCGCGGTTCCCCTCGTCCCACTCTCGTCGTAAGCCGTTGCCGCGGCCGCTGCTTTCGCAGGAGACAGCGATGCTTCATAGGTGCTGTCGCTCATTCCAATAGGCGCCAACACCAACTCTCTCATGGATTCTGCGAAAGACTTACCCGTAACCTCGCTCACCAGGAGTTCGAGGATCATGTACCCGCCATTGGCGTACGCATACTTTTTGCCCGGCTCCGATTCCACGCGAACCGGAGCTGTCGTTGCCGGGGGCTTTCCGTCCAAAATTTCAAGCATCGACGGCACGCCCTTGTTCGGATCATAGATCGCGCCGCTATGCGTTCCAATTCCCGAAGTATGGCTTAACAACTCCCGAACCGTGACGCTATGGTTCTTCGTGTACTCATTGGCCGGAATCTTCCAACTCTTCAAATAGGTGTTCACATCCACGTCCAGATCGATCTTGCCCTCCTGCGCAAGCCGAAGAACGGCCATGGCGGTCACCGGCTTGCTCATGGACGCAGCGCCGAATACGGTCGACGCAGAAACAGGCGGTCCACCGAGGCGCGCCACCCCGTAACCCTTGCTCCAATCAATTCGTCGATCGTGAATCACCGCGATACTCACGCCCGCCACATGCAGACGCACCATCTGATCCGCCAACGACATCCCTGGATCAGGGCGACCTTTGATCACGGCCAAGTAGTGAAGATTTTCTTCCACAGCCTTTTCGTGACGCGCCGCGGAGCCGTCAGTCGTCTGACCCATCGCACCCTGGACAAATAAGCTGGCTATCAGCGAAAACCACAAGTGTTTACGCATCACTACATCTCGTCACCGAACCTGTACCTCAGGATCGTTGCCATCGGATAACCGCAGACCGCATGCTGTTGCGCAGTATACTACATAGCACTGTCCCGCAGAACCAAATCCCTGCGTCAGTCCGCATGACGCGCTACTGGGCTGCCTCAGTAGCGCAAGCCCAGCTTCATGGGGAACTCGTCTTCGCCGTCTTCAAGCTCAACCATATTGCAGTGTTCCTGGATGATTCCCCGATGCCTTCGCCGCAGCGCGAGGTGCGCTGCGCCGATCACAAAGACAGCCAGAAAAAAGTGAATCACGCCCGTTTCGATCCATGCTTCAGCAATGACCGGAAGCGAGGCCACGACGGGAACGAACGCAAAGTATTTCAGCAGGCTGATGGCGAGATTCGATTGCTCTCGCGGCGGTTCGCCGGTTAAGGGAACGATCTTGACATTCAAGAAGAATATGTCGGTCAGCAGCAGGCACATGCCGGCGGCCACAAGCAATTGGCTTGTCGTTGCCGGCCAGCTATGGAGCTCTGGTGGAGCGAAGCCCCGTAGTACGAAATAAGCCCCAAAGGTGAAGATCGCTGACCAGAGGAATACCCAGACTTTGGCCGCCAACAATTGTTCGACCCCTGACCGGAAGTGCGGGGGCCTGCCATGGATAACGCGAAACACCCAACTTCCCCATTGATTGCCGGAAGACACAAAGGCCAGGCGTAGTCCAGCAACTACCCAGAACGCCACAACACCAATCGCTGTCCGCATCCCGTCTGAGGAGATTTGTATGCTGACCTGGCGATTCGTAATGCTTATGCGAAGGATGGTGGCCGTGACCACCGAGAGCCCCACTCCTCCGTAGAGAACCAGGTAGATGCGATACCGCGGCACACGCAGCAGGGTTTGACTAATGAAATGAAACACGGCGCGGCGCAGCGGATGCCGTAACACCGTAGCGTTCATGAGTCTTTGTGCCGGCTGAGTAAGCCAGCTGCGCGTATCGCGGGTTCCCATTCCTTCCACCAGTTGGCGCACCCTGCGCACATAAGCAAGTGGATAGGCGAGTAGCGCGACTCCGAGCACCAGCAGGGTAGCCTCGCAACCAATTTGCGCGAGCCTGGAGTAGATAGGTAACGCCGAGGGCCCCTCCAGCAGGCGCTGGTAGATACCAAGGAACCAGAACGGAGGAAAACAGAGCGTATAGACATTCGCGTTTTCCAGGAACACGGGCACCGCGTCAGAAAGCATAGGAAAGAGCAACAGCAGCATCAAGAGAAGAGTGATAGACAGACACTGCAGGAACAAAGAAAGTCTGCGAAACAATCGTTCACCTAGAATCGAGAGCAGCACACCTTGTAGAGCCAGGATGAACGCCGCCGAGAACAATCCGCTAGCCGCCACGGCCAGCAGGTGAGCGACAAAGAAATGTGACAAGCTTCGCGGATCCAGGGATAAGGGAAGTAGCAGGGATGCGAAAAGATTCGCGTCGAACAGAAAACCTAACACAAGGAGGCCGATGGCCGCAGCGCGTGCCAGGAAGAGCTTGCGATCACGGATCGGCAAGGTCGTCAGAACAAAGATATCAAGCAAGTCGGGAAAAAATAGATCCCACTCAAATACTGTGACGATTCCCATGACGACAAAGGAATAAACAACAAAGAAGAAGTGATGATTAACCTGTAACCAATAAGGTAGTGGCGCAAGAACGAGGGGGTGACTGCTGTTCCCGATGAACGGGTGATAGACCGGCCACAAATACAACGCAACGATGAATGGCGGAAGCGCCGTGGCGAAGGCGATCAGAACCATTCGTGCTTTGGCGTCCCCGTCGGGCGAGGCTGTTTCGTGGTTGAAGAAGCGCTCCAGAAAGTGACGAAGAAGCAGCGTAAACTGGCCTCGGTTAGGTGCTAGCGCCACGCCCAGCGCTGCCTGGGCGTTTAATGACTGGGGCTCAGAGACAGGGAACAGCCGCTGCATCAATTCAGGCATGGTCGAGTTGCATCACCGAGACGATCTTCTCAGCGATGCTCCTTGTGTCCTGCTGCTGCACTAACTGCGCAAACACGGTCTCCAGCGTGGGCAGGCTCATCAACGTCGTGAGCTCTGCAGGCGGAGCGTCGGCCAGAACCTTT
Organism: uncultured Acidobacteriaceae bacterium; assembly: GCA_963753715.1. Classification (GTDB taxonomy): domain Bacteria; phylum Acidobacteriota; class Terriglobia; order Terriglobales; family Acidobacteriaceae; genus PALSA-350. Next base: position 1,043,214 of record CAVWDK010000001.1, on the reverse strand, counting down.
CCCTTGGCGATCACGATGACCCGGTTGCAGACCTGCTCAACCACTTCCAGCACGTGCGAGATGTAGAGAACGGCTTTGCCTTGCGCAGCGAGGAGCTCGAGCAGATCCTTGAAGAGCCGCGCGGAGACTACATCCAGGCCGGAGAGGGGTTCATCGAAGATCAATATCTTGGGATCGTGCAGCAGGGCGGCAGCGATCAGCACCCGCTGGCGCATGCCTTTGGAGTACGAAGAGATCGGCGAGTACTGCCACGACTCCAATTGCAATAGTTTGAGCAGCCCCCTCGCCTTGGCTTCAATCAGCGGCTCTCCGAGGCCACGGAGCCGGCCCACCAGTTGCAGGTATTCGAGCCCAGAGAGGTAGTTGTAAAGATAGGCCTCTTCCGGCACGTAGCCGAATGCGCTGCGAAAGGCTACCATGTCTTTGCGAACATCCCGGCCTTCGAACAGGACCCGCCCCTCGTTCGGCCGCAGCATTCCGGTAATTATTTTGACGGTGGTTGTCTTGCCTGCGCCGTTCGGACCCAAGAACCCCACGATCTCGCCCCGAGCCACTTTGAAGCTGACATTCTCGATTGCCGGAATGCCTCGGAAATTTCTGCAAAGGTTTTGCAATTCAAGCATGATTGCGCCCCTCCAATCCCTACCGTATGTAGCATACTACTAAATAAGCGATTGCTGAGCGAAGGGAGAGACGCGCATCGGGGGAGCGCCGGGAGACATTTTCCTTCGGCCAGCAGATCACTATCTAAGACTTTTCACCGACGGGAAGATTTCGTTTGGGGTAATTCCGCCGTCCCCTTATCGCTCTTTATCGCTGATAAAGGAAAGCCGGGGACAGGAGTTTCGGGGCATCCTGAAGCAACAGCATACAGATTCAACCCTGTTCTGCCGTTGTTGCCCCCGGGGCCGGGCTTTGGCCGCCTTCCAGGGCGCGAGACCGAAGGAATAGAGTCATTCCTGCCCCAACCAGGCTCGGGACCGCAAGTGTTATTAACCCGATCCGATAGCTACCCGTCCAATCTTTCATCAGGCCCATCCAGAATGGGCCAACAAATCCGCCGAGCAGCGCGATGCTGTTGATGGCCGCAATCCCCACGGCCGCAGGTTTGCCCTTCATGAAGGTAGCCGGCATCGCAAAGAAAACCCCTTGCGTTGCATAAAAACATACGGCCCCCATCGCCAGCGCCGGCACAACCGCAGTACCGGACACTAAACCGCTCATCGCAAAGCCAACAGCCATCAGCAGCATGGGTGTAGCCATGTGCCAATAACGTTCACCTGTCTGGTCCGAGTTCTTCGCGTTATACACCAATGCGATGGCGCCAAGCGCACCGATGATGGCAATGATCAACCCGATTTTGCCCACGCTCAAGGCAGTAGCTTTCTGAAGTACTGCAGGCCCCGAGAAGGCATACGAGAATATGCAAGCCATCACGCAAAACGAAACCAGGCCGAACTGCCAGATACGCGGATCGCGAAGAGCCTTCATCACATCGCCATGACCGGTTACACTCGCCATATCCTCGTCGATACGATGGATGAGCCAGTTCCGCTCCTCTTCCGTAAGCCATTTCGCCTCTCCGGGATGATCTGGCAAGTACATCAGGTAAAGAACGCTTAGCCCTATGGGAAGCAGCCCTTCCAGCAGGAAAAGCCATTGCCAACCGGCAAGCCCGAGCTTGCCCTGCAAGCTGAGAAGAGGCCCGGCCAGTAGACCGTTCACTACTCCGGCCAACGCAGCTGCGACATAAAAGCGGCTGATGGCGCGAGCACGCACCGAGTCTGGGAACCAATGCATCAGGTAGAACACCACTCCAGGAAAGAAACCTGCTTCCGCAATCCCCAACAGAAACCGCATGCAATAAAACTGTATGGGCGTTCTGACCAGCATCATGCCCACGGCCAACAAGCCCCAGGTAAACAGAATGCGTGCGAGCCACCGTCGCGCCCCAAAGCGGTAGAGCAGCAGGTTAGAAGGGATTTCGCATGCCGCGTATCCGACGAAAAATAGCCCAGCGCCGAAGCCATACATAGATGCGCTAAAGTGCAGGTCATGGTTCATTTGCAAAGAGGCGAAGCCGATGTTGTTGCGATCGAGGATGGCGGCCCCGTAGCCCAAACCAAGCAGCGGGAGAATCCTGAGGTTCGCTTTGCGCAACGCCAGGCGGCCGACCGCGTTGCTATCCGGAATGGTGGCAACGGTCGTCATAGGTGCTCTAGGAACCAGTCAGTAAGGAAGGTACCGCAACTATAAGCGCAAAGTTGCAAGACGAATACAACATTATGATGGCGGCCCGATTAGTTGAATGCGCGGTGACAGAGAAACCCTGGACCGCACTTCGGCCTGTTTTGGGTTCAGGCGTAATCCGTTGACCGCTCTAACCCGGTGACAGCATAGGGAAATTCGTGGCCGGACGGGACTGGAACTTTTAGAATGCTACCTTCTCAAAGTACCAGTTCCGTCTGGTCATTCAATTCCTGGTCATTCAATTCCCGCGCAGCTGGTGGCAAACCTGCTGCGCGGCGTGCGGCCGGGCGATCCTGCGGTGTACGCGTCGGTTGCTTGCGCAATCGCGGCGATCGCGCTGTTCGCGAGCTGGATTCCGGCGCGACGGGCGGCCCGCGTGGATCCGATGATCGCGCTCAGGAACGAGTAGCTCGCCACAGTGCCCGCTTGCCGGATCATCGCCGAACCCTGTCAGCTGGCGAGGCGGGTCACCCGGCATTGGCATGGAACGCGAACCGCTAAGTCTTGCGCAAAAGCGATTCCGCTAAGCCCACAATACAGTCATAAAATAGGCTTTTCTTATCCCGTCGAATCTTGTTGACGAGACGTTCATCGGCAGTGATAAATCGGCAACCGTTCTCAACCGCCAAAGCCAGGTAGAGGCAATCGTAAGCCGGATGGTCCAACTCAATCGCCAGCCGTGTTGCGGACTCCAGGAGCGCCCGGCACGGGATCAACTCAATCTCCGCGTTCTGAAGCAGGCGAGCCGCGATCAGCGCCTCATCCTTCCTGAGTTCCTTCCTCTGGGCTTTCTTCCACAGGATGTTGGCGCATTCAGCGACAATCAGGTCGGGAGCCATCAGTCTCGCCTTCTGTCGCAAGGCCAGCGACCAGTCCGTGCCGTCCTCCTCGACCACCCATTTGATGGCGATACTGGCGTCGATGACCAGGGTGTTCAACGCTGCGTTCGGCCTTCGCGCTGAAGAACTTCAGACGGCGTTTGACGTCGCCCTTTGGTCAGCTTACGAAGATCGGCTGCCAGCCGATCAAAGGATGGTTCAACCTCGGCCGCCAGAAACTGACGAAGGATCTCGCGATGCTCGGCTTCAGTGGAGCGCCCATGGCGTGCAGCCCGGCGCTTCAGACGGGCAATGAGATCGTCATCAAGATTGCGCACATGCAGATTTCCGGGCATCTGTCCTCCATGAGATCACTGATATCAATGATCTCACAAGGTCGGGGCGCGGGCAACGGCGATTGAGGTCAGTCCTCGAGAACCGCTAACTTTGCGAGGTGACCCGGGGACGATCACCTCGTTTCGGACGCAACGTCCGTTCCTGGAAAGGTCCTGGCACGGTGGATCGTTAGCCCACAGCAGATTCAGGCGTTGGTCCCGCCGTCAACAGTGAGATTTGCTCCGGTGATGTACGCAGCCTCCGGACTGGCGACGAACGCGACCAACGCAGCGACCTCATCGACACGCCCATAGCGGTTCAGGGCTGTATTCGCCAACTGCGGCGCTGCCCAATCGCCAGCTGCGGGATTGAGTTCGGTGTCAATCGGTCCCGGCTGAACATTGTTCACGGTGATGCCTCGGCGACCCACTTCACGAGCCAAGCCTTGAGTGAACATCTTCACCGCGCCCTTTGTCGCTGCATACGGCGTAAGGCCGGGAGTGAAGTTGCGTTCGCCAACGCACGAGCCGATGGAGATGATGCGTCCTCCGTCCGGCATGTGCTTCAACGCAGCCTGGGTCGCCACCATCACACCACGGAAGTTGATATCGATGACGCGATCCATCTCCTCGAGCGTGCTCTCTTCAAATGGCTTCGGGATGGCGGTTCCGGCGTTGTTGACCAGCACATCAATCTTTCCAAAGAACTTTGCCGTCTGCGCCACGGCCGCCTGAACGGCCTTCGGATCGGCAGCGTCCGCTTGTATGGCGAGCGCCTTACGCCCGCTGCCTTCGATTGCTTTGACCACCGCTTCGGCCGCCTTTACATCCTTTGCGTACGTAATGACAACGTCCGCGCCGTCCGCTGCCAGCCGTTTGGCGATCGCTGCACCGATGCCGCGCGAGGCGCCCGTTACAAGTACCGCTTTGTCCTTCAGTGTTGGCATCGCCTTCTCCTTTTTCACCATCATGTCTATGTAACCTACTGGCCTTCGTCGGCCGGTGTTTACAGACTGAACATCTGATGCTGCAGCCGGTTATCGGTTCTGGCGATTTGTGGAATAGAGTTTATTCGCCAGAGGAATAAATTGAGCAATTGCGCGTCGGCGTGCTCGAACATCTGAGAGTGGCCTAGGCTCCGGCCTGGCTCTTTGCCGCGGAATTGCGTGAAGGTACGGTCCTCCGCCCCGCGAATGGTGGCATGGAAGAGCCACGGAAGGGAGAGACGGAGTCACCACCCTGGAAGATAGGGAGTCCTGGTCGCTCGGACGCCATGGTGGTTTCCGTCCGTGCCTTCGATGCCTTTAATGCCAGTCTCGTCTGCTCACGAATTGTCCTGTGGAGTAGCATGGCTCATGCGAATTGGAGTGACCGTATCGGCAGCGCCTGGGCATTTGAATGCGATGACGGCGTTGGCGCGGCGGCTGGCGAGCCGAGGACATGAGGTAATGTGCATCGGGATGCCGGATGCAGCGAAGGGTGTGGCGAGCGCCGGGTTGCGGTTTGAAGAGATCGGCGGGAGCGGCTTCCCCGTGGGGTCGTTTGCAACGAGAGCGAAGGAATTGAGCAGACTCTCAGGGCAGGATGCGGTCGCCTTCACGATGCAGTGGATTGGCGATGGCTGCCGGGCGGAGATGGCGGATGCGCCCGGGTTGCTGAAGCAGGTGAAGCTGGATGCATTAGTGGTGGATATGATCAGTTCCGGAGTGGGAGCGGTGGCGATGGCGGAAGGTATTCCGTTTGTGAATGTCTCGTGTACGCCGCTCACGGACCTGACCGGTGTGACCCCGATGTGGCTGTTTCCGTGGCCGCACGAGGACAGTGAGGCGGCGCGGAACCGGAACCGAATGGGCGTGGCTGGATACCTGCAGGCGGTCGCGGAAATTCAGGTTTCCTTGCGGGAATATATAAGAAGCAAAGGTCTAGCAGTGGATGAGAACGATCCTACTGCACTGATGTCGAAGCTTGCTTACGTGTCGCAGGTGCCGGCGGCGTTCGATTTCCCCGGGGATCATCTGCCGGCGCATTATCACCGTACGGGGCCGTTTCACGATGGCATGGGACGGGCTTCGGTGGAGTTTCCGTGGGAGCGGCTCACCGGCGCGCCGCTTATTTATGTGTCGATGGGGACGATGCAGAATGGTCTGGAGGACGTGTTTCGGATGATTCTGAAAGCGGTGGAGAGACCGGGGTATCAGCTGGTGTTGTCGGTTGGGCCGACAATTGCTCCGGAGAGCCTGGACACGACGCGACCGGATACGATTGTCGTCCAGCAGGCGCCACAGCTTGAGCTGCTGAAGAAAGCGGCGCTATGCGTGACCCATGCTGGGTTGAATACTACGCTGGAGGCTCTGGTGCAGGGAGTGCCCCTGGTGGCGATTCCGATTACGAACGATCAGCCGGGCGTCGCTGCGAGGATTCTGGCGAGCGGGACGGGGTTGTTTCTGCCATTGGCGCAGTTGACCGCCGAGGGGTTGAAGGGACTGGTGGATGAGGTGCTGGGGTCGGCTTCGTATCGAGAAAAGGCGCTGGCGATGAAGGCGGAGATCGAGAAAGTGGACGGGCTGGGGACAGCGGCGGATTTGATTGAGAGGGCGTTTGGGTATAAGCCAAGCCTCAGTGCCTGAGCTCGCTCGTACGTTGCCCGACCCCAACGATAGAGTGCCCGACCCAGGCAGGGTCCCAACTGACAGCGAAGCAACGTTTCCTCACGCTGAAATTGACGTGCAGATGCAACTTCTGTGGTCAGACCACGAACCACCATTGTTAGTTCGAGATTGTGCCAGACTGCGATGAGCCAACTGCCGCCGTTGCGAACGGCAATAGGGAAAAATGCTTTGGCGCGTTCCACCGCGAGCCCTCCGGAGTCAGATCGAACTGGCGTGCGCCGGAATATTGATGCCGAAGCTCCAGACCCAGGTGTCTCCGCGCTTGACGTAGAACGATGATGTCCAGACCGGGATAACGGGTTGTCCGAAACAGCTTCCGTCCACGGTGGCATACAAGGTGAGGATTCCGAAGTCCGGAGTGAACATAGTTGCCCGGGCATCAGCAAGCTGGAAGCTCTTGACGTTGCAGCCTTGCCCGGACCACGCACTGAGCGTCTCAGCCCGCGTGGCGATGTGCGTGCCGAAGATATCGATGAATTGAATCTGCTGCGGCATCAGCGCGTCGAGCCGTTTCGCATCCCTGTCCTTCCACGCATCCCAAATCACCTGCTCGCGGCTCAGCATCGCCTCGGTGTTGGCGTCATGGCTGGCCGGCCGGCCCTCTGCGGTCTTGTCCACAGTTCGCTTGGGCAGCTTCGCGGGGTCAACGATGGCCGATCCGGCGCGGAATACCGCGTTCCACCGCGCCCCTTCGAGAACGTAGGCTGTCGCTGTCCAGCTCGCCTTCGGGAGCCGGTTCCCGCCGCAGGAGCCGTCCACGGTCGTCTTATGCGTGATGACGGCGGCCTCGGGTGTGAGCCGGCTCACCTCCGAATCGGAAATTTGGTAGCTGGCAATTTTGCAATTCGTGCCGCTCCATTCGCGGATGGCGGCCGCTTTGTCCATTCGACCCGACAAGCCCCAGCTGACGAACTTTTCCGAGAGGAAGGTATTCCAGAACTTCGTGTCGTTCGACTGCCACGCGCGATATGACTCTTCCTCGATGCCGCTGAGTACTCGTGTCAGATCCGTTGTACCGTCGCGTCCCCGGTCGGTTTCGGGGACCTGTGCGTTGAGATGAGAAGAGGATGCCGAACCGAAACCAACCACGAACAGTACAACGGTGGCCATTCCGAACCGCTTAAGCATATTCCAACTCGCAAACTGGGTGTGGTTGCTCAGGGAGTCTACATCGACACGGCTGCTCACGCAAGACATCCGGCACCCATGTCTCTATAGAGAGACGTGGAATCATCCTGGATGATTCGATGATTCAAACAGACGAAATAACTCCTAATGGATCTGACGCTCTAGCCGGATGTAGCTTGGATCCACTTAATCGCAAATCTCCCAGGCGTCATCCTGGACCTGGGGGCACTCGGGGGCACTCGGGGACGTTCACCTCGTTTCCCGAGCATCTGGATTTTGACCCGCGTCGGTAGAGGTTGATGTTTCCAGGAGGGTTCCGTGGACGACAAGTGGAGGTTACAGACCGGTAAGAGTGGGCCGTATCTTTACCGCCTCCAGCAAAGTTCCAGTCCCGTCTGACCACAAATCTCGAAATCTCGAAATCTCGGATCCACGACGCAAGGGTGATCCTCACGCAAGCGGCAAGTAGACAAGAATCCAAACTTTCTTTTGAGCGATTTAGCTTCCGGAAGACGCATGGTTTGCTTTCAATCAATTTTGACAAAGTATCATCTCGCGTACCGACTCTAAATCTTGCTGCCGGCGAAGTGTGGGAAGTTGGCACATACTAACAGTGAGTAGCAGTCAGCCTTGCGTTGTCGAGGTGGTCGTTATCGGAACGGGATTTTCAAGCCTCGTCGTCGGCCAGTGGCGGGGCTCCGCTATCTCTCTGCCTATCGTCGACCCCAACCCTGCTTAGAAGAAATGAGCCAAAGTTGCCTGACGACAAACGGCTAGTCTGCAATTGCCTCATTGGCCCCTGGCGGGATTACCCAGCAATGGGAGCAGATTCAGTCGGCCCCATGCGGCTAAAATTGCTGCAATAGGTATGCTGTCCCCTTATATCGCCCTACCCTCGAAGCAAATAAATCACACAGGTCAGTCTGTCCACTATTCTCCTCAACGTTTGACGATCGAATGTCGAGAATGGGCGATTAGAAGCCAACTCAGGGAAAATCCATTCCGTTCTGAGAGGCGAGGGCATGCACCTGCCGCACTGCGTCGATGACGAGGTCAGGCTGCTCAAGGTGAATCATGTGATTGCTGTTTCGGGCAGTAGTAAGGGTTGACCGGTTGGAAAGTGCAGCCAGACGCTGCTGTGACTCCAGCCAACCACTTTCCAAAACGGCGAATGGTCCAGGAAACGGTTGTCCATGGGTGAGGACGGCCAAAGGGAGACTTTTGAGCTGGCCGGGCACAGGAGATGAGCAGTCCAGGCGCCTCAGTGACACAAGATCGTCCGCGGCGGCCGCATATTCGTCCGGGCGAACAAACCACAATGCTTGCCGCATTGATGGAATCTTCCGGAGAAGCCGCGGCAATCCAAACCGCGATGCTGTTTCCAGCAGTTTTATAAAAACCCTCACGCGCGCGTAAAACGTTTGCACTCCCGGCCGGCAAAGGGCCGGTTCGTCGGGGGTATCGACGAGGACCAGACCTGCTGTCTCCACCGGATATCGCAGAGCGAACTCCCGAACGATCAATCCTCCGTAAGAATGTGCCACGAAGAGATATGGTCCGGGAACATTGGCATTTGTGAGAAGCGCGTGCAGGTCCTCGGAGCGCTCGACTACGGATCGGGGCCGATGTACGGGTTCACTCCAAAGGTATCCGGCGCGGTCGTAAGTGCAAACGCGAGCGAATGCGGCGATCTTCTCCTGGACCGGCCACCAGAGCTGCGAAGGAGCACCCGCTCCCTGCTCAATGACCACGGTGGGACCGTCCCTGCCCTGGCAGAAAAGATGCAGTCGATGGTCGCCAACTTGGATGAGCCGACCAGGAGGGGGATGTTGCTTCGTCTCCCTGCGCTCTGTGATGTGCTCATAAATGTAACCGCCCGCCAGCAGCAGGAAACCGATCACGCAAGTGCAGAAGATGACGGTCTGTACGATGGCCATATTGTGCAAAATAATACAAACCTGCATAAAATGCAAGTATGTATATTATAGAAATGGAGACGAACGATGAGTGGAGTGGCCAGTAAAGACAGGCCCATTGCCGCGAACGGTGGTAAGAGATCCCGCACAAAAGCAAAGTTGATTGAGGCGGCAGCCGCTGTAATCGGCGAGAAGGGCTTTGATCGGGCATCGCTGGCAGAGATCGCCGAGCGTGCAGAGATGACGCGGGGCGCAGTATATGGCAACTTCCGGAACAAAGACGACCTTTTCTTAGCACTGGTGGCTGAATTGTGGAAACCGATTCTTCCACCGGTGCTGCCATCAATGGACCTGAAACAGCAGATGCGGGTTCTCGGCCAGACAGTGGCTCGCGAAGCTCGCGCGCGACAGCACATGGCGGCTGCCGCTACCGCATTTCAACTCTATTTGCTGACGCATGAAGAGATACGGTCGAAGATGATCCGCAAAAACGCGACAATCTATCGAAAACTCGCGATGCAGATGCGGAAAATGATCCCGGAAAAAGATTTGCCAATGCCTGCCGAACGCTTCGTCCGGGTACTCGACGCATTGACCTCGGGATTGTTGTTCACGTATTTCCAGACGCCTGAACTGATTTCCGAAGAGGTGTTCGTCGCGGCGTTCGAGGCGCTTGTCTGAAGAAGCCAGACTGCCGGTGGACGCCTGGCAAGTAGATTCGCTTCGGGCGTCTTTGTTCTCGGAAATAAGGGGACGGATAGCTCAACCCCCGTGCCAAATGCTCTTCATTTCCTGAGCGAACGATGAACCAATATCTCCAGTCGGCTCGTTGATCCAACAGGCCGTCTGCTTCTCCGCTTCCTCCAACCATCCATCTTCGATCTTGTCGATATTATCATCCGATGATAACATGATGATGTGAGGCCAAAGGACCACAGCCTCGATACCCTGCTCGACCTGGACGGCGATTCATACGTTCTCGACGGGCTGTACTGGGTGAAGTTCGAGGCAAAGAGAGTCCCCGTCTCATCGGAAAAGCCGCATGGCCTCAACTATTCTCTGACGCTCCATGACGACAGAGGCGCGCGGCTGCTGGGATACGACAACGCCCATGGAATTCCGGAGGGTCCGGCGCCGGGCGCGAGAACCCGTATTGAATACGACCATAAGCATAAGGGGCAGCGTGTGCGTTTCTATGACTACACAGACGCGGTCACCTTACTCGCAGATGTTTGGACGGATGTGGACGCGATTTTGCAGGAAGGGGAAGGAAAAGGATGAGGACTTTGAAAGTTGGTATCGCCAATCGAGATGCGTTCAAGAAGCGGACGATGGCTATAGCGAGAGGTGAATACAAATCCTCAAAAAATGAGCCAAAGGTCTGGTTTGAATCAATTGAAACACTCTCTCAAGTGCTGTCAGAGCCCAATCGGAAATTGCTCGCTCTCATCCTGGAAACGCGCCCCCAGTCTCTCGGCGAACTAGCCGAACGATCGGGTAGAGCCACATCGAATCTATCGAGAACGCTAAAGAAGATGGAGCGTTATGGGCTCGTGCATTTTGAAGAAGGGCCAAACCGGCAACGCGCGCCGATAGTGAACTATTCAGGCGTGGAACTAGAGATGTCTTTCCAGGACTGAGGACCTTTGAGGACCTTTCGGGGGACCTTTCGGCAGACGAACTGGCTTGAAGGGGGACGGGATATTTCGGACAGATAGCTCAACCCCCGCGAAATGCTGCTAGTAATTCAACGCTGGGCTCTTGCTCGACGTTTGTCGTCGCCTGTTCTCGTCCGAACACTGCCGATCGGGCCTTGTCAGCTACTCCGCCCCCGGCTAATCCGGTGACAGCATACCTATTCCAGTAGAAAGATGAAACACCCCCCGAAAGTGAATAGGTACGCTGTCACCGCATTCGACCTATCGGGCATCGAAGGACCTCAGAAGCCACTAATCAAGCCCCCCTCAGGTCATCACTCCTGAAGCGGCTTCGGTGAGTGCCAGTGGTACGCTGTCTGAACATCAGCTGTTGTAGGCGTGCACTTCCTGCACAATCTGCTTCTCTTCTTCGATTCGAGTCTTACTGAGGTCATAACTCTGCTGCAGGTTGAGCCAGAACTCAGGGCTGGTCCCGAAATAGCGAGCCAGGCGCAAAGCTGTATCAGGCGTGACGGCGCGGCGACCGTGGACTATATCTCCGATACGGGTTGCCGGGACGTGAATGTCCATCGCAAGTTTATTCTGGCTGATGTTCAGCGGCTTCAGAAACTCTTCAAGCAGCACAATGCCGGGATGTGTGGTGACGGCGCTAAACTTCCAGCCGGTTGCGGGCTTTGTGATGAGTGGCATATATCCTTTCCTTATAATGGTCGTGATCCTACGAATGGTAATCAACAATTTCTACTTCATGAGCCCCATCGTCTTTCCACACAAAACAAATACGGTACTGATCGTTAATCCGGATACTGTGCTGCCCCTGGCGATCATCTGATAGCGCCTCGAGCTGATTCCCTGGGGGTATTCGCAGGTCCTTCAAAATGGACGCAGCGTTGACCATATCCAGTTTTCGAAGGGCGACAGCTTTAATGTTTTGCCAACGTCGATTCTTTCGCGCCTGGAAAAGCTGGCCAGTGTCCTCGTCTTTGAAGCTCTGGATCATTCCTTGAGAAGTAGCGTATACCGTTCTGCGTTATACGTAAAGCGTTATATCTGTCCGTGCTGCTTTTTGGTCACTCCAGAGACGTCGTCCCTGCCCACCCCCTTGTGGACGGATCTGGGACTCTCGACCGCACCCAATGTGGCGCGGATACGGCACTGAATTCGTGACCGACCGGCGCTGTTTGGAGGTTATCTCGTCTGTTTGAAACTCCCATGACGCCTCCATCAAGCAATTTTGCGTGCCTTCTTACCGGATCCCTGGTGAAGCGCTTTGATAACGGCTTTCGGGTTCCTTTCAATGACGGTGAGTAACGTCATCGCGCTGCGGTCAGGCACGCGCCTTCCGGTCTCCCAGTTTTTCACCGCGTCGAGGCTCAAGCCGTAGGCGTTGGCGAACGCCGCCTGTGTAAGCCCAAGCTTGCGGCGAATGCGCTTCACGTCAATGGCTGCGGGTACATGCACCTTCGCGCCGGTATTCCCCCCCGATATGAAAGCATCCGCTTCCGCAAGCCCCTTCTTCAGATCCTCAAACATCCTCCCCATCCCCTACCTCCTGTGTCTGCGTTTAAATTCCTCCGACAGCTTCTTCAGCTGGTTTTTCTCAGCGGCGGTGAGATTCGCCTTGTCGTTCTTCGCGTAAATCTGCATCAGAAACACAGGCATCGTCTCGTCGCAGAAGTAGTAAATAACGCGGGAACCACCGCTCTTTCCTCCACCCCGAAGCGCGATGCGTATCTTGCGGTACCCCCTCCCGTTCCGGCAATCACATCTCCCTCAGTTATCACCTTAAAACCGGCCATACGTTATCACTTGAAAACCGGCCAACGGGATTGGCCGAAGACGTGATTGTTTTACCTTGCTGCAGCGTTCGTTTGCAAGGCTTAGGATTGAGCCCTCGAAGTGCGGTTTGCTATTGTGGTTTTGCTCTGCCGGGGTCGCGCCTTGCGGAGTGATCCAAGGCCGATGACACGGGGTTGGCTCCGAAGGAATCGGTAATCGAGACCCTCTGCAGTTGACCCGATGGGTTGGCTGTCGGAGGGTTTCGTGTTTCTGCCAGTATTCCTAGGGAGAGGCTCCGGCGTGGGAGGCCCTTGGATCCCAAGTCGCGACGCCGCCGGGCGTTCTTTGCCCGGCATCCTTATCGCTTTTGTTTTTGCGGTTGCTGTTGTGGTTGGTTTTGTCATTGGCTTTCTGCCGGACTGCCGGTCTTGGTTCGCCAACTGCGCGGGCCGCATTTGAGAACGTGCCCGTGATGCAGAAGACGATCCAGCATGGCGGAGACGGCGGCACTATCACCGAGTAGCTTTCCCCAGTCTTCCACGGGTCTGTTCGACGTAATCAGCGTGCTGGCTCGCTCGTAGCGTCGCATGATGATTTCCAGCAGTTCCTCCGCGGCGGTCAACGGTAGCTTACGCATTCCCAGGTCATCGATGATGAGAAGCGGCACCGTGGTCAGCAGTTCGACATGTTGCTTGCGGTTGCCGTCCAGTGTGGCGTCGGCCAACTCTTCCAGCAGGATGTGCGCTTCGCGATACAACACGCGATAGCCCTGCTGGATGACTGCGTGCCCGATGGCCTGGGCGCAGTGGCTCTTTCCGCTTCCACTCGGACCAAGGAACAGTGCGTCCTCCCGCCGTCCGATCCATGCGGCCGTGGCCAGGTCGAAGACCAGGCTGCGATTCATCTTTGGATTGAACTGGAAGTCGAAGTTATCCAGTAGCTTGAGTGGGTCACGGAACTCAGCCTGCTTGTGGCGCCGCTCCAGTAGCCGCTTGCTGCGACAAGCAAGTTCGTCGGAGACCAGGATGGAGATCAGATCGATGGGAGCCATGGCCTCAGACTGAGCCTGCAGTAGACGCGTCTCCAGCACCGCGGCCATGCCGCTCAGGCGCAGTTGCACCAGGGAGCGCTTGAGTTCGATCGGGTTCATGATTGGGGTTCCTCGAAGTGGATGCGTTGTTGGATCAGGTCGCGATATTGAGTCAGTTCGCGGATCAGCGGATCGACTTGCTTCAGACTCAGAGGAGCCTGCGGGTTGCGCTCCAGATAGCGGCGCACGAAGCGATACTCGGCGACGCGCAACTCCAGCGCTGCCGCACAGGCATCCTCGCAAGCGGCTGAGCCGTACTGCTTGACCAGTTGGAGAACGCCTTGGATGCGTCGTATTCCGAGTTCACCCTGGCGCGCATGGATAGCGTCCAAGACAGCGCCGATGCTGGCTCCTGCCTTGTGCCCACGTGCCAGCAGTTGAAGCAACTGTGGCGGTGTGCGACGCGGACGATCTCCATCGCGGATACGGTGAGCGCCACGCTTGCCGCTCAGATGTTCGCGCAGCAAGACACCCGTGCGGGGATCAAGCAGACGCACGAACATCGCGTCCCACTGCACCTTGACCTTGCGTCCGATCCAACCCGGCGGCGCTCCGTAATAAGCCGCTTCCACTTCCACGCAACCATCCAGATGAACCGTACGCTCGCCATACTGGTAGTAGCGGAACGGCTCCAACGGAAGCGGCTGCAGGAAGGGCTTCTCTTCGGCGAACATCGCCGCTACCTGCCGTTTGGTACGGCCGTGGATACGTTTATCGGCCCAGCGCTCTTCCCAGTGGTCCAGATACGCTTGCGCTTCTTCCAGGCTCTCGAACTTCTTGCCCTTCAACGGCGTCATCTGCGCATGCTTGACGCCACTCTCCACTTTTCCTTTTCGATCCGGGTCGCGCACTTTGCACGGCAGCGCCGTCACACCGTAGTGGGCCAGAACGTCGCGATACAACGGGTTCACGCCCGCATCGTAGAAGTCTGGAGACAACACGCCCTCGCGCAGGTTGTCCAGCACCACCACCCGCGGCGAACCGCCAAGCCGGCGAAATGCCTTTTCATGCAGCTCGGCCCACACACGCGCACTGGACCGGAAGGCCAGCAGGCGAACACACTTGCGACTGCAACCCAGGGTCATGACAAACAGCCGCGTGCGCCGATACTTGCCACTGTCCGGATCGCGCACCATCGGTCCGGTCCCGTAGTCAACCTGGGCCTCTTCGCCTGGCTGTGTCTCAATGATCACGCGAGCTTCAGGCGATACTGCTCCGCGCAGCTTGAGTACGAATCGCTGAATACTCTGATAGCTACTGGTATACCCGTGCTGATCGACCAGATCCTGCCAGATCCCCATCGCGTTGCGACCTTGCGACAGCTCCAGCTCGATCAACTCTCGATACGCTTCACTGGCTCCGCATGGACGCGTGCCACCCAGCTCCGGCAATCTCACTTCCGGCAAAAAGCCGGTAATCACTTCGTTGGCCGGTTTTGCCTCTTCTTCGCTTCGGGATGGGGAAAAGCCGGTGATCACCTCATTGGCCGGTTTTGAACTGTCAGAGCCGGTGGTCACGGAAGGGGCCGCTTTTGCTGGAGCCTTCCGCCCCCAACCTCCCGGCGTGCGTATCGCTATCCCGGCAGACCTCAAGTAGCCGCCGGCCGTCTCGCGACGGACTCCCGTCGCCGCCTCAATCTTGCGTAGGGACCAACCAAGACGCCCCAGCGCGATCACCTGCTCCTGCTTCGTTCGTTCCAAGACATTACCCATGCCAACTGAGGCTAATTTCCCTCGTCGGAGCTAATGTCTTAGGCCGCTTCTCATTGGCCGGTTTTGAAGTGATTATCTATGGCCGGTTTTGGGTGATTACCGAGGACATCTCCGGCCTCCGGATCTTTCGCAATCGTCGAAACAACCTCTTCGCGCTCAGCTTCGCTCATGAGCTTGCTGGCTTCGCGCAGATAAGCGCTGGTTTCGACGACCGTGTGCATAGGCAGACAGTACGCCAGAGACACCTTTTGGCCAAGCGAAAAAAGGTGTCAAGGGACACTAAGAGCATGTAATGCACCCCAAAAGTGAGACACGACGGTAGGGGAGATAAAGGGGCATGATACCTATCCCCACGCACTATCTCCCATCTATCAACAGGCACGCGATTTAGCGGTATCCGTCGAGGGTAGATTTGTGATTGGTGTCGAAGGATTTTCGCTCCGGCTCGTAGCTTGGAGGATGTTGGCCTCCTATTGGAATGCGGTCAATCACTCCAGCGGCCACGTGTCGCAGGGTCACTACTATTGCTGCCCGCTCGACGAGGGACACCTATGGGAGCCCTCGTTGCCCATGAACACCCGTTCGTTTTACTTCACCAGGTTCCCGCTTTCATCCCTTAGCTCGATGGGGCCCAGGTTCAGCTTCTCCAGCTCGGGTCGGATTTTCGCCCGGTCTCCGACCGCGACCACGATCAGGTTCTCCGGATGCACGTGGTCCTGTGCCGCCTTCTCCACCTCCGCCGCCGTCACCGCCGCATACTGCGCCGGCAGCTTCTGGTAGTAGTCCAAGGCTAGCCCGTAGGTGAAGATCTCCGACATCAGCCCGGCGGTCTCGTTCACGGTTTCAAAGTTGCCCGGCAACGAACGCAACGCATTTTCCTTGGCCAAACGCAGTTCAGCATCCGTTGCTGGATCGGTGCGCATGCGGTTCAGCTCGGCAAACAGCTCTCGCGCCGCCGGCCCGGTCACGTCCGTCCGCACCAGCGCGCCCGCAAGGAAGGGGCCGTCTCCACGACGGAACATGAACTCCGAGAAAGCGCCGTAAGTGAAGCCGTTCTTCTCCCGCAGGTTCATGTTGATCCGGCTGGAGAAGAGTCCCCCCAGCACGCTGTTCATTACATTCACCGCCGGGTAGTCCGGCGCAGCCCGGGGAAGTCCCAGCCCAAAGGCGATCAGCGCAGTCTGCGGAGCACCCGGCTTATCGACAATCACGATCTTGCGCGCAGGAGGGGGTGGAGCTTGCGGGATCTGCGCCGGTCTTGCCTCGGCCGCCTTCCATGTGCCGAAATTCTTCTCCGCCAGCCGCCGCGCCTCCGCCTCGGTTAGGTCGCCGGCCAGGAACAAGGCCGCGTTCCCCGGAGCATAATGCTCGCTCCAGAAGCGCCGCAGTTCCTCACCTGTGATGGCTTTTACCGAAGCTGTCGTGCCGATGTCCCTATACCCGTAGGGATAGTCTCCGTAGAGCGTCTTTTGCCCCACGCGCAGCACCGTGGCCACGGGCTGATCGGCTTCCTGCTGGATGGCCACCAGGGTCTGCTTGCGGATGCGCTCCACCTCGTCGGCTTTGAATGCCGGATGCAGGGTTACATCCGACAGCAGTGTAAACGCCGCGTCTGTATTGTTGCTCAGCAGCCCGATGCTCGCCCCCGCCCGGTCTGTGGTGGCATTGGTGGCAAGCTGTGCGCCGATGGAATCCACATCGTCCGCCACGTCGACCGAACTACGGCTGCTGGTACCCTCCGACAGCATGCGCGCGGCAAAAGCAGCCAGTCCGGGCTTATCCGCGGGATTCTCCTCGCTTCCTGCCAGGTCAACCAAGGTTGCGCTGATGACTGGCAGAGTGTGCTCCTCCACCAAGTAGACCTTCAGCCCGTTCTGCAATGCGAAGGTCTTCGGCACCGGCAGATGAAATTCCGGAGCCGGCCCGGGCTGCGGCGGATCTTTGCGCCAGCTCTGCGCGGTTTCGAACTCCTTCGAATGCGGCGGCGTCACGGTCACGTTTGCGTCTGTATCTGCCGGACTACGGGGCACATCTTCGATGACCTTTTTCCCCGGCACGGCATAGACGACGACCCGCTGGTTCTGGCCGAACTCCTTTTGTCCGATCGCGCGTACCGATGCTGTGGTGACCGCCTGGAAGCGGGCGATGTCCTTGGGCAGATATCCGGGGTCGCCGAGGTACTGGTTGTAGCGGTCCATCATGTCCGCCACGCCGCCAAATCCGCCCAGCCGCTGCAGTCCCCGGATCTTCGCCGTCAGAATGTCTGTGCGCGCGCCATCCAGCTCCGCCTGGGTCGGTCCCTTCTCGCGCAGCAAAGCAATCTCCTTGTCGATGGCCGCCTGCAGGTCCTCCGGCTTCACTCCCGGGCGCGCGGTCACGTCGCACTGCGCGGTCGAGGTGAGGGTGAGGGAGTTGTTCTCGCATTTCACGGTCTGCGCGATTTGTTGCTCATACACCAGCTTGCGATACAAGCGGCTGGTCTTTCCGCCGCCCAGCACGCGCATGAAGAAATCCGCTTCCGCATCGCCGGGCTTGAACGCCTCCGGCGTTAACCACGCTATCGAGACGCGCGGCAGCTGCACGGTATCGGTTACGGTTGCCCGGCGCTCGGTCTCGATGGGCGGAGTGACTACCGTGGGCTTCTCGGGCTCCGGCCCGCGGGGTATCGGACCGAAATACTTCTCCACCAGTGCTTTCACCTTCGCCCGGTCAAAGTCCCCGGCAATCGCGACGCTGGCGTTGTTGGGCGTGTAGTAGTGCGCAAAGAAGTCGCGGACATCGTTCAGGCGCGCTGCTTCAATGTCGGCATGGGAACCGATTACATCTCCGTAATAGGGGTGGGTCTTGGGGAACAAGAGGTGTCCCACCGCCTCGTCGGCCAGCTCGTACGGAGTTCCCTCGCCCTGGCGGCGCTCGTTACGCACTACGTCTCGCTGGTTGGTCAGCTTGGCCCGGTCCAGCGTCTCCAGCAGGAACCCCATGCGGTCGCTCTCCAGCCACAGTCCCAGCTCCAGTTGATTGCTGGGCAGGGTCTCGAAATAGTTTGTCCGGTCGAAGTCCGTTGTCCCGTTGATGTCCGAGGCGCCCGCGCCCTCAAGGTATTTGAAATGCGCCTTCTCGCCTACATGCTCCGAGCCTTCAAACATCATGTGCTCGAAGAGGTGGGCGAAGCCCGTTCGCCCTGCCTTCTCGTTGACCGGGCCGACGTGATACCAGAGATCCACCGCCACCAGCGGGAGTTTGTGGTTCTCATACAGGATCACGTCGAGGCCGTTGGGCAAGGTGTACTTCTCATAGGGCAGCGCCGGCACCACCAGCGGCTTCGCCGGAGGCAGGTTCGCCGCCTGCGCCAGGCCCGGAAATCCTATCAACACGAGCAGCATCGCCGCGCTGCACTCCAGCCCAAAACGTCGCACGTCTGTCAATGCACCCCTCCCATTCGTGTTCGCATTCTATTCCACGGATTACGCCAGATGGCGTGACACAGTTCCCATTCGCTGCAAAATGTGACGAACGGGATGGCGAGGAATGGAAACGACACGGGGATTTGTGGTCAGGGATTTGTGGGTCAGAGAGCGCCGGGGTAAACCGGCCCATTGTAGGAGATAACGTAACGGACGGCCCCCGCTCTTGTCCTTGTAAGTGCGGGGCACCCGAATGGCGCACCGCAGTCGCTCGGTTTTGCTCGGGATGACAAAGGAAAGGGCGACGGTACTATGGAAGTGGTTGCTGGCGTCGGTCCAACAACCACTCCTTATGGACCATTGCCGCTTCCTTTATCATCCCGGAGCGAAGCCGAGCGACTGCAATTCAGCGGACCTTTCCTGGAAATGTTTGCAACAGGTCTGCGACGCGCTCGGGATGACAAAAAGGAGAGGGTTGTTGAAGGGAGGGGAATTATCCCAGCGCCGAACGGTCACTCAGAACCCGGAGAGCATGCGTGGCTTGCAGGAATGGCGCCGGTCCTTGATCATAAGATCAATGTTCTTCATGCATAATCGCACGCTAGGCCGCCTTCTACTCGGAGCATGGATGCTTTTGGAAGTGGGTGCGCTCAGCGCCACGCCGACCTCTCATGCCAAATTTGCCGGAACCTATGCGTCGCGCGCCAAAGACGACACCAAGCCGGGACCTACCATGGACCTCAGCCTGGGTCTGGATGGAACTGCCACAGTTACGGAAGACGCGGGGAACGGCGCCGTTACCCATTTTGGACATTGGGTAGAGACAGACGGCCAGGTCAAGGTGAGCTTTGACCCGGTGCAGGGGACACCTGCGGAACCTCCGATGACCCTCCAGGCCGAGCACGACGGCCTGCGGGCGATCGCGTGGAATCACACCACCTGGGGCAAGACCGCGCCGCCTGTCTTGAAGAGCCGTACCCGCGTGAAGCGAAGATTGACCGACAAAAGCATGTGAGGCTAGGTATTGTTCACGAAATTCTTACTGGTTTGGTGGTCGCTGTATCGTTGCTCCGGCACTGATCGCGCCACGACGCCCAAGGCTGTCTCGATGATTGGGGCGTTGTGTCAGCTCCATGCCGGGTCCTGCGGGCATGCCATTCATGGCCGGGCGCCATATTGCTATCGGCTTCTCGTGCGGAAATCGCTGGATCGCCTGGAGCAGGATGCCCTCATTACTCGCGTCCTTGGGTAGGAACTCGCTTCGGCTCGGATGGAAACAATGACTACCGTTATATTCAGCAAGGGCTTTGCTGACCTCACCTTTATCGTTAATAACATCTTCATTCTCCATGCGGTATCCCCCAGCGGCTGTCTGCACCACTTCGCGTCCCACGTTCTGTACTACAGGGTGCTTTTGAGTGATATGACCGAACTCCCCGGTCGAGAGTTTGTGAAAGTAAACCGTCGGAAAGTCATTCAGCGTTCCCGTGTAGCCAATGAGGTTCTCTGCACAATATAAATCGTCTCTATAGGACATCGATTTCGCCTCAACCTTTCCTGGGTATCTTCATTGCGGATTCCGAAGTGCGGTCGGTTATATACCTGGACGTCCAAGGGGGAGCATCGCGCGCTCAGAGCGTGTAGGGCACGTCAATGCCCGCCCTGCCCATCGTAAAGTCGCGGGTATTGCGAGTGATCAGAACACGCCTCTCGACTTCCGCCGTCGCTTGGATGATTGCATCGGGCAGCTTAATCTTGCTTGCCCGGCGAATCGCTACGGCGCGTTCCGCGATCTCCGGCGTCAGCGGCAACGGCTGGAAATTGAGCAGGAACTCGCGGGTCTCGTCTTCATTGGCCGCGGTGACGCCCGCCATCACTTCCATCCAACTAACAATGCTGATGGCGCGGTCGGAGTTCCGGTCGCACGCGGCCCGCGCCTGGGGGATGCCGCGCAGGTAATCAATGAGAATGCAGGTATCGAAAAGGACGGAACTCCTTACCATTCGCCGCGAATTCGCTCCTGATAGGCCAGTCCATCCTCTGAAAGCTGTGTCCAGGCGCCAAAAGCCGCATGGTTCATCTTCTTACGATAAGGCGTGAGCGAGACAGCAATGGCCCGGCGAATGAACTCCGCACGGGAGATGGCACGCTTTTTGGAAACTTCCTCCAGTAATTTGAGATCAGGGTCCGGCAGGTCTACAAGAATTCGCATGGCAACTCCACGATATACAACGAGTATATCATTATTTGCGCCCCAACGATATACTTATGGCCGGGGGAGGCAGAGGGATCGCGGCCGGAAAAGATAAGGGGACGAAGACAAGGGGACTATCTACCTTCACTCATAATTGGAAGGGGTTGCAAGGCTCGCCTCGACGTCCTCTCTTTACGTGTACGCCTTCTCTCCGCCGACCTGCGAATCCCAATACGTCGTAGGATCGGTGAAGAACTCACCCTGCCTGCAGAGATTGCGCATCGCTTCTTCATTGACTTTGATGCCCAGGCCCGGCCCCGTCGGAACGGGGATGTGACCCTGAACCACAAGGTCCCCTTTGTCGGTTAGCTCTTTGTGCCAGGCTGGCTGCGGCTGGTGCCATTCCATGGCGAGGAAGTTTTCGCAGGCGGCGATCGCGTGCGCGCCGCACGCGTAGCCGATCGGGGTAGCGTTGCTGTGGACCATCATCCCCACCGAATACTGGGCCGCCATGTCGGAGGTCTTCTTCAATTCGAGACAGCCGCCGATCACCAGGTGATCCGGGTGGATGTAATCGACGGCACGCGCCTGGCAAAGCGGCTCGAGCGATTCCACCAGGTAGGCATCTTCGCCGGTCAAGGTGGACACCTTGATCGAATCGGTGATGAGCTTCCACTCCTGTACCCGGAACCATGGGACCATGTCTTCCAAAGTCGAGGGAGTAACCCTCTCCAGCGCATTCGCCAGCTTGATGCAACTCTTCACGGTGAGGTGCCCGAAATGATCGTGACCCATGGGAACGTCACCAGCGTCGCCCATGGCTTCCTTAATCGCAGCGACGTGGTCCGCTACCAGTTCACATCCCTTGTCGCTGATCTCTAAGCCCTCATAGTAGTTCTCGGGGGGAAAATCCCCTGGTTCCCCGTAATAGCCTGCCGGAGCATAGATCGTGCCCGGCTTGCCTCGCAGGATGGGAGCTACGGGCAGGTCGTATTTGAGCATCGTAAACCCCGAGGCGACTCTCTCCTTATAATCGGCGGCGATGTCTGCGATCGAGTTCGATTTCGGGTCACCCTCGCTGTACAAGCGGATCTTGTCGCGGAATTTCCCGCCAAGCATCTGATAGATCGGCACGCCATAAGCGTGGCCGGCCAGATCCCACAACGCGTTCTCAATCGCGTTGACGCCGCTGCCCTGACGGTTATATCCGCCATGCATCTTGATCTTGCGGAAGATTCTGTCAACGTTGCAGGGATTCTCGCCGAGTAGCCGGGCCTTATGCATCAACACGTAGTTCGGCTGGGGGCCGTCCCCGATCGTCTGGCCGTAACCCGAAATTCCCTGATTGGTATCGATCCGGACCACGATCGTGCCGCCAGAGGCCGCTCCCGCTCCGGGAGTCGCAGGAGGCATCGGTCCCCTGGGGGGGCCGCCACGGCCGCCAGGGCCGCCCACGCCGCCGGAACCGCCCGCGCTGCTCGGGCCGCCATTGCCCTCCTGGACTGCTTGGCCTCCCGGCCCTCTCAGAACGGCGATGCGCATGTCCGTAATCTTCAAGTCCGACGCAATCGAATTGCGGTTGACATTCTGTGGATACGCTTCCAGATCGGCCCAGAGGCCAAGCCCCGCGGCTGCCGCGCCCATGCCGAGAAACGAACGCCGCCCAAATTTTGTAGACATGACTCTCCTTTTCGCGGCCAAGACCGACCCGCGTCTAGAACCGGTTCATTGTATTCGAACTTATGTATACGAGTTAAATTTCGAAAGGGGATGCTCGCTCGCCCGCAGGTTCATTTCCTGCACCAGTACAACTTCGCCGGCTCGATTACGATGGTGTTCGCAAGTGGGGTCGGCCTCTCAGACACTTGGCCGGCCCACGGATTCGGGCTTCCACCAATAGGAAGCCGGATTCCCGGCATCCGCTACTACTCTTTGGTCATCGAGTCATTCGGCGATTTGGCGTTCGTTGCGAGAATTGGTCTCATATCCTGAGGCCTGACCGGCTCAATGCCCTTGCGAGGCGAATGAGCCCTGCCGGATCGCAAGCTCGTGAAATCCGCCAAAGCCGAGGATTTACGCATTCGGATCAGGGACGTTTCAAGGTGCATCGGTCGACGGCAAGAACCTCAACACCTGCTGTTTGAAGGTCTTGTCGAAATTCCGCCTATTTTTGTTCAACTGCACAATCAAGTGACATGGGGCGCGGCCGTATACAATCTGGCTGCGATAGAGGCATGCTTGCTATTCGCCGAGTTTCTTACAAGCGCGGCAAAACAAGGACGAATCGATCTCGCGCAGAATGTCACGCCCCGATTCCGTGGTTGCCTTGGCACGTTCATGACATCCCGGATTTCGCCTGGCCTCGGCGGTCGAGTTCCTCGCGAAGAACTTGGAGTGTAGTCTGTTCAGCGTCACCGACGAGGTGGGGTTCCACGGAGTCCAGAACGCGGCGAAGCCCAGCCATCACAAAGCGATCGGCAGCCGCGTAAATGGCGATGTGACCGATCGTACTATCAAGAATCTCGGCGATGGTTGGCCTGGAAACGACAAGCCGCAACGTGCCGGCTTCATCCTGTCTCCTCTCTGCTGCGCGAGGCTGTCGCGCAAGGCGCGACAGGCCGGTGGCCAGTTCATCAATCCCGTTGATGGCGGTGAATGGGTCATTGATGCCGGGGGAAAGGGCTCGCACCACCACATCGGTCAACTGTTGAAACTGATAGCGGATATCCTGCGTTGGCGTTCGTTCACCGCCCAGCAGGAAGGCGCCTACGATATCTTTCAAATCTGATTCTGAAAGAAAAGGAGCGCCCCAGACGCGAGCAACCACGTCGCCGGGGACACAATGATCGCCCGGCTTGACGGTTAGCTCGATCACGACCTGTTTGCTTTCTGCTTTCTTAAAGAGGCTGTCCAAATCAATTGATTGCAGATAACCGCTATTGGTCAAAGCAACCGATGCGCTTCCGGCCTCGTGGAGCTCGTTGTCCCCGGCCTGATCGTCGGCTGGGGAACCAGCTTTCGATGGATACAGTTTGCGCATTGCGTCTTGCAAATCTTCCGCAATTACGAGAACAATGTGCGAAGCCTGAATGGATGTTGAAATATGGTGTACGAAGAAGACCAGTAAAACAAGACTGATCAGCGATAGCGCGATCGCCATCGTCACAGCGATCGCTGGGACGAATCCGCCGGAGACGTCCGAACCGCGAATGTCGCGAACGACCAACACACTATAGATAAAAGTGGAGACGAATGTCCCTAGAAGGATCTGGGTGATGCGGTCGCGCATGAAGTTGCGCAGTACGCGAGAGCCGTATTGCTGCGACGCAATAGACAGTGCGACCGATGCCAGCGAGAACGTAACGCTGGCTGCTGTAATCATCGATCCGGCGATCGTGCTTAACAGTGACCTCGCACCTTCAGGCCCACCTGAATATGCCCACCCGATGGAAGACTTGATACCAGGATCGAATTTCTGATCGAGAAAAATGAGGAGAAGCGCGAAAGCCGAAGCCAACGCGAGCATCATGGTGGGAATGAACCAAAACCCGGTTCGTAACAGATCAAGCCATCGTTCGAATCGGGCGTGCATGTAGCCATTTCTCCTCTGCAAAAGAAGCCCGCAAAATGATCGTGCTTCGTCAAAGCACGTAGCGGCAGCTTGATACGATCCTTGTTGATGCCGGCAGCCGTCGCACCGTCTCATTCGATGCGCCGCATCGCTCAAAGGGAGCCTTGACTCGATGGCGCAAAGCTGGGTCGGCTTAGGCCTCCGTCATAGTTTCCAAGCTAACCGCCGTTCTTGAGTTCCTGCGTACGACTCCGTTCGAGGTCATGGAATCCCCTTTCAACCTTCATTTCAGCATGTAGGCTGAATGCCTTCCCACGCTTGTCCTGCCACCGCATCCTAATCGATTGAGGTGTGGATGAAGACAATTCAGGTTTTGCAAGCGTGGGCAGGCATTCTGGCCGGACACAAGCCTTCCTTGTCGATAGAGATCACGAAAGAATGTCCTCTCCGCTGCCCGGGCTGCTACGCTTTCGATGCGGCCCACCTTGGCGGCGAAACTGCGCTACGTCAACTTTCCGACTTCAGGGGCGAGGAGCTGGTAAGGAAAATTCTTTCGATTGTGGATAGAGAAAGACCGCTCCACGTCTCATTGGTCGGTGGCGATCCCCTGGTTCGATACAGGGAACTGGAAATGCTTCTTCCCGAGCTGGAGATGCGGGGAGTTCATACTCAGGTTGTTACCAGTGCGTTTCGGGTCATCCCGGCGGAATGGAGCCGGTTCAGCCGTCTGAACGTGGTTGTCTCGATCGATGGGCTTCAGCCGGAGCACGATGAACGCCGCAAGCCGGCTACCTACGAGCGCATCTTGAGAAATATCGCTGAGGCCAAGGTGACCATTCACTCGACGATCACCGGCAATATTGCTGCTCGCCCTGGCTATCTGGAACAGTTTATGCGCTTTTGGAGCGCGCGTTCAGAAATCAATAAAATATGGTTCAGCTTGTTCACTCCCCAGGTGGGTGCGGTAGGGCCTGAAATCCTTACGTCAGAACAACGTCTTTTCATCGTTCAGGATCTTTTGCGGTTACGTGTTCTTTATCCCATTCTCGACATGCGGGAAGGTCTGATCAAGGAGATTCTTTCTCCTCCCAAAAATCCCAGTGATTGCATCTTCGCCAGAACAACGCAGACGATCTCGGCTGATTTGACGACAAAGATCACCCCATGCCAGTTCGGCGGCGAGCCCGATTGCTCCCAGTGTGGCTGTATAGCGTCCATGGGGCTGGCTGCCGTTGGGCATCATCGTGTCGTCGGCCCCGTGACCGCGGGCCAATTATTTAATGTCTCCGATCAGATCGGAAAATCCTGGAGAGCAACTAAACAAGTCTTCACCGGAAACAATCCCGAGCCCGGCAAGCCAGCCTTCAAGATCCTCCAGGATTGACCTAAAGCGTCAACAAGCCCTCCACCCGCGGCCTAGAGTTTCATTGTGGAGTGTGTTGCCTCGAGGCCAGAATGGCGCTGCTTCTCCGCCGTCGCACGCGACGGCAGCCGTATCGCTTACGTGGTTAAAGAAGACGGGCGGCAGCTCCTCTATGTGCGCGAGATGAACAGCCTCGAGGCACAAGCCATTCCCGGCGCCGAAGATGCCCGCCATCCCTTCTTCTCTCCCGACGGTCAGTCGATCGGTTACTTCGCTCACGGCGCGCTGCAGACAGTCGCCATCAACGGCGGTCCGCCGCTGCGCATCTGCGATGCCACCGACGTGAGTATGGGAGGCACCTGGAGCTCCGACCACACCATTATCTTCGGCTCCTATGGCTTAGATCTCATGCGAGTCAGCGACGCCGGCGGCACACCCGCCGCGATCGCAGGATCCAAACCCGCCTCCTGGCCCGAAGCACTTCCCGACGGCAAGACCGTGCTCTTCACCACCGGTAGCGGATCTACCCCGAACGCCTACGCCACCATGCCGATTCGATATGACACATGACTTCCATGCGGGAAAACCGGAACGTCTCTTCTCAGGTAACTTCAGCGGCGAATCCCACGACATCGCCTTCGACGTAACTCCCGACGGACAAAGATTCATCCTGGTAAAAAGCGCCGATGATGCCGTTCTCTCCAAACTCACCGTTGTGCAGAACTGGTCCAATCAACGCGGGAAATAAGCAAAATCGCTCGAGCAAGTGCTGGAAAATGCCAATCCGCATTGCTCTTGTAACGGCCCCGCGAATTGCCTTAGCCTTGTTGCTGTCGCGAAAAAAATGTATACGAGCTTAAATTTCGAAAGCAGACGCTCGCTGGCCGCGGCTACGTCAAGGCCTATGAGGATTCCCCGAAGCCACTCTGGTTTGGCCGGTAGGCGCCCATCAGCCTCGCGATCATCACGGCGATATACAACACCGCCAGAACGGATTCGATCATGGACACCGATCGGACCTGCGGCGAAGCAGCCGCAATGCCGGTCGCGCCGGCCGTGGTCATGCTTCCAAAGCTGAAATAAATAAAATCGAAACCCACAGGAACAGCATGCAGATTACTCGCCGGATCCAGATAGAAGGCATGAGGTTGGATGATGGCAAGGATGGCATAGAGCTTTGCAAAGGAAAATCCAATGAGGAGATAAATGCAGACCGCGCCATAAATCGTCTCCGCCTCAGGTTTTTCGCGCGCAAAAACGCGGCGGAAGATAATTCCGATCGTGAAAAGGTCGAATGCAAAGCTGAGTATGACGTTGAGGACCGACGCGGGCACCATCCTGGGCCGAAAAACGATCGCGTGCGCCACGATAGCAGGAACCGCAAGAATCAGGCCGACAAAAATGAGACCTTTCCGGAAACTCACCGCGTACACGCACATCAGCGTGAGAGCGGCGCTCGCCAACCGGAACACGTAATAACGCGTGCCGGTGTCACCCATGTACGGGTACAGAACGAGGTATGCGAGCAGAAACAGAAATAACAGAAAGAACTTGTGCCCAGTGACAGGCTGGATCCGTCGCACAAACTTTTCGTCCGTAGTTATCGACACCAAAGCCATCGCAGGGAAATAAAAACCGGACCTGACCGACGGAATGTAATCCAGGTCAAACGAGGATAACTCAACATGTCACGATTCCATCCCGTCACTCGATTTCGTCTCGGACGCTTCGTCATCTCCTGCGAAGTTCCCGTCTCCGCGTCCTGAATCCACCCGCGGATCGATAGCGACTGGCTACTCGCCACTCGCCACTGCTTCCTCGCCGCGTCTGCGCGCCAGGCAGAACCACGCCGCCGCCCCGTGCCCGCGGAACTCGGCACCGCGGAGTTCCAAAATTTCCAAAGCGGGCTCGATTGCCAGAGTGACGTCCCGGGCCGAGCGGCGCGGCGGACCGACCTCGCGTGGAGGGCCTTCCGTGCTGCCGATGAGGCTAAGCCAGAGGCCGCCCGGGGCCAGGATCGCCGCCACCCGTGCGGCAAAACGCGCGCGCTCCTCCTCTTCGTCGAAGACATGGAAGCAGCCGCGGTCGAAGACAAAATGGAAGGGAGCCTCGGGCGGCGAGGCCAGGAGAAAGTCCAAGGTGCGGAAACGGCAACCGAGATTGCGGCCATTCAACTTTGCCGTGGCTCGTTCGATCGCATGCGGCGCGACGTCGATCCCCAGGACCTCGAATCCGCGTTCCGCGAGCCAAAGCGCGTTCGTCCCTGTCCCCGCGCCAATCTCGAGCGTCCGGGTGGGCCGAACGCGACCTGCGGTGACGAAGTCGACCAGCAGCGGCTCCGGCTCACCCGTGTCCCAGGGAAGCTCTCCAGCGGCGTAGCTCTCATTCCAGCAACGGTGCGCCATCACGTCCTAAGTGTAGCGCCCAACCGGCACTCCCAGCCACCCGTCGTCACAGTCAAATCCCCCGTCACTGCGCTCCAGCAAGAAGATCGCCTCGCGTCGGGGTAAAAGGGGGGGACAGCCTGACAGTGTGTCGGAGATAGATTTTTGCACACTAGATGTCGTAACTGAGCGATGGATCGGGGCCGCATGTTGCGGTTCGTTCGCGTAAATAACCATTTCTCCGACACACTGCTCAAGCTGTCCCCCTTTTACCGGTTGCGTCCTTACCCCAAACGGAGCGTAAATGAATGAGGGCTCCAGAAGTTCTTTTCCGGATACACGGTTAAACCTTTACCTGAAAAGGCTGTCGGATGTCGAGGTGGGACCCATGACTGCTCTGCAGCGGTTCGGTTTGGCTCTTGGCTCTTCTGTGGTTTGTGCCTTGTGTTCGTGGTTTGCAGTTCCACAACAGATAGCCACCGCTCCAATGCCGATCGTCCAATCGCCCGACAAGCAACAGTTGCTCGATGGTGGAAGAGGTCTCATTCACCTCGACGTCGTTGTCACGGACCAGTCGGGACGTCCAGTGCCTGGTCTTCAACTCAGCGACTTTACGCTCCTCGACAACGGTCG
This sequence comes from uncultured Acidobacteriaceae bacterium, assembly GCA_963753715.1. GTDB lineage: Bacteria > Acidobacteriota > Terriglobia > Terriglobales > Acidobacteriaceae > PALSA-350. The sequence continues at coordinate 1,014,310 of CAVWDK010000001.1, read as the reverse complement.
GCCGGTAAAGTTTCTGTCATTCCATGCTTTCGACGCAAAGGCCCGCCCCGCCCCCTCCTGTGAGCCTCATTGTGGTGGTGGACACGCTCGTTCTTCCAGGCCTTCTTCCAACCAATGAACGGCTCGCGGTCGAAACCTTCCTGCAGAAAAACGGCGGACGCCTCGCTCAGCCCGTATCTCTTTATGAGCTCGACGAAAGTGGTTTTTGGGCCGTGGGAATGCCGTCAACAGACGGCAACGCGCTGGCCTCCGATCTCATTCATTCGAAGAATCTTCACCAACTTCGTTCGTTTCGCAGTGCGCTTCGCGGAAACACGTGGAAGTGGACGGACTCGAATGACTCGCCATCCCTTGAAGCGCTAAAGGCACTCGGCCAGGTCGCCACCATGGAAAGGCAGTTACCGGGTAGAAAGCTGCTGATCTGGGTAGGACCAGGCTGGGGAATCGGAAGCGGAGCCTACGCCGACAGAACGCTGACGGGTGTGAATCCGTCATCTGATCAGTCCGACCCGAATCCACCACACCTTGAGCCGACTACCAGGTGAAGCCAAAAGAATGCTGTCTCTGGTGATTCCCATGAAGTCTCGTTTTCAGTAACTTCATTCAAGTCTTTGCCCCTCTCCGCAATCTGAGACCTGCCGCCACGCAGGCGCAAACGAGCAAGACGACACAAGTCCCCGGCGCGTTCCAAGGCACATCTCCCTCTGTCCACGGAACCGAAATCTTTCAGTCATCTCGCAGATGGGATAACCAGTCGACCGAAGCTGGCTCCAGGAAAAGCGCCGCATCTATGATAAGGAGGTAATCACAAATCCGCTGGGGGCACCTGCACAATGCTTCGGAACACGGGGTCGTTGAGAATCCTTATTGTCGGCTGTGGAAACATGGGCGCATCGCATGCACGCGCATTTCGCAACATGCGCGGAGTGGAGATTGTCGGCTTGGTATCGCGGGGCGAAAGCAAACACCACCTTGCCACGAACCTCTCGCTCCAGGTGCCCCTGTTTGACGATGTGGGCACTGCACTGGCTGGTCTCGCACCGGACGCGGTCTGCATCTCGACCTATCCAGATACACATGAAGCCTTCACGCTTGCCGCGATCGAAGCCGGATGTGATGTCTTTGTGGAGAAGCCGCTGGCTCCCGACAACGAAGGCGCCCGTCGCATGGTTGAGGCGGCACAGCGCGCGGGCAGGAAGCTCGTCGTCGGATATATTCTTCGCCACCATCCGACGTGGCAGAAGTTCATCGGCATCGCGCGAACGCTGGGCAGTCCACTGGTGATGCGCATGAATCTTAACCAGCAGAGTTCCGGAGCGGAGTGGCAGGTGCACCGCGGCCTGCTGGCGTCCGCTTCGCCCATCGTCGACTGCGGCGTGCACTATGTGGACGTCATGTGCCAAATGGTCGCAGCCAGGCCGCTGCGAGTTTCTGCAATCGGAGCCTGCCTCGACCCCAGCCTCCCTGACGGCCGGTGTAACTACGGCCAACTGCAGATCGTCTTCAGCGATGGTTCGGTGGGCTGGTACGAGGCCGGATGGGGGCCGATGATGAGTGAGACCGCATTCTTCGTCAAAGACGTGATCGGGCCGCGCGGCGCGGTATCGATCCAGAGCATTCACTCCGACTCGAACGGCGCGTCGGCCAAGGTGGAAGACCACGTCCGCGCCAACGCCATTCGCGTGCATCATGCGGAGCTGACACCATCCGGTAGCTTCGCCCGCCCTGACGAATGGCTGACGCAAACAGACGAGCCCGGTCACGATGAGCTCTGCCGGCGCCAACAGGAGTTCTTCGTGCGCGCTATTCGCGAGCAACTCGACCTGACCTCGCACTGGGAGGACAGTCTCGCGAGCCTGTCGATCGTGCTCGCCGCTGACGAAGCCATCCGAACCGGACAGTCGGTCGATCTCTCCGGCCGTGAATTCTCCCTGGCCTCGTAGCGTTGTATTGAACTTTAGCGGCTCCAATTCCGTACTGCTTTTCAAGTAGACATAACGCGATACGGAGGACATCTGTGCGGTTTGGGCTGCCAACGGCATTCCTTTCTCTTCTACTGCTAGGCTCCCCGACAGCCTTCCCCCAGAGCCAGCCGTCCAGCCTGTTCGAGACGATGCAGGCACTCGATACGCAGTTGTTTGACGCTGCGAATCACTGCGACTACGAAAAGCTGGCCGCGATGGTGGATGAAAACCTCGAGTTTTACCACGACCAGGCCGGACTTATGCTGGGTAGGCAAGCCTTTCTGGACGCCATCAGACACAATACTTGCGGCGTGATGATCCGCGAACTTGTGCCCGGGACCCTCCAGGTCTACCCGGTCAAAGACTATGGAGCGATCGAGATGGGAGTCCATCGCTTCCATCACCCTGGTCACGAAAAGGAGTTTCCTGCCGCAAAGCAGTTAGGCATGACTCGCTTTCTCGATTCCGGTGCCGCTGAGTGGCCGGTTGGAAAAGCCAAGTTTCTACATATCTGGCAACTGAAGGACGGAAGCTGGAGGCTGACACGCGTCGTTAGTTATGGCCATTAGCAAAAAAAACCTCAAAGTCTCTCGACGCATCCGAAGAACCGTACTAATGTGGAGGTAACAATTCATATTCCAGCGCCGCTTCACCGCATACGGCGCTGCCCGGCTTAGCACCGAACCGCGGGTTCCGTGCCGCCGCAACCAGCTTACGAAAGCACAGTGCTCAGAGCGCCTTCCGCGCTTACGGCTGCATCCTTCTCGGCCATCGTAAGCTGTTCGTCGTTAAACAAAACTGATTGACCACGCTTCACTCTGGATTCCTACGCCCAGCGACGGGGCCGCAGAGTGAGCAGATGATTGCGCAATGAGCAGGAGTGCGCCGAGGCGTCCTCTTACCATGGGTAGGTCTTTGACAATTTGGCACCAAAACCTGAGGATACCGGCCCCGCCGTGTCGGAAGGCCCATCCCCTTTCAACTCGAAAGGGGGGCTTATGGAGTCTGCGTGAGAACTAACCGATTGCAAAATCAGTCCCGCAGGGACGGCTGAACTTAGCCCAGGACGCAGTCCTGGGTACAGATTCGAGAGACGAAAAGTCCCGCAGGGACGACTGAAACTTACCCGGAGGCAATCCCAGGCACGTCCATCTCAAGATGTCCCGCGGTTGAGAATTCCCCGATCCGCTCCCCGAATCCAGGACCGATAACTTTTCAGCCGTCCCTGCGGGACTTTTCAATGGCGCAATGCCAACCCAGGACTGCGTCCTGGGCTAGGTTCAGCCGTCCCTTCGGGACTACATTTGCAAATCATGGATCTCCGGCAGGGGCTTATGGCGCTGCTTAAGGCGCTTAAGGCGCACACTTTCACCCCGCTGAAAACTAAGTAGGGGGACAGTTAGTGCGCATAGTGCGCTTAGTGCGCACATTTTTACATAAGAAATCGCACCGGCTACCAGCCCAGGGGCCGCCAGCACCCACACGGCCTTAGGTTAGCCTTCGGCCCCCGTCCTCGATCCCCGGGATTGCCCCACTGCATTATTAGCGAATCGATGACCATCAACCTCGGCCCGCCCGGCGAGAGGCTGCAAATTAATTAATTAAATTTGATCACCTTGAGCATCTTGCCCAAACGAAAGACTTGTCCCCGACCCAAAGCAGGAGATACGGGCGCCGGAAATGCACCGCACACGAACGATCGCTGTCATTGACTACAATGGACGGCGACGATGAATACTTACGAGGAGTTCCACGACGACTCGCCGAAGGAAGTACCGGTTCACGGATTTCTTCATCGTTCACCAGGCACCAAGGATGACTGGCTGGTCTTAACCCACGGAGCGGGCTCGAACTGCAATGCACCGCTGCTGGTTGCGCTGGCGGATCGCTTCAGCGAATCAGGATTGACAGTCCTTCGGTGTGATCTTCCCTTCCGCCAAATGCGGCCGCACGGGCCGCCACCACGCGGTAGTGCCGAACGCGACCAACAGGGTCTGGCTGCGGCCGTTGCATGCGTGCGACGGCAGACTTCGGCCCGCGTATTCCTGGGTGGTCACTCCTATGGAGGAAGGCAGGCGTCCATGTTGGCCGCGGATCAGCCCGGGCTGGTGGATGGTCTTTTGCTACTCTCCTACCCGCTTCACCCGCCGCAGAGACCGGCCGAATTACGTACCGCGCACTTCCCTCGCCTGCAAACTCCGGCGCTCTTCGTGAGCGGGAACCATGACGGATTCGGCTCTATCGATGAGTTGGGATCGGCCTTAACACTTATCCCCGCGCGCGCCGAGCTGCTGACCGTCACAGGCGCCGGTCACGAACTCCTCAGCAAAAAGAATCGCGATTCCTTGCCGGAAACAGTCGTGAAAACCTTCCGGCGGTTTGCCGAGACCTGATCCTAGGCAGCGTCCGGCTTTGCTCCGGGTAGCCGCTTTCTGAGCAGAGCAATTTGCCCGGAGTGGTGCGCCTCGTGCTCGCAGACGTGGAACCACTTACAGTAGTTGTTGGTCGGACCCCAGGGAAAATCCTTGTCCACAGCCATCAACCATGCATCATCGCGCTTGCGAAACTCCGCCAGCGACTTCTCGCGTACCTCGTGCAGAATGTCTACGTAATACTGCCGGTCGTGTCCCTTGATGGTCTTCCGTCCCTCGTCACCCAGGTTCATCGCGGGATCCCATTTCTGCTTCACGTCCGCGGACCAGCTGTCCCATTTCTTGCCCTCGAAGGTATGCATCTGGTAGTAGGTTTCGGTGGCCGCCAGGTGCAGCATGAGCGCGCCTATGGTGTTGGCATTTTTATCGAAGAGAACATCGAGGTCGGCCTGCGTGAGTCCTTTGGTTGCCGCCAGAACTCCGTTGCCATCACGCATCCAGGTGAGTGTGGAAACAAACGTGCCAACCTGGGGTGAGTAACCCGGCCTGGGCCCAAGGATATTCAGATCCTGAGCGTCAGCCTGCGCGGTTCGGGAGAGCAGAAGTGAGCCGCAAAATCCGGCGGTGAGCGTGGCCGCGGTTCGGCCGAGAAAGCTTCTGCGATTGGAAAGGTGCGATGTCATATCGTTCATTTGAGTGTTCCTTCTAGGGCTTGGAGCATCCACGACAGGCAGGCTGAAGGGCGCAAACTGCTCGTGAACAACCTTGTCTTCACCGACCGCGACCACGGTCATCTTGTCCGGCGCCAGGTAACGCTGCGAGGCCTGCTGGACCTGTGCGGCGGTAGCGCTCATGATGTCGTCCGCATCTTTGCGGATGAACTGGGTATCAAGCCCGTAGACGATGAATGACCACCGAAGTATAGCCGCAATCCGGCGTGCTTATCGCTTTTCGAAGATCAGGAAATAATCCTGCCCGTCTGCCTTGGTGAAATCGTAGCGAGCGACCTGGCGGAAGCCGGCGCGTTCCACCTCGGCGCGGACGATGGGCTCGTTCAGGCCATGGTCGGCTCCGGTGCCGTTGCGGTCAATAATGCCAAAACGAGCGCCCGGTTTCAGAGCTGCGCGCAGGTTCGCCAGAACCAGTGGGGGATGGGCGATCTCGTGGTAGACCTTCAGCATCAATGCAGCATCCAGGGAATTGGGCGCCAGCTTGGGATCATCGGGTGTGCCCAGGAGGGTCTCGATGTTGCTGAGATGTTCTCGTTTGGCTCGCTGCTGAATGGAAGTAATGGCCTTAGGGTTGATCTCTTCGGCGATGACGCGTCCCTTGGGAGCGACGCGGCGGGCCGCGCGGACGCTAAACCAGCCGCCGCCGGCACCGATATCGGCAACGGTGCTGCCTGGTTTGATGTTCAACAGGTCCATGACGCGATCGATCTGGAGGCGCTTGTCGCGGCCAGGCTCTTCGAAAATGCTCAGGTCGCCGGTGTAAGGTGTGCTGGTTGGATGGGAGGCCGGCGCCGGTGCCTGCGCCCGCAGGCGCGGAGCAGAGAGGAAGGCGACAGCGAAGAGAAGGACGAGTAACTTGCGGCGAAGGGTCATAGGCTTGAGACGCGCGTGAAGGGTAAGGTGAATATCGTCCGTTCTCGACTGTGGAAGGTTCATTTGTGCAGGGCGCACACCCTGATGGTCCCAGCCGCATCTTCCTCCAGATTCAACACCCTGGAAGAACGGCCGACGGATACTGCGTAACTCGCCATGGAAGGTCTCTCTCTCAAGCGAAGCCTGACCCCCGGTGCGATACCGTTTTCCTTGAGGAGCCGCAAGGTGCCGGCATCTCGATCCGAGACGCTGTCGACCACATATATTCCTTCCTGCATTGCATCGGTCAACGGGATGGAGTTCTGTTTTGGCATGGCACCGTCCATCTCTGGAATGCAATGCCCGTGGGGATCGATTTTCGGGTGTCCTAGCTTGGCGGCGATCCGCTCTTCGAATCGCTCGGAGATAAAATGTTCCAGCCGCTCCGCCTCTTCATGTACTTCATCGATCGGATAATCCAGCACCTGGTAAAGGAATGTCTCGATCAGCCGGTGGTGGCGGACTACTTCCAAGGCTCGCTTTTCGCCCGCAACGGACAACCGTACGCCGCGATGACGCTCGTATTCGACCAGCGGAGGCGAGGCGGCAGCAAGCTTTTGCAACATATTGGTGACGGATGCGGGGGCCACACCCAACGTGCGTGCCAGGAGGTTGCTGGCCACCTTATTCTCCGCAGGTCCGCTCAAAAGCAGAATGGCTTTGAGGTAGTTGTCCACGGATTCGCTGTTTGGACTCTGTTCGCGACGCGCCGTCACAGGCAAGTCTCCGGCTTCCATATTGACATGTGTGTATTTTAGGCGTACCTAATAGTTAGGTTAGCCTAAATTTGATGCCGCTGTTGCCGCCTGGGGACTTGGCAACGTGAGTAAGACACCCCACCTCACGTCACACTGGAGTTTTTCTTGATGGCGGTAAACAGAATCGCAAGCGGGGCCTTGATCGTTTTGCTCATGTTAACCATGGTTAACATGGGGCTGGTTTGGGGACAGAGCGGAACCAGCAGTGCGCTCGCCGGCAGCGTCCTGGACAAGAGCGGCGCGGCGATTCCCCGGGCCCAGGTCATGGCGACGGAAGTAAACACGGGTTCGGTTCGTGTGGTGCAAAGCAACCAGGAGGGACGCTACCTCTTCTCCCAGCTAAACCCAGGAACCTACCGGGTGGACGTGCGCGCCGAGGGATTCGGAGGCGGCCAGTCTAAACCCACTCTTGTTTCCGTGGGACAGACCGCAACGGTGGACTTCACCCTGGTTCCCGCCGCCATCTCGCAGTCGGTTGAAGTGACCGGGCGAGCTGGTTTGATGAGCCTCGAGAACCCGAATACTTCGACCACCCTGGAAGCAAAGACGATCAAGAACCTGCCCAATCCGGGGCAGGACCTGACCTACGTCGCGCAGTTCGCCCAGGGCGCGCTGATGAATACGGCAGGATCTTCAAACGATGCGAAGGCTGCGGGCGGCTACGGCAACGTCGAGTTCAATGGACTACCGGCTACTTCGAACGGCTATATTCTGGACGGCTTCGACGCCAACGATCCTTTTCTCGGGCTGAATATCGGGCTGTCCACCAACCTGGTCATCGGGCTCGATGCATTGCAGGAAGCAACCGTGAACACCAACTCCTACTCGGTCGATCAGGGACGGTACGGAGCATCGCAGGTGAACTACTTCACCAAGTCAGGCTCGAACCAGTTTCACGGAGATGCGTATGAGATCTGGAACGGATCTTTATTCAACGGCACCGACTACTTTCTCCACGCCAACGACACGCCGGGAAACATTGCGCGCAAGCCTCGTTCGACGGTGAACGAATTTGGCGTGAGTGTCGGCGGTCCGATCCGCAAAGACAAGCTTTTCTTCTTTGGGCATTACGAGGGCATTCGCATTGCTCTGCCGCTGGTTGCCCGTACCACCGTACCGTCCGCGGCCTATCAGCAATACGTGCTGCAGCAGTTGCCCCAGGGCGGGTTTGATCCTATTAACGGAACGGTGCTGCCGGCGCAGCCTGAGGAAGTCGCGTTCTACCAAAAGATGTTCGGGCTCTACAGCAACACAGCGGGCACACCCACGCCGGTTCTTACTTGTCCGTTGGACGCGAGCGGAACCTTGCTGCCGGGAACACAAACGTCCGCTAACCTGTTCAACGGATCGGGTTGCGCCAACAAGCGCACGCAATCGCTGAACAATATCGACAGTGAAAACCTGGTTGTGGTCAAAATCGACCATACGCTCAACGCCAACAACAGCGTTTGGTATCGCTTTCAGCAGGACACGGGTTTGCAGGCTGCGTACACCGATGCGATCAATCCGATATTCAACTCCTACTCCCCGCAGCCACAGCGCGCCCTTGTGCTTGGATACACGCACCTGTTCACACCCACGCTGGTAAACCAGTTCAATCCCGGCGCCAGCTGGTACTCGAGCCTGTTCTTGCCAAATGATTATGCGCAAGTGCTGCAGCGGTTTCCGATTGTGCTGGCCGGGGGCAGTTCCAATGCGCCGTTCACTACCTTGGGGGGAAACAACCAGACCTATACCCAGGGCCGCAAAGTTACCCAGTGGCAGATCAACGACAACCTTATCTGGACCCATTTGCGCCACACCTTCAAGTTCGGGGAGAACTCGCGCCGGCTGGATATCAGCGATTACGATCTGGGTGAAGGAGTGGTGCCCAGCGTGATCTACAACGATCTCGCCCAGTTCACCTACGGCGCTGCATCCACAGCCACGGCGGGCTTTCCAGTGACACAGAAGGAACGGATCGCTCTGGGCAACCTCGACGTGTATGCGATGGATAGCTTCAAGGCGAGCCAGAGATGGACCATCACAGCCGGATTGCGGGTTACGTGGAATACGAATCCTGTGAACCAGCATGGCTTGTTCGCACGGCCGAAAGGATCGTTTCTCGACTTGGCTCACGAGGTGAATCAGCCTCTGAACCAGGCCATTCAGACCAACGTGCGCGCGCTTTTTCCGGGCACTCCGCTGTTCAGTTGGCAGCCGCGTGCTTCCGCGGCATACAAGCTGTCGGATAAGTTGGCGGTTCACGCAGGCGGCGGTGTTTTCAACGACATTATCCCGGCTCAGATTGCCGACCTTGGCGCTACCAACGCGCCGTATGCACCGGTCTTCGTCGGAGGAATAAATGGACAGGTCGGCGGGGTTGGCATAGCGCCTGGAGTTCCCGGCAGTGCCGTGGATGCGACCGGCGCGGCGAATGAGTCTTTCCAGGGTGTGTTTCGTTCCGGTGGCTCGCCCTGTGTTGGCGCAGTGGCGGGTGCTCCGAACTGTCCTTTGGCAGTCAACCTGAATACATTTCCCAGCGGCACGTTGAAGACGCCATACTTCTTGCAATGGAGCCTGGGCTTCGAGCGCGAGCTGGGAGCGCGCGGTGCGTTGCGCATCGACTACGTGGGCACGCGCGCCGTGCATGAGCCGTACCAGGTGCAGCTAAACGGATACCAGACCGTGTGTGATGGCTGCTTCGCGCCCTTTGCGTATAACCAGCCGCTCGATGCACGCTTTGGCAACGTAAATGAATTCCGCACCGATGCGGGGAGCAACTATACCGGTTTGCAAACCAGCGCCACCAAACAATTCGGCAGTCTGACGCTGCGCGGAAATTACACCTATAGTCATTGTCTCGACGAGGTATCCAATGGTGGCCTGCTTCCCTTCTCGTCTCTTGGCATTCTCTATCCGCTGCCCGGCGATCTGCGGAAACAATACGGCAACTGCGACTACGACGTGCGCCACAACTTCTCAGCCTTTGCCATCTACGAGATTCCATTTCATTCCGGCCATGCGATTTCGCGGTATGTATTCGGCGGGTGGCAAGTGTCCACCACCGCGTTCCTGCACAGCGGAGTGCCCTTCAGCGTGCTCAGCGCACCTTATACCGCGAACAACCGGGGGATCTTTCAGGGGAGCGGGCCGCAATTTGCGAACCGGGTGGCTGGGGTTCCGCTGTATCGCAAAAGTCCGGTCACCGGTGTGACGCAAACGGGCAGCCGTCAATGGTTGAACCCCGACGCGTTTGCCTCCGTGGTCGACCCCAGCACCGGCGCCTGCGCCGGCGGGGACTCACCCGTCCACTGCCAGTTCGGCGATTCCGGCCGCAACAATTATCGCGGCCCTCATTTCACGTATTCTGAGCTTTATTTGACCAAGAAGTTTCCCCTCACGGAGCGGGTCACGTTTCGTCTGGATACGCAGGTCTTTAATCTTTTCAACCATCCCAACTTTGCTTTGCCCAGCAATCAGGCGGGTACCCCGGGGAATGCAGCAACCCAGACAGGTTTTGGCGCTTTAACCAGCACGATTTCTCCTCCTACCGGCTTACTGGGCGTGGGGCTTGGCGGTGACAGTTCACCGCGCATGATTGCCTTCCAGGGAAGAATTGAATTTTGAGTCACCCACCAGGAGATTGATTCAAAACCGTGTGTCTGCTTCGTACAATAGGTTCATGTGTACGGTGAACGAGCACTACGAACGCCTGCTTTCGACGCACTACACCTGGATGTTCGGGGTGTCTTTCGAAGAAAGAGTGAACGAGCAGAAGGCTTTCCTCTCCCGCGCACTGGAACCTCTTGACTACACCCGGGAGGCTGCGCTCGCGGTAGACCTGGGATGCGGGCCCGGCTTCCAGACGATCGCTCTGGCGCAGCTTGGATTTTCTCCGGTGATCGCCATTGACACCAGTTCTGAGCTATTGGATGAGCTCCGATCCCACGTTGGCGACCTGCGAGTTCGGATAGAGAAAGCAGACCTACGAGATTTGCCGGCGATCGCTCCGAGCGGACAAGCCACTGTGATTGTATGCATGGGCGATACCTTGACGCATCTACCGGAGAAGAGCGATGTGATTGCCCTGTTCGGCGGAGCGTTCGACAGACTCCGTCCGGGTGGAATGTTGGTCATCACCTATCGCGACCTGACCACGGAATTATTCGGGACTGACCGGTTTATTCCCGTGCGCAGCGATGACAATAAGATCATGACGTGTTTTCTGGAATTTGAAAATGCAGACTCAGTAGTCGTTCACGACTTAGTCTATGAACGTCGAGGTGCGGGTTGGTCGCTCAACAAGAGCAGCTACCGGAAGCTACGTCTGGGGATTGAATGGGTACGTGAGGAATTATCCAGAGCCGGCTTCGACGTTTTATCTGAGGGCTCAGCAGGAAGGCTAATAGGACTCGCGGCCGCGAAGCGCTAACAGGTATACCCAGGACTAGCGTCCTGGGCCTACTTCAATTCGCCAGCAGTCTTCGCCGATAGCCCGCAGCAGGCGTGCCCGGCCGTCCACTATGGTCAGAAACTCCGCCGTGTCGGGTGACCAGGCATCACTTCCAACGCGAAAGAGCGACGAGCCGATCTCGGTCAGTGGATTATCTCCAAGCCACAACTGACCTTTGCGTACAAAGACGCGCACATCGTCACCGCTGTCGCTTCGGTACCGTCCCGTCAGCGCATTATATGCGGCGGGCGCGGTGAACTCTCGCTGGCCATGATATGCCGCATTGGCATACCAGTCCGGACCATAACTTACCTCTACGACTGGCGATGGAGTCGTTCCGCCGGCAGGCTGTTGTCTGGCAAAGATCAGGCTGTAGTCGGAAAATGAACCCGGCACGGTGGAGACAAAGGAATCCCCGCTTGAGCGTTGCAGGACGATCTGTTCCGCTCCATCCAGCAGTAACCTCTTACCGTTTGCCTTGAAGACTAACTCTTTGCCATTCGCACTGCGAAACACTCCGGCATATTCCCCGGCGTTGTCCACTTCCGTTGCATCCGTGATCGCCTCTGGTGCCGGTAACGGCTTCCCTTCGTGCTGGGCCCGCAACAACTGTACGGCGTACTGGGTGACAGCGGTGGGACGGTAGCCTTGCATCGCATTGATGGAGGCGAAGGCGGCAACGCCACCGTCGAGATCCACATGGATGGAGGATGCAAAGCAATTCATCCCTCCCGTATGCCGCAGGATCTTGTGACCGTCGAGGACGTCTACAGCGATCCCATAGCCATAGAAGGACGTCGGACTGAACTCCGTAGCCTGGATGTATGGCGTCGATAGCAGCCGGAACCCATCCGCGGAGACGATGCCGTGGCCGCCATTGAGCAGCATACGCAGGTAGATCGCCATGTCGCCCGGCGGCGCGGCGATACTGCCTGCCGGGCTGTCAAAGACTTCTGGCGGCCTGGGCACCAATCGGCCCTGGCGGGGGAACACCTGGTCATCAAAAAATGGTTGATAGCCGGTGGCGCTGCGGGCACTGGAGTTGATCGTGATCACGGCTGCCGTCTGCGTCATGGCTAGCGGGGTGAGAATACGGGCTTGCAGGCATTGATACCAGGGTCTTGCATCCAGCTTCTCGATCATCTGGCCGAGAATGTCGAAGCCAAGATTGCAGTAATGGAAATGAGCTCCGGGAGCAAAGCCTTGCACATGCCGGGCAGCGGGGTCACTTTGAAAGATGGCCGAAGCATCGGGAAGACCGGAGCTGTGGGTGAGCAGATGATGCGCAGTGATGGGCCCATAGGGCATATTCACCGGAAGCCAGGCAAGATACTCGAGCACGGGCCGATGAAGGTCCACTTTGCCCTCATCCCGCAGTTGCAGCATGATCAGCGCGGTGAAGGATTTGGTAATAGAGCCGATTTGAAAAAGCTGGTCTGGAGACACAGGCATTTTCAACTCGACGTTCGCATAGCCATAACCTGCGGTACGGATGGTTGCCTTTGTATCGGTGAGCGCCTGGGTCATCCCCGGTGCGTTCATCGCCTTCATGTAGGCCGCGGTAAACGCGTCCAGTTTGCTCTCGACCTCACCCTTTGCAGCCGGGGCCGGGATCGCGCCAAGCCCCCAAAGCCTGGGGGAGGCGGCCGCGGCAATGGCCGTGCCTCCACCAAGCGAGAGGAAAGTGCGTCTGTCGAGCAAATGACCCATGAATTCGCGTAAGTCTAGCACGACGACGCTTTGCCGAATTTCTACGAAGGCATCTCATCCGCCGACGGTCCATAAGCGCCCGGGATCGGGATCCCATTCAACCGCAGAAATACCCCTAGCTGTGCACGGTGATGAATGAGGTGGTTCATCACCCATTTGCGAAGTACCTGCCCCCGAGGCATGTCGACAACGGTCTGATCTCCCCAGGTCATCTTCCACTGTTGAGCCAGAACGGTATCGTCGGCCGCGGCCAGGCGCGTGCGCGCCTCCTTTAGATCACCTTCGAATTGCGCCAGGATTTCTTTGGACCCTTTCCCTTTCCGTTCCTCTGCTTTTTTCTGGTAGTCGTCGTTGGAGAGCTCCAACAGATCTTGTTTGAAAGTGTAGGTGCACCACGAGGGCATATCCGACAAATGCCATGCAAGCTGCCCCATCGTCATCGACTTCTCGTGGGGCTTCCAACCAAGCTTTTCGTCGGGCACAAGTTCCAGAAACTTCCGTGTCGTTGCCATTTCCTCATCGAATTCCGGTAGCAGAGCTTTGCTGACTTCCATGGGATCTTCCTCCGGGCCAGTTGGCCCATATAGGAAACATTAGGGCCGCATATATGCCAGCTCATGTCATATATAGATTTTTTATCGAAGACCGTTAGAGATCGCGGCGGGAAAAGAGAACCTGGGCCAGTAGGATGGCCAGCAGCGCATAGAGAGCGGCGTAGACCACCATGGCGTTGCTGGGGACGAGGCTGCTGCCGAAGGGAGAAGCGCCTACGCTGCCGATGAGGGGCGGCTGGAAGACAAAGGCCGCGCGGCGCCAGAGCGCATCACACGGCATGATGAGACTGGAGAGAATTCCCAGGTCGACCAAAGCGTGGACGTGCCGTAAAGCCCCATATTGTTCGATCCATCCACCCACGAAGGCCAGGCCGTAAAGCCCCAGGGAGACAGCACCGCTGGTCAGCGAAGAAAACCAGGTGCTGGCAGCCATGGTCACGCCCAGGAGAACGACCGTTTGCAACCAGACCAGGCTGAGCACTGCGAGAGCGTGGTGAGGCAGATAACCACTCTGGATCCAGCTGAGCATGATGGTGCCGCCCTCGATCAGCAACACATAGAGGGTGAGCATGCCAACAAAGCCTACCCATTTGCCGAGCACCAGGCACCAGCGATCGACTGGTTTGGTGGCAATGGCGTGAATCGTGCCGGATGCGATCTCACCAGAAAGGGTGTCGCAGGAAGTCAGCACGGACATGAGCGAGGTCATCATGCTTCCGGCATAAAGCACCATCATGGTCATCATGACAATGCCTTCGCGAAGGCTGACTGTATTCGCTTGCTGGGTTGCGTTCTTAAGCACGAAATGAAGAGCAGTCCAGAAAAAGGCCAGGAAGAGGATGCCGGCTAGGGTTGCAATCCACAGGATTCTACGGCGGGCAGCCTCGAGGAAAGTGATTCGCGCCATCAGCAACGTGGTACGCAACGCGCCGGGGCCGGCGGCGATGCTGAGCGACGGCGTCCCGGTTGCGGAGGCAGCGGCGTGGACGTGGATTGCGTTCTCGCTCATAAGCCGGTGTCCGGTCCCATCATCTGCAAAAACAGCTCTTCCAGGCTCACGCGCTGGGGAATGACAGAGAAGACTTCCACCCCGTTTTCCACCAGGCATCGGACGACCTGGGGAAGATGGTCCGTCTGGGTGACGCGGAGACACAACAGCTCTCCCTCAAGGCGCACGTCGTGGGTGAAGCCCTTGAGCACGCTCCATTGCTGTGGAATTCATTTGCGCGACCCTGATCTGAACTTCTGTCTGGGCGGACTGCCATCCGCCCATCTCATACCTGCTGACAATGCGGCCGTCGCGAATGAAGGCTACGCGGTCACAGCTCTGCTCGACTTCGCCCAGCAGATGCGAGTTCAGGAAGACCGTCGCGCCACGATTGCGCTGCTCGCTAATCACATCGCGCACCAGCTTGCGTCCGGCGGGATCGAGGCCTGAGGTGGGCTCGTCGAGAAAGAGGATCTCGGGGTCGTTGACGATGGCCTGGGCCAGGCCGACGCGCTGCATCATTCCCTTGGAGAAGCTGCGGATCGGCTTGTTGCTTTGCGCGCCCAGGCCCACCCTGTCGAGCAACTGTGGAATCTTGCGGCGGAGGGTATCCTCCGCCAGGCCGCAGAGCCGGCCGTGAAAGAGGATGAGCTCCGACGCGGAAAGCCAATCGTAGAAGCGGAAGTGTTCGGGAAGAAAGCCAATGCGGGCTCTCACCTCACGCGTGCCCACCGGCTTTCCCAGGAGCAGAGCGCTGCCACCCGTGGGCTTTACCAGGCCCAACAGCATCTTGATCGACGTGCTCTTACCCGCCCCATTTGGACCGAGAAACCCGAAGGCCTCTCCGCGCGCCACCTGGAGAGTCAGATCGCGCACGGCGGCACGGGTTCCGTAGGTCTTTCTGAGTTGGGAAGCGTCGATGGTAAGAGCTGCCATGCACCTTCCTCTATTGCAATTGCGAAGCGAGGTTGATCGCGGTGGTATCGTCCCCGGTTCCACCCAATCCGAAGACTATT
Organism: uncultured Acidobacteriaceae bacterium; assembly: GCA_963753715.1. Lineage (GTDB taxonomy): Bacteria > Acidobacteriota > Terriglobia > Terriglobales > Acidobacteriaceae > PALSA-350. Next base: position 998,870 of record CAVWDK010000001.1, on the reverse strand, counting down.
CCATTGTCCACCCACATCAGCGAGTAGTGGCCGGAGGGTCCTTGATTGACGGGCCGGATGAGAGCGGCCTCGTTGCCGTTGACGTGCACCTGCTCGTACTTCGTCTTACCGCGCTCTACGGGGAGCACGAGGGTCGAGGTCCAGTCGACGGTCTGGGTGAAATTGGCGGCGTCGTTGGCGCTCATGCCCATGAATTGAAGCGCGACTTGCGCAATCTGCGCCGGGTCGATCTCCTGTGGAGCGGATACTACTGGGCTAGGAAGCTCAATGAGCGAGATACAGCTGGCATCGGCCTCTTTCCCGGCTTTGCCGCCACCGTTGGAAGCATAGAAGACCATTTCAGAGCCCACATTTCCGCAGTTGCCGTAAAAAGCCATCACGCCGGCGGGCACACGGACACCGACGGTGGCGCCATCGACCGACGCCGGGATCTGGAGGTCGCTGCGTCCGGCCTCGTCGAGGATCGACTGGATGCGGTCGCGATTGAGCTTCATCTGCATGCCGGCGCCACTCTCCACCAGGATGCTGGACGGCGTTTCGCCCGGCAGCAGCTGCACGGCAAAGCCGGTGGCTTTCGACGCAGCGGCCCCGTCCGCTACCGTTTGCGGTTTTTGCGGTTTCTGCGTGACTGTGACCTCGTCAGAGAGAACGCGGCTGACCGCCTGGTTGAGCAGTTGGTTGTTTTTGAGCCCATTGCCTTTAAAGGCGTAGGGGTCGATCTCGAGCACGGTGAAGCGCTCGACGCGGAAGATGCCCAGGAGGCTCTCCGCCCACGCCCGGACCGGGGCAACGGTCACGATCAACACCACCGCGACGGCGCCAAGAGCGGCGCCTGCAAGCGACAGTCTTCGGCCCAGGGACCACCGATTCTGATTGTTTTCCATCCAGTCCTCCCGTTGATTCTGAAACGCTGCCCAAGCCATCGCTGAGTTATCTGCGCTGGGCGACTCCGGCAATCGATCGAGGCCGTCCCGCACTCGTGCCGCGTGCTCACGCAGAGTCTTCAGCTCCCCTTCGCACACTGCGCAACCTTTAAGGTGCTCGATGGCGGCCTGCTTCCCTGGGTCGAGTTGGCCATCCAAGTACGCTCGCAAGGTTCCTGTGTCTGCGTGCTTCATTGCCCCTCCTTCGCGGTCTGTAATTGCTGTGTCTTACGGTCGCGCCGTTGATGCCGTTCGTAGAGTGCGGAGAACTCGGCCTCTGCCCGCGCGAGTTTTGTGCCCACCGAATAGACGTTCATCTGCATGGCCTGGGCGATCTCCTGATAAGTCAATCCGCGGTGGTGCAACAGCAGTAGTTGCGCTTTGTCGACCTTCAGTCTTGCCAACACGTCGCGCACTTCGGCGATCCGTTCTTGCCGTAAGAGCAGGGTGAGTGGACCCTGGGCGGGGTCTTCACTTTGCATGGCGCCGTTGTCATCGATTTCGGCGCCACGCCGGCGATGGGCGCGCAGGACATCAATCGAGGCTCGCGTCGCGGTGCGGTACAACCAGGCACCTACCAATCCCCCGGCCGCCACGGCTGGACCAGTTCGGTAGAGTCGGAGGAAGACTTCGGCGCAGACTTCTTCCGCCTCGGAGTCCCGTTGCAGCACACGACGGATGACGCGGACGATGCGCCCATAGTGCTCCCGGAAGATCGCTTCGAATTCGGCTTCTACCCAGCGACCGCTCATGCTCACCACTTCTACACCTCTATAACGATAGGCGCGGTGAGTTTGTGACAGGAAAGTTGACGGGGGAAAGAAAACTGCAGATCTGGGTTTCCCACGAAAGGTCCCCGGAACTGCAGATCCCTCGGCTTCGGGATGACAAAAAGGAGAGGATCGTTGTAAGAAGAGGGCGGTTGCTAAAAGAGGGGGTAGTCCCTAATGGGTGTCCCGCCCCAACAACCGCCGCCCTTTCCCTTGGCAACTGTCCTCTCTTTACAACGATCCTCTCCTTTTTGTCATCCCGAGCAAGCGACTTGCCTGTGGCAAGCCACAGGCAAGTTAAGAGAGGAATGAACTGGGAGACATCGGATCCCTTCGACACACGAGTGCCCTCTCCCTTGGCAACAGCCCTCTCCCTTTCAACAACCCTCTCCTATTTGTCATTCCGAGCGAAGCGAGGAGCCTGCGGTGCGCCTCGATCCCTCCCCGATTCCCAAGGGCAAACATACCGCCAATTCAAACCGAGCCTATTTGTCCCCCGACACCACTGTTTCTATCTCCGGACACATTTTGTTCATTAGGAGCGAAGCCGAGGGATCTGCGGTTCCGCGGACTTTTCGTGGGAATGTTTTTCGACAGTGGCTAGGAGGGGTTTTCGGCGGTTTCGGAATCTACCGGGGTTAGGCCGTGCTTTTCCATGCGGTAGATCAGGGTGCGGCGGCTGATGTCGAGGTAGCGGGCGGCCTGGGTTTGGTTTCCATCGAACTTTTCCAAGGCCCGGCTGATGAGTTCGCGCTCGATGGCTTCCAGGCTGATGCCGTCTTCAGGCAGGTTTGGCCACAGGGTGGCAGTGCTGGGGGAAACAGGTACTAACTCTTCTGGCAAATCTTCCGCGGTAATCAGATCTCCAGAGGAGAGGACGAGCAGGCGCTCCAGCACATTTTCAAGCTGACGCACGTTGCCCGGCCAACGATACGAAATGAGCCGCTGGTGCACGGCCGAAGCCATTCTTACATCGAGCAAGCCATGCCTTTCCTTGGCTCGCTGAAACAGCGTTTCGATGAGCTCGGGTATGTCTTCTCGCCGTTCGCGCAGCGGCGGCACCGTTAAGGGGACTACGGCGAGCCGGTAATATAGGTCTTCGCGAAAAGTCTGGTCTTCTACCATGGCCGACAGGTTACGATGGGTCGCAGCAATGACGCGAACGTCCACCTTCACCGGAGTATTGGCGCCAAGCTTGTGCACCTCACCCTCCTGCAGAACTCGCAGGAGTTTGACCTGGGCCTCGAGCGGGAGTTCCCCTACCTCGTCGAGAAAAATTGTGCCCCCATCCGCCGCCTCAAAGCGTCCGGACTTATTGGAGAGCGCACCGGTGAACGCGCCGCGCATATAGCCGAACAACTCCGACTCGACGAGGTCCCGGGGGATCGCGCCGCAATTAACGGCTATGAAGGGCCGGTTGCTTCGGCGGCTGTTGTGATGAATGGCACGCGCCACGAGCTCCTTGCCGGTGCCGGTCTCTCCCTGAATGAGCACCGTCGTGGTTCTCTGGGATACACGCGCCGCCTGATCGAGCACGCGCAGGAAGCCCTTGGAGTGACCAACGATTCCGGAGAACCCGTAACGCTGGTCAAGCGCCGAACGGAGCGTGCGCACTTCTTCTATCAGGTTCTGCCGCTCCATGGCGCGATGCACAATCAGGACCAGGGCTTCGAAGTCGATGGGCTTGGTTACGTAATCGTAGGCACCCATCTTCATCGCTTCCACCGCGGTTTCTATGGTGCCAAATGCAGTTACCACAATGACCGTCGTCTGCATCTCCTCTTTTGCGATACGGCCGAGGAGCTCGAGTCCGGTGGTTGGCATTTTCAGGTCGGTGATAATGAGGTGGGGCTCACCTTCCCGTAGCATCTTCCACGCCTCGTCACCATCGGCAGCCAGGGACACTTCATATCCAGCTTCCTCGAGCTGCATCTTCATGACCCGGCGCAGGCTGCTGTCATCGTCGACCACAAGAATGTGCTTACGGCTCATAGCACTTCTACCTTGGTGGTCTTTACGGAGATGGTTGCGGGCAGTTCCACGCGGAAGACACAACCGCCCCCTTCATTAGGCCGGCAAGCCAGGACGCCGCCGTGTTGAGCGGCTATATTCGATGCGATGGCCAGGCCCAATCCGGTTCCATTCTCCTTGGTGGTAAAGAATGGGTCGAAGATGCGATCCCTGTCCTGGGGTGCGATGCCGCGCCCATGATCGCAGACGTCGACGCACAGAGTATCCTCAGTGAACGCGGTGCGAACCAGGACTGTGCCTTCACCCTCTGTCGCCTGAATGGCATTGAGAATGAGATTCAGCAGCAGTTGCTTAATTTGCTCAGGATCACATTCGATCTCGCGCGGCTTCCCTTCCGACTCCAACCGTAGCGATACTCCCTGGCGATTGGCTGTGTGCTGGGCCAGGGCGGTGACGGACTGAACCAGTTCCAGCGGCTCCGCCTGCTGCAAACGAGGCAACCGCGGGCGCGCAAAATCGAGAAAGTTGGTGAGCAGCTTATTGAGCCGCTGCGACTCTTTCATGAGAATTTCCAGGCACTCGGCCCGCGCCTCGGCAGAGACTTGCCCTCGAGCCAGAATTCCGGCTGCGCCACTGATGCTGGCCAGGGGATTGCGTATCTCGTGAGCCAGACTGGCCGAAAGCTGACCCGCAGCGGTGAGCCTCTCGGTCTTTTTTAGGTGGTCAATATTCTGTTGCAACTCCGTATACACGTGTTCCAGCTCGACCTTGGTAGCCTCCACCCGTTTGCGCTGCAGGCGTTCGCGGTCGGCCACCAAACCAGCGATCACGGCGGCGAGGCCGAAGGTGGTGAGTTCCACTATCTGGTCTTGTGCATCCAGCCGGGCGTGAAACCAATGGCGGTGAATCGATGGAGCCAGCAGCGCCCCAGCCAACAGGACAGTATTCAGCGCGCCCCGCCAACCGAAGAAAAGACCGCCCAACATAAAGGGCAGAACATTGAGGTGGTGGAGCACGTTGTGCAGTATTACGGCGCGCGCGGGCGCGACCCAGTTGAAGACCGCCAGGGCAATCACCAGCACTACAATCAGCATTGCCTTTGCCCGCGGAGAACGCAGGCTGGACGGACGAGAGGACATGCTCTCATTCTCCCACGTGGCCCAGGGATACCCATCCAGAGGGGGAAGCAACAGCGGCGCGGCAGTCAACCTGAGAGCCATCTCGAAGAAGAGATTGCATTTCGATGGCCAAGCCACGGTCCAGGTTTCTATCTTCGAGAAAGCTTTCCGAGGGGTGTGAGAACCCCATTTCCAAACTCAGTCCCGGAGGGACGGCTGAACTTGCTCTTAGCCCAGGACGGTAGTCCTGGGTTGGATCTGAATGGACGAACAGTCCCGTAGGGACGGCTGAAAATAGGCTGCGATGCAATCCTGGACAATCTTCAGCCGTCCCTGCGGGACTGAGTTCGTAAACTCTGGTTCGTACACACCTTCTTCCGGCCTCCAGTTACGAATCGGCTGTACCATCCGGAACAGGGGTGTCCCTTATGGAACACCCTATCTCTCGATTCGACGTGATTTACCTGGATTTCGATTTGGCGAATCGATTGCTTAGACCAGAGCGTGACGTCTTGCAGGCTCAGCCTCCTTCTCATGCTCTCGCCATGGTTCGTTGTTTACGGACAATCGTCGGCACAAGTTCCCTCTGCGCGGACCGCCTCACCTGGGCCAGCCGCGACTGATGCAACCGGGCAAACTCTGGCCATGGGCAAGATGCTGCCCGACGCACCGCTGCCGCAGGCTGGCGTGGCCAAAGAGAAGCCGGGCCTTCCGGCAGACGAGGGTAAACCCGTGGTGCTTACCCTGGCAGACGCCATCGCGATGGCCAGACGGAATAATCCCAGGTTAGAGGAGGCGTCGGCAGCGAACGAACGCGCGGTCGCGGGCGGCCGGGTAGCGCGGGCTTACAGCAACCCCTCGCTCGAGGTGTACGAGGGCCGCCAATACGCGAAGCCGATTGCAACCCCCGGCATTCCAGGGTTCCTGCAGCATTATGCCGGGTACCAGCCAATCGAAATCCCTGCGGAGCGCCACGCCCGCCGGCGGGTAGCACAATCTGCGATCGAGAGCAGCCGGGAGGCGCAGCAGGCGGTAACACTTTCTGTCGTCGCCGACACCAAGCATGCTTTTTATAACGCACTGCGCCGGCGAGAAGAAATAGAGCACGCGAAAGAGAACCTACAGCTGGTGCAGGATCTGCACCGCCGGGTTGAGGTAGAAGTCAATGTCGGCGAGGAAGGCCGGCTGGAGTTGACCCGTGCTGAGGCGGAATTGGGCCGAGCGCGGTTTGCGGTCAGCAGCGCGCAGCTGGAATATGCCAACGCGATCGCTCTGTTGCGGGCGACCGTAGCCGGCTCGGTAGATGCAAATCTCGAGCCTCGAGGGGAGTTCGAGCCGCGGATCTCGCTACCGCCACTGAAGCAATTAAGGGAGCAGGTGCTGCGTACGCACCCAGTCCTGGAGCAGGCGCGGGCCGACATCCGGGGGGCGATTGCCACGTTGGATCACGAACGAGCGCTGCGCATTCCACAGCCGACCGCGTTCGCAGAGTATGAAAACCAACCAGATCTGAGTTTCTGGCGAACGGGTGTGACGGTGCCGATTCCTTTGTGGAACCAGCGCCAGGGGCAAATAGGGGAAGCGAAGGCCGCGACCTCTCAGTCGGCTGCCGTGCTTTACCAGAGAACGCTGGAACTTGTCTCGGCACTGGAACGCGCCTATGAGCAATATCAGCTGGCTGACCAGCAGGCGACTTCACTGGAGTCCGGTTCGCTGCGGGCGGCAGTGAGCGCTGTAGAGGCGGCGAAGGCCGCTTATCGTTTTGGCGAGCGCGGCATCATCGAAGTTCTCGATGCGCAGCGGGTGTTGCAAAGTGTGCGCGGCGATCTGGTGGACGCTCAGTTCGCGCGCCAATCGGCGCTGGTGGATCTGGAAGAACTTGGCGCGATTGCGCCTGGAGCGAGACCGTGATGAATATGTTTGATTTCCGGCTGCAACCGGATGGGCGCTTGCGGCGTAGCGGCGTAGCGTTTTTTTGTGTATTGCTCCTGATCACCGCGCAGGGCTGCAAGGCAAAACACAGTGCGAAGGCAGCTGAGCGGCAGACCGATCCGAACCAGGTAGCGATCACCCCGGCGCTCGCGGAAAACCTGAAGTTCGGCACGCCGGAAATGATGGCTGTCGACGGCACGCTGCAAGTGGCGGCGCATGTGGAGACGGATGCCCGGCGCATCGCGCGCGTGGGTTCTCCGGTTTCGGGGCGCATCGTGAACCTGCTGGTCTTCGAAGGCCAACAGGTAAAGACCGGTACCCTATTGGCCATGCTGCACAGTACCGATCTCTCGGATACCCAGTTAGCTTTGATCAAGGCCTCGTCCCAGCGGGGCCTTGCGGAGGCATCAGAGAAACGCGCGGAGCAACTTTTGGCAGCGGAGGTGATCGGCAGCGCGGAGCTGGAACGCCGGCGGGCAGAGTTGCTGCAGGCCAGCACGCAGGTAGAGTCGTGCCGTACGCAGCTACGAGGATTGGGTATGACGGAAGCACAGATCCGCCAGTTGGAGTCCAACCGCAAGATCAGCGCCGACTATCCCATTGTGAGCCCGAGGAGCGGAACCGTTCTGAAGCGCGAGATCACCATCGGCCAGGTGGTGCAGCCGGCCGATCCGGCCTTTACGATTGCGGACCTCTCGAGTGTGTGGATCGTTGCCAACGTACCCGAGGAAGACGCGGGACAATTGCAGAAACATATGCAAGTGGAGGTGCACATACCCGCGCTGGCGCAACAGAGGATAGGGGGGCATCTCTCCTTCATCTCGCCCATCGTCGACCCGGCCACGCGCACGGTCGAAGTGCACATGGATGTTGCCAACCCCACGGGGCTGCTCAAACCCGATGAACTCGCCGGCATGACTTTAACCGGCCGTACCGATCACAAGCTCACTGTACCCAATGCGGCGGTGGTGCGGGAAGACAATCATGATTACGTGTTCGTGCAGAATGGACCGCGTACCTACATGTTGCACGAGGTCTCGCTGGGAGAAGAACAGAACGATCACCGGGTGGTGCTCAGCGGCCTGGAACAAGACCAGCACATTGTCACCGAGGGCGCCTTTCACCTAAACAATCAGCGCAAGCAAAACGCCATCAAGGGAGGCGTTTAGATGCTGAATTCCATCGTCGCGGGGGCGTTGCGGGAAAGACTCATTGTAGTCGTGGTCGCCTTGGTTATGGTCGGTTTCGGGATCAATGCCGCGGAACATCTATCCGTGGACGCCTTTCCCGATGTGGCCAACATCCAGGTGCAGATTGCCACCGAGGCGCCGGGTAAGTCTCCCGAGGAGGTGGAGCGGTTCGTCACCATTCCCATTGAGATCGCGATGACCGGTTTGCCAGGGATGACCGACATGCGATCGCTGAATAAGCCCGCGCTTTCGCTGATCACGCTGGTATTCAAAGACGGAAGCGACCTCTTTCGCGAGCGGCAGATGATTTCGGAACGGCTGTCGGAGTTGCGCGAGCGCATGCCGGTGGGTGTGACCCCGGTCCTCGGCCCGATCACCAATGCGCTGGGCGAGGTATATCAATACACACTCGAACTGCCGAACGAGAGCGCAGAGCATCGGCCCCTCACCCACGAGGAACTGATTGAGCGGCGCACGCTGGAGGACTGGGTCGTACGTCCCCTGCTGCGCTCCATTCCCGGGGTGGCGGAAATCAACTCCACGGGCGGCTTTGTGAAGCAGTACGAAACGCTGGTCGACCCGCAGAAGCTGCACTACTACAACCTGACCATCAACGATGTGCGCGATGCGCTGGCGCAGAACAACGCCAATGCCGGCGGGGGTGTTCTGAATCAGCACGCCGAGCAGTACCTGATTCGCAGTGTCGGCCTGGTGCGCGGGCTGGATGATATTCGCAATATCGTGCTCACGGAAACCAAAGGCACGCCGGTCTACATTCGCGATGTAGCCGAGGTGCGCATCGGCACAGAGGTGCGCTACGGGGCCATGATGAAGAACGGCTATACCGAAGCCGTGGGCGGAGTCGTGCTGATGACCAGCGGCGGCAATGCCAAAGAGATTGTCAGCCGGATCAAGGAACGGGTGGCGGAGATCAATAACAAACATATGATCCCCGGCGGGTTGCGCATTGTTCCTTATTACGACCGCTCGCAACTTGTCGATGCCGCGATCCACACCGTCACCGAAGTGCTAGGCGAAGGCGTGATCCTGGTGGTGGTGGTCTTGTTCCTCTTTCTCGGCGATCTGCGCTCCAGCCTGATCGTCAGCGCGAACCTGGTCCTGACGCCGCTTCTCACTTTCATGGTGATGAACCATATCGGTTTGTCGGCCAACCTGATGTCGCTGGGCGGCCTGGCCATTGCCATCGGTCTCATGGTCGATGGTTCCGTGGTGGTGGTGGAAAACATCTTCTCCAGGCTCAGTCACGCCCGGCACGATCACCAGCCAGGAGACCGGTTTGCGCGGCTGCACGTGGTGTTAACGGCGGTGAAGGAGGTGGCCACGCCGGTGGTTTTCGGTGTGACCATCATCATTCTCGTCTTCCTCCCGTTGATGACACTCGAAGGCATGGAGGGCAAGATGTTCGCGCCCCTGGCCTATACCATTGCCATTGCCCTGGCCATCTCCCTGGTGCTCTCGCTCACCCTTTCGCCGGTGCTCTCGTCGTATCTTCTGAAGGGCGGCTCCGAAGCAGACACCTGGCTGGTGCGTTATCTGCGCAGGCCCTATGACTCGCTATTGCGCTGGGCTCTCGATCACCGCAAGACGACGGTGGCTTCGGTCGCGGTTATTTTTCTGGGCGCGCTGTCGCTCTTTCCCTTCCTCGGTACATCGTTTATTCCAGAGATGCAGGAGGGCACGCTCTCACCCAACGCGGATCGCGTGCCGAATATCTCGCTGGAAGAGTCGCTCAAGATGGAAAAGGAAATGCAGCGCCTGATGCTGGGGGTTCCGGGAGTCCAGAGTGTGGTCTCACGCTTGGGCCGAGGCGAGTCCCCTGCCGATCCAGCGGGCCCCAACGAGGCCGATGTGATGGCCTCGCTCATTCCCTACAATAAGCGGCCGCATGGCATGACGCAGGAGACGATAGCGGGGCAAATTCGCGAACGGCTGGCGGCTTTGCCTGGTATCAACCTGGTGATGTCGCAGCCCATCAGCGACCGGGTGGATGAAATGGTTTCCGGCGTGCGCGCCGATGTCGCCGTGATGCTGTACGGAGACGATTTAGATGTGCTGGTCCAAAAGGCTGATGAGATTGCAAGAGTCGCGACCGGCATTCAAGGGACACAGGACACCCGTGTGGACCGGGTCGGCGGTCAACAGTACCTCACCATCGATATCAACCGGGGATCCATCGCCCGCTATGGTCTCAACGCGGCAGACGTAAACGATGTGATCGAAACCGCGATTGCGGGTAAGGCCGCGACGGAAATCTATGAAGGTGAGCGGCGGTTTGCGGGCGTCGTGCGGCTGCCGGAGAACCTGCGGGACAGTGTGGAAGACATTCGCGAACTGCAGATCAGTTCCCCGGATGGGCCCCGCATCCCGCTCAAAGACCTGGCCAGTGTCAAGGTGATCGAAGGCCCGGCGCTGATCAATCGCAGCATGGGCAAGCGCCGCATTGTCGTGGGCGTAAACGTCCAGGACCGCGACCTGGGCGGTTATGTGAAAGAACTGCAGGAAAAGGTGGAGAATCAAGTTTCCTTGCCCCCGGGCTATTACATTGAATGGGGCGGCCAATTTCACAATATGCAGCGTGCGCTGCACCATTTAATGGTGATTGTTCCCATCACGCTTGCTGCGATTTTCTTCCTGTTGTTCATCCTTTTTCAGTCGGTGCGCTTTGCGGCGCTGATTATTACGGTGGTGCCCCTGGCGTCCATCGGTGGCGTACTGGGACTCTTTCTCTCGGGCGAATATCTGTCCGTTCCCGCTTCGGTTGGATTTATCGCACTTTGGGGAATTGCGGTATTGAATGGCGTGGTCCTGGTGTCGTACATCCGCAAATTGCGCGAAGAAGGGTTGACGCAGGCGAATGCAATCCGCGAAGGCACCCGGCTGCGATTCAGGCCGGTTATGATGACGGCTACGGTCGCAGCGCTGGGACTGGTGCCGTTTCTGTTTGCTACCGGACCGGGCTCCGAGATCCAGCGCCCGCTGGCCATCGTGGTGATTGGCGGTCTGGTCAGTTCTACCGCACTCACACTCTTGTTGTTGCCGGTCATGTATGCCGTTTTTGAGGGTAAAAACGCGCAGGCGGGACCGGCTTTGAAATTCGCGCATCGCGCTTCTTACGAAAACGAACATGCCGCTTCCACTGCACGGTCAGCCCAAAAAGTTAACGCCAATTGACACATCTAGATCGGACACCCCTGATTCTTTGACGGGAGGATGCCGGGTGCTCTATAAATCTGCAGGCATTGCAGCGACGGCAGGATCTCTGCATCGTAAGGAGCGCCATGGCGTACATTCTCTCTCTCGATCAGGGAACCACCAGCTCTCGGTCCATTCTGTTTGGCAAAGACGGCAACATCGTCGCCCATGCGCATCGGGAGTTCCAGCAGATCTATCCCCAGGGTGGATGGGTCGAGCATGATCCGTTCGACATCCTCACCTCACAAATGAGCTCGGTGGTTGAGGTTCTCGGTAAGGCGGGCATACGAGCTCGGGACCTGGTCGCGGTGGGCATCACCAACCAGCGGGAGACGACGATTGTCTGGGACCGGGAAACGGGAAAACCGGTCTACAACGCGATTGTGTGGCAGGATCGCCGGACCGCCGAGCGATGCCACCAGATGAAAGCGGATGGTACGGAAGAGACGGTTCGTCAGAAAACAGGGCTGCTCGTCGATCCCTACTTTTCCAGTTCCAAGATCGCTTGGATCCTGGAGAACGTTGACGGGGCAAGGCAAAAGGCCGAGGCCGGCAAACTTGCCTTCGGGACGGTCGATAGCTGGCTGATCTGGAACCTTACCAGCGGGAAAAAGCACATTACGGATCGGACCAACGCTTCCCGGACCATGCTCTACAACATCGTTGAAGACCGATGGGATCCGGGTCTGCTGAAGTTATTTGGCATACCAGAGAGCATGATGCCGGAGGTCGTCTGGTCGAGCGAGAAGATCGGCCAGGTGACTACATCTCTAGGTCTCGAAGCAACCGAGATCGCGGGCATCGCAGGAGATCAGCAATCCGCGCTGTTTGGGCAACTCTGCATACGGCCCGGAGATGCGAAGAACACGTACGGGACGGGCTGCTTTCTTTTGCAAAACATCGGCACGCAGTTCGTGCTCTCGGAGAAGCGGCTGATCACCACGCTCATCTGCAGCCTGGACAAGAAGCTGGAGTATGCGCTCGAAGGCAGCATCTTCATCGGCGGGGCGGTGGTGCAGTGGCTACGCGACAGCCTGCACTTGATTCGCCACTCTTCCGAGGTCAATCAATTGGCCGCGAGCGTCGAAGACTCGGATGGAGTCGTCCTGGTACCGGCGTTTGTTGGCTTGGGAGCGCCCTATTGGGACCCCTACGCGACCGGCCTGCTGATTGGGCTGCGCCGCAGCACCAAGCCCGGCCACATCGCTCGTGCAGCGGAGGAAAGCATCGCCTTCCAGGTGGCTGATGTGATCGAGGCCATGGACGCAGACACCAAGGTTCCGTTCCGAGAATTGCGCGTCGATGGCGGAGCATCCGTCGATGATCTGCTGATGCAATTCCAGGCCGATCTGCTGGGGGTGCCGGTCATCCGCCCGGCGGTCAGCGAGACGACCGCGCTCGGTGCGGCTTACCTGGCCGGACTTGCCGTAGGCTTCTGGGACAGCCCGGAAGAAATTCGTAAGCTGCGCGCAGCCGATACTCGTTTTGAACCGCATGCCGGGCAGAAAAAGATCATTGCCGGGCGCGAGCGCTGGAAGAGAGCCGTCGAGCGGTCCAGAAACTGGCATGAAGGAGATGAGTAGATGAATCGCCCCGCAATGCTGACTCGCGTCAAGGAGCGTTCCACTCCGTGGGATATCGTCGTCATCGGAGGCGGAGCCACCGGTGTGGGCGTTGCCGTCGATGCGGCCAACCGCGGCTTTGCCGTGCTGCTGTTGGAGCGGATGGATTTCGGCACGGCTACCTCGAGCCGCAGCACCAAGCTGGTTCACGGAGGGGTCCGCTACCTGGAACAAGGAAATGTGTCGCTGGTGATGGAAGCTCTGAAGGAACGTGGTCTGCTGCGCCAGAACGCTCCCCACCTCGTTCATGACCTGGGCTTTGTTGTCCCCAATTACTCCTGGTGGGAAGCTCCTTTCTACGGCATCGGCATGAAAGTGTATGACTTGCTCGCCGGGAAATACGGCTTCGGCAAGTCCCGCCTGCTCTCGCGCGAAGAAACTCTGGAACAGCTGCCCACCATCCAAACCAATGGGCTCCGTGGCGGTGTCATTTACTACGATGGACAGTTTGACGATACTCGGCTGCTGATCCACCTTGCGGCCACTGCGGCCGACCAGGGCGCTGTTCTGTTGAACTATGCGCCCGTGGTCGAGATCACCCGAGGCGCAGATGGCTTTGCGGATGGGGTGATTGCGGTCGACAGCGAATCCGGTCAACGCATGAAGATCGCCGCTCATGTGGTGGTAAATGCGGCGGGCATCTTTGCCGACGAAGTGCGCCGGCTGGCAGAGCCTGAGTTGGACCGCATGATCGCGCCCAGCCAGGGTATCCACCTGGTCTTCGAGCGGGAGTTTCTGCGTGGCAACACCGCCATCATGGTGCCGCACACCAGCGATGGCCGGGTCCTGTTTGCCATCCCCTGGCATGAGCACACGGTCGTGGGAACGACCGATACTCCGATTGAGGAGCCTTCCTATAACCCACTTCCCTTCGAGGAAGAGGTCCAGTTCATTCTCGACACCGCGGCCCAATACCTCAGCCGCCCTCCGCAGCGCAGTGATGTGCTCAGCGTGTATGTAGGGATTCGTCCTCTGGTGAAAGCCAATGGGGCCTCGAGCAAGACGTCGTCGCTGTCGCGCGATCACACCATCCATATCGACAACTCAGGGCTGCTGACCATTGTGGGTGGCAAATGGACGACGTACCGCCACATGGCCGAGGACACGGTGAACCATGCCATTACACTGGGCGAGCTTCCGGACGTACCGAGCAAAACGCACGACCTGAAGATCCATGGCTACAAACAGGAGGAGTCGCTCACCAGCCTGGGCGTCTACGGTTCTGACGGGGATGCGATCCTGGCGATGGCCGCGGCCGACAAGCGTCTTGGCGTCCAACTCCATCCCGCGCTGCCTTACATTGCGGCCGAAGTCATCTGGGCGGTGAGAGAAGAGATGGCACGCACCCTGGACGATGTGCTGTCTCGCCGCACCCGCGCCCTTTTCTTGAATGCCAGGGCTGCTATCGAGATGGCGCCTGCAGTCGCCGCCCTGATGGCGCAGGAACTTGGCGCCGGCCAGAATTGGGTCGATCAGCAATTGCGGGAATTCAATGACCTGGCAGCAAAATACCTGCTACCGTAAGAGGCACCCACACCGATGAAGAGACAAGATTTTGGCGAGTTGCTGGCGGAGGCCGTGGCAGTCTTTATCATCATTGCCTTTGGCGATTCGGTCGCTGCCATGTACACGCTTTACAATCCCAGCCCTTATCTCAATTCCTATTGGGGAGTTTGTATTGCGTGGGGCCTCGCGGTCACCATGGCCATCTATGCCACTGGCTCGATCTCCGGCACCCACGCGAATCCTGCAGTCACGCTCGCACTCGCACTTTATCGGAAATTCTCCTGGCGCAAAGTGATTCCCTATTTTGCGGCCCAGGTGGTTGGTGGCATTCTCGGAGCGGTTGTGGTCTACGTGTTATACGTGCCGGTCATCGACCACTTCAACCAGGGCGCACAGCTCACGCGGGCTGCCGGTGGCGCGGCTGGGGTGTTCTTTACTCATCCGGGTTTGGCGATCACGCCGATGCATGCCTTCGGCGACGAAATCATATTGACGGCGTTTCTGATCTTCGGCATCTTCGCCATTACCGAGCAATACAACGAGATGGCGCCCCAGGCAAATTCCAGTGCGCTGATGATTGGTTTGCTGGTCGCGTTGATCGGCGCCTCGATGGGTTATCTGGAGGCCTGGGCGCTCAACCCTGCTCGTGATTTGGGTCCACGTATCTTCTGTTTTCTCGCTGGTTGGGGACCGGCTGCGTTCCCTTCTCCGGACAACTACTGGTGGGTGCCGATCGCGGGGCCTCTGCTCGGCGGTTGTGTGGGTGGAGCGGCTTATCAGTTCATGGTGCGGCCGTTTCTGCCGGCTCGCCTGCGGACCCTCGGATGAGCCAGGTTTCGCGCCGAGCCTTCCTTGCCATGGCGGCCATGGCTTCGACAAGCTGGGCCCAACCTAAACCGACCAGCGTTGTTCTACTGCTCACCGGCGTGATCACGGATGGCGGCTGGAGCCAGCTTGCCTTCAACGGACTGCGGACATTGGGACCGGGATTCAAGACTGCGTACGCGGAGAACATCGGCCTCGCGCAAATGCAGGAGGTTGCGCGTGGCTACTCTGACGATGGGTTCGACCTGATCCTGGGTCACGGCTTTGAGTTCAGCAACGCGCTGCTCGACATTGCGCCCGACTATCCGAATCAGCACTACTTTGTCACCAGTTATCTGCCTCAGCCCAAAGTGCCGCCGAATCTCATGTTTATCAATCTGGGTTATTTTGGCGCGGCCTACGGAGCCGGTGCGCTAGCGGCGTTGATATCTGAAAAAAGGCAGGTGGTTGGTTTTGTCGGAGGCGAGGACGATCCTACGCAGCAGAGAATCCAGAGGTGCTTCATTGCCGGGGCCCGCAACACAGTCAAAGGTATCCAGGGTCTGGGGATTATCACTGGCGACTACGACAATGCCGCCAAAGGCCGCGAAGCCGCTTCGACGCTGATTGGGAACGGGGCCGATGTGATCTGGCATGCGGCGGACGTGACTGGCCTGGGTGCGATTCAGGGTGCGGTCGCCGGCAACGCTAAGGTGATGGGGTGCTATTCCGATCAGACGAGTCTTGCGCCGAACAATATGGCGACGAGCTTCGAGATGAATCTTGGCGGGGTGGTGCAGACGGTGGCGCATGCGGTAGCCAACCGCACCTTTTCCGGTGGCACGGAGTGGAAACCGGCAGTGGACTGGATGTGGCTTTTGAAGGCCGGCGCCAATGGTCATTACAATCCGCACCTGGTTTCTGCTGCTGATTGGGCTGGGTTTCAAAAGACGTGGAGCGATCTGGCAGCGAATCGGATTGAGGTCCCTGCGTAGGGTTGAGATGGCACACTAGGCTCGAGAAGAACACTTCCAGGAAAGGTCCGCGGAACCGCAGATCCCTCGGCTTCGCTCGGGATGACAAAAAGGAGAGGGTCGTTACAAAGAGAGGACCGTCACCGAGGGACAGGGCTGTGGGTAGGGTTGGTAGACCCTTTGGCAACTGCCCTCTCCTTGCAACGACCCTCTCCTTTTTGTCATCCCGAGCGAAGCCGAGGGATCTGCGGTTCCGCGGACCTTTCCTGGAAGTGTTCTTCTCGATCCTAGTGGAGGGCCTGCGGTTTTGCTCTTTGTCAGAGGAGAAGTACTTTGCCAGCGTTTGAGATGAGAAAGATCGTGAAGCGGTTCCCTGGAGTGGTGGCCAACCGCGACGTGGACCTCACGATCGAGGCCGGTGAAATCCATGCGTTGCTGGGAGAGAACGGCGCCGGCAAGAGCACCCTTATGCAGATTTTGTATGGATTTCATGCCATGGATTCCGGCTCGATTCTGATCGACGGCAAAGCGATTGAGATCGCCACTCCGCGAGATGCCATCGCACTCGGCATTGGCATGGTCCACCAGGAATTCATGCTGGTGCCGAGATTTTCTGTGGTCGAGAACACCGTGCTCGGCCTGAAGGGTAAGCTCGATTTACGTCATGCCTCGCGCCGGCTGCGCACTTTGAGCGAAGTGCACCACCTGGCCGTCGATCCGGATGCGCAAGTGCAGCATCTGCCTATCGGCGTGCAGCAACGGGTTGAGATCCTCAAGCTGCTGTACCGCGACGCCAGACTGCTGATTCTTGACGAACCCACCGGCGTGCTCACCACGCATGAAAAGGATCAGCTGTTCACCGTTCTGCGCGGACTGCGAGCCCAGGGCCGCTCGATCGTGATTGTGACCCACAAGCTGCAGGAGATCCTGGACCTTGCCGATCGTGTCACCGTCATGCGCGATGGTGAAGTCGTGGCCACTCTCTCTACGCGAGAGACCACGGAGCAGGAGCTGGCGCGCCTGATGGTAGGCCGCGAGGTGAACCTCCGCGCAGTGAAAGTGCCGGTCGAACGTGGCGAGGCCATTCTGCGGATCCAGGGCCTGCACGTGCGCGATGAAGCGGGACAGGAAAAAGTCCGTGGGGTGACGCTCGACGTGCATGCCGGGGAAATCGTCGGCATCGCCGGAGTCGATGGCAACGGCCAATCGCAACTGGCAGAAGCGATCATGCATTTGCGCCCCGTGGATAAAGGACGCATCTTTCTCCACGACCGCGAAGTGACACGGCTGACGGTCGCCCAGCATCGTGCTCTGGGTCTTGCATATGTGCCTGCGGATCGGCGGCATGTGGGGGCAGTTACTGAGATGTCGATTGCCAACAATGCAATTCTCGGATCACAACGGAAGTACACCTCGGGACCGTTCCTGAATTTGCACAGGATCCGCGAGCACGCCGAGAAACTGATTACACGATTTGGCGTGCGCGCTACCAGTATCGCCACAAAAGCAGGCAAGCTTTCGGGGGGCAACCTGCAAAAACTGATTCTCGGGCGGGAGATTCTTGAAAATGCAACTGCGATGGTGGTGGAACAACCGACCCGAGGTCTGGATGTGGGCGCGATCGAGTCGATTTGGGCGGAGTTGCTTGGCCAACGTGAGCGGGGAAAAGCGATTCTCCTCATCTCCGCAGAGCTGGAAGAGCTGATGAACCTGGCTGACAGGATCGCGGTTATGTTCGAAGGGCGAATTGTCGGCGTTCTCAACGCGGCCAGCGTTACGACCGAAAAGCTGGGCCTTATGATCTCCGGCATGAGCGAAGAATCATGAAGCTGATCGAACGCCGTGCAAGTCCAGCAGACTCGCCGCTTGCTGTCACCACCGCCATGGTCGGCGCCGCCGTTATGGCGATGCTGATTACTTCATTGCTGTTTACTCTCTACAAGGCCAACCCGATCCAGGCATACTTTGCTCTCTTTCATGAGCCTTTCGCGAGCTGGCGTGGCTTTGGCTACACCCTGGTGCGCACGGCGCCGTTGACCCTGATCGCCCTGGGTACCATCGTCAGTTGGCGATCGGGCTTTGGCTACCTGGGATTTGAAGGATGCTTCGTCATTGGCGCCGCGGCCACCAGTTGGCTGGCGCTATCCACGGCTCTTTCCTTTTGGACGTTCTTACCGTTAGCGCTTTTGTTAAGTTTCGCTGCGGGAGCCGCGTGGGCAGGGGTGGTGGCGCTGATCCGGGCACGGTTCGGCGGCAACGAAGTGCTCATCTCGCTGATGATGAATTATGTCGCAATCCTGATTGTGCAGTACCTGGTATCAGGACCCATGCGCGCTCCTGGCGGCGTGCCTGAAACGGCGGTGCTCCCTCGCGCGACGTGGCTTCCCTTTATCCTGCCGGGAACACGCGCCCACGCAGGCATCCTGCTTGCGTTGTTGGCGACCCTGGTGGTGTGGGTGCTGCTGCGCAAGAGCCGGGTGGGCTACGAATTGATCGTCAGTGGGCTGAGCCCGTCCGCCGCTCGCTTTGGTGGAATCAATGTGGGCGCACGATTGGTGTTTGCTGCTTTCTGTGCCGGCGGCCTGGGCGCATGGGCTGGCATGGTTGAGGTGCTGGGCGAGCAACATCGCTTAATGGACGGCATCAGCGGCGGCGTAGGATTCACCGGCATCATCGTCGCCCTGCTGGCAAAGCTAAACCCACTTGCCGTAATCCCCGCGGCGGTGCTGTACGGCGGTATGACGGTGGGCGCCAATGCCATGCAAAGACGGGCGGGGATCCCTTCCTCTATTACGTTCATCCTGCAGAGTCTCATCGTATTGATGGTGCTGGCGAGCGATATCTTCCGCCGTTACCGGGTGAAGCTTACATGAACCTGCACCGGCTCATGACGTCAGCTTTTTTCGTGACCTGGCTGGCCGCCAGCCTCAGGCTCGCTGGACCGGTGCTGCTGGCTGCACTGGGCGAAACATTCGCCGAGCGTTCGGGAGTGCTGAATGTCGGCATTGAAGGCACCATTCTGCTGGGCGCGTTAGCTAGTTTTCTGACGGATTATGGAACCGGGTCGGTTTGGCTGAGTCTACTGGCGGCGATGTTCACGGGTATCGCGGTCAATCTGCTATTAGCCTGGATGTATGTCACGGTCCGCGCCAGCCAAGTTGTCGTCGGCCTGGTTTTTAATGTGCTGGCGATCGGCGTAGCCGCGACTGTGTATCGACGGGCGTTGGGCGAGTCCTCAGGACCGCAAAGTGTAGCCATGTTCGCGCCGCTGCATATTCCTTGGTTGAGCGATCTTCCATTGCTCGGGCCGGTTTTGTTTGGGCAGACGAGCGTGCTTTATTTGACACTGGTGCTGGTGGGGTTGGCGCAGTTTGTGTTGTTTCGCACCAGCTTTGGTTTGGCGCTTCGTGCTGCGGGGGAAAACCCCAGCGCCGCGGACGCAGCCGGCATTTCCGTTACCCGCATGCGCTACATCGGGGTGTTGATTGGCGGTGCTACCGCCGGTATGGCTGGGGCTTACCTGGTGTTGGCGCAGATCGGATTGTTTCGGGAATCGATTGTCTCCGGTCAGGGATTTATCGCGCTCGGGATTGTTATTTTCGGGCGGTGGAATCCCTGGAAAGCGGCGTTGGCTGCGCTGGTGTTTGGAGCGTGCGATGCGTTGCAGCTGTCGTTGCAATTGGGAGGCGGTAATATTCCGCCACAACTACTGGCGTCGCTGCCTTACATCGTCACTATTCTTGCCATCTCCGGCTTGTTTGGTGGGAAAGCCGTACAACCGGCGGCACTGATGGTCCCTTACGCCAAAGAGTGAGGGTAAAGAAACTGCAGTTTTCTATCGCGGCCAGGGACGATGCTTGGATGCATCCGTGCCTGCGCGCTTGGTGAGCGCATCCGCGCTCATCTGTGCCTGCTTGCGAACCGCCGCCTCGTCCACGCTACCCACGACTCCATCGCGCATCACGAAACGTCCGTCAATCATCACGCTGGTTACCTCGTGCCCCAGCGCCGAATACACAATCGCTGACACAGGATGATGAATGGGCGTCATAAAGGCATTGTTGTAGTCCACCACCGCAATATCGGCCTTCTTACCCACCTCGATCGAACCAATCTCCTTTTCCAGGCCAACCGCCCGCGCGCCGCCAATCGTCGCCATCTCGAGTACCTTTTCCGCGGTGATGATGGTGGCGTCCTGGTGCACGCCCTTCTGTTGCAGGGCGGCAAACTTCATTGCCTGAAAAAGACTGTGATTGTTGCTGCTTGCCGGTCCATCCGAAGCCAGACCCACCGTGACCCCCGCCGCCAGCATCTCCGGAATGGGCGCGCACCCGGACGCCAGGTACATATTGCTACAAGGATTGTGCGACACCTTGGTATCGTGCTTGCGCATGATGGCAATATCGTCGGTTTTGCAATGCACGCAATGCACGGCGATGACGTCGGGGCCGAGAAATCCGATCTCGCTCAAAAATTGCGTATCGTTCATCCCATAGTTCGCCGCGGAAGTCTCCAGCTCGAAATCGGTCTCGGCCACGTGGGTGGTGATGAGCACATGCTCCTCATCCGCGAGCTTCCGGGTCTCTCGGTAGCCCTCCTCATTCACCGCCCAGATCATGTTGGGAGCAAGCCCCACCTGCACTCGCCCTCCCGGCTTGTTGTACCGCCGTATCTGCGCTTTTGCGTCAGCCAAAGCAACCACAGGCCGCTCAATGAGGGCCTCCGGAATGCCATACTGAACACCGTCCGAGATGAATCCCCGGCAAACAAATCCGCGCATGCCCGTCATGTGGAACGCATCCACCACGGAGGTGATCAACCCCGGCTGCGGGTGGACATACATAAAGTCCACCACCGTCGTTACGCCGGAACGAATCGACTCGACACACCCATGCAGGGCGGCCGCATGGGCATCCGGCGCCGTCAGGTGCACAGCGCTTGGCGCCGTCATGCAGGTAAACCACTTCTTTAATACCATGTCATCCCCCAGCCCTTTCAGCAGGGTCTGGAACAAATGGGTGTGCGTGTTCACCATGCCCGGCATCACAATGCGCCCGCTGCAATCCACCACTTCGGCCCCGGGATACTTCTGCTGTAACTGCTGCCGGCTGCCCACGGCGGCGATGCGATCGTTTTCGACACACACGCTGGCGCACTCCAGGATTTCCCGGCGCTCGTTCATAGTGATCAGCCAGCCATCAGCGAGGATGAAACTCATTCGGTGGGACCTCCGGGAGATGCTTTGTTTCGTTCATCCTACCCGCTATCATGGAGTCAGGCCATTCCGACCATGCCCACTCACCCCTCCACCGCCGAAGAGCTTTACCACCAGGCGCTCGACCGGCTCGCAGAAGGTGACGCGGCCGCAGCGGCCGAAGGCTTGCGCCGCTGCCTTGAAGTGGACCCAGGTATGCTCGATGCCATGCACGGGCTGATCCGCGCCTTACAGGAAAAAGGTGAGTTCGATGGGGCCATCGAGGTGGCGCACCGCCTGCTCGAGCTTGATCCAAACGAGGTGCTGGCTCATACCAGCCTATCCATCCTGTATCAACACAAGGGCATGATCGCCGAGGCGGAAGCCGAAGCGCTGAAGGCCAAACTGCTGGGTTGGAAGAAACAGTTGCAGCAACAGAAGCCGAAGCCATGAACAAAACAGCCGGGCCCATTCTGCGCAATTTTCACGACCAGCTGGCCGCGGCGTATGGCCCGCAGCAATGGTGGCCGGCGCAGACGCCGCTGGAGGTGATCGTCGGCGCTTACCTGACCCAGAACACGTCCTGGCGCGGGGTAGAGCGCTCCATTGCCAACCTGATCGAACGTGGCGTGATGAACCTCGAGGGTCTGCGAGCCATTCAGGAGGACGAGCTGCGAATCCTCATTCGCCCCTCGGGATACATGGTGCGCAAGGCTGCGGCGATCAAGGCGTTTGTCAGCTTTCTCGATCGGGAGCACGGTTCCTCACTGGCCCGGCTCGCGGCCCAACCCACGAGCGGGGTACGCCGCCAATTGCTGGACTTGCCAGGAGTGGGCGAGGAAACGGCCGACGCCATTCTGCTCTATGCGCTGCTGCATCCCGTTGTGGTCGTTGACGAATATCTGCGCCGCATCGCCGATCGCCACGGGCTCGCCGGCCGCGACCGGAAATATGGAGAGGTGCAACAACTGGTGGAAACCGCATTTGCCGCCGACCCAGCGGAATTTCGCTTGCAGCTCTACAACGAATTCCACGCCCTGGTGGTCAGCGTAGGCAAACACCATTGCGGCCCAAAGGCTCGTTGTGAGGGCTGCCCCCTGGCCGCTTTCCACTGATGGCACGCACGCTCTACGTCGCCAGCACGAACCCGGGCAAGCTCCGCGACTTTAGGCTTGCGGCTTTGCGGCATGGCATCGAGATTCTCCCTATCCCGGGTCTCAATGCCATCGAGGCCCCTGCGGAGGACGGCCTGACCTTTGCCGATAATGCCAGTGAAAAGGCGATCTATTACAGTCGCTTTCTGCCCGGCAAAATGGTGTTGGCCGACGATTCTGGGCTCGAAGTCGACTTTCTGAAAGGCGCCCCTGGTGTTCGTTCCGCACGCTTTGCCGCGGATGCCGGGTTTCGCGAAGCTAAGACCGCAGACGCCAACAACAATCTGTTTCTGTTACAGCAGCTCGGCGGGGTTGACGAGATGGAACGCGGCGCCCGTTATCGCTGTGCGCTAGCTGCTGCTCAGGATGGGGTACCCTTGATAGTCGCCGAGGGAGCGGTCGAAGGACGCATCCTAGCCACTCCGCGGGGGCACGGTGGCTTTGGATACGATCCGCTCTTCTATGTGCCTGGCCTCGACCGCACCATGGCGGAAGTTGACGACCAAGCCAGGTGGGCCCATAGCCATCGCGGACAAGCCTTTCGTACCCTATTAGAAGTCTTGCCCTGAATCCTCCCTCTGGCCAAATCGTGTGGGCCAAAACCTTGACGGTGCTTCCATCGCGCACCAATAATAGAGAGTTGGGCAAGATTCAGTTTCGGCACCTCCTGAGGCATCGGAAAAAACTCAAATGAGCACAATGGCAACCGTCCCTCGGGACAACCGGGCGCCCGGGTTCTGGGCCTCCACCGTCGGCAAGAAGATCGTGATGGCCGTCACCGGCATCCTGCTGTTTGTTTTCGTGATCGGGCACTTGCTGGGCAATCTCCAGGTATTTGAAGGGCCGGCAAAACTGAACGCTTATGGCGCGTTTCTGCACAGCATTGGGGAATTTCTGTGGCCTGTGCGCATCATCCTGCTGATCGCGGTCACGCTGCACATTGTCGCGACCGTCCAATTGGCCCTGCGGAAAAAGCGCGCCCGTCCCGTCGAATATTCGGTCAAAAAGGCGATTGCTTCGTCCTATGCTTCGCGGACCATGTACTGGTCGGGCCCCATCGTGCTGGCATTCATCATTTTTCATCTTCTGCACCTGACCGCCGGCTACATCCATCCGGGCGCCGCCTACATTGAGGGTGACGTGTACCACAATGTGGTTTCCGGTTTCCAGGTGTGGTGGGTCTCGCTCTCCTACATTGTTGCCGTCAGCCTTTTGGGACTGCACCTGCGCCACGGGCTGTGGAGCATGTTTCAAAGCCTCGGCATTCACCAGCCACAATACACAGCCAGGCTCAAGACGGCGGCGATGGTCATCGCTGTACTCATCGTCCTCGGCTACATATCGATTCCGATCAGCGTTCTACTGGGGCTGGTGAAATAGATGATTCTTGATTCCAAAGCGCCCACGGGCCCCATCGAGCAGGCATGGGAACAGGCTCGTTTCGACTTCAAGCTGGTCAATCCCGCGAACAAGCGTAAACACCACATCATCGTGGTCGGGTCCGGCCTGGCAGGAGCCTCGGCCTCCGCTACCCTGGGCGAACTGGGTTACAAGGTTCACTGCTTCTGCTTTCAGGATTCGCCCCGCCGCGCGCACTCCATCGCCGCCCAGGGCGGCATCAACGCCGCCAAGAATTACCAGAACGACGGCGACAGCGTGTTTCGCCTCTTTTACGACACAGTCAAAGGCGGAGATTTCCGCGCGCGTGAGGCGAACGTCTATCGGTTGGCCCAGATGAGCGTCAACATCATCGATCAGTGCGTGGCCCAGGGAGTTCCCTTCGCCCGTGAATACGGCGGCGCGCTCACCAACCGCTCCTTTGGCGGCGCCCAGGTCTCGCGGACGTTCTACGCTCGCGGCCAGACCGGCCAGCAGTTGCTGCTCGGCGCTTACCAGGCGCTCGAACGCCAGATCCACGCGGGTAATGTAACCATGCAGGCGCGCACCGAGATGCTCGACCTGATCGTCATCGACGGCAAGGCCCGCGGCATCGTCGCCCGGCACCTGGTTACCGGTGTCATCACCACCCACTTTGCCGATGCGGTCATCCTGGGCACCGGCGGGTATGGCAATGTCTACTACCTCTCCACCAACGCCAAGGGGTCGAATGTGACCGCCATCTGGCGCGCCCACAAACGCGGGGCGCTCTTTGCCAACCCCTGCTATACACAGATCCACCCCACATGCATCCCCGTCTCTGGCGAGTACCAATCGAAACTCACCCTGATGAGCGAATCGCTGCGCAACGACGGCCGCATCTGGGTGCCGTTGAAGGCCGGCGACAAACGTTCGCCCGACCAGATACCGGAAGCAGAACGCGACTACTACCTGGAGCGCCGTTACCCCAGCTTCGGGAATCTCGTGCCCCGCGACGTGGCATCCCGAAACGCAAAAGCGGTATGCGATGAAGGCCGTGGCGTAGGCGAAACGGGGCTGGGTGTCTATCTCGACTTTACCGACGCCATTCGCCGGCTCGGTGAGAAGACCATCCGCGACCGCTACGACAATCTGTTCGACATGTACCAGCGCATCACCGATGAGAACCCGTACAAAGTTCCCATGCGCATTTACCCCGCGATCCACTACACCATGGGCGGCCTGTGGGTGGACTACAACCTGCAAAGCACTATTCCCGGCCTGTTTGTGATCGGGGAAGCCAACTTCTCCGACCACGGCGCGAACCGCCTGGGTGCCAGCGCGCTGATGCAGGGACTCTCCGATGGGTATTTCGTCGTTCCCTACACCGTCGGCAACTATCTCGCTACCAATAAATTTCCTGCGGTGCTCGACACCGCACCAGAGGTCAAGCAAGCGGTCGCCTGCGTCAAGCAGACTATTGACCTGCTCCTCTCGATCAAGGGCAAGCGCACGGTGGACTCCTTTCACCGCGAATTAGGAAAGATTGTCTGGGACTACTGCGGCATGTCGCGTACTGCAGCGGGTCTGGAATCTGCCATTGTCCAGATTCGAGCCCTACAGGAGGAGTACTGGAAAAACGTCAATGTGCCCGGCAGCGGAGACGACCTGAACCAAAGCCTGGAAAAGGCTGGTCGCGTGGCCGACTTCTTCGAGCTCGCCGAGCTAATGTGCATTGATGCCCTCAACCGCAATGAGTCCTGCGGCGGCCACTTCCGCGAGGAATATCAGACCCCCGAGGGCGAAGCCCAGCGTGATGACGAGCATTACTCCTACGTGGCCGCGTGGGACTATCGCGGCCCCGGCAATCCGCCCACGCTCACCAAGGAACCGTTGGATTTCCACTACGTTCATCCGAGCCAGAGGAGCTACAAGTAATGAAGGTAACGCTGAAAATCTGGCGACAGAAGAATCGTAAGGAACCGGGTAAGTTCGTCAGCTACCCGATCGAAGTTGCAAGTGTAGAGATGTCGATGCTGGAATGCATCGATGTGCTCAACGAGCATCTGATTGAGAAGGGCGAAGAGCCAGTGTCGTTCGAGCACGATTGCCGCGAAGGGATTTGCGGCTCTTGCGGCTTCATGATCAATGGTGTCGCGCACGGGCCCCAGCGCGCCACCACCGTCTGCCAGCTGACCATGCGCCATTTCAAAGATGGTCAAGAGCTGGTCCTGGAGCCTTGGCGGGCCTCCGCCTTTCCCATCATCAAGGATTTGGTCGTCGACCGGCGCTCTTTCGATCGCATCATCGCTTCGGGCGGCTACATTTCTGTATCCACGGGGAATGCGGTGGACGGCAACACCCACCTCATCGGCAAAGAGACGGCGGACCGCGCCATGGATGCCGCTGCCTGCATCGGCTGCGGAGCGTGTGTCGCGGCCTGCCCCAATGCTTCTTCCGCGCTTTTCACCGGGGCCAAGATTGCCCACCTCGGCATCCTGCCCCAGGGCAAGCCCGAGCGCGACAAGCGCGCGCTGGGCATGGTTGCGCAAATGAACGCCGAAGGTTTCGGCAGCTGCACCAATATCGGTGAGTGCACGGGCGTTTGCCCGAAGGAAATCCAGCTGGAAGTGATTGCGGTCATGAACCGGGACTATCTCCGCGCCAGCATCAATCGGCGCGATGAGCTGGGCACCACCATCACCCCCTTCACCGAGTGGAGCACCGGGGCAAAGTACAGTACCCCGAATGTGAAAGAATAGCGGCCAATGAAGATTGCGCACGCGCTCCTCCTGTTCACCGCGGTTCTCCCGCTCTCTGCACAGACCACCTCGAAGACTGCCTCCGTGACCAAACAGAAAGATCCGCTCGCTGTACACAAGGCCGCTATCGTCATCGACACGCATGCGGACACCACGCAGCGCATGCTCGACGAAGGCTACGACCTGACAGAGCCGCTCAAAGGCGGCTATGTCAATTTCGAGTCCGCGCGCCAAGGCAACCTGGGGGCGGAGTTCTTCTCCATCTGGGTGGACCCGGTTGCTTATCCGAACGGCCATGAAGCACGCCGCACGCTGGAGTTGATCGACGCCGTCTACCAGCAGGCCGCCAAACACCCGCAGCAAATGCGCATGGCCTTTTCACCGGAAGACATCAGGGCCGCCCATCGCGAGCACAAGCTGGCTGCGCTCATGGGGATTGAGGGCGGCCACTCCATCGAAAACAGCCTGGGGCTGCTGCGCGACTACTACCGGCTCGGCGTGCGCTATATGACGCTCACCTGGAGCAACTCCAATGGTTGGGCCGATTCCTCCGGCGATATTGACGACCCCAAGGTCCCGCATACCAAAGACGGCTTAAGCGACTTCGGCAAAGACGTGGTGTACGAGATGAACCGCCTGGGCATGATGGTGGATATTTCCCACGTGTCCGACAAAACCTTCTATCGCACGCTGATCATCAGCCGCGCTCCTGTGATCGCGTCGCACTCTTCGGCACGCGCCCTTTGCAATTCGCCCCGCAACATGGATGACAACATGCTGCGTGCGATCGGCCAATACGGTGGCGTGGTGATGGTGAATTTCTACTCCAGCTTTTTGAGCGAAGACTACCGCAAGGCGGCGCAGGCCATGCAGCCCACCATCAACCAGGCGGTCGCGGACGCAAAAGCTAAACTGCAAGCGGAAGGCAAACCCATGCCCAACGAACTTGCCGAGGAAATCGGCAAGAGCTACATGGCGAAAATACCGCGGCCTCCGCTGAGCGTGCTGATCGATCATATTGACCACATCGCCAAGATTGCGGGCATCGACCACGTAGGGCTTGGCTCGGACTTCGATGGTATTCCTTCGAGCCCCGAGGGCATGGATTCGGCAGCCGACCTGCCCAAGATCACCCAGGCGCTCATGGCGCGTGGCTACAGTGCCGAAGACATGAACAAGATTCTCGGCGGCAACTTTCTGCGGGTTTTTGAAAAGGTGCAGGAGGTTTCCCGGCAATTGCAATCCGAGAGCCGCCCGCGTATCAGTGAGAAGCAGCCTTTTGACAAGAAGTAGGCGGGCGAGCAATTCTCCTATGGCTGTATTAGTCTGGGTTGGGAACTATCCATGAGACCCTGTCGTCGATTCGCTGTTCTGTTTCTTTTTTCGACTGTTTTCGCTATTGCTCAGCAGTCCACTCCACCGCAAACACCCCCGGCCCAGACACCGCCCGCGCAGACTCCTCCCGCCGAACTGCCGGATATGCCCACCA
The DNA here is from genome assembly GCA_963753715.1 of uncultured Acidobacteriaceae bacterium. Taxonomy (GTDB): domain Bacteria; phylum Acidobacteriota; class Terriglobia; order Terriglobales; family Acidobacteriaceae; genus PALSA-350. The sequence continues at coordinate 970,892 of CAVWDK010000001.1, read as the reverse complement.
GCCAGGTCCCACCGACCATAGAGCCCACCGGGCCCACGGCAGTGCTCGATACCAGCATGGGGCGAATCACCTGCAAGCTCTTTGAGAAAGAAGCGCCGCTTACCGTGGCCAACTTTATTGGGCTGGCCCAGGGAACCAAGCCGTGGACCGACCCGGTAAGCAAAAAGAAGATGAAGAACAAACCCTTCTATGATGGGACCACGTTTCATCGCGTCATTCCGGAGTTCATGATTCAGGGCGGTGATCCAACCGGCACCGGGACCGGCGATCCGGGATATATGTTTGCCGATGAGTTCGATCCCAACCTGAACTTCGATGTACCGGGACGCCTGGCGATGGCCAATTCCGGACCCGATACCAACGGGTCTCAATTTTTCATCACCGAAGTCCCAACCACTCATTTGAACCAAAAGCACACCATCTTTGGCCAGTGCGACCAGCCCAGCTTGTCGATTGTCTCTTCGATTGCCCGTGTACAGCGGGATGCGGAGGATAAGCCGCTCCAGCCGGTCATTCTCAACAAAGTCACTATCGTGCAGCCGGGTCAGCAGTTACCACCTCCGCCCCCGGCTCCTCCGGCGCCGGCAGCCCCGCCCGCTACGCCCCCAATCCCCAATTAAAATCAAACCGAACACCAGGAGTTCTTGAATGTCCCGTGAACCCGGAACCTATGCCATCTTCAACACCAGTGAAGGTACGATCGTCTGCCGCCTCTTTGAAAAAGACGCGCCTAACACGGTAAAGAACTTCGTCGACCTCGCCGAGGGCAAACGAGAGTGGACACACCCCGTCGGCAACAAGAAGAGCACCGATAAACTTTATGACGGAACTATTTTTCACCGCGTGATTCCCGACTTCATGATTCAGGGCGGAGACCCTGCGGGCAACGGGATGGGCGGTCCAGGTTACAAATTTGCGGATGAGACCAAGGGCTCGCCCCACAGCCTGAATGCGCCGGGCAAGCTGGCTATGGCCAACGCTGGTCCCAACACCAACGGATCGCAGTTCTTTATCACCGTTGCGCCGACGCAGTGGCTCACGGGGAAGCACACTGTCTTCGGTGATGTTGTCGAAGGCTACGACGTGGTGGAGAAGATCTCCAAGGTGCCCCGCAACTCACAGGACAAGCCGAATAAGCCGGTGACCGTGAATTCGGTGGTCATCGAACGGGTCTAGGGTCAAGGTTCGTGGTATCCCACATCTCGCGAAAAACGAGCGAGATATGGGGCACCCGGGATTCATTCGCACGGGAGAATCCGAAGAGAAAGATCCTCGTTTTCCAGTTCAACTTTCAACAACCAACAACGCTCGGGTGCCCCACATCCCCGATTTCCTGTGAAGTGTTGTGGGTTCCGCGAACTTCATGCGCCTTTCCTTAAAGAAAGGCGCACACGCGGTCATGTCCAGGGCAGCGTGCAGGAAATTCGGGGCATCTCGCTCGTTTCTCGCGAGATGTGGGATACCACGGATCTAACCCTCAGACTCCCTACCTTTCACCCATCCGCAAAAAAGCTTGACACTGAACGCAAACCGTTTGACCATCGACTGATACGATTTCAGTCGTTACCGCAGCCAACATCCTCTTCCAAGTCGAAGAACACAACACCGCTTCATGGGCCAGAACACTTCCCGGTTATTTGAGCAGGTGGAAAGCGTGCGTCTGGAGGAATTGAATCGATGGCTTGTCGTCTTCTCGGAGCGCTCATTTTTGCCTCCTTCTGCTGCCTGCCTGCAATTTCGCAAAAGGCAGCATCAACTCCCGAAGTAAAAGCTTCCACGCCCGCAAACAACCCCGATGAAGCCGGCTTCCCGGTAAAAGACCAGCTCACCTTGAGCAAGTGCGGCGGCTGCCATGCCCCAGACGCCAAGGGGAACATGACCCGCATCTCCTATATCCGGACCACACCGGAAGGATGGGAAGAAGCGATCAAGCGCATGATCCGGCTGAACGGGCTGCAACTGTCGCCGGAAGAAGCGCGCAGTATCCTCCGTTACCTGAGCGACTATCACGGCCTGGCGCCCGAAGAAAACGCAAAGATCGCGTACTTCACCGAGCATCGCATCATCGACGAAAAGATCCCCAATCCCGAGGTAGCGCATGCCTGCGCGGCCTGCCATGCGTTGGCCAAACCACTGTCATGGCACCGAACAGCGTCGGACTGGCAATACCTGGAAAACATGCACGTCGCGTTCTTTCCCTCGGTGCGGTTCACGGCCTTCGATCATCCTCACGATCGCGGAGACGCCGGGCCCCCCAAGGGCCCAACCCCCGCGGAGCAGGCACTCGACTATATCGTCAAGAGCTCGCCTCTCCAGACCACCGAATGGGCGGAGTGGCAAGCCTCCATGCAGACTCCCAAACTCGCCGGACGCTGGCTGATTTCAGGCGATGAACCGGGTAAAGGCCGCTTCTTCGGCGAGATGACCATCGAGCCCAGCGCGTCGGGAGATTCGTTCATCACCAAGACGAAGATTACGTGTAACGAGGCCAGCTCCGTGATGGCCACGTCGGGGAAGGCCCTGGTGTACACGGGATATTCGTGGCGGGGACGATCGACAGTCGAACCAGGCGGCGGCGCGACGACTCCTGAGACCCCGCAGACCGTGCGCGAAGTGATGGCGCTGTCAAAAGATCAGAATCAACTGACTGGGCGCTGGTTCTGGGGTGAGTATTCGGAGTTCGGGATGGACGTCACCATGCGACGCGCCACCTCCGCACCCATGCTGATTGGTGTCGATAAACCCTCGCTGAAAGCCGGCACCAGCGACGCAACCATGAGCATCTACGGGGATGCCTTGCCCGTGAACCTGACCACCAGCGATGTGGATCTTGGGCCAGGGGTCAAGGTAACCAAGATCGTCGACCAACAGCCTGGCTTCGTGACCGTGAGCGCCAGCGTAAGCCAGGACGCCGCTCCAGGAAATCGCCTGATCGCGGTGAAGAATGCGACCCTTCCCGCGGCCTATGCCGTTTACGATCACATCGACTACCTGAAGGTAACGCCGACGACCTCGATCGCCCACCTGGGTGGAGCGCCTCACCCCAAGGGGTATGTCCAGTTCGAAACCCTTGCCTTCAGTAACGGTCCCGACGGCAAGCCCAACACCGAGGACGATATCAATCTCGGGCCTGTCCCTGCGACCTACAAGATGGAGGAGTTTGTTGCCTCTTACGGCGACGACGACGTGGATTTTGTGGGCGCCGTCGATGCCAAAACCGGACTGTTCACCCCCGCGTCGGATGGTCCTGATCCGAAGCGAAGATCGATGCGCAACAACTACGGAGACGTTTGGATCACGGCAAGCTATGAGGCTCTCAAGGGGAGAAGTTACCTCGTAGTCGCGGTGCCCCAATACGTGTCCTGGGATCAGCCGGAGGTAGCACAGTGACGATGTACTCGCTCGGTGAATTCCACAAGTTCCATGGCGGGGGCCAGGATTTTCTCTATCTCGTGCCTAGCGGAGGGATCGTTGCGCTGGATGGGATGACTTCCGAGATCCTCGAGCAGCTCGATCAGACGCCTCTCAGCCGCGAAGATCTTATCGGGCGCCTGTGTAGCGATGGCTACTCTGCGAACGATGTGGACGAATGCATCACCGAACTACGGGAAGTAAAAGCCATTCGCAATGGGCAAAAGGAGTACGCAAAGTCCGAACCGCTGCCTGAAGCCTTTCCCTTGCAGACCATCGTGTTGAACGTGACCAACCAGTGCAATCTGTCCTGCCAGTACTGCTATGAATTCGGCGAGGACAAGGTGGCTACTCCTGAGGGTAAACCGAAGTTCATGGAGTGGGAGACGGCGAAAAGCTCTGTCGACTATCTCTTTGCCGAGTCGCAGGGCAGGAAAAGCGTCCACATTACTTTCTTCGGTGGGGAAACATTGATGAACTTCCCCCTACTTAAGCAGGCGGTGGCCTATGCGCGAGCCCGGGCCGAGGAACTGAGGGTCAAGATCGACTTCAGTCTGACTACCAACGGGACGCTGCTTACGCCCGCCATCATCGAATACCTGGCAGAGAATGCGATTGGCGTTACCGTGAGCATGGACGGGCCTAAAGAGATGCAGGACAAGTTCCGCGTCTTCTCCAACGGGCGCGGTAGCTACGACATCATCAAGCCTAAAGTGCAGAACCTGCTGGCGAAACATCGAACCCGCCCCATTGCGGCTCGCGTCACCATGACTTCGGGAGCTATGGACGTTAAGAAGATTTATCAGCACCTGAAGCACGAACTCGGCTTTTATGAGGTGGGCTTTGCGCCGGTGACCACTTCGCCCAATCGCCTCTACTCCATCAACGAGCCGGGAATGGACAGCGTTCTGGAGCAATTCAATGAGCTCGCCGATGAATACCTGGAATTTGCTTTACGAGGCGAGCACCACGGTTTCTCCAACGTGAGCGACACGCTTTCGGAGCTCCACCAGGGGGTAAACAAATCCCTTCCCTGCGGCGCCGGGCTGGGCATGGTCGGGGTTGGCCCGTCAGGGGACATCGCGCCGTGCCACCGCTTTGTCGACTCCGATCAGCATGTCCTGGGTAACGTGACTACCGGCATCGACCGGGAAAAACAAAGTGATTTCCTCACGCGGGGAAACATCGATACCAAGTACGACTGCCATGAGTGCTGGGCGCGCCCGCTCTGCGCCGGTGGATGCCATCACGAAGCGTTCGTCCGCTACGGCGATACCGGTCATGCCAATCTCCACTATTGCGATTGGATCCGCGGCTGGACTGATAAATGCCTGCAGGTATACGGCGCCATTGCGGCGCAGAATCCGTCGTTTCTCGATCATTTCTCTGAAAGGAAGGCTTCATGAAGCATCTTCGAGCCGTCAACCAGAAGGCGCATCGCATCGAGAGCAACGCAGAAGCGGTGAAGGAAGACATCGTTGCGCTCCAGGCCCCTGGCGGGGCCGCACCGAAAGTCCACGTCCCGATGGGATGCACCATTATTTTCTCGCCAGGGTGGGAGGTCGACTCCGCCGGCGGCACGGCAGGGCTATGCCAGCCGGTGGAACGCGATATCTACGATTGCTATGCGACCTGTTTCTGGCCGGCTCAGGTTCCCGATCACCTCAACAACTCTCCGGACTGGACCAGCAAGTGCGCTTCCGCGACCAAAGACTGGCGCAACGTAGACATCGTTTTCCCGTGATCCGCAAAACCGTCATCCGCTGAACATGGAGGAACTTTATGCGCGCCATCATCGCCTTTTTGGGTCTTTCGCTCTGGTCCGCAACCAGCTTTGCCGCGTCTACAGGCAGCCAGTTGATGTACCTCGCAGTCTGGCCCCATACCGTGCTGGTGATGGATTCGGTCCAGGGAAAGATCGTCGATAAGATCGATCTTCCGACTGATATCGTGCGCACCCTGGTGCTGTCGCCGGATGAGAAGACACTGTATGCCTCCACCCTCAAAGACAACTCCATCGTTTCGATTGATCTCGCGACCCGCAAGGTCACGGACAAGTTCTCCCTGAACACTTCCGACACGAACTATCGCATTGGCGGCTTTGCCGTTGATCCCACGGGGAAAATTATCTATACGTTTGCGACCCCGGTCATCAAGAAGATCGACCACTATCAGATCGATCCGCCGCAGATTCTCGAGGTCAGTCTCGCGGAGCATAAGATCACGCGTATCGTACCTTATCCGAAAGATGAGCAGCCGCCTGCGGGCTACCGCAATACCATCAGGGTCTCGCCCGACGGAAAGCTCCTCTACCTGTTCCGCAACAACATCATGGTCTTCAACACCAGCGACTTTAAACTGGTCAAGAAGATCGAGCTCGCGAAACCTACCGACCCCTCAAGCGACGGCTCCTTTGCCGGGTTAGTGAATGATCCCAATGAACCGACCGGCAAGGTCATCGGGATCTTCGATTCGTCGGATCCTTACGTGCATCGGCGGGTCTTCGGGATCGCGGAGCTCGACCTGGCCAATATGACCTACGATCTGACCCCAGTGGGACCCGCAGAGGAGGAGATGGAGCCGCTGATGCTCACGCCTGATAGGAAGTTGGGCTACACGGTCTCGGTGTATGGAACCCATGGCGATCGGGTTACTGAATTTTGGGTCTTTGACATGAAGACCAAGAAGATCATCAACCGGCGTCAGTTCCTCGGCCGGACCCGTCTTGCCTTCGGCATGACCGCGGATGGATCGAAACTGATGATTTATAACGCCGGCTTTGAAATCGAGCTATACGACGCGAAGACGCTGCAGCTGCTGCAAACGATCAATCTGGAAGGGGACACCACGTCGAACCTGGTCGTGATGCCGCTTAAGAAGTCTGCGTAGAATGAACCGGCCCGTGCGCATCGGTGTTCTGGATAGCGGCGTCTGCAACACACATCCTCACGTGGGCAAGATCGTCGGTGGGATCACCGTCACCGCGGACGGTGCGATCGCCGGCTATGAAGATAACCTTGGTCACGGTACCGCCGTCGCGGCGATCATCCACCATCTGAATCCGGATGCGGATCTGGTTGCAGTCAGGATCTTCGATGGCAAACTGGCCACCAGCCTGCGGGCTGTGATCCGGGCTATCGACTGGTGCCTCGACCATGACATCCAGGTCATCAATCTCAGTCTGGGAACGCTCAATCCGGAGTATCGGAGCGCGTTCGAAGAAGCTGTCGAAAGAACCCACGTAGCCGGAGCAGTGATCGTCTCTGCCCTCGAGATGGGTGGCGATCCTGCGCTGCCGGGATCGCTGGCAGGAGTCGTCGGAGTGATGGAAGGAGAGCAATACCAGGTCTGCCATCGCTACGGAAAGCCGGTGTACACGGCGCCGCCCTACCCCCGCGACATTCCCGGGGTACCGCGGGAACGCAATCTAAAAGGGGTAAGCTTCGCGGTTGCCCGCATTTCGGCAAAGGTAGCCGAGACTTGGTCCACCACCGGCGGCCCTACGCTGCGCTCAATCGAAAAACATATCCAGGACAGGTCCGCTGAACCGCTAAGTCCTAGCGTAATGGGAAATCTGTGATTTCCCGTCAGCTACCCCACCTCCGCAAGCTGTTCATCAACAAGCTCGCAGATGGTGTGCAGCAGAAACTTATGGCCTTCCTGGATGCGCGCCGTTGTCTTGCCCCCAACCAACAATTCGACATCGGCCATCCCTGCGCACTCGCCGCCATCCCGTCCCAGGAATGCAATTGTCTTCAGCTTTAGGTGTTTCGCGGCCACCAGTGCACGAAAGATATTCTCACTGTTACCGCTGGTGGTGAACACCGCCAGCGCGTCGTCAGGCTGACCGTACGCTTCTACCTGCCTGGCAAACAGGTCAGCAAAGGAATAATCGTTCCCGATAGCCGTTAAGTCGCCACCGTGAGAAGCCAAGGAGATCGCCGGGTAGGCCCGGCGTTCACGGTCGAAGCGAACCACAAACTCGGTCGTCAGATGGGAAGCATCCGCCGCGCTGCCACCATTCCCGCATGCCAGCAACTTATGCCCGGAAAGCAAAGCCCCCGCAATGGTCGCGGAGGCCGCCTCTACTTGCCCTTCCAATTCCAACAACTGCTGCAACACTGCCCTGGCATCAGCAACGTTGGCAGTTATGACCTGGCGGGCGCGTTCTTTCACGGTTCAGACTCCAATGACAGCACACAGCTCTTTCACCGCATCAGCACTCTTCTTGAGCGCAGCATCTTCTTCCCTGGTGAGCTTGATCTCGATGATCTGTTCCAATCCTCGCTCGCCCAACTTGCAGGGGACGCCCACATAAAGCCCGTGAATGCCGTACTCGCCTTCCAGATAAGCAGCGCAGGGAACAATTTTCTTCTTGTCTTTCAGGATAGCCTCGACCATCTCCGTCGCCGCCGCGGAGGGAGCATAGAAAGCGCTGCCCGTCTTGAGATGCTTTACGATCTCAGCGCCGCCATCGCGCGTCCTTTGCACCAGGCGGTCGACCGTGGCCGTATCCATCAGCTCGGTGATCGGAATTCCAGCGACGGTCGAATAGCGCGGCAGAGGCACCATCGTATCTCCATGGCCCCCGAGCACAAATGCGGTTACATTCTCGACCGAGACCTTCAGTTCTTCCGCAATGAAGGAGCGAAAGCGGGCGGAATCGAGGATGCCCGCCATGCCTATCACTCGCTCACGGTTGAACTTGGCTAGTTTGTATGCCGCTTGCGCCATGGCGTCGAGCGGATTGGAGACGATGATCAGGATCGCGTTCGGTGAGGCAGCCACTACCTTACCCACCACCTCCGACATGATCTTGTAATTGGTGTGCAGCAAATCATCACGGCTCATGCCCGGCTTGCGGGGAATGCCCGCGGTGATGACCACAATGTCGGAGTTTGTAGTGTCGGCGTAGTCGTTGGTCCCGATCACGTGGACATCACGCTTCTCGATCGGGAGTGCCTCCAGCAAGTCGAGGCCCTTACCCTGCGGAACGCCCTCCACCACGTCCACCAGAACGATGTCGGCCAGTTCCTTGGCTGCGATCCAGTGCGCCGTGGTCGCGCCTACGTTCCCTGCTCCTACGATGGTTACTTTCTTTCGCATATTTCTCCTAACCCATGTTTTCGATCATTCGCGTGGCAAATTCGCTGGTCTTCGCCTTAGTGGCTCCAGGCATCTGCCGCTCAAAATCGTAGGTTACATACTTCTGCAGAATGGTCTTTTCGAGTGAGTTCTCGATCAGCTTAGCCGCCTCTTTCCAGCCCAGAAAATCAAACAGCATCACGCCCGAAAGCATCACCGACCCGGGATTGATCATGTCTTTGTCAGCGTATTTGGGCGCCGTGCCGTGAGTGGCCTCAAATACCGCATAGCCGTCGCCCACGTTGGCCCCGGGAGCAATGCCCAGGCCACCCACCTGCGCCGCGCAAGCGTCAGAAATGTAGTCGCCATTCAGATTCGGGCAGGCCAGAATGCTGTATTCCTCCGGCCGAATGATGACTTGCTGAAAGATGGAGTCGGCAATTCGATCGTTGATCAGCAGCTTCTTCTTCCATTGTCCGTTGCCGTGCGTTTTGCCGATGGAATCGATCACACCCTTCACGCTCTTGTACATTTCCGCCCGGAAATCGTCAGACCCGAAAGCAATCCCTGGCTCGATCAGCGCGGCGTTTTCTTCCACCGTCAACTTCGGGTTCGCTTCCAGGTTGCCCAGAATCCAACTTTCCATCTCGGTTACCGTCTGCTGGCGGAATTCCTGGGTGGCCACCTCGTAACCCCACTCGCGGAAGGCTCCCTCGGTGAACTTCTGGATATTTCCCTTGTGCACCAGAGTCACGGATTTCCGCCCATTCTCGAGCGCGTACTTGATCGCGTACCGCACTAACCGCTTGGTCCCGGTGATGGAGATCGGCTTGATCCCAATCCCCGAATCTTCGCGAATCTTCTTCTTGCCGCCCTTGAGCATGTCGTTGTTGAGGAAGTCGATGAGCTTCTTGACTTCCGGCGTGCCCTCTTTGAATTCGATGCCTGCGTAGACGTCTTCCGTGTTCTCGCGGAAGATCACCACGTCGAGCTTCTCCGGGTGCTTTACCGGGCTCGGTACACCTTGGTAATACTTGACCGGCCGGATGCACGAGTAGAGATCAAGAATCTGCCGTAAAGCGACATTCAGTGACCGGATGCCGCCGCCCACTGGGGTCGTCAGCGGTCCCTTGATTGAGATCCGGAGATCGCGCGCTGCGCTGACTGAGTCGTCAGGCAGCCAGGTGTTGAACTGCTGATAGGCCTTTTCGCCGGCGAAGATTTCAAACCACTTCACCGACCGACGGCCGCCATAAGCCTTTTCCACGGCGGCATCAAAAACCCGCTGCGAGGCACGCCAGATGTCGCGCCCGGTGCCGTCGCCTTCAATGAAAGGGATGATGGGATGGTCAGGAATGTGGTATTTGCCATCGGCATATTGAATCGCCTCGCCCCCCGTGGGCAAGGAAAGACCGTTGTAGCTTTTTTGCATGGATGCATGTCTCCGAAAGCGGATGAGTGGTAGCGAGAACGAATGTTCAGGCTATCACCATGCGAATTGCAGTGGCAATCGGAGTAGTCTATTCGTATGCGATTCGGGTCCCTGCCTAGTCTTGCCGCTATTCTCGTGCTTTCGCTGGTTGTGCCCGCATGGGCACAGCAGTATTCCGCGGATAAACCTATTGGAACGGCGGCACAATCGACCCCGGCTTATCTCAAGAAGGCCGGCATCAGCCAAAACCTCGGTAACCATCTGCCGCTCAACGATCGTTTTGTCGATTCCAGTGGCGCCAACGTGTCCCTGGGCGCTTATTTTGAGCATCGCCCAGTGGTGATGGCGCTGGTCTACTACAAGTGCAAGATGCTTTGCCCCCAGGTCCTCAGCGGGCTGGCCAGGACCCTCCGCCAGGTGGGCTTCACCCCGGGCAAGGACTATGACATCGTGGTCACCAGCATCGATCCGATGGATACGCCTACCGACGGCGCTGCGGAAAAAGCCCGCTTCCTGGAATCCCTCGGAACCCCGGATGCAGGGTCCAGCGTGCACTTTCTCACCGGCCAGCAGGCCTCAATTACCGATCTTGCCTCATCCACCGGCTTTAACTATGTGCGGGTGCCCGGGCCGGATGGGAAGATGGACCAGTTTGCCCACTCCAGCGTGATCATGATCGCCACGCCGGATGGCCGCATGTCGAAGTATCTTTTCGGCATCGAATACCAGCCGCGGGATGTGCGTCTGGCTGTGATCCAGGCCAGCACTCACCATATCGGCTCGGTGAGCGACCTGATCCTGCTGTATTGCTGCAACTACAGTCCCTCGGCCGGCAAGTACACGGTTTCGATCCTGCGTGTGATGGGGTTGGCTGCCATGGGTTCGCTCTTCATGTTGGTGGCGATGCTTTACGCCCTCTCCCGCAAGCCAAAGCGAACCGCTACCCACGCCTGAGGGTTCTCAATCTCGACCCACCACAGAACCCCGGGTGCCCCACATCTCGCTCGTTTTTCGCGAGATGTGGGATCGCACGGTTCCAAACCGCTGACCCTCCCGGACCAAGCAAACCTCGAAAGTCGCAAGTCGAACGAAGTGGTATCCCACATCTCGCGAAAAACGAGCGAGATGTGGGGCACCCGGGGTTCGTGGCAGAGCGCAAACCCTAGTCCGCGACCATCAGTTGTCCTGGAATGATAGGCCGCGTACGAGGAAGCATCCCGAAAGCAGCAGCAGCTCCCACCGCACACAAACTCAGCACGAAGGCTGCCAGCTTGATCTGGTTGGTCGCCGCTGACCTGGACAGCGTCTTCCACAACACAAGCAAAAGCGTCTGGGAAATCACCGCCGCCCACACTGCCCCGTAGAAATAGCGGCGTTCGATTCCCTCACCCTTGGTGGAACGCCCAACACGAGGCAGCAGGCCCAAAAGTCCCAGCAGCAGCACCACGGCGCACAGCGGAAAATAGGCCTGGAGGTAAATCTGCTTCATCACCCACTTGCCGCTCACGGCCGCAATCACCAGCCCCGCCAGATTGAGCAACGTGAACGTGATGACGGCGTTCCAGGCAAACGTGTAACAAACCTTCCGGTACAGAGGGTTGGGTTTGTCCTCAGTAAAGCGAAGGATGTAAGGCCGCGGTTCCACGCCAGGAAGCTGCCCGAAATAACCGGCGATTCCCGTTGCCACTATCACCAGCAAAAGCCAAGCCAGGTTTTTTCCGCTGCCGCCGTGCGCAAACAGGTCGAACGTCCATGGCCCGGGCGCTAGAAAAAACACCCAGATCCATATCGGCAAGTGAGCCAGACGGTATCGCCTCGTGTTGCGCTCGCGCATCCTGCGGGCTTCCGCATATTCCACCTTGATTGGGTAAGCCATCTCACTGCTATTGTGCATCTTTTTCCATCATCGGGAGGCTGTTCCGCATCCATTCATAGGTTTGTGTTAGGTTCGTCTGGGAGGATTCTGCATTGGGCAAGAGCATGGTCCCGAAGCGTCTGTTTTTGACTAAGGGCGTCGGGAAACACAAGGAGCGGTTGACATCATTCGAGCTGGCGCTTCGCGACGCCGGCATCGCCGCGCAGAACCTGGTGCGAGTCTCTTCGATCTTTCCGCCGCAGTGCAAACTGGTTACCCGCAAAGAAGGATTGAAATATCTGTCTCCAGGCGAGGTGGTCTTCGCCGTGGTGGCAGAAAACTCCACCCGGGAGCCGCACCGGTTGGTGGTTTCGAGTATCGGTGTCGCGATCCCTACAGATCGCAACACCTATGGTTACCTGAGCGAGCACCACAGCTTCGGGGAAGCGGAAGAGCAGGCCGGTGAGTACGCGGAGGAACTGGCGGCAGAGATGCTCGCCACCACCCTTAACGTGGATTTCGATCCGGATAAAAGCTGGGATGAGAAGAAAGAAATGTATCGCATCTCCAACAAGATCGTCCGCACAACGAACATCACCCAGTCGGCGATTGGCGACAAGCGCGCCCTTTGGACCACAGTAATCGCCGCGGCGATCCTCATATTTGAGTAAGGAAAATGGCCAGCAAAACAAACTACCGCGTTGGGTTGGTGCAGATGTCCTGTTCCCCGGACCCCGATGCCAACCTTGATAAAGCTGCCGATCGGGTACGGGAAGCCGCGCGCGGCGGGGCAAACATCGTTTGCCTTCCGGAACTCTTCGGTGCCCAGTATTTCTGCCAGCGAGAAGATGCTGAACTCTTCGACCTCGCCGAGCCCATACCGGGGCCTTCCACGGAGCGGCTCTCGGCCGTGGCGCGAGAGGAAAAAGTGGTGGTGGTCGCGTCCCTCTTCGAGCGCCGCGCCGCCGGGCTCTACCACAATACCGTCGCGTTACTGCAGAGCGACGGGTCGCTGGGCGGTATCTATCGCAAGATGCACATCCCGGACGACCCGCTCTACTACGAGAAGTTCTACTTCACCCCCGGCGACCTGGGCTTCAAGGCGTTCGACACTTCGGTCGGGCAAGTAGGCGCGCTGATCTGTTGGGACCAGTGGTATCCGGAAGCAGCCCGCATCACCGCCCTGCGTGGAGCCAACCTGCTCTTTTATCCCACCGCCATCGGCTGGCATCCCGCGGAAAAAGAGCGTTTCGGCTCGGCCCAGTATGACGCGTGGCAGACCATCCAGCGCTCCCACGCCATCGCCAACGGTGTGTACGTCGCCTCGGTCAACCGTGTGGGCCACGAGCATGGAGACATCCGCGGCAACCGCGCCCCCGGCGTCGGACTCGAGTTCTGGGGCGGCTCGTTTATCGCCGATCCCTTTGGCCGTGTCCTGGCCCAGGCTCCTCATCACGAGGAAGCCATCCTCATTGAAGAAGTGGACTTGAAGAACCTCGAAGACACGCGCCGCAACTGGCCTTTTCTGCGCGACCGGCGCATCGATTTCTACCCGCCGATCACGGCTCGCTTTCTCGACGATGGCAAGTGAATCGGTAACCCCCCGCAGCCTGGGCTATCGCATGCCGGCGGAGTGGGAACGCCATGCCGGCACCTGGCTGGCTTGGCCCCACAATGCGGAAGACTGGCCAGGCAGGTTTCACCCCATTCCGTGGGTGTATTGCGACATCATCCGCCACCTTTCCGGGGTGGAAGACGTGCACCTGCTGGTCGAAAACCGCACCGCTGAGCAGCGCGCACGCGGCATGCTGACACGAACCGGAGCGCAGCTGGACCGGGTTCATTTTCATCAGTGGCCCACCAACCGTATCTGGATGCGGGACTCCGGCCCCATCTTCATCACCCGAAGTGGTGCGCAGGAAAACCCTGTTGCCATTACCAACTGGCGCTTCAATGCCTGGGCCAAGTACGAAGATTGGCAGCTGGACGATCAGCTTCCTTTGAAGGCGAGTGAGCTCCTCCACCTGCCGAGTTGGACGCCGGAATTCTCGACGCACCGTGTGGTCCTCGAGGGCGGCAGTATCGACGTCAACGGCCAGGGCACCCTGATCACCACCGAAGAATGTCTGCTCAGCCCGGTGCAACAGCGCAATCCTGGCCTCAGCCGCGAAGATCTGGAGCGCGTCTTCCACGACTATCTCGGCGTCGACCAGGTGTTGTGGATGGATCGCGGCATCGCCGGGGACGACACCCACGGCCACGTAGACGACATCACCCGTTTCGTGAGTCCCAACACGATCGTCACCGTCACGGAGCCAAATACAGCCGATGACAACCATCTGCCGCTGGCGGAAAATCTGGACCGGTTGCGTGCAGCCCGCGATCCACAAGGCCGTCCTTTTACGATTGTCGAATTGCCGATGCCCTCTCCGGTGGTGTTTCAAGGCCAGAGGTTGCCCGCGAGCTACGCCAATTTCTACATCGCCAACGGACTGGTGCTGGTGCCCACCTTCAACGACGCCCATGATCGTAAGGCCTTGAACGTACTCGCCGATGTCTTTCCTGACCGCAAGGTAGTAGGCATCCACAGCGGGGATCTGGTCTGGGGTTTGGGAACGCTGCACTGCATGACGCAGCAGCAGCCCGCAGGCGCCTGAGCCATGACAGATGGGGAAGCGCTCACGATCGCGCTGGATGAGGCTCGCGCTGCCGCTGCGGCTGGGGAAGTCCCGGTGGGAGCGATCGTGGTCGCAAATGCGGTGGTCGTGGGCCGAGGTCAGAATCGAGTTCTGCGCGACCTTGATCCCACAGCCCACGCCGAGATCGTCGCGCTTCGTGAAGCGGCCCGTACCCTGGGCAACTACCGGCTCTCAGGCTGCGAGATTTTTGTCACCCTGGAACCTTGTGCGATGTGTGCCGGAGCCATGATCCACGCCCGGCTTAGCCGGCTCGTCTATGCTGCTGCCGACCCTAAGGCAGGTGCTGTCGGCTCCGTTCTGCAGGTGTTGAACCACCCTCAGCTCAACCATCAAATGCGAGTGACAAGCGGAGAACTAGCAGAGGAAAGCGGCGAGTTGCTCCGCTCCTTTTTCCGCGAGAGACGCACGTAACGGGACCGCATGTCGCTGCGCTTATTGAAAAACATTTCCAAGACGGGTTCGTTGAACTGCACCCTATCCGGCACCCCAGGGCGGAAGCTTGAATGGAGCAGTCCAGGGTGGCGCTCCTACGCTGTGAAGCTTTCGCCGATACACCTTCCCACCGCCGGCAACGTAGAGCGTATCGAAGTCATGACCACCGAAACACAGGCTGGTCGCCTCAGCATTACCGGGCAACGGCATAATGCCCGCCACCCGCCCGTTCCGGTCAAAAATCTGCACGCCCATGCGCGTGGCAACGTAGGCGCGTCCATCACGGTCCATACCAATCGCCGCCGCCCCGCTGTCATCGGCCCAGCTCGGAACAACGAAGTCGTAAAACGGAGCCCGTGCATCCACAGTGCCATCGGATTGAACCCGGTAACTCAGCCCATACCGCGAAGAACCTTGCGCGACAAACAACCAAAAGCCATCCGGTGAGAGGGCCACTCCAGAAGCTCCCTTCAACCCCTCATCCAGCCTTATCTTTTCTCCCGTGGCCCGGATGAGCCACAGTTCGTCCTGCGTCACCGCATACACATCACCGCTGTTACGAACCGTTAGGGCCCGAATATGTAGGCCATCGCCCACGACGCCGCCATCGCCCACCTTGACCCCACCCTCTGCGCGGGCAACGTAAAGCCTGCCATCGGCTGCAAAGGCAAGCGCGGCCGCCATCGGATCGCAAGCGATTAGCTGGCCCTCAGAGATCTCCCCACCAGGATAGAAAACGCGGCCCTGCGGATCGGCCGCGATCGAAGGCCCACAACCGTGAGCGGCAACCTGCCAGTCTTCGCCCGGCTGCAGAATCGACTTAAGCACCGGATTGCCAGGCGGTCGCGCCTGAAGAGGAGCAGGCCAATCCCGCCACAGCCAGCGCATCGCATCCGGAAATACTGCATCCGCCTGGCTGCCGTTGTGGGTGCCTGTTCCCCACACATGGCGAACATCATAGCCGGCAAACTCGAGAGCGCGGTTCATGGTCTGGTTTGACATCCACCAATCGCCCATCTCGGGTCCTCCGGGCCATTCGTCGTGCACCCCATCCTGCATGAAGATACGCAGTGGTTTCGGCTCGGTCTTTCGCACCAAAACGTAATACTGCTCTCCGCCGCGCATGCCCACATAAGTGCCGATGGCGCTGAACACACGGCGAAACGCATCCGGGCGCTCCCATGCAACCGTGAAGGCGGCAATTGCTCCGGTGCTTCCGCCACCGATCGCACGGTCGTTGGGATTGGTGGAAAGCTTGATTGCGTGCCCTTCAGGAGTCGGGCGCCGCTCCACTTCCGGCAGCACTTCTTCCAGAACAAACCGGGCTAGCCGGTCATTCAGGCTGTCGAATTCAAAACTGCGATCAAATCGCGGATTATCCGGAGGACTGGACGAAGCAACCGAACCGGACGAGATGCCGATCCCGATGGTAATCGGCATGGCATGCTGAGCGATGAGATTATCGAATACGGTTGCCGCGTTGAAGCCCAGACCGTCCAGCCCCACATACACACAGGCCGGTTTTTCGCCATGGTAGGCGGCGGGTACATAAACCGTGATGGTCCGCGTTGTGCCCGGAAAGATTTTGGAATCCTTCAAGTCGAAGGTGAAGGTTTTCCCCGCCGCAACCGAGCCGTGAACCTGGGAATCCGGTCCCAGCGGATAGTGATCGGATGGCGGAGGTACACTCTCGTCAATCGTCGGCGGTAGTGCAGTGGAGCCGCTTACCTGGGCCGAAACCGGCACACATAAAGGGAGAGCCAGCAAACCGGCCACTAGCCCGGTTAAGGGTTTCACTGAACCGTGCCCTGGGGCCTCAGTTTGCGCAGTTCCTGGGCGCACTCCACTGCATTCAGCGCGGAGAGCTCGAGGTTGTCGGCCGAAGCCCAAAGCCACAACCGTCGCGATTGCGAAACTCCCTGCTCATCGAAACGGACTCGGACCGAAACATCCTCGTCACCTATGGAGTTCAGGTTGCCCGGCGCGTCGGCGTCGCCCAGGATCACCTCCAGATGAGAAGCGGAAAGAGTCGCCTCCACCTGCTCCAACGTCACCGGCCGCTCGTATTCCAATGCGATCGAAAACGTGTGGCCGTGGAAGACGGGCGCGTGGATCATTTGCAGCGAAAGCTGCGGCAGCCGTCCGCCGGAAAGTAAGGCATAGTGGCGCCGGACCCGCGCTTCACTCTCCGATAGGCTGACCTTTGCCGCCTCCCCAAAGGCGGCCACAGTGTTGAAGGCAACCTGCACGTCGTACACCTTGATGGGGATGGTTTGAAACGAAAGCAGCGTCACCGTTTGCTGATGCAGCTCGTCCAGCGCGGCCTTACCATACTCCGAAGCCGGCTCCAGTACAGTAGCGGAGACCTGGCGAATGGCTCCGGCCTGCTGCAGGCGCTCCAGCAAGAGGGCAAGGACCAGCGCAGCCGGGTGGGCGGAAACAACGGCCGGCGTATGAAGATTGGGCGAGCTGGCCACGGCCGTTTCTCCCGTCGCTTCCTGCACCCACGGAGCGCACACCAATACTCCAGGTTGACCTTCCAACCCGGCGGAAAGATCCACGATGCTGGAACCCGCTCGCTGTGCGGCTTGCCAATGCCGGCGGGTTAACTCCGGCGACCCGGCGAAGAAGGTGAAATCGACACGTTCAAAGGAGTCGGCCGCAATCGGCTGGATAAAGGTCATCTCATCGCCAACCGCCTCCAATTGCCCTAAGGCTTCCTGATCGTCCATCAGCAGGAACTCTGCAGCTGCAAAACTGGACTCAGCTAGGGCTTCGCTGAGCTGTTTGCCGCGAATGGAAGCGGCGCCCACAATCGCAATTCGGTAGCTCGGGGTCATCGATCTAGTGCCTGCTCACTGATGCACGGGCGGTTGGGAAGGCGGTTCGCTGAGCGCCGCTGCCTCCGGAGTCGCCATCCGGCGGTGGCGGCGTTGCCAGGAGTAAGCGGCACGAGCGAAGATGCCGGAAAACGTATAAATAGCTGCCAGCGCGAGGAGAACATATTGGGAGAAAGCAACCGTGGCATAGATCGCCAGGCCCATCAATACGATGCGTTGAAATGGATGACGATCGGAGAGGTCAATTTCTTTTCCGCTCCAGAAACGCCAGGTACTGACCATCAGCAGGCCGATGAGTAATACCAGCACCATCCACATGATGGCTACCCGCCAGTTGGGAACCGGCGTTCCTAAAAAGAAGTGGACGACGGCGGCAATCACTCCGGCAGCCGCCGGGATAGGCATGCCCACGAAGTATTTTCGGCCGGGACGGCCCGGATTCGTGGGTACAGGAGTCACGCTGATGTTAAAGCGCGCCAGGCGACCGGCGCCGCAGAGTAAGAAAAGAAAGCAAACGAACGCTCCCCACTGCACCATGTAATGCCGCAAGGAAGGATTCATGGCCGTCGGGAGCATCTGAAAGCCCCAGGTGTAGGCCAACAGACTGGGAGCCACGCCAAAGGTGATGACGTCGGCCAGTGAGTCAAGCTCCTTGCCGAATTCGCTGGTGGTCTTGGTCATGCGCGCGATGCGGCCATCAATGGCATCGAAGGGGATGGCGAAGCCGATGGCCAACGCGGCGTAGTCGAAGTGCCGCGGCTCCTGCACTGAGCCCTGCAGGCTCTGCGTAATGGCGTAGTAGCCGGCCGCGATGTTGCCTGAAGTGAACAGCGAAGGGAGGATGTAGAGACCCCGGCGCAAACGGCCTCTCCGCTTGCGCTCGGGCGATCTGAGGGCGTCACGCTTCAAGCAAAACTCTCCTGCAGAACGTCCAGGGACGGCTCGTCCTGCGGCGGTTGGATATCGGCCAAAACCGAAGCGCCTCCCTTGACCCGATGGCCAAGAGCCACCCGCACATGCGCATGGCCGGGCAAGATCACGTCCACGCGGGAGCCGAACTTGATCAAGCCCACCCGCTCCCCGCGTTCCACGAAATCGCCTACCTTAAAGCGGAAAACGATGCGGCGGGCGAGTATCCCGGCAATCTGGCTAAACGTTACATCGAACTCGTCGCCCTGGACCGTGACTATATTCTGCTCGTTTTTTTCCGCGCAGTCGCGGCTGAGCGCATTCAGGTGCTGGCCTTTCTGGTATCGAACGTCGCGTACGGTTCCCGCGATCGGAGAGCGGTTGACATGAACATCGAAGACGCTGAGGAAGATGCTCAAGCGAATCCGCTCGCCGGCCGGCGTCTGGATACGAGCGACCTCCGTGATCTTGCCGTCCGCCGGCGAAACCACCAGACCCGCCTCAGCCGGCACGGGACGCTGGGGATCGCGAAAAAACCAGAGAAAAAAGCACGCCAGCAGAATAGGCACCACCGCCCACGCCCACCGGCCGGTTACCAGAACGATGAGAACGGCGGCGGCGATGAACCCAAATCCATAAAAATATCCGTCACGGACCATGTTTTCGATCAAACCCTTGGAGGATTATAGAGGTACCGAGGTCAGGGGAAGCAATGGCGCTTGCAGTACCAGCGCGTCTTCTACCGGAGCTGAGTAGTAGGCACGCCGGACCCCTGCAGTCGAAAAGCCATAGCGGCGATAAAGAGCATGCGCGGCGGTGTTCGAGGCCCTCACCTCCAGCCGCACTTTCGATGCTCCGGCTTTGGCCGCCCAGGCCATGCAAGCGGCGATCAGGGCGCTCCCAACGCCCCTCCGGCGGCAATCCAGTTCCACAAACAGGCCTTCGACTTCAGCCACGACCTCCTGCCGCAACCAGCTAGCGACGGCAAAGCCGGCAACCTTGCCGCCGCTATCGGCGACTAGTCCGCAACGTAGCAGCGGATCCGAGGGCTGCGCGACGATGATCTGCTCGTAGTCGCGCCGGTTCCAGTGAGGAGCCTCTAAAGACTCGGCGGCGAGCACCAACACGTCGTCAAGATCCTGCGCCGCCAGATTGCGGACCAGAAGACTCATGCCCCTACCCTGGCGGCGCGCAAGACCTCAGCATCGGAGCGGCGGAGGTAGTTCGCGTCCAGGGTTTCGAGGTCGTCAAAATCGCCCGCGCGCAAGCGGCCCAGCGAGAAACGAAGCGCCTCGGCCGCGTCGGGTGGTTGCACGTAAACCGGTCCGCAGATGGCAAGAGCGGAACAAGCGCTGGCAGAGACGTCATCGGCGCGGCTTTCATCGCAAACCAGCACTCCGGCCCCGGGTTGCTTGGCCACGGCGACTGTGTCTGTACTGTTCAGAAGCATCTCGCTTACCTTATTGCCGTTCCGGTATTCGCCGACGTAGTACTCACCGCGGCCGGCATCAATCGCGGCAAGCACGTGCGGCAGTCCACTCGCATTTGCCAGCAACGCCAAACGGGAGATGGCAATCAGGGGGATACCGGCTCCTTCAGCGAGTCCTTTGGCTGTGCTCAAACCCACCCGGATGCCGGTAAAGCTTCCGGGCCCATTGACCACCACGATGGCCTCAACATCGCGCAGAGTCGCATATTTGCGCTCGAGCAATGAGGCAATCTCGGGAATCAGGCGGGCCGAATAGGTGCGCACTGCGAGCTCGGCCGTGGCGACAATCCGGACCTCGTTCTTGTCAGCCACGCCAAGAGCCACGCTGGCGGTGTTTCCGCAGGTATTGAGAGATAGAAGCATGGTCCTTTTTAAACCGCGGAAATTGGATCCTGGCAGATTTCGAGCAGCACGCCGTTCGCGGCCGATGGGTCAACCAGAAAATGAAGCCGCCCGCCCGCGCCGATCTCGATTTCATCGGAGAGCAGACGGTAGCCCGCCTGCTTCATCTCTTCGAACGCGCCCGAGATGTCATCCACATGCAGCGCCACGTGGTGCAAGCCTTCTCCATGATCCTCAAGGAACTTCGCTACGGTGGTTGTCTTGTCCAGCGGTTCCAGCAACCGCAGACGGCTCTCGCCCATGGGGATCATCACGCTGCGTACACCTTCATCCTCTTCTTCTTCCTTCAGCACTGTTAAGCCGAGGGCTTGGTAGAGGCGCTGGGCCTGCTCGATACTCCGTACTGCAATGCCCAGGTGGTCGATATTTGCCATCGTTCACTCCTAACGCCGGATTAATTGTTCCAATAGCTGTGGTACAAGCTGGTAGGGATTTTGTTGCCCGAGCACCACCTGGCGCGTGATCTTCGCCAGTGCCTGGTCGCTCAGGCCGCGCCCGCGCAGTTCGCGCAGCAGTTCATGTCGCACCATATCAATCATCCGCGCCCGCCAGTGCTGCTCTCGCCGGGCGATCAGTCTTCCCTCCTGTGCCAGCCACGACCAGAACTGGTCCACTGCCTGTTCCAGTTCTTCGATGCCGGCGCCCGTGGTGGCGATGGTCCGGATTACGGGGGGTATCCAGCTTCCGTGTTCCGCCGCCAGCGACTGCATGGCTCGCACTTCTTTTTCTACGTGATCGGCGCCATCGCGATCGCTTTTGTTGACCACGAAAATATCCGCAATCTCCATAATGCCAGCCTTCAGGCTCTGTACATCGTCGCCCATGCCTGGCACCAGCACCACGACGGTGACGTCCGCGAGGCGCACGATGTCGATTTCATCTTGTCCAACGCCCACCGTTTCGATCAGCAGACGCTGCTTGCCGCTGGCTTCGATAACCACGGCAACGTCAGCCGAAGCACGGGCGAGGCCCCCCAGCGAGCCGCGGGTGGCCATGCTTCGCAAGTAGAAGCCGGGATCCGCTTCGTGTTCCCGCATGCGGATCCGATCGCCCAGGATGGCTCCTCCGGTGTAAGGGCTGGTGGGATCGACAGCGACCACCCCCACGGTCTGCCGGCGCGCGCGGTATCTCCGCGCGAGCCCGTCGACCAGCGTGCTTTTGCCGGCGCCGGGAGAACCGGTGATGCCGACGCGCATCGCGGAGCCAGTACAGGGAAAGCAGCAGGAAAGAATCTGCCCTCCGGACGGCGCGTCGTCCTCTACCAGCGACACAGCCCGCGCCAGCGCGCGCACGTCTCCCTGGCGCAAGCGAGCGACCAATTCCGTAACTTCGGAGGTGCACCTGCCGGCGCCCGTCTCGATATTCATCCCTATCGATCATACGATTCGCAACGCGAGTCCCGTAGGGACGGCTGGAACAACCCCACGCTTCCATCTGAAGACACTCCCGCAAATTCAATCTTCGCGGCGATTCCACAACCAGCCGCGTCATGTTGACCACTCATCGCAAGCAGCAGATCCTCTCGATACTGAAACTCCATGGCCAGGTCATCGCCAAAGAAGTAAGCCAGGACATGGGCGTGTCGGAAGATACGATCCGGCGGGACCTGAGAGAAATGGCCCAGGAAGGACTGCTGCAACGGGTCCACGGCGGAGCACTGCCTGCGTCGCCGGCGATCGTAGATTTTGCCGGCCGTGAGCTGATTACCGCTGACGGCAAAGTGGCAATCGGCCGCGCGGCAGCGAACCTGGTTCAGCCTGGACAGGTGGTCATGCTGGATGGCGGGACAACCGCCCGGCAAGTTGCCCGGCACATTCCCCTCGATCTGAAGGCGACCATCGTTACCCATAGTCCCACGATCGCTACCGAGCTTCTCAACCACCCGAACGTAGATGTGATTCTCATTGGAGGCCGTCTCTTCAAGCACTCGGTTGTGGCCGTCGGAGCAGTAGCCATCCAGGCGATAGCCCAAATTCATGCTGACACCTACTTCATGGGCGTGACCGGCGTTCACCCGAAAACAGGCTTGACTACCGGCGACTACGAGGAAGCGGCGGTAAAGCGGGCACTAAGTCAGGCAGCAGCGGAAACGATTGTCCTCGCCTCTTCAGAGAAGCTCAACGCCGCGTCTCCATATGTGGTTGTGGCTCTTTCGGAAATCAGCGGAATCATCACCGAACGGGCGGCCCCCGAGTCTCTCACCGAACCCTACGAGAAGCTGGGGATCTCTGTGACCCGAGCTTGAAGATCCGCACCGCATGCAATGGGCCGAACGACAGCCGTTTCCCCGGCTTGCCGTCGAATGCCGCTTTTCGCCGTGCGGTTAGGGCTGAGGGAGGCTACAATTTCGGTGCCCGGTTCGTCGACGAAGGGCCAGGAGAGCGCAATGGACGAACCACCCCTTGCCACCCCAACACGCGAGCGGCCAGTCGAAGACCGGCTGGATTCGTGGAAGGAGATTGCCGCCTATCTTAAACGCGACGTGACCACCGTGCAGCGCTGGGAGAAGCGGGAGGGGATGCCCGTCCACCGGCACCTGCATGACAGGATGGGCTCGGTATACGCTTCCCGGGCGGAACTCGACGCGTGGGCACGCCGCCGAAATCTTCCGCCATCCCAGGACAATAATCACAGGACCCTGGAAACCGTTCCTCCGGCGCAGCCACCGCAGCCGGCACCCCGGTCTTCTCGTATCAGATGGACTTTTGTTCTACTTCTGGGACTGGTGGCCGCGTTGGCCATTGGCGCCGGCCTCTACTTTCAAAGAACGCAGCACTCCTGGCGAAATCCTATCGCGGACGCGCGCTTTCATGCGGTCTCGGACTTCGATGGATTGGAGCAGGCGGCTGCGATCTCGCGCGACGGCCACTTGATAGCGTTTCTGTCGAACCGGGACGGACAGACGGACGTCTGGCTTACCCAGGCCGGTTCGGGTGCGTTCCACAATCTGACCCACGGCAGTATTGAGGAGCTCGCAAACCCCTCCATTCGAACCCCGGGGTTCTCTCCTGATGAATCTCTGGTCACCTTTTGGGTGCGCAAGCCGGATGGCCCGAGCGGCGGCGATATCGGCGTTTGGGCCGTGCCTACCTTGGGCGGCGAGCCGCGGCCATACCTCGAGGGCGTAGCCGAGTTCGACTGGTCGCACGACGGTGGGCGGCTCGCCTATCACACGCCAGGACCGGGAGACCCGCTCTTCGTGTCAAGCGGGAGCCCTCGATCGACGGATGTGCCCATCTTCACTGCTCCTGCCGGTCTGCACAGTCATTTTCCGACCTGGGCGCCCGATGGTGCATTCATTTACTTCGTGCTGGGAGAGCTCCCCGACAAGCTCGACATATGGCGTATCCGGCCAGTGGGTGGAACTCCGGAGCGGATCACCTCGCAAGTGGGACGCGTGAGTCACCCGGTACTCCTCGATCGGCGGACGCTGATGTACTTGTCCACCGATCCTGACGGTTCCGGCCCATGGCTTTACAGCATGGACGTCGAGCGACGCATACCCCACCGGCTCAGCTCCGGGCCAGACCGATATACGTCCCTGGCCGCCACCCCGGACGGTCGCCGCCTGGTGGCGACTCTTGCCAGCCCGCGGAGAACACTCTGGCGCATGCCGCTTCCCTCACCGGCACAGGCGCCCACGCAAGCATCGGCCCCCGCGCAAATCTCGCTGACAACCAGCACCGGCTTCTCCCCGCGGCTGGCCGCCGATTACCTGCTGTATGTTTCGGCGAACGGTACGGGCGAGAGTATCTGGAAGCTCGCCAACGGAGCGGCCACGGAGTTGTGGAGTGCCCAGGGAGCGCAAATCCTTGGCGGCCCGGCGATCGCACCGGATGGGCGAAACATCGCGTTTTCGGTCCGGCAAGGCGAGCAAACGCTCCTGTACGTGATGCATGCGGACGGCACCGACGCGCGGGTGGTGACGGGTTCGCTCGACCTGCAAGGAGCTCCGGCATGGGCGCCTGACGGCCAATCGGTCACGCTCGCGGCCGGCGATCACGGCGCTCCCCACCTGTTTCGCGTGCCTCTGGACGGTCGCTCCCCAGCTGCTTTTGTGCGGGAGTACTCGGTGGACCCAGCCTGGGCGCCCGACGGCCGCTTCGTCGTCTACTCGGGACCCGATATCGGGACCACCTTTTCTGTGAAAGCTGTCACCGCCGATGCCACACCGCATTCCCTCCCGCCACTGACCCTGACGCGAGGGGCTCGCCATCTGGCCTTTCTACCTGGAGGACGGACTCTCATGCTGCTGCGCGGAGACATTGAGCATAAAGACCTGTGGCTGATCGATCTCGTAACAGGTACCGAGCGGCAGTTGACTCACCTTCCGGCCGACTTCGACATCCGTGACTTCGACGTTTCGCCAGATGGTCAGGAAGTTGTTCTCGAACGGACGCAGGAGCGCTCGGATCTGGTGCTCATGGATCTGCCCCGGCCGTAACTTCGTTTCAATCCCGCTGGGACGGCTCTCCGGGGCTGAAACGAAGTTCTCACACACCCTCTTTAGGGGCCTAAGCCAAAGAACGTACCAGCTCATAATCCTGGCGAACCGCTTCGCTTCCGTATTTGCGCTCCAGGCGGCGGACCAGGAAATGGCCTTCCGCGAGGCTTTGAAAGTGTTGGCTGAAGAGCACGTTGAGCGTGAGACCGCCGACGGCGCCCGCGACCGGAACCAGTTCTGCGGCGACTTTCTCGCTGACCTCGAGACCAAATCTTGAAGCGATCCTGCCAATGAAGGACAAAAGTGCCGGCGCGCTTTCTTTAGCCATTCCCTTCTGTGTGACGTAGGAAACGGCTTCCCGCGTGACCTGCGCCAACGCGGTCCGAGTAGCGTAATAGGCGCTATCTTTCGCAGTTTCATGGGTATTTTGCGGGCTCAGGGCAAAGACCTCCAGGCAAGCCAGGGAACTTTCCGGGGTCAGGAAGTCCTCACCTTGACTGCGGGCAATTTCGACAATGGAGTGCAGCATCAGCGTGGTCGTGATGGGAAGCTCCACCAGCAGGCCGGGCAGCCCAAAGAAGCCGCCTATCGCGCCAGTGATCGCCGCGGCGGCGGTATGGGAGCGTTTATAAGTCACGACGGACGATTTCGTTTTCGGTGCCTTGACCGCGATCCGCAAACACTGCTCCAGAGCTTTATCGACGGTCACTTGTATGAGCGACTGGGCTGGAGCGGGAAGCCGGTGCAGAAGGGCCTCTATCGGCATACCCAGTTTCGCGGCAATCTTCATGGCAAAGCTCTGCGTTTCGAGCTTTGTCACGGCGGCCTGGAGATCAGCGTAATCGGACGGGGAAAGGTTGCTCATGACTCCAGGAGCGATCTGACCCTTAGTCTACGCCGCCGCCGAGCGAAGCCACTGTTCCATCTGCTCATGGCCAACGAGACCCGCCTGTTGGAACACCGGCTTCCCGCCGGAGAGCACCACGAAATTCGGGATTCCCTGCACACCAAAGCGGGCGGCCAGCTCTGGATGCGCCTCTGTGTCGACCTTGAGGACAATCGCCTTTCCAGCCATATCCTGGGCTGTTCGTGCCACTTCCGGCGCGGCGGCGCGGCAGGGGCCGCACCATCCCGCCCAGAAATCCACCAGCACGGGAACGTTGGCCGTCGTCACAATCTCCTCGAACAGGGCCGGATCGGCAGCCACCGGTTCGGCGATCGAATCAAGCGTGGCTTTGCACGCGCCGCATCGGCCGGTGTTAGCTAGATTCTTGCCGGCGACGCGATTCTTCTGCTTGCAATGAGTACAAGTTCTAATCAATGGCACGTGAGCCTCACTTCATCAACTACGCCCATATTAGATGCGTAAACGAGGCGCATATCTTCAGAAAGAAGTTACCTCGAAGGCCTGCCTTTCGTCACCGTATCGGTTATCTTAAGGCTCCAGTACGATCTTGCCCCGAGTGTGACGCTGCTCGAGCTCCCGATAAGCACTCCGAACCTCGGCCAAAGGGTAGACCTTCGCGATGGGAATCTCAAGCCGTCCCGCGGCCAGCTGCCCAGCGAGCTCTGCGAGCACGTCGGCCGAAGCTGCCTGGTGGTTCCCTTCTGTCTTTACTCCATGCTTGGCCGCGGCGGCGAAGTCGATGATGGTGTCGATCCGATCCTTGGGAACACCTAACTTGAGTGCCAGCTCGACATAGCCGCCGCCGAAGGTGTCAACGAAGGCATCGATCTTTCCTCCCGACGCAGCGCGGATCCGATCCTCGACCCCATCACCATAGGCAACGGGAATTGCTCCGTGATCGGTGAGCCACTTGTGATTTGTTTCACCCGCCAACCCGATCACTTTGGCTCCCGCATTCCTGGCCAACTGCACGGCGATGGAACCTACACCGCCTGCGGCGCCGGAGACCACGACGGTATCACCAGCATTCAGGGCCACGCTCCGCACCGCGGCGTATGCTGTGGTGCCGGCGACGAACAATCCACCCGCTTGCTCCCAGGACACGTTCGCCGGACGCCGTACCAGGTTGCTCGAATCAACCAACACGAACTCGGCCTGGCTCGATCGGTCGTTGGTAAACCCAATGACGTCATCACCCACCGCAACGTTCGCTACCCCCGAACCAACCTCCTCCACGACGCCGGCCAGATCGCTCCCCTGCCCTGAAGGAAATGTTGCCGGCCACCGATCGGCGAACAGTCCTTTGCGGATCGAGGCTTCACCCGGATTAATGCCCGCGGCCTTCACTCGAACCAGGACCTTACCCGGTCCAGGGATTGGCCGCTCGACTTCTACCACCTGCAAAACGCCGGGATCTCCGTACTTATCGAATCTCACTGCTCGCGGCATAGCACTCTCCTTCACCATCACCTGTTTGATCTCGCACCGCCACCCTCCGATTCATCAAACAAACGAGATCGCATCACCCGCCTGGATGGGACCAGGGGTCTGAATGGTGGCGTAAACACCAGCTTTACCCTGGTGCAATCGATCCAGGAGTTTCATCAGAGAGAACAGCGGATCCAGAAGTGGCTCCTCGGGGTCGTAGGTAACGAAACGGCAGCGTGGGTCGCGCTCTCGAATGCAGATCGTTGCCGTCGATCCGATGCGGAGGGTTAGGCCAACGTAGCTGTCCTCCCCGAACGGAGTTTCGGGGAGATCCAGATACAGATTGGCGCGAAAGCGCCGCGGGTCGATTTTCTGACCCATCTCTATCGAGAGCTGGCGAACCGTTTGCACAGAGATGAGGGAGAGAGGACGCACGTCCGTCTGTGGGTTGGATGCGCGGGTAAGGAGGAGTTTGTTTGCGTCGGGAAGGTGTCCTGTCAGGTATGCGAGCATGGCCGGTGAGTCAATATAGAAGCGTTCACCGGTTGGAACACGTACCTCGACACTGCCATCTGGGCGAAGCATAGGGTGGTAGCGGAGCATCTCCCGGCGCTCGCGGCTGGTGAGACGGAGCATACCCGACGGGGCCCCTGAACTTTCAAACGCATAAAGCCGGTCGCCGGACAGTCCGAACTCGGTTAGATCGCATCGCTCGACCACCTCACCAGCCATGCTCTTGACGGGGTAGCGATAAATCGACTGGATAGAAGCGATGGGTTCAGGTTGGTTCATAGCCGGGTCAATTCGCGACTTCGACCTTGTCATCCGCGGCTGGTCCCGCGATGCTTTCCAGCTTTCTTAGATCCGGAAACAACACCATCCAGATCAACGCAATCACGATGCTCCCAACTCCACCAAGGATGGTCGCCGGAATAAGCCCGAACCAGGAGGCCGTCACGCCCGATTCGAACTCACCCAGTTGATTGGATGTGCCAATAAAAAGCGAATTGACAGCGCTTACCCGGCCGCGCATCTCGTCTGGAGTTTCCAATTGAACCAGCGACGACCGCACGACAACGCTGGTTACATCCGCGGCGCCCAGCAGGCAAAGAATCGCCATCGACACCCAGATATCTCGCGAAAGGGCAAAGGCCACCGTCGCCACTCCGAAGATGATGACCGCGGCGAACATGCGGTGTCCAGCCCGGTTGCGAATTGGATGATGGGCAAGGAAGACGGCGGTCGACAGCGCACCGACTGCGGGTGCCAGGCGCAGCAGCCCCAACCCCCATGGCCCGGTGTGCAGGATGTCTCGTGCGTACGCAGGAAGCAGCGCCGTTGCTCCGCCCAGCAGGACAACAAAGAGATCCAGCGAGATGGCGCCGAGGATGTTTCTGCGCTCGCGAATGTAATGAATCCCGGAGAAGATAGACTTCGCGGTGACTGGTGCTTTGCCTGCCGTCTGCCGCTTGGCAACGATGGTTGACGACAACACGGACGCGGTTGCAAACAAGCAAGCGCACAAACCATACGGCACGTGCGGCCCAAACGCATACAGCAATCCGCCAAGTGCCGGTCCTACAATCGATGCCGTCTGGTTTGCCGAAGTCGACCACGCGATCGCCTGTGGCACTTTCGCATCTTCGACCAAACCAGGGACCAGGGCTTGCGTCGAAGGGCTCTCGAACGCCCGGGCAGCCCCGATGGCCGCGACCGCAAAGTAAATGCCAAACGGATGCAACTGGTGAAGATAACTGCTTACCGCCAGCAGCCCCAGTGTCGACGCTTCCACGACCTGACAAATGCTGATGATGGTTTTGCGATTGAACCGGTCCGCCACATGCCCTACCACCAGCGTGAGCAGGAGCATGGGCAGAAACTGCACCAGCCCAACCATACCCAGGGCAAACGTGCTATGGGTAAGTGCATAGACCTGCCAGCCGACGGCCACCGCCGCGACTTGAAACGATATTGTGGAGCAAATCCGGGCAAACCAGAACCGCACATAGGCTGGCTCGCGGAATACGGATCCTGTGTCGGTCGGCTGCTCTCGCTCTGGCAAACTCACCTCCTTCATGTTCGCCTGTAACGAGTGAAACCGTCCACCCGGTCCGGCCAAGGAAGAGAGTCAAAGTCCTGCGTCGGGCGATAGATTTAAATCTGCAGAACGCGCGAGCCTTTCCCTAACCACGACTCTGATGCTTTGTATCCGGGCACGAATGTTCTTTTCAAAACTCAGTCCCGCGGGGACGGCTGACCTTAGGCCAGGACGCAGTCCTGGGTAGAGATCCGAGTGACGAAAAGTCCCGTAGGGACGACTGGAACTAGGCGACCATGCAATCCTGGACAACCTTCAACCGTCCTTGCGGGACTAATTTCGTAAGACCTCAGCGCTTACCCCGCTAGGCCGTCATGCTACGACCTCGAAATGTGGTGCCGCCTGTAGTCCGAGGGGCTCTATAGCTCAAACTGGCGTGGTCGAGACTTGGGTTTCCCACCTTGGAGGCACGCCCCTGCTCGCGCATCCGTTTGTCAGCTTCCGTCCACGAGGGTAGAGAGTCTTCCGGCTGCTCCCAATGAGCAACGGATGCCTCATCACACCAGTGCAGAAGATGTGGCATGGCAGCCTTATGGGAACCTGTCGTCATGTATCGGCGCATATTCTCCTGACTGTCCCACGCGGTCATGGTCCAGAACGCCCATTTTCGGTCGGGCAGGAGTGCGCCGCGTTGAAATCCAGGCGCCACTTTCACCTGTCTGATCGAGCGCAAGGCATGAAGTGCAAATAAAGGGACGAAGCGAACGGACCGGATTCGCAGGCGGGTTAGGCTAACAAAAATCATAATGAATTTACGATTCCTATTCCAACTCTCCATGGTGAGATGCGCAACCAGGAAGCTGGCTTCGTGTTCACCGAAATTCACAAAACTTTACCAGGCTTAACCAACCTTTATCGCATGCTTCGAGCCCCGGTGCTGAAATCGCATGAGTGACTAAGGCAATCGAAACGATTGTCGCAGTTGTAAGCACAATTCGATCTCAGAGCACGTCAAGGAGCATTTATGAATCGCAAAACGTTTAAAGCTATATGCGCCAGAGCAATCCTAGCCGCCGTTACGATCAGTGGACTATGGGCCCTGGGCACCCAAACTGCTTCGGCCCAGGCAATCACCGCGACTGTACCATTTGCCTTTTCTGCCGGCGATCAACTTTTCCCAATTGGAACGTATCAGTTCACCTTATTATCTGCTTGGTTCCTCTCCATTCGGAATGTGAAGGGTGGAGGTGAGAAGTTCTTTATAGTACATCCGCAACAAAATGGATCGCACACATCCCACGCCCGCATTGTCTTTCGCAACGCCGGCGGGCACAAGAATCTTGACGCAGTCTATCCGCCAAAATCAGAGGGCGGCGTGGAGTTGATTCCGTCTTCGCGCGTATCTCCCAAGCTGCAGTCGCTCGCGCAAAACGCAGCCCGCCCATGACCCCACAGGCTCGCGCTTACGTACCGCAAAAGGTCTGGCTTACGCATTCCTCGGGACGGGCCGGGGTGGTATACCGCTCCAGGCCAGGCCTGTCTTCATAGGGACGTGACACGACGTCCAGCAATTCCTCGAAGGGTTGAAAGTCCTGGCGCTCGATAGCGGCACTGAGCGCCGCCTCCACTATGTGGTTGCGCGGGATGAATGCCGGATTTGTCATTCGCATCGCCGCAGCGCGCGCCTGCGGCGACGTGGGCTCTTCTTCCAGGCGATGCCGCCAACCAGCAGCCCAGGCATCGTAAGCACCGGGATCGGCGAATAACACCCGCACGCCCTCGTCACCTTCCGTTTCCTCGGCGGCAGCACACAATCGGCGGAAGGTCAGAGTGAAATCGGCGCGATTCTCGGCCATGCGTTTGAGCAGATCCACAGCCAGCTCCGCATCGCCTTCTTGCTCAGTGACAAGGCCGAGCTTGCGGCGCAGTCCGGCGGCGCGAGCCGCCTCAAACTGTGGCCCAAAGGCGGTCAGCGACTCTTTGGCTGCGGCCAGCGCGGACTCTCCATCTCCCATCTCTTGCTCCAGAACGGGTAGCAGTGCCTCAGCCAGGCGCGCCAGGTTCCAGTGCATGGCGGTGGGCTGGTTGCCATAGGCATAGCGTCCGTAATGATCGATAGAGCTGAACACCTTCGCTGGATCGTATGCCTCCAGGAAAGCGCACGGGCCGTAATCGATGGTTTCGCCGGAGATGGAAGTGTTATCCGTGTTCATCACGCCGTGGATGAAGCCGAGGAGCATCCATTGCGCAACGAGAGAGGCCTGCCGCGCGATCACCCCATCCAGCAAGGCGAGGTAGGGTTGCTTCGCCGGCGCGGCCTCAGGATAGTGGCGGGCAATCGCATAGTCTGCCAGCTTGCGCGTCCCCTCGGTATCACCCTTGGCGGCGAAATATTGGAAGGTTCCCACGCGCAGGTGGCTTGCCGCGACGCGCGTCAGGACTGCTCCCGGCAACACCGTGTCGCGAAGCACTCGCTCCCCCGTGGTCACTGCGGCCAGGGCCCGCGTCGTCGGTACACCCAGCGCCGCCATGGCCTCGCTCAGGATGTACTCACGCAAAACGGGACCCAGCGCGGCTCTGCCGTCCCCACCACGGGAGAAGGGAGTGCGGCCGGAACCCTTGAGCTGGATATCGTAGCGCACACCATCACGCCCCAGGACCTCGCCCAGCAGGTTGGCGCGGCCGTCGCCGAGCTGAGGGACGAAATGCCCGAATTGGTGCCCGGCATAGGCGATGGCCAGAGGCTCGGATCCCACTGCCACCACGTTGCCCGCCAGAATCGCCACCCCTCGCTCGCTTGCGAGAGCTTCCGGATCCAGTCGCAAGTTGCGGGCGAGTTCTACATTCAACTTGACCAGGCGAGGGGACCCCACCGCTGTCGGATCAACCCGTGCATAGAAGTGCTCCGGCAACCGCGCATACGTGTTTTCGAAACCAAAAAAGATGGAGTTGCCGGCGCTTGACGAGGCGGCCGGTGCGATCGCGGGGGCATCTGGCGGAGTCATGATTGATTGGATGCCGGCACTCCGCTTTCGCTCCAGCTTCGTTTCCAGGCCGCCCCTATCATACAGGTGCCCCGGGGATGGCTATCCCTTGAGCGAGTAGATGATGTTTACAGTCGTCTTTACTTCAATCGGATCTCCATTGAGAAGATAGGGCTTGTACGTCCACTGGCGGACCGCGTCAATGGACGATTGCTGAAGCTCGCTAGGGCCGGATAGGACTCTGATATTTTCTACCATTCCATCCGCGCCAACGATAACACTCAGCACGACGGTTCCCTGGATTTTGGCCTTCTTTGCCGCAGGTGGATATACCGGCACGGCCTTCGTCAGGAGATTTCCCTGCATCACCGCGGCAGAAACCGAAAGCTGCTTTGGTGCCTTGGACGCGCTGCTGTTGCCACCAGCCGAGGCTGCATTTGCATGCATACCCAGTGCCAGTGAGGTTCCACAAGTGGCTAGACCCAATACAACACAAGCCGCCACCATGGCCATGCGGCGCACTCCTTGGATCTCGTCCTGTTTCTCAGTGATGTTCATAAGTCTCCTTTCAAATATGTTGGTATCGAAAATTCCAATGGTATGAGGTGTCGGCTTCCCCGGCACTAGCAGAGAAGCCATCCGTAAGAGAGATCGTGCGTATTCGTTTCTTCCGCTCATGTCCGCCGCCATCTGGTCGCAAATCATTTCGCGACTCTCCATGACCCGGGCGCGGGTTACCCAAAGTAGCGGATGGTAAGTCACAGGCAAAGAGAGAACTCATAAAACAGGTTCTTCAGGAAGTCATTTCGTTGCATATGCGCGAATTCGTGAGCAAAGACTGTTTCGATATCCCCGCTTGGCAAAACGTCGACCATGGCGGCGGGCAATAAGAGTAGTTTTCGCCACAGGCCCATGGTTACGGGCGAAAAGACTCGCGACGAAGCAGCAATCGATACATCTTCGATCGCAAACCTTCTTGAGCATCGCGCCCAGAAAAGCGCAGCATCCCCGGTGAGCCGTATCGGCACGGTCTCTCGCCGAAGCAAAGAGAGGTTCATCCCCCGCCACAGAAATCTAGCTGCGAAATATGCGCTCACGGTGGCATACAAAACTGCGGCCGTCCCCAGAAGAAAGGCCGGCAGCGGAACAGGAGCGATCCCAGTTCCGCCTCCCATCGTCACCGAAACATACGCTTGACTCGTATGACTCGTATTCCAGCCCAGTAAGGAGAACGTACGCAGCCAGTCGATGGGGAAAATGGAGGCGGCGGGAAGCAGACACTGGAGCGTCAAGGTAGTCACCCACACGCGATGTTCCGCCTCGGCGCCGGCGGGACGGAGCGCTCGGGCAGCTAACCATCCTGCGGCAAACAATAGCGGAATCTGCCACAGGGAATTAAGCAGATAAGCCAAAATCCATAACTCAGCGTCTCTCATGGCTTCCTGGCTTTCTGGTTGAAGCGCTCGGTGAGTTCCGCCAGCTTCTTTGCATCGATTTCGCCACTCTTGAGCAGGCTCATCACCAGCGCTTCGCTTGAGCCCCCGAACATGCGATCGACAAGGTCGCGAACGCCCTGACCCAAAGCCTTGGCCTCCGTGATGGTTGCGCTGTAAACGTAGGCTCGGCCTTCCAGCTCGCGCTTGAGCTTCCCCTTACGCTCAAGAATGTTCAACATGGTTTGCACAGTGGTGTAAGCCAACGGTGGGTCCAACTCTTCCTGCACCGCACCCACCGTGCAGCCGCCACGCTTCCAGATCACTTGCATGATCTTCAATTCAAGCTTGGTTAAACCGGCCTTGTTTGAGGTCTTCACCCGCTCGTCCTCCTAATTTCTTAGGACAATATGCCGTCCGGTGACCGCTTGTCAACTAAGATTTTAGGAGACGCCGGAAATAGCGCATGGCCGGGCTAAAGAGGGTGAGAACGGCCATCACAGAAATTTAGTCCCGCAGGGACGGTTGAACTTAGCCCAGGACGCAGTCCTGGGCCGGCTTGCACCGTTGAAGAGTTCCGTAGGGACGGCTGGAAATAGGCCGCGATTCAGTCCTGGACATCTTTCAGCCGTCCCTTCGGGACTACATTTGCAAATCATGGATCTCCGGCAGGGGCTTATGGCCACATCTTTCCTGTCCCATCCGGGATCAGAGTTCGCCAAAGACGATGGGGGAAAACGTACCTCCGCTATTTTTGCCGGGAGATCGAAGGGCTATGGATTCCCCTGGTGGCGAAGCAATTGTGGTTCTGGAGCCGGGGTAGCGGGCGCTGCCTCGATTGCCTTGCGGTCCAGATCGGCCGCCCCGATGCGCCCTCCATTCGCTGTTTCCGTCAGCAAACGAATGCTTTGCGTCTTACGTGGGACTCGTATCGTCACCTGCAAACGGGAAACAGCTTTTGCCAGGCGGGATGGGTCCTGCGTAGGGACTGACAGGGCCAACCTCTCTACCTTCGAAGCCAGAACGTCCTGACGATTCGTGAGGCTGGCAGCCGCCACGGTGACGATGGCGGTGCTTCCTCCGTTGTCGACTGCTTGCCAGCGGATGCCTTTCGATTGCAGAAGCAAAGTAATGTCTGCCGTACGGCTATCGGGATGCCGTACGATACCGGCGACCTTCAAATCCAACGCCGCAAACGGAATCGTCGATCGCGCAGCCTCAGCGAGGTCAATATTTGTCTGCTGGCGACGGCCGATCGGCGCGCGCTCGTCTGGCGCGTAATAGCCGGTTTTGGTTACGGCTCGCAGGCTGGGATCGCGCAGGACTACTCGAATCTGCCGGAACTTCCCGTTCGCGTTCCCGCCCCGAGGCTGGTAAGTGAGCGTGTAGTACTCCGAACCCAGTCGTTGCGATTGATGGATCTCCGCGTCAACATCGTTGCGGTTATAGAAGAGCTTGCCACCGGTTTCGTTCACAAGCACGCCGAAGTTGATCCTTTCCGCGAAAGGATGATCGCTGTCAAAGCTGGCTCCTGCATCCGCCGCACTGATTGGTAAGGGCGATCTTCCGCTCAGGTTGACAAAGTGTCCGATCTTTAACCCGGGATAAATAACATAGAGGCTTACCCGCGCATCCACCATTATGTTTGTCGTAGCGTGCATGTATTTCTGCACCTCGCGGGCCACCTGTGTTGTCATAAGCCTTTGGGAAGTGCTGAAGCTAGGGCTGCCATACCCCACCCACACAATGTTCTTGCGTACGGGCACGCCTTTATTCTGGAGCGCAATCTGTTGCAGGGCATCCAGCGACTGGCCAAAACGCTCCCAGTCAAAGCTATCGGCCGCCCACTTGTATGGGATTACAGGCGCCAGGTGGTCAAGGGCATAAAGCAGATCCTGTGTGTTGCGAGTCGGCCCCTGGATCAGTTCCAGAGACTCATTGCCAATGACCATCATCTCGGCAGGAGAGTCCAACAACGTCGGCTGTGCGGCCAGAAATTTGTGGACGGAATAGCGAATATACGCGAAGTCTTCAAAGCTTGAATTCAGCAGATCGAGCACAAAGATGGTGAGCGGTGCTTTTTCATCCGCGTTATCGTCATCGGCAAGCGCATGGATCGTGTGCGCCTGGGGCCCTTCGAAGGAAAAGATCGATTGCGGTCGCTTGTCTTCGGTGATCGTAAAGTCGTCTTTGGTTAGCCCGTTAACCACCGGGTCCCCTCTTTTATCCAGAACGGTAACATCCAGAAAGACGAGACGTGACGTCACTTGAATTGTCGGCGAGTTAGAAGGTACTAGCTGGCCTTGAACCGGAGATTCCTGGAAAAAAATCCCCAGTAAAGTGAGAACCACGCAGAGCAGGACTCGAAGGGGTTTCATAGCCGACCCTCGCTCGCATTCTACCCCTGATGCCCTCTTCCTGGCTCCGCCAGCCCGCTGAATCGCGTTGTGCCGGGAGGGTGTTGCCAATTATCCTGACCAGAGCCCCACCGCCTCACGGTAAGGAAAGGATGCATGGCGTCGATACAGGAATTCAGATGTGAAGTTTGCGGAATCGTGACCAGTAACCCCATCCACTGGTTCGTAATCAGATGCGGGGAAACCGAACTTACCGTGCATCGATGGAACACCGAAGCCGCCAATGCGGAGGGTGCTCGACACTACTGTGGTGAAGCTCATGCCCAGGTATACATCAGTCGCTGGTTTGAGTCGGTGTGTTCTCCCCCGAAACCCACCTTTAAATAGCGCCCCAACTCATCGCGCGTAGGTAAAGGTTCCGCATAGATCGGAAGAGTTCGCAAACGCCTCCGGAGTAAAAACCGGCATTTTTTGCCCCGAGAAAAACGCGATATGCAAAGAGCGTCCTTCCACGAAGGCGGCCATCCATTGCGTATCTTCGGAGCCACACAAGCTGTTCTTGTGCAAAAACTTCCTGGAGCCGGGAATGCTGAGCCGGTAGAGATGGCCGCGCCCACCGGCGTTGGTATCTACATCGAATACCGCACTTACTTCGCCTGGCTCGAGGTCACGTATACGAGCCATCGGAAAACCGTAGAAATTGAGAAAGAGCTTCTCTTCAGAAACCGAGATGTCGCCGGTGATGGACATGGCCGACGAGCTGGCTGCGCGCCAAACTCCCGCCTCCTGCGCTTTCGCCGAAGAGCAACAAGCCAACACCGATCCCACAATCGCACATACTAATTTTTCCCGCTTCATCTCTTAGAGGATGACATCCATAAGGCCTTTGAGCAACCCCCAGTGCACGCACGACATTCAGCATTGCCCGAGAATTCCCCAAATAAGACAGACCATTGCAATCATCAGCGACAGGATTCGCCAACGGTGAAGCGTGTCCCACCTTTTATGCTCTTGCCGCCATCCCTCAGGCAAATCACCTGCCAGACGAGCGATCCGATTGTTGATGGGCACAAGGGTGGTGAGGGTATAAACGATGACCGCAATCCAGATGGCCGCCGCGGCGAGAAGCAAGGTCAATGCGGGCTGATGACGGCGCAGATAGGACTCGACAATCATAAGAACGAGACACAATGCGTACCAAAAAGGCATAACCTTGCCTAGCGTGCCTGCAAACAGGCTGAGAGCCTTGGCCTGCGAGCGATCCTCTAATCGCCAGATGACAGGGTTGACGAAGAGAGAGACGGCCAACTCGTTACCGATCATCAAACCGGTGCAGAGGATGGTCAGTAGGTCCAGAACTAGCATCATGGCAATCTCCTGGTGGCTGGCATATGTTTCTGACTCCCATCCCCGATAAACTGATTCAGATTGAGCCACTGACTAATTTGTCAGCTTCACCCATAGCACAATCAGCGAGGAGGCTTGGGATGCCCGTATCAAAGAAAGAGATATCGCCGTGTCCGATTGACGCCATGCTGTCGGTCGTCGATGGCCGCTGGAAGGGAACGATTCTGTGGCGGCTATTGGACGGTCCGATGCGGACCAGCGAACTGCGCCGCAGCATTCCTGGAATCACGGAGCGGATGTTGATTCGGCATCTGCAGGAGCTGGTGTCGGACGGTATTCTTCTCCGCCACGAAGACGGGAATGTACCGCCGAGCGTACGCTACTCAATTTCGGAATACGGCATGACGATTGTCCCTGCGCTGGAAGCGATTTGCGATTGGGGGCGAAAGCATCTTGCTCGACTCGACAGAGCGTGCGCGATGAAATCTCACGACCCGGCGTAGCGGGCTTCCCCCGATACCCTACAAGATGCAGCATCCAAAAGCAGAGGAGAAGCCCGGAGATGAAGAGCCACACGGAATACCTTGTTTTCGAAACCAAAAAGCGCAGAGAGATGGTGCACATCACGGACCAGGTGGAGCAGATTGTGCGGAAGAGTGGCGTGACCGATGGGCTGTGCTTTGTCTCGCCGATGCACATTACAGCTGCCGTTTACGTGAACGACCTCGAGGGTGGTCTGATCGAGGATATCGGCAAGTGGTTGGAGGAGCTTGCGCCGGCGCGGCCGGACTACAAGCACCACCAGACGGGCGAGGACAATGGCGACGCTCACCTGAAGGCTCTGCTGCTGCACCATGAAACGACTCTGCCAGTAACCAAGGGCAGGCTCGACCTCGGGACGTGGCAGAGAGTATTTTATGCAGAGTTCGATGGGCAACGGCCCAAACGGGTGATTGTGAAGGTTCTCGGAGTTGAATGAATGCCCGGCATTTGCCGTCCGGCGCTTACGTGCCTAGGGTATTTACAGGCGCGGTCTACGCAGCTTCCGGTCTTTTGTGTCGTCCTCTTGATGGGAATGCGTGCCAATATCGAGCGGAGGCTGCAGGTCAGGCGGCAACATACCGTGCCGAGGGGTCCCACAAACCGGGCACGCTTCCGCCTTCAACGTAATCTCTGCTCCACAGCATGCACAAAAAGCGGCCATGTCCTCTGTTCTCCACTTACTGTTTTGCTTTTGGATGACCGCCCACGCCGCGAGGATTCAAGACACAGCAGCTACGAAGGAAGGATCACGCATGAAAACGAACCTGAAGCTGATATTTGCCGTGCTGGTTGGGGTCTCCATGGGCAGTCTAGCCGGCGTAGTCGTCCGAGGGCAGCAGATCAAAACGGCTCCTGGCTATTTGATCGCGGAAGTCGAGATCACGGACCCCGGTAAGTTGCAGAACTACGCCGAGAAGGTAGAGGGCTCGCTCGCGCCTTTCCATCACCACTTCATCGTTCGCACCAGCAAAATACAGACTCTGGAGGGCGACGCGCCCAAAAACAGGGTCGTCATCATCGCTTTCGATAGCGTAGACAAGGCGCGCGAATGGTACGACTCGCCGGCCTACGCCGCGATCAGGCCTATCCGGGAAAGCGCAGCGAAGAGCCACGTATACATCGTAGAAGGTCTCCCACCCCAGTAAGGGCACCGGCTCGATTTACCACCAAAGTCAGATCCGAACAGGTTGTCGTGTCAACCACATTCTGGTAGCCTTTGCTTGACTCATGTCGATCAAGCCGCTCTCCCCTCAAGAACTCCGTGTCTGGCATGCCTTCAAACTGATGGGCGAAGATGTGATGGCCCGGGTCGGGCGCGATATCGCCGAGGCGACCGGCCTTTCGGGACCGGATTTCGGAGTCTTGTCCCGGCTCGCCGCTCTGGGGCAAGGGGAGATGCGTCAACAGAGGTTGGCCGAATGTCTGGGTTGGGATAAAAGCCGCCTGTCGCACCAACTGACGCGGATGCAGGAGAGAGACCTTATCGAACGGCGCGAGGGCGAAAAGCGCGTGATTTTGGTCGTGCTGACCGAGCACGGACGCGAGAAGCTGAAAGGTGCGCGGCCCATTCACGCGGCATCAGTCCGGCGAAACTTACTCGACAGACTAACCGCGGAACAGATAGCAACGATCGTCCGTGTAAGCAACATCCTCGGCGAGGACGATTAGCGGGAAAGGCCGGAGGAAATCGGGGTGCCCCTCGCCAAACCTGCCCTGGCGTGCCGTGGGGCGTACATGGGCCGAAAATGATGGGCGCAGCCCTTCGATCGCTTTTGCCATTCGACCAGAAGTTCTGGCGTTTACTTGTTCAATATCTCGCGGGCGATAATCAGGCGCTGGATTTCGCTCGTGCCTTCGCCGATGGTGCAGAGCTTCACGTCGCGGTAGAACTTCTCCACCGGGTAATCCTTGATGAAGCCGTAACCACCGTGAAGCTGCACCGCCTCATCGCACACCCTGACCGCTACTTCGCTGGCCATCAACTTGGCCATGGATGATTCCAGTGTGGTCTTCTGGCCGGAATCCTTCATGACCGCGGCGCGCAGCGTAAGCAGCCGCGCCGCATCCAACTGGGTTGCCATATCGGCGAGCTTCCACTGGATCCCTTGAAATTCAGAGATGGCTTTGCCAAACTGGTGGCGCTGCTTCACATAGCTGCGCGCGGCGTCATAAGCGCCCCGTCCGATACCCAGCGAAAGAGCAGCAATGGAAATGCGGCCGCCATCGAGGATACGCATGGAGTCGATAAAGCCCTCTCCCTCTTTCCCCAGAAGGTTTTCCGCCGGGATTTCGCAATCCTCAAAGATGAGCTCCGAGGTGTCGCTGGCGCGCAGGCCAAGCTTGTTTTCCTTCTTGCCTGGGCGAAACCCTGGAGTTCCCTTCTCTACCACGAACGCCGACAGGCCGCGCGTGCCCTGGCTCTTATCCGTAACCGCGATGATGACAGAAATATCGGCGTAATGACCATTGGTGATGAAGGTCTTGTTACCGTTCAGCACCCATCGATCGCCCTTGCGCACGGCGCTGGTTCGGGCGCTGCCGGCGTCTGAGCCTGAACCCGGCTCCGTGAGCCCCCAGGCTCCAAGCCATTTGCCCGAGGCAAGCAAAGGAATGTATTTAGCTTTTTGCGCTTCGTTGCCGGCAACAAAAATATGATTGCTGCAGAGAGAGTTGTGCGACGCCACAATGATCCCGATCGACCCGTCGACCGCCGAAAGCTCCTCCACGGCAAGCGCATAGTCTACGTAACCCAGGCCGGCGCCACCTAGTTCAACCGGAAAGATGACCCCCATCAGGCCCATCTCGCCCAGCTTCCGCACTACCTCGTGCGGGAACTCACTGGCTTCGTCCCAGCGCATGACATTGGGAGCGATTTCGCGCGCCGCAAAATCACGGATCTCCTTGCGCAACTGCTCCTGCTCCTCGGTCAGCGCGAAAGAATGGCTCACACTCATAAGAAAACCCCCGGCTTAGAGAACACTGAGTGCCTGCTCCAGATCTTCCAGCAGATCTTCAGCATCTTCGATACCGGCGGAGATGCGCACCATTCCGTCGGTGAGACCGATTTTGGCGCGGCCATCTTCGCCCAACGCCGCGTGGGTCATGGTGGCAGGGTGCGAGACCAATGTCTCTACCCCACCCAGCGATTCGCCGACCGTGCATATCCTGAGCCGGCGCAGCACCGCATTGGCGTTGGCCAACGAACCGGTCTCAAAAGTAATGAGCGCACCAAAGCCCGACATCTGCCGCTGGGCAAGAGCATGTTGCGGATGTTGCGGGAGCCCGGGATAAAACACCTGCGGAACCTTAGGGTGGTCCGCCAGGTAGTTTGCGATCGCGTAGCCATTCACTTCATGCTGCTTCATGCGCACGGCCAGGGTCTTGACCCCGCGCAAAACCAGAAAGCACTCGAACGGAGAGAGGATGCCTCCGGTGCACTTTTGCACAAACTGGAAGGACTCTTTGTGCCCGGGGGTGGTCGCCACCAGGACTCCGCCCAGACCGTCACTGTGGCCATTGAGAAATTTGGTGGTGGAGTGCATGACGATATCCGCGCCAAACTCGATTGGGCGCTGAAAATAGGGCGACATGAACGTGTTGTCGACACTCAGATCGATCGCCTGACCGGCCGCTCTGCGCTCATGACAGACATCGGCGAGAGCCCGAATGTCAGTAATCTGCATCAACGGGTTGGTCGGGGTTTCAATGTGGATCAGCCGCGTGGTGGGCGTGATCGCCTGCCGGACCCCCTCGACATCCGTGGTATCGACGTAGCTGAAACGAATGCCGTAGTGGGCGATGATCTGGTCAAAAAGGCGCGGAGTTCCACCGTACACATTGGATCCGCAAATGACGTGATCGCCCGTCTTGAGCATCGTGACCAGGGCGGCAATGGCCGCCATGCCACTGGAAAACACGTGGGCCGACGTGCCCCCCTCGAGCGAAGCCAGATTTTCTTCGAGCGCGTCTCGTGTGGGGTTGGAAACGCGGGAATATTCGTATCCGCGGTGCTTACCAATCTCTTCCTGGGCGTACGTGGAAGATGCATAAATAGGCACATTGACTGCACCGGTCAGCGGATCGGCGGGCTGGCCATCGTGGATGGCCCGGGTGGAAAAGCCATGGCCGCTCATAGGCCACCCTCGAAAACTTTCTTCGACAGGTAGCGTTCGGCGGAATCCGGAATGAAGGTGGCCACCCGCTTGCCTTTGCCCAGACGCACGGCTACCCGCACGGCTGCTTCCACGCAAGCACCGCCACTGGAGCCGGAGAGCACACCTTCCTCGGCCGCGAGCCGTTTGACCATGGTGAAGGCCTCCGGGTCATGGATGGCCACGATCTCGTCACACCATTCGCGACTAAACGTGCGGGGGATGAAGGAGACGCCGATTCCCTCCACCTTGTGGTGGCCAGGCTCACCCCCCTGCAGAATCGAACCCTGTGTTTCGACGGCCACGGTAAGAATATTCGGGTTCTGTTCTTTGAGAAAGCGCGCCACCCCGGAGAAGGTGCCGCCGGTACCGACGCCTGCGACAAAAGCATCCACACGTCCCTCCATCTGCTCCCAAAGTTCGCGCGCGGTGGTGTCATGGTGAAAGTCGGGATTGGCCTGGTTGTCGAACTGGAGCGCGGCAAAGCTGCCCGGGGTTTCCTCGGCCAAGGCCCGACAGCGCCGGATCGCGCCAGCCATGGCCTCGGCCTCAGGGGTGCGGATCACGGTAGCGCCAAAACCACGCATGAGGATGCATTTCTCTTCCGCGAACCCTTCGGGGACAAAGAGCACCACCTTGTAACCGCGATGCACCCCAACCAGGGCAAGCCCCACCC
Source organism: uncultured Acidobacteriaceae bacterium (assembly GCA_963753715.1). GTDB lineage: Bacteria > Acidobacteriota > Terriglobia > Terriglobales > Acidobacteriaceae > PALSA-350. Next base: position 928,030 of record CAVWDK010000001.1, on the reverse strand, counting down.
CGGTGTTCCCTGCCGTGGCCTCGAGAATGGTCGCCCCCGGCTGGAGCAGACCACGGCGCTCCGCATCCAGGATCATGCCCAGTGCCGCTCGATCCTTGACACTGCCACCGGGATTGAAGAATTCCAGCTTGACGTAAATGTCAGCCGCCCCCGCGGGAACGACGCGGTGGAGATGGAGCATGGGAGTGGACCCCATCAACTCCGTTACATCTTCAGCAATATGCAGCGTGCGCGCAGCAACTTCACGAGTAGAAAGGGTCATAGGCCAACTGACAAGTGTAGCAGCGACCCGCCGGAATCAGCCTCGAAGAAGCTCAATTGGAAGCCGGTTGGGACCCGTTAGGGGAAGCTGCCGCGACCTTTGTCTTTTTGCTGTTCGGATAGTAGCCGGTGCGGGTGCGCACCTGGAGCTTGCCATAGCCTTTAGCCCGTGCTTCCACATGAACCATGCGGAAGCCTCCCTGGGCGGCCGGCTTGGTGGAGTGATAGCCGATGGTGTATTGCTCGCGGATATCGCGGGCCACTTCAGCGGCGATCTCATCCACCTGGGAAAGATTTTTGGGGAAGAAGGCAATGCCCCCGGTCTCGTTGGCAAGCATTTCCAGGGCCCGCTTGGCGCGCCGGGCCTCGCGGCCTCCGCCCGTGTCGTCGTAGAGCAGACCGATCGAATACACCACCGGGCCTTGCAGGTCCTGAATGCGGCGGACCGTTTCCTCCAACGTGGTGCTGGAAGCATTGTCCTCGCCGTCGGTGATGACCAGAAGAACCTGCTTGGGGCGCTTGGCATTCTTGGTGAGGTAGTCGGCGGAGGCCATGATTGCATCGTAAAGGGCGGTTCCCCCTTTGGAATCAATGTGGGAGAGGCCATCGCGCAGTTTGTTGACGTTGGCGGTGAAATCCTGATCGATATAGGCCTCGTCGGAGAAATTGACGACGAAGCTCTCGTCATCCGGGTTCGAGGCATGCACCAGATCGAGGGCAGAAGAATTCACCGCCTGGCGCTTGGTGCGCATGGAACCGGAGTTGTCGACCAGGATGCCGAGCGAGATGGGTATGTCCTGATGCTGAAACGAGGTGATGGTTTGGGGCACGCCGTCTTCAGCAACCTTGAAGTCGTCTTTGGTCAGCGTGGTCACCATGTGCTGGTGGTCGTCGAGAACGGTGGCGTTCAGGACCACCTCGTCGACATTGCGCTGCAGGGTGTACCTTCCGTTGTCCCGGCCAATGGTAGCACCGGTTTGCGTTTGGTTGGGCACGGCGTTTTCCCCGTCCGGAGAGGCAACGGGATCGCGGTCGACGTTAAGAGGCCGCTGTTTTTCCGGCTGGTTGGCAGACGATGCACCACCGGCCTGCGCCATGGCTGCGACCGGCAGGCTGCAAAGCAGAAGAATCGACAAAACCGAGAGCCATCTACTGCAAGGGTGCATAGTATCCGGTGCGGGCATGAACAGTGAGCTGGGGTAGCCCCTCGGGCGGAACCAGCTTTACCTTCAATTTACGCCACTTCCCGTCCCGTTTGGCATCGTCCGAGCTGTACCCAAGTACATATTGGTTACGTAGCTCGGCACTAATCTTGGTCGCAATATCGGCCATGTCTGCCAGATCGTCCACACGGAAGAGCTGTCCGCCAGTCTCCTCACTCACGTCGTGTAGCAGGATAGGCCCCAACTGCTCTTCGCGGGTGGGGGCGTACTGGTCAAATATGCCGATCGAATAAATCTGCACATCGGATTCGCGGACCACCGATCGCACTTCGCTCTCGGTATAGCGGCTGCGATTGTCGCCGCCGTCCGATACCACCAGGAGCGCCTTGCGCTCATTCTTGGCTTGCTTCATCTTGTTCAAGCCGAAGTAGATGGCATCGAGCAGCGCGGTCCGGTGCCCAGGCTTTACGGTGAGCAGGCGCGCTTCGATGTTGTCGACGCTGGAGGTGAAATCGGTGATCAGCTCGGGGCGATCGTTGAAACCGATGACGAAGAACTCATCCTGGGGGTTGGCGGTGCGCAGAAACTCCAGGATCGAGTTCCGCGCGCGGTTGATCTTGTCGGTCATGCTGCCGCTGAGATCAAAGATAATGCCGATGGAAACCGGGGCGTCCTCGGAGGAAAAGCTCTTGAGCTTCTGCAGAGCATTGTTTTCGTAAACGAAAAAGTCCTGCCGCTCAAGACCCGTGACCAGGCGGTTGAGAGGGTCGGTTACCGTGACCGGCACCAGCACCAGGTTGACATTGACCCGCATCCGTTCATTGGGGCGAGCACTGAGGGCCTTTTTGCCTTCCAGCGGAGTTGGGGCTTTGGCCGGGGCCTTCGCATCTGCGGGACTTATGGGCGCAACGGGGGCCGGAGGGGGAGGGTTCACGTGGACGTCATTCAGGGGATCCTGGGCCCAGCAAAACTGAGAAAGAGCGAGCCAAAGCCCGAGTGCCATGGCAGTCTTCACCGTCGCCCACGCGCCCAGCCGCATCCCCAGTCTGCGCTCGATAGTGAGCGCCATAGCCCCAACCTCGTCTCCGCATTTCCTCAAATGTCGACCCGACTTTCCAGGAAACCCGGGGTCCTGATCTTTGTGTGCAGGATGGTAGCACGCTACCCTCAAACCTGCGCTTCCATATATTAGACGCGGCATCGCTAGGACGGCTACCACGTTTCGGGTGTTGTCTCCCGTGGGACGGGTGGATCAGGATGCGAAAGCAAGACTCTTCCTGTCAGGTACAATCTGGCAGATATAAGAGACCAAAGCAATTGGCAGCGCGGCCGGCAGTCGCCGTTGTCTGGAGTGGGACTCCCTGAAGCATGGCTCGAATTTATCCTTTTCGCGCACTCCGATACAACCCGAGCATGGTACGCGTAGAAGAGGTGGTGACCCAGCCCTACGACAAGATCACCCCGGCCATGCAACAGGCTTATTACCAGCGCAGCCTCTACAACCTGGTGCGCGTCATCCTGGGATTGCCTGAGCTGTTCGACGATCCCGGCAGCAACGACGTGTACACCCGCGCGGCACGGGATTTCGCCGACTGGCGCCGCATGGGCGTTCTGGCTCAGGAAAAAGACCCCTGTATCTTCGCTTACTCGCAGCGTTTTACAGTGCCGGGTGGCGATGGTGAGATTCATGAGCGACGTGCCTTTATCGGCTTGGGCGAGGTATGTGACTACAGCGCCCAGGTAGTGTTCCGCCATGAACAAACGCTTTCCAAACCGAAGTCTGACCGTCTGAACCTGTTGCGCGCCACCCGGGCGCATTTCGGACAGATCTTCATGCTCTATTCGGACCCGGCGCTGACTGCGGAAAAGATCCTGTTTTCCGGCGACTCGGCGCCAGAGATCGAAGTGACCGACGAATACGGTGTGACCCACCGGGTGTGGAAGGTCAGCGACATGAGCACGATCAATATTTTGCTGGGGGCGATGGAGGATAAGAAGCTGATCATCGCCGACGGTCACCACCGCTACGAGACCGCGCTCGGCCTATTCCATGGAGCATGCCCCGTCCAGCGTTACCCGGACGGAGAGGAACCTGGCCAACACCACGCCGCAGCCCGCCTACCCGGAAGCTGCCGTCATGATGACCTTCGTCAACATGGACTCGACGGGCATTACCATTCTGCCCACCCATCGCGTGGTTTTCGGGCTCAAGAATTTTTCGCCGGACACGTTTATTGACCAGGCAAAGGTCTTTTTTAACGTTCAATTGGTGAGGGCGGACGACTCCGTCGAACTGACCAGGTTACTGGCCCGCCAGCCCGGCACAGCCTTTCGTGGCCGTCACCAGGCTGGGTTACCACCTGCTCACGGCCAAGCCGGAGGCAGTGGCGGAAGCATTGGCGAAGCTTGCCCGAGCGGCAGCGGCGGCTGGACCTGACCCAGCTGCACTCGCTGGTGCTGGAGCAACTGCTAGGCATTACTGGGGAAGCCATCCGGGAGCAACGAAACCTGCGCTATGTACGCGACGCCGGCGAAGCGATGGAGCAGGTTCGGCGGGGCGAGGCGGACGTGGCGTTCCTGACCAATCCGATTACGCTGGCTCAATTGCGGGAAGTGGCCTTCGCGGGCGACGTCATGCCCCAGAAGTCGACCGACTTCTATCCCAAACTACTGAGCGGTCTTACCATCTATGCGTTGGATTGAGGAAGGCCGCCCAGCCAGCGCCTGCCTCGCGATTGGTATTCTTCTGGCGCCGCTGGCGTCTATGCCAGCCATCGCCCAGTCGCCGCCAACCGCTCGCCGGCGGGGCCACGGTTTTCCGTGGTGATCGACGCCGCCCATGGGGGCGCCGACAGCGGCGCACGCCTGTCTGATCATCTGCTGGAAAAAGACCTGGTGCTGACGCTGTCGGTGCGGTTGCGCTCGATGCTAAGTGCGCACGGGATCCCCGTGGTCACCACGCGCGAGTCGGATAACGCCCTCTCGGCGTTGAACCGCGCCGAGACGGCGAACCACGCGGGGGCTGCGGCCTGCATTACTCTGCATGCCACCACCAGCGGCAGCGGCGCTCATCTGTTTACCGCATCCCTGACGCCTATCCCTATGACAAAATTTTTGCCCTGGGAGACGGCCCAAGGGGCTTATGCCGAACAGAGTTTGCGGCTCTCGTCGGAGATTCGATACGGCGATGACGCGTGCGGAGATCCCGGTGACACTGGGGCGCACGGCCCTGCAGCCGTTGGACAGCTTCACCTGCCCGGCGGTGGTGGTCGAGATTTCACCGTTGAGTGGCACGGCTCACGTAACGGCGCTGTCTGACGCTGCTTACCAGGACCGGATCGTGGCCGCGTTGGCCGCGGCCGTCGAGCAATGGCAACGCGACTGGAGGCAGCAACCGTGATCTCCCGAGGGCAGCGCATTTTGTTCTGGACGCTCCTGGTCAGCTCGGTGCTGATGGCGGTGGTCCTGCTGCGCATGCGGGAACGCGCCATGGACCGGCTGCTGGCTTCGGGAGAAACGATGCCGCTCAACCCTCCTGCGGGCCGGCCGGTACAGAGTGTAACCATGATGATGGCCAATGACATGGACGGGTCCGTGCAGACCGGCAAATCAGAATCTGGCGTTGCCGGTGGACGCCAACGCGCGCGCACATGTGATTCTGCAGCACCTGATCACGAACTATGCGCGGCCCAATTCCAAGCATCCGATTGCCGCCAACAAAGGCGTGAACGAAATATTCTTCATGACCCTGCCGCTGGAGGCGAATCAAGTTGTGCCGGGTATGGTTGCGGTCGTGGATCTGAGCACCTCGTTTGTGGATGCTCACCCCTCCGGGCATCGAGCCGGAGACGCTCACGCTGCTATCGATCATCGGTACGCTCCACGCCAATTTTCCGCAGATCTCGCAGGTTCGGTTTCTGGTGGATGGACAACAGCGCGACACCCTCGCCGGACATGCTGATCTCACGCGTGTCTACCTGGCTTCCGATGCTCCTGGAGTAAAGCATCTGTGACTGGCGGCCGCCTGAAGATCGGCGTTTTCGATTCCGGGTTCGGCGGCCTGACGGTGCTGCGAGCGCTGCTGCCTTTGCTGCCCGGAGCGGAGTTTCTGTACCTGGGGGATACGGCGCGGTTGCCGTACGGGTCAAAGTCGCGGGCAACCATCGTGCGCTATGCGTTATCGAGCACCCGCTTTCTTCTCGACCAGGGTGCGGATTTTTTGGTGATTGCCTGCAACACAGCGACCGCCCTGGCGCTCAACGAGATTAAAGCTTCGACAGCGGTGCCGGTTCTGGGTGTGATCGAGACTGGCGCCAACGAGGCGGCCGCCTGGTCGAAGACACGGGAGATCCTGGTGATCGGCACGGACGCAACCATTGCCAGTCATGCTTACGCTGCGGCTTCGCGAGAGCGCGGCGTGCGCGCCCTGGAAAAGGCTTGTCCGCTGCTGGTGCCGCTGGTGGAAGAAGGATGGGTGGATCATCCGGTCACGGCTGAAGTGATTCGAATTTATCTGACAGAATTGCTGGAGCAGGCGCAGGAAGAAGCGCTCGATCCGGACACGTCTGGTGTTGGGCTGTACGCATTACCCGCTGCTGCGACCAATGCTGGAAGCGGCTGTGGCCCCGGCGATCAAGGTGATCGATTCCGCCGAAGCGACCGCCAGCCAGGCAGCGCGCTTGCTGGCCGGCCATCGCGGACTCTATGGAGAGAGTGTGGGCGCGGGACGATGCCGCTTCTTCGCAACGGATTCGGTGGCCAAGTTCCGGCGCCTGGGAGCACGGTTTTTGGGCAGCGCGATTGACGAGGTCGAACTCGTCGACCTGGGCGGCTGATATATCCTTGCAACGGCAGGATAGGAGCAAGTGGGAATGGTGGATTTGAAGGGTCAGACGGCGGTGGTATTCGGCCTGGCAAACAAGCGCAGTATCGCGTGGGCGATTGCCCAGAAGCTTTCCGCGGCGGGAGCGCAGATTGCGATCTGCTACCAGATGGAGCGTCTGCGGGTGGAAGCCGAAGCGCTGGCTGGGGAATTGCCCAATGCGGCTACTTTTGAATGCGATGTCTCGAGCGACGAGCAGATCGATGCGGTGTTTGCGAAGTTGAAGGATAAGTATGGCAAGTTGGATATCCTGGTGCACTCGGTTGCGTTTGCCCCGGCCGACGCGCTGCAAAATGATTTTCTCTTGACCACCCGCGAGGCTTTCCGGGTGGCGCATGAGATCAGCGTCTATTCGCTGATCGCTCTCAGCCGGGCCGCTGCTCCCCTCATGACAGATGGCGGCAGCATCATGACCATGACCTACTACGGGTCGCAGAAGGTGGTGCCGCGGTACAACGTGATGGGTGTGGCAAAGGCGGCGCTCGAAGCTACGGTGCGTTACCTGGCGGCGGATTTAGGTGGGCAGAAGATTCGTGTGAATGCGATTTCCGCTGGGCCGATCAAGACGCTGGCAGCTCGCGGGATTGGCGGGTTAGGGGAAATGTTGAAGGTGCACGCGGAACGCTCTCCGCTCAAACGGAACATAGAACCCGCCGAAGTAGGCAACGCGGCGCTTTTCCTGGCTTCCGATTTGTCGTCGGGGGTGAGCGGCGAAGTGCTCTATGTGGACTGCGGGTACAACGTGGTGGCGTTTGCCAGCTCTGAGTTAGAGCACATGCGGGGCTAGCAGGGCGCGTGTGAGAACTCCAATCCACACTCAGTCCCGCAGGGACGGCTCCTGCGGGTCCGGTGAAGAGGGTGGACGCGAACAAAGTGTGCGCCATAAGGGTCGGACCCTTATCCGGGGTTCGGCTGATTGGTCATGATTTCTTCGCGAACGTTCTTGAGAACGGCCAGGGATCGCTGCACTCCCACTTCTCCGCTCAGGATTGGATCTTCGTTCTCGATGCTCAGCATTCCGTTGTAACCAACTTCCATGTAGGCGGCAACAATGTCCTTCCACATGCTTGCCCCGTGGCCGTAGCCAACGGCGCGGAAAAATTCCGATGCCTCATGGTCGTCTTTCTTGCCAAAATTCAAGACCCCAAACCGGTCCACGTTGTGGGGGAAAAACGCGGTATCTTTCATGTGCGCGTGATAAATCGCGCCCTGCTTGCCGAGGAAACGAATCACCTCTACCGCATTGCATTGCTGCCAGAAGAGATGGCTCAAGTCACAGTTGGCCCCGATCTCCTCACCGGCGGCCTCGCGCAGGCGCAACAATGTACGCGGGTTGTAGACGACAAAATTAGGGTGCATCTCGAGCGCGATGCGATGGACTCCATGCTCCCGGGCAAACTTCGCCGTCTCCTTCCAATAAGGAATAACCCGTTCCGTCCACTGCCACTTGAGCGCCTCGCCATGCTCCGGCGGCCAGTCATACACCACCCAGTTCGGTACCGTATCGGACGGCGAACCTCCAGGACAACCGGAGAAACCCACGACCGTGGGTATATCCAGCATCCCGGCAAGTTGAAGCGTCTGACGAAACTGTTCCGTTGCCTCACGCGCCTTGGTCGCATCGGGATACAGCGCATTGTTGTGGCAGCTCAGCGTCATGACGGGAATACCGCGGTCATCAAACTTCTTTTTCCATGCGCGGGCCTTAGCCGGGTCGGCTACCAACTCGGGGCGAGGACAATGCGGCGAACCATTTGGACCAGCTGCACCGACCTCAACAGCCTCAATGCCCATGCTGGCGAACCGGTCGAGCATCTCGTCCAAAGAGAGCTTATTAAACGGCGGGTCAAAGACTCCGATAGGCAAGCTTTTCTTAGGAGCAGACGCCTTGTCCTGCGGTGCAGCCTGAGTGGGTGCGGCTACGGAAAGCGGAGCAGACGCTAACGCAGCTGCCGTAGTACCAAGAAACTGTCGACGATTCATAAAACACTCCAGAACCCACAAAGGATGATGCCACGGCAGGCGGTTGCTTAGCCAATCAGCTTCGATCTAATTATGAAACAGATCTTCGCTTTATGAAACCATGCTATTCTGCCCCCATGGCAAAATCCGTCACTGCTCCCCGGAAGTCGACGAACTCCGAAGCGAAGAGCGGCGGCGGAAACCAGTACCTTTCCCGAGCTGTCAGCAAGAGCTTGAAAGTATTGGAGCTGCTCCAGACCGCCCGATCCTCGATGAGCCTGAAGGAGATGGCCAAGCAGATTCAACTCTCGAAGACGTCAACGTTTCGGCTGCTCCGCACGCTGGAGGCCGCTGGTTGCCTGGTGGCTGTGGGCGCGGGCGAATATCGCCTGGCTCCGGGAATCTATTCGGTGGTGCCGACTCTCTGGCTCGCCCGCCTGCTTCGCGTGGCAACGGTTCGCATGCAGTTGCTCAATGCCACTCTGCGGGAAACCGTCAGCCTCGCCGCCCTGTTCGATAACCGTGCGGAAGTGGTTGCGGTGATCGAGAGCCCGCAGCTCATCAGGATGAGCAATGTCGTCGGACACATTCTGCCTCCCAACGCCAGTTCCCTGGGAAAGGTGATTGCGGCCTTTCAAACTGAGGAGCAGCAGGAGAAACTTTTGCGCAGCTACGGGTGCTGGCGTTTTACGGAACGAACCATCACCGACCCTGCGCAGCTACAGGAAGAATTTCGACGGATCCGGGCCGACAAGTTTGCCAGCGACCGCGAAGAGTCCGTCCCGGAGGGAATATGCTTTGGCGTTCCGGTGTTCCATATCGCCGGCGAAGTAAACGTAGCGTTGAGCTCGTCCATGCCGAAGATGCGGGTGCGCGATCAGAATCATGAGAAAGCGATCCTTGCCGCGCTGCAGGCCACGGCCGACAAGATTTCCGCAGAGTTCCGCGCGGCCCAACCGCAGGAGTTGACTAGTACGTCGCGCGCCCGCCGCTAGCATCGTAGCATTGCGCGGTGACAAAGGAGCACTCGCTGCTGGACAGGAAATGAACCACGTAGGCTATTTCTTCCGGCCTTGCCGTGCGCCGCATGGGAATGCGATCGGTCATATAAGCGACCTGCTCCGGGGTCAGCTGATCCAAGATTTGCGTTTGCACCACCGCGGGAGATACAGCGTTCACGCAAATGCCTTCCGTGGCCACTTCCTTTCCCAGTGATTTGGTAAGCCCGATGACCCCGGCTTTCGTGGCCGAGTAGGGCGTCATGCGGGGATTACCTTCCTTGCCCGCAATCGATGCCACATTCACGATGCGGCCGTACGCTCGTTTGCGCATGTGCGGGATGACGGCCCGGCAAAAATTGAATACGCCGGTTAAGTTAATGGCGATGTTGCGCTGCCAGTCCTCATCTGTCTGATCCCAAATATAGGCCGCAGGACCGGCGATGCCGGCGTTGTTCACCAGAATGTCGATCTGGCCGGTTTGCTGCAACACTTTATCGACGGCTTGGCCGACAGAGGCTGCGTCGGCGACATCTGCCTGCAGCGCGAACGCCCCGTTGGGCAAAACGGCAGCCGCCTGCTGTGCTCCGGGTAAGTTCAAGTCGACCACGGCAACAGTCGCTCCCGCATCCGACAGGCGAATGGCAATGGCTTGTCCAATCCCGGTAGCGGCTCCGGTAACAATGGCAGTCCTCCCCGCGAGGCTGAACATCTTCCCCATGCCACGATCGTTGTCAGTCATGTCTGCATCTTCCCCTGCACTGCCCGGGATTATATGGAGGGGAAACAGCAAGGTCAATAAATGAAATGAATTCCATTTTGCGCGATGACCGGCGCAGACCTGTACTCAACCAACACAAACCTCGACGGCGAACTTTTCCCCATCGATTCACCCCAGGTTAACGTGGCTGTCGAAGACTCGTAGAAAAGCAGTTTACGCATGGGCTGACGCGCCGAAATCTGCAACGCCACGCCAGAGAGCACATCATCGAATGAAATTTTCCCAATGGGCCATTGTTGTTGTCTTATGCCTCGCACCTTTGTGTGTACAGGCGGAAAAGGTGTGCCCGCGCCCGGAGCCCGGGAGCAAGGTCGAAGAACCGGAGGACCTCCGCAGCCAAAATGGTGTGCTGGAAGCGCACCTGACCGCGACGTAATGCCGCGCAGGCCAGCGGCGCGATTCGATACTGCTACACCGATGCAGCGGGCCACGAATCGCCGAAACTGCGCGTTCATCCCGGCGACCTCGTCATTCTTCATCTGACCAATGCGCTGAAGGAAGTCGGCCAGGGAAGCGCGGTCCCCATGGCGGCGCACGCGCATGCTCACGCGAATCCCTGCACCAGTGGAATCATGAGCCCGGTATCGACCAATCTCCACTTTCACGGTCTTACCATTCCTCCGGTCTGTCATCAGGATGATGTGTTGAAGACCTCTGTGCAACCGGGCGATGCACCCTTCGAGTATCGCTTTACGGTCCCAGAGGACGAACCACCGGGGCTCTATTGGTACCACCCGCATATTCACGGATTCAGCAAAGAGCAACTCCTCGGCGGAGCCTCGGGCGCGCTGATCGTGGAAGGAATCGAGCGCGCCAAGAAAGCGGCAGCCGGCTTGCCGGAGCGGGTGTTGATTATCCGCGATCAGGACCTGGTCAATCCCAATGCGCCTCCGGCTAACTCGGAACCGGTGGTGCCGAAATTCCTGATCGATCGCGACGGAGACGCAGCCAACAACGGCACCGGCTTCGGCAAACCGGCGAAGGATCTCTCCATCAATTACGTGCCGGTTCCCTACCCCGGACTATCCTCCCGCAACGATCGAGATGAAGCCTGGGAGAAAAGCAGCTTTGGCGCGTGTTGAATGCTTCGGCCATCACCTATCTCAATCTACAGGTTCTGTTTAACCGTGTGCCGCAATCGCTGGGATTGGTCGCCATGGACGGCGTTCCGATGAACCTCAATGACTCTCTGAAAGATTCGGTAGACCCGCAGAACCATATCGGCCTGCCGCCAGGCGCCCGCGTGGAATTTATTGTGAATGGTCCCCCGGAAGGAGTGACCGGCCTGCTGGTCACGAGAACTGTGGATACGGGCCCGGGCGGTGAAAATGACACCAACCGGATGCTGGCGAAGATCGTCGCGTCTCCGGATGCACCGGAGACCAGGCGCGAAACTGGAGAGTTCTCCCGCGCCTCTTCCTCCCCCAAGCGAAGCATGGCTTGGAAGCGTAGCTCCGGTCCGTGTGCGGCATTTGTATTTTTCCGAGAAATTAACGAATCCTGACGATCCAACAAGCGCGGTAGAGTTTTACCTCACGGTGGAGGGGCAAGAGCCCAAGATGTTCGACATGAGTTCCGACATCCCGAATATAGTCGCGCAGCAAGGAACGGTGGAAGATTGGATCATCGAAAATCGTTCGCGCGAGCTGCACGCTTTCCATATCCACCAGTTGCACTTTCTCTTGCTCGACTACGCGGGAAGACAAGTGAATGAGGATTTCTTGCGCGACACGATGAACGTGCCCTATTACGATGGCCGCTCGCTTGCTTACCCGAGCGTTCGGTTGCGCATGGATTTTCGCGACCCTAATATCGTAGGCACATTTGTCTATCACTGCCATCTTCTCGAACACGAAGACAAGGGGATGATGGGCTCGATACGCGTTGACCCTGCGTTACCACCCACATCTGAGAGCAACGCGGGAACTTCATCGGCGCACACGAGTGGGGGACGCAATGTAAGGAATTCCGTGTCAGCAAAAAATAGCCGGCAATAATTACTCAAATGGACACTCACGAGGAGAATGCAGTGTCGTTTTCAACACCCTAAACATTATTCACTGCGTGTTCACTGGATAAAGATCCGGCATTCATTTAAGGCAGCTATTCCTCGGACGGAGTTGAGCCCGCAAGCTCCGACTTCAGGAGGAAGTATGACTGCAAAGAAAATCGCGTCTACAGCCGTGAGGGCTGCACAGACGGGACTGATATCAACCATGATTTTCCAACTGGCCATTGGCAGCGCATTCGCTGTCGGCCAGACAGAAGCCGCACCATCGCGTGACAACGCCACGACCACGCCTATCAAACATGTCATCGTCATCATTGGTGAAAACCGTAGCTTCGATCACGTTTTCGCCACCTATGTACCGCAGAATGGCCAGACGGTCTGGAATCTTCTTTCTGAGGGAATCGTGAAGGCTGATGGAACGCCCGGCCCGAATTTTCCGCTGGCGGAACAGAAGGCAGCCACCAATAAAGCGCCCGATGACTTTTTGCTAAGCCCGACAAAGAGTTCGTATTCCGTGCTTCCCTGCCCCAATCAATGGCGGACCTGTCACCTCGTATGTGAAGAATGACAACCTGACGCTAGCGAAGCAGTCTGAGAACGGACTTCCCGCGGATTACTATGCTTATCTGGTGACCGGCGGTTCAGGCCTGTCCGGTAAGGTTCCCGATACACGCATCAAGAACGTGAATGCACTTCCTCCGGGACCGTTTCAGCTGACGAATGAAGCGACGTTTACCTACAACTCCTACGCGGCGAGCCCGGTGCACCGTTTCTACCAGATGTGGCAGCAGCTGGATTGCAGCGTCGCTCACGCCTCTGCGACGAATCCTTCCGGCTGCGACGCAGCGCTGTTTCCATGGGTTGAAACGACTGTAGGCGCGGGCGCAAACGGAATCAAAGCAACCGGCGAACTTCAGCACAGACTATGCGCCCAACGCCACGACCACCGGCGAAGGTGCGACCGCCATGGGCTTCTATAACGTTCAGAACGGCGACGCTCCTTACTTCAAGTACCTGGCGGACCACTATGCGATGAGCGACAATTTTCACCAGTCGGTAAACGGTGGAACTGGCGCCAATCACATCATGTTCGGCCACGGCGACGCGATCTGGTTCAGCGACGGCAAAGGCAAAGCTGCGGTGCCCCCTCACAATGTTCAGGTTGCGGGCGGCACTCCCAATGCCGGTATTGTGGACGAGGTTGAAAACCCGAATCCGGCAGCCAGCACCAATAACTGGTACGCGGAAGACGGCTACGGCGGCGGTTCTTATGGTTCAGCCTCCTACGGTGGCGGCTCCTACTCAGAGTGCGCAGACACCACCCAACCGGGTGTCGCGCCCATCGTGAAGTATCTGAAGTCACTGCCGACGCCCATCAATCCGCGGTGTGAAAGCGGCCACTACTACCTGCTCAACAACTACAACCCCGGATACTTCGGCAATGGCAACAACGCCTACACCGACACCAATGCCAACAACACGGTGTTCACGATTCCGCCGTCCTCGACTCCGAGCATTGGAGACGACATGCTCGCCAATGGAGTTTCCTGGAAATATTATGGCGACCAGTGGAACAACTATGTACCCGACCCTTATCAATTGAACTACGGCGCCGTGGGCAAGGACACGGATGAGTACTGCAACATTTGCAATCCGTTCCAGTACGACACCTCTATCATGGGCAACGCCGCTATCCGCACTGCGCACATTCAGGACACTGCGAATCTTTACAGCGACATCAAGAACGGAACACTACCGGCGGTCTCGATCGTCAAGCCGAGCGGGCTTGTAGATGGACACCCATCCTCCTCCAAGCTCAACTTGTTTGAAGGGTTCACCAAGAAAATCGTCAACGAAGTGAAGGCCAATTCGGCTTTGTGGAAGGACACCGCGATATTCATCACCTTCGATGAGGGCGGCGGCTACTACGATTCCGGATACGTTCAGCCTTTGGACTTTTTCGGGGATGGCACCCGCATTCCACTCATTGTTGTCTCTCCCTACGCCAAGGGTGGCCGCATCGTTCACGACTACTCCGACCACGTTTCGATCTTGAAGTTCATCGAAGCAAACTGGGCCCTTCCGACAGTCACCGCGCGCAGCCGGGACAACTTCCCCGACCCGATTGCCACTGCGGATAACCCTTATGTGCCGACCAACTCACCGGCCCTCGATGACCTGATGAGTATGTTCACATTTCCCGTTCAGTAAGTAGCAATCACGGTTGCCGGAGTTGGCTTGCCAACTCCGGCTTTTTTTATTCAATTTCTTTCAAAAGAGGGGCGCCAGGGCGACCGCCGACAATCCGCAAAGAAACACAGCGAACATCCACACCAGCAGGGTTTTTGCGCGAGATGGGGCGGTGGAAAATTCATGCCAGATGAAAACGCCCCAGGCGGCCGAGATCATGGTGGCGCCTTGTCCGATGGAGTAGGACACCGCGGGACCGACGATGTTGGAGCGGGAGGCGATGAAATTAAGCACGGCGCCGGTGCACCAGATCAGGCCGCCGAGGATTCCCCATACATGCCACATCCCGGGCGCACGGGTGTAGGCGCTCATGCTTACCGGCGCTTTCCCGTCTAACGGACGGCGCATCAGGATGGAATTGGCGACCAGGGCACAGGCACCGACGCCCAAGGCGAAGAAGAAGGATGTGGCGTAGGGGCCGGGCGCACCCGCCCCGCTCATGGCGCGGGAGACGAAGGGATAGAAGCATCCCATGAGCAGCCCTGCGACCAGGCTGAGGACCACACCGTTGACGCTAATGCTTTGCCTCTCGGCCTCGCGCAAACGGTAGGCAGCAGCATCGAGCACGATGGCGGTAACTACGAGCGCGATGCCTCCAAAAAGCATCAGCGGATTGCCTGCGGGCGCCAGAATGTAGCTGCTGACCGCCCCGACGACGAGCGCGAGACCGATGCCTACCGGAAACGCGACGGCCAGCCCGGCAATATCAATGGCGGCTACCAGCAGGAGGTTGGCAACGTTGAAGATGACGCCGCCGATGACGGCCAAGCCGATGTGGTGAAGATCGCTAGCCGAAATATCCTGCAGGAAGGGCCGGCCCGTGTTGCCGAGAGCCCCAAGGGTTAGCCCCCACACCAGGGTTCCGAGGATGAGACCGATCACGTAGTCCCAGTAGAAGAGTTGAAAACGGTATTGGGGACAGAGCTTGATGGTGTTGGCCCATGATCCCCAGCAGAGCATGCTGATGATCATGAACGTCAGTGCGATGGCGTACGTTTGAGGTTGATACAACAGGGATCTCCTTGCTGCCTGACGAAAGTTGGTTGGGAGAAATGTACCTTACGCGGCGGGGATGGTGAGGAAAAAATGCTTTTTTGGGGTTTCGAGATGCCAGGGAAGAGCGCAGCGCCCTTTGAGTGAAACTTGCGCCCTCATAGCTGCAAAGATGACCCGCTAAAACGCGGCTTACCCTCTGCGGCCAGTTGCACCACCACCGCGCGTGGCAGTCATGACTATTTCTCCAGGAGAGCTATCGTCTTTGTCGCTCGGCTCGCCATCCCCTTTACACTTATTCGCGTTCGAAAACGAGGACGTTCGGCTTGCGTCCAGATGGCGGCTGAATCGTCATGGTCAGAGTCTCTGCCGTCTGGAGAAAGCTGGATATGCTGTGTGTCTGCCACCTTGCCATTGCTCGTCTCCGTGAATTCAAGAGTGCGGGCATTCACGCGGCGCGCCGACGACATGGCGGCCGGCCGCGCGTTCGCATCCATCACCGGGTAGTCCTTGCCGTCAAACTTCATATTTTTCGTGGAGTGCTGTGCCTGATTGATGAAGGAAAGACCGTTGTCTTGATACGGCTGCACCTCAATTTCGACCCGGCCGGCCTTTTCGCCGGTGCTATCCCACGTAGCGGCAAAGCCAGAGGCTCTTCCGATAGGTGTGTAGATGTAATGGATGGTGAAACTGGAGCCATGGGGCGGGTAGCCGGTGAAGTCGTCGCGCAGCGAGTTGCCGTCCGGAGAAAGCGTCCAGATGGCGGAAATCTGCATACGGCCATCTTTCTTGCGGACAACTCTCCAGACACGGGGTGCTTCTTTCGTTATGGCGAGGGTTGTTCCATCCAGACCGGGTTGATCGGTGCCGTTGGCAACAATGAACTCCGGCCCGCCGCCAAAGTCGAAAGCGTAGCGGTTGGTCCCTGCGGAAGTGACCTTCATCTGGTCGTGCATAGTGCTTTTTTCCGGGTTGAGCTTCCACTTTCCCACGAAAGAGCTGTCAGCGGCTTGAAGCGCGGTGGTTGCAGCGGCGACAACAAACAATAATAGAAAGAACCTTTTCAGCATGGCGTTCTCCGCAGATCGATCGGGAATCCCCGTTTGGAGAAATTGCAGTGCACTCAGAAGGCCAATGGGTCTCGCAGACCGCGCAGAGATGATCCAGTGCAGGGAGAGACTGAGTAAGCTGCAGTCGATTGAATCCGGGTTTTTCGTTGCAGGGAGCGACGGAATCCGTTCGGATACGAACAGCGATGTCTGAAAGTGGACAGCGTTGCTTCGGTGGCCTAGAACGCCTGGGCTGGCCGAAACCAACATTCCCCTTTTTCGCGATACGCATCTCGCCAACGATAAAAAACGCTGCCTTGATCTTGTACTGATTTACTTAGCGAAGATACACTCTCGCCATTTAAGACCCGTTGCGCGACCGCAATTCGGAACTCCACTTTGAAAACACGGGCTGGCATAGGAAACTCCGTTCGCGTGGGATTGAGCTATCCCGAAACCTGGCCGCCAGCCGCTATTCCCGTTCGCAGTGGGTCGAAGTGTCGCTAACAAGTTGTGTGGCGGTCGAAGCATCACTTGACCGGAACAGGAGGGAGCAAATATGCCAATTACCTTTATCTTCCTGAGCCCATTCCACGAGTGTGCCGTACCCCAGCGGACCATGGATCGGAATCGTTAGATCGGCATTCCCATTACCATCTTTCGATACGAGATATCCCTTGACGAATCTTCCTGTGTTCAGCGGTTGACCAATCAACTGCGTAACCTCAGCAGAGCCGCGGGCTTTGCTCGCAGCCAATTTGACCGGAGCCTGTGCTCGAAACGGAAGGCTTAGGAACCATAGACAACCCAACAAAAGGATGAGTCCGATACCCGATAAAGCCAGAATTGCAGTCCTTCTCACTTGCCTCATACGAGAGAAATTCTACAACTCGACTGCTGATTCGCTTCGGGGGTACTTCCGTCCCGTGCCCTTATCTTCCGTTTTCTCTTCGTACCTAGCGCCGCCGCCCCAGAGAAGAGTCGATTTGGCGAGCAAAGGCGATTTCCTGGTCGGTGATAGGATCGGTGACTGTGTTTTTTGAGCATAGATATCGTCTCGTTCCTCGGTTTGCTGGAGATCGGGATGGATTTATCTGCTGCGCTCTTGGTGGCACGGGATAGAGAGCCGCAGCCGGGCGCGAATGGCTGGTGTTGCTTATTTTGTGACAGGAATAGAGTGTCGTACCGGATAGTGGTGAAACTATCCTTCGCTCACGCGAAAGGCCGAAACTACCGGCAACAGCCGGACAGGGCGCGGTTGCGTGAGGAGCCGGCGCCTGCCGATAATCGTCTGCTTGAAGAGATACAGCTTTTGCGAGTTATATGTAAGTGGCTCGACGATTTTTTTCGACATAGGAGTACCACATCGAAGGTTACTTCGGGTTAGTTATGCGTGTTGGCAGCGGGATGAAATGGGTGGGAACAGCGGGCATTTGCATCAGGGGAAATTTCGTCCGTCCCCGAATGGGGTCTGAACGAAACGAGGTGGCCGTCCCTGGGTTACCCCGACGAAACTCCCGTCTGTCGACGAAACTATGTAGACGAAACTAGACGACACTTGTCGACTAAACTAGACGAAACTGTCGACGAGACTTCGTCGACTGTGACGGCAAGCGTTTGACGAGCTTTGCAGATATATTGTGTAAGTGCGTCCCCGAACTCCTCTGAGTTATTGCTTCGTTCTGCTCACGCTCGGGTTGATGCTATCGCTCGGGGCCTGTTCGCACTCTTCCGTCACTTTTTCCGATGATGATTACAACCTTTCGCCGTCGTCGCGCACCCTCGCGCCCGTAGCCGTGCAACGGACCCACGGCGGGGTCAGTTCGTCCGGCCAGATGCTCAGCGGCGGGACAACGACGATCAATGGCATGGGGAGCTATATCGTCTTCGATTTTGGCAAGGAGGTGGGTGGCATTACCTCGCTGCAGTTCGGTGCTGTGAGTGATAGTGCACAGAGCGTGTTCCTGGCTTTTAGTGAATCCGTACTCTACACGGGGCCGCAGAGCGACCTGTCCGTCGGAGCAGCCCCGGATGGCAGTCTCAGCGCTAACGTCACAGCGAACGGGACGTACAGTGTCCCCACGGAGAGGCTGCGAGGTGGCTTCCGTTATCTCACCGTTGGCCTCGAGACGAGCGGGTCGGTGGAGTTGACGGGAGTGACGATTTATTTCACCCCTGCTCCCACTCTTTCGGATTTGCGCGCCTATCGCGGCTCGTTCCGATCGAATGACGATCTACTGAATCGTGTTTGGTACGCGGGCGCCTACACGGTGCAGATGGATACCATCGACCCACTTCAGGGAAAGGCCTGGCCGCCGCCCGCTTCAAGCTGGCTTAACAATGGAGTGAGTGGCTCGGGTACCACGATTCTGGTCGATGGTGCGAAGCGAGACCGATGGGTCTGGCCTGGCGATCTTGGGATCTCCGGGCTGACGGCGTATGTTTCGACTGGCGATACCCTCTCCGTGACGAACGATCTCAATACTCTCTTCGCTCACCAAAACAGTGCGGGAGGCCTTCCCTATGCTGGCCCAGAGGGCGACATCGGCGATATTTTCTCCGACACGTATCATTTATGGACTCTGACTGGAGTGATCGACTATTTCCTTTATTCCGGCGATCGTTCCTGGGTTATCTCGCATTGGCCGCAGATCAAGAAAGCGGTTGCCTTTTCCACTGCGAAGATCGGAGCTGACGGGCTGCTTTCGGTCAATTTGCCGCTTGACTGGGGCCGGGATGTTTCCGGTGGCGAGGAGATATCCGCCAATGCGCTACTCTTCCAAGTGCTTCAAGGCTCGAGTTTCCTGGCTTCGATTGCGGGAGATTCCACGTCCCAGTCTCTCTATACCGCGACCGCAGCCTCTGTCCGCTCGGCAATCAATCTCTACCTTTGGGATGCAGGCGCGGGAATGTATATGGATGTACCGGGCAGTTCGCTTCACCCGCAGGATGGAAACTCTCTGGCGGTCTGGTTTGGGGTCCCAGATTCGACGGCAAAGAGCGTCTCCATCTCCACCGCGTTAAAAGGGCGCTGGAATCAGTTTGGCGCGGCGACACCGGAACGCTCGAACGCTATCGCGAACTTCCCGGGTTCGATCGAGGTGATGGCCCACTTTGTCGCAGGCGATGATGCAACTGCTCTCAGCCTGATACGTCTCCAGTGGGGATATATGCTATCGAGCCCGAACGGCACCGGGAGCACATTCTGGGAAGGGTACCTTCAGGATGGCTCATTCGACTATGATCCACCCTTTATGAGTCTCGCGCACGGGTGGGCGACTGGGCCTACGTCGGCTCTTACGAACTACGTTGCTGGCATTGGTCCGGAGTTGTCTTCCACGGTGCCGTTTCACGTTATCCCCCATCCAGGTGATTTGACACAGGTATCCGCAACTGTTTCCCTTCCCGAAGGGACGGTCTCCAACTCCTGGAAGTATTCCCAGAACGGCAGCTCATTTCTCGAAACCATCACAGCACCGGAGAGCGTAGCAGGACGCTACGGTATTCCTACGGGCGGTAAGCCGATCACTGTTTCGATCGATGGGCAGCTGGTGTGGAGCACTTGTCATGGGGGAGAGGAAGCTTCCGGCATGAGGTTTGGGAATGTATTTCTGGAGGGCAACTATGTCTACCTAAGCAGCGTTGCCGGAAGTCATACGGTGACGGCTAGCGGATGTCTGCCGTAGCTAGACCCTAAACAGAGGCTGCCCCCCCTTTTCGTCGAGCAAACTTCCGGTCATGGACGACCACAAGTCTTCTCATCTTCTGATCACAAATCTTCAGGATCAATAGTCGTGCCGGTTTAATAACGAGACGGTGGCGGCTGCCAGGCCCGCTGCGACCAATAACGTCAACAGTACAAAATTTATGGGTGCGATCCCGGAGAGTACAGCGGCGATCCTTTGCGGATTCACACCCAAGCGGGCCGACGCAAACCAGAGCACCGCACCGCCCATTATCTGGAACTGCGTAATAGTGACCGCATCAAATCGGATCGAGAGAAGACTGTCAAGAAAGTAGAGTGGAACCATGAGAAGCAGAATCCACAGACCATCGGCAAACACCCGCATTGAGCCGCCTGAGCGCGCAAAAACGACGGCGGCCACCACAAGTCCTAATATCGCCAGACTTTCCATGGCCAGGAGGCAAAAGCCTGTGCGGTAGAAGAAAAGCGTTCGCCGGCGGGCCGGAAGCGAGAGTGTGAAAAGAAGCGAGGGGTCCGCGCCTCGTTGCGCGCGGAAGCCCTTCGATGTTGCTAAGCCGGTGCCGGCAAAGCGAACAGGAAACATCGCGAGCGCAAAGAACGCGAACACGAAGATGAAATTATGCACGAGAGGAGCAACCGGCCCTGAGTGGTGTTCAGCGAGGCGAGCGAACCCTATTGCCGGGAGGATCGCGAATAGCGCATTAAATGCCCAGATCCCGCGCAGTTCCATCCAGTGTTTCCGCCAGAGTGTTGTGATCATGACCTTCCTCCTACGGTCTCCAGGAAAATCTCTTTCAGGTTGACGGGCGCAAACTCAATGCTGGTCGCACCTGCGGCCCGCGCCCGCGCCTCCAGCGCTTCCACGTCGCCGTCGATCAGCAGAGAGGCGGAGCGCCCGCGCACTTTCAGACGTTTCACTGACATTGCATCAAAAATGTCCTTGGGTACCGAATCAGGGAAAGTGAGCGAGACTTTCCGAATTCTGGTTTTCAAGTCATCAAGGTCGGTTTCAAGGACGGCCTGTCCCTGGTCGATCACACAAACTCGTTCGCACACGCGCTCAACCTCGTCCAATTGGTGCGAGGAGAAGAAGACTGTGCGGCCCTCCGCGGCCAGGGCTACGAGGTGTTCCAGAAAGATCTCGACCCCAACCGGATCGAGCCCCTCGGATGGCTCGTCCAGGATCAGAAGATCGGCTCCACAAGAGAACGCCAGCAGCAGGGCCAGCTTCGAACGCGTTCCTTTCGAGAGCTTGGCGGTCTTTTGCCCGAGCGGCAGTTCGTAATCTTTCAGGCAGCGTTGCTCCCATCGGTCTTGCCATTGAGGATAAAAGGCGCGGTTGAAGTCGATCATCTGCCGGACGGTCATGAACGGATAGAACTCCTTGACTTCGCCAACAAACCCTGTGCGCTGACGGATGCGCACGCTAGCGGCTTCGGCACCGATCGGCTCCTCAAAGATGTGGCCTTCGCCGCCGTCGGCGTGCATCATGCCCAGCAGCATCTTAAGGGTCGTGGTTTTGCCCGCACCATTCCGGCCCAGAAAGCCGCAGACGCATCCCCGCGGCACGGTGAAATCCAGACCATTGACGGCCTCAATCGCTCCAAACCGCTTTCGAAGCCCTCGGACAGACATGATGGCTCGATCCGAATTCATGACTCACCTCCTGTTCGAGACGTCGCATGGACTTCATGCTCCTGCCTCAGTTCCGCTTCAAAGACTCTGCGCATGGTTGGCTCCGAGAGGCCCAGTTTGCGCATGGTCGCCACTGCGTTCTCCACCAGCCGGCGCGCCCGCCGAATGGCTGCGGCCTGGCCCGCGGCCGGAGAATTTGCTCGCACAAAAGCCCCAATACCTTGCCGCAGCTCGATGATTCCCCGGTATTCCAGCTCGCGGTAGGCTTTGGCCACTGTGTTCGGATTTGTCACAACGTCCTCCGCAACGCTACGAATGGGAGGGAGCTGATCCTCGGGACGCAGGGCTCCCGTTTCGATTGCATGGGTGACCTGCTGTACCAACTGCAGATAAATCGGGACACCGGAGTCGGGATGGATATGGAAGATCACAGAGTACTAGTCTCCTAATACAGTAAACAGTGAGATCGCCGACTGTCAAGCTGTGGGTGGGCGGGATTGGTCCTAAGGGGATAAAGAAGCTTCTACGGGCTAATGCGGAGACGGCATACCTATTTCAGCAAAAGGGAGATGAACAGAGGAGCACTCCCGACAGTGAATAGGTATATCGTGTCACCGGGATTTCCACGGCTCCGGCGATGAGACACGAATTTCATAAAATTCGATAAAATTTGACCTTTTTATGGCTTCAGCGCCGCCGCAAATCTTCAGCGCGCGGCGCATCTCTTGAGTTCCAAGGTGAACTCAAGAGATGCACCATACTAAGCATGGTCCGCAACAAGGAATGTTTGATTCTTCTCCATCGACTTCGTCAATTTCTGGAGATCGGCCTGAGTGAGTTGAGCGGGCAGAAAATCTGTACTACCCTCCGGATGCACGGCATCCTTCATCATCCGCTCGTGGTGATACGTCGACACACTCAGCATGCGGCACGGATGTTCACTCTTGTTGAAGAATGTATGAGGCGCGTTGGGCTGCACGACCAGACTTTCCCCGGCTTCACACACGTCCCACTCAATGACACCCTGGTTGTTCCAATACCCGATCGACAGATTGCCCTCCAACACATAGAAAAACTCTGGAAAGGGGTGTCTATGAAGCGGAATACCCATGCCCGGCGCGAGCGTGCTCTCGAAGATAGAGAACGTGTAGCCCGTGTTTTCTCCCAAGGCCCTCCAGAGCAACTTCATTTGCCCGACATCAAGCGCCGGGCCGCCTGTTTTGTTGTTCTTGATAACGTTGTGATGAATGACTTCTTCAAGCGGCGTGGGGAAGTTTGACATAAAACGATCCTTTCGTGAACGAAGTTGGTGCTCTGACATGAATGCCTGAGCTTGGTGAGTTGCGCAGCTGGCACTCCGCTAGAGCATTTTCACTTCTACTCTGCGCAGGAAGGTGCAGCGATGTGCGTCTTTTCTTGAGGAAAAGCCGCGTCGGGAGTGGTCCCTTGCTATACACCAGAAGTGAAAATGCCTAGTCGCGTGGGTTTCCACAGTTATCTGTCGCATGAATCGTTACGGGCCTGTACACAGCCGATCGGATCGCCTCGATGAGAAAGGTGATTGATCCTCGCGGAGGCCTTGCTATGTGGTCGTCACTGTCACGGCCTGACGCAGATACCGGCTGCTTTCCAGTTGCTGCACCATGAAGGCTGCGAGATCGGCCCGCCCGATCTTGTGCGCCTTCTCGCCGCCCTCCGTGCTCAGCACCCTGGCAACGCCGGTCTTCTCGCCGTCGGTCAACATCGGCGGCCGCACGAGCGTCCAGTCCAGGTTGCTGCCTTCGATCTCGGCCTCCATGCCCGCCTTGTCTACGAGCAGACCCCGCAGAAACGTCCGCATGAGCAGGTGCTCGTTGAAGAAGCCGGCGTTCTTGACGCTCTCGCCCGCACCAACCACCGAAATCTTCAGCAACCGACGCACGCCATTGCGCCGCATCGCGTCCACAATATTGTGTGCCGCGTTCGTTTCCATCGTCGTCACTTTCCACGGCGTTTTGCCGCCCAGCGCGTCGATCACCGCATCCTGTCCGGCGACGGCAACGTTGACCGCTGCCGCGTCCAGCACGTCGCCCGCGACAACTCTGACGTTCGCCTTCTTGTACTGCGCGGCACCGCGCACGAAAGCCGTTACCTCATGTCCGACCGCCAGCGCCTCATTTACCAGCGCCTCTCCGCTCTTGCCCGCTGCTCCAATCACTAGAACTTTCATCGCATCCTCCTTTTGCCTTGTATTTAGCCGCCCATCCAAATGCGCGACCTGACAATTAGAGGTCTATAAAAACCATTGGTTGCAAATTAATCAGTGGTTTTAAAACCGATGGTTATAAATCAACAAGCGGTCGTAAAAAATCGTCAAAAGAGACTAAGCTATTGAAGTGACATCCACATCACCAAGTCGCCGGGTAGAGCGCAAAGAGAGGTTGCGGGGCGAAATCCTTGCGGCTGCCAGCAAAATGTTTGCCGATCGCGGCTACGAAGCCGTGACGCTTCGCGCGATCGCTAAAGAGATCGGCTATACGCACGCCGTGATTTATCAGCATTTCCCCGACAAATGGCACATTCTTGCCGAGTTGAGCAGCGAGACGATCGGGTTGCTGATTCAGAACTTCGACGCGATTGCCGCTAAACATCTTGCGCCGAAGGAGCGCCTTTTTGCGACTTCACGCGGCTTGATTCAGTTCTGCACTGCCCATCCACAGCAGTTTCGCAACGTCTTCTTTGGGCCTGAGAACCGCAACGGCATCCGCGCTGGACAATATATCAACGACATTGGCACGCCGTTGTTCGAACGATTCGTACAGCTCTTTTTCGAGGTTGCCAAGGATGAAGGATTGCCAAGCAGGGATGACATCGTGGTAGCCCATACCTGGTGGTACGCGATCTTTGGCCTCGCCACACTCATGGTCATCCAAGGGGTTGTGCCTGACTTGCCTGACCAGGCTCTCGTGGTCGAGCAAACGATCGCAACGCTTTGGGCGGGCGTTCAAGCTGTTCCGCGATTGCCGAAGAGCGCAATCTTTAAGCGATCCGGCCGATCCAGTGCCTCAAAGCGATAACAGCTTCTGTTTCCGACGAGTAGATTTCTTTTGTTTTGCACGGATTTCATTTCACCTTCGACTCCTTCCGTGCTTCTGCAGCACACAAGCCGTCATCGTGTTACTCTTCACCTCATTTGTTTGCGTTCTGTGGGCCGGCCGTCCAGTTCGTCATGATGGTAAGGGGAGCCATCTTTTCTTTCGCTGTCCGGGTGGTCACGAGAAAGCGATTTCCGTCGCGGCTGACATCGTAGTTTCTCTGATTCATGGGAAGCTCGATACGAAATAGCGGCTGGGAAGAAAGTACATGAAATTCGCCTGCCGACTCTCGCACACGCGCCGACACAAGCGTCAGATCGTCGGCGACATAAAAGAGTTCCTGCCCGTCACCGCGCCAGCGTGGGTCCGATCCGCCAGCCGAGGATAGGGCGATTCGTGCGCCGGGCCCCGGAAGCGCCGTCACGTATAACTGCCCACTTGTCTCATCGTAGTACGCCAGCCAATGTCCATCAGGCGAGAATTTTCCTGAACTGGCGTTGTCAATCACGACCAGTTGCTTCGACGGATCTTCCGGGCGGACGACAATGACGGAGTCATGCCAATTATCAGGCCCCATAAACCTGGTCAAATCCAAGCTTAGATACCTGCCATCTTTCGACCAGTCCGACGCACCAATCACCGCATCAGAGGGCTGGCCCACTTGCCTCTCCTCTCCCGAACCATCCGCTGCGCGCGTAAACAGCGCCGTGCGCTTTCCCAACAGATTTCGGTACAGGAGATGCTTGCCGTCCGGCGACCAGACTGGGCCATATACCGTAGGACCTGATTCATCAGGATCGAGTGGGACTCTCGTTCCTCGATCGACATCATAGATCCAGATCTTATCGGAAGCATTCGAAGGCTCGATGCCTACCGCCACGCGCTTCCCGTCGGGCGAGATCGAAGGCAAGAAATATTGCCCAGGCTCCCCCAGCGTGGCGAGGGCCTTTCCGCTGCGATCCAGCCAGGTCAACTCGCTGTTGCCGCCAGTCCCGGCCGGCGCATATACCAACACTCCATTGTCTGAGACGCTGAACGCGCCTGCTTGCACAAATCTGTCATATTGAATGTTGCGTGCGATAGGTATCGCACGCCCGGTTAATTCCAAGCGTTGCGGATCAAATTTCTCTGCAAACAAATCCCCATCGCGGCTGAAAAGCAGGTATCCCGAGGCGTACTGAACGTTGGTCGAGTCCAGCGGCAGTCGCCGCGCTTTGTCGCCGTTCAGCGAGCCGACCCAAACAGTGTTCTGATGAGTCTCGGGAGTTGCGTATCTCCACTCGAGATAAACAAAATGAATGCCGTCGGGAAGAAACACCGGCCAGTGATGCCCCATCGCGTCGCTTGCCAACGGAACACCGTTAATCCGTTCCGGCGTGCCGCCGTTTTCCGGCACCTGCTTTAACACGTCGGCAAAAGTCGAGAACACAATCACCCCCCGCGGCGACCAGGAGGCGCCAAAACTGAGGTTGCCGGCGGGGCAGATATCCGTCACGGCGCCGCCGGAGACGTCCACTTTTTTCAATTTTTCGCCGGCGAAGAACCCGATGTAACGGCTGTCTGGCGACCAAAATGGATAAGTAAGGTCGTTTGATCCTGCGATCGGCTGTGCGTCGCCCTTGTCGACATGACGCAGCCACAACTGCGAATGCCCCTCGCGCATCGCAACCAGGGCAAGAAACCTGCCATCTGGAGAAATCGTGCCCGGCTGGGTGTGGTTCGCCCAGAAACCGTCTCCGGGCGGCGGCAGTATCGATGCTTGGACGCTGAGCTCAGGCTTTTCCGCCCGGCGCAAGGACAGGAGCCCAAGTACCGCTGCCAGCAACGCCACTTCCCCTGCGGTGCGCAACCACGATCTCCATGCTCGGCCGGTGGGCGCCGGGACTGCCGGAAATCGAGGACCGCTTGCGGAGCTTCCAGTATCGGAAAGCGAGCCCAGGGCAAACGTCACATCTCGCGAGGACTGGAACCGTTCTTCCGGATTCTTCTCGAGGCAATGCCGGACGATGCGATCGAGGGCTGGAGGAACATTCCGGTTTACTTCCACACACTCCGGAGGATCATGCTTCAGAATGGCGCTCATGGCTTCGACCGAAGTGCCGCCTTCGAACGCCCGCTTGCCGGACAGCATCTCGTAGAGAATCGCGCCGAAGCTGAACAAGTCCGACCGATGGTCCGCCACCTGGGCTCGCACCTGCTCCGGCGACATGTAGCCTGCTGTTCCCATGACCACTCCGGCTTGGGTTTGCGAAGGAATCGTCACATCGTGGGAATGGACTTCCTCCGTTCGCGACAGCTTGGCTAATCCGAAGTCGAGAACCTTCACCCGCCCGTCGCGGGTCACAAAAATGTTTTCCGGCTTCAGGTCGCGATGAACAATCCCTTTCTCATGCGCCGCGGTTAGCCCGCGCCCAATCTGCTCCGCATACTCGGTAGCCTTGCGCACCGGCAGGGCCCCCGCACCCAAGCGGACGCGCAGAGTCTCGCCCTCCAGAAATTCCGTGACGATGTAAGGCGAGCCTTCGTGCTCGCCAAAATCATGAATCGCCAAAATGTTGGGATGATTCAGCGCCGCAACCGCCTGCGCCTCCTGCTGGAACCGCCACATCCGCTCCGGATCGCGCGCAAACGCGGCCGGCAGAATCTTCACCGCCACGTCACGATTCAGCCGCGTATCGCGGGCCCGATACACTTCGCCCATGCCGCCCGCGCCTGCCGGTGCGACGACCTCGTACGGACCGAGTCTGGTGCCCGAGCTGAGCGTCATCTGTGCGGGCAATTATAGCCTCCGCAGCGTCGGCCATAAATTTGGTGGTCAGATGGGGACTGGTACTTAGGAGATTGAGAGGCTTCTACGGGTCGAAGGTGGGGAGTTTCGGGACAGGAGTTTCGGGGAGAGTCTCGGGACCGAATCATCCAGCGTTTACTCCGTCTGTCCCGGGTCAGGCGGGACCACAAATCTCCGCCAGGAGCCTTTCGAAGACACCTTCGCCGACCTAACTCCGGGGACTTTGACCCTCGCTGCTCGCGATCGACGACGGGGGAAAGTCCCGTACGGCGGAGGTTACGATCCGCGTGGGTGCCTCCCGCAAAAATGTATCAGCGGAAGTTCTCCACTAGCATGAGTTCGCTACGGACTTGCAGCTCTGGGCTGTAGACCATCCATGAATCATCCGGCGAAACCGAGACGCCATAGACGAACGACTTCTCAAAGCTGGTGACTTCGCTTATGGTGTTCGTGCCGAACCGCAGAAACTGGATGGAAGAACTAGTACCTATCGCATCGTCGCTAGGGGTGAAGTACACACCGCTCTTCACGATTGCCACGTTTTCGTAGTTACTCAAATTGTCGAGAACTTTGGAGGGTTCACCGCCCTCGAGAGATACCTTCCAGAGACTCGTGGAATTCAATGCCTTGGTGTAGTAGAGGAACTTTCCGTCCGGTGATACGCGCGGCGCATAGGCGCCATCTTTGGTTACTTGGATCGCTTCACCGCCGTTTGCCGGCATTTTCCATACCTGCTGAGCCCCTGCTCGGGCGGAATCGAAGTAGATCCACTCGCCATCCGGCGACCAGCTCGGGTTGCCGTCGTTCGCAGGGTTCGTTGTCATGCGTTTCGGCTTTCCGCCGTCCGCGTCCACGACATAGATGTCGTACTCTCCCGCGGCGTTTGAGTCAAAAGCGATACGCTTACTATCCGGCGACCAACGCGCAGTTGTGACCTCGGGACCGCCAAAAGAGGTCATCTGCACGGCATTCGATCCATCCGCATCGGACACCCAGACTTCCGTGTTTCCCGAGCGAGTCGACTGGAAAGCAATTTTCTTTGCGTCTGGGGAGATCTGGGGAGAGTTATCATCCCGGGTCGAAGAGAGAAGCAAGGTGGCCTGATTGGGTAGCCGTTGCTTCTTACCTTCCAGACTGGGCACGGCCACCCGCCAGAGACTGTTATGGCTAAAACGATGTACATAGACGAGGCGGTGTTTGCTAGGGGAAATCGCGGGTTCGGCAGCGTCGTCGCCCACCGATGGCAGACGCTGCGGTTCGGCCCGTGCTGCAGCGTGCGCGAAATTGGAGACACTCCACAGGCCCCTCGAAACGATCGATCCGGAAGCAAATACGATCTCGCGCCCATCGGCGGTCCAGGCTGGATATTGAACGCCCTTATTTCCGAATGTGATCTGTTCAGGTTCTCCCGCGGGCTTCCATCCATCGGAGAATGCGAGCACGTAGAGATCGTTTAACTCGGGCGAGTGGGCATCGGTGCTTCGCCGGAATGCCAAAGAGCGCCCATCCGCCGAGAAAGCAGGATCGGAATCGCCAAAGGATTGCTTCGGCGGAGAGGTCAGTCTTCGCCTTTCACCGCTGTCGACCGATATCAGATAAAGCGCAAAGCGATCTGGCCCGGAATCGGTGTCACTGATCGCCAGCCAGTTGCCGTCGGGCGACCACGTAGGGCGCGCACCGCTGGAAATCTCGGTAATCTTGCGCTCCAGGCCACCTATGGCCGGAATCAACAGCAACGCGTCCTTCCCCGAGGGTAAGAGCCGGAGGAATGCCACGAAGCGTCCATCCGGCGACCACGCGGGGTCGTGATCCAGGGCCGGATCGGTTGTCAGCCGCAGGGGCGGCCCATTGGTACCGATCATCTTGACGTATATGTCAAAGTTGTCCTGCTTTTCTCCATTCCATAAAAAGGCCACCTGGTTGCCGTCCGGCGAAAAGCTTGGGCACCCTTGAAACCCCGAATACGTTGTGAGTGGGATAGGGTTCAACGCTGCGTCCGGAGTTTTGGTGGGAGACCGCATAAACCATAGCGTGCCAGCACCCAAGACAAGGATTGCCAAAAGTGCCGCGGCCCAGAATCGCTGCCGGCCGGGCCGTTGCTCCAACGCCGGCGCCGCTTGCAAGGTCCCGGAATCCGATTCCTCTTTCAGTTCCTGCAGGGCGACTTTGAGGTCGGCCATGGTTTGGAAACGGCGCTCGGGGTTTTTGCGCAGGCAGCGTACGATGATGCGCTCCAACTCGCGCGGCAGACCCTCAACGATTTGGCTGGCCGGCTTCGGCTCTTCACGCAGAACTGCGGAGAGTGTCGACAATCTCGAGTCGCCTTGAAACGCCCTTCGACCGGTCACCATTTCGTAAAGCAGGGCTCCGAAGCTGAAGATATCGGACCGGGCATCCACCTTCTTTCCTTCCGCCTGCTCGGGTGACATATACGACACAGTCCCCACGATGATGCCTTCCGCAGACGCCGGCGTGTTACCGGGATCCATGGTCCCGGTGAATTCGCGATCACTGCTATCGCTCTTGTCTGTCAGCTTGGCCAGGCCGAAATCGAGAACTTTGACCGAGCCGGAACGTTCCGGTGCGCCGCAAACCATCACGTTTCCGGGCTTCAGGTCGCGGTGGATAATTCCCGCCGCATGGGCTGTCGCCAGAGCGTCCGCGATTTGCACCGCATATTTCAGTGCCTCGGCGACCGGCAGCCCCTTACGCGCGATCACCTGGTTCAATGCCTTGCCGGGCACGAACTCCATGACGATAAACTCGAGGCCATGGTCGCTGGCGATATCGTGAATGGTGATGATATGGGGATGATTCAGCGCCGAGGCGGATTTTGCCTCCAGTACAAAACGCCGCTTCCGCTCAGCGTCGGCGACTTTCTCCAGGGGCAGAACCTTGATGGCGACAAAGCGATCGAGATGTGCGTCCCGGGCTTTGTAAATTACGCCCATCCCGCCTTCGCCCAGCTTCTCGATGATCTCGTAGTGCGAGATGGTCCGTCCGACCATGTGCCATCGCTTTCAGGAGAGAAGTATACCGAATTCAGGTTTCCCCGAATTTTAAGCCCGATCGACAATAGGTGCCGTGGGAACAAACATGCCTGAGACTGCGGGTTACTGAAAGCGGAGAAAAACGTGTGATGGGGGTCAGACGAAACCTAACCAACGATAAACGCGAGAATCTCCCGAAAGATAGGGTACGTTTCGTCTGTTCCCCGGATTGCGTCTGTTCCCCGGATTCCGGCGCTCTGTCCCGAATCTCCCTGTCCCGAATCTCCTGACCAAACGTCGCTTCTAAGATTAGGCTCCGCAACAAAACTACGGGTGTCCCATATCTCGCAAAACCCGCGAGTGACCGCCCAGCAGGAGCAAAGGCAGTCACTCGCAGCTGTATACACAACGAAAGAACGCAATTGGGACAGTCACGCGGCTTAAGGTGTGTCCAACTGTGTGACAACGAAGGCATCGAGGTTGCTGACCTGCGTTGTATCCGAGTTTGGAATATAACGATCGCCCACGGCATAGATCGTTGCGCCAGACGCTGAATAGGTGCCGGTGGTGCTTACAGGGTCTGTGATATCGATGCCATACACGTCTGCTCCCAGGAACGTGGTGTACGCCATGGTCATCAGCTTGGGATGCAGTTTAGTTAAAAAGCCTGCCGACGGTTTCACAGTCGTCACCGGAACATCGGGAAATAAGCCAGCCGTCGTGGTACCGCCGACAAAGGTATCTCCCAGATGATCGAACCCGATGCTGTAGCCCTGCGTCGAGCCCTCCGCGCCCCCGAGGTAGGTGGAGTAGAGGGTAATTCTGTGAGCAGGCGGAACTGACCCTTTCGCCGGAAAATGGCTTATTCTTGCCTCTCTAATTTGCAAAGTGTCAGTCCCGGTCGCGGTCACGAATTTACGTCTCTTTCTGCCCTGGCATGGTCGTCGGTCGCGGACGATCATCACTTCTTGATCGTCCAATAGGCCCCGCCTGCGCCATCCTCTTTGAAATCGATATCGACCGGATATTGTTGGCCGCAACCCTTGACCAGCCACTTCTCTTGCCACTGTCTGGCGCCGGTCGCGCCTGAGAAGGGGGTTACGACGTATTGCGCAACATCGTCAACTTTGTGGCATCCCAGAGTGCCCATCTTGCCGGCGACCCCCAGCATCGTGTCTTGCCTGAGCTGCGGACTCGTCAGCGTGCCTTTTTTAATCGTGCCGGCAGGCAGATCTGTGGCGGGAGGTGGGAGGGACGGGCTGGCGGGGGTCTTCACGGACGACACCATGGGTGAGGCATCGAACTGCAGAAGCTGCTGTTCAACGCCTGCAGCGTTCTTCGTTACCCATTCACTCGTCGTGGCGGCAGCTGACTCGCCGTAGGACCGGCGGGTATAAAACACCCCGACACCTTGATTGTCGACGAGGACGAAGCGTACCGCATCGAAATCCACACCATGGGGGGTTGGCAACACTACGGCCAAGAAATGCTGGCCCGGTTGTTGCGCTGAAGCGGAAACCGAGATCGTTTGCAGGATTGTGGCTTTCGCGCCCTGGGCAATCGACCGGGTCCGACTTGTGATCGTGGCCAGAGCCTCCTGGTCATGAGCCGCGGGATATAGATTGAGTTCCAGCATGTCGGTAAAGGTAGAAAGGTCCTCCTGGCCCCGGGGCGTGAAATCGTATGTGTTGCCGTGCGACGAGCGGAGCAAATATTCGGTTCCCCGGAAAGTGACCTTCGCCGTCGCCGCCGACTGAAAATCGGGCGTGGCGACGGCAGCAAGTGCGGCCGTGGTAGCGACCAAGGCGAATGCAAAGAAGATGGATCGGCATTTCATCATTTTGTATCTCCAATAGAGAATGCGGCGGCGCTTCTCACCCAATTCGGAGTTGCAGAAAGGTCTGAGGCATCGCGATCTGCTGGCAAAGCGATTACCGGAATGTGACGACTATGAAGAGGAATGGCGGAGTGGTCAACGGATTGACTCTTAACGCTCAATTAACCGTGAAGCTGAGCGTTTTCAGCCGTTTGCAGAACTTCATTAACCAGTCTTCCGGGTTTTGCGACGGCTTCACGGCGATGCCCTTCGAGTCGCCTCGAAGAAGCCGGAGTTTCGGGACAGGAGTTTCGGAACAGACGAAATTACCGTGGATCACCAGATCGGCGCAGCTAAATGTCAGGAGGTAAGGGGGAGTAGGCGGACGGGGAGGAACTACCCCCAACGAAATCTTCCGTCGGTGAAAAAGTCTTAGATAGTCATGCGCTGACCGAATGAGATGTGTCCTGGAGTTCCTCCCGATGAGAGCAGTTCCGGGGGGTACTTCCGTCTAGGCCGTTATCTCCCGAATTTACGTCTGGAAGCCCGGTCCAGATTTATCGAGTGAAGAGAGCGAGATATTTCATAAAATTCGATAAAATTTGTCCTATAAATTGTTTTTTATGACTTTAGCGCCGCCGCCCAGAGAAGAGTCGATTGGGCGAGAAAGACAGCTTGATGGGGTTGGCTCGGCCCAGGACGGCGTCAAAGACGAAGTCCGTTGCGGCGGGTAGGCGGTTCAGGGGTTGGGGCTTGATAAAAGGATTGAGAGGGCCGGTTTGGTTGCGATTGAGGTTGGGAAACGACATGTCGTTCGTTGGTCTGGGGGCTGGCTCGGGTGTGGGCTCCGGATCGGGGATCGGATCCAGGGCCGGATGGGAGACCTGCGACTCGGCGGGTTGGGTTTTGGTGGCGGGAACGGGATTGCCTGGCTCCTCGGTCCTCGGTTCGTGCTGCCGTTTGCGGAGCCAATCAGGGATGGAGATGTCTGGTTCGACGGGCGGGGCCGTAGGTTGGGTGGCGGGTGAGGAAAAGTGGCGGTCTGGCACCAGTCCTTCGATGGCTACGATCATCGAAAGAGCCTTGATCTGGCCGGCGATGGTGCCCCGGGTCGCTTCGTGGCTGAGCGTGGCCAGTTCCCAGAGGCGGTCGAGGATTTGGTCGCGGCCAATGTTCAGCTTGCGCAGGCCATCGGCTTCCTGAGCCACCAGCTTTTCCCTTACGGCGGCGCGGTGCTCTAGCATGTAGGCGCGGACGCGGGGCTTGGCTTTGGTATAAGCGGCGGCTTCAGGGTTGAGACCGACGGCTTCCGCAGCGCGGCGGTCATTCATGGTTCCGGACAGGATCAGGTGAGCAAAGGCCATTTCCTGGTCGGTGATAGGATCGGTGACTGTGTTTTTGGGCATAGGTCGTCTCGTTCCTCGGTTTGCTGGAGATTGGGATGGATTGATCTGCTGCGCTCTTGGTGGCACAGGGATAGAGAGCCGCAGCCGGGCGCGAATGGCTGGCGTTGCTTATTTTGTGACAGGGATAGAGTGTAGTACCGGATAGTGGTGAAACTATCCTTCGCTCACGCGAAAGGCCGAAACTACCGGCAACTGCCGGACAGGGCGCGGTTACGTGAGGAGCCGTCGCCTGCCGATAATCGTCTGCTTTAAGAGATACAGCTTTTGCGAGTTATATGTAAGTGGCTCGACGAGTTTTTTGCGACATAGGAGTACCACACCGAAGGTTACTTCGGGTTAGTTATGGGTGTTGGCAGCGGGATGAAATGGGTGGGAACCGCGGGCATTAGCATCAGGGGAAATTTCGGCCCGTGGTTTCCCGCGATTTTGCGTACCTCTAACCCCAATTGCAGTGTTTCCGCCGGACGGATCGCTAAGGGTATGTTTCGTCTGCACCCATTGGCTTTGCCTTGACACCCGGATGCGACCTCTTGTACAAGTGTGCCTTCCTTGGAAGGAGGAAAACCGTATGCGCATGTTGCTTAGGGCATCGATTCCCGTGGAAGCTGGCAATGCCGCCGTTAAGGCTGGGACCCTGGGTTCGACGATTGAGAGAATCGTGGCGGACCTTAAACCGGAAGCAGCTTACTTCATTGCAGACGACAACGGCCAACGATCGGCCAGTATCGTTTTCGATTTGCAGGACACGTCGCAGATTCCGGCAGTCGCTGAGCCTTGGTTTCTGGCGTTCAAGGCGCATGTTTCTATTCGGCCGG
The DNA here is from genome assembly GCA_963753715.1 of uncultured Acidobacteriaceae bacterium. GTDB lineage: Bacteria > Acidobacteriota > Terriglobia > Terriglobales > Acidobacteriaceae > PALSA-350. The sequence goes on along the minus strand of CAVWDK010000001.1, from coordinate 893,450 downwards.
TCATGAACGCTCAAGATTTGGCCAAGGCCGGTCCTTCGTTTCCCAAAATGGTTCAGCAGTACGGGGGTAGTTAGCCCTCAGATCGGGAAGAATGGGGGGCGGCCTGATCTGCGCGATTTTCGTCTGATCTCAACACAAGTAAATCACGCAGGTCAGGCTGTCCCTCTTTTCCCTGAGGGCTGCCCCTAACGAGGTGACCGGTGGCCCGGCTTTGTTCGAGGACTTCATCGGTGGTAAAGGTTTGTCCGACTTCCTACGTTCGTTCATTATCGGCTTACGTCCTCGGACTTCCCGATGCGTCCCACGCCATTTCGCTATGGGAGAACGCAGGATCGCGCGGTCGCAGACCCTGAGCACGCACCGAAGCATTGACTGACCATACCACCGTAAGCTGCACAAAGGACGCGGCAGAGCATCTGTCGTTGCAATCGGTCGATAAGGCTTAACTTAACTAGGACGCGGTTCAGACCGTGGGGTGGGGCGGCATCTCGGTCAACCTCTGACCCTCGTCTATATACTCAAACTGCCTTATTTGGCTGGTAAGAGTCTCTCAGCCAACGGATCAGCACCGAAGCGTTTATCTATGCAGCGATGCGCGGGCGTATCACCGCCCATCCGGAAATAACCATTTGATCGATACCTGCGGTGCAGTTTGGCCGAAGTAATAACTTACGGATCGGCGACTACCCGCCCGGAACAAAAGCTCAGCGCGGTGGTTCGCATTTGGGATGAGTCTTGAGGAGGGCGGCGGCGTCGACACATGAGTTCGCGGACAAAGACGGCCGGGAACAGACGGGGACGAAAAGTACCCCAATGGGGGAAGCAAACTACACTGGAGACGCGCCCGGGCTTGACGGGGGTACGTTTCGTCTGGAGTCCTCATCGTCCGCAAAATCCACGAGCGATTTTTTCAGTAAACGCTTTTGCAAGGCCGGCGGGATGTCGTACCCCGAGTCCAATCCAGAGCGCCGGTTTCGCGAGATCCTAGCCGTCTGCGTTGAAGTTTGTGCCGTCCCTTCGGGACTCATCATCCGCCTAATTTTACCCGGCACTGACGTGCCGGGCTCTAGGTTGTTCCGTCCCTGCGGGACTGGATTCGTTGCAGTCCGTTCAACCCCCATCTGGCATTCGACAGAGGTAGGCCGAACGCTTTCGTTCATACATTCCGCAGTGAAAGTTCATCCAGAATAAGTCGCGCATCGCTCAGTCGTTGCGCAGCGCCACTGAACATTCATGCATCATTAGCTTGCCGGCGCCATGCGGACGCCGATCTCCCCCGTGCGCTGCCCCCACCACCGGAAAACGGGTGACAGACAGACGATCACCTGTGAGCCATGAATCTGTAAGTAAGTGATTGTCTCCTCGACATGACAATTTGACTAAGTTAGATTAGCCGCAGAACGCCAGCATCATTTCTGGATTAGAAGCCCGGAGGGCCGAGTTGAAAAGACTAGGATGGCTGTTTGCTCTCGCTTTTCTTTTTCCGGTAATCCGGGTGGACAGCATCCATCCGCAAACGCCGAGTCCCAAAGCTAGTAAGTCTGCCGTTCCGAAGACTTGGGATGATGCCGAGATGGCTGCCCTCGAAATTCCTTTGGCCAATCCCGTGGGGTCTCCGAAGCAGGTCTCCGCCGACTACTACTACCGGGTACCGGTCCGGCCCATCTACAAAAGCTACCCCGTGTATGCCGCGGGTCACGAACCAACTGGCTACTTGGAATCGCTCAAACTTAAGGACCCGATAATTTTTTGGGATGACAAAGGTCACGCGCCAACACTCGAAACAGCGGCCGACTGGATAAATGCAGGTGAAGCAGTATTCGACGCGCCGACAGGCGAGGGAGGAATCGGAGGATCGGAACCGACCGACCTGTACGTTCGCGATCCAAAGTTTCTGGAGACGACGGGCGCACCGGTCGCCCGAGATGGCACGCTGCCATACTTCCGTTATGTGGTGAAGAAAAAGGGTGAAGTCGAGATTGGGGTCCTGGCGTGTGGGATGTGCCACACTCGGGTTATGCCGGACGGAACTGTTTTGAAGGGAGCACAGGGCAGTTTCCCCTTTGATCGTTATTTCGCGTTCGATTATCTCCGTTCCGGCGAAAAAATCGCCCCCGTGCTCGAACGAAGCCTGTACGCGACCCCGTGGATCACTTCTGATCCTCTTCCTTCGACCAGCAGCATGCCTCTTGAACAAATCGCCGAAGTTCACCGGACGATTCCGCCGGGAGTCGTTGCACGCCATAGAACGAGTCCCTTCGCTCCGGCGCAGGTACCCGATTTAATCGGTGTCAAGGATCGCACGTATTTGGATCGTACAGGCCTTCAGCAGCAGCACTCTATTGTGGATTTGATGCGGTACGCGGCACTCAATCAGGGTGGCGATGATCTAGCTAATTTCGACGGTTTCGTTCCGGTCGACTTCCCCGACTTCAAGCAATTGCCAAAGATTGAGAATCTCGATCGGGACCGTTACAGCGACGAGCAACTCTATGCCTTGGCCTTGTATATCTACTCGCTGAAGCCCCCTCCGAATCCCAACAAGTTAGACGCACTAGCCGAACGCGGCCAGGAACTCTTCAAGAGTAAGAGCTGTATCATGTGCCACACCCCGCCGATATACACCAACAACAAACTGACAATTGCGACAGGTTTCACTCCATCGGCTGAGGCAGAAACAAAATACGATATTTTGCCTTTCTCAGTCGGCACTGATCCTAACCTCGCGCTAAAAACCAGGCGCGGGACCGGCTATTACAAGGTCCCATCGTTGCGAGGCGTCTGGTATCGGGGGATGTTTGGCCACAGCGGGTGGTGTGCGACGCTCGAGGATTGGTTTGATCCCCGCCGTCTGCGAGATGACTATGTGCCAACCGGATTTAAACCCTACGGCATGAAGACCTATGCAGTTAAGGGACACCCTTTCGGATTGGACCTGTCCGCGGAGGATCGCAGAGCTCTTATCGCATTCCTCAAGACCCTGTAGATCCCGTGATTATCGGCGCTGCGAGTTGCAGCGAGGACCGCGTAACCTTGCGTGCCGACCCATTCGACCGAAGGTGCCGCGAGTCAGGTCGCCATCCCGCTTCGTTAGACGCGTCGAAGGGAGCTGAGCCAGTTCAGTGGGGGTTCCAGCGGCAAAGAGATCTGCTGGCCGAGCAGACGCGCAGAAGCTCGTGGTTTAAGCCATCCTGTGGCCGGTAAACGTCAGTACTCTATCGGCGCTGCGCCGCGATGAGCGTGTCCAATTCCGCAAAGCTCGCAATGCCCTCCATGGGACCTTTGCGCGTCACGGCAATCGCACCACTGGCGCAGGCATAGCGCAGCGAGCGGTCGACCGCTTTGCCTTCTTCGCGGCACGCCGCGTACGTGGCGCAGAAGCAGTCGCCGGCGCCGGTGGGGTCGACCTCGCGGATTGCGAACGCCGGCACGTCCAGGCGGCACGACCGGTCGTAATAGGTGCAGCCAGCGCTGCCATGCTTGACCACGATCTCTCGAATCCCGAGGGCGAGTAGCGGCTCGATGGCCTCGGCTTCCGTTTGCGCATCCACCAGCAAGGCCACCTCGTCTCCGCTCGGCAGGAACACGTCGGTCTGTTCGAGGATCGATCGCAACGCTTCTCGAACGCCCGCGGTTCTGAGTATCTCTGGGCGGATGTTTGGGTCGAAGGAGATTACCCCACCCCGGCGCTTCACCATCCCAATCGCCTTGCGTACGGCTGCGGTGATTTCCGGAGAGAACAGTGATGAACCCATGACGTGAAACCATGTGCAATCGGCGAGCATCGGCTCGTTGATCGACGACACTGAGAGGCGGCCGGAGGCGCTATTGGCAATGTTGAAGATAAAGTGGCGCTCACCCGTCGCCGTGTAGGTGACAAATGCGCTTCCGGTGACCGCGTCGGCGAGCAACGCGATGGCACTGGTGTCGACACCGTCCCGCCGGAGGCGGTCGATGTTCAGCCAGCCGAAATCGTCGTCACCCACGCAGCCGATGATCCCGGCCGAACGTCCGAGCCGGCCCACCTGGTCGATGAAGATGGCAGGAGCGCCGCTCGGGAAAGGCCCCACCAGGGTGCCCGGCGCGCGGAAGCTCTGGCCGCGCTCGGTCGCCATGATCTCTACCAGGATCTCCCCGATTGTCATGATCCGGGCCAATCGACGGCTCCCTTCCAAGAGCCCTTCTCCTACAAGCTCAATTGCCTGGCCTGTTGCAGCAGGTATTCAGATGCTCGCCAGGACAATGCCGGTCTTGACGGGGTTACGTTTCGTCTGGAGTGGACCCCTTCCCCCCCCACAAATCTTGAAACCGTGTCCTGATACAAGAACCGACCAACATTCATTCAATGAACTTCCGATAGTGCACTAACTAGCACGCAAGAGTATGCAGGTAATGTCATCGTGTTGCGGCGCATCCCCCACGAAGCGGTCGAGGTCACCCATGATGCTATCCAGCAGCATAGCCGGAGACAGCATCACGCCGGAGTTCAGCATGGTCATTAAGCGGTATTCGCCGTACTCCTGCTGAAGGTTGTTCTCGGCCTCGATGACGCCGTCGGTGAAAGTCGCGAGCCAATCACCGGGTTGCATCACTACTTCCCCTGACAGGTAGAAGGCATCTTTCATGATCCCGAGCGGCAAGCCGCCAATCCCGAGACGCTCGATGATGCCCGATTGACGCCGCAGCATGGGATCGTTGTGTCCTGCATTGACATAGGTCAATCGACGCGATGCAGAGTCGAATTCGGCAATGAAAGCGGTGGTAAAGCGGCGGCCATTCTGGCTGTTGCTGCAGGCATAACCATTCATCCGGCCGACTAATTCCGGGAGCGAGCCGGGTGTGCCACTGAGAGTTTTCAGGCTTGCTTGAAATGTTGCCATCAGCATCGCAGCGGGAATGCTCTTACCCGCCACGTCTGCAATCGCAATCAGAAAAGTGCTGCTTCCTGAACCTTCGCTTGGACGGGCAAAGACGTCATAGTAATCTCCCGCAACGGTATTGGCCGGCCGGGTGGTGAATGCGATTTCGAGCCCCGGCACGTGGGGTGGGCTCTCCGGAAGTAACCATGTTTGGATCTCCTTCGCAATCTGCAGATCGCGCTTCATCACAACGCGATCTGCAACTTCCAGAACTAAAAGGACGAACATCAGAAGACCACCGTAGAAGTGAGAATCGAGACCGAATACTTCCACTGTTCCCGATCTTGTACGCCACGTCCATTCGCCGCCCGGAACAAAGACCAGCACTAAAGCGACCAGCAATAACACCCGGCGGGCCGGCGTGAGCTTCTCGACAATCGCCCAGAAGAATTGGCTGCCCACGCTCAAAAAGTGCCGGGTGCGGTCCACGCCTTCCACTCGCGTGGAATCGACCTCGAGGGAATATAGGCGGTAGCTGGAATGAGCATCTGTCCGAAACTGCGACCATAGCTGGTTGAGTTGCATGCCCTCGGTCACGCGCAGCCAAAACCGATTCACGCGCTCCGATAGATCATGTTTCCCCATGCTTATACTCCTCCCGATCATTTTTGTCGCAACGGGCCTCCCCGGCAACGCATCGTGGCTGAGGTTGCGGAGTTCTCTGCCGATAGTAGCAAGGACATGGGTTCCACGCCCGCAGCGCGCCAGGCGGGCAGCGCCGACGCGATAGTCGTAGGTCATGTAGCGCAGGTCTTTCACGATTTCATAGTTGGACGCATATGCTGGCCGAGCGGGTTCTCGTTCTCCTCCAGGATGACAAGGCAGGGGTTGGTATTTCCATGAGGACTTGGTGGACGATTCGGTTGTAGGCCGGTAGAAGCGGGGCACACGAATGGCGCACCGCAGGTCCCTCGCCTTCTCCGAATTTCCTGTCGAGGGTTGCGGCTTCGGTCGGCTGCGTGTGGTTCTCTTTGAAGAGAACCACATTCGGGGTCGTCGTGAGAGCCGTGCAGCAGGAAATCCGGCTGCGCTCGGGATGACAAAAAGGAGAGGGTAGTTGTAGGGAAAGGGCGGTTGCGTTGCTGGAGGAAAGGCGGTTGGTGGAGGAAAGGGCGATTGCTGGAGGAAAGCGGTTGCTCAAAGGAGAGTGGTTGTGTCAAAAGGGAGCCGGACGTCTTTTCCGTCAACAATTGCCCCTCTCCCTCAACAGCTGAGCACCTGACGATTCAGACAGTCGCTCTTAATGACACCGATTGAATTGCACGTCGAGTACCGTGGCATCCCACATCTCGCGAAAAACGAGCGAGATGTGGGGCACCCGACCTTCGTTGCCGGTACAGAAGACCGTCTTTGAGCGAGTCGCCGCTCCGGGATCATTCATTCCGCAGCGCCACCATGGGTTCCACGCCCGCTGCCCGCCATGCGGGCAACGCTGAGGCGAGCAAGGCTGCCAGTCCTAACGCCAAGGTGGCCGAGGCCAGCATGACCGGATCCCAGGGTCTTACGCTGAACAGTTGCTGCGTCATCAGCTTGCCGGCGCCGATCGCGGCGGGAATGCCGATTGCCAAGCCGATGGCCACCTGCGAAAAGGCGCCCCTTAGCACCATGCGCAACACATTTCCTCGATCGGCGCCCAGGGCCATGCGGACGCCGATCTCTCCCGTGCGCTGCTCCACCATGTAGGCCATCACGCCGTATAGGCCTACCGCCGAAAGGACCAGCCCCAGCACTCCGAACAGCGTCGTCAGAGTCGCAATCATGTCCTGCTGCTGAAAGTCTCCACGGAAAACCTTGTCGTAGGAGTCAGTCCCATACAGGACCAGATCGGGATCGACACTCGCCAAGGCTTTGCGCACCTTTTCTTCTATCCCCGGAGGATTGCCGGGCGCCCAAATCACGATGTTGTACAGGTAGTGTGACCAGATCTCGCCAGCCTCATAGTCAGGATCGTCCCAGTGGGTGGTCTGCGCCTCCGATATCCAGTACATGGGCCCGATAGGGTCCTTGTAGTCCCAGGGCGAGTAACGCATGTCTTTCACGACGCCGACGATTTCATACTTGGACGCGTATTGGATCTTGTCCGGCCCGAAATGCTGGCCGAGCGGGTTTTGGTTTTTGAAGAAGCGCCGGGCGAAGGCTTCATTGACCACGGCTACCGTCCGTGTGGTGGCCGTGTCTTCCTCCGTAATGGGCCGGCCCAGGACCATGTTCGCGCCGATGGTTTCGAAGAAGCCCGGCATCACGCGCGCCCAGCCGGCACTCGTATTTTCCTTAGGCGGGGGCTCGGGTCTGCCGGCGATGCGCACGCCGTTGTTCCAGCTATCGCCCGACATCGGCGCATAGAGCACAGGCGCGACCATGCGCACACCCGGGATCTGCCGCAGGCGATCGTCGATCTCGCGGAACTTGGGCTCCATTTGTTCGGGCTTGTCCGTACCGAGCGTGGGGTTGATCGACACGAGATAGCGGCCCTCGGTCGCAAATCCGAAATTCTGGTGTTCCAGGTTGCGCAGACTCTTGCCCAGCAAAGCCGCGGCGGATAAGAGGACAATCGACATCGCGGCCTGCCCAATCACTAACGACTTCTGGGCCCAGGAACCACGCCCACTGACAGAGCGATTCGCTCCGCGCAGCGCCTCGACCGGATCGGCGTGCGAGGTGGTCCACGCCGGTGCGACGCCGAACAGAATGCCGGTGAGCAGCGAGATCCCGAGCGCGAACAGCAACACAGGCCAGGAGGGGGACGCGCTCACCGGCACATAGTTGTCCGGGCGACCCGCCTCGAAGGCCAGGTAGAGAATCAGCCTGGTTCCTGCGTAGGCCACAGCAATTCCCAGTACGCCGCCGGTCACCGCCAGCAGCACGGACTCGACCAGGGCCTTGCGCACCAGGCGATGACGGGAGGCGCCCAGGGCCATTCGTATCGATGTCTGTGCGCGATCTTTCAGGCCCCGCGCCAGCATCAGGTTGGCCAGGTTGCCGCAGGCCACCAGCAGCACACAAGCTGCAGCCACCAAGAGTAGCTTCAGCCCGTCCTTATACTGATCGCGCATCGCGGCGACGCCGGCATCGCCGGGTGTGAGATGCAGGGTGTCTTGTTGCCAGAGCTGCTTCTCTCCCGGCTGCATATCGGGCACGTGTCCGGCGAGCCAGTCGTGGAATTCCACTCTGAGTTTGGCTTCGAGCTGGGTCGGACTTACCCCCGGGCGCACACGGCCCAGCAGGTCGAGAAAGTTTCCGTCTGGGCGTTTTAGGCGTGAGGTCGCTCCATCGATGATGAGTTCTGAAGTTAAAGGAAGCCAGAAGTCGGGCATGCTGCCGCCGCCGAGCCGCGCGCCATAGAAGCCTGGAGGCCCGACGCCAATCACGGTGAAGGGATGCCCGTTGATCTGATAGCCCGCGCCTACTACGGTGGGATCGGCGCCGTACTTCTCTTTCCAGATGCGATAGCTCATCACCGCTACCAGCGGTGCTCCCTGCTGATCATCGGCATCGGTCATCATGCGCCCGATCCAGGGATTGATGCCGAGGGTGCGGAAGAAATTGCCGGAGACGTATTGCCCGTTGCGGGTGTCTGCCGGAGATTGGGATCCGGCTCTGCGCACGCCCAGCGGGGCGTTGCCCGCTTGCAGAGCGGCGAGGTCGGTGAACTCCGGTGTGTGGGCGCGAAAATGCTTGTACATTTCCCAGGAGAAGAGGGAGAAGTCTCCGTCGCTGCCTTGTACGTAACCACCCCAGTTGCAGCAGCGGATTTTGTCGCCGATGCGCCATAGTTCTTCGGGCTTGACCACCGGGAGGGACTTCAGCATGACTTGGTGCACCAGGGTGAAGATGGCGGTGGTGGCTCCGATGCCGAGGGCTAGGGTGATGATCGCCGTCAGCGCAAAGCCGGGGGCGTTTCGTAATTGGCGCAACGCGTCGCGCAGATCTGCCAGCATGGTTCCTCCGAGGGGTTGCGCCTTCGGAAGAGGGATACGCAAAGTGTGCGGCGGCGGTTCCGTTGGGTGCCAATCGATTTCATCGCGCTCGACGCTCGCAAGAGATCACAGCGGAAGGGGCTTTGAGACGGGGGAGTGCAACGCGATAAACCAGATTTAGTTCGGGAGGGCTTGGTAAAGCATTGCTTTAAGAAGCTGATTCTTTTTCTTTGATTTTAAGGGTGATGTTGCGAGTGTCACCACCTGCATGCTCAATCAGAATTTCGCCGTCGCTGCGCTTGACGACAAGAGGGAATTTTTCTCCCCACTCCACCAGGAGGATCGCGTCTTCAGTCGCCAGTTCGTCAAAACCGATCGTCTCCAACTGGCGCTCGTCCTCGATGCGATAGAGATCAATGTGGTAGAGCTTCACGTCGCGATCCTTACCGTTGACCCGGTGCCTGCCATCGTATTCGTGAACCAGGGTGAAGGTGGGACTGGTCACTTCATCCGGATCAGCAGCGTCAAGAGCTTGCGCGATTCCCTTCACCAGAGTGGTCTTGCCCGCACCCAGATCTCCACGAAGAAAAAGCAAGGTCGGGGATTGAAGCATTTGAGCAATTTCGCCGCCGATGGCGATGGTTTCTCTGCTGCTGTTGCTGACGAATCGTCGAACGGTCATTCCAGCTCCTTCAACATGCCTGCGATTCCCTGCAACCAAACATAACCTCCCGGGTCCTCTGCTCGAAAGCGAAATGCTTCATAGAGATGCGAGACCGTGTCCATGGCCAACAGAGTGTGCTGATCTTGCAAACGTACGGCAAAATCGGCCGCCAGACCGTGAAGATATACCGCTGCTTCCACAGCCTCGGCGGGCTGTTTCGGATATTGGCCGAGCATCGCGGCCACAATCCCGGTCAAAATATCGCCGCTTCCTCCCTTCGCCATGCCCGGATTGCCGGTGGTGTTGAGGGCGATGCGGCCGTCGGGATGGGCGATGATCGTACGCCAACCCTTCAACACCAGGGTCACCGCGTGGCGGGTCGCGAAGTCCCTGGCGATACTTTCCCTATCGGCCTCCACCTCCTTGATGGTCATCCCGGCCAGGCGGGCCATTTCACCGGGGTGAGGCGTGAGGACCAGCAATCGGCCGCGGCCATTCAATTTGCCTGGGTTTGCAGCCAGAGCATTCAGGGCATCGGCATCGATCACCATGGGGATTTTCGTTTGCTCCAGGATCCCCAGGAAGAACTTGACCGCTTCCTCTTCCTGCCCCATACCGGGACCGATGGCGATGACGGATTTCTTTTCCAAAACAGAGTCAAGAAGGTCGGGCTCCAGATTCCTGCTGGAAATCTCCCCTTTGTCGCCTTCGAGCAACGCGAGGGTCATCAGTTCCGGAGTGACCGCAGCAACGGTCGGCAAGATCGATTGTGCGACGGCTGCGGTGACCAGCCCTGCACCGGTGCGCAATGCCGCGACCGAGCTCATCGAAGGAGCGCCGGATTTGCCCCTGGCTCCTCCGATCATCAGGATGTGTCCAAATTGGCCTTTGTTGGAATTGGGAGAACGAGGGCGATCGGCGATGACTTTGGAGGCTCCTGCCCAGGTCAGGCCGGTTGCAGACTCGACTGCCTCGGCCGGTGAGCCGATGGGGGCCACCACTATGGGTCCACGGGTGAGCATTCCCGAGACGTGGGCCAGCTTGGGCGCGGTGAAGGTAACGACAGCATCGGCGCGGTAGGCTTCTGGCGAATGATATTCACGTGAGTCGGCGTCCCAACCGGACGGGAGATCCACCGCCACCACGGGCGTTTGGGGGTAACCCTCCAACAGCTTGCGGCCGGCGACTGCCAAACCGCGCATCGGGGGATGAAAGCCCGTGCCCAGAACTGCGTCCACGAAGAGCTGAGCCCCCTCCAGGAGGGCCTTGCAGCCGGATCCGGAAAGGTCGGATTCCTCCTTGATGGCGATCGGCGCCAAGGAAAGCCGTTCCAGCATGACCTTCGCGTCGCCATGCAGCTCCGCCGGATCACCGAGTATCAGCACAGAAACGCTGCAACCGTCTTCTGCCAGGTGGCGTGCGGCGACCAGGCCGTCACCGCCGTTGTTGCCTTTGCCACAGAGCACGACGATGTGCCGGCAGTGGGGCAATTCGCGGCGGATAAAGCGAGCCACGGCTCGCCCGGCATGCTCCATCAATTCGAGCGAGGGGATCCCGAAGCGCTCGGTGGTGACGCGATCGGCCGCGCGCATCTCGTCAGCGGTCAGTATCTTCATTCACTAGCATCGTAGAGCATTCTTGTTACGGGGACAGCGGGTCGAGAACCAGGATTTGCGAGTTTAGTCCGTAGGGACGGCTGAAGTATCCAGGATCACCTCGCGGCCCATTTTCAGCCGTCCCTCCGGGACCGGTCGCCTTTTCAAATCCCAACCCAGGACTACGTCCTGGGCTAAGTTCAGCGAGTTCAGCCGTCCCTACGGGACTCGGTTCTACTGTGTTTCCAGCTCGGTTCTATCGTGTTTCCAGATCAGAAGAAGGGCCTCCCCGAGGGGAGGCCCTTTGTGAATCGGGATGTTGAAGGTTATTGGCTGACGGGGGTGACGGCAGGCGTACCCGATGCCGAGTCAGCCGTAAGCTTCTCGGCGAAGTAGCTGTGGTCCCAGAGGTTGTGGTAGAAAACGCCGGTCAGTTCCGCGGCCTTCGGACCGAAGGTGGGACGGCCACCCTCGAGGAAGAAGACGGTGACGATGCGTCCATGGGAGGTGTTGGCGAAGGAGGCGAACCAGCCGTAGCGGGTGCCGTTGTTGGAGCACGTACCGGTCTTGCCGAGAACCGGGAGCTGGTTGAAGTTGGCGTGCAGGGAGCGCGCGGTGCCGTAGTCGACCGCGCCTTCCATGCCGACCGAAACTTCAGGAATCAGGTTGCCGATGTCCAAGGTCCGCTTTACGCGGGGCTGGAAGTTTGCAGCCTCTTCCGGCGTGGTGGGGTGCTGCAAATAGTAAAGGGTTCCGCCGTTGGCAATCGATGCCACCAACGCTCCCAACTGCAGCGGGGTCATCGAAATTCCCTGACCGAAGGAGCACATACGACCGACACCACCCTCGCTCTCAGGCAATACCTGGTCGGGATAGATACCAAGCTGCTCGCCAGGTATGTTCCAGCCGGCCAATTCTCCCAAGCCGAAGGAATTGGCATAGTGGCGGACCCGCTCAAAGCCGAGACGACGGCCGAGGGTTTCGAAATAAAGATTGTTGGAGTGGGCAAGAGCCTCGGTCAGATTCATGTGGAATCTGCCGCCCAGGTTTACTGGGGTATCCTTGGTGACGATCCCCTCTTCCAGAGCAGCCAGTGCCACCGAAACCTTAATCGTCGAGCAAGGCTCGGCGCCGCTCGAAAGGGCCAGCTTTTGATTGACCATGGCCAGAATGCGCCCAGTGTTGGGATCAATCGCTACGGCAGTACCATACATGTTGCCGAGCGCGTCGATCGCCGCCTGGCGGACCACTGGATCTTCTCCCGCAGTCACATCACCCTGGGTGATATCCGAATCGGTGAAGGAGCTAGCCGAGAAATGCTCGTAGTAACGATGGCGCACCAGCACCGCGCGGCGGACGACCCGGCCCGAGCGAGTGTGGACCAGCACCATCCGAGTTTGAGCAACCGGACGCGCATGACGCAGCCCAGCCATGTGCCGCCGGGCATGGGCGCTCTCCTGAACCCGGGCAACGTGGGCATGATGCGAGGGCCGGGTGGGACGAGCGTGGGCAGGTTTCGCTAAAGCCGCGGAGGCCAGACCGATTATGAGCAAGAGGTAGAAGGTACGTTGTAGGAGCTGTCTGTTCACCGCGCGTTTCCTCTCGAAACCATGGCTATAAAGATGATGCGTGCCCCGGAAAGTTCCGGGTTACCAAAGTAATACCACACTCTCTGAGCCAGGATCCCAAGACCGAACCCGCAACCCCTGGTTGCATTGACTCACTTGCTCTAACACTCATTTGACATGAATTCTTTCTGCATTTCCATATTCCAATGAGATCTTGCTGATGTCCGTACCACAATTGGGTACGCGAACGTAACGCTAGAGCAGAGATCCAACTGGATTGGTGAGGCCGGCCTAGTTGACCGGCCGGCGCAGAAAGGCTGGGATATCAAGGTTTTCCAGATGCGCGTCAGCTTCGTTACGATGGGCACTCTCGGCGCCTCTTGCGGAAGACATGGATTCGCGTGCCGGATCGGGCTTGCTGGGTATCAGCCTTGCGTACTCCTCCTCAAACGGCTCGTCGAAGTTGATGTGGACGGGGGCCGCCATCGGCGGGGGCGTGGGCTGTGTCTGCTGGGGAACTTCTTCGATCAGCACCGGCTCGGGCGCCAGCGTAAACGGCACCGGTTCCGCCGAAGCTTCCTTTGACGCTTCCCGTGAAGTTTCCTTAATGACTGGCCGCTCGCTGGGTGAAGGTTGCGGGGTGGCTTTCCTTGACTGGAAAAGAGGGGTAAATTCTTCCTCGACCGCCTCTTCGCTGGCAAAGCGGGGAACCGAAGGCTGGCCCTGGACGGAGACGCGCGGCACCAGGGCGTCACTGGCCGAGCGTTTGTGGCGGCCCATCTGATCCTGCTTGAAACCGGTGGCGATCACTGTGATTTTGACCTCGTCGCCCATGCTTTCGTCGAGAACGGCGCCGAAGATGATGTTGGCGTCTTCATGAGCCGCATTTTGAATGAGGGTCGACGCTATGTTCACCTCGCTCAGCCGGAGCGAGCTGGAACCGCTGATATTGATGAGAATGCCGCGCGCGCCGTCGATGGCGCCCGCCTCCAGTAAAGGAGAGGCCATGGCAGCCTGGGCGGCGGAAATGGCGCGGTTGTCGCCACTGCGGACGGCAGTCCCCATGACGGCATAGCCCATGCCGGCCATGGTGGTTTTCACGTCGGCGAAGTCACGGTTAATGATCCCCGGGATGGTGATGATGTCGGAGATGCCCTGCACGCCTTGAAGGAGAACGTCGTCGGCCACGCGAAACGACTCGAAGAAGCCGGCATCCTTGGCCACCGCGAGCAGCTTTTCGTTGGGAATGACAATCATGGTGTCAACGCCTTCGAGCAGCTCTTCCATGCCGCGCTCTGCCTGCTGCATACGGCGTTTGCCCTCGAAGCTGAAGGGACGGGTGACGACGGCGACCGTAAGCGCGCCCATTTCGCTGGCCAGCGAGGCGATGACGGGAGCCGCGCCGGTACCGGTGCCGCCGCCGAGTCCGGCGGTCACAAACACCATGTCCGCGCCTTCCAGGGCTTCAATGATCTTCTCCGAGTCTTCGAGGGCGGCGCGCCGGCCGACGTCGGGATTCGCGCCCGCGCCCAGGCCGCTGGTGAGTTTGACCCCCAATTGCAACTTGACCGGAGCCTGGGAAAGCTGCAGGGCCTGCACATCGGTATTCGCGACGATGAACTCCACGCCTTCCAGTTTGGCGGCGATCATGCGGTTGACGGCGTTGCCGCCGCCGCCACCCACGCCTATGACCTTGATCTTGGCTCCGCGAGCGACGTCTTCGTTGTACTGAATGCGGATTTCATCGGAATAACTCATCGGGTTTTGCTCCATTCTGGTTGCGTAACTTAGATCCGTCGTTTGCCGTTCTGGTGACTATAAACTGCCTGCGAATATGGCGCGCAACTTGGCGCGCAGTCCCTGGTCTTCGGCCGCCCGCAGCACGCTGGTGCGATGGCTGTAAAGCAGCATGCCGATGGCAGTCGAAAACTCCGGCTGGATCAGCTCGTCCGGCATTCTGGAAAGTGGCACAGGATAGCCCAGGCGCGCGGGAACACGCAACAGGCTTTCGGCTACATCCAGCAGCCCGGGCAACCGTGCTCCGCCGCCGGTAAGCACGCAACCCGCGCCGAGAGCCCCGAGCACACCACCCTGGCGCAAATTCTCCCGCAGCAATTGAAAAAGCTCGCGGGCGCGCGGCTCCAGAATCTCACTCAGCAAGCGCTGCTTAATTGTACGGATAACATGCGTGCCGCCGGCAATCAACTCCAGTTCACTGGACGAAGGAACCGAGGTTACTACGCAGTGGCCGTATTCCAGCTTGAGTGCTTCCGCTTCCTGCACCGACATGTGCAGGCCGACCGCGAGGTCGTTGGTGAAGTGGTCGCCCCCAATAGGGATCACGGCGGTATGGGCTACCGCGCCCTCAAAGAACACCACCAATTCGGTGGAACCGGCGCCGATGTCGATGAGGCAGGCGCCGAGTTCCCGTTCATCTGCCGAGACCGTCGCTTCGGCAGCGGCGATGCCTTCAAACACCGTGTCCGTGACTTCGAGGCCGGCTTTGTTGGCGCAGGTGATGACGCTTTGCAAGGCGCTGGCGGAACAGGTGGCAATATGCAGATTTACTTCCAGCCGGTTGCCGATCATCCCGATGGGATCATGAATGCCGGGCTGCTCGTCGAGAATAAATTGCTGAGGTAACAGGTGAAGGATTTCGCGATCGGCGGGCAAGGAGACGGAGCGGGCGCGGTCCACGGCAGCGCGGACATCCTCACGGGTAATTTCGCGCAGACGGTTACCCAGGCTGATGCCACCCTGGCTGTTCACCCCGCGCACATGGGTACCGCCCAAGCCTACGACGCAGCTGGCGATCACGGCATTGGCCATCTGCTCAGCTTCTGTAGCCGCCTGGTTGAATGCCCTGCTGGCTGGCTGCAGATCGCTGATGAGCCCCTTGCGCATACCTTCCGCGTTCATCACACTGTGGGCGCGATAGCGCAACGCGCCTTCGTGTAACTCTGCAACCAGGACGCGAATCTTGGAGCTGCCGGCGTCCAGTACGGTAAGTAGGTCTTCGCTTTTCTGGCTCATTGCCGTGGTATCAGCCCTTTGTTTTTCCCGCTTTGGTTGATTTTGCCGCAGGTTTACCTGCCGGGCGTTTTGCTGCGGCTGGATGGTGTTGGTTGGGGGTGGTGGATACGGCATCCTTCCCCGATTCAGCGCCTGCCTGCCTCGTCATGTCGAGGACCACCTGGTCCTCATAGCGCATGTCGACGGAAGCCAGATGTGGATACTGCTGCCGCCACTCGGGCAGATGCTGCTGGTAGCTGCGGTAGCGGGCCAGGAAATCGGAATCGCCGAAGTGCACCTGAATGTCGTTGCCCTGAGCCGGAAGGAGAGCCCAGATATCTTCGGGGTCGGAAATATCGACTTCGCTGAGCTGGGTGGAGACCTTCGTTCCTCCCGAATCCAGGTCGTTGATGAATTGCTGGTACAAGTGCATTCGCGCGGCGCGTACGGAGAGGGGATCCCGGGCGGAAATTCCGGTGACCACGGGAAAGGAATAATGTTTTGCAGCCATGGCCGCCGGAGGCAGGTGCAACAGAACCCCGTGAGCATCTACCAGGCCGATGCTGTTGCCCTGGCGCACGAAGGCGACGGGCGTGCGTTCGATGATCGCGACCCGCAGCTGATCAGGCAGCAGCCGCATGACGGTCGCATGTTCTACCCAGGGCAGTTGTTCCAGCGCGGCGCGCCGCTGACCGAGGGGAATGTAGAAGATATTGCGGCCCAGGTCGGATCCGAACACGGAGAGCAACTCGGGGCGCGTCACCTGGCTGTTGCCCATGATCTGAATGGAGGAAGAGGTGACAATGCGGAAACGGGGATCGTCACGGAAAAAGTTACGTATCAGGAGGGCCAGAAAAAAGAGGCCGCCCACCACGGCGACTGCGGCGGCGGCCGCAAGGATGCGACCCGTTCTGGTGGGAGGAATGAGACCGCGCCTGACTGGGATGCGTCGCCGTGCGCGCAGAAACGTATCGTCCTCAGTGTCCGGGTCCACATCGGCGGCCTGTTTGGCCGGCCTGCGAGTTCCGGTGCGCTCAGAAGAGACATCCTGCGTTGTTTTGGCGCGCGCTGGCGACGTGGCCGCGGGGCGAAAAAACTGCTCCACCGGTTCATCGTCCGCGAACACCGTTACACGGTTTGCTTGTGAGTCGATTTTTGCCACGCCCGAGTCAGGTCGTGAGATTTGCCATCCAAACTATAACGCGGTTTCTCAGGGAGTGCTTGGGCAATTTCAGGGAATCTTAGGGGTATCTCCCTGGGAAATGGGTAACCATCGAAAGGTGCCCCTGGTTTCTATTTTTGAGACCTGGGATCCGTGTAACCGATCTCAAATGGGGCGCGAACCTCAGTAAAGGGAGAGTTGATTTTCGTCCGGAAAGAGAGTGGATTTTTCGTTCGGCGGCGCGCTCTGGGGTCAGTAGAGCAGATAGGGTTTTCGCCTATTTTCGAAATCGTGGAGTTGTTGTTGCCAGTCTTCGGCGATGCGTTGTGGATCGCGCCCGGCTTGCAGGCCTTCGAGCACGCTTCTGTTGGCTAGCAGAGTCTCGATTTTGTTCAGCGTGAATTTGTCGGGGTACAGCTTGTGGAGCGCGTAGGCGATCTCCAACCCGAGCTCCGGAGAGTCGACAACATTGCGGCCGGTGACGATCAGCTCGACTCCACGACAGAGTTGATCGGCATACGGATACGGGGAATGGGGCGTGAACTTCACCGGGACGAATCGCACTCCGGGCAGCAATCTGGCATTCAGGGCGCGCGCAAGCTGAGGACCGTTTATCCAGGGCGCCCCTACGTAGGCAAAGGGAGTGTCGGTTCCGCGGCCGACGGAAATATTTGTCGTCTCGATGAGGCCGAGCGCCGGATAAAGAATCGCCTCCCGCAAGCTGCGGAGATTGGGAGAAGGATTGGTCCAGGTGAGGCCAGTGGCATCGAACCAGTCTCCACGCTGCCAGCCTTTCATCTCGACCACACTCAGCGGCGCGCCCAGTTTGTACTCCCCATTGAGATAGCGTGCGAGTTCGCCCAGCGTCATGCCATGGCGCACTGGTATCGGCGCCACGTTGACGTAGCTCTCGCTTCCAGCGTCGGAGAGCGGGCCCTGCACGAACGAGCCGCCAAGCGGATCGGGACGGTCGAGGATCACGATGTCCGTGCCGGTGTGACCCGCGGCTTCAAGAAAATAGCGAACCACCGTTTCATAGGTGTAGAAGCGCACGCCTGCATCCTGAAGATCGATGAGCACGGCATCGAGTCCACGCAGCTTTTCCGGGGATGGGCGACGGTCGGCGGCTGACGCGCCGTAGAGGCTCACCACGGGCAGGCCGGTCGATGGGTCCTTTCCATTCTGAATGCCTTCCTGGTCGAGCGCGCCGTTGATTCCGTGTTCCGGGCTGAAGAGGAGCTCGAGCTTAAGGCCGGGGACAGCTGCTTCCGCTTCATGAGCCAGGATGTCGATCGTTCTCCGGCCCTCAGCATCGAGCCCGGTCTGATTGGTGAGCAGCCCGAGCCGTAACTTTCCACCGTGTTTCGCGGCGAGCGCGGCCAGCGAGGCGAAGTGATTATCTTCGAGGACATCGATGCCCGTAGTGACTTTTCCGTTGCGGTCCTGCCACCGGCGCTCGCCCGCGATCGATTCGTTATATCCGGTAATAGAGGCAGCGAGTGTTCCGCTATCCGGTTGCAGTTTCACCCACCTGGCTACGGCGGTCGCGACTCCTCCACGGATGGCGTTGATCCCGGTCGGGCCATTGGGATAAACGGCGTTCGACATGAAGACAACGTAGGTATCGCTGCTGGGATCCATCCAGAGGGAGGTGCCGGTGAATCCCGTGTGGCCGAAAGAACCCACCGGGAACAACTCGCCGCGATTGCTGGAGAAAGGCGATTCAATGTCCCAGCCCAATCCGCGCAGCGCAGTGCCGGTCGCCGGTTGGCCGGGCGTGGTCATCTTTTCCAGCGTGAGTTGCTGAAGAGGGAACCGGCTCGGCCTACCCGCAAGGCGATCGAGCAGATTCTGTGCGTAGATGGCAACATCGCCCGCAGTGCTGAAGAGGCCTGCGTGCCCGGCAACGCCGCCCATGCGACGCGAGGTTGGATCATGCACCAAACCGCGGAGCATGACTCCATGCTCGTATTGCGTGGGTGCAATGTGGCTGCGCCAGCTCTCCGGAGGAAGAAATCGCATATGCTCCACGCCCAAAGGCTCGGCGAGATAGAGTCGCTGGTATTCATCCAGCGTGAGGCCGGAGAGCTTCTCGACCAGCGCACCCAGCACGATGAAGTTGATATCGCTGTAGCGGAATTGCACGCCGGGAGCGGTCACGGGTATGGCCGCAAACGCGCGCCGCAACCCCTCTTCTTTGCCTAGCCATGGATCTTCGAGCGAGACATCGGGAGGCAGGCCGGAGTAGTGGGTGAGCAGCTGGCGAATGGTGATGTCCTGCTTACCATTGGCGGCAAACTCGGGCAGATATTCGGCGACTGGATCGTTCAGGCGAAAGCGGCCCTGCTCGTAGAGCTGCATGACCGCCGGCGCGGTGGCCAGGACTTTGGTCAAGGAGGCGAGGTCGAAGATGGTGTCTTCGGTCATGGGTTCGGGCACAGGCATCAGAGAACGGTTGCCATACGCCTTATGAAAGACGATGTGCCCGTTGTGGCCAGCGATCACCACCGCCCCAGGAAACTTTTTGGCCGCGATCCCGCGTTCGACAATGCGATCAATCTGGCGGAACTCCGCGTCCTGCGCTTTCAACTGCGGAGCCAGCAGAACGATGAGCAGAACTACGATTTTCGACGCGGATTTTCTGGGCAGGAGTTTGCTCATCATCCATCCCAAGATAAACGTAAACATCGATCCGATGAGCACGAACCACGTCCAGGCAACCTTGGGGACAGGAAACCAGTGAGGTTGCCTCCAGAGCAGGATATTGGCCACCAGGCCGCCGATCATGCCGATCATGGCGCCTGTTTCGGTTGCGCTTTTGGTAAGGGTACCGAGGAGGAAAACTCCTAGCAGCGCTCCATAGGCTACGGAGGCGATCGACAAGCCGACCTCTACCACGTGGCCTCCGCCTCGCGACATCAATGCCAGGACAAACAACAGCATTGCCCAGAAGATGGTCATAGCGCGTGAGAGGCGGGCTCGCTCGCGTTCATCAGCGCCGGGTTTCCAGGCCAGGTAGAAATCGACCATGCTGCTGGAGCTGAGCGAGTTGACCGCCGCACTCAGGTTCGACATCGCGGCGGCAAGGATAGCCGCTACCATCAGCCCAGCGACGCCATGCGGCATCTCGGTAA
Organism: uncultured Acidobacteriaceae bacterium; assembly: GCA_963753715.1. GTDB lineage: Bacteria > Acidobacteriota > Terriglobia > Terriglobales > Acidobacteriaceae > PALSA-350. The sequence continues at coordinate 873,479 of CAVWDK010000001.1, read as the reverse complement.
CGATGAATGCGGGGAAAACACGATCCGGATTCGTTGGAGCCGTGCCTTTGGTCGCATGACCGTAGAAATAATAGAGCCCCGTACCAATGGCAAGAAAGAGCGCGAACTGAACCAGGATCACGACGCCGCTGCTCAGTAAGGCGATGCGCGAGTCGCGAAGGTTTTTTGCGGCCAGCAGGCGCTGGACCATGAGCTGATCGGTACCATGGCTGGCCATGGTCAGGAAGCAGCCGCCGGCAAGCCCCGCCCAAAAGGTATAGGTTTCGCTCAGGCTGAAGGCGAAGTGGAAGATGGTGAGTTTACCGGCGGCGGAGGCGACGGTGTGAATGGCGTGCCAGCCACCGGGGACTCGATTCCCCAACAGGAGGACGCTGATCATGGTGCCCGCAATATACAGCCCCATCTGCACTACGTCGGTCCAGATCACGGCCGTCATGCCCCCTTCCAGCGTGTAAACCAAAGTCAGAACGCAAATGATGGCGATGGAAACGACATCCCGGGTGCCAATGGCAATGCCCACGACAATGGAGACAGCAAAGACCCGGACCCCTTCCGCGGCCGCGCGCAAAAAGAGGAAAAGAAAGGCGGTGAGCTTGTGCAGCCGCGGGCCAAAGCGCTGCCCGATGACTTCGTACGCGGTGAGGAGCTCGCCACGAAAATAGCGGGGCAGAAAAATGATGCAGACGACGATTCTGCCCAGGAGGTAACCGAGGACAATTTCGAGGAATCCCCAGTCTCCGGTGTAGGCAAGGCCAGGCACGCTGATGATGGTCAGCGTACTGGTTTCCGCGGCTACGATGGAGAGTGCAATCGCCCACCAGGGAATTTTGCGATCGGCAAGAAAGTAGTTCTTTAAGGAGCGGTCTTTGCTGCGAAATTGAAGACCAAAGAGCGTGATGCCGGCGAGGTAAATCGCGACCAGTGATAGATCAAGCGCGCTCAGCCGGTGCATGAACCCTCATGGGAAGAAACTATCATTGCGTCGAAGGATACGGCGTTAACCGAGACGGCAGTTGTGTTTCTTGCGAACTAGTTCCGCCGGGACGGCTGGAAATAGGCCGCTACGCAATCATGAAGAATCTTCAGCCGTCCCTTCGGGACTTAATCGTGTTTCATGATGTACCCAGGACTTGCGTCCTGGCTAAGTTCAGCCGTCCCTACGGGACTAAGTGTGTAACCGGGGCATTATGGAACGCCGTCGCCTTCGGTGATGGTGATGTATTTGTCGATGGGAAGTTGGGTAAACTTCTCGGTCTTGCCGCTGGGCTCCGGCCACTTCACCTCCAGCCAGTCGATTTTGGTCCGTGCGCCCAGGCCAAGCACCATGCGCGGGTCGTGCGAGGACAAATAGCTTCCGCCTCCCACTTTGGTTCTGCTGCGCTTGAGATCTCCGGCCTGGTAGGTGACGCGGGCGCCAACTGCGTCGCGATTCGATTTTTTGCCCACGAGCTTGATTCCAAGCCAATGATTGCCTTTGGCGGCGAGGTTACGCATGAGCAGCGGAGCAGCATCGTTGACGGAGACCAGCACGTCGACGGCGCCATCGTTGTCGAAGTCGCCGATGGCTAGTCCTCTGGAAGAAAGATTCCTGGCAAAGAGGGGCCCGCTCTCTGCGCTCACATTGCGGAGCGTCTTGCCATCGTGGTGAAACAGCATGAGCGGCTCGCGGTAGGTCACGTCCTTCTGCAGGGTCTCGATCATGTCATCCGGATTCCCGTTGGCGAGAAACAGGTCAAGGTTGCCATCGTTGTCGTAATCGAAGAACTTGAGGCCCCAACCGCTCAGCAATCGAGTCGAGGCACCGATCGAGGTTGCGTTGGCCTGGTCATCAAAGGTTTCATCGCGGTTGTTCTGGTAAAGAGAAAACCTCTCATGGTCGATGTTGGCCACGAAGAGATCCATCCAGCCATCCTGGTTGAAATCGGCGGAGTCCACGCCCATCCCTGAGCGGGGGCGACCACTCTCACTAAAGCCGACGCCTGCCAGCGCGGCAATCTCTTCAAACTTGCCGTTACCCCGGTTCATATAGAGATAGTTCTGCACTGTGTCGTTGGCGACGAAGAGGTCCATTTTGCCGTCGTTGTTCAGGTCGGTCGCAACCACACCCCAAGCTTTTCCCAGGTGTTTCGCAATGCCTGAAGCCTGGCTGACATCGGTGAAAGTACCGTCGCCATTGTTGTGGAAGAGCCAGCTGGCCGATGGCTTGTACAGGGTGGGAACACAGTACCCGGGCTTGTTCGAAGCGACGCAATTGAGGTTCTTGGATTTATTGAAATCGACGAAGTTGCAGACAAACAGATCCAGCCGGCCGTCGTTGTCATAATCGAACCACACCGCACTCGAACCCCACCCGGGGGCGGCAACGCCGGCTTTCCCGGTAACGTCACTAAAGGTTCCGTCGCCGTTGTTGTGATACAGAATGCATTTTCCGTACTGGGTGACGTAGAGATCGGGAAAGCCGTCTCCGTCATAGTCGCCGACGGCAACCCCTTGTCCGTAGCCTCCGGCTGCTACTCCTGCCTTCTCGGTGACGTCAGTGAAGGTTCCATCCCGATTGTTGCGATAGAGGGCGTTGCGCAAAGGCGGATCGGGATTGTAGAAGTCACATTTGCCGCTATTGACGAGATAGATGTCCATCCATCCGTCGTTGTCGTAGTCGAGGAAGGCGCAACCGGCCCCGGTGGTTTCGGGCAGATATTTCTGGGGCGACTTGCCGGCTGTATGCACCCAGGTAATGTGACTGGCGGATGCCGGTACTTCTTCGAAGGGGTAGAGGGGGGCGGCGTTTGCGAATCGCGGCCAGGAAGCATTTGCACCGGCGAACCCGGCAGCGGCGGCGAAGGTCCGAAGAAAATGCCTGCGGGATAAGCGTGTCCTCTTTGCGGTCACTGCGGAGGCTGGGCTCCCGGGCCGCCTGCCGGTCCGGCGGTTTTCTGCTGCAAAGCAAATTCCCGCTCCGCATCTTCTCGACGTCCCGTACGCGCGTAGGCCGTGGCCAGGCTGTAGTGTCCGGCGGGATTTGCAGGCTGGAGTTTGACTGCTTTTTCCAGTGGGGCAATGGCGTCCGGATATTTCTTTTCAGCGAGAAGTGTCATGCCCAGCCCCAGGTATGCATCGGAGAAATTCGGATCGAGCTCCGTAGCCTTGGAAAAGTGTTGTACCGCCCCAGGCAAGTCCTGGGCTTGCCGTGCCAGTTCTCCCAGCACGTATTCGGCCCCGGCGTTCGCGGGATCGATTTCGAGTTCCTGCAGCAATTCTTTCTTGGCCTGCTCGGCGAAGTCGGAGGGCGGATTCGGTCTGGAAAGGATCAACCGCGCCAAACGAAAATGAATGCCCGGATAGCGCGGATTTTTCTCCAGAATTTTCCGATAGTCTTTCTCGGCCTGATCCCATTTGCCCTGGGGCTCGCTCGCGTCTGCGTCCATTTCGAGGGCGGGGATGGAGTTTGGAGCGGTGGTTGCCAGCTCGCTGGCGGCGCGTGCCGCCAGATCGGAATAAGCGTGGGTCAAAACGTACAAGACCTCCGGGTCATGCGGAAATTGCCGGCTCAACAGGCGCAAGAGCTCCTGGAGGTATTCCGTCTGCAGAAGCGTGGAGGCACAGCGGACGCCATCAAGGCCAACTCTCTTCTGCAGCTCCTTGTCGGTGATGTGCGCCGCTGATTTTGCCAGGATGGGCAATGCCTCCGCACAGCGGCCGCTCTCGGCCAGTGTTGCGGCATGTTCGGCCGCAGCGGGGGTAACAGCAGCGGCTGGCTTACTGGAAACCTGCGCAGAGGTGGAGAAGCTCATGGCCGGGAGGAGGAAGATCAGCGGGGACCACTTAGCAGGTTTACGCATCATGAGACCAGGAGCGAACAACCGGAACATACCCTCAGGGCTGAAGCCCATCGTATTCTCAATCATTTACGGGCGACTAAAGCCGCGCCCGATACAAAAACCGAGTTTTTCCGCAGCTTTTGAAGCTGTGCCTTTTGTAAAAGAAAAACAAAGGGGCAGACGCTGCTTATGCAGCGTCTGCCCCCTGAGTTTAACAGCCGCCTAATAGTAAAACTTAAGCGCGAATTGGATGTTCCTTGCGGGTTGCGAAGTATTGATCAATCCGAAGGTTGAACTGGGGAAGTTGGTATTGGGATGGCCCAGCTGAACGTTGTTAAAGGCGTTGAGGAAGTCGCCCCGGAACTGGAAGTATTTGGACTCGGTTACATGAATACTCTTCGAGACACCGAGATCCGTATCCGCGTAACCGGCTCCCGTCTGAGGTCCCTGTAGCGGGCAATTGCCGAAGGTTCCAGTCGCGGGTTCCGCATATCCATTTGGACTCATGTATTGAAATCCCTGGAACGCTCCGTTGTTAATACTCGCCTTGCGACCGAAGACTTGCATCGCGGTCGATATGCAGTTGGGACGCGGTCCACGGCCATTGGTGTTGGAAGTGTCGGTTGCCTCGTAAACGGCCAGAGGGAACCCACTGTGCAGGGAGACGATGGTGGAAGCCTGCCAGCCGCCCACAACCGCATTGACCACCGAGTTCATGTTGTTGCCGATCATCTTGCCCCTACCGATCGGCAGATCGTAAGTAGCATAGGCAGCGAGAATGTTTTTCGAGTCAAAGTAGCAACTCGAGTAATCAGCGTGCGGATCGTAGAGATTCTGGTAGTACGGGGATCCTGGAGTCGCCTGCGTTGCCGAACCCCAGCTACCGTAGTAGCCACTGTTGTTCGTCAGGCAGTGCGACCAGGTGTAGGCAACCTGCCCCTCCAGGCCGGAGGACATACGCTTCTGCAACACTGCCTGAAGCGCGTGATAGGTCTGGAAACCCGTGCTGGCGGTCCCAGATACCTGCGAGATGTCGTTAATCAAGGTGGGATTGTCGTTGAAGTAGAGTCCAGGGGTGGGTACGCCATTCGTGAGCGTCTTTTGAAGATAAGGCGTCGGAACGATCAAGTGGGTTCCGTGCTCGCCGACATAGCCAATTTGGAAAGTAGTCGTCGCACTGGCTTCGCTCTGGACGGTCAGGTTCCACTGCTGATTCATCTCAGGTTGAACCTTGGGCGCCCAAACGTACATGATCGCTCCCGCGAACGGATCGCCAGGAACCGCGCCACCCGGCCCTGACTGCGTCTGAACGGTTGGTACGCTGTAGGAAGCGGAGACTTCCGTCGGAGTGAACGGAGGGTTCCGAGCAAGGCGAAGGTTGGTGCCGGTTCCTTCCAGATAGGACGAGATGGTGTAGGCGCCGCGAAGGACCGTCTTGCCTTCCAAACTCGCGGGAGACCAGGCAAAGCCCACACGCGGTTGCACAGCCGGCAACCCGTATTCTGACTTATAGAGCCCGCGGCTATTGCCGTCTACACCGGCATATTCGATTGCCCCGGTCACCAGGTTCAGGTTGTCCTGGCGATTGTTCAGTTCCACCCAGGGAGTGCGTGGCTTCGTAGCGCAATCCGAGATTGAGAGTCAGGGTCGGAGTGATGCGCCAGTCGTCCTGACCGTATCCGCCATATCTCCATGCAAACTGGTGCCATGTGCCGCCGGTGCTGACGCCCTTACCCGTCGCGACCGGATAGCCGGTGAAGAAATCGCTGGCCGGGTCACCGCTGAAGGAACCACCGAAGAGGATGGAGCCGTACTCGCCGCTGTTGCCACTGTAGAAGGTGTTCAGCCGGAACCGCCACATCTGGAAGCCGGTCTTGAACACGTGCTTGCCACGGGTGATGGTCACTCCGTCATCAAACTGGACTACTGTGTCGGCGAAGTTCTGGGCTATCACATTGCTGCCAATGTTGGTGAGCGTCCCATTGCCGGGGGACGGCGCCGTGCCGCCGCCAAAGCCCAGCAACAGCAGGCCGGGACCGACGGTGTTGGCATTGGCGATTCCGAGCTGAGTACCAAGGTCGCCGATACTGGGGCTAAAGTTGGTGCCCGTCGTAATGGTGATCCATGACGCGCCAAAACGAGCTTCGTTCAGTATGTTGGGGCCGAAGGTGTGCGTCCACGTCCCAACCGCATTGTGGACCGGAGCATGCGTGGTGCCGTTGGCCAGAATCAACAGCGAGTTGGTCATGGGGTCATTCTGATATTGCTGCGCCCATCGGGCGCTGAGACGGTCTTTTTGGGTTATATTCCAATCGAGCTTGGCGTCGCCCTGGTCAGTGTTCAAGGCCGAGTTGGTCTGATTGATCGCGTTATTGGTGAGGTTGCCGTTGATCGGGGTCGGATAGTATTTGGACGCAAAGAGAGCCGCTGCCACGGGGTTGAGCTGTGACATGGGAATCTGGTTCCCGACGTAGGGCGCGCCAGTGATCGGATTGTTTAGCTGCGTCGTTAGCTGCGAGAAGTCGCCATTGCGCTCGGCGCTGGTGAAAACAGTAATGAAGTTGCTGGTGGTCGGATGGTCGAAACGCTGGCCCTGGTAATCCGCGAAAAAGAACAGCTTGTCTCTCCAGATCGGGCCGCCGATGGTCGCACCAAACATGTTCCAACGCAGAGCGGCCCGGGGCAGGAAATTGCCGGGACCACCGAATTTGTTCTCCCACTGGTTGGCATTCAGTTTGTCGTTGCGGAAGAACTCCCATGCATCACCATGGAATGAGTTCGTGCCCGACTTGATCGATGCGTTGATGATCCCACCGGCAAAGTTGCCAAACTCGGCGGGCGCGTTCGAAGTGATCAGGTTAAATTCCTGGATTGCATCAGGGGATGGCGTGAAACCCAAATTGTTTTCCGAGGTCTGATTGTTGTCCATCCCGTCAAGGATGAAGTTATCGGACTGCTCGCGATGCCCGTCAATGGACGGACGGCCACCGCCGTTGGTATTGTCACCGGTATTGAAGGTGGAGTTGTCTGGGGTGACGCTACCTGGCGCCAGCAGGGTCAATTCGACATAGTTGCGCGTCGCCAGCGGAATGCCAACGATCGTGTTCGCGTCGATAAGGGTGCTGACCTGCGTGGTGTCGGCCTGCAGTTGCGGAGCCTCAGAGGTGACCTGCACCGTGTTGGTCACCGCGCCGACGTTCATCTTGAATTCAAGACGCGCTCTCTGATTGAGCACGAGAGTGATCGGCGGCAGGACCTGGGTATTAAACCCGGCTGCCTCTGCCTTCACCTCATAGGTGCCAATCGGAAGACTGTTGAAGTTGAAAACACCACCCTGGGTGGTTTTGGTGGAGGAGGAAGTACCACGCTCCGTGTCGCGAGCGGTGACGGTAGCGTCGTTGAGCGCCGCTCCGGCCGAATCTTCCACGGTGCCTGTGATCGACGCCGTGATTTGCTGACCCAACGCGGTCTGACAAGCGGCAAACGCCGCCAGGACCATTACGAGGGCTACGCCCCATAAGGAAATGCGTTTCATACTCGCCTCCAAAACCAACAATGTCTAAACGGGCCCTACTGACAGGAACGATTGGCAACCCTCTTACAAGCTGCTCTTCACCCGAGGACTTACTTCAGTTTCTGTACTATATCGACAGCCTTAGTGGAATGCAAGCAAGATTATTGAGGAAAAAACTTTTTCTTAACCTGATTGTGACCACGGGCCGCGGGAGAACACCCGTTTGTCTGGGGGCCATCCGCCTATTCACCACGGGGTCAGAAGTTGAGGACCTTGCCATGAGGAGATTACTTTGCGGGGGCCAACTCCTCTACCAGTATTTGGGAGAGCGCAGCGATCAGCAGGTTGCCCGGATTGTCTACCCCGTAGTCGACGACCGGGATGTTGTTCACGGTGATCGCCATGGCCACCGGTCCATGCAGAGAGTAGACGATTGCCGCCTCACTCCTCAGGTGATCGAGCGCTCCGGATTTGCTGGCGACGACCGTGCCCGTCATATCGCGGCCGACACCCTGGAGATCCCGCTGGCGTTTGAGGACGTTGATCATCTCCTCGGAAGCAGCTTTGCTGACCAACTGGCCGCGGTAGAGTTTTTCCAGGATGACGACCATGTCACGCGGACAGCTTCTGCCGGTTCCCCAACGCTCGTTGCCTGGTTTTTTCCCTTCGTCGGTGAAGCTTTCCGGCTTGGTCTGCATGATTTTCCGCATCACTGCGGTTTGCTTGAGCCCCAACTGAGCCATGCGCCTGTTGACCGCGTTTCCGCCGATCCGGTCCAGAATCAGGTTGGTGGCCGTGTTGTCGCTGACCACGATCATCAGGTGCATCAGGTCCCGGATGGGTAAGAGGTCTCCCCCGGAGAGCTCCGTCAGCACGCCGCTGCCGGATACCTTGTCCTGATCGGTCAGCTCCAGCTTCTGATTCCAGTCGAGCTTTCCCTCCTCGGCTTCAGCAAAAAGCTCCACCATAATAGGTAGCTTGATGGTGCTGGCCGTCGGAACCGGAGCATCGGCTTCGAGCTCATAACTGGCGCCGGTATCAAGATTTTTGGCATAGAGGCTGACCGTTCCGGGAAAACCCTGAATCGCCGTGCGGACACGGTGATCGATGGTCACGGTACTTTTGGGCTGGCTTGCCGATCCGGGGACGGCGAAGGCGAGGACGAGGGTCGATGTAAGCAGAAAGGGTGTGGCGAATGACATTGCTGTGTTTCCTTATCCTCAGGGGAGGCGCATGGCTGCTCCCACCTTAATATGAGAGTTGGGGCAAAGGCCCAGCACTGCGTACTGGGTTATTTTCAGCCGTCCCTGGCGGGACTGGTCGTCCTTTCCAATCCAACCCAGGACTACGTCCTGGGCTAAGTTCAGCCAGACCTGTCCCAATTAGATCCGTGCCGTAAACGGTTTACTCGGTTGACGGCTTTAGCCCCTCTGCAGAGTAAGGTCGTGTCTTTCCGCCTCTGAGTTCGTCACAGAGGATTGGAAGACCGTACCTCAGGGGCTGAAGAGTTTGCATGAGAACTGCCCATTGTGTCGTCCCTTCGGGACTCGATATGCGTGAAATCCTACCCGGCACTCCCGTGCCGGGCTCTAGATTGTCCCGTCTCTGCGGGACTGATTGTGTTGGGTGACCTGCGGTTCTTTTCTAACCCACTGAAAGCCCATACGCTTCCGGGAAAAAGTACCTCAGGGGCTTAAAGCCCAGGTCTTCTTTGGGTCATTCGGCCCGACTAAAAGTCGTGCCCTGATACAAAACATGAGAGTGGGGTGGCAGGCCCAGCACTGCGTACTGGGTTATTTTCAGCCGTCCCTAACGGGACTGGATCGGATGGATCCGGAAAGCGAGGATGGCATCCTGTCCCGTTAGGGACGGCTGAAAATACGAAAACGCTCGAACCAGCGATCCGATGGTATTCTTCCGCTGTTTAAACACGAGACGAAAGCCCGTATGAACCTCTGCGGCACTATAGTTCTGTTTGCCTTGGCGAGTCTGATCGGCTTTGGGCAAAATCCAGACGGCAAACCTGCGCGCGAGGATCCCCCTTCCGACCGGGTCCGATCCGGTCTGCGCGGTCCGGTAAAGATCTGTGTCGAGGAATTCACCTACCCGGCGGTAAGGACTTCGGACGGCACCCAAATCCCTGAACGGACGATGGGAGCCGAAACAGAATACGACCAGGAGGGGCATATAGTATCCACGCGCAACCGCAACTCTGACGGGTCCATATGGATGGTGCGCAATACCTACGCGGCTGGCAAACTCCTCAAAACTACCTCGGGCAAAGAGGGCGAGCCACTCGCAGTGACTACGTACGCCTACGATGAGCAGGGGAGACTCACCAGCATCACGGATAGCAGCGCCCCCGACAACCCAACGACGTTTCATTACGACGAACACGGACGTAAAACGAAAGTACAGAAATCCCGAGCCGAGGATTACCGTTCAAACACCGCCTATGCGGGTTCTCCTATGCAAGTAGCAGATAGTCGCCCCAATCTCCAGGGCGGGGGAACAGCGATCACCACCTACGACGAGAACGACAGGCCTGTCGAGGTGCGGATCCACGATGCGCAGGGTACGGAGGTGAGCCGGACGGTGAGCGTCTACGATCAAGCAAGGCAACGTCACAGAAGAAAAGCAAATCCTGGACGACCCGTTGAACCTGATTCCGGTGGACGCACGAGCGAGGATTCTGGCGGAGTCGGGAGCATCCGGCGCGGAACTACGGGAACAACTCAAGAGAATTATGGGCGGCCACGAGGGGCCCTCTTCCGAATCCTACGGCTACGACCCGCAAGGCCGCGTGAAGGAAACCCGCCGTCGCATCTTCAACCAGGATTCGACGGTCGAGACGACCTACAACGAACAAGGCGACGTCGCAGTCGAGATCACGCGGACCTTGCCCGGCAGCAACGAACAGGAACAGGCCTTGCCAGAGCAGAATTCCGAAGCTCATTTTACCTATCAATATGATGACCAGGGCAATTGGACGGAGAAAGTTACTTCCAATTCGTCCAGTCCCGGCGCTCCGTTTGAAACTACCGACACCAGGCGCCGAACCCTCACCTACTTCTGAGATTTGCACGGCATTCAAGTATTTGCGGGATACTGCCGGGCAGCCGCCCGCCGGCTACGAACCACCTGCATCTGAGCAAGAGACATGCTGGTGAGCACGCTCAAACTCTCCTGGAGGTTCTATCCATGCAGCGACGCAGCTTTATTCGCGCAGCCGCGACCGCAAGCGCCATCGCCTGGGTTTCCCCAATGCACAAGGTCTTCGGCGCGGTAACGGCCGCGCAAACGTATCCGAACCAGGTGCCATTCGTCTCCGGACCGGAAGTCCTGGGCCTGACCGCGGAGGATATCCAAAGCCTGTTCGCGATCAACCCTGGGTACACGGCGCAAGATCAAGCGGCGACCTACCCCCAATCCGTTGCTTCCGGCGATCCGCAGCCCACAGGCATTGTGCTCTGGACACGCATCGCCCCCACAGCGATGGGTGATCCTTCCGCCGGCAATATCGCCTGGCAGATCGCGGCGGACTCCGGCTTCACGTCCATCCTGGTACAGGGGGTGGCCACCGTGGACCCGGCAGCGGACAACACGGTGAAGCTGCCGATCTCGAATCCTGTTCTGGCACCCTATACCGTCTATTACTACCGATTCGTCTATAACCAAATCCCCAGCCGTTCCGGCCGATGCAAGACCCTGCCTGAGGCCACCGCAGACCTCGCGCAACTTAAGATCGGCTACGCCGTCTGCCAGGATTACAACAACGGATACTACACAGCCCTCAGCTACCTGGCGCTCGAAGACGTCGAGTATGTCGTGCATCTGGGCGATTACATATATGAAACCATCACGCAGACAAATGCGGTTCGCCCCATCCCTCCCTTCCCGTCCGGCGGCGCCATTCCACAGAACGTGGATGACTATCGCTATCTGTACCAGGTCTACCGCAGCGACCCCAACCAGCAGGCGGTGCATGAGAACTTCGCCTATATTCAGCTTTGGGACGACCACGAATTCGCCAACGACTGCCATCAGGATTTCCATCCTGACAACAACACCGCGCCGGACACCGCCACCACTCCGCAACCCGCGCTCCGCCAGGCGGCGAACCAGGCATGGAGTGAGTACGGATTGGCGGACGTGGCGTTCGATCCGACCCAAACCTGGGAACAATCGATCCAGGTCTATCGCAAATTCAGCTTCGGCACGCTCATGGATTTGGTGATCACCGACGAACGTCTTTATCGCGACGGGCCCCCGTGCGGCAGCAATAGTATCGGGGAGCGTTATTTCTCCCTGGGTTGCGGGGCAATGGGAGATAGCAGCCGCACCATGCTCGGTCTGCCCCAGCGGCAATGGTTTTTGGATCAGTTGACCGGCTCGACCGCCACGTGGAAGATTTGGGCGAACGAAGTCATGCTGATGCAGTTGAAGTTCGCCCTGGTGTACGTCGACCTGGATCAGTGGGACGGCTACCAGCAGGAGCGCAACCTGATTTTCAATACGGTGCACCGCGCGGGCGTGAAGAATTTCGTCGCCATCACCGGCGACTTACATACCTTCCTGGCGGGCTACCTCAAGCGCGATTTCGACAATCCGTTCCAGAGTCCAGTGGGGATCGAGTTGATGGTTGGTTCCATCTCCTCGGCGAATCTTGCCGAAGACATCGAATCGACCGTGGAACTGCCGAGCGCTCCTGTCCCGGCGAAACAGATGGGCATTCCACCCAACCTGCTGAACCCGGTCATTCGCGCCGCCAACCCCCACATCAAGTACTGGGATTCTTCGACTCACGGCTACGCTGTACTCACCATTACGCCGAGTCTGCTGACCTGTGAGTTCAAGGCCGTGAGCACGGTGCGAGAACCGGCGGCCACGTTGACACCGCTGCAGACTTTCACCATACCGGTGAACGAGGTGAAGCTGAACCTGGTGGGAAGCTAGGCAGAACCCAGGATTTCGTGCTGCGCACTACATCCTGGGCTAAGTTCAGCCGTCCCTGCGGGACTCGATTTCGTGATTGTCGTGCTCACGCAGACTTTTTAGCCCCTGTTCAGTATTGGAAGACCCCGGCGCCTTCAGATTTCGACCTCGCCTTCGAGGTAGAAGACGCAAGAGCCCTCAAGCTCAACCCGTTCGCCGCGCAGCCGGCAAAGGACTTCGCCGCCGCGGCGAGAGCACTGGAAGGCGCGAAATGAAGTTTTGCCCAGTCGACCGGCCCAATAGGGCGTCAGCACGCAATGAGCAGCCCCGGTGACGGGGTCCTCGGGGATGCCCTTGGCGGGCGCGAAGTAGCGGCTGAGGAAATCGTACTTCCCTTCTCCCGGCGAAGTGACGATCACCCCGGGGCGGTCTAATCGCGCGAGCGCCTGCATATCAGGGCTCAGGTGACGCATGATTTGCGCGCTCTCAAACAAAGCCAGGTAGTTGAAGGAGTTGGAGAAGACCTCGGTAGGATCGGCGCCCAGCGCCTGCACCAACCCGGGAGGCGGGGTGATCCGCTGCGAGGGCCTCGCGGGGAAATCCATCACGTAACCTGCGCCGATGCGGTTCACCGTTAGCGGCCCGCTGGCAGAGTGAAAAACCACCGAGGTGCGCCCAGGCTCCAGACGCTCCATGACGACCGCGGCGCTGGCCAGGGTGGCGTGACCGCAAAGGGGCACTTCCGTTACAGGCGTAAACCAGCGCAGGCGATAGTCTCCGTGATCCGGCAGCAGAAACGCGGTTTCGGCCAGGTTGTTCTCGGCGGCAATGGCCTGTAAGGTTATATCCGCCGGGAACGTATCGAGGCGCACCACTGCCGCGGGATTTCCCGCGAACCGCCGGGTGGTGAAAGCGTCAATCTGAAATATTGGGGCGCGCACACGTAACCTCGCGTAATCTCGTTGCTCTAAATGTTAAATGGACTTTCCACTGGCGCTCTCCCGCGAAAACTAACCACGCCGCAGAGTCTCGGAGGAGGAGATCCCGATTTCCGGGGCACAGATCACGATGGAAGAAGAAAAGAACGCCAACCCGATGCCCTCGCAAGGCGAGCCTGCTCCGGCAACTGAGACCCCGGGTTCCGTAACGTCATCAGATCCGGCCCCCACCACAACTGAAAAGGTGGCGCGGCCTGAGGAGATGGTTGCGGCCCCCGCGGCCGCGCCTCTGCGGGTAGAAGCATCCAGGCCCCCGGTTTCCCCTGGGATTCGCCTGGATAAGAAGCATCCGCTCGCGATCCGCTGGATGCACTGGATCAATTTCCCCGTGCTTTTCACCATGATCTGGAGCGGCCTGCTCATCTATTGGAACGACTCGGACAACGCCTACAAACATCCTCATGCCGTCTACCGGCTCGGTGTTGGCCCTTTCACGATCGTCCGCTTCTTCCCCCATTGGTTCTGGAAGGCGATGAACGCGCCCTACCACGTGACGGAAGGGCTGGGCTTCCACTTCTTTTTTGCCTGGATCTTTGCCATCAACGGGTTGCTCTATGTGCTTTTCACCGTTTTCTCCGGCGAGTGGCGCTTCGTGGTTCCCGACCGGAAGAGCCTGAAACAAGCGATCCAGGTGACGTTAAAGGACCTGCACCTGAGCAACTACCTGCCGCCGCAGACCAAATACAACGGCGCACAAAAAATTGCGTATACCTCGGTAATTTTGATGGGCTTCGGGAGTCTCGTGACCGGCCTCGCGATCTACAAGCCAACCCAGTTGCATTGGGTGACAACCTTGCTGGGCGGCTATGAAATGGCGCGCTGGGAGCATTTTCTGCTGACGCTCGGCTTCTGCGGATTCTTCCTCGTTCACGTGACCCAGGTGGTGCTGGCTGGCTGGAACAATTTCCGTAGCATGGTGAGTGGACTGGAAGTGCAGCCGATCGAGGAACCGTCATTGGAGACGGAGAGGAAGAGTTGGGGATGAGCGATCTCGACGAAACAGAAGTTGCGGAGCAGAAGGCGGCCGATGAAGCCGTTCTGAAAGAGAGCCGCAAACATACCCGCCGCAGCTTTGCCATCGCCGCTGTGGCAGCGGCTGCAGGGTGGGGTGTGTACGAGTGGATCGACAACAGCCAGCGGCTCAGCATGCAGCCCAAGCCTTTCCGCAGGGTTTTCCAGGCCAACGCCCGCCTTTCGCGCGCCCTCTTCGATGAGCGTGCACTGGCGCCGACCTATCCGCTCAAGCGTGCCGAGGAGCTGCGCGTCAACGGAGTTTACGGGCTAAAGCAAGCCCTCGTCCCGGAGAGCTGGCGTTTGCAGTTGGTCGGCGTGGCCAACGCGAAGAGCTATCCACAATATGTTTCCGATGTGACGGCCTGGGAATATCAGTACGCCGATGTGAAAACCCACGAGGACCAGGGCCACGATACCAAAGTGGCTCCGAGCGCCGACACTGCGGAAAAAATGGCGCCGGCATCGATGGTGGCCGGAGAGAAAGTTCGCCAGAATCGCGCGGGGCGGATGCCGCGGGGGCGCGAAGAGGCAGGGGAAAGCCGCTCTACGCTGAGTCCCGGTACGCCCGGTTTGTTACTGACCATGGACGACATAGTCAAACTGCCCAAGTATGACCTGGTCACGCAATTCAAGTGCATCGAGGGATGGAGCCAGATCGTGCATTGGGGCGGAATGCGCATGGCTGACCTGATTGCGGCGTATCCGCCGGAAAAGGGACCCGATGGCCGGGTTCCCCGCTATGTATATATGGAGACGCCGAACGGCGACTACTATGTCGGCTACGATATGAACGTTTGCCTGCATCCGCAAACGCTTCTGGTGACGGAAATGGGCGGAAGCCCCCTCACCCAGTATCACGGGGCGCCGTTGCGGCTGCACGCACCCACCAAGTACGGATACAAGCAGATCAAGTGCATCGGGCTCATCGCCTACACCGACCAAAAGCCAGACGATTACTGGACCAAGCTCGGTTACGACTGGTACGCGGGTCTTTAACCGTGCTTTTTCTTTCCCTGGAGCGGAGAGAGAGGCAACCGTCAAGCCTTTGCGAGTGCTTCCAGCACCATACCTGAAGCCTGCGAGACGCTTCCCGCCCCCAGGGTGAGGATGACGTCGCCATCGGCGGCCTGGGCTACGGATCGACCCACCGCTTCTTCGAAGGAGGGGGCGTATTGGACTTCCTTGCGGCCGATGGCTTTCACCAGGGCTTTCGAATCAACGCCGGCGATAGGCTCTTCGCTGGCGGCATAAATGTCCAGCACCTGGACAGTATCGGCATCGTCGAAAGCAGTGGCGAAACTCAGCCATCAGATCCCGGGTACGGGTATAACGATGAGGCTGAAAGATCACGTGGACGCGGTGATACCCCGACTCCCGGGCGGCGCTCAGGGTGGCGCGTATTTCCGTGGGGTGGTGGCCGTAGTCGTCGACCACATTCACCCCGCGAGCACATCCTTTTAATTGAAAGCGTCGATCCACTCCGCGAAAGGTGCGAAGCGCATGCGCAATCTCTTCACCCGGCACCTCGAGCTGGGTGCCAATCGCCACCGCGGCGGTTGCATTGAGCACATTGTGCCGGCCGGGTACGCTGAGAGCAAAAGGACCGAGCACGAGGCCGTCGGCAGCCACCTCAAAGCGGGAGCGTACCCCCTCCGCCGGGGGCAGTACCCGCACAACATAGTCGGCCTGAGGAGACATGCCATAGGTGAACACCCGCCTCCGCACCCGAGGCAACAGGGCCGCGAGTTGTGGGTTGTCGATGCATGCCGTGCACGCTCCGTAAAACGGAACCCGCTCCATGAATTCGAGGAACGCCGACTCCACGTCTTCCATGTCGCGATAGCAATCCATGTGTTCCCGATCCAGGTTGGTCACCACGGAAAGGATCGGCGAAAGCTTCAGGAAAGAACGGTCACTCTCATCCGCCTCGGCCACCAGGTATTGCGACTTTCCCAGTCGGGCGTTGGAACCCAGCGCATCGACCCGGCCGCCGACCACCACCGTGGGATCCAACCCACCCGCGGCCAGCACCGTGGCGATCATGGAGGTAGTCGTGGTCTTCCCATGCATCCCGGCCACGGCAATGCCATATTTGAGCCGCATGAGTTCTGCCAGCATCTCCGCCCGCTGGATCACGGGGATCTTGCGTTGCCGCGCCTCCATGACTTCGGAGTTCTGCTCATTAACGGCGGAACTGGTGACCACTACCCCGGAACCAACCACGTTGGCGGCGGCATGGCCCGCGAAGACGGTCGCGCCAAGGCTCACCAGGCGGTTGGTAATGCTTGATTGACGCAGGTCGGAGCCGGAGACGGCATAGCCGAGGTTCAGCAGAATCTCCGCGATGCCGCTCATGCCAATGCCGCCAATCCCAATGAAATGAACACGTTGCGCTTTGGCAAACATAGCTGGGGAAGGAAGGTTGGTGATACTCACTTTCACCGACTCTAACAGTCGTAGGTTCCGCTTCCCCTTCTTGGGGAGAGGCATCTAATATGTAGCAGCCGTTCCATGTAAAGGCAATTGGCCTGCCAGGCTTTGCAAACGGCCGCAACTTTTGTAAAGAATTGTTGTTTGAAGTAGTAGGCACCCGAAGCTAACCAAGGGTGCTCGAAGAATCGCCAAAGCGGTGGTTACGCAATGCATGATGCCTTGGCGCGGAGGTCGAAAATGAAGTTGCTCAGATATTTTCTGCTGCTCGGCGCGCTGATGGTTCCAGTAGCGTTGATGTCTATTCCGGCTAACGCACAGATAGGTGTGGGTATTGGTGTCGGAGATTACGGTTACGGAGATTACGGATACCCGGCTCCGGTCTGCTCCTGGGGTTACTACTCCTATTATCCTTACGCTTGCGCGCCCTACGGCTATTACGGACCTAGCTGGTTCGTGGGTGGGCTCTTCATTGGGGCCGGCCCCTGGTATCACGGGTATTGGGGTCGCGGAGGCTACTACGGCCGCGGTGGATACTATGGGCGTGGTGGATACTACGGGCGCAGCGGATATCACGGCGGCGAAGGCTATCGCGGAGCCCAGGGCAATCACGGTGGTGTAGGTTACGCGCGTGCTGGTAACAGCTTTAGCCACGGTCCTGCCGGTTACGCAGGGGGCGGCCACGCATTTGTAGGCGGCGCGGGTGGCTTCCACGGCGGTAACGTTGGCGGAGCCAGCGGCTTCCACGGCGCTAACGTAGGAGGCGGCTTCCACGGTGGTGGCGGCGGCGGTGGATTCCACGGCGGCGGTGGTGGTGGCGGATTCCACGGCGGCGGCGGTGGTGGCGGGTTCCACGGTGGCGGCGGTGGTGGTCACGGCGGCGGTGGACACCGGTAAGTCTTCCGATTGATCGACGAGAACGGCTGGCGAACATCGCCAGCCGTTTTCTTTTGCTGTCCAGGATTGAATCGCGGCCTATTTCCAGTCGTCCCTACGGGACTTTTCGTCACTCGAAGGTCTACCCAGGACTGCGTCCTGGGCTAAGTTCAGCCAGAGCTGTCCAAATTGGTGGAGCAACTGGCTTTTTGAGGATGTAACTTGTTGATTGCTTTGAAGCGCGCTTGGCGGAATAAATTCTGGTTGCATGTAGATCGTCTGCTGCCCAAATTGGATTTAAACAATTCCTTGGCTCCGCAACCGCCCTTTCATCCAGCAACCGCCCTTTCCTTGCCACGGTCCTCTCCTTTTTGTCATCCCGAGCGCAGCCGAGCGGATCTGCGGTGCGCCATTCGTGGGCCCCGCTCCTACCGGTCTACAACCTAGTCATCCACCGAACCCTCCTGGAAACATCACTCTCCCCTCTGTTATTCCGGGTTTCCAGGAGTACCCCGTAGAACCGCAGATCCGCTCGGCTTGCTCGGGATGACAAAAAGGAGAGCATCGTGGCAAGGAAAGGGCGGTTCCTAAACCGAGGCATTTTAAAAATCTAATTTGGACACGTCTGAAGTTCAGCCGTCCCTGCGGGACTCAATTTCTGTGATGGCGTGGCCGACCCCGACATAGAACCCACATGTCACGTTCCGGCAATCTGGGCCGCCAAGTGAAGGAACTCCTCGCGTTCCCCGGCATTCAGTCGCGCAAGCATCAACCGGCAATTATCCACGTGGGCATCCCGCAGCCGGACAGCCAGCCGGCGTCCCCGCCCGGTAAGTTCGATGCAAACGACCCGGCGGTCGCTGGGAATCCGGCGCCGCTCAACCAGGCCCTGCTGCTCCAGACGATCGAGCGCGGAGGAAATCGTTGAGATGGGAGCGCCCAGCGCCTGCGCGACACGGCGGACGCTCCATACTTCCGGTGTGGCCAGTACCTCGAATAAACCCAGATCATTTGCGTGCAGGTCCGCATAGACACTGCCGGCCAACAGCCCCGGTTCGATGCGGAACTTCCGCATGAGGACGGAGATGCACTGGTGGAGGGCAACCGCCTGCCGGTCTTCGACCGCGCCGGCCGGTGGGATGGGATTCTTCTTCATGGGCAAAATGTCAGCTCGTTCTTAAGGATACCGTCTCGCCGGCGGCGATCGTGACCCGCCCGGCGGGAGACAATCCATCCGGGCAGCCTGCTTGACATTCATTTCGTACGTCGTATATTACGAATATCGGAATATTCGAGATGCGATCTATCCGCGTTCCAATCTCAGCAGTGGTTGTCTTCTACCTGGCGGCCGGCGCCCTGACTGCGGCCAATGCTGCCTGCTCTCCTCCTCCTGGATTCAGGGAAACACGCCATCCCGTGATCGCCCCGTCGGAGCAACTCGTCGCCCACACCGAAGAGATTCTGATCGACCGGCCGCTCTCCGTGGTGTCGGATGCGATGAACAAGCCGCTGAACCAGGCCCTCCGCGGATCGAACTCGCTGCCAGGGGTCTCCGGGGACTTCATGCTGACTAAAGGCCCGTTCGGATCACCGGGTTCGCGCCACATCGTCTGCCTGACCGATGGCGGCAGCGTGGAAGAGGAGGCGCTGGAGCGTGAACGGAGTGCCACCTCCGGCCATTTCCGTTACATCGTCTGGAACTACCAGACACCGAAGGCCCGGCCGATCGCTTACGGCGTTGGCGAATTCCGTTCCGTCGAGGTCGACGGCTCGCACACGCGTGTGACCTGGACCTATTCTTTCAAGCTGAAGGAAGACGTTTTCCCCGGGAATCTCGGCGGCCTGGGACGGTTCCTCTTCCGCGTGGGCTTTCTCGATCGGGATTATGCGGCGATGATGCGCGGCGTGCTGAGCGGGTACAAGACCAGCGCGGAACAACTTGAAAATAGATCATCCAACCGTTGACTCGGCCTCGGATCTCTGTCGATTCCGAGGCCAGGTTAAACATGAAGAATCCGAAGACCTAGAGTCAGCAGCAATACATTGTTAAGACAGTGCATGACCACCGTGTTCAACGTCGAGCCGGTGCGCAACTTAACGTAACCCAAGACGATCCCGAATAGGAAGGCATACGGAACCAGGATGAACGAGCCATGTTCGAGAACGAAAAATACGGCCATGGTCACGACAGCCAAATCCTCCCGCATATGTTTGCGCAACCAGCCCAAGAGAAGGCCACGAAAGAACACCTCTTCGAAGATGGGCACCAAGAGGCACCCACGAGCAATTGCGATGATCAAAGCGGTCGCCGGTTGCCCCTTGAGGCGGGCTGCATCCGTTGCGGTAGAGACAATCTGCCGCGCAACACTGGGGAGGCTGCCGAAGATCGATTCAAGGCAGTAGTAGAAGAGAACAACAACGACAACGGTCGCGACGAATATGCCGATACTTGCCGCCAACGCTTTCGCGCCAGTGAAGCGCAGCGAGATCGGCGGTTGATTCGCGGGCCGGAAGAATAAGCAAAGGGTCGCCGTCAACGTCGCATAGACAAGAAGCGTGACAGCTTGAGCTCTCACGCTCTGGCTCATAAAGCCAAACGCTGCGTAACTTGCTCCGCCTAAGACACAGGCCGCTACAATCGCGGATCCTATTGCAGCCAGAAATCGCTTCCCACTCACCATCTCCTGTGGGAGTGACGTTGCCAATTGCGTCACGCCGTCACTTCTTTCCGGCGCTTACCGACCGTAAAGCCTGCAGCGATGATCCACACGAAGCCGGGAAATCGGGTAAGTGGAATGAGCGGCAGCAGGCGGGCGCTCAGAATTTCAAACCAACTGAGAACACCGGCCACCGCGACGAAAAGACCGAGAATCACTACCCATTTCGGAAGCAGTTTCGAGAACGCAGCAGGAATCGAGATGCCAGCGGCGAGCAGACCGAACGGCACGGCGTAGCCGGGTCCTCCGATACCGAACGCAATACGGTAGATGGCGTGCAAAAGGTCAGCGTTCTCCGGAATGCCGGGATAGGTGGTAGCCCACAAGAAACTGGCGCCAATCAGCATACCGATCGCGGTCGCAAGTCCACCGAAGAGAGCAATCTCAAGGCCGGCTGCGCGAAGGCCGAGAAATTTGAGACGCGCGATCATCGTTGTGGTGAAGATCCCGAGTGGAATCGCCGAACCAAACTGGAGAAAGACACAAAGCAGCACTCCAGCCTGACGATGCGAGAAGAAATGGACCATTTCACCAACAGAGGCGGTTGGTCCGGGGAAATACGGCATGCCGCCGAATATGGTCACCGGCATGAGACCGGCAAAGAAGAGAAGAACGAAGACCGTTGCGACGATCCCCGTGTTCGGTCCGCGAAAACGGGGTGTGGGAACTGTTGCGCCTGTCATAGTTGCTCCTTACGCTTGCTGAACCGCTTGGAAATTCGCCATCAGGCACTGTCTTGTTGTGAAATTTCATTCGCCGTGTGCATTATTATTATAGATAATAATTATTTTTAATAACGATTGTCAAATGCAAGAATCGACTATGGGAAAAAATGAAAGCCGCGGCGCGGACTCGGCTAGCTTTTTGTTGGCGCAGTTGGGAAGCCATGCCGCTACAAAGTTCGCCGAGCGCCTTGAGCCCCTGGGTTTCGCGCCGTATCATGCGGGTGTCTTCCGCATCCTGGCGCAAAACCCGGGAGTCTCACAACAGGATTTGGCAAAGACTCTCAACATGCACGCGAGTCGTCTGGTCGGCATTCTGGATGAGTTGCAGCAGCGCGGTCTGGTGGAGCGCCGACCATCCGAACGTGATCGTCGCCTCTATGCCCTTCATCTGAGCTCCGATGGCGAGAGCGCACTTCGACGAATCGGAGTGGCTGCCCGCGAGCATAATCAAGCCCTCATGTCGGGTCTTTCCGCTGACCAGCAGAAACAGCTGACAGACCTACTCGAAATCATCGTCAGGAACCAGAGTCTGACACGAGGAGTTCATCCCGGCTATCGCCGCCTCGATTCCGCCGGTCCCCGGACTGAGGATCCGGATGAATGAATCTCAACGCCGGGACGGAATCGCGCTATCTCCCCTGTTTCAGGGGTGCGTCCCTATCTCCCCGCATGGTGGTTTTTTCAATCGCTTCGACCTTGTACCTTGCGGTAGCGGAAGAGGGGATTGGCTCAAAAGCATCGCTCTTGAACTTATGCTTGCCCGTCATTGCATCCGCATTGATCGCACAGAATAGCGCTCTGCCCCAGCTTGGCGGGCTGGGTTGGCTAGCCGGCGACGCCACCTCAGTGACACCATGATCCCATCGGGACTGGAGCAAGCATTGTCGGTAGGTACAAAGACCCGGCCTGTCTATATTGCAAGAAAGGTATAAAGCAAAATATGCCATAGTGCGTTGAATTCCTGAACGAAGGGACAAGCCGTGGTCGCGCGCCTTGAGAGTGGAAAAGTCCTGCCGTCGACGCGCACGCTCGAGAGGTCTGCGTCGGCCACGCGCACCCACTTGCGCATCAGCTTTGAGCCGGACCGTGAAGCTGCCCGCTGACATCTCCGACATCGCTCCCAATACGCCTTACACCCACTTCTCCCAGCACTGGGAGCGCGGACCCGACACCACAGGAAATGGGCCAAAGTTCCTCGGCACCGGCTTACATCAATAGCGAGGTGACTGGCTTTGAGGAATATGCCGAGTTCCAACGATGAGGTGCCCTAGGCCGAGCCTCGCGCTGAGCCTTCAGGAGCGCTGCAAATCGTAGAACGGAAAGAACCAGCATGCCGAGTTCTGCGTTGTTTGGCTTGACCTTTGATCTCTTACGCGACGGGTGGGCAATGAAAGCCATGCCTGTGCCGAGCAAGTAGAGCACAAGCAGAGGGCAGGCGAACAGACACATACTTAATGGGTCAGGCAGAGGGCAAATTACGCCCGCGATGATGAAGATGACGAGAATGCCATATTTGAAATTGCGCAGGAGAAACTTGGCGTCAACAAGACCGAAGAGTGCCAGGAAGAACATGAGAATGGGCAATTCAAACGCAATGCCGAGGCCAAGGATGATTGCCAGGAAGAAACCGGTATAGTCTTCGATCGTGAGGATCGGATGAAACCGGTGGCCGTAGTCAATCACCAATACCTTGATGGCGCCGGGCAGAACCCAACGGTACCCGAAATATGCACCAGCAAGGAAGAGTCCTATTGTGGCAAACATAAAAGGCCACACGTAGCGTTTCTCACGCGAGTACAGCCCAGGAGAGATAAAGAGCCAAATCTGAAAGAGGATAAAGGGACTGGCCAAGATTGCGCCGCCCACAAATGAAGTCTTCAGGTAAAGAGTCAAGCCATCGGTGGGATGAGTAAAGTTCAACGGGATGTGAAGTTGGTCGAGTGGCTCTTGGACAAAGCCATAGAGGCGCTCATGGAAGGCGTAGGCAACTGCAAACCCAACGGCTAGATAGATAGCCGAGTGAATAATGCGCTTACGCAGTTCCTCAAGATGTTCGATGAGGCTCATGCCGGGGAGTTCGGCGCGATTGAGAGCGGATCGGGTGTTCTTGACGAAATCATCCATGGCAGAGAACCTCGATGAGAGCATCAGTTTACATCTGGGTCAGTAGAGCCGGACGGTTGCTTTCGATTGCTACATCTGGCCTCATTCACCGGTCAGACCTTGAGATGTTAGAGCGCATTGAGCCCAAGATTGACTATCTGGTTCGGGCGGGCATTCCGAGGTACCCAGGGGCTTATGACCCTGCTCACGGCAGGCCCATTCACACATGGTTGCTTCTCCTGCCGCCTCTCGTCGAGGTAGGAGAGCAACCATTCGGCCATAAGACACATCGGACTTGTGGTCAACCGAGGTCCGCGTGCTCGGTGAGCAGCAGGTCTTCCCGGTTCCGCGGGGAGTTTAGGCGGACAGCCTGCGTGGCCAACCCGGGCTGAAGTCGGGACATGCTTAGGGGCTATCCCTGCATAGCTTGCGCAAGGATACGGATCCTTCGCAAAATAGCCAAACCGGAGGGCGAATCTGCCGGGGAAGGCGGCGTTCCGAGAGTAAATCGAATTTTTGTGCTTGCTTTGCGAAGCCACCTTAGTTAAGTTCAGGTGAATGGATGTTTACCCGGCCTTTACATCGTTGTCTCATTATTCCTGTTGGTAGCCTACGCAAGGCTGGCACTGATAGTCGGGCACTGACTTACAAAGGTATGTCTAGTTTAAATTGACCCTTCGTTCGACTCTTCTGGTTACTTCTAGTTACTTTATGGTTTTGGCAGGTAGTTCGTTGCTCTTTGTTTAAGAGGTCGGCAATGGACACTTGGTTTTCTAAACCCCAGAGGGTGTCCTCGGCTCCCGCATTGATGGATTGATCTGCTTTACAAGGTCTCTTTTCGTTGGCGTGTTGCTGTGGAGGCTGATTGAAAAGCAACTTGGAAGCGTTTCACAGGTTGGCTGGGGTTTTGCATAAACGGTGGAAGCAGCTTTCTAGGTGGGCCTGCGTTTGTCTGTTGATGCCGGCTACTTTCAGCGTAGGCGCGCTGGCCCAGATAAACGTCTACACCAGGAGCTACGACAACGCTCGCAGCGGCGCCAATCTGCGGGAGACGACTCTCACCCCGGCCAACGTAAACGCGAACAATTTTGGCAAGCTCTTTACGGTTCACACCGACGGGCAAATCTATGCCCAGCCGCTCTATGTGTCGGGCCTGACGATTGCCGATGGCACCCACAACGTCGTCTTTGTTGCCAGCATGAGAAACACCGTCTACGCCATTGATGCCGATTCCGGCACGGTGCTGTGGCAGCAGAATTTCGGCACACCGATCGTTCCTCAAGACGTGGAGAGCGATCAAAATATAGTCTGGACGACAGGCCTCGGCATCCTGGGCACGCCGGTGATCGATCCAGCGACCGATTACATGTATTTTGTCTCTGGCGAGCAACCGAGCGGCACCAGGAACTACTCCTGGAATCTGAACGCCATTGATATCACCACCGGACAGCCGGTGCATGGAAGCCCGGTCACAATCACGGCTACTTATTCCACGCCCGACCTGACGAATCCGCTCACCTTTAACGCGGGATACCAAAATCCTCGCCCCGGGCTGGCGTTGGCTAACGGCAACGTCTACATCGCCTTTGCGTCGCACGAAGACCAGTACGCCTATCACGGGTGGGTGCTAGCCTACAGCACATCGACGCTGGCACAGACCGCAGTGTATTCGGACACGACCTCGGGCGACAAAGGCGGCGTCTGGAGTGCCGGCCAGGCACCTTCCGTGGACGCCGCCGGCAACATTTATATCTCCACCGGCAACGGCAGCTTTGGCACCACGACCAATAACCTGGTGCAGACGGGCAACAGCTTTGTCAAGTTGTCGCCAACGCTGCAACTGCTTGACTATTTCACACCGTATAACAGCGCCAATCTCAACAGTGGAGACCAGGATCTGGGTTCGTCGGGCTTACTGCTGATTCCGAACACCAACTATGTCCTGGGCGGTGGTAAGCAGGGCGTGCTCTACCTGGCAGACACCACGAATATGGGCAAGTTCAATGCCTCAGCCGACCAGGTGCGGCAAGAATTTCAAGCGGTATACGGCACCGGAACCAGCCATATTCACGGGGGCCCGATTTATTTCAACGACGATACCAATGGGCCCACCATCTACGCGTGGGGTGAAAACGACTATCTGCGCGGCTTCCAGTTCAATGCCACCACCGGCATGATCGACACTACCCCCTTCGCCAAGAGCACCATGAAGGCTCCGGTGACCAATAATAATGGCGCCATGCCGGGTGGCTTTCTAGCCGTTTCGGCGAATAATAACCAAAACGGCATTGTGTGGGCATCGACACCGTACAACGGGGATGCGTCGCCCCGGTCGGTTCAGGGTGTGCTGTACGCTTTCGATGCGGCGACGTTGAACCTGTTGTGGACCGATAAGACCAACGACGCGCGCGATGACGTGGGCATGTTCGCGAAATATGTGCCGCCGGTGGTGGCCAACGGGAAGATGTACATCCCCGATTTCGGCCCCGTGGGCAGCAACGATGGTAGCGGCAACCTGTTGTGCTATGGCCTGCTGGCGAAGACCCCAGTGCTTACGGTATCGGCGGACAATGCGACCCGCGTCTACGGCGCTGCAAATCCAACCTTCACTGGAACCGTCACCGGCGCGGAGAACGGCGACACCTTCACCGAAACGTTTTCCACCACAGCCACCCCCAGCAGCGCGGTGGGAAGTTATCCGATCGTACCTATGGCAAGCGGCAGTGAACTGGGCGACTACACAGTGAATACGGTGAACGGCACCCTCACGGTCACGGCCGCGCCCACAACCACCACGTTGAGCGCACCTGCAAATGCAACCCCTGGCGCCAGCGTTCCACTGACGGCAACCGTCGCCTCCGCCGCCGGCACACCGGGCGGCACAGTTACGTTTTATAGCGGGACTGCGTCACTGGGCACAGGCACGCTAAACAGCAGCGGCGTCGCTACGCTCAGCACGACGACCCTGGCCACCGGTACCGATAGCCTCACCGCCAGCTACGGGGCGGCGGGTAACTTCGCCGCCAGCACCTCGACCGCAAGCAGCATCACCATCAGCACGGCCGCACAGACCATCACGTTCCCAGCCATTGCGCCTCATGTGTACGGCAGCGCACCCTTTGCCGTCAGCGCCACCTCAAGCCTGGGAAGCACCTATCCGGTGACCATCGGCGTGCAGTCCGGTCCAGCCACCATCAGTGGAGGTATCGTGACCGTGACCGCGGTGGGGACGGTGGTGCTGCAAGCCAGCCAGGCGGGCGATGCCCAGCATAACGCGGCGACGGCCACGCAAACCTTCCAGGTGACGCCTGCTGCGTTGAGCGCGGCCGCCGCCAACGCCAGCCGCGCCTTCGGTGTTGCGAATCCAACGTTTACCGGAACCGTCACGGGCGCCGTGGGCAGCGACAGCTTTAGCGAAACCTTCAGCACCACGGCTACCGCCGCCAGCAACGTCGGCACTTACCCCATCGTGCCCGCAGTGACCGGACCGGTGAGCAACTACACAGTCACCGTGGCCAACGGCACATTGACCGTAAACGGGGCGGCCACGACGACCGCGGTGAGTGTGCCTGCCAGTGCAACCAGTGGTTCCAGCGTCACGCTCACCGCGACGGTGACGTCGAGCGCTGGTACACCCGGCGGCAGCGTGACATTCTCGGCCGGCGCCACTTCGCTGGGCACGGGCACGCTTACCGGCGGAGTAGCCAGCCTGGACACGACGGCGCTGCCCACCGGATCGGATACCGTGACGGCTACCTATACGGCCGCAGGTAACTTCGCCGGCAGCAGCGGCACCGCGAACCTTTCCGTTAGCGCCCCCGTGATTACCCCGGCCGCCTACGCGTTGAGTGCGAGTCCAACGTCGTTGACGGTTCAAATGGGCATGGCAGGGAACACTATGCTGACCTTTACGCCCAGCGGCGGATACAGCGGAACCATTGCGCTGAGCTGCTCAAATCTACCCACGAATGCCAGTTGCGCATTCTCTCAGGACAAAGTCACGCTCACTGGAAACAACCAAAGCGTCACCGTGGGCCTGACTATCAACACGACGGCGCAGTCCTCGAGCCGGCGCACACCGGCGGGCACGGCACTTCTTGCGCTCGCTTTCTGGTGGCCTGGTGGGCTGACCGGCGTGGCGGTGTTTGTCCGCAAGCGCAAGGCCAAGATGCCGAGGGTAGCGCAGCTTTGCCTGCTGCTGCTATGCACTTGCGTATTCGCCGCCGCCCTGTCGGGCTGTGGCACTGGCAACGGATCCAGCATGAGTCAAACGACCACTTCGCAGGTGAGCGTGGTGGCCGCGGGAGCGGCTGCTTCCGGGGTTACGACGCAAACTGTAATTCTCAGCGTGACGGTGACGCAATAGGCAACCATCGCAGTCTTCGGCACTTGCTTGACGGCGCACTGCTGGGCTGGTTGTGCGCCGCGAGTGCTTTGGCCCAACAGGCCGCGCCACGCTACACGGTGGTGGACCGGGGACTCTCCCTGGTTCGTACGCTCGCCGATACTCCGGGGCTAAACAACCGCGGCGACGTGGCCATCTGGCATTCGATCAGCTCCAGCCAAATGCCCGGTGTGGTCATGCATGGCCAGGATTCCATTTCCATCGAATTCGCCAAGGGGTTCCCGCTTGTCTACCCAGCCGACATCAACGACCGGATGGTGGTTGCCGGCACGGTCCAGGCGGAGGCGGACCTGCGCTTCACCCACGCCTTTCGCTGGGAGAACCATAAGATGGAACTGCTGGACTCGTTGGGAGGACCCTACTCGACCGGCTTGGCCATCAACACGGCGGGAGTGATCGCCGGCAGCGCGCAGGCCAGCAACGGCGCACGCCATGCAGCCGTTTGGCGTGCAAAACAACCTCGCGATCTGGGACTGCTGGGCGGGGGAGACTACAGCAGCGCTCGCGACATCAATCTCCAGGGCGATGTGGCCGGTGAAGCGAACATAGTTCCCAATGGCAAACCGCAGGCTTTCTTTTGGCATGCTGGAAAGATGCAGCAACTTCCCGAGCTGCCCGGTGGAACCACATGCAGTGCCCAGGCCATCAACAATAGCGACGTGGTGATCGGCTCTTGCGACCTGCCCAATGGACTGAGCCACGGGGTGATCTGGAGGAATGGCTCAGTCGAGGATCTGGGCATTATCGGTGAACCCGCAGAGGCGGCCAGCTTCGCGCTGGATATCAATTCGTGGAATCAGGTAGTCGGTGTCGCTCAGCCGGAAGACGGCAAGTTCAAAGCGTTTCTATGGGAAAAGGGTAAGATGATCAACTTGAATGAGGTGATCGATCCCCATTCCGGATGGCGGCTGCTGGTGGCATCGCGTATCAACGATAAAGGCGAAATTCTCGGCAGGGGCTATCTTAATGGTTCTATTCATGCCTTTACTCTCGAGCCTTCTCCGGGCAAGTGACCGTTAGAGAATAGGAAACCTGGACGCGAAGACGCAATATCATGCCCCCCTGTCGTCGAGCGCGTGGAAAAATCTTCGGCAAATTGAGCTGCCAGCCAGTCTTCCCGGCTTCGAAATACACCGGAGCCGTGTTTGGCTCTGCTCCTTTAAGGGCACCCGTCAGCCTCGGACAGTAAACGGCTATGCCGATCTGGAGAGGGATGCCGGCGCTCAGAGCGGCTCGCGCGCGTAATAATGATCTCTGCTCCAGGTCACCGTGAAATTCGGTCACCAACGCCATGGAACAAAGATTTTCGAGGAGAAGAAAACTATGGGTAACTTTACGCGAAGAGGATTTGTGGGATCGCTCACCGGCATAGCAGGGGCAACGATGCTTGCCGGCCGGGCCAGCGGTGCTCCTATGAGTCCCCCGCAAACACCGAAGGCAAACGGACCGATCAAGATTACCGACCTCAAGTGCGCCATCATCGGGCGCAATCCAACCGTGCGCATCGTCACCGATCAGGGAATTTCCGGTTACGGCCAGGCCGAATCCGCCAAGCCGTATCTCAAACCGATGGTCCTGTTCTATAAGCGCTATCTCGTCGGCGAAGACCCTACCAACGTAGCGGCCATCATGTTGAAAATTCGCCGCATGGGCGCCTCTAAGCCCTGGGGCGCCGCGGTCAGCGCCATCGAAATCGCACTCTGGGATATCGCCGGACAAGCGGCGGGGTTGCCAGTCTATAAGATGCTGGGCGGAAAGATCCGCGACCGCGTCCGTCCCTACGGAAATTCGGAAAATAACATCGGCGCCACCATGACGATGCCCCGCACGCCGCAGGATTACGCCGAGTTTGCTACCAAGATGAAGGAGGCCAAAGAAGGGTACACCCTGGTTAAAATGCCCATCGGCTTCCACAATACGGCCATGATGACGGCCATCCCTAACACCTGGTACGGCCAGGAATGGCATGGACCCTCGGCGCCTTACATGGATCGTGGGCTGATGACCGAACGTGGCATCGACAATTGCATCGCCTGCGCTGAAGCCGCGAGAAAAGCCCTTGGCGCAGACATAGGCCTGGCTTTCGACTGCGGGCCAGGCTGGGTGGTCAAGGACGCCATCCGCTTTGCGCGCGCGGTCGAACCCCTGCACATTGCATGGCTCGAAGACCTGATCACCGGCGATTACGAGCCCTACCCAAAACCCCAGGTCTTCAAGGAAGTGACCCAAAGCACTACGACGCCGATTCACACCGGCGAGGAGCTCTACCTGCGGGAGAACTGCATGGAGCTGATCGAGACCCAGGCGGTGAACGTGCTCGGGCCGGACCCCGAGGATGTGGGCGGTATCGCCGAATTGAAGTGGATCGCCGAGTATGCCGATCTCCACGGCATCCTGGTGGCTCCGCACGGAATTTTCGATGGACTGTTCGGCGTCGCTGCGCAGGTGCATATGGGTGCGGCGCTGCCGCAGAACTATATCGCTTTCGAATACGCCAAGGGCGACCCCGAATGGTGGTATGACATCGTGGATGGCCTGCCGGATCCGGTTGTCAAAAACGGCTTCATCGATGTCTGGGACAAGCCGGGCCTCGGCATTACCTTCCGAGTCCAGCAAGCCAAGGCGCACCTTGCGGAAGAGGATCGCGACTTCTTCGATTAAGATGCATAGGCACGTGGCACCTGGGAGGACAGCGAGGGAAATCTATCTCCGACACGCTGTCCGTCTGTCCTGCTTTCCTGTGATGAAACCGAATCCGCATTTGGATTCCTGGAGGCGGATAGGTCTTCGTCTCTTGCCCATCACTCGCCGGCAAGCGAAACGTGCTCTAATGCTTCCGCGTTGCTCTGATAGTCACAATCTTTTCCATTTTGTCTGCCGCCGCGCCCTGATAGAGGGTTTGCGTAAAAGAATCAGGCTTTAAGTTGGACCACACCTCTCTGCGGAAAACTTGCTTGCCCGAGGTGCCAATTACATCTGTCTGTACAAAGTCGTTGCCTTCCCACTTACCAGCCTCGGACAAGACCCGGCAGCCGCTGTCAGTGGCATCGCTCGCGCACCAGAGAACGTGAACTCCCTGCGCTTTTTCATCCCACCAGAAAATTCCCGTGCCCCACGGTTTTCCTGCACTATTCTCGCCATGATATTCCTCGATGAGCGATAGACGTGCCGGGCCCGCACGAAACTTCTCTCGAGCGTGCTCCACGCGTGGCCTGGATGTGCGGCCGCTCGCTTCATAAGTGTCCTCCGTAGTCCACTCTCCAGCGAGCGCGGAAATCAAGCTTTCCATTTGGGGTGGCTTTGCATTTTCTTTTTTCTGCGTTACTTGTAAATGCGTGGTGCTTGGATGCGCATCGGCTAGACCGATGGTGACACCAACCGGCAGCGATAATAATAAGACAGCCGCACGTCGGAAGTTTGTCCGCATGAATGCCATTCAGATCTTCCTCATTTAGGTCACGCCAAATTTACACCGGTTTCGGGTCCGGTGGCCATCTTGGAGTACAGGGGGACACGGGCTCACACAGACCGCCGGATAAAGTTCGGCGCGTCATCGGTGGACTGATGATAGCGAGACATCGTTGTCCCGGTCGCCCGTCGATGCAGGCGTGGCTGACACTTAACTCGCATGTGCCGGCTTGCCAGCCAGATTCTTTCCGTAAATCGAAACTACAATCACAACCACGAGCCACAACGCGACTCCGTAGGCACCGTACCACAGCGCCTCTTCACCGGCGGTCACGCGAGCCGGCCCCAGCACCACCAGGCAGCCCGTCGATACTATGTGCATCAGTTGTGCCAAGAGAACGCTGCCAGTCTTTGTATAGGCCCAGCAAATCAACACCCGCGTCGCGGTCATGGCCGCGGCAAAGCACAGAAAGTAGCTCAGCCAATAGGAACCATGCGGAGTAGCCGTCCCCAGATAGTCGACTACGGGAATATGCCATAACGACCACAGCACTCCCAGCCTAATCGCCCCCCAGAGCGCAGTGGTTTTCTTGGCTATCTCTGGAAAAGCAAAGCCCGTCCAGCCCAACTCCTCCACAAATCCGGCGATCACCCCAAATCCCAACCCCGGCAGAAACCAGTTAGGCACAAAGGAAGAAGACACAAACGTACGCAGCAGGGTAAGAACACTCAGGATCAGAACCGGCGGAATGAAAAGAACCGCATACCACATCGCTCCGACACGAACCTTACTTACTCGCCCAAAAAGATCCTCGAGTCCCCTCCTCCCATAGACGTATGCCTCCATTCCGAGGCCGGCAATCAGCGGGCCAAGGAGCAGCACCGGAAACAGCAACAGCCCGGTAAATTTTGGGATGCTTTCGCCGCGAAGGACCTTGGGTGTAATCACAGCAAGCGCCCCGCCCCACGAGATAGCGAAAGTGAAGATAAAGTAGCTCACCACCGGATGCGTCCTCACCCAGTCATCGCGCTGCGGCGCGATCACAGCGCTCTCGTCAGTCATATTCCTTTCCTCTTGGTATCCCCAACCTTACCGTCGGCTCCGTATACGCCTGATCGTGCAGAAAAGTTCCGGAGCATGCCTCCAAGTCGCCGACGCTTTGTTGCATCGCGGGATAAACGTGCTTCTGTGAGACGCACTCGATGAGAGGGATACAACAAGGGTGGCGGGGTGTGAGTAAGATCAATGGAACTTCGGCGTAGACTTCACGTTCTGCAAGTGGTCGAAGCGTTCGCGGGCCTCGTCGCGCCTTCTTACGTTCGCCTTGGCCCATCGGCATAGTTCCTGGAGCGGCGGAATCAGACTGGTTCCCATGGGAGTCAGGCGGTTTTCGACGTGGCGGGTTCCGGTGGTGTGAACTTCACGCACCAAAAGACCATCGCGTTCCATGCCGCGCAGGGCCTGGGTCATCATCTTTGGGGAGACCTCGGGGATGGCTGTTTGGATCTCACGCGTACGCAGAGGGCCTTCCCTTAGAATATGCAGGATGGTAATGCGCCATTTGTTGGCGAGCAACTCAATCGCGTCATTGGATTGCAACGCGCGTTCACGAAAACGCATAGCATCGGACATTTCTACCTCGCGACCACAATACGGCACCCGGCTACTTACCTGAAGGTGCGTAGAAGGCCGGCCCGCCTTCTTGTTAGGATCCGTTTACTGACGTACCCGGCTAAAACCCAGGGGAGAGAAGTAGTTTTGAATGTGCGAGGTCCTAGGCCATGGCTTCGAAGATCCTGAAACGGAAGGCTTCAACATGGTGGTTGTGGCACTAGGATAACGGGGATTTTGTCATCGTACAACATGGTCTTAGGATGCGGCACGGAGCATGGATAGATACCCTACCGGGTGGGCGAATACTTGGCATCGCCACTTTTCAGTCTCGCAGCGCTCGTTCGCACCGGCAAGCCCTTTAGCCGCAAATAATGGTGCGAGTGGGCGCCATCTCATTGCGGTCTTGTCCGTTCCTCGTTCGCAAGTCGTTGGTGAAAAGCCACGCGCAATCAAGGGAGAACTCAAATGAGCGCAGCAATCGATATTCTCAAGCCGCAGAAGCGACTTGCCATCGTCGCTTCCAATCCAGCCGTTTCGAAAGAAACCGGATGGCCGATTGGGTTCTGGTGGAGCGAATTGACCCATCCATATTGGGAGTTCGTCGAGCGCGGTTACGCGGCCGATATCTACAGTCCCGATGGAGGCGCGCTTCAAGCAGACAACTGGAGCGATCCTCGAGATGAGAGCCAATACTCCTCGCACGACCTCATATCGCTTGGATTTCTGAGTTCCCCCGAGCATTCCAAACTCGTCGAGAGCACCAAGCCGATCAGCCAACTCCAGGTTGCGGACTACGATGCCATACTGTTTGTGGGTGGCCAAGCTCCCATGTATACGTTCTATAACGATCCGAGGGTCCACACCCTTGCGGCGCATTGTTATACGGCGGGAAAGATTACGGCCGTCCTGTGCCACGCCACGTGCATTCTGCTCAAGACCACTGTGAGCACGAGCCCACGCTATTTGAGTGGGCAGGCGGATTTCCCGCGTTGCTGCGCATGACGCGCATCTTCTATTCCAAGTACGTCCCGGAGGACCCGCTGATCGGTCCGCTGTTTGCGAGGATGTCGCCAGACCATCCTGAACGCGTCGCCGCGTGGCTAAGCGAGGTCTTCGGCGGGCCGGATTTCTACTCTCGGCAGTACGGTGGCTACTCGCGCATGATCTCGGAGCACGTCGGTAAGTGCATAACCGAGGAGCAACGCGCGCGCTGGGTAAAGTTGCTATGTCAGAGCGCCGACGATGCGATGCTTCCGGGCGACCCCGAGTTTCGGGCGGCGTTCGTTGCGTACCTTGAATGGGGATCGCGCATTGGCAAGGAGAACTCCCAGCAAGGCGCGATGCCTTCGCCGCATATGCCTGTACCCCGCTGGTGGTGGGTCTGCAACGCGACGCCTGGGTCCAGAGCCTCCGCGTTGGCTCCGCCGCAGGATCCCCTGCAACCTGTTGCTCTCCCCGGTCCGGACGACCCGCTGACTTTCACCCAGCACATCAAGCCGCTCTTCCGAAGAATGGATCGCGAGTCGATGAGCTTTGTATTCGATCTGTGGTCCTACGGCGATGTGCGCACGCATGCGCCGGAGATCCTCAGGCGGCTCGACAATGGCACGATGCCCTGCGATGGAGCGTGGCCAAAAGACAAAGTCGAAGTCTTTCGCCGATGGCTCGACTCTGGAATGGTCGAGTCGTGAGGATGATCCTCGAACTCGATTGCACATTCTCTTTGCACGCTCACGCGGTGCATAAATTTCTTCAAGAGAGTGTTTAGATGGCCTCGCATGGCTACGGCTCGCGACTCGAAAGCAATCGGGCGGCAGGGCGAAGCAAAAGAAAGACTCAGGCTGAGATTGCAAACAACCGGTCAAAAAGCAGTTGCTCTCGCACGAACTTTTCCTTTCAGATCATTTCCAGGACAAGAAGATTCCAGTCAATGAATCCCTTGTGACTCAGTGCTGCTCCGGTATCGGGATGGTAGTACTCATTCAGTGAGCCGTTTCGCTCGAGGTCCCTCGACAGGAGAAGGAGCGTCTTGTCGGCCAGCGCATCTGCTTCTTTCTTGTATCCATATCGCTGCAAAGCTTTCCATACGAAGTAATTCACGATGATCCAGACCGGCCCAAGCCAGTTGCTGGGGTTGGAACTGAACTCCAGAGAGTACATGGTCTCGCGAGCCGAAAGTGACCTGGCGCCCCATCGAGCGCAAAGCCGGTCGTCCGCAAGATAGTTTGTGCTAACTAATTTCTGTGCGTTCTGTTGCGGCGCGATGCCGCACCAGAGCGGCAGGAAGCCGGTAAACATCTGGATCCTCATCGGGAGGCATCTCCATGACATGGCCATTCCTCGCGGCACGGTGGGGATGAGCTCAGCCCGCCGATCGACACATTGAACATCGACGGTGTAGTAGTAACTATCTCTGGGATCCCAGCAGAACGTCTGGATCCGTTGCGCCAATACTTCCGCCTGGCTCGAAAGCCGATCATGATCCGCCGAGCGTCCGAGCCGTCGTGCGAGTTCTGCCGACGCTAAAAGATCCTGATAGAACAGGCAATTGAGAAGCAAGTTTGCCGAGGAAAAGAAAGGCCGGCCGAATGTGGTTGGGTCATTGTCATCACCGATCGCGACATCATCGCCCCACACCAGCAGGCCAATCGATGAGGAGTTGTGCCCTATCCAGGAATCATAGAAGCGCAGAATCGAATCAAAATGCGGCTCCAACCATTTTGCGTCTCCGCCGTGATCGCAGACGAGCAAACCGAGTTGACCGAAAACAGGCTTGGCCTGGTTTCTCGACGTCGGGGCCTTACCCGGGGCTCCCAAGGGGTCCGGGTTATCTGCGGTCATCATGATGGGAATCTGCCCACTCGGGGAAGCATGCTCGAGAAAGTTCAAGAGACTTCCCGAGACGTGTTCGCACAACTTCTGTCTAAGCTGATCGTCATGACGCAACGCCGCGAGTCGAAAAAGTCCCTGGCTGGTCCAAAGCGTGTCCCAATCCCAAAGGTTCGTTGAATACCTTTTTCCCGGCAGAGCGGGCGCAATGCTGGGATGCTTCAAGATTCCATCGGGAGCCCGTAGCAGCTGCGGCGCATTTGCTGCGAAATAGCGGAGTAGTTCATCCGCGTGTTGACCGCGCTCGTCAGCGGAGAGCGGCGCGGTCCCGGCGGCGGAGCTTTGGCGCTGTTCGCTGCGAGCTGTCACGATGGAGGCAGCGCTTGAAGCGGCCAACCCAGCTAAAACATCACGTCTGGAGATGGGGGTCATTGGGGTTTCTCTGCCTCTTGGACTCTCGTTCGGTTTAGACTGTTGCGCGTGGTCGGTTGACTTCCCACCTCACCACAAGCGGCCTGACTCGATTCCGTTTCTGCAGCGAAAAGAAGGAGCGAATTTGCCAGGTGACGCGCATCCCTCGCTGAGAGAGTGATGAGCCCGCCGCACTCCTTTGCTGAAGCGACGACTGGCGGTTCAATGACAATTTCGTTCCTGCCC
This sequence comes from uncultured Acidobacteriaceae bacterium, assembly GCA_963753715.1. Classification (GTDB taxonomy): domain Bacteria; phylum Acidobacteriota; class Terriglobia; order Terriglobales; family Acidobacteriaceae; genus PALSA-350. The sequence goes on along the minus strand of CAVWDK010000001.1, from coordinate 837,435 downwards.
TGATCTTTCCAGACCCTCAGTTCTCCTCCGATAGTTTCAACCGACGGTGTTTTCTCGCCGCGTCTCCGGCCTCTTCGGCGTTTTACATCTGTCGAGCTGGCATCCTGCATATTCCCTCCCCAATCTGGCTCTTGTCCGGCGAATGATTCATTCCTGGTCACCCCTGAGTATTCTTTCCGTCTATGGCTGAGTGGTTTCTCCCAGTTGCTGGGGGGTGACTTCGCCGGCTTCGGAGAGAATTCCGGCGCGGGCCAGGCGGCTGCTTTCAAGGGCGTGAAGGCGTTGGAACTCGGCTAATGCCTTTTTCTGCCCTTCGGGGTCGCCGGTCAGGCGCAGGGCGCGGGCCAGGCGATACCAGGCAACTTCATCGTCGGGATCGAGTTCGATGGCGCGTTTGAGTTGGGTGGCGGCTTCGCCGGGCTTCTGGTTTTCGATGAGGATGCCGGCCAGGCCTACTCGTGCTTGCTCGAATTCAGGACGGCGTTCGATGAGGAACTCGAATTGCCGGCGGGCCTGTTCGAGGTTGCCCAGTTCGTATTGAATCTGCGCCAGTTCATAGGCGGCATTGCTGTTCCCGGGATCGATGGCGAGCTCGGCGCGGAACTGGTCCGCGGCCTGATCGCGATCTTTGGAGTCGTGCGACTGCTCGAAGCGGGCGAGGTAGACGCGGCCCATGCGGTAGTGGACTCCGGGGCGCTGGGGCTCGAGGCGGAGGACGCTCTCAAAGCTGGTTAATGCCAGGTCGTACTGCTTTTCGCTCTCCTGGGCTTCGGCTTTGGCTTGAAGCATCCAGACGGAGTTCGGGGGCCTTGTCGCGAAGCTTCTCCATGGTGAGATAGGTGAAGTTTCCGTAGATGCGGCCGGTCTGGTAGAGGATTTCGGGATCGTCGGGATAGGCCTTGTTCAGGGCGAGCGAGGTTTCGACGGCGTCGGCGTCGCGGTGGAGCGCGGTGTAAGTGCGGAGGAGTTCGAGGCCGCATTGGCGCTTGATCTTGGGTTTCGGCTGAGGAGCGAAAGCAGGCTTCGAGGCCGGGGAGGGCTTCCGCGGAATGACCGGATTCGGCGAGGCAGATGGCCAGCAGTGTCTTTACCTTGGCGAGCGACGGTTTGAGGCGCAAAGCGTGGCGGAGGGCGTCGATGGCGTCGTCGAGTTTGCCTTCCTGAAAATAGACTGCGCCGAGGTTGGCGTAGATTTCGGCTACATTGGGCTCGAGTTTTGCGAGTTCAACGAAGGCTGCTTCCGCCTGATCCAAGCGGCCCGAGGCGAGGGACTGCTGGCCTTGCTGGGCTAGTAGCTCTTCCCGGGATTGCGCAGCGCTATTCGATTGAGCTCGCAGAGGAGCGGTGGCGGATGCAACGACCATGGATAGAAAGAGCAGATAAGGATACAACCGCATGGCAGCCACCATCAGAGAAAATGACCGGGTCCGCCATCGCCCTGGAAGGCTTCGGCGGACCCGGTTGGGAGGGGCGAAGGATCGCCCTAGAAGATGAGCTTGCCGCCGATTTGGAGGACCCGGGCTGGACCCGCGGCTCCAATGAGTCCCAGTTGCCCGGTATCCCAGGTGTTGTTCACCGACGATCCGCCACCGCCGAAGCCTCCGTTAGGATCCGCGTCGAACTGCGGATGATTGAAGGCGTTGAAGGCTTCAAAGCGAAGCTGGAACCTGGCGTGCTCGGTGATGTCGGTGTTCTTGTAGAGGCCGAGGACGAAGTTTTCAATGCCTGGCGCGGTGGCAACGTTGCGCGCCGAGGTCCCAAACGTCTCCAGGTGTGGGGTGCGGCGAAGAGTAGCCGCATTCGCGGCAAAGTCAGCGCTGTTGTAGGTCCACTTCAGCTTCTTGGGATCGCCGACTTGATTGCAACGGTTGATGCCAAAGCCAGTCCCGATATCCAGGAGTCCGCCCACTCCCGTCGCGAACGTCGTAATCGTAGCACTGAATGGACGTGGGAAAGCCCTGCTGGAAGGTAGCGATTGCGGTGGTTTCCCACCCCCCGATGACGGCGTTGACGACCGGGTTGACCTGGTTGGCAAATTGCTTGCCGCGGCCTACCGGCAGATCGTAGACCAAGCTGGTGACGAAGCGCTGGCCGACGTTGAAGTCGGAGCGTCCGTAGTCCGCTTCAGGGTTGTGGTTGTTGAGGTAGCCATTCCATCCCTGCGCTTCCGAGCCGGCGCTGGCGGCGGTGGACTTGTCGTCAAGGCTCTTGGACCAGGTATAGACGCTGGTCATGGCGAACTGGCTGGCTGCGATGCTCGAACTTGACGTTCAACGCGTTGTAGTTGGAGTGCCCGATCCAGGAACTGTCGATGTAAGTGACGAAGTTCGGATAGGGACGGCGGTTCGACTGGCTGGCAAGAGGCTGGTTCCGGAGTGGGTGTAGCAGGCCGTCAGGTTGATGAGCAGGCAGGGCCTGATTGATGTTCTGGCGGGCCAACAACCGGCTGCCTTTGTTGCCAATGTAATTCACCTCGAGGGTGGTGTTCCTGGCCAGTTCCCGTTCCACGGAGAGCGACCACTGTGTGACGTATGGATTCTTCGGCTTTTCGGAGTTGATCACCGCGATGAAGGTATTCGCGCTCGGGGTTACTTCGGCAATGGTATTGAAATTGGGCCAGAGCTGATCGGTCGTTTGGTAACTTGCTTGGCCACTGGTTTGCGTCAGGTTTTGGCGGCTGACATAGGGATAGACATCGCCGGAGTCGTCCATTTCCCGGCCTTCGACGCCATCCCAGATCAGCCCGAATCCGGCGCGGACCACGGTTTTGTTGTCGATGCGATAGGCGCCGCCGACGCGCGGAGCAAAGTCGCTGAGTTCGTTTTTGCCCGGGTGGTTGGTGCCGCAGTAGCGATAGTATCCGTTGCCCGGCGGTGCGACACCGTCGGTGGCGAGCTTGGGATCGGCAAAGCACAGGCCGCCGTAGGGATTGGAGGTATCCAGCCAGGTCAAGCGATTGTGGGCATCGTAGGGGATGGGGCGAAGATCCCAGCGCAGGCCAAGATTGAGCGTCAGCTTGCTGTCAACCTTCCAGTCGTCCTGGAGGAACGTGGCGTAGTAGCGGAATTGGTAATCGTGCAGGTTGCCGGCCGAGTTCGGAAGGCCGAACGGGCCGGGAAGGAAGCCGTTAGCAGCGCCGTAGTATCCGAGAAGGAAGTCCGCGAATTGGTTCCCCGTGGCTATTCCGTCGTTGAAAGTGTATTCGCCGAGGAAGTTGCTGGCGTTGTTTCGGTAGAGAGTCCACCGCTTGTAGTCCCCGCCCACGGTGAGGGTATGCGCGCCATGGATGTAGGACAAGGCATCGCTGATATTGCCACATCGGGTTGTCGCTGTAGGTGTAGGCGTTGTTGGCGCCGCCGAAGGTGCCCAGATTGCTCGCCATTCTGATTTCCAAAGCCGATCGTGGGATAAGAACGCTGCTGTGGCGTGAGATCGGTGAATACGCCGCTGAAACCGAGCGCCGTTTGAACCGAGGCGGCTACCGGAGCTCCGAAATTGACCAGGTACGAGTCCATTACTCCCATGATGAACTGGTTGACGATGTGGGATCCGATGTTGATGGTGTGTCCCAGCGGCCCAATTGGTGTTGATTCCCGCGGTTCCGCTGCCACTGACCGCCCCCGATGCCCCGCCAGTTCCAAAAGGGTTGTAGGTCGAGTAAGTGCCCCTGCCGAAGAGTCTGCCCCATTTGTGCATATCCTCATCGATACGATATGTCTGCTGATTGGAGCTCAGGGTGCTGGACGAAGGTACGCTTAGATTGTTCTTAGCATTCCCTCCGCAGCCTGAACAATTGGGAGCTGGGATGTACCCCTGGGCGATGGTCACATTCGCCATTCGCGAAAAACGCGAAGCCGGAATGATGGAAGCATAAGCCGTTGCCGCCCGGAAATGGCATTCCTGTCGTAGGGTCTGTGACCGGGGTGGTGAAATTTCCCGCCAATTCGGCCGCTGTGGGTACGGTCGTGTAGCCCGTCCCCGCCCCCGCGTTCACGCGCTGGCCCTCGTAGTTGGCCATGAAGAAGGTCTTGTCCTTGCCGTTATAGAGCCATGGAATCCGGACCGGGCCGTCGACGACGAAGCCGAATTGGTTCTAGCGCAGCTTGGCATTGCTGCTCGATTGGAAGTAGTTTTTGGCGTCGAAGGCGTCGTTGCGGTCGAACTCGAAGAGCGCTCCATGAAAATTGTTGGTGCCGCTCTTGCTGACCACGCTGATCTGGTTGGCGCCCAGGCCGTACTGCGCGGAGTATGTCTCGCTCAGCACCTTGAATTGCTCGATGGCGTCGATCGAGAGGATGTTAGACGGGACGTTGACCGTCTGATCGGTGTTGAGGATGCCGTCGAGCAGGTAGCTGTTCGACTCCGGCCGGGATCCGTTGATGCTGATGGCGTCACCCGCGCCGGGATGACCCGACTGTTCGCCGCCGGTCTCGACCGCGCCTGCCCCGATAAAGAGCAGATCGAAGAAATTGCGCCCGTTGAGCGGCAAATCGGTGACCTGCTGCGAACTGACAAGTTGGGAAATCGCCGACGTAGTCGGTATCGAGTTGGACAGCATCCGCGGTGACCGTAACCGTGGCGTTCGCGCTCCCGGGTTTGAGGGCCAGATTGACGCGTGCCTGTTGAGCGACAACCAGGGTGATGCCTGTGACCTGCTCCTTGGCGAAGCCGGGAGCCTCGGCAAGGACGCTGTACTGACCGGGGATGAGGCTGAGCACGGTGTAGTCGCCGACCGAGGTGGTGGTGACTGTGGACTTCACTCCGGTGGCGGTATTGGTAACGACCACCGTGGCATTGGGGATCACAGCGCCGGTTGAGTCTTTGACCGAACCGAGGATCGACCCGGTGCCGCCGGTTTGGGCGATAAGCCTTCCCGCCGGCCAGAACGAGCAAAACGGCCCAGGTCATGATGGTTCTATTTCCTAAGTACTGCCTCATGCGTCTGCTTGACATTTCCCCTCCAAAATGTGGTTTCCACCGGCGAATGAATTGCCTATTGGAACCTGTTGAGCGCGTGCTGCCTCATTTGCGGAGGCGTTTCCTAGCCACGCTCCGGTCGCCAACAAACTGAAGCCATCTTTCCTCGTCCGATTTAGGCGGCGTGGGAAGACAATTTCCAGATCAGCCTTGCATTCATCCGGTTGAGTGCGGAACTTGGTCAAGATTGCTACGGTAGCGTCAGCGCTCGATACCTCTGAGGCTTTGCTACGTATCGCAAATCATTGATAGAAGGGCACTTATTGGAAGAAGTTGCGAGGCGTATCAAGGCGGTGTTACGTTGAATCGCCGAATCTTCGGCCGCGGAAATGAGACCATGGCGTCGGCTGGGTCAGTGACAGGTGCCTGGCACCCGAAAACAGAGAGCGAAAGACAACTCGTGCGCTCGCAACTCGAAAAGATTGTGAGCGACAGCAGATTCGCTGCCAGTAAGCGCTATCCGTGCATGCTCCGGTACATCGTGGAACAGACTCTTGCGGAAAACGAAGACAACTTGAAAGAGCGCACCCTCGGGGTAGAGGTATTTCATCGGCCGCCGGATTACGATACCAATCTCGATCCTGTCGTGCGTCTCTGCGCCGCGGAGGTGAGGAAGCGACTCGCCCAGTATTACCAGTCACCGGCGCATGGGAGCGAACTAAGAATTGAATTGAATCCGGGATCCTATATTCCCGTCTTCTCGCAACCCGCACTGGACGCGCCATCCTCGAGGTCATTCCGGCCGAGGTGATTCCGGCGGATGTTCCCTCTAAGGCGGACAAGGTCAGCCAGCCCAGGAAGAGGAGAAGGAAACTCTATTGGCCGGCGGGTTTGATAGCTTCTGGCGTGATCATCGTCGTGGTATTGGCCTTGGGCACTCGGCATTCGAGACAGCTTGGGAAAACAAAAGTCCGCTCTCGAAGAAGTCTGGTCTCCGTTGCTCACCAGCAGCAAGCCGATCTTGTTCTGTATGGGCGAAACCGAGTTGTTTGCCCCTCATGATTCCCTGACTGAGCTCCAGAGCGGGGCCGATGACGACTCGTTTCTTCAGGCGTTCGCGGACAAGAACGACTTTGTTCCTTTTTCTGACGTGCAGATCCTTAGCAGATTCGTGTCTCTGATCGGAGCTCACGGACATGCCTTCAGGGTTCAGAATTCTCGGACGACCGTTTCCTCTCAGCTTCGGGAAGGGCCGGTTGTCCTGATTGGAGCGCTGAACAATGACTGGACGCTGAACAGAACGTCCTCACTCAGGTTTCATCTGGAAGGGCCTGAGGGCCCAGATCGCGTTTACTGGATCGCGGACAGACAGCACCCCGAGTCACGCGCCTGGCAAGTCAGAGCACAGGCTCCGAGGAGTTACGTTGTCAAAGACTATGCAATCGCCGCCCGCTTCACTGACGAGAGCACCGGCCAGGTAGTTCTGGTCGCTGCAGGAATTGCGGGCAGCGGAACCAGGGCTGCCGGTGAATTTCTGACCGATGAAGCAAACCTGAAACAATTGGCGGATGGCGCCGGCGTCGATTGGGGCCGAACCAATTTCGAAGTCGTCCTTAGCTCACAGGTAGTCAACGGCATGCAAGGGAAACCGAGAGTGGAAGCTAAAGCTTTCTGGTGAGCCAATCCATCGCGCACGACACATAGTGTTCAAGCTGAACATCCCAGCGCCTCACTGCTTCGACTCGCCAACCCGCCGAACGTCCCGCCGCCCCACGCTCACCACGCCGTGTCAAATTGTTTATGTGTCTTTTCGAAACACCGACCCAAAGCGTAACATCGCTGCCGTCGAGCGCGGCCTGGTCGGCACTGAAACGCGCCTGTGACGCACTGCGGGAAACTCTCATCGCTGGCGACGGTCTTGCGCTTGGGAAACTCACCATGCCTCATCCGAGGTTCGGTGCTCAGTCCGCTTATTACTTCTTCGCATTCGTGGGGGCCCACGAGCGACGTCACGCGGCTCACCCCGACGAAATAGCCGACAAGTTCTCGAGAAACGCCTAACAGCTCTGAATGGAAACCGTGTGCGCGGGACTTCCGGGAGACCTGCGAGGATCGCTGTCAAACGAGATCCCTGATTCTGACTTCGGAGATACCAGTGGCCAAGATCGAAGGTCACGGGGGGCTGCACAGCGATGTGCGCACCCATGCGCCGGAGATCCTCAGGCGGCTCGACAAGGGCACGATGCCCTGCGATGGAGCGTGGCCAAAAGACAAAGTCGAAGTCTTTCGCCGATGGCTCGACTCTGGAATGGTCGAGTCGTGAGGATGATCCTCGAACTCGATTGCACATTCTCCTTTTGCACGCTCACTCGGTGCATAAATTTCTTCAACGTCGTAAAGGGGGGGCAGCCCTTATACCTGAAGTCCGTCCCACGACCACTGTGGGACGCTGAGGCCGTTCGGCACGTCATCGGCGGAGTGGTGATAGCGAGACATCGTTGTCTTGGTCGCCCAGGCGAAGTAATCGTGCAGCACTTGTCGCAAAGCACCGTCGCCGGCTAGTCCAACATCGGCCAGAGCCTGGTCGAAGCAGGCGATCGCGAGGCGATCCATTTCATCGTGCTCGCCGTTCCCGCTGTGAATCTTGACGACGGTGGTCTCGTCACCGTAGGAATCGGAATACGCCGTCGGGCCACCGAGCGCCTCAGCCCAGTAAGCGGCGAGTCGCTCAACATGGTCGGGGCGGAAGCCGTGACTGAACGCATGGGCGACCACGTCGTCGGCCATCACCCGGCGATGCCAGGCGTCGGCAAGACGGCGCAGCCCTACCATGCCACCCGCCGCTTCGAAGACAGTTTGCATGGATCCATCATGACAATCCTCCTGTGTCTATGCAAGCCGGTTCACCTCAAGCCGTTAGGTCCAGCAGTGGAATCGTCGCGTGGTGCCCACGAAACTCCGCTAGTACGCCGGTGACGCTGGCGGTCTGTTTTGTGTCCAGGAGCGCGGCGCGCGATGGGCCCTCAAAACACGTACCCTTCCCAGCCCATCCTTATAAGCCTAGCGGGAGGGTGAAGACGCAAGCCCAGCGACCATCTCGGCAATTCGGGCGGCCGCTTGGGGATGAGCAAAGGTACGGGCGCTCGTTGCCATGGCCTGTAGCTGACCCGGCTGGCTGAGCAGCCCGGTGAGCGCGGCCAGCAAACTAGCCTCCGTCATATCCTGCTCCAACAACATGACAGCCGCTCCCCCCTCAACCAATACCTCAGCATTCTTTCGCTGGTGATCGTCTGCCGCCTGGGGAAACGGCACCAACAACGAAGGCTTGCCGCTGGCAGCAAGTTCAGCGACGGTGCTGGCTCCGCTGCGGGCGAGGATGAGATCAGACGCCGCAAACTGTGCGGGCATGTCCTCGAGAAATGCTTGTACCTTCCAGCGGCCCGCGGATGCTCCACTGGCGGCGTAGGCAGCTTCCGTAGTTTCGGCGTGGCGGGCCCCGGCTTGATGCAGGATGGTGAGACCGGGCACGGCATCCAGCAGCGCCTTGGCAATCAGCGGCATCTTCTGGTTCAGTGCACGCGCCCCCTGGCTTCCACCCATCACCAACAACCGCGGTGCGCTTTGCGGCGGCCGGGGAGCGAGGGCGAAGAACTCGGTGCGCACAGGAATGCCGGTAACTTCAGCATTGCGGAAATAAGCAAGCGTAGGAGCAAAGTTCACCGCAGCCGCGCGGATGCGCTTGCCAATCAGCCGATTGGCCATCCCGGGGACGGCATTTGGTTCGAAGGCCAAAGTGGGTACACGCAGGATCAGCGCCGCCAGCATCGCTGGCCCGGAAGCATATCCGCCTACCCCGACCACCACTTGTGGCTGCCAGCGGCGCAAAAGGCCGAGGCAGTGCAGAATGCCACGCGGCAACGCCACCAAGGTCTTGAGCTTCGTAGCCAGGCTGACACGGTTGAGCTGGCCGACATCGATGAGTTCGAGAGCGTAACCGGCCTGGGGCACCAGCCGGGTTTCCATTCCTCTCGCGGTGCCGATGAAGCAGATTTCCGCAGCGTAGGCGGATTTGAGCGCACCGGCAATCGCGAGCGCGGGAATCACATGGCCACCCGTGCCGCCCCCGGCAATCATGACCCGCATGCCCGTCAGTCAATCTCCCGTGTGAGGCTTAGAAGAACTCCAACGCTGGCCAGGGTAATGAACAGAGACGTACCGCCGGAAGAAATAAAGGGCAGAGTAATGCCCTTGGTCGGAACCAACGCCAGCACCACGCTGATATTGAAGAACGCCTGGATCAGAATGGTCGCCGTAATGCCAAAAGCAAGAAAGCGCGCGAACACGTCTTTCGACAGGCTCGCCGCCCGCAACCCGCGATACCCCAGGGCGACGAAGAGGGCGATGATGGCCAACGCCCCAATGAGCCCGAGTTCCTCAGCGATGTTGGCAAAGATGAAGTCCGTATGCGGCTGGGGAAGATAAAAGAGCTTTTGCCGCCCTTCCATAAAGCCGAGCCCACGGATCCCGCCGGTGCCCACCGCAATCAACGACTGGATGGTGTGGAAACCGGAGCCCTGCGGATCTGACTCCGGGTTCATGAAGGCCAGCATGCGCGCCCTGCGCCAGGGCACACGAAAAAGGAGGAAGTAGAGCACCGGGGCGGCGGCCAGGAAGGCATAGCCGAAGTATTTCGCTTCTGCGCCAGCGAGGTAGAACATGAGCGCGGTCACGGCCGCGCAGACCAGCGCGGTGCCAAGGTCAGGCTCCTTAAGGATGAGCACCAGAAACACCAGGCTGGGCAAAGCCGCGGGCATCAGGGTGTTGCGCCAATCGCGGATGGATTGCAATTTATCCTGCAGAAACCAGGCTAGAAACAGCACCAGCACGGGCTTGGCAATCTCCGATGGCTGGACGGAGAAAGCCCCCGCGAAGCGGATCCAGCGATGGGTGTTGTGCGAGTCGCGCAGGAGAAACACCCCCAGCAGCAACAGAGTGGTGATGGCGACCGCGGGAAACACAACGATGGGGCGGTTGAACCTGCGGTAATCAATGCGCATCACCACGATCATGGCCACCAGGCCGAGAACCGCCGCGACCGCTTGTGAGCGGACAAAGGTGTACGGCGAGCCATAACGATCCTGGGCCATGACCGCGGACGCGCTGAACACCATCAACAACCCGATGAAGACGAGCAGTACGGTCACGCCGAAGAGCCATTTGTCGACTCCTACGCGCTTTGCCATACACCTGCCCCTTGGTTTGTTCCTTCGCTTGATCCTTCGTTTGCCCTATGCCGAGCGAGTACCGTCTGCTTGAAGAGCTTTCCCCGCTCTTCATAGTTTTCGAATTGGTCGAAGCTGGAGCAAGCCGGCGCCAGAAGCACCACGTCGCCGGCAACTGCCTGGCCGGCCGCCTGGTCGACTGCGGCCTCAAGCGTACCCGCGTGAATCACCGTGGTGGCTCCGGCGATCTGACCTTCAATTTTTTCTGCAGCCGAGCCGATGGTGTACGCCGCCTTCACCCGCGCGCGCAGCAACGCATTCAGCTGGGTGTAGTCGGAGTTCTTGTCCTTGCCGCCGAGGATCAGGTGAATGTTGCCCGGAAAGGAGGCGATCGCCTTGGCCGTGGCGTCGACATTGGTGGCCTTGGAGTCGTTGTAGTATTCGACACCCTGAATGGAAGCCACGAATTCGAGCCGATGCTCGACAGCATGAAATGAGGCGACCGCACGGGCAACCGCTTCGGCCGGTATGTTCGCCACGCAGGCCGCGCAAACCGCAGCCAGTACATTCTCGATGTTGTGCTCGCCCTTGAGCGGAATGTCGGCTAGTGGCAGTACCGGTATCGGCTTAGCCTGCTCCGAGGGGCGGAACATCACCATGCCATCCATGAGAAAGGTTCCACTACGGACAATTTTGCTACGGCTGAACCATAAGACCTGTGACTTGGTCCGGCTCGCCGCCTGTTGGACGACTGGATCATCGCCGTTGAGGATGAGAAAGTCTTCCGCGCCCTGATTGGCGAATATCTTTTCCTTCATGGCGACATAAGTTTCGAAGGTGCCATGCCGGTCCAGGTGGTCGGGAGTGATGTTCAGAATCACGGCTACCCGGGGGTGGAAACTATCCGCGGTTTCCAATTGAAAGCTGGAAACCTCGAGCACCGACCATGCGCCGGCGGCACTATGGTCGACCACCTCGATGACGGGTAGACCGATATTGCCGGCGACCAGGGTCTTGAGCCCACCGGCGGCAAAGATCTGGCCGCACAGGGTTGTGGTGGTGGTCTTCCCGTTGGAACCGGTGATGGCCAGCACATTTCCCTTCAAAAAGCGGGCCGCGAGTTCGAGTTCGCCAATGATCGGCAAGCCCAGGTTGCGTACCTGAACCAGTTCGGGGGTGGACAAGGGCACGCCCGGAGAGACCACGATCAGGTCCTGACGGCGAAAGGTCAGCAGTCCATGACCGCCGGCTTCGACCGCGATCCCGGCCTCCATCAACGAGGGAATCTCTTTGCTGAGCGCCAGGGCGCTGCGCAAATCAGAGACGGTGACCTGCGCACCGCGGCGGCGCAAAAAGAGCGCGGCAGCGAGGCCTGATTTGCCCAAACCGACAACCAGTACTTTCTTGCCTTTCAATTCCATCCAGCGGTCCATAGTTAACGTAATGGGTTAACGCAATTTCAGGGTGGTGAGTGCGAAGAGCGCAAACACCAACGCGAGAATCCAAAAACGGACGATGACTTTGGACTCCGACCAGCCCATCAACTCGAAGTGATGATGCAGTGGAGCCATCTTAAAGATACGCTTCTTGCGCAGCTTATAGCTGCCTACCTGCAGTATGACGCTGATGGCCTCAAGAACGAAAATACCTCCGATAAACGGCAGCAGCAGTTCCTGCTTGATGACCACGGCGACAGTGCCGATGGCGCCGCCCAGGGCGAGCGAACCCACATCGCCCATGAACACCTCGGCCGGATGAGCGTTGTACCACAAAAAGCCGATGCTGGCGCCCACCATGGCCCCGCAGAAGACAGTGACTTCGCTGACCATGGGCATGCGCTGCAGCTCGAGGTAGTCAGAAAAGACGGCATTTCCGCTGACGTAGGTGAGCATGGTGAGAGCCGCGGCGGCAATGATAGTGCAACCGATCGCCAAGCCATCCAGCCCATCGGTGAGGTTCACGGCATTGCTGGATCCAACGATGATCAGAGTGACGAAGATAACGAAGGGAAGGAAGGCGAGGACACCCAGGTGGGGAATCGCACCCAGCAAGTGTATGGAGAGATCGGGACGAAAACGCTTGAGAAACGGCACCATCAGATGAGTGGAATAAATCCCTTCACTGCGCATGGCTAACAGCACCAACGCGATGGCCACGCCGGTGAGGATCTGCAGGCCCATTTTTTGCACCGCGGTCAGACCGAGACTGCGACGCTGGATGACCTTAATGTAATCGTCGGCGAAACCGATGGCTCCAAAGGCCAGCGTGGAACACATGACCAACCAGACGAAGGGATTGGAAAGGTCGCTCCACAGCAGCGTGGGCAAAAGGATGGCGATACAAATGAGTACCCCGCCCATGGTGGGGGTTCCGGCCTTTTTCTGGTGGTCCTTTGGACCGTCTTCGCGGATGTATTGGCCGATTTGAAATTCGCGCAGCTTCTCAATCACGAATGGACCGATGAGCAGGGCGATGAGCATCGCGGTGAGACTGGCGAAAGCAGTGCGAAACGTCAGATACCGGAAGATGCGGAAGGGTCTGAAGTAGGGAAAAAGTTTTTGATAAAGGAGCCAGTAAAGCAAACTTCCTCCGCTACCCGCACAAGGATACCCGTGGCTATCTTACAAGCGTTCCAGGGTATGTCTGTATTGCATTTCGGCGCGTACCACAGGGGAAACTAGTAAGCGATGGTCCGGTAGAAGATCTATATCCGTAACCAAAGACGGGTGCCCAACAGGCCGTGAGAAATTCAGGCCGGTTGTAGACGGGGACCTTGAATGTTGGTTTAAGAGTCGTGGTTAGGACAGACGTTTATCCCTCCAGAACGCGGAGTGCTTGCTCCAGTCCCACACCGCGGGAGGCTTTGAGCAGTGCGGCGTCGCCTGGTCTCAGCTCGGCTTTCAGCCACTCGCCGGCTTCGAGCGCCAACGGAAGGAAGATGGCCAGTGCTCCCGCCTCGCGCGCGCCTTCGACAATGTGTTGCGCGTTTCCGCGCACGCCCACGACCAGGTCGATGCCCGCTTCGGCAGCAACTCTACCGCATTCGCGGTGCAAAGAGATTGACTCCGGTCCCAGCTCCAACATTTCACCAGCGACCAGGATGCGACGCTTGGCCGGCATGGCGGCGAGGGTGGTGATCATCGACTTGAGCGCTTCCGGATTGGAGTTGTAGCAATCATTGATCACCGTGGCGTCGCCAATGCGCAGCACTTCGCCCCGCTTGTCAGGAGGCCGGAGCTGACCGGCCGCTGTGGCACACTCGGCAAGGGGAATGCCCGCTTCCAACCCAGCTGCAATCGCAGCCATCGCGTTCCAGATATTGTGGCGGCCAAGCAGCGGCAGGGTGACGGTTGCCTGCGTCTCGCCGGCTGTGACTTGAAAGCGCATCCCCTCGGCGCCAAGTTCCTCGATGTCGGAGGCGCGCGGGTCGGCGCATGGCCCCATACCGAAATAAATAGAACGCCCGTGGAAGTCGCGCCCGAACTGGCCGACGTACGGATCGTCACAATTGAGGATGGCGACACCGGAAACCGGCAGGCTTTGCACCAGCTCATATTTGGCACGCGCAATGCCCGCCACACCATCGGGAAAATTCTGCGCGTGAGCGCTGCCGACGTTGGTGACGACCCCCCAATCAGGATGGGCGATACGAGCCAGGGCCGCGATTTCCCCGGCGTGCGACATGCCCATCTCGATCACGGCAACTTCATGCTCCGGCTCCAGTTTGAGCAGTTGGAGGGGCATGCCGAATTCATTGTTGAGGTTTCCTTGCGATTTAAGAACCGCGAAGCGCGCGCCCAAAACCGCCGCCACGGCCTCCTTGGTAGTGGTCTTTCCAGCGCTGCCCGTGATCCCGATGACGCGCTTGTTCCAATGCCTGCGTACGGCGGCGGCCAGCGTCTGCAAGGCGATCAGCGGATCGTCCACAATCAGCAGGGTGTGGATATGTGCCAGGTCGAGCAACTCGGTGACCTTGCTGCGGGCGACGACGGCCGCACGCGCTCCTCGCTGCAACGCAGCGGCAACAAAGTCATGAGCATCGTAGCGCTCCCCGCGGACGGCGAAGAACAGGTCTCCCGGCGAGAGCGTGCGGGTGTCGATGGAGTATCCGGTTGCCGGCTCCTGCAGAGGATCGCCTTCCCGCGGCCTGAGCTCGGCTCCCATATAACCCGCGATGTCTTGCAGTTGCAGCTTCATTGGCTTCGCTCCCGGGCGCGCAACACCTGCTGCGCGATGGCCACATCATCGAACGGTATCACCCGGCCACCGATTGTTTGCGTCTTTTCATGTCCCTTGCCAGCCAGAAGCACCAGATCCCCCGGCCGTGCCTGGGCGATAGCCAATTCAATCGCGCGACGACGATCTGGTTCGATGATGACCGGAGCCGAAACGTTGCTTAGGCCCGGGAGCACCTCGTCGATGATCGCCAACGGATCTTCTCCTCGCGGATTATCGGAGGTGAGCACCACCACGTCACTCCCCGCGCCGGCTGCGCGGCCCATCAGCGGACGTTTCGTTCGATCACGATCGCCGCCGCAGCCGAACATGGTGATGACCCGCCCGCCTCTCGCGCTCACGAACTCGCGGGCCACCACGATGATGTTGCGCAGGGCGTCGTCGGTGTGGGCGTAGTCGACAACCACGGCAAAGTCCTGACCGCAATCCACCGACTGAAAGCGGCCGGGCACAAAGTCCAGCGAGGCTGCCCCTTGCGCGATCTGGTCGAGAGTCAGTCCGCGGGCCGAAGCTGCGGCTCCCGCAGCCAGCAGGTTGTGGACATTCACCCCTCCGGTTAAGCGGGTAGCCACCGGCACGTCCCCGAAGGGCGTGGCCATGTCGAAGCGCATGCCGGAAGGCTCCATCTGCAACCGCTCCGCCCGGAAGTCTCCCACATGCAGCCCATAGGTGTAGATGAGCGGACTGCGCGCGTGGAACTTCAACGTCGCCCCGTAAGCATCATCCTGATTGAGGATCGCGACCCGCGGCGGAAAGCCCAGGGAGCCATCGAACAATTTCAACTTTGCGGCGAAGTAGTTCTCCATGCTGCCGTGGTAGTCGAGATGATCGCGGGTGAGGTTGGTGAAGATAGCTAAGTCAAAATGCAGGCCGGCAATTCGTTCCTGGTCGAGGGCGTGTGAGGAGACCTCCATGACGGCCTCGGTTGCGCCGCCATCCACGCCTTCGCGAAATAACTCCAGCAGATCGCGCGATTCGGGCGTGGTGTGGGGCGCGGGAAAGACTCTGCCTGCGGCGTGATACTCGATGGTACCGGCAAGGACGGTTTTGCGCCCGCAATTACGCAGCATGGCCTCCAGAAGAAAAGCCGTTGTCGTCTTGCCGTTGGTTCCAGTGACGCCGCTCAGTTTGAGCTGCGCTTCGGGATGAGCGAAGAAGTTTCGAGCGACGGCAGCGAGGGCACGCCGGCCATGAGCTACTTCGATCACTGCTAGATTCGGGTACGCTGTTGCCCGCGGCAAAGCCATCTGCGGAATCCGTGACGATGGCTCGAGCACCTTGAGCGACTGCCTGCGGCAGGTACCGATTGCCATCCGTCGTGCCCCCGCGAAAGGCGACAAAGAGCGAGCCATCACGCACTCGCCTCGAGTCGTACTCGACGCCCGTGACATCCGGGCTGGGACCGGCGCGTCGTACGAAATCAACACCGCGTAAGAGGCTATCGAGATTCACAGGGGACCCACCGGAGCGCCCACATTTAACGGTTGTTCGCACACCTGGTCAGTCTAAGGGAAGACGGTTTCTAGCGAGTGAAGCGGACCACGATCTCTGTCCCCGGGGGGACCAAACTGCCGGGCGCGGGAACCTGCTCCCGGGCGGTACCGCTGCCAACAATCTGCAACGCCAGTCCGGAGGACGCGGCGGTTTCGACCGCCGTGCGCAGTGGTTCTCCCAGAAAGGACGGTACGCCGACGCGGTGACCGGCATCTAGCACCACTCCGTGAGCGGAAACATGCGGGACCTTGTCAGCAGCCATGGGTGCGACCGAAGGTGGGTTTGGTTCCGCCTCGACCGGTTGCACGGGGACTGGGGGCGGAGCCTCCTGCGCCACCTCCGTTTTCTCGGGCGCGGGCCGCGGCTCACCGGACGCCAGCTCATTGGCTGCCGATGGCACTGGTTGCTGGCCGTTTACCTCGGCGCGCAGGGGATCGTCAGCCGGCAGATTGTTCACTTCGGCAAAGAGGGCGGACAGATCGCCGGTATGTTCTGAGGGCGCATCCTCATCGATCTCCGGGTCTGCATGTCGTTTGGCCAACTCCGGTGGCGCGACCAGGGTCGTATCGTGGGGTACCCCCAGGTATTCCAGAACCTTCTGTGCCACCTCGGCAAACACCGGCGCGGAAACCGCTGTGCCGTAGTACGACGGTCCCTTTTGTGGGTTGTCGATGATCACGGCAATGGAGATGACCGGGTTATTGACCGGCGCGATTCCGACAAAGGACGCGATGTGCATGGTTTTGGAGTAGAGATGCGTCCTCGGATCGATCTTTTGCGCGGTGCCGGTCTTGCCGCCCGCGGAGTAGCCGTTAAGCTGCGCCGGTTTGCCCGAGCCATAGAGCACCACCCCTTCCATCATCTTGCGCATTTGCGCGGCGGTCATCTGGGAAATGACGCGATGTGCACCGGACGGCAGAGGATCGGGCAGGTCTTCACCGGACGCGAAGGGGGACGGCTGTAACTTGACTAGCTTGGCATTGCGATCCACCTGCCCCGGCATGAGCACGTGGGGCGGCATATAGATGCCACCATTTGCGATGGTCGACACCATGGAAACGAGTTGCAGGGGCGTGACAGCGATCTCCTGACCAATGGCGATAGAACCGATCGACGACGGTCCCCACTTGCGCACGGGGCGAAGGAGCCCGCGGGTCTCGCCGGGTAACTCCACACCGCTACGCGCGCCGAAACCGAAATCGCGAATATATTGGATGAACTTGTCCGGGCCGACCCTCAACGCCAGTTTCACCGCAGCCACGTCGCTCGACTCTTCGAGCGCTTTGTGGACTGGAATCACGCCAAAGTGTTCGCCTTGATTATCGTGAATGATTCTGCCCGCAAGCTCGATCTTGCCTCCCTGGCAATCGATCATCTGGTCTGGACTGGTGACGTTTTGCTCCAGGGCCGCGGAGTAGGTCACGAGCTTGAACGTGGAACCCGGCTCATACACGTCGCTGACTGCATGATTCTTTAGCAGGCTGGTGGTGGCGTGGCGAAAATCGTTGGGATTGAAGGTGGGGCGAATCGCCAACGCAAGAATCTGGCCAGTATATGGATCCTGGACAACGATGGTGCCATTCGAGGCGTGGGTACGTTCGAGCGCGGAGTCGAGCGCACGCTCCGCCATGAACTGGATGTTCTCGTCAATGGTGAGAACCAGGTTCTCTCCCGGGTCGGGGTCGCGCTCCGTGCTGTCCAGAACATGGCGGCGGGCATCGATAGCGGTGAGCATTCGGCCGGGCACGCCGTGGAGCTCCTGGTCGAACTTGCGCTCCATGCCTCCGAGGCCATTGTCATCGGTGCCCACGTATCCCAGGACCTGCGCGGCAAGTTGGCTGTTGGGATAGAAGCGCTTGAATTCCTTCTGGAAATACACGCCTTTGAGATTCAGCGCTTTCACCCGCGCGATTTCAGCCGGGGAAAGTTTGCGCGCGACCCAGGCGAAGTTTCTCGAAGCGTTCAACCGGGCGGCAATCTGTTGCGCGGAAGTAAAGCGGTCGGTAGGGTCGGTGTGCACCACTTTAGCCAAGGCAATGGCGACGGCTTGCCGTTTTGCATCGCCCTCGATTTCTGAAGGAACCGCGTACACCGAGTCGGCCAGCGTGGTCATGGCAAGCTCATGCAGGTTGCGATCGAAGAGGATTCCGCGCCGCGGCGCGACCGCGAAGGTGCGCTGTTGTTGCTTGGCGGCACGCTCCACGAAGTCCTTGTGATGGATGACCTGCAGCCATACCAGGCGGCCGCAGATCACAACCACCCAAACGACAAAGAAAAGCGAAATGTTGAGCAAACCAAGGCGGCGGCGCACTGTACCGGTAGAAACCGGGCGAGCAGAGGAATCACCCGGCTTCTGGGTCTGTGGTTGCGTGCGATGCGGTTTGCGATGGAAAAAGAGCTGTTTCAACTGCACCTGCCATGAAGAAGTCCACATCTGCGCTAGTCTGAATCTCTCACTAGCGCAGAGCAATGGACAGTGGCACTTGATGTACCCAAGGTGAAGCCCGTATTTTTCAGAAAACGTTCCTCAGGGCCTCAAAAGCGTGTGTCAGACCGGGGATTTACAAATTCAGTCCCGTAGGGACGGCTGAACTTAGCCCATGACGATAGTCCTGGGTACATCGTGAGACATGATTAAGTCCCGCAGGGACGGCTGAAGATTTTCCAGGATTGCGTCGCGGTCTATTTTCAGCCGTCCCTTCGGGACTGGTCGTCCTTTCAAATCCAACCCAGGACTAGCGTCCTGGGCTAAGTTCAGTCGTCCCTCCGGGACTTAGCTTCGAGTTCTCACCTACGCGCTGCAGGTCTCGGCAGTGTCGTTCCTAACGGCCCGACCAAAAGTCGTGCCCTTATACAAAACCAAAGGCCCTTTACCGTCCAAGTGGCATCGGCGAAGCTTGTGCCATTACGGGTGCGTTGGTATCAAATTGATCGTCACCGCGCACCACCTGACCTGGCTTCGGCGCGTCCAGGCCCAGCTTGCGCGCCATCTGATCGATGCGGTGGGGATCGCAAAGCTGGGCCTCGGCAAGTCGCAACTCGCGGTTCTGTTCTTCGAGCTGGGTGCGCTGCTGCTTCTGCGCCTCGACCTTGTATCCATATTCAATCGCGCTGAAGTGCTGCAGGCCATAAAACATTACGATCACAAACAACACCGTCATCGCCCCGGTGAAGATACGCATTTCGCGTACCCGCACCGGATCCGCTGCCTTCACCAGGCGAGTATTGTCCAGCCGCTTGGAGTAGAAAACCTCAGGAGTAGGTCCTCTCCGGGCCCGCTGCTGGGCTGCGAATAGATGAAGGTTCCGGTCCGCGACCTGCTGGTTGTAGCGCCGCGATCCGTAGTTGAGTTCGTATGCCGGGATTGTTTGGGTTGCCATTTTTTCGCCCTATGATGCCTGTCCGATTTTCATTGCCGTTCCAGTTCCTACTTCATTCCTGCCGTTTGCCGGTTCTCTCTGCCGCGCGCAATTTAGCGCTGCGCGCCCGTGGGTTGCGATCCGTCTCTTCTTCGCTCGCCGTTACCGGCTTGCGCGTAAACACCTCAAAAATTCCCTGCCGCGCGCCATCGCGCAAAGCATCTTTTGCCAGCCGGTCTTCGAGAGAGTGAAAGCTGATCACCACCAGCCTCCCACCCGGCTTCAGCAGCCTGGGCGCCGCCCGCAAAAGCGCCTGTATCTCGTCCAGCTCGGCATTTACGTAAATTCGGAGCGCCTGGAAAATCCTGGTCGCAGGATGGATCGGATGGCGGCCTCGCTCAGATTTCATCGCCGGGGCGGCGGCCGATAAGACTTTGGCCAGTTGTGCCGTGGTCTTGATCGGCCGCGCCCTGACAATGGCTCTGGCAAATCTCCGCGATCTCCTTTCCTCTCCGAATTCGTAAATCAGGTCGGCGAGAACTTTTTCGTCGGCCTGATTTACCACTTGTTCGGCAGTCGCGCCCCTCCGCGGATCCATCCGCATGTCGAGTGGCCCGTCCGCCTGAAAACTAAATCCTCTGTGCGCTGAGTCCACCTGCATGGAGCTGACCCCAAAGTCGGCCAGCAAGCCGTCCAGGCTCGCTTCCGGAATTTGGCGGCTCATGTCGGAAAATGGGTCGCCATGGAGCTCCCACTGCGGCATTAGCTCGCCCAGCTCTTCGCTGAGAGCCTGGAACCGGGCCCGTGCCAACTCCAGCGCATCGGGATCGCGATCGAACCCGATCAACCGTCCCTGTCCGCCCAATTCCCGGGCGATAGCTGCGGCATGCCCCGCAAACCCCAGGGTGGCATCCGCATAGGTCCCGCCGGGACGCACATGTAAATAACGGATCGCATCTTGTAAAAGAACCGGCACATGCCGCTCGCTACCCGGTACCATGTGCTCCCCCTGGGGGGCCTACTCTAAAGCCCAAAACTTGCTAACGCCTGCTGGTCGTCCACAGTCAAGGGATCGGTATCCATGGACTGCTTGAACTCGTCGTGGTTGGCCACTTCGAGGTATGTCTGTTGCCCAAAAACCACGGCATCTCCCGCCAACTTTGCCGTTTCCCGTAAGATCTGCGGTAGCAGGACACGCCCTTGCGCATCCATTTCCGCCATCTGCCCGTAATAGCTCACCCGGTCCAGGAACTTCTTTTTGGCCGGGTTCAAGTTGGGTATCAACGCCAACTTTGCCTCGATCTTTTCCCACTCCGGCAGGGGGTAAATCTCTGCCCGGCGTCCATCCTTGCTGGTGATGTAAAACTGCGTTCCGTAACGCTCATCCACCAGGTGCTTGAACTCTGCCGGCAGCTTGAGCCGGCCTTTTTCATCGACACGAGTTGGGTGATTGCCACGAAACATCAGCTACTCTCACTTTTTGTGGCTGAACCCACTCAGAATTGCTTCTTTGCTTCCACTTTCGACCACTTTTGTCCACATCTTAGCCCAGCGAGAGGAGCTGTCAAAGAGGAAATTCCGGCAAATTGTTGAGAAAGAGGGGGTTTAGCGTCAGTTTAGCGAAAAGTACAATTGGTTGGCTCCAGGTACCCTCAAGACACAACATGCTGTGTTGACTTGGTTGATTCTGGTTGATCGAGATGTACTTGCCAACTGAGCAAAACTCAGGCAAGCGACATAACACTTAAGTGTTATCTCGAGCCGGAGTCCTTCTCAATCAGTACCGGCTCGGACGGTTGCTGGCGCGCTCTCACCTTTTCGTTGACTACGTGGGCGAGGTAGATAAAAACCGCCAGGTTTAGCAGTGTGAGCACGATCTTGAGCACAGTGACGTGGCGAATGATCTCGTAGAACTCCCAGGGCAGGAACGAGCCGGTCAGAATCAGGGTGAAGTATTCTGCCCAGACTTTTTCGAGCACCAGCCCGGTGCCCTCGATAATGTCCAGCGCGGCGTAAAGGAAAATCGCGAAACTGATCTCTTTGAGGCGGTGCGGACTCAGCAGGGCCGATTTTTCCAATAGAACGTTGACGATACGATTCTCAGGATCGAATCTCATGGCCGTCACCGCCCGCAGCAAGACGTCGGCGATGTCTTTATGCAACAACCTGATGACGCCAAACCCCATGGAGACGAAGAGCACCGCCTTCAGAAGCTTGAGGACGCCAATTGCGATGAGCCAGCGATTGCGGTCAGGATGGGAATGCGCTGTCAAAGTGCCGTTATTCGTCAACCATGCATTCATGCCGATGATACACCCCTTGGGGGCCTGGCTTTTCGCGCCCGCCGCATCGCTGTGAGCAGGAGAGCCCGCATTCGCCTGCCAGTCACGTGAAGTATCGGTTAAAAAATTGACTGCTCAACAGAAAGCAATAGTCCCATTCTGGTGCAGATGAACGCCTGCCCTTGCTGTTGATCATGTCACCAGGACTGAGTCACTCCATCTACCCGCTCAACAGCGAAAGCCACACAGCGTACTTACCTTTGGGTGATAAGGAGATCCGTTGGGAGTCGCACCCCGTACTCACAGTGCAGCTAAACGCAGTATGAGAGTGAAAGGGATACACATGAATAAGAAAAATTTGTTCGCCGTTGCAGTCGCGATGATGTTTGGATTTTCTGCTCTTCACGCATCCGCCCAGAAGGATCCGATGGTTGGTGGTGCCGCGATGTACCCCAGCAAGAACATCGTAGAAAATGCGGTCAATTCAAAGGATCACACCACCCTGGTCGCCGCCGTGAAGGCTGCGGGCCTGGTCGAGACGCTGGAAGGTCCCGGACCTTTTACAGTTTTCGCGCCCACCAACGAGGCTTTCGACAAGCTGCCTGCCGGTACTGTGGATACGCTTCTGAAGCCGGAAAATCTTGCCACGTTGAAGAAGATTCTGACCTACCATGTGGTGGCCGGCAAGATGACTTCCAAGGACATCGCCAAGAAGATCAAGAAGGGCGGCGGTAAGGCTACGCTGACCACGGTTGAGGGCGGTACGCTGACGGCGATGATGGACGGCGGCAAGCTGGTTCTTACCGATGAAAAGGGTGGAACTTCAACGGTTACGATTGCGGACGTGATTCAATCGAACGGCGTGATCCACGTGGTCGATACGGTTCTGATGCCCAACTAACACAGAATCTATCGATCGATGTCCTGGTCCTCGAAAGCAGGCGCCTGATGGGGCGCCTGCTTTGTTACTTAGGGTAAAACGTATGCGGCACCACTTCCAGACCGAACAGTGGCTTCCCTACCCCAGCAAGCGAGTCTTTGCCTTTTTTGCAGACCCAGCGAATCTTCCTGCCTTGATGCCCGGTTGGCAGCGCGCCCGGATCGAGAAAGCGAACTATGTCCCACCGCCCGGGGCGCCTTCCACGGGCAAGGTTGTAGCCGGCCAGGGGTCACTGATGACCATAAGTTTTAGAGCTGTGCCGCTCATCCCATTGCGGCTGGAGTGGGATGCATACATTGTGGAATTTCGCTCGGATGATTATTTCTGCGACGAGCAACGGCGTGGTCCTTTCAAATATTTTCGCCATTGTCACCGGGTGAGCAATGAGGCCCGCGATGGAATGACGGGGAGCGTGGTGAGCGATGCGGTGGAGTATGAGCTGCCTTTAGGGATGCTTGGTGATTTGGCTAATGGCTTGGCGGTCAGCAGGGCGATTCGTGCGCTATTTCATCATCGGCAAAGGAGGCTGCCTGCGCTGTTGGCGGCTGCTAAGCCTTGAGAAAAACTGCCGATTTCTCCATTCCCTAGCGTGCGACCAATCGTTTGCGGGTTTTTTGCTGCAGGTAGGGTGCCAGCTTTTCCAGTGCTGCTTCGACGCTGATGCCGTATTTGGCTCGCAATTGATCTACCTTGCCGTGCTCAATAAAGCGATCGGGCCAACCGATGCGCACTACCGATGCTTCGATCTGCATGTCGCTCAGCGCTTCGAGAACAGCACTGCCAAAACCGCCCATCAGAACGTGGTCTTCGAAGGTGACGATCACGCCGGCACGACGAGCGTACTCGGCCAGGACCTCGCGATCCAGCGGCTTGACGAAGCGGGGGTTGATCACCGCTGCGGAGAATCCCTGCTGCCGCAGTTCGGCGGCGAGTTGCTGCGCCATTGGCATCAAGGCTCCCAAACCGAAAATCGCCACATCGTCGCCGTCGCTGATGATTTCCGCTTTGCCGATGGGGAGAGCTACCGGATGAGCCTTGACCGCGGCTCCCGGCCCTGTGCCGCGGGGATAGCGCACCGCCGTTGGCCCAGGCTGCTGCAACGCCGTATACATCATGTCCGCCAACTCGTCCTCATCTTTGGGAACCATGTGGATGATGTTGGGAATGCCACGCAGATAGCTGATGTCAAAAAGTCCGTGATGGGTCGGGCCGTCATCCCCGGAAAGGCCACCGCGATCCATGCAGAAAACAACAGGCAGGTTCTGCAGACAGACATCGTGCACGATGGGATCAAACGCCCGCTGGAGAAATGTGGAGTAGATGGCGCAAACCGGGCGGAAGCCCATGGTGGCAAGGCCGGCGGCGAAGATGACTCCGTGCTCCTCGGCAATTCCGACATCGAAATACCTGCGCGGATGATGAGGGCGGAAAAGATCGAGGGCTGTACCGTTGGGCATGGCCGCGGTGATCGCCACTACCTTGGGGTCCGCATCCGCCAGCTTGACCAGTGTGTCGGCAAACACTTCGGAGTAAGTGCGCTGACCAGCCGGTGTGGTCTCACCGGTATCCGGGTCGTAGGGTCCGAGCCCGTGGAATTTTTTCTGCTTGTCGAGCGCCGGTTGGAAGCCGCGTCCCTTCTGGGTGATGGCGTGCAGCAGCACAGGACGATCCTGAGTCTTGAGGAACTGAAAGGTTTCGATCAGGAGACCGATGTTGTGGCCATCGAGAGGACCGTAATAGGTAAGCCCAAATTCCTCAAAGAGCATCGACGGCCAGAGCATTCCCTTAGCCGCTTCTTCCGCCTTTCGCACCATGTGGCGGGCGGTTTTGCCGCCGAGTTTTTCGAGCAGGCGGGCCGCGGAATCATGCAGATTGGTGTATCGCTCGTTAGTGACGATCTTGTGCAGGTAATTGGCGATCGCGCCGACGTTGCGGTCGATGGACCATTCATTGTCGTTGAGCACGACAATGAGGCGTTTGGTTTGCTGGGCGATATTATTGAGCGCCTCAAAACTTATGCCATTGGTGAACGCCGCATCGCCGGCAAAGGCGATCACATTCTCCTTGGTGCCGGCCAGATCGCGCGCGACCGCCATGCCGAGCGCAGCGGAAAGGGCGGTGCCGGCGTGGCCTGCGCCATAGCAGTCGTGGTCGCTTTCGGTGCGTAGGGCGAAGCCATTCAAGCCGCCGGGCTGGCGCATTGTATTGAAACGAGTACGCCGGCCGGTCAGCAATTTGTGAATGTAGGCCTGGTGGCTTACATCAAAGACAAAGCGGTCCGAAGGCGTGTTGAAGACGTAGTGCATCGCCAGGGTCAGTTCTACGACGCCCAGGTTCGGACCGAGGTGGCCGCCCGTCTTTGAAAGTACTAGGATCAACTGCTCGCGTATCTCTTGAGCGAGTGCCTCCAGTTCCGGCACGGTAAAGCTCTTGATATCCGCGGGCGAGTGAATCGTATCGAGTAATTTCCCCATGGTGTCTCGTGTACGCCCTTGCGACCCTTTTCTGCATGGCGCCATCAAAAAAGACCCCGGGTGGGGCCTGCAGGCGCGACTAACTGCTCTTAATGACGTAGTATAGCAAGCTTGTCCGGCGTCTGACATTATCTTTACGGCAGGGCATCGAGGGTCTCAACTGCGGGCGCGTCAGCTGCGGGCAAAGCCTGGGCAAATTCGCCCTCCCAGCGAGCAATCACCACGGAAGCCAGGCAATTGCCCACCACGTTGACGCTGGTCCGTGCCATATCCATCAGGGCATCGATACCGAGGATCACAAAGATGGGTTCTTCCGGCAAGTGAAACATGGCCACCGTCGCCAGCAGCACAACCAGGGTTGCGCGGGGCACGCCGGCTACGCCTTTGCTGGTGAGCATGAGGGTGGCGAGCATGACGATTTGCTGCTTCCAACCCATGGCCACGCCGGCAGCCTGGGCCACAAAAACCGATGCGAGCGCGAGATAAAGGGTGGACCCGTCCAGATTAAAGCTGTAGCCGGCGGGTATGACAAAGGCGACAATTCTGCGGGGCACGCCCAGCGCTTCCATCGCTTCCATGGCCCGGGGTAATGCCGCTTCCGATGTGCTGGTGGCGAAAGCGATGGTGGCCGGCTCAGCGACCGCCCGCAAGAATTTACGGATGGGCACGCCCGCGATGAGTGCGACCGGCAACAGGCCGACCAACCCGAAGGCCACGAGCGCACCATAAAGAGTAAGCAGCAGGCGGCCGAGGTGAAACAGCACGCCCGGTCCCATTTGGCCGACCGTGTATGCCATGGCGGCGCCTACGCCTACGGGTGCGTAATACATCACGATATTGGTGAAGGCGAACATGGTGTGGGTGAGCGATTCAATCACGCGCAGCAAGGGTGCACGATGCTCCGGGCTCAACCGGCCCATCGCGAGGCCGAACAGGATGGCGAACACTGCGACCTGCAAAATCTGATTGTCGGCTACGGCCTTGGCTATGTTCTCGGGAAAGGAGTGCAGTAAGACCGCGTCCCAGGTGAGGGGCGCTTGCGTGGGGGGAATACTCGTCTCGTGCTGCTGGGGAACGGCTAATCCTATTCCTGCGCGCGTTATGTTGATGGCCGCCAGTCCGACCAACATCGCGATGGTGGTAAGAACTTCAAAATAGATGAGCGCCCTCAGGCCCATTCTTCCCAGGCTGCGCATCTGGCCATGAGCGGCGATTCCCGTAATCAGGGTACCCAGAATCAATGGGGCAACGATGGTTTTGATCAGGCGCAGGAAGATGTCGCTGAATACACGCAGGTGGATGGCATGGGACGGCGCGTCCGCACCCAGCTCACCGCCTGCGATCATGGCCCAGAAAATCCAGGCCATCAACGAACGCCGCCGCCATGCCGACCAAGCCAGCAGCACCAGGCCAGCAAGCCGCAGCGGTAGCCCAATATGCGCTGCAAGATGCATTGCAGACGCTAATAGTCCCAAGCAATAAAGGACCATCCCCACAGCAGCGACCGCATGCCTGCGAGCGGAAGTAGCGTCACCAGTTACGACCTGCTGCGTTTTCGCCATACTGTGTTACCTGCGGCCATTACTTTACGGTGAGATGGATGGAACCAAAAGCTCTACCTTCCACATAGGTAACCTGCAGTCTGCAACTTCGGTCGATTGTTCTGCCCTTCCCACATACAGGAGTACGACTCTCAGGTTACGATGTACGCAGTCTGTATCACTCATCCCCCAGGCGAATGCATGTCCCCCTTTTATTGAATGCACGGAGTGTTATCCGTTCGCATTCTACCTGCCCCCCGGGTAATTGATGATTCGAAGCTTAAGGATGCAGGGAACACCGATGCTCTCAAGTTCCGCAACCGTGCAACACGACGAGACCGAGCGCCTCAAGACTCTTTTGCAATATGAGATTCTTGACACGCTTCCCGACCCCGCGTTCGATGAGATCGCGCAGATGGCGGCTTCGATCTGCAATGCACCGTATGCGTTCATCGGGTTTCTCGACTGGTCGCGTGTCTGGTTCAAATCCACGGTTGGTTTTGCAGCGCGCCAGATACGCCGCAGCGGTTCGGCGTGCCAGTTTCTTCTGCTCGATGGCAAGGCCCTCATGATTACAGATGCCCTGGAAGACCACCGGTTTGCGGCTTCGGGCATTGTGCTTGACGATGGCATACGATGCCGCTCGTACGCGGGCGCTCCTGTGCTTTCCGCTTCCGGCATGATTCTAGGTACCGTTGCCATTTGTTCTGTTGAACCCAATGCTTTCAGCCGCCGCAACCTGGAGAATTTGCAGGTACTGGCCCGGCAGGTCAGCACGCGCCTGGAGCTTTATGCAACCGGGAATGTGCAGGAGAGCGTGGTTCGCTCGCGCCAGCGTTCGGAACAGGCGCTTACGGTGGAACGAAACTTTGTCTCCGCAGTGCTCAACACGATCAGCGCGCTGGTGCTGGTATTCGATACCGCGGGCCGCATCGTGCGCTTCAATCGAGCCTGCGAAAGTATCTCCGGCTACAGCTTTGGCGACCTGGCTGGCCGCGCCTTCCCTGAAGAGCTTTTTCCGCCGGAGGAACGCGAGACCGCCATTCGCGTCTTCGAACAAGTGCGCACCGGCAACGGGACCCAATCGTTTGAAATAAACTGGCGCACCAAATCGGGTGGTCCGCGGCGCATTGCCTGGACAGCCACGTCGCTGGTCAATGCCCAGGACGAAGTTGGTTTTGTGATCATGACCGGCGCAGACGTGACCGAGCAGCGGGAAGCCGAAACGGCTCTGCGCACCAGCGAAGAACGCTACCGGCAGTTGGTGGAAAGCAGTCTGGGATTCATTTGCACCCACGACCTGAACGGTGCGCTGCTCTCCATCAACTCCCATGCCGCCGCCACTCTGGGCTACGAGCCGGAGGAATTGATCGGAACTCCGCTGCGCAACTATATCGATCCCCATCACCTGGCCGATTACGACGCGTACTTCGAGGCGCTGAAGGAAGCACCAGATCAGGATCACCAGGGACGTTTTTATCTGCGCGGAAAAGCGGGCCAGCTGTGCATCGTTGCTTATCGCAACAAGCTGTTACAGCTAGCGGGCACGGAACCCTTTGTGCTTAGCCACGGTATAGACATCACCGAGCAGACGCAGAAGGAAGAGGAACTCCATGCGCTGACGCGCCGCCATGAATCGATTCTGGATTCAGTGGGCGATGGTATCTGGGGCATGGATATGGAAGGCCGGCTCACGTTCATCAATCGGAGCGGAGCAGAGATGCTGGGCTACTCGGCGCAGGAGTTGTTGGGACAGAACATGCATGCTCTGATCCAGCACTCACGTGCAGACGGTACACCGTACCCGGCAGAGGAGTCTCCGATCTTTGGCAACGTGCAGCGCGAAGCGCCGTTGCATGTCGACGACGATGTGTTCTGGCGCAAGGATGGAAAACAGCTGCCGGTGGAATACGTCGCTTGCCCATTGGTGGAGAGCGGTGAGGTGGACGGCATTGTGGTGGCCTTCACGGATGTCACCGAGCGGCGCCGCCTGGACCGGATGAAGGATGAATTTATCGCCACCGTGAGCCACGAGCTGCGCACGCCGCTCACTTCGCTGCGCGCGGCGCTGGGATTGGTGGCGAGCGGGGCACTGGAAAAGCGTCCGGAGAAGGTTCGACCCATGCTGGATATCGCGCTGGCGAATTGCGATCGGCTGGTTCGCCTGGTGAATGACATTGTCGATTTCGAACGCATCGGCAATGGCAGTCTGCCGCTGCACAAGAGTGAATGGAATGCGATTGATTTGTTGCGGCGGGCGATGGATCCGGAGCGTTCGAGCGCAGCACGCGCGGGATTGACCTTCCGCATCGACGCGCAGCCGGTCGATGTTTGGGCGGATGGGGATCGCATCCTGCAGGTGCTGGGCAATCTTATCCGCAATGCGATCAAGTTCTCCGAGAAGGGCGGCGAGATCCGCCTGGCCGCGCGCACAAGCGGCGATAAAGAAGTCACCTTTGAGGTGCAGGATCAGGGACCAGGCATTCCTCCGGAGAAGCTGGATTTGATTTTCGATCGCTTCCAACAGGCGGACGCTTCGGATTCGCGTATGCAGGGCGGTACGGGGATGGGTTTGGCTTTATGCCGCGGCATCGTGAATCAGCATGGCGGCCGGATATGGGTGCAAAGCAATCCGGGCCGCGGTAGCACGTTTTCCTTCACGGTCGACGAGTTTGTGCCGGCGGATGAATCTGAGGTTGAGGCGGCGCCTGCTGAGCAGGAGCCCGAAGCCAACCAGAGCTGAGCGCTTCACTGCAGGATCTAGTTATTGATTGTGCAAAAGTCCCGCAGGGACGACATTCCTAAATTCCGGTTCTCACACACCCCCCAAAGCCTTCATCAACTCGAGTCCGGTTGCGTCCGAAAAGGTCATTCGTCCGAGCCGCGCAGTTGCGCGATCACAGTAAAGTCTTCGAGGGTTGTGGTGTCGCCTTTGATTTCGCCGCCGGTCGCTAGCTCGCGTAGTAAGCGACGCATGATTTTGCCACTGCGCGTTTTGGGCAACGCCTGGGTGAAACGGATGTCGTCAGGACGGGCCAGCGAGCCAATTTCTTTAGCCACCCATTCACGCAGTTCCTCTTTGAGTTGCGGCGACGGCTCATGACTGCTTTCGAGGGAAACAAAAGCGGCGATC
The DNA here is from genome assembly GCA_963753715.1 of uncultured Acidobacteriaceae bacterium. Classification (GTDB taxonomy): domain Bacteria; phylum Acidobacteriota; class Terriglobia; order Terriglobales; family Acidobacteriaceae; genus PALSA-350. Next base: position 807,837 of record CAVWDK010000001.1, on the reverse strand, counting down.
GCCTGACCTTTTAAATCGTGCGGGCGGCCGACGACGGCAGCCTCAGCCACCTTGGGGTGGGCTACCAGCGCGGATTCCACTTCCATGGTGCCCAACCGGTGACCACTCACGTTGATGACATCGTCAACCCGCCCCATCAACCAGTAGTCGCCATCCTGGTCTACCCGGGCGCCGTCGCCGCTGAAGTAGCAGCCGGGAATTTCTGACCAGTAGGTCTTGGCATAGCGGTCAGGGTCGTTAAATATGGTGCGCGCCATGGAGGGCCAGGGCCGGCGGATCACCAGCAATCCACCGCTGCCGGCAGGCACGGTTTCTCCGTCGCGATCGACAATCGCAGGCTCGATGCCAAAGAATGGACGCGTGGCCGAACCGGGCTTGGTAGGAACGGCGCCGGGCATCGGCGCAAGCATGATGGCTCCCGTTTCCGTCTGCCACCAGGTGTCGACAATCGGACACCGTCCCTTACCGATGATCTCGCGATACCAGATCCAGGCCTCGGGATTGATCGGCTCGCCGACAGTACCGAGCAAACGCAGGCTGGCAAGCGAGTGCCGCAAGGGATATTGATCGCCCCACTTGATGCAGGCGCGGATGGCGGTGGGCGCGGTGTAGAAAATAGTTACTTTATGGTCATCGACAATCTTCCATAAGCGATCCGGCTCGGGATAATTGGGCGCACCCTCGTACATCAGCGTGGTGACGCCGTTCTGCAAGGCGCCGTAGACAACATAGGAGTGACCGGTGACCCAGCCGATGTCGGCTGTGCACCAGTAGACATCATTCGGCTTGAGATCGAAGATCAGTTTGCTGGTGAGATAGGTTTGCACCGAATAGCCGCCCGTGGTGTGCACCAGGCCTTTGGGCTTACCCGTGGTTCCCGAAGTGTAGAGGATGTACAGCGGATCTTCTGAGTCGAGCGGCTCGGCTGGACAATCTGCCGGCGCTTCGGCGACCAGGTCCTGCCACCATTGATCGCGGCCCGGCTTCATGTCGACTGACGAACCAGTGCGACGATAAACGACCACATGCTTTACCGTGGGACAGTTCATCAGGGCCTCGTCCACAATGGGCTTGAGCCGCACCTCCTGCCCGCGGCGGTACGAGCCATCCTGGGTAATCACCGCAACGCAGGAGGCATCGTTGATGCGGTCGACCAGGGCGTTGGAAGCAAATCCGCCAAAGATCACGGAATGTACGACGCCGATGCGCGCGCAAGCGAGAAGTGCAATGGCCAACTCCGGAGTCATGCCCATATACACAGCGACCCGGTCACCCTTGCGGACCCCGAGCCCTTTGAGTACGTTGGCGAATCTCTGAACCTCGAGATAAAGCTCGCCGTAGGTCAGCGTGCGAATCTCGCCCGGCTCGCTTTCCCACAAAATGGCTACTTTGTCCTTCTTGTCGCCCAGCGCGTGACGATCGACGCAGTTGTAGCACAGATTGGTTTTGCCGCCGACAAACCACCGGGCCGTAGGGAGCTGCCAGTCCAGCACGCGTGTCCACGGAGTGAACCAGTGAAGCTCACGCGCGGTCTCTGCCCAGAAGCTTTCGGGATCCTGAATGGAACGGCGATAAAGCGTCTCATATTCTTCGAGACTCCTGACGTGGGCCTGCGCAGCGAACTCGGCGGGAGGGGGAAAGACTCTGTGTTCGCGCAGGATCGAATCCAGGTTGGGATGGATGGTGCCGGATTCCATTGCTTCTACTCCTCTTTCGTGCTCAATGATGGTTACGATAAGCCCGGGTCGCGTGCTCAATGCGTATCAGGATTACCCTTGAGCATTGTACTCAGACTGATGGGCGCTGGTAGCGCTGCTGATGCCATTGCCAGGCGCTGCGCAGGATATCGTCGAGCTGCGGAAATTTTGGCTTCCAACCGAGTTCGCTTTCAATTTTTGCCGAGCTGGCAATCAAAACCGCCGGATCGCCAGGACGGCGAGGTAACTCCTCCACAGGAATTGGGTGCCCGGTGACGCGGCGGGCGGACTCCACGACCTGGCGCACCGTAAAGCCCTGTCCATTACCGAGGTTGTAGATCATGCGGGGACGCTGATCGAGCGCCTCGAACGCCAACAGATGGGCCTCCGCCAGATCCTGCACGTGAATGTAGTCGCGGACGGCAGTGCCGTCGGGCGTGGGATAGTCCTGACCAAAGATTTTGATATTTTGGCGGCGGCCCAGAGCCACGTCGAGAATGAGGGGAATCAAGTGAGATTCCGGCTCATGCGCTTCCCCGCGGCCGGGAATGGCGCCGGCGACGTTGAAGTAGCGCAAGCTGGCATAGCGCAATCCGTGGATGCGGTGGATCCAGGCAAGCATTTTCTCCACCAAGCAGCTTCGATTCTCCATAAGGATTGGTTGGGATGAGAGCAGCGTCCTCCTTGATGGGAGTGCTCACCGGTTCGCCGTAGACCGCAGCGGTGGAGGAAAAAACGAACCTCGGTAAATTATTCTTTACCACGGCCTCGAGCAAATTCAGGGTCGCCGCAGTGTTGTTCCGAAAATAAACTTCTGGTACGCGCATGCTGTCGCCGGCTTCGATGAGCGCCGCAAAATGCATCACGCCGGCAAAGGAGCCATCCGCAAATAGCTCGTCAAGCCGTTTGCTGTCAGCAACATCGCCCTCAACGAACGTAGCCCCCGCAGGCACCATGGAGCGCCGGGCATGGCACAGATTGTCGTACACCACCACGGTATGGCCGCGGTCCAACAGGAGCTGAGTCACCGTTCCGCCGATATAACCGGCCCCACCCGTTATCAGAATCTTCACGCCTTCACATTCCCTTCTTGTACTCTTAGAGCAGAAGCCTTTAAAAGGCCGCGTGACCGAGCAACGAAAAGTCTTCGCTGCGAGTCACATTGTGGGGTTTATGGGCGACGCTGATGGAATTCACAGAGGCGCCACCAACAAGGGTTTTACAAGCTTTGGGTCTGCCCCCGGAGCTGGGATTGAAACGCTATGGCTCTCGTCATACCTTACCCATACACTTCTGTTCCCAACCGCTCCACCTTTGGGTTACTGCATCCTCGCGAGATCTCGTCTATCGTGAGCTTATCCGCAAGTACTTTGGTACCGAGATTATGACGGCGCGAAAGTCGATAATGGCTGCAGGTTTCTCGGCAGGAGCTCGGGGATATTGAAGCATTGGTCTCGGGCGTGCGTCAGTTTGAATGTACGAGTGTTTTAGCTGCGTTTTGATCACCCCGGTGGCTCGCACATCACGTTACGACTAGAAAGAATTAGGAAATTTCAATTATGCCGAAAGATCTTCTAAATCGCGACAGCTTCGGACTCCTCCCCGAACCGGAAGGCCGTTGGGGCTCCTTCGGGGCCAGCATGGTGACGAACATCATCATTATGTCCCTGCTGGTCCTGTTCACCGCAGCCATCCATAAAGTGCAGAAGCAAAAGTATAACGAGACCCTGATCTTTCCTCAGGAAGTTCCGCCGCCACCGAAGATTGTGATACCGAAAGTGAAGGTGTTCGCGCCACCCCAACCCGAGGTGGTGAAGCTCACCCCGCCCAAGATTACGTTACCGAAGATTCAGCCACCGCCTGAAATTCCCAAGCCGGTTGAGCTGAAGCAGCCGGATGCGCCCAAGCTTCCTCCGGCGCCGCCGAAGGCGGTCGCGCCTCCGCCGCAGCCCAAGGTGGGCCTGTTTTCCAGCCCGAAACCTACGGAGACGGCGAACAATCAAGTCAAGCCGGACGTGAAGGCGGGCGGTTTTGGTGATCCGATTGGCGCCAAACCCAATCCCAACTCCACCAAGTCAGCACTGGTGGCGGTGGGTAACTTCAACAGCGCTCCAGGTGCCGCGACGGGCGCGGGCGCGGCTCGCAAGGGTGCAGTTTCAGGCACTTCCTTCGGCGCCGGAGTCGCCAACGGCGTTCCTGGCGGACACGACATGGGCAAGGTGGCCTCGGCCGGCTTCGCCAACGGCGTGGTCGGTGGGACAGGCAAACCAGGTGGCACAGGCACGGTTGCGTCGGCGGGCTTCTCCAACAATGCCGGCCCCGCTCCCACCCAGGTGGCCATCAAAACATCAGAACCGGCCTTTGTTCCACCGGTTGTGATCTCGGAGCCGCATCCTCAGTACACCCCGGAAGCCGCTCAGTTGCGGATCCAGGGTGAGGTTACTTTACAGGTGCGTTTCCTGGCCAGTGGCCAGGTAGAGGTATTGCGTGTAGTGAATGGCCTGGGGCATGGTCTGGATGAGGCGGCAAAGCGTGTTGCCGAGCAAATCCGGTTCAAGCCTGCAGATAAAAGATGGGCACCCGGTAGATCACACGACCTTAATTCACGTGACCTTCCAGCTGGCTTAGCCAGTGGTTGCCCAGGTTCTACGAATTCAAGCACTAGGAATTCTGCAAAGTTAGAAATCGTTAAAAGGTTACAGGAGCCAGGAAATGACCCTGCGTCGAGTTTGGATTACCAGTCTGCTGCTTACGCTGACAGCGTCTGCAGCACAGGCCAAAACCAAGTATCAGCCCCCAATGGCCCTGTCGCCGGAACAGAGCGCGCTGGTGCAGAAAGCGATTGCGGCCGAAAAGGTCACCATCAAGCAGATCCAGAAGCACTCTCCGCTGGTGCAGACCTATATCCAAAATATGCGGCCGGACCAGGTTCTGTACGCAGTGCCGGAATCGGATCAGTATCTTCTTGGCCGGGTGGATTTCGGCAAGTCGATTACCGACACTTCTTATTCCGAGCAGGGCAACAGCAAGGGTCTGTTCAAGGGCTCGATGAAGTATGTATCGGGTCTGACCAAGGCGTTCAAGATGCAATACATCTCCGCCGGCTTTATGGAGATGATGTTCCTGGACCCGATCTCGTTTGACCAACAGCACTATGACTTCAGCTACGTCCGGCGCGATTTTCTGGGCGCGGTGCGCACGCTGGTGTTCGACGTGCACCCCAAGCCCGGCACCGGCAGCGGCCGCTTTACCGGCCGTATCTGGGTTGAGGATCAGGGCGGAAACATCGTCCGCTTCAATGGCACTTATACCGGTGGCAACCAGGATGACGACAGCTCCAGCTACTTCCACTTTGACAGCTGGCGCGAAAACTTACAGCCTGGCCTCTGGCTGCCGGTCGGTGTCTATGTTGAAGAAACACAGAAGAGCTCAGAGCACCCGGTATCTTTCAAGGCCCAGACTTATATCTGGGGCTATAGCCTGAAGCTGCCCACCCACGAGTCTGACAACGAGTCGGTGAAGATCGACGACGTTCAGGACCAGAGTGATGCCAACCAGGACCTAAGCCCGCTGCAAGCTCAGCGGCAATGGATCTCCCAGGCAGAGGAGAACGTCCTCGATCGCCTGGTGCAAGCCGGCTTGCTGGCACCTCCCAGCGACTTCGATAAGATCCTGGAGCAGGTTGCCAACAACATCGTCATCGGCAACAACATTCAGATTACCGATGCGATTCACTGCCGCGTTCTGTTGACTGCACCGCTCGAGTCTTTGGCAGTCGGCAACACCATCATCCTCAGCAAGGGCTTGATCGATGTTCTGCCCACCGAAGCGGATCTGGCTGCGGTTCTTTCCTTCCAGCTGGCACACATCGTACTGGGCCACCACATCGACACTCGTTACGCATTCAACGATCGCCTGCTGTTCCCTGATGAAGCGACCTTTGAGCGCATCCACATGTCGCACTCCGATGCAGATAACGAGCTGGCTGCCAAGAAGGCTCTTGATCTGCTGAACCACTCCGTATATGCCAACCAGCTCTCACAGCCGGGCCTGTTTTTCTCCCAGCTGGATGCACGTTCGAAGCAGCTCACAGCTCTCAATACACCGAGGTTGGGCGATTCGCTCCTGCGCCCCACCGGGGAGCCTTGGTTGAATGCCCTGATGCCCAAGGCACCGAAGCTGGATATGAACAAGCTGGATCAGGTCGCCGCCCTGCCCTTGGGCAGCAACCTGAAGATCGATGCCTGGGACGACAAGGTGATTCGCTTGAACGCGAGGATCCCTCCCATCATGAACGCGCGGGACAAGATGCCCTTCGAGGTCACTCCGGTCTTCTTCCGCTTAATCCGTTACGCGCCACCCGTCGCGGCAGCTCCTACGCCGGCAGCCGGATCAGCAGATACTGTTGCTCCTCCGGCGGTCGATACGCAGCAGAGCGCAGCGCCGGCCCAGGCGTCGGCAACCCAACCGAGCCCACAGTAACCCGCTACTAGAGAGGTTACCAAGGGTATATCTTCGAACTACCGCAGGACAGAGGCGGGGTAGACTTACAGCTACCCCGCCTCTGATTTTTTCAGGGGAACCCTCTGCGTGGTGCGCATGAATAAAAGGTATCGACTAGCAAGTTTTCTCTCCCTCCTTCTTTTCTTATGGTCGAGTTCTTCCCTCCACTCCCAAGTCATCGCTGCCGGCCGGGGAGGTGCCCACTTAGTGGGAGGCGGATTCTTTTCCGACTTCAGCCCCGACTACGGCCCCAACCGTCTCTATGGGATCGGCGGTTTTCTCGATCTCAACTTGCGGAATCATATTGGAGTGGAAGGCGAAGTTCGCTTCCTCAGGTTCAGCCAAACTTATTCCGTGCATCAGGATAATTACAATATTGGCCCGAGATACCGTTGGCGCATTCGCCGCTGGGAACCGTACGGGAAATTCATGATTGGCAACGGCCAGATGAATTTTCCCTTTAGTTATGGGCATGGCGGGTACCTCTTGCTGGCGCCGGCGGCAGGGTTGGATATTCATTTTCACCGCTTCACGATCCGCGCGGTTGAGTATGAATATCAGCACTGGTTTAACTTCCAAAACAGTTCTCTGAGCCCGGATGGATTCAGTAGCGGGATCGCTTACCGGATTTTCTAGTAAGGGGAAAGGGCGGGGTTGCGGTCGCTGCAGTGCGGTTTTTCCGAAACGTCTACCACGAAGACATCTCTTTCCGCGGGCTGAGAATTTGTCAGGAATAATCGGTAGTGCGTACCTCAGGAGCTAAAGCGTCAGCGTGAAACCGACCGTCATGAGGTGAGTCCCGCAGGGACGGCTGAACGTAGCCCAGGACGCAGTCCTGGGTCAGCATGAGCCCTCAACAAGTCCCGTAGGGACGACTGAAAAAGTTCTCCATCGCGAAATGTTTTAGACGGAAGTGCTCGGGGAATCGCCTCCAGGTAACTGCCAGTCGTCCCTACGGGACTTTTCATCCTTCGAATATCTTCCAGGACTGCGTCCTGGGCTAAGTTCAGCCGTCCCTGCGGGACTAATTTTCACGCCGGTCCGTTCTCGCGTAAAACCAGAGCCCTCATGTTCAAAGGGCACGGCTGGCGCCGTGCCCTTCCGTGCAGGAAGCTTTTTCTAAAAGTGGTAGGCGATGCCGATCACAGGGTTGTAGACGTTATAGAAGCGGCCCGTCTTTTGCGGTTCCAGACCAAAATTTGGGGTCTTCATGAGCAGCCCGCGGTACTCCGCTCGGATATCCCAGCTGGGACTGAGCTCATAGGCGACTCCGGCACCATAGACCGCTCCCAGGATGGTTTGCTGCTTCACATCGATCTGCGTGGTGCTGGCGTCGTCGAGCGGCGAAAAGATAAAGGCGGCCGGTCCACCCTCGAGAAACGGATTCCAGTTCTTGAAATTGGCGTTGAGCACGTAGGCGCCGGAAAACTCCTGCATTCGCTCATGCACTCTCACGTTGTTGAAGCTGGTGTAATACTTCTGCGCGTTCTGGGCGTACTGGTAATTGAGTTCGAGCCCGCTCCTCGGAGTCAGCATGTAGCGGTAGCTAACAAGGCCGCCTAATCCATAGGTACCGGTCTGTTGAACATCATTGCCGGTGATAAACGGGGGAAAGATGCCGGTTACGCTCAAACTCACATCTTGACGGCTTTCCTGGGCCTGGCTCGCCACTGCCAGAAACGGCAGTAGCAGAAATAACAACAGCGTTTTCTTCATTCGTTCCTGAACCTCTCGCCTGCGCGCAACCGAAATCCGTGATCTACTTTGGCAATTGTACCTGCGCCCAGCGAGTGCACGCACATCAACCCACCCGTTCGACGCGAAACTCATAGGGCGAGCCGCGCTCCAGCGAGAGCGAGCGGACCACCTTGAGAAACGCCAGGGCCGCATGAGACAGGTTGGCGTGCTTTCGGTGTACCAGGCGCAGATGACGTTCAAATCGCAGCGCCTCCACCGGAACCTGGACCAGTTCTCCGTTGGCCAGCTCCCGACCCACCGTCAATCCAGGAACCAGGGCCACTCCATTGCCCATGGCGACAAAGCGTTTCACAGCTTCCAGACTGGGCAGCTCCATCCCCATGTTCAGCGGGGTTTTGTGTTTTTCGAAGGCCGATACCACCTGCCGGCGCAGGGGCGAGGGTACATTGTGGGCAATGAAACTCTCCGCGCCCAGGTCTTCGATCGCTATCCCCTTCTCACGCGCCAAAGGATGATCCGGGTTGACCACCAGAGCGAGTTGGTCGGTGTAAACCGCGATCGACTTGAAGAGGTCCCCTTCAGGACGGAAGGAGAGAACACCGATCTCTACCGTTCGCTGCAGGAGTTCATCCGGAATCCTGCTGGCCAGCGAGCGCTGAATGCTCACCCCGATCTGCGGGCAGAGACGACGAAAACGATCCAGAATCGGAAGCAAGTAGAGACATGTATATTCGTTGGCAGCGATCAGGAGGCGGCCGCGGTCGAGCGATTTTAGCTCTTCCATGGCGCTGGTGGCCTCGGTCCGGAGAGTCAACATTCTCCGCGCGTAGTCGCGCAGGACTTCGCCCGCGGCCGTAAGGGTTCCATCCCTGGTGCTGCGCTCGAAAAGAACCTCGCCCAGTTCACCCTCAAGCTTACGAACGACCTGGCTCACCGCAGGCTGGGTGCGATGCAGGCGTTTAGCGGCGCGAGAAAATCCCTTCTCTTCTGCTACAGCGAGAAACGTCTCCAACTGATGGATATCCATAAGCCCTAGCGGGGTGCGGCCCAAGTCTTTTATATTAATATAAGTATTCTTGATGATTTTGAGAAGAATTATAAATTTGATCTATGGCACAGGATCCGCGACAATAATCAATGAGTTGTGAAGGGTGGCGCCTCGATGAGCCAAAATCAAGTTCGCGATCGAGTGTTCTTTTTCGACACGACATTGCGCGATGGCGAACAGTCTCCGGGCTGCAGCATGACCATCCCGGAAAAGCTGCGTATGGCGCATGCACTCGAAGCCCTGGGCGTCGATATCATCGAGGCCGGCTTCGCGATTGCTTCCCCCGGCGACCTTGCCGCTATCAGCAGCATCTGCGGTGAAATCCGCGGCCCACGCATTGCTTCCCTTGCCCGTACCCGCCGGGAGGATATTGAGGCCGCCGCGCGATCCCTGGAAGGAGCGGACCGCTCCCGCATCCACGTGTTTCTGGCCAGCTCGGACATTCACCTCGAGCACAAGCTGAAGATCACACGGGCGGAGGCGCTGCACCAGGTTGGAAACGCGGTTCGCCTGGCACGCACCTATGTGGACGACGTGGAGTTCTCTCCCGAAGACGCATCTCGCTCAGATCCTGATTTCCTGTGCAGTGTGGTCCGAGTGGCCATCGAAGCCGGAGCGACGGTGATCAATCTGCCGGATACCGTTGGCTACTGCGTTCCCAATGAATATGGCGCGATCTTCCGCATCCTGCGCGAGCGGGTTCCGGAGGTCGCCGGAATCACGCTTTCCTCTCACTGCCACAACGATCTGGGCATGGCGGTAGCCAACAGCCTGGCGGCGCTGGAAGGCCGGCGCGCGGCAGATCGAGTGCACCATCAACGGCATTGGCGAACGGGCCGGAAATGCGGCGCTGGAAGAATTGGCGGCGGCGATGCTGGTGCGTCCGGACAAGTTTCCCTATGCGCACGGACTGGTGATGGAGCACCTTTACCCCACCAGCCAGTTGCTTTCCGAAGTGATCAGTTTTGCGCCCGCGCCCAACAAGGCCGTAGTGGGCAGCAATGCCTTCGCACATGAAGCGGGCATTCATCAGCACGGTATGCTGGCACACCCGTTGACTTACGAGATCATGACTCCCGCTTCTGTGGGTGTACCCACCAATCGCATGGTGCTGGGCAAGCATTCCGGCCGGCGGGCGTTGGCGCACCGGCTTAAGGAGCTCGGGCTATGCCCTCGATGCCGCCGATCTGGACGCGGTCTATCACCGCTTCACGGAACTGGCCGATCGGAGAAAAGCCATTTTCGACCAGGACCTTCTATCCCTGCTCCCAGCGCACCACCGCCCGGCCGACGCCATGTTGCCGGAAGCGGAGTTACAGATCTGAACGCGAGGTGAGTCAATCATGAAATTGAAAGTTCTGGTCGGCGCCGGGGATGGGATTGGCCCCGAAGTCACGCGCGAGGCGGTACGTATCCTGACCTCGGTGGCGGAGTTCGGTGGGTATGACTTCCAGTTCACCGAGATGCCCATCGGAGGCCAGGCCATTCGCCAGACGGGCACGCCCCTGCCCGCAACCACGCTCGACGCCGCGCTCGAAAGCGACGCCGTGCTGCTGGGCGCCGTGGGCAGCAACGAATTCAATGCCCTGCCCCCGGATCGCCGCCCGGAAGCCGGCCTGTTGCAGCTTCGCCAGGCGCTGGGAGGCTTCGCTAACCTGCGTCCCTCATTTGCTTACAAGGCTTTGTCCGCCAACTCGCCGCTACGCCCCGAGGTAACCGATGGGGCGGATATTCTTTTCGTCCGCGAGCTGTTGGGGGGCCTCTATTTTGGCGAGCCGCGAGCCTGGGACCGCGCAAGCGGAGCGGCATGGAACACCATGCGTTATACGCGGGATGAGGTGGCAAGGGTGGCACGGGTAGCCTTCGACCTGGCAGGGCAGCGGCGGAAGAAAGTTACGTCGGTCGATAAGGCGAACGTGCTCGAAGTGTCGCAGCTGTGGCGGGCGACGGTGATCGAGATTGCCCAGCAGTATCCCGGAATCACACTGGAGCACCACTACGTCGACGCCTGCGCGATGCACCTGATGAATACTCCGCGCAACTTCGATGTGGTGCTCACCGAGAACTTGTTTGGGGACATTCTCAGCGATGAAGCCGCGGTCATCACGGGCTCGCTGGGCATGCTGCCTTCGGCGACCATTGGTGGGGCGGTCAACCTTTATGAGCCGGTGCACGGGTCGGCGCCCGACATCGCGGGCAAAGGGATTGCCAATCCGCTGGGCGCGATTCTCACCGCCGCTATGTTGTTACGCCACTCCGCGAATTTGGAGAATGATGCGCAGGCCGTGGAGCTGGCGGTGCGCAAGGTTCTGGAACAGGGTTACCGTACGGCTGATCTTCTGCGCGAGGGGCAGCCTGGTCAACGTGTTTCCACCCAGGAGATGGGAAGGTTGGTCCACCAGACCCTCAACGAACTGATCGACCGGCGACAGGCTTTGCACGCGGTTTAGAGCTGGTCGGTCCGAAGGACCGTTCGGTCGAGGGTTGTGGTATCCCACATCTCGCGAAAAACGAGCGAGATGTGGGGCACCCGGGGTTCGGTGGTCGCGAGTTTCAACGGTAGGGAAAGAAGCGAAGGGAAAAGCTATGTCGCTTGGTCCGAGAACACTGTTTGAAAAGGTTTGGGAATCACATGTGGTCGTGGCTCCGGAAGGCGAGCCGGTCCTGCTTTATATCGACTTGCACCTCTTGCATGAAGTGACGTCGCCGCAGGCGTTTGAAGGGCTTCGCCTGGCGGGACGGACCGTGAGGCGTCCGGACCGGGCGGTGGCAACCGTGGATCATAACGTACCCACGACCGCAAACCGGCTCATTATCGAAGATGCGATCGCTGCCAAGCAGATGGACGCCTTAAGGTCCAACTGCGCCGAATTCGGGATTCCTCTCTACGATGTTCAGTCACCGGAGCAAGGGATCGTGCATGTCATCGGCCCGGAGTTGGGAGTGACCAAGCCGGGCATGACTATCGTTTGCGGCGACAGCCACACCAGCACTCATGGCGCGTTTGGCGCCTTGGCCTTCGGCATCGGAACTTCGGAAGTGGAACACGTTCTGGCCACGCAGTGTCTGCCGCAATCGCTGCCTAAAACCTTCCGCATCACGGTGGATGGCGAACTCGGCCCGGCGGTGACGGCGAAAGATATTGCGCTCGGCATCATTGGCCACATAGGGACCGATGGCGCCAGCGGCTGCGTGATCGAGTACGCGGGCGAGGCTATCCGTGCGCTTTCCATGGAAGGCCGCATGACTTTGTGCAACATGAGCATCGAGGCCGGCGCACGAGCGGGCATGATTGCTCCCGACGAGACGACCTTCCGCTACCTCAAGGGACGACGCTTCAGCCCCACCGGCGCAGACTGGGACCGTGCAGTGGCGGAATGGAAGTCGCTCGCCAGCGATCCCGGCGCCAGGTTTGACCGTGAGCTAGTGCTGCATGCGGAAGATCTCGCGCCTTTCGTCACCTGGGGCACCAGTCCGGGAATGGTCGTACCGGTCACAGATCGTGTGCCCGATCCGGCCTCCAGCCATTCTCCGGCGGAACGCCGCGCCTGGGAGCGCGCGCTCGAATACATGGCTCTGGAACCAGGCAAGGCCATCGAAGAGCTAGCGATTGATCGCGTTTTTATCGGCTCCTGCACCAACGCCCGCATTGAAGATCTTCGCTCCGCGGCCAAGGTAGTGAGCGGATACCACGTTCATCCGCAAGTGCGGGCAATGGTGGTTCCGGGATCGCAGCAGGTGAAGAAGCAAGCGGAAGAAGAAGGTCTGGATGAAGTTTTTCGCGCGGCGGGTTTTGACTGGCGCGAGCCCGGCTGCTCCATGTGCCTGGGGATGAACCCGGATATTCTTGCTCCCGGCGAGCGCTGCGCTTCCACCAGCAATCGAAACTTCGAAGGGCGTCAGGGCCGGGGTGGGCGCACTCACCTGGTAAGTCCCATGATGGCCGCAGCCGCCGCGGTCTCGGGCCACTTTACCGATGTCCGCAAATGGCAGTTCAATCCGGTTCCTGCGCAGGCAGTGGAGTCTCTCCAATGAAGCCCTTTCGCAAACATACGGGCGTGGTCGCGCCTCTCGATCGCGAGAATGTCGATACCGATCAGATCATTCCCAAGCAGTTCCTCAAGCGGATCGAACGCACCGGCTATGGCGAGTTTCTTTTCTTCGATTGGCGGCGGATTCAGGAGGGACCAGATGCCGGTGCACCGCATCCGGATTTTGTCCTGAACCATCCGCACTACAAGGATGCGGAAATCCTGGTCGCGGGGAAAAACTTCGGATGCGGATCCTCGCGTGAGCATGCTGCGTGGGCGCTTTCCGATTATGGATTTCGTTGCGTCATCGCGTCTTCCTTCGCCGATATTTTTCATTCCAACGCAGGCAAGAACGGCATCCTGCTGATCACGCTGCCTGAAGAGCAGGTGCAGACCCTGATGCAGCGTGCCTCTTCCATCCCTGGTTACCGGCTCACGGTTTCGCTCGAGGACGAGAAGCTGCACGACGATCATGGCCTCTCGATTCCCTTCTCCACCGATCCATTCCGCCGCGAGTGCCTGCTGCTGGGCCTGGACGACATCGGGTTGTCGCTCAAACATGGCGGAGCGCTGGAGAAATTTGAACAACAACATGACAAGGCATTCTGGTTAGCACCGAAGCCGGCAAACGCAGCAACCACCCAAGGAGCTATATGAGCACGCATGAACACACCCGGCTCACCGGGGCGGAAATCATCTGGGCGACGCTCGAAGGAGAAGGAGTGCGCGAGGTTTTTGGGTATCCCGGCGGAGCGATTTTGCCGGCGTACGATGCGTTGCGCAAGTTTCCCATCCGTCACATCCTGGTGCGGCATGAGCAGAGTGCGGTCCACATGGCGGACGGCTATGCACGGGCGTCTGGCCGCGTAGGCGTGGCCATTGCTACCTCGGGCCCAGGCGCTACCAACATGGTGACCGGCATTGCCACCGCGATGCTCGATTCGATTCCGCTGGTCTGCATTACCGGCCAGGTGGGCAGCAAAGTACTGGGCACTGACGCGTTCCAGGAAGTGGATATCACCGGCATCACGCTGCCGGTGACCAAGCATAACTACGTGGTAACGCGCGCAGAAGACGTAGCGCCGGTGCTGCGCGATGCGTTTCGTGTCGCTAAGTCGGGGCGCCCTGGGCCGGTGCTGGTCGACATCACGAAAGATGCGCAGCAGGCAACGGCGGAGTTTGATTTTGCCGCGGCGGCACCGGCGAAAGTGGGCGTCCACCCGATGCTCTGTGTGGCCGAGCAGAGCCTTGCTGACGCTGCGGAGCTGATCCTCACCGCCAAGAGGCCGTTAATTCTTGCCGGGCATGGCATTATCCAGTCGGGTGCGATGAGCCAGGTACGCGCGCTGGCCGAGCGGGCGCAAATTCCCGTGGCCTGCACCTTGCTTGGGCTGGGCAGCTTTCCTGCTTCCCACAAGCTCAACCTGGGCATGATGGGCATGCATGGCGAATCATGGGTCAACCATTCCATCCAGGAAGCCGACCTGTTGATTGCATGCGGGATGCGTTTCGACGACCGGGTCACCGGATCGCTTGCAACCTACGCCCCCAAGGCGAAGAAGATCCATATCGATATCGATCCTTCGGAGATCAACAAAAATGTCGCCGTGCAGGTGTCGTTAATCGGCGATCTGGCGATGGCGCTGGACCAGCTTTTGCCGCGGATTCGTACCCGTGATGGAGCGGCGTGGCTCCATGCCATCGACCGCATGAAAGGGGACGCGGCTGTCCGCGATATCAAGAATCTGCCGGACAACGGTCATCTGTACGCCGCGCACGTGATCCACGACCTCTGGCATGCAACGTCGGGCGACGCCGTGATCACAACGGACGTCGGCCAGCACCAGATGTGGGAAGCGCAATACTACAAACATGAACAGCCGCGGTCTCTCATCACATCAGGCGGCTTGGGGACGATGGGTTTTGCCTTGCCTGCGGCGATTGGGGCTAAAGTTGCGTGCCCGGGCAAGGAAGTGTGGGCCATCGCGGGAGACGGCGGCTTTCAGATGACCAGCCCCGAGTTGGCGACCATTGTGCAGGAGAAGTTGGATATTAATATCGCCATCATCAACAACGGTTACCTGGGTATGATCCGGCAGTGGCAAGAGACGTTTTACGAAAAGAACTACGAGTGCTCTCCAATCTTCTCGCCGGATTTCGTCAAGCTGGCCGAAGCTTTCGGCATCAGGGCTGCGGCAGTGACAAAACGCTCCGAGGTGATGAAAACGGTGGAAGCGGCGCGCACCCATAAAGGGCCCTTCCTGATCAATTTCATGGTGGAGCAGGAAGATACCGTCTACCCGATGATCGCGCCCGGAGCTGCATTGCACGAGATGATCCGCCGGCCATCGGCCAGTAATCCATTGATCGAAACGGCGTCGGACGTCTAGAAAGGTCTCCATGCAGCACACATTCGTCGCCTACGTGGAAGATAAGCCAGGCGTGCTTACCCGCGTAGCGTCGTTGTTCCGCCGGTTGAACATCAATATCTCCTCGGTCACCGTGGGCGGTTCGGAACGCCCGAACATCTCGCGCATGACCCTGGTTGCCGATGCTCCGCCGGCTGCCGGCCACCGCATCATGGCGTCCCTCTACAAGCTGGAGAACGTGATCCAGGTGGATGACGTCGGCCGGTTCTCCTCGGTCAGCCGCGAGCTGGCGCTGATCAAGGTAGCGACCACGCCCAAGACGCGGTCGCACATCTTCGAACTGGTCAACGTGTTTCGCGCGCGCGTGGTCGATCTCGCGCCTGGTTCGCTGATGATCGAAATCACCGGCAGCGAGAGCAAGATCGAAGGACTGCTCCAGGTGCTGAACGAGAATGAAGATCGGGTGCTTGAAATTTCCCGCACCGGGCGCATGGTGATGCGCCGCGGGCACCATACCAGCCGCGTACTCGAGGCGCTGGGCGACGTCGAATCAAAAAATGGCGCGATAGGCGTGCCAATGGCGGATGCGCTGCCGGAGGAAGAGGAAACACTTCCCGACGATAGCGGCCTGCCTCATCAACAAACGTAACTATATCTGTACACAAAGGAAAGGTTCATGACCAAGACTTATCACGACCAGGATGCCGATCTTTCGCTGATCCAGGGAAAAAAAGTAGCCATTATCGGCTATGGCTCCCAGGGCCATGCCCATTCGCTGAATCTGAAGGACTCGGGTGTCGATGTGCGCGTCGGTTTGCCGGCCACCAGCCGGTCCATCAAAAAGGCCAGGAGTGCCGGCCTCGAAGTGCTCTCTGTGAGCGATGCTGCCAAGTGGGCCGACGTCATCATGATCCTCGCCCCCGATACTTCGCAGGCAGCGATTTACAACGAACACATCGCTCCCCACATGGGCAAGGGAAAGACGCTGATGTTCGCACACGGATTCAACATCCGTTACGGCACCATCGTTCCTACTCCGGAAATTGACGTGAGCATGGTCGCCCCCAAGGCTCCCGGACACCGGGTGCGGGAGGTATTTACAGAAGGGGGCGGCGTTCCCGCACTGATCGCAGTACAGCAGGACGCATCTGGAAAGGCTCATGCCCTGGCGCTCTCGTATGCCAAGGCCATCGGCAGCACGCGCGCAGGGGTGATCGAGACCACCTTTACCGAAGAGACCGAAACCGACCTTTTCGGCGAGCAGACGGTTTTGTGCGGCGGCGTCAGCGCCTTAGTCAAGGCCGGCTTTGAAACCCTCGTGAACGCCGGTTACCAGCCAGAAGTGGCCTACTTCGAGTGCCTGCACGAGCTGAAGTTGATTGTCGACCTTATGTACCGGGGCGGACTGGCTTACATGCGCTATTCCATTTCCGATACAGCGGAATATGGAGACTACACCGCCGGACCGCGGCTGGTGACGGATGCCACCCGCGCGGAGATGAAGAAGATCCTGACCGAAATTCAGGACGGGACCTTTGCCAAAAATTGGATCAAGGAGAACGAGACCGGCCGGAAACAGTTTGACCAGATGCGCAGCAAGGAGGCGGCGCACTCCATCGAGGAGGTGGGTAGCAAATTGCGTGCGGCCATGCCTTTCCTCGATCCGGTAACGGTCACGGTGGACAGCCCCGGCGCGGCGCCTCGCCTGGCTGAGCCTGTCGGCGCCTAAGTCTGGAAGGCCGGCCGGGCTGCGGCCCGGCCTCCCCTACAGAGAAAATAAAACTGGGTGGTTACGTTGGGGACCTTTTGAGTTTTTAACGCACCTCTTACACGTTCTTTCGCGTCTACTCTGCATGCACTTTCCGCTGGCTTTGCGTTTTTCCGGGTTTGCTGTGATCGCGGGCTTTTCCTTAGCTGCGATGACCGCACAAACACGGAACCCAGAGCCTAGCGCAGGGTGTCCACCGCAGCCGAACACCCTGCGGGCGATGCGAGGCTGCTACCGCCCGTTGCTGGTCTTCGCTCCGAGCCTGGATCATCCTCAGTTGGTGGAGGAGTTCAATCAACTGAAGGCTCACGCAACCGAGCTCAAGAGCCGGAGTATCCTCTACGTCCCCATTGTGCCGGAGGGACATAACCAGCCCATACCGGGCTCCAAAGTCCCTACCGCCAGGCTCAGCGAGGATGAGCTGGCAGCAATGCGTCACCGTTTCAAGGTCGAATCGGCTGATTTCCTGGTGATCCTGATCGGTAAAGATGGAGAAGAAAAGATGAGCGCCACGGCCCCGATTCCGGTGGACCAGCTCGAACGCCTGATAGATTCCATGCCCATGCGCAAGAACGAAACGCGGCAGGCACAACAAGGCCAGGATTAGCCCCACCCGCTCACTCCACCGTCCGGGATTCCGGACTGCAACCGCGCCGCATCGGCTAAGATCAAGAGCAACACCGCGAGGTGCCATGACGACCCAAGCTGCGATCCCTGGTTTCACCACGGTTCCACCTCCGTACCGCGCACCCCATGACCCGGCGCGAGTTCCCGAACTGGTAGAGGCCCTCAAGAAAATAGGTCCGCTTCACGATCTCAAGGAGGGGGATTACGAGTGGTTGGCCACGCACGGCACCGAGGTTTTTGCGGATTCCGGGGCCATCGTCTTCCGGGAGGGCGACCCTGCCACCAAGATGACCATCCTGCTCAAGGGGGAGGTCTATGTCCGCCGGGAGCATGGCGGACCGGCCGCCCTGTTCATTGGACGGTCCGGGTTGATTACCGGCGTGCTTCCCTTCTCCCGTATGAAGGCTTACGGCGGGCTGGGATATACCTCTGCCCCCACCTGGATGCTGGAGTTTGACCGATCGCTCTTTCCCGAGATGCTCCAGAAGATTCCGGCGCTTACCGAACGATTCGTCGGCATTCTTCTGGACCGGGTTCGCGAGGTTACCCGCATGGAGCAGCAGTCAGAAAAGCTGAATGCGCTGGGCAAACTGGCTGGGAACCTGGCCCACGAGCTCAATAATCCGGCCTCGGCCGCGCAGCGCTCGGCCGCCGGGGTTCTGGAAGAATTACAGGTTTATGGACACGAACGCTTCAACCTGGGACGTTTGTGTCTGGATTCCGAGAAGACTGAGAACGTAAAGGCCTGGGAGGATCAGGTTCGGACCGAAGCGAAAAGGCTGGGCACGCCGGCCGAAGCGGAGCAGACCCAACGCGAAGATCAACTTGCCAGCTGGCTGCAGCGGCACGACATCCTGGAGTCCTGGCATATTGCGCCCGAACTGGCCGAGTTTGGCGTAGTACCTGAACAGTTGGAGCCGCTCTCCGGCTACCTGGACCCAGGGGCCATTGCCGTGGTGCTGTCTCAGTTCAGCTCATCGCTCCGGACGGAAAGAATCGCGGAGGCCATGCTGGACTCGACGGCGCGCATTTTCGACCTGATCCGCGCGATCAAGGACTACTCCTACATGGACCAGATGCCCATTCAGGAGGTCGACGTCCCTCAGAGTCTGGAAAATACGCTGGCCATGGTAGCCTCCCGTTTGCGCAAGGTGGAAGTGGTCCGCGATTACGAGCCCCACCTTCCCTGCGTAAGTGCGTATGGGCGGGAACTTAACCAGGTCTGGACAGCGTTGATCGAAAACGCTCTGGATGCGGTTCAAGACGAAGGCACGATCAAGCTTCTGGTCCGCACAGCCGGCGATATGCTGCTTATCGAGCTCTGGGACAACGGCCCCGGGATTCCGCAGGAATTGCAGGGACGCATCTTCGAACCCTTCTTCACCACCAAGGCTCCAGGAAGTGGGCTGGGGCTTGGCCTGGACGCGGTCAATCGCATCGTGCGCATGCACCGCGGTTTTGTCACGGTTCAGTCCAAGCCAGGGAGTACCTGCTTTCAGATCCGGCTGCCGCTGCAGCAGGTGCAGGCTTACTAGGAAGGCTTTATTAAAGAGGACGCGAAACTAGTCCCGTTAGGGACGGCTGGAAATACGCCGCGACTCCATCCCTAGCAACCTTCAGCCGTCCCTGCGGGACTCGGTTTCGTGACGGTCGTAACTTTCAAGAGGACCGTCAGGTCATCTGCCGTCAGCTCGCTGAGTTTTCTAGACTCTTATTGGGTCGCAGACGGCGCTGGCACGGCGGCCACGCGTACGATTCCGCACTTCGTCTTCTTGCCGTCTGCAGTGGTGGCCTCGCCATTTTGGCCGTTGAGTTTGAACTGCAACGAAGAGCCCACAACAAACTGCGTCGGCTTTAGCGAACTACCCAGCTTTGTACGGCAGACGTACTCGTTGGTCGACGTATCAATGACCAGGTCGTACTGTTGATGTTTCTGCTTTTTGCTGGTGGTGCCCACGGTTTGCAGGTCTTTGAGAGTTGCCGTCTGGACCACGCTGTCGGCCATAGCTGCCGTGGAAAGTACTGCGACAGCGAAACAGAGGCAAGAGGTTTTGCGTAATTTCAAGGCTGCTCCTTATCAGGCTCCTGCAAGTTTGGCGCCAAAGGCCAGCAGCAATGAGCCCAGGATGATGCGATAGAGCGCAAAGATGACAAACCCGTGGCGTCGCACCCACAGCAGGAACCACTCTACCACTCCCAGGGCAACGATAAAGGAAACCACAAAGCCGATGCCCAGCACGATCCAACCGTGCGTGGTCATGACCAGGGGAACGATCGCGTCCCTGCCGGGAACCTGCTTCGGATGGAGGGTGCGAAGAAACTCGTAGCCTGTCGCCGCAATCATGACTGGGATGGATAAGAGAAAGCTGAACTCGAGGGCGGCGGTGCGTGTCATGCCCACGGCCTGGCCGGCGGCAATGGTCGACATGGATCGCGAGACGCCTGGAAACACAGCCGACGTGACCTCCCACAGGCCAATCCAGACCGCCTGGAAGAGGGTCATCTGGTCCACATCCTTGGTTTTCAGATCGCGACGCACACTTAATGCGTCCACCAGCCACATCACGACGCCGCCAATCAGCAGAGCCCACGCCATCAGGCGGATGCTTTCCAGATGCTTACCGATTAACTTGACCAGCAGCAGCGACGGAACCGCAGTGCAAACAAAGGCGATCAGGGTCAGGGAAAGTGGGTGAGTGAGGACCGTACGGTCTGCATTCTCTCCCTCGGGAAAGGTGCGGAAGAATTCCAAAATTCGCCCTGTGAACAACAGCACCAGGGCGAGGATGGCGCCCAACTGGATCACGATGGTGTACATCTTCCAGTAAGGGCTGGCCAAGTCGACGTGAAGCAACGCTTCGACCAACCTCAAGTGCGCGGTCGAGCTGACGGGTAAAAATTCGGTCAATCCTTCGACGATGCCAAGCAAAACTGACAGGATGTAATCGTTCAAAGGCCCTCCGGCAACCGTAACGTTACTGCCGGTCGACGCCGTAGATGGGAATTGATTCCTGCAATTGGTATACCAGACTGGCAGCGCGCGCGGCATAGTCTGATTGGGGATATTTGGCGGCAATGGTACCTGCAATGGTTACGGCTCTCGCCTTGGCCTCGCCGGCTTTTTTGTCGTCTCCATTGGCGCTGTACATATCGTTCAACGCGCCTTCACGGTAGACGGCGTTGTAGAGAGCCTCGGCGGCACGCGGCGAATCCGGGTGCTCCTGGGCGTACTTTTCATACATTTCGGCTTCCTTCAGAGGGCACTTTGTAGAGCCCTGCCAATCGCCGCAGACTTTGTTATCCAGCATGTCCCAATCGGCGAGGTCGGCCCATTTTGAACGAGGGTAGGCCTTTTTTAGCTTGCGGAACTCTTCATCGTCGATCTGATCGCGCAGGTACGCGTCTTTTTCATGCGCTGAAGGGAGAGAGGATATGTCGACCTTTTGCAATTGCCAGCGTATATCCGCGGAGCGCCAGGCGGCTTCGGGGGCCAGCGGCGACTGGGGAAAGAAATCGGCCATGCGTTGGTACAGCAGGCGTGCTGCCTGGGCGACGCTCTGGGGAGCGCGCGGCAGCATGGCATCTTTCTCCTGGCTTGCAGCGGCACCGAAGAGGATCAAGTCACCCTTGGGGGTTTCCGCGCTGACTACGCCCGCGGCCGGCATCCATCCAGACACCGGGACTGCAGCCGCTTCCTGACCAAAGACTGGCGCATCCTGCGATCTCGATGTCTCCTCGTCGGTGTTGGCGAACACGCGCAGCCAGGGTCCGTTTTTCTCCACGATCACCATTTCTCTACCCGGCGAGATCTCCGCCAGGCGCGATGAGGAATTGTCCGGCGCCACGTATAGGTTGGTATCGCGGATCACGGTTGCCTTGGGACCGTTGCTGGGAGCTGGCGGCTTTTGGGCCGCCTTCGTTTGGACCGCGATTAAGAGGAGGGCAGAAAGAGCGATGAATCCAGTACGCATAAAGACTTAGACGAATCCACGACTAGAATACGCTGACAGGAAAACCGACAGGAGAGGCTGGTTCGCTCCGGCCGAAAAGCATTTCCAGGAAGGATCTGCGGTCTTCCCACTGTCCCGCATCAGTGTAGGGAACCCTGTTCTTCCAGGACGCTGCGCAGCACGGACGGTTCGACGTTGCCGCCACTCATGATCGCAACGGTCTGCCGGGCGGATGGCAATTGCCCGGAATGGAACAGTGCGGCGGCCAAGGCGACGGCTCCGCTGGGCTCGGGAACCAACCGCGCACCAAAGATCATCCGGCGCATGGTCTCGCGGATTTCGGCTTCGGTCACGGTCACAACGTCGTCGACAAAAGCTTTCATGTGAGCAAAGTTCAGATCACCGACGCTTTGGGTTCTCAACCCATCGGCCGCGGTCCGGCTCGTCTGCTCGCCGGTGAAGGACACGATTTCCCCCGCCCTGAAGCTTTGTGCCGCATCCGAAGCAAGTTCCGGCTCAACCCCGATCACCCGGACGTTGGGGCGAGTCAGCTTCACGGCAGCCGCGACTCCGCCGAGCAAGCCCCCTCCGCCAACAGGCGCGAGCACCAAATCGACCTCGGGCCGGTCGGCCATAATCTCCAAACCGCAGGTTCCCTGCCCGGCGATAATCTCGCGATCGTCATAGGGCGGAACGATCACATACCCGCACGCGGCGGCCAGTTCCTCGGCCTTGGCTTTGCGTTCCAGGCTTGCCGGGCCAACGGTGACGATCTCCGCCCCCAGCGCCTGGGTCGCCTTGACTTTCACTTGCGGCGCGTTCGACGGCATCACGATGACTGCTTTTATGCCCAGCTCACGAGCGGCATAGGCCACGCCCTGAGCATGGTTGCCGCTGGAATAGGTGATGACGCCGCATGCGCGCTCCTGGGCAGACAGCTGCGCGATTTTGTTGTAGGCTCCGCGCAGCTTGAAGCTGCCGATGGGTTGGAGCCCCTCAGCCTTGATCCAAAGATTGCCGGGTTCGAGACGAACCAGCGGCGTGTGCACGGCAACGCCACGAATCCGCTCCTGGGCTGCGCGCAGCTCGGGTAGCGTAACCAGCACTTAGATTTCCAGAATAATCGGCATGATCATGGGCCGGCGCGAAGTGGCTTTTTGGATGTAGCGCTTGAGATCGAGACGGATCTTCTCTTTCATCACCCCGTAATCGGCCTTCTCTTCTGCCGAAGACCCTTCGAGTGTCCGATTGACGATCTCCTGAGCCTGCTCACTGAGAGCGATCTCGCCGGTCACGAAGCCGCGGGTCACTACTTCCGGGGGCCGCTCCACCTTGCCGGTGCGCTTGTTGATGGTGATGATCGCCAGCACGATGCCATCTTCGCTCAAGTGCCTGCGGTCGCGGATGACCAGGTCTTCGACCACATCCGTGGTGGAACCGGCATCGATGCAAATCCGGCCGGTGGTCACTTTACCCGCCTTGACCGCGGTGTTTGCGTCCACTTCCAGAACGTCGCCATCTTCGAGCAGGAGCGCCTGTTGCACCACCCCAGTGTTTTTGGCCAATTGAACGTGCTTCTGCAGATGACGGTAATCCCCATGAACGGGGATGAAGAACTTCGGCCGCAGCAGGTTGATCATCAGCCGCATCTCTTCCTGGCTGCCGTGTCCGCTGACGTGGATCAATCCGTTTTCACCATCGTCATAGATCACGTTGGCCTCGCGGCGGCATAGGTGATCGATGACCCGGTAAATGCTCTTCTCGTTGCCGGGAATGACTCGGGAACTCAGCACCACTGTGTCGCCCCGCTCGACGCGGGCGTGTTTGTGATTGTCGACCGCCGCCCGGGAAAGAGCCGACATGGGTTCCCCTTGCGTGCCGCTGATCAGAACCATGACTTCCGAGGCTTGATAATCGCGGATTTGCCCGGGATGAATGAGCAACCCATTGGGCACGGTAAGGTAGCCAAGATCCTGCGCGATCTCGGAAGATTCCACCATCGATCGGCCGACGATGGCCACTTTGCGGCGATGGGTCTGGGCCAATTCCAGGGCGATACGTATGCGGTAAATCGAAGACGAAAAGCAGCTGAAGAACAGCTTTTGCTTGGTACGCGAGAAGACCTCGTCCAATCGCGGCTTCACCGCCCACTCGCTGGGGGTATAACCGGCGCGATCGACGTTGGTCGAGTCCTGGAGCAGGGCCAACACGCCCCGCTTGCCGTACTCAGCAAAGGCATGCAGGTCGAAGGGCTTGCCGTCTGGTGGCGACAGATCGATCTTGAAGTCGCCGGTGTGCACAATCACGCCGACCGGAGTTTCAATCGCGAGGGCGACGCAATCCACCAGGCTGTGGGTGACACGAATCGGCTCGACGGTGAACGCGCCCAGGTGAAACTTTTGCCGCGGCGTAATCTCGATCAGTTCCGAGCTGTCGAGCAGCTTGTGTTCTTCCAGCTTGCCTTCGACATAGGCCAGGGTGAATTCGGTCCCGTAGACCGGCACTTTCAATTCACTCAGGATCCATGGCAGCCCACCGATGTGGTCCTCGTGACCATGGGTCAGGATGATGGCGCGAACATGCTGGCGGTTTTCGGTGAGGTACGTAATATCGGGGACGACAATGTCGACGCCTAACAATTCAGTCTCGGGAAACATGAGACCGGCATCGATGACGATGATGTCGTCTGCCCAGCGAAGCGCCAGGCAGTTCATTCCGAATTCGCCCAGCCCGCCCAGGGGGATGACTTGTAACTTACCTGCAGACATTAACGTCTAATGCTACCACGCAGAAGCAGCTATTCTTTTTCTCCCATCGGAGAGGTGCTTCAGCGCAACAGATCCTCGAGAGTGGCGCTTAGATCGGTTTTGTCATCGCGATACTTAACGATTACCGGCGTGTACAGGCTCAAGCCCCAAGCGGGCTCTGCGCCGCGCTTCAGCTCTCTCGATCCCGGCACGACCACTGCACCCTCAGGAATGACCAGCGGCTGATCGGCGGATGCCTTCAGCACTTCGCCGCGCACGATATCGTACACCGGTGTACCGCGGGTCAGGATGGTGCCGGCAGCCAACACCGCTCGCCGCCGTACGAGCGTGCCCTCATAGACACCGGTGTTGCCGCCGACGAGGACATCATCTTCAATGATCACCGGTGTGGCATTGACAGGCTCCAGCACGCCGCCAATCTGCGCTGCGGCACTCAGATGGACTCGCTTGCCGATTTGGGCGCAGCTGCCGACGAGCGCATGGGAGTCGACCATCGTGCCTTCATCCACGTAGGCGCCGGCATTCACATACATGGGCGGCATGCACACCACACCGCGGGCAAGGAAGGCGCCTTCACGGATGGCGGATCCGCCGGGGACCACACGTACTCCCTGCTGCGGCTCGAACCGGCGGGCGGGGTAGGTGCTTTTGTCCACGAATGAGAATTCGTCGCCGCCCATCTGCACCATCGTGCCCAGCCGAAAGCCGAGGAGAATGCCTCGCTTGACCCAGGCGTTCACCCGCCATCCGAGGGGGCTTCCCGGATCTGGCTCGGCCGCCCTCACCCGTCCGGCGCTGAGAGCGCTGCGCAGTTCAAGAAAAGCGTCCATTGCTCCCCGGTCACCGATGGCATCGGCACCGGCCGAAAAAAATCGTTCTATATCGGCCTGCAGTGTTGTTGAATCAATCGTCATTGCTCTGTCCTAAAAAACCTTGTATTCACGAGCATCCTCGGGTGCCCCATATCTCGCTCGTTTTTCGCGAGATGTGGGATTCCACTGCACTAAACCTCGAGCCTTGCTCGCTACCGGCATTCAGCGGTTAAGACCCGTGGTATCCGACATCTCGCGAAAAACGAGCGAGATGTGGGGCAACCAGGTTTGGTTGAATATTTAGGACCTAGACGAGCAGGCCTAATTCTTCTACAAGCGCCTTCAGCTTTGCCCGCGTCGCCGGAGTCACCGGCACGATGGGCAGGCGATAGGTTTCTTTGAGGCGGCCCATCATGGCCATCACGCACTTGACGGGGCCCGGACTCGACTCCCAAAAATTTGCCGTGATCAGCGGAAAGTACCGCCGGTTCAGTGCGCGAGCTGTTGTCCAATCGCCACCGAGCGCGGCGGCAACGAGGCGCGCCATCTCATGCGGAATTTCATTGGACGCCACCGAAATCAGGCCTACCCCACCCAATCCGATTACCGGAAGAGCCATTAAATCGTCCCCGGACAGCACCGCGAAGTTCTGCGGCAGCGAGTAAATCAATTCAGCAATCTGTTGCACGTTCCCGCTCGACTCCTTGACCCCCTGGATGTTAGGCACATCCTCGGCCAGGCGGAGTATGGTTGCCGGCTCGAGATTGGCGCCGGTACGGCCTGGAATGTTGTAGAGCACTACGGGGCAAGGAACCGCCTCCGCAATCGCGCGAAAGTGGCGGTACTGGCCTTCCTGGTTCGGCTTGTTGTAGTAGGGGTTGGCGGTGAGCAGACCACTGACGCCCGGCACTGACGCAGCTTCGGCCGCCCGGGCTACGGCTTCGACGGTGGAGTTGTGGGTGCAACCAGCCAGAACCGGCACTCGGCCCGCCGCGGTTTTAGTAACGATGCCGATGACCCGGAGCCATTCTTCATGGGTCAGCGTCGGTGTTTCGGCAGTCGTTCCGCATGCGACCAGAAAACGAATGCCGCTTCCGATCTGCCATTCCACCAGCTTGCTGAGTGTTTCCTCATCAAGGCTGCCATCGCTACCAAAGGGGGTCACCAGTGCTGTGCCACAGCCGCTGAGGATCATAACAAATGGAGTCTACTACCCTAACAAGGGATAAATCTCTTTGAAGTCGTAGCAGCCTGTCTTGCCGCAGAGCCACTCCGCCGCCCTAACGGCGCCTTCGGCAAAACTGCGGCGAGAAATTGCCTCGTGCCGAATTTCAATGACATCGTCTCCCAAACGGGCTTGGATGACGTGCGTACCCACAGCCTCGCCCTCGCGATACGAGAGAATCTCAATCTTCAGCGTCGGGTCCATTTCCAGCAGAATCTGCTTGAGCGCCAGCGCGGTTCCTGAGGGCGAATCCTTCTTGCTCTCATGGTGAGTTTCCCGAATGGAGAGGTCAAATCCATGCACCAGGGGCACCAGGCGATAGGCCAGTTCATACATTACCTGGATACCTATGGAGAAATTTGCACCGTACAGCAGGGCGCCACTACGTCGTTCGCAGATGGCGCGTATTTCGGGAAGCTTGTCATACCATCCTGTGGTACCGACGACCACGCGCGCTCCGTTTGCCAGGCAAGCTCGCATATTGTGGATGGCTGCCTGAGGCGTGGTGAAATCGATCACTACGTCGAACTGCGCCAGCATCGGGCCAGTGAGCGCGGAGGCATTGCCATTTTCTTCTTCGCCGATGACCCGGATGCTGTGTCCTCGTTGAGCGGCGACATCCGCCACCACCTGCCCCGTTTTGCCACGCCCCAGCACTAGGAAGATCATGGTTACCGCTGCACACTTTCCACTGTTTTTCTTGCGCTAATGTCGAAAATATCGGGATCGGGGTCAACAAAAAAGGCCGCATGCAGGGAACGCACCGCCTCATCCACATCATCCTCGTCGATCATGAAGCTCATATTGATTTCTGATGCCCCCTGCGAGATCATGCGCACATTAATGTGACGGACCGCATGAAAAACCTGGGCTGCAATGCCGTTCTGGCCGCGGATGTTGCCACCGACCATGCAAATCAGGGCTTTTCGTCCCTCGTAGGTGACGTCCGCCAGCTTGCTCAGCTCGGCGGCCAACTCCGGCAATTGCTCGTTGGAGTCGACAGTCAGCGAGACGCTTACCTCCGAAGTGGACACCATATCGACGGCGCACTTGTGCTTATCGAAGACTTCAAAGACGGCCTTCAGGTAGCCATGCGACATGAGCATGCGGCTGGCCACCAGGTCGATGATCGTCAGCCTCCGCTTGGCGGCGATGGACTTGAAGGGACTTCGGCAGTGGGTCGCGAGCGCCGTGATGCGGGTGCCCTCATTTTCTGCATTGCGTGAGTTCAGTACCAACACCGGGATGTTCTTCTGCACCGCGGGCAGAATGGTCGCAGGGTGAAGCACCTTGGCTCCGAAATAGGCCAGCTCTGCGGCTTCTTCGAAGCTGATGGTCTTGACTCGGAGAGCATCCGGACAAACCCTGGGATCGGCGGTCATGATGCCGTTCACGTCAGTCCAGATCTCGATGGCTTCAGCGTCCATTCCGCCGCCGATCAGCGCCGCGGTGTAGTCCGATCCTCCACGGCCGAGGGTGGTGGTCACACCGTCGACCGTAGAACCGATAAAGCCGCCCATCACCGGCACTTGCCCGGCATCGACCATTGGCTGCAAATGCTGGCAGCAACGGGCCTCGATGAGGGCGCTGTTCGGGGTCGCTTTGCCGTACTGGGCGTCGGTCACGATAAGGGTCCGGGCATCGACGTGGGCAGCGTTCATTCCCTGGTCACGGAAAGCTTCGGCCACCATGCGGCTGGAGAGGCGCTCGCCGAAACTGACCACCATGTCGTTGGTCCTGGGGGTCAGTTCACCGACCGCGGAAAGCCCGCGCAAAATCTCATCGATCGACTCGAATTCCTGTTGGATCCAGTTCTGCAGTTCTCCCTGGCGGTCCGCCGGCAGCAGCTGGGCCGAAGTGTCGCAATGACGGTTGCGTAAGCGCGAGCTGATGGCCAACGCTCCGTTGCGGTCGCCACGGCCGGCGGCTTTCGCGCCCGCCAGCAGCTGGTCGGTGACTTTGGCCATGGCGCTGACCACGACCACCGGCCGTTGCCCACGTGCGAGCCGGCTGTGGACGATTTTGGCGGTGCGATTGATGGCGTCAGCGTCTTCGACAGACGTGCCGCCAAACTTCATCACTACCGGTTTCATACGGGGACAGCCACGTGATCGCGGGCAGCGGCGGGAACAAGTTTGCCTAGGGCGGCCAGGAACTCTCCATTCAATACCGCCGCACCGGCGCCGCCGCGAATGGTGTTGTGAGAGAGCACGGTGAACTTCCAGTCAAGCAGCGAGCAAGGCCGCAGCCGGCCCACCGTAGCGGCCATTCCCTTACCGCGCATGCGGTCCAGGCGGGGTTGCGGCCGGTCGTCGGCAGCGCTCCACTCGATGGGTTGGCTGGGCGCGATGGGCAGGGCGTAGCTCGCGAGCGGCGCGAATTCACGCCAGGCGGCAAGGATCTCTTCCTGCGTGGCCCGCGCCGACAACTTGATGCTCACACTTTCGGTGTGGCCGTCTTCGACCGGAACCCGGTTGCAATGCGCGCTGACGCGGGCATTCAGGGGCTGCACCGTGTTTCCGCTCAACTTGCCCAGCAGCTTCAGCGTTTCCGCTTCCAGCTTTTCTTCTTCGCCCTTGATGTAGGGAACGACATTGCCCAGAATGTCGAGCGATGGTACGCCGGGATACCCGGCTCCGCTGACGGCCTGCATGGTGCTGACAAAGACGCTCTCCAGCCCAAAACGATCGGCCAACGGCTTGAGCGCCAAAACCAGACCGATGGCGCTGCAGTTGGGGTTGGTCACGATGTAGCCGCCGGATTGCTTGCGCCAGCTCTGCATTTCCAGCAGGTTCAGGTGGTCGGGGTTGACCTCGGGAATGACCAGTGGAACATCCGCCTGCATGCGAAAGGCGCTGGAATTGGAGATCACGGCGCAACCGGCGGCGGCAAATTTCGGTTCCAGTTCTCGCGCAATGTCGGTGTCGAGCGCGGCAAAAATCACTCCCGGAGCGCCCTCTGGGGCGGCCGGCGAGACCATCATCTCGGCGATTCTAGTAGGGAGCGGCGTCTCCAGCTTCCACTTCGTGGCTTCGCCGTAGGTTTTGCCGCTGGACTTGTCACTCGCCGCAAGCCACGTGATCTCAAACCACGGGTGATTCTCGAGCAACTGGATGAAGCGCTGACCAATAACCCCGGTGGCGCCAAGGATGCCAATCTTGTGTCTTGTCTGCATGGTCTTGAAAACAGTCTGTTTATTTTAGACCATTCAGCCGGCCTGGAGCGGGCGGCAGCATCTGAGGGGTCAATCTCGATATCGAGTCCCGAAGGGACGGCTGAACTTAGCCTGAAAAATGCCTCGGTCAGCAACCGCCCTTTCCTTGGAACGACCCTCTCCTTGTTTGTCATCCCGAGCAAGCGACTTGCCTGTGGCAAGCCACAGGCAAGTTAAGAGAGGAATGAACTCGGAGACATCGGGTCCCTTCGACACACGAGTGCCCTCTCCCTTGGCAACAGCCCTCTCCCTTTCAACAACCCTCTCCTATTTGTCATTCCGAGCGAAGCGAGGAACCTGCGGTGCGCCTCGATCCCTCCCCGATT
The DNA here is from genome assembly GCA_963753715.1 of uncultured Acidobacteriaceae bacterium. GTDB lineage: Bacteria > Acidobacteriota > Terriglobia > Terriglobales > Acidobacteriaceae > PALSA-350. The sequence continues at coordinate 777,801 of CAVWDK010000001.1, read as the reverse complement.
CCCAAGGGCAAACATACCGCCAATTCAAACCGAGCCCATTTGTCCCCCGACACCACTGTTTCTATCTCCGGACACATTTTGTTCATTAGGAGTGTACCCGGATTTCCTACTTCGCCGCTCTCATCAGCACCGCTTATGTGGTTCTCCCTAAAGAGAACCACATGTAGTTGACCGAAGCCACAACTCTCAACAGGAAATCCGGGAAGCCGAGGGACCTGCGGTGCGCCATTCGTGTGCCCCACTCCTACCGGCCGTCAACCTCCACCAACCATCACCGTCCTCACGGAAACACTAACCTCCCCTTTGTCATTCCGGGTTTCCAGGAGTGGTCCGCGGAACCGCAGGTCCCTCGGCTTCGCTTGACAAACAAGGAGAGGGTCGTTCCAAGGAAAAGGCGGTTGCTGAACCGAGGCATCTTTCAGGCTAAGTTCAGCCGTCCCTACTGGACTCGATGCTTACAGTGCCGCCAGGACGGCGGCCGCAAACGCCTTGGTACCGCTGGTCCCGCCTACGTCGCGGGTGAGCGTCTTCTTCTCGATGTACACCTTCTCCAGGGCGGACTGCACCCGATCGGCGGTATCGGTTTCCCCGATATAGCGCAGCATCAAAATGGCGGACTGGAGGAGCGCTGTCGGATTAGCTATGTCCTTACCGGCGATGTCAGGGGCCGAGCCGTGAACCGCTTCAAAGATTGCGCAGCCGGTGCCTAAATTGGCTCCGGGGACAAGGCCAAGGCCTCCTACGAATGCCGCACACAGGTCACTGACAATGTCGCCATACAGGTTCTCGGTTAGCAGGGTGTCGTACTGATAGGGGTTCATGACTAACTGCATGCAGGTGTTGTCAACGATGTGCTCACCATAGGTGATCTCGGGATAGCCCTTGGCCACCTCGCGCGCGCAGCGCAGGAACAGACCATCGGACATCTTCATGATGTTTGCTTTGTGGATGGCATGGATCTTGCGCCGCTTGAACTTGCGCGCATATTCAAAAGCAAACTTCGAGATGCGGGTCGAAGCTTTCTCGGTGACGATCTTGAGCGACTCCACCACCCCAGGCACGACTTCGTGCTCCAAACCCACATACTCGCCTTCGGTATTTTCCCGCACGATGATCAGGTCGACGCCCGGATAGCGGGTGTCCATTCCGGGCAGGTTCTTGATGGGCCGGAAGTTGGCGAAGAGTTCAAACTTCTTGCGCAGGTGCACGTTGATCGAGGCGAAACCGCCGGCGATGGGCGTGGCTACTGGCCCTTTCAGCGCCAGGTGGTTCCGCTCGATCGACTCATACACCTCTTTCGGAATGTACTCGTGATATTTTTCGTAGGCGGTGGCGCCAACCAGGAATGGTTCCCAGGCAAACTTCGCACCCGATCCTTCGATAGCCGCTTCGAGAATGCGTACCACCGCATCTGCCACTTCCGGCCCGATGCCGTCGCCGGCAAGCAGCGTTACTGTGTGCGTTCTCTCTTGTGAGCCTGGTTCCATTGTTTCTCCTCGGCGATTATCGTTTGCCGGTCTTCGATGCTTCCCTGGTGTTGAGGAGCTGCTCCAGCTCTTCCTTGAACTCGCGAACGTCTTTGAAGTCCCGGTAAACGCTGGCGAAACGAATGTAGGCGACCTTATCGATGGTCCTTAGATGGTTCATGATCAGCTCGCCGATTTGATTGGTAGTTCGCTCGCGTTCCGGGGAATCGACGAGAAATGCTTCGGTCTCATCCACGATGGCTTCCAGCTTGGCTGCGGAGACCGGGCGTTTCTCGCAAGCGCGCAGTAGTCCGCTCAGCACTTTTTGGCGCTCGAATTTTTCCCGGCGGCCGTCTTTCTTCACCACCATGTAGGGGATTTCATCGATGCGTTCGTAGGTAGTAAAGCGCTTGTTGCAACGCTCGCATTCGCGACGGCGGCGAATCGAGTCCGCTTCTTTGCTTTCGCGCGAATCCACCACTCGATCCTGCGCAAATCCGCAATAGGGGCATTTCATCAGTAGCTAAATTCTAGCAGTCGCAGATTGTTCGGTTGGCCACGTCGATACTGGAGCACAACTCCGGAGTTCCGTGGTCTGGAAAGGATTTAACCCTCGGCTTGCGTTAGGAAAGGGTTCATTAGGTTGTGATTAGGAAAGGCTTAGAAGGTTAGGCTTCGCTGATAACGGGGGTTTGCTCGGCGTCTTCTTGACTGAAATGTTCCGATTGCTCGGAGATTTTCTTGAGCGAAACGTGTTCCACGCGGGCCCAGATCAACCCGATAGGAATCACGCACATGAAGGTTACGATCAGCAGCATCGCGCCGCAGGCCAGGGCCGGCTCAAATTGCACATGGAAGACCTGCTGCATCACGCCCGTAGTCACGCCAATCTGGGTGAACCATCCGATCACCGGCAATTGGACGATGGAGCCAACCATGCTCGCGGCCATTAAGACCATGCAGCGGGCGAGAGTCATGGCGGACAACTCAGGCGACAGCACGAAGGCGCGGGCAGTCTCAAGGTAAGCCGCGGTGATCAGGCCCCACATGAGCAGGGAAAGGCCGAGAGCGCGGAAGAAGTCACCCAGGGTGGCGATGGAGTCCAGCCCGTCGCGAAAGGCGCGAATCTTGGTCCCCGCCGATACACCAAGGGAAGGCGACACAGAACCGAGAGTCCTTTCCGCAAGACCGGCGATGGCCCTACCGGAAGCACGCACGGCGATGGCAAAAACGGCCAGAACAACGGTGACTGCAAGGCCGCCCAACGCGGCGTGCTGCAGGGCCTCGTGATGGGGGAGCGTGGCACGGTCCGGAGCCAGCAGGAGAGCACCCGAAAAGATTAACGCCATCGCCCCGAGATCGAACATGCGTTCCACGGTGTAGACAGCGATCTGCGAACTCAACGGCAGCCTGGTTCGCTTCGCGACCAGATAAGGACGCACCAGATCTGCCAGGCGACCGAAGAGCGCCACGGCAGTGAAGCCAATTACCTGCGAGCCCAGCAAGGCAAATGAGCTGACCTTTTTCTGCGGCTTGATCAGTACTCCCCAACGCGCCGCGCGCAGCCAGTAACAGAACACGACCATGGCAATGCCCAGAACGATGCGGCGCCAATCTACGTGCTGCAATTCATCGCGAAAGACGCTCCACTGAAAGTGGACTCGCTCGTGGACCAGCCACACCAGCGCCCCCAGGAGAATCGCTCCCACGAGGTACATGATCCAGGAATGCTTTTTCACCTGCGACTCCAAATGCGAAGCGATCGGTTGAGAGGTTTACCGGCTGGGTGGCATAGAGGAAAGAGTGGCAGTGCCGGCCGGGTGCAGCCTTTCCCACTGCTTTCTACGGTTAAACTCGCGGATTACGCGCGCCACATAGACCTGGGTCTCGCGATAGGGTGGTATTCCGTGATACTTATCCACCGCCGCCGGACCGGCGTTATAAGCCGCCAGCGCTAGTGCCAGGCGGTCGTGATAGCGCAGCAGCAGGGCGTCCAGATAGGCCGTGCCGCCATTGATGTTCTGATCCGCCCGGAAACTATCCGTCACCCCTAACTGCGCCGCAGTTCCAGGCATCAACTGCATAAGGCCCTGCGCTCCCGTGCGGCTCACCGCGTGGATATTGCCGCCGCTCTCAGCCCGGACCACACTGGCCAGCAAATCGACGTCGAGATTATGGTTGGCCCCCGCCCGGGCAATCAACTCGTGTACATCGGCGTTGGTAAGACGGGGTGCGCCGGCCACGCTGGGCAGAGCCGCCGGAGGAGGATCGGGCACCGTGTCCACGGAGGCGATCTCGGCGGCATCGACTTCGACGAAATTACTGCTGCCCCGGGTGGTAAACAGCCGCACCTTATCGCCCGCTTGCTCCCGGTGATCGCACAATAGGTTGAACCCGTTTTTCAGAGTGACATCTTCGGCGGCGTGCAGCCCAGGGACAATCGCCGGCAGAGCGAGGACCCCGAGCCAGCAGGCGAAGGCGGACATTTTGCTCATTGGGCAAACTGTACCACGGGGCCGGCGGCGATGGCCTCATCCCCGTTACGGCCGGTATCTTGCGCCGATAGTCGCTGGCGTAGTACCTCCTCGATGGCTCGCGCCACTCCGTCGTCATCATTCGAGGCAGTCAGCTCCCAACCCCGGCGCCGGGCCAGGGCACGGATTTCTTCGCTTGCATTGGCCATGACTACCGCGCGACCGGCATACTCCAACATTTCCAGGTCGTTCAGGTTGTCACCAATGGCCATGATCTGATCCCGTTCCAGGCCGCGAATGCGGGCCAGGCTATCGAGCGCCGCGCCCTTGGAGCAACCCGGGGGTAACAGGTCGAGAATGCTCAGGTTGCGTGCCGCGTACTCGGTACGGTGCATGGCAATCTGTCCTGCCACCTCGCTCAACAGCAATTGCTTTTCCGCTTCCACCATTTCCGCGACCGTGCCGCAGATCATGCCCTGGATCGGTTCCTCACCCCCGTCAAAGGCACGCTCGATGGGCTGGAACTCCACCAGGTACGGCCGATTGGCTTCCACCCACCGGTCAATGCGGGCGTGCAACTGTTGAAAGCTCTCAATGACCAAGGCGCCCACGCCCTCGCGATCAAACGTAAACACCAGGGTGCCGTAACCTTGCAGTTGGAGACAGAGTTGCCGCGCGGTTTCGACCGGAAGAAAGCGGCGATCCAGCAGCTGACCGTCAAAACCGCGTACGACAGCCCCGTTGGAAGAAATCATCACCGAACTTTCACTCAGACCCACCTGGGCAATCAGGGGCATGGCATAGGCTTGGCGCCTCCCGGTGGAGATCACAATCTCAATACCGGCAGCTTCGGCCGATTGCAGGGCGGCGCAATTGCGGGGACTGATTTTCGGGCCGGTGGACGGCATGAGTGTGCCGTCGATATCGATCGCAATTAACTGGATGCTCACTCCTCTATTTTACCTGTTCTTGCCCCCAATGCCGGGAGTGTCTCGAAATGGGAAACCCCTAAGATATCATAGGTTTATGCCTTCGATTGCCTACCTGGAGTGCGCCCGCTGCCATAGCCAAATTCCTGCTGAAACGGCGCAAACCGTTTGCCCTCTGTGTGCTGGGGTGCTTTTTGTACGTCTTGAACCGGCTGCTTCAGGGGAAGACGACGCCGGGCGGGAAATTGACCATCGCGGAGTGGTTTTACCAAGGAGACATCGGGCAGGGGGGATTATTACTCCCCAGTAGCGAGTCCTGTCTTCTTGACCTGAAGGCGCGGTTGGTCCCGGGAGGCGTTCTCATCTGCGGAACGACGACCTCGCCTTATATGTCTCGAAAAGCGTACCCCAGCGGCTGAAGCCGTGTAGCGCACGGGCCTGAGCCCGTACTACCGAAGGGGAGTCGGAGCTCTATCGGGGAGTCGGAGCTCTATCGTTTGCTGGTAAAAAGAAGAACACCGCCGCCGATGATGGCCACGACGCCGAGAATCGGCGGTAGTGGCACCGTATTGGTTTCTTTTTTCGAGGCCTGGATCGGACCCAAATCAACTACCTTCTTCTCGTGGGTGTAGGTAAATCCCCCGTATGCCAACGCGAGGACACCCAAAACGATCAAAACTATCCCTAAGGCTCTCATTCGTACCTTTCTCAATGCCTTAAGGGATGCCTGATTGTCTGAGGGAGTTGTTCCCTAGCTCAAGCGGGCAAAGGAATGGTGCGCAGAGAGCGAATTGATGCGCTTAACGGTGACCGAATTGCCCTGGGTGTAGTAAAAGGCAATGGCAATCAAGAGGAGCACTGCCAACAGGGCGATGACCACCACAAAGAGTCGAACCATCTCTCTTTTTTGTCTTTGAGCTTCGGTTGGCTTCAAGACCACAGCACACTTGATGGGCTTGCCCATATCGGCATGATGTCCGTGCTTTACATCCGCCGTCATTGGAACGTGCATGGGGTGCCCTCCTTTCTAACTCTTTCTTAATAGACGGACGCAGTAGGCCGGAGGTTGTTTCGCTTTGCGCACAGAAGGTTCCGTCGAAGTAACGTCGCCAACGATAACTCGATGATTGCTCTAGAATAGGAAGGTGAAGCAAGAGTTAACAGAACAAGTGCCATTGGGCACAAGCGGCGTTGCGGATGCGGTACTGGAACCTCGTCCGCGTATTGGTTTTGTGAGCTTGGGCTGCCCCAAAAACCTGGTCGACAGCGAAGTCATGATGGGCTTGCTGGACCAGGCGGGCGCGGAAATGACCAACCGCCCGGAGACCGCCGACATTCTGGTGGTAAATACCTGCTCTTTCATAGATAAGGCGAAACAGGAGTCGATCGACACCATCCTCCAGATGGCGCAGCACAAAGTATCCGGCAAAGCACGCAAGCTGATCGTAGCCGGCTGCCTGGTGGAGCGGTATCGCGACGAAATCCGCAAGAATATGCCGGAAGTGGATGCCGTGGTCGGTACCGGTGAATTGGAAGCCATTCTGGCCGCCGCTGGGCTGGATACGCCGAGCGCACGTCCTCAGACACCACAGCTCTTTTCCATCCTCCCCAGCAGCACTTCCCGTCCTGAGGGCGATTTGCGCGAGTCCCAGGGGCGTTTCGCACGGGAGCAGTGGGAAGGGGCGGAGGCCAAACTTCCGCAGTATCTTTACGATCACACCACGCCGCGGATGCTGGCCACGCAGAAAGCTTCTGCCTACATCAAGATCGCGGAAGGCTGCGATCATCCCTGCAGTTTCTGCGTCATACCCAATCTGCGCGGCAAATTTCGTTCGCGGCGTTTCGCATCAGTGGTCGCCGAAGCAGAGCAACTGGTCGCGCAAGGGATACGCGAACTCACGCTCATTGGGCAAGATACGACCTGTTACGGCGAGGATTTAGGCATGAAGGATGGGCTGGCGCAACTGCTCGACAGCCTGGCCCGGATTCCTGATCTTAAGTGGCTGCGGTTCCTCTACGCCTATCCCAACAAGGTTACCGGGCGGCTGCTAGACACCATTGCCCGCCACGACAACATTTGCAAGTACCTCGATATGCCTCTGCAGCATGCCTCCGCCGCTGTGCTAAAGAGCATGCGCCGTGGTGGCAACGCCGATATATTTCTCAAGACCATTGAGCGGGTGCGCGCAACCGTGCCCGATGTGGCGATTCGGACTACGTTCATCACCGGCTTTCCGGGCGAGAGTGAAGCCGACTTTGCCGTGCTCAGCGATTTCGTCCGCACTGCCCAGCTCGACTGGCTCGGCGTTTTCAGTTACTCCGACGAAGAAGGCTCCGGCGCTTTCCACCTGGGGAATAAAGTGCCGTCGCGGACCATCGAGACCCGCCGCCGCTCCCTGATGCGGTTGCAACAGTCGATCAGCCGTAAATCCCGGGCCCGCCTGGTCGGCCGCCGCTTTGATTTGCTGGTCGAAGGGCCCTCAGAGGAGACTCCGCTGCTTTGGGAGGGCCGCACCCAGCATCAGGCGCCGGAAATCGATGGCAAGGTCTACATCAACGACTTTGGGCCGTTCGAACAGTTGGATTCGGGGCAGTTTTACCAATGCGAGATAACCGACTCGCAGGATTATGACCTGGTAGGCAAGATTATTTTGTAAAGGAATGTTGTGATGAACCAACGGGCGAAAAAAATCAAAAGCCTGCGCTGCCCGACTTGCGGGAATATCGTCACCGCCAAAGATGAGGATTTCCCCTTCTGCAGCGACCATTGCAAGACCATCGACCTCGGAAAGTGGGCCAGCGGAGTCTACCGCATCTCCTCGCCGGTGCTCGATCCCGAGCTGCTGGAAGAGATTGAAGGGATGCAGCCCCGATTACCCGGCGATGAATGAGCCGAGCAATGAGCCGATGAATGAGCCGGTTTGGGCAGGAAAGACCGCTTGGGCCTGGGCAGTGGGGACGTTTTTCGGTGCCGGGCTGCTCCGGCCGGGTCCGGGCACCTGGGGGTCGGCGGCGGCAGCATTGCTTTGGTTGGGAGCAGCGAAGGGCCTGCATCTTGCTCCAGCGCCCCTTGCTGGGCTGACTTTGGCGGCTGCGATGTGCGCACTCGCCATTGGAGTGCCGGCCGCTACTCGAGTGGAACAGGAGAGCGAGCACCCAGACCCGGGCCACGTAGTGATTGATGAGGTCGCCGGGCAGTGGATCGCGCTGATCTATTCGCGAGTAAACTTGAGTCACTTGCTAGCCGGGTTTCTGTTCTTCCGTCTCTTTGACATCGTGAAACCATGGCCTGCGAGGCAGCTTGAGAGCATGCCTGCAGGCTGGGGTATCATGCTCGATGATGTTGCCGCAGGCGTGTATGCTTTGCTCTTGATGCTGGCGCTGCAACACTGGATTGGCTGAAGCCTTTCGGTTTGCATCGAAATAACTAATCAACAAGCGTTCAGGAACTCAGCCGATGAGATTCTCCAAGGAGTCACCCATTCCGAACTCGCCCAGGATCGATTCCGCCGTTCCCGATGCAGCGCTTCCGGGGGGCGAAATCGAGGTTCGCGGAACGCAACTGGGCGCCGTGCGCTCGCGTCCACCTGTGGCTGTGCTTGACGGAATCGTGGCTCCGGTTCTCCTTAGCCGGTCGAACCGGATAATCGTCCGCGTCCCCGACGATGTGCAGACGGGGAAACTGGAGATCCGGCAGAACGGACAGTCCAGCAATTCCATCCGGCTGAAGATAGCTCGCCTGATCACGGGGAATCTCCATCCTGTCGGCAATCCCGCCGTGGATGCTGAGGGCAATATTTATTCCACCGATTCGGGCCCGCGCGGGCAAAAAACAGCTGTTTCGGTTTACCGCATCACGCCCACGGGAGAGATGCAGCCTTTCGTGAGCGGGATTACCAATGCCACCGGCCTGGCGCTCGACGCCGAGGGATACCTGTATGTTTCCTCGCGGTTGGACGGCACCGTGCACCGCGTCTCACCTCAGGGTGCGTCCTCGGTCTACGCCGAGGGGATGGGGATCGCGACCGGCATTGCCTTCGACTCTGCCGGCAATCTCTACGTGGGAGACCGCAGCGGAACCATCTTCAAGATTGCCCAGGACAGGCAGATTTTTGTATTTGCCACCCTGGAGCCCAGTATCGCGGCGTACCATCTTGCCTTCGGCCTGGATGGAACGCTATTTGTAGCCGCGCCCAGCACCTCCAGCTATGACTCGATCTACGCCATCGATCAGGCCGGCGTGGTGCGCGTGTATTATCGAGGGCTCGGCCGCCCGCAAGGATTGGCATTCGACGTCGCCGGCAATGTGTATGTCTCTGCTTCTTTTCACGGAACCCGCGGTATTGTCTGCATTAATCCGGCGGGAGACGCCTCCGTGGTGCTTGCCGGCTCTGGTATCGTAGGTCTCGCTTTCGTTCCCGGCGGGAATGCGATCTTGGCTGCCAATGGCGCGGTCTATGATGTTGGTTTGGGCATCGAAGGCGTGCGTCTGTTCTAGAGGATCCAGGTAAGAATGAATTGCGAAATTATTGCAGTCGGTTCCGAACTGCTAACACCCTACCGTCAAGACACAAACTCCCTCTTCCTTACCGACCGGTTGTTGCAACTGGGCGTGAATGTAACCTTCAAAACTATTGTGGGAGACCGGCTGGCAAATCTTGCCAACGCCATTCGCATTGCCCTCGGACGCACGGACATCGTGATCACCATGGGTGGACTGGGCCCCACGGAAGATGACTTGACCCGACAGGCAGTGGCGGAAGCGCTGAACATTCGTCTGCGCCGCAATCCGGACATCGTCGGCGCACTGTACGCGCGGTTCGCTGCGCGGCGGATACAGATGACCGACAACAACGCCCGCCAGGCGGATGTGCTGGACGGTTCGGTAATTCTCGAAAACGGCCGCGGCAGCGCGCCCGGGCAATGGCTGGACACGGTTTACGGTGAGCATCGCAAGCTGGTGATTCTGCTGCCCGGGCCACCGACAGAACTGAAGGCCATGTTTGACCAACAATGCATGGACCGGCTGCGGGCCGTGGTCCCCAAGCGGACGATCGCCATGCGTACGCTGAAGGCTGCCATGATCGGCGAATCGCAAGCCGATGCGCGCATCGCGCCGATTTACACCAAGTACAAGGATGTTGATACCACCATCCTGGCCCACACCGGCGATATCACCCTCAACCTGATCTGCTCCAAAGGGGACCAGGAGACCGCCCAGGCAAGAGTGGACGAGTTGGCAGGAAAGATCGAAGAAGAGCTGGAAGAATTCATCTACTCTGCGCAGGCCGAGTCGCTGGAGCAGATCGTCCTTTACTACCTGGGCATGCACGCGGCGACGCTGGCGGTGGCGGAGAGTTGCACCGGAGGCTTAGTAGCCCAGCGCCTGACCAGCATTAGCGGCAGCTCGCGATCGTTTGTGGGGGGAGCCGTGGTTTACAGCGATGAGCTCAAGACCCTTTTCGCTGGCGTGCCTCCGTCCGTGATCGAATCCCATGGGGCGGTCAGCAAGGAAGTTGCCGGGGCTCTGGCAGAAGGCATTCGGCATAAGACATCGGCGACATTTGGCTTGGGGGTGACTGGCATCGCAGGCCCTGGCGGTGGGTCGGAAGAGAAGCCGGTAGGGCTGGTTTACGTTGCTGTTAGCGATGCCAAGCAGACGGATGTTGTGGAACGGCGGTTTGGCGGCGACCGGGAACACATTCGCGCCTGGACGAGTCAATTGGCGCTTGATTTGGTGCGACGGCGATTGAAGTAAGACGCGATGGGCAAAGATTCAGCACGGGTGTCTTTCATGAAAAGCGCAGGGGCTTTAGAGAGTGTGTGAGAACCCGCATTTACGAATTAAGTCCCGCAGGGACGGCTGAACTTAGCCCAGGACGTAGTCCTGGGTTCATCAGGAAACATGATTAAGTCCCGCAGGGACGGCTGAAAGTTGTCCAGGATTGAATCGCGGCCTATTTCCAGCCGTCCCTTCGGGACTATGAGCATTTCGAGCGAAAGAGCGAAGACCCCTATACGGGGCATGCCTCTACGGCTGCTGCCTCGGTGTCGTAGACCTTGAAGAGGGTGAGAATGCCAACCATCTTGAAGGTCTTCGCTGCAAAGGGAGAAGGGCTCACCAGCTTGGCGTCCCCACCGGCCTTCTTGGCCTGACGCAGGGCGTCGACGATGGCACCGATTCCGCTGGAATCGATGTAGGGCATTGCGGATAGATCCAACAGCAGGTGAATGTGTCCGGTCGTGAGCGCGCTTTCGACCGCTTCGTCAAGCTGCTTGACACCCTCTCCGTACTTGAGCGGTCCCTTCAGTTTCAGGCAACAGATATTACCGCTCTCTCGAATGTCCAGATCCACGTCTTCCTCTCCTACAACCCAAAATGCCGCTTGCCAGTCTCGACCAGATTAACAATCAACCTATCCTGCCCCATACGTCAAGCAGCCTGGCTTGCCCATTCAAACCGTCGTTCCGCTAAAGAGTCAACAGTCGCCGGCGCTGGTTGAGTAACCGTAGCGCTTGCGTATTGGCCGCAATCGCGGCATGGGGCTGTCTTGCCGGCCTTCCCCTAACTGGGACCTTTGTCTCCCCATACCTGCTGCAGAAGAAGATATCGTTCTCGATGCTGGTCCGGGGCAGCCGCCGGGTCCGGGCTAAGCCGCATCACCTGCCAGTTGTCGGCTGCATCGTACTTCGGCCAGTGCGGCGCTGGATCACCGTTGGGATCTCCGGTTCGGGCAAAGTTTGTCCAGTAGGTCTGCATCAGGTCGGAAAGCTTGTAATCTTCCGGCCGGAAGGTCGCTCCCTTACGCGAATCGAGATTGCCGAAGACATACTCAATCTCGTCGGAGTGGAAGGCGCCGGCGGAGACGGGATGGTACGGATCTCCGGGCGACGGAAGTGCAAACAAGTACCGGTACACCGGTGAGCCACCGGTCTTCACCTGTGCTTCCAGCCATGCCCAGGTGGAATAAACCAGGAAATTGTCGCCGGAAAAGTCCTCGGCAGCACGCAAGGCTTCAGCGTCGTCAGTGGCGTGGTAGACCTTCAGGAAGTCGTCGGCGCGGGGGCCGAATTCCTTAACCGCCGTTGCACGTAAACCCTCCATGGTCCCTTTTTCCGGCGCTTTCACAATGTTGCTGGTTCCTTCATCCTGGTTCCAACCCGCAATCAGCGGTATGTGCGCCTGTTTGCCTGCGGCATAAATTGCAGGAATGCTTTCGGGCAGGAAGTAGCCGTCGATATCCGGCCCGAAGCGAGGTTTGCCCGGGGCCTTTTGCGTGGCCAGCTTGAGGATCTCAGCGCTGCTGGTAGCGCGCAGCGCAGCCAGACTGCTATCGGTGAGAACGCTGTGGAAGTAGTCCTCGTTTTGCTTCTCAAACTTGTCGAGCGGCGGAAAACTCAATTCCTTGCTGGCAAACGCGCCTCCGCTCTCTCCGATAGCATGCTCGAACAGTCCTTTGGCGAGCGGTGAAGCCATTTGCGCGCTGACGGCAAACGAGCCCGCCGACTCGCCAAAAATCGTGACATTGTCCGGGTCGCCGCCGAATGCCGCGATGTTGCGGTGCACCCACTGGATAGCCGCCAACTCATCGAGCAGTCCGTAGTTGCCGGCCGCGTGGTGGGGGTCTTCCGCAGCCAACTCCCGGGTGGCGAAGAAGCCAAAAATGCCCAGCCGGTAATTCATGGACACAACCAGCACGCCGCCCTTGTGGCTGAGATGTTCGCCGTCCTGCCGCGGTTCTGAGGTTCCTCCACCAGAAAACCCGCCACCAAAAATCCAGACCATCACCGGGAGCTTGGTCTTGGGCTTACCGGCGGGCGTCCAGACGTTCAGGGTGAGGCAGTCCTCGCTCTCACCCGGATCGCGGAACACCATGTCGTCATAGCGCTCCTGCTGCATACAGCGCGAGCCGAAGCTGGTGGCCTGGCGCACGCCTTGCCATTTCGCCGCGGGTTGCGGGGGCTTCCAACGTAAGGGACCAACGGGTGGCGCAGCAAAAGGAATACCCAGAAAATCCCGCGTCTGGTTATCCTTGCTCATTTTTCCCTGGACCTTTCCCTGGTCCGTCTTAATCACCAACGGATTGCTTGCCTGGACCGGCAAGGCGACCGTAAGCGCGGTGACTCCCACAGCTGCGTACCGCAAAATGAATCTGATGAACATCGGAACCTAATTTACCAGATGACGGAGGGACACCAACCAGTTATACAGTCGCTTGCTACACTCAAACCGGACGCAACCATGTTTCTGTATCTGATCGTCGTGATCGTGGCGTATCTGCTGGGTTCCATCCCTTTCGGGTTCCTGCTGGTATGGCTGGTGCGCAAGGAGGATATCCGCGCCAAGGGCAGTGGCAACATCGGAGCCACCAACGTGCTGCGGTCGGGCGCCAAGGGGTTGGGCATTCTGACCTTTGTCCTCGATGGAAGCAAGGGTTTTGCCGCAGTGGCAGTGGCAGATTTTCTGGGCCGTGGGAAGGATCCCATGACGCTCAACCATCTCGCCATCGTGGCTGGACTATTCGTGATCCTCGGACACATGTTCCCCGTATGGCTGCACTTCAAGGGTGGCAAAGGAGTAGCCACGGCGTTTGGCGTCTTCCTGGCACTGTGCCCTTGGGCGGCGCTCTCCGCGCTTTTACTATGGCTGGTCGTAGTGGGTCTGACCCGCTACGTGTCCCTGGCTTCGATTCTGGCAGCGGTCGTGCTTCCCTTCCTTACCTTGTGGCTGTCGCCGGGAAGATATGGATATGTATCGGGCACCGGTGTCTTTGTCTGCTGCTGGATGGTCATCGTGAAGCACTGGCAAAACATCGTGCGCCTGCGGCAGGGCACCGAGCACCGTTTTGGCGCGGCGAAGAAGAAGGAGAAGACCGGCGCGTGAGCCGCATCGCAATGATGGGCAGCGGCTCCTGGGGAACCGCACTGGCCCTGAGCCTGGCCCGGCGCGGCGACCACTCCATCGCCCTGTGGTCCCATTCGTCGGTGGTGGGAACCTACCTTCCCGAGTTTCCTATCCCTCCGCAGGTCAACCCAGTGACGGATCTGGCGGCTGCCCTGGCAGAAGCTGAAATTGTGATCAGCGCGGTCCCATCGCAACACGTGCGCGCGATCTACCAGAAGATGGCTTCCCATCTTGCGCCGGAGCAACGCATCGTCAGCGCCACCAAGGGTATCGAAGACGGGACCTTTCTGCGCATGACCCAGGTTATCAGCGAGGTTCTCACGGATCATCGCCTTCACGGCAGGTTGGACACCAGCTTGCTGGCCGTTCTGAGCGGACCCTCGTTTGCCCAGGAAGTAGCGGCCGGCGATCCAACTGCGGTCACCCTGGCCTGCACCGACAGTGCGCTGGCGAACTGGCTGCAGGAGGAACTCAGCGCGCCCGCATTGCGGATCTATACCAACGACGACGTGATTGGAGTGGAGTTGGGTGGAGCACTCAAGAATGTCATCGCCATCGCGGCCGGCATCGCGGCCGGCCTGGGTTTGGGTCACAACAGCTCTGCGGCCATCATTACTCGCGGGGTGGCGGAGATCACCCGGCTGGCCGTGGCTTGCGGCGGCCGGCGGGAGACCCTGGCCGGCCTTTCCGGTCTGGGTGACCTGGTCCTCACCTGCACCGGCCCTCTCTCCCGTAATCGATCGGTTGGGGTGGAGTTGGGCCGGGGACACAACCTTCCCGCCATCCTGGCCCAACTGCATGGCAAAGTAGCGGAAGGGGTGCGAACTACCTCCGCTGCGCTGGGGCTGGCCAAAGCTCACCATGTAGAGATGCCCATTATGGAGCAGATGGCCGCCATCCTGGAGCACGGCAAGTCCCCCCAGGATGCCATCCGCGAACTGATGGCCCGGCCTGGCCGCGACGAATAGCCCCCGCACTTTCCCTTCCCGCTGTATACAGCGCAACCGCGGCCGACGCGGGTTTTCCTCAAGAAAGCCGCACATCGCGGCACTTCCCTGCGCAGAGTTCGAAGGGAAAGTGCTCTTGTACACTCAGATCATGCTGTATCGAGTGCTGTGCCGATGATTCAAACCCTTTTTGGCAGCCTGGAAGAACCCGAGAAAAAAAGTATATTCGGCCGCATGAAGGAGGCAGTCTCGCGCACTCGCGAGACCCTGGCCGACCGGATCGAAGGCATTGTCGCCCTGACCCACGAGGTCGATGAAGCCGCTCTGGAAGAGCTGGAATTGAGCCTGGTGGCCTCCGACCTGGGGGTTGGGACGTCGACCGAGATCATTGAGGCGTTGCGTGTTCGGGTGAAACGGCACGAGGTCCACAATGGAGCTGAACTGAAGCAACTGTTGAAGCAGGAGATTCAATCCATCCTGGACGCCCGGGAGGAGGAAAATTTTTTCAAACCCCGGTACACTGCGCCACCATTCGTCATCATGCTGGTAGGCGTGAATGGGACCGGGAAGACCACAACCACGGGAAAACTGGCCAGCTATTTTCGCGGCCAGGGCAAGACGGTTTTGCTCTGCGCCGCCGACACCTTCCGCGCCGCGGCAATCGAGCAGCTCGAGGTCTGGGGCCAGCGCACGGGGGTCGAGATGATCAAAACCAAGCAGGGCGGCGATCCCTCCGCGGTCCTGTTCGATGCCATGCGCGCCGCCCAGGCTCGGGCTACCGATGTCCTCATCGTCGACACCGCCGGCCGTTTGCACACCAAAGACAACCTGATGGCGGAGTTGAGCAAGATGCGGAGAACCGCGGAACGGATCATCCCCAGTGCTCCCCACGAGGTTCTGCTGGTCATGGACGCGACCACAGGCCAGAACGGGCTGCAACAGGCGCGGCTGTTTACCGAGTCGGCCGGCGTCACCGGCATCGTGCTCACCAAGCTCGACGGGACCGCGAAAGGCGGCATCGCCGTGGCCATCGCCCGTGAACTCAAGGTGCCGGTGCGATATGTTGGAGTGGGAGAAAAGCTGGACGACCTGTTGCCGTTTGACAGCAAAGCCTTTGTAGATTCGTTGCTCGACAACTAGAAAGAGTTCGATGCCGGATATTGACCAGCAGTGGATGGAACGCGCGTTACAGCAAGCCGAGAAGTCCGTCGGTCTCGCCGCCCCAAACCCGGCCGTAGGATGCGTGGTGGTTCAGGGGGATGCAGTGGTAGGCGAGGGTTTTCATGAATACGATCGCCGCGACCACGCCGAAATCGTCGCCATTAAGCAGGCAGGCCCTCTGGCCCACGGGGCGACCGCCTATGTGACCCTCGAACCCTGCAGCCACCAGGGCCGAACCGGGCCCTGTGCAGACGCGCTGATCTCCGCCGGCATCGCACGTGTGGTGGTGGCCACTGCCGATCCCAACCCGCAGGTTCACGGTAAGGGTATCGCCCGGCTGCGAGCGGCTGGGGTCGAGGTCAGCACCGGGGTGCTGGAAGAGCCGGCTCGCCGGCTGAACGACGGCTTCGCAAAGTTCATCACCAGCTTTCTTCCTTTCGTCACCATGAAAGTTGCGGCTACGCTGGATGGCCGCATCGCGCCCGCACGAGAGTCGGCCCGCGGCCACTTCTGGATCAGCGGAGCGGAAGCTCGTGCTGAAGTGCATCGTATGCGTCACGCCGCGGATGCGCTGATGGTGGGCGTGGGTACGATCCTCGCCGACGATCCGTTGCTCACCGATCGCAGCGATTTGCCCCGGCGGCGGCCATTGCTGCGCATTGTGCTGGACTCCACGCTGCGCACTCCGCTGGACTCTCAGCTGGTGAAGACCGCTTACCAGGATGTGCTTATTTTTTTCCACCAGGCTGATGTCTCCACGCAAAGGGCGCTTGAAGCTCGTGGCGTTCGCCTGCAGCAAATCGCGCATCGTGGCACGCGCATTCCTTTGCAGGAGGCACTGGTGCGATTGGCGGAGATACAAATCACCAACGTACTGCTCGAAGGCGGTGCGGAAGTCTACACGTCGGCGCTCAGCCAGGGGCTGGTGGATAAACTCACCTTGTTTTACGCGCCCAGGTTTCTGGGGCAGGCGGCGGTCCCGATGCTCTCCTCGATCGACGGATTGCCGGTGATTGAAAATTATTCGTTGAAACAGTTTGGACATGATTTTGCATTCGAGGCCTGCCTCCATGATCCCTGGTCGGAAGTGATTTAAATGAGGCTGAGATGTTTACCGGGCTGATAGAAACCACAGGCTCCGTCCTCGCCGTAGAGCGCCGCGAGGGTTCTATGCGGATTGCCATTGCCGCACCCCTCATTCATAGCACCGCGCTGCGCACCGGCGACAGCATCGCGGTCAGCGGCGTGTGCCTGACCGCATTGGATATTGAACCTGACGCGACGCCGCCTCGTTTTCATGCCGACCTGGCTGCGGAAACGGTGGCGCGCACGTCCCTCTCTCTGCTCGTCCCGGGGTCTACGGTAAATCTGGAACTGCCGACGCCGGCGGGAACTCCGCTTGGAGGCCACG
The DNA here is from genome assembly GCA_963753715.1 of uncultured Acidobacteriaceae bacterium. Classification (GTDB taxonomy): domain Bacteria; phylum Acidobacteriota; class Terriglobia; order Terriglobales; family Acidobacteriaceae; genus PALSA-350. The sequence goes on along the minus strand of CAVWDK010000001.1, from coordinate 760,508 downwards.
TAGTCCAGGGTCATGTCGACGGCACGGGGACATTGTTAAGCCTCGAACCCGTCGATGCTCACGCCGACCCGGCGCTTGCCGATTGGTGGCTCAGAGTCGCGGTTCCCGCAAGCGTGAGCCACTACATGGTTGACAAGGGCTCCATCGCGATCGAAGGAATAAGCCTGACCATCGCCCGATGGGAGCCGGGTACGCCGCATGGCGACGTGGTCAGCGTGGCGATCATTCCCCACACCTATGCGCGGACGAATTTGCATGCCCTGAAGGCCGGCCAGCCGGTCAATATTGAAGCGGATGTCATGATCAAGTTTCTGGAACAGCGATCGTCCCTCGAACATCAGGGGGAGCAGTTCGATCTCACCGTGGAATACCTGGTTGCGAACGGCTACTGATGGATTTGTTGAGTCGATCGCATCCCGTGCCGGTGATATTATCAATGGGTGCCGGGTCCTACGCGACGCAACCCCGCCAACCCCGCCAGGTCCGGAAGGAAGCAACGGTAACGGGTCAGTGCGTGCGCAGTAGGTTGCCCGGTACAGACGACCACTCGTGAGCCTTCCATCTCCTCTACCCCTCTTCCATTGTCGTTCGTCGGCGACCGGCTTTCCTTCGCGAATACCTGATAACGGAGAAGCATAGTGAGCATCGAACTGCGTCCGCGTGCACCACGCCGCGCCAAAATCAGCGCTCTGGGAACTTATGTGCCGCCGCGCATCCTCAATAATGCCGATCTGGCTAAAATGGTTGACACTTCCGATGAGTGGATCATGCAGCGTCTCGGCATTCGCGAGCGCCACCTGGTAGAACCTGGCATGGCGACCAGCGATATGGCGGTAGAAGCAGCGCGCCGCTGCCTGGCACAGCGGGGCGTCCAGGCCAACGAGGTCGAGGTGGTGATTGTCGCCACTGTGACGCCCGACATGCTTTTCCCCGCTACCGCTTGCCTGGTGCAGGACAAGCTTGGCGCCCACGGTGCGTGGGGCTTCGACCTTTCCGCTGCTTGCTCCGGTTTTCTTTACGCCCTACAGGTGGGAGCCAAACTGGTCGAGTCCGGGGTTCACTCCAAGGTTCTGGTCATTGGGGCGGACACCATGTCGTCGATCATCGACTATACCGACCGCACGACCTGCGTCATTTTTGGCGATGGCGCCGGTGCGGTCCTGGTCGAACCGACCGAAGAGGGTGAAGTCGGCTTGATCGATTTCCAGCATGAGATTGATGGTTCCGGTGCGGCGGCATTGAATATGCCGGCCGGAGGCAGCCGCTGTCCTGCTTCCCCTACGACCGTCGCGGAGAGAATGCATTACGTGCACCAGGACGGACAGGCGGTTTACAAGTACGCTGTGCGCAAGATGGTAGAGACCTCAAGCAAGTTGCTGGAAGCCAACCACATTAGCGCGAGTGATCTCGCCTGTTTCATCCCCCATCAGGCGAACAAGCGCATCATTTTATCTACGGCGGACCGCCTAGGCTTGCCACTGGAGCGGGTGATCATCAATATCGATCGCTTCGGAAACACCACTGCAGCTACCATCCCCCTCGCCATGCAGACAGCCCTGGATGAGCATCGGTTAAAGCGCGAAAACCTGGTCATGCTGGCATCGGTGGGCGCCGGATTTACCGTGGGGGCTTGCCTGCTTCGCTGGGAGATGTAGACGGGCGTACGACGGGGACTGAAGAGGGTGTGTGGAACCAGGATCTACGAATTAAGTCCCGCAGGGACAGCTGGAGCCGTGCCCTTCGCAAACACACGTTTCCATCCCATTGGACGCAAAGGGGACTTGGGCGACGCAATCCCGCTTGGATATCGCTAAAGGATGGTCAAAGCGGCCGCCGGTGGGAGTGCCCCGCACTCAGCCGCAAGGCGGTAAAACAAGTCCAGCCCGCGCATGCAGGCCTCATCCAATATGTAGTGGATGTTGTTGCTCAGATAAATGCGGATGGTGTCTCGCGGAACCGCGATGCGCTCTGACCACTCCATCGCCAAATCGTCCACGTGCGCGAGCCCATGGTCCCGGGAAGCCTGCAAATCGGCGATCATGTCCGCCGCGCGCGCGCCGGTCTCCTCCAGCGCCCCCTGCCGTACCGCCCAAAAAGCTGAAACCCACGGCAGCCCGGTAAAGCCGTGCCACTCGTGCGCCAGGTCAAGGTAGAGTAGCCGCTCCCCCGTCCGGGTCTCGCGAGCCTCCCTGTCCTCAAGGGCCAGAAGGGCGGGGTCGCCAATCAGCAGAGCCGCATCGGCGACCGCAAGCATGGATTCCAGAACCGGCGGGTGGGGGATAAACTCGGCGGGAACCTTCCAAAAGGTGTTGAACAGGATCCGGGCGTAGGCGTAGGAGGTGCGCGAAGAGGTGTCTGCCGCCACCGTCCGTACCGCGCTGACCCCCTGCTCGGAACGGACCACCAGGATAATCGAGCGCACCCGATCGAGAGCAGCGATGGCGCAGCCGGGCACGATCAGCAGCGAGGGAGTGGTGGCATGGGCCGCGACCGGGACCAGGCCGATATCCGCCTCACCCGCAGCGAGTTCTCGCGCGCATCGCGAGGGGGTGGTGTAGCCGATCTGGTAGCGTTCCCGCAGATCACTGCGCCGGGGCTCGTGCTCGAAGTCCCACATTAAAGGAGCAGGATTAAGGAAGTGAATCGCCGCCATACGAATGCGGCGTTTGAGTGGAAGGGTCACTCATTAGTGTACCTTGGCATTGAGCGATGAATTCGCCTGAACAAAACCGCCTCGCCTGGGTTGCGCTCACCCTGACACCCGGCCTGGGACCTAAGCGCATCTTGCGGGCTGCCAAGGCTTTACCCGATCTCTCCTCCCTGTTTCGCCTTTCCTTGACCGAACTCGAGTCGCTCAACTTTCCCGCGCCCGCTGCCCAGTTCCTCTTCACCGGTAAGGCGCGCACGGAAGCGGAGCGCGAGCTGGTGCGGATTGGCGAACAGAACGGCAAGATCCTCGCCTTTGAGGACGAGGATTATCCCGAGCAGTTGCGGGAGATTTTTGACCCGCCGCCAGTGCTTTGGGTGCTGGGCGACACAAAGCTGTTGGCGCGGCCCTCCATCGCGGTCGTGGGCACGCGGCATCCGACGCCCTATGGAACCGGGATGGCAGAAGTCCTGGCCCGAGATCTGGCCAGCCGTCGAATGGTGGTTCTCAGCGGCATGGCACGGGGCATCGACACGGCCGCACATCGCGGTGCGCTGGCGGCAGGTGGCAGTACCGTTGCGGTATGGGGCACCGGCGTCGATGTTATTTACCCTAAAGAAAATAAATCGCTGGCCGAAAACATCCTCGTTGCCGGAGGAGCCATTGTTTCTGAGTACAGGTTGGGCACCTTTCCGGCGCCGCAGAACTTTCCCAAGCGCAACCGCATCATCAGCGGTATCAGTGTCGGCGTGCTGGTCGTGGAGGCCGGCGAGAATAGCGGCACCCGGGTGACCGCGCGATGCGCCCTGGAGCAGAACCGCGACGTCTATGCGGTGCCGGGCAACGTGACCACCAAGAACGCCTGGGGGCCCAACACGTTGATAAAGCAGGGCGCTAAGCTGGTGGCAACGTGGGAGGATGTGTGGCAGGAGCTGCCCACGCAGGTACGGTTGCAATTGGAAGGCGAACTAGGTTTTGCATCGCAACCGGAGCAAGCTGCATCGATTGTTGAAGAACTTCCGCTGCAGGAGTCGGAAAAGGTCGTGCTCAACGCGCTGCGCCACGATGAAGCGGTCCAGTTGGATGAGCTGATGGAAATGCTGGAGTCGAAACTGACTTCTTCTGAAATCTTCACCGCCTTGTTCGAACTCGAGCTGGCCAACCGGATTAAACAACTTCCGGGCAAGAACTACGTCAGACGAATGTAAAGTTCTCGCCTCTCTGCACCATAAGTTGCAGGCGCGGAAGTTGCAGACAGGGCAGGAGAAAGCACATCCTGACCTACGCTGATCGAAGCCGCTGTCCACACGCGGATCACGATAAGTAAATAACTGTGAACCTTCCAGGTGGTACAGTCAGTCCCATTGGAAGACGTTTTGTTGTCCCTGGTCGTCATCGGGTTTAAGGAATGCAATGAGTAAATCACTCGTGATCGTCGAATCTCCGGCAAAGGCAAAGACGATCAGCAAATATCTCGGAAAAGACTTCACCGTCGAAGCCTCCGTAGGCCACATCAAAGATCTGCCTAAGAACAAGATCGGCGTGGACCTGAGCGACGGCAGCTTTGCGCCTGAACTCATCGTCATCCCGGGAAAAGAAAAGGTTGTCGACCGGCTGAAGAAGCTGGCCAAGGCTGCGACTACTATCTATCTGGCGCCCGACCCTGATCGCGAAGGCGAAGCGATCGCGGCCCATCTTGAAGATGAGCTGAAGGGCCTGTCCAAAGGCAATTCGATTCGTCGCGTCACATTTAATGAAATCACTGCCAAGGCAGTGCATGACGCCTTTGAGCACGCCCGCGATGTGGATCGCAACCTGGTGGACGCGCAACAAACGCGGCGCGTGCTGGATCGCATTGTGGGCTACCAGATTTCGCCGTTGCTGTGGGATAAGGTACGGCGCGGGCTCTCCGCAGGCCGCGTGCAAACGGTGGCTCTGCGCCTCATCGTAGAACGCGAGCGCGAGATCAAAGCGTTCGTTCCGGTCGAGTATTGGACCCTCGATGCCCAGCTCACTCCGGCAAAGGAAAAGACAGAGTTTACGGCGCGCTTCACTGGGATCGATGGAGAAAAAGCGGTCGTCGAAACCGTCGATGCTCCTTCGCTGCCCAACAAGCAACGGATGGATGCCGTCGTCGCCGCGCTCGAAAAAGCCAGGTGGTCGGTACAGAACGTAGAGAAGAAAGAGCGCCGGCGCAATTCCACCGCACCCTTCACCACCAGCAAATTGCAGCAGGATGCCTCGCGGCAGTTGGGCTTTAGCGTGCGCCGCACCATGGGTGTAGCCCAGCGCTTGTACGAAGGCATTGAGCTGGGCAGCGAGGGCGCCGTCGGCCTCATCACCTACATGCGTACCGATTCCACGCGCGTTTCGCCCGATGCCATTGTCGAAGCACGCAAGTGGATTGAACAAAACCACGGCAAAGAATATTTGCCCGCCACGCCCAATGCGTTCAAGAGCAAGAAGGACGCGCAGGATGCACACGAGGCTATCCGCCCCAGCAGCGTCGATCATCATCCGGAAGCGATTAAGTCCTATCTCAGTGACGAACAGTATCGCCTGTACCGCCTGATCTGGCAGCGCTTTGTCGCTTCGCAGATGGTCCCTGCCGTCTTCGATCAGACAACAGTCGATATTGTTGCCCAGGCCGACCGCAGCTATAACTTCCGGGTTACGGGTTCGGTGATGAAGTTTGACGGTTTCCTCAAGGTCTATGAGGAAGCAAAAGAGAAAAAGGACGACGAAGACGAGGAGTTGAAGAATCGGCTTCCCGCGCTCGAAAACGGACAGGGGCTAGCCTTAATTGCTCTTAAGCCTGAAGAGCATGCGACCGAGCCTCGCCCCCGCTTCAATGAAGCATCGCTGGTGAAAGAACTGGAAGAGCGCGGCATCGGACGGCCTTCTACATACGCCACCATCATCAATACGATTCAGGAACGTGAGTACGTGCAGAAGGTGGGCATGGGGAGGGGCGCAAAATTCGTTCCGACCGAGATTGGCTTCGTGGTCACCGATCTGCTGGTGGCCAACTTCCCCTATATCTTCGACCCGCAATACACCGCCAGGCTCGAAGAAGAGCTGGACGATATCGAAGACGGCAAGGAAGTATGGACCACCTTGCTGGGTGCTTTCTATGGGCATTTCGAGAAAGAGCTCGAACATGCCGGCAAGCACATGGAAAACATCAAGCGGATGGAGAAGCCTACCGACGAGAAGTGCGATGTCTGCGGTTCGCCGCTGGTGCTGAAGTGGGGTAAGTTCGGCACCTTCTTCGCCTGCAGTACCTATAACAAGAAAGACAAAAACAGCTGCACCTTCACCAAGGAGAACTTCGCCGCCAAACCCGAGATGAATACTCAGGAAGGTCAGGAAGGGGAGCAGGCGGAGGAGTACTGCGAGGCTTGCGGCCGGGTCATGGTGCTCAAGCGGGGACGCTTCGGCGCGTTCATGGCGTGTCCTGGTTATAACGAGGATCCGCCGTGCAAGACCACGCGCAAGCTGACCCAGAAACAGCAGCAAAAAGCTCCGCAACCGCTGGATGAGAATTGTCCCAAATGCGGGCTGCAACTGGTGCTGCGCAATGGTCAATACGGGGAGTTCGTCTCCTGCAGCGGCTATCCAAAGTGTAAGTACATCAAGCAAAATCTTGTCGAGGGGATGAAGTGTCCCAAGTGCGGCGATGGAGACATCGCAGAACGTAAGGCCAGGCGCGGCAATCTGTTCTACGGCTGCACCAATTATCCCAAGTGTGATTTCACCTCGAATGCCAAGCCGGTGCCGGAGAAGTGTCCGGAATGCGGCAGCCCGTACCTGCTGGAAAAGACGCGCACCACCGGTACCTACCTGGTATGTCCTAATAACCGCAAGTCCGCCGCCGAGGACGAGGCCCCCAAAAAGCGGGCTAAGAAAGGCGCGGCTGAGGAGCCGGCTGAGCAGGTGGCTTGCACTTATTCCAGGAAGATTGCCGAGCCTCAGATAGAATCTGTGGAAGCCATGCGCTATCAGACCAAGGCAGAGCCGCTTCCAGTTGGTTGAATCGGGTCAAACTGCTTTCCTCTCAGGACTTGCCAGGATGCGGGCCGGGGCGTACAAATCCTTTGGCGGTTGTTTCACCTTTTTGATCGCATGGAGCCAATATGAAATTGTTTCTGGCAGTTCTAGCACTCTCGACCATCCCGGCAATGGCTGCGGATATGAGCGCCGCGAAGGTTTCTGGATATATCAGCGATTCGATGTGCGGAGCCAAACATAACGGCAGTGCGCCGGATGCGGCCTGCGTGAAAAAGTGCATCGGCGGCGGAGCCAAGCCAGTTTTTGTGGATGATGCCAATAAGACCGTCTATACCATCGACGATCCCGACTCGGTCAAGGGTCACGAGGGTCATCATGTCAGCGTCGTCGCCAAGATGGATGATTCCGCCAAGACCATCCACATCACCAAGCTCTCGATGCTGGCCGACCAAGGCAAGCCCAGCGGCGCTTCGGAGATGCACTAAACCTATCAACTTAACCTTTTTAAACTAACCGCGCGGCAGTGCATTCGGCTTGGCCGGGCACTGCTGCGTTTTTGTGTGTTCAATCGTCTAACAAGGGTAGATGCCACAGTGGGCATCCATCTGCTAAGGTGAGGAGAGGGTAGGTAGGAAGGAATGCAGGATTCAACCCCAGTTATGGCAAAGGCAACCTGGAACGGCAAAGTTATCGCGGAAAGCGACACCACAGAGATGGTTGAGGGCAATATCTATTTCCCGGAGAGCTCCCTGAAGCGGGAATTCTTTCGCCCCAGCTCGACGATTTCCACTTGCCCCTGGAAGGGACAAGCGAGGTATTACAGTCTTTTGGTCGACGGACAAGAAAATCAGGACGCCGCCTGGTACTATCCCGATCCCAAGCCGGCGGCCCGTAACGTCAAGAATCATGTAGCCTTCTGGCGCGGAGTTGAAGTCGAAAAGTAGCCTCCAGAGCACCAGCCGGAGCATGGCTGCCCTGCTCCTGAGTCTGGTCATTCTCGCTCCCGGCAGGCTCTTGCCTGCCCAGCCGGCTCCTAACTCTCCCCAGAGGGACCTTGAGGTCTTGCGGCGGCTGGAAGAAGAATATCTGCGGGCTGAGATAGAAGACGACACCGCGATCGCGGGCACGATTCTGGCTGACGACTACGTCGGGCTAAAGCCGGATGGCTCAACGTCTACGAAAGCGGACGTTCTGAGCCGTCTGGACCGGCACGAACGGCGCCGTGAGCCGTACCTGATTACCGCTACCAACATGCGCCAGCACTTGTTTGGTGATACGGCCTGCGTGACTTACACCAAGGTCTATTCCAAGCCTGGCAGTCCGGCTGCGTACAGCGAAAACGTCCTGCACGTTCTTATCCGGCGTAACGGGATCTGGCGCCTTCAAGTGAGCAGCCCGCTGCCAGCGCCAAAACCTTGATATTCGGGGCGACCGAAGGGCGCACCGCAGATCCGCTTGCTCCTCCCTCTAAGGGAGTCACGGAATCGGTTCCCCGCCCTACCCGGCGGCGCTGTTTTTGGTTTTCCCCTGCCTATCTCTGGGATAATGAAGCCACTCTGGCGTTCGAATTGGCGGCCGCACCTGCACTTCTACGCAGGCGGCAAGCACCGCAAAGATCCCCAATGAAGCCACTCAAACTGGCATTGACGCCGACTCGCAACCGTCGCCTGAATGAAGTGACAGGCATGGTGCTGCTGGTTGCTGCGAGCCTCCTGTTCCTCGCCCTTGCCTCCTATCGCCCCACCGATCCGTCCTTCAATACCGTCGGAGCCGTGGGGCGGCCCATCCACAACTGGATTGGGCTCATCGGCGCTTCCCTCAGCGACCTGTTACTGCAAATGGAAGGTGTCGCCGCCTTTATGGTCCCGTTGATGCTGGCGGCACTCGGGTGGACATGGCTGCGATCGCGCGTGGCGGGTTCTCTCGCGGCGAAAGTATCCGGCGTGTTTCTTTACCTGGTATTTGCCCCCGCCATCTTCGGCCTCATGCCTGGCCATCTCCGCTGGATGCATGCCCTTCCGGTCGAAGGCTTGACCGGCCGCCTGGTGGTGGATTCCCTGGTGCGATACCTCAACTTTCCGGGCGCTGCGATTGTAATCGCGAGCATGGTGGTGATCGCGCTCTATCTGTCCACCACGTTTAGTTTCAATACCGCGCAACAGTGGGCGGCGGTCCATTTCGCTTTTGTGCTGGCGTGGCGCGACCGGGTGCGCAACTGGCGTTACGCCTGGGCCCAGAAACGGGCGGTCGCCCGCGCAGAAAAGAACGCCGCGAAACGCGCGGCCGCGAGAGACACCGCCGGCAAGCCAACCCAGCGGGCAGAGGACGAGGAGAGGATTCCCACATCACGCCGCTCCGCCTTTGCCGACGTCAGCGCGCGCGAACCCGCAGCGAAACCCGAAGCCGCTCCTCAGCCGCACACCCCTTCACTTTGGAACCAGATGCCACGCACCAGCATTCCCGATCGGGAGCCGGAGCCGGTGGATGACGATTCGGGGTATCAAGCAGACGAGGCTGTGGCAGCTCCAATCGCGGAGCAGCCACAGCCTGCAAAGCATGCGCAAACTATCTCCGTAAAGAACCGCGCCGACGCCGATGCCCGCCCGGTCACCCTCGCTCCCCGCGCCGTCAGCGGCTTCAGCTTGCCGCCGAGCACGCTGCTGCACCGCAGCGACGAGTCACAGATTGTGCGCGAGGACGATCTGCGCAGCCAGGCTCGCATCCTGGTCGAAAAATGCGCGGAGTTCGATGTACGCGGCCAAGTCGTGCAGATCAACCCCGGCCCCGTCGTCACCACCTTCGAGTTCCGCCCCGAAGCCGGCGTCAAGTACAGCCGCGTGACCGGCCTGGCCGAGGATCTATGCCTGGCGATGCGCGCCGAGAGCATCCTGATCGAGCGCATGGCGGGAAAGAGTACCGTGGGCATCCAGGTGCCCAATCACGACCGTGAAACCATCTGGCTGCGGGATGTGATTGAAGCCGAGAACTTCACCCAGACCAAGTCCAAGCTGACCCTGGCCATGGGCAAAGACATCAACGGCCGGATTGTGACCGCCGACCTCGCGACCATGCCCCACGTCCTGATCGCCGGGTCCACGGGCAGCGGCAAGTCGGTTGCCATCAACGCCATGATCATGTCCGTGCTCTACAAGGCGACACCGCAGCAGGTGAGGATGATCCTGGTTGATCCGAAGCGGGTGGAACTGGGGATGTATGAAGGCATTCCCCACCTGTTCACGCCGATCATTACCGAGCCCAAGCTGGCCGCCAACGCCTTGCGCAACGCGGTGCGGGAGATGGAGCGGCGGCTCAAACTGTTGGCCTCACGCAGTGTCAGAAATATCGATCAATACAACAAGCTATTCGACCACCAGACGCCCAGCCTATTCGAAGAAGGGGAAGGAGAGGAGCCGCTGCCGCACATCATCATCATCATCGACGAGCTCGCCGATTTGATGATGCTGGACAAGGCCAACGTGGAAGAGGCGATCACCCGCCTGGCGCAGATGGCCCGCGCGGTCGGCATCCACCTGGTGCTGGCCACCCAGCGGCCGTCGGTGGACGTGATTACCGGCCTGATCAAGGCCAACGTGCCTACCCGGGTTTCCTTCCGCCTGGCGACCAAGGTGGATTCGCGAACCATCCTGGACTCAAACGGAGCCGAGGCGCTGTTGGGACGCGGCGACATGCTCTTTCTTCCGCCGGGAACCTCCCGCCTGCAACGTTTGCATGCTCCGTTTGTCACCGAGAAAGAAATTGCAGACGTGGTCGCCTTCTGGAAGAACCAGGGAGAAGCGCAGTATGTGCAGGGCTTCCTCGAGTCCCCTCGAGACGAGAAGGGCCGCGACCTGGATGCCGAGCCGGATGATGCTGACGGCAACGACGAGCTGTTCGAAGACGCGGTACGCCTGGTGCTGGAATTTGGCAAGGCCTCCACTTCCCTGCTTCAACGGCGGTTGCGTATTGGATATGGCCGGGCTGCGCACCTGATCGACATGATGGAGCGGGACGGCATCGTGGGTCCTGCCGACGGGTCAAAGCCTCGCGAGATCCTCAAGCCACCCGACTGGCTCAACCAGATCGAACCTGCCCTGCGCTAGCCGGAGTAGTGCTCGGGCTGCAGGCAGATCATTCAAAGTCCCGCAGGGACGCCTGAACCTAGCCCAGGACGCTAGTCCTGGGTTGGATTTGAAAAGCGTCTGGGTTCAGCAACCACTGTTTATGGAACCGTTGCCCTTTCCTTTGTCATCCCGAGCATGCGACTTGCCTGCGGCAAGTTAAGAGAGGAATGAACTGGGAGACATCGGGTCCCTTCGACACACGAGTGCCCTCTCCCTTGGCAACAGCCCTCTCCCTTTCAACAACCCTCTCCTATTTGTCATTCCGAGCGAAGCGAGGAACCTGCGGTGCGCCTCGATCCCTCCCCGATTCCCAAGGGCAAACATACCGCCAATTCAAACCGAGTCGTCGCTGGCGTATTGGCTGCCACGATCGCTGTGGAAGATCAGCCCTGTTTGCCGGCCTGGGTTGCGTGCCAACCAAGCCATATCCAGAGCATCCAGCACCAGCTCGCGCTGCATATCCGGCCGCATCGACCAACCCACCACTTTGCGGCTGAATAGATCGATCACGACGGCAAGAAACAGCCAACCTTCTGCGGTCGGGATGTAAGTCAAATCGCCCACCCACACCTGCTTGGGCGCCCCCACGCTAAACTTGCGATCAAGCGCGTTGGGCGCGATCGGAAGACTGTGCTTGCTGTCGCTAGTGAGCACCCGGAAGCGCCGCTTGCCGCGGGCCTGAATGCCGTGCTTCTGCATTAGCCGTTGCACCCGCTGCTTGCCCACCCGAATGCCCTGCGCCCGCAGTTGCCGCCAGATGCGCGGCCAGCCGTACGCGCCGCGATTCTCCGCATAGACGGCGCTGATGTGAACCAAAAGCGCTTCCTCACTGAGATGGCGGCGCTGCCGATTTGTCCCCCGACACCACTGTTTCGCATCTCCGGACACATTTTAGATTCATTAGGAGCGAAGCTTCGACACACGAGTGCCCTCTCCCTCGGCAACAGCCCTCTCCCTTTCAACAACCCTCTCCTATTTGTCATTCCGAGCGAAGCGAGGAACCTGCGGTGCGCCTCGATCCCTCCCCGATTCCCAAGGGCAAACATACCGCCAATTCAAACCGAGCCTATTTGTCCCCCGACACCACTGTTTCTATCTCCGGACACATTTTGTTCATTAGGAGCGAAGCCGACCTGTCCCGGCGTGCCGTGGAGGGATCTGCAGTTTTCTCGGACCTCTGCTGGAAACGCGGAATACTATACTCAAACAAAATTGTCATCTCGCCTGCCCCGGCGTGCCGTGGGACCGGAGCGTAGCGTAGTGGAGAGATCTGCGGTTTTCTTTTACTTCTCACGCAGATTCTAAGGCTCTCATGAGTCCGCGTTAGACAGCAGCCGGTCAAACGGAAGCAAAACCTGATTCTGTTCGGCCGCACTCTCCTCAAGCCAATCAACAAGTTACATCGTAAAAAAGCCAATTGTTCCGCTAATTTGGACAGCTCTGAAAGTTCAGCCGTCCCTGACGGGACCCTTATTGATCGGTAGCCGGTCCAAATCTTCCTAGCCGCGCAGGCCGAGCCAGTTTCTTTGGTAGGCGAAGCTGATGGCGAGCAGCAGCACACCGAGCGCCAGAAAACTCAGCACTCGATACCCCTGGCTCTGTTGGCTGACCCCGTTCAGGAAAACCTTGGCGATGCTGAAACCGAGAACGACCAGAGCCTGCCAGCGCAGAAACGCACTGCGCCGGAAAAACCCCGTCGCCATGAGAACTGCGCCGTAGGCCATGCACCAGGCACTATAGCCCCATCCCGCGGCAATCGTACGGCGCTCCAGTTGCCCATAACCGCCGCAGAAGTCGCGAAAGAATCCCGCTCCGCAGAACCAGTAATGGTGAATTTCCAGGCTGACCGCCACCAGGATCGTAAGGCTGAAAGCAATGGTCGAAAAGCCGGCCAGGTAGCTCCAACTGCCAAAGGCGCGCCCCGGTCCGCCACCCACACTGAGAACAGTCACGATCGCAAATACCGCCGCTCCGGCCAGGTTGGTGGCAAAGTGCATGTTGGTTACAACTGCTAATGGCTGCGGCGTTCCGGCGATCCAATCCACCAGGAGGGCAAGACCGGCGACCGTCAAGACCGAAGTGGCATAAAACCTCAAGGCCAGGTTTCCACTGGCTCTAGCCAGGGCAACTAAAGCCAGCGACTCACCCAACCAGCATAGTGTCACCGCCGGGCCGTCGAATCCCAGGGGCACAGCCACGGTCACGAAAAAGATGGCCAGACCCACGTTGGTGGCGGAAAGGACCGCCGGCCGCCGCCTGGCGGCTGCCATCAACAGACTTCCCCCGGCGAGGGCAACTGTAACCCAGGGGCGGCCCGCATGTTGACCCCTGGCCCCGAAAAGCACCATCAGCGCTACCCATGTCGCGGCTGCGTTGACAATCGGAAAGGCGATGAAGAAGGAGTCCCGCGGCAACAATCCGGCCCCGCGCAGAATCAGGAAAGGCGCCACGGCAAAACCAGCAAAGAACAGCGCCAGAAAGAAAACCGTGAGCGGCAAGCGTGATGGATCGTTTTCGACCAGGCTCCAGCCGATGGTGTAAGCCGCTGTTCCCAACAACGCAGCCCAGGAGACCCGCTTCCATTGGTGGCTCCCCATCAGGAACAACGCGCCGGCATTCAGCAAGGCAAGATAGGAAAAGAGAAAGACCTCATTGCTATGCCCTATCGACAGCAACACAGGCGTAGCCAAGCCGCCGGCCAGAGCGTAGAGGCCCAGCAGTTCCGAATTTTGTCGCCGGGCAAGCACCGCATTGGCGATCGTCACTGCGGTCATCGCGAGAAAAATAAGCCAGGACGGCCCCAGATGAAAAACGTTGGAGGCAGCCCAAAGCGAGAGATACGCGATGCTCGTGCCCAAGGCCTTAAGGCTGAAGGAGAAGGCCGGGAACCCCTGGCGGCGAAAGCGCTCTGACCAGGCCATTAAACCGGCGGCAGCAGCCAAGCCGATCCAGACGCGAACCGGGGGCCCAATCCAGTTGCGATCAAAGGCCAGCTTCAGAAACCAGGCGACGCCAATGAGCACGGCGAGGATACCGATCCGATTCAAGAGCTGGGCCCCGATCCGGCTCTCCAGCGAAACAGCTTGCCCTGACTTTGCTTCCCTGACCCGCTGCACCTGAGTGACCGATTCCATCACCGAGGGTGCAGGCCGTGCCCCGCGCAAACTCTCGACCGCAGCTTCCAGAGACGCAATCCGCTCCGACAATTCCACCAGTCGCTGACGGAGGTCGTCGTCGGAAGCCATAGCAAAGACTCTAGAGCATTTCCCCCTCAACCGTTACTTGCGTGTGGGCGGATAACACTTTAGAGTGCCATTTGCTACAGAATGCCTTAAGCTGCAAAAGTACCCACTCAGGAGGCATCCCCCCTTAATGACCCGCTCGAGTGGAATCGAGGCACGGCACAAGGTTCTTTTGGTCGACGATGACGCCGTGAGCCTCGAACTCATGGCTCTGCTCCTCGCTCACGAGGGTCACCAGGTGGTTCGCGCGAACGACGCCGGAGCCGCCCTGGAATTGCTCTCATCCGATCAATCAGGTCCCCCGGATGTACTGCTCGTAGACCTGCAAATGCCCGGCGTCTCGGGCGGTCAACTGGCGGAAAAGGTTCGTGCCATGGGTAGCCCCGGACCTCTGCTGTTGGCCATGAGCGCGTCGGAAGTCCAACGCCAGCAGCTACTTGCGTTTGACGGTTTCCTGCTGAAGCCACTTGCCGTGGACGATTTGCGGCGTGCCCTCACACCCAAAAAGCGGGGCCGGAAATCCGGTGTCCGCGTGGCTCATCCTGGAAGGACAGAGGCCCGGCTTCCCCCTGGGCAAGTCCTTGACATGATAGTGATCAAGAAGCTCCTGGCCATGATGCCGAAGGAGTCGCTGCTGGAACTTTTCTCCGCCTGCATCGCGGATACCCGGTCCTGTATCCGCGATCTCCAGCACCAGGTACAGCAAGGCGATAGTAAAAAGGAGAGCGTGCGGCCCCTGGCACACCGCATAAAAGGAGCAGCGTCCATGGTCGGAGCAGTCCGCCTCGCCGGGCTCGCCGCCAACCTGGAAGTAGGGGGTAGCAAAGAAGCGGCCACCCCCGGCGTTTTGCACGATTTACTGAACGCATGCAGCGAGTTGGAGCGTATGCTTTTGGCAGGAAATTTAACGAAAATCTAGGGCCCCCATGACCACAACGACAATCTCATCTACTCCTAAAACCAGCAACGACCGCCTGCATCAGATTCGTATTGTCATTGCCGACGACCACCCAGTCGTGCGCATCGGCGTAAAAAACATGCTTCAGAGCGATTCTGGCCTCGAAGTGCTTGGCGAGGCATCGGATGGCGATGAGGCCATCACAGCAACGCTGGAGCTGCTGCCAGACATCCTCCTGCTCGACTTGCAGATGCCCCGTCTCCCTGGTCTGGAAGCGATGCGGGCCATCATGAGTGGTTCGCCAACGGTAAAGATCCTTCTCCTGACTAGCACCATTACCACCCAGCAAATCATCGAGGCGCTGCAGATCGGTGCCCGCGGCATCGTATTGAAAGATGCCCTGGCCGACCACCTCACCACCGCCATCCGCGCGGTTTCCTCGGGTGACTATTGGATTGGTGGCAAGCGCGTGGTGAACCTGGTCGGCGCCCTCCATGAGCTGATGCAGCAGGCTGCCGTCCCCGAGCGCAAAACCTATGGCCTGACGCCGCGTGAATTGGAAGTGGTTGGGTGCATCGTCGAAGGGTGCAGCAATCGTGATATCGCCAAGCAATTCAGTATCAGTGAAGAAACGGTGAAACGCCACCTGTCGAACATTTTCGACAAAACCGGAGTTTCCACGCGTCTGGAACTGGCGTTGTTTGCGATAGCCCATCAGTTGGTTGCCCTGCAAACCTAACCCGCCTTTAGTTCAAAAGCCTCTCCGGTCCAATACGGGAAACGGTTACGTTTTCGCTCCCCGCATTCCTCCGCGCCTGCATCTGAACAGATGCGTCCAAGCATCTATCTGGGTATGGGGCTAAGGGGTTACGCGGCTTTGCGGCCTGGCGCCTCTATGAGTAGCGGACTGGATGAGGAAGCGTTCCCGGCTTCGCCCCCAGTCCGTCGAAGTTGAACGCGCCTGAACCACGGAACCGGAGTTCGATAAGATGATCGCTGGAAAAGTGTTCCTCGTTACTTTGCTTTGCGCTGCCTCGAGTGCCGTCTACGCGCAGGAGCCAAGCCCTATCGCGCAGCCGCAACAATCGCAACCGATCATGCCGGCCGAAAACGGCAATGGCAATAATGTTCCTCTCTACCGCATCCAGGTTGTGGGACGGGACATTCCGGCTATCAATTACTGGCACCGCAGCGGGAGTACAAAAATTGGTTTCGCCGGCACCAGTCTGCTCCCCCAGGGAAAAGGTGAGGCAAATGTCACCAGCAAGGGGCAGACATACATCAATGCCAAATTCCAGGGGTTCGTGCCCGCGAACAGTTTCGGTCCCGAATATCTGACCTACGTGCTGTGGGCCATCACTCCGCAGGGACGGCCGGTAAACCTGGGTGAGGTGATGCCCGGCGGTTCCAAGGCCGAGATGAACGTCACCACCAATCTGCAGCAATTTGCGCTGATCGTCACCGCCGAACCTTACTTCGCCGTGACCACCCCCAGCGATTTGGTAGTGATGCAGAATACCGTCACCAAAGACAAAACCACCGGCATCATCGACACCGTGAATGTCCACTTCAACCTGCTGCCGCGCGGAGCCTACGTGCAGACCGCCGGCCAGCACGCAGTGCTGAACCCCGTCAAGCCCAGCGACAAATCGCCTCTCCAGCTTTACGAGGCCATCAACGCGGTGCAAATAGCGGAAGCCATGGGCGCGGCTCAGTATGCGCCGGACATTCTCGCCAAGGCTAAACAGGAGCTTGAGAACGCGCAGGCAATGGACGGGAAAAAAAGCCAGCGCAAGGTCATGATCACCTACGCTCGTGGCGCGGTGCAGGACGCAGAGGATGCGCGCGTAAGCACCCTGCGCAGAATGCAGCAGGAGAAGGAACACCAGCAGCAGTTAGCGATGCAGCAAGCGCAGTCTGCTGCTCAGCAGGCCCAGATCGAGGCGCAACAGCAAGCATTGAAGCGGGCCCAGGCTGATGCCGCCGCCGCGGAGGCCGAGGCTGCAGCAGCCAACGCCCGGGCCGCGCAAACGGCAGCAGAACACAGCGCCCAGCAGGCAACGAACCAGACCGAGCAGATGCGCGAGCGCCTGCGGTCGCAGTTGAGCCAGGTTCTGCAAACCCAGGAAACGGCTCGCGGTCTGATTGTGAATATGTCCGACGTCCTGTTTGACTTCAACAAGTACACGCTCAAACCAGAAGCGCGGGAGAAGCTGGCCAAAGTATCCGGCATCCTTCTCGCCTATCCAAATTTGAAAGTGCAGGTGGAAGGCTACACCGATAATGTGGGTACCCAGGAGTACAACCAGACGCTTTCCCAACAGCGAGGCGATGCGGTGCGCGACTACCTGGTGTCCCAGGGCGTGAGTGCCGGCAACATCACTGCGACCGGTTATGGCATGAGCAATCCGATTGCAGACAACGCGACCAACGCCGGACGGGCGCAAAATCGCCGAGTGCAGATGGTGGTTTCAGGCAGTGCGATCGGAGTGCAGGAAAGCCAGCCCTCGGCGGCAAATCAACCCCAGGCCGCTCCGCAGGCGGGCATGACACCAGCACAGGGAACGAGCAACCCGCCGCAGTAGCATCACCCGCGACCTGCGCCTCGGGCCAGTGCCCTCAGGAAAGAAGAGCCAGGCGGGATTCGATATCGGCCAGCGCTGCTTCCAGCGCAGCCCGCCTCACAGGGCTTGAGGTACGCTCGGAGAGAATGCGTTCACGCTGCAAGTCAAGCTCCTGCCGTTGCCGCTCGATCCTTGCTCGCTCCAGCACGTTTTTCTTCGCCGCGTCGATCAAGGCTCCCGAAGCGGTTAGATCTGCAGCCGATTGCTGCTCCTCAACAGATTTGCTCTCCCACCCTCGTGCCATACCTCTATGGTACGACATGCCCGCTCCATCCCACGGATGTTTCCTTGGGGGCAGAACGGCGCCCTGAACTCTTTGCTTCGAACTGCCGTTTCTATTTGGGAACGCCAGTGGAGGAATTATGAAAGCCTGGCAAATTCAGTCTTTTGGGATTGACCAGCTGGTATTCGCCGATCTACCAATGCCCCGTCCCGGCAGGGGACAAGTTTTGGTGAAGGTTCATGCTGTGTCGCTGAACTATCGCGATCTGCTCATGGGGCGCGGCCAATACAACCCGAAAATGGCTTTGCCTCGTATTCCATGCTCCGACGGAGCGGGCGAAGTGGTCGACGTGGGAGAAGGCGTAGACACCGTCGCGGTGGGACAGCGTGTGGCCGGCATCTTCATGCAGCATTGGTTGGACGGCCCACCAACGGCGGAAAACACCCGCGGCGCGCTCGGCGGCGACGTGGATGGAATGTTGGCGGAATACGTAGTGCTGCACCAGGACGGCGTGGTGTGTATCCCCGAACATCTCTCGTTTGCAGAAGCAGCTACGCTTCCATGTGCTGCAGTGACGGCATGGAACGCAGTGGTTAATGTGGCGCAGGTAAAGCCGGGAGATGTCGTGCTTATCCAGGGGACGGGCGGGGTTTCTATCTTTGCCCTGCAATTCGCGAAGTTGGCGGGAGCGATCGTGTTCGGCACATCGAGCAGCGACGAAAAGCTGCAAAGAGCGAAGACGATGGGACTCGATGCCGGTCTCAACTATCGACAGTCTCCTGAGTGGGCGAAATGGGTACTTAAAGAGACTGGCAACCGCGGCGCAGATTTGATTGTCGAAGTGGGCGGATCCGGCACATTCACTCAGTCTATGCAAGCCGTGCGCTACGGTGGCACGGTGGCGCAAATCGGTGTGTTGAGCCAGTCAGAACAACCGCTACCCATCCCTTTGATCCTCCACCGCCAAGTCCGGATTCAGGGCATTTATGTCGGCTCGAAGTCTCATTTCGAAGCAATGAATCGAGCGCTTGTAGCGACTCGTACGCAGCCAGTTGTGGATCGGATCTATACATTTGACCAAGCCAGAGAGGCCATGAAATGCATGGAAACAGGTTCACATTTCGCCAAGATAGTAATCCGGGTGGTTGCGTAATCCTGGCTATTCCCAACTTGGTTCTGCGCTATGTGATTGAAATTGCTAGGTTATCGAAAGACCAGTAACTTTTGGGTGATCCGCTGGGGACGAAAGCTGTATTTTCCCTACGACAAACGCGACATTTTCATGCAGAATGCATCTTAACAGTACGATTTTACCGACAACTCGCACCTGCTTTTAAGGGAGCTTTTTATGATGACATGGATTCAAAACCTGCTTGGTTTCTTCTACGACATTGTTTTCGGATGCCGCCATTGGAGTCAGACAAGGCCGTTTACGCTGGAGCAGCAAACCTACAAGGTTTGTCTGGACTGCGGTAAACAGATCTATTACTCACGGGAGCGCATGACGCCACTGAGCGCGCGTGAAATCCGCCGCATGAAGGCGGAGACTGCTGGACCCGTTACCGTGATTGCTGCCTCAATGAACGATGGCGGTTTTTTCGCCCGGCGCACGAATAAGTCGAACGCGGCTGCCTAAGTATTGGCCGCTTAAATATTGAATGACCAGCCGATAGGCTGAAGCTCCGTATCGTATGGCGCCACATCGCAGCCCGATACGGGGCTTTTCTATGTCCGTATGCAATTTCCCAAAAAGATACTGCCACAGTTTCTTTTACAGGCGTACCGTGGTAATGATCACCCACCCTTGGTGGGCTGCACCCTGAGCAATCGCCGGTATCATGTTCCCGCCGCTGCCGTCACTCCCCGTTTTGGGTGATTTGTATCCCAGCCTCCTGAACCCGTAATTTCATGAAAGCGCTTAGCTCGGCTGGCATATCCTTAACTCTGGCCGTAGGCCTTTCGCGACTCGTGCCGTCTATCAAACGACCGCGTGGGCTGGGCGATGTATGGAGCAGCAATGGCAAAATCCGCACTAGGTCTGCTGCCTCTCGCCGCTCCCTTTTTGCTCCTGCTCGCGGCGGGCTGCGGAGCTGTCGGCGCCAGCCCGGGCGGCCTGGTCATCCACGCGGAAAAATCCACCCTCGATACCACCCATACCGACCAGTTCACGGCCCGGCTGGCTTCCGGAGCCCCCGCGAGCGTTAAGTGGACCGTCGCAGCGGGGCAAAATGATGCTTCCCTGGGCCAGGGGACCATCAGTGCAAATGGCACCTATACCCCGCCACCGTTGCTGGCACGCGACCAAATACAAGTGCAGGTCATGGCCACCTCGCGCAGTGATCCGGCGGCCACTGCGACTTACCCGCTCACGGTCACCCCGGGATTTGTCCAGGTGCTGACCCCGGAGACCGCCAGTGTGGCGCCCGGCGGCACGGTTCAGGTCAAGGGAGAGATTGCTGAGGTCAACTCCGGAGCGATCCGCTGGACGCTGTCTACCACCCCGGGGGGTGAGAATGATCCGGGCGACAGCTACGGCAGCGTGGGCGAAACCAGGTGCTATCACTCCAACCGTTCTTACACCTACTGCACCGCGACCTATACCGCCCCGCGTGGCTTGCCGGCCGCCAGCCCGTCCGTCTATTTGGTGGGGCAGGCGGCAGGAAACCCTCACTCCGCCGCAGCGCTGCACATCCTGCTCAATGGGGGCGGATTTAACAGCTCGGGCCTGCAGAACCAGGCAGTACAGACCGGCTACGTGCAGATGGGCTCGTCCGGAGGCAATGCCAACGATTACGACTCCAGAAAGGACTCCGGTGGCAAAGAGTATGTGAACGACTGCTGCGGGGGAACGCTGGGCGCGCTGGTGACGGACCGTACCGGCAGTCTGTACATCCTGAGCAACAACCATGTGCTGGCCGAATCAGACCAGGCGCGCGCCGGTGACACGGTCGTACAGCCCGCCCTGGTCGATTTAAACTGCAATCCCCAGGCCGGTCGAAGTGTGGGGTCGTTGCGCTACGTGGTCCCCCTGCAGAGCCGCCAGACCAACGTGGATGCAGCCCTGGCGGCTGCAACGCCCGCAGTCGACGGAACCGGGGCCATCCTGCAGTTGGGGCCATCGGTCAATGGCATGCTAACCGCCGCGGCTCCTGCGGCAGGCGAAGGGGAAGCTCTGACCGCCGGCCTGCTGAACCAGCTCCGCGTGGTCAAAAGCGGACGGACGACGGGACTGACCTGTTCAACCGTCAACACGGTCGACCTGAGCGTGCAGGTGGATTACTACTACGATTGCGCCGAGACTCAGCCCTACTACACCAAAACCTACGTCAATCAGATCGGCATACCCGGAGCCAGTTTCGCGGATAGCGGAGACTCCGGCGCACTGGTGCTCGACGCCGGCAACGCCCAGCCGGTGGGCCTGTTTTTTGCCAGCGGCGCTGACAACAGCAATCATGGATTTAGCGTCGCCAATCCCATTCAGGATGTGCTGAGCGAATTAGGGCAAAAGAGCCAGGCGGACGGACAGGAATTCCAGATCGCCGGCGGGGCGCCCCATCCTGTTACCTGCTCCAATTACGATGAGCGCACCCCTCCGCCGGCCGCCGATGTGAGCGCAGCTCAGATGGCGGCCGCCAGGTCCGCGGCAGAGTCAGCGACCGCCCTGCTGCTGAATAGCGGATTCCTGGGCACGGCTCCGGGCAAGAGCCTGGACAACCCGGGCGAAGCGGCGGTCATTGTTTACGTGGACAAAAACAAACCGGGGATCGCCGTTCCCAAGGTCATCAACGGCGTGCGCACGGTCGTGATCTCTACCGACGCGGCGACCGTAAATGCGCGCACGGCACCCACCACACTGCCCCAGGTGGAAGGCATTCATTTGCCTGCCGACGTGCTGCGGGCCGCTGCCGCGGTACAACGGCAATATGCATCGCAGTTGATGGCGGACCCGGCATTTTTCGGTGTAGGTGTGACACAAAGCTACGACAATCCAGCAGAGGCAGCGTTGCTGGTGCTGGTGGATTTGACCAAGACCCCGCGGTCAATGCCCGCCGTGGCCGGGGGACTGCGGATACGCTATATGCGGATTAACCGGCTGCACGTCACGCGGTCGAAATTTGCGCCCGTGCAGCAAGCGCCTCGTTGTGTGCTGCCGGATTCGCCCCAAAGCCAACCTTAGTCCCGCAGGGACGGCTGAACTTAGCCCAGCACGCTAGTCCTGGGTACCTCAGGCAACATGATTAAGTCCCGCAGGGACGCTGGAAGTAGGCCGCGACGCCATCCTTGGACAACTCAGCCGTCCCTGCGGGACTACAGCTTGTCAGAAAAACCCCAACGGGTTTTACACACTCTGAGTGGCCGCAGCCGGAGCTGCCACTGGGGGTAAACCGATCCCGTTCTCGGGGAAAAAGACCATGAACACGGTCCCCGAGTGCCCGCCGTTTGGCGCTCCGGCCGTGCGGCTGACCACCCGCACCGTGGCATTATGTTTGACGATAATCTCGCTGCTCACCCAAAGACCGAGCCCCGTGCCGGTCGTCTCCTTGGTGGTAAAAAAGGGCTCGAAAATCCGCAGCCGCGTGGCTTCGGTCATGCCGCAGCCGTTGTCGGCGACGAACAGCCGAATTCCCGGGGTGCCATCCACCCAGGAACGGGAGCGCCGTACGGACAGCGACAAACGCCCTCCCATAGCCATAGCGTCAATGGCATTACCGATCAGGTTGGCGAAGACCTGCCGCAGCTCTCCGGAAAAACAGTAAAGTTCGACATCCGGCCCCATCTTGCGGGAAACCTCGATCTGCAGCGCCACCAGCCGCCCCATGTAAAGGGTGAGAACCGACTCCAACAGCTCCGCAATGTTAGCGACCACCGGGAGGGTGGATTGGCGATAAAAGCGCAGGGTCTGCTGCGTCATCTCGGCGACGCGAGAGATTTCCTGCTGCGCCAGGTCGGCGTAGCCCATAGCCTCCTGATCGAGGGAAGGCTGGTGCCGCAGCAGGTAGAGAAGGTTGGTGACCGCCTCCAGCGGATTATTGATTTCGTGCGCAATCGAGGCCGCAAGGCGTCCCGCGGCAGCGAGCTTTTCCGTTTTCCGCAGAGCTTCCTCGGCGCGTTTCCGTTCGGTTGCTTCGACAACGATCGCCCCGACCCAGCGAACAGCCTCGGACGTCGCCTTTACCGGGTACACGTTAATGAGCCAGTTACGCACGTGGTCAACGTCACCCGGCACGGGCGTATTCAGCTCGAATTGTGTGACCGGCTGACCCGTTTCAAAGACGCTTTGCACCTGGCGATGCAGAACCTCGGCGGCGGGACCAGGCAGCATTTCAGGAATCGACCGCCCCAGGTGTCTCCCGATCGGCACCTGGTTCATCTCCGCCATGAATTGGTTCACCCGCACATAGCGAAGCTTGCGATCGAAAAAGGCGAATCCGATCGGCGCATTTTCCAGCATGGAGTCGAGCAGTGCCAGGGTGTCGCTGAGCCCCGCTCTCTGCTCCTCGATAGAAGTCACCATGAGATTGAAGGCACGAGTAAGGTCCGCCGACTCGTTATTCGAGGTTACTTCCAGCGGAAACCCTTCTTTGGTCTCAGGATCACGAATCAGCTTGCGGGTCGCCGCCAGCAAAGTACGAAGCGGGCGGGTGATGGAGCGGGCAAGCGCGCCGGCGATCACCGCCGTGCCCAGTGCCCCTAACCCGGCGAAAATGATGGTAATGCGGATCAGCGAGTAGATCTGCTGCTGGGCTGCGGTCGCATCTTCATAGACCCAGGCAAATCCGCTGAGTTGTCCTCCAACGTGGATCGCCTGGACCGCTTCACGAGCTCCCCCGGGCACGCGAAAAATTACCGCTCCGGTGATGTCCTCCAGATGCTTCTTCTCCAGGCGTGTCAGCAGCTCCCTGCCGTTCATCTCCGGATCACTGCTGGCGATCACCCGGCCGTTGATGTCTGTCACCATGGCTGTACGGATGACGGGGGAGTTCACCATGGCGCGCAGTATCGGCAGCAGGTATCCTGCCTGGCCCTGGGCCAGCGAATCCTGACTCTGCAGCACCAGCAGGTTTACCTCGGACTCCAGACGCAGGCGAGCCCGTTCATGAATTTCCAATGCCTGTTCGCGGACCAACAGGATGGCGAAGACGATCACCAGCAAGCCTTCGAAAAGGATGAGACCGGAGATGAGCTGACCCCGAATCGAACGAGGCTTAAGCCAACTCATTTGGCGGCCCTCCTTTCCTTCACCTTGCTTCAGCCCACCTTCACCGGAGCTTTGCCTGCGAGCTTGGCTTCCATATCCTGTGCGATCTGGCGGCCATGGAAACGGCCGTTTTCAATGAAAATTTCATTGGTTCGCATGCCCGCAACGATCACTCCTGCAAGGTACAGACCGGGTATATTGCTTTCGAGCGATTGTGGATCACAGGCCGGGCAGCGGTCCTGCCCCTCCATGCGCACACCAAGAGCAGTCAGAAAATCAAAGTCGGGATGGTACCCAGTTAAGGCAAACACGTAGTCGTTATCGATCGTAACGGTACCTTGGGGTGTTAGCAAGTTGACCGAGTCTTCTGCGATCTTGACCACCGAACTCGAAAAATACGCAGTAACTTCGCCGCTCTTGATGCGATTGTTGATATCCGGCAAGATCCAGTATTTGACGTGGTGGTGCATCTTCTCACCCCGGTGCACCAGGGTCACATGAGCGCCGTGGCGCCACAGGTCCAGGGCAGCGATGGCAGCCGAGTTCTTCCCTCCCACCACCAGCACCTTCTGGTCGTAATAGGGGTGGGGGTCGTGATAATAGTGCAGCACCTTGGGCAATTCTTCCCCGGGAACCTCGAGGTAGTTCGGCAGGTCATAGTAGCCCGTTGCCAAAATGACCTTGCGGGCCCCGTAGGAACGGTGCCGGGAAAACCGGTCGACTGTGGTAATCGTGAAATCTCCGTCTGCCCCGGTGACGCTGGCCACTCTCTGATATTGACGAAATTCGAGCTGATAATGCTCAGCGACTTTCCGGTAGTACTCGAGCGCCTCGTTCCGGCTTGGCTTCTGGTTGGGGCTGGAAAAAGGCATATCGCCGATCTCCAAAAGCTCAGGAGTGGTAAAAAACGTCATATTCGACGGGTAATGAAACAGGGAGTTGCAAAGGCACCCTTTGTCTACCAGAACAACCCGTAGACCGACCCGCTGAGCCTCGATGGCGCACGCGAGACCGGTCGGACCGGCGCCCACCACCAGGACGTCAAACTCTTCCTTCAGGACACCACGGCTGTGCTCCATCTCTATAGCTTAGACGATGCGCAGCCGGGACCGTACCCGTCGTTCCCAGCGGACACCCGAAATCGCTATAATCGAACGTTCTACAGGGTTATTGAGGAGCCGCATCCTTATGTCCAATATCCGCAAAGAAAAAGACTCGCTTGGTTTTGTCGAGGTGCCCGCAAAGGCCTATTACGGCGCGCAAACAGCGCGTGCGATGGACAATTTTCCCATTTCCGGGATGCGCGCTCATTCTCCCCTCATACGCGCCCTGGGCATGGTCAAGCGCGCCGCCGCGGAGGCCAACCAGGAACTCGGGTTGGTGGATGAGAAGCGGGCCGGTGCCATCATCCAGGCAGCCCAGGAAGTGATCGACGGCAAGTGGGACCAGGAGTTTATGGTCGATGTTTTCCAGGCGGGCGCGGGGGTAAGCCTGCACATGAACACCAATGAGGTCATCGCCAATCGCGCCAATGAAATCCTCGGAGGAAAACTGGGGGAATACGCCCACCTCCACCCCAACGACCACGTGAACTACGGGCAGTCGACCAACGATGTCTTCCCCACTGCCATGCGGCTGGCCACGCTGCTGGCCCTCGATACGTTCTACCCGGTGCTGGACCATCTCGCTGCGACCTTTGCGGAGAAGGCACAGGCCTTTCACCACATCATGAAATCAGGCCGCACCCACATGCAGGATGCGGTTCCCATGCGCCTGGGGCAGGAGTTTGCGGCCTACGGCTTGGCGATCGAAAAGGGACAGCAGTTCCTGAAGATGGCCTCCGGAACACTGCGCGAATTGGGCCTGGGCGGCAGTGCCGTGGGCACGGGCATCAATACCCATCCGGATTACCGCGTCAAAGCCATCGCTCATCTGGCCCGGATATCGGGGCAGCAGCTGGCGCCGGCCGACGACATGCGCTGGGCGATGCAATCCAATGCCTGCATGTCCGATGTGAGCGCAGCGTTGCGCGGAATTGCCCTGGAAACCATCCGGATTTCCAATGACATCCGGCTGCTCGGCTCGGGACCGAATACCGGATTTGCGGAAATCTTCCTTCCCAGCCTGCAGCCCGGTTCTTCGATCATGCCGGGAAAGATCAACCCGGTCATTCCGGAACTGGCTGCCATGGTGAGCTTCCAGGTTATCGGCAACGATACGGCTGTCGCCTATGCCGTACAGGCCGGCCAATTGGAGCTGAATGTGATGATGCCGACCATGGCCTACAACGTATTGCTGAGCGTGACCATCCTCGGCAACATGCTGCGCCAGTTCGATGAATACTGCGTTCAAGGCATCACGGCCAATGAGCAGCGCTGTCAGATGTACGCCCAGAGCACGGTATCGTTGGCCACCGCGCTCAACCCTTACATCGGGTACGCCAAGGCAGCCGAGATTGTGAAGGAATCGGTGGCTACCGGGAAGTCGATTATCGACATAGCCCGCGCCAGGAAGCAGCTTACCGAGGAGGAAATTGCAGAGATCCTGGACCCGGTCAGGATGACAGAACCGCAGTATCCCCTGGAAGCCGCAAAGGAACGCGACAAGGCCGTTACTGCCTAAGTAGTTGCGAGCGCCACCAAGCCCTCTTCCCTGGACGAGCGCGTTCTAGGTTCGCCCCCACGTACAAGGGCCGAGAAAGATGGGGCGCAGCCCCGTCGAACGCTGTAGGACCGCGGCCTGGGTGGAAAGTTGTCCCTGTTATCGCCGCCCGAAACGATACACCAGGCCGGCATTGAAGCCCAGATTCTTTACCTGTGTCGTGCTCCCGAAGGTCGTTAACCAGTAGCCCGGCTGGAGTCGCAGAGCGAGCCCGGGACCAACGTTGTAATCGATCGGCACACCCGCCGCAAAACTGAGGGTGGTACCGTTACTCCACAGCCCGACCAGGGGCCCGGGAAGCTCGGCACCATTGGCATTGAAGTTGCCCTTGGATCCCCCCACCAGGACCTGCCCACTCACTGCCCAGTGCTCCCGGCGCACAAAGCGATACTGCGGGCCCGCCATAAATGAGTACTCGCTGATACTGGGCTTGAAAATGTTGAAGGGGTTGGGGGGGATGAACGCGATCCCGTAATAGCCGCGCAGGTCCGCCGTTACCCCCAGCCGCGGCCGGAGATAATCGGTGAAACCAACGTTCCAGGCGGATTCATTGATGTGCTGCAGCGAGCTGCCCGGTCGAAAGCGCATATACCCGCCCCCGCCATAAACTTCGAACTTGTGGTTGTACGTATCCTGAATGACGCGCTGTGTTCTCTGTTCACGCCGTGCCCGTATCCGCGCCTGAGCCTCCTGGGCCAGGCGAACCTGATTTTGCTGTGGATTCTCGGGCTCGGTCTGAGCCGCCGCTGGAGCCTGAGAACTGCTATCGGTGGGATTTTGCGCCAGGAGCCCGGGTACCGCAAGAATGATCAAAAAAAGAAGCGGATACACTTGGCATCCAAAACGCTTGCTATGATGCATGAACCTGAAAGCCTCCACTGCTGCCGCCACTCGGCGATGAAAATACGGTTTTGATGTCCTGGTTAGTATTAGAGCATTTCTGCGCATGCTATATCCTGCTCAGGACCGGAGACTGCAGCTTTTCTTATCCCACGCGGCAAAAGAGGGCGGACTGAATGAAATTTCTGATCGGGCTCGTGATCGGTTTGCTGATTGTTCCAGTAGGCATCTGGTTTTACCTCACCGCCGGGAGTCCCCCGGTGGCCACCGGCGACGCGCCTCTACCCTTCGAGGCCAGAATCGTGCACATTCCCCTGCACGCGCGCATCGAGCGTGAGCTGATCAAGACGCCCCCGGTCGAAGCCAGCCCCACCAATCTGGAGATCGGCGCCCACATCTACCGCCGGCAATGTGCCGCCTGCCATGGTCTCTATGGACTTCCCGCCAGCTTCGCCAAGGGTATGTTTCCCCAGGCGCCCCAACTTTGGGAGCCCCACCGCAACGGAGTCGTCGGCGTCAGCGACGACCCGCCCGGTGAAACCTATTGGAAAGTGGCCAATGGGATCCGTCTCTCCGGCATGCCCGCCTTCAAAAATGTGCTCAACCAGACTGAAATGTGGCAGGTGTCGCAACTGCTCGCCAACGCAGACAAACCCCTGCCCCCTGGCGTACTGACGCTGTTGAAACAGCCGCTGGACCTCGACCCAGCGGCTCCCCAATAGCCCTACTTGAGCGTGTAAGTCACCCCGGCAGTGAACTGGAAGGAATTCTTCTTGCTGCCGGCGGCTGGGTCGTTCAGGAAGTCGTCCAGCGCTCCAACGCTAAATCCAAGCCGCTTGTACACCGGGAACAACAGTCCCGCCGTCGCCACTGCCGAATAGGCGTTCGACTGATTGAATGCTGGTGTAATGACTGCCCCCTGGTTGAAAACCAGGCCCTTGGGTAACTTCCGCATGTACGTGTCGCCAAAGCTGGCTCCGATCAGGTTCTTGCTCGGACTGACCGGACCTGGGAGGTTCGGAAGCAAAAAGAATTTCTGTTTCTCGTAGTGAATATCGAACTTCAAATCCAGCTCCTGGATCGGACTCTTAATGACCGTGTAACCCATCCCACCTCCATAGAGTTGCTGCAGATCCAGGCCTTGCGAATAGTTGTGGTCGAAAGATGTATCCACCAGGAAGTAGAAGCGGGGCGTGAAGTACCAATCGTGCTCAGCATCGAAGTGGATGATGTTGGTCTTGACCGTCGCCGTGCCCGGCTGGCTAACGGTCCCGTAGGACCCGGTGAAATCAACCAGGGTTCGAGTGCGCGGGTCGAGCCAATCCACCGTTGGAATTCTGCGTACCAGGGCAACCGCGCCGTTAAACGCCCGGCTGTTCTGTGTCGCCTCCACGGTCGTGGCGCCCGCGGTGATGGCGCCATTCCAGCCATAGCCGAAGCCTGGATTTCTGCGCACTTCTTTACCGTACGTCGGCTCGTCGATCATGTACTGTGCATTCTTGACCGGGATGTCTTTGGTCGTACCGCCGGTGCCAGTTGCCACTTTGACCTGGTCATCCTGAACCTGGACCACGCCCTGGGCGATATCCGTGTCCGCAGTCTTGCGGGTCACATGCTGACCCTGCTGAATCACAGCAAACTGCTGCGAGGTGTGAATGGACTTGACCTTGTCCCAGGTCACCGTCACATCTCCTGCAATATCGCTGTGAAAGGTCACACTGCCGGCGACTTCGCGCAGCAGCTTGCCGGTCAACTGATCTCCATTCGTAAAGATGATCACATCCGGCGCCGGCGCAGTGCTGGGAGCACTCTGGGCATGCCCAGGAAGGGCGAAGATGAATCCAAGAGTCATTCCCAGCACAAGGCGCAACGTGGTGGGAAGTCGTGAAAAGGCACGGCTGGCAAATTTAAATTGGGACATAGAAACGGAACCTTCCTCGAAGGAGATGGGTGGCGCTGCAAACAGCGCTTCGTCGTGATGGATTGGGCCCGCGAAACTGACGCACTTATCGTAAAACGTTCGATCGAACATGCCGCAAGAACCGGCACGGAAGCCCTCAACTGGTTGTGATAGGGCGCAACCAGCTTACAAGGCCGCTTTCTCGAGGCCTATCTCGGCACAGCACCTCTGGCACAGTAGCACTGGATTGTAGGCCGCCATACCCGTAAAATACGAATGTGGCGATTACCAGGACTCAAGCTCTCGACTATTTCCGCTCCGATGACCTCATCGGCCTGGGTATGGAAGCCGATGCGCTTCGGCGGAAGCTGCATCCCGAGGGCGTAGTTACCTATATCGTGGACCGCAACATCAACTATACAAATTTTTGCACCGAGTATTGCAGCTTTTGTGCTTTTTATCGGCCTCTTAAAGGTAAGCTCGCCAGCGAAGGTTACATTCTCGATTTCGAAACGATTTACCAGAAAATTGCCGAAACCCTGGAGATGGGCGGTACTGGCGTGCTGATGCAGGGCGGCCTGCACCCTGATCTCAAGATCGAATGGTTTGAACGTCTGCTCAAGGGCATCAAACAGCGGTTCCCTCAGATCTGGCTGCACTGTTTCTCCGCCTCAGAGATCCTGGCCATCGCTGAGTACAGCCATCTCTCCGTGCGCGACACCATCGCCCGGCTGCGGGATGCGGGCCTTTCGTCGATTCCCGGCGGCGGCGCAGAGATCCTCGACGATGAAGTACGGCATCGCATTGCGCGGTTGAAGTGCTCCACCCAGGACTGGGTGAATGTGCACCGCACCGCCCACGAGCTCGGCATGCGCACCACGGCCACGATGATGTTCGGCGTGGGAGAAAGCTTTGAGCACCGCATCAACCACTTCGAACAGGTGCGTCGCCTGCAGGAAGAAACCGGCGGTTTTACCGCATTTATCCCCTGGAGTTTTCAGCCCACGAACACCGCCCTCGGCGGCCGGAAATGGGATGAAGCCACCTCCGTCGAGTATCTGAAGGTCCTGGCGATCTCGCGCCTCTACCTGGACAATATCGAGAATGTGCAGTCGAGCTGGGTCACGCAGGGATTGAAGGTCCTGCAGCTTGGCTTGCGCTTCGGCGGTAATGACGTGGGTTCGGTCATGCTGGAGGAAAATGTAGTCCGGGCGGCCGGTACGTCCAATTGCACCACCGAAGAGGAGCTGCGGCATGTCATCCGCGGCGCCGGTTTCCGGCCCGTGCAGCGCGATACGTTGTACACCACCTATTTTCTCAACTGAGTTTGTAAGCACCGCCGCGGGATGCATCAAAGCACCCAGGATGAGCATCTTGGCGGACAATTCGAAGTACGCGCGGAGGAAGTACCCTGCTGGCAATGATTGACCAACTCAGCAACTTCCCTATGACGGCTCTGCTCCATGGCCAATGGGGTTTGTGCCTGGCCTATCCGCAGCACGGTTTCGAGCATTATTTCAAGACTCACTACGCCGACAGGACCTTCGAACACCTATATCGTTGGAACTCGTTTGACACCGCACTTCTCATTCCCTACTTCATCGTAATGGTGATCCTTGCCTTTTACGGCATCCATCGCTATCAGCTGGTCTACCGTTACTACAGGAACCGCAAGAACGCTGTTCGAGAGCCTGAATCGCATTTCGCAGAGCTTCCTGCCATCACCTTGCAGCTCCCCATCTTCAACGAGCAATTCGTCGTCGATCGGCTGATCCGTGCCTGTTGCAATCTGGATTATCCCGCCGATAAATTGGAGATCCAGGTACTGGACGACTCCACCGACAGCACGGTGGAGGTCGCCAAAGCGGCCGTGGAGCTTTATCAATCGCTCGGCCACAGGATCGTCTACATCCACAGGGTCAATCGCCACGGCTTCAAAGCGGGCGCTCTGGATGCGGGCTTGCGCGTGGCTGCGGGCGAACTTGTCGCCATCTTCGATGCTGATTTCGTGCCCCCGAAAGACTGGCTGATGCAAGTGGTGCATCACTTTGCCAACCCGAAAATCGGCATGGTGCAGACACGCTGGACGCACCTCAACCGCGATTACAGCTTTCTGACCCAGGTAGAAGCCATCCTGCTCGATGGCCACTTCGTTCTGGAACATGGCGGGCGATCACGCACCCAGGCCTTCTTCAATTTCAACGGGACTGCCGGCATGTGGCGCCGGGTAGCCATTGATGGATCGGGAGGCTGGCAGCACGACACGCTGACCGAAGATACCGACCTGAGTTATCGCGCACAGCTCCAGGGCTGGAAATTTATTTATCTGCAAGACGTCGAGTGTCCCGCCGAGCTGCCCATCGAGATGACCGCTTTCAAGACCCAGCAGGCGCGTTGGGCCAAGGGCCTCATTCAGACCTCGAAGAAGATCCTGCCCATGATGTTCCGCAGCGATGCGCCGTTCCATGTCAAGCTGGAGGCGTTCTACCACCTTACCGCAAACATCAGTTACCCGTTGATGATCGTCCTATCCACGTTGTTGATGCCGGCCATGATCATCCGCTTCTATCAGGGATGGTTTCAAATGCTCTTGATCGACGTTCCCCTTTTCATGGCGTCAACGTTTTCTATCTCCTCGTTCTATCTGGTTTCCCAGAGAGAGTTGTTTCCCGGGAAGTGGCACAAAACATTTTTGTATCTCCCTTTTCTCATGGCTCTGGGCATTGGGTTGACGGTGACCAATTCCAAGGCGGTCATGGAGGCGATCTTCGGCATCAAGACCGCCTTCAAGCGGACCCCTAAATACCGCATCGAAAAGCGCGGCCAGGTTCCGCAGGCCAGCAAGTACCGCAAGCGGCTGGGCATCGTGCCCTGGATTGAGCTCCTGATCGGCAGCTATTTTGCGCTGACCATTTGGTATGCAATCGTCAATGAGAACTATTTTACGGTGCCCTTCCTGTTGCTCTTCGTGGTCGGCTACTGGTACACCGGCTTGATGTCGTTGCTCGAGGGCAGATTTGATCGCTTTCGCATGGGCAGCGCCAATGCCGATGAATCCTCGCCGAAGCCTTTTCCTGTGGGCGTGTAGTCAAGCAATCCACCAGCTATCCTGCCATCTTTGAAACTGGTGTAGGCGGGGCCATAGTCCTCAAATTCCCATCCGAAGACCTGGTTATAGAATTGCTTGATCGCCGCCAGATCGTTGGCGTGAAATTCAATGTAGTCGATGGTTTTGTTGCGATCCATGCGTTCCTCCGTGCTGCGTCAGGTGGCGGGCAAAAGTAAGCACACCACCGGGGTGTGCTCGCAATTCCTCCGTCCATGCTCCCTGCGAGTTGGAGAACGTGGGTAGGGTCTCTTCATCGGACCGGTTCCAGTCGTCCCTACGGGACTTTCGTCATTCGTATTTCTACCCAGGACTGGCGTCCTGGGCTAAGTTCAACCAGACTTGTCCAAATTGAGATTTGAGAAACGGTCTCGGTCCAGCAACCATAGCCTATGGAACCGCCACCCTTTCCTTTGTCATCCCGAAGCGGAGCTGAGCGGATCTGCAGTTCCACGGACCTTTTCTGGAAACACGGACACCATGCTCAAGCAGAATTGTCATCTCGCCCGCCCCGGGGTGCCGTGGGATCTGCCGTTTTCCTTTAGTCCTCACTCAATCGCTAAACCCCTTGTAGTGCGCGTACTCGCGGTGCCCTGCGTTTATCAGGCAACTCTAAAACTCGCGCCATCTATGCAGCGCCGATCAAACAGGGCGACCTGATTTCGTTCCGCCGAATTCTCCTCAACGCAGTCAACAAGTTACATCGTCAAAAAGTCGATTCTTCCGCTAATTTGGACAGCTCAGTCGTCCCTGCGGGACTTATTTTGCAGTCGGTTTTATGCTCAATCTACCAGCGGAACCCGAATGTCACCGGGAACATATTCACCGTGCCGGTCCCGACACTGCTATTCGAGCTTGTCGGAGAATCCACCCAGACATAGCGCGCCTCGGCGAAAAACTTTCCCTTACCGTCTGCATTGGGTTTAAAGGTGATCCCGGTTCCGATATTCACGCCGCCCTGGTTGCTGGAGAAATGGCTGAGCGTCACGTTCTCATACTGCGGGTAGCAACCATAGAAATAGTCGCAGTAGTCACCGACGTACACGGGCTCTGTAAACGTGGTGAGCTTACGATAAAATCCGCCGCCGCCAGTTACGTAACCGCCAAGGTGTCCGCTGGTTTTGTAATAGATGATCGGCTCCAGCCCCAATGACCACACGTGAACATTACCGTCCGGCTCACCGATATTCGTCAACGTATTGATCGGAATATTAGCGCGGTTGAACGTGTATTCCGCCAAAACACCGATCCTGTCGTTGAACATCCACCCGCCGCCCAGGTTAATGCTGTAGCCGACCGATTGCCACGTCCTTGTATTCCCCGAAGGCACATTGAAACCGGCACCCAGTTCGAGCGCCACATGGTCGGTCAAGGTGTCGTTATGGTGGCTGTTGTAACTCGGCCTGTTGTAACCACCCTGGTTGGGATATTGGTCCTGCAACGCGGCTTCAAAGGCCCGATGGTTTTCCGCACTCGAACTTACCTGGGAAAAACCAGCCGGAGCCAGCAAGCAGGTGGAAAGAGCCGACAAGATCACTGCGAACCGAGCAAAGGAACCGGGACCCGACAACATCGTTTATTCACCCTTGGCAATTGAGATTGAGAGTTGCCCCAAACGGGGTTCTCTCCCTACTAACCCTTATGTGACTGATTTGACGCGGAGAAGTTTACAAAGGATGGCAGATGAGCGCTATATGGCGCAGGGGGGCCCTGCCCGAATTTCCTTCACGAGGCGCCAAAAACAGCCGCCCGTGCGGCTTTCTTTAAGGAAAGCCGCATGAGGTGCATCAACTTAACATGAAATCCGGGGTGCCCGAAGGCAGGACCCTCTGCTTTTTAGTGAATATCGAACTGTTCCGGATGGAGGGTAGGATCGCTCTTGACAATGATGGTTTTACCGCTCATCTCCTCCAACTCATTGAGCCAGCGGGCGTTCCCTACCTTCAGCGTTTTGACCACCTCGGGATTCACCCGCAGCAAGACGTCCTGGCGCTCCAGGTGGTTCTGCATCTTGCGCATCTCGATGTAGATTTCGTTGCAAACCGTGGTTGGGCTTTTGACCATGCCCGTGCCGGCGCAGATAGCGCATTGAGTACTCAACGTACGCTCCAGCGACTGCTTGACCCGTTTACGGGTAATCGCGACCAACCCGAAATCGTTGAACTGAAGCACTTTTGAGGGCGCGCGGTCCGACTTGAGCTCCTCCTCCAGCGCCTGCATCACCTTGTTCCGGTTCTTGCGCTCGTCCATGTCGATGAAGTCGATCACGATAATCCCGCCCAGATCGCGCAGGCGAATCTGGCGCACAATCTCCGGGATGGCATCGAGATTCGTCTTGAGAATCGTGTCTTCCAGGCGCGCCGTCTTGCCCACATACTTGCCGGTGTTGATATCGATGGCCACCAGCGCCTCGGTCTGATTGATAACAATGGATCCACCAGACTTGAGCCATACCTTGGACTTGAGTGCCTTGCTGATTTCCTCCTGAATGCCGAACTGCTCGAACAGCGGCGTCTCCTTGGTATACAGCTTGACGCGCCGCACCAGCGAGGGCTGAAAACGGTTCAGGAAGCGAACAATGCGCTCGTACTCCATCTCGGTATCGACCCAGATGGTAGAGAAGTTATCGCTCACCTGGTCGCGCAGGATGCGCTCCACCAGGTTCAGATCGTGATAAATCAGGGCCGGCGCCTTGGCCGTATCGGAACGCTGTTTAATCTCGGTCCACAGGCTGATCAGGAAGCGGATATCCGCGCGCAGATCGTCTTCACTGGCTCCATCGGCCGCCGTGCGGACGATAAAGCCACCACTCACCGTTCCCTTTTCGCTGATCAAAATGCGTTTCAGACGCTGGCGCTCCTCATCCGAGGAGATCTTCCGCGACACACCAACATGATTGACCGTCGGCATGAACACCAGAAAGCGGCCCGGAAGCGCGATGTGACTGGTGATGCGCGCACCCTTCTTGGCAATCGGCTCCTTGGCAATCTGCACCAGGATTTCCTGCCCCTGCTTCAACAACTCGCTGATGATCGGCAGGTCGCTGGTTTGGGCATTCTGCCGGCGTCCATTGTGGCGGCGGCGTCCATCGTTGCGCTGGCCGCGCCCACCACGGCGCTGATCGTCACGCGGCCGCCGAGCGGGCTGCCCCCCGGCCACCGCAGCGATTTGGTTCTCTTCCGCCTCTGGCTCGTCCCCGCCCTCGGCGGTCTCGAGTTCGTCTTCTTCTTCCTCCTCCTCGATCATGAGGCCGGAAGCATCGCTATCCGTGCGCTGGTCGATATGCGCGTCGCGCACCATGTCGCCGATCGCGCTGCCCACAGAGACTTCCTGGTCGAGTGTCTCCTCTTCCAGGTCCTGCAGGTCGTGGTCCTCGCTCTCCACGTAGAGGGGGGTAAAGTCGTACTCCTCCTCGTCGGTGACCTCTTCCTCTTCCACCAGCCCGGTTACAGGAACTCCGTCTTCCACCTCGTCCTCAAGGTCTTCGAACTCTGCTTCCGATTCCACGAAGCCGGGGCTGTGATCAGCAAACGCGGCAGGCTCCTCGCTGGCTTCCGGACGTAGGTCCACAGGTTCCAGCAGCTCGACCTCCGCCTCCGGAACCAGTTCCTCCTCATCCACTTCCAGGGTCGAGGACTGGGTGGAAAAACGGAACTCGCTGGGCGCAGAGGGATCGACACGATACGAGGCGGAAGCTTCTTCAGGCTCAAACTCAACCGGCATCATGGGCTCGTCCGCCATGCTGGCCAGGACCTCTTCTTCCTGCATCTCCGTCGCCTCTTCGGCTTCGGGCACCGGGGCTACCTCTTCGTACATCGCTGCTTCATGCAGAACGGGAGGTTCGTCTGCCATGGCGGGAGCCACCTCAGGCGCGGACATCTCTTCATGCACCTCAGGCTCGGTTTCCTGCGTCGTGGCGGAAGCAACCGGCTCGGTGTAAACCGGAGCTGGCGCTTCCCCAGCAGATCCTCGATAGCGGGAGATGGACTCGCCGGGGAGCAGGCCGTCGCCGTTCCACTCAATCGGCGTCTCAATCAGCGTCGAGGGCTTAGCCAAAATGACGTTCGTTTTAGGAGGCGCCGATACCGGAGGTGCCGGCGTCCGCGCCGTGCTCTGACCGCCATATTTCGAAAGCGATTCTCCCGGCAGAGAGAATGCGACGGCCGGGGCTGGTGCGGAATATGACTCTGTTTCCACCGGAGCCGCTGGCTCTACGAACCGCGAACTCTCGGGCCGGCCTGCCGGCTGTTCCTGATTGGGCTGCTGTCCCCCCTGGGGTGGCCGAAAGCCCTTGCGGCGGCCACGGCGGCCGCGCCAGCGCCGCGTTCCATCCTCGAATTCTCCACCAGGCGCAGGGGCAGCAGGACCGCCCGCCGGGGCACCATTGCGCTTTGGGGCCGTCTCTTCTTCCGGGGATCCCTGCGCGGCGCGCGGTTGCCGGTTCTGGGATTCCCGGCCCTGGCCCCCTCGACCCGACTCTTCGCCGCTCGCCGGAATACGTTCAAAATCGGAGGAGTCTTCCTGTTCCTCCATGAAGTCGGTGACATACAGGAACGCATCGCGCTCTAGTCCCAGGTCGACGAAAGCCGACTGCATCCCAGGAAGCACCCTGGTGACCCGGCCTTTGTAAATGGAGCCCGCGAGAGTGTATTCGTTCTCCCGCTCGTAATAAACCTCTGTGAGTTGATCGTCCTCGAGGATGGCCAGACGCGTTTCATGGGGCGTACTGGAAATACAAATTTCTTTTGACATACTGCCTCTCCTATCCGCAGGTCTCACCTGGCGGAAGGCCGGCGCGGCAGATCGGAGTGGGAGCTGTTATCCCACTCCCGGAATGCAGGGAAGGATTAGGTCAGACGGAGAGAAAGCCTGGGCAAAGGCGCGTGATCCTCGGGATAGAATCCAGCGTAATTCTTTGTGCGGAGAGACCGGCGTACAGCCTTGACCGGAATCGGTCGCTGTAGCACCTGGTGTTCCAAGGCTGTCCGGGCGCAAAGAGTCGGTGACCACTTCAGCCTTAATCTCAGGCGGGGCCGTTACCCTTCTCTGCGAGCTCATTCCTAAATCCTGCCCGGCCCCGGTGATTCACCTGGCCGGCTATCTAAATTGCTGAAAATCAAAGCCTAGTTGACACTGCTCTAGTTCACAAAACGGCTCATGCGAACGTTCATCGCAATGCCCAGAGCCAGGAACGTGAACAATACCGAGGACCCCCCGTAACTCATTAACGGTAAAGGGATTCCTGTGACCGGCATCAGACCGATGACCATTCCGACGTTAACCGCAATCTGAAAGATGAGTACTGCGACCACGCCCATGATCAGGAACGTACCGGAAATATCCGCGGCTGTTTGAGCATTTTGAATCAAACGCGTCAATATAAGGAAGTATAGCAGGAGTACAAACACGGCGCCCACGAAGCCGTGCTCCTCGCAGAACGCGGCAAAGATGAAGTCCGTATAGGGAATGGGCAGAAAATCCCCTTGGGTTTGCGTCCCCTTGGTCGCGCCCCGGCCCCACACCCCGCCGTCGCCCACCGCGATCAGCGACTGTTTCACCTGGTAGCCGCTTCCCTTGGGATCGGTGTCTGGGTTCAGGAAGCTGGTCAGCCGCTGTTTCTGGTAAGGCTTCAGGACCTTGGCCCACACGGGAACCACCAGGACGAGCCCGGCTACGATCAGGATGACTGCCTTCTTCCATTCCAGACCACCCAGGAAGAGCCCGATCACCAGCACTGGAATGTATGTGAGTGAGGTCCCCAGATCGGGCTGTTTCAGGACCAGCAGCATGGGCAGGCCGACCAGCATGAAGGCCTTGAAGATATCGCTCCAGGTAAGGTCCTTGCCCGCCAGGTTGGAGAAATATCGCGCCATGGCGACAATCAGCACCAGCTTGACCCATTCGGACGGCTGGAAGTGAATGCCGCCCGGAAGTTTGATCCACCGCCTGCCGCCCATGACCTTGGTCCCGACCGCCAGCACCGCCACCAGGGAGACGAGGCAAAACCCATAGATCCAATGAACTGATTCCAGCAACCGGTGGTAGTTAATCAGCGAGAAGACAAACATCGCGCCCAGCCCGCCGAGAAGCCAGAAGATCTGCTTGGTTTCGAATCCGACAAACTTGGTGTGCAGGGTGGCGCTGTAAATCTCAAAGATGCTGATCACGGAAAGCATCAGCACCAGGCCCAGGAGCAGCCAGTCGAAATCGCGAAATGAGATAAATCGCCGCATCGTCCTTAGTCTTTCTCCTAGCCCCAGAGGCTGTCTTTCTCCTACGCCCCGAAGCGGCATAGCGTAAAAGCCCTGCGGGTGCCCCGTTCCCGAGTTTAGTCCCGAAGGGACGGTTGAACTTAGCCCAGGACGCTAGTCCTGGGTTGGATTCGAAAGGACGACCAAGTCCCGTAGGGACGGCTGGAAATAGCCCGCGTGCCAATCCTGGACAATCTTCAGTCGTCCCTGCGGGACTTTTCGTCTGCGCCGAATAAACCCAGGACTAGCGTCCTGGGCTAAGTTCAACCAGACTTGTCCAAATTGAGATTTGAGAAACGGTCTCGGTCCAGCAACCATAGCCTATGGAACCGCCACCCTTTCCTTTGTCATCCCGAAGCGGAGCTGAGCGGATCTGCAGTTCCACGGACCTTTTCTGGAAACACGGACACCATGCTCAAGCAGAATTGTCATCTCGCCCGCCCCGGGGTGCCGTGGGATCTGCCGTTTTCCTTTAGTCCTCACTCAATCGCTAAACCCCTTGTAGTGCGCGTACTCGCGGTGCCCTGCGTTTATCAGGCAACTCTAAAACTCGCGCCATCTATGCAGCGCCGATCAAACAGGGCGACCTGATTTCGTTCCGCCGAATTCTCCTCAACGCAGTCAACAAGTTACATCGTCAAAAAGTCGATTCTTCCGCTAATTTGGACAGCTCTGAAGTTCAACCGTCCCTGCGGGACTAAAAATCAGCTCACTGCACCGGCACCGTGAAGTGTCCACCCTTCATTGCCGGAACTGAATCCTTGACCGACGCAGTCGTAGTCTTCTCCGGGATTGCTTTGCCCTCCGGCTTTTCCGACCACACCGCGCCCACCTCCACCTTCGAAGGCACTTTGGCTTCCTGCAGATTGTTATCCAGTCGGCGCTGCTTATCGACAAACGCTTCAATGACCCGTGCAGCCAGAGGTGCGGACGCCTCTGCTCCCCAGCCACCATGTTCCACCAAAACCACCACGGCGATATCCGGATTGCGGCGCGGGGCGATTCCGACAAACCAGGCGTTGGCGCGCTCAGCACCGACGCCAAGACTCTTCATTCCGGCACTGTGGTTCACCACCTGCGCCGTGCCTGTCTTGCCCGCAAAATCGATATTTTCCAAATGAGACGCCGCTGCCGTACCGCTGTTGGTCGTGAGGGCCATGCCGTCGGTGATGGTCTCCCAAACTGCGGGAGCGATCGGTATCGTCACATCGCCACTGCCCGGATACGAGTCATACATCGCCTGCCGGTACTCGGCCGACAACTGGTCGGGTTCCACTACGTGGGGACGCTTCAACACGCCTCCGGACGCAATCCCGGCAATCGCCCGCACCAACTGGACGGGACTGATGGCCACCGCTCCTTGCCCGATACCTACGGAGATCGCTTCTCCCGCATACCATTTCTCGTGGAAGGTTTTCATCTTCCATTCTTCCGAGGGCATCACGCCGCTGACTTCCCCGGGCAGATCGATGCCCGTTTTCTGCCCTATGCCGACCTTGTGCGCCCAATAGGCAATCTTCTCAATGCCCAGCCGTTCGGCGAGCGTGTAGTAGTAGGTATCGCAGGAAAGCGGGATGGCGTGCAGAATGTCGACTGGCCCGTGGCGCTTATCGCAGGCAAAGAAGCGTCCGTAGAACGTGGCGCCACCGGTGCAGACCACCTTCAGATCCTGCGCCACATTGTTTTCCAGCCCTGCCAGCGACATGATGATCTTGAATGTGGATCCTGGCGCCAGCTGGGCCTGAATTGCTTTATCCAGCAGGGGGTGGCGAGGATCGGTGATGAGTTTGTTCCATTCGTCGCGGGAGACGCGCACGGAGAAATCATTAGGGTCGAAGGCAGGCCGGGACACCAGCGCCAACACCGCGCCGGTATGAGGGTCGATGGCGACAATCGCCCCATTATGATCGCCCATGGCAGCCTCGGCGGCGCGCTGGATATCCAGATCGATGGTCAATTTGAGGCCCTGCCCGGGTACCGCCGGTTCGCGGCCGAGTATGCCTACTTCCCTGCCGTGGCTGTCCACAATAATGTCCTGCGAGCCATCCGTGCCGCGGAGCAGCTGATCGTAGGACTGCTCCACACCCGATTTGCCGACCACATCACCCGGCTCGTAGTAGGCGAAGCGGGGGTCGTTCAGCATGTCATCGCTTACCTCGCCGACATAACCGATCAGATTGGCGGCAAAGCCGTTGCGCGGATAAAGCCGGCGCTGTTCGTCGATGGTCTCCAACTCCGGCAGCTCGTCGCGATGGGACTCGATGAACTCCACCTCGTCCGGGGTGATGTCCTGCTTGAGCGGAATGGGCTCGATACTTGGGCGCAAGGGCGTAATGGGCCAGCGTGCTTTCCAGCTGCTCCGTGGTCATGTGCAGCCCGCGGGAAATGAGGGGAAAGTCCGCCCGCAGGTCGCGGCCCGGCTCACGGATCAGAAAGCAGGAGACAGAGGGGTAATTGTCGACCAGCAGGCGGCCTTCTCGGTCAAACAGCTTGCCCCGCGGCGCCAGGATGGGCACTTTGCGGATACGGTTCTGCTCCGCCAGGGTGCGGTAATTCTGCGCTCCGACCACCTGCAACCGCCACAGCCCCGAGAGCAGTACCAGCAGGATGGCGACGATCACATACTGCATGATCGTCAGCTTGTACGCCGGTAGTCTCTCTTCTTTATTGAGCAATTGATCCATTCCCTTACTGTGACGTTTCTGCTGTCAATTTGGTGCAAATTTCGTTTATTAATCCCGCGGCCGGACACGGTCCAGGATGTCGAAGAAGAACACGCCGATAATCGAGTTAATCACTGCCTTGATTACTTCATGCAGCCAGTTGGTCCGTGACATTGAACGCCAGCATGCGATGCATGATGAAGAGATAGATCCCGATGTTCAACAACGTGAAGGCGAAGTTGATCAGCAGCCGGGTTCCGGGATTCTCTACGTCGATCTTGACCCCCAGCGAGGCGGCGAAGAACCCCACTACGCATTGCGAGATCCCGTTGATGCCCAGGGGACGGCTGGTCAGCGCATCCTGAACCAACCCGATCACCGCTCCCGTGATGGTGCCGGCGATCGGATTTCGCCAGCCCACGGAAAAGTAAATAGTGACCAGCAAGGGCAGGTCGAGAATGTCGAACTTGGGGATAAACCGAGGGATCAGGACCTGAAGAAAGATCGCCAACAACGGCACCAGCACCACCACGATGAGCGGATAGCGCTGCACATCCAGTTCCCTCCGCGCTAGTGATGCCGACATTGCCATGCTGTTCTTTCTCCTCTTGCCGCAGCCTTTTTCCCGAGCCTTGATACCGCTTAGTGGGGCTGGCTCCCATCCCCGGAGCTGGGTCCCGGGTTGTCATCAGGTGCTGGGGGGGTCAGCCGGCTCGGTCACCTTCGGGACTTTCGGCTTGGCCACCTGCGTATGGGTCGAGCCCGGGACGGCCTCCTGGCCCGGCCCGCCGGGCTGGTTGCAGGATGCTTAGGCCTTACGGGTGCGCCGGTATCCGGTTTTGGTGCCTCCGAGCCGCTGTCTCTCTCCAGCTTGCTCGCCGTCCTATTGCCTGCCGGCTTGGCAGACCGCGTCTGCGCTACCAGCGGTTTGGGTCCAGGCGCGTATTTTGGATCGACAACAGCCTGGCCCGGCGTGAGCGCTGCGGCCGGCGGCGTCGCATCAGGACTGTAATGATCGGGATGAGCGGCCGGGGGCGGATGCAGG
This sequence comes from uncultured Acidobacteriaceae bacterium, assembly GCA_963753715.1. GTDB lineage: Bacteria > Acidobacteriota > Terriglobia > Terriglobales > Acidobacteriaceae > PALSA-350. Next base: position 718,077 of record CAVWDK010000001.1, on the reverse strand, counting down.
GGCGGCGGAACCGCAGTGAGCCGACGCAGGAGCAGCCGGTTTCTGGCCCGGACCAGGGTCAGCCAGGGCGTTGGGATCATTCAGCCCCGGAAGCCGCTCGGCGAGGATATCCGAGGCCCGCTGTTGACTCACCGCCGCCCCTTCGGCGGCACTCTGGGCCAAATCCTGCTGCTCCGTCGGCGGCATGTGGTCGGAAGCCTCGGTAATCACCAGCAACTCCTCGAGGTGCCCAAGATTGGCTGCCGGCTTGATGACGATGTCGACGTACGGCGGATTGGAAGTATCCGCCACCACCTGGTGACCACCCCCACAGGAAGTCCACGAGGAAAGATCTGGTCTCCGCCGCTGGTGATGACCCGCTCTCCCGGCTTGACCCGCTCGTCGGGAAGCATATTGATGATCTGCGGCTGGCCCAGCGCGTTGCCGCGCAGTACCCCGCGCAACCGGGTCGACTCCAGCAGCACCCCCGCCCCGCTGGTCTGATCGTTGATCACCAGCACCTGGGAGGTGTGCGCAAACACGTCCTTCAGCTTGCCCACGATGCCGTCGGGGGTAATCACGGCCATGTCCGGCTTGAGTCCATCTTTGGCGCCTTTATCGATGTACAGGATGCGGGACTGGTCCGTGCCCGACGTGCCGATCACCTGCGCCGGAACAGTACTGTAAATGTAGTGCTCTTTGAATCCCAGCAGTGCCTGCAGCCGTTGTCCCTGGCGCGCGTCTTCGAGCAACCCTGCCTGCTCCAGCTGCAGACGGCTGACCCGCTCTTTCAGCTCCTGGTTCTGCTGCCGCACGTGGCGAAGGTCGAGATAATTCGACCACATGCCGCGCACACCGCTGCCGCGTGCCATGCACCACCTTCTCTGGCGGCGACATGAGACTGATGGCCCAGTAGCGGATCAAGCGCACCGCCGGGCCATCCCCACCAGTGGGGTTGGGCCTGCGTACCTGCACGGCCAATCCGATGACCTGGACCACCAGACACAGCCACCAGAAACAGGATGTTTTTATAGCGGCTCAAGCGAAACCCATCGCTGCTTCCACTCCATTTATAGATCGACTCGCCGCTGCACTGATCAGTCGATCTTGATTTTGCGCAGCAAACGGAAGTCACTCAGCATTTTGCCGGTGCCCAGCACCACGCTGGCCAGGGGATCATCCGCAATCGAAACCGGCAAGCCGGTCTCTTCGCGAATACGCTTGTCGAGATTCTTGATCAACGCGCCGCCTCCGGTCAGAACGATGCCGCGGTCGCTGATGTCGGCACTGAGTTCCGGCGGAGTACGTTCAAGTGCTACGCGGATAGCGTTCAGGATGGTCGAAATGCATTCCGTAAGCGCTTCACGGATCTCGCTGTCATCGATGGTGATGGTCTTGGGCACGCCTTCGATCAGGTTGCGCCCTTTGATCTCCATGGTGAGCGGCTTGTCCAGCGGATAGGCCGATCCGATGTCGATCTTGATCTGCTCCGCCGTGCGCTCGCCGATGAGCAGGTTGTACTTGCGCTTGAGGTAGTTCATGATCGCCTCGTCCATCTGGTTGCCGGCCATGCGGACGGAACGGGAATAGACGATGCCGGAGAGCGAGATGACGGCGATATCGGTGGTGCCGCCGCCAATATCCACCACCATGTTGCCGCTGGGCTCGGTGATGGGCAGCCCGGCGCCGATCGCGGCCACCATCGCCTGCTCGACCAGGAACACTTCGCTCGCCTTGGCGCGATAGGCGGAATCTTCGACCGCCCGTTTTTCTACCTGTGTGATTTCGGAAGGCACGCCGATCACGATCCTGGGGTGCACCAGCATTTTGCGGTTGTGCGCCTTCTGGATGAAGTAGTTCAACATCTTTTCCGTGATTTTGAAGTCGGCGATGACGCCGTCCTTCATCGGCTTGATGGCAACGATATTGCCAGGCGTACGGCCGAGCATCTCCTTGGCCTCTTTACCGACCGCTTCGACCTCACCGGTGTTCTTGTTGATGGCGACGATCGAGGGCTCGTTGACCACGATGCCCTTACCGCGCGCATACACCAGGGTGTTTGCGGTGCCTAAGTCGATTGCCAGATCGCTCGAGAATACGCTGAACAACGAACGCACACCGTGCGTCCGCGAAGAACGCGAATGGAAACCGTTTGATGACATGAATGCAGGACTTTTCCTGTCGACCCGGATTCATTGTACGGCCATGGTTGCTTTGTTGCACCGCTACTCTTTTGAGTCTTTACCACCACTTTTAGGGCATACGACCTGTTTTGACGCCGTGCTCAAGGCCGCGGATGCAACAGCGACGGTTCGCCTGAGTTATCCTCTGAAGTTCAACGAAGGGAACGTGTATGACGACGAAGATCTACAAGAACCTGATTGGCGGCAAGTGGGTGAACGCCGAAAGCGGCAAGACTTTTCTCAATCACAATCCCGCCAATGTCGACGATGTGGTGGGAGAGTTTCAAGCCTCTGGCGAAGCGGACGTAGACCGCGCGGTCAAGGCGGCCCGGGCAGCCTTTCGTCATTGGCGGCTGGTGCCGGCACCCAAACGGGGCGAAATGCTTTACCGCACCGGTGAGTTGCTGCTGCAGCGTAAAGAGGATCTAGCCCGGCAGATGACGCGCGAGATGGGCAAAGTGCTGAGCGAGACGCGGGGCGATGTGCAGGAGGCGGCCGACACCGCCTTCTACATGGCGGGCGAAGGCCGCAGGCTTTTCGGTCAGACTACTCCGTCGGAGTTAAGGGACAAGTTCGCCATGTCTGTCCGCATGCCGGTAGGGGTCTGCGGCATGATCGCGCCCTGGAACTTCCCTATGGCCATTCCATCGTGGAAGTTGTTTCCTGCCTTGGTTTGCGGCAATACCTGCGTGATCAAGCCGGCGGAGGATACTCCGTTGTCGACCATCAACCTGGTGGAGCTGCTGCTGGAAGCGGGATTGCCCGACGGCGTGGTCAATATTGTCACCGGCTTTGGTCCGGACGCCGGCGCGCCTCTCGTGGCCCATCCGGATGTGGACGCCATCTCGTTCACCGGGTCGAGTGAGGTGGGGCGGATTGTCGCCCAGACGGCAGCCGGTCTCTTCAAGCCTTGCTCGCTGGAGATGGGGGGCAAGAACGCCATGATTGTGTTAGAGGATGCGAACCTCGACCTGGCCCTGGATGGCGCGGTCTGGGGTGCTTTTGGTACCAGCGGCCAGCGCTGCACGGCGACCAGCCGGATCATTGTGCAGAAGAGCGTTGCCCCCGAGTTTACCCGCAGGCTGGTGGAGAGAGCGAAGGCGCTGCGGGTGGGGGATGGTCTGGACGACCAGGTGGAGATGGGGCCGCAGATCAACCAGCAGCAGGTGGAGACTTCCGCGCGCTACACCGCGATCGCGCAGAAGGAGGGCGCGCGCTTGCTGACAGGTGGAAGTCGCCTGGATGCGCTAAGCCGGGGATTTTTCTTTGCCCCCACGGTGTTCGGTGGGGTAGGTCCGGAAATGCGTATTGCCCGGGAGGAGGTATTTGGGCCGGTCGTGAGTGTGCTTGAATGCGACGACTTCGACCAGGCGATTGAGTTTGCGAACGGCATTGAATATGGGTTATCGACCGCGCTTTATTCCCGGAATGTGAACCTGGCATTCAAAGCCATGCGTGATCTGGAGGCCGGGATTACGTATATTAATGCGCCGACCATTGGGGCGGAGGTACATCTGCCCTTCGGAGGAGTGAAGCACACTGGCAACGGGCATCGCGAGGGCGGAACGGGCGCGCTTGATTTTTACAGCTCATGGAAGGCGGTGTACGTGGACTACTCCGACCGGCTGCAGCGGGCGCAGATTGATATGGGCGAATGATGAGAAGGCGCGACCATCATTACTTCGTTTACATGATGGCCAGCCGAACGCGTGTTCTGTACTGTGGCATGACGAATAGCCTGGATCGCCGAGTTGAGGAACACAAGACGGGGAGGACTCCTGGATTTACTTCCGATTACAGGTGCGAGCGTCTGGTGTGGTTTGAACGCTACCAGTATGTACGCAACGCTATAGCGAGAGAAAAGGAAATCAAAAGCTGGACCCGTGCCAAGAAACTGGCTCTTATTAATGAGCAGAACCCCTCATGGGCTGACCTGAGCGTGCAGTGACGGGGGAGAAGAACTGCAGATCCCTCGGCTTCGCTCGGGATGACAAAAAGGAGAAGGTACATGACGAGCAGGGAGTGGTTGCAAAAGGAGAGAGTGGTTGCAAAAGGAGAGAGTGGTTGCAAAAGGGGAGAGTGGTTGCAAAAGGGGAGAGTGGTTGCAAAAGGAAAAAGGTGCCTTCGCACGAAATCAAGTGTAGGTTTAGAAGCACCCTGCCCTTACAGCCTGTCCCTTGACCAATACCCTCGCCTTTAGCGACCGCTCTCCCCCATTCAACCGCCCTCCCCTTTTTGTCATCCCGAGCGAAGCGAGGGACCTGCAGTTCTCCTTCCCCCTCACCAAAGTCTGCCTTGGCAACCCACATTTGCTAGCATTCCCTTGCGAGGCAAATCTTAGATGATCATTGGCGTTCCCAAGGAAGTAAAAGACCATGAATCGAGGGTAGGCATCACCCCGGCCGGCGTGAAAGCCTTAGTCGATGCAGGCCACACCGTCCTGGTGCAAACCGAGGCCGGCGACCTCTCCGCCTTTTCCGACGACGAATACCAGGCAGCCGGCGCCGAGATCGTGGGCGCGGCCTACAACGTCTGGGGCCACGCCGACATGATCGTCAAAGTCAAAGAACCAGTCGAAAAAGAATACCCCTTCTTCCGCGAAGGCCTGGTCCTTTTCACCTACCTTCATCTCGCTCCCCTACCCGCCCTCACCGACAAACTACTAGCCACCAAAGTAACTGGCATCGCCTACGAAACCATTCGCGACCGCGCCGGCACTCTTCCCCTGCTAACACCCATGTCAGAAGTAGCAGGAAGAATGTCGGTCCAGGTCGGCGCCACCTACCTCGAAAAAGAAAAAGGCGGCCGCGGCCTACTCCTCGGTGGAGTGCCCGGAGTGCCACCCGCAACCGTCTGCATCCTGGGCGGAGGCATCGTGGGCACCAATGCCGCCAAAATCGCCCTGGGCATGGGAGCAAACGTCACTATCGTTGATCTAAACCTCAATCGGCTGCGCGAACTTGACGATATCTTCAACGGCCGTGTCTATACCCTGGCCTCAAACTCCTATAACGTCGCCCGCGCTGTACAAGGCGCTGACCTGCTCATCGGCGGAGTGCTGATTCCCGGCGCAGCAGCGCCCAGGATCGTGACCCGGGAAATGGTCTCCCGCATGAAAAAAGGAGCAGTCGTAGTCGATGTGGCGATCGACCAGGGCGGCTGCATCGAAACCGCCAAGCCGACCACCCACAGCGATCCCTCTTACGTGGTCGATGGAGTGGTCCACTACTGCGTCACCAACATGCCCGCAGCCGTTCCCAATACCTCCACCCTGGCGCTCACCAACGCAACCTTCCCCTACGTCCTGCGCCTGGCGCAACACGGCGCCGCAGCCGCTATCAAGGCCGATCCAGGGATGTGTGAAGGAGTGAACACCTACGCCGGGGAACTTACCTATAAGGCAGTGGCGCAATCGCTAGGAAGGGAGTGGAAGCCGGTCTTGGATCTGCTGAGCTGATCACCGGCGAGTCCAGCTAGGAGCTCGCCGGCAACAGGTGTTTACTGAGCCGGAGGTCCGCCTGGAGCTCCTCCGCCGCGTTGCATCATACGTTCCTGCATCCGCTGTTGATCCTCAGCAAATTTCTGCTTCTGACTATCATTCAGGATCGCCTGGATCTTGGTGCTCGACTCTTCGCGAATGCTCTTCATCTTGGCCATCTTGTCTTCACGGGACAAGGAACTGTCCTGACGCAAGCGCCATCATCTGCTGCTGGGTGTCGGCAACAATCGGCTTGATTTGCGTCTGCTGATCCGCGGATAAGTTGTAGCGCTTGGTCATGCGCGCCACCTGTTCATCGGGAGTCATCTGTTGACGCCCCATGCGACCGTGACCCGGTTGCTGGGCGGAAGCATCGGGGGCGCGGGCTATCCTGCTGCGCAAAAGCGGCAGCCGTCCCAAGGGTGAGTCCAGTGGCCAAAAGACCACTGAGTGCGATACGACATAACTGGTTCTTCATGGGGTGTTTCTCCTGCATATCTACCACGGTGATAAGAACACGCTGTCGGGCGCATGGTTGCTGCAGAAACCAACGCGCGTGCACCCTTCATGAGAAATTGACGTAAAGAACGCTCAGGGAGTTCAGTTTTTCGGTGGCATAGGGACCGGAGCGGAGCGTAATCCGCAAGTCAGCTGCCCCGGTTGCGACCCGCCGGGGGCAAGATACGCGTAAGCAAACACCACCTGGTACTCGCTCTCTCCGGGATAAGAGCACAGGGGACACCCAGGTTTGTACTCGAGAACCGGGTTCTCCTGTTGATTTTCCGTCCATTCCCTTGCTCTGGTGCGGTGGCAGGATCACCCAGGTTGTCTCGCCCTTTGCCTGGGTGGGATAAACCGCGACGCGGCCATACACATTGCCCGCGTCTACCAGGCTCCCACCCGCTCCATTCGATGCCCGCCACAACCATCGGCCATGCGAACGTGCATACCAGTGGGAACTGGAGGGAATGGGCTCGGCCAGCTTAATGGCGCGGCCGGTTCGATTTACCAGCGTGAAACGAAAACCCGACCCCTGATCGCCAACCATCGCCAGGTAGTTTGCCGAGAGTGTGACCCCCGAGCAAAGAGGCACCGATCGCACCGGCCTCGCGGCCACACTACTCATCGGCCAAAACAGGATCAAGGAAAAAAAGACCCGGGAAAGAATCAGACCACTCCTTTCCCCTCCACGATATGGATGTAGCGGTTGGGAGCGATCTTGGTTAGCTTCTCGACGTGCTTGCTGGGTGCAGGCCAGTGGATTTCCAGCTCCTCAACCTCTGTGGCAGCGCCAATCCCAAGCACTTCACGGAGATCGTGGGATGAAAGATAGCTGCCACCATTATTCTTCAATCGTTCTCGCATCTGACCGCCGGCTTTCCATAGGATGCGCGCGCCGATGGCGTCACGGTTGCACGTAACGCCTTCGAGCTTGATACCCAGCCAGTTGTTGCCTTTGGCCGCATTGTTTTTCAACAGCACGGGAGGACCGCCGTTCACGCCAACGAGCACATCGATTGCACCGTCATTGTCGTAGTCGCCGACCGCTAATCCTCGTCCCGCCCAGCTTTTTTTGAATGCCGGGCCAGCCTCGTCGGTGACGTCATGCAGCTTATGGTCCGCACCATGGTGGAACAAGAGTAATGGCTCTTTGTAGTGCACTTGCATGGAGTAGGAATCGATCATGTCGTCAGGATGGCCATTCGCTAGGATCAGGTCCACCAGGCCATCGTTGTCGTAATCGAAATATTTGAGTCCCCAGCCGCTCATGAGCCGGGTACTGCGAGCGACGCCATTCGGTTGCGCGGCATCGGCAAACGATTCGTCTTTGTTGTTGAGATAGACGGAATACATTTCATGATCCACGTTGGAAACAAACAGATCCTGATATCCATCGGCATTGAGGTCCGCGGCATCCACACCCATGCCCGAACGAGGCCGGCCGCTGTCGCTGAAACCGACACCGGCTTGCAGAGCGATTTCATCCCACTTCCACTGGCCATTGGCCCCGGGGCCGCGATTCATAAACAAAAAATTCTGCACCGTGTCGTTGGCGACAAAAAGGTCCATACGTCCATCGTTGTTGAGATCGGTGGCGACCACTCCGAGACCTTTTCCCAATGCGGCTGCGATGGCGGTTCCCTTGGTGACGTCCGTGAAAGTCCCGTCGCCGTTGTTGTGATAGAGGAAGCTGGTGGTGGGCTTGAACACGCGCGGCACACAATAATAGTTTCGCCCGATCTGGTTACTGCCGCACTCCAGTTTGTGCACACCGACAGGGTCTACAAAGCTGCAGACAAACAGATCGAGCCTGCCGTCGTTATCGTAATCGAACCAGACTGCGCTGGTGGTGAAGCCGGGAGTGGCGACACCCGCGTGTTCGGTCACGTCGGCAAAGGTTCCATCGTGATTGTTCTTGTAGAGAATGCATCGCCCGTAGGAGGTCACCAACATGTCCGGCCAGCCGTCGTTGTCGTAGTCCCCTACAGCGACTCCCATGCCAAAGTACGCTCCGGCAACGCCGGCCTTCTCCGTCACATCCGTAAAAGTGCCATCGCGATTATTTTTGTAAAGGGCGTTGTGAACCGGCTTGGGCGGCTTCCAGAAATCGCTGGGCCCGCTGTTCACCAGGAAGATATCCATCCAGCCATCGTTGTCGTAGTCGAGAAAAGCGCACCCCGGCCCCAGTGCCTCCGGTAAAAAGCGGCTGGGAGACATGGCGTTCTCATGCACCCAGTGGATGCCGGACGTACTGGGCAGCACCTCGATGAACAGTGGCGCTGCTGTTTTCTGCGGTGAGGATTGGGCGTATCCAGGAAGGAACCTTGCAACCCCAGCCAGCATGCCAAATCGAAGAAACCCGCGCCTGGAAAAAGTCATTAACCCTATCCTATTCGCCCTTAGCCCGGGTACGGTTCATTGGGTTTTACTATCCGAATGCGGTGATCGGTGAATTTGAAGTGCGCTCCCGGCAAATCGAGCTTGGGCATGTGGCAGGACACACAATTACTTTTGGCCACGGGACAAGCCTTTGCGCCCGGTTTCGCCGGTTTTCCAGCGGCAGACTTGGCGCTGCCATGGCAGGCCAGGCACTTGGGATCGAAATTCACTGGTTGAGGGCCGAAGTCGTGGTGCGGGTTGTGGCACGCCAGGCAGCTGATGCGTGAGTCGTCAGGGTCGTAGCATTTGCTGCCTGTCAGGCGATACGGTTGAAAGCGGATGTTGGCAATGCTCGGGTTGCCCTGCAGAGCTATTTCCGCCCAGGTGCGGTGGCACTGGCCGCAGAAATTAGACGCCTGTTCCGCGGACATCCCGATCAGCTTATGCAGATCTGGTGGCGGCGCGGCGCCGTGGTTGCCGGCCACCATCGCTGCCAGGTGGGCATCGATACCCTGATGACAGTGCCCGCACTGGACTCCCGGAGTCAATTTGTCCAAGGTGAGTTGTTTGCCCTCGACCGCATGGGTCGCATGACATCCAAAACAACGCCGTTTGTCATCGCCGCTCATCAATCGTCCGGCGGCAGCGGTGATGTCCGCCGGCGTCGATCCTTCGGAGCCCATGGTCGGTCCAAGACCATTCAGTTCGCGAAACCAACTGACGCGGCTCTCGTACAGCTCGCCATCCTTTTCCAGAATGAAGGTCTGACCTATGGCTGAACTGGCGCCCATGGCCCAGCGTATAGGCATGGTCACCGTCGCCGTTCCATCGGTCGCCGAATATTGACTTTCGTTTCCCTGTCGTTCAATCCGGTAGGAGTACTTTCCCACTGTTGTGGTAAGCAGCGGATGATCGATCAACACCTTGCTCTTGTCCACGGTTTCGAGCGCATGCGCCATGTAGGTGCCCGGCTGCGTCAATGCCTCCACGTGGCATTGCGCGCACGCGGCCGGAGCCTTAGAGTCCGTTTGTGCGACCCCGCCTATCGGTAACAGCAAAAACAGCAATAGGCCATGCTTCTTCATCAGGAAATCACTTGAGCTTGGCGCCGGGCTGCTTGGCCTGTGCTTCCGCCGTCAGTTTAAGCACGATTTCGCGCTCGCGCTTGCTGTCCTCCGGCCGCTTGAGCCGATAGTAAACCAGCGACAGCGAGACGTGCGCCTCGGTAAATTGCGGAGACTGTTTTATCAGGCTCTCGAGAATCTCTCGAGCCTCGTCGAGATGATTTTCGTCGATGGCAATGAGCGCCTGCTGATAGCGAACGCCGGGGTCTCCGGGTCTGGTCTCTTCTGCTCGCGCGAAATATTTGGCGGCTACTTCATAGTTTTGTTCTATCCTCGCCGCCGCGCCCAGTTGCAGGTTAGCCTCGAAGTTGTAGGGGTCCACCGCTAATTCTGCCTGGAATTGTTTCGCCGACAGGTCTGAGTCTCCGGTGAACATCAATGCCTTGGCATATAGGACATGCACTTCAGGAAGATTCGGATTGAGCGCAACTGCCTTGGCGAACTCGTCGCGGGCGCCGGCATAATCCTGAACATTCATCTTTGCGGTTCCCAACATCAAGTGCGCTTCCGCGGAGTCACCATTGCGCAGAATCCGATCGACCAGCAACTGTCCCTCATCCACGCGATTTTGCCGGATCAAGGCCGTTCCCAACAAGTAAGCAATCGCCAGATCGTCAGGATACTTTTGCTCGGCCGGCTCGAGAACGCGAATCACTTCGTCCTGGCGGCCCATGCGTGAATAGCAGTCTGCCAGCAACAGTAGCGCCTGGTGGTTTGCCGGATCCTCTGCCGTCACTTTCTCCAGCTGCGTGGTCGCGTCGTCGATCTTGCCCATCTTGTAGTAGACAAGGGCCAGGTTGAGCCTTGCCCCCTCCAATTTGGGAGATAGCTTGAGAGCAGTTTTGTATTCCGGGAGAGCCTCTTCATAGCGGCCCAACCCCGCCAGCGCGGCGCCCAGGTTGGAATGAATGGCAGCGACCTCGGGGTGCAGCTTCAGAAATTCTCTGTACTCCGGAACGGCGCCCTGCAGATTGCCCGATTGCTGCTTCTGCATCGCATCCTGCACCAGCTGCTGCGGGGATAATTGCCCCTGCGCGATGCCGAGCAAGCTTGGGACAAGGGCTATGGATGCTTTTAATAACGTCCGAGTCAGGCCGTTTCGAGCCAATTTCAAAAAGCGCCTTGTATCAGGGCACGACTTCAGTCGTGCCCTGAAAATCGCAAATGACGAGGGCCTTCGAGGGTGTGTGAGAACCCAACTCCAAGCAGTCCCGTAGGGACGGTACAATCCAGAGCCCGGCACGGCAGTGCCGGGTAGGCAGAGGTTTATCATTGAGTCCCGCAGGGACGACACAATCCTCAGCCCGGGGTGGCGCCCCGGAATCGGTTTCTGACACACCCTCTTTAGCCCCTGCGGCCCCATTTCCTTGTTTCTTTGGCTTTGGGCAGCGTTCAGTAGCTCAACCTGACGGCAGGACATTGCTTTTGCAGCATTCAAAAGAACGAAAAGAAGAAAGGGCTTCCGCATACCGGGTACTTGTTCGGTGACCAGAACAAGTATATCGGTACGTCAGAAGCCCTCAAGCTTATTTCCGTTGTTCTTTATGTACTCCCGTCGAGTTAGAAGAAGAACTTCGCTCCGAACTCGATAATGCGCGACCCCTGCTTCTGGGTTGTTTTACCGAAGTTTGTATTCGCCTGCGTGATCGCCTGGCTAACCGGATCCTGCGTGAACTGCAGGGTCAGGTTGCTTCCGGTGGGGAACGAATACAGCGGATGATTCAGGAAGTTGTAGGCCTGCCCCCTCAGCTGAAGCTTCATACCTTCCCTGACTTGAAAGTTCTTGAAGATCCCCAAGTCGGAATCAAAGAACGCCGGACCATAGGACGCTGGGAGCAGAGTCGGCCCATTCACACCAGGCGTAAGGTTTGGTTGCAGGCAGTTGCCATTGACGAATTGGTGGGCGACAACATGTCCACGAATATCGCAGGTAACGAGTGGGTTCAACTGCTGGGAACTGGTTCCCAGGATCGATTGGTTGTTGATTGCGATGCCCGTAGGATTCGTTGTGCTGATCGAGCCCGGAATGATTGCCGCCGACTGCGGGCATGATACACCGTTAGCCTTTTCCGCAGCTGTGACAGCGCAGGTATACGACGCATTGAAGTTGCCATTGATAGAGTTAGTACCACCGCCACCCGTCCCTTGGTAGGTAAGGTTCACTCCACTTTCCAACTGCGTGACACCGGAAATCTGCCACCCGTTTGCAACTCCATCGACCAGTGCGTTTGAATGGACAACCTGGCCAAAGTCAAACGAGTAGGCCGCGTTGAAAAGATGGGTGCGGTTCGAGCCCAGGGCACCGTAGTTCGCCTTGAGGCTAAACGGGTCGATCACAGGTGAAATGATTCCCAACGCTTTCTGGAAAGTGTAGTTGGTTTGAATCACATACTTCCCTGCATGCCGAGCCCAGCTGACCTGCATGGCGTTGTAATTCTGATAGATGTCGTTGGTTGCAAGATTCAGATCGCCATAACCCTGCAACGGGCGGTAGTTGTTGGCATTTGCCGTTGCCGGGTTGCTGGCCGAGAACATGGATCCTGCGGGAACCAGGTTGATATTGCTGCCGGCACCACCCTGGGTATTCTGTCCGTCTCTGCTCCGGTTGCCTACATAGGACAGTTCGAAGAGACCTTGCAACGGGGTAGCCTGGTCGACGTTGACGCTCCAGCCGTCGGTATAGGGCTGTTTGTCGTCTTTGGCATCCACCGCGGACGGCGAAGCCGGAGTCGAAGCCAGATTTATGCACGATAGGTAAGAAGCAAGCAAAGGTGACCCGGTCGATGGATTGGTCGGGCAGCCGGGCCCTCCGGCCCAATTGCTTGGCGACTCATTTGCCTGGGCTACCCCGGCAGATGCGTCCAACCCAGAGGTGAATTGCCCGGAATGGTAGTAGAAACGGCCCCACCCGCCGCGAACGACCGTGCGGCCAGTCCCGGAAACGTCATACGCCGCTCCAAAGCGAGGTTGATAGAACAACGTTCTGGTCGGGAATCCCCCAACCGGAACGGCGCTGTTTCTGGCATGCCACTGGAACCCGCAGAATGTCGGAGCAGACGCGCAACTGGGAGCAAACTCGGCTTGATTGAAGATCGAATAGCCGAATCCCAGAGCGTCAATCCACGGCTGGAAGTGGGTAAAGCGAACACCAAACTCCAGGGTCAGCTTCTTGGTGGCTTTCCAGGAGTCTTGCCCGAAGAACTCGTAGGTACCGTAATGGATATCATTGAGGCGATTCTTGTTTGCCTCGTTATAGCTATTCAGATTGCCGGTTAGCAGGTCGGCATACTCATTGCCGTAGCTGAAACTGTTACCGGCGGAAACCAGAGCCTCTCCGTTGGTGTTGTTGTTGGCCGGCTGCGAGTTCCGAATCCACTCATAAAAGAAGCCCGCCTTGATGGTGTGGTTGCCCAATACCTTGGTCAACGTATCGCTCGCGCTGGGCATCCACTTGTTCGCATACAGGCCCTCAGACGGTCCACCCGCTTCGAAGCCCCCAGGATTGAAGACCAGCGCTGCTTCGCTCGGACCAAAATTACCAAAGGAAGGAATCTGGCTCACGCCATTGTTGTAAACCCCGGTGTAACTGTAGCCCACCGCACTGCGGTCCACTTTCTTGGGATCCGCGAAGACGTTGGGGAAGCCGATGAAGCTATACGCGATCACCGTCTCATTGGTCATCGTCTGGCTGAACACATGGGTGATCGAGCCGGAATAGGCATCTGATTTGTTCTTGCCTTCGACGGCGGTCGGATACGGAACCTGGTCACCATTGCGCCACCATAGACCAACCGGGAATAGCTGCGTCTCACGCTGGTAGTTGTAGCGCACAAAGACCTTGGTTGCGTCGCTGATGCTGTAATCCCCGCGAATGGTCCATTGCCTGTTGTTCTGAGCAAAGATTTCAGATTGGGTATAGTTGTAGCCGCCGGTGGCGTTCGGATCTGCGTTTGCTGCGGGATAAAGCTTGGCCAGCGCCAACATATTGGGATCGATGCAGGTACCGTTGGCGGGACCGGTACACGGGCTCAGCTGGGTGCCGCCAAATTTCGTAATCGCCGCGCTCGTCAACTGTCCGGGAGCCTTCCCGGACGCAGTTATATTGCCTTCTTTCGCAATCTCTTCCGGCGAGAAATTACCCGTGAGCTCACCGGGGGTTGGTACTGTCGCCCTGAGCAACCCGGTGTCGAGTGTCTGCTTGTAGTACTCAAAGCCGGTAAAAAAGAAGAGCTTGTCGTGGTTCTTGTTGAAGCGGGTTCCTGGAATGATCACCGGTCCGCCGAGTGTAGCGCCGGGATAGTAGTAGGAGTTCGCCGGCTGTTTCACGTTGCTGTTGTTGTTCAACCAGTCATTCGAGTTGAGCACGTGATTGCGCGCCGTGAAGAATGCACTGCCGTGGAACGAGCTGCCGCCCGCTTTGGTGACCGAGGTGATGACAATCGGACCCTTCTGGTCTTCTGCGCTGAAGTTAGACGTCAACACCTTGAATTCCTGCAGAAAGTCAGCGTTGGGGTTGACTGGCGTGTCGCAGTTGCAACCGGGATCGGAGACGTGCGCACCGTCCGCCACGATGTCCAGCGAATTGACAGGCAAACCGTTGTAGGCGGAGGAATTATTGAGTGGGCTCTGACTGCCTGAATCTCCATTGCCGTTGATACCGACAGTCTGGCCGGTGTAGTTGGCATGGTTTTGGGTGCCGTTGCTGACGCTGAACCCGGGAACAATTTTGATGTATTCTGCCGCGTTACTGCCGACTTGAACGAAGTTTTCCAGTTCCTTGGTGCTCAGGGCAAACGACCGCTCGCCCGAATCGGTTACCGCCAGCGCGGTGTTTCCGGCGTCGACGGACACGGTCTCGGCGGCGGTACCAACATTCATCGCGACGTTGACGTTGCGGGTTTCGCCACCGCCCAACGTGATATTGGTGGCAGTGAAATCCCTGAAGCCCCCAGCCGTGACAGCCAGATTGTAGGTACCGACGGGCACCGACGCGAACGTGAAGAAGCCGTCTGCGTTCGCTTGCGTGTCACGCGCAGAGCCCGAGCCGGCGTCTGTCAGAATGACCTTAGCGTTAGGTACGACGGCGCCAGTGGGGTCAGCGACCACACCGGTGAGGGTCGCGAAAACGCCCTGGGCTAGTAAGGGTTGTCCGCAAAACACAAGGAAGGAAACGAGCGCGGCTATCCGCGAGAATCTACGTACGTTCACTGACACACCTCTCCAAAAACACTGCAAAATCGTTCGATAGTACAACGCGTGCTTCGCGCCGTATTTATTGGGTTCCGCTGAGCATATGAATCCTCCGCATATGAGGTTGTCAAGCAAATTTCGCAAAATACTTAAACGATTCTGTGAAATGTGGTTTTCGTGGTTTTTCAGAGTTACCGCCTGGCCCAGCGGGTAGTTACCTGCCGGCATCGAGCGGCATCCGCCCCGTCCGCGGCAGCAAACCAATAAGCGGTTTGTTTTCAATGCCTTTATGTGGGCAGGCCGCCTACGTGCCGGGGACCTGCTTAGGGCAAAAAACGGAACTGCAATGGCAGTCGCAGATCAGTGCGCCGGCTACGCGCGGGCAGTTATAAGGAGGCCACTCCAGTAGCAAGATAGGACACTACCAGTTACAGACTTTATTCACCTCGCTGCCACTCCGTGGACAAAAGGTCTGCCGGAAGGCGCACCAAAGGACACAGCTATAGCTGCTTTTCCATGTGAACGATGGGCAGAGAAAGGCCGGGTACGAGCGGGACCTCCCGATGTTCGCCTTCCACGTAGCCCCGGGCAAGGTACAACGGCACCCCGGTAAGGGTGGCTCCCATTTCGAGACGGCGGAAACCTTCAGCTGCGGCGGCTGCCTCGCAAACCCCGAGGATGCGGCTGCCCACTCCGCGACGAGCCCATGCAGGATGTACGAAGAAAGCTCGTATCTTTGCCGCGTCGTGAGCGAGGATCCAGCAGAGCATCCTCGCGGCCTGCGCAGTGGTCGCTTCCAAAAAGCGTCTTCCGCTTGCTCCAGCCTCCGCAGCCGGCTATGACCTGGTCGTGATCCACCCTGGCTTCGGCTACAAAATAGGTTCCATCCTTAACTAACTGTGTATCCACGCCGAAGACGCGGTCCAGGGCTAGCTCCAGTTGCTCGGGGGTGTAGTCGGCCGCCTGCAGACCCAGAACGGACGCGCGGATAAGTTCTTGAAGCGCCGGGATATCGGCGGGAATGGCTTGGCGGACAGTGAGGAGCATGGGACCAACGCTGAACGTTCAGAATATCAGGATCGTATGGGCTTTCAGTGGTTAGAAAAGAACCGCAGGTCCCCCAACACAATCAGTCCCGCAGGGACGGGACAATCTGGAGCCCGGCACGGGAGTGCCGGGTAGGATTTTCAAGCAAAACGAGTCCCGAAGGGACGACACAATCGGGAGTTCTCACGCAGACTCTTTAGCCCCTGCCGCCCTACCGATTCAGCTGTTACAGTCCACTAGGATCATGGGACCGGGCAATAACACGCCTTATAGCTAGCGGGATCCAGCGCTTCGATCGGCGCATTCGAGAGTTCGCACACCGTTTGCGGGCACGTGGTCGTGAGCGCTGGAGACGTTGAGCAAGGTGAGCCACTGGGTACTGGCTTCCGGATCGCTTCTTATCTGCTCGTAGATGGTGTTGAGACTGGCCGCGTCCAGGCGTGGGCTGTGCCATTTCTCAACAAAGCTGTACTCCCGTGTCCAGACGCCTGGAACGTCGCTCTGCGCAGCCTGGAGGTTGGTCAGATAGTAGGTGCTTTGATCGACCAGTTGGCCACCGCCTGCGAAGGTCACGACGCGAAAGGCGGGATTCTGTCCATAGATAGGCGAGACGGGCGGATTGATCAGGACGAACTGTGCGTCGCTTCCACTCCCATGGATGACGCGAAAATCATCGGTGTGATCGTGGCCGGCGAACATGGCGGTGATGGTGTTCGGATATTCGGCCACGAGGTGGCCGAAGAGGTCGGTCCAATAGGGCTTCCACATAGGAACGATCGCGCGCTTGCAAAGATCGTTGGCATCCGAGGCCTGGGCGAGCGACCGGTAGCTGGTCATGGTCGCGTAGCCGTCTATTCCCGGCGGGATGTGAAACATGAGCCAGACCTTTTCGCGGTTTTTTTCGGCGCGCGCGAGGGTTGACTCCAACCAGGCGAAGGTTCGGGTCGCGGCTTTCGAGTCAACCTGCGCGCAGGAGTCGGCGAAATCTGCGGCCTGATATTTGTTCGAAAAAAACACGGAATTGACGGAGACGATGCGCACCCCGGGGATGGACCGCGGCAGGACGGTGAAGCTGCCGAGAGATTTCCAGTCAGCGGTGAACTGGCCATGGGACCGGGCGAGACTTCGAGCCGGCCTGGCTGAATCTTTCAGGAATGGCCCCCCGCCCTCGATGTCATAGTCTCCACATTCATCGTCGTTATTGCCCGGGGTCAGCAGGATTTGCGACTTGCTATACCGCTGCCGCAGTTCGGAAGTGACAAAGGCAACCGTCTTGGATACAAAAGCGCGATAGTGCTCCGGTTTGGTGTCATGCGTGGCCTTGGCATAGGCCTGGGGAAATCCATGGGCCAAGAGATCGCCGGTGATCATGACCAGCGCGGGATCGGGGTCCGTCTTACGCATCGCGTCGAAGGCCGACCGTAGGAGCCACCAGTTGGTGTCTTGACCGTAGGGGCTGTAGGCGGTGGATGTGGAACGGTTGAGAATCGCCTCCCATTTGCGCACCGGCGCGGAAGCCAGTTCGGCGAACAGCGTAGGGTCGGCAAAAGGGTTGAAGTGAAGGTCCGAGGCAATGAGAAGTTGCCGGCTGGAGCGGTTGGGCAGCGAATGAGCTGTGCCGGCGAGCAAGACCAGGACAGCCAGGAAGGCGAGTGGGTGGCGCTTAGGCTCGATCAGTTCCCTCTCCTCCTGAAGGTTAGCTTAAGCGATGAAGGCCACATCGATGAACGGAACGTGCATTCAGTCTCAGCCCTAATTCACGGCGCAGGCTTTCGTTCCGGTATCGGCTATGCCGGCGATGAGCCACTTGCCGCCGGTGTGCACCAGATTGAATAGATCGGTTCCGCAATGGTCTGGTTTGCCGTCCACCAGAAACTCGAAGGGCGCCCAGACTACGGCCAGGTCATGATCGGTGCGCACCAGTGGATCGTGAATGCGCTCTTCCAGGTGTGCTTTGCTGGGCTTGGCGAAGTGATCGGCGAAGGCGTCGATGGTCATCTGCTCGGGCTTGCCGTCTCGCATCAGTACCAAAATGGTCCCGGGCAACGCGGCGGACTTGATGGCGGCTGGGTCTCGCTCGGTCATACCGTGAAACATGGCATCGATGGGGACGAGTACGGCAGAGTCTGGCGTTTGGCCGGCGGCGCGCAGCGTGAGAGCGAGGGTCAGGGCTCCGACAAGGTAGAGGGGAGTCTTCATGGGTGCCGATTATATGGCCAATCAGGGTTCGCGGATGAAACCTGCTATCTCGGACCCTTGGGAATAGTATCCGGTGATCACATCGCAGTTGTTGATGCTGGTGGGAATGGTCTGCTTGCTTCCCGGGTAATTGAAGGGCGTGACCACTCCGCTTGCGAAGCGGATGAAGGCGGTTGCGATTTGGGCGGCGTTGGTGGTGTAGCCAATGATGGTGCCCTGGTCATTCACGAGGATGGTTTGGGGCACGACCGCGATGAAGCCCGGCGCGAATACGGCAATGCAGTTTGGGACCACGCCGGGAAGGTAAAGGGTTTTGACGAAGCCGTCGCGAGCGCGCACGAAGTAGTGGTAGAGGCCGCCGGCGGTGTAGCAGCCTACGATGGTCCCGTGCGCGTTGATGCCGGTGGGGAAGGTTCCGGCGCTTCCGGATACGGCAATGGGCGTGAAGCCGCCGCCGGGATTCGGAGGTGGGCCCTGCCCGCTCCATAAGAAGCCCTGGGCCAGGTTGAGACTCTGGCTGCTGGCGTAGCCGACGATAGCTCCGCCTGCGCTCAGCCCGGTGGCCACGGTCGAGTAATGGGCGCCGAAACTGAGGCTGAAGTTGAGGACGACTCCGGCCGCTGAGCGGAGAAATACTGACGAAGCTAAGGCTACATCGGGATAGTTTCCGATGATTTCACCAGCCACGTTGATGGCGACTGGCTGAGCCCAGAAGCTTGCAGGACTGGCCGTGGTCACCGGGTCTCCGAAGGTAGTGAATTTGCCCTCTGGGGTGCGTACGAAGCCTTGCGGGATGTCGTAGACGAGAGGCGTCTTGCTGGGGAGGTTGTAGTAGCCGGTGATGTCCCCGGCGGTGTTGATGCTGACGGGGATGGTCGCCACGCTGCCCGGGACGTCGAAGGTGATGATTTGCCCGTCTTCGTAACGCACGAAACCGCTGCTTGCTCCAGAGTTGTTGATGTAGTAGCCGGTGACGGTCGCGGCTTCGTTGATGCTCAGGGGGAAGGTGGCTCGGCTGTCAGGCACCTGGAAAGAAATGAGGGGAGGTTGGCTCTCTCCGCGGAGTTGCTGGGGTAAGGATAACCACGAGGCGAGCAGGCAGACCACGACGACGAGACGGGGCAGCAAAGGAGAAGGCATGGTGGTTCCCTGGTAAGGCTTCCGCAACAGGTGTAGGCACAATTGCCGATTGCTCTGTTCTTATGCTGGAGAGTATCGGCAGGGAGGATTGCGGGAGTCACAGGAATAAACAGTGCTTGTCCCCGGCACGCAACGGCTTTTGCCCACAAAGGGAATGTTATTCCGGGTGGAGGGCTTCGAGGTGGGGCAGGAGGACTACGCTTTCCTGTTCATTGGGGTCAGTGCGGGCGATGACGGCAATTGCGTTTTCCGTGGCGCTGGGGTTGTAAGGGAGATGAGGCATGTCGGCCGGGATGTAGAGGAAGTCCGTGGGGCCGAGCAGGACGTGCTGCTCGAGTTGATCGCCATACCACATGCCGCCAGTACCGCTGAGCATATAGATGGCGGTTTCGTGAGAGGCGTGTTTGTGGGCTTTGGCACGGCCACCCGGCGGGATGGTGAGGAGCTGCATGTGGATGGCTTGAGCACCTACGGTCTCGGCGGAGATGGCGGGGGCATACATGAGACCTTGCTTACCCTGGTAGGGTTCTCCGGCGCGGACTGATTTGCAGGTGGGGGTTAAGGTGGTTGCCATGGATATAGGGTAGCGATTCTCCGGGTGTGATGTCGAGGCCTTCAGGGTTAGGGGTAAAGATTTGTGGTGCCAGGACAGAGTTTGGAGTTACGGGTTTGGGGTTAGTACCAGGGTGAAGGTTTTGTCGGTCACGGTGACGTGTAGTTGATGGGTGGATTGGTCATAGTGCGTGTCTTCTGGCGGTTTTCCGTCTAGCTGCAGGGTGGTTGGTGGGGCGGTCAGGGCGACGATTACTTCGTAGGGCCGGACCGTGGGTGAAGTTCCGGTGATGGTCACGTTGGTTGGAGTGGTTTGTAAGGTTGCGGTAGTCCCGTCGGGCAGGGTGAAGGTGGATGTGTCGCTGAGCTTGCTTGGGTAGGCCTTCCAGACCAGGGGACCGGCGAGGAGGTTGCGGTCACTCCAGTTCAGGGCGGCAGTCTGCTTCTCGGGTTTGAAGGGGAGGATCGCGCCGGCCCGCACCAGAATGGGAATCTGGTCGAGCGGGGCGGGGACGGTTACGTCCGCTCCTCCGGTGAGATGGTCTCCGGTCCAGTAGTTCAGCCAGTCCCCTTTCGGTAGATAGAGTTTGCGGGTTACGGCTCCCTGCTCGATGACTGGCGCTACGAGGAGGCTATCGCCCAACAGGTATTGATACTCGGCGGTGGCGGCGCGCGGGTCTTCTGGATATTGGAGTACGAGGTGGCGGAGGATGGGCACGCCGGTGCGGTGGGCTTCTGCGGCGTAAGTGGCGAAGTAGGGGAGCAGGGATGCGTGCAGGATGGCGTAGCGGCGAAAGAGGGCGATGGTTCCGGGGTCGTGCCAGAGATCCACGGAGAACTTGGGCCGGGACCAGGGGTGGTCGCGCATAACCGGGGTGAGGGCCCCGAACTCGGTCCAGCGCATCCATAGTTCTCTATCGTAACCATCACTGATAATGTCTGGTCCCCAGGTGGAATAGGCGGACATGCCCGCGGTGATGCCTGCCGTGATGACGGAGGGTAAGCCGGTATCACGCTTCCAGTCGTGGGATTGGTCGCCTCCCCAGAGCATGGGGAATTGCTGGGTGCCTACGAAACCGGAGCGGGCGAAGGAGACGATGTTGGGGTTGAGGGCCAGCACGATGCGGCTGGTGATCTTGTGATACAGCAATGGATACACTTCGGAGAGCCGGGTTCCATCACCGGCGGCGAGGTGGTCGCTGTCGTCGACGTATTCTCCGAAGTCTTCCATCCAGCCATCCCAGGCCTGGTCTCGGGCAGCGTGGGTGAGCATTTCCTGCCACCAGTCGACGGTGCGGGGATTGGTGAAGTCCAGATTGCCGGTGCGCACGGGCTCGAACATGGGTCCATGGGGCAGGCCGTCGATGCCGGTGACCATCAGTTTCTCAGTGAGCGCTCTCGCATAGGCCGGGCTTGGAGTGGGATATGGGATCATGCGCTCGCGCAGATAGGGATGCACGTAGCCCAGGACCTTGTATCCCTCGGCGTGGAGGATGTCATTGAAGGCGCGGGGGTCGCCGTAGTAGCTGGAGAACCAGAAGGGCCAGCCGAGGTTGTCAGGCTCATCGAGCTCGTCAAAGATCCAGAGGGCGCTGGCGGGGATGCCTTCGGTGCGGATTCTTTGCGCCTCCTCTAACACTGCGTCTCTTCCCTGCAGGGCGGTGATCCAGGGTCCGAAGGTCCATAGGGGCGGGTTTTCGGGGCGGCCAGTGAGCGCGGTGTATTGCTCGAGGATGGCCTTAGGGTTGGAGACGGAGAGGAAGTAGAAGGTCACGGGGGTATTCGCGACGCGGAGGTCGAAGGCGGAGCCGGCGGCGTTGAAGTTGAAATTCGTATCAAACACTGTATCGGCATAGAGGCCGAGGCCGGTGGGGGTGTAGACCAGGGGGATGGCTACGTAGCTCCAGTTGTGGCCGGGCTCTCCGGAGCGATCCGCGGGGCGAACGTCGAAGTGGGTGTTGGAGAGGGCGGCCTGGTAGAAGCGCTCGCCGAGCCCGAAGCAGGGGTCGGCTCCGGCGATGTGGATGGTTTGCGGGGATTGCCCGGGTGCGGACGTGGGGCGGGCGATGGAGAGCCTGGCCAGGTTGGCGTGCAGAAGTTCCAGGGTCAGGGTGGTGTTACCGGTGGTGATTGTCCATTGGTTTTGTTGGCGGGCAATGTTGGTGATGGGTGAGGTTGGATCCGGGAGCGAGAACACCCAGGAGGCGCGGGTTTGCAGGTTGCGCAGGGTTAGGGTGGCGGCCTGGCGGTCTATGGTGATTTCGGTCGATTGCGTTTTGAGGGTCAGGGTCGCGCGAGTGTCATGCTGGTGCACCTTGAGGCCTGGATCGGGAAGCGGTCTTAGTCCGGTGGCGAGGAAGATGGGCGAAGGCGCTGGGGTATGCAGCTCTTCAAGCATGCCTTGGTATTCGGCTGAAGCGGCGTAGGTGCCGGATTGGGCTTTGAGGGTGGAGACGAAAAGGGCCAGACAGAGGGTCGACAGGTACCTGGCAGTGCGCGCACGCATGATATTCAGCGTACACGGGGGCGGGTAGGGTTCCGTAGGTAATGTCGCGTTTGGTCTGAAACGCACGGCAGCGTGTGCAATTGGGCTGTTTTCGCGGTCTGATCCCCGGTTGTGCCCCGTTGGTACTCTGGCGCATGGGAACTGTCGCGATTACTTTCTCCTTCACTCGCAGTGCAGCGAGCATCCTGTGAAAGGTTGACGGAGGTGGCTTTGAAGAGAACTCTACGTGTACTGCCCTGGTATCGCGCGCGGATCGCGCCTGCTGTGCTGACACGAGCGGACTTCAGCTGGGCGAAGGCGAGAGCCAGCGGCACCACCGCAACGATCCTTGTGATGCAGGCCTCCACTGCTTTTGCTCACGGACCGTAGGTTCCGGGCGGTGATGGACCGTAGGTTCCGGGCGGTGATGGACCGTAGGTTCCGGGCGGTGATGGGACCGTAGGTTCCGGGTGGTGATGGGACCGTAGGTTCCGGGTAGTGATGGGACCGTCGCCTCTGCGTTGAGGAGGGCGCACCTGGGATGGCGGCGAGGTTCCGTGTTTCTATGCTCATGAATGCTGGTGCAGGCTGATAGCCACCGCGATGCGGTCGCCGGGTTGCGCCCATCATTTTCGGCCCATGTCCGCCGTGGCGAACATGGGCACCCGTCCGATTCGGTTTCGACTCGATCTCGCTGGATCAGTTACGACCCGAACCTTTTGCGGGCGGTACGGCTTCTTCTTACTTCGGCAGCCTGGCAGGTTGGGCACCAGTAGAGGGTGCGGCCTGCCAGGTCCTGCCGTTGGATGGTGGTGCCACTGACAAAGCAGGGTTGGCCGTGACGCCGGTAGACGTAGTGGACCTCGTCGGGCTGGGCTTTGCCTTTTGGGTGGGGGCGGTCTTTGGCGCGGGTGGTCACGATGCGGCGGTCTACCATGCCGTCGGCCATCAGCTTGACCGCATCGCTCCACAGGGCTTTCAGGGTTTTTTCGGCCACATCCTTGCCGCTTGCGAAGGGGTCCTGGCGGGCACGGTAGAGCAATTCGGCACGATAGATGTTACCGATGCCGGCGAAGACGGTCTGATCCATGAGGAGAGCGGCGATGGGGGTGTTGGCCTTGCGGATGTAGGCGATGGCCGGCCCAGGGTCGGCGTGGGGCACGAGGGGATCGGGACCCAGGCGGGCTTCGACCGCTTGCCACTGGGCATCGGAATAGACGGAAACGTCAGTGGCGCCGCGCAGTTCCAGCCAGTCGGTGGCGGTGGACCAACGCATGCGGAGCACACCTTTCACTTCGGGAAAGGGCATCTTGCCTTCGGTGAAGTCGCCGAAACGGCCGAGGTGGATGTGCAGCTTGCGATCGCGGCCGAAGTCGTAGGCCAGGTGCTTGCCGTGGGCGATCACGGATTTGAGCTTGCGGCCGCTGAGTAAGGCCGCGCCCGGAAAGCGGCCGTTGGGCGACTCCACGCAGATGGTTTTGCCTACATAGGTTGCGCCGTGCAGCTTGGCGAAGCGGTGAACTTCATTGCCCTCGGGCACGTGTGGTTCGTTTCCTTCCTTGGCTTGTCGCTCGGGGGTGCGAGAGCCCAGGGCGAGCTAATGGGAGAAGCTCGTCCTGGGCTTTTCCCCTTTTATCACTTATTGGACTTTCCAGAAGGCTGGATCTTTTTTGATCCATTCGCTGGGCGGGTTACTTTCCCGAGGGTTGATGGCGAAGAGGTTGGTGCTGGTCGCCTCAATACTGGCGGCCGTGAGCTCGCTGACCTTCTGCATGCCGCTGGCTCCGAGCTCGGTGGCGAATTTGTCAGAGTCCTTGATGCTTTTGTCGGTTTCGGCGAGAGACTTCATCAGGTTGAAGACGAGGAAGACCCCTCCTCCAGCGGCCGTGGGCACTGGGTTTCCATACATTACTTCGAAGGTGTCCCAATGGGTTTGGGGAGCGATTTTGCGGAAGGTATCGATGTAGATTTTGGTGAGTTCGGTGAAGTCGTGCATGTGGCCGGGTTTGACGACAAAGGCGGTGATCTCAAAGTAACGGGCGCCGTCGATAGAGCCCTTGTTGAGGCTGAGATCCGGACGCAGCATCATGGCGCCGGCGTCGTAGCCGGTAAGCAGTTCGCCATCCATTTGCGCAGCCTGGTCGACTTTCGCGGCCAGGGCCGAGTTGCTGCTGATGGCGGCTGTCTCCTTTTCCCAATCGGCGAAGTTGGCGTAGCTGAAGAGAAAGAGCGTGCGGGAAGGGCCGGAGAGGGAGTCGAGGGCAAAGTAGTGGTACGGGGAATTTGCGTCGGCGAAGGCGTGGACAAAGGCGCCTTCTGAGCGCTCGTGCAGCGCGCCGCCCTTGCCGGGTTTGAGGTATTCGCGGTGGATGACGAGGACGTTGGGCGGCCCGTCATCGGGCGCGGCTTGCGCGTTGAGAACGGGGGCGAGGACAGCGGCGAGGGGCAGCAGCAGGGCGCAGCCGGAGAAAAGTTTGCGGACGTGAGCGTGCATAGGTCTCCTTGAAACGGATGAGATAGATAAGCCCGTGGGGCACAGGGATAGGTGTTCGCTTTACTGGGCCGAAGAGGAAGAAGCGAATAGGCCCATGGGGATGCCCGGAAGGGGCTGAACCCGATTGCGTATCTTAGCCCTTGTGATGAGCAGCAAATCTAGTCCTGCGTGCTGGGGTTTGTCAATTGCGGTGGGGGAGGCCGATGGCATTACCGCTTGGATCATTTTGCCGTAATTTTTATGGCATAATGTAGGTTATGAATGCTGTCAACACGCAAATCGGAGATTGGCTCGGAGTGCAGGCGCCCGTAAGTGAAGCCGAGATTCTCCGGATTGTCGAACGCCGGCTCACGCCGGCTGTGATCAAACGGCTCATCTCACTCGGGCTCGAACGAGGGGAGATTGACGCCGTCATTATTCCGCAGCGCACGCTTCAGCATCGCCGGTCCCGCCGCGAAAAACTCACGGTCGACGAATCCGACCGCGTTCTGCGAGCCATTCGCGTCTTGTCATTGGCTGAAGCCATCTACGGCAGCCGCGAAAGAGCGCTTGCCTGGCTGCGGAAACCCAATCCCCGGCTCGATGACCGTGTGCCGCTCTCCCTGCTGCAAACCGATACCGGTAGCCGTATGGTGGAGGAGCTACTCGTGCAGATCGATGAGGGCATGTTTGTTTGATGGTCCTCTGGAGGATCAGCCGCCACCACAACCTGAGCGGAATCGGCGGTCTCAAGGCTGGCGGACGTTGGCACTACCCTGGCCGCCCAATTGTGTATCTCGCCGAGACTCCGGCGGCGGCGCTTCTTGAAGTCTGCGTCCACACCAGCGCGAACGATGTGCCCCCCCAATGCACGTTGCTGAAGGTCGACGCGCCAGACATCGATGTACCTTCCATCAACGCCGATGCTTTGCCCGAAGATTGGCGTTCACGGCTTGAGGCGACGCGCGACCTGGGAACCGCTTGGCTTGTGAAGAACGAAAGTGTGCTGCTTCGGGTTCCCAGTGCAATCGTTCCCGAAACAATGAACCGCCTCTTCAACCCGGCCCATCGTCAGGCGGCAGAGTTTCGGATCGTCGAGGCCATTGCATATCCATTCGACGTAAGGCTCAAGCAATAGCGAGGAATGCAAAGAAGCCCGCGCGAATTTTGTACGCGGACTTCTTTGCGATTCGACTGCGTTGCGTTAGTGACCGTCGGCGGCAAAGGGAGAGGTCAGCCATGGGGTAAAAGCCACTCCCGAACCAACGATGGTCGTACATCCTTTTCCACCTGGGCCTGCCGGGCAATGCCACCAGTTTTGGGTCGCGTTCACAGTGCCCGTGCTCATATTGTCGATGCCGGCTTTGTTGGTGTCGAAGTCATTGAGGTGCACACTCAGTTCGCCGAGGGGCGCACTGAAGGCAATATCGATGGCTTCGTCGTCAAAGACATTCTGCGAGATGACGGTTCCGGTGATCGGCGCCACGCTGTAAACGTTGATGCCCGTCGGACCGGAAGTTCCCGCGTCGGCAGTGTCTGCGCCGTTGCCCGAGATCTGGTTGCCGATAATCATATTGCCGTTGAGATTGACCGGGGGCGCAGGCGAGGGAGCCGCTGCGTGATTGTGCATAGTGACCCCGGGAAGACCGTTATCGCGCAGCTGGTTGTCGATGATTACGTTGTCCGCCGCGGTCGTGCCGGGAAAGGGGGCGAAGATGCCGACGCCAGCACCCGCACCCGGAAGTTGGAGGCCGTTGCGATAAGAAAAATTATGCGCCACCGTGTTGTGGGTTACCCCGTACGACAGTTTTGCGGAGGGTATCACCGAGGTCGCCGGCCCGTGGGAGGCCATGGTGACGCCGCAGTCGTATGGGTTGTCGTGCACCGTGTTGCCGGTGATGAGATTGCCGCGGCTGGGGCCGGTCTCGTCACTGATGAGAATGCCGCCTGAATTGTAATCGATGTCGTTACGAATGATCGAGGCGTTCACGGCGCCCATCAGGTGAACTCCCTCGCCACAGTCCTCCCCTTCATTGGTCTCGAAGGCGGGGATGCCGGGGCAGGTGGCGGCGGCAATGTCGAGCGCGCGATCGTTGTCGAGCACCTGGTTGTCCACGATGGTGACATCGGAGGCGTTGGCGATGAGGACCCCTTCAAAATTCGCGTTCTTAATTTTGAGGCCCGATATCAGCACATTCGCCAGACCTATGTTGGGAGCCGCGGACATGCCGTTGATGAAGATGCCGTTGGCGCGGCCGGTCGCATCGATGACGGGCTGGATGTTACCCGGGCCGACGAGCGAAAGCGGCTTGGTGATGGTGACCTGCTCCTTGTAGGTTCCGGGCGCGATCCGAATGGTGTCCCCCGGGGAGGCCGCGGTGACGGCAGAGCCGATGGTGGATTTACAGCCGGACGTTCCGCCGGGATTGACGCACAGGGTAGCGGCGGCCGCGAGGCCGGAAGCACCGCACACAACAACAGGGGCGAGCCAGATGAGTCGCCGCCCGAAGTGGCCATGGCGGAGGGTTTGCATGTGATTAGACATTGGTTTCTCCGAATTTGGGCATGCGTAGTCGGTGTTTAACCCGAGGTGTCTCGGATTTCTGGAAAGAGCGTACTGGAGCCTGGAAAGCGGAACGATAGTAGCCCCGGCAGAGGAAGGTTGGCAAGTGCTCGGGGCGGGGCGAGGCACAGCGAGCATCCGGTCCGGTGAGAGGACGATCCAGAATGTGCAGCTGTGGCTCAACACCTGGGGTATTTCTTGGCTCTTCGACATCGCGCGATGCAAACGCGGCATCAGAATCCATGAGGATCAAAAGCTATGGACACCAAAATTCTGGTTCCCGTGGTTATTGCTGTAGTCGTAGTCATCGTCGTCGCGGCACTGCTCGTGATTCGCAAGCGGAAGAGCGATCAACTAAAACAGCGTTTCGGCTCCGAATACGACCGGGTCGTACAGCAACAAGGCGGTGCCCGTCACGCAGAGGACGTTCTGGCTGAGAGAGAGAAGCGAGTGGGGAAATTCTCCATTCACCCTTTGCAGGAAAGCGACCGCGAGAGATACGCGCAAGAGTGGTCGTTGGTGCAGAAGCGGTTCGTCGATGATCCTGCCGCGGCAGTCACCGAAGCAGACAGGTTAGTAACAACCGTTATGGGCGCAAGGGGTTACCCAATGGTTGACTTTGAGCAAAGGGCTGCCGACATTTCTGTGCACCATCCCGGAGTGGTGCAGAACTATCGATCCGCGCGGGAGATTGTCCAGCGTCATTATAAGGGTCAAGCGACCACTGAAGACCTGCGGCAGGCGATGGTCTACTTCCGCTCGCTGTTCGAAGAACTGCTCGATGCCCCCAAACCCGAAAAGATAGGAGTCTCCCATGAGCGAATTGCTTCTTAACGACGAAAAGCTGACGACGGCGGATATTGCGCATCCTGAGAAAACCACGGAAGCTCAGCCATCTGCAATCGACGACCGCAACCTTCAACCCGGGCAAGCGGTTCCTGCGCGCCCGACAGCCAGGGAAGTCACCCCGTTATTTCCCGACGATGAACTGCATAATTTTCGCGCGGGCTGGGATCGGGTTCAAACCTCGTTCGTCGATGAGCCCAGGCAGGCAGTAGAACAGGCTGATAGTTTGGTGGCGAATGTAGTCAAGCGGATCGCCGAACAATTCTCCAACGAACGCGCGCAACTGGAAAAGCAGTGGGACCGTGGCGATAACGTTTCAACGGAGGATCTACGGCAGGCTCTGAGACGGTATCGGTCGTTCTTCGACCGCCTTCTTACCTTCTGATTCGAAGCGAAAAGGCTCCGCCCTCAGTTTCAACAAACCCAAAAATCTCCGGTGTCCCATCCTTCGCGCTGTTTGCGAAGGATGGGACCTAAACCACCCAATCAAGGCCCATGCTGCGAGGCTCAAATCTTGAAAAAGGGACGCCCCGAACAGGGACTGACTGCCAGCATTTTTTCTAAGCTCCGGTAGCTTCCGTTTGACGGCTCGATAACTCGTAAGCATTTCCGGGACCGGCGGCACGACTCGCTGACTAATTCATCACGCAAAGCGCTCCCCTCTTTCAACTCCTCCAAATCAGCGGGACTACGACGGGAGAGATGTTCTGCTCCATATCGATTCCGGGAGCACGATCGGTGCCGTCCCGCTCCTCTCCCGTTGAGTGGGAGACAACATTTTGGCCTTGTGGTCCAGCCGCGGTTTCCGTGGACTGGCGGCCCGATGCTTGCGGAAATGGGGCGGCTCATCAGCCCACGCCTCTCCGACTGCGGCTTCTGAAGCGCTCCGAGCGGCGGGTGCCGCCGTGGGGCGAACCTTTCCCGACCTGCGGGACGACCGATATGGGAAGGGATCCATTCGATTCGCCATAGAAAAACACCGGCGATCCTTGCGAAACGCAGCACGAGCAAGGGGGATTTATCCACCGGCTTTAGCCCCTGCTATGGCCTGTTCTGCACAAACAGCCGGTTCGGGGTTGACAGCTAAACCTGAATGGAAAAGCGTCTCTGTACGAAAGGCACGGGTTCAGCCGTGTCCCCATGAGCCTGCGGCTCCCAGGTGATGAAAACCGGGCAGTGAGGTGGTTTTTCGACTGTGCCCTAAGTCGGCTGTGCGATTGAAGGCACTCAGCCCCTGCAGTCCCGTAGGGACGATACAATCCAGAGCCCGGCACGGGAGTGCCGGGTTGGCGAAGGTTTATGTACGAGTCCCGGAGGGACGACACAAATGCACCAGCACCAGAGTTCGTTTTCAGCCGTGTCAAAAAGCCGCGGTTTCCGTGGACTGGCATCGGCCCGATGCTTCCAGAAATGGGGTGGCTCATCAGTCCCACGCCTCCCCGGCTGCCGCTTCTGAAGCGCTCCGAACCGCGGGTGCCGCCGGCGAATGAATCCCTCAGCAGTTCCCGACGAACTACGCTAGAAGTGCAGCCGTCTCGGCGAAGGAGGGTAACGATTCGAGTACGGCATCGATCTCCTTGGAAATATCGCCTGGAGACACCCTGCTTTCCACAATCAAGGGAATACGCGCAGGGATGAGGTGAGCGATCGATTGGAAGCCTAGCTTCGTGGCATAGCTAATGGGATCGTGCTGACTCGCACTGTTGACCTCGCTTACGTGGAGTTGCGTCAGCCTCGAACCATAGGCTTCGAGGATCCGATATGACTCTGTCATAGACGTGTCGCACTGTCGAGCGTGACCCACGTCAAAACAAAACCGCGCGTCCGGCAGGAGGTCAAAGTTCGACCGGAGTTCCTGGGCTGTTCTCCCAGTTGATTTCCGGCGATCCATGTTCTCGATTGCCACGCGCGCTCCTAATGCGCGCCACAGAGAGGCATCGTGGATCGTGTCAGGGTGGAGCACGATCGGCCAATCTTTGGGAACAAGCCGTTCCAGCGTTTCCACAAGATTTGCTTCTTCCTGCGCCGGAAATGAGCTTGGAGCATGAAAAGAGACGTAGCTATAGCGATTGAGATCCAGCATGGGAATCGCCTGCACCAATGGCTCCACTTCATGGAGGCGCAAAGCAGAAAGCTCTATGCTGTCGATCCCGGGCTGCTTTGCCAACAAGGCGAGCGCGGACACAAAATCGCCGCCAGCCACTGCTCCCGTTGAGAATCCTATATGCCGCATTAAAAAACTCCGTATTCGATAGTGAGATGCCCGAGAAGATTGTCTTGATTGAGAAAGATACCGCTGACAGCGTCCCAAAAGCGATAGCTAATTTGTTGCGCTTCCTTGAAGACCGGGTCTGTCTTCAGATCGTCGAAGGAGATGGTGTCAAGCCTTTCTCGCTTGACGTCGTCCGCGAGCAGACCGAGGAACTCGTCATAAGCGCTGAAAAGCTTTTCGGCGCGTGGGTCGAGTTCAGGGAACAATAACAGCGCTGCGGCGGTGATTTCGAGCGGCGATCGCATCATTGCAGTTTTCAAGTGAGCGAGTGCCGGCAGCGGACCGTCCCCGTTAAAAATGGCCCGGCGCCGCTCCGGATCAAGGTCGAGTTCATAGCTGAAGCATGACAGGAGGCCTGCGATGAATATCAGCTTCCGGGAAATGCGAAGCTTGATGGTGCGTAATCCGAACCCGCGCCCACCACGGGTTCGTTGTTTGTATGCCAGGTCGACCGCCATGGTGCGCCAGTATCGTGCGATGTCGTTCAATAAAAATCGAGGCACCTTGCGGGGACTTGACCCGTACCAGAGCCCACGATCTTCGGTCGATACCTGCCCAGAATATTCCCGATCACCCGGTCGTGGGCCTCCGGCTTGCCGAGCACGCACGACTCCAGAAGCAACAGGATGCGCTGGGTGGTGTTGGCGTTGGTGTCGTTCTGGCCCCCAATCTGATGAATGATGTCGTGGCTAAAGGAAAGCTTGCCAAAGATTCCCTCTCCGCCCGGCTCTTTTCCTTCCAGTTTTGCAATCTCGTCCCGGACCTTATTTGCGATGGCCAGGTGTTCTGAGGCGGCTTGCCCATCAATCAGCAGCGTCCAATCAATATCGCTGCCCCGAGTGAATTCGTTCCGGGCGAGCGAACCAAAAGCGACAATACTGGTGTCGGCGGAGTCGAGTCCTGCCAGAGCTCGCGAGAGTTCATTTTTCTTCTGCAGTGTTCTGTCGGAGGCCGCAGCCAGTTGAGCCCACCGCACGCCGAGGCGGTCCGCCAGCTGAGCGAGCGACGAGTGTGTAGAGCCCAAAGGGGCAGAAGCGATGTCTCCGCTCACTCCCTAACCTTATCGCAGAAAGCTGTGTATGCCAGTCGGGTTTCTGGTGGGCGGGGCTCGGCTTGGGATCGGAAGCACCCAAATCGGCAATCCTCACCCTAAAGTAAATTTAATCGTCGATTCGCGTGATTGGCGCGGGCTGCTGCGCGGGTACATTGCTGTGATCGGGGTGCTGTCGCCCTGAGCGGAGGATCAAAGACACGTCGAGTCTGTTAGAGGTTGGTTCCCGGTGAACAGGTATCACGTCACCGAATTGACCGTTCCAGTTAACCGCACCAACAAAGTTCTTTTCTTAAATCCGCTTAATAAACCCTCTTTGGATCTGGCACGGCGAGAGAAGGCCGAGGGTTCGCAATGAATTCCTTCACCTAAACACATCGGCTAAGCTTAGCATATTGCACGCGTATGGTTATCGAAGTAATGCTGCAACAGTGTAAGCTCCTCCAGAACCGGAAAAGAAGAACTGGAGCAGAGATGTGGCCTCAGCCATTCATATCTACTCGTAGACATCATCCACTCGAACAACGCTGGACGGTTGGAAGGAGCGCAACGTTGAGGCTCTTTGCCGCGCTCTCTTCGGCACGCGTTATATGCGAAGCGGGCCGAGAAGTCCGTGACGCTCCGTGCTCCGGAGATGAAGGGGGGAAATGAAGCGGGCGTAGCCGTATGCCGGTTACATCCACCCATCGAATGCCCGATGCGGGTGCGTATGGTGGCATGCTAGTTTCGTGATCTTCCCCGCCGCCGACGCGCCGTGTCTCGTAGCCGTGGTCATCGGAACACAAGGACTGGCACCCGATGAGGCGATCCTTGGTCGCCCTGGCCACGCACGAAAGCTTCAGGCCGTCTGTACTTTCGGCTGTGTTATGCGCCTGACGGGGCTGGGACTTTGTCTCCAGTAACGCTGACTTCCCAAAGTTCCAGTTCCGTCAGGCGCATAAACTTCCCGTGGGTCTACTCAGTCGCGGGTTGCATCAGTGGTTCCATCCGCTGCCAGAGTGGGCTACCGAACTCCAAAGGAGACTCTCCCAGGCGACAAACGGGTAGCGGATCCCCGCAAATCCACATGATTCTGTCGACGCGCGGGCTCCCCTTGAGAGGGTGTCGCCAGGGGATCGCGGGGCCGCCTGAGATCTTTGTGCTGCGCGGAGGGA
The DNA here is from genome assembly GCA_963753715.1 of uncultured Acidobacteriaceae bacterium. Taxonomy (GTDB): domain Bacteria; phylum Acidobacteriota; class Terriglobia; order Terriglobales; family Acidobacteriaceae; genus PALSA-350. Next base: position 685,461 of record CAVWDK010000001.1, on the reverse strand, counting down.
GCGGGGCGGCATCCTATCTAAGCAATGCAATCGTTTCAGGAGAACGAATGACCGAGGTACTGCTGAGCGATATCGATGGGACGCTGGTGGATAGCAATGCCCTGCATGCCGAGGCCTGGCGCAGGGCGTTTGAGCATTTTGGCATTGAGGTGGGGATGGGGGAGGCTTGGTCGCAGATTGGCAAGGGTGGCGATCAGCTGATCCCCGTGTTTGTTCCGGAAGCGGATCGGGAGCGGCTGGAGCCGGAGATCAAGAGGTTTCGCAAGGAGGTGTTTCATCGCGACTACATGCCGAGGATTGTGAGTTTTGCGAAAGCGCGGGAGCTGCTGGCGCGGGTGAAGAAGAGCGGCCGGAGGATTGTGTTGGCGACGTCTTCGGATAAAGGGGATCTTGCGGTTTACAAGAAGATCGTGGGCATGGAGGACCTGGTGGACGAAGAGGCCACGAGTGAGGATGCCCAGGCTTCGAAACCGGCGCCGGATATTTTTGCCGCGGCGCTGAAAAAGGCGGGGGTAAGCGCAAACGAGGCGATTGCGTTGGGGGATACTCCTTATGATGCGCAGGCCGCGGGGAAGTTGGGGATTCGCGTGATCGGGGTTACGTGCGGGGGTTGGAAACGAGGCGATTTGCTGGAGGCGGGGTGTGTGGAGGTTTATCAGGATCCGGCGGATTTGTTGTTGCTGTTCGAGGGGTCTTTGTTGGGCCGGTAAGTAGGGGGTTCGAGGTGGCGGTCGTCAGCTCCCATTTCCGTTCCTAAAATTCCAAGGAGTATGGTTTCTCCTTATCCCCTATTGCCTTGTCACGCCCTAGCACACGCGCCTAGCGACTTCCGACCGACTTTCTCAAAACGCAGGTGAATTGCTCGAAGCGGGCCAAACCTAACCGCCTTTTCTGCCAACGTCAGCTGGCAGAGTTTTAGTCAGATGTCAAGATCTAGTGTTGCCACAAGCGCTGAGGGTACCGAACTAGCTTGCGCAAAGGGACCGGGCGTCATCCCTTAGCGGCGACTGGTGTGACCGGATGAGCGAGAATCCAATAAATTTTGCAGTTTCTTGTGTAAGCGATAATTTTCGCTGTCGTGCTGAAATGAGTCGCGATCGGAACAGTATTTTCGGAAAGTGGTTAAAGATCCCCCAAAGTGATGCATGTGCTTAAACGTTTGCTTGTCAAGGAGTCCTAAGTCGACAAGTTGGTCGATTATTCTAACTGTGTCCTTCGGATTGGGTTCTCCGGCTGGCATTTGATCCCCCTTACATAACGTCTGTGCTGAAGTAAAAGGCTAATATTTCTTCAACGCGAATGAACAAGCTTTTCGCCGGCTGATTTTAACAGCATTAGCGATCTCAAGCATCATCACCCAATTCGTTTGATGGGTTCCGCGCTGCAGATTTCGACAGTCACGGATTCGTGCCAGTTGGGGATTAACTGCTGTACACTCCATGCGGGCTGTAATCGAGTTCGACGCTACTCCACTTGGCCCGTATAGGGGCCCGAGACCGAAGCCCGCGGCAAAGTCTGGGGCCCTTTGGAACAGACAGATCATTGTGTTGTTATCCCTCGACGAACCATGCTGAAAATAAACTGGACCAACGTTATGGCCTCACCATTCGATCCTCTCGTAGACATCGTCCACTCCACCACGACGGACTCCTGGAAGGAACGCAACGGCCAAGCCCTCGCCGCGCTCTTTGGCACGCGTTATCCGAAAGAGCTGAGAAGTCGGTCACGCTACGAGCGCCGGAGATGAAAGGGGGAGACGGCTCGGCGTTCCGTATGCCGCTTACATTCATCCGTCGAACGCGGATTCGGGTGCGTTACGGTGGCATGAGCTTCGTGATCTTCCCGGCGAACGATGCGCCGTGTCTCGTGGCCATGGTGATCGGGACACAAGGACTCGCATCCCGATGAGAGCGATCCTTGGACGCCCCGGCCATGCGCGAAAACTGCAGGCTGTTTGCGCTTGGCTGAATCAGCAGTTTGGCGACGGCGAACAGGTAGCCTGGGCGAAACAGGACCCAACGCGCGTAGATATCGACGTGCCTGCGGCGGTCAAGAAAGCTTTCCACATCTATGAGCCCGCGCTCAAGAGGTACGGCAGAGTGTTGTACGCGATCTACCGGCCGACAGGAAATCGAGAGGGCACCCTCGCCGCGGTCACGGCCATGCTCGATATCATGTTCGAAGAACGCGGGCAGACGCCTCTCAACGAATATCAAGGCCGATGCAAAGCGCGATTGAGTCCGCGTGGTTTAAGCACCTGATGCCGGCTACCACCCGCGACGATGTGGCCGGGTTATTGAAGACGCGTCGCTACGTCATCATCCAAGGGCCGCCGGGAACGGGGAAAACACGCATGGCGCGCGAAATGCTCGCCAAGGACTATGCGGGCGCCGGTCAGACGATCCAGTTCCATCCGAACACGACCTATGAGAACTTCGTCGGTGGTCTGGCGCCGGTTCAGGAGAGCGCCAGCAATAACGGCGCGCTTGGGTTTCGCTTCGCTCCAAAACCTGGATTTCTCATGGAAGCTGCGGCCATAGCCTACGAAGACCCCAAGCGGAATTACCTGCTCCACATCGACGAAATTAATCGAGCAGATCTCGGGAAAATTCTCGGGGAAGCTATCTATCTGTTCGAGCCGGACCCAGAATCGCCGCGTGAACTCACCTTAGCCTACGATTTCGGCGCACCATTCTTTCGAAAGCTGCGACTCCCGGACAATCTACACATGCTCGGCACCATGAACAGTGCCGACCGCAGCATTGCCATCCTTGATGTGGCGGTTCGTCGGCGATTTGCTTTCTTGTCGCTCTGGCCAAGCTTGGCGGTCGTTGAGGAGCACGGTTGCGAGTTGAGCCAGAAGGCATTTCGCGAACTGGTGTCGACGTTCATTGAACACGCGACGGACGAAGCGCTCCCGCTGGTGCCAGGGCATTCCTACTTTTTGGGAAAAGACGAAGGCCTCGCCAGGACGAACCTCAAAACAAGCCTCGTGCCGCTCTTGACGGAGTACTTGGCCCAGGGCTACGTGAGCGGATTTGCGGAACCGATTCGCGCCTATCTGCAATGGCTCGAGAGCCTATGAAGGCCAATGCTCGTCGTCGAGGCTTCCGGCCTCGCATCAGCGGAAATACGCCGCTGCAGACGATTCGACCGACCAACGACATCTGCCTGGAGCTCCGGGATCATACGCGGGTCACGAAATCAGCGGTCGCATTCTTCGGAAGCAAGGCCTCCGCTGACCCCGCAGCCCAGGCGGCGCGACTCGCTGACCAATTCATCACGCAAAACGCTCCGCTCTTTCAACTCCTCCAAGTGAGCGTCCAGCGGGACTACGACGGGAGAGATGTTCTGCTCCATATCGATTCCGGGAGCGCGATCGGTGCCGTGCCGCTCGTCTCCCCTTTGAGTGGGAGACAAGATTTTGGCCTTGTGGTCCAGCCGCGGTTTCCGTGGACGGGCATCGGCCCGATGCTTGCGGAAATGGGGTGGCTCATCAGTCCCACGCCTCTCCGGCTGCCGCTTCTGAAGCGCTCCGAACGGCGGGTGCCGCCGTGGGTACTATCCTTTATGGTGTTGGCGCGGCTTAAGGCTTTGCTAGACCGCTTGGAACGGCGCTTTGAGCTAACGACCGAAGCGCGATCGGCCCCCAAAGGAAACATTGACTGGACGCAGTACGCCACACGCCAAATGCCGCGGGGCGATTTTCTATCGGTGCCCTGCACCTTTCCCGACCTGCGTGACGACCGATATTTGAAGGGAGCCATTCGATTCGCCATAGAAAAACAGCGGCGATCCCTCGAAACGCAGCACGAGCAAGGGGGATTTATCCACCGGCTGATAGCCCTGGCGGAGTCACTCTTTCGGAAGGTCGACGCCGTTCCCAGCCGCCGGCCACAAAAGTCGGATACCCAGATGTGGCTACGACGCCCGATGCGTACCGACAGCTTCGTCGAGGGCCTGCAGGCAATTGACTGGACGGTGGAAGAGCGAGGACTCGCCGGGCTGAGCGATCTTGAAGGCATACCGTGGACGATGCCGATGGAGCAATTCTTCGAAGCTTGGGTCGAAACGGTGATGCGCAGCGTTGCTCGCCAGATGGGTGGCACACTGAAGGCCGGGCGCCGGCGGGAGACGGTGTCTCCCCTCGCCTGGGACCCACCCTACCTCGGGTCGCAGCGCTCACTCGTCCCCGACATGATCTTGGAGTTGGAGGGGAGGTCGTTCATCATCGATGCGAAGTACAAACGGCACTGGGAAGAGCTCCAGCAGGGAACATGGCACGAGCAAAACACAGAATTGCACGAACGGCATCGAGAGGACCTGCTCCAAGTGCTCGCATACGCCAACCTCGTGAGCACCGCTGATATCGTGTGCTGTCTGGTCTACCCCTGCTCGCAGGGAACGTGGGAATCCCTCGCAAAACGTGGCCGACTGTTCCACCAAGCCGAGCTACCAAACCGCGGACGGCGGGTTCGAGTCTGGCTAACGGCTATTCCTATGGGCGCGTCGGCAAACTCTGTTGCGGCGCCGTTCGGCAAGCAAATCCGTACAATGGAGTTCTGATTGCATTGTGGCTCGACTCACGCACCGCTATCCTTATAGTGCGTTGGCTGGCTGCAGCTACCGTCCAGGGCACGTCGAGTGCGGTCCAGGTCCTTTTGGAGAATAGGTATCGCGTCACCCGTTTACCCCTTCGACCGTACCGGCAGACCGACCCGGTGCGCGGCCCCACTAGCGAACAATCACGGAGAGTAGGCCGGTGACCACGGCGGCGGATCTCCTTCAACGCTCCGCAAAGTGGCAGTAGCACATATGTCGGTTTGAGCATGCTGCGGCGACTCGGCGATGGGAGAACCAAGACATATACTGCAACAGGTGTTGAAAGACTACCTTGAGCGAGTGGGAGCGTAGCGGAACCCGATGACCGAACTAGTTTGGGAAGGCAAGTATGTTGATGGCAAGAGGCAGAGTCCGGTTCGGGTTGTCCTTCCGTTCCAAACCATCGAGACGGTAAACGAGAGTGTCGCCGACCGCCAGCGAAGTCTGGAGTTGTTCACGGCTGGTAGAGAAACAGAATGGCGAAATCGACTGGTTTGGGGCGATAAGAAATACGTTTTACCATCTCTACTTCCCGAGTTTTCCGGTAAGGTCAACTTGATCTACATTGATCCTCCTTTTGATACCGGAGCCGACTTCTCGTTCAGTGCCAGGGTCCCAGCATATCCTGACGCCAACGGCGATGAGACTTCTTCGTTTACGAAGGAGCCTTCAATTCTCGAACAGAAAGCTTACCGGGACACGTGGGGACGTGGACTTGAATCCTATCTGAATTGGATCTACGAGGCAGTGGTATTGCTTCATGAGTTGCTTGCGGACGACGGCAGCATGTACGTGCATGTAGAGCCGGATGTCGGAAACTACGTGCGGGTGATTCTCGATGAAGTATTCGGAGAGTCAGGTCTACGCACTGAAATTGCGTGGAAGAGAACCTCCTCTCACGGCAATGTCAGTCGGTCGTTCGGTGAGATTTGGGAATCGATCTTTTTTTACAGCGAAGTCGCCCGACGAGTGGACTTGGAATCAACAATATGTCCCCTTCGACGAAGGTTATATAGAAAAGCACTTCACTGGACGTGATTCGGATGGCCGTCGTTGGACAACGTCTAATCTCGCAACCCCGGCTATCGCCCAAATCTAATCTACGAATACAAAGGATACAAGCCACATCGAAACGGCTGGGCGATTTCAAAAGAGAAAATGGAAGAACTCGACCGCAAAGGCCTGTTGTATTACCCGAAGGACAAGACGGGGCGCATTAGGTTGAAGCGCTACCTCGACGAGTCGCTGGGGCAAATCGCCCAAAACTTATGGACTGACATCGCCCCAATAAATTCACAAGCTAACGAGGCGGTTGGTTATCAAACCCAGAAACCGGAAGCTTTGCTTCAACGGATCATCAACGCGTCGTCGAATGAGAATGACTTGGTTTTGGATTGTTTTGTCGGAAGCGGCACGACGGCTGTTGTCGCCGAGAAACTGAGCCGACGATGGATTGCTTGCGACCTTGGTCGGTTCGCCATTCACACAACTCGCAAGCGACTGCTTTCGATGCCGGCGTCAAACCCTTCAGCCGTGCAAAATCTCGGAAAGTACGAGCGGCAGGCGTGGCAGGCCGCCGAGTTCCAAACACGCGGCGAAAGTGCTATCGAGCAGCAGCGTCAACGCGAAGCAGCCTATCGAAAGTTCATTCTCGACCTCTACCACGCCACGCCATTCACTGGGCATACGTGGATGCACGGAGTGAAGTCCGGGACGCATGGTGCACGTCGGTGCAGTGGATGCCCCCGTGACTCTCACCGATGTTAAAGCCATTGCACGGGAAGCATGGAAAGTGCGAGCAGCGGTGGGAACGGCAGCGAAAAGCTGCGGCGGACATTCTCGGGTGGGAATTCGCATTCGAGCTAAACGAAACCGCCCGACAGGTTGCTGCCGAGTCCCGCGTGGATGTGGCTTTCAAGAAAATTCCCCGCGAAGTGCTGGAGAAGAAAGCAGTCGAGCAGGGCGACATCAAGTTCTTCGAGTTGGGAGCGCTGTCGGTCGAGCCGAAGCAGAAGAGTCGCGAGCTGACGATCTCAAGCTGACCGACTTCGTGATTCCCATTGACGACGTGCCGGAGGAAGCTCGGAAGGCGATCAAGCACTGGAGCCAAATGATCGACTACTGGGCGGTGGACTGGGATTTCAAGGACGACACTTTTCACAATCAGTGGCAGTCGTACCGGACACGGCAAGAACCCGAACATCGAACTTTCCGCCAAGTACGAGTATCCAGCAGCCGGCTCGTACAAAGTCGTCGTGAAAGTCATCGACATCCTCGGCAACGACACCACCAAGACTCTCGACATAAAGGTGAAATAGACGATGCCACGGCGGAAGCGTGCAACGGTCTGACAACGCGCAAACTGAGCTCCTGGATGTAGCCTCGAAGCTCCGCACTGCGCCCTGCGTTCCCGCTTTGCGCGAGGCTGTCAAGGCTTGGGTTGCTGGCGGGTACAAGGGCATCACCGACACGACTCGCATCCTGCTGAACCACTGGTTCTACACCGACCACAAGCTGGCAACTGGCGCTCCGTTCAAGTATCACCGCTCTCAGCAGGAAGCCATCGAGACTCTGGTTTTCGTTTGGGAATTCGAAAAGGTTCGCAGCCGCAAAGCTCTGCTGGAACGCTACGCACAAGACCTTCGGGACGTGCGCCTGCCACCCCTCGATGACTTTGCCCGGTACTGCGTGAAGATGGCGACGGGCAGCGGCAAGACGAAAGTCATGTCCCTTGCCGTCGCGTGGCAATTCTTCAACGCTGTACGGGAAGCCGACGAGATCGCCAAAGATTATGCGAAGACTTTTCTTCTTCTCGCTCCTAACGTCATCGTTCTCGAACGGCTGAAGACCGATTTCGCGGGTGGTCGCATTTTCCGCAGCGACCCGGTCATCCCTCGCGAACTGGAAATCTTCTGGGAATTCGATTGCGTGATGCGCGGCGAAGCCGAGAAAGCGCCCGCCGAGGGGATGCTGTTCCTGACCAACATCCAGCAGTTTTACGAACGTGCCGACCGCAACGCCGAGCAGGAACCGGAGCAGATGACGGCGGTGCTCGGATCGAAGCCTCCGACGCAGAAGTTGGAACTGACCGACTTTGGCGACCGGATCGCGCTGCGAGCCGGGCATCTTGTCGTCCTGAACGACGAGGCGCATCACACTCACGATGAAGACAGCGAGTGGAACAAGACGTCATCCGCACGCTGCACGGTAAGACCCCAATGGCGGCACAGTTGGATTTCTCCGCTACGCCGCGATTCCAGAAGGGTGCGATCTTCCCGTGGACGATCTCGGACTACCCGCTGAAGCAAGCCATCCTCGACAACATCGTGAAGCGCCCGATGAAGGGCATCGCGCGGATCGTCGAGGCAAAGTCGGAGTATGCCAGCGTGCGGTACCGGGGCTATTTGACGGCTGCCGTCGAACGCTGGCGGGAATACCGCGACCAGTTGACGCCCTGAAGCGCAAGCCCGTCTGTTCGTGATGATGAATGACACGGACGAAGCCGATGACGTGGCGGCATGGCTGCGGGAGAAGTACCCAGCCGAGTTCGGCGGCGACAAAACGCAGGTCATCCACACGGACAAATCCGGCGAGGTCAGCAAGAAGGAACTGGACGAGGCGCGGAAAGCTGTACACGACGTGGATCAGCCGGAAAGCCCGATCAACGCCATCGTCAGCGTCCTCATGCTGCGTGAAGGCTGGGACGTCAAGAATGTGACCGTCGTCGTCGGGCTGCGCCCGTACACTGCCAAAGCCAACATCCTGCCGGAACAAGCTATCGGGCGCGGACTGCGCCTCATGTTCCGCGACATTCCGGTGGACTTCACGGAGCGCGTGGACATCATCGGCAACCAGAAGTTCCTCGACTTCGTGGACGACTTGGAAAAGCTGGAAGACTTGAAGCTGGACACGTTCGAGGTCGGCAAAGACAAGGTCGGCATCGTCACCATCCTGCCGCTCGAGAACCGGAAAGAGTACGACATCGGTCTTCCGGTGCTGTCGCCGACGCTGGTGCGCAAGAAGACGCTGGCGGACGAGATCGCGGGCTTGGACGTGATGTCATTCCAGACGATCCTGCTGCCGCTGACCGCCGACGATCCGCGCAACAAGACGTTCCGGTACGAAGGCTACGACATCATCACGCTTCAGAAGGAAGTCGAGCGTGACTACACCATCCCAGAACCGCAGACCGCGCAGGAAGTCATCGGCTACTACTCCCGGCGTATCGCAGAAGCAGTGAAGCTCCCATCGCAGTTTGCCGCGCTTGCGCCCAAAGTGCGGGAGTTCTTCGAGCAGAAAGCGTTTGGGCAGACCGTTGACCTGTCCGACCCAGTCGTCGTGAAGGCGATGGGCACGCCTGTGGCGCACTACGTCTGCGTTGATGTTTTCTCGAAGGCGCTGAAGAAGCTGACCATCGCCGAGCAGGAACCAAAGCTGCTCGAACCGGAGCGGCTGCTGTCCACGTGCCAGCCGTTCCCGTGGTCGCGACCCGTGCTGGAGGATGCGAAGACTGTCTTCAACCTCGTGCCGTGCGACAACAACTTCGAGCGCGACTTCGCCAAGTTCCTGAACAACGCCACGGACGTGACACGCTTCGCGAAGCTGCCCCAGCCCTTCGGCTTCGCCATTGACTACACGGATGGCTCGATGAATCTGCGGTCGTACTACCCGGATTTCGTCGCCGTGGATGACAAGGGCACGCGCTGGCTGCTGGAAACGAAGGGCGCAGAGACCGGAGAGGTCGCGCACAAGGAGTCGCGGCGATCAATGGTGCGCGAACGCCACGCAGCTTACCGGGACGAAATGGGAGTACCTGAAGGTTCCGCAGAAGGGCTTCGAGACGCTACAGCCAAGCCGTCTGGAACACCTCATGGCGCTTAAACCAAGGTCCCAGTTCCACTGACAACTCTTCGGGAATTTCTGCTATCGCATCATTGCAGAGTGTGCCATGGGTCGCAGCCCATACCGGGAGCAGTGCCCAGGGCTAGCGTTCAGTACAACATCTGGCGCTACTCGTTTCAATTGAACCGCATTCATTGGATCGAAACATATGCGACCAGATCAGCGACAAACGACTTCACTCGCCTGTAGTACTCCGTATAATGCACCGGGCTGATACCCGTCTGACCGCCGTGAGCAATCTGGTTTCGGTTGTTAACGATGCTGTTGATGGCGTCCTTTACTTCAGCCGACGTCGTTTCCTCGAAATGCTCTCGCCACTTTGGACTGAAGTTTCCTAGGATGATGAGGATATCCTCAAACTTCGCATTACGAATCTTCGAAACGTTGGCGCTGACGTATCTCGCCACGGTGGGATGACTACGCCGTTGCGAATACTCGGCCAGCGTCAGAATGAGCGCTTGCTCGATCAGGCCCGAAGTCAGGACGCATAGGAATCTTGCTAGTTGCGATTGCAGCTCGGCATCAGATTTGACGGGGTCCGATTTGGCGGTTGATTCCAGATTATCGATTCGTTGCTGCGCTCCGACGATCCTCCGGTCCATACCTAGGCTACTTTGCTGAAGCGTCTGTAGCCATTTGCAAGCGCTTCTTCACCGTCTCATCGTCAGCCGTAGAGCGAGATGTCCACTGCTGAAAATCTTTGCTGCAGGACCTCCTGAAAGCTCGCGCTATCCCGCCGACGTCACTCATTTCGCCTTTTCAAGACGTCTTGCGACTGCGATTAAGATGGCGTCGAAAACGGCCGCATTGAAGCTGCTGACGGGCTTGAATGCCTTCGGTCCGATGCTTTTAAGAACGACGGCAACAGCATTTGTTAAAAATCTCCGTGTAAGCTTTGCACATTGCGGTCGACATGGCTCTGTTGTTATTCATGAAGTCGTTGAGGAACGTCTTCATTGGCCGGGCATATGGCTTTTCAGTCTGGGCTAGGCAAAGAAGCGCAGGATAAGCTCCTGGTCCCTCATGCTTTTGCTAACAGGTCCGAAAGGGTTCTCCAGTTGGCGTTCTTGTTCAGCTCAGACAATAGTGTCGAGAGATTTCCCCCATAAATGGCAGTCCGAATCTCCTGAGGGGAGAGCAGCATCCCACTCGAGTTCAGGCGCTCGAATATCTTGTAGATCCCGCTCCCACCATCCGCGGGATTTGTTTGCTTCACGACGGTTGCGTGAATGATAGCGTTTTCCAAGACGCGCCGATGCTCATCCTCTAGGCTTTTGTAGGTTTTCCCCTCTAACCAGGCTGAACATCTACCAAACTAAATTCTCGCTTCGTCGACGGAAATATACCGTCATAAAAAGCCTGGAGAGTTGTCAGACGTTGTTGCCCGTCGATTACGAGCAGCTTATTAGTCTCATCCTCTTTGGACAGAAAGATGCCGGGAACAGGCAAACCCAGCAGGAGAGATTCAATGAATCGAGACGCTTGCTTAACCGGCCAGACAAATCCTCGTTGGAAGGCCGGGATTTTAATGTCACCCTTATTCAGTCGCTTGACAAGACCATCGACGTCATAATCTGCACCATAGCTGGTGACTATAACAAAGGCTTCTCCTCGCCTGAATCCTCCTCGTCTAACAAGGTCTCATCGACCACGTCATCGAAAATATCCGGATCGAGCAGCAGCCACCATTGTTGGGACTACAGGGTTTTCGGGCATGAGAGCAATGGTAGACTGCGCAGTTTCATGAGACAAGTTTCGCTTTGACCCGAGAAGCGCGGACAATCGCGACCGGGAGGCGAATTAAATCCCCTGTCCTGTAAACCTGAGATTTTCCCTCCGTCTCGTGCCGTCTGTGGCACAATTGCAGCCGCCATGACACCCGACATTGTGGCGAACGCTATCATTTCCGCCCTCTGCCGCCGGGGCCGTAGCTGGAACCACCGATACCGCCAAGTCGGCCATCGCCGACGCCTACGACCGCTTGAAGTCTCTCATCAAAACAAATTCGGCCACTACAGCGGAGCTGCTGAAGCGATCGACAAGCTGGAAGCCAAACCGGAATCCGAGGCAGGAAGCGACGCTAGCCGAAGAACTCATGGCAGTCAACCCACCTCCGATCCCGAACTGTTGTCCGCAGCGCAATCCCTTCTCGCGCTGATTAAAGCCTTGCCGCAAGGGAAAAACACATCCAGGTCGCGCGCGGAACCCGGTGAAATGCGGTGACATGATACCTATTCACCTTCCAGAGCGCGACTCCCTCGGTGGCGTTGTAGGCGGAGTCAATCCCAATCACGCCAGCGTTCCCGTTCTTCCGGAGAACGGCGGGATTCGATCCTGTGGCTCACCGAGAGCGCCACAGACTAAAATCCCCCTGAACCAGATCATGACCGAATATCGACAGCTTCTGATCGAAATCGCACGCTGTCCTATCGCCTATAAGATTCGGACCGGAACCACGAGGGTGGACACCCGTGCACCACGATCGTTAATTCCCAGCCAACAAGCTCCTTTCGGCTCGAACTCGATGCCATGGTCGAAATGCGGTGACATGAACCTATTCACGCTCCGAGGCGACTCCTTTGTGGCGTTAAGCAGCCCGGGGTCATAAGCAATCACGGGACATGAGCCTGATTCCCGGAGAATAAGATCCAATCCGGAAGCATTACCCGGAAGCAACCCGTGGACTTAGGATCCACTGCAACCTCGAGCATGACCCGGGAGCAACCCGGGGACAGACGGAACGTAACCATGGCTGCGACCTATTCTTTTTGCCTGACCGCACCAACATGGGTTCGCCGTGTCCACTCTCTGGCGTCATGCAGCTCTCTCAGGAGATCAAATGTGGTGCCACAAGGCTGACGAATTCACGGGCCGTAATGATTTTGGTCTTCTTCCAGAACTTGGGAAAATGCCTGCTATTACCTGTGATAAGGTAATCGGCGCCGGCTTTGTCAGCGCATTCAAGAAAGATATTGTCGTCCGAGTCACTGCACACGTCCAGGCGACGTGAGGGTACGACGACGTGGCTGCTGTTCTTGATGAGCTGCAGCAGCTGCAGACGCAAACCTTTGCGGATACGCAACTCGGGGCGGGACAGCACGTCCGCATACTCTTCCAAGATCGGACGGCTGACATAAAGACGGGCCGGCTTGGTGGTAGCAAGCAGGAAAGTGGTGCGCTGAAGGCCTCCTGGCTTGAGAGCGGCGGAAATCAACACATTGGTGTCGATGACAAGACGGAGCGGAAGCATTAGCGCTTCTTCTTTTGCGCCCTGGTCGTCTTGATTATTTGGTCAATCTGCCGGGGAGTAAGGGCGTTGGTTCCGTTGCGCTCTGATTCCTCACCGAGGATGCGCAGCACTTCCGGTTCCGGTGCGGCCAGCTTGACGTAGTCGCGAATGCTCAAGAGCACGGCCTTCGGCGTGCCGCGCTTCTCGATGACCAGCGAATGACGCCCATCAGAGACGCGATCCAGGAGCTTGCCGAAATTAGCCCGTGCATTCAGCGCTGAAACCACGATAGTGCCGGTCTTATCGGTCGTCGGGGCGGCCATAAACTCTCCATTTCACTGCTCTGAACTGTACAGTTCGGATGAATCTCAGTCAATAAAGTTAGGAAATTCGCGGAGGTTTCGATAACCGGAGGTTTCGGGACTGAAGCCGACGTATCAGCACTCCTGCGCCGTGGCCCTGCTAAGGTCCTCGCTGCTTCGGCCGGACTTCGAAGAAAGGCGATGCGTTGCTTGGGCTCAACGTGCTCGGCAAATCCGGCGATCTGCCGAATGGCAGCATCTACACGATCCTGAGACCAGCCGAACTTGGGCCGGAGCAGAACGCGATTCACTTCGTTCAGAATGTCGTCTGAAACTGCGAGGCAAATCTCGCCTGCTTCGGCCAAATCGAGGATGCGCGAAGCATTACCCGGAAAGTTCAGGGCAGATACGATGACATTTGTATCCGATGGGATGCGCAGCACTTAGCGTGAGAGTTCGCCACGTGGGTGAAATGCGGTGACATGATACCTATTCACCTTCCAGAGCGTGACTCCGTCCGTTGCGTCGAGGGCAAGTCAATCCCAATCCAGCCAGCGTTCTCTTTTTTCCGGAAACGGGAAGATCCAATCCTGTGGCGTTCCTCTCGGATGGGCCAAGCAGCGGGTGCAGGGATGCTCCGCGCAGGGGCTACAACCCCGGATAGTGTTCGGCGTTTTACAGCCCGGCTCTAAAGTCGTGCCCTTAGATAGGGCATCCGAGACGCTTCGATGCCGACGGATTCAATGCCATTGACTCGTGGTTTAACCCATAATAGCCTGCCATTATGAACGTGCGTCTCACCATTGATAAAGCCGGCCGGATTGTCATTCCGAAGCCGCTGCGCGAATCATTGCACCTCGAACCGGGGGATGATCTGGAACTGGAAAGCGCTGGGGAAGAGATCACCCTGCGGCCGGTTCGAGGAACGGGACCGCTTACGCAAGAGCACGGCGTCTGGGTCTTTCGGACGGGCCAGCCGATGTCAGCGTCGGCTACAGAGGAAGTGCTGCGGCATATCCGCGAGGAGCGTGACCTGGCGAACCTGGGTGGAGCGGAGTGAAGGGGTTTCTCGATAGCTCGGTCCTGGTGCCTGTGTTTTTATGGGGACCATGTTCACCATAAGGCGAGTCTTGCGTTGTTCCTCCAATTTGACAAGTCAACCGGCTGTTGCGGGGCACACAGTTTGGCCGAGGTGTTCTCCACCTTGACCCGCATGCCGGGAAAACATCGCATCAGCGGCGTTCAGACAAAAACTGTTGTTCTTTACGACTGCCGTGATGCGTCCTTCGCCCAAGAGCAGGAGCTACTCGACGTCGCTACCATTTGGCTATCGAAGGTCGCACCCCTCTAGTCCGCAATTTCTCACGGCCTGTACCGTAACGAATGACGGGTGCCCCATATCTGCCCGGTTTTGGCAGATGTGGGATTCCACGAACGTCGGCCCCCCAGTCTGCAAGGCGTAGATGACCCATCATCAAGACCTGCTGCCAGTAGAGAGTTACCGGTGGACAGCCGTGGAATCCCACATCTGCCAAAACCGGGCAGATATGGGGCACCCGTCATCCGTTAGAAATAGAGATCTCGCTACAGCAACCCTCACTTGCCCAGGGGGCCGTGAGAAATGCGGGCTAGACTGGCAAACACTCTGCGCCGAAACCTCGGGGACCTGACGAGGGTACTACGGGGGGCAGACGGAGTAACGTGGGTTTTTCGGTAAGGCCCTGCGTGGATTTTTGTGGCAGGATTTTTCGACCACAAAACTTCAAATGTCGGGAATCGCCCTGTTCGTGTAAACCCGCAATTTCAGCACAGCGCGACAGTTACCGTCGCTTACCCCGGTAGCCCTTCGGCAATTCGTCTCCCGGTTCCACGGGCTTGTTGCGAGCTTTATCGAGCAGGTTCAATGCCCTGGCCGCGAGTTCTTTCGTCGGCTGTTTTCGCTTTCGCGCCCATTCCTCGTGTTCCAAATGAGCCAGCTTTTCAGCGACCGCCACATTGATGAACTGATTCAAGGAGACGCCCTCCTTCTCTGAAAACACCTCTGCGGTTCGCCGCACCGACGGCATCAGCCGCAACGGAAACTTCGGGATCGCGGTCTTGCGCGCTTCAGTCGCCATCTTGGTTCCCCTCCCTCATCGTTTCTAACAGTTCCACCGGGGAAAGCACCGGAATGCCAAACCTCTTCCCTGCGCCCACAAAATGCTTCGTGTTGCTCGTAACCAGCGCTTCTGCCCCTCCGTTGATCGCAAGATCCAGAATCATCTCGTCGCTCGGATCGGGCGACAAGGGCCGGATCTTGGTCACGACTTCCACCGGTTCAGCGAAGGCTTCCACTGCTTCGATCAACTCCAAAATCTCGCGCTTGCTCAACCCCGACGCTTTAACGTGCTCCGAACGAAGAGCGACGTCCCGATATTCCAAGCCGAGTTTGAGGTCCATCAGCGGCACAAGTTCTTCACGAAATATCATCCGCACCACTTCTCCTGCAGCCCCATCAGTCTTCGCTTTGGGATTCGTCACGCGTGTTTCCCAGGATTGAAACTCCTAACCATAGCCGTAA
Organism: uncultured Acidobacteriaceae bacterium; assembly: GCA_963753715.1. GTDB lineage: Bacteria > Acidobacteriota > Terriglobia > Terriglobales > Acidobacteriaceae > PALSA-350. The sequence continues at coordinate 669,866 of CAVWDK010000001.1, read as the reverse complement.
AAGACAGGACGCTCATTTCGTCAACAGGCAATAGGCGCCCCGCGAAGCAAGCGCTTGGTCAAACGTGACCAAAACCCCCTCAGCTTCCTGAGCAAGGGCGAGCAGCCATGCATCGGCCCAAAGTTTGGGAGATGCCGTTCGCCCCGAGGCTTTCTCACGAAATCGCTTCTCTACCTCTGGGGGTTCGGAGACAAACGTTACCCGGTCGTCTTCGTACAACCGGTCGTAGACCCTCCATGCGGCGGCGATCGTCAGCGGCTTGCCGTCCATCACCGCGGCTGTCGTCATGAGACGTAGGAAGCCAAGCTGCGTCAGACGAGAGAATCCGATCATCCCAGCTTGCTCCTCCCACCAGCGCCTTGCGATCGCTGCATGGACGTGTTCTGGTGCCGCCAGCGCCAGCCAAACGTTGATATCAGGGAAGCTCAATGAGTTCATAAGCCTGTTCGTTGGTGATACGGATACGCCGCCCCGCAGGGCGGATCAGTGGCGGATCGAGACTGAGCCGCCGGCTAGGCCGAGTCGATTTGGCTTCTTCCACGGCACGCTCGATCCCCGCAAGAATGAGCTTTCGCGCAGAGCAGCCCTTTCGAGCAGCGGCCTCGTGGACCCGGCGGTGAAGCTCGCAGGGCAGGTCAATCGAGGTGCGGACAGAATCGGGTTTCATACACGTAGATTATGAGCAGACGACTTAAATAAGTCAATCGCCCGAAGAACTGCAGGGTCGGAAACCAGGGTCGGAAACCAGGGTCGGAAACCCGGGACGGAAATCTGGGACGGAAATCTGGATGCAAAAGCTATTGTGCGTACTTTGGCAGGCCTATTGCCGAGCCGCGCGGAACCCGGTATCCTACCCCTATATCAATGATTTCGGCAGGAAGCGGCTTCTCGCCTAACCGCTCCGAGCCGGGCAGTTGCCGGAACTTTCGGCCTAAGCGCGAGCGAAGGACAGTCTTCTTTCCTGTCCGGTGCCTCACCCAAACCATCTCTCAAATCAGCTGAACCAGCATCCCGCCGCGGCGGGATTTTTTATTGCCCTGCCTGCGCAGGGGAGATTTTTCCCTGCGCGCAAGCCCTCAACTTTTCCACCAACGGAGCCACCCATGCCCAAAAATAAAATCAATGACCCCATCACTGACCAGGAAATGACCTTTGCTCGCCTGGTCGCCTCTGGATCCATGACCGACCGTCAAGCCGCAGAGGCCGCCGGTCTCAACCCCAACACCGCTGCGTACACCAAATCCAAGCCCCGTGTCCGCGCCTACCTGCTGGAGCATAGCGCTGCCGTTCGACAGCAGTTTGTCGAGCAGGATGCCGACCTGTCCCGCCTCGCCGTGGAGCGTGCCGTGGACCAACAGAACCGGCTCATCCAGAACCGTGAGCGGCTCCTCGCCCGCCTCTGGGAAATCGCCGACCTCACCTCCGAAATCACCCGCGGCAACATGTCCAGCCAGGTCAGGGCTCTCTCCCTGATCGCAACCATCGAAGGCCACATCCCTGCTCGTCGCCCTGCCTCGGACCAGAACAAACCCGCCCCTCTGCCCCGCCTGACATCTATGCCTCCGCCTGGCTGAGAGAGCAGCAGGAAAACGGAGTTCCCCCACCGGCCCCAGCCCGGCACGAAGCCGCTCCCGCGGAGGACCGGTTCTCCCAAACCTCGCGCCCTGCCCTACCTCCAACTCAACGGTTGACCTTACTCGATCCACCGATTCCGCCGGCCCCTCGAGCCCCTCGCCAAGGGCCTCATCCGTCCCTCGTGTCCCGATGGCCGATAATTTTGCTCCAGACACCAGAATCCCTTTCTCCATAAAAAGGAACCCCTTTGCTCGGCGCCGTTGAGTTCCGCATAACCTACGCACCATCGTTCGTGTCCCAAAATGCCCAAAAGCATCGAATTTTATCGAATTTTACAAATCGCGCTCCCCTCCCCGGCACTTACCCGACTTCTTCAGCACCTATCGCGGCCATTGGTAAGCGGTGACAGCAAGCACAGCGGTAGGCTTAGCCGCCGGCCACCGACTGAGTCTGCCTAGATGTACCTGCTGGATACCAACGTCGTGTCGGAACTGCGCAAGGCGCGTCCCCACGGAGCTGTTCTGGCGTGGATCAAGGGTGTCCCGGATCGTGCGTTGTTCCTGTCCGCTCTAAGGCGTAATTTATTCGGAAAAGCGTACCGCCTACACTCACAGAGGAAAGCCGACCTGGCGTAAGAAGGCTTGGAATCGGGGGTCGGACCGGAGACTATCCATGCGCGGGTCGGCTGGGAGAGACCAAACCAGGCCCAAGTCTCTCTGCTGGATCGCTTGACCGATTAACTCCAACGCGGCGTCCTTCCTGCCCAGCCCGGCGTTGATGGCTGCCAGCGAGAGAGGAGAAACAGCTTTGGGCCTGTGCTGCAAGTCAAAAAGGATTTTCTCTGCTTCCAGTTTTCTGCCCTGCCTGGCATAGGCGTATGCCAACGCAGCGGTGGGACCCTGATCGCCGCCGGACATATCGACAGCCTTCTGGTATTCCGAAATGGCCTCAGCCCGTCGACCGGTCTCCTCGTAGCCCATGCCGAGAAAATAATGCTGCCCCCATTCGGTGGGATCGGAAGCCACTCCCTTGCGACTGGCTTCGATCAGACGCGGATAATCGCGAAGCTGAAAATATAACGCCGACTCTGCGAACGCGAGGCTCGCGCTCGGATTCAGCTCGCGGGCCCTGGTGATTTCCGCAAGCGACTCCTCGGGCCGATGACGCCAGGCAAGATAGCCTGAGTAATACTCGTGCCCGCAATCGTAACTCGGCGCCAATGCGAGGGAGTAGTGAAACTCCCGTTCCGCTGTCACCGGGTCCCAGTCATACATCCAACTCAACATGGCCAGGACCATGTGGGCCTCGCCGGTATTGCCGCCTAAGACCAGCGCTTTGTTGACCGCGTCCTTGGCAGCGCGATAGGCAACTTGCGACGATACATGGCCCGACAGACCCTGGTTGAGCCACGTATCCGCTAACCCTGCGTAAGCGGGCGCAAACCCGCTATCCCGGCGGATGGCGTCTTCGTAGTAGCGCTGGGCTGTGTCCAGGCCCTGCGGCTGGGAGAACTGGGTCATCAGGTAATAGCGTCCGCGCAGGAAGGCGTCGTACGCAGCCGGATCGACCGCGCCGCCGGCGCCAAGCCGAGCCTGCTGCTGGGGGCTCAGCTTTACCCGAACCTGCTGCGCGACCGCCTGGGCGATATCCCGCTGCACGGTGAGGATGCTGCGCATCGGGAGTTGATAATTTTCGCTCCATAGATGCCGGTCATTGGGAGCATCGAGCAGTTGCACCGTCACACGAACCTGGTCGCCCTCCCGGACCACCGAGCCTTCCAAAATGTCATCCACCTTTAACTCGCTCGCGATCTGCGGCAGGTGTTTGGTGGTGGCCTTGTACTCCTTCACCGAAGTGTGCGAGATGACCCGCAGCTCGGGGACCTGCGACAACTCCGTGATCAGCTGATCGGTGAGGCCATCTGCGAAGAATTCCTGGGAAGGGTCTCCGGAGAGGTTCTGCAGGGGAATGACCGCGATGGAGCGAAGCGCCGGCGCTGCACTTCTGGCCCGGAGGTGCTGCCACGCCATCCAGGCGGCCAAGGCCGCGATGCTGCAAAGGCTTAGGGCCAGAGACGGGGAGCCGAGGCTCCGTTTGGGTTGTTCTGCTGCCGGCGGCAGCGGGAGCGCTCCGGCGTGGCCGTTGCTCTCCACGGGCATGCGGGGAGCCGGAACTTCTTCGACCGGCGCAATGAACCGGTATCCGCGCCGCGGCAGGGTTTCGATGTAGGTCGGGGTCTGAGGGGAATCCCCCAGCACTTCGCGGATGCGCGCGATGGCATTGTGCAGGCTGTGGTCGAAGTCCACGAAGGTATCGGCCGGCCAGAGCTGGTTGCGCAGTTCCTCTCGCGTGACCAGGTTGCCGGCGGATTGCAGCAGGATCGCCAGCACCTGCAGAGGCTGGCCCTGAAGACGAAGCTTGACGCCGCGCTTGCGCAGTTCGCCGGCGCACAAATCCAGTTCGAAATTGTCGAAGCGGAGAACAGGCGCGGCGGGAGTAGCCGATCGGGACATGGAACACATCCGCGAAACTAGCGAAAGCCTATCACAAGCGGCTGCGGAGAAGTTTTGTTTTGCCGGGCAAAGGCCTTGCCGTTCAGAGGTTTACCGATGGAGGAAACTTTGGGGTGCAATGGAGCCGCCCAGGATTGCTTCGCGGCAATGGCGTGTGGCTAGATGGCGCCAGTGTGTGCGAAGTCACAAAGCAGATCTTTCAAGGAGAAACCAATGATCACTCTTATCCGCAAATCAACCCTGTGCATCCTGCGTTTAGGATTGCTGAGCAGTCTTGCCGCGGCCGGGCCGCTGCTCGCAGCCGGTACGACAGCCGGCGATTCCGCAAACGACGAAGCCGCCCAGGCCAACCAAGCCAACTTAGTCCAGATCGTGCGCGAAGCCACCGCACAATTCACTAACGTGAACGCGGCCACCGCCGCGGGATATGAACCGGCCTTTGGCTGCGTCACCGGGCCGGATATGGGCGCCATGGGCGTGCACTACATTAACGGCGCCCTGGTGAGCGGTGGGCAACTCAATCCCAAGGAACCGCAAGCGCTGATCTACGAGCCTGTGGGCAACGCCATGAAGCTGGTCGGGGTGGAGTTCATCGCGATTGCCGACCCCTGGCTGGCGGCGCACCAACAGGCTCCGCCGGTGCTCGAGGGTCAACTACTGCAGTACATAGGAACGCCCAACCGGTATGCTTTGCCGGGGTTATTTGAGCTCCACGTGTGGGCGTGGCGGGATAACCCCCATGGAGCCTACGTGGACTGGAACACACACGTGTCCTGCGAAAACAAGTAGATCGACGGTACTGCGAACGGGAATACCCTCTAACGGAAATCCGCGTGTATCCCAAGCTCGTCTGCATTTAGATCGTACAGCATAGGAGCTGAAGATCGGCGACGCGGATTCCTCTTCTAAACAGTTTCTTATCGTCGATCAAGCCAAACAGTTCCCTCGATGATGCGCAAAGGATACCTGGAAAGTTTAGGGCAGACACGATGACATTTGTACCGCTGTGATGCGCAGGAATTTGCGTGAGAGTCGGCACGTGCGGCTGAAATTTCGGAGTAATCTCTTCCCTCGCGGCGGCTTCCTTGACCTTCGCCACTTTCCGCTTCCTCGGCGGACAAGATATGCGAAGGCATCGCTAGCAATTAGGTGCGCTTTCGCCATGTAGAGGGCTGGAAGCGCCTTAGCGTCAGAGACGCCTCGACGAACTTTAGTGTACCCGCTCATGGGTGAAGCGATCGCGGCCTGCCCAAAAGGGACACTGGGGACAAGATTGACCGTCGGGATAGTCCACGCCTTCTTCATGCGGACAGCCGATGATGCGGTCAACTGCGGCCACGGAACGGACCTGATGCTGACGGAGGAAAGCCTCGATCTCCTTAGCGATGATGTGGTCGTAGCGGATGTCGCGGTCTTGGGAAAACCAGCGCTCGAGCTGCTCGGGTTCGTTTCGTTCGTCGAGGATGATCGACACCGCAATCTTGGTAGCCAAGGAAGCGGTGGGACCGTAGAGGGCGATGGTGCCGACGGGATAGCCTTTGAATCCACGCTTGGCTTTCTTGGCCATCCAGGATGCTGGGCGCTTGATCTTCCTCATTTGTTGATGGAATACGCTAGCCTCATGTTTCGTCAAGGGTGTCCATATAGCATTGTTTCTCGAGTGGCGGTCTTCCGCTCCTGCTTGCCACGGTAGCTCTATAATGGCTTGGTCATGAGCAAACCGGCGTCCGCTGGGAAATGTCATTTTTGCGATCAGATCGTGCATCGCTCTGCCGTGATGCGCCATTTATCCCTATGCAGCCAACCGGAAGCCACACGCTTGTCTCTTGGTCCGAGCTTTCACATCGTGATGGAAGGGCGTCGTGCCAAGGCTTACTGGATGCATGTGGCTGTGCCGGTGGGCGGCACGCTGGGCAAACTTGACGCTTTTCTGCGGGAAACCTGGCTCGAATGCTGCGGCCATTTGAGCAGCTTTGAGATCGCCGGCGAACGTTATGCATCCGACCCCATGGATGGGGACTTGAGCATGAAGCGGCCATTGAACCAGGTGGTCGGTGTGGGAATGAACCTAACCTACGAGTATGACTACGGCTCGACCACGGAGCTGACGCTGAAGGTGGCTGGATTGCGCGCATACGGTACACCGAAAGGCGCGGTTCAGTTGCTCGCCAGAAACGAGCCACCAGTGATTCTCTGTCAATCTTGCGCGAGCGAGCCAGCCACGGAGATTTGCGCCGAATGCGCATGGGAGGAGGCGGGATGGCTGTGCCCCGCGTGCGCCGAGACGCATACCTGCGAAACGGAAATGCGCCTGCCGGTGACCAACTCTCCCCGGGTTGGGGTGTGCGCGTACGTCGGTTAAGGGTTAAGGGGTTAAGGCCTGTCCATGCAGAAATAGAAAAGCCCGCCTGGGTTTCCCCGGGCGGGCTTTTAGTTAATGCCGGCAATCACCTACGCTCCCACACACTTACGCGTGCAGTACCATCGGCCCAGCGAGGCTTAACTTCCGTGTTCGGGATGGGAACGGGTGTGACCCTCGCGGTATGGTCACCGGCAAATCTAGGTGTGCTGCGAGGACTTATTCTTCCTCGCGTGTGCTCCGACAACCTTAACCGAGCTGTAAAAACACACCTTTGAGCTTTTGGGGCGCTTGGCGGAGGGTCTCCCCCGCAGTCGCGGCAAGTTCAGGCTAGTTTTCCTGAGGTTCTTGCGCGGCAAACTGGCGCCATGCAACCTGATTTTTCACAACGAAACCGATTGGGCTAGATCAAACTTCAACTACTTGATCAATTTCAAGGCTTGTTGAATGTCTCTCTGATACTGCGCAGAGTTAATTCTATGGACAAGCCGAACGGGCGATTAGTACTGGTAAGCTACATGCATTACTGCACTTCAACCTCCAGCCTATCAACCAGGTGGTCTTCCTGGACCCTTCTTGACCCTTTTGGGTTGGGAGATCTCATCTTGGGGCGTGCTTCCCGCTTATATGCATTCAGCGGTTATCACAACCGAACTTCGCTACCCAGCCGTGCCATTGGCATGACAACTGGAACACAAGAGGTTCGTCCATCCCGGTCCTCTCGTACTAAGGACAGCCCCCCGCAAATCTCCTACGCCCACAGCAGATAGGGACCGAACTGTCTCGCGACGTTCTGAACCCAGCTCACGTACCGCTTTAATAGGCGAACAGCCTAACCCTTGGAACCTTCTACAGCTCCAGGATGCGATGAGCCGACATCGAGGTGCCAAACCGGAGCGTCGATATGAACTCTTGGCTCCGATCAGCCTGTTATCCCCGGCGTACCTTTTATCCGTTGAGCGATGGCCCTTCCATACAGAACCACCGGATCACTAAGGCCTGCTTTCGCATCTGCTCGACTTGTAGGTCTTACAGTTAACCACACTTATGCCTTTGCACTCGACGGCTGATTTCCAAACAGCCTGAGTGTAGCTTCGCGCGCCTCCGTTACAATTTAGGAGGCGACCGCCCCAGTCAAACTACCCGTCTTACTATGTCCCTCTCCCGGATTACGGGAGGAGGTTAGAATCACAGCACTCGCAGGGTGGTATCTCACCGTTGGCTCCACCAAGTCCGAGAACCTGGTATCAAAGCCTCCCACCTATCCTGCGCAGCAAGAGCCATAATTCATAGTAAAAGTGTAGTAAAGGTGCACGGGGTCTTTCCGTCTAGCTGCGGGTAACCGGCATCTTCACCGGTACTACAAGTTCGCCGAGCAACTCCTTAAGACAGTCGTACGATCGTTACGCCATTCGTGCAGGTCGGAACTTACCCGACAAGGAATTTCGCTACCTTAGGACCGTTATAGTTACGGCCGCCGTTCACCGGGGCTTCAATTCAAAGCTTCGCCTTGCGGCTAACCTCTCCTTTTAACCTTCCGGCACCGGGCAGGCGTCAGCCCCTATACGTCGTTTTCGACTTAGCAGAGACCTGTGTTTTTGTTAAACAGTCGCCGTACGCGTTTCACTGCGGCCCCCTCGAGCTTTCACTCTACCGGGGCGCTCCTTCTCCCGAAGTTACGGAGCTAATTTGCCGAGTTCCTTAAGAAGCCTTCACTCGAGCGCCTTTGGATATTCTCCTCGTCTACCTGTGTCGGTTTGTGGTACGGTTCCCAATTTCTCTCCTTAGAGGATTTTCTTGGCAGCGTGGAATCGGCAGCTTTCGGCCATACGGCCTACTGCTTTGCGCCTCACTGTTAAGCCCACCTGGATTTGCCTGGGTGAACCAGCTTACGCGCATCGAACCTCATAGCCATAGGAGGTCCTGCTTATCCTTCTGCGTCTCCCCGTCGTCAAACGAGATATTGGGAGGTCCGGAATATTAACCGGATGTCCATCAGCTACGCCTTTCGGCCTCACCTTAGGGACCGCCTAACCCTGAGCGGATTAACCTTCCTCAGGAAACCTTAGACTTTCGGCGTGGGTGGTTCTCACACCCATTATCGCTACTTATGCCGGCAGGGTCTCTTCTCAACGCTCCATCAGTCTTCTCAGTCTGACTTCGCTGCGGTTGAGAATGCTCTCCTACCACGCACACCTAAAAGGTGTGCATCCGCTGCTTCGGTGTACAGTTTTAGCCCCGTTATATTGTCGGCACCGGACCGCTTGACCAGTGAGCTATTACGCTTTCTTTAAAGGATGGCTGCTTCTAAGCCAACCTCCTGGCTGTCTGAGCGTTCCGACTTCCTTTCCCACTTAACTGTAACTTGGGGACCTTAGCAGGCGGTCTGGGCTGTTTCCCTCTCGACGATGAAGCTTAGCCCCCATCGTCTGACTCCCGGACTGGTTGTCATTGGCATTCGAAGTTTGATTGGATTCAGTAAGCCGGAAAGCCCCCTAGTCCATCCAGTTCTCTACCACCAATGCAAATCATCCGAGGCTAGCCCTAAAGCTATTTCGGAGAGAACGAGCTATCACGGAATTTGATTAGCCTTTCACCCCTACCCTCAGCTCATCCGAGCTTTTTTCAACAAACACCGGTTCGGTCCTCCAGTGGGTGTTACCCCACCTTCAACCTGGCCAAGGGTAGATCATCCCGCTTCGCGTCTATTCCTGCCAACTGGATCGCCCTATTCAGACTCGCTTTCGCTACGGCTCGCTTACGCTTAACCTTGCTGACAAGAATAACTAGCCGGCTCATTATGCAATAGGCACGCGGTCAGACATTCCCTTGCGGGCATAGTCCTCCCACTGCTTGTAGGCACACGGTTTCAGGTACTTTGTACTCCCCTCGCAGGGGTTCTTTTCACCTTTCCCTCACGGTACTGGTTCACTATCGGTCAGAATCGAGTATTTAGCCTTACGGGATGGTCCCCGTAGATTCAAGCAGGGTTTCACGTGCCCCGCCTTACTCAGGTATCCGCTTCGAGTCTGGATGATTTTCGTCTACGCGCCTGTCACGCTCTATGGATCCACTTTCCAGAGGATTCGACTAACCACCAGATTGGTAACTCTACTATTGCGGACCCTACAACCCCCGAGACACCGAAATGCCACGGGTTTGGGCTATTCCGATTTCGCTCGCCACTACTCTCGGAATCGAGGTTTCTTTCTTTTCCTTCAGGTACTGAGATGGTTCACTTCCCTGAGTTCGCTCATGCCCGCCTATGTATTCAGCGGGATGTACTACGGTTTTGCCGTAGTGGGTTTCCCCATTCGGAAATCTCCGGATCAACGCCTGTGTGCGGCTTCCCGAAGCTTATCGCAGCTTGCCACGTCCTTCATCGCCTGATTCTGCCAAGGCATCCACCGTGCGCCCTT
>CAVWDK010000001.1:0-655000 GCA_963753715.1 uncultured Acidobacteriaceae bacterium | reverse complement strand
GGAACAGGCTATGCCGCGGGAGTTGTTGTATATCTCGGATGAGGCGTTCTTTACCGGGACTGCGGCTGAGGTACAGTCGATCCGGTCAGTGGATCGGATTCAAATTGGCGATGGCAAGGTGGGTCCGATCACTAAGCAGCTGCAGGAGGAGTTTTTAGGGATCGCCCATGGGCTGCGACCGGATCGGTATGGCTGGTTGACCCATGTCAATGTGAATACGAGTCAGCCGGTTCCGGTTTAGTTTTCGAGTTGAGCTTCGTGGAGGGGTAAGAGCGCACTGCAGATCATTCGGCTGCGCTCCCAGTGACATCGATAGAGTTGCGGGTCGAGGAGGGTGGTATCCCACATCTCGCGAAAAACGAGCGAGATGTGGGGCACCCGGCCTTTGTTGCCGGTACAGGAAACCCGGTCATTTCTCTCCCGACTCGCTTCAGCGAGTCGGCTGCTCGGGATGACAAGGAAAGAGCAGCGATGGAGAGACCCAGGTCTCTCCATTTGCGCTTCGTGCGGCTATTTGACGGCGGCTTTGGGCTCTTACTCGCACTGCGCCTAGCAGGGGTGAGGTGGTGTCCATGGGGGGAAGCATCACTTGGGGACGAATGCCGGCTTGTTGACCCCAGCCTGGGAGCAGGGGGCTGCCGGTGATGAGGCGGGCTCCGCGGTTGAAGGTCAGGTAGGTCCAGGCCCAGGAGAAGAAGACGGCCAGGCGGTTGCGGAAGCCCACCAGGAAGAAGAGGTGGACGGATACCCAGGAGAGCCAGGCTAACGTTCCCGACCAATGGGCTTTGAGGGGCCAACGCACGTTGGCGACGGCTGCGTGACGGCCGATGGTGGCCATGTCTCCCTTGTCGAAATAGTGGAAAGTGGTGCGCGGCTTCCCTGCCATGTCCTGGGCAATCATCTTGGCGGCGTGTTTGCCCATCTGCATGGCCGGCTGGGCCACTCCGGGGACCTGACGGCCGTTTTCTTCTACGTGGGCCAGATCTCCGCAGACGAAAATGTCGGAATGATTGGGCGGATTCAGGTAGAGATCGACGATGGCGCAGCCGCGCTTGTCGGTGGGCGTGCCCAGCATCTTGCCCAGGGGCGAGGCTTGCACGCCGGCTGCCCATAGGGTCACAACGGCGTTCAGGCGTTTTCCGCCGACGACCACGTAGCCGGGCTTTACTTCCATGACGCTTTGCCCGGTGTGGACTTCGACTCCTAGTTGCGCCAATTGCTCGACTGCTTTTTTGGACAGGTCTTCAGGGTAAGCGGCCAGAATGCGGGGCGAACCCTCGATCAGGATCACGCGGGCCTTGGCGGGATCGATGTGGCGGAAGTCGTGACGCATGTAGAGCTTCGAGATGTCACTGATGGCGCCAGCCAATTCAACGCCGGTGGGACCTCCGCCAATGATGACGAAGTTCAGTTCGGGGTGGGCGCCGGTCTCGACCATTTCCCGCTCGGCCAGTTCGAAGGCCAGGAGCACACGGCGGCGGATTTCGGTGGCATCTTCGATGGTCTTGAGGCCGGGCGCGAATTGGGCCCAGTCGTCCTTGCCGAAGTAGGAATGCGTGGAGCCGGTGGCCAGGATGAGGTAGTCGTATTCCATTTGCGCGCCGCTGTGCAACAGCACGCGGCGGTTGTCGGGTTCGATGGCCACGACTTCATCCATCAATACTTCGATATTTTTGTTTTTCGAGAAGATGGAGCGGATGGGCTGCGCGATGTCCGCCGGGGAGAGGACGGCAAGCGCGACCTGGTAGAGCAAGGGCTGGAAAGTGTGGTGGTTACGACGGTCGATGAGGGTCACGTCCACCGCCATATCCGCTAACGCCACGCCCGCGTTCAGGCCGGCGAAACCGCCGCCGACGACCACTACCCGGGGACGTGAACGCACACTCTTGACCGCCGACGGGGTGGAGACTACGGGGTTCTCGGCCATGCGGACACTCTCCTTGAGGCGCTTGTGGGCGCCAGGTAACTGAGATGCTCTCTCTTTAAGATACAGACCGGGGGTAAAAAGTTACGCAGAGCTAGATCTCTGGGTAGAAGTCGAAGAAGGCCTCAATGCTCTGGCGCAATTGGTTTTCGATTTCTTCCCTGCTCCCCTCGAGCACGTGCATGGTCACGTGCGCTTGTTTGCCGTTCTTGAGCGTCACCGTGGCGTCGCCCACTTCGATCGCTTCCTCGGAAGGAAGCAATCTCATGCCGTAAATCAAAGTCAGATTTGCCATGCCGCCATCTTACGTCCGGAGAGTCGCTTGCATCGTTCGGGTACCGGGTAGAATCAAAGAGTCCTAATTCTATGGCTCAAGACATTCGCGATACTGTCATCCTCGGCACTGGCTGCGCTGGGCTCACTGCGGCCATTTATGCTGCCCGCTCCAACCTCAAACCGCTGGTACTGGAAGGCCACGAACCCGGCGGACAGCTGTCGATTACCACGCTGGTGGAGAACTTTCCGGGTTGGCCAGAGGGGATCCAGGGGCCGGATCTCATTGAGAAGATGAAGCTCCAGGCTACCCGGTTCGGAGCTGATATCCAGATGGGCCACCTGCATTCCGTGGATTTTTCCAGGCGCCCGCTTACGTTGTATATGAGCAATAAAGAAGCGATCCACACGCGCACGTTGATCATTGCCAGCGGGGCTTCCGCGCGGTGGCTGGGGTTGCCGAGCGAGCAGGCTCTGATTGGGCACGGGGTTAGCTCGTGCGCCACCTGCGATGGGTTTTTCTTTTCCGGCAAAGAGATAGCGGTGATCGGGGGCGGCGATTCGGCAATGGAGGAGGCGCTGTTTCTCACCCGGTTTGCAACCAAGGTGTCGGTGATTCATCGCCGGGAGCAGTTCCGCTCATCGCGCATCATGCTGGATCGCGCGATGGCTCACGACAAGATCAAGTTCCTCACCAACACGGCGGTGGAAGAAGTGCTGGGTGCGGAGAAGAAGGAAGTGACGGGGTTGCGGTTGCGGAACACCGTGACGAAGGACGAATCGGTTCTGCCGGTGAGCGCGATGTTCCTGGGGATTGGGCATATTCCAAATGCGGGGATGTTCAAGGGGCTGATCGATCTGGACGAGGATGGCTACATAAAGACCACCGACCAGGTGTTCACCAAGGTGCCCGGAGTCTTCGCCTGCGGCGATGTGCAGGACCGGCGGTACCGCCAGGCGATTACGGCGGCAGGGTCGGGGTGCATGGCGGCGCTCGAGGTGGAGAAATATCTTGAAGAACACGGCCATTGAGCAGGATGCGGTGACGGGGGTCCTGAAGGAGAATTTGGACCGGCTCGAGGCGCAGATCGCAGCGGCTTGCCGTGAGGCGGGACGGCCGCGGGCTGAAGTGGCCTTGATGGCGGTTTCCAAGATGCATCCGGCGGCGGCGATTGTGGCGGCCGAGGCGCTGGGGATTCGGCTGTTTGGGGAAAACCGGGTGCAGGAGTTTCAGGAGAAGAGCGGTCTGTTGTCTCTTCCCCGCGGCGAGGCGGGGCAGGCTGGGGCTGAGTTTCACCTGATTGGCCATCTGCAGTCGAACAAAGCGGCCCGTGCTGCGGAACTTTTTAGTTCTGTGGATACGCTGGATTCGGTTTCGCTGGCCGAACGGCTGGATCAGGCCGCGACGCGGGTGGGGCGGCGGTTAGCGGTGTTGATCGAGATTAAGCTTAGCCCGGAAGAAACGAAGGGGGGCTTGATCCGGAGTCGGCTGAGCTTGCGGTGCTGCTGGAGCGGCTTCCGGATTTGCCGGGCTTGGAGTTTCGCGGGCTCATGATGGTGCCTCCGTTTCTTGAGGATTTGCCGGCGGTGCGGCCTTACTTTCGCGAGCTTCGGGTTCTGCGGGACCGGTTGGCGGCGGCGCATCCGCGGTTGTCGTTTGCAGAGTTGTCGATGGGGATGTCGCATGACTTTCCGGTCGCGATTGCCGAGGGTGCAACCCAGGTGCGAATCGGTACGGCTTTGTTTGGGGCTCGGAATTATTCCCGGTGATGGGTTTTGATTCCTATTCGTGACCATCCTTTAGGCGCTACGTTTGCGATTCGGGTGCAGCCGCGGGCAGCGCGGAGTGCAATTACCGGTACCGTGGGTGAGGCTCTGAAGGTTTCACTTTCGGCGCCGCCGTTGGATGGGCGGGCCAACGTTGCGCTGGTTGCGTTCTTCTCCGAGGTTCTTTCGGTGCCGCGCTCCGCAGTCCAGGTGGTTGCCGGCGAGCAGTCGCGTAACAAGATCGTTCGCATTGCGGGTTGTACCGGCGCCGAAGTGGAGCGAAGGTTGAGGGAACACTTTACGGTTTAGAACAGCCGCGGTTCGGTGTACACCTATAGTTCATGTCCAGTCATGCTCTGTATGCCGGGGTGCTCGGCGTTATCGTTCTCAGTTTGCTTGCGGTTTCTCTTTCCCGTCTGAAGAGGACAAAGACCAAGGCCGATTACCTGGTTGCCGGACGTTCCCTGCCGGCTTTCGTGCTGGTGTTTACGCTGTTGTCGTCGTGGATCGGTTCAGGTTCGCTGCTGGGGGGCGCGGAGAATGCCTATAAGCACGGCTTCGCTGCTTTGTGGCAGGGCGGGGGCGGATGGGCGGGGCTTCTGCTCATCTATTTCATTGCTCCGCGCGCACGCAAGTTTGCACAGTTTACGATCCCTGATTTGCTGGAGGCCCGGTACAACCAGACGGCGCGGGTGCTGGGGGTTATCGCTATTCTGTTTGCGTATACGGCGATCACGAGCTATCAGCTGATTGGCGGCGGGGATATCCTCCACCTGATTTTTCCCGACCTCATCACGGCCGACTTGGGCAAGTACATCATTGCTGCTTTCGTGATCGTGTTTACAGCGATCGCGGGAATGGCTTCGGTCGCTTATATGGATGTGGTGATTGGATCGCTGGCGACCGTCACGCTGCTCATGGCTTTGCCTTTTGTGCTGCGCGCGGCAGGTGGGTGGAGCGGGGTTACCCACGCTTTGCCGGCTACCCATTTTCAAGTGCTGGGAGACTTTGATCTGGCACAGGCTTTTGAGCTTTTTCTGCCTACCATGCTGCTGATGATGGGCAACCAGTCGATGTATCAGAAGTTTTTTTCTGCCAAGTCGGAGAAAGACGCTCGCCATGCGGTGGTGGGGTGGATCGTCGGGACGGTGATTCTCGAAACTGTCATTGTTGCTTTGGCGGTGTTTGGGTCGGTGGTGTTTCCTACCGGCGAGGTTCAACAAAGGCCGCGAGAGATTATTGCTTATACGGCGTTGCATGGATTGCCAGCCTGGCTGGGGGCGCTTTTGATGGGGGCGGTGTTTGCCAAGATTATTTCTACGGCCAACAATTATTTGTTTTCTCCTTCGACGAATTTGGTCAATGATGTTTTTATTCGCTATATCGCGCCTGGGGCTTCGAATAAGAGAGTGCTGATTGTTTCCCGGCTGGTAGTGGTGATGCTGGGGATCTGGGCGCTGTACCAGGCGCTTAATACCAGCTCGGTGCTGGCTAAGACGCTTTATGCGTACACGATTTATTCCGCCGCGCTGACTCCGGTGATCCTGGCTGCGTTTTATAGCCGGCGCGCGAATGCGCAGGGTGCGGTGAGCGCGATCGCTGCGGGGACTTTGGTTACTTTTTTCTGGGACCTTGATGCGGTGAAGAGGCACTTGCCTCCTGTGTTGGCGCAACGGGATGCTATTTTTCCGGCTTTGATTGCGGCGCTTTTTTGTTTGGTGGTGGTGAGTGCGTTGACTCCTCCGCCTAAGGCGGAACAGGTGGGTTTGTTTTTTTCCTGAGGTGAAAGGCGATGGAAGGGGCTTCCCCAGGATTTCCTGTAGACCTTGATGGCGTTGGCGAACTCCATGCGGCTTTCCTTAATGAAAGCCGCACACGCGGACGTTCGTTAGTTCAGGTTTGTGGGGGACTCGACGGTTGCGGGTAAAGGGTTGTGGTATCCCACATCTCGCGAAAAACGAGCGAGATATGGGGCACCCGAGGCTTGGTTACTGGGTCAAAGAGAAGGGCTGGTTAGCGGGTGGTTAGGGCTTCTAGTTGGGGACGAGCGGCTTCGTAGGTTTGCTTGATGCCTTCTACCAGAGTGGTCGTGGGCTTCCAGCCCAGCGCGGCCAGGCGAGTTACATCGAGGAGTTTTTGAGGGGTTCCGTCGGGCTTCGTGGTGTCGAAGACCAGTTCGCCTTTGAAGTCCAGGGCGGCACAGACATGCTCGGCTAGCTCGCGTATGGTCACGTCGGTTCCGGTGCCTATGTTGATCAGAGGCACACCGTCCAACAAGGCGGAGTAGGTTTTTTCGTCCAGGTTCATGAGAAAGATACAGGCCTCGGCCAGGTCTTCACTGAAGAGGAGCTCACGACGGGGTTTGCCCGTTCCCCATACGGGTATTTGCTTGTGACCCAGGGCCTTGGCTTCGGCTACCTTGCGAATCAAAGCGGGCAATACGTGGGAGTTTTGCGGATCGAAGTTGTCACCCGGTCCGTAAAGATTCGCAGGCATCGCGGACAGATAACGGGTCTTGTATTGCCGGTTGTAAGACCAGCACATCTCGATGCCGGCTATCTTGGCCAGGGCGTAAGGACGGTTCGTAGGCTCAAGAGGACCTGTGAGCAGATAGTCTTCTTTGATGGGTTGCGGGCAAAGCCTGGGATAGATGCAGGAAGAGCCCAGAAAGAGCAGGCGGTCGACGCCGGCGCGGTAACAGGCGTCAATCACGTTGGTCTGGATGATCAGGTTTTCGCGGATGAAGTCCGCGGGATAGAGATCGTTGGCCAGAATGCCGCCTACTTTGGCCGCAGCCAGAATGACGTGGTCGGGACGTTCGCGTTCGAAAAAGGTGCGTACAGCCGCGCTATCGGTCAGGTCGAGCTCGGCATGGGATCGCACGAGGAGACGATCATAGCCCTGCCGCTTCAGCTCGCGGCAGATAGCCGAGCCTACCAGACCGCGATGACCGGCAACATAGATGAGACTGTCTTTCTGCACAGCAGTAACTCCGATCAGGATTCGTGGAAATTGTAAGCGGCGTAGCCGTGCTGGGTGACAAGGGCATCGCGTTCGGCAGCCTTCAGGTCTTCGGTGGCCATTTCTTCGACCAGGGTGCGGAAGTCTGTCCGAGGCGACCAGCCGAGTTCTTTACGGGCCTTGGTCGCATCGCCCAACAGGGTCTCCACTTCGGCTGGGCGGAAGTAGCGGGGGTCGACGGCGACGATCGCCTTTCCATGCTGATCGTAGGCCTGCTCTTCTATGCCGGTTCCCTTCCACTGCAGGTCCATGTCCAGGCACGCCGCAGCCATGGTTACAAATTCACGAACGCTATTTTGCACTCCGGTGGCAATGACATAGTCGGTGGCCTGCTTCTGCTGCAGCATGAGCCACTGCATCTCGACGTAATCGCGGGCATGGCCCCAGTCTCGTTTGGAATCCAGGTTGCCGAGGTAGAGTTTCTGCTGGAGACCCAGCTTGATACGCGCCAGCGCGCGAGTGACTTTGCGGGTGACAAACGTTTCGCCGCGCATCGGCGATTCATGGTTGAACATGATGCCGTTGCAGGCATAGAGGCCGTAGGACTCACGGTAATTGACAGTGATCCAGTAGGCGTAGAGCTTGGCGACGCCATAGGGGGAGCGAGGATAAAAAGGGGTTTTTTCCGACTGCGGGGTCTGTTGCACGAGACCGTACATCTCGGAGGTGGAGGCTTGATAGAAGCGCGACTTGCCGGTGAGGGACAGGATGCGAATGGCCTCGAGCAGGCGCAGAGTTCCCAAGGCATCGGAGTTGGCGGTGTACTCGGGTTCCTCAAACGACACCTGCACGTGACTTTGCGCGGCGAGGTTGTAGATTTCGTCGGGCTGCACTTTTTCGACCACGTGGACCAGGCTACTGGAGTCCGTCATGTCGCCGTAGTGAAGGACCAGGCGGCGCTTCTCCTGGTGAGGATCCTCATAGAGGTGGTCGATGCGGTTGGTGTTCAATAAGGAGGTGCGGCGCTTGATTCCGTGAACTTCATAGCCCTTCTTGAGAAGGAACTCTGCGAGATAGGCGCCATCCTGACCGGTGATGCCGGTGATCAAAGCTCTTTTCAAGAAGGAGTGTTCCTCCGCTCCATTTTAAGCCAGAGGGGTGTCTGCGGTTGCAGGGGGTACCCCGACTGGTATCTTGACAGAGACTATGGGTGGACACGAACCGCGGCTGCTGCATATGGTGGCCTCTTTTGCACCGGCTGCGGGAGGAACGACCGAAGCGATTCGCAAACTTGCGCAGTGCTGTGTGGGCGCGGTGGAAGTGGTGTGCCTGGATGATCCGAAGGCAGCTTATGTTCAGGGGCAAAGCTTTCCGGTCCACGCGTTGGGTCCTCCGCAGGGTAACTATCGCTGGACGCCCAAACTGAAGCCGTGGCTGGCGGAAAATCTCGATCGCTTCCATGGGGTGGTGATCCATGGTTTGTGGCAATACCATGGTTACGGCACTTATCGTATGGTGCGCGGGCGGCTTCCCTACGTGGTCTTTCCCCACGGCATGCTGGACCCGTATTTCAAGCGGGCTTTTCCGCTGAAGCATTTCAAGAAACAGGTTTATTGGCTGGCGCGGGAGCAGCGAATGCTGCGCGATGCACGGGCAGTGTGCTTCACTACGGCGATTGAGCGTGATGCCTCGGCTAAGACGTTTTGGCCGGGTGGGTGGAAGAGTGTCGTAGTTTCACTGGGTATATCGGAACCTGGCGGCGACGCGTCCGGGCAACGGGAGATGTTTCTCACCAAGTTTCCGGGGTTGCGGGGGCGGAGGTTTTTTCTGTTTTTGTCTCGTCTTCATCGGAAGAAGGGGTGCGACTTGCTCCTGGAGGCTTTTGGGCGGGTGGATGCAGATTGGGATTTGGTGATGGCGGGCCCGGATGAGGAGGGGTTGCGGGCGGTGCTGGAGGCACAGGCTGCACGGTTGGGGATTGCAGGCCGGGTCCATTGGACGGGGATGCTTGAGGGCGATGTGAAATGGGGTGCGCTGCGCGCCGCGGAGGCGTTTGTGCTTCCCTCTCACCAGGAGAATTTTGGCATTGCGGTGGTGGAAGCGATGGCTTGCGGGGTGCCGGTGATTGTTTCGAACAAGGTTAATATCTGGCCGGAGATTGCGCAGGATAAAGCTGGGATCGTAGTGGACGATAGTGCGGAAGGGACGTATCAGGGGATGGCGGCGTTTCTGGCGATGCGAGAGGAGGAGCGGCTGCAGATGATACGCAATGGGGTTGATTGTTTTCGGGGCCGATATGAGATGACGAGGTCGGCGGCAGCGTTGAATGAGTTGTTCTAGGGCGGGGGGCTGATTCTTCCCGATGCCATCCCACGTACGCCCCCCATCCGATTTCCCCCGGTGCTTGCTGCGAGGGTGCTGGGGTTATCTAAGGGATGCCGCGGCGGCGCGTTGCTCCGATGTGGCCAAGTCCTCATAGACGGCGGCATGGTCCAGGGTGGAGCCGGCCAGGTCTTTGACAGAGAGGATGGCTCGGTCTTTTTGGGGCCAGGCTATGTGCAGGGATGGGTCATTCCATAGGATGGTTCGTTCGTGTTGCGGAGCCCAGAAGTCGGTGGCTTTGTAGAGGACTTCGGCTCCGTCGGAAAGGACCATGAAGCCGTGAGCGAAGCCTGGAGGGATCCAGAGAATTTTGCGGTTGTCGGCGCTTAGGGTTTCTGCCACCCACTGGCAAAAGGTGGGGGAGTTGCGGCGGAGATCGACGGCAACGTCGTAGATTTCTCCGTTCAGACAACGAATGAGCTTTCCCTGGGGCTGCTTAATCTGGTAGTGGAGACCACGTACGACTCCTTTATGGGAGAAAGATTGGTTGTCCTGAACGAAGGGGCCCGGAACGCCCATTTCGGCCAGAATCCGTTCGTTGTAGCTCTCGAAGAAAGAGCCCCGGCTGTCTTCAAACACCCTGGGTTCGAGAAGTAGCACATCGGGGATTTTGGTCGGTACGGAATTCATCTATTAGCCCTCATTACAGTTGGGACTTGCATTCCGGCAAGTACATCGTCCAGTTGTTGCTGCCAGGTGGGCAGCCGGAAACCGAAAGCGTGGGCAAACTTATCGTTTGAAAGTACGGAGTTCACCGGCCTTCTGGCTGGGGTTGGATAGTCCGCGGAGGAGATAGGTTGCACCCGCGGCTGGGTAGGGAGCACGCCCGCTTCGAAAATGGCGCGGGCAAAACCACACCAGGAAGTCGAGCCGGCGGCGGTCATGTGATAGATTCCCGGGGCGCACGACTGGGATAGTTCGACCAGGCGCGCGGTGGCAGCGGCAATGGCTGCAGCGGAGGTGGGAGCGCCGAGCTGGTCGTCTACGACGCGCAACTCAGGACGCTCGGCGCCGAGGCGGAGCATGGTGCGGAGAAAGTTTTTTCCGTGTGCACTGTAGACCCAACTGGTCCGGAGCACCAGGTACCGGGTCGTAACCTGGGCAATCGCGGTCTCCCCGGCCGCCTTTGACTCGCCATACACGTTTACCGGGTGGATGGGGTCGCTTTCGAGATAGGGTTGCGCTTTTTCCCCGTTGAAGACGTAGTCGGTGGAGTAATGGATCAGCAGGGCGCCGAGGCGGGCGGCCTCCTGGGCCAGGACCCGGGGTGCGTGGGCATTGATGGCAAAGCATAGGCCGGGTTCTTTTTCCGCCTGGTCAACGGCTGTGTAGGCGCCGGCGTTAATGATGACGGTGGGCTTCACGCGCTCGACCGTGTCCCGGATCGATTGCTCGCTGGAGAGATCACATTCGTCCCGTCCGGTCAAAACGACGTCGCCGCGGGATTGGTACAAGCGGGCAAGCTCCATCCCGACTTGTCCGTTTTTGCCGGTGATCAGTATGGGCATTTGATCTTTTCATTGTAGAAGAAGTTGACTGACAGTTATGCATAAATTGCCGGGCGGCTGGTATTTCCATGGGTTGGGTGCATACCGGCAAGGGTGTCGTCAAGCGGCGTGGGCCTCTTTAGTAACTTATGCTGCCTGCGACGATGGGCTAGAATTTCAGCACAGTGAGCGAAGTGACCGAATCGGCTGAAATATCGGACGTCTCAGGGCCCGGGCCGCACCTGGCGCAGGTCGATCCGCCGCACCCGTTCCGCAGCGCGTTCAAAACCGTTGCGATCGCCTTTGTTGTGATGAGCATCGCTATCGGCCTGTATGTCTGGATTGGACAAAAACCACCAGTCGCCAGTGGAGATATCTTAACGATGAATCTCTATCCGGTGCACACCCTTATCAACAACGGGGGTGGGGGCGACACCGGGATGGCGGGCACCGCCGAGTATTACGATCAGTTGCTGATACTCGCTAAGGTGAAGATCAGGAATCAGACGAATATACCGCTTTTCATGCAGGATATTTCGGCGGCTATCAAGATGCCGGATGGCTCGGAACAGGTGAATGTGACCGCGAGCGATAAGGATATAGATCGGGTGTTCCAGGCTTACCCCTCGTTAAGTTACCTGCGGACGGCTTCGATTCCTCGCGATACTACCTTAAGTCCGGGGCAGTCGGTTCAGGGGTTGGTTATTTTCAATTTTCCGATTACCAAGGAACAGTGGGATACGCTGCAGACGGCTAAGGTCGTGGTGTCGTTTATGCACCAGAAGAATTTGCAGATCGTGCTTCCCCGGAAGTAGTTCCCTTCGCCCTCGTTTTTCCCGATTGATAATTTGATGGCTTTGTTGCGACCTGCAGGGGAACCGCAGGTCCCTTCGCTACGGTCGGGATGACAAGGCGAGGGGAGGGCTTTCCAGTGGGAATTTTTTGGCGGATCCCAGGTCTCAAAAGCGAGACCTGGGCCCCCCCCTGCTGGCTAAGGGCTCATAGGGGTGGGGGCGTTTTTGGGGGTCGCCAGGTAGCCGATTACCTGGTTTTTGTTGATGGTGTTGATGACCAGCTCGTACAGTAGCTTGTCTTTGCCGGTGTAGAACTGGACCGGCTCGTCCAGGTTCTTGTCTTTTTTCTCGATTTTCTTGTCGTCCGATTCCACCAGCAAGGTGTACTTGGAATGCTTGGTGTCGGCCTTCTTCAAAGACAGGGTGATGCCGGAGATCGGCGTGGGCTTGGCGCCCTTGGTCAGGTTCAAATCGTAATAGTTTCGATCACCCTTGTGCTTGAGGATATCGAGTTCCTTGCCGTTAGTCGCGACCAGTCCGCTGGTCACTCCCAGGTCGCCGGTCACCCGCTTCAGTTGGCTTTCGGCGTTGGCTAACTCAGTCTTGGTCGCGGCAACGTCGGTCTTTACCCCGCCTACGTCCGTCTTGACGGAAGAGACGTCACTCGAAACCGCGCCGATCTGCTTTTGCGCTTCCGCTTGCGCGGCTTGTTGTTCCTTCTCCAGACGGCTGGTCTCGGCCTGCTGACGCTTGAGGAATTCACTTGCACGGGCTTCCAGTTGCCGCTGGGTGAGGCCTACGCTCTGGCCCAGGGTCTCTGAGGTCACGCGCAGCTTGGCGTTGGTCTCGTTGAGGCTCTCAGCAAGCTTGTCATTTTGCTGTTGCGCGTTCAGGAGCGCGGTCTGGGATTTTTCCAGGCGGTTTTCCAGGGTGTAACTCCAGATCAAGGCGCCGGCGGACGCCAATACGGCAAAACCAAGGAGGGCTATAAAGACACCCGATTGGGTGCGTTCCACCATGTCCACGCTATCGTCGCTCATGCGATCTTCCTCTTTTCAACTGAGAATGCTGGGTAATTCCATCATCCTACAATGGACGAATGGAGACTGCGGAAGTCATCGTCGCCGGAGGGGGTATTATCGGCCTCTCCACTGCGCTGGAACTGGGGCGCCACGGCTTCCGAGTCCGGGTGCTGGAGAAGGGCCGCGCGATGTCCGAAGCCTCCTGGGCAGCGGCGGGTATGCTGTCGCCTCATGACCCCGCCCACCCCCCGGAACTGGCAAAGCTCGCCGAACTGAGCAACCATCTCTATCCGGAATACCTTAGCACCGTGGAGGGGCTTTCGGGACGTTCTGTTCGCGTGCGCACCCGGGCCGCCATCAGTACGGACGAAGAAGAGGGCACCGGTGCTGCGATGAGCGCGCAGGAGGCCCAGAGGCGGATACCCGGGTTGGTGACGGAAGGGCGGTCGTTTCATTGGGTGGAGGAAGTAAGCCTGGATCCGCGGGATCTTTGCACGGCTCTTCCCCTGGCGGCGGCCGCAGCAGGGGTGGTTCTGCAGGAAGAGACGGAAGTGCTTGCGGTGCGGAGCCAGTCAGACTCGGTCGAGATTACAACCTCCAGGGGATCGGTGACTGCAGGCGCATTTGTGAATTGTTCCGGGGCATGGGCGGCGGGCATTCAACATTTGGATCTGCCACGGGCACCGGCGGCAGGGGTAGAGCCGTGGAAGGGCCAGATCTTTAACGTCCAGATGCCGTGCCCATTCGATCTGGCTTATGTTTTGCGGTCAGCGGAGGTCTACCTGGTGCCTCGCGGGGGTGGGAAAATCGTGGTCGGCGCGACGGTCGAGCGGGTTGGTTTTGACCGCCGGGTGGATCCTTTGACGATTCAAAGGCTGCAGGCCCAGGCAGCGCAGCTCTGGCCTCCGATCGCTTCGGCCCCGGTGGTGGAAAGCTGGACCGGGCTTCGGCCGGGTACCAGCGACGGGCTGCCGGTGATCGGGAACGCCGGACGTCCGCGTTGCTGGGTGGCGACGGGACACTTTCGTAATGGGATCCTGTTGGCGCCGGCCACCGGGCTGGTGGTGCGCCAACTGCTGCAGAACACCCGACCCGCTGTCGGGCTGGAGGCTTTTGCTCCCGAACGCCCGTCTAAGTGACAAGATTCAGAGCGCTGCGCTATAAAACTAGACAGCGGCGGGCACTGAACCGGCCGGACTCAAAAAGACTGTATTGCTGAACTATTGTCACCACCAGCCGATGTCCCTTGCGGTGAGCATCCTACAGGGACCCGGGCGACGCGGGGCGTCTTAGAAAAAGAAGAGGAGCGTTCAGGTATGTCTACGGCTGTGGTGGGCAAGGGACTTGCCGGAGTGGTTGCGGCCAATTCGGGGATTTGCTGGATCGATGGCGATGCCGGGGTTCTGGCCTATCGCGGGATTGATATCCACGAACTGGCGGAGAAGTCCACCTTTGAGGAATGCAGTTATTTGTTGTGGTTTGGGCGGCTTCCCCGCCGGGGAGAGTTAGAGGATTTCAGCAAACGGCTGGCGGAGGCTCGCCGGATGGACCCCAAGGTCATTGAGCTGCTGCGCTCGTTTCCGCAGAGCGCAACCCCGATGGAGGTGCTTCGTACCGCGGTTTCGGCGCTGAGTTTTTATGATGCGGACGAAAGCGATAACGAGCACGATGCCAACGTTCGCAAGAGTTTCCGGCTGACGTCGCAGATCGCCATGCTGGTGGCTGCGTATGACCGGCTGCGGAAGGGCAAGACGGTGGTTCAACCTGACCCATCTTTGAGCCACGCGGCTAATTTTTTGTGGATGTTGAACGGGGAAAAGCCTTCCGCGACGGCCACGAAAACGTTCGATGTGGCGTTGATTCTGCACGCCGATCATGAGCTGAATGCGTCCACGTTTGCTGCACGGGTGATTGCGGCTACGTTGTCGGATATCCATTCCGCTATCACCGGGGCGATCGGGGCGCTGAAAGGCCCGCTGCATGGAGGCGCGAACGAAGCGGTGATGCGGATGCTGTTCGCCATTGATAAGGAAGGGATGGATCCGGTGGATTATGTGGCCGGGTTGCTGGCGCAGAAGAAGAAGATTTCCGGGTTCGGGCATCGGGTCTACCATACCGAGGATCCACGGGCGACCCACCTGCGCAAGATGTCTGAGGAGTTGGGTGAGTCTTCAGGGAATGCGAAGTGGTTCAAGATGTCGCGGGCGATCGAGAAGTACATCCTGGCGGAAAAGAAGTTGAACGCGAATGTAGATTTTTATTCGGCTTCGACTTACACCATGCTGGGGATCGACCTGGATTTGTTTACGCCGATTTTTGCTGTGAGCAGGATTTCGGGGTGGGCGGCGCACGTGATTGAACAGCTGGATGACAACCGGCTGATCCGGCCTCGGGCTGAGTATATTGGTCCGGAGTATCCGGTGAAGTATACGGCAGTGGAGAAGCGTTAACGGGTTCTCTCGATTCATTGTAGGGAGGATCCCAGGTCTGGGATCCCCCATCGATTTCATTCTTTATTTGCGGCTGGCCGGCGGGATGATTCCGTTCATCCTCAGGTAGACGACCATTTGTCCGTAGTGGTCGTTGGTGTGGGCTAAGCCGAAGGCGGCGATACTCGCGCGTGTATCCGTGCCGTCGACTGCGCCAATTTTCACAAATGCATTTTCCGGCGTGATGGTTTTCATAGCCTGCTCGGCGAAGGCGTAGGAATCTTTCAGCGCTTTCACGATGTCGTCCTTGTTGGTCAAGGCAGTGAGCGATTTCGGATCGATGGTTGGCTTTACGCCGAATCCACTGAAAAAGAAATATTGCGCTTCGGCAATGTGCGTGACTTGCTGGCCAAAGGTTCGTACTCCCTTAAATTCTCCGGTGGTGGGAGAGAAATTGTATTTGTCAGCAGGCATGGCCTCGGCGGCGGAAACTACTTCCTCGGCTTGACTGCTGAAGAGCTGGCCATAGACTTCTGCCGGGGAGGCTGTGGCGGCATAGGTAGGCGCGATGAGTAGGGTGGTTACGGCTAGTGTGGCGAATGCAGTGAGACAGGACTTGAGTTTCACGTTGACCTTCCTTAAATGCGTTTAGCAGAAGAAAGCGTAGCAGTTTTTGTTTGACGTCGCTTTGGGGTTGGGTTAAGAACTTTGGTTGGATAGGGCTTGGGTTCGGTGAAAGGTATAGGAGATCCTTTAGCCTTGTTGCCGGTGGAGGGAAACTGCAGATCCCTCCACGGCACGCCGGGACAGGTCGGCTTCGACGGGATGACAAAAAGGGCACGGTTATGATTAGGCTGGGGTTCTGTGAATAGAGTTCGGGGCGGTGGAAGGTGTAGGCTTTTGGGTTCGGGGGATAGGACGCGGTTCCCGTAGAATAGAGGGGTGCGGCGAATTTACCTTGATGCGAATGCTACGACACCTCTCGTTCCAGAGGTGCTGGAGGCTATGCGGCCGTTTTTGGTGGGGCAGTTTGGAAATGCTTCGTCTGTCCACCAGGAGGGGCAGCAGGCTCGGGCCGCCGTCGAAGAGGGTCGGGGTAGCGTGGCTCGACTGCTGGGGTGTAGGGCGTCCGAGGTTGTGTTCACCAGCGGCGGCACAGAGAGCGATAATCTCGCGGTTTTTGGATCGGCTACGGCTGGGGATCATGTCATCTGCAGCGCGGTCGAACATCATGCGGTGCTGCACGCGGTCGAACGACTGGGCGAGCGTGGGGTCGAGGTTGAGTTCCTTCCCGTTGATGGCCAGGGAGTCGTTCCGGCCGAGGAGGTTCGCCGGGCGCTACGACCGAATACCCGGTTGATCAGCGTGATGATGGCTAACAATGAGACTGGGGTCCTCCAGCCGGTTGCGGAGATCGGACATATTGCCCGCGAGGCCGGAGTTCGATTTCATGTGGATGCGGTGCAGGCCGCCGGTAAGGTAGCTATCGATGTGGAGTCGATTGGGTGCGATCTGCTGAGTATTTCGGGGCACAAAATGCATGGGCCGCAGGGCACGGGAGCGCTTTTTGTACGACGCCGCACTCGGCTCGAACCGCTCTTTGCCGGGGGCGCCCATGAACGGCAGCGGCGGGCGGGGACGGAAAATGTCGCCGGAATTGTTGGCCTGGGCAAGGCGGCAGAATGCGCGATCGAAGGACTGAAGAGCGGCGCCGGGGAGCGGATGCGCGGTTTACGGGATCGGTTGGAGATGGGCCTGATGGGGTTTGCGGGCGGCGTGAATGGCGGCCAGGCGGCTCGGGTGCCCAATACTTCGAATTTGTGGTTCGAGTCGCTCGATGGCGAAGCGTTGGTCATCGGACTTGACCTGAAGGGGCTGGCGGTTTCGAGCGGTGCTGCGTGTTCCTCTGGGGCGAACGAGCCTTCGCATGTGCTGGAGGCTATGGGGCTCCCAGTGGAACGGGCTCGTGCCAGTTTGCGCTTCAGCTTGCACCGGCAGACGAGCGCGGAGGAGATCGATCGGACGATTGAGTTGGTTTCCATGCAAGTGACGAGGTTGCGGGAGCTTTCGGCGGTGGTGCAGTGACGATCGCGGTGGCCATGTCGGGCGGGGTGGATTCATCGACGGTTGCGGCCATGCTCAAGGTGGCGGGACACGAGCTGGTCGGGCTTACGATGCAGCTTTGGAACCAGCGTCGTCTTGCGGATCACGACGGGATCCCGGAGCAGGTGCAGGGACGATGCTGCTCGATCGATGATGTGTACGACGCGCGCCGGGTGGCGGAGACGTTGGCGATTCCGTATTACGTGGTGAATCATCAGGAGCGGTTTGAGCGGGATGTGATCCGGCCTTTCGTGGATGAATATCTCGCGGGGCGTACACCCATTCCGTGCAGCTTGTGCAACAACCACTTGAAGTTTGACCAGTTGCTTTTGACGGCGAGGCAGATCGGGGCGGATCAGATTGCTACCGGCCACTATGCCCGCAATGAGTATGATCCCCAGCGCGGGCGTTGGATTTTGAAGAGACCCGCGGATGCGAGCAAGGATCAGACGTATTTTCTTTTTGGGTTAACGCAGGAACAGCTTTCCCGTACCCTGTTCCCCCTGGGCGGGTTCACCAAGCCCGAAGTGCGCGAGCTGGCACACCAGTATGGTTTGGCGCTGGCCAATAAGCCTGATTCGCAGGAGATTTGTTTTATTCCCGGGGGCGACTATAAGCGGTTTATCGATGCTTATCTCGAGGAGCAGGGCGAGGCTGTGCCGGATACCGCTGGGGAGCTGGTTTCGGCGGGCGGACAAGCCCGGGGCAAGCATGAGGGAGTGCACAACTTTACGGTTGGACAGCGCAAGGGGTTGGGTGTGGCGTCTCCTACTCCTCTGTACGTGATCTCGATCGATCACGACCGCAAGCAGGTGACGGTGGGAACGGAACAGGAGTTGATGCGCGATTCGCTTCGGGCGCAGAGACTGAATTGGATCTCGATTGCGGGATTGCAGGGAGAGATGAGGGCTCAGGTAAAGATTCGTCATCGGCACGAGCCGGCCTGGGCGACGCTGCGGGAAAGTGGCGAGGACGCAGTGGAAGTTCGCTTTGATGAGCCGGTGCGCGCGGTGACACCTGGGCAGGCGGCGGTTTTTTATAGTGGCGATGAGGTGATTGGCGGCGGGTGGATCGTTTAGGCGGGGATGAGAAGCGTACCCCAAGGGCGATTTCGAGCAGAGCCGCAGCCCTCAGCGGCTAAAGCCGGGTTCATTACAAAGTAGCTATGTACGGCCTGAAGAGTCTGCGTGAGAACCAGGATTTAAGAATTTTAGTCCCGCAGCCTGTAACGCACCTACCAGACTGGAGCTATCTAGTTTTTTTAGACGAAGAGATCTTCTTCCGGATCCAGATGATTGGCGGGGGTCTTTTTCATCATTACATCCATGCCGGCACGCAAACCGTTCAGGATGCCGTTTACCTGGCGGACGGGGACAGCGACCCCGTGTTCGATCGCTTGCACGGCATTGGTTATTTGGTCGAGCGTTCCCTTCACCATACCGTCTACGCGGGAAGCCTGAAACTGCGCCCGCTCGGTTACATTGCTCACCAGTCCGCCAACCTGGTCCGTCTTGGCACGGAGGGTGGCGGTGGTCGCTGTAAGGTTTTCGGTAATGAGTTTCAGCTTCGGTGTGACGTCCTGAATCAGTTCGCGCGACGACATAATAGCCGGCAGGGCGTGCAGACGAACATCATCCGCCAAGTTCATGATTTTCTTCTGCGCCTTACGGGTAACCAGGAACATGGCCACCGTAAAGCCGGCTTGCATCAGGATGCTGATCGCCGCTATCGCAATGAAGACGACCAACAGAGTCTGTGATGATTTGTCCATCTGGCGCTAAATTCGCTCGTCAACCGGCGCCGTCGTTGTCGCGTATGCATTTTTGCCTGCATCCACTGCCGCTGTTACCTTGCTTGCGTGCTTAGCAACTACCTTGCGACCACGATCGACGTAATCCTCGACCTGAGAACGACCCGTCGCGACCGCTTGCTTGCCCCGCTCTACATATTCGCCAAATTGGTCCTTGCCGGCGTCTACATAGGTGTTGACCTGCGCCGCTGCTTCTCTTGACTTCTGCTTGAGGTACTCAGCGCGTTCACGCGCACTCTCGGCCAGCGTCTCGCGCGTATCTGTTCCCGCCTGGGGAGCATAAAGAACGCCGATCGCCGCACCAATTCCGAGCCCTACCAGAAACCAACCAAAACCACTTCCGCCGTTACCGTTGTCCTGATTTTCGTCTGACATGGATCTTCCCCTTATCTAGCTGAGCTAGTGTTCCATCATACTGCTTCGCGCGGCCGGGCGGGTTTAGCACCCGGATACCGTGTGAAGATAGTGCGCCAAGCCACGAAATACAATGAATGGGATGCATTATTCACGCGCCGCGTGCCAGCCAGTTGAAGATTCTCTTCGTCCATATGGAGAGCAGGCGAATCAAAAGTCGTGAACTGAGGATTTCCCCCATGAGGACTGAATTTGTAACCCGACGTTATCTCCCGCTAGTAGCTCTGACCGGTTTGCTGGTGTTGGGGTCGGGATGTAAGAGCACCCCGCCCCAAAGTGCAGAACAAACACCTCCGCCGGCGACGCAAGCCGCACAGCCGGCTCCGCCTCCGGTGCGAGACGATCAACAGATCGGCAGCGACATCCAGGCGAAGATCACGGGTGAGTCGGCGTTGACGGGGCAGAATATTCAGGTGACCTTCGCCAATGGTGTGGCCACGCTGAACGGCAAAGTAGACAATGACGCTTCCCGTGCGCTGGCTGCGGCGGACAGCGGTTCGGTGGATGGGGTCAGGACCGTGGTCAATAACCTGGTGGTGGCTCCTTCCCGAGCGGCTAAGCCAGCACCGGCACCGAGGCCTGAGCGGCGTCATAGGCAGGTAGTGGCGGAGAACACGCCTCCGCCTCCCCCTCCGCCCCCTCCCCCGGCAGCAGCTCCTTCCCCGGAGCCGGCGCAGGTTGTGCCGGCGGCACCGCCTCCGCCTCCTCCTCCGGTGGCCAAGACGGTGACGATCCCTTCGGGGACGGTGATTCCTATTCGGATGACCGATACGCTGGATAGCGCGTCGACACAGTCGAATAGTGTTTTCCATGGGTCGCTGGCTGGAGATTTGATTGCGGATGGGATGGTGGTGGCCAAGTCGGGCGCCGCTGTGACCGGACGGGTGATCACGGCTAAGGACGCTACCCACTTTTCCGGGAGTTCGGAGTTATCGATCGAACTGACACGGATCGATACAGTGGACCATCCGGTGGATGTGGTGACGGATGCGTACACGAAAAATGGTGCTGGGCGGGGGAAAAATACAGCGATCAAGACCGGTGGCGGAGCTGCGGTGGGCGCCATCCTCGGGGGACTCCTGGGTGGCGGAAAAGGTGCTGCGATCGGGGCCGCGAGTGGCGGCGGCATCGGCGCTGGGGTGAATGGGGTCACCCGGGGACAACAGGTGCAGATTCCTACAGAGACCCTGGTTAGTTTTCATTTGCAGTCGCCGATTAGTGTGACTACTTCCAAGAAGGTTGGCGGGGGGCGAGACGGTTATAGCGGGGATGGGCAGTTGCAGCAGCGCCCGTAGTTGTTGGGGATGTTGAAGGCTGCCGTTTAAGAAAGGTGTGGTTTCCGGTAGGTTTGTTGAGACGGAATGGAAACTGCAGATCGCTCCACGGCACGCCCGGGACAGGTCGGCTACGCCCGGGATGACAAAGGAAAGGGCGACGGTTCCATAGAGAGTTGTCGCAGGCCTGTGAGAGAGTTGTCATGGGCCTGCCGGCCTCCCGAGGTGATGAAAAACGGCTCGCTCCAGTGACCACTCTCTATCGAACCGTTACCCTTTCCTTTGTCATCCCGAGCGCAGCCGACCTGTCCCGGCGTGCCGTGGAGCGATCTGCGGTTCAGCAGACCTTTCGTGGACTCAGCTCCAGACTCCGTAGTCGACGAGGTGGGTGGCTATGGTGCGCTGGATGGCGTAGACGTCTTCCGGGATGTGGCGGGAGAGACGGCGGACGATGGCTAGCTGGACGCGCAGGGTGTCGCCTTCGGCGACGGCGGCTACGATGCGCCGGGCGGCCAGTTCCACGGTTTCCATCGCTTTGGCTGCGTAAAGCTTGACCATGGCTTCGGCAGCGGTGGCTGACGACAGGTTTCGGGCGCGTAGCTTGCGGGCTCGGAGTAGGGCCGACTCCAAGGCGTACACCTGGATGATGATGTCGGCCAAGTCCGCCATTACCTCCTGCTGGTCGGCTAGCGCATTCATGTACTTCTGCGAGGCCGCACCGGCTGTGAAAAGAGCCAGCTTCTTCGTGGCGGCCAACAGTTGCGATTCAGCGTAGAGGGGATCAGCCGAATGGTCGGCGTCCTCCTCGAAAGAGGGCGGTTCTAAGACTTCGTCCATCAGCTTCTTAATGGAAGCCAGAAGCGGGAGCTTGCCAGCCATGGCACGCTTCATCAACCAACCAGTGATGATCAGACGATTGATTTCGTTCGTACCCTCAAAGATGGGATTGATGCGGGCATCGCGATAGGCTCGCTCCACCGGGTACTCTTCCACGTATCCGTAACCGCCATAGATCTGGACAGCGTGGTCGACGACCACCTCGAGCATTTCTGAACCCCAGACCTTCAGGATGGAACATTCGACAGCGTACTCCTCGATGTTCTTCTGGATCTCACGCGGGTTCTCGGCGGCTTCTCCGAGGAGAGCACCCAGCGCGTTGTCAATCATGCCTACCGTGCGGTACGCCATACTCTCGACGGCGAAAAGACGGGCGGCGGCGTCGGCGAGTTTTTGCTGGATGAGACCGAAGGAGGCGATGGGCTTGCCAAAAGCCTGGCGCTGCTTGGCGTAGCCGAGGGCGTGGCTAAGCGTGGTGCGGGCACCCCCGACACAGGCTGCGCCGAGTTTGAAGCGGCCTATGTTGAGAATGTTGAAAGCGATGTGGTGACCCTTGCCGACTTCGCCGAGAAGGTTTTCTACCGGCACCTTGCAGTCAGAGAGGACCAGGGGGCAAGTGGACGAGCCGCGAATGCCGAGCTTGTGTTCTTCCTTGCCGATCGAAAGACCGGGAGTTCCCTTCTCTATCAGGAAGGCAGTGAATTTTTCTCCATCGACTTTGGCGAAAACGGTGAAGAGATCGGCAAAGCCGGCGTTGCTGATCCACATCTTCTCGCCGTTCAGAAGGTAGTGCGTGCCGTCAGAGGAGAGGACAGCGCGGGTGCGAATATTCATGGCGTCGGAGCCGGAGGTGGCTTCGGAAAGCGCGTAGGCACCGATCAGGTCCCCGGAGGCCATGCGGGGTAGAAACTTTTGCTTCTGCGCGTCGGTGCCGTACCAGACGATGGGCAAGGTGCCGATGCCGACATGGGCGCTGAAGGCGACGGTGAAACTGGCGAGTTCCGAGAGATGGTCGGCGACAATCGCGGAGGTGACCTTGTCCATGGCGAGGCCGCCGTAAGCCTCGGGAATGTCGACGGCCATGAGTCCGAGATCTCCCGCTTTTTTCAGGAGGGCGCGGGTCACTTCGAATTGCTTGGCCTCAATTTTGTCGGCCGCGGGAAGGACTTCGTTGCGGACAAACTCGGTGGTAGTGCGCGCGATTTGACGCTGCTCTTCGCTGAAGTCTTCCGGGGTCATGATGTCTTCAGGGGAGCGCTCCTCGATAAGGAAGCTGCCACCGGGAATCGTGCGGTGCAGAATTTCCGTCGCTGTGGCCACTGTTTCTCCTTGATGTATTAGTTGAGTGATTCGAAGATACCTGCGGCGCCCATGCCTCCGCCGACACACATGGTTACCAGCCCGTACTTTGCGCCGCGGGTTTGCATGGAATGCAAAAGAGTGGCGGTCAGCTTGGCGCCGGTGCAGCCGAGTGGATGGCCCAGGGCGATGGCTCCTCCGTTGATGTTGACCTTGGCTGGATCGAGACCAAGCTGCTGGATCACGGCCAACGATTGCGCGGCAAAGGCTTCGTTGAGCTCGATCAGGTCGATTTGATCGAGGGTCAGGCCGGCGAGCTTCAGGGCTTTGGGGACGGCATAGACCGGGCCTATTCCCATCTCTTCGGGCAAGCAGCCGGCGGTGGCAAAGGCCACGAAGCGTGCGAGAGGCTTTATGCCCAGAGCGGCGGCGCGCTGGGCAGACATCACCACCGTGGCCGCGGCGCCGTCAGAGGTTTGCGATGAGTTCCCTGCGGTAACTGTTCCCTTAGCGTGAAAAGCGGGCTTGAGGGCGGCTAATGCCTGCATGGAGGTGTCTGCACGTGGACCTTCGTCGGTGGTGAAGGATTTGGTGGCTAGTTTGATCTTGCCTCCGCCGTTGGTTGCATTGGTCACGGTGACGGATACGATTTCGTTGGTGAAGCGACCGGCTTCGATGGCGGCGAGCGCCTTTTGATGGCTGGCCAGGGCAAAGGCGTCGGCCTGTTCGCGGGTTATGCCGTAGTGTTGCGCGACTCGCTCCGCGGTCAGGCCCATGGACAGATAGGAGTCGGCGTAGTGGTCGATGAGCCAGGGGTTGGCACTGACCTTGTTGCCGCCCATGGGCACCATGCTCATGGATTCGGTTCCACCGGCAATGATGACTTCGGCTCCGCCCCCACGGATGCGGTCGGCTGCCATGGCAATGGACTGGAGACCGGAGGCGCAGAAGCGGTTGACGGTCATGGCGGAGGAGGTGACAGGGAGACCGGCGCGCAGGGCGGCAATACGGGCCACGTTCATTCCCTGCTCGGCTTCGGGCATGGCACAGCCGAAGATTACGTCTTCTATTTCGTTGCGGTCGAGTTGTGGGAGGCGGGCGAGGGCGCCTTCGATCACGGTGGCAGCGAGGTCATCGGGACGAGTAGTGGCGAGGGCTCCGCGGCCGGATTTGCCTACGGCGGTTCGAATTGTACTGGCGATGACGGCGTCTCTCATATGGCTTGCCCTTTGCATCCGGGGTATTTTTCAGCCGTCCCTTCGGGACTGGTCGATGTCTTGTTTCCCTACCCAGGACTAACGTCCTGGGCTAAGTTCAGTCGTCCCTTCGGGACTGGGTACGTACCAGCCGATTCCCTTCACCGTTGCTGCTCCCCTTTATTGATTGGTTAGTTCCTTAGCGGCTTTCCTGTTTTCAGGGTGAAGGCTATGCGTTCCTGGGTTTTGCGCTCTCCGCAAAGGGAGAGAAATGCCTGGCGCTCGAGATCGAGGAAATACTGTTCGCCTACGATGGTGCCGGCGGGTATGGCCCCCCCGCAAAGAATGTTGGCGACGTAGTTGGCTACTTTCTGGTCGTGATCACTGATGTAGTCCGCCTGGCGCATCAGATGGACACCTAGTTTCAGGGTTGCCAGTGCGCTTTCACCGGCGGCTGGAAGTTCGCGAGCGATGGGCGCGGAATAGCCTGCTCCGGCCAAGGTGATGGCAGATTGTTTGGCGTCATGAACGACTCGATCGCGATGGGCTGTGATGCGGTCAGAGGCGCTCAGATACCCAAGCAGGCGGGCGTCCGCCGCCGAGGTTGAGACTTTGGCCATCGCAACCAACTCGAAGTTGCGCTTAAGAGCGTCGAAGTATTCGGTTGAACCGGCGAGACGCGCGGTTGCGTCCTTGCCGGCCGCGGAGAGAACGCCTACGGCGGAGTCGACAGCGCGCAAGACCATTTCCTTGGTGCCCCCGCCCGCGGGAATAACGCCGACCCCGGTTTCCACCAGGCCCATGTACAGTTCGGCATGGGGTTGGCGGGCGGCAGCGTGTAGAGCGATCTCTGCTCCCCCACCGAGACAGAGGCCGTAGGGCGCCACGACCACCGGCCGGGGACAGAAGCGGATGGCTGCCGTCATGCGCTGGAAAGCGCGTACGGCAAAGTCGAGGTCTTCCCACTCCCCTTCCTGAATGAGGAGCAACACCTGGAAGAGATTAGCGCCGACGGAAAAGTTGGCGCCGTCGCCGGTAATGATAAAGCCCTGGAAGTCGCGAACAGCATCGCTGGCGGGATTGAGGACCTGGGTTACCAGGCGGGTGATGTCTTCGCCGACGGCGTCTTTTTTTGAATGCAGCTCGATAGCCGCGATGCCGTCGCCAAGGTCAACCAGGGACGCCCCGGGATTGGTTTTGAGGATGCCGTTCGATTTGCGAAAGTCCGCGATGGCGGAGATACCCGACGCTTGAAGGACGGGGACGTACTCGCTGCGAGCGGGATCGAAGACCTGCTTGCCCCCGTCGCGATACCAGGTGGGGGGTGCGTTGGGCGCGAGGGCGGTGTCTACGCCGACCGCGTCCCACATTTCAAAGGGTCCCAGTTCCCAGTTGAAGCCGGTACGCATGGCCCGGTCGATACTGGCCGGATTGTCGGCGATCTCGGGGAGGCAGTCGGCCGAGTAGGCAAAGAGGCGGCTGAGCAGCTCCAGTTGGAACTTGGCTGCCTTGTCTTTGCGGATATCACCGGCCCAGAGCAAGCGCAGGCGCTCGGGAAGGGATTCGGCGTTTTTGGCCAATTCGAGCGAGGGGAACTTGGGGCGGGTCGCCGGACGGTAGGCGATGGTTTGCCAGTCGAGGGCGAGGCGGACCTCGTTACCCTCTGCGTCCTTCTCCTTTTTGTAGAAGCCCTGGCCGGTCTTGTCGCCCAGCCAACGGCGGTTCAGCATGGTCTTGACAAAAGGCGGCAGCTCAAGTGCTTCGCCGGCGCGGGACTGGGAGAAATTCGCGACCACGTGGGCCAGGATGTCGATGCCTACCATGTCTGCCAGGCGGAAGCTGCCAGTGCGGGGCCAGCCGAGCGCACTGCCGGTGAGCGCGTCGACCTCTTCTATGGTGAGACCTTGTTCCTGCATCAGCTGCAGAGCCTGGGTCATGACGTAGACGCCGATGCGATTGGCTATGAAGTTGGGTGTGTCGCGGGCATAAACGACCGTCTTGCCGAGGCGAAGATCGGCAAAGCCGGCGATGGTGGCCAAGGCGGCAGGATCGGTCTCAGGGGTGGGGATGATCTCAAGCAGCCGCATGTAGCGCGGCGGGTTGAAAAAGTGGGTGCCGAACCAGGAACGGCGAAGCTCAGCGGGCAGTTGCGCGGCAATGGTCGCGACCGGGAGGCCGCTGGTATTGGTGGTAAGGATGACTCCCGGCTTGAGGAATGGAGTGATTTTAGCGAGAAGCTCCTGCTTGATCGCCAGGTTCTCGGTGACTGCTTCCAACACCCAATCGCATTTGGAAAGAAGGCCCAAGTCATGCTCGAAGGTCCCTGGCTGGATGAGGCGGGCGTTGGCTGGGTCATAAAAGGCCGCCGGCCTGGCGCGGCCGAGGGCATCGAGGGCGGCGGAGGCGATGCCTTTGCCTGTGTCTCCGGCCAAGTCGAGCAGGACTACGGGGATGCCGGCGTTGGCAAGATGGGCGGCAATGCGCACACCCATGGTCCCTGCGCCCAGCACTGCGGCCCGCTGAATCATCCCTGGACGCACTTGCGCTGGTTGAGCCGGCGAGACGACGGGTTCGACCGCGGGCGCAGGAGCTGAGCTCATCATCTGATTTCTCCTCCCTGTAACGTTACGCTTGTCTCTTGCTCCGGGAAAAATGATGCGCGTGAATATGGGGTGAAACGTGGATTCTCTGGTATCGATATTGCAAACGACATACGACTTTGGTTCCCAAGGAAACCCTATATGCTTGGCTTGCTGAGGCAGCGGCTGAGAGTTCAATTTTCATCTCAAAGTATTAGATGCAAGTGCAAGTATTTAAAGGAGACTAGACGATGCAATTTGCCATTGTGATCATGGCTGCGGGTAAGGGTACGCGGCTCAAGAGCAGGCGTCCAAAGGTATTGCACGAGGTAGGTGGGAAGCCTCTCATCCGACACGTGGTGGATGCAGCACGGCAGATTGTTCCGCCGGAAGACGTATATGTGATCGTGGGCCATGAGGCCGGGTTGGTGAGGGATTCCGTTTCCGCGCTAGGAGTGCAGTTTGTGGAGCAGACGGAGCAAAAGGGCACGGGCCACGCGATGCAGACGGCGCGGCAGGCTACGCAGGGTTATGAGGATGTGATTGTGCTCTACGGAGATGTGCCGCTGATCCGGCCGGAAACGATCCGGAAAGTCCGTGATTTCCATCTTGCACGACGGGCGGCGATGACGGTGCTGACGGCGATCCCAGAAGACTTGCACGGATATGGCCGCGTGGTGCGCAAATCACCTGATTCCGATGAGATACGAGAGATTGTTGAACAAAAGGCTTTAACCCCAGAGGCGGCTAAAGCGCCGGAAATCAACTCGGGAATTTATGCCTTTGCTACCAAGCCGTTGTTTGCCCACATCGACAGCTTGGGGACGAACAACGCGCACGGCGAGCTGTACCTGACGGACATGGCGGCGATTCTGGGGAAGGCGGGGGAGCGGGTGGTTGCGCTCCAGGCCGAGGACGCGGATGAAGTGCTGGGCGCCAACACCATTGAAGAGATGATGGCGATCGACGGCAAACTTCGGCTCATGACGGCGCGCCGGCTGATGGCAGAAGGGGTGACCATTTTTCGCCCGGAGACCACGGTGATCGATGCCGGAGTGATGGTGGGAGCGGACACCATCATCGAGCCCTTTGTGCAGCTGCTAGGCGCGACCAAGGTGGGGACGGAATGCCGGATCCGGTCGTACTCGGTGCTGGAGGACACAACCGTGGGCAACGGGGTGCTGGTTCGCCACGGCTGCATCGTGAGCCAGTCGCGGGTTGATGACGGAGTAGTGCTCGGGCCCTATGCCCATCTGCGGCCGGAAAGCGAGATTGGCGCCGGCGCACATGTGGGCAATTTTGTGGAGACCAAGAAGATCCGCCTAGGCAAAGGGTCCAAGGCAAACCACTTGGCTTACCTGGGCAATGCGGAAATTGGCGAAGGGGTGAATGTGGGCGCGGGGGCGATTACCTGCAACTATGACGGAGTGAGTAAGAGCAAGACGGTGATCGGGGATCACGTGTTTGTGGGTAGCAACTCCACGCTGGTGGCACCACTGACGCTGGGGAATGGCTCCTATATCGCAGCGGGATCATGCATTACGGACGATGTGCCGGAGGATGCGCTGGCCCTGGGGCGGTCGCGGCAGACGATCAAGGAAGGATGGAGCGCGGCGCGGCGCAATAAGAAGCCGGGGCTGTAAATCAGGCAGCTTCGGTACGCGCCAGTTCAGCAAGCACCTGGTGCAGGCGGATGCGAGCGGAAAAGCAAGAGCGGACGACCTGGCTTTCGGGGATTTGGAGCAGGCGGCTGATCAATGCCGGCGCATAGCCTTCTACGTCGCGAAGCAGGAAAAGCAGACGCTCGTTGGGAGGCAGGTTGCGGACGGCCACCTCAAGATCTGGACGGCGAACATTGCGGTGGTTGAGTCCGGTCCCGGGAACAAGCACAGCTGGAGATTCTTCCTGGCGCAGAGGAAAGCGCTCGCTCAGCTCCTGCATGAGTGCAGAATCGACGGCGAACGCGTCAGGACGTTCCTGTTGCTGAAAGGCATGTACGAAAGTAATGGCGAGAATCTCTTCCGCCTCTACCTCATTTCCCGTCATATAGAAGGCGAGGGAGAATGTCCGGTGACGGTGGCTTTCGTAGACATCCCGCTGTTGCTGCTCGGCGGACTGCTTGGCAGCCTGGGAGACGACGAGGTTCGATTCCGCGGAAAACTCGCGCTCAAAGTTGAACAAAGCTACCCCGCCAGCCTCAGAATTGCAACCACTCTACACCCGGTAGCCCTGTTGCCGCGATCATGTGTGAAAGTGAGAGACGACCTAATCCGAAGTATAACAGTTCGCTCCAGTGACCTGGCCGGGCAACGAAGAAACTACACCTCAACTGGCGGTTGAAGATAGACTGTGCAAGAAGCTGTTTCACAATCACTGTGACTTGATGCGGATCGCGAGATTCGCTTTCATTTTACGCGATGGGAAACAGCAGTAGCGACTCACACTCTGCGAGAGAGAAGACGTGTAGCGGTGCGCCCCTCGCCCGATTAGCGTAGCAGTCAGCGTGCATTATGCCGCTGACCGCACCAGACCTCGTTCCAGGTGTTCACAAGTGGTATCGGCGAAAAGAGAAAGCGAGCCTTCCGGTAGAACCGGATCCCCGGCAAGCATGGAAACCCTGCGCAGCCAAGCACGCGTACTGGTGGTCGATGACCACAAGCATTGTCGAGTAGAAATTGACGGCATGCTCGAAAAACCGGAGTATTCGACTGTGCTGTCAAGCGGGCGTGATGAAGCGATCGCGCACCTCGAGCGCGACGCCCCGTATGACCTGGTGCTGTCTGACCTGACCATGGCCGGGTTGGATGGCCGTGGACTGATGGGACTGATGAGCCGGATGCAACCGGATACTCCTTTGGTGCTGTTGACGCCACGATGTAAGAGGCCGCGCTCTGCCGCCATGCGCCAGGGGGCTTACGACTATTTGCTGAAGCCAATTGAAAAGGATCAGCTGCTGGCGACGGTACGGCGCGCGCTCGATTATCGACGGCTAGTGCAGCAGAACGCGATGTACCGGCAGGATCTGGAGCAGATGGTGAGCGCGCGAACGGGGATGCTGCAACCAGGCGATCGCGGACCTGGAGCGCTCCTACGACATCACGCTCGAGGCGCTGGGCGACGCGCTGGATCTCAAAGATGCCGAGACGGAAGGCCACTCCAAGCGGGTGACCGCGTTTACCATTGCACTGGCCCGGGGTGCGGGTGTCCCTCCGCAGCAGATATCCATCGTGGCGCGGGGCGCTTTTCTGCACGATATCGGGAAGATGGCGATTCCTGACGCGATTCTGCTGAAACCGAGCAAGCTGCAGGCGGATGAGCAAAAAGTGATGCGGGAGCACTGCGCGCGGGGCTACCAGATGCTGCGCAAGATCCCCTTTTTGCAGGAGGCGGCGGAGATTGTGTACAGCCACCAGGAACACTACGACGGCAGCGGCTATCCGCGCGGGCTGAAGGGCGAGCAGATTCCGCTGGGGGCGAGGATCTTCGCCGTAGCCGACACGCTGGATGCCATTACCTCGGACCGGCCTTACCGTAAGGCGACCAGCTTTTCTGCGGCGCGCATGGAGATCAAGCGCTGCGCGGGGACGCAGTTCGATCCCAAGGTGGTTGAGGTTTATCTCAGCTTACCCGACCAGTTGTGGGAAGATCTGCGGGCGGAGATTACGCAACAGTCCAAGAAGCTCGCGCCCCTGCAGGTGGAGCCCAAGGGGCCGAAGCTGCGCAATCCATTTAGTTAGATAAAGGTGTACCGATGAGCGTATTGAGCCCGGAAATAGTGCAGGAAAGGTTGCGCTCGCTTCCCCATTGGAAGCTTGAGGGCAAGGAGATCGTCCGCCACTTCGAGTTCCCTGATTTTGCGGCAGCGATGGCTTTCGTTAACCAGGTGGCAGAGAAGGCGGAGAAGGCCGGGCACCACCCGGATATCGATATCCGCTACAACAAGGTGCGGCTGGGGCTGGTATCGCACGACAAAGGCGGGTTAACCGAGCGGGATATGAAGATGGCGCAGACGATTGACTCGCTTTCGTAGTTAGACGGCGACTCAGGACAGGCTCATCTTCCGACGGCTGGGGTTGTTGGCGTATTTGGGCCAGGGTCCTGCGGTTCCATATGGCCACGGCGATTCCGCCGAGAGCCGCCGAGGTGGCGAGCAATAGGCCGGTGCGCCAGAAGTTCCTTTGCTCCGAGGCGACCGGAGCCCAGCCTGATGCTTGGTCTATCGGTACCGGTCCGGTTCTGGATAGGGGCAATTTACGAAAGGGCACTGGGACCTGGTGGAAAAAACAACGAAAAAGGTGTTTCGAGAAACTTATTTTGGGAAAGCGCGTCTATGGGCTTAAGGGGCGAAGTTGCGGCCCAAAAGATACAGGAATCGGTATTTAAAAAGTTCGAAAATGCATTTTTTTACGAAATTTTGTATTTGCAGCTAGAAGTTTTGAGTCAGCATCTGCTAGTATGAGTTCAGTCGTGGTTGAGGTAGTCGCTCTCACGGCGCGGTTTTTAGTACAAGTTGCGTCACTGGCCTCCCGGCACGGACAATTTACCGTTCGTGCCGCCTTTTTTTTGCTCTCCGCGCTCTGTTTCCATGCAAATTCCCACGTAATCGCATTTGCAATCCTATCGCCGAATCGTGGCGGTTCCGTTTCGACCGCGCTACACTGGTTTTTAGGGAGCGGAAATGCGGCGAATTTTGGTGTGTTTGGCGATCGGGATGTTGACGGTGGCGGCTTACGCGCAGTGGGTCACGGACGGGGATGTTCCTGCGTATCATGCAACGGCGCCGGCGCACGGAGATAAATTGCCTCCGCTTTTGTCGGGCAGTCAGTTGGCAGGGCCAATGTTCCAGTATCCCTGGCAAAAGGCGGTTTATGTGGATGCGGCCAAGGTGCCCAATGTGCTGTACCAGCTGCCCTGTTATTGCCGGTGCGACCGGCACATGGGGCACACCAGTCTGCACAGCTGCTTTGAGGGTTTGCATGGAGCTGAGTGTTCGACGTGCGCCAAAGAGGGGTACTACGCCTACCAGATGTCGCTGAAAGGCAAGACGGTGCGCGAGATTCGCGAGGGTGTGATGCGCCGGGACTTTGAGAGCATCGACCTGAACGCAATTGGGCTATAAGTGGACGCATATAATGAGAGGTAGGGCGTGGTTCCATGCCTGTACGAAAGAGAAGAATGGGGGCGTCACGGTTTCGACGGGATCGATTAGGCCGAGAGGCATGCCGGGGTGTGAGCACCCGTAATCGCTTGCAAAAACAATAATTGCTAACAACAACCTAGCACTTGCTGCTTAATTAAATAAGTAGCCGTTCTCCTTGGCTTCGCCTGTGGGCCGGGGAAGAACGTCGCACAGCAGGCTGGTTCCTGGGACGCGGTCCGAGCCGCAGGGACGAGATCATCGGACTAGTGCTACGCGCATCTTGTCGATTCTGAGCGCGTAGTGCGAAACCTTTGGAATCGACTACGCATGGAGTCTCTTTGCTGACATGGATTTCGGACGCGGGTTCGACTCCCGCCGCCTCCACCAATTAAAATTATTTATTTTCAATAACTTATATATTTCTATTGACCCGCGTACTTCAAGCGTCCCATGCTTGAAGAATGCTCACGCCGTACCGACGCCACAAAAAATCGTGCAAATTCACCTCCCGCCGGCACAAGGGCTGTGGGTGCCCGATCTGGGTGCAAGGGTCGGTTAATGGCGCTCCTGTCCGGGAATCGCTCGATCTCACCAACTGGGAAGCAGCGAAACGGCGCCTCCGCGATTGGGAAATCCACGGCAAAGAGAACGCACTCACCATGCGGGAGGCCCTGGAGCATTTCATCGCTGATGCGCGGTCGAATGGGCGCGCGGATGACACGATAAACAAATACGAGCTGATAAAAAAAGAAGTTCAGAAATTCTTCGGTGATATTTCCCTGCGTGCGGTTTCTCTGGATGATCTCTCGCAATACCGGGCATCGTGGAAGATGTCGAATATCACAGCACTTAAGAAGATCCAACGGCTCCGGTCGTTTTTCTCGTTCTGCG
Organism: uncultured Acidobacteriaceae bacterium; assembly: GCA_963753715.1. Classification (GTDB taxonomy): domain Bacteria; phylum Acidobacteriota; class Terriglobia; order Terriglobales; family Acidobacteriaceae; genus PALSA-350. The sequence goes on along the minus strand of CAVWDK010000001.1, from coordinate 622,418 downwards.
TCGCGCGGGGGTGGATCGAGAAAAACCCCGCGCAAGGGCTCGCCCTTCCCAAAGAAAATCACCTGCCGACGCTTCCCTTCTCTTCCGGCGAGTGGGAAAAGATTCGTCGGGCCGTGAATCTCTATCCTCAATGGCTGACACGTTTTTGCCTTCCCTGACATTATTCGAATTAGGTCAAGTATTTGTTCGACGTCCAGGTCTTTGTGTAGGCAAAGCGCGCGTCGTTGCGAACTCGGTAGGTTTTGTACAGCAGTCGGGCCTGGGCGTGCGTGGCAAGAAAACGTATACTGTGGCCGCATTATTCTGTCGGGCACCCCGGGCATTTTCGTCAGGGTCGCACTGCTCTGCGCTAGCGGCGCAACCGGCCATCAAACCTTCACCATCCACACGCTTAGCCGGGGCTATCGTACCTTTCCCCTGCGCTATATCGCCGACCCCGATAGCGAAAATGCCACGCTCGAGATTACGGGAACCGGCACGGGCGAGTTTTACGTCGGTGCGGTGTCGCTGATGTCCGCATCACCTCCAGAAAGGAAAAACACCCTGTGACTCGTACACCTGTTCTTACCCGTCGAGAAGCGTTGTTTCTCGCCGCCACAGCCGGCATCGCTGCTGCCGCGCCTTCGACACTCCTCGCCTCCGACAGCATTAAGACCGGCGCGCACCAGGAGCCCGGCACCGTCTCCACGCCACGCTCGGCCGTCGCCAAGACCCAGTACGGCCCCGTTCGCGGCTTTCTCGCTGGCGGCGTCTTCACCTTCAAGGGAGTGCCTTACGGCCAAAATGCAGGCGGTGAAAACCGCTGGCTTCCCCTCAAGCCGCCCACCTCCTGGAAGGACGAGTACCCCGCTTTCACCTACGGCGCCAACTGTCCGCAGTCCCTCCATCCCTGGACTGCAATCGAGCAAACCTTCATCCAGGACTGGGACGACGGCTGGCTTAGCGAGGACATGCTCAAGCTCAACATCTGGACGCCGTCGCTCACCGGCTCTCGCCCCGTAATGGTGTACTACCACGGCGGCGGCTTCTCCTTCGGCTCCTCGTACGAGCTTCCTTCGCACGAAGGCGCGCAGATGGCCCGCCACCACGACGTCGTGCAAGTGTCGGTCAATCACCGTCTCAATATTCTGGGTTTTTTCGATGCTTCGGAGATAGGCGGCTCGGCCTACGAGGACTCTGTCAACGTCGGCATGACCGACCTGGTTGACTCGCTCAAGTGGGTGCGCGAGAACATCGCCAATTTCGGCGGCGACCCCGATCGCGTCATGATCTACGGGCAATCTGGAGGCGGCTCCAAGGTCACCACGCTGCTCGGGATGCCATCGACCTCGGGCCTCATCCATCGCGCGGCGGCACAATCGGGCGGTGGCGGCAATATCCCCACGCGCGAGCAGCAACGCGAGGTCGCACGCATCATGATGAAGGACCTTGGGCTTGCGCCGAACAACATTGGCGCGCTGCAAAAGATGGACTGGCCGACACTGATCGCCGCTGGCAACGCGGCCATTACCAAGGTCAACCCTCCGGGACCTGCCTTCTTCGGTCCCGGACTTCCCGGGCATCCTCGCGCCGGCTGGACACCCTCGGTCGACGGCAAGCTCATCACCATGCGCTCGTTTTTCGACGCTGCACCGGAGGTGAGCAAGAACGTTCCCATCTTGATCGGCTCGGTGTCAGAAGAGGGCAACCGCATGAGCTCCATCCCCACCGAGACGGAGTGGCATGCAGGACTGGCGAAGACCTATGGCGAGGAAAAAGCAACCGCCATCGTGACAACCCTCAAAGCCAACTACCCCCACAAGCAGACTGCCACACTGTCTTACATGTGCAGTGGCCGCCCAGGACTCAACGGCCTCTATATGCGCAACAATGTCGTGAAGATGTGCGGGCTCAAGCACGACCTCCATGCCGCCCCTGCCTACGCCTACTACTTCACCTGGCAAACACCGCTCTTCGACGGCCGGCCCGGCGCATGGCACACGGCCGACCTGCAGTTTTGTTTTGACAACACCAAGCGCTGCGAGCAGGGCACTGGCAATACGCCCGAGGCACAAGCCCTCGCGCGTAAGATGGCCTCCTCCTGGGCAGCCTTTGCCGCCGCAGGCAAGCCGTCGGTCTCAGAGGTTAGCTGGCATCCGACCGACCCCGAGAGCAACCAAACAATGATCTTCGATAACGAATGCCGCATGGTCAATGACCCGGAAGGCAACGCGCGCAAGATCATCCTGGCTTGAGAACCCCGGCAGGCGGCGTCTTGCGTAAATCTGCCCCCACATTTACCCTGCTAGCCTGCTACGATGGCGAGCACTCAAACCGTGAGGTCTAACCGCGTCCTATGCGATCCTGCCTCCTCTTGCTTGCGCTCACATGTGCACTCCCGGCTGCGGCACAGACTTCCGCAACGGCAGCTCCGCCGCCGCAGCGCCAGCTCGCTGCAGGCAAGGCGCAACCCATGATTATCGTGATGCCCGCCGGTTGGACTCCGTCGGGCCCCAGGTTATGACCGCCGACGCCACCAAGGACCCATTCAACAACGAATTGATCCAGGACATCGTCCCCTTTGTCGAGTCGCACTACCGCACTCGCGCCGACCCCGAACACCGCGCCCTCGGCGGCCTTTCGATGGGTGGTATTCAGACTCTCAACATAGGCCTTCATAATCTCGGTACGTTCCGCTCACTCGTCGTGATGAGCTCAGGTTGGTTCCCCGCCGACCGCGACGCTTTCTTCAACGGCCCTGATGCTGCACGCATGCCGCAGTACAACGCCCAACTCAAACTGTTCTGGTGGGGCTGGGGACAGACCGATATTGCGCGCGACAACGCCCTCGCCTGCATCGCTCGCTTCAAACAATCAGGGGTTCGCCTTGAAACTGAAGAAACGGCCGACGGCCACGAATGGAAGAACTGACGCCTGTATCTGTCTCAGGTAGCTCCCATCCTCTTCCGCTAGGCGCTACCCCTCTAAAACTCCACGCCGTGGTGAGATGTTCTCTCGCATCGCCACACGGACACCGATCAAAGCAGCAGTTTCAAGGCAGGAAACCACTTGCAAAGGCCAGCTCTCAAGTCCTGGCAAGGACCTGCTCGCCAAGTTATTGTTCGGAACCCACCCCTCTTCAGCTAAGCGTTCGGGTCGGCGACTGAAGGATGACCGGAAGGCCCTGCTCTACACGACAGCGAAATCGCAACGCACTCTGCCAATGCTTCGGCTTTGGGAGAGTGCATTGGCCTGTTACCGCCCGTTGACTTCCGTTGGGCGCTCTTCGGCAGATTCGAGGCCGGCCTTGCGCAGGCCTTTGAGCACATGCTCGACGTGATCGGATTGAAACCAGATTCCAAGATCCTCTCTTGCCGACGTTGCAATCTCGGGGCGAGTGGCAATCAGTTCGTCCACTGCCTTTTGGGCAGGCTTCTTCATGCCAAGCTGACCGTATGCTGCCGCTGTGATGAGGTGTGTAAAGAAATAGCCTGGGATGTTGATTTTGAGCGCGAAGCCGAGAGCGCCTCGATAATCGCCCTTACGATAAGCGTTGTAAGCGAGCGGAAACCAATACCAGCCGGGATGATTGGGATTGAGCTGCATGGCAGATTCGGCGTGTGCGCATCCCACTTCCCAGTCGCCGGCGTAAGCAGTCGAAATCCCCATCCAGGCACGGGCAGAGCCATCCATCGGATTGAGCTTGACGGCCCGCTGCGCGGCTGGCGGGAATGCCAGAAAATCCTTTTTAAAAAACAGCGTGATGGCGAGAGCCAGATGGGCAAAATGGTTGGAGGGCGCTGCATCAATGGCGCGCCGCGCCGCTGTCAGCGCGCGGCCCAGCGGATCGGGTCGAAGGTTAAATCCATGCGCACGCTCGTCCCAGTAAATCCACGACAACATTGCCCACGCATCGCTCACGTCTGGCGCCTGGCGAACAGCATTCTCAAGAATTCTTCTTACCTGCGCATGCTCGTCCGGCGTGAGCCGTTCGTGGTAACCAAAGCTGCGGATCACCGCCTCGTGCGGAGTGAGCTGGTTCTCCGCTTTGCTGCGAAGGCTCTCGCTCATGCTGTGCGGCAGCACTCCGTATGTGTCGGCCACCGTGGAGACGATGCGCGGCACGAGATCATCCTGCAGCTCGAAGATCGCGCCAGGGCTGAACTCGCGTTCATAAGCCTCAGCCCAGAGATTGGCTCCGGTGACCGCATCAACGAGTTGCACCGCGACCCGCAGCTTCGCTCCAGCCTGGCGAAGCGTGCCATCCATCACATATCGCGCGCCAAGCTCCTGGCCGGCGACGCGGAGATCGATTGATTTATTGGCGTAGCTCAGAGTGGAGCCGCGTGCGATGACTCGTAAATAGGAGAAGCGCGAAAGCCCGGTCACGATCTCTTCGGACAGCCCATCGGCAAGCGCAGCGACCTCAGGAGTTGCGCCGGATGATTTGAACGGAAGGACGGCGACCCAGAAGCCCTCGTCGGCACGGGCTTTGCCGGGCTTGGCGGCAGAAGGGGAACATGAGGGTGTGGCGGAGCTGGCAGCCGGGATTCCGGCAAGAGTCGCTGTTGTTCGTGCGGCTGGTGCTGAAACCCTCTGCATCGCCTGTCGCGCCAGGTCTCGGAACTCTTTTGAGACATCGCGTGCGGTCTGAATGCGATGGCGCGGGTCCTTCTCCAGGCAGCGCCCGATAATGCGGGAAAGATCGTCGGGCAGATCGGGCCGGCTCTCCGCAATCGATGCAGGAGCATCCCGCAGAATCGAAGACATCAATTCCGCCGAGGAATTCCCCGCAAACGGCTTGCGGCCGGTTGCCATCTCGTGCAGCATCACGCCCAGTGAGAAGATGTCAGTGCGGTGATCCAGCGGCCGCGCCGAGATCTGTTCCGGCGACATGTAGGCTGGGGTTCCCATCACCACTCCTGCCTGCGTGTTGCCGAGCGAAGTACGCGTGGCCTCGTCAGCATCACCTGTTGCCACCTCTTTGGCCAGCCCGAAATCCAACACCTTCACGCGACCGTCTTGGGTCACCATCACATTGGCTGGCTTCAGGTCGCGATGCACGATGCCCTTTTCGTGCGCCGCACCCAGCGCATCGGCCAATTCCGTGGCGATCTTCACAATCTGCTCGAGAGCCAGACCATCCGCGCAGATCAGCAGGTCGAGGGCCTGTCCCTCTACCAGTTCCATCGTGAGAAAGTGGATGCCATCAGAGTGTTCTACCGAGTAGATTGTGACGATGTGAGGATGGTTGAGCGCGGCCACAGCACGAGCCTCACGCTGAAAGCGAGCGAGGCGGTCAGGATTATCCGCCATACCCGCAGGCAGCACTTTGATGGCGACATCGCGGTGCAACCGCGAGTCCCGGGCGCGAAACACCTCTCCCATCCCTCCTGCTCCGATACAGCGCAGGATCTCGTACTGGCCGAGTTTGTCGCCTGAAGAGAGCATGGAGGTAGCTTAGCAAGTCTACTCGACCAAGAATGATATGAGGATCACAAATCCCGAAAGACACAATCCGTCAACTTCTAAACTGATCGAATACCTGGTCGCTGCTGAGCCAGGTAGCACTTGAATGATCCGGCGGAAACCCAAACTGGTGGCACCGCGGCTGCGATGTCGAGGATCAATCTGGATAAAGGGACTTCTCTTCAGTTGGCGCATAATCGCCAATTCACTCATCGAGACCCGAGCACATGGCCGAGAAGTCGTTAGCTTTTCGGAACAAATGGCTTTTCGGACGCAGAGTTGCGCTCAGGTTGAATTCTATTCGGTGAGCATTGCCGTTCAATCTTGAAAGGGTAGCGGAAACCTTAACCTCCGACACGCTCTCCGATGCATCAGGGTTGTCTATGATCACTTTGACAAAGCGGACTTTTGTGTCGATAGCGAACGTCCTTCTGGCTTCCTGCCCTGGAGCCAACGGATTCTCGAAACTGATTAAATCCGCAGTATCGTAAGCAATTCCGTCCGAACTCGAACGGACATGAACCTTTATCGCTTTTGTCGCACTCTGGGCGTACTTACACTCCACGGTGAAAGCAAGTCGCGAAATGTCGCAATAGCCGGCTCTCTCTAGCAAGCCGCCCAGACACCTGCGCGCATTTGAAGCAGATTCCCCGACCCTGGCGATACTCGCGCCAAGAAGGTGAGAATGACCCAACCCCGTTGAGGCGGTGAAGAGCGCCTGTGAGCGGATACTTCTGGGCTTGAGGACGAAGGAGGACTGCCCTGTTTAAGATGACTGTATCCAAGCTTCTGCGCAGGGGTCTCTCATCATGTGGTGTCGCCGTGCCGCTGTTTTGCTCTCGCTCTGTCTTCCCTTCTCGGCTATTGGCGTGTTGAAGATCTTTGCCCAAACCTCGCCAGACATGCATTGGCGGATGATCGGGCCGTTTCGTGGAGGGCGGACGCGCGCCGCTACGGGTGTTCCGAGCGAACCAAATGTCTTTTATGCCGGTCAGGTGGATGGCGGCGTTTGGAAGTCGACAGACTATGGGCGCACCTGGGAGCCAATCTTCGACGAGCAGCCCTCCCAGTCCATCGGCTCAATCGCGGTGGCGCCTTCGAACGCGAGCATTCTGTATGTCGGCAGCGGCGAAGGGTTGCGGCGGCCCGATCTCTCGGTCGGCGACGGCATCTATCGTTCGTCGGATGCGGGCAAGACCTGGCAGCATCTCGGGCTGCGTGACGGTCAGCAGATCCCGGCGCTTGCCATCGACCCGCGCGACCCGAATCGCGTGTATGCGGCGGTGCTGGGCCATCCCTATGGGCCTAATGAGGAGCGTGGAATCTTTCGTTCGACCGATGGAGGGGCAACCTGGAAGAAGGTTCTGTACAAGGACGCAAACACCGGTGGCGACGACGTTGTGCTCGATCCGGCTAATCCCAACATCGTGTATGCATCGCTGTGGGAGTCCCGCCTGGGGCCGTGGGAGGATGGCAACCAATACGAGGGCACGCATGGGGGCGTGTTCAAATCCACGGACGGCGGCGACACCTGGAAGCCGCTGACCAAGGGGCTTCCGGACAACCTGGTACAGGCTCACATTGCGGTATCGCCCAGCGATGAGAACCGGCTGTATGCGACCATTGCCACGGCGAAACAAGGCGGTTACGCCTCGGGCGCAGGTCTTGGGGTGTACCGGTCCGATGACGCCGGCGAGAGTTGGTACAAGGTGACGGACGATCCGCGGCCGGCGATGAAGATTGGCGGCGGAGACCTGCCGGAGCCGGCAGTCGACCCGAAAAACGCGGATATTGTCTACAGCGCGAGTATCGTGACCGAGCGTTCGACCGATGGCGGCCACACCTGGATGAGCCTGCGCGGGGCTCCGGGCGGCGACGACTATCAGAACCTGTGGATCAACCCGCTGCATCCGGAGATCATCCTGCTGGTGAGCGACCAGGGCGCGCTGGTGAGTGTGAACCGCGGTGAGAGCTGGAGCTCCTGGTACAACCAACCGACAGCGCAGCTTTATCACGTTGCCGTGACCAACACGTTTCCCTACCAGGTGTGCGCGGGGCAGCAGGAGAGCGGGTCGGTGTGTACGTCGAGCCGGAGCAACGACGGTTCGATCACCTTTCGCGATTGGCATCCGGTCGGCGTCATTGAGTATGGCTACGTTGCGCCCGACCCTTTGCATCCCGACATCGTCTATGGCGCCGGGAGAATGGAGGTTTCGAAGTACAACATGATCACCGGGCAGGTGCAGGACGTTACCCCATTGCCCATGCGCAACGCCGAGATTCGCGCGGACCGCACCGAGCCTATCATGTTCTCTCCCGTGGATCAGCACCTGCTGTTTACTGCCACCAGTGTGCTGTTCGAGACCAAGGACTACGGCAATACATGGCAGAAGATCAGCCCGGATTTGAGCCGCGAGCATTCGGGTCAACCAGCGTCGCTGGCGCTCTTGCCGGAGAAGGATCAGGCGAAGCGCAGAGGTGTGATCTATGCCCTTGCGCCCTCGTTCAAGTCCGTCAATGTGCTCTGGGCCGGAACCGATGATGGCCTGTTATGGACGACGCACGATCAGGGCGCGCACTGGAAAAATGTCACGCCACCGGCTCTGACCGCGTGGAGCAAGGTAACCCAGATTTCGGCGTCGCATTTTGATGACGCGACGGCTTATGTGTCGGTGAGCAGGCTGCGGGTGGACGACCTGCACCCGTACCTCTATCGCACACATGATGGAGGAGCGACGTGGCAGTCGATCGCGGCGACTCTGCCGGATAACTCGCCGGTGAACACAGTACGCGAAGATCCGGCTCGCAAAAGCCTTCTGTTCGCCGGGACCGAGACGGGGGTGTGGTTTTCGATCGACGACGGCGACCATTGGCGGCCATTGCAGTTCAACCTGCCGCATACGTCGATGCGCGATCTCTGGGTCAACGGCAACGACCTGATCGTCGCAACGCATGGGCGGTCATTCTGGATTCTCGACGATATCTCGCCGTTGCGGCAGCTGGCCGGCTTCCACGCGGATGCGGTCACGCTGTTCAAACCGGCTGCAGCCTATCGCGTGCGGCGCAGTACGAATACGGACACACCGCTGCCGATCGATGAGCCGCAGGGGGAGAATCCGCCAAATGGTGCGGTGATCGACTACTCACTGCCTGCTTCCATCAGCGGAACGGTGACGCTTGAAATTCTGGATGCCACCGGTAAGCTGGTGCGTAAGTACGCGAGTACTGATGCGCCCTATGCGACGCCAGAAGAGTTGGCGAAGCAACTGATCCCGCTCTACTGGCTGAAGATGCCGCAGACGCTGCCTGCCGCCGGAGGCATGCATCGCTGGGTGTGGGATATGCGTGCAGCCCCGCCCACGGCGACGCGCTACGAGTACCCGATATCGGCCGTGCCGCACCGCACGCCGCGCACGCCGCAGGGGCCGCTGATGTTGCCCGGCACGTATACCGTTCGTCTGACTGCGGGGGCCAGCGTGCTGACGGCGCCGCTGGTGATCAGGATGGACCCGCGCGTGAAAACGTCTCCTGCGGACCTGGTAGCCCTGCATACCGCAGAGTCGAAGCTGGCAGCGTTGACCTCCGCGAGCGCGGAGGCTGCGCTCGAAGCGCACTCTCTGCGCGAGCAGATTGCCAGGCTCACGAAAGACGCACCCGCTGCGCTGAAGCAATCGCTTGATGAGTCGGACAAGCAGCTCGAAGCGCTGCTCGACGGCAAGCAGAAGTCGCCGGCGAGCGAAGAGGCGCCGGGACTCGACGATGTTTCGCAGGGGGACGCCGGGCTGTACGCCCAGGTGGGGCAAGTGGATGCAGCGCCAACACTGGCACAGCAGAAGGCGGCAGCCCATGCAAGCGAAGAGACCGAGGAGGCGCTGCGCAGCTGGAATGAGTGGAAGCAAGGTTCGCTTCCTAAGCTGAACAGCCAACTCACGGCGGCGCATATTTTGCAGCTCAACCTGCAACAGCGGCCTGAGACGATGCCTGAAGCTGGCGACGAAGACTAGCTGGACAACCAACCTTTCACGGAGAAGACTATGAGACGCTGGAACGTCACACCCTTGAAGCTGCTGCAGGCGTTGCTCGCCGGCGCCCCGATAGTTGCTGTTATGCCTGCTGCTGTAATGCCGGCGCTTGCGCAGACTGTCTCGCCGCAGATGTATAGCGACATGGACTGGCGGCTGATCGGGCCTTTCCGTGGCGGTCGTGCGGTTGCGGTTTCCGGAGTGCCGGGCGATGGCGCCACCTTCTATTTCGGGGCAGTCGATGGTGGAGTCTGGAAGACGACCAACGCCGGCACAACATGGAAGCCGATCTTCGACGGGCAGCCCGTGGCTTCGATTGGGGCGCTCGCCGTCGCGCCTTCGAACCCCAGCGTGATCTACGCCGGCACAGGCGAAACTGATATACGCTCAGACCTTGCATCTGGAGCGGGGGTGTACAAATCGACCGATGGCGGCGAGACGTGGAAGTACATCGGGCTCAAAGAGACGCGGCAGATCGCGAAGATCGTCATCGATCCCGGCAATCCCGAAATTGTCTATGTGGGCGCGCTGGGTCACGCGTATGGGCCAAACCCGGAGCGCGGCGTGTACAAATCTATTGACGGCGGTGCGACGTGGCAGCACGTGCTGGACAAGGGGCCGGAGCTCGGCGTGGCGGATCTGGCCATCGCCGCCGGTGAGCCCAATGAGCTGTTTGCGACGCTGTGGAACGCTCACCGCCCGCCCTGGAGCACCTACGCGCCGCTGGCCGGCGAGGGAAGCGGACTCTATCGATCGGTCGACGCAGGTCAAACCTGGCAAGCTTGCACCGGGCAGGGATTGCCCGCAGGCAAATGGGGGCGGGCCGGCGTGGCGGTCAGCTCTAATGGCCAGCGTGTCTATGCCCTCATCGAGGCCACCAAGTCCGGGCTGTACGTCAGCTCCGATGGCGGAGCGAGCTGGTCACCTGGCAGCTCCGACGCACGCCTGACCAGCCGCGCTTGGTACTTCAACCGGATCACAGTCGACCCCAGCGATGCGAACACCCTGTACGTTCCGAACATTGCGCTGATGGGGTCGAGGGATGGCGGCAAAACTTTCGCAGTGGTGCGCGGAGCCCCCGGCGGCGATGACTACCATGAGCTCTGGGTTGATCCGAAGGATGGCTCGCGGCTACTGCTCGCGACCGACCAGGGGACGTCCATCAGTCTGGACAGGGGCAAGACCTGGACCACCTGGTATAACCAGCCGACAGCGCAGATGTACCACGTGACCACCGACGACAAGTTCCCCTACACGGTCTATGGCGCGCAGCAGGATAGCGGAGGCGCCGGCGTGCTCAGCCGCACCAATCACGGCCAGATTACGCCGCGGGACTGGTTCCCCGCCAGCGGCAGCGAGAGCGGCTACTTCGCCGTCGATCCGAAGGATCCGGACATTATCTTTGTGAGCGGCGGCTACGGCACCGTGCAGCGCTGGGATAAGCGAGTCTCGCTGTCGCAGGATGTTTCGCCGTGGCCGGTCCAGGTCTTCGGTACGGAGATCAACCAGCGCAAATACCGCGACCCCTGGACGCCTCCACTGGTCTTCTCGCCCGTCGACAAGACCAGCCTGTATCTCGGCACGCAATACGTGATGCGCACGACGGACGGCGGCCTGCACTGGCAGGAGATCAGCCCCGACCTCACCGGCGGAACGGTCAAGGTGCAGGCTTCAGCGGTGGCTGCGGCGGGCAATCCGTCGGCAGGCAACGCTGTGGGCAAACCGCCGGCGCCTGCGCTTGAGAACGCGATCGCACTTGGCTACGGCACGCTGGCTACGGTTGCCCCTTCGTATCTCGACAAGGATGTGATCTGGGCCGGCAGCGATAGCGGAGTCATCTCGGTTACGCGCGATGGCGGCGCTTCCTGGAAGAATGTAACCCCGGCGGCGACAAAGGTGCCGGCTATGCTGTGGACGCGGGTCTCGTTGATCGAGCCGTCGCACTTCAACCCCGCCGTTGCCTACGCCGCCGTCAACCGCTACCGTCTCGACGACCGCACGCCCTATCTTTTCAAGACGGCGGATTTCGGAAAGACCTGGACGCCGATCACCACGGGTCTTGCCGACCCGGCGTTTGTCGTCGCGGTGCGCGAGGATCCAAAGCAGAAAGGCCTGCTCTACGCGGGCACGGAGTTCGGCATCTTTGTTTCTTTTGACGACGGCGGCCGCTGGCTGCCACTGCAGATGAACCTGCCGGTCACGTCCATCCGCGACCTAGTGATTCATGGCGACGACCTGGTGGTTGCCACCCACGGCCGCTCGTTCTGGATTCTGGACGACATCACTCCGCTGCGCCAGGCAGCCGCGCACGCGGCAAGCACCACGCCCTTCCTGTACAAGCCTGAGGTCACCATGCGTATTGACAACGACGCCTTCTCCGGAACGCCGCTGCCGCCGGAGGAGCCCACGGCCGAGAACCCGCCGGCCGGCGCCATTCTCGATTACTATCTTCCGGCCGCGGCGCATGCGCTCGAACTGAACATCTACGACCAGGACCACAAGCTGGTGCGCCACATCTCCTCGGCAGTTCCGGCGCAGCCGAGTCACATGGATCTGCCCATTGCCGATCGCTGGTTCCCGGTGCCGCAGCGATTGGAGACAGCGCTCGGGCATCACCGCTTTGTCTGGAACCTTGCCTGGGGCACGTCGGGCGTTGCAGAGACCGACGAGCCCGACGATGGCGAAGGCGACATTCCGCGGGGACCGAAGGTTGCGCCGGGCATCTACATGGTGGAACTGAGTGTCGACGGAAAGCCGTTGCCGGCTGAGCAACTCACCGTGACGATGGACCCGCGCATCAAGGCCACGACGACCGAGTTGCAACAAAACTTCGCCACCGCCTACAAGATTTTCTTGGCGTCCCTCCAGGCCCGTCGCGCGCTCGCCGAGATCGGCTCGGTCAAAAATCAGCTGACCAGTCATCCGTTCAGCAACGCGCAGATTGCCCAGCAACAGAAGGCGCTGCTTATGTCTATTGACGCCATCACCACCGGCGGGGGCGGAAGTCTTGGTCTTGATCAGGCGAACTCCGAGATTACGTCCGCACTGAACGCGGCCGAGAGCTCCGATCGAGCCATTCCTTCCCAGGTAACGCAGGTCTATTCCCAGGCGAGCACCGCCTCCGCGCTCCGCATCAAGGAATGGACCGCCCTGAAGCAGGGCGACCTTACACGCTTCAATCAGCAGCTCAAAAACGAGAAGCTTGCGCCCATCGCCATTTCCGCAATCGAACACGAAGTCTACGTCCTGATGACGCAGTAAACCCCTTTCGAATACTCATGCAAACAATTTTTTTCCTTGCCGTCCTCCTGCTCAGTGCTCCAGTGTGCGTCCGTGCGCAAACCATTACCGGAGCCATCCGCGGAGTCATCCAGGACCCGAGCGAGGCCCGCGTCGCAGATGCGAGCATCAACCTCCAGCGTGCCGGCTCGCCGCTTGCGCGCCACGTCACTGCCGGTGCCCGGGGCGAGTTCCGCGTCGAAGGCTTGGCGCCGGGCTCCTGGCGCCTGAGCGTGAACGCAGCCGGCTTTGCGACCGCATCATCGGACGTGAACATACTTGTCAGCAGCACGCAGGACGTGACGGTGACCATGCGGATTGCGGCGGTACGGCAGACGGCGGGCGTCCGCGCGACCGCCTCGTCGATTACGACGCAGCCCATTGACATGGACAGCAACGTACATCAGAGCATCGTGACCGGCGCCGACCTGGAAGCGTTGCCGCTGCCCGCGCGCAGCTTCGCCAACATCGCTTACCTGGCTCCCGGCACCGAACCGGTCGAGCCGTCCGATCCCACCAAGGCGCGCATCACAGCGGTTTCGACCGGCGGCAGCTCGGGGCTCAACAACGAGCTCTCCGTCGATGGCGCCGACGACTCCGACGATTACATCGGAGGGTTTCTGCAGAACATCTCGCCCGATGCGATTGCAGAATTCGCCATCCGGACCGCGCAGGAAAATGCGGATACCGGTAGCACGACAGCGGGCTCGGTGATCATCACCACCAGGAGCGGCAGCAACCAGTTCCATGGCGGAGCGGCTTTCTACGAGCGCGCCGCCGATCTGAACGCGCGCTATCCGATAGAAAATCCGGCACCCAATCCCAAGCAGCCATTTTCACGGCAGAACTATGTCGGCACCCTGGGAGGTCCAATCGTTAAGGACAAGCTGTGGTTCTTTGCGGCCTTCGAGAAGGTACACGAGAACGCCAGCATCGCCTACAGCCCGGCCAGCACCACCCAATTTGACGCGCTCGCCACGCTTGCGGCCGACGGGCTTATCCTGGGGGTGGGCTCGATCGCGGTGCCGCCGAACGTACCCATTCCTTTCCGGGACTACTTCGGTTCCAGCCGCTTCGATTACACCCAATCGCAGCGTTCGAGCTGGTACCTGCGCGGCACCGTCGATAACTACACCACGCACAACAGCCTGGTGCAGCAGGGAACGCTGCCCGGCACCGGACTGCTCTCGCATAACAACTATCTCAGCACGGTGCTCGGCAACCAGTTTGTCTATTCGCCCAATTTGCTTGGCAGCCTTGTGGTTGCCGCGGTTGGTCTGCATCTGACCCAGGTGCGCAACTCCGATCTGGGCTTTGCGCTTGCGTTTCCCTTCAGCTCCACTTCGCAGACAATCTCTGGCTTCGAAACCTACGGCGACAACCAGTTCGCCACGCCGATCACTTATTTTCCTTCCAGCCGCAACCAGGAAAAGTATCAGTTACGGTACGATGTAAGCTACGCCCGGGCGCGCCACGCGATCAAATTCGGCGTCAACTTTATCCACGAACCGGTGCTGGGTGGCGCCTTTCCCAACACGCCCGAGACGCTCTACACCTTTCCTGAAAACCCGACCTACTATGTTCCGAACCCTGCCCAGTTTGCGCTTGACTATGCTGCCGGGGCTTCCAGCTCTGGCGTGGACGGCGGAACGTTCTCGCAAAACGTACAGCGCCTGGCGTTGTACGCGCAGGACTCCTGGCGTTTTCGCAACCTGACCTTCCATTACGGCCTGCACTACTCGACGACTTTCGGCCTGTTCAACGCCTCGGGCCGCTCGCAGACGGAGAATCCGGCTTATTTGACGCTGCGGGCGCTTGGCATTCCGCTTGTCGACGGGGCGCCGCACGATGACCACGCGCAGATCGCGCCACGGCTCGGCTTCACGTATGCTCCGCGCGGAAGCCAATCGACGGTTCTTCGTGGTGGATTCGGTCTGTACTTCGACGACCTCGCTCAGAATGGCTGGGCCACGGCGTTCCAGGCGGTCAATACTCCTCCCGCTCCGTGTGTCTCTCCCATTCAGAATCCCGGCTCACCTGAGTCTGCCGGATGCGTGCCGGGTGACGCGTCGGGAGGCAAGGGTAACCTGATCGATCCGGGCTATCGGGCACCGTACGCGATCCACGTCTCCGCCGGCGTACAACACAACTTCAATGCCGGCTGGTCCATGACCGGCGACTTCATCCACGAGCAGGGGAACCACGGCTACCGTGCTTACAGCTACACCGGCGGCACCAACTTGTTCACGCCGCAGCTTGCGCTCGACGATCCGAACCAGGCGGCCTATGTGCCGGATGTGGACGTCTTCCACTCCGACAACCGCTCCAGCTACAACGGGCTGCTGTTGCATCTTCAAGGCGCGCTCGGCCGTCGCGCGAACTTCATCGCCAACTATAGCTTCTCCAAGGCACAGACCTGGGGTTGCGTGCTGGGAGAGCTCTTCGACTACGTCAACGGCGTGTGCAATCCGCTCCACCCCTTCGGGCCCGGGGATTACGGCCCCTCCGGCGAGGACGTGCGGCATCGCTTCGTGCTGGCGGGTACGCTCAAGGTTCCGGCCGGTTTCGAGGTCAGCGGCCTTACCCAGGCGGAGAGCGCCCGGACCTTCACCATCTCCACGCCAGACAACACCCAGCGTGTTACCGTCAACAACCAGCCGACGACCCTTGACGAGTTCCGTGCGACGCCTTACATCCAAACCGATCTCCGCGTCAGCCGTCCCATTGCGCTCAGGCGAAGCAGGCCCGAAGGCGCTAACTTAATGCCCTTTGTGGAGATGTTCAACGTCTTCAACCGCAACAACCCCGGTGCGAACTACGTCACCAATGCGGCGTCCCTCCCCGGCTGCATCGTCATCACCCCCAGCTCGGCTAACTGCACCGCCGCCACCCTCAAGCAGCTGGGCATCCCTGGCGGCGCGCTGGGCGATTTTTTTGGGCCAGGCACAACGGTTGGCATTCCATTTGCCGCCCAGATCGGCTTGCGATTGTCTTTCTAGGGGCAGAGTTGTTGCCATGTCCAGGTGTGCAAGAGCCACTCGAAAACGTCCGGGCGGTGAGCGATTATGCCTTTCTTGCTGGTACGTTGAGGAAGAGAGCAGCATTAAAACGATGACGCCTGAAGTTGCTGACTTCTATAAATCGCCGGCGGACTTCTACCATCTGAGCAAAAAAGTTTTCGTCCAGAACCATCTCTTCGCCTTTCCGGAACGCATGGAACGTCTCGGCCATGTTTCCGAAATCGCTCCAATTCCCTGACCATCGCGATCGACTGCATGTGAACGATGGCCTGGATCTGATCTGGAGTCATAAGATTTTAGATGCGGCCGTGTGTATGCGCGAGCTTCATAGCGACATGCTTGGCTCGTTCGAAGTCGCCCGCCGAATCCTGGGTCAGGAGCGTTGGCTCAAACCGCACTTCGTCAATCGCTGAAACACCGGCTTGGCTTAGCCAGTCACGCAGATAGGTGGAGTGATGGTCGACCCCGAATGCCGGGGAGGGTGCAGAGGGTGCATAAGCGCCCGCTGTAAGCACCAGGGTTGCGTGCTTGTTCTCAAGAAGGCCGAAGTAGCCCGATTCTGGCTTGAGGCCCCAGAGCAGGCGTGGCTGATGGATCACATCGATATAGTGCTTCAAGCGGTAGGGAATACCGCTATTCCACATTGGGACGGCGAACAGGTACCGGTCCGCGGCAATGAACCGGCTAGCGATCTCAACAATCTGATCCCATGCTGTCTTCTGCGCGGCGGTATGCTCCTTGCCCAACATCACGTTGATCTTTGCGGCTGCCTTGTCGCCGTCGAATGCGGGCAGGTCCACATCCCACAGGGAAAGGACATCGATATTCAGGTCCGGATTCTGCTCGCGCAGGGCGGAGAGGTATGTCTCCGCGATCTGTATCGACTTTGATTGCATTCCCCGCGGGGAGGCTTGGATAAAGAGCAAATTACTCATGACACGTCTCCTGAAGCTAAGAGGTTGACAAGAAAAGCGAAGTGACTGCTCAGAGACCCAAATCGCTCAGCCTGGAGTGATTGTCTGGCAACGGCCGATCGGCCCGCGGAGCTTGCGCCTGCGTTCCTGGTTTCGACGCTGCTGATTGACGCGAACCCGTAGAGGATGTTCGCGACCCAAGCCCTCATCCAGGATGCTTAGCCATGAACTGGAGGATCAGATCTGCAATCTCGTCAGTCTTTTCGTCCAGCGCGAAGTGCCCAGCGTCGAGCAGGTGGATTTCCGCATTCGGAAGATCCCGCCTGAAGGCTTCCGCACCCGGCGCGATGAAGGAAGGGTCGTGCTCGCCCCAGGCCACGAGGGTCGGGGGCTGGTGGCCGCGGAGCCAGGCCTGCCATTTGGGGTAGGACGCGATGTTGGTTCGGTAGTCGTAGAGCAGGTCCCCTTGGATCTCGCGCTGACCGGGCCGCGACAAATCGGCATACTCGTCGATCCAACTATCCGGATCGTAGCGGTCCGGATGGGATGTGCCGGCGATGTGACGCTGCCTGGTGGCCTCGAACGAAAGAAAAGCGTTCAGCACCTCAGGATGAGTCTTTGGATCCGACCAGTATTCCGCGATCCTGGCCCATTTAGCTCCAAGGCCCGCTTTGTAGATGTTACCGTTCTGAGTGATGAGCGCATGCAGTTGATCAGGGTGCGCCAGGATGATGCGGAAGCCGATCGGCGCGCCGTAATCGTGAAGGTACATGGTGTAATGCGTGACCTTCAGCTTCTGCAGAAAATCACTCATCGTCTGGGCAAGATGATCGAACGTGTAAGTGTAGGCAGTCGGCGAGGGCGCGTCGCTCAGACCGAACCCGGGATAATCCGGCGCGATCAGATGATATTTTGTCGCGAGCAAGGGAATGATCGTGTCAAACTCACGCGACGACGACGGGAAGCCATGCAAGAGCACGATGGTTGGGGCGTTCTCAGGGCCGGCTTCCCGGTAGAAAATCCCGACGCCGTCGACCTGCACGCGATGATAGGTCGTCGTAGCGTTGGTCGAAGGGAGTGGCGCTCCTTGTGCCGGGCCTGCAAAAAAGGTCGCGGCAAGAACGTATTTCGAAAGGCGATTCAATGAGATGTTCCTTTTTTGTCGAGAAGGTAGCGCTCCGCCTCAGATGAGGCGAACGCGTCGAGCATTTCTTGCTGATCATTCAGCAAGGAAAGTTTGGCGCTGGCTTGAAGACGGCCAGGGTTGAGGATTTCCGCATAGCGCTGTGAACTCCATCCGCTATGGCGCGCGGTAGTCAGCCGGCCTTTCTTCAAGTAACGAAATCTGAACAATCGGCATGGATCCTCCTCCATGCACTGTGCTCAGGGTATGTTCGCGCAGGCGAAAAGAATAGTTTTAAGTTGTTGACTTATAGTCAAGTAAAACTGAAGGATCGCGCCCGTCAATACTTCTGCAACATAGAAGGTGGTGCGGACTGGTCGGCCCATTTCGCCTACTCCGGAAAGTCGATGCGATTTTGAGCTACATACCGATGGATATCGGATATGACCACAGAACCTTCTCCAACGGCAGATGCAACACGTTTTACCGAGTCGGCTCTCACATCGCCGACAGCATAGATACCGGGAACACTGGTCGCGTAGGGCGTGCCCTGGAACCCACATTCGCCACCGGTGACAACGAATCCCTTTTTATCGAGCTTGACCGTGCCGTACAGCCATCCAGAGTTTGGTTCCGCCCCGATCATCACAAAAACACTGGGGATTGGCTTTCTTACCGAAACGCCAGTTCCTCGATTGGTCCACGTAGCAAATTCGAGAGCCGCCTCACCTTCAAGCTCGTCAATCACTGTATCTGTGTAGAGAGTGATGTGCGTGGAACGCTCGATTCTCGCAATCAGGTATTGCGACATGGAATTCTCCAGAGAAGCACCGCGAATGATGTGGTGTACGTGTTTCGCAATGCCTGAGAGGAAGACCGAGGCTTGCCCAGCAGAGTTTCCTCCTCCTACGACGATGATCTCCCGGTCACGGCACAGGAGGGACTCCATCGCGGTCGCAGCATAGTAGAGCCCCTTGTTTTCGAAATCCCCGTGGTTCTTTACGTCGAGTTGTCTGTATCGCGCCCCGCTCGCGATCACGAGGGAACGCGTGCACACAGCCACACCACCAGCGAGGGTCAGCCGATGCATGCCATCCACTTGAACCGCGCTCACAACATCACGGGAGATGGCGAAGCGAACGCCGAACTTGAGAGCCTGAAGATGACCACGGCTCGCCAGTTGCGCCCCCGAAACCCCGGTTGGAAATCCAAGATAGTTTTCAATCTTCGAGCTGGTGGCCGCCTGCCCTCCAGGGGCAGTCCCTTCGATCACAATCGTGGATAAGCCTTCGGAAGCGGCATAAACCGCCGCAGCGAGCCCTGCGGGGCCGGCTCCGACAATGGCAACGTCATAGACCGTATGCGGTTCGGGGAGTTCGGTGATGCCTAGTTCGTCAGCAAGGCTGGAGATGGTCGGACGAACTAAGACACGACCATCCAGCAGCTCGACTTCTGGCATCTGCGTAACAGCCAGGCCCTTGCCACGTTCATCGTTCTGTTGCACCTCCTCGATCCTATGCGGATAGTAATTGCGAACGAAAAACCGACGGAGAAGTAGTAGATCTGGATTACCTTCGCAACCTCGAAGTATGACCCCAGTTGAAGGATCGTCGATCATGCCGATGCGCCGCCATATGCAAGCGGAAACAACAATGTTCGCGATATCGCCCTCAGCACGCATCAACAACCGCACATTTTTCCGAGAGATGCGCAACAGCTGACTGGTCGTTGCCGTTCGTGCTTCAGCGACGGATCTTTGCGTGTTTAAGAGGTTCAGCTCGCCACTGAAATCGCCCGCACGCAGAGAACGGAAAAGTTTTGAGCCACCTCCTTCCACTAAAAGCCGGCTCTCAATCTCCCCTGATAGAACAACGAGCATGTCTGTGTCCCGATCACCATACGTATAAAGACAGATGTCTTTTGGGACGGTCTCTTCTTGTCCGTAGGACCGGAGTCTTTGAAGCATTTCACCGCCTAACCTTGGGAAGGCCAGATCGTGGCGAAATGTAATGCCCGAGTCTGACGAAGTGATGGGTTGAGGCGATACAGCCTGGGCTGCTGCAGTGAGTTCCTCTTGGGGCTTGCTCATCTTCCGCATCCTCCGCAGATTGGCCGGTGGCAGCAGCGGCCATGGATCTCCATAGAAGTGTCTCAACCATTGCGGACACTCCTTTCCTACCGAAATTCCGGAGCAACGTGCGGATAGGTGTCTTCACCATCACCCAGCTAACTAGCTCACCGCTCGCTTCGGAATTGGAACGCGAGGGTGTTTAGCGACCGAAGACAGCTTTGATTTCGTCCGCCACAGTTTGCACATTCTCGTCCAGAACAAAGTGCCCTGCATCCAGCCAAACGAGCTTGGCTTCTGGAAGATCGCGCAGGTATGCCTCGGCTCCGGGCGGCACGAAGAAAGGGTCCTTCTTTCCCCAGGCAATCAACGTCCGGGGCTTGTGCGCGCGGAAAGCGGCCTGCCACTCAGGATAGAGTGCGATATTGGATTTGTAGTCCTCCAGCAGATCAACTTGATAGTCCTGCACCCCGGGCCGGTCGAGCAATGCTTGATCGAGTACCCAGTTGTCCGGATTGATCGCCTCGGGATCCTTTGCGCCAACCAGCCAATGGAACTTTGTGCCTTCCAAACTGACGAACTCGCGTGCGGGCTTTTCAGTTTCGGGCGTGCGCTTGTCCCACAGCGGCAGCAGCACCTTTTTGGGCGCATCTCCTACACCTTCCATGTAGGCATTGGCGTTCTGGATGATGAAGCCCCTCACCTGCTCTGGTTTTTCGGCGAAGAGCCGGAACCCGACCGGGCCGCCGTAATCCTGCATATAGAGAATGTACGAGGTGAGACCGAGTTGATCGAGCAGACAACGCACATGTGCTGCAAGATTGTCGAAGGTATAGTCGAAGTCACTTCTCGATGGGGCATCAGAATGGCCAAAGCCGATATAGTCGGGAGCAATCAGGTGGAATTGGTCGGCGAGAGCAGGAATCAGTTCGCGAAACATTTGGCTGCTCGTCGGAAGTCCATGCAATAGAACAATTGTGGGAGAACTGGGATCGCCGGCCTCGCGATAAAACACTTTGCGACCGTTGACAGTCGCTGTTCGATAGTGGGTAAGTTGCGACTTTGCTTGCGGTGTTGAGTGTGCCATTTGAACTCCTTGTTGATTGCGCTTCGAATAAGACGGCCTACTGATAACGTAGGGCCTGGCAAGCGCGAAAAAAAGTTCCAAATACTGAATTGTTCAGTGAGTATTGTTGACGAATTCTGCTATTGGCAGATCGCGTAAG
The DNA here is from genome assembly GCA_963753715.1 of uncultured Acidobacteriaceae bacterium. Classification (GTDB taxonomy): domain Bacteria; phylum Acidobacteriota; class Terriglobia; order Terriglobales; family Acidobacteriaceae; genus PALSA-350. The sequence goes on along the minus strand of CAVWDK010000001.1, from coordinate 601,318 downwards.
CACAACTGGGTTTATGTGCAATCAATAGCCCTGCGTTGATAAGCGGACCTGAGAGGACGATGGTTAGGCAGTTAGCGCAGCCGTCGACAAGCCCGTGCGCGAGCAGGCAAATCGGTCCTGCTGCAGTCTGGAGCAAGAATCTGCGAAGACTCGAAATTCTAAAGGCAGAGTTTCACGAGGATTACTTCGAGCGCAACATGAAATCGTTGTCGATAGCTTCCAAGGGATGCGCCTCGTCTACGCTGCCGAGACTGTTGACCGCCGAGCCGGCGTACCTTCCGCTTGAATACCATCCATCCCGACTGCGGCACGGGAGTGTGCGGTTTCAGGTCGATTGTCGCTGAGGCGTGAACGAAGATAAGTAGCGACCAACTCCTCTGTGATTTCTGCGAACCGCATCGCGTTCGGAGCCCGGAGGCCGCGTCTGCGATGAAGCACGATGGGGATATTTCCCAGTGGCGGGAGGCCCAAGTCGATGGTCTGCACGTCTGCCGGCAGGCCAAGTTCAGCTCGTGTGGTCAGTCCCAGTCCCGCACTGACAGCGGCCCATAAGCCTGTCAGGCTGGGGCTCGTCATTGCAACGCGCCAAGGGCGTCCAGCTCTTTCCAGTGCCTCCAGCCCCGGTGTCTGACATCCGCACGGAGGGTTGAAAAGAGCAAGCGGTAACGGCTGCCGTACGCGATCCCTGAAAGATGGGCTTGCGATCCAGTGCAACGGCAGCTCGCTCAATAGGTGGGCCGTCTTCTTCTGTGCGCCGCCTAACGTCAATGCAACATCGAGGTCGCCGGAGTCGGTGGCTTGAAGGAGCACCAGGCCCACGTCTACCGTCACCTCGAGTTTTACAAGTGGGTAGAGCCTATTAAAGCGTGCGATGACCAGAGGCAAAACGTTGCTCATGAAATCTTGCGCGAATCCGATTCGAACGACACCTGCAAGAGACGATCCGCGCAGAGTATCGATCATCTCATCATTGAGTTCCAGCACCCTCCGAGCATACTGGAGAGCGATCTCTCCCTGTTCGGTGAGAAGGGTCTTCCGGCCTTGCTTCCGAAAGAGCGGTACTCCTACCTCTTCTTGAAGGCGTTTCATCTGGAGGCTGATGGCCGAGGGTGTACGTAGGAGGCGCTCCGAAGCGCGGCCGAAACCGCCCAGGTCTTGTGTAATAACCAACGTACGAAGGCTGTCCAGGCTGAGGTTTTTCAGAAGCATAGTTTAGATATTCTCACCGATAGTGTTAGAACTTCTCACTTTTAGTGAGCCTCCGTCATCCGTATGCTTCATGGTAACGCAGTTCGCGGTTGTATTGCGATTTGGCCGCTGATAAGCGATGCATTTCGAGCGCCGATCTTTTCAACTACGCAACAGCGGCTTACCACGTGCGTGTCAGGTCGGCGAAAGGTTAATTATGAAAAACATTCCTTCTAATGCAACGATCGTTCTGGTGCATGCCGCATGGGCGGACGCATCCTCGTGGTCCGCCGTGATCGGCCCACTGCTCAAGGCTGGCATCAAGGTGATCGCTCCCCAGATTCCAATGACTTCGCTGTCCGACGATGTGGCTGCTTTAAAAGTAGCTCTGGAAGGGGCGGGCACGGGGCCAATCCTCCTTGTTTCTCACTCGTACTCCGGCGCCGTGATCACCGCCCTCGAAGACGATGACCGTGTCCGAGGCCTAGCCTATGTGGCAGCCATGCCCCCAGACCAGGGAGAAACAGTGGGGGACGTGTTCTTTCGAGAGCCTCCGCACGAAAAAGCTCCCCATCTGGAACCCGACGGTCATGGTCTCTTATGGATGTCGGAGGAAGGAATGAAGAAAGCGGTCGGCCACCGGGCCACTGCGGAGCAAAACGAAATCAGGACAGCAGCGCAACGCCCGATAGCGATGAAGTGTCTTGGCGAAGCGATACAGACGCCGGCATGGAGGGCGATACCGTCGTGGTATCTGCTGGCTGAAGACGATCGTATGTTCAGCCCGAAGACACAACGATTTGTGGCCGACCGCATGGGCGCACAGGTCCGTTCATACGACGTAGATCATGCTCCTCAGATCTCGTCGCCCACAACCGTCGTAGAGTTCGTGCTGGAAGCGGCCAGTGCGCTGCTCTCGCGTACAAAAAATCAGATTGACAATAAGGAGAACCACATGACTACGTACCAGCATGCCACCATCGAAGGCCACAAGATCTTCTATCGCGAGGCCGGCTCGACCACGAATCCGACGATCGTTCTGCTTCATGGCTTTCCGTCGTCGTCGCACATGTTCCGGGATCTGATCCCGCAGCTCGCCAGCCACTTCCACGTTGTCGCGCCGGACTACCTCGGCTTCGGCTACAGCGATGCTCCTGCGGCGACCCACTTTCAATACAACTTCGACAACATCACCGCGCAGATCGAGGAGCTGCTGTTTACAACACTGGGCCTGAAGAAGTTCAGCATCTACGTGCAGGATTACGGCGCGCCTGTCGGTTTCCGCATTGCCTCGCGTCATCCGGAAGCGATCGAAGGCATCGTCGTGCAGAACGGCAATGCCTACGTGGAAGGCATCAGCGCCGCCTTCGAGCCGATGAAGCCTTTCTGGGCGAATCGTAACGAGGAGACGGAAAAGGCGCCGCGCACACTGCTGACCAAGCAGACGACGATCTTTGAATACACGCATGGTGCAAAAAACGTGGCGGCCGTCAGCCCGGACAGCTACACCTTCGACCAGGCGCTGCTGGACCGACCCGGCAATGACGCCATCCAACTCGACCTCCTTCACAACTACACCTCGAACTTGGCGCTCTACGACGCGTGGCACGAATACTTCCGCATGCACCAGCCGCGCACGCTAATCGTGTGGGGGCAGAACGATCCCTTCTTTATCGTGCCGGGAGCGCAGGCGTTCCTGCGTGACCTGCCCAAAGCGGAACTGCACCTGATCGACGGTGGCCACTTTCTGCTGGAAGAGCACAGCGAGCTCGTCGCAAGCAAGATCATCGGCTTTCTAGGAAAAGGGAAGAAGACGGAGGCGGGCAAATGACCACCTCTGCCCTGAACTCGACCTATGGGAGTAAGGCGCGGCCGGCAGCGCACACGTTGCCCGTCTCTCGCGCCATCCTCTATGCCACGCTGGTGGTTGGAGTGCTGGATGCAACCGATGGCGTCGTCTTCCTCGGCCTGCACGGCCAGAATCCGATCCAGGTGTTGCAGTACATTGCGAGCAGTCTGCTGGGCGCACGGTCCTTCTCGGGCGGGCTTGCAAGCGCGGGACTTGGCCTCGTCGTGCACTTCGCCATCGCGCTGGTAGTCGCAACGATCTATATCCTTGCGAGCCGGCGCATCGTTGCTTTGCGTACGCAGTGGGCGCTCCTTGGACTGCTGTACGGCGCTGCAGTGTGGGCGGTGATGAACCTGGTGGTATTGCCGTTCACCGCGGTCGCCCACGACCCGATCACGACTGCGGCGTTGGTCAACGGTGTCATCGGCCACGCTTTGTTCGTCGGCCTCCCCAGCGCGTTCTTTGCGAAGAAGGTGGAGGCGGCGTCATAAGCACTTCCGCTTAAAGGCGCTCCGCTATGACTCGTCAAACTTTGAAAATATCGTGGACACACTCCTCGCCCACCTTAACCAGAACCTTCGGTGAACTGCTATGCTTATTTTAACTTCGCCGCCTGTTGCAGCAGAGAGCAGAGAAATACCTCAAAGAACATGTCGCGAGATCTAATAGACAGGATCGAAGAGGGCGAGCTGATTAGTGAAATATGCAGGGGAAGAACCGAGCTATTTTACACTCTCGTCGAACCTTATCAGCGCGTTGTCTATGCTTGCGCCTACTCCGTTGTTAACAATGCTGCTGACGCGGAAGAGGTGGCACAGGAGGCATTTCTCAAGGCGTTGAAAGGGCTGCCCGCGTTTCGCGGCGAGGCCAGGTTCAGCACCTGGCTATTGCAGATTACGTTGAATGAAGCACGAGGCCTTCTCCGCCGGAACCGTGCCTATTTGTTCCAATCGCTCGATAGTCCACCCATCGGGGAGCAGGGCGATCCTGACTCCGTCCCCAGAGATCTGGCGGACTGGCGTGAAATTCCCAGCGAAACGTTGGCGCGTAAGGAATTACGACAAAAGATCGAGCAGATCTTGCAGTCGCTGCCTGCCATTTACCGGGAGGTGCTAGTGCTCAGGGATATACAACATTTGAACGTCGCCGAGGCTGCGCAAGTGATAGGTGTTTCCAAAGATTTGGTGAAAACGCGCCTGTCGCGTGCACGGTTGCAAATGCGCGAGGCCCTCGCCCCTGGTTACGACGGGCATTGGACCTGTTACTCAAAGGCTTATAAAGGAGTCAGGCCCTGGTAGCCATCAAGAATCGACTATGAACAATGTTATAGAAATCAGCTGTGCGGAGGTCTGGCAAGAAATCTCCAATTACATTGATGGAGACGTAGAGCCCGAACTAAAAACCCGGCTTGAGGTGCACTTCGCCAAATGCAACCACTGCAAGGCGGTGCTTGACGGTATGCAAAATAGCGTCAAGCTATTGACGGATGGAGACTGGTTTCCGCTGCCCGACGGATTTGGTGAGAGGCTTTTTCAGCGGCTGCACTCCAGTGATGACAAAGACCTCGGCTAAGCCCGTATAGCTGCCAGCGCCTCTAAGGTGTCAGCAATCAACACTGGGGGAAGGTCGCTGTTATCGATAAAAAGGACGATTCTCCAGTTGGAATCCAGCCCGCGATGCCATACCTCGACATAGCGCGTGCGCTTTGATTCTGCGGGGCCACCAGCTTTTGGATAGAGTTTCATTACATGCCATCCATGTTCGACAGCAATCGCTCCCGCGATGTCAATATCGATGACGATCGGAGCAAACTCAACCTGGTTCTCCCGGAAGAGCTTTTCGAGTCTAGCCCTTAGGACAATTCTGGCGTCCACGTGAGAAAGAGTTGGGTGCGACTCGCTCAAATCGGTGAAAACGTCGGCAAAGACGGAAAGGACGCCTTCCACATCTGCGCATTCGTAAGCCTCCCGTAGCCTGGTCTTCGCCACGTTAATCGCGTACCGATCGTCCATGTTCCGTTTCCTCCCGTTTTTCGATCTTACACAAGGCACGGAGTCGAAAAGCGCCCAGCGAAGCTCCAGGGTAGCTCACATAAACGATCGATTTCCGTAACTTTTGACGTCGCTCACACTCTACACCTTATGCTAAAGGGGCCGTTCGCCAGCATGTGTCATTACCAGCATCGCCTCCGTTCCCGCCTCATAGGGATCTTGATCGCGGAAGACCATCTAGCGATCCGGGAGGGGTTCAAGACGACTGCCCTGCGGTCGATTCTCCTACTCGTGGCGCTGACGGTGATCATGGTGAGCGAAGCGAGAGCGCATGATTCTACTCGGCACATCGGCCAATACGCGCACACGGCGTGGCGTGTTCAGGACGACCACTCACGTGGAGCTACCTGGGTTGTGGGTAGCCGAAGCGATTCCTTCCGCGTGATCGCATGCAACAACAGCGGAGTGTGGAACCATCAAGGCGCGACGGTACAATTTACGATTGGTCCCGCGTGGCACCAGACCACCGGCGCGAGGGCGCTGTGTTTGCTTGTGGTTTGCTCCATCGCGTACGGACTTTACCTGATCAAAACCCGGCAATGCGCGGCTGAGCTTCGCCTCCGGCTCGACGAACGGTTGGAAGAACGGAGCCGCCTGGCTCGTGACTTGCACGATACCCTGCTACAGACAGTTCAATGCAGCCGGTTGATCGCAGAACATGTCCACGAGAGTGCGCGGGAACCTGCGGTGAAGGATGCTTTGCGACCGATTCTGGAATGGCTTGAGCGAGCCACCCTCGAGGGGCGGGCGGCACTGGATTCGCTCCGCTGCTCAATCGTCGAAGGCGACGATCTCGTAATTGCCTTTCGGCAGGCGTTAGTAAACTGCAGTGCCGGCACCGGCATGATGGTAAGTGTACACGCGACCGGCAAAAGCAGAGGGATGCACCCTATCGTGAGAGATGAGATATACCGAATAGGCAATGAAGCCATCCGGAACGCTTGTTGTCACAGTGGCGGAAGCCGAATCGACCTGGAACTCGTTTACGGAAACAATTTGCTTCTCCGTATTCGCGACGACGGCAAAGGGGTTGAGTCTGACACGCTGCGTCGAGGAAAGGCAGGTCACTACGGGTTAACTGGTATGCGCGAGCGGGCAGCACATATAGGGGCGAAACTTGTACTCTCCGCCTCTCAACCGGGAACGCTCGTTGTTCTGACGGTCCCCGGCGCAGCTATTAACGATTTCCCGATGACTTTTTGGCCACGATTCATGAGCCTATTTCGCTGGCCGAATGCATCGCGGCAACTCTAGCGTGGCCCTTCTCTGTCGCCTGGGAAATTGCCCGCGCGGCGTTCACCAATCCAATATGGCTTAAGGCCTGAGGAAAGTTTCCGAGTAGCTCTCGCGTTTCCGGCGAAACTTCCTCCGCCATCAGGCCAACATCGTTGGCAAAGCAAACGGCTTCGGAGAAAGTATCGCAAGCGCGATCAAGTCGCCCGGCCAGCGCTTCTGCCTGCGCGAGGCAGAAGGTGCAAAGCAGGAGTGACCCTTCTTCATTGTGCCCTCACCTTCAGAATCCCACACGCTCTATTCGTCCAAGTTGATCTCGTGCTTCAATGAGGTCAAAGCGGAGGACTTGGTTTCTGTACAGCAATTCAGCCACAATCATCCTCAAATAAGATCGCTCTTCACATTCTGGGCAAGTTAGGCCTGCCCACGAATGTAAGTGTTCGGTAGCTTCGGTTGCGCTTGTTTTATTTCCATCCATGGGGGCCCCCTCCGTCCTCTTCCCTTAGGACATCAGACTCTTGCGGAGCTTCTCCGCCTTCTTGAGCTTCTTGACAATCGACCCACTCATCATCTTCGCCACGTTGAGGCTGTCAGTATCCTTCCGTTCGGAGCTCTTCATGTCTTTGTCAATGACAGCGGTTCCGTCAAGAGTCCTGGCTGTGAGGTGATAACTGACGGAAGTTGTCCCCAAGAAAGCCCCGGGTGGACCTGTTGAAGCTCGCAAGACCTGATTGCCCTTCTTGAAGATCCTCACCCGCAGTGTCAAGGAAAACTCGGCGCACCGCGCAGCCGGGTCCCGATCACCATCCCGATATACAGCCACCAGACTGTTTTCACCTTGCAGCTGTTTGGTCAGTTGTTCGTAGACGAGAACTCTGTACTCCTCGGGCAGGAGAGACGAATCGTCCGTCTCTATCGGCGCGAGACGAACCTTGTATTCTGTGCGGCGACGCCGGCATGCCTTCCAGGGCAGCACAAATGGCCAGGCATCCGTTCTTCTGTCACGCTACGGCATTCCCGCTGCGCTCGCGACGATTGATGCTTCGACGAAGGGAATTGACCGAATCATCTGGGTTATGAGGCCAAGCAAGCTCACTGCGATTTCACTTAGTTAACCCAGAGACTTCTCGGAATAGGGATGACTCTTAGAGGATGTATCCCCAGGCCGCCCTTCCCGTCACTTGTCCATAGATTGGGCGGACACCACCGTAAGATGGGTTTCAGCGGTCAATTTAGGGAGACAATCGGGGCGGCTGAGGAGGCTCCTTGGCGGACGCCGAACTTTTGTACAACGTTTGTACAACCGACTTGCCTTTCTGGCCTTTTTTGCCCTTCTACTTGAGTGTTTTCAACATCCCGCGCGGGTTCGACTCGCGCCGCCTCCACCATATATTGGGCCATACCGATCTCGTCGCCGGCGATTCTCGGGTATTCCTGAACTGCGCAATGCAGTAAGAGCGGATAAGAATCGGACAGCCGCAAACATTTGTCGTGCAGTGACCCACTAGTGAGCCATGACGACAGGAACGCGCGGATTCACCTGCCGCCCATCGTGAAAAATTGTCACGATGTGCCGCGTATTGGTTATGTTTTCGAGTGGGTCTGCGGCCAGCACGATCAGATCAGCGCGCTTGCCCACTTCGAGCGTTCCGCGGCGGTCTGCGATGTGCAACAGCTCCGCGTTGTTGCGGGTGGCGCATTGGAGGGCTTCCATCGGCGTGAGCCCGGCCTGGACCATATCTTCCAGTTCCCGGTGTTCCGAGAACCCGGGAATGCGTACCGGAAAAGCACCCGAGTCGGTTCCAAAACCGATGTGGACCCCGGCATCATAGAGTGTCTTGAGATTTTTCTGGCCCATGCGAAAATCTGCTTTGTGCTTGTCGGTGTTAGGATCCTTCCCCACTTGTTTCACGTAGGCATCGCTGGTCAGCATCGATAGGGTCACCGCCGGAAGCGATTTCTTAAAGAAATCCAACTGCATGAAGGCAGGATGCTCGGCATAGATATAGAAGGACTCGTCGACGGTAAGAGTGGGTAGATACGAGACCTTGCGGCTTTTCATGAGAGCGACAAATTCGGCATCGACAGGTTTGTCGCGAACACTATGCGCGAGCACATCGACGCCGGCGCGGATCAGCGCCTTGGCATCCGCCAGATAATAGATATGCGCGGCTACAGGAAGATGATTTTTGTGTGCTTCCTCAATCACGGCGCGATAGATTTCGGGCCGCATCTCGGGCTTCGTCCCATAGCCGCTATCGACCCAGATCTTTACAAAGTCCGCGTGACGCCGAGCCATTTCATCCACCGCGGTTCGCGCCTCTTGAACGTTCGCCGGCTGGTAATTCTGGTCCGGAGGCTTGGGCCCTGGCATTCCCTCCGGTACGCCTATGCCGCGGTCGGCAGTAAAGACAGTGGCTCCGTCGAGTTTGCCTTCGCGCTGCTGCTCGCGGATGGAGTAAAGCAGATCCTTGTTAAGCCCTAAAGCCAGCATCGTGGTCACGCCGTAGCTCTCATATTGGCGCAAAGCCTCCATCACGTGTTCCGGAGTGTAGGCTGCGGGCGTGTTCTGGCCATCCTGGGTCTGCGCCAGATGGCCATGCGCATTGATAAGTCCCGGAATCACCGTGTCGCCATGGAGATCGAGGACGCGGGCGTTTGCTGGTGCGGTGAACTTGCCGCGACGAATCGCAGCGATGCTGTTGCCTTCAATTACCAGGGTTGCATCCAGAACCGGAGCGCGGCCGGTACCATCGATCAGACGCACATGGCTCAGGACTATGGTTGCGGTTGCCGCTGTTTGAGCGCCGGCAACAGACCCCGCCAAGCCTGCGAGGCAGAGAGTGAACGCCGAAAACAGTAACGCGAGCACGGTAACAGAGCTGTGCCGACCGGCGACGGAGGAGAAACAGGAATGAGACAGCATAAGTCCCCCTAATCCGAAGATACGTGGTTCTCTAAAGACTGAACGACCTTCAGGGCTGGTGAGGCAGCGTCATGACTGGGTTTTCCGAAAAGAAGTTGATGGGACGAATCATGAATTCGTGCCACAAGGTAGGCATGACCGGCCAGTCCTCAATGCGAACCACATGGTGGAAGCCGAGCGTGTACCAGGCCACGATGTCGGTGTTCTCGATGGACCGGTCGGCCTTCGTCCATGCGGGCAGACCTTCCCCGCCCATACTATTGGTCACGTAAACGCCGGCGGCATAGCGCTCTTCCGGCTTGTACGGGGTAACCCAAAGCTGGTGTTCGGCGAATGCGCCCACCCGCAATGAAGGGTCATCGGGGGAGAGAAAATCCACCGCCGTCGCCTCCGGCATTATCTCGAACCCCGTGGGGTACCCCAGAGGACCGCGCTCCGTATTGCTTACGAAATGCCACATGGCCGGCCTGCGCGGATCGATATCCATAATGGCCTGGCTCTCAGTTTTCGCAAGTGAAGATTGAACCCCCCAGATGCTGGTACGGGTGCGAGCTTTGATTTTTTCCGCCACCAATCGATCCGCCATAAAGCTGTTGTTCTGCCCATCGACGTCGAGGTCCAGCCTGAAGCAGAGGTAGTGATCGTGATACACGGCCACGGTGTTGGGGGCAACCAATGTTCCCTGCTGTGGTGTTGGCATGCCGTCGGTCATGGTCTGCGGCGCTACAACCGTGTCCTTACTCCCCTTTACCTCTACGATCCCAGTGGCGCCCACACGAACGCGGATGGTCCCATCCTGCTGAAAGATCCAGTCCATCATGTAGTCGTAGTTGCCGATGGCAGCAGCGGTGCGCAACACCAGTTCCCTGCTCGGCCGGCCGGCCATAATGCCGTTTTCATTGTGGCGCCACGCCGGATCGCCGGGGGCTCGCTCAAACAAGCATGCTTCCTTCAACCGCAACAGGGGGGTTCCGGTATCGGTCGTAGATAGACCGGAAATGAATTGGGCGTGCGCGGGGCAGTCGTCTTCATCGATCTCCCTCAGCAGACCGTCGCGAGTAAACTCCCCAGCATCGAGGAAGGAGCGCGAATTCCATCCCTCGTCGGTGTCCATGTAGGGCACATACATCTCGGAGAAAGATCCCTCATAAAGCACCGAGCGTAGCCTCGCGCCATCCTGATAGCTGACCAGGTTCAAGACCGGACCCACGCGCGAATCAAGCCGGAGCCGGAAGTGCCAGTTCTGCCAGGTAATTTCGCCTTTATCGATCTTGAAGGAAGGACCCATGGGCTGGGTGACCACAATCGGCTTTGTCCCTTCCCGCGGTATCTCGGCAGCTTCCTCAAAATTGCCGACATACTTCGCCGTCGGGATAACCCCGGTGTCGATCACTTGAAGAACCTTCTTGCCCGTTATATCTACGACCACCCAAAGGCCTTCTATGTTGCGACCCCAGGTGTGGTATTGGCCGTCAGCGTCTGTGCAACCGCCGTAACCGATGCGCATGTGCTCCTGCTCAGGAAAGACCCGCAAGGCGAGTGGACCCGCACCACAATGAATGGTGGTGAGGTCGGTCAAGTCACGCTTCTTGAAAGCGGCGAGCACGCGCGGGTCGCTCTTGATCATTTCGCTGAATTCATGCAGTTCGGTGGTTGTGAACGGAGCCTGCACACCCGGAATCACATTCCATGACTCGAGTTTGGCGCCGGTGATATCCACGCGCGCCTCGATTGTCTGGCCTTTGTCTTCCAAAACCACGTCGGCTTCGCGTTCAATCGGGTCTCCCGGCTTCCAGGCCAGCACGGTGCTCTTCAGCGGTTCATGAAGCAACAGCGTGGACACACCGGTATCGGGCGTCATGTGCCCGCTCTTATGGAGAATGTCATGCACCGCCCAGTACTCTGAACTCGTCAGCCCATCCAGGGGATGCTGCGGCACTGTGGCTTGGGCCAGAAGGGCTCCAGGCGAAACCGAGAGGGCAATGCAAAGCGCCGGTAAACAAGTTAGTAAGCGGGATACACTCATGGCCATCCTGGCGGCTCCTGAAACCAAAGGGCTGAACATTGGTGACCGGATTGTAAAGCGCTGGATAAATTCCGGCATGCGAATAAGTGCGAAACGCCCGCTCAGCCTAGCGGCTCGCGTTAAGCGGGCGGCGCTCCCTACGGGGGTTGAATTTCGCTGTGGGTTTGGCCTAAGTCAGGCCACTAAGGAATGCAAATACAAGCGAAATGAAGCGAAACCGGGAGATTGGCTAGAGTGGGCAACAGAGAAGATAGACCGCGTCACGTTTTTGAAGTGAATCGGATATTCCGTTTACAATCGCGTTACGTTGAGTATTACAGTTGGTGGCATTTTGCTTGAGCACTCCTCCATCGCACGACGGGCCGGCGCCATGAGCACCATCGGTGGAAGGACACAATGGAGTCTAGTGGCCGAGTCATGTTCGCTCTTCTCCCTTACCGGATTGGTCATGGCAGTACTGGCTTTCGCAGCAGCCACCCTGTCGTGCGATGCCTCCGCGCAAAGCCAAGCTCACAGGACGTGGAGCAACTACGAAGGCGCTCCTGACGCCGCGCAGTATTCCGCACTGGATCAGATCAACCGATCCAATGTGAGACGGTTGCAGATCGCGTGGAAGTATCCGACCGGCGACGGCAACAAATATCTCTTCAATCCGATTGTGGTCGACGGCGTGATGTATGTTCTGGCCCAACAGAATTCGATCGTCGCCCTCGATGCTACAACGGGAAGGGAGCTCTGGGTGCACAAGACAGCTGCGCAAACCAGGCTAATCACTAATCGCGGGATCAACTACTGGGAGAGTGCGGATCGATCGGATCGGCGTTTGCTGTTCTCCAGCAATAACTTCTTACAGGAGATCGATGCCCGGACAGGTAAGTCGATCCTGCAGTTCGGTGTGCATGGCCTGGTGGACCTGCGAGCAGAGCTTGGCCGGGATCCGAAAAGTCTCACGCTGGTTCAGTCGAGCACACCGGGGCAGGTTTTCGAAAACCTGATTGTGCTGGGTTCGGCAACCAATGAGGAATATGAATCAGGTCCCGGCGACATTCGGGCCTACGATGTTCTTACCGGGCGTTTGGTGTGGACATTCCATACCATTCCACATCCTGGCGAGTTCGGCTACGATACGTGGCCCAAGGATGCATGGAAGAGGGTTGGGGGCGCAAACGCCTGGAGCGGCATGTCGTTGGATGAAAAGCGCGGCGTGATCTACGTTCCGACAGCCAGCCCGAAATATAACTTCTATGGCGCGAATCGAGCGGGAGCGAATCTCTTTGGCGATTGCCTGCTCGCGATCGACGCCCTTACGGGAAAGCTTCTCTGGCATTTCCAGATGGTGCATCATGACATCTGGGACTACGACAACGGCACCTCACCGAAGCTGTTAACGGTGCGCCACAAGGGCAAGATGGTCGATGTAGTGGCTGAGGCCAACAAAGAGGGTTTTGTGTGGGTCTTCAACCGCGACACGGGAGAGCCACTTTGGTCGATTGAGGAGCGCGCTGTGCCGCATTCCGACATGCCAGGGGAGGAGACTTGGCCGACTCAGCCATTTCCTTTGAAACCACCTCCCTTCGCTCGACAAAGCTTTACGGCCAAAGACCTGAGCCCGTTTATGCCATCGGAGGAGCGGGCGCACTTGCGCGAAGAGATCGAGAGCGCGCGCAACCAAGGACTCTTCACCCCACCAGGCTCGCAGAACACGATCGAAATGCCGGGCAACAACGGCGGGGCCAACTTTGGAGGAGCGGCCGCAGATCCCAGCCGAGGATTTCTGTACGTCGTATCTAAGGATCTTCCGGCCATGCTCAAGCTGGAATTAGACGAGGCGGAGGATGTTTCCGCAACGAGTTCTGCCGAACAACGTGGCCGCGCGGTCTATGCAACCAATTGCCGTCTTTGTCACGGTGCAGACCGGGAAGGGCAACCGCCGGCGGTTCCGTCGCTGGTTGATATCGGATCGCGACGCACGGCCCAAGAGATCCGCGGTATCGTGAGGCAGGGCTCTGGCCCGATGCCGGCATTCTCGAGACTATCGGATGTGGCGGTGGATTCGCTGTTGGCCTATCTCGCAAACCCAGAGCGTGCACCGGCACCGGTGGTGACTGAGAGCAAGCCGGCTTCGGAAACCTCCGCAATTACGAATGCGCGGTATAAGAGCGGTTTTGGTTTCATGTTTACGAGCACCGGGCTGCCGGTGATTGCCCCTCCTTGGACCTCCCTTACCGCTTACGATTTGAACTCGGGAACCATTCGGTGGAAAATTCCTCTGGGAGAGGTACCCGAGTTGGCGGCGCAGGGGTTTAAGGATACCGGTTCGCATTTTCCCAAGGTCGGTCCGGTCGTCACGGCTGGGGGGCTGATTTTCACCGGCACACGCGATCGCAAGGTACGCGCAATCGACACGCAAACGGGAAAGGTGCTTTGGGAGGCTACTCTCGACGCTGCCCTGGAAGGCATGCCGGCTATCTATGAGGTGAATGGGCGCGAGTATGTTGTATTCTGTGCGGCGGCGCAGGCAACCACCCATACGCACGACCTTCCTGGTCAGCCGGCATTGCGGGCCCCAATCCCGGGCGCTTATGTTGCCTTTACCTTGCCTGCTGCTTCACGGTAAGCCGCCGGCAGACGAAATAGATCGCGTGCAAAGTTTGCTTTGTGGAGTCCCCCCTACGCAAAAAGCGCGTACGAGGGGGCCCGGCATCGTTCAGGAGGGCAAAAGGCCCTACTCCGACAATTTTGCAGCCTACTCCGCTCTTACCTGGTTGCATAACTCGGGAATGCCCGCGATTCGCACTACGACGCGATCTCCCGGCCGGAGCCAGCGTGGCGGCGTCTTTGCTTCACCCACACCTGCCGGCGTCCCAGTGGAGATGATGTCTCCGGGCTCCAGGGTAAACACGCTCGAGATATGCTCGATGAGGTCTGCAATGCGGAAGACCATCTGCGACGTATTCGAGCTTTGCAGCACTTCTCCGTTAATGATCATCTGGATGTCCAGCGCGTGCGGGTCAGGGATTTCGTCCGCAGTCACGATGGCAGGCCCCATGGGCGCGAAGGTATCGAATGTCTTGCCTATCATCCATTGGCTGGTGGCCATCTGGAAGTCCCGAGCACTGACGTCGTTTAAATTGGTGTACCCGAATACGTGATCGCGCCAACGGTCTTTAGCGATATAGCGGCCTCCCTTGCCAATCACGACCGCGAACTCAGCTTCGTAATCGGGCTCTTTGGAATGCCTGGGCAAAATGATCGCCTCGCCCGGCCCGAGGATCGCGGTGGTGTACTTGGAGAAAATGGTTGGGACCTTGGGGATCTCAGCATTGCATTCCAAAGCATGATCACGATAGTTGAGACCGACACAGATAATCTTCGGGGGGTTCGATAGAGGAGCCAGAAGCCGAACTCCGGGCAGAGGAACGATCGCGTCCGCAGGTGGATGATCGATCCACGCCTGGGCGCGCTGGAGCGCTTCCGTGCCTCCCTGTATAAGGTGCAACAGTGTCGGAAAGCCAGCAGACTTAAGCCCAATTACTTTGTCATCCAGGAGCGCACCTGGTTCGGTGGAACCGTTGCCCTCGAAGGTCACAAGTTTCATTTACCCGCCTCCCAAATTCATGGATTAATCAATCAGGACAGTCGGTGCCAGGGTTGGCAGAGACTACGTGAAGTTAAGCAACTCACGCCAGCGGCGTACAAGCGAAATAGTACGAAAGCGCGACGTCGCGCTCGTGAATTCACTCAATGAGTTGTGGGGAAGAATGATTTAGCGGACCAGGGCGGCGATTGGGCTGTATCGACTCAGGCCGACCTGATCCACGACTTGTTTGAACTCGGAATGATGGCGGAGCTGGTCGAAGCGGGGATCCTGCATCAGGGTGAAGACCTTCATGTTTCGCTCGGTACAAGCGCGTTGGAGCCAGAAGGCCATCTGCCTGGATTCCCCCAGCGCGGCGTGGGTGGCGGCAATGTCATAGGAAGGCATACATTTGCGATTGCTCGAGCTCTTCAACCCATGCAGGATCTGGCGGGCGGAAGTTTTGTCACCGGCGACGGCATAGGCATGAGCCTTCATGGCGAGGACACAGTTGCTGCCGCCGGTAAGCTTGATGGTGTTTTCAAACTCGTGGACCGCTTGCTTGTAGTCGCCCTTTTGTTCCAACGCTTGCGCCAGATACATGTGGGCCCAGGTGAACTCCGGATCTAACTCAAGGGCGCTTTGGTAGTACTTGATGGCTTCATCGAAGCGGTGGGCCAAGTGGGATGTGACGCCCGCCCAAACCAAGGTGATGAGGGAGACCGGATCGATCTCAAGGGCATGCATGATGGCGATATGCGCAGCCTCGTGCTGTCCCTTGGCAGCTAAGAGATTCGCATACCAGTGATAGCTCAGAGCGTACCCTGGATTACATTCGATGGCGCGCCGATATTCCAGATCCGCCCCGTGCCAGTCTCGCTCGAAATGAAATTGAACATCCGCCATGGAGGCGTGAGCTTCGGCCAGATCAGGATCGAGCTCGATGGCTTTGAGCGCTGCGCGGCGTGCTGCCGGCATAGCCTGAGAAGGAGACACAATCTCATAGAACGAGAGGAGGGTGAGGGAATCAGCAAGGCCGGAGTAAGGCAGCGCGAAGAGTGGATCTTCCCGGACCGCTGCTTCGAAGCACTGGACGGCCTTTCGCAAGCCTTCCTCATTTCGTTGCTTCCAAAAATAACGGCCCTTCAGGTAGGTTTCCCGGGCACTTCGCCTTTCGCTGCGCCTGGTAAATCGAAAGGAAACTGGCGACGAAATGACCTTGAGCCAGACGCACGAAACGATCTGGTCCGCCAGATACGCAGGCATTCCGTCGACGTCGCTTTGTTGACACTGGTAAACCTGCGACCAAACGACGGCCCGCGTCTCGAGCGAGAAAAGCTGGGCAAGCACACGCAGGCCGCCAGAGTGACCCTGAAGGCCCCACTTCAACAAGTAGTCGGCCGGGGACTCGGGCGAAACGCTGTCTTCGGAAACCTTACCTTTGCGATCCCGGCGGACAGCGGCTCGGGACGAAGCAACTTCGACACTCAAGCGTCTCGGGTTTAGCTGCTCCAGAACGGCAATGGTCTTAGCCGCGATCTTATGACAAAGGGCTTGCTCGCAATGGGTCGGGTTATGGAGCGGCTCGACACGAATTGTTATGTGGCCGGAAGCGGGTTTTGCCTTGGGCGATCTCGCCGACCCTAGAGGTTCGCCGCCCTTTTGAGACACTCGCTCATTCCAGGCATCCAGCTCGGAGCGGAAGGCGAAGACGCTTCCCAATAGTTTGTGAAAGTGCCGATGAACGGGGAGGCCTTCTCTCTTTTCCCAGAGTTGAACCGTCCGAACCTCGCGGCGGAAGTAATTGGCAATTTCCTTCCACGAATCCAAGCGTCCATCCTGTTGACTGGATGGATGAGGCTTCGGGAATGTCGGCGCCAACTCTTTAATCATGAGGGTGAGCGGACTCTCTATGAACGTTCAGACTCTGGCTTAGAAGGCGGAGGAGCAATGGATTTGTTCCGACAGTTTTAGCAAACCACGAGCCCGAGGGGATTCCGAGAAAGCCTTTGGTGTGCCAAGGAGCTGTTACGGGCAGACTACACCTTGATGAAACTTCTGCGCAAGGAATTTCCAGTGCCAACGGCCTGTTTCGGGCGTTCGGCGACTTTTGAAAGGTTCCTCAGAAAGTGGTTCTATGGGGCAAAGGAAAAAGTACGTAAGGGGTGACCTTGGAAATTGAGTTTGTCAGTTTCCTGGCGGGGTCCGGAGGTTTCGCACAATTTCGCTTGTTTGGACAGGGAAAACTTGGTTTTCTATATTGGCTTTGTGGTGTGAGAGCACTCACAGCCCACATCCGCCTGCCCCCCCAGAACAGGCTGGTCATGTGGCACTGCCTGAGTTCAAGATTGGAAACAACCTCAGAGACTTATCCGCTGCCGGATCAGAAAAGGGAAATTCGTGCCCCAGGACCGACGTTCCAAGCCGTCACCGTTGCCGCCTTCATTCGACTACACCTCCTCCCATGAGTTCATGGAAAGAGTTCGTACGGGGATGCCGCCCCTGATTATTTGTGTCGCTTGCAATGGTGGTATCCAAGGGAAAGAAGCAAACGAGGTCATCCCTGAAACGGCCGATGAGATCGCAGAATCGGTGGGAGCTGCGTATGATGCCGGGGCGGCTATGGTACATATCCATGCGCGTGATCCGGAAGACCTTACGCGGGGCGCGCGGAATGCTGAACCCTGGCGGGAAGTGCTGCGCAAGGTTCGTCAGCGGTGCCCGGAGATCATTATCAACGCGACCACCGGCGGCGGACCCAACATGACAATGGAAGAACGCGCCTCCTCCCTGGAGGCGGGTCCGGAAGTTGCATCCCTGAACCTGGCGCCGGACATGAGCCGCTTCCGGCTCAAGGAACGGCTTGCCCCTCTGCCCAATCCGCGGCCTGCCGTGGACGTGGATGAATGCATACCGTTCACCTATGGTCTGATTCACCAGTTCGCTGCGCTCATGAAGCTGCACGGGGTCAAACCGGAGATGGAACTTTACCATCCTGGCTGCTTGTGGGGGGTCAGGTACCTGATCGAAAACGACCTGGTGCAGAAGCCCTACTGGATTCAGACGGTCATGGGCTATCAGACCGGGAGCCTGCCTACGGTGGAGAACGTTCTGCAGATGGTGAAGGAATTCCCAGCGGATTCACTTTGGCTGTGCTCAGCCATCGGGCCCTATCAACTGCCACTGACTACCCTCGCCACTTTGATGGGCGGCCATGTGCGGGTTGGCCTGGAAGACAATGTCTACTATGCTCGCGGTCAGAAAGCCGTGAGTAACGCCGAACTGGTCGCCCGAACGGTGCGGATCGCGCATGAACTGAACCGGCCGGTTGCGACCCGGGCGGAGGCTCGTTCGATGCTGGGTCTGAAGCAAGCACCTTCCGAGTACAACGGGCAAGAAGCCGAGCGGACCGGAGCTTCGTCTCTCGCCCTCGATCGCGGATGAGACTCTAATATGGGGCATGCCTAAGCTCGCGCTGAACGGCTTTTCGATGTATTACGAGACGCTTGGATCCGGCCCGCCGCTGGTGTTTCTTCCCGGCGCACTGGGCAGCGGAAAGACGGATTTCGAGCACCAGCTCGCGTGGTTCAGCCAAAACTATCGGGTCGTTGCTCCCGATCCGCGCGGTTATGGGCAATCGAGACCGCCGAAACGCGACTATCCCTTGGGGTTTTATCAGCGGGATGCGGACGATATTCTGGCGTTGATGACGGCGCTGGGCCACCAGCAATTCACTGTCTTCGGGTGGAGCGACGGCGCCAATATCGGCGTGCTCATGGCTGCAAATGCTGCGGAGAGAATTCGCAGTCTTGTGGTATGGGGCGGGAACTCCTATCTTTCCGCGGAAGAGATCACCGTGTTCCAGGCCGTACGCGCGATATCGTCATGGTCGCAGAGGGACGCGGAGGCGATGCGGCAGGTCTATGGCGATTCCCTCGATAGCTTATGGGAAAGCTACGTCGTGGGGTTGGAAGAACTCTACGCGGCGGGTGGGGAAATCTACCGCTCTCAGTTGAAACAAGTACAGTGCCCGACCCTGGTGCTGCACGGGGAGAAGGACCCGCTCGTGCCGGCATTCCATCCGAGAATCATTTGTGATGGGATTCGCGGATCGCTGCTGCATGTTTTTCCTGAAGGTAAGCACAAGATCCACGCGAAATACGCGGCGGAGTTCAATCGAATAACTTCCGCATTTATTGGCAGGCAATTTGGAGCTGAACTGACCAACCTGTTGTAAGTTCACAACAGCGGGTGCGGAGGTACAGGTTGGGTCGAGCAAGCGACAACAGCACGGTCGGACAGCAAGTCGATCAACCTCCGGTCACCCCCGTGCATCGCCATTTAGATCGGAGCCTGGGGCTCTTTGACTCGACGATGATTGTCGCCGGGTCGATGATCGGTTCAGGCATCTTCATTGTTGCCGGTGAAATGGCGAGAGAGGTTGGCAGTTCTGGCTGGCTGATGGTGGCGTGGGTGATCGCCGGGGTGCTCACGGTCACCGCCGCTCTCTCCTACGGAGAGCTGGCCGC
Source organism: uncultured Acidobacteriaceae bacterium (assembly GCA_963753715.1). GTDB lineage: Bacteria > Acidobacteriota > Terriglobia > Terriglobales > Acidobacteriaceae > PALSA-350. The sequence continues at coordinate 581,939 of CAVWDK010000001.1, read as the reverse complement.
CATGATGCCGCATGCCGGCGGCCAATACGTCTACCTGCGTGAAGCGTATTCCCCGCTGTGGGGATTTCTCTACGGCTGGACACTTTTTCTGGTCATTCAAACAGGCACGATCGCGGCGTCCTCCGTCGGGTTCTCCCGCTATCTGGGTGTGTTGTGGCCACAAATTGCGGAAAACAATTACATCATCCGGCCGATTCACATTTTGCCCACATACGCCGTTTCTCTTTCTACGGCGCAGGTTGTGGCCCTGGTGATTATCTCGTTTCTTACCTGGACGAATACCAATGGTCTCAAGTATGGAAAGGGCGTGCAAAACGTCTTTTCTACGATGAAGATCGGCTCCCTGCTGGCCGTGATTGCCATCGGAATACTGATCGGCTGGAAGGCCTCCGTGGTCAAAGCAAATTTTGGCGACGCGTGGACACCTCGCGGATTCACCTTGAGCGGGTATACGCCATCTCCGCTGACAGCGTTCGGCATGCTGGTCGCCCTGTGTACGGCGCAAATAGGATCTCTCTTTGCCGCAGATGCATGGAACAACATTACCTTCAGCGCGGGGGAGGTGCGGAATCCCAGCCGGAACGTACCCCTTTCGCTGGCTCTGGGAACATTCATCGTGATCGGCCTGTACCTTGCAGCGAACTTCGCCTATATTGTCGTCTTGCCGTTCAGCGCGGTGCAGCACGCGCCCTCGGACCGCGTGGCCGCAACCATGATGCAGGCCGTATTCCCCACAGCGGGTGCGGTATTGATCGCGGTTGCGATCATGATTTCGGCTTTTGGGTGCATGAATTCTTTGATTCTTACCGGCGCGCGGGCTTATTATGCGATGTCACTGGACGGGGTGTTCTTTAAGAAGGCGGGCACGCTCAACCGCGCGAATGTGCCCAGCGCGGCTTTGGTCATGCAGTGCGCCTGGTCCGCAGTGCTGGTCTTGATCCGAACCTATCAGCCGGCGACCGGACCTACGGGAATCTGTACAGCAACCTGTTGGATTACATCATTTCGGCCGCGCTTATTTTCTACATTCTCACCATTGCTGGTGTTTTTCGCTTACGCAAGTTGCAACCGAATGCGGAGCGCCCGTACCGAGCCTTTGGGTATCCGGTCATTCCCGCGCTCTATATCGTCTGTGCAAGTGTCATCCTCGTGATTCTGTTCGTGTACCGGCCGGCTACTACGATTCCGGGTGTCTTGATTGTTCTGATTGGCGTTCCGGTGTACTTCTTCTTTCGATTGCAAATGCAGCGGGATCGTAAAGCGGCGGCGAAGGTGTAGAGGCTGGCTTCCCTCAGACTTGTCCAAATTAGATTTTAAGTTGACCAACTTGGTCGGCACAAGGAGCATTCACTGGCCTTAAGAGGCGTCAGCCGTGCGGTAAATGGCCTCCGACCTTACACCTTTAGCCACTGGGGATATGGTCTTCCCTCTCTGTTCTACTTCTCCGCAGCCTCGTCAGCCCCTGCAGTCCCGCAGGGACGGTACAACCTCTAGCCCGGCACGGGAGTGCCGGGTAGGCCGTGGTTTATGTACGAGTCCCGCAGGGACGACACAATGCGCAGCCCGGGTGGGCGATTGGCTTAAAGCCGTTCCTCAGCGCACCTCGAGAACTCGCCACTTACACGGCATGGCGGCGAACCAGCCTCTCTTTCTATTGCTTTTCGAAGACGACCAGTTCGGTGAAAGACTTCCCTTCCTTGTCAGTCCCCGACATGTGAAAGGTCTGAGTCTTCCCGTCTTTGGAAAGGGTGGCGTAACTCTTGGCGGCTTTTCCGTTGTAGTTCCAAACCTGGGTTGTCTTGTACGGATTCACCTTGGTAGCAATTACGGTTACATTCTCACCACGGCCCTCGACGGGAACGGCCTTGCCTTGTTCCGGCTTGTAGGACCAGGTGGTCTGCTTGCCCTCCTGGTTTTTTTCCTGCACGGTGATTTTGCCATCCGCATCGATTGTGACCTGGTCTTCAAGGGGTGGCTTTCCGGGAAACTTCGACTTTTCCAGGTTGAATTTCCAGGTTCCAGCCCATGCGCCCGCAGGAGTTTCCTGGGCGTTAAGATGAAACGAGAGGGCCAGCAATAAGGCTGGCACTGCCAGGAGAGCTACTTTTGTCAGACTTGATTTCATTGGGTTTTCGACTCCTTGATGACTGAGCATTCGTTGCTGGTTTGAGTGAAACTGCAGATCCCTCGACTTCGCTCGGGATGACAAAGGGGAGGGTAGTTTTCAATTCGGATCGTTGCACTGATCCCAGAACTCAAAAGGGTACCTCAGGGCCTAAAGAGGGTGTGTGAGAACGGCCCTCAACAGAAATCTGGTCCCGCAGGGACGACTGAACTTAGCCCAGGACGCAGTCCTGGGCCGGCTTGCACGGTTGAAGAGTCCCGTAGGGACGGCTGGAAATAGGCCGCGATTCAATCCTGGACAACTTTCAACCGCTCTATTGCTTTTCATAGACGACGACTTCGCTGAAGGGCTTGGCCTTGGTGGCTCCGGGGGCTCTGTAGGTTCCAGGCGCACCGTAGAAAGTCTGGACTTTTCCATCCTTCGACAAGGTGGAGTGAGTATGCGTGATCTTTCCCTCGTGGTTCCAGATCTGGTTGTTCCGGTAATCGCCCGCTTTGACGATTTCTACTGTGGTGTTGTCTCTGCCCTGAATCGGTACGGCTTTTCCGAGCTGTGGTTTATAGGACCAATCCGTCGTCTTTCCGTCCGCACTTACTACGTGGACGGCCACCGACCCGTCGGGCTGGATGGTGACCTGATCCAGCGTGGGCGGCGGTCCCGGGAACTTGCATTTCGCCGTATTCGCTACCCAGGTACCGGCCCAGGCTCCCGCAGGCATATCCTGCGCAAGTGCAACCACCGGGGCCGCACACAACAGTAGCGACGCGGCCATCAAACGTAACTTCAACGATGCGGATTTCATCTTATTCTGTTCCCTCCAGGAACTACTTGACTGGATAGCGCAATTTCACTTTGTTGCCCAGAATGCTTTTGAGGTCAAGCGCGAGTTTGTCCAGACCGCTCTGTGGAGATTCCTTTCCGGTCACAATGTCGGAAAGACGGCGTTCCGCCGCCTCCGCCATTTGTGCCTGCTCGGGAATCGTCGGCTTCTCTCTGGCGATGGGGACGCTTGCCAGAAAGGCCGAGGTATAGGGCTGCTCCTTAACCCTGGGATTTTCATAAACCGACTTTCTGATCGAGGCACTCCCATCGAGGGTTTGTTGCGTCTGCACCTGGTCAGACATTGCCCATTCGATGAAGCGATAGGCCTCCTTGGGGTGCTTTGCCTTGGCCGGAATCAGGTAGGTCAAACCCTCAAGTTGACTGGACCGGTGCGCCGTGTTCGAGGGAATAAGACTGTAACCGAACTTACCTGCGAACTTCGAGTTGGCCTCGTCTTCCAGCAGATATGCCTGGTCACTCCACAAAAGGCCCATGAATGCATGCCCCTGTTGCAGCGCAGCCTGAGCCTCATTCCAACCGTAATTCAGGGTGTCCGGCGGACTGAGGGCAATCAGCCTGAGGTACTGTTGGGTTGCCGCGATGTTTTGTGGAGAATTGACAACGATGTCGCTGTATTCCCAACCGTGCTGCGTGTCGAGGATATCTCCCCCGAAGGAATAGACGAAGTTCAGCCACTCGTACCAAAGCGCAGGTCCTTGCTTGCCGGAAATATACGTTCCATACAGGCGGTCGCCAGGGCGCGTGAAGAAGTCGGCCAACTGCATATATTCTTTCCAATTGGAAGGGGCCGCAATCTCACGGTGATAGCGGGCTTTGAACTTGCGCTTATTCTCGGGATCTTCGAGCAGATCTTTGCGGTAGCACAGGTAGGCTGTGAGGCCCGTATAGGGATAACCGTAGACCTTGTCACCATACCAACTGAGCTCACGCCACCAATTAGGAAAGAGCTCTTGCTGGGGTTGGAAGCTTGCATCGTGAACAGCTGGGTTGGTCAACAGAGAACCGATGGGTTGAACCTGATGCTTCTGAATGAGCGCGCCCAGGAACCTGTGCCGCATAACAACGATGTCATAACCGGAAGTCCCAGCGGCGTCGCCATCATCTAGATCGGCCATGATCCTGCGGTCATTGCGATCCAGCACTTCCACCCGCATACCGGTCTTCTGTTCGTAGCCCGCGATCAGCCCGGTCTTAACGAGACTCTTCAAAAACCATCCATCGCCCGCGAGCCTGATGGTCAGCGGCTCAGACTTCCGGCTGCAGCCGGCCGCAAACAAAACGACGATGGCCAGGGCAAGGAGCGGAGCTTTGGACCGGGCTTTTTTGACGAGCAAGCTCATTTCCGGAGCGAAGAGCCAGCAAACCACAGGAACTTGACTGGAGTATCGCCGGGATTGATGTTGGAGTGAGTCATGGTGTTGTCCGGCCTGATCATGTAGGCCATGCCCGGAGGCTGCTCCCGTAGCTGGGTACCGATAAAGGCCAGGCTGGTGCCATCGATCTCAACCCAAATTTCTTCCTGCCCTGGGTTGTGAGGATGCGGCTCACCCATCTGCATAGGGTTGATGGTCACGGTGATGAGGTCCCCGATGGTCGCGAGGCCGTCGGTCCGCGAGAACAGATCGCGCACAATATGCGCCCAGTGGCCGGAAGCGCCAGGCAGAGTGTAGGGCGAGGCTTCCATGGGCGTCCTTGGGGGAACTTTGCTTTCATCCGTAACCAGCATGTCTTTGCGCGGCGTGAAGTTCTTGGGAACCGGTTCATTGACGACATACATGGTGAGGTCGTCGTTGCCATTGTTCTTCATGGAGAATTCCAGGCCCTCGGGCACGAAGACTGCAATGTCTTTGTGCAGTGTGGCTGTTTTGCCGCCGGCGGTGATTTCTCCCGTGCCGCCATCGATGTAGTAGACCTCTTGCTGGCCATCGAGCTTCTCAGAAGTGGTTACATCATTGGGCTGAAGACGGCCGTAGGCGACGAAATTTGCAGCTTGCAGCACGGCGCCCGGTTGCGGCGGAGCCAGATTATTACCCTTGCTAAGGATGTCTCGCAGCACCAGGGAACCATGTTCGTGACGCGGCATGGAGTCGTGCCAATCGCCCATGAACCTGTCGATCAGTCTATCCTGCAGGTCGGTGCCATCCTCGTAGCGGATAGCGTTCGGCCCGGGGAAACTGTTTCCCCCGGAAGCGGGCGTATGCACGGGCGGCTTGGGAACCACTTGCGCATAGCCGGAAACCATCGCCATGGCGAAAACCGGCCATGCCAGCAAACCGAGACATTTTCCGGATGGCAAGATCATTGACTCCGATTTCCTCGTTCAGGCGATGGGTCCGGCTGCAAAGAGGCGGCAACCGGACATTTAGATCAGAAGCCAAACGTTAAGCCTGTTCGCTGGGCAGAACAAGCGAAATAGTACGAAACATCTCTAGGACGGGGCGGGAACAAACTGGATGCAGACGGGGACGTCCAGTTTGATCTCATTTCCGGTCTTCTCCATGCGGCCGGTCGCACGATCGAGCTTGAACTCGATCACGCTGTTCGAATACTGGTGAGCCACCAGCAGGTAAGAGCCGGTCGGATCGATGGCAAAGTTGCGAGGCATGATTCCGCCGGTGAGCGCCTGCTCGACCAAGGTAAGGGTTCCCTTCTCCGGATTGATGGCAAAGATGCCGATCGTATCGGGCCCCCAACCAGTTTCGCCGGTGCTGCGGCGATTGGATTCGTAAAGAAATTTTCCATCCGGGGAGATCGCAATTTCTGCACTGTGGTTGTCGCCCTTGAAGTCCTTCGGCGTTGTCTCGTAACTCTGCAGGTGAGTCAGGGTTCCCTGCGAGGGATCCCAGGCGAAGGCATCGACAATGCCGCTCATTTCGCTCAACTGGTAGGCAAATTTGCCTGAGGGGCTAAAGGTAAAGTGGCGTGGTCCGCCGCCCGGCTTAACGGTGACAAAGGGCGGATCGGGAGGAGTGAGTTCGCCCGTCTTCTCGTCGAAGTGAAAGATGAAAATCTTATCCAAACCCAGGTCGGACACGATGACGTAACGATTGTCGGGTGAAACGAGAATGGAATGTGGATGAGGCGAAGTCTGAATAGCAGGATTGACGCTGTGGCCGATGTTCTGGATGAAGGAGGTGAGCTCTCCCAGGGAACCATCGTCTTTCAGCCGGATGACCGTGACACTGCCGCTACCGAAATTGGCCATCATCACGTATTTGCCGGTCTTATCGGTGGAGATAAAGCAGGTGCTCGTTCCACCGGTTGGCAGGGTATTCAGCAAGCGCAGCTTGCCCGACGCGGGATCGATGGCATAGGCGCTCACGAACGAGGCGTGATCGAGCGGCGGCCCAACGGACAGCGGGTCCTCCGTAACAGCATAGAGAAAGCGGTGATCCGGAGAAATGGTAATGAAAGACGGGTTGGTAATTTCGGCGGCAAGCTTTGGCTCGCTGAGAGCGCCGGTCGCAGCATTGAACCGGCTGACATAGATTCCCTTGCTGTGGCTCTCTCCCACTCCTTGTGTCTTGCTGTGACGCACGAAACGAAACCCGGTATAGGTCCCAAAGTAGACAAAGTAATCCTTGTCTTGCGCCGAGGCTGTGCGGCCGGCGAGCAGGGTCAACAGGCAAATGAACATGAGGCAGAGTGAATACCGGGCTGGTTGCACTGGGCTTATAGCCTCCTTGGCGATCAGGATCAGGTTATACCACCGGTACAAATTGCAAGCAGACCGGCGTATCGACCTTAAATTCGCGGCCGGTCTTCGAGAGCATTCCCGTCGACAGGATCGATTTTGAACTGGACAACGTTATTGGAGACCTCGTTCGAAGCAAATAGATATTGGCCCGTGGGATCAATGGCAAAACTGCGGGGCATGGTTCCGCCAGAAGGAAACTGGCGGATTTCCGACAGGGTGTGCTTCTGCGGGTCGATGGCAAACACACCGATGGTGCCCGGCAGGCGAATGATTTTGGTGTGATCTTTTTCGTTGTAGCGGCTCAGGCGATTCGAAGCGTAAAGATACTTTCGATTGGAGCTTATCTGCAATTCGGCACCTGCGTTGCGAACGCCGGCCGGCGCGATCGAAACTTCCTGGAGCTTGGTCAACGAGCCCTGCGCCGGGTCCCAGGCAAAGGTGATCAAAGTGCTGCCCATCTCGTTGAGTTGGTAACCGAAGCCGCCCGGAAGGATCGAAGAGAAACGTCGTGGGCCGCCACCCGGCTCGACCACCGCAAATGGCGGATCGAGCGGGGAAAGCATTCCGGTCTTTTCGTCGAAGTGATAAATGAACACCTTGTCGACGCCCAGATCGGAAACGATGACGTATCGGTTATCCGGCGAAACCACGATGGTATGAGGATGCGGGCCAGACTGGATGGGCAGATCCGGACGGCCATGGCCCAGGTGCTGCACGAAGGCCGTTTGCCGGCCTAACGAACCATCCTCGTTGACTCGTACGACGGAGATGCTGCCGCTGCCGAAATTAGCCAGCAGCACAAACCTGCCTGTCTTATCCATGGAAAGGTGGCAGGTGCTGGTTCCGCCGGTGGGGATGGTATTCAGGAGGCGCAGCTTGCCGGTAGCCCGGTCAATGGCAAAGGCGCTCACGTACGACGCGTGATCCCGCGGAGGTCCAAGGGAGAGAGGATCTTCAGAGACGGCATACAGAAATCGGTGGTTGGGGTGGATGGTAAGAAACGATGGATTCACGATCGGAGCGGCCAGCACCGGATCGCTCACTTCCCCGGTCGCGGGATGGAACCGGCTCACATAGATTCCTTTGCTGTGGCTCTCGCCGACCCCTATCGTGACACTGTGACTCACAAACTTGAAGCCGGTGTAGGTGCCGAAGTACAGGTAGAAGTCGCCGGCCTGCGCGGCGGCGAACTGACAGACCGAGACCGTCAAGGCAAAGACAACACCTAAGCAGAAGGTACGGCGGTTGCTTCTCACGAGATTGATCTCCTCACTGCGGACCCGCGAACTGAAGACAGACCGGGTAATCGGGAGAGATAGCCAGAAAGGAAGGGTCGCTGATTTTAGCGGCCAGTTTGGCCTGGGTAAGATCTCCGGTTGCAGGACCGAACCGGCTAACATAGATGCCTTCGCTATGACTCTCACCGGCTGGATTGCCATGGAGCACATACTGAAACCCGGTGTAGGTCCCGGAGTAAAGAAAATACTCCTTAGCCTGAGCTGCGGACGGGCGGCCGGTACAAAGCATGAGCGCAAGGGCACAAGCGAGCACGGTCGCTGAACGGCTACGTCTCATTTTTTGGCAGGAACCGCGTGAGTCCAGTTTGCATCTTGAGGAAACCGGGCGAAGTACAAGAACTTGACCGGCTTGTCACCATCGTTAATGTTGGAGTGGACGGTGACCGCATCGGGCCGCAGCATGTAAGCCATGCCGGGGCGCTGCACCCGCAACTCGGTTCCCAGTAGGACGAGACTGGTGCCATCGATCGCAGCCCACACTTCTTCCTGACCTGGCCGATGCGGGTGAGGCTCTCCCAGGGTCTTTGGGTTGATCTCTACGGTAATGACGCTCTGTTCGGTCGCCAAGCCGTCGGCTGGTGAAAATATCTCTCGGACGATATGAGCCCAGTGTCCGGAAGCGCCGCCGACAATATAAGGATCGGCCTCGGCGGGCGTTCGCACGCGCGCGGCGGCCTCATCTTTGACCACCATTTTCGTTTTTGGGTGGAAGGGGATGCGGTTGGGGTTGCCGACAATGCCGTTATCGTCAGGCAGCGGTTCGTTGATGACGTACATGGTGAGCGGGTCATCGCCGGTCGAGTGCATCACGAATTCCAGTCCGACGGGCATGAGCACGGCAATATTTTTGTGCAGTTTGGCGGTTTCGCCTGCCGCTGTAATTTCACCCTGTCCACCCAGGATGTAGTAAATCTCCTGCTGGCCTTGGAGCTTGGAGGGGGTCGTCCAGGCACCTGGAGCGAGCCTGCCATACGCGAAGAAATTGGTGAAGTGGAAGACGGCCCCCATCTCCGGCGGATCGAAATTATCGCCTTTGGTGAGGATGTCGCGGAGAATGAGCGAGCCGTGTTCGACGCGGGGCATGGACAAATGCCAGTCGCCAATGAACATATCGATGCGTCGGTCCAGCGGGTCGGACTCGCTTTGATACTTGACCAGCCCGGGTCCCGGGTAGGAGTTGATACCGTTAATCGCATTCGCCGTTCCGCTGGTGGGCGGTGTTTTCTGCGCCACGGCGAGCGAGCCCAACGCGAGGGCGCCGCTCAAAGCCAAGGTGAAAGCCGCTGGTACGCTCTGCATGTTCACGCGCTCCCTTCGCATCTTACTTCCTGGTTTCATGCGGATGATAGCGGCCAAAGTAAAGGAATTTAACCTGCGAATCTTCGTTCTGATTCACGTTGGTGTGGGGCGTCAGGTTATCCGGCACGTGATAGAAGGCCATGCCGGGAGTCTGCTTGCGCAGCGAGTTGCTGACGAAGGCCAGGCTGGTTCCATAAAGCGCTGTCCACACCTCTTCGATGTCGGTATGGTCTACGACATGCGGCTTTCCGATGGTGAGTGGGTCAAGGGTGACGGTGAGCACGCTTTGCAAGGTGCCCAGTCCATCGGAGGTGACAAACAAGGTCTTCACAATGTGGCACCACAAACCAGTGGTCGAGGTTACCGGGAGCTTGTTCTCATCCCTGACCAGCATGGCTGTGTTGGGCCGGAAGCCGGGCGGCGTGGGCTCGTTGATCACATACATCGCGAGCGGCTGGTCACCGGTGCTCTTTATTGTGAACTCGAGGTTTGCCGGCATCAGGACGGCAATGTTGCGGTACAGGTCGGCGGTCTCTCCGCCCGCGGTCATCGTGCCCTGGCCTGATTCAACGAAATAGATCTCCTGCTGGCCATCAAGCTTGGTCGGCTTGGTGGATGCCTGGGGCGCCAGGGTGTCGTAGGTGTACGAGTTCATATAGCGGAGAACGGCGCCCTTTTGAGTAGGGTTGGCAGCGTCGCCGCGGGTCAAGATGTCGCGCTCTTCGAGCGACCCGCGCACCGTGCGCGGGGTGGCGTTGTGCCAGTCGCCGAAGTAATAATCGATCTTGTCCCCTGTGATCTGCGCCATGGTGGCGGGCGCCAGCAGGGCGCACAGGCCCAGGGATGCGACCAACCTCCTGATCATCGATAGTCTCCCGTTCCACGGTTTTGCCGCATTTTGTTGACCATGATAAATAAACAAGTTTTCTGGCATGGAACAAGCGAAATAGTGCGAAACGGAGTTGGGGGCGCAAAGGGCTCAGTATTTGGCGAAGCTCTACCAGGTAGGCAACGAGAACATTTTGGAAGACGAGTCGAAAAATATTCTTCTTGGACCCGAAACGAAACCACCCAAAATGGGATCTATTCAACCGAGAGCCCCAAACACGGCAAAAATCTCCTCCACGTTGGGGGGCTGCGCTTTGTCGGCTGCCGGAGAACAGCAGAAGGCGGCCAAAGGGGGCAAGATGATCAAATAATTAATTTGATCATCTTCGTAAAACAAAGGACTTAGCCGCAAAAGGTTTGATCATCTTGCTCAAACAAAGGACTTAGCCTCAAGGTTTGATCATCTCTGCTCCAAACATTTGATCATCTTGCTCAAACAAAGGACTTAGCCACCAACGATCGGTCGCGACGATGCCAGGTCTCAAATACGAGACCGCACGGCGCGTCGTTGCAGGGCTGGAGCACCCTTCGATCGGTTGCTGGTCGAAGCTGTCCATTCACTTTCGGGTTTCGTGGGGACGGTAACGGGCGAAATAGAGAAACTTGGCCTGGGATTCGCTGCTGGGGTTGATGTTGGTGTGCGGGGTGAGATTGTCGGGAATGTGCAGGTAGGCCATGCCGGGCGTTTGCTCATGCAGTTGGTTGCCGACCAGTGCGAGACTGTTGCCGTAGAGCGAGGTCCAGACTTCTTCAATGTCGCTCGTATCCTCGTTGGGAGCCGGATGCGGCTTTCCAATCGTCAGCGGATCGAGGGTGACCGTCACGACACTCTCTAACGTGGCAAGCCCATCGGCGGTGGTAAATAGCGGTTTTGCGATATGCGCCCAGAAACCATTGCTCGATGAAATGGGGATCGTGTTTTCATCCCGAACAAGCATGTTGGGATTCGGCCGGAATCCCGCCGGCGTGGGTTCGTTGATCACGTACATGGAGAGAGGCTCGCCGCCCGTGGTTTTGAAAGTGAATTCCAAATTGGCGGGCATGAGGACGGCGACGTTCCGGTACACGTCGGCAGTTTGACCGCCGGCGGTCACCGTACCCTTCCCGGATTCAACAAAGTAGATTTCCTGCTGGCCCTGCAGCCGCGCAGGCTCGGTGGACGCGCCCGGCGGCAACGTGGCATGAACGTATGAGTTAATAAAACGGAGAACTGCCCCGGGATGCTGCGGATTCAGACCGTCTCCGCGAGTAAGGATTTCTCTCTCCTGCAGCGATCCACGGATGGTGTGCGGTGCTGCGTTGTGCCAGTCGCCGAAGTAGAGGCTAATGCGGTCGCCGGTCGTTTGCGCTTGCGTGATAGGCGATAGAGCGGAGCAACCAAGCAGAAAGATGAGAGGGTAGAATTTCATATCACGTTCATTCTCCGCCGCTTCCGGGCCGGCGACAAACCCGTTTCGTACTATTTCGCTTGTTGAGACGGGAAATACTTGTTTAGGTAGAAGTGCGGCGGAATGCCGCTTTTATGGCGACGGTCATGCTCAGAACCACTCTGCTATTTTTCGTTGCCTTGATGGCCTTGCATGCCCAGGAGTCATCGTTCCACAACGCGCCGGCATCGGCTGCCGGGGAAAAAAATCCGTATGACGGTCAGGCATCGGCGATCTCCGCAGGCAAAACAAGCTATGCCAGTCACTGCGCCGCCTGCCATGGAGTGAGTGGAGAAGGAACGGGCAATGTTCCGCCGCTCGCCCATGGAGCGCTGCAGGGGGTGCCTGATGGCTCTATTTTCTGGTACATCACCAAAGGCGGGCTGGAAAACGGAATGCCATCGTGGGCGTCTCTGCCGGCTGAAGAGCGCTGGCAACTGGTGACCTTCATCAAGTCGATGAGCGCATCGGCTGCGGGAAGCGCGGGCGCACCGGCAAGCGCGGGAGCTAAAATTTCGAATGCTCCGCCGGAAATTTCGAACGCTCCGCCGCCGGTACCGCCGTTTACGGACTATCGCTACGAGAAGCCGGGAACGATGCGCCACATCACGCTCAAAGACCTTCCGGCGCCGTACGCCTCGAAGTCTGCGTTAGGCGGGCCCACCGTTGTGCCGCGGCCGGAAAACGCATGGCCTAAGGCGCCGGAAGGCTTCACTGTTGGCTTGTATGCGACGGGACTTACCAACCCGCGGATTCTTCGCAGAGCGCCCAATGGCGATATGTTTCTGGCCGAGACGGCTGCCGGGGACATTAAGATTTTTCGTGGCATGACAAAGGATGGAAAGCCGGAAGAGGTGCATGTTTTCACTACCGGCCTGAATACACCGTTCGGCATCGCCTTCTACCCGCTGGGACCCAACCCGCAATGGGTTTACGTAGCCAACATGAACTCGGTGGTGCGCTTTCCTTATAAAAACGGGGATTTGGCGGCGACGGGGCCGGCGGAGCATCTTGACGATCTGCCCAGCGGCGGACATCACCGTTCCCGGGATGTGCAGTTCTCACCGGACGGCAAGACCATGTTTATCTCGGTTGGCTCGCAGGAAAACGTCGACGATACGCCCGCGGAAAAAGATCGGGCCGACATCCTGGCGTTCGATCCCGACGGTACCAACAAACGGATCTACGCTTATGGAATTCGCAACCCGGTGGGGATCGTCGTCAATCCGAAAACGGGCGAGCTTTGGTGCTCGGTGAATGAGCGCGACGAGTTAGGCAATAACCTGGTCCCGGACTACATTACCCACGTGCAGCCGGGTGGTTTTTACGGATGGCCCTGGTGGTACATGGGCCCGCACCAGGATCCTCGGCATGGCTGGGCGACGTCCCGATCTCAAGGACAAAGTCATTACGCCCGATGTGATCCTGCAGCCCCACAATGCTTCGCTGGAAATGACGTTCTATGACGGGTACGCAGTTTCCCGCCAGAGTATGCCGGCGATATTTTTGCAGCCGAGCATGGCTCGTGGAACCGGTCACCCAGGACGGGCTATGAAGTGATTCGTGTGCCCCTGCACCAGACCGGCCATGCAACGGGCGAGTATGAAGATTTCCTGACCGGCTTTGTAGTGGATGACAAGAGCGTTTGGGGGAGACCGGTTGGGGTGGCGACGGCAACCGATGGTTCGCTGCTGGTGAGCGACGACGGCTCGGGCTCGATTTGGCGGATTACTTACACCGGGAAATAAGCGGCCGACGGTAGAGGAGACAAGAATGAACTGGATGAAACGAGTGGCCTGTCTGGCCGGATTCGCGCTGATGGCCGGCACTCTTTCGCAAGCGCAGCTGGCAGACAAGAAGGCGCTCACGTTGCAGATTGCCAGGCAGGTGGCGGCCGCCGCCGAACAAGCGGCAGTAGCCAACCACAACCATATGTTCATTCTCATCGTGGACGATGGCGGCAACCTGATGTATCTGGAACGAATGGACGAGGCACAGCTGGGCAGCTTCAACGTAGCCCTGGCGAAAGCACGCAGCGCAGTCTTCTTCAAGAGGCCGACCAAGATGTTTGAGGACGCCGTCATTAAGAATGGCTATACCCCGATTCTGAAACTGCCCGAGGCGATGCCGATTGAGGGAGGAATTCCTCTCCTGGTCGACGGCCACATCTTGGGCGCGATTGGCGTGAGCGGCGGCACTCCGCAGGAAGATGGGAAAGCGGCGCAAGCGGGCGCGGATGCGTTTCCGGGTATCGTGCAAGGGCACTAATTGGCAGACATGGTTTTGCCATTGACTTTATTTCTATCTGACTGGCGGCAATGAAAATTAATCCTGATAAATGCGTTGCCTGCGGGAATTGCACTTATGTCTGCCCGATGGGAGCGATCTATGTTGACCCGGTGATCAAGCGCGCCACCATTAATCGCGATGAGTGCGTGGAATGCTATGCATGCTACAACGGGCTAAGTCAGGAACACCTGAACCCTTCGCTCGTCCGCACCGTCCGGAAGTTTTTCCAGTTAGGGCGGCTGCGCTTTGACCCCGAACCGGATGTCTGCCCCACGGCGGCTTTCGAGCCGGATGAACTGCAGTGGCCGCGCGTGGTGCGGCGGGCCTTCTCCGATCCGCGCGCCACCGCACGAATCCACTGGCGTCCAAGGCCGCGGCACGGAAGAAGTAAAGACCAATGACGTCACCCATCGCGTGAAGCAAGGGGAAGTAGGGTTCACGATCGAGTTCGGCCGCCCCGGGGTCGGCGTCTGGTTACGCGACATTCAAAAGATGACATGGGCGCTGGCCAAGGCCGGAGTCGCATTTGAGAAGAAGAATCCGTTTACCTCTGCTCATGACCGATGTGACGACTGGGACCTTGCGCGAGGATGTTCTCAACGAGAAGGTGATGTCGGCCATCGTGGAGATCAAGGTCGAGGTCGAGAGGACGGAAGAAATCATCCGCCTGGTACACAAGTCGAAAAGAAGTCGATACCGTGGTATCCCTGGGCGTTGGGACACGTTGCGATGAACATGGCGACGAAAAGATTGTCGCTCCGATCCTGGAACGGCTGGGGTACAAGATAGAACGCGCCAAGACCAATATGGGATTGGGCAAAATCACGAACCCGGGTGTAGTTAACCCTGAGACGACCGCGAAGCCGGTGGGGCAAACCCGATGACCAATACTCTCCATCGTTACGGCAGCGCAGAAAGCTTCGCGGATGACTATATTGTTTTCGCTACTCCCAGCAATGGCAGGAATGAGATCGATAGCTTGCCCAAGCTGAAGAAGTTTCTCGAGCTGGCGCTTCCCTTCAACCCTGTCAACATCGGGGACCCGGTTCACGGTGGTTCGTTACGTCCGGCAAAAGACCTGCATACGACGGCGAATTGGAAGCGGGATATGAAGCCGGATTTCCGCGCAGTGATCGACGGGCTCGACGAGCCCGCATCCGTGGTGGCGATCTTCGACAATCAGGCGGCGGCGGAACAGTTCCTCAAGGTTGCGGCTGAGGCTGACCTGGGCCTCTCCGTCAATATGTCGGCATCGGTGGAAGGCGCGATCGAGTGTTGCAAGTTTGCCGGGATTACACGCCACAGCGTCGGCTACTCGCTGGGCTTTGAGGGTGCTACGGAAAAACTGCCGAACACGCAGGCGCTGGCTCTTTCCACGATGTGCGGGCACGGGATGATATCGAGCAGTCTGGCCAAGAAGATGATCGACTGGGTAAAGGAAGGCCGCCGAACGCCGGCAGAGGCGGTCACCTACATGACGCGATTCTGCTCTTGCGGTGTCTTCAATCCAGTGCGGGCACAGCGCATTCTCGAGGAAGCCCGGATCAAGATGGAGTAAGTGATTTATTGGGCCTGCTCGATAAGGATGGAGTTTGATATGAGACGCTTGCAATCTGCCCTGACGGTGTGTTCCCTGCTGGTTCTTTCCGGTTATATGTGGGCCCGGACCCCCGCACAAACTGGATTCTTGCTGGTGGCAATCAAAGGCGACACCAGCATTGGGATTGTTGATTCCAAGACCATGCATAAGGTCGCGGAAGTTCCGGAGGGTGGAGTCACCGGGCACGAACTCACGGTTTCACCCGATGGCCGGAGGGCGTATGTGCCCATCTATGGCAATTCGGGTGTGGGCGAACCAGGAACGGACGGGCACAACATGGTGGTGATCGATTTGGCTACCCGGAAAGTGGTGGGCAATGTCGATTGGGGTAAGGGCGTCCGGCCACACGATCCGGTGTTTGGCCCGAAGAACGGTTTGCTGTACGTCACCACGGAACTGAACCGTTCCATCAGCATTATCGATCCGGCAACCCTGCGCATTATCGGGTCGGTACCAACCGATCAAGACCAGTCGCACATGCTGGTGATTTCGCGCGACGGACACCGTGGATATACCGCAAACGTTGGCCCGGGAACGGTGTCTGTGCTTGACCTCGACGCGCGCAAGACGATTGCGGTGATCCCGGTATCTGGTCAGGTTCAGCGTATTTCGATGTCGGTAGATGGCAGCAAGGTTTTCACTTCCGATCAGACAAAACCCCAGTTGGCGGTGATCGATACCGCCGCCAACAAGGTCGTAAAGTGGGTACCGCTGCCGGATCTTGGCTACGGAACCGCGGTCACACCGGATGGCAAGTGGCTGATTATTGCGAACCCGTTGATACACAAGGTATCGGCGCTGAACCTGAGCACCATGAAGGTGGAGCACGTGATCGATGTGCCGGTCAGGCCGCAGGCGATTTTGGTCAATCCGAACAACCAGGTAGCCTACGCTTCGTGTGACAAGAGCCGGAAGGTCGCGGTCATCAGCCTTTCCGATTGGACGGTCAAGGATCTTATCGATGTGGGCCCAGGCGCGGATGGCATGGCTTGGGCGAAGGCCGAATAAACAGGCTTACTTAGCGATGGTGTAGTAGTCGTAGGTGTATTTCCAGGTAAAGTCTTTTCCGGGCTCAATGGACATATGGATAAAGGGCTCCATAGCAAGAATGGATCGAATGGACCAAAGTTCTTCGCTTTCGAGGGGCTGATCGCCGGTGATCTTCATGCCTGCTCCAACCTGCCGGTTCTCGATCGTGATTTTGTAGTCGCCGGCGGTTTTTCCAAATCCTTCGATGCCCACTCCGAAGAGGTCGCGGCCCTGCATCTGCTTGCGGTAAGTGATGGCCTTGCCATCCACCGAGCCAAGCGCCGTGTTCACGGGCTTGGCAGGGTGTATCTCGAAGGGCAGAGTGATCGTAAAATCGGGCCCGATGGGCTGATGATCGAGGACCAGGAAGTTGTGATCGTAAACGCTGCTTACGATCGGCCGCCTCCCGATATTCAGGAGGCGATGCTCGATGACCATTTGCGGCTTTCCGGCAACCAGGCGAACGGTCTTTTGATAGAGGTAACCGTAGCCTGAGGAGGGATCCATGACCCGCTGAGTGAAGACGATCGAAGCCGGCTTTACCTGTACCGACCATTGGCCTTGATCGACCAGATCGTAAAGGCGGAACATGCTGTATTTCGCGTTGTCGGGCTTGCGCAACACGCCTACTCCGATTTTGAGAAACGTGCCACCCGGTCTGGCTTCGCTAAAGCCGAGCCCTTCCTCGTTGGTGGAGAATTCTTCCACCGGGCCGGTAATCGCGCTGCAGGGCCCGGCGACAATATCGGAGCCGCGGTAGACATAGTCGACTACGGTGGGATCGGTCTTCGTGAACCAGGGCCCATAGTAGTTATGACCGGAGTACTTGAGGCTTCCGATCACGCCGGACCAGTCAAAGCGCGTTCCCCGATAGAACCCGCTGATTGGGTTGGGAGGATGAATCGTGGCCTGAATGATGCCGTTGCTGATTTCGACGTCGTGGGTTTGAGCCGGGCATGAGGAGCATAGTCCGAGGAGCGCGGCCAGAAACATCGCGACGCGGTTCGATGGCGAAGTGCGTTGTCTGCGGTGGCTAAGCATTGGATGACTCTTCTTCCAGCGGCAAAGTTTTGACAGGGTGGCGAAATTTCCCGAAATGATTACGACCAGGAACACGAGTAAGACACATTGTCGCTGTGCCTATCGGCATAATATGATCGGGCTACGCATGAGGGGAATCGAATTTTGAAACCTCGGATTCTTTCCGCAGTCTTTAGTGTGGCCTTTCTTACCATATCACCGGCCTGGTGCCAGTCAGATTGGCCGATGTACGGCCACGATGAAGCGAGCACGAGGTACTCCCCCTTAAAGCAGGTGAACACCGATAACGTGCAGCATCTACACTCTTGCGTGGACATACCATCTGAAGACGGTTGGACCTCGGCCGGACAAAATGGGACCGGCGGGGAGGGGCGGCGGCAGGCGCTTGTCTGAGGCGACGCCGATCATGGTGAACGATACTCTGTATATGCCGACACCGTACCGCACCATCGTCGCGCTCAACCCGGAGACCGGCGAAGAGATATGGACCTATAAGTTTGCAAAAGGACGTCCTGCTCCCCGAGGTGTTTCTTATTGGCCGGGGGATAAGATCACGCCGGCATCTATTTTGTGTGGAACCAGCGACGGACGGCTTCTCTCTCTGGATGCGAAGACTGGAAAACCTACGGCCGGCTTTGGTACGGATGGATATGTGGACTTGAGGGCCGACGCGGACAACGGTTTTCCGCACGCACAATATACGATGAACTCTCCCCCGAGCATTTACAAGGACCTGGTGATCACCGGTGCTTCGGTCCAGGAATTGCCCGCGGCGGGGGCTTCGGGCGACATTCGTGCCTGGGACTTGCATACGGGCAAGTTAGTGTGGCGGTTCCACTCTGTTCCCCAGCCCGGCGAAGTGGGGCACGATACATGGCCGGGCGACAGCTGGAAGAATCGTTCGGGGACCAATGTCTGGGGCTTGATGAGTGTGGACCTCAAACGAGGCCTGGTGTTTCTTCCCTTTGGCTCGCCGACCTACGATTTTTATGCCCCGGACCGGAAGGGAAAAAACCTCTTTGGGAACGCTGTTGTCGCGCTCCATGCGGACACCGGAAAACTAGCGTGGTATTTCCAGACCGTGCATCACGACCTCTTCGACTATGACCTGGAATCAGCTCCGGTTTTGATGGATATCAAGAAAGGGGGAGCGAAGATTCCCGCAGTGGGCGTGCTGGGAAAGAACGGGCTACTTTTTATTCTGGACCGGCGCAACGGCACTCCGGTGTTTGGAGTGGAAGAAAAGCCCGTACCTGCGAGCACCGCGCCTGACGAGGAAGCCTGGCCCACGCAGCCTTTCCCGGTGAAACCTGCACCCTTGGGGCGCATGAGCTTCCGTCCGGATGAGATTGCCACGGTCACTCCAGAGCAGAAGAAGTATTGCGAAGACTTGCTGGCCACAGAGGGCGGCATGGAGAACCGGGGCGCCTATACTTCTTTTGGTTTAAAGCTGACGATTCAGTTCCCGGGCACTATTGGGGCGGCCAACTGGCCGGGAATGTCCTACGATCCGAAGCTCGGATACCTATTCGTCAACACCAACAATTTGGGCGACGTGGGAAAGCTGGTGAAAAATCCAGAGGGGACGGAGCCCCCTTATGAGCGCCATAGTCCGTGGGGCGACTATGCGCGTTTTTGGAACAATGATAAGTTCTGGCCGTGCCAGCAACCGCCCTGGGGACAACTTTGGGCAATCAACGCGAACACCGGCGAAGTGGCTTGGAAGATCCCATTCGGAACTATTCCTGAGCTCGATGCAAAAGGTGTACATGGAACCGGAAGCCTGAATTTTGGCGGCTCGATCGCCACTGCGGGAGGATTGGTGTTTATTGCCGCCACTAACGATCACCTCTTCCATGCGTTTGATGCGAAAACCGGGAAACTGCTATGGCAGACCCATCTGGAGTCAGGCTCCTATACAACGCCCATGACTTATGAAGCGAAGAACGGCAAGCAATATGTGGTGTTGGTGGCAACCGGCGGCAGTTTCTTCGACATGACAGCAGGTGACTCTGTATTCGCCTTTGCGTTACCGGGCGGACTGCCCACGCCGAAGGCGATGCAAAGTGCAACGAACGACATAGCGAGTCCGGCCGGCCAACCTCAAAGCGCTCAGACCGCTCCATCGGTTGTGAACTCCGCCGCAATGCCGGATGGTGAAGGAAAAGCAATCGTTCAAAAACAATGTGCGGTATGTCATGCGGTCACCGTGGTCACCGCAAAGCATGCTTCCCGCAGTGAGTGGGAACAAGTGGTGAACCAGATGGTTTCGCGGGGAGCGGATCTTAGTGACGATGATATCGATACGGTGCTCGAATATCTTACGAAAAACTATGGCCCACTCGATCAAATGACCACGCCGCCGGCTGGCGCCAATTCTCCACACCACTGATTCACTCGCGTATTTACGCTCGTTTTCGCTTGACCGAACCAGTTCGATCGCGTCTTCTCTTACCCAATGTTGAATGAGAGTCAAAAGCTCGCTGTTCACTCCCTAAGACCGACGCGAGCCCGCTATGTTGTGCTCGCGCTCATCGTAGCTGCCTACGTGATTACCTACATGGACCGGGTAAACATCTCCTCGGCCATGCCGGTGATCCAAAAGGAGCTTGGGCTTTCCGCCATCGCCGTAGGGTGGATCTTCAGCTCGTTTCGCTGGGGGTATGCCCTGTTTCAGATCCCGGGGGGATGGTTTGGGGACAAAGTTGGACCGCGGCGAGCGCTCGCCTGCATTGTTTGCTGGTGGTCGATCTTCACCTCCCTGACCGCTGTTTGTTGGAGCGCGACTTCTCTCGGTCTCTGCCGATTTCTGTTTGGCGTGGGAGAGTCGGGAGCTTTTCCTATTGCCACCCGTTCCCTTTCGCGTTGGATGCCACCGGAAGAACGCGGTTTCTCGCAGGGCCTGCCCCATGCGGCCTCCCGACTGGGCGCTGCTCTGACTCCGCCGCTGGTGGTCCTCATCATGATCCACTTCGGTTGGCGCATGCCTTTTTTTCTGTTTGGATTATTGGGCCTCACCTGGGCATCCACCTGGTACTGGTACTATCGTGACCGGCCGGCCGATCATCGAAGCGTCAACGCGGCTGAACTCGACGTGATTCACCAGCCGGAGAGCGCGCCTTCGCAATCTGTGCGTTCGGTGCCGTGGCGGACAATCCTGAGAAATCGCACGGTTTGGATGCTGGCCATGATGTATTTCTGCTATGGCTATAGCATCGATATCTATCTGGACTGGTTTCCCAAGTATCTCTACGATTCGCGCGGGGTGAATCTTAAACAGATGGGCTTTTATGCCAGCCTGCCATTTGTGGCCGGCGCTGCCGGTAATCTTCTGGGAGGTTGGCTTTCAGACCTGTGGGCAGCGCGCACGGGCAACCTTAGAGCCGCGCGGCGCGTGATTGCGGTGATTGGATTTGTGATTGCGGCTGGTTCCATCCTGCCGGCTACGTTCACCAGCCACACCATGGCATCGGTAGTTTTTTCCTGTGTCTCGGTGTTCGGGCTGGAGTTGACGGTTGGCGTATCGTGGGCTATTCCACTTGATATCGGGGGCGACTTTGCCGGTTCGATTGCTTCGATCATGAATACATTTGGGAACCTGGGCGGTGCTATCTCACCTGTCTTACTCGGCTATCTGCTGGGATCTTACGGCTGGAATGTTCCGTTTATCGTATCCTCCGTGCTTTGTATCGTGGCTATCTTCTTCTGCTTTGGGATTGATCCTTCTCATAGGGTTATCTCCGAAGCGCGAGGGGCTTTGTGATTCCCGATCCTGCTCCGGTATTGACGCTTATCGACGCATTTCGTTCGTCGAAGGCGATGTTTGTTGCTGTGTCTCTGGGAGTGTTCGATTCCCTCGAGCGTGGGCCCCGGTCCGCGGAGGAGTTTGCAGCCGAAGCTGGGGCACAAGGCGAACCGATGGAACGGCTGCTGGACGCTTGCGTCGGGCTTGGGCTTCTCAGCAAACAGGACGGCGTATATAAGAACCAGCCCGTTGCCAGCACCTATCTCTGCCGCGATACACCGGCTACGCTTGTCGGCTACATCCTCTACTCCGACAAGGTGCTTTATCAGCTTTGGAGCAATCTGGAGAATGCGATTCGCCACGGCGGCCCGCAATGGAAACAGACTTTCCATCAGGACGGCGGAATTTTCGATCATTTCTTCCGGACGGAAGAGGCCACGCAGACGTTTCTTCAGGGGATGCACGGGTTCGGAACACTGAGCTCTCCCTTGGTGGTTTCCGCTTTTGATTTGTCGCGGTTCAAAATGTTTGTTGATCTTGGCGGAGCGACGGGCCACTTGGCGATTGCGGCTTGTGAACGATATCCCGGGATGAACGCGATCGTGTTTGACCTTCCTCGGGTGATTGATGCGGTCCAGAAGCAAATTTCTGCTTGCTCCGTGGCTTCCCGTATTCAGCTTAGAAAGGGCGACTTCTTCGATGCAGAACAACTTCCCGAAGGAGATGTGTTTGGGTTGGGAAGAATCGTCCACGATTGGACGGATGATAAGGTGAAGCGGCTGCTGCGGACGGTCTACGAACACTTGCCTTCCGGGGGCGGGATACTGCTTTCAGAGAAGCTTGTGAATGATGAAAAGACTGGACCGATCTCGGCCCAGTTGCAGTCGTTGAACATGCTGGTGTGTACGGAGGGTAAAGAACGTAGCCTGGGCGAGTTCCGTGTCCTGCTGGAGTCCGCCGGGTTCACGCGGGTGCGCGGCTTTGTCACTGGCGCTCCACTTGACGCCATTTTTGCAGAGAAACCGTAGTAGGGGAAAGAAACCGCAGGTCCCTCCACTGCGCTTCGCTCCGGTCGGGATGACAAGGGGGAGGACAGCGCCTAGATGTGATCGAGTAGCTGG
This sequence comes from uncultured Acidobacteriaceae bacterium, assembly GCA_963753715.1. Lineage (GTDB taxonomy): Bacteria > Acidobacteriota > Terriglobia > Terriglobales > Acidobacteriaceae > PALSA-350. The sequence goes on along the minus strand of CAVWDK010000001.1, from coordinate 559,537 downwards.
TTGGCGGCACGTTGTCCTTCGGCAATGGCTGTGGCGTGGCCGGGATCACCGGAGAGATCGGTGTTGGCAAAGGCTATGCGCCCGAAGGGCGCGCGGCGCAGGATTTCCCGCGGCGCTGGTTGCCCGTCCTTGCCGAAAAAGAAACCGGGCTGCGGACTGCAGTAGGCGTGGCCCCAACGGTTGAGCACCATGCCGGCTACATCTCGCCTGGCATCGAAGCCGGTAGCGGAGAACATTTGAGTCAGTTGCTCGCGCACGCGCCGCTCGTAGTCACGGAACGAAGTCGAGAGCAATTCTGCGCGCCCTGCGGTCTGCTGCTCCACAAGAGGTAAACCCGGACGGCAAAAAAGGACCTTGATCGTCATCACCACCGGTGAATCGGGTCCGATGGTTTTGTCTTTCGCCCCAAACGTTGGAGTCCTGCGGACTGAACCGTAAACGCCAAGTCCGCTGTATATGAACGCTCCGGAAATGCCGAGCTTGTAAAGAAAACGCCAGTTCCGCAGAGCGATGTTCACAATCATGCAGGGCGACCGGAAGAATTGTGCGTAGGCGCCGCGCTGCTCCGAGGGTAAGTCGATGACGATGTGTTTCGTCGTCCAGCTGCCGCCGGCCATAACGACCGCGCGCGCCTTCAGGCGGTAGACCTTGCCATTTCGCGTATAGGTAATGCGTACAAAGTCGCTGTGGTCGGCTGGGCCTTCGTGCTCGACCCGCACGACGGTGGATCCGAGGCGGATGCGGACGTGTTCGCCTGCTTTGTCGAGAGCGTCGAAGTTCACCCGGCCGCGGCAGACCCCTTCGAGTGTGCGCGGGCCTGGTATGGACGCAGGAAGCAGCGTCTTGACCATGTGGCGCGCGAAACCGCCGTTGCCTCCGGGAAAGGACTGGAGGTCGGCCTCGTCACCGTAATTCATCGGGTCTCCACCGAAACCAAACGCATAGGCGGAAAGCACGTCCGGACCAATGCCAAACCCGTCGCCCGGGCCAGGCAGGAGAAACTTTCGGATCGTCTCCTGGCTGAGGCCGAACTTCCGGATCATATAGTCTTCCATGGTGATCGTATCCAGATCGTGAGCGTGTTCCTGGCCTGGCTCAGCGCCTACTCGGCGGTACTTGAGGATCTCGTTCCGCATCGCCTCGGGCATGGGCGCTCCGGCAAGTTTCTTACTCCACGGATCGATCACCCATACTCCGGACTGCTGTTGCGCGAAGTTAGCGCCGAAATAGATGCCGTAAGGCGGGCGAATGTGTTCGAAGCTTCGCCCTATCGGGATCTCCGGCGAGGAACTTTTCCAGGCCTGATACTCAAATTTCGTGGCGTCCACGCCGATGGACGTGTAGAAGCTGTCCATCGGACTTCCCGGTTGTGGCGTATCAAAATGGTCGGAGCCCTGCGGCGCCACCAGCCGATGGCCATCCACGATGAATTCGTTGCGCTTTGCCTCGCCCCCGAAGATGGGATGGTTTTCGAGCACCAGACAGTTTGCCTGCGGCGCTTTTTGCTGCAGGTACAGCGCGCTTGCCAGACCGCTCAGGCCGCCACCGACAATCACGCAATCCAACACCTCGCCCGTGTCTTCAGCCTGGTGCGGAGGATCGGCGAAGACATGGTCGCGGATCTGATGACCGGCCGTCATCACCTCGAACGTGTTGCCGTGCGAGTCGGCATAATCGCCCACACCGCCGTAACCGGTCCAGTTGTCCTTGCCCATTTGAGCAAGGAGTTGGTGCGGCGTCTGCCCGCTCAGCAAGGCACCGCCGGAGGCGAGAAGTGTGGCATTCATGAAATCACGGCGGGAGATATCGCGATCCATACCCAGCGCGGAATCGTGGGAGTACTTCCTGGGCTCGTCGGTCATGGTGTAGTGGACCTCATCGTTGGCATTAGTTCATTATCAACATCATTGTGCTTAGTTCTTAGACTATGATTACTATTCACGATGAGTTAGGAAGGAGACCTGGTGTTGTTTCGACGCCTGACCGTCCTCTGTTCCATGGTATTCCTGCTGGCCACCCCTGCAGCCTATTCGCAGTTCGTACACGCACAAGGAACCGCGATTGTGGACGGTTCCGGCAAGCCCCTCCAGATCCGTGGGATCAGTATAGGCAACTGGTTTGTATTGGAAGGCTATTTCTGGCGGTTCGGCGGCATCGCCCAATCGCAAACAGACGTGGAGCTCGTGTTTGCGGATCTTCTCGGACCTACCCATGCACAGGAGTTCCTCTACAACTGGCGCCAGAACTTCATGTCAGAGGCGGACGTTCGCCGCATCAAGCAGGACGGATTTAACACCATCCGCATCCCGCTCCACGCCAAATATTTCAAGACCAATGATGATGAGGGTTTCCAACTTATCGACCGGCTGTTGACGTGGTGCCGGCAGGAGCATCTCTACGTCATCCTGATGCTGGAGTCCGGCATCGGCGGCTTTACCGGCGAAGCAAGCGATGATGGTCCTGACTATCCCTGGCTGCTGAAGGATGCGGGGATGCAGAAGTACGTTTCGGAAGTGTGGCAGAGGATCGCCGGGCACTACAAAGACGACCCTATGATTCTGGGTTATGACCTGATGAATGAACCGCTGCTGTGGTCCGGATATCTCGATATGGAAAGTCTGATTGAGCCGGAGTACCGCCGTGTGACGGAGGCGATTCGCCAGGTTGACACTCATCACATGCTGATTTTGCAGCCGCCGCTGGGGCGCTTCAGCGCGTTCGGCAAGCCGTTCGACAACAACACCGTTTACAGCTTTCATAGTTACGGCGCTACGCCACGGCCGGAGTTCCTGCAGCAGTATCTGGACTTCCGCACCAAGTACCAGGTCCCAATCTTCTTTTCTGAAATCTACGCCGAGCGCTCGCCGGAATGGTCGAGCGCCCACGTGAACCTGGCAGAGAAATACAACATTGGCTGGATGATTTGGCCCTATAAGAAGATGGCGGGCGACTCCCCTGGACCCTATACGTTCGCTTCGCCTGCCGATTGGCGAAAGATCGTCCTGTTTGCTCATGAGCCCCGCGACGACCGGGCTATCAGCGACAAGAACGCGTTGCGGCCACCGCAGAAAGACACGGACGCAATGTTTGCGGAAATCCTGGAGAACGAAAAGAACGAGCATATCACCGTTCATTCCGAGTTTCTTCAGCTCCCGGGCATTACTGCACACTGAGATCAATCATGACTACGACTGCTACCGGAGGATGGCTATGAATACAATGAAGGCTCCGACTGTTTGTGGGGTGGCTCTTGGGCTGCTGTTTGCCGGCGCCGCGCCGATGATGTTCGCGCAAGCTCCAACCGTCCCTGCACCGTATACTCCGGGCAAGGCTCCCCATGTCGGTGGAAATAGCTTCGAAGGACCGAAAGACGTGGTCTATTTACCCACGCGCCCCCTGGAAGACACGCGCGCCGATATGTACTTTGGCAACTGGCGTCACTCTGAGCCTAACGTTATGTTTGGCTCGCTGGTGGTGCGCGACATTCTTACTCAGGGAGATAACTTCAGTCCAACCTTCCCGGGCGCGGTGCTCGAGCACGCGAAGTTCCTTTCCTACGGCAAGCTCGAGGCGGGAGCACGGACGGTCCCCTCAACCTTGAAGGGCGTGCAAGTATTTTTCTACGTGGACGGGGGCGAGGGTGAGGTGTCTGCGGGCGGAAGGACTGAGCCACTTCACAAAGGAAGCGCCCTGTTGATCCCGGAGGGTCTGGAGTTCACGCTTCACAATACCGGCGAAGGCCAGCTAACCGCTTACATGGTCGGCGATCCCACCTATCCGGGCTTCAAGCCGCTTTCGTCGTTTGGCCTAAAAGACGAGGCACACCTTCCGCATAGCGCGCCCGCCGACCCCTCGCCGTTTACCAATCCAGGCGCGGGCGGTCACTGGGCGCACATCACGCATGGCTTCTTCAATCGAGGGAACGGACTGGCGACGGTCGGGGCCATTATCACGGTCGATATTCTGCCCATGCAGCTTGGTGAGCCGCACCCGCACTTCCCCGGACACGAAGAGATCTGGTGCGAGGTCGAGGGCAAGAGCGTGGCCTTCTACGGTTCGCAACTGCGCATGCAGCATCCCGGCGAAGCGTATATGCTGCGCCCGGATAATCTCACCACGCATTCCAATATCAACTTTGAAGAACCTGGAGATAAACCGATCAAGTTTTTGTGGTTCAGCACGAGTACGAAAGTGTCGACGACGCCGCACTGAGCGCGAGGAAGCTCCCCCATTGTGCCGTCCCTACGGGACTCGATTTACATGAACATCCTACCCGGCACTCCCGTACCGAGCTCTGGATTGTATCGTCCCTTCGGGACTGTTTGCGTGGGGTGACCTGCGTGTTCTTTTCTACCTTATTGGCCATTGGTCGATATCAGGAGCAACTTGACCTGGCTATCTTCCGAGTAGTTGACGTTGGCAGTGGGAGCGAGGTTGTCGGGCGGATGCTCGTACGCAATTCCCGGAGTCTGACGGCGAAGGTACGGCCCGATGAAGGCGATGCTCGTACCGGAAAGCTCCATCCATAGGTGCTCGGTGTTCGGCATGGTTCCGGTGAAGGGTCGCGTGATGGTCAGGTCGTCAAGGGTTACCGTTTCCACGCTGGAGATGGTGGCCAGACCATCACTCGCGGTGAAGAGCGGCCTCACCAAGCGCGACCACTCCCCCGGTGCGATGCTGATCGGCGTCGCTTTCTCATCTTTAATCACCAGCGTGGTTCCGGGCTGAAAACCACTCGGCGTAGGCTCAGTGATGACATAGGCGCCGAGGGGAACCGTGCCCGTGTTCTTGATGGTGAAGGCAAGGTTGGCCGGTACCAGAACCGCGATATTGGTGGAGACCGGAGACGAGTCGCCGGCGGCGGAGATCGTACCTGTGCCGGTGGTGAAGTAATAGACTCGCTGCTTACCAGAAAGGGTGGTGGACGGCGCCGAGGCCCCTGGAGCCCAGGTGGCGTAGACATAAGAATCAACATAGCGGAGGATGGCGCCTTTGACCGTAGGCTTTATCGGGTCACCTTTGGTGAAAACGGTGTACTCCGTTACCGGGCCGGTGGTTTGGGGCTTGGACGCATGCCAGTCGTTAAAGTACATATCGACGTAGGCGTTGCTCCCTACCTGTAGTTCTTGCGCACGTACCAGAGGCGAAAGCGCGGTCGCAATCAGCGCCGCCGTGATTAGTTTTCCAGTCATAAATTCTCCTGGTGAGTCTTGATGCCCTGCTCACCTGTAACCACCGGCCGGTGGGTAACCGACACAGGCCGGTAACATTTGAGCGCTTTTTCCGGCATCGAACAAGCGAAGTTGTGCGAAATGCGCAAAAAAACTCCAGCCTATTGCTGGGCCGTCGAAACAGGAACAACGTTCCACCCATCCACGTCGACCGACGGCTTGCCTTGCCGGCGAGCCCAGTCTGGGGTATCGCTGGATGTGCTTTCGAGTTTCAGGTCGGCCGTCTTATACGTAGCCGTTATTTCTCGTTTCTCGCCCGGCATGAGGGGGAAATAGTTGTCCTGCCAAATGACGGGAAGCACTTCGAGCTCATTATTCTCGGATTCGGGATCTTTAAATCGCGAAGGCTTCATCACCTTGAGATGAACGGCGAAAGCGAGATTCCGCGTGGGGTTTTCCAACGTAACGCGCGTCGTGCCGTTCTCGCCGTCGATTTCCGATTCGCTGGATACGTTCACCCTGACCTTAGGGAGTGTATTGAGCGCGGTCAGGTCGTCAAACGATTTGGTAGGGGTGGTGTACCAGGTCGAGTTATCCCAGTCGAGCACATCGGGTTTGGTAGACAGCCAATAAAAATTCGAGCTCACCAGCTTACCGTCAGAATCCCGCAGCGACAGGTCTAAAAAATACGTAGAGGTGAGACCGTCGATTGCCGGCAAGGTGACAACCCTTTCCACACCGTCTGCGGGGATATCGAGAGTCGTCTCCCGAGAGTATTTTGCCGACATGTCGAGGTTGTAAATCTTGACCGTTGCCTTCAAGGCTTTGAATGCGGTGTAGAAGGAATTCACGACCGCGATCGAATGATCGTCGTAAGAATACTGAATGTGCAGTGGTTCACAAGCCTTCTTGGCGCCGAAATATCCGCCGCCGGGGCGGAGAAAATAGTCGTACAAATGCCAGATGGTGGAGGGCCAGGCATTGTTGAGCATCCATTGAATCACTCCGGTAGCGGTGTATTTGTTACGGCCGAAGGCTTCGAACATGGCCCGCTCTCCTTCGTAGGCCATGACCTGAGCTTTCATGGTGTAGGCCTCCAGGTCGTTCGCCGCCCCGTAGCGGTGATTCATCGCATCGGTAAACACATCCAGATTTTTGAAGGCGCTGCCGCCGGCGTGATAGTCCCACCACGAGTCCATGGGCCACAGATGATCGTGGGGCAGAATGCGAATGAGGCTCTCCAGCGGCAGCGGGGCCGGCCCGGGGCTGGTCTCGGTGTTGAATCCATGGGCACCTCCGTACTTTGTATCCAGCAGCCAATAAGAGGGCGCAACGTACTCATAGGGCCCGGTCATCTTTACCCCCGTATCACCTGTCACTGTGGTTGGCTCTGCCATCGCTGAGGACTCGTAGGGGTTAGGCCAGTTCTGCTCCTTCAGTACCTCGATGTAACGCCGCTCGACATCCGGGGGTGGAGGGCCGTCACTTCCATTCATCCAATTGAAAGCCGATGGATGGTTTCTCAACCGCCGTATCTGATCCTTGAGCGATTCTGCTGAAATGACATGATCTTCGTCATCCCACTTCTTCCACTGCTCCCAGTGGCTGCAGCAGGACCAGCCAGCCATGATGAGGATCCCGTACTGATCGGCAAGCTCGAGGAAGTGGTCGCTGACGATCTTGCCTTCGAGGCGTACCGCGTTGAGGTTCATGTCGCGGACGTATTCCAGCTCGTGTTCCTCCCTGGCGGGCGACTCGCGGAGCATCATGTCTGGTGTATAGCCGGCGCCGCGGATAAGTATCCTCTTGCCGTTGATACTGAAAATACGATGGGTCTCGGGATACCCTTCGTCATGGCCACTGAATACGCGCCCGGGAGTCGGCGGCTTTTCCACCTCGCTGCTGACCTCACGGATGCCGAAATGGCTAGCAACCTGGTCGGATGTGGCTCCGTCGCTCTCAAATTGCAACGTTAACTCATACAGATTCTGTGGACCCACGTTGACCGGCCACCACAGCCGCGGATTGGTCATGTTCAATTGGGTAAACCGGCCGGGAGAAAAGGTAACAACTTTGCTTTGCCTGGCGTCCAGGGTGACTGGTTGCGAGAAGCGGAGATCTTCAATCTGCCCCTTGAGCACTCCCTTAACCACAGTGTTGGTGGTGTTCTTTAGCTCGGCGTTGACCGTCAGGCGCGCCTTGTCCAGCGCCGGGAGATCCAGTTTCGTGATCACCTGGGGAAAGCGAATCGTCACTGCGCCGCTGGTGGTGAGGTAAACAGGACGCCAGATGCCCATATCCTTATCTGGTGGCGTGGGGTTCCAATCCACCCAGCTGAGGCCAAGGTCGTCGGGCGTTTGCGGAAATATTTCGACGGCGAGCGCATTCATGCTTCCCGGGGCTACCTGATCGGTCACGTCAAATTCGAATAGCCTCCACATGCCGGCCATAGTGTTTGCATCGGCGATCTGCCGCCCATTCAGCCAAACGTTGGCACGGAAATTAATGCCATCGAAATGCAACTGGACCCTTTTGCCGCGGTAGCCAGCAGGAACGGTAAATTGCGTGCGATACCACCAGGAGGAACGGAACGGACTTCCGGGCGGCATGGGAATGCCCGAGAAGGTTGTTCCGATGGTGTAGTTGGTTCCGGGAATCGAGCGCAAATTCATGCCGAAGTAGGGGTCGGCATACACACGATCGGCTGCCAACGCGGCCAGCACGGTGGATGGCATCGTGGTGCGGTACCAATGTTTCGGATGAAAGGCGGCCGTAGAGAGGATACTTCCCTTCTCCGTAACGTCGGGGGATGGCTGCATATACCATCCATCCGTGAGAGTGAGCTTCCTCCCTGCCGCGGATGCCTGCGCGTCCGCATGCCGGTATGCAGAAACAGCGCTCAACAGAGATAAAAATACGATGCCGGCTCTCTTAACTGAATTGCTTCTCTTCTCCAGGTTCATCCTCACCCACAATTCTGATCGTCTGGTTCGACATAACCGCCTTTGCTACTTCGCGGCCGGGTAACCATGCAGCAGGGGCCCCACAGTATTCGAATAGCGAAAATTCTGTTTGCGATCGTCATCGATGGTCCAGAACATGGCGCCGAGGAAGGCCGGATAACCATTTGGCTGCCGCAGTTTATAGTTCACCGGCGTGGCGGACTTACCGGTAATCAGGTAGCGCATCGTGTCCTCGACAATCGGTGGCGTCGTATCACTGTTCAAATATCCGATAGCTACCTTATCGGGTGGCAGCGGGTCGAAATGGTGCCTGGGATCACGACCGACATCGAAGCCGTGCAACACCAACTCCGTCGCCGCGGCATGGTAATCCACCGAGCCCGGCATGTAGAACTCGCCATCCAACCCTTCGATCGGCGGGCAGTTGTAGTCCTGCGTGTCGACAAACGCCAGAATGTCGCGGATACCTTCGACGATGGGAAGGTAGGAACCGAACTGGCCGCCATAGCCCGGATACGCGGCCGGAATCTGTGTTCCTTCCGGCACCAGGCTCAACATGAAGTCTTTGCCAAAGTGATCGTGGATCTCGCGCAGTGCGGCGATCAGGTTCACCGTGGAAGGGGTGGTGGGATGCTTGAAGTCCGTATCCCCGGGATCGAGCTCGAGTGACGACGTCTCAAAGTCGATGTCGATGCCGTTGAAACCAAACTGCGCACAGATGTCTTCTACCGTCCTGATGAAGTTCTGTTTTCCCTCCTGGGTCATCAAGGCGAAGTGCTGGCCGCCGCCACCAAGCGAGATCATCACCTTCTTGCCCTGGCTTTGTTTCAGCTTGATGTCATCTTTGAACTGGTCAGGAGTGACGTTACCCTGTACCTGGTATTGCATGGTCCCTTCGGCAGCGCCAGGCACGGGCGTCGCAAAGGCGACGATGATCACGTCCCACTGCGGCGAGACCTCGCTGATCCGCCCCAGCCCGGTCCAATATCCAATCAGGTGATGCCCGTTTGCAGCAGTGGTCAGTCCAACTGGCTTCACTGTTGTTGGAAGCGCATCCCTCACCGCTCCAAACGTGCCTTCGTGAACATGCGCGGGGCACGGCTTCGCCGGTGCGGTCAGCGCATTCGCATCCGGAAAGCTGTAGGGCGGAGACGCCGAACCGGCATACCACGAGAGCAGGGCCACGTTCTGCAAGTGATACAGCATGGCGCCGACATTCGCGATATAGGCCCTGGATGCCGGAGTCCTGTTCTTCCAGTTAGTGTCTGTCGGATCGTTCAGGAACAGATCGACGGCCAATGCGGTTCCGCCGCAATCACTGTTATCGGTGGGCAACTCGGCCGGGCTTGGAGGAGGCACACGCAGCCAGCTGGGAAAGATGTTGCCTGGCGGAACCATGCCGCGGCGTACCCGCAGCGCCGGTTCATGGAGCGGATCGCGAAACCACTGCGCCAGTTGCTGGGTCAACGGCTGCACATCACTGTCGTCCTCCACGGTATTGGAGTCGAGATAGCTTGCCAGCACGAACGGCTGCCGCGAACTCTCAGTTGTATCTACTCCGTGGGTTCCCCAGGAGCAGCACTCCGTCGCGTCCTCGCTGGAATAGTAGGTCACGTTCTTCGTCATCGCAATCACGAGCTTGCCGGCGCCCGTCTCTTCCTTTGGCAGGTGTTTGAAAATCTCCTGCTGCATGAAGAGCACGTCCACCATTGCCAGCATCCGGCCAGTTTTCTTTGAGGTCAGCACATATCCCTTGCCGACCGGCACATCGATCGTCAACGCAACCACCTTCGGCCGGCCCAGGAGAGTATGCCAATCCTTCGCTGCCTGCGGGGAGAAATCGGTGCGCATCAGGGCATCGGTGTACTGCGTCGCCCCTGAAACGAACTGGTACCTGGCAAAGATGGGTGAATGGATAACACGGGAAACATCCGGGCTCGCATCCAACACTGCCTTCTTGCCGGCAGCGTTCATGGGCGCTTCGATGGTCACCTTGATCGGGACCAACACGGTCGGGATCGTCGTGGTGCCACCCTTCGCCGGGTCAGTGCCAGCCACGGTATACGAGTAATCTTGACCGGCAGCGTTATAGGTGTGCGTGAATGTTGGCAACACGCTTTGCTGGCCGTAGATCGAAGTTGGCAGAAGCAGGATTCCAAGAAAGAATAAGTGCAGAGCTACGCGCACGGTCGACCTCCGAGACAGCTAACTAAATGAGATTCTGACAGCAAGACTGGGCTATACTCCACGCGGAAACGATTTCAGGAGCGGAAAGAATGTCTCGTTCTCCTCGTGTATGGGGGCGCTATGCAGTGGTCTCTGCGATTGCCCTCACCAGCCATTTGGTACCAGCCCAGACAAGTCCATCGGCGCCCACATCTTTGCCCCCACCCGCTTCGCCTACCTGCGAAAATGTACCCCACGCGGATCATCCACATGCGGTGCTCACCAACGGCCGCATGAACGCCGTTGTGTTTCTGCCCGACCAGGAGCGCGGTTATTATCGCGCGGCACGGTTCGACTGGTCCGGCATCGTAGCTTGCGTTTCGCTCAATGGGCACACGTTCTTCGGTGAGTGGTTCAATCACTATGACCCAACGACGAACGATGCCGTGACCGGGCCGGCCGAAGAGTTTCGCGAACCGCTGGGGTATGAAGAAGCGAAGCCGGGAGATCCGTTTGTGAAGATCGGCGCGGGCGTGTTGAAGAAGCTGGACGACCAGCCGTACACCATCGGTGGGGCGTATCCGATTCTGGATCACGGAAAGTGGACGGTAAAAGTTCATAAAGATTCGATCACCTTCCGTCAGGAGCTTCGCTCCACTATCGGCTATGCCTACCTCTATGAGAAGACGCTATCGCTGGATAAAAAAACGGCTGGCCTGCAACTCACCCATAGCTTGAAGAACATTGGCACCAAACCGCTCAATACCACGGTCTACGATCACGACTTCTTCATGCTGGATAACAACCCGACCGGGCCCGGCATGCAAGTACATTTTCCCTTCGTTCCGGCGCCGGCCAAGCCGTTTCCGGACTCGGTTGAGATCGATGGCACAACGATCAAATGGGTAGGACAGATGCAACCTCACCATGCCCCGAGCGGTGAGATGACGGGCTTCTCTGACAAAGCCTCTGACTTTGACTTCACGTTCGAGGATATGGAACACGGCCTGGGTGTTGAAGAGACTTCGGATTCGCCGATCATCAAGCTTTTTTTCTGGTCGACGCCAAAAACGGTTTGCCCGGAGGGGTTTATCGGTATTCACGTCACGCCGGGGGAGACACAGAGGTGGAGCATCCATTACCGTTTCTTTACCAGCATTCCCTCGGCAGCCAAAAACGCGTTGGCTTCATCGCATTAACAAACTGCGATACTGATCGGCCTGGAGAGCGATGCGACTTTGACCGGGGTGGCGAGCAACGGGGTTGCGGCGCCGATCTTCAAGCTCAATACCGCGTCGCTGCTTAAGGCCAATAAAGTGCCGCCATCTGCAGTTACATGCAGCCTGGTGGCATGAACTCCTTCCTGTGCGGCCAAGGGCTCTAGTCCGCCGTTCGCTTGAATCTTCCACGCCAGCAGAGCATCCCCATGCGAACTGAAAAGCGTCTCGCCGCCAGGATGGATCGCCAGCGCTGCCACCGCTCCCATCACCGGGGTCGCTACCGTTTCTATGTGCTCCAGGAGCCCGGCGTCGTAACTGTAGCTCGACAAAGCACCATCGAAAGCATGCCCAACATATACTCGTCGGCGATCAGGATGCAGCACCATGCAACCTGGCCCACTGCCGGGAGTAACTCGACACCGCGCAGCCACACGAAGCCCACCGTCGCCGAGGGCAAGCACGCTCAGCTTGTCATTGCCTTGGTCAGCCGTTAGGACGCGGCCCTCGCGATCAAATTTCACCGCTGAAGGATGTGCCGCATCCTGGAGGGGATGCGGTCCCGCACCGATCTCCTTGAGAATTCCGGTCACTCGGCCTAGACTCCCGTCCTCCTCAAGTAGCAGGAGATTGTAGGCGCCCCCGCCGTGCACTGCAACTACGATACTGCGCCCATTCGGAGCAACTGCCAGGTCTGTGGGTGAAGTGGCAGAGAGCGACAACGGAACCCGGTTCTTCCATGCGAGCTCTCCGGTCGTCGCGTTGATCGTGTAGGCCTCGACGCTCCCACGCGGCAGATTGCCGTGCTGCGACACTCCATTGGCCACGTACAGGTGGCCATTACTGATCGCCATCGCCACTGGACGTGCACTGGCCATCGTCTGCTGCAAGACGAAGGGATGATGCGGGGAGACGGAGTAGAGGTGGATTGCATGCTCCGTTCCGATATAGGCAAACCGCGCAGTTTTCGGCCCTGCGGCCCAGCCTAGCCGGCTGCCGGCAGCGCTCACTAACGAGGCACTCCCCGCCAGCTGCAGAAAACGTCTGCGATCCAGCTCGATTGGCTGCTTCATCTCCGCTTTCCTCTACGCTCGAATCGACATTGCATGGTGGAACACGTTATTAGGATCATACTTCTTCTTCACCTGCTGCAGGAACTCGTAGTTCGACCCGTAGTAAAGCTGAGGCCAGTAGGCATAGTCGAGCATGTCGGCGTCGGGATAGTTGATGTAGCACCCTTGATAATTTTCGCCCGGAAATGGCGTTCCCTGGTGAGAGGCGTCCACTTCGGAAGCCGAGTAAAGCTCTTTGTAGATCTCCCTTATCCAGGTAATGTGCCCCGCATCTTCCGCAGCGTTTGCCCAGTAGGTTTGGAATTGCAACTTCATGATGCTCGACCGCTGAAAAGCCACAGTCTGTCCAAGCATTTCTTTGCGGTTGATCGCGCCGCCGTAGGAGTCAATCTCGACCACCGTATGCGAAAGGTCGATCCCCGGCATCGTGCGCGTCAGATGCTGGTAAAAGACCCCGACCTCGCGGGCGGAGAAGTTCTTCTGCATGTAGGTGGATTTGTATTTGGCTCGGGTTACGCCGCGGCGGACACCGCCCGCAGCTCCGGTGTCGGCCCACAAGTCGTGCGTCATTTTATGAGGGCCGAAGCTCTCGGCAAGAGAATTATTGACCGGCGCAGCCGGCGACACGGTGGATGGTTTGCAGTCGTCATACAGGGAGAGATATTCATCCAGCACTTTTGTATTCCTGCAGGTTCCATCCGGATTGCAGAACTGCACCGAGATGCGCAGGTAGCCTCTGGCCCTGTGATTTGCCTCAATAATAGAAAACAAGCCCCACGTTTCGGGATCCTTGCCCCGGGTGGCGAAGTAGCCCCCGAAAGCGTTGAAGATCTTCGCGAATTTCTCCTCAGTCATCTCCGCCCAGGGAAATATCAAATTCGAGGACATGACTTCTTGCGGTGCGGGTGGCAGTTTCTCAAAGACGTAGTCGACGATCAAGCCAAAGTTTCCGCCACCGGCGCCACGGCAGGCACGCAGCAGATCTGCGTCCTGCGTTGCGGTACACCTGCGAAGAGCAACGTCTCCCCTGGAGTCGACCGTAAGTATGTCAACCCCCGTTACCCAATCGGCGGTTGTGCCGTAAAGGCGTGAAACGAGGCCGTATCCGCCGCCGGTAATGTGACCGCCCGCTCCGACGGAAGCGCAGGTACCACCGGGCAGGGTTACGTTGTATAGCTTGTAGAGATCCTGGTACGCCTGACCCAATGTCGCTCCCACACCCACGCGATAGCGTGCATCCCCCGGCAGAGTGCCCACGTGGTTCATCATGGACATATCGATCAGGGTGCCGTTGGGGTTATTGGCGTAGAAATCTTCGTAGCAATGGCCGCCGGAACGAATTGTCGGCCGTTGCCCGGTGCCGACCACGTGACGCAGCGCCGCCGCTGCGTCATGGGCATTGAGGCACAGCGCGACGCTACTGACTCCGTCGACAGGGTTGGCCGGCCAGCGGGCATTTCTTGCCCGCTTCAGATTGTTGAACCGGGGATCACCGCGAGTAATTAAAATCGCCAAGTTTGTTGGCCACCTCAAAGCTCATAGAAAAGCATAAAACAGAAAGGGATGCGATTGCTCGCACCCCCTGGAAGGTCAGCCGCGGCGACTGCTCGCCGCGGGGTTTGACTCTAGAAGATGAACTTGCCGCTGATCTGACCGACGCGAGCCGGGGCAGTGTTGGTGGCCTGACCAAATTGGCCCTGGTTTGCATCGCCGATTACGCCGGTGAAGTTGGGATGATTAAAGACATTGAACATTTCAAGACGCAGGTTGAGTTGCATCGTTTCGGTTATTTTCGTTTCTTTCTCCAACCCCGCGTCGGTGTTGATCGCACCGGGACCGTGGAAGAGATACTGCTTTGTAGTGCCGGTCACACCGCAAACTTCATAGCCGCAGCTAAGGTCGCTGGCGAAGGCCGAGGCATTGAAGTAGTTATGCCCCGCGGCATGAGGATTCAGCTTCATTAAGGGCGCGATCTGATTGGGATAGTCCAGCCCGATGTTAGTCAACGCAAAATCGCCGCCGCTCTTAAAGCTTATGGGAAAGCCGGTGTTGAAGCGGCTGATTCCCGTGATGTGCCATCCTTCTGAATAGCGGTGAGGACCCAAGAATCGGGCAAAAGGCAGATTCCAGCTGTAGCTGGCGACAAAGTTATGCCGCATGTCCCAGGACGATTGGCCGTAAGCACGGTTCGGATCGCGCGGGTCCCACCTGGCAGCAATGTCGTCCAACGACTTGGCGTAAGTGTAGGAGAGGAGATAGGTGATGTCGCGCGCGCGGCGCTCCGCCGAGACCTGCAGGGAGTTATAGTTCGAGTTGCCCGAGTTCTGCAGGTAAGTCGCTGAGGCGAAGGCTACGACCGGCCCACCACTGGAGTTGGTGTAGTTCTTGCTGATGGTCTGGTTGTCGATGGCCCCGGTAAAGCTGCCGTAAAAGTTTTGACCGCCCGACTGGTAGATACCGCCTTCGCCGTAGGGTCCGCAACCGGGAAGAGACTGGCAAAGGGACGCGCTGCCCCAGATCAGGTCCTCTCCATGTTCAATGTGGCGTCCCTGGGTCCCAACGTAGGCCACAGTCAGGACTGTCGACTTATCGAGTTGACGCTGGACGGAGACGTTATAGTGCTGGCTCGCCTGGGTCTTGTTGTGATTGTAATAGCCGGGCACATACAGCGGCATGAGGTTTCCAAAGTTGAAGTCGGGAAACGGTCCCGGTCCTGAGGGGAAAGTAAAGGGAAATTTCTGACCCTGCGAAACTCCGGTTGCGCGCGTGATGTAAGGACTTCCAAATAGGGTTGGCTGTGGTGACGCCCAATAGAGTCCCCAGGGAGCATCTCCCAGAATGCCGAAGTTCCCGTTGTCAGCCACACCCAGGTAGTAGATACCCCAAGCCGCGCGGATACTGGTTTTGCCCGCCTCGCCCCACATGCCGCCCGAAGGCGAGTAGGCCAGACCTATCCGAGGTGCAAGGTTATTCCAGCGAGTCGGAGAGATGGTGCTTGGAACACCCGGATCTCCCGGCACAAGGTTGCCCGGAGGGGAATTGGGAAATTTGACGGATTGCTCTCCTGGCACAGGTGTGGTCAGACGGCCGTAGACATCGCTCCATGGCCGGGCGACGTCCCAGCGGAGTCCGTAGTTAAATACCAGGTTGGGACTCGCCTTCCAGGAGTCCTGGCCGAACAGCGCGCCATAGCGGGTACGGTTGTCGAGCAGTTGGATGGAGCATTGCACGAAAGTTCCCGGAGCGCCGATGAAGTAATCGGAAACGTCGGCCCCGGTTTCGATGCCGTTAAATTGGAAATACCCGTTGGGCCCACAGGTATTGCGAGCATTCAATTGATAGTAGCGGAAGTCCCCGCCAAAGCTGAGGGAGTGATTCCCCACGGTCTTGCTGACCGTATCGCCGACACCATAATTGGTTTCAGGCTGATATAGATTCAGCCAATTGTTGCCGATGGAGAAGCTGTTGAAGAACAACGGAGGCAGCGAAGACGGGTATCCCGGGGGGCCGCTGTTGACCAGACCACCGGTGGTGGGATCAGTATTGAAGCCGTATTTGTCGTACGACGAGATCGTAGACCCGGAAGAGGGCTGCGCGGTGTGCTCAGCGGTGCGGAAAAACTGGATACGCGCGACGTTGACCAAGGTCGATCCGATTGTCTTGGTATTGCTCAGAACGAACAGCTGGTTGCGCGAAGGTTGAGTAATCGGATATCCGGGGAGAGTCGGACCGCCATTGTCCCCGTAGACGGGCTGGATTGCTGTGGCATCGTCGTAGTGGTAGTAGAAGGACCAATCGCCTGTCTTATGATTGACGAAGTCGATCCTCTCGGCCATGTTGGTATCGATGATGGATCCCTTGTGGCTGGCATCGTCATAGTTGAAGGCCCCCTGATTTGCAGCTGGAATGATAGGCAGGGTCAATTTGCTGACCGGGTCTATGTAAGCGGATATGTTATGGGCCGGCACTTGAGCGCCGGTGGGATCAGTGGTGACCGTCGGGGTTCCGAGCTGGTTGTACATAGTGGGCGTGCAAGCCGGGGGCTGGCACACACCGCCCGACCCTTGGATCACTCCGCCACCGCGGCTCTGGAGGGTTGCCGCCCAAGCGTCTCCCTGGACAGGCGTGTTCAGAATCGCATCCGAGAAGATGCCGTTGCGTTCATCGTTGCTGAGAACCTGCACCACCCCCGTGCTGACGCCCGCCACTTGCCGCGTTTGTTGATAGTCGGTGAAGGAGAACAGCCTGTCCTTCCAGATGGGACCGCCCAACACGCCGCCATACTGGTGACGCTTCAGTTCAGCCTTGGTGCTGTCGAAGTAGTTGATCGCATCCAGCTTCTGGTTCCGGTAGAACTCAAAAAGTGTTCCATGGAAGCTGTTGGTTCCGGCCTTGGTCACGGTGTTCATCACGGAGCCAGTGAACTTACCGTACTCGGCACTGAAGCTATTTGTGATGAGGCGAAATTCCTGTACTGAGTCCGCATCCGGAATAAGGCCGGCGCCCATATTCTTCGTTTCGTTGACCTCGGCACCATTTACCAGGAAGGCGTTCGCCCATTCGGGTTGGCCATCGGTGGACACATTCCCGGAAGAGCCGTAGAGGCCGGAGGCGGGGGCGCGGTCATTGTAGTTGCCGTTGGTATTGGCGGGCGCCACGCCCGGCTGAAGCCCCAGCAGATCCAGGTAGGAGCGGCCGTTAAGCGGCATGGCCAGAATCGTTGAGGACGTGATGGTAGTACCCAGCGACGTAGTCGCGGTATCGACCTGCACCGTGCTCGCATCGACCGAGACGGTCTGGCTTACGTTACCGACTTGGAGGCTGAAATCGTACTTCAGCGCGTCGTTGACGCTGAGATTGATATTCTCAAGCACACCGTTCTCGAAACCGGCCATGGAGGCGGTTAGGCGGTAGGTGCCGGGAGGCAAAGCAAGAATGCTGTAGGCTCCAGAACTATCCGATGTAGCGGTACGCGTATAACCAGTGGAAGTCTGGACGACTGTTAAGGTCGCTTTCGGAATTACCGCGCCGGAGGCGTCGCGAACGTAACCGATAATAGACCCGGTAACGTCGGCTCGCAGCTGTACGCCGCCGAACAGCACGATCAAACAGAGATAAAAGTACCGCCAACGACGAAAGTCCATAGTGACACGCCTCCCCAAAATTGCTGCAATCCCGCTGTTTGTACGACAATACTGAGTTTTGAAAGCCCGACAAGCGAAATAGTGCGAAACCGCTTTGCGAACCAAGCGTGAACGAACGCTTCGGTCTACCGCGACTCTAGAAGACTGCCCGCGTCAACGCCTAAGTTCTCTCCTTAGAGACGAGGAATTCTCAACAGTCCTACAGGCGGAATGAAGGCCCTTTGGATCCCTTGCGCTTCCCTTCCGGATCTCCTGCTAGCCCAATCAGTGAAGCCGTTGCCGCAGGGATGAGCAGCCCGGATAGAACCAAGACCGGTGTATATCCAAAATGATCGACAATCCAGCCGGTGGAGAAGGTAAAGATCATAGCTCCCAAACCAGCGCCGGTTCCCGCCAACCCCGATATCGAGGCAATCAGGCGATTAGGGAACAAGTCGCTGGTTAACGTTTGGACATTGTTCACCCAAAACTGAAACGCGAAGAGTACGACGCTGATGAGAGCGATAACGCCGGCTTCCGATTTTGCTCGACTCACGAGCATGCCGATTGGAGCCAGCCCGGTGGCAAACAAAATCGCGGCTCCGCGGGCGCGGCTCGGCTTCCAGCTTCGCCGAATCAACCATCCGGAGAACCATCCCCCAAGCAACGCACCTGCGTCGGCGCAGA
The DNA here is from genome assembly GCA_963753715.1 of uncultured Acidobacteriaceae bacterium. Lineage (GTDB taxonomy): Bacteria > Acidobacteriota > Terriglobia > Terriglobales > Acidobacteriaceae > PALSA-350. The sequence goes on along the minus strand of CAVWDK010000001.1, from coordinate 541,137 downwards.
GGAAGGGAATCCAGGCCGAAACCCCGATGGCTTTCAGGCTCAATCCGCGTGCTCTGGAAAGATAGAGAGGCAACCAGACCAGATATAACCACCAGACAGGATCCCCTAGAAAACGCGAGAGCACGATCCCTTGCACCTGCCGGTCCCGCAACAAGCTACTCCAACCTGGGGCGGGAATTGTACCTGTGACGGCGTCAGTGCCTTCGCGGATGAAGGCCAATTCGGCAGGCCGGAGCCAGCTATGCTTTGCCGGGGATTGATAGCACAAGGCCCAGAATGCGAGCCACACGAATCCGAGCAGTCCGGTGGCCACAAAGGTGATTCGCCAGCCGAAACTCAACTGCAACCAGACGATGAGGGGCGGGGCCAATGCGGAGCCGAGAGTCGCTCCAGTATTGACGATCCCCATGCCCAAGGCCCGCTCTTGCCTGGGGAACCATTCGGCGACACCTTTAATCGCGGCCGGCCAATGACCTCCTTCTCCGAGCCCGAGAAACAAGCGGAAGAAGCAGAGACTAAAGAGACCGCGTGTAAGCGCCTGGGCCGTTTCGGCAATCGACCAGATGACCATGGCGATAGACAAGCCGCGCTTGGTTCCGATGCGGTCCTGCATCCTGCCGAATACGGTTTGCCCTAACGAATAAGCAGCGAGAAACCACACGCTGATACTGGCATATTGCAGATTCGAGAGATGCAGATCGGTGCAGATCGTAGGCGCGAGAATCGAAAGCGTAAGGCGGTCGATGTAGCTGACCAGGGTAGCCACAAAGAGCAGAACCGCGATCCACCAACGGAGCCCGATGACGTGGAAAGTTCCCGGCCTGCGTCCACTCGCCCTAAGTGACATGTTGGCCTTATTCAGTGTGTCTGCCCGGCGGGCGACCAGTGTATGAGATCCGTCGAGCGTGCCAGCCCCAACTGATTCCAGCCGCGCCTGGCAAAGGTTCGGCCTTCCGCACGCCCGGCGTAGATCAAATAGTAATAACCATCGTACTGGCGCGCGTTGTAGATGGCTGCCGCATTGTCACGGTTATCGGTATTGAATCTCTCCTGCGGCGTATCTAGCCGGTAGCCTCGCGTCCACTTGAGCCATTGTGAACCGGGCTCGAGGGTGTAAAGATAAAGCCCCTCCGGTGGATAGTCCGTGGTCAACAGATACCACTTTCCGTCGCCATGGATAAACTCGTAGTTTTCGTGGGTCAGCCCATTTTCTTTGCCATTCGCCATCAGCAAGGAGGGATATCCGTCACCCACGTATTGGAAGGGTCCTTGAAGGGATCTCCCAAAGGCCAGCCTCGGCTTCATTTTGCCGTGCGGTGATCCTTCTTTCCAGATCAGGTAGTATCCGCCATCTGCCGCGGCCAGGGCAGCATCAATGACTCGATGCGTCCCGGTCAGGTTGAGGGCCAGCGTCAGCCGCTTTGACCAATGTACCAAGTCATGCGACGTCATGTAGAAGAGCTCATTCGGCTTCCCTGGCTTGTCTCCCCAGGAGTTGAAGGTCATGACATATTGGCCGTGCAAGAGCTGCAGATCGGGAGAGCACATGCCAATCCATCCGTCTCCCTTGCCGTCAAAGTTGAGAATAGGTTCGGAGAAGTGCTTAAAGTCGCGGGTACTGACCTCCACTAAGTGGGAGATGGTCTCACCCTGCTTGGGGTAGAAGGCGGAAAAGAAAACGTAATAGGTGTGGTCACGATAAGCCATCGCGGAATCTTTGATCGACCAATCGGGATAAGACAAAACAGGATTGCTCAGGCCCTTCCAGTCGAGAGACGGATTCTTCTGGCCGATGGCCGCAGGGCTACAAAACACCGTAAGCAACACTAGCATTTGCGCGGACTTTAGTGCCATCTTCAAGCCTCACAGTCAACGAGCACATGAATCGCATCGCTCCGGGAGTCGTCACGAAGTGCGAAAGCGTCTTCGATGCGGCTCAAGGGGATACGGTGAGTTACGATCTCTGAGGTGTTGACCAAGCCATCGAGAACGAGCTGCGTGCCCTCCGCATAGAAACGGCGCATATCTATGTCGCGCTTTGGCTCGGTGGAATAGATATCGATACGCTTGCGATGGACCTTGAGGAAGTCGATAGGAGTGTTACAAACGCCGATGCATCCGTACATCACGACTTTGCCGGTAAAGGCTGCGCAATCGATGGCATCCACCATGCCGTCTCCCTCAAGCAGGCAGGGAAGCACTACATCGAACCCTTCGGGAAAGTCGGTCCCGAGAACCCCCCTGGTGGGGAGATGGGCAGCGGGAACCTGGTAGGTGTGGGTCGCTCCATACTTTTTTGCCAAGGACAGGTTGTGTTCGTTCAGGTCGGTGACCACCAACGCTTTGGGGCTGTGCAGGCGCACAACCTGGGTCAGCACCAGACCACTCACGCCCTGCCCCATGATCAATACCGAAGTTCTTTGGCTAATTTGTCCAATTTCAACAGCGTGGAGGACACCGGGCAGGATCTCGATCAGGCTGGTATCGATCAGCGGAAAGGATGGCGGGATAACCTTGACATTGAAGGGGCGGCACACGATGTACTCGGCAAAAGCGCCCCACACATAGCGGCAGGTAACGTGGTCCCCTACTCGCAGGCCTTCGACATTCGGCCCCAGCTGGTCGATAACGCCCGCGACTTCGTGGCCGAGACGCGCTGGGAACGTAACGAATTCAGGCCGCCTCGTGCCCCGGTACGACTCGACGTCAGAACCGCACACGCCGACCCACTTAACCTTAACCCGGACCTCACCGTCGCCCGGCTCTGGAATTTCAGCATAAGCAAGAGAAAGGCGCCGCGGCTCATCGAGTATGGCGACTCGCTGGGAATTCGGATGGCCTGCATCGACTAACTTCAATGCAGCTTGTGTCATTCGAGTGGTCATTTGCACCGCCGCGACCCAGTATATTGATGGTTTCCCCGAGATGTCTTTGCGGGAAGGTGGTCAAAACTTGACGCAAACGGAAATACAAGAGGAAAGTTTGTTAAGCAGATTCCCAGTGGCAGGGACGGAGTGCCGCCCGGCTTTACGAGCTGCCATATCAGCCAATGAATCACGTATAATTTCGAGCCGAGGTGACTCACGTGTTGACATCGTCGGTGGAAGTGCTGTGGACCGCGCGCTATGACTACCAACCGCATTGGAGACTGAAAAAGCACAAGCACGACTACTTTCAGATGATCTACTTTGTTTCCGGGTCGGGCAGCATCTCCGTCGGCGAGGATGAGCACTCGATCACGGCCGGCTCTCTTTTGCTGGTCAAGCCCGGCTGCCTGCACGCTCTGAACCCTTCATCTCTGGTCAAGACGCTGGATATCAAGTTCTCAGTGAAGGATCGCTGGCTGCGCAAGCTGCTGCTATCCGCGAGCGTGTTGGTCGAAGAAAATGAACCGCGGATTGCGGATTTGTTCGAGCGCATACGGCTACGAAGGTGAACACAGGGGTTATCTCTATCGAGAATTATGCACCGCATTCCTGGCGGAACTTTTACTGGTATATCTGCGGAACGAGCATGCAGACAATGAAGATAAGCAGAGTGACCGGATCGAGCAGGAACCCTCAGGAGATTGGATCGTTCAGCGAGCAGCACGGTTTATCCGGGAGCACCATGCCCAGGACTGCAGCCTGATGCAGATTGCAGGCATCGTCGGACGATCAGACCGTCACGTCCGGCAGCATTTCAAGAACGCTCTCGGCGTCTCACCCCGGCGATATCTTCTGCAGTATCGGATCCACAGGGCCCAGCAACTGATTGAGTACTCCGGCGATTCTTTTAAAGAGATCGCGGGCAAGGTGGGGTTCAAAAGCGTGCATCATTTTGCGCGGGCTTTTCATGAGATCTGCGGAGAGACCCCGGGTGGCTGGCGCAGAAAATATCAGGCGGGGATCTGCAAAGACGTCAACATCGACCCCGAATTTGTAAATACGAACTGGACGGTGCAGGCTGACGATGTTTTTCCCATGCTAGCGAGAGCGGCGGGACCGGTGTTGAGGGCAACGCCACTGCCTGGCCGGGTTAGAACTTCTTTGTCTTAGCTGTGCCGGGATCCCACTTCAGAAGTAGCCTTTCAGGGCAAACTCGATCTGCCTGCTGCCATTCAAAGTTGAGCTTACCTGCGCTCCTGAAGCTGAATTGATAGCAGTGGACGGCGCGGAGAACGTGGGCCGATTAAAGATATTGAAAAATTCGGCACGGAATTCTATCGACCTCTCCTTGGCAAAAGTAAAGGCCTTCAGCATGGCGAAATCGAATTGAATCAGGTCGTCAGCGCGCATGGTATACCGGCCAAGATTGCCATAGGTATAGAGGGCCGGCACGGCAAACGCATTTACCCCGCCCGGGTTCAGGGCCTTGCAGGAGGCGTTGGCGGAAATGAAGAACCAACAGGAGACATTCTTCAGAATCATCGGCTTGCCGACGACGTTCGGCCTCTGGTTGCCAAAGCCGGTATTCGCCTGGTCATTGCTGATGGTCGGTGTGAAAGGCAAACCAGACTGCGCCGTAGTGATCCCTGATAGTGTCCAATCTCTGGTGCTGAATGGCGAGGTTCCACTGCTGGGTGTAGGTGTTGCGGACGTGAGCAGGCATGGAGACAACGTTCGGAGTGGAGCAGGAATTTGCAGCGAAGCCGAAGGAGCATGGCTTACCTGGATGCGGATTAGGACTCACGATGGGAGAGCTCTGGTAGAAATTACCAAAAGTCAATTGGGGTGGGGTGGTTCCCGAGTTGTTCACCGTCTGAGATGCGATAAAGGGAACGGTGTTTTGCGAGTTGTTGATATTGTTGTCATCCGGATAGCCATAGAAAATGCCGTAGCCGGAACGAACTACCCATTTGCCGCCATGCGGGTTCCAGGCGAATCCGATGCGAGGTGCCACGTCCCGATTGTCTGGCGGCCTGACGGAGATAGGCAGACCCTGCCCTCCGCTGAGCTCAATACGATCCTGGAAGAGAGGATAGAGTGTAGCGGTTTGCGGTTGAGCCTGCAGTGAGAAGTTGGAGGGGATGATCAGATTGCCGGTGACTGGATCGAATCCTGTCGTTTGACCGTGAAGGCCATAGTAGAAGGGGTTGATTCCCACCGGAATCCGAGGTTCAACGTCAGATCTGGCAGGACGCGGTAATCGTCTTGAAAGTAGTAACCTTGGAAGTTTCCGATGTTTCCCCAGATATTTCTGAAGTAACTGCGGGTAGCGCTTTTGGCATAACCAAGCAGAAGATCGGCGAAATTATCTCCCGTGTACGCCCCATTGAAGGTGAATTGGCCGGCGGAGTTCGATCCGGAGATGTATTCAAGCTTGTTGTGGAACCACTCGAAGCCGAATCTCATGTCGTACTTTCCGAAGGCATGAGTCACCCGGTCTACGTATTGCCATGAGCGAAGTCGGTTCGACTTAGGATAGGAGCTAAGAGAGGCCCCGGGAAAATTCGCGTAGTTGGCAATGGTGATGCCTGGAAATCCCGTATACTGCGGCGGCGCCAGTCCGTCCAGTCCCTGGATTCCCGCCGCGTCGCTGACGTTTTGCCCTTGAAAGGAGCTGGTAAAGAAGAAATAGCTCCGGTAATACGACATCTGCGCTTCATTGATCCACTGGGGATTAAAAACATGCGTCCAGCGAGCTTCCGGATCCTGCCCCCGGCTGCGCAGAGGAAACGTGCCCATGGGGGCGTATGCATTTGGGTCCGTCTCATGGTCGTCGGAGATGGAATACCGGCCCATAAGATGATCCCCTGCGTTCACCTGGTAGTCGACCCGTATGTCGCCCTTATCGAGTTGCTGCTTGAGTGGGTTGGTGTTGATAGCACGATAGATCTGGCCGGTGACGGAATTCGGCAAGGGCATGTACTGGAGCAAGTACTGGGCCTGCGGGGTAATCAACGATGAAGGAATGACGTTTCCAGGAAACGGCTTTCCAGTAGCCGGGTTGGTGATTACGGTGGAGGAACCGCTGAAATTGCCGGCTCTCTCCGCCGGGCTGGGCACGACGTTATTGAAATCCTCGCCAAGCCGCAGCAGTGTGCTCTCAGCGTCGACAAAGAAAAATATCTTGTTACGCCGGATGGGCGCCCCCAGGTTTGCGCCAAACTGATTGCGATGCAACGGTTCATCGCGTTGATGCGTGCCTGCTGCGGGAAGGAAAAAGTAATTCTTTGCATCCAGCGCATTGTTGCGGAAGTATTCGTAAGCGGTACCGTGCCAGGCATTTGTCCCGCTCTTCAACGCGGCGTTAATGATGGTGGGAGTGTGCCCGTACTCAGCAGGCATGTTTCCACCTTCCACCTTGAATTCCTGCAGGGCGTCTACGTTGGGCTGGATGATTGTGCCGCCGGCTTGAAATTCAGTGATATCGGCACCGTCCAGAAACCATCCGGTCCAGGTTGGGTCAAGCCCATTGACCGTCACGTTGACAATGGAGGCGCGAATAGACGTTCCTCCACCAGTACCCGCGGGGTTCTGGCCGGTGCTGATGTAGCTGACACCGGGGGTGAGCTGGGTCAATTGCCAGAAGTTTCGTCCGTTTAATGGCATGGTCGCTACGGTTTTGGTGTCGACAACCTGGCCTAGAGAGGAGGCCTGGGTATTGAGGAGAGGGGCTGTAGCGGTGGAGACGGTGACCTGCTCGCTGACGCTGCCCACCTGCAGGACAGGGTCGAGGGTCGCTCGCTGCGCTACCTGAAGCTCAATATTTTGGAGTGTGGTGGTCTTGAATCCGTCGTGACTCACCCTGATCGAATATTGCCCGGCCTGAAGGTCCGGGATGGAATAGCTCCCAACAGCGTCGGTAACGACAACACGCTCCTGGCGACAACGCGAGCTTGAGGGACCGCAGCACCGGAAATGTCTTTGACCGTTCCACTGATCGTACCGGTGCTCACCTGAGCTGCAGAATTGTTTATGGCAAACAGCATTAGTAAAGCCATCCCGAAGAGCGCAGAGGCGAAAGATGATTTTCGAAACATAGGCGTTTCTCCGCGGCTTCCGGCGGATCTGCAGGTCGCAGATCACGGAGCCTTGACGTCCTGCGGCCTATCGGCGACAGGATCGTCTTCCAGTGGCGAATTATGAGCGGCTGACTCTGGTACTGTCTTTGGAGTAGAAAGCACAAGTTTTGTCTAAAACGGAGTCCCGCTCTTTTCTGAATAGCCGCCGGGCCGCCATCATCGATTGCTGAGGAGATCATTTCCGTTTGCGGCAAGTATTCGCCAATTTCCGCGAAGACAACCCCGGCCAAGAGCTACCTACGCACAGGTCGATCTTTCAGTGTTGGCAGGCGAGCGCCGCAGAAGGATTTGTTGGAATATTTTCGGATGAATGCGGTCCGCGACCGTTCTAAATGGGTTCTGCCGCGAAACTGAACACAGCTCAACTCCCTCATTTGCTTGCCGATGCAACAGACAAAGCTTACCGGGCCAGCAGGGGTGCTGGATCGATGGAACCGATCTGACTTCCGCGTAATGCGGACAGAAATTGACTGAACAAACTAAAAACATCTGATGGTAACCGCTCCGCGAAGCAATTCACTCGTGGAATCGGATTTTTCGCGTCTATGCAGGCGGAGTGTCTCACCACGGCGAGATGGCTTAAACCCCAATGTGCGGCAGTCACCAAAATGAGACGATCGACCCTAAGTCGCCCTGACCTTCTGCCCGCGTGGCTGAGAGCGATGCGGCCGCGCGGAGTCAAAAGGAACCATGGATAACACGAGCGCGGAAGATCAGGAAACGATTCGCGAGTTTCTGGTTGAGAGTCACGAAAACCTTTCTCGCCTGGACCAGGATCTGGTTGAACTCGAAAAGCATCCGCATGACACGGATTTGCTGGGAAGCATTTTTCGCACCATTCACACCATCAAGGGAGCGTGTGGGTTTCTTGCATTTTCAGTACTGGAAGCCATCACCCACCAAGCCGAAACGCTCCTAAGTCAGTTGCGAGACGGCAAACGGGAGCTCAATCCGGCCCTGGTGTCTCTGATCCTGGAGACGGTGGATGCAACCCGAAAAGTGCTCGCCGCGATAGAAACCAGCGGGAAGGAAGGTTCGGAGCACTTTGAGGACCTGACGGAACGCCTGCGTCTGGCGGCACAGTTGACAACCGGCGAGGAGACCGCACCCGCGGCGGAAGTCAAAGGAGCGGGTACACCGCCTATAACGGTAGCGGAACCCATGGTCGAAAAGACTTCCTCTGACCCGCACGAAATCGGAAAGGCCGAGGAAGAAGCAAGAGAGAGAAGAGACAAGGGGAGAGGAGATAGGAGAGAAGAAGATGTCGCGCGATCTTCGGCCGCCGTCGATGCAAACATACGGGTCGGAGTTGGACTGCTGGACAAACTCATGGACCTGGTGGGAGAGTTGGTGCTCACCCGCAACCAGATTCTGCAATTCAACATCGAGCGCGAGGACCCGGCTCTCAACGCAACGTCACAGCGTTTGAACCTGATTACCACCGAGTTGCAAGAGGGCGTGATGAAGACGCGCATGCAACCGATCGGGGTGGTGTGGAACAAGCTGCCGCGGGTGGTGCGGGACATGGCCACGACCCTGGGCAAACAGATCCAGTTACAAATGGACGGAGCGGATACGGAGCTCGATCGAACCATCATCGAGGCGATCAAGGATCCGCTCATGCACCTGGTCCGCAATTCGTGCGACCACGGTATCGAATTGCCCGAGGTAAGGCTGCGCGCCGGCAAACCGCCACAAGGGATACTCACCCTCCGCGCCTATCATGAAGGGGGCCAGGTCAACATCGAAATCGGGGATGATGGGGCGGGGATTGACGTTGCGCGGGTGAAACAGAAGGCGCTCGACAATGGCCTGCTGAGGCCGGAACAAGCGGAAAAGCTGGGCGATCGCGAAGCCCTCGGGCTTATCTTTCAACCCGGATTCTCAACCGCGCAAGTGGTGACCAACTTCTCCGGGCGCGGGGTGGGCATGGATGTGGTGAAATCCCACATCGAGAAGATCGGCGGGGTGGTTGATATTTTCAGCCGGCTGGGTGAGGGCGCCACGGTCAAGATCAGGATACCGCTCACCCTGGCCATCATTCCCGGCCTGGTCATCACCAGCGGCGGCGAACGGTTTGTCATTCCTCAAGTGAGCCTGCTGGAGTTGCTCCGGCTGGAGAGTGAAGCGTCCGGCAGACACATTGAGTATGTCCATGGAACGCCGGTATATCGCCGCCGGGGGAGCCTTTTGCCCATTGCCTATCTGAACCAGATACTGGGGCTGAAACCGGCCAGTCGTGACGAGGCGGTGAGCATGGTGGTGCTGCAGGCAGAAGACCGGCAGTTCGGACTGGTGGTCGATGGGATCAATGACACCCAGGAGATCGTGGTGAAGCCGTTGGGCAAGCAATTGAAAGGGCTCACGCTGTATGCCGGGGCAACCATCATGGGGGATGGGCGGGTAGCTCTCATCCTCGATGTGCTGGGCATCGGCCAGAGATCCGGGGTATTGGCCGAATTCACTGAACAGGCGCGCGCCTCCGGGGAACAAAAGGCGCAAGCGGAAATAGCGCAACAGCGTCTATTACTATTTCGGGCCGGCTCGTTTGCTCGCCTGGCGGTGCCGCTTTCGCTGGTCGCCAGGCTCGAGGAATTCCCGCAGTCGTCCATCGAATATGCCGGCGGTGTTCCTGTGGTGCAATACCGCGATGGGATTCTTCCCCTGGTGTCTCTGCGGTCGGTACTGGAACCAAACGCCGGCGACCCAAGCGAGCCGGCCGATCCAGTGCAAGTCGTGGTTTTCAATGACGGCAAAAGCAGCGTGGGCATGGTTGTCGACGAGATTCTGGATGTGACCGAAGACACAGTGACAGTACGCCAGGGATCAGACCGCGACGGCCTCCTCGGCTCAGCGGTGGTGGGCAAGCAGGTCACGGATTTTCTTGATCTCAATGCGGTCATTCGGGCGACCGGGAGAAGTTGGTTTGATGGCAAAAACGGGCAGGCGGGTGGGCAAACGGTCCTGTTGGCGGACGCTTCAGCATTCTCGCGAGCGATGGTCCGAAGTGGTCTCGAGATGGCGGATTATGTGGTGCTCGAGGCGGCGAATCTTGAACAAGCGATCATGGCCTTGGAGCAGCAGGGTGTGGACGTAGTGTTGGCGGCGCTCGACCTTCCGCCCGGCGGCGGTTCTGATCTGCTAAGGGCCATGCGTCTGCGGAAGGAGTGGGACAAGATTCCAGTCGTGGTTTTGGCTGGCTCGGCGGAGCAGGTCCGGGCGGCAGCCGCCCGGGAAGCGGGCTTTGAAGATTGCCAGCCAAAGTTCGATCGGGTGCTGGTGCTTGAATCTGTGGCCAGGCTGGTCTCGTCCGCGTCGGATGGTTTCGCCGCCGCACCGCTGCTGGTGGAGGCGATGAGATGAACCATGGCTGCTGATCCGGCGTTCCCTAAATCCGAGTTGGTGCAGGGCAGCGGGCAATTCTCGACCTTTTTCGTGGCCGACCTATTTTTTGGCGTGGATGTGCTCAACGTGCAGGAGGTGTTGCGCTTCCAGCAAATGACACCTGTGCCGCAAGCCCCGGAGGTGATTGAGGGCTTGATCAACCTGCGCGGTCAGATCGTGACTGCGATTGATATGCGCCGGCGGCTTGGATTGCCACCCCGCACGGGTGACAAGCCGCCCATGAACATGGTGGTCCGGACCTCGGACGGCGCTGTCAGTCTACTGGTGGACGAAATAGGCGACGTGCTGGAAATGGACGCTGCCACTTACGAACGGCCGCCGGAGAATCTGGATCCCGCAGCAGGGGAGCTGATCCGGGGCGTCTACAAGCTGAAAGGCCGGTTACTGCTGGTGCTGGATGCGGAACGCACTGCGGAACTGGTTGGTTTGCAAAGCAGCGGCTAGCCGGTGGATAAAGGCAACGAGTTTTTTGGAGCGACTGCGGAAGAAGAGGAAGACATGGCACCGAGGGCGGGGACGCAAGAGCGCAAGGCGGTCGACAAGAAATACGACGGCTCGATCGATCGCCCGCTCCACTTTGCGGTGCGCCCAGCAGCCACGGGGAAGGCCCAACGGAGCAGAGCGCAGACGTTCGGCATCGATGAATCAAATCTGGAAACCAGACGGCAATTCATCCGGTTGGGGGAGGAAGAACGGAGGCTGCTGGCCGGGCTGATCCCGTGGGGTCGATCGATCGCCCCCCAGATAGCCAAGGAATTTTACGACTGGCAATTTGAATTTGGTCCCACGCGGCGATTCTTCGAGGCGCACGCCAAGGGCGCCGGGATCCCGGTCAGCCAATTGCGTCAGTCGCTCGAGCGCACGCAGACGGGGTATTTTGTTCAGATCTTTGAAGGCGCCGAAGAAAATTGGGGGGTGGGCTATTTCGAGCGGCGGCTTAAGGCCGGCACGCTCCACGACGAGATCAACCTTCCGTTCAAGTGGTATATCGGCTCGTATGCCGAGTACCAGCGATTGACAAGTCTGCACCTGCGGGAAGCCTTTCAGGATGCAGAACAGATCGCGGCCGCGGAGCAGGCCATTTTCAAGGTCTTCAATTACGACACTCAGGCCATCGGAGACGCATTTCTGATGACCACATTCGAAACCATCGGACTCAGTCTCGAGGGCATCCGGGCCGCAGCGGGCGCAGATAAGACTGAGCACCTTGACCAGGTTAAAGGGGCAGTCCGCCGCATCGTCGAACAGGCGGACGCGCTGGCGACAGGGGATCTGGACAACAGCATCTTTGGCAATCATGAGGCAGCGTCGAACGACGGACTATTGGCCGATTCGGTCGGGCGGGTTAGGGAGAACCTGAAGCGCCTGACAGACGACACCGATGAGCTATCCCACGCTGCGGGCGAAGGCAAGCTGGGTGTGCGCTCCGATGCGAGCAAGCACCAGGGAGCCTATCGCAAAGTGGTGGAGGGCTTCAACCAGACGCTGGACATCATCGTGGAGCCGCTCAAGACAACGGCGGAAAATGCCGGCACGCTGGCCACTTCTTCAGAAGAACTTACGGCGGTGAGCCAGCAGATGGCGGGCAACGCGGAGGAGACCGCGGTCCAGGCCAACGTGGTGTCAGCGGCCAGTGCGGAGGTGTCGAGGAATGTTGATTCGGTCGCTTCCGCCTCGGAACAGATGCAGGCTTCGATCCGCGAGATATCGAAGAACGCCAATGACTCCGCGCGGGTAGCGAAGAATGCCGTGAACGTGGCATCGACGACCAATGAAACTATGAAGCAGCTGGGTGAATCCAGTCGCGAGATCGGCAATGTGATCAAGGTGATCACCTCGATCGCGCAGCAGACCAACCTGTTGGCGTTGAATGCAACCATCGAGGCGGCACGGGCCGGAGAAGCGGGCAAGGGCTTCGCCGTAGTGGCCAACGAGGTCAAGGAACTGGCCAAGCAGACGGCCAAGGCGACCGAAGAGATCAGCCAGAAGATCGAGGCCATCCAGGGAGTCACCAAAGGCGCGGTGACGGCGATTGAAGAGATCAGCGCCATCATTAACCAAATCAATGACATCTCCAACAGCATCGCTTCGGCAGTGGAAGAGCAGACAGCAACCACCAATGAGATCAGCCGCAGCGTGAACGAGGCTGCCCAGGGGGTCAACGACATTGCCAAGAACATTGGGGGCGTGGCGACGGCGGCAAGAAGTACAACGGAAGGAGCCAACGATACCAGAACGGCTTCTCTGCAATTGAGTGAGATGGCGGCCCGGCTGCAAGGAGCCGTAGCGAAGTTCAGTTTCTGACGCATCGGAGTGATCCTCGGACGCAGAGATAAGAGCGGCGCAGCAAGGCAAGAGGAAGGCGAAGGAGCAAGAGAAATGACAAAACGAGCGAGCCAACTCCACCCGGCACCTTCTGACCACAACAGTGAGACCTTGGCGGTGACAGAATTTCTCGACCTTCCAGGAGTAGTGGCACCTGCGACGCATGAAGATGACCAACTTGAGCAAGAGATACTGCGTCTGGTGGAAGCAGCGCGCCGCGGCCGGCTGAGCGAGCGCGGGAGGACAGAGAGATTCGAAGGCGACAACCGAAAAGTAATGGAAGGCGTGAACGAATTGCTGGACGCGATTCTGCTACCGATCGTCGAGAGCAATCGAGTTCTGACTCTGATCAGCGGCGGCAGCCTGGACGAAAGGGTCGAGATTGGCTGCAAAGGTGACCACGAGCAGATGAGGAATTCGGTAAACGGTCTGCAGAGCTGGCTCACGGATCTGGTGGAATTTGTCACTAAGATTGCCCGCGGCGACATGACGGCGTCCATGGAGAAGGCGTCTGAAAATGACCAGGTCCATGAATGGCTGGTTCTGTTGAAGGCGAACCTCGAAGCGCTGGTATCCGATGGCCGGTTGATAACGCACGCTGCGGGCGAAGGCAAGCTGGGTGTGCGCTCCGATGCGAGCAAGCACCAGGGAGCCTATCGCAAAATCGTGGAGGGCTTCAACCAGACGCTGGACATCATCGTTGAACCGCTCAAGACAACGGCAGAAAATGCCGGCACGCTGGCTTCTTCTTCAGAAGAACTTACGGCGGTGAGCCAGCAGATGGCGGAGAACGCGGAGGAGACCGCGGTCCAGGCCAACGTGGTGTCAGCGGCCAGTGAGGAGGTGTCGAGGAATGTTGCGTCGGTCGCTTCCGCCTCGGAACAGATGCAGGCCTCGATCCGCGAGATATCGAAGAACGCCAACGACTCCGCGCGGGTAGCGAAGAATGCCGTGAACGTGGCATCGACGACCAACGAAACCATGAAGCAAGCTGGGTGAATCGAGTCGCGAGATCGGCAATGTGATCAAGGTGATCACCTCGATCGCGCAGCAGACCAACCTGCTGGCATTGAATGCAACCATCGAGGCGGCGCGGGCCGGAGAAGCGGGCAAGGGCTTTGCCGTAGTGGCCAACGAGGTGAAGGAACTGGCCAAGCAGACGGCCAAGGCGACCGAAGAGATCAGCCAGAAGATCGAGGCCATCCAGGGAGTCACCAAAGGAGCGGTTACGGCAATCGAAGAGATCAGCGCCATCATTAACCAGATCAATGACATCTCCAACAGCATCGCTTCGGCAGTAGAAGAACAGACGGCGACCACCAATGAGATCGGCCGCAGCGTGAACGAAGCTGCCCAGGGGGTCAACGACATTGCCAAGAACATCAGGCGGCGTGGCTACGTGCGGCAAGAAGTACAACGCAAGGAGCCAACGATACCAGAACGGCCTCTCTGGAATTGAGTGAGATGGCGGCCCGGCTGCAGGCAGCCGTATCGAAGTTCACGTTTCTGACGCGGATGCACGGAGCCAAGGCTCTGGCGCAACGACGGTGCAATGAACGATGGCGAATGAGGAAAGCACTGATTGTCGACGATTCCAAGACAATTCGCATGATCCTGGGCAGGATCTTGCGAGAACTGGGCTACGAGGTCTGCGAGGCGGTGCGACGGAAAAGATGCCCTGAGAGTGATCGAGTTAGAGAAGGCTGCGGTCAATCTGGTTCTGGCGGACTGGAATATGCCGGAGATGAATGGGTCTGGATCTGGTCAAGCAATTGCGCCAGGATCCGGACTTTCTTCGCTGAAGGTGATCATGGTCACCACCGAAACCGAGGTGGACCACATGGTATCCGCCTTGGAGGCGGGCGCCAACGAATATGTCATGAAGCCTTTTACGAAAGACATTCTCAAGGAAAAGCTGGAGCTGGTTGGGATTCTTCCCGTGGCGAGCGAGTAGCCATGGCCGTAGTGAACCGGCGTTTGCTCCAGCCGGGCGAACGGATTCGCGTGATGGTGGTGGATGACTCGGTGGTCATCCGCCGGCTGGTCACGCAAGCGCTGGAGCAGGATCCAATGCTCGAGGTGGTGGGAACGGCCTCGAACGGCGCGATCGGACTGCAGCGGATCCCGCAGTTTAATCCAGACGTGATCACGTTGGACATCGAGATGCCCGACATGAACGGTCTGGAAATGTTGCGGCGCATTCGACGCGAGTATCCGCAGCTGCGGGTCATCATGTTCAGCACGCTCACTGAGCGTGGCGCGGCGATAACGTTGGAGGCCCTGACTCTGGGGGCCGACGATTACGTGGCCAAGGTTTCGAACGAAGGCTCGCTCGATCGCTCGATGAGTCGTCTTCGGGATGAGATGATCCCGAAGATCAAGCAGTTCTTCCGCGTGGCCGGACAAAGTCCGGCCGCCGCTCTGCCGGCGGTATGGGTCGCGTCGTCCCAGCCGCGGGCAGCCAAGCCAATCGCACCGAGTCTGAAATTGCGGCCCAAAGTGGTTGTGATTGGAGTTTCCACCGGAGGACCTACCGCGCTGGGCACGATCCTGCCGTCGTTCCCGGCCGAGCTTCCCATTGCCAATTTTGCTGGTGCAGCATATGCCGCCTCTCTTTACCCGGTTGCTCGCAGAGCGCCTGAACGCCATCTGCCAGCTGACGGTCGAGGAAGCAAAGCGAGGGTGACGCGGTGGAACCGGGAAAGATTCTGATTGCGCCGGGAGATTTTCACATGAAGGTGGCCTCCAGCGGAGGCGTGCATACGCGTGTGTCTGGATCAGTCGCCGCGACAAAACTCCTGCCGTCCCGCGGTCGACGCGCTGTTTGCTTCGTCGGCGAGGTATATGGCGGAGCAGTGCTGGCCGTCGTTCTGACTGGCATGGGGCAGGATGGTTTGCATGGTGTAGAGATTCTGAAGGCCGCGAGGGGCCAGGGTTCTGGCACAGGATGAGGCATCGAGTGTGGTTTGGGGTATGCCCGGCGCGGTGGTGAATGCCGGCCTTGCCGACCGCGTGCTTCCGCTCGACGAAGTTGTGCCTGAGATTCTTAGCATTACGGGCATTGCGGGCAGGAACTAAGAGAGGACCGCATGGAGAGCCAAACACTAAGCACGGAGATCCTCCCGGAGAACTATCGCTTCCTGCAGGAGCATGTCCATTCCCAGGTGGGCATCGTGCTCGAAGATAACAAGCATTACCTGTTTGAAAGCCGCCTCGCGCCGATTGTTAAGCAACACGGCCTCGGCTCCATCAACGACTTGTGCGCGCTGCTGCGTGCCAAGCGGAATATCGAGCTCGAGCCACCAGGTCGTTGAGGCCATGACCACCAACGAGACCTACTTCTTCCGCGATCCCGCCCAGTATGAGGCGATACGGACGGTCTTGTTGCCCAGACTGAAGGAAGAGAGGCAGGATACGCAGGAACCTGCGTTTCTGGTCGGCAGCGTCATCCACCGGGCAGGAAGCTTATAGCCTGGCCATGCTGCTGCTGGAGAGCGGATTGCAGGACTGGAACATTCAAATCCTCGGGACCGACTTCTCGCAGAAGGTCGTAGAACGCGCGCGGTCCGGCATTTATCAGCAGATCGAGGTGAACCGCGGACTGCCGGCGGCACTGCTGGTGAAATACTTTCGCCGCTCCGGCCTGGACTGGCAGTTAACTGAGGCGGTGCGACAGATGGTTCGCTTTGAGACGATTGACCTGCGCAAGAGCATGCGCACGCTCGGGCCTTTCGATTTGGTGTTCTGCCGTAACGTCATGATCTATTTCGACAACGATACCAAGAAAACATCATGAAAGAGATCCACAGCACTTTATTTCAGAGGCGGTTGGCTGCTGTTGGGTGGCGCCGAAACGGCCATTAGCCTTGAGGAGCGGTTTGACCGACAAACAGTGGGTAACGTGACCGTCTATGTCGCCCGATGAAAGGAAGACCGTGTTAACTCAAGTAAGTCCAGAAATGATGGCCCAGATTGTTGAATCGGTATTCATCACTATGTTGAACCTTGAGGTCGTTCCCTACGAGATACCTTGGGCCCCTTCGCACGATCAACTGACAGCGGTAGTTCACCTGTCAGGGAATCGGAATGGGACGCTTTTATTCGAGTGCAACCGATGGCAGGCCTGCCAGTTCGCCGGCCGGTTTCTTTCGATGGAGCCACCGGACACGGTAACCGATGACGTGCGCGACGTACTGGGTGAATTGGCCAATATGATCGGCGGCAACATAAAGAGTGCCGTGGCATCGGGTCTGAGGCTGTCGATGCCCGCAGTTGCGGATGGAAGCAACTATGGGGTGCGGATTTGGGGGTGCGAATTCCATAGGCTTGGTTTTGAGTGCGAGGAAGGGCCCTTCTGGGTCACAATGATGGCGGTTGCGCCGGGAGAATTCCCGGACGCAGATCAGGCGATCGAATTCAGCCTTCAATGAGACTCGTTCCCGTCTCGCATGGAGCCGGCTTGGCTTGATTCGAGACGCGCCCCTGACCGATTTGACGCAATCTGCCGATAGAGACCTAGACGCACCTATTCCAAATGCGCGAGGCGGTAGGATGGATATTCTTCTAGTGGACGACAGCAAGACGATGCGCGGGATCGTCCAGCGGGCGATTCGACAGGCTGGTTTTCGCGGGCTTACCGTCGGAGAGGCAGAAAATGGAGTCCAGGCGCTAGAAAAGTTGCGAGCAGAGCAGCCGAAGCTCATTCTTTCCGACTGGAACATGCCTGAAATGTCCGGTATCGACTTCCTGGTGCAGGTAAGAGCCTCGCAGAACAAGGTGCCTTTTGGCTTCATCACCTCAGAGGCGTCGGCGGCGATCAAAGAGCTTGCCATGAATTCGGGAGCAAGCTTCCTGATCACCAAGCCGTTTAGTCCGGAAGCCATGCAAGAGGCTTTGTCCCCGATTCTAGGCAAGAGCTAAACCCATGTCAGAGCCAACGCCGTTCGCACTGTCGAAGCTTTTTACCTCCTTGATCGGTCGCAAAGTGACCTTCACCCAGACAACCGCCGCAGCGGAAACGAAGGTCAAGCAGATGTATGGGATTTATAGGGTTCTTCCCGGTGAGACTGCGATCGTCGTCAAGTCTGACCTGCCCCTGCTGGGTTCACTTGCGGGAGTACTGGTGGGCTTACCCGATTCCGCGGTAAAGGAGCATCTCGCGGCGACGCCAGTTGAGGAACTTCTACGCGATGCGATCCATGAGGTTCTGAACATTGCCTCCGCCGTGATTACCGACAAAGACCGGGCGATTTTCGTCAAGATGGTAGCAGACCCAATCCTGATCGATGGCGAGGCAGGGAAGGTTTTTAAAAAGCCGGACCACAGGAGCTATTTCAATGTCTTAGTGGATGGTTATCAAGGCGGTAAGTTCACTATATTTGCTCCGTTCGCGCCAGTTTAGGACATTTTTGCGCGAGGGGGCCTTTCTCCTCTTCTTTTCACGCCATTGACCGTTCAGATTTTATGTCTGTACAAACATCCAAAAAGCAAAGGTTCCTCGGCAGACAAGCAATCTTCGACGAGAAGATGGACCTGTATGGATACGAACTGTTGTTTCGCACCGGAACGGACAACGCCTTCAGTGGGAACGTAGAAGACGCCACAAACCAGACTATCGACAATTGCCTATCGATGATTGCCTGTTCTTCCTGCGAGAATCTTTTCGTGAATTGCACACGCAATGCTCTGGTTAGCCGGAGTGTAAACCTGCTGCCCAGCCGAACCGTGGTTCTCGAGATTTTGGAAACGGTCAAGGTTGATGCAGAGGTTGTAAGAGCATGCAGAGAGTTCAAACAGGTTGGTTTTCGCCTGGCGCTGGACGACTTTTCTCCCGACAACAATTGCAGTCAACTGGTCGATCTCGCAGATTATGTCAAGATCGACTATCGTGCTTCTGGGCCTGCCGCGAGGCAGGAGATCTACAGGATGTTTGGCAAGAGGACTATCTTCCTGGCAGAGAAAGTCGAGACACTGGTTGAGGTGCAAGCGGCAATTGCAGAAGGTAATAAGCTGTTTCAGGGCTATTTTCATGCTCGACCGGAGATTATTGCCGAAACGCAAATATCATCGGGCAAAACCGTCTATCTCCAGCTTTTCGCAGCATTGGCAGAGACCCCAATGGATACGAGAAAGATTCAAGACCTCTTACTCATGGAACCGTCACTCTGCTACCGACTGCTCCGGCTTGCCAATTCCGCAGTCTACGGACTTCGATACCGGATCTCAACCATTCAGGCGGCCCTCAACACAGTTGGCGAAGATGCCTTTCGGAAGCTCGTGACCGTAGTTCTCGCCGGTAACTTGTCTCCTTCGGAAGTGGACAGGAGCGCGGAACAGGCCCTGGAGCGAGCCTTCCTTTGCGAGTCTCTCGCCCCTGTACTCAATGAGAAGGGAGCCGAGCTTTATATGCTCGGCATGCTCTCCATGATGGATCGGATGTTGAATATCCCGATGAAGCAACTGCTAGAGCTGATCTCCGTAGACTCCCGAATCCAGGAAGCCCTGCTCGGGTCGGTGGACGGTATGGGCCGAGCGCTCGTGCTCTGCGAATACGAAGAGCGCGGAGGAGACTCCCAGGGACTGCCGCATCCGGATGTATTGGTAGCTGACAGCTCGTCGTATTATTTTCGCGCGTTGATAGCAGCCGGGAATGCGTTGCAAGGGCTTCACAGCTAACGCGCAGCCGTCGCTGTTTTGAAAGGGTTGGGAGTGGCCGTAGAGACAACCACAATATCCACTCGCCGATTCGCTTTGCGCCCTTCCGCGGTATCGTTACTCGCAGCAGGATGATACTGAGCGTAACCTGCGATCGATATCTTCTGGGGATCGACACCAGATTCCTTGAGCAGCATCATCGCCACCGCCATGGCGCGGGCCGTCGACAGATCCCAGTTGGAAGCAAAGGCAGCGTTGTGAATCGGCACATTGTCGGTATGCCCTTCTACTCGCATATCGAGGCCGTACTGCATGAGGACTTCTGCTATACGCTTGATTTTATCTCCTGCTCCCGGCATGAGCCGCGCTTCCCCACTGCCGAAGAATCCCAGTTCATGGAGGCTGATCACGAATCCTTCCGGGGTCATGCGCAAAACCACCTCCTGACGCTCGATCTCTTTGCCCAATGCCTTATGGAGCTTCTTTTGCAATTCAATCATGTCGATGCCGGCGTTCGCAGGTACGGTGCTCGGCCTGGCTTCGCCAGTGCTGGTTGGACCCATGACGCGCGAATTATCGGCGGCGCTATCGCTGCTGGAAAAGGCTCCCATGTCTTGAAATCCGGTTCTGACCGCTTTGGATACACTCTCAATCGACTTCGGGTTATGATGCGAGGAGGCGAACAGGACCACAAAGAGAGCGAAGAGAAGGGTCATGAAGTCGGCATAGGAGACCAGCCACCGCTCGTGATTTATATGCTCTTCGTGTTTTCTACGAGCTCTCATTTTGCCACCAGCTGGGCAACTCTTGATGGTGCGGCAGGAGTCGCCAGATAAGTGGCGAACTTCGCTTCAAAAACTCTTGGGTTCACCTTTTCCACCATGGAGATTACGCCATCGAGCATCAATTCACGCAGCGCTTGTTTTCTGCGCATTAGTATCTTGATCCTCCCGGCGCACGGAAGAAAGAGAATGTTCGCTGAACCTACACCATAGATCGTCGCTACAAACGCAACTGCGATTCCCTTGCCAACTTCGTTGATGTTCTGCAACCGCTGCATGACCTGAATGAGGCCGATGACGGCGCCGAGAATGCCGATGGTTGGGGCAAATCCGCCGGCTGCTTCGAAGACCTTTGGGATCAACTCTTCTTTGTCGGCCTCGGTGTCCATTTCAAACTCCATCCTCTGCCGCAGGTCGGGAGAATGGGTACCGTCGACAGCGAGTGTCATTGCCTTTTTCAAGAAGGGTTCCTGGATCAATTCAAGTTCCGATTCAAGTGACATCAGACCATTGCGCCGCGCTCTTACGGCGTAGCGAGTCATGTCTTCGATGAGTTGTGCGGCAGGGTCTTTTTTACCGATGAAGACCGCCTTCAACTGCCCAAATGCCTGCTTTACTACGGCAAAAGGAAATTGCACCATCACCGCGCCGAACGTGCCTCCGAAGACAATCAGGGCTGCGGTGGGCTGTAAGAGCTGGGCAACCTGGCCGCCGTCGAGATACAAACCGACAGCGATTCCCGCGGCCGCGATGCTAAGTCCACCTACTGTGCTCTTATCCACGGTGAACTCCCTCAAAGACACCCGCAACCAGGGATGACATCCAGAGTGCGGAGGCCGGGTGAGCGGGGCTGAACTTGTTCCGTGGGAACAGGGACACTTTGCGGGCAACCATTGGTAGACTCCTCTGCGATAGCTGGCCGGCTCCTACCCTCACTGTTTGCGAGTTAGGAGCCAACATCTATAACATTCTTATAGGCTTGCTATCGGGCTGGAGCGCGTTTTCTTTCAGCAAACGGCATCCCCCACACTAGGCATGAATGGCTACGAATGTGGCAACGAATCAGGCGGGTGATTGGCAGGGGGAAGATAGGGGTTCGCTGACGGGGTTACAGCAAGGGATGCAGTCACAGGCGCGAGGTAAGTCCAACTTGTGCCAGCTTCTGGTCGATCTGGATGGCCGTAAAGGGTTTCATCAAGTAGTCGTCGGCGCCAGCAATGAGCGCTCCTTGCAGGTCTCGCATGCCGGGCTGAGAAACTGCCAGCATCACGACCCTGGTATCCTCGACGGACTCCTGGCGCAGCCGGGTTACAAACTCCAAGCCATTTATCTCGCGCAGAGTCCAATCGACGAGAACAAGGTCGGCGGTACCCATCGCGCGCAGGACCTCCATAGCCTGCTGACAATTGTTCGCTTCGGCTACTTCGAACCCACGCATGGATAGTAGGCGGTGGAGGACGGATCGCATCGTGTTCGAACTGTCTACCACCAGCGCCTTCATCAGTTTCTCGCTTCCGAACCTGAACACGAAACCGGGCCTTCCCGCAGGCCCAAGTGCGTTGCCATGGGGAAAGCCTGGGCCGACTGCGGGCAAACCGACGAAGGCGAACGGCTTTTACTTCCTTATTGGTTTTCGAGGTCAGCCGGATTGTGAAAAAGGAATTCTTTCGACTTTTGATTCCTGTATGGGTGAGGACGTAACGGCCTGCGGGGGAACGGGCGGGGTTTCTGGAGACCCTTGGGGGACAGTGTCAAGCTTGTGCCAGGCGCTTCTGATCTGCAGGATGGTGTCTATCTGGGTATCGAGCAAGGCGGCTGACTGAGCGACGGACGCTTGCATCATCGTGGCGCGCAGGTAGGCATAAAATCGCGACAACGCTTGCGCCGACTCTCCGCCTTTATCCATATCGACCCAGCTTTCCAGCTGGCCAAGCACGAGGCTGGCGTGGTCCAATTCCTTGCACCGCTTCTCTATATCGTTTTTGCGGATGGCGGCAGACGCCCGCCGAAGGTCCCCCGCCAACGTGTCGAAAAGAGCGACGATCAGTCCGATAGAGCTCGCACCCTCGATCGCCGATTTCCTATAGGACAGTTCCGTTTTACTTAGCTTCATGCTTAACTCTTACTCGGAGTAACCCCCAGCTCCGCCTGGATTTGCGCCAATTGTTGCGGTAGCTGCTGCAGTGCTATTTCAGCTGCACTGAACATGGCAGTAAGTCTGGTTTGCTGGGCGGCGATATAGTTCGTCTCAAAGTTATTGATCTCCGTAGTGAGATTCGTATAAGTAGCCGTGAAGCCGCTGAGATCTACGGTAAAGGCGCCGTTCGCGGGTTGTGTGAAACTGGTTAACGCGTTATTGACCGAATTGGCGAAGCCGTTTAAGGCCGACCCTTCGAAGAAATTCTGAACATCGCCGGCATTGTTCGTAAGCGCGTTGTTCAGGGTTGCAGAGTCGACGCTCAGAGTGCCGTCCTGCCCGATCGTGATGCCCAGATCATTTAGGGTCGAAACCGTAGTGGTTCCGGTTGCCGGCGTGGCTGAATAGTTGAGCGTCCCTTCAAGCGTGCTTTGCAAGTTGACCAAGGTGGGATCCGAGCCGAGTACACCTTCCGAACTTGAGCCGGCGGCGATCGTGAACTGTGAGTTGACCAACCCGATCGCGGTGTTGTAGTCAGAAACGAACTGATTGATGGCAGTGGAAACCTGCGAAGCGTTCGAGGTCACCGCCAACGTGACTGGAACTCCGGGAGCGGCACTCGAGAGGGACAAACTCACTCCGCCGATGGCTCCGGTGACGGTGTTGCTTGCACTGGTGACGGGGACGCCGTCCACGGTCAGCGAGGCGTTGGCTCCGGTAACGGATTGGGTAAAACCGAAGCTCGGCTCACTGATAGTAAACGGGGTGGCGCCGTCGGTGCTGGCAATGGACAGGCTCGTACCATTGGCATCGCTGCCGGCAGTCGCGGTGACGCCAAGGTTCATGCCGTTGATATCGGCCGCCAGGTCGTCGTAGGTCTCGCCGGTCGTGGTGGAGACAGTGGTAGTCACGCCCCCGCTGGTGAGCGTGAAGCTATTGGTGCCAAGAGTGTCACCGGGGGGAATGTCGGGAGAGGTCCATTGGGTACCGGTGTAGTTAGCCGAGGTTATGGAGAAATTGCCGGCGGAGCCGGAGGCATTCCCGATAATGGCGAGCCTGGAGCCGGAGGCATCACTCACCACGGAGGCGGTAACACCGAGACTATCGCCATTGATGGTGGCAGCGAGGTCGTTGAGATTGTCGGCCGTCTGGCCCGTGCCGGTGGCGATGGTGACCGAAGCACCCGCAGCAGTTGTGAGGGTAAAAGACGAGGATGGCAGAGTCGCCGTCGCGCCGGCTGCAGAGTCTGTATACCATGCCCCCGTTTTCGCCAAGCTATTGACCACAATCGTATGGGTACCGGTGACTGTTCCAGTAGCGGCGGTGGCAGACACGATGTTCGCGTTGGAGGAAATTGCCGATCTCGCCGCGAGCGGGCCGCCGAGGGAGTTGAGTGCCTGCATATCGTTCTGAACTGCCTGGGTCGCGGTTTGGATTGCAGTCAGAGCGGTGGTTTGGCTGGTGAGGGTGGCCTGGTCAGCCTGCCAGCCACGCTCGGGTGCGCGGGCGGCGTATATGGCGGCGGCGACTGCGGAAGTGACATCAATGCCGGGTGTAGTCGCACCGGTGGTTGCGGCCAGGATAGAGCTAATGTTTACCGATGAACTGGAGGGACTTACAATAGAGGACGTGCTCATGTCGAGCTACCTACTTTCGGAAAAGATGCCCTAAAGAATTTGCGGCTATCAAAGCCTTCATCGCCCCTAGATCGGGAAAGCGAATATTTCTCCTGGCGGAATGAGGGAGAGGTGGAACCGCGGGGTCCACCTCTCGTCTTTTATCGGCTTCGAGTTGGATTACTGAACCAGTTTCAATACAGCCTGCTGGGCCTGGTTTGCCTGCTGGAGGGCGGCCATACCGGTGGACTGCAGAATGTTGTACTGGGTCATATTTGCGACGGTTTTGCCGATGTCGGCATTCTGAACGCTGTTGACCGCGCTCTGTAGGTTGGTGACCTGGGCGGCCATGACGGTGCTCGCCGCGTTGAGGCGGTTGACCGAAGCGCCGATGACCCCGCGTTGGGCAGAGATGGAAGTGATGGCCGCGTTGATCGCCGTTAGCGCCGTCTGCGAGTTACTTGCGTTCGTCAAGTTATTCGAATTGAGTGACAGTTGGGTTTGAGAAAGAGCGCTGATCGTTGTCTGGATCTGGGTATTGGCTGGGCTGTTGGTGGTGCTGCTGTCGCTGATGAAGACCGTGTTGGTGCTCGAAGCGCCCGCGACAGCATTAAAAGCGCCAAGACTGGAGTCATTCGAAGTGACATTGATTCCGGTCGCAGCCCCGGCAATCTGTGCTTGGCCAGCACTGAATGTCAGCGCTGTGCCCGCAGACAGGGTCCCTGCTGTCACCGCGTTGCCTATGGCTGTCGAGAGTGTCGCAAGCGTATCGCTGGCTCCAGCCGTGAAGACGAATGTACCCCCGGTGGCTGAGTCGCTAATCGTCGTTTTCGATCCCGCCGTCAAAGTAGTGGCGGTGGTCAGCGGAGAACCTACGCTGCCTTGGGTGGAGGTGAAGGTCGTGGGCGAGTTGGAAGCAAAGACGTTCTGCCCGTTGAAGTTGGTGGTTGCGCCAATCTGGTCGACTTCGGACATGATCGACTTAAATTCATTATTAAGAGCGGTAGACTGGCTCCCGGTAATGCCACTGTTGCTACCTTCCGTGGCAAGAGTGACAGCGCGGTTGAGAAGCGTGGTAACTTGCGACAACGCACCGTCAGCGGTCTGCAGCAAACCGACGCCATTGCTGGCGTTCTGCTGCGACTGCGTCAGAGCAGCGATATTCGCGTTCATTCCACTCGCAATCGACATACCGGCAGAGTCGTCCGAACCGGAATTGATCCTCAGGCCAGTTGACAGCTGTGTCAGAGACTTTTGCAGGTTCATCTGCGTGTTGGACAGTGCATTCTCCGCCGTCAGGTCGGAAACGTTGTTCAGGATGGACAGTGTCATCGGTGGATGCTCCTTTGAGTTTGCCAATTAGCGCCTGTACTCGGCATGAATGCTGGGCCTGGTTAAGGCGCAGGTCGTCGAGGGGGAGGTCGTTTTGGATAACCTCTCTATCGGCATTCCTGCAAAACAATTTCAGTGTGAGTGAGCACATTCATTCAGATTATTTTGATAAATCAGAAGAATTCTTACTAATGCTGCTGTTAAACAGACATAGTGCTTACCAGCGTGCTATATGTTCTCTGCTTGCGCCATACCTCCGTGCAATGATCAGCTAACCTGGGCGGTTCTTAGGCCGCTACTCCGTAGGCTTTTACTTATTACAAGCTGCACACTCAACGGAAGTCCCAAAGGGAACGTTGGAAACGGGCCGCGGCTCAATCCTGGGCATCCCTCAGCCGTCCCTGCGGGACTCTGGTTGAGTCTGTCCGCAGTCTCGATCGCCGTTCAATTGCCATCAATCAGTCGGACGTATGGCTATGTCGCGCGCTGTGTGACGCAGGATGGTTTTGATACACTCGTGGTGACATTATGCCGCACACTTTGGATGAGTGCAGCCGCAATTATCCGGGCGCGAGGTAGTTTAGCAGGGTTTGCGGCAGAACCTTGGAAGCTGCCGCCAGGACCGCGGTGTTATCGAGCTCAGCCTGAGAGAGGTTGGTCGCTGCAGTCGCCAGGTTGACGCCGACCAGCGCATTCTGTTGCGTCGTTAGCGTGAGAGTTTCCTGGCTCAGGAAGCTGTCTTGCTCACCTAGCTGGCTAATGGTGTTGTCCAACGGAACGCGTTGCTGGGTAACATAAGTTAATGCCGCGGAGACGGCTGTGGCGCTGGAAGCTATGATCGCGCTGTTGCCGGACTGAAGGGCCGTAATGAGTCCCGTGAGGGTGCCAATCACGTTTGCCCCCGCAGTAAAAATCTGATTCCCGGGTATGTTGGTCGGGACGGTTGTCGAGTTTCCGATCTGCACGTTGTTGATAGTGCTGTTGCCGACATAGGCGTAAGCGTTGGCGACGCTGGTGCCCCACAGCGGTCTGACTAAGCCAAGAACGGGATCGTTCGAGCTGGCCACGATGCCTTTCGTACCCGAGTTGGTCGAGATCGCAAGCTCGCCCTTGGCGTTGATGGTTGCCGTGGTGCCGAGGGACAGGGTTCCGGCCGCGACTGCTCCAGAAATCGCGCTGGCAAGGTCGCCGATGGTATCACCCGCGGCCGCAGTGAAGGTAAATGCCTGGCTGGTGGATGCGTCGTGGATAGTGGTGACAGAACCGGCAGTCAGGGGCGTAGTAGTACTTAGAGGGGCGGCTGCCGTCCCATTTTGTGAGGTATAGGTGGTGGATGCGGCGACAAATGGCGGGCTGCTGCTGGCCGAGCCAGCGAAAACGTAGACGCCCTGATAAGCCGTGTTGGCCTGCGAGATCACGCTGCTCAGCAGACCCTGCGCCTGGGCGGCAAGAGCCTGATCGTTGGCGGCATTGGAAGTCCCGGTGGAACCTGCAGTGGCCAAAGTGACCGCCGTGTTGAGGGATGTTATGACCGAATTGAAGGCAGAGTCAGCGGTTTGCATCTGGGATTGGACCGCGCTGACGTTGCTGGTGTATTGATCGACATTTGCCGAGCTGGCAAGCGAGATCACCATACTGGCCGAGGCTCCAGGGTCATCGGAGGGCTTGTTCACGCGAAGGCCGGTGGAGATCTGTTGCAGAGCCGCCGAAAGAGTCTGCTGACTCTGCTGCACTGCGTACTCCATGTCGGGAACCATGTTCACTGCGCGCATCTGGAATCCTTTCTACACGGCTTAAGCGGTTCTATTCCGCGGCAGCCGTGCCCATCGTCATGGTTACCGAGAACATTGCCTGCATGGTAGAAATCACTCGAGCTGCAGCCTGGTAGGCAGTCTGAAAAGTAATCAGGTTGGTGGCCTCCTGGTCGATAGACACACCGGAAACCGAATTGAGCTGATCGTTGAGCTGGAGCAGACTGGCCGCAGTAGCGGTCGATTCCGCGTTGGCATTCGAAGTAAGACTGCCGACCTGGTAGACCAGGCCGGCATATGCCTCACCCGGAGTATTGCCGGCAGGAAGAGCGTTGGTCTGCACAGCGCTGAAATTGGCCAGGTTTCCGTTGCTGCCGGCAGTGCCGTCGGAACTGGCGGCAATCTTGGTAGGGTTTGTGATTGCCATGCTAATGGCGCCCGCAGAGCCGGCAACGGTAGCGGGAAGCATGAAGAAGTTGCCCCCGGCCGCACCGTTTTGATCGAAACCCTTTGTCTGGGCCGCATTGAAAGCGGCGCCAAACTGATTGGCCAAAGTGTCGAGTTGGTTAAGGAGACCTGGGATGGTTTGGTCGCGCATCTGGATCATACCGCCGAGATCACCGCTGGAGATCGCTGTGGTTAGGTCGGCGCCGTTCTGATCGAGAACGTGCTGCATGCCGTCACTGCCGGTTGCGGTATGCAATGCATAGCTTTGCGAGCCCACCACCAATGCGGTTCCATTGCCGGTGGTCAGCGTATCGCCCTGTGCGGTCTGAGTAGTGGAGACATTGGTCAGCGCGGATAGCTTGAGCACCAGTTGATCCTGTTGGTTCTGGAGCGACCCTCCGTCTTGCCCGGTGGCGTTCAGCTCGGCAATCTGTGGATTGAGAGCCGCAATCTGCTGTGTGAGCTGGTTGATCTGGCTCACATCGTAGGTGACCGGAGTATTGAGCGCGCTCTGTTGCGTGGTAAGAACATTGGACGCCGCATTAAACGCGGTGGCCAGATTGTTTCCTGCGGTAAGCACCCCTTGGCGTTCGGCGGAGCTGGTCGGGTTGGTGGAGAGACTGGAAAGACTCGTAAACACAGCCGCGATCTCGGTTCCTATGTCCTGTGTCGAAGTGGTGAAGGTGGGCTGTATCTGCTGCAAGGTGTTGAGTTGCGCATTTGCACTACTCTGGGACTGAGTTTCCTGCTGGATCTGGTTCGACACCAGCTCATCGCGCACACTCTGATAGCCCGCAAGCACAACCCCGTTGCCGATGCTGAAGTTGCCATCATTGGTTGGCGCGGCCTCCTGAAAGATAGGAATTTGCCGGGCGTAGCCGGGCGTGTTGGCATTCGCGATATTGTTGTTCGTCACCTGCAAAGCGCCAGTATCGGCGAGCAGAGATTGTGCAGCAGACGAGAGTATGCTGGTTATCGATGACATGGCGTTACATCTCGCAAGACCAGGTCTGACGCTTCGACCTGGACAAGCCAGTCTCCTGAAGCTGCCCAGTGTGAGTTCTGCACAGCGAAACCAGAAGAGCCATCGATCTTCCGGAATGCTTCAGGAGCGCGGCGTACTGCAAATTTAGGTCCCGGATTGCCGTAGTGGTCGCGGCAATTTTTCGTGCGACGGAATTGTCGCTCACACCCAGCGGAAGCCGCTCGGACGAACTGGTGGGTGCGCCGATACTATTCGCCAGATTTGCCAGTACGGCGCAGAGCATTTCCTGTTTGGCAACACTTTCCTGAAAACTGCTGATGGCATTTCGGGCAATAGCATCCATAGCCACGGAAATCTCGAACGCCAGTGCCTGCAACTGTTGCAGATAACTGGCGGCGAGCTGATCGTGGGTCTGGACTGCTTCGTCATTCATGCGCGAGCCATTCCAAGGAAGAACATGTCACTGACCAAGACAAGTTCTCTTTGCTGTTCATGCTATTCAGTCGCCATTGCCACTAATGATGGCGGCAGCAATCTTCGTCGCATCCAGCTGATATTGACCGCTGTTGACCGTCTGGCGCAGGGCATCCACGGTACCTTGGCGGACCTCAGGAGAATTTAGCGCCTGGCTGGTCAATGATTGAACCGAGGTACTGTCTGAATGGAACGAGGTCCAGTCTTGCGCTGCTGCCTGGGTAGTGGCTGGTCCGCTGGTCGAAACCCGTGCCGCAACATTGTCAACCGGCAATTGGGTTGCTGCCGGATTGATGCCTTCAATCTTCATCGCAACTTCTCCTGTCTCAACTGGTACAGCTATCGGCGTTTCGCGATAAAGTTTTCAATGTTATTCCGGAAGCGTTCATAACACTTTAGTTAGCTACTTCCGGTTATGCGGGGGAGCACTGCCTGCTGCTCCTGGCGGATCTGCCGCTTTATGGAGTTGTTGGGAAATCATTTTTGCGATGCCTATCCCACCCGCCGCAGTCATGGAACTGCCCAACGATTGCATGGCTATTCCCTGAAGTTGGTCTTTACCGGCATCGGCGTCATCATCGTCATCCCCACCGGGCAGGCTGCCAAAGCTCTGCTCCGCCTGCTGCAGCCAGCTGCCCAGGAGGATCGATTCAAAGTCTTTGGCCGACTTCTCGATTTTGTTATTGTCCGCCGGCACCGAGCCTGAGTGCCGCAGGAGCTTATCTGCCTGCGTGGTCAGGGGTGAAATGGGGGGAATGGGTAAGCTGCCGAACGTAGGAATATCGGACATTAGATAACCTCCAGTTCTGCCTGCAGCCCACCAGCCGCCTTGATGGCCTGGAGGATCGCTATGATGTCGTGGGAAGTGGCGCCAATGGCGTGCAAGCCCTTGATCAACTCGTCGACGTTCGCCCCTTCCTGCAGTTGTATGGACTGCGCCGGCGCATCCCCCACGGTAAGTCTGGTTTCTGTCACCGTTTTTGTCTCTCCATTGGAGAACGGAGGTGGCTGAGAAACGACTGTCGCGGTCTGCACGTCGATGGTCAAGCTGCCGTGGATCACAGACACTGGTGAGAGACGCACGTCGCCTCCCATCACGATGGTGCCCGTGCGTTCATTCACGACCACCTTTGCCGGGGGACGGAAATCGATAGAGAGGTTCTGCACCCGGGAAATGAGGATGGGCACGGATGCGGCGCCACTCTCGGCAACATTGACGTCGACGCGGTTGCTGTCGAGTGCGGTGGCGATCGGCTTGCCGAACTCGTGGTTGATCACGTCTGCGATATCGCGCGCCGCGGTGAAGTCGGAATTGAGCAACAGTAACGAAACGGTGCGAAAGCGGCTCAGATCGACGGCTGCTTCCCGTTCGACAATTCCCCCTTCAGCGATTCTGCCAACCGTCGGATGGTTAACCGACCTTACATTGCCGGCGGACCCCTCGGTGTAACCTCCGATGACTAATGGCCCCTGGGCCTCCGCATAAACCTGTCCATTCGCCGAGCGGAGAGCAGTGAGCAGGAGAACGCCGCCAACGATGCTCTTGGCGTCGCCAACAGACGATACCGTGACGTCGATCTTCATTCCCGGCCGTGCGAACGGGGGAAGGTCCGCGGTGACAAAGACGGCCGCGACATTTTTTACGACTACGATGCCAGGCGCGATCTGTACTCCCATACGATTGAGAGCGTTGGCCAGCGTCTGCACAGTAAAGAATGTTTGTTGCGTATCGCCGGTGCGGGCCAGACCGATGACGAGACCGTATCCGACCAGTTGATTATCGCGCACCCCCTCTATCTGGGTTACATCGCGCAGTAGCACTTTGCGCACGGTTTCAGACCCGAAGACCGCGAGCGAAGAGATGACCCACAAGCCGGCTAACAAGGAGAGCCGTGTCCGCCGGGTTCCCATTAGAAGTTCAAAAGCCATAGGACCGCCCTGGTGATAGGATTCGGCGGACGCACGCCGTCGGCGATGATTCCCTTACCCTTCATTTCGATCTCGAGATTGCTAAGCGCCGACGAGGGCACTGTGTTTGCAGGACCGATATCGCCGGGCCGGATCATGCCCCGCACGACTACGTTTTCATGCTGATTATTCATAAAGATCTGCCGCTCTGCCTGGATGACAAGGTTGCCATTGGGGAGGACGGCAATCACCTGACCGGTAAGACTGGTGGCGAAGGTAGTGTTGGAAGAGGTCGATCCCTGTCCCTTCAGCACCGACGACGATTGCCCCGCCAGGAGCGGGTTGGTGGATGCGGGCACCCTGCCCATAATGCCGGTGATGCTGGAGTTTGAGGTCAAGCTTCGCTGGCTATTCACCGTGCCAGATTGCGCCGCGGTGGTTTGGACAGCAGCAAGAATGGTGATGGTGTCGTTGAGATTCCGCGCCTTGTAGTCGGACGAGAAGTCACCTAGAATGTTCTGCGCCGTCCATAGGCTCCCGACCGTGCCCTGGTCTGCCGACGGAACATACTGCTGCTGCAAGCGCGCGATGTACTCCTGACGCAGCTGTTCCGGAGTCTTTGGATGTGGCTTTACTTTGCTCCACGGAGAAGCGAAAAGCGAAGGAACCGCAAGGAGCACGAGCACGGCAGTTCGCCTGAAGAATCTCGACACCAGCTGCATCTAGAAACTCCCCCTCAGCAGATGATCGTTGACTACTTCTCCGACATAGGTCTGCTTATGGTCGGGACTGGCGACGTGGATGCGGTGACCCACCATGCCGTTCTCCAGACTAACCACGGCTACCAGGATGCGGGAGCGCTGATCATCCATCATCAACGTGGCATGCGTGCCGGCCTTCATGGTGATCTCGCTATGCACGCTCCTCAGCGCGCTCCTGGACAGGGCGTTCACATCTTCGGCGGTAGAAGGGGTCGAATTGACGATCGCGTAAAAGGGTAAGCACTTTGCCGGAATATGACAGGCTAGCTTGACACGCAGGCGAACACCTGGGTGCTCGGCGATTGTCCGATTGCCGAGAGCCTCGACCGACAGGACATCGAGCACAGGCTGCGGCTCGGTGGCGACCACGCGCGTGAGGAGAGACACATGCTCGGCATCGGTTGGCATGCCGCTCGCGGAGAGAGCGCGAGCGATATGGGCCGCGGTCAGCGCGAAGCGGTTTCGCGACTGAGATGACGCTGGAAGTGCTCCAACCATAGCGGCGATCAACAAGAACTGTGTCCATCTTGCCGTCATATATCCTCTGTTCGCACGGCTTCTGCCCGCATCCGCGAGTTTCTACGTGGAAAGTTGGTTAAGCTGCTGCAGCATCTCATCGGCTGCCTTCACGACGCGCGAATTAGATTCGTAGGACCGCTGAGCCAGGATCATGGCCACAAACTGGTTGACCACGCTCACATTCGATTGCTCGAGCATGCCCTGTTCCAGAGCTCCCAATCCTTCCGCACCGCCGGGGTTTCCTACCACGGGTTGCCCGGAAGCTGTGGTGGGCAGATATATGTTGTTTCCTGCACTGTTCAATCCACCCGGATTGACAAAGAGAGCTGTCTGGATGGCACCCACCTGAG
Source organism: uncultured Acidobacteriaceae bacterium (assembly GCA_963753715.1). Lineage (GTDB taxonomy): Bacteria > Acidobacteriota > Terriglobia > Terriglobales > Acidobacteriaceae > PALSA-350. Next base: position 508,685 of record CAVWDK010000001.1, on the reverse strand, counting down.
TAGCGGCAGTCTGGCCTGGCTGCGTGACGCTGACTGTGCCATCGCTGCCGACAGTGACGCTCAGTGCATCGGCCGGTATGGTCACTGCAGGCTGCAGGGGGTTACCGTCTGCCGTGACCAGCGACCCTTGTGCGTCGGGATGGAACGAACCGTCACGGGTGTACCCGATCTGGCCGTTGGGGAGAAGGATTTGAAAGAAACCCTGACCCTGGATAGCGAGATCAAGTGGGTTACCGGTAGTAGCAAAATCACCCTGGGTCTGGATGATTTCTGTTTCCGCGGTACGGGTACCGAGACCGATCTGCAACCCCGCCGCTACCGTAGTTTGCTGTGTGGCGGCGGCACCCGGCATGATTTCGTTTTGATACAAAAGGTCGGTGAAATTTACCTGACGCTGCTGAAACCCGGTGGTACTCGAGTTGGCAAGATTATTGGCGATGTTGTCCAGATTCAGCTGTTGAGCGGTCATTCCGCTGGCGGCCGTGTAGAGGGCACGAAACATATCAGGATCCTTTCACAATTGTTTCCACTGGAATATCTGGTGGCTCCATCAGCTAAGGCGTGGCAATTCCTGCGCTGCTGTCTTGTCTAACTCGCCGTTGATCATGGTGAGCACGTGGCGCATGGTTTCGACCTCACGCTGAGCCGTTATCAACTCGACTACGCTGGTAACGGGGTTGACGTTGGAGCTTTCGAGCATCCCCTGGCTCACATGAGATTTCTTTGCGGGAACCGCGGCGTTGGCAGGCGCACTGTAATAGGTGCCTCCGGCGCTCTTAACGTCTGTAGTGGGTGGAAATTCGACCAGCTTCATGCGTCCAGAGATGGCGCCGTTGACAGAGATTGTTCCGTCCGGGCTGATCGTAAGGGGCGCTCCGATGACCGTGATGGGGAGGTTGTTATCGCCCAGGACAGGGTCGCCCGCGACGGTGGTCAATTGCCTTGACGGGGAGACACGGAAGTTCCCTCCGCGGGTGTAAACGGTGCCCGTACCTGTCTGTACTACGAAATAACCAGGACCTTCCATAGCCAGGTCGAGATCGTTTCCAGTGCGCACGAGAGCACCCTGGGAGGTATCCAGCCGCGTGCCACTCAAAACACCGTAATCATTGGCGTCCTGATTAAGGACAGAGAGAGCAGAGTCGCCGGCGGAGGCCAGAAGCGAGCTGAAGACGTTTTCACTGGCCCGAAACCCGGAAGTACCCACGTTGGCCAGGTTATTGGCGATGGTATCGAGCGCTTCGGTTCTAGCCATCAAGCCGGTACAGGCCGCGTAGTATCCACTATTCATAGCGTGCTCCCGACAGATATCCAGCACGCCGGAGGCCAATGTAACTCGGGTTGACTTATCCCTTTTGTTTCAGCAACGGAGACGAACGGCGCACACGGCTATGAAGAGCCGATGAGGAGTCAATGAGAAACAGGTGAGGAAGGAGTAATCACGAGCTGGCTAGCATAAGGTCAGCGGCCGCCACCGCACAGGTCTTCCACGTTGAGCTGATGCCTGCAGAGGCGACTTCGTGGAAGATCGACGGATCGAAATCGGTCCTTACCCCGGCCAGTTCGTGCGCGGCGGTCAGGATGAATTTCCAAACAGAAGAGGAACAGGAGTCATTCGCGGTGCGGATGGCAGAGAGAACGAACAGTGGCAGCGGTCCCTCCACGGTCAGCGACGTTCCCTGGTCCCGAACGTGCAAGCCCCGGTTTGGCCAACCCAGTACCGTCGGGATGGCACCGATCTCATGCAGCAATCCGACCAGGTATGCCTCTTCGGGCGAGATGCGGTCGAGTGATTCTGCAACAAGTTGCGCATACTGGGCCACCAGGCGGGAGTGATTCCATAGCGACGTAATGGCGGCATGTTCCCGGTCGCAGGCGAACGTTCGCGCGGAAACTGCTTCGAACCAAGTGCTCGAGTCAAGGCTGGCCAGGCAATCACCCATGCGGCAGGGATGTTCCGTGGCATGTTCATATTCTCTCCCGACCAGCCGCAGAACCTGCATGGTCGCTCCTACATCGCTCAGAACCAACTCAGAAGCCATGCGCAAATCAATACACGGCTCATGCAGAAGCATTTCCAGACCAAGAACGGTTGCCGACATGACCGGAACGTCATCCAGGAGATCCGCCTTCTTGCGCGCGAACTTTCTCTGTGGGGAGCCGAGGCGCCGCCAGGCAGATGATGGAATCCAGCTATGATCCGTTACCGCGTCGATCGTCCGATTGAGCATTCTTTCTCACCCGCTGGATCCCTATCGGCAGGTGGAGAAAAACTTTCCAACAGAAGTTGCAGATTTTCGACTGAACGAGCTGGAATAAGTTCAGTCAACTTTAAATAGGAGATCAACGGCTTTGGCGCCACTCCGCAGCCGCCCCCATAGGTACTCTCTGCACCTGGCAATTAAGGCCTCTTCCGCCTCGATCTCGACGCCTGAAGCGCAGAGGGCACGGGCTATCTCCTCTGGAGTCTGAGGGTTCTCAAACTTGATCTCCCTGGGTGGGTTATCTTTAGCCTGCTCCTGCACTTCTTCAAGGTGGTGCAACTGCATCCGGAATTCGGTGGGGGTTATGAAACAGGGTTTCGTTTCACATCCGGTCATCTGCTCGATGGCATAAAGCAACTCATACTCGACGCCATGAACGAAGCCCACTAACAGCTGATTCGTTCTGACTACGTAATGCACGGGAACCATGGAATGAAGCCGCATAAGAGCAGTGGGGATGTCAACTCCAATCCGGGCAGCGTGCTTCGGTGGAGTGAACACAGGACAACCCCATTCTGCAGCGCGGATGGCGGTGACCTGCTTTTCACTGACGGCGCCCAGACGCACGAGAAGTTCGCCGATCTCCCTCCCAGTCTCTTTCTGTGCATCTGTCGCTTTTTTTAGCTGCTCTTTGGTCACCAAACCGTGGCTGATCAAATTGAGGCCCAGTGGCATGCGCGCGACATGGGCCGCTGGGCCGTTTGCCGGCTTCAGCAGTCGCACAACCTCCTGCTCGGCCGCGAATCGAAAACAGCGGGAACTGCAATACCAGGAGTCGCGCATCCTAATGCCGGCCTTACGGGCGGTGAGATGTCGCAAAGCTAACGACTTTTGGCAGATTTCACATCGGGATACGACGACCTTTAGTCCGGCAACCCAGGTCCGCATCGCGATCGGCGGAATGAGGTTCATGGGTTCTTCGGCTCCCCTCTCACCATCACTGAAGCACCTGCGCAGAGATCGGTTGCGGTACCTCGGTCACACGAAGACCATAGTTGCCGTCGATCACGACCGCTTCACCCCGGGCAATCACCTTGCCTTCGAGAAGTAGCTCGACTGGTTCCTCTACTTGGCGATCGAGTTCGATGACGGATCCGCTGGTCAATTCCAGCACTTCGCGGAGGGCGAGCTGGCGTTGGCCGAAACGCAGGGTCACGTTTAGTTCGACGTCCATCACCAGCTGGAGGTTCAGCTGTTCCGGGTTGGGCGCCACCTTCTTCTCGCCGCCAGCCTCCTCCGGCTCTCCGTTACTTTCATCCGCGCTTTTTTTCTCCGTATGGCGAGACAACGCTTCAGCGAGCATGGGGTTCAGATACATCAGCATGGAAACGCGATTGCCGCCATCGTCTGCAGCCGTCACTTCCGCAACGTTCGCGCCATCGGACGCCGGTTCGGAGACGATCGTGACCTTGCTTGTAAATGGGCCGTACTCCTCGTCAATTGCGGAACAAAACTTGCCCATGCCTGCTTCGATGAATTGAAGCACCGCTTCGGATTGTTCGGTTCCGAATTCAGCAGAGGGTTGTTGCAGGCACTTTGCTGCCAGCGTGGCTGCATCGGCCCGGCGGAACTGCAGCAGAAACTCGCCGCTCAAGCTCCCTTCGACGGTGACGTTCACGCGGACTGGTTCGGATTCATCCGCACTCTTTTCCGCGTCTGGCACCGCAGCCACTAGCCACGGCGACCCGCTGGCCTCAGAGATCGCAGCCACCAAGGCACCAAAGAAGGCATCCGAAAACGGCCGGTAGGTTTGCTCGCCTATTTTATCGGTCGTCATACTACTCCTTCGTCGCCGCCGGTTCCTGCGACCGGCATGTGAGTTGCGCTGCTTTGAGCGTCCCGTTGCGAACTGGCAATGCCTCAAAGATGTCGACACCTTCTACCGTAAGGCGGCCGGGATTCTTTACTGGCGCTTTCATCTTCAAGATCGTTCCCGGTTTCAGATCGATCAGATCCTTCACCAGCACGCGCATCCGGGTGACATCCACGGCGACATTAAATTGGCAATCGAGAATCCGTTCGCGAAGACTGGGATTGGGGAGATGGCGAAGAATCGATATCTTCTTGGACTGGGCCGCCTTCAGGTGCCTCAACAGAAAGCCCACAAAGGAGGTCGGGAGGACGATTTTGAAGGATCCGGTTGTAGCCCCAACGGTCATCTCGAACATCAATAGGACAAGCTTTTCGTTGGCGGGGTAAATCTGAGTGATTTGAACCGGCTTGATGCAATGGCCTGGCGTCAGTGAAAGATTCAGAGCACGCCAGGAGCGATCCACCTCCTTTACGATGAGGGTGGTGATTATCTCCATGATCTCTTCATCAATCTCAGTAAGATCACGTGCCTCATCCGATGCCGTGGTACCCGCGCCGCCGAGCAGTAAGTCGATGATGGGGAAAATCAGCCTGATGTCCATTTCTATCAGGAAATTGCTCTCCATCACGTTAAGCGCACAGGGCAGCAGATAGGTGTTTGGAGCGATGGTGCTGATGTAGGCCTGGAGAGCGAGCTGTTCCAGCGACAGCATTTTCAGCCGGATCGAGGTTCCCAGATAGACTTCTAACGAGTTGGTTACGTTCACAGCGAATTTCTCGTGCAGGGCTGTCAAAGCACGGGCATTCTCATTCGACAACCGCCCCGCATAGCGAAAGTTGCAGGAATGGATCGTGCGCGACCTCGGCCGCCCAGTGCTCTTCGCTGTCATGGATTCCTCCGGCCCCGCTGTAGTCACGGCTGCAGTCTAGATTGTGGACGATTCGTACTTTGCGAAACTGGCGACTTGGCGCTCTTAGTACCTGGAGTTTCCCGGAGATGCGCCAACGAGGCCCGCAGTTTCAGCATCGCGGCGGCGTGGATTTGCGAAACCCGCGATACCGCGATGCCGACCACTTCCGAGACTTCTTTCATGGTCAACTCTTCGTAGTAATACAAGGAGAGAATCAGCTGCTCTCTCTCTGACGAGTCGCGACACCGCTGCGATCAGCTGGGCTTTCATCTCCCCTTCCAGGCAAAGGTCGAAGGGATTGTCTTTGCCCGCACTGGGCGCAGATTCAATCAGATCGAATGATTCGGCGTCGTCACCGGCGACATTCGCCCAGTTGGCCCACCAGGAACAGGCCGTCCAGTTGCGCCAAGGCACTTTGCAAATCGTCAACCTTCATCTCAAGTTCAGCTGCGATCTCCTCCTCGAGCGGGTGCCTTCCTAGTTTGGATTGAAGCCTGGCGGCAGCTGCGTTGATCTCGCGCCCCTTCCGGCGCAAGGTGCGGGACCCCCAATCCAGTTTGCGTAAACCGTCCAGGATTGCTCCGCGAATACGATGTTTGGCAAAGGTGGAGAACTGCGCATCCTTCTCGCTATCGTAATTGCGGCAAGCATCGATCAAGCCGATCACACCGGCCTGCACGAGATCTTCCATATCCACATGTTTCGGTAATCGCTCATGGATTCTCGCCGCCACGTAGTAGACCTGCGGCAATTCCCGCAGCACGAGTTCGTTTCGTTCTTCGGTGGCTTTACTGCTCGCGCGGTAGGCTACTTCTGGATTTGTCATTCAATCCCTCTCTCTGTGAGGCGCTTACTCACATTCGCTGTGGAGTTCGGAAAATGCATATCTGTCCCTGAGTCGCGCACCAGCCTTTTCAATGGAGAACTCCCAGGGACTGCACCGGCGTCAAGGGCGGAATCTCACCGGGCGAGATGACGACGATTTTGGGAATGAAAGGCTCCAGCAGACGGCGAAGGTAGTACCGGCCAGGGGAGGAGCAAAGCAGGACCGGGGGCGCCTGCCGATCTCTTTGCCGAAGTTTGTTCGTAGTCCGTCGAGGACTCGGCGCGCGAGAGATAACTGATGTGGAACAGAGGTTGCCTGGTTCGGTTGCAGGTTCGATCCGCGGGTGCACTCTTCTTCAATCGCCGAGTCAAGCGTGACGACCTTTAGTTCGCCTTTGTCGTTCAGTAAGGGCCGGATCAGTGCGCGGCCCAGCACGTGGCGGACGGCTTCGACCAGCGCGATTGGGTTTTTGTTGAAGGATGCCGCGTCGACGAGGGTTTCGAGGATGGTTCCCAGGTCACGAATCGACACTTGCTCGCGGAGCAGTTGCTGCAGCACCTTCTGTACTTCACCCAGGCTCAGGAGTTTCGGAATGAGCTCATCGGCCAGCTTGGGATGAGACTCAGCTCAGCCGGTCGATCAGTCTCCTGGTTTCGTGTCGCGACAGAAGTTCATGGGCATTTTGCTTGATCACTTCCGCCAGGTGAGCGGCGAGCACGGATGTCGGGTCCACCACCGCATACCCGGCGGCAATCGCCTGGCCCTGGGTTTGCGGAGAGATCCACTTTGCGGGCACATCGAAGGCCGGCTCGCGCGTATCCTGCCCGGGCAGATCGGCGGCATCGGCATTGGAGCTGATGGCCAGCAGGCAGTCGCGGCGCAGCTCCCAGCGCGCGATCTCGACCCCTCGCAGATAGATCACATATTCCCGGTCCTTCAGCGAAAGGTTGTCGGTAATGTGGATGGAGGGAACCAGGAAACCGAGCTGCTGGGCGAGGTTCTTGCGCATCGACTTTACCCTGGCCAGTAGCTGGCCTCCCTGCTTTGCGTCGACCAGAGGCACGAGCCCCATGCCCACTTCAAGCATGAGTTCATCGAGCTTGAGGATTGCATCCATAGGATCCGCGGTGGGCAGCGGCTGTCCACCGGGCGACGCAGTCTTCGAAAGCGAGTCCAGCTCTTCGACCTCGTCTTTTATGACTTGCGGTTTCATCTTGCACGCCGAGTACATCAGGACCGCGGCCAAGCTGAAAAAGGAGAACTTTGGCAAACCCGGAATCAGCCCCAGAGCCGTAAGTGCGCCGCCCGCGATCCAGAACAGGCGTGGGCTATTGAAGAGCTGCTTGCCAACGTTCACGCCCAGAGATTCCTTCGACGCCGCCCGGGTGACGACAATGCCGCCTGCGACCGAGACCAGCAAGGACGGCAGAATGGTCACCAAGCCATCGCCTACGGTAAGGATGGTGTAGGTTTTCAGCGCCTCCTGCAAAGGGAACACCTTGCTGAAACACGCCTATCAGGAACCCGGCGATGATGTTGATGGCCATGATCAGAATGGTGGCCATTGAATCGCGTTGACTGAAACGGGCCGCGCCGTCCATGGCGCCGCAGAATTCGGCTTCGCGTGCCACCCGCTCCCGGCGTGCTTTGGCTTGTGCTTCATTGATCATGCCGGCGTTCAGATCGGCATCGATGGCCATCTGCTTGCCTGGCATGGCATCGAGAGTAAAGCGGGCCGTGACCTCCGCCGTACGCACGGCGCCATGACTGATGACCAGGAACTGAATGGCGATCAACGCCAGAAAGAGTACGAAGCCAACGATGTAATTGCCGCCTACCACGAATTGACCAAAGGCTTCGATTACTTTTCCTGCAGCCCCTGTGCCCTCATTGCCATGCAGCAGAATGCGCCGTGTGCCGGCCAGGTCGAGCGACAAGCGCAGCAAGGTGAGTAACAGGATCAGACTGGGAAACACCGAGAATTGCACTGGACGCAGAACCTGGATCGCGGTCAGCAGCACCAGGATCGAAGCGGTAATACTGATGGTCAGCAGCAGATCGAGGACGAAGCTGGGCAACGGAACCAGCATCACGAAGACCATGGAGACGGCCGCGATGGGCGCGATCCAGTCACCGGATTTACGGAGCAGTACCATCAGGCGCTCCATCATCGCGTCGTCCCCGCGGCCGCAGTCGATGGACCAGTTTCAGTCTTCTGCCCGGAAGCGTTCCTTGAGCCCCGTGCCGCTTCGGCCTTCCGGACCTCGGCCTCAGCGCGGTAGACGAAAGCGAGAATCTCGGCTACCGCCTGGTACAACTTAGCCGGTATGGAATCGCCGACTTCCACGCTCTTGTAAAGCGCCTGCGCAAGCGACTTGTTCTCCACCAGCATGATGCCGCTGTCGCGTGCCAACTGTTTGATTTTCTCCGCCAGCAGGTTTTGTCCTTTGGCAACAACGATGGGCGCGGGCATCTCGGTTTCGTAGCGCAGAGCAACGGCGTAGTGAGTGGGATTGGTCACCACTACGGTGGCCGTCGCAGCCGCTTTCATCGCTTGTCTTCTGCGCATGGCCCTGCGCAGCCGGTGGATGCGCGATTTGATGGCAGGATTGCCGTCCGACTCCTTATGTTCCTCACGCACCTCCTGCTTGGTCATTTTCATGTCGCTGTTCATCTTCATGAGGGTCAATGCGTAATCGACCGCAGCCCATACCAACAAGACAAGGCCTGCCTTCCAGGTCAAGGTAAAGACCATACTGCCCAAAAAGCCGGCAAAGACCCTCAAGCCGAGGCTGGAGGCGTGCACCATGATTTCCCAGTTGTCGCGAATTGAATTGATGGCGATCCAAAGAATGGCTCCGAAAGGCAGCAGTGACTTCAACAGATTGCTGAGACCTACGGGGGAGAAGATCTGGCCCAACTTGGTGGCGGGATTGAACCGTTCCGGTTTCCAAGCCAGAGCCCCAGGGGCAAAGTTGATGCCGCCCTGGGCCACTCCGGAGAACGCTGAAAGCGCCATGGCTGCCAGCAAGATGGGACCAATCCAACGCATCACCTCAACCCCGCTCCAGAAGAACAAAGGCCCATTGCTCTCGAAATCTCCCGTAGAGGCCACATAGAGCGCGTTGCGGTAGAAGGTCGTCCAGTGAGTGACCGACGTGGACGACATCATGGTTGCCGCCCCGAGTACGCCAGCCAGCGCAAAGACCCCGGGGAGTTCGCGGGAACGGGCTACCTGACCCTGTTCCCGGGCCTTGTCTCGCCGTTTCGGTGTAGCCTGTTCTGTCTTGCTGTCGTCAGCCATAGATTCCTATCGCCGCCCATCGCTACCGCGCCAGGCGGAGAAGATGGTCGGCGGTGACCATCGAACGGAGAAACAAGGTTTCAAATACATTCGGCCAGTACTTGAGCGCCGAGATTAAGAGGAGTAGTCCGAGAACACTTTTAACCGCCGGACCCAGCAACATGAGTGGCAACTGTGGAGACGCCTTGCCCAGCAGGCCAAGCGCGATGTCGGCAAACAGGGTGGCGGAGAGGACGGGTGCGGCAATCTGGACTCCAATGGTAAAAACGGCCGCCCCCGCCTGCACTGCAGCAGTCGTGAACGCTGCCCCGAAATGACCACTGGCAGGCGGCAGATAATCGAAGCTGCGAGCCAGGGCACGCAGAATCCAGAGGTGGACATTGAGACGCAGAAAAATCAACATAGCGACCGTCTGATGGAACGTGGCCACTACGGTCGACTCGGCCAGAGTTTGCGGATCGAGGATACTCACCAACGAATACCCCATCTGCACGCTCAATACCTGTCCGGCCATTTGCACGCCGTCGAAAACAATGTTGGTCGCGACCCCCAGAGCGACCCCGACCACAACTCAGCTGAACACCATCAGTGGCCATTGGCTGATGCTGATGTGTGGCATTTTGGCGGAGAGCATCGGATACAGGAGTGCGGTCAAGGCAGCCACCAGGATTGCCTTCACGCGGGCCGGAATCACGGCACTGCCAAAGAATGGCGCAAAGAGCAACATGCCGCTGAGGCGGACACTGATGGTCAGCAATGCGCCGAAGATTTGAACCAACGATATGTTCATTACTGCATGACCTGGTGAAAGTCGGTTAGCAGATTAATGGTGTAGTGCGCGAGATGCCGCCACATCCAGGGCATCAGCAGAAAAAGCGCGGCCCCCGTGACCAGCAGGCGCGGCACCTGTGACAAGGTCTGGTCCTGCAGGGATGTCAAGCACCTGAAGGATATTGACGACCAGGCTGACGACGATGGCAACGGCCAGCACCGGGCCAACCAGAATCACTACTTCCTGCAGCATCAGACGGGCCAGCAAAACTACTTGGTCGACACCCATCAGTTGAAACTCCTCATCAACGCGCCAATCAGAAGATGCCAGCCGTCGACCATCAGAAAGAGCAGCAGCTTCAACGGAGTAGAAATAACCACGGGCGGCAACTGCATCATGCCGACAGAAGTGGTAATCGACGCGACGACCATGTCGACGACGAGAAAGGGCAAAAAGAGTACGGCGCCAATCTGAAAGCCGGCTTTCAGCTCCGACAAAATGTATGCGGGCAGCAGGACGCGGAAAGAGACATCGCCAATGTTCTCGGGGCGAGGCTCCTTCGCCATGTCGAGAAACAATGCAACATCTCTTTCTCGAACGTAATGGGACATGAACTGGCGCATGGGCACGGACGCGCGGGTAAGCGCGTCGACGGCGGTGATCCTTCCCTGTTGCAGCGGCAGGATGGAATCACGATAAATGACATCACCAAGCGGCTGCATGAGGAAAAACGTCATGATCACCGATAAGCCAATAAGCGTTTGATTCGACGGAGTCGTCTGCAGGCCGAGTGCCTGCCTGAGGAAATGAAAGACAATCAATAGCCTGGCGAATGGCGTCATGCAGATGAGCATCGAAGGAATGATGGTGAGGAAGGTCATCAGGACAAGGATGGTCCACTGCGTCGAACCACCGCCTAATCCTGTAATCCGCAATTCGTTTGCGTTCGATGGCATGGCGCCCAGTTGGATGGGTGCTGCGGCTAACACCATACAAAACGAGGGCGAGAGCTCCATCCCAAGGCGCTCTTCGGCCCCCACGCGGAGCGGCTGTGCCAGAACGATCGCCGAAGTCGCCAGGCAAAGCATCACGCGAACGGCCGCACCATTTCTCACGCGTATTGTCCGGTCTGCTCGGTGGTTGCGTGGCCGTTCTGCTTCCTGGTCTGTTTTGCCGCCTGATTTCCGCCGGCTGTAATCGTACTTCTGCAGTAGATCGCCGAACGTCGCCGGCACGTTAAATTGCGACGTCGGCGGCGCCTTCGCGCTGCTGCGGTGGGAGCGCTTGCTTTGCCGGCCCGCTTTGGCGGCCGCTTTCGTTTCACCGGCTGCTTCGTGGGAACAGTCATCGTCTTCTTGAGTACGTCTTCAAAAGGTTCGTTCGGGTCCAATTGCGCCAGCAGCGCGATGTTTGTGGGCCCTCCTGCGAGCAGAAAATGACGTCCATCTACCTGGACCACGGCGACGAATCGCTTTTCGCCCAGGGAAACGGTCTCGGCCACACGCAACCTCCTGTCGCTGGATCGCTCTACGTGGCGCGCTTGCACCCATCGCCATACGCGGGAGAGCAGCCCTGTTTGGCTGCGAAGAGTGCTCAATTCGGCATCATCGGCGAGCACGGGAAGCGACAGTGTGGTGCCTTTTGTGGGATTGGGTTTGCTCGAACGTAGTCGTCTTCATGACAGGTCCGTGAGTCGCACGGCGAGGCGTTCGCCAACGACCTCGAATTCGGTCCAACCAACCAGCTGCCCGTTTACGCGGAGAGGCAGGTCGCTACTTTGGTGATACGCGGTCTCGACGATGGAGCCGTTGGTGAGACTCAGCAGGTGGCCAACCGTAAAGTTCACCACCGGGAGATCTAACGCGAGCGTGCAGGGAAGCCAGGGCAGAAATTCGCCCGGATCGCGCTCCTGAGGCCGGTCCGGTACAGGCGGCGCCATTGCCGATTTCGCTTCGATCATTGGTATTGCGCTCTTCGGTGCTGTATTCATCTGGTCTCTCTTCCGTATGCAATCCAGCGTGGCCCTCGGTGCGAGAGCCACGCTGTAGGAGGTATGCATGTGGATTGCTGTCAGCAGGCCACGCGCATCCGCGCCTTGATGGGGGTTTAGCAATCGGGAGGCCATTGCCGGAAGAAGAGCAAGGCGGATGTAGCTTTACGGCTACAGGGTGAGAGAGTAAGTTGCCGTGCGATAAGAAAAACAACTTCTGGGCAAGCCGTTCATTTGCCGGTGGCCGGCGCAAAAAGCTGGGATTGCGGTGACTACGTGAGGCAGATATTAGAACGGCTGTAGAAAAAGGTCCGCGCCGCTCCGTGGAGACACAGAGCGGCTGGCCCTTAATGCAATACTAAGAAATCAGCCCTCGTGCTTACTGCAGCATTGCGATGGTCGCCTGAGACACCTGATTAAACGTCGTAATCGTCTTTGCATTAGCCGAGTAAGCTTGCTGAGCCACGATCAGCTTGGAGAACTCGGTAGCGATATTTACGTTTGACTGCTCGACAGAGCCACCAATAATCGGTGCCCCGTCCGCCAGTTCCGGCCACGCCCACCACGGCCGGACCAGAGGCAGCGCTCGGCTGTAGTTGTTGTTGCCAATTGCGACAAGTCCCTGGGTGTTGGAAAAGGAAGCGACCGCTACCTGACCCAAAGCGAGTGTCTGCCCGCTTGAGAAGGTGCCGTTAATGGTGCCGTCGGGCTGTACGGCGTAGGTGTTGAGTGTGCCGCTGGCAAACCCATCGGTGCTCGTGGCACTGGTGGAGCTTGCCGTAGACGTCTGGGTAATGGTTGGACTTCCTGCAGTCACCAGGCTCCAAGTGAGTGGCATCGTTGCGGCGCCATCGGCGAAGGTCGTTTGCACCAGCAGGCGCCACGGCGACAGGTGGGATCGTAAGTGTTACTCCTGCCGCCACGGCAGCAGGAGTAGCAGTCCCATTAACCGCGTCCAACACGCCAGCAGTAGTAAAGCCCAGAGTACCTGCGCTGACAACGGTGTTGGTGGGGACGACCGCGGGGGCGACTACAATGGGCGTCGGAATTAAATCGGCGGTTGGTATGGTGACGGTATAGCTCCATGCATTTGGCGCCGTCTTGGTATAGGTAACAGAAAGGGTATGCGCGGAACCCAGGGAGTCATAAACGGGAAGCGTACTGGTCGCCGTGTCACCAATCGCGGCACTGGCATCAAGATTGGCGGAGATATTGAATGTGGTGCTCGCCACAGCGGGGCTGGTCACGCCGGTGCCGACCTGCAACGGCTGTAGAGTCGTCGCAGTGTTCACCACCCCATTGACAGCGGGATATCCCAGCAGTAATTCGCCGCTGGGTGTGGTGATCTGTCCGGCTTTGTTGGTGGTAAAGTCCCCGGCGCGTGTGTAATCCTGCAAACCACTCGAATTCTGTAGTGACAAAGAATCCAGTTCCAGACACGGCCATATTCGATGCGGTGCCTGTCGCATTCAGACTTCCCTCGGTGAATTTGGCGTCGGTTGAAGAGATCGTAACCCCGGATCCCGTTTGAAGCGGATCGCCACTGCCATTGGTGGCGCCGGTCTGTGAAAATACGTCAGCGAAGGTAAGCGTCTGGTCTTTGTACCCGTCGGTATTAATATTGGCCAAATTGTTGGAGACGGATTGTAGCTGGCCTTGAGCAGCCGTGAGCCCGGACAGTGGTGTCGCAAAAGAACCCATTACTTACCTCCTGAGATGTTGTTGCTGGTGGTGGAAGAACCCATGGTGACCGGGTTAATAGAGTTCAATGGGGCCCCGGGCGCGCCCGCCATCGCGGGGTTCAGGGGCATCAGGGTATTAGGGTCGAATGGGAGTTGGCTGGCCACTGCACCTGCTACGGAAGGCGAAAGTGTATTGACGGCGCCGCCATTAGCTGCGGAGAGCGGAGCATTGCCGGCTGTCGCCGCCGTTGGTTGCAGCAACCCCGTCGATCCTGTGCCCGTGGACCCGGTGACGGTCTGATTGATGCTGATGAGTTGGTCGAGCTGGTTGAGTGAGATCATCTGGCCCACCATCGCGGTTGAATCCATCGGGGCCGTCGGGATCCTGATTCTGCAATTCCGTCGCCAACAAATTCAGAAAGGTGCTGCCTATATCGGTGGACGAGGTGCGTCCGAGCTCGTTCCCGTGGTAGGGGCAGTGCTGGCTTTCGCGTTCACGGCTTTTTTCACTCCACTGACAGCTGCCGGTTGCAGCGAGTTTAAAACCGTCGGCAAAGTGTAGTTCGCTGACACAGTATGCATGATTGTCTCTCCTAAGTCCTGACGTGCTGAAACGTTTTCTAAACCCTGATGTCGAGGCGGAGGTCGAGCCTGCTCTCGGCCGACGGCAACACCGCCGTAGAAATTGAATTCAACTGCCCAGCAAAAACGTCGCCTGATTGTCTTGACGTCCCGCTGCCCCTTTGCTGCCTATCGCCGCGTGACTGGTCCGCCGACCCGTTCGACATACCGGCGGAGGTTCCCGCGCCCTGCCCGGTGGGCTGCTGCCCATTCATGTCTATGCGCACATTCATCGCTTGATCGCCGCCGAACTTCGCCTGCATCTCCGGTAGATGCGTGGCAAGTGTCCGGGCTAATTCACCGTGATCGAGCGAAATCTGGGCCGAGATCAGGTCCCGGGTTGCAGACGTGCTGATCGAGATGTTGCCGAAGTCGGTGGAGCGCATACCAACGCGCATCTCAGATTGACCCATGCTCTGAATCAGCTTTGCGGTGTTAATAACGGGCACCGCCTGGGGAACAACGATGGGAGCCGGGAACGCCTGGCTGCGGCGTCTTCGCAGTATGATCGGAGACGCCGGCGAGCGCCGGAGCGGATGGTGACAAAACGGCTGTGCCGGGGTTCTGGGTGTGATCAACGGCAGCGATGGTGTGATTTGGGACGTTGAGCTGGGCCGGGGCCGCGTTCTGCCCTGGCTGGGAGGCGCTACCCTGGCTCTGATCGCCGGACGTCGAGGAGTCTTGAGAGACAGGGTGCGATGGTGCCGGAGCCGATCGACCTGTCCTGTAGCCTCATGAATGGAGTTACCCGCTCCGTCTTTGCGATCGACGACAGCTCCGTCCGAAGGTTTCTCCTGGACCCCCGGCATCATGTTCACAACATGGGCCGGAGTGGTCACAAGCATTGGGCCGTTCGCCTGGATCAGTGTGGCGAGTTGATCGGCGGTTGCACCCGGGACGCTGGGGAGAGTTGCCGATCCGTCTGGGCTGGGCGGCGGCGCCGGCGGGTTAGCCTGATTGCCTGAAACGGGGCTCGTTTTTTGAGCAACGTCTCCCTTTGCAGATCCGTTCACACCACCGTGCGAGATTGGCACAGGGGTAGTATCCGAAGGCACGGTGGCAGAGGACGATGAAGTGGATTTCTGAACCACCGTTGAGACTTCAGCTGGGATCACGTGTGGCGCGGCATCCGGATGAGATTTTGTCACTGTTTGTGTTGCTGTTTGTGCCGGCGTACCCGGAGCTAGACCAGGAGTGGCGCTTAGATGCGGCTGTTGAATCGTACTTGAAATGGAGAACGTCGGTTGACCTGAGGCGGGAATCTGGGCGGCGCTCAGGACCCCACCTGGAGCTATAGCGGGAAGCACTGTTTGGATGATGTCCGGAACCAAGCTGTGGGTAGAGTCAGCAACGCCGCTGGGGGCGATGTTTGAAGGACGGCTCGGGACCGTAGTCACGAGTGAGTCCGGGTTTGCACTGGTGACTGCGGGCGATAGCTTCGTCGCCGTCTGTAAGTCATATGTCACCGACGGCACCATGGATGCAACCGGCGGCGGGTCTCCTTGTTCCTGCGTGTCGACGGACGGAATGTTGTCCGGCTTAACGACAACAGCCTGAGCGACGTTCGATCCGATCGACGGAAGCTTTGCCGGCCCACCTTCGCGCGTCGGGTCGACCGCGACAGTTACCGCCTTCGGAGACTGTCCGGTCCCTCCTGGTGGCAACTGCGGCGGAACAATGGGTGCAGGATCAATTACAGGCAGCTGCTGAGCCAGCGGGACTTGCTGCTGCACCGTCTGTTGAGGAGGAGTCGCTACCACCACGCTGGAGTGGAGCGCGGCGTGTGCCGATTTCCTATCGTCCAAAGCAGGACTCTGCCGCCGTCCAGTGCGGGGAGCATCCTCGTGTACGCTGCCCGCGTCTGAAGACGCCCTTGAAACCGCAAGCAGCGACTCCTTAAATGTCTGCGGAGGCTGATCGGAGACTTGCGCCATCGAAGCGGGGCGAGTCGCCACTGGAGACGCGTTGAGCATTTCGACGATGGGTGCGACATGCACACCAGTACAGTAGCATTTGTCGGGCCAAACAACTTTCCGGGAAAGCAGCTCCGTCAAGACGGTTTCCCTCATTAGAGTCAATGGCCTGGACTAGAGCTGTGCGACCTAGGCAAGGAACCCGGCAAAGTTTGCCGGACGACGCATAGGCAAAAGCTGCCGGGTTGAACCCCACACAAGACCTCAGCAGGGATCGGATCGCACGCGCGGCATTCCACATCAAGCTGCTTCTGGGGGATATCCGGAGACCCACGGTCAGGAGCGGCCGCGCCGGGAAATGTAGTTGTCGTCCAGGGTCTTCTGCTCACGTTTATTCATCTCGATCTCATAGGCAGTGCGTTTCTTCTCGCGCATATCGGTGAGCATCTCACGATTTCTTTTGGCAGCCTCGTAAATGGCAAGTTGCCTGTCTCTCGCCTCTTCGAGTTTCTGAATCCTGTCTTCGAGATCTTTTCTGTGCCGCTTGAGCTCTTTTACTTCGCCGTAATAGGCGTGGACATCAAGCCCGATGCAGGGTTTCAATACTTCTGCATGACGGGACTCGTCCGCTTCCTCAATCCTGGTGTCGATGCGTTCCAGGTCATCGAAGACTTTAGAGATATTGAAAAGAATTTTTTGCAATATGCCTTCTTCGCGCTCCTCAATAATGACGCGCACGCGAAGTACCGTAGCCAGCGAAAAATGGAATGCCATGTCAGCTCGGGAGCTCGAGAAGAGCTTTCACGACGGCGGCGAAGGGGATAATCTGATCCGTCCGCTGCTGCAGGAAGGCGTTCAGTTGAGGCAATATCTCGACTGCCCGATCAAGGGTTGGATCCGCGTCCTTCTGATAGGCTCCGATACGAATCAAATCTTCAGAACGATTGTAGGAAGCCAATAAGAGACGAAGAGCCTTGGCCTTTTGCATGTGCTCCTGAGAAGTGACATTCGGCATCAGGCGGCTAAGGCTTTCCAGCATAGAAATGGGCGGGTAGTGGTTCCTCATGGCCAGGTTTCTGTCCAGAATCACGTGTCCGTCGAGTAAGGACCGCACGGTATCGGCGACCGGATCCTGCTGATCATCGCCTTCCATCAAAACCGTATAAAACGCAGTGATGCTGCCGCTTTTGAAGCAGCCTGCCCGCTCCACCAGTCGAGCCAGCATATTCAAGACAGAGGGCGTATAGCCCTTTGCGGTCGGCGGCTCGCCCGCGGACAAACCGATCTCGCGTTGCGCCATGGCAAATCGGGTCAGCGAATCGACGACCAGCAGAACGTTCTTCCCCGCGCTGGCGAAGTACTCCGCAATGGCCGTTGCCGACAAAGCAGCGCGCAAGCGCAGGAGCGGGGATTGGTCCGAAGTAGAGACAACCACCACGCATCGTTTTCGCCCCTCCTCGCCGATGACCTCGAGGAACTCCCCAACCTCTCGTCCGCGTTCACCGACCAGCGCCAACACGGTTATAGTCAGCGCCTGTACCCGCGGGCCATCATGCCCAGGCAGCGTGCTTTTGCCCACACCGCTGCCGCCGAAGATACCGATACGCTGGCCGCGCCCGCAAGTCACAAAGGCATCGAGTGCGCGAATGCCGCAGCCGAGCGGATCGCGGATCGTGACCCGATCCAGCGGCAGAGGCGCCGATCCATCCACCCACACAGACCGTTGCGCGCGATATTCGCCTTTCGAATCGAGCGGCATGCCCGTGGCGTCGATCACTCGTCCCAGCATGTCATGCCGACCCGGATCGATGACCGGGTACCCCAGGCAACGATCCGGTCTCCAAAGCGGATGCCCTGCGGATTCTCAACCGCCATGGAGAGCATGGTCGAACCGCGAAAACCAATCACCTCGCCCGAATACTTTTTGCCGATCGCGCTGGTGATCTCACACGACTCCCCTATGGAACAGAATGGCCCTTCTGACTCAATCAGGTTACCGACGACCTGCAACACCCGTCCTCGCCAGCGAAGTGTCGACCCTCTATCCAGGCGGTCGAAGTAAGGAGCAAGCAGCCGCGAAGGACTCACTTAATCACGGGCCTTTGCGCCAGCAGATCGAAGAACCCCTGCTCAACTTCTTTCATCTGCGCTTCGATGCTGAAATTTGCCGATCCCAGTTCCGTTTCCAGAATGCAATCCGCTGCGCCCAGATGACCATCCTCAACGATTTCTATGGTTGAACCATTGAGAGGATTGGCCAGGAACGCGCGCCACTTCCCGGCTTCCGCGGGCGCAACGCGTACCGAAACGCTCGAGCCGTCGTGCAGCTTGTCGATCGCCACCCGGACTAACGCGGCCACTAACATGGGATCAACCTGGGCTTCGCGATGCAGAATCTTGGCCGCGATGGCGAGCGCGAGTTGAACCACGTCAGACTCAACCCGGGAAAAATATTCCTTCCGTTCCACCTGGAAATCCTCCAGAGCTTTCCGGATCTTATCCGCCTCTGCGGTTGACCTTTCTTCATATTCCGCTTCGATGCGCGCTTCGGTCTGGGCAACGGCTTCGACCCGAGCCGCACTCAGCAGTTCCTTCATCTCCTGCGGTGACACGCCCGGCGCCGGCTGGGGTGCGCGTTCCGGTTCTGGTGCGGGCCCGGCGAGTTTGGTCTCATTGACCTGAAACGGCACAGGGGCGCCCATATCCCGATAGGAAAACGACGTCACCGGAACTGTGGCTTCCTGGCTGTCAACTCCGCTAGACGACATACTCATCATTGGCCTCGCCCTTCAGTACGATTTTGCCCTCGGTCTCAAGTTGTCGAGCAATCGTAACAATCTCAGACTGCGCTTTGATCACGTCCTTGCTTCGAACCGGACCAAGTGCTTCAATATCTTCTTTGAGCATTTCGATAGCCCTGGAGGACATGGTGCGAAAGAAGTGGTCCTTGAGCTGTTCGTTTGTCCCCTTGAGCGCCGTCGCCAAAACTTTCTTATCAATCGCTCCCGTAAGCTCGCGAACCTGTGATTCCGCAACCTGAATAAGATCGTCAAAGGTAAACATCAGATCGCGGATACTGATGGCGAGAGTGGGTTCCTCGTTTTCAATCTCCACCAGGATCTCCTGGGCCACAGTCGTATCGATGCAGTTCATGATGTCGGCCACGCTCTGGAAACCCGAATAGGCGCGCTTGCCCTGCTCCCCAACCGCCTTGAGCCGCATAGCGAGCACGCTGGAGACCTTCTCCGCCATCTCCGGCGAGAAGCGCCGCAGGTTGGCTAATCTCTTCACCGCTTCCGATCGAATTTCGTTGGGAAGGCTCATCAACAAGGCGGAAGCCTGACGATCGCCGAGTTGCCCAAGGATCAGGGCGATGGTCTGCGGGTGTTCTGCCTCGAGAAATCTGGCCAGCTTTTGGGGATCGGCCCGTTGCAGTGACTCCAGGGGGTTAAGCTCGCGGGCCTTGGTCAACCGCTGCATGATGCCCTCAGCATCGGTTTCTCCAAAGGCCTTGGTTAACAGGCGTCGCGCCAGGTCATGGCCGCCCTGGACAATGAAATCCTGTGCCTCGGTAATCCGCTGGTACTCTTCAAAGACCTGAAGCGACAATTCCACCGGGACTGTTCCCAGACTTGCGACCTCGTCGGCAACTCGCTGCAGGTCTTTTTCGTCCAGGTTGCGGAAAACGGTTGCGGCGGAATCCTCTCCCAGAACCGTAAGCAGGATGGCAGCCTTGCGTGCGCCGCTGATGGCGAGCTTTTCAGGCGGGGGTGTCATGGAGTCTCTTCCCGCAGCCATGCACGCACGGCGTTGGTGCTGCTTTCCGGCTCTGCCTTGACGAACTCGGCCAACTGCTTTCTCAAGGTCTGGGAACGCAGGGCGAGGTTGGCTGCGGCTTCACTAATCGCCACGGCATCGGCCTCCGTTGCAGCTGAGGCTCTGGAGGTGGCGAGCAGCGCGTTCTGCGGTATCGCTGCCAGAGCGCGCTTCTGGATGGGCCGAAGCATCAGCATATAGACAAGTAGGAAGAGGACCAGCATTCCGGCATAACGAATGACCGCGGCATAGTCATTGATTCCCTTCCGGGCCTTCTCGGCAAAAGTGACGGGTGGAAGGTCGACCGCAACCGGGCGCTCAAAAGCAAGATTTTGGACGCTGATTACATCGCCGCGAGCGCTGTTGAATCCTATGGCTGCCTGCGCGAGTTCGCTTATGGTCTTCAGTTCCTCGGGCGTTCGCTTGCGATGCGTCTCGACCCACTTCCCCTTTTCCTGCTTACGTTCGATGGCGTCGTCAATGAGCACTGCGGCGGTCACGCGGCGGATACTACCGGCCGGTTCGATCACATGGCGCGTGATGCGATTCACACCGTAGGTCGCGCTTTCTGTCTTTGACGATTGTCCCGGATCCCGAAGGATGGCCGGGAAAGCCGCGGTAGCCGCCGCCGTCGTGGTTGGCGACCCCGGTGTAGTTGGCGACCCCGGTGTAGTTGGCGACCCTGGTTTGGTCGGCGCCGCTGGTGTGGGCGGCGCAACGGGCTTGGCGGCGGCCACGTTGCTTGATGTTCCCGGCACGCCACCAACGCCAGCGCCCGGGCCTGTAATTTCTTCGGAACGCTGCATAGTCAGCGTGGCGCTCACGGCTGGATCGTACTTATCCTGGCTCTCTTCACTGCTACCGGTTTCATATTCCACATTAACGGAGGCACGCATGCGATCGGCTCCCACGACCGGCGCAAGGGTTGAGATCAGCCGCCGTGTCATTTCCTGCTCGATGCCTTCACTGCCATCAGGGGACGCGGAACTCGATCCGAGTGTCTTATTGGAATCCGCGTCGATGATCACAACATCCGCCGGCTTCAGCTCATCCACCGCACCGGAGACCAGCCGGGAAATTTCCGAGATCTCGGCTCGGGAAAGACTTCCACTCTTAAGCCGCAGGGTAACGGAAGCCTTTGCGCCCCGCTCCCGGTCCATGAATACCGAGTCGGTGGCCATCACCAGGTGGACCCTGGCGCTCTTGACATTGCTCATGGTCTGAATGGTTCGTTCCAACTCGCCTTCGAGTGCCCGCTGGTAGTTGACCTTCTCATCAAACTCAGTTTGTCCCCAGGAGACTTTGTCGAAGATCTCGTAACCGATACGGCCGCTGTGAGGTGCATCATGGGACGCCACTTCGAGCCTGGCGGCATCTACCTGGTCGGCTGGTACGGTGATGGACGTGCCGTCGGGCCCAATGAGATAAGGTATTTTTTTTGCTGCCAATTCGGCGGTGATCGCTTGTGCATCGGCTGGCTCGAGGCCCGACATCAGTGGCTTGTACTGGGGCGTGACGATCATCTTGCCCAGGAAAGCGACGACCCCCAGGGTGAGAGCGAGACCCGCACCGAGATAAACACGCTGTTGTGTGTTGCGGCCAGCCCAAAACAGCTTGATGCGATCGATCGGGTTTCCACCGCTCGCTGCCTGCTTGACAATTGCTGTCTGGGTCTTGGCCGCCATGAGTTCTTAATTTCACCGCATTGCTGGATTTGAGAAAGGACCCGCGCTAGAACTGCAACTTCTCGATGTCCTGGTAGGCGTTCACAATCTTATTGCGAACCTGCATCATCAGCTGAAAGGCGATATCTGCCTTCTCCACCGCAATCATGACCGTGCTCATGTCAGCGTTGCCGCCCTTGAGGAGGGTTCCGACCTGTTGGTCAGCACCGGTATCTAACTCGTTCACCTTTTCGAGCGCGGTGGATAGAACGGCGCCAAACCCACCCTGTGCGTCAGCAGGCTGGAGGGACGGCAACTTCGGCAGACCGCCGATGCTGCCGAGGCTGCCGAGGGCTGAAATGAGACTGCTCATCTGTCGCTCCCTGTCTAACTTTTGAGGATTTCCATGGTTTGCTGGATCATCTGCTTGGTCGCAGCCACGGCTGATGCGTTCAATTGATAAGCGCGCACGGAGTCCATTAGGTCCACCATTTCCGCCGCCGGATTGATGGCCGGATAGGCCACATAGCCATCCTTATTGGCGTCAGGGTGACCCGGCTCATAACGCAAGATCGAAGGCGATGGGTCGTCGACGACCTCAGCAATCTGCACACTGCCGGGAGTCGGCCCTCTGAATTCGCTGCTGTGGGCAAGGGCCAGCCGGAATGCAGAAGCCCCGGAGGACTCGAATACGACCTCCCTGCGCCGAAACGGGCCGCCGGCTTGAGTTTTGGTCGTTCTGGCGTTGGCCATATTTGCGGCGATGATTTCTGTACGCTCCCTTTCCGCTGCCAGCGCCGAACCACTAATCGAAAGCGAGTCGAAGAAACCCATGGTTAACTTCCTCCGTTGATGACGCTTAACATCTCGTGGAACTGATCCTTAATGAGCTGGATGCCAAGCTGATACTGCAATTGCGTCTCGGCAATCAAGAGCCCCTCGCGATCGAGATTCACGTTGTTGCCATCCGGACGTTCCATCAAGCCCGGAACCTGGCGGATCACGGGCACCATCTGGACGGTTCCGCTGCCATCCGCCATTTGCATCGCGGGTTGGCTGGTAGCCCGGCTCAGCTCACGCTGAAAATCAATATCGCGGGTACGGTAACCGGGCGTATCCACGTTGGCCATATTGGCGGAAATGGCCTGTTCGCGACTCGTGGCCAACTTCAAATAGCTCTCCAGGGTGGAAAGTAAAGATACTGTTGGCGTCATGCGTATCTCCTCGGAGGCAGTCCATATTCTTTAATCCGGTTGCGCATCGTTCGGACACTGATGCCCAACATCTCAGCCGCGTGGGTCCGGTTACCGCGTGCCAGGGCGAGCGTGTTCTCAAGATGCATTTTCTCGAGCACACTTATGGGCGTTCCGGGCAAGGGCATAGGGGGTAAATCGGCCCGGGTCTTTCCCAATGGCTGAAACTCCTTATCGAAACACGCTCCATCGATGCTGGTTCCCTGGTTGAGAGAAAGCACGCGGCGCATGAAGTTGGCCAGTTCACGGATGTTGCCGGGCCAGCTATGAGCCTGCAAGCGATCCATGAAGGCGGGATCGAGGACGGGCACCGCAGTGCCTGTCTCCATGGCGAATTTTTCGGCAAAATACCTGGCCAACAAGGGAATATCCTCGCTGCGCTCGCGCAGGCCCGGGATGGAAAGAGGAATGACGTTCAGCCGGTAGTACAAATCACTGCGGAAGCGTCCCTGCTCCACCATCGTGCCCAGGGAGGCGTTGGTGGTGGCGATGACACGGATGTCGACGTGGATCGACCGGGTCTCGCCAAGCCTCTCGACTTCCCGCTCCTGAAGAACCCGCAAGAGCTTGGGCTGCAGGGCTAGAGGCATTTCGCCAATTTCGTCGAGCAGCAGAGTACCCCCATCCGCCAATTCGAATTTCCCAGCCTTGGCCGCGTTGGCCCCGGTAAAGGCGCCCCTGGTGTGCCCGAATAGTTCGCTCTCCAGCAATTGCTCCGGCAGGGCCGCGCAGTTTACGGCAACAAATGGTTTGCGGCTTCGGTCGCTGCTTTCGTGGATAAACCTCGCCAGCAGTTCCTTGCCTGCGCCGCTCTCGGCTTCGATCAGCACATCCGCATCGGTGCTGGCGGCAGCCCGAGCGCGTTGCAGGGCCTGCAGCAGCAAGGGAGAACGGCCGACGATTCCCGTCCCGGCGCCAGTGATGGTTACGTTTTTCCTGGGCGCCTTGCCGGAGGCTGTCTTGTCGCTTACCCGCTGCATGACACGGGCAGCCGCTGCCTGGATCTGTTCAAAGGAGATCGGTTTGGTCAGATAATCAAATGCCCCATTGCGCATCGACTCGACTGCTTCAGGAACACTCGCAAACGCGGTCAGCAGAATCACCGCGGTGGCGGGCGAGTTTTTGAGGACCGAACACATCACTTCAAACCCGTCGCCATCCTGCATGCGGATGTCGCTCACCACCAGATCAAAGCTGGTGTGCTCCAGAACACGCGTTGCGTCGGCAACGCCGGACGCCGTTTCCACACGCCATCCGTGGCGCTGGAAATTGGCCTGCAGCGCCGTCCGCATACCGGGCTCATCGTCCACCACCAGCACCGAGGAACTCTTGCCATTCACAGGTATGTTGTTCATGCGGTGGCGGCTTCCGGTTGGAGTAAGGGGAGCGAGAGCGTGAATCGAGCGCCACAATGCGTCCGGTTGACGACACCGATCTCACCCCCATGCTGTTTCATGATGCTGGCGCAAACCGCCAGGCCCAACCCCGAGGTATCGCCACTGCCGCTAAATCCTGGCTCGAAGATATGTTCGATTTGGTCGGGCCGGATGCCGCAGCCAGTGTCGGAGAATTCAACGATCACGCGACTCGCAACCTTAGCAGTGGCCGGTTCGCTGCGCAGCGTAACGGTAACCCGTCCACCCGCAGGGGTGTGACGAATGGCATTCGAGATGAGATTGAACATTACCTGCTGGAGCGCGCTCTCATTGCCCATTACTTGATGTTGGCTCTGATCCGTGAACCATTCCAAAGAAACCGCGGCCTGCTGCGCCAGCGGCTTGACAAACTGAACGGCGTTCGCAATCAAGCCAGACAACGAAACTGGGGCCAGCTTGAGTGCGCCGCTGCCATGAAAGGTCAAGACATTGTTCACCGTTCCCGAGAGGGTGCGTATGCCAACGCGCAGATTAGAAATCCATTGGGCCCGACGATCTTCGTCGGTCTCAATCAGCTCGGCAAACAGTTCGAGGCTGGCTAATGGATTTCTAATCTCGTGGGCAAGAATGGTCGTAATCTCCGCCAGGACCATCGCCTCGCGGGCGGCCACCCGCTCCTGTTCAGCGCGTCTATGGGCGGTTACGTCGCGCAGAATCAATATCGTCCGGTCAGGCTTGGCGCCGCGGCCCGATTGGTCAAACAGCGGTCGATTACGAACCTCAAGCCAACGCTTTCCTGAGGACTCGTGGACGCAGAACTCCTGTGCCGCGTCAAAGCTCGATTCATTCGCACAGGAAGATTCGAGATTGACACCACTTAACGCCGATATTTGCCTGAGAGTCGCTTTCGACCCCTCGTGGAAAGGTGAACCTTCCAGTCCAAGCAGCCGCCCGCTTTCCGGATTGATCATCGAGATCTCACCCTGGCGATCCATAACCAAAACCCCACACGGCATGGAATCGACGATCTGTTGCAAATCGAGCCGCATACGTTCGTTTTCTGCGAGGCTGGTGCTCAGCGCCGCATTCCGCGCCGACAACTCTACGCGCAACTCGGAGACTTCTTCCTGCAGTTGGCGGTAGGATTTTTCCAGTCGCGACGACGCCGAGATGAATTCGGTAAACGCAGACGCGAGGAGCACGGCATCTCCTGCCTGCGTGCCAAGTTCGTGTCTCGACGGTACGTGTCTTGACGACTCGTCCTTCCCGGCCTGCTCATGGGTACGCGGGTCGGCGGAATCTTCCGCGAGGCAGGCATTCATTGGTTCAAGATGAGAAGTAGACCGCATCTACTCATTGGCTAGCACGGCGATGGCCAATTCAGGGGACGCGGCCCCAAAACGGGAAAGCGCGAGCCGTGCGTTAGAGAAGAATATGGTGAGGTAAGATCTCGCGTTCACCACCAACAAATATGCTGGCTCGCTCGACTACGTTTCTCAGTTCGCGGACATTTCCCGGCCAGTCGTGGCGGCACAGAGCCTCCACCGCTCCAGCGCTCAGGGTTGCACCCGGACAGAACCTGGCCAGAAACGACTCGGCGAGCTTTTCGACATCTCCCAGGCGCTCACGCAAGGGCGGTAGCTTGATCGGAAAAATGGCCAGGCGGTAATACAAATCCTCGCGAAATAGCTGCTGCTTAACCAAGCCATAAAGGTCGGCGTTGGTTGCAGCCACGACCCTGACATCCACCTTCAGATTGTCGTTACCGCCAATCCTTTGCACTTCGCCCTGTTCCAGAAAACGCAGTATCTTGCTCTGCAAAGAAAGTGGCATATCGCCAATTTCGTCCAGGAAGAGAGTTCCCCCGTGCGCCGCATGAATGCGCCCTATGCGCGATTGCACAGCACCGGTGAATGAGCCCTTTACATAGCCAAACAATTCAGCTTCGAGCAGCGGCTCAGGGATGGCCGCACAATTAATCACTACCAGGGGCTGCTTCTGGCGCGGACTGATGAGATGAATCGCCTGGGCAATCAAATCTTTACCGGTGCCGCTCTCCCCTGTCACCAGGACGGTGGTATCACGGCGGGCTACCATATTCGTCAATTCATAAACCCGCTGCATCGGCTCCGTGTCGCCGACCATGCCGCGAATGCCCCGAACGCTGCTGTCATTGCCTGCCTGTGCGCGGCGAAGCTGAACCGGCGAAATCGAATGGGTCTGTGCGTTGCCAACGCAATAAAGCACTTCAGTGAGCTGGGCGGAAAGCGCCGTGGGCGACGCAGCGCCCAGAACCAGCTGCCCGGTATGCGAATTCACGGTCAGAATCTGAACACTGGGGAACTGTTCCCGAACCATCGCGCTGAATTCGCTTGACTCAAGGTCTGGGAGCAGTGGGTCCAGAAGAAGAATCTCGCTTACAAGTTCGTGCAACAATTCCAGTGCTTCGGCACCGCTGGCAGCCTCGGTCAAAACCCAGCGCGGCTGACGGAGCTTCTCCCGTAGCTGAAGGCGAAGCCGGGTGTTGGGACTAACCAACAACACGGCGATGGTGTTGCTCTCGTCCACACGGGATTTTGGCACGGGCGGCGCGCTCATAGGTACCTTCGGCTTCGCATGACTCTTACAACGATGCAATTCGAGTACTAGTAAGCGAACGGCGCCTTCGGCAGTTCGATGCACACAGTGAACGGCCTCAGGCTCAGAGCAAACTCAGCGTGCTGGCTTCGCATGTTGGCTTCGGCGACAGCCATACTGAGGCTCGCTTCCGCGTTGACAGCGGCTACCGACACATTCAGATTTCGGATGACGACCTGAACTGCATGGGCACACGGAGTGGCAACCAGCTCCACCGTGTCCTGGGCACGGGATAGCCCGTGGACAATCAGCAGCACCCGCGATAATGCCTGGAGAGTTCGGGCACGATGGATGAGCACCGGCGGACAAGTATCGGGTACAACTGAGCGCAGAAAGATCCCGTCTCGCTGGAATATGAGGTCAACTCCTTCAGCCGCGTACGCAAGTGCAGCAAGGAGGGGGGTGGATGTCAACTCAGGCTTGATGCTTTCGACCATGACCAGCTGCTGCAGACAGCCGAACAGTGCGCACAGTCTCTTTACCTCCCCAGCCGAGCTTGCGGTGAGTTCCCGCAACTCGTCGAAGTTCATCAGCCCGATATGGTCTTTGCTCAGACTGGCCGTTAGCACCGCCAGCGGCTGGGCCACTGCATGGATGCCCTGGGCTAGGTTCGAGCAAAGGATTTCCGATGCGGACGATGATTCGCTGAATTTGGAGTGGCTAATCATTTCGCAAGACGTACCCGACGCCACGAACGGTGCGGAGCAGCTTTACTTCTCCTGCGATGTCAATCTTGTCGCGGAGATACTTCATGTACACATCAACGATGTTGGTTGTCGAATCGAACGGAATGTTCCATACATCGCGCATGAGGGTTTTACGTGATACCGTTTTGCCGGCGTTGCCCATCAGGCACTCGAGGATGGCAAACTCTCGTGGTGTGAGATCAATGGTGCGCTCGCCACGCACCACCCTGTGTTGTTCCCGGTCGATACTCAAATCGCCAAACTTCGAAGAACTCGAGACAGAGGGAGCACCACGGCGCAGGAGTCCGCGGACGCGAGCCAGCAATTCGAGGAAGGAAAATGGTTTGATCAGGCAATCGTCGGCTCCCTGTTCCAGAGCCATTACCAGGTCTTCGGTACGATTCCGTGCTGTAAGCACGAGCACGCGCAGTCCTGGCTGTTCCTTACGCACTCGCTTCAGCAATTCCATTCCGTCAAGTCTGGGCAGATTCAAGTCAAGAATCACAAGGTCGTAGACGGGGTTCTGCAGGGCTTCCCAGGCGGCCTCGCCATCGAGCGAGACCTCGACTGCAAAGAGCTTGAGCTTGAGCGCACGACTGAGGAACTTACCCAGAGAGATATCGTCTTCGACGATCAGGATCCTGCGACCCGCGCCCCCCCTGGCTCGTTCCTCGATCGTCTTGGCTGCCCCTGTAGAGGCGCCTGCAGCGCCCGCATCGTCTACCGGCACCTTCGGGTACCCGGGCAGGGACGTCATTCACTCACCTGGTATCTGCCCCAGCGGCAGGTGCTACCGTCGCGGTCACCAGCCAGCGCCGATCCGCGCGCGGAATTCCGGGGTAGAATTCGATTCCTTGAAGAGTTGAAGGGTTCGCGCCGATACATACGAGGAGTCGCCAGGATTCGCATGCCGGTCCCGTTCCGCCTGACCGGGGCCGACGGGAATGAGAGACTTGGATAGTATCCGCAGATTCATATTTCGCGAACCTCGCACGACCACTGGCTTCCGCGTGAGTTTCAATATCGGGGGCTCGCCGTTGCTTGGGCTATGCCGGGATGTCAGCGACGCGGGCATTCGCGCCGAGTTTGATGATCCCCTCACCGTTGGCGCGTCGGGGTTACTCATTCTTCGTCCTCCGACTGGAGTTCTCGAGCTGCGTGCGCAGGTCGCATATATGGAGAAGCGGCAGGCTGGGCTTTTGTTCCTCTTCGAGACCGAGTGGGAACGCACGACGACGATCGACTTTATCGCGGCAATTGCCAACGATCCAGGTACGTCCGCGATCGTACGATTTTGATCGTTTCACTGTGCTATTTCTCCGGTTTTGCGTCCTTGGCTGGTGCTGCCGGCATCAAAGCCGGCGGTGTAGGAGCCGCATTCAGCAGCTTAGCCGGCGCTATGGAGCCATCGCTGGTAAATACGGTGGGCCGTTCAGTTTTGACATATTGAACAATCAACGTAACCCTCCGGTTAGAAGCATCTGCCGGATGCAGGGGATCACGCAGCTCCTGGTCGGCGTAACCGCGTACCTGAACGATTTGATTTAGACGTAGACCGCTGTTCTGCATGATGCGCCTGGCGGCATTTGCGCGATCTGTCGATAGTTCCCAATTGCCATAGGTCTTGGAATCAGAGAATGGCTTGGAGTCCGTGTGGCCCTCAATCGAAACCGGGTTGGGTAACTTGCCCACCTCGACGGACAGTACCTTCAGCAGTTCCTGCAGACCTGGAGTGGGCTGCGCCTTGCCGTTTTCAAAGAATGTTCCGTTGGGATCTTCTATGAACTCGATCTTCAATCCTTCGGGGGTGAGGGTCATCTCAATCTGCTTCTTGAGCTTCTCGAAATCACCCAGTTTTTGCATGGCCTTCATCAGGTCTAACTTCAGCTTTCCCATGTCGACTTGCTTGACTACGGGAGCGGCTTGGCCGGCCCCGTCTACCGCCGATCCTTTTTTTTCGGCCAGGCCATTCGGGTCGCGAAAGTATCCTCCAACGGCCTCCTGTATGGGTTTGCTGCTGTTCATTAGCCAGAGCACGATGAAGAGCGCCATCATGGCAGTGACAAAATCGGCATAGGCCACTTTCCAGGCGCCGCCGTGGTGGCCGCCGTGGCCGCCTTTCTTCTTGATAATGATCGGCTGTTCGTCTGCCATGGTTTGACCAACCTATGCGGCCGCAGCCTCCCCGGATTTCTCTCTGCAAGCTTTCTCAACTTCGACGAAGCTGGGTCGAGAATGGCCGGGAATGGCGCGGCGTCCCATTTCAACCGCCATGATGGGCGCGGTGCCCTTGATAAAGGCAAGCATCAATACCCGAAGCACAGCGTAAAAACTGTGCTCCTCTTCCACTGTCTTCGACATATTCGCGGCCAGCGGCCCCAACACTCCATAGCAGAGCAAGATTCCCAGGAACGTTCCTACCAACGCAGCAGCCACCTTGTGTCCGATTTCCTCGGGCGGTCCACCGAGCGAACCCATGGTCACCACCACGCCGAGCACTGCAGCGACGATCCCCAGGCCGGGCAATGCATCCGCCACGCTGTTCAAAGACTGGTTTGGTTGATTCGCCGAATGATGATGGACTTCCATATCGAGATCCATCATCTGATCCACATCAAACGGGTTTACCCCGCCGGTGATGGCCATGCGCATGGTGTCGCACACGAAGTCCCTGGCGTGATGGTCAGCGAGGAACGCCGGGTAGCGGGAAAATATGGGGCTCTTCTCCGGATCTTCCACATCGCTTTCGATCGCGATTGCTCCCTCTTTGCGGGACTTTGCAAACAGATCGAACATCATCTTGAGGGTCTCGATATACCGCTGTTTGGAAAACGGGGAGCCTTTAATGACGCCGAGGAGGCCGGCGATCATTTTCTTCAGGATGTGCATTGGGTTAGCTGCCAACACCGTGCCAATGGCCGCTCCGCCAATGGTGACCAACTCGGCTGGCTGGATGAGAACGGCAAGCTTGCCTTTCTCCATGAGGAAACCCACGATGACGCAGGCGAATACAAGCAAGATCCCAACAATCGAAAACATTCTCTATTCCATCCCATCCGGACCGTGTTTTCTGGCAGATTGCGGTTGATCGAGAGGCAGCAGATCGGCCTGCAATGAACACGACCCCCGCCCTCCCCTTGTATCGGCAGCACAAAAGATCCCATTGAGCGTTGTCGAAGAACGAGCCCGGTAGACGGAGCCACGGAATCAACCACGGAGGAACGTCGATGGAGTTCACAAGGACGATGCACGGAAAAGAATGGAACGGGTGCATTGAGAATCTCGCCCACTTTCCTGAGCAATGATCTCGGGTGAAGGGTTTCTCGGAACATGCGCGTTCCTGTCCGCAAAAGCCGCGGCCAAACAAGGCCACGCCCTCAGCTGGCTTGCGAGGTCGAATGAGTCAGCGCACCTGAACTACCCCGTAAACATGGCCCTCTGTGGTCACACCAGCCGGTTGCTCTCCGACGCCTCATTCACTCCCCCAGTCCTAACGGATTAGCATTAGAAACTGCTGACATCGATTCCGACAAGGTGTGTATCGGCAGATTTTCCCGGCCGCTTGAGTGCCATTTTGGTTCATTGGCGGTGGCAGATGAGAGCTGTATGAGAAGGCCACAGGACAAATGCTCTTCCAATTGCTTGAACCGCAGAGTGAGCGCACACGCCTCAACTGGAGTCCCTCTTAGAGAAAACAAGATCCGCGCAAGGATGAGCGACCGCGGCACACCAGACGAGCACGCCGCCGCACCAGGTACGCACGGGTCGAAAGAGCGCTCAGTATCGACCCCGCGTTCCCGCAGGCACACGGGGGAATGTACTACGCGCTTACACGGCTGGGAGAGCCGCAGTTGGCCAAGGTACACCAGGTGAAAGCTTTTGGGCAAAAAGCTCTCTTTCCCTCGTCGTTCCGGGGCGATGCCGAACCCATTCCCGTGCTGCTGCTGGTTTCTTCGACCGGTGGCAATACGCCCATCGAGAAGCTGCTCGATGACCGCGTTTTTCAAGTCTATGTTGTGGTCGCAGACTTCTACGACATAAAGAATCCGTTGCCGCCGCACCGGCTGGTAATTAACGGCATCGGCGATTGCGACGTGGCGGCGCCCGCGTTGCACGCGGCCGAGGCGCTGCTGGCCTTAACCACGGGCCCGGTGTTGAACCACCCAACGGCGGTAGGCGCCACCGGCCGTTGCGCAAATGCGCGCCGATGGCAAAAGGTGCCTGGCGTCATCACTCCTGTGACAATTACATTTCCCCACGCTCTGCTTGCCGGGCCGGATGGTGCAAGCACACTGGCTGGGTATGGCTTCACCTTTCCGCTGCTGTTGCGCACTCCTGGCTTCCACGGGGGGCAGCACTTTGTTCAGGCGGAATCTGCAGCCACGCTCGCCAAAAGGTTGGCTGAGTTGCGCGGATTCGGGGGGGCCACGGCCGAAGTAATCGCGATTGAGTATCTCGACGCCCGGAGCGCCGACAACTGGGTACGCAAGTACCGGGTGATGATGGTGGGCGGAAAGCTTTATCCGCTACACCTTGCGATCTCGAAACAATGGAAGATTCACTACTTTAGCGCCGACATGCGAGACCATGCCGAGCATCGTGCGGAGGAAGCGAAGTTCCTGGCCGATATGGCCGGAGTGCTGGGCGCCCATGCCATGGCCGCACTGGAAAGGTTATCAGCCACGATCGGTCTTGATTATGGGGGCATCGATTTCGGTCTGAATCGGGATGGCGAAATTCTGCTTTTTGAAGCCAACGCGACCATGGTGGTCGAGCGACCGGATCGCGACCCTTGCTGGGATTATCGGCGCGCGGCGGTGGAGCTAGTTCAAGCCGCGGTCCGCGATCTCCTGCTGACCGCAGCCGGCGTGAAGGGGACGTCGTAGTGCAATCCCTTCGGCCCTGGCTTCGCCTGGCGGCCCATCATGCATGGGTTTGTAGATAACCACAGATGACGCACAGATCACGTCCGTCTCTGGAACGCACGGTCATGCTGCCGCATTCCGGGCATGGACGCTGCGACGATCGCCGGGCGATGGGCTGGGTCTCCGGGAATGGGGGCCGCGGGCCGCAGGCCAGATTGTCTTTCGGCGGCGTTACCATCGACCGGCTCCCACTTCACTGCATCCGATTTCTCCTAGCACCGCGCGCCAACTCAGCAGCAGCCGGCCCCGCTCTTCGCTAGACCTTGTCTCGTCGTCCACCGAGTCGCCCCGCACCGCGCAGGAGAATCCTTGGTGGTCGTGCAGAGCGAGAGTGGCTGTTTGCGCATTATGTTTGGCGAGAAGCAGTGGGTTTTCGATGAGTTCGATGTGCATAACATTTCATCCTCACAGACTCATCGGGATAAAGTGTTGAACATTCCAGTTACGCGTGTTGTAGAACCGCATCCCACCTATCTCCTTCATATCCGAGTCAAGTGTCACGCTCTGGGAAGCGATGGAGTCTGGTTTTGTTTGTATCAGGGAAGGGTTTTAGTCGGGCCGTAAAACAATCGCAATGTAGCAGCTTCAGTAGCGGAATCTAGCCCAGGGAAAAGGTATTTGGACAAGTCTCATCGGGAAGAACACTAAGAGGTGACAGCGAAGAGCGTGAGGCGTGCCTGAGGAGACGATGATGGCAATGACGCGTCAATCAAACTCTTTGTGCGCACCAGTCCTCGACATTGGACCTGCGGGGAGAAAATTCCATGAGCAGCTGGACAAGAGAAGCGGGTCCAACCCACGCCGCATGCGGTCTATGAGTTTGTCCGCTACATCGGCGGCGCTCACGTAATAGGCGTCATCCGTCGGCGGTCTCGGGATCTTGGCGATTCTTTTCATTAAGCGACCTTCAGCCTTTCCAGATGCTGCCCGCAATCTACTTCTGTTTATCCTTTCGGCAGTGGGGGCCCGTCTCTCCATGGCCGTATAGTTGCATCCGCATAGTCAAAGCGGGCACGAGCCTACGCCTATTGGGTTCGCTGGAGCACGGCTCGCTCCAGGGGCAAAAGAGATGGCGGCGAAGCTGACTACGCTGTTTTCATCGATATTCCACTGCTCGTATCGCTGCAGTGTTCCCCGCGCCTGCGGAACAGCCTTTATAAAGGTGTAAATTGGCGCAGATCCGCACCACTTCAGGTCGTCCTGGTTCTCCTTCACCAAATCCCAGAAACCTCGCGCATCCGATGCATTCATGCGATCGATCCGAAGGTTGTCCCGCTCTTTGACCATGTTCATCTCATCGCGGTTGGCACGGGCAGCGAACCTATCTCCGAACCGCAGCCCCATGTGGGCCATATCGACACCCAGCACCCAAAACAGCCGTTCTTTCTCCCGCTCGGCGATCTCCCCAAGCGCCCCTAGAAAGCGCTTGACATGCTCATCATCTTCCGGAAATCCGCCGCCATGCATGCTCCTTCCGAATGACCCGCACAGAAGCGGTAGTATGCGTACGTCTGCCCCGTAGATAGCCTGCAGAAAGACCACTTGAAATTCGATCGAATGCTCGACGGCGTGGCAATAGTCTTCCGGCAGCGCGGCCGGTTGAGCTTCCAATTCAGCTACAAGGGCCTCGTCGATTCTGGTTCTTCCCCATGGAGTTTCGAACGGCTTTCGGGTCAAGCCGAACCTGTCAGGTTCCCCGTGGTGAGAGGTTCCCAGAACAATGAAGGTGCGGTCCCGCATCTCCGGGGTGAGTTCCTTGTAGGCCGCGCGGTAGCTTTCCCAACCGCCCTGCGGGCTGACATGCGGCGCAGCAATCCCGATGATCCCCTTCTGAGTCGAAGCCGCTCCCCCGAGATACTGCTGCATCAGGTCCCGCAGAGGACCCGTTGCTTCCGGATATGCGGACCCAGCATGAGCTGCCGGCCGCACAGGGCTTTCAGTAAAAGCCAACCGGCGTTCCAACTTGAGATTGGCGTAGGTCTCATCTTCAAGAAAGCCCGCCCGGCTGAGTGCCTCTATCAAGTGTCTAACCGTATCGCCAATCTCAGGACTTCCCAGGGAGCGGGTAAGCTCAGCCCGCAAGTCCACGTCTGTGCGCGTCCCGTCGAACAACAGCAGGCCCGGAATCAAGAGTGGCGGGACGATTAACGTTGCCTCCGAATAGCGAAAGAAGTCCCGAATCAACAGCCCGGGCCGGTCCGTTACCGGCGAGAGCATGAAATCCAGGTTCGTTCGCAACTTCGGCAGGATCATTTTGAGAAAACCAGCATCGCTACGATGATTGTTGGTTGCATTTGGCTCGTGATCTACCGATAGATCGCCCTATTCGAAATCGGCGGTTCAGAGTTTGCGTTTGTATCGGTCAATATTACGTCTTTCGGCGCTAATCCATCCGGATTGCTTCGGGCGAGAACCGCCAACAGCTTGCTGGGATCGATCGTCACTTCCCGCAACTCATCAGCGCTCTTGATTTCTGGCGTCATGCTGAGGCTCACGCTCAGGGCTCTCACAGAGGTGGCGGATTCAACGTATTCGTAAGACAACTGAAAGATATACTGTTGGCCCGCTACAGCTTTGAAGGAAGCAGTGGGACTTGTTTCTCCAGATTGCATAGTCAACACATGGTAGCCGGGGGCCAGGTAGAAAGTTGCACTTTTGTGAGGGGTCAGCCCAACCACTCTGTTCCCATCGGCAAACACGGAAACCGAGGTCAGTAGCCTGCCCTGGCGATACACTTGGATTGTGGCCACCTTGCTTGCATCGATGGTTTGCGCAGACATCAACGGCGATAACAAGAAAAATAGAGCGAACACACGGCACAACATAATGTATTACCTCTCACGGGCCCGTGAACTATGAGGCTCCAGAATGCTCTCACAGACCCACTTTGCCTAGGGAGAGGAACGGCTTTTCGGTCGTTTTTTTGCATGTCGCTTAAGTGCCATGAACGGAAAGGGCGATAACCCTGGAAAACTCCAGTGGCTGTTCGCCCATCATCGGATGGCAGAACAGTTGAAGGCAAAGCCGGCCGCAGTGCCTCGTCACAGCATTTGCGCCTGCAGGAAAAGCGTCCCGGTATAGGTGCCGGCAGGCAACTGTGGCAGACCTTCCAGGTCGATCTCCATGTTCAAGGTATCGGTGTGAGAGCCACTTCCGCCGCTCATAAAAAATTCGCGCAACAAAAGCAGGCTCGCGCCGCTCATCGGATTGCTTCCCGTGAATGGTGTGTATGTTGAGGGCAACCCAGTCGGTACCTGGCCCAGCACGGCCGAACTGGGGATGTTGACCGCGGGAGAGCCGCCCGTGAGCGCCGCGCCGGAGCTGGAGAAATAGCCATAGAGATTCAGCTTGCAGAGGCTGCTAAGTCCCGTCCACGTAGTGGTCACCCCAACGCCACTCGAACTAGTGGCTACCCCCTTTGATACCAGAAGAAAGCTAACGAAGGCAGGAGCAGCGCTGATGGTGACCGAACCGCCCAAGGTAGCCGCCCCTTTCGGTCCGCTCTGACCAACCCGAACCACCTGAGCGCCCCCCGCCGCCGTTCCAAAATAGAACAGCAGCCAGAGCACGAGCCCTATCCTCTTCGCCATCACTTGCCTTGGCCTCCTGCCCGTTCGCTCAGTTGCAACTCTGACCGGCACCGGTGCTTGCGGCGACCCGCTTTACGATGATCAGAGCTTCCGGTTCGGTGCCATTCTTTCCCGCCTTCACGGTGGCCGGAGCGGATTGCACTATATAGATGCCACCATTCAAAAACTTGTCCGGCAACACCTGTAGTTTGTGGCTGAGCGGTCTGCGCTCACGCAAAAAGAAGCGGCCCTCGGAATCGGTAAAAACAGCCACGCTGTCGATGAGCAGTGCCGCCCCCTCTACGGGCTGGCCCTTTGTGTCCATCACTCGCCCGTGCAGAATGTTGTTCCCGACGGAATAATGCTGCGCTGAACCTCGGCCGACAGTAGTCGCACGCGTTATCGTCTCAGATGCATCGGCGGTGTATCGGAGGCTGCCATCCGGCGCCACAAAGCTGCCGCCATGCAAACTGACACCATGGAAGAGACGCATCTGCAGATCGACAATCATCGATTGCACAAAAGGAGACGCGTTGCGCTGGGGAACGTAATAGGTCTCATACTGAGCGGTCACTGAGATCAGATTGGATAAGAACCCACCGCCAAACGCAATCGTGTTTTGCTGGTGCGAACGACTGAACACCTCGGTCACGTCCCATCGGGGCGTGAGTGTCTCAGAGGTGTTGGCGATGAAGGCCCGTGATTTTGAGGAATTGTTGGGCCGGCTTTCAAGATAGCTGGCGGTGGCGTGAACGCGACGGGTGAAATCCCTGCCTGCAGTGTAGGCGCTGGAGTCGTTCCAATTGCCAAGATAGGTGGAGCGGTAGAACGAGGTGAGCACGCCGACTCCCGCAAAATCGACGTTGGCGGTGACCTGATCGATCGAGCTGCGCACATTAGCTTGGGAAGCACTCACCGGAGTGAGAAAGTTCTGCCGTCCGGCATTGATGTTGAAAAACCTGGTTGGCTTCCAGGTGACCACCACGTTTTCGCGGTCGGGTTCGCTAAACAACGGTGCTTCCACCACCGCGCGATGGAACTGGCTTCCTGCTTCGATGTAGGCGGCCTG
Organism: uncultured Acidobacteriaceae bacterium; assembly: GCA_963753715.1. Lineage (GTDB taxonomy): Bacteria > Acidobacteriota > Terriglobia > Terriglobales > Acidobacteriaceae > PALSA-350. Next base: position 471,595 of record CAVWDK010000001.1, on the reverse strand, counting down.
CACGATGATCCATTTACGCCGAAAATCGAGGCTCGCCGCACCATAAGGCTGGTTGGAGCCGACACCGCCGGCAAATCCGATTTTCAGCCGGTCCCCGGCTGTCCAGTCAATCCCTTCGATGGCGGTGGTCTGTCGCGAGAAGATCATCTTTGACGACACGGAAACAGCCGGTGTAATCCGGTGATCGAGAAAAAGAATGAAGGCCGGATTTTCCGCCCGCGCACCTTCAAAGAGCGGGCTGTTAAATGCTGTGGAGGTGGCGCCGGCGAAGGCGAACACACCCGTGTTCCGCAGAGTGGTCAATACGCCGGCACCCTGAGCAACCACATAGTGGCTGGTGTCGAAGATATCCGTCGGCAGCACGAAGTGAAACAGATCATCACCCAGGATCCAAGTCGACCGGCCCACCACTTTGGTAACGTTGGCTCCGCCCACAAGCCGATGGTTCACGGTGCCGGCGCCCAAAGAAACCGTATAACTGGGGCCGCGCATCGAGAGCGTGCCGCCCTGCGCCCGATACAGGCTGGACGCGCCTCCATTTACCTGGAATACCTGGCCGATCAGCCGCGGAGCAAATGTTGCCAGCAGCCAGACAATGCATAGATTGCTACGCCAAACTCTGGCCCCAGGAGAAACCAGGATTTGGCGCGGGATCATTTGCCGCCAGGAACGATGGGCACTTTCACGATAAAGTGCTCAAAGCGGAACTGCAGTGTATCTGGCGGCTGCTTTTCGTCCCAGCTCAGTTCCAGGTGGCGCCGGCCGGTGGGCAGTAGCGGAAATCCCGCGGTGCTCTCCGACGCATGGGCCCCGCTGATGCGTACCTCCTGCACCCGCACGAGACCGTTGCTTCGATTCTCCAGGTCGCACACGATGGTCTTTCGCGCGGCTTGCCACGTAGCCGAGGGGATATTGATCTCTTCTTTGCTAATAGGGTGCTTCTGGTAGAGATAGACGGTGTGAGGAAGCATGATGCGCACGTCGAGGCCAGGATGACTCTGCGCAGCAGAGAAGGTGGAGTAAATAGTGAACCACGCCGGGAGCTGATCGGCGTGGGCCTTATAGAAAACGTAATAGGTTTGGCCCGGTTCGAGTCGCGCACTCATAGCCGAGAGTTCCAAATGGATGTTTCGATCGAGCGCGCGGAAAACTCCCTGGCCATCGGGGTTGATGCTGAAGCTTTTTGCTTCCAGCACCACTACCATGGGTGCCAGGGTGCCGTTAGTGAGGGCGAACTTCCCGTCCGCCTTCACCTGGTATTCCGAAATGACGGGTTGCACCGTCTGGGCGAGCGTACAACTTCCGACGAGAAGCCAGGCAAAGCGAAGCAAGCCTCGATACGGCAAACCTTCCCCTCCTTATTCCCCATTTCATTTCAACGAGAAGCGCGTCGCTGGGGGATTTTGGACGGTGCGGGTCTTGGCACTGGGGGCGGTGGCACTGCATGCGTTCGTTGCGCACGTTCCGGCTTTAACTTACAGCGCTTGGGCTTGTATATTCAGCGTGCCCGTATAGCTGCCCGCGGGCAGCTGGGGTTGGCTTGCCAGATTGATCTCCAGGTTCAGGTTGTCAGTTCGGTTTGTGGCGCGGTTGGTTGCAGAGAGGGACTGGGTAAACAGGGTGAGGCCCGCGCCAGCTGCGCCGATAGGCGCGGTCTGCGTAAATGCGGTAAAGGAAGTCGGCGTTCCTGTCGTCACCTGCCCAAGCACTTCGGACGAGGGGATATTGTCCGGCGTGGCGGCACCGTCGGTCAGCGCCGCGCTCGAACTCGCGAAGTAGCCGACCAGCGTTACCGTGCTGCGGGTCGAACTCAGCACCCAGCTCGTGGTGATTGCCACGGGGGATGTGCCGGTTGCGGTTCCCCCGGAAACCAGCGGAATGGCCACTGTCGAAGGGGTGGCCGCTACGGTGAGTGATTCACCTAAAGTGGCCTTTAAAACCACGCTCGCGGTGTTGGAATTCAGTTGGCAGAAAGCGGCCGGAGTGGCCAGGGTGAGCAAAGCAAGCACAGAAATCAGCTTCGCGGGCGGTACCTTCTTGCGACCGGACATAGCCATTGCTCCTCGGCATCAATTTCCTGTTCAACATATAGCCTGAATACCCGAATCTGCTTCTTCGAGTCAGTGAGCCACACGCAACGGGAGGGTCACCAGTAACACGCAGGCAACCGCTCGGATGTCGTCTTAGTGCGTTATCGTCGTTGCCGGCAAAAGCATTAGCCAGCTAACACCGGAGGTACTGACCTGTTTCGCGGCAGGAACACTACTCAAGGTCTTCCTTTTCAGACCGATACAAGATTAGCGAGGCGTCTGAGTGTCTTTCAGGCCGCCTTGTTGTCATGCTCTCTTGTCGGCCCCTCTCTGTAGAAGGTTGAGCGGGAGCGAAGTATAACGGTTCGGTCGAAGCGGCCCCATGCCGGCGGTGGCATTCTCAGGACTCATCAGCCTCGACCATCGCTTGGTCATTACAGTCGCGGTGACGAATGAATCGCACACCATTGATAGCCATGATCGTTGGGACCACCGCGCTGACAGCCGTGCTCGACTTCCTCACCTCCGCGGAGCTGGCCGGGTCCGTCTTGTTCACCATCCCCCTGGTGTTGTGCGTCTCCCGGCGTTCCAAGTGGCTGCTATGGATCACAGCCACAGTAGCTGTTCTGTTGACCTTAGCCGCAGGATATTGGGGGTTCCACCGCGCCCCGCTGCTGAATCCATGGATTGCTCCCGCAAGCCGTGGACTTCTCATCGTGAACCTGCTTACGCTTGCGGCACTCGCCCATCAATGGATTAACAAAAGTAGACAAGCAGAGCTTGACACTGCGCAGGTAGAGCATGACAGCAAAAATCTGATCGCCCGGAACGAGCAACTCGAAAGCGAACTGTTGAAGATCAAGACCGTCATCAAGGGAACGCGAAAGCCGCTTGCTCTTACCATAAAACAGTACCAGGCATTTGCCGCCCAGCTTTCCGACCTGCACAGGACCATGGTGGTGGCAGCGATGTGTTCCGGGATGCGCGTTTCCGAAGTGTTGGCCCTCAGATGGGATCAATTGGACTTTGCCACCGGCGTGATGTCTGTGCGACAACCTGTTGCGCACGGCGCGATCACCCAGGCTGAGCTGTCCGATGCACAGCTTCCCATGGACCCTGTCCTGGCGGAAACCTTGCTGGAATGGCGGAACAAGACTTCAAGTACCGGGCTGGTATTTCCGTCGCACATTACTGGCCGCTGCTACCATCCCGGACCCATCCAGCAAGACTACTTTAGACCCGTAGCCAGAAAACTCGGCTTGGCGGGAGTTTGCTGGCACACCTTTCCCCATTCGTACAGGAGTTGGATGGCCGAGGATGGCACAGCCGCGGGAGTACAGCAGAAGCTCTTGCGTCATGCTGCCGTGGCGGCCAACACGCACAGTCACAGCAACGGCTCGTCGAAACCCAACGGCAAGGCTAACGGCAAAGTCGTCCGCCGGAGTTCATCTGCGGGGAGATTCCGTGTTGACGTTTCCCAAGAAGCGCCGTAGCTCATTCAAGCAATTGCCCCCCGGGGCCAGGCGTAGCCCTGCCGCCATTCCGCGTGTTATGCGTGAGTTTCTGGAAGCCATTGCTCTGATGGGTTGTTATCAGGGCACGAATTTATAGTCGGCCTATACGTGAGAACCGATCCCGAGAGCCTGTGACTTTTTTGACATTTCTTGTTTTGGCACACCCAACCAGAATCTTTTCAAAACTCCCACAAAGCCGTCATCCTGAGCGAAGCGCCTCGCAGATCTATCGCCTAACAGAGGGTTTCTAGCGCGTAGTCGAAGGACCCCGAGGATGCTTGTTGGCCGGCGCCCTTCACAGCTTTCCGGCCACCAAAACCACGAAAAAAATCAAAAATGTTACAACCTCCGAACGTACCCGGTTTCCTATCACGCCGAGCTCGCAACGGCCACGAGAGATCTGCGGTTTCCATCCCTGAGAACACCCAATCGAATAGATCTGCTGCACACTAGAGACGACGACCGTCAAACGAAGAGCCGGGACCCGCTCTCCTCCAGACTCAGCAAGTGAGCCTTTGTTTCGAGGCCGCCCGCGAAACCCGTAAGTTTTCCCGTTGCGCCGATCACACGATGGCAAGGCACGATGATGGATATCGGGTTTCTTCCATTGGCTGCGCCGACAGCCCGCATGGCGTGGGGATTCCCCAACTGTTTCGCCAGTTGTCCATAGCTCCTTGTTTCGCCGAACGGTATCGCCAACAAAGCCTGCCATACGTTCTTCTGGAAGGAAGTACCCCGCATATCCAGTGGTACAGAGAAGGTCTTTCTCTTCCCCGCGAAGTACTCTCCCAGCTGGCGCTCGGTATCAAGAAGAATGGGATGCGTTGCATCTTCCACGACTTCGTTCAGAGGGACCCGGCTGGGCTTTTCGTTCTGCCACAGTACCGCGACCAGCCCATCATCGCTGGCCACTAACTTCAACTTTCCCACGGGCGAATGAATCATCTTGTAAGTCAAGCTCATAGAATCCGATGCCTGGTTAAACCTGCGCTAGCAGGGTTGTTTGTGAGTATGTTGCCGTCGGCGGCCCAAAGGTGTTGGGCTGCATAAGCGCGCCACGGCCGCCAGGACTCGGCACGACCCAAAAGATTCGCAGGAGTCACCGCAGCTCCATCGATCGAAGCCGCGCCTCGCAACAGTCCAATATCGGTCGCAGGAAAGGCGTCCATCTCGCGGACGGCGCGAAGAGCGATGTATTGTGCCGTCCATTCGCCAATGCCACGGATGGCTTTGAGCCGTGCGACGGTCTCATCGACACCGCCGAATGGGCGGAAGAGATTGACATCTGCCACGGCTGCCTCTGAGACCGCCTTCAGTGTGGCTAACCGCGCCCCCGGCATACCTAACCCAAGAGAAGGAGCGGAAGCCAACGCCCTGTTAAGAGGAAACACGTGCGACAGTGCCGGGTGAATCCGCGACGCCTGGGGAACAGGACGGCCGTGCAGTTTCACCAGCTCGCCCGCCAGCCGGCGAGCCGCTGCGACGGTGATTTGTTGACCGAGGACGGCGCGCACGGCGATCTCGAATCCGTCCCATCCGCCAGGCGCCCGCAGGCCCGGTCGAAGTGTAACCAGTCTGGCAAGTACGGGGTCTGCCGACAGATGTTGATCGATTGTCTCAATGTCGGCTCCAAGGTCGAACTGGCGTCGAACCCGGGCGACAATGGCAGGAAGCGACTTCACGTCCGGAAATCGGATGCTGACCTCAAGACTCAGTCGTTTCGGCAGGTGAGCAACCGCAATACTCCCGACTGCGCCGTCTACTTCCACCGTTCGCAAGTAGCGGCCGGCTTCTACCACCTCGACACCGGGAATCGCGCGCGCACGCAGGAAGGCGAGCATGTTTTCCCAATCGTAAGGAGCGCGATAACGAAGCCGGAGGACGATGTCGTTCTCCTCTCCCCTGGAAGCGCTCTTTCTGCGCAGGGCCCGCGGAGGACGGTGAAAGAGGCGGTGAAAGGTCTCGTTGAATCGCCTCACGCTGCTGAAGCCGGCGGCCGCTGCGACATCCGTCATCCGCATCTGGGTGTCGTGGATCAGCTGCTTCGCGAACAGCACACGCCGTGTTTGCGCCACAGAGACGGGAGAGGCACCAAGATGCTGGAAAAACAGCCGGCGCAACTGGCGCTCGCCTAAACCCAGACGTGCTGCCAGCTTTTCAACACTATTCTCAGAACCATCGAGAGCACCTTCGGCGATGAGCGCCAGGGCACGAGAAACAGTATTTGAGGTGCCGCGCCATGAGGCCAGATCAGGAGCTATTTCTGGCCGGCAACGGAGGCAGGGGCGAAAGCCTGCCTCCTGCGCAGCGGCGGCGGAGCCATAAAAATTGCAATTCTCGAATTTGGGGGTGCGGGCTGGACAAATCGGGCGGCAATAAATTCCTGTCGACGAAACTCCGACAAACATGAGCCCATCAAAACGTGCGTCCCGGCTCTGCAGCGCGCGATAGCATACTTCCCGGACGGGTAGTTCCATGTATCCATTTTCCCATGGCCGCCAGGCCGCACTAGCGGTTTTCGGACGTGATCACTTCAGGGCTGATCACTCGCCTTGCTCGATGAGCCCGGCATTGCGCAGGATGCGGCGGACCTTCTTGGGCGAAATCGACAACCGCTCAGCAACACGGGAAACCTTCTTACCTTCTCTTGCCCAGACCTTCGGTATAACGATCTCTGCAAATTCCTCGGCGACTTGCTGAAAACTCTTGTCGCCGATCATTCCCTCCGACCAGGCGCGAAGGGTCTCGTTAATCCCAGAGGCGCGCAGGATATGAGACTTCAAGGTGATGAGCTCTTCCCAAAGATGATCGCGATCGTCGGAACGCAACAGCGCGGCCGCCCTGGACGCGCATTGCTTGGCCTCATCCCACTCCTGAAAGAAGTCGTTCGCAGCCGTCATTCCCCGCACGATGTAGGCCCCCGCCAGGAGACGCCGGTTTTGCGTGTGCTTGGCCAAGGCAACGGCCTCCTCAGCATAGCGCTGAGCGGCATTCGCGTAGACAGCGGTGTCTCCATCCTCTCCGAGTTGTTCCTCCACGCGCGCGTTCTCGGCGAAAGCCTCGAGGATGCGCGATCGAGCCATCAGTATCTGATCATGCTTCTCGCGCCCCAGCGTGTAGGCCTTCAACGCCTCGGCAAGAGCGCGGTCGATCTCACCCATGTCAAGATGCAGCTGGCCCGCATTCACCAGGACCGATCCCGATCCCCCATGGTGCTCATGGAGGCGGTAGATCTCACCCGCGCGATCCAGTTGAGCCAGGGCATCGCGACAGATCGATGCATAGCGGGCTTGATAGTTGGGCCGTTCAGCTTCTCTCGCAGGCACCCGCGGCGTTCCACTATTGGCCTTGGACTCTATCCGTTTGCGCAAATGAAGTGCCAGCAAGCGCTTGACGTATGCCGCATTGACCAGGGTGCGCGCCAGGTTGCGATGGTTGACGTCGCGGCGAGCGTAAATCGCGATCGCACGCTCATAGTGTTCGAGGGCGACGCTGTATTCCCCGGTTCTGCGGACGATGCGTCCGCGTGCCGACTCGATATTACCCAGGGATATGGCGTCGTCCGTGTCTTTAAGGATTTGTTCCGAATGACTCAACAGCTCCAGGGCTTTCTTGGCGTCGCCCTTTTGAAAGATGAGCCACGCCTCCTGGACTTCAATCACCGCCGCCAGTTTTTCGGCCCGCATGGTTTCGGCCCGGTGGCGCGCCTCGACCACGTGCTCGAACGCCTTGCCGTATTCACCCTTCTTACGATGCGCTCTTCCCTTCCAAAAATGAGCCAGGATAATCAGGCTCTCATCAGCCAGTTCCCTCTCTGCCTTGAGGACAAACTCCAGCAACTCGATCGCAGTATCCGAATCCTCCCGCATCAGCGCCCAGAATGCTTCGGCTAGACGAAGTTCCAGATAATCGCGCAACGGCATCCTGGCCCGCATGTTGGAGGAGAACCGAGCCAGCAACGTTTCGACGCTTTTCCGGTCGCGATGACCAACATCCAGCCATTGGGCGGCCCGCAGCGCGATCGCGGCACCGCCACGCTCGATATCGGGATTGGTCCAGCCGGCCCCGGCATGCTCGAGCAGACGAATTCCATCACCGATGCGACGCTCCTGGAGCGCCTCGTCCAGTTGCTCCAGGAAGTGGACAGACAGGTTCATACCGCCAAGATTCTAAGCCAGTGATCCGAAACGGTCGAGCATTATTACCCGCTTTGGGCAATAAATATCTTGGCCGCCAAGTGACTGCGTACATCGCGCAAAATTAACCTCTATGGTCAAATGCGATGTCCGGGCGCCGGATGCATGGGTCTGATCGGATGCTCGTCCGCTTCGGACGTGTACCGATTGCGTAGACGGTCGACCGACCTTATTGTTCTGTGTCAGTCGTTTCCCCTTACAAGGAGACTTGCACCATGGCGCGAGTGGACGCGGAAACGGCCAATTCCGGCCAGGAAGCAGCGATACTGACTTCAGAAGCAGTTGGGTTTCTTCACTTGTTGCAAGCCCGCTTTGCCCCTTGCCGCCAGGAATTGCTGCTCGAACGCGACCGGCGCCAACACACATATGACCTGGGTCAGGCACCTCACAGTCTTCCGGAAATAGAACACTCCGGTGAGTGCGGCTGGGCCGTGAAACCACCCCTTTCAGAACAGGCGCTGGGACAGGTTATGCTTGCCTGTCCTCCGGCGAGCGCGCTTATTTCACGCGGCCTAAGCGCGGATGCAGTTACTTTGATCGCGGACTTCGACGACTGCCTCTCCCCAACCTGGCCCAACTGCCTCGAAAGCCATGCCAGCTTGCTGCAAGCATTGGACAGTGGGACCGCTCCTGCCGGAGTTGTCTCTGTCCGGCCGCGGAATCTGAGCCTTGAGGAAAAACACTTCCCCTCGGGCGGGACACCGATCTCCGCCTCACTTTTTGACTTTGGTTTGAGTATCTTCCACATGGCGCGTACCTTACCGGCGCGCCCGGCGGTGGCTCACTTCTCCCTGGCCAAGCTGGAAAGCCGCCAGGAAGCGCGCTGGTGGGCTGACATATTTCGCTTCGCAGAGCAGCACCTCGAGATTCCGCAGGGATTCCTCCGAGTTATGGTCGCGATCGATACCATCTCTGCGGCTTCCGAAATGGAAGAGATCGTGTTCGAACTTCGAGACTACATCGTCGCATTGGAGTGCTCGCCGGTCGGCTACCTGGCCAGCTTTGTGCGAAGCTTTCGGGCGCACGGCGAATCTCTCCTCCCGCAACGCAGCGATATCAGCATGAATCAACCATTCCTGCATGCCTACCGGGAATTGCTGGTCCACACCTGCCTGAGACATAAAATCCGCGCGATCAGCTCCAGTGTGCAGCAATTTCGGACGCAGGACACTGGCAGAAGAGACGAACGAGGAGAAGCGCGCGCATCGCTCGAAATTCAACATGAGATCGAGTTGGGATTCGACGGAATCTGCGTCGCTGACCCGGACCTTGTTCCAGTCGCCCTCTCGACTTTCCGGAAAACCAAGAAAAGGCATCGCGCCGTAGGGCAACACCTGGGGAAATGTCATATCACGGCACGCGACTTGATCTCGCCCTCCCTGGGAAGAATCACCATGCCGGCACTCAAGGAGAACGTAGACTCTGCCCTCGTCTACCTCGAGGGCTGGCTCGCGGGATCTGCATTGGGCGCTCCCGGTTTGAACACGATGGCTTCAGCGGAGTTGTGCCGGGCTCAGCTCTGGCAATGGCTTCGCTATTCTGCCCGGCTCACCGGCGGCCACCGGGTAAGCCGGTATGTGATTGAATGCCTCATCCGTGACTCCTTGGCGGGGATAGAAACTCGCGTGGGAGGGGCCGAGTTTGCTGCTTCCAGGTTCCCTGTTGCCGCTGAGGTCTTGCTTAGTTCCTGCACTGACGATTTCGACTCACCTCTCGCTCTTCGCGCCTACGCTCATCTCTGCTGACCTTTCTGCAACATCTACGCTTGCGTTTCCTGCGGATGAACCGACCATCCGCGGCCGGCCGCTTTTTTTCTACGTACGCTCTCGTCTCTGCGCGCCGTTTGGGAATCGTGCATCCTGAGATTAATTCAGATCGAGCAGCCCTTCCGCTGGCTCCACAAGCCCCGCGTGAAGTCTGGAAATTTCACCGGAGCGCTCCCTTGCGCCAGAGAAGTCTTGCTCAAGGGAGTCGGCACAGACCAGGCCGCTCCATCGTACACGTCCATATCGGGCGCCAGTCCTTCGCGCATGCACTGCAACAGGCGGTAGATCATGATGTAGTCCATGCCACCGTGGCCCCCGGACTGGCTGGCCATCGCGCCCTCCTTGGCCCACAGGGGGCTTTCATAATCTTTCTTGTATTGGTCGATAGTTCCCCACTCTTCCCCACCCGGCTGTCCATCGATATAGATCCGTGGCGGATAGTCGGCAAACACGCCCTTGGTGCCGCCCACCATGTTGATCCGGCTGTATGGTTGAGGATTCGACGTGTCGTGCTTGAGCGTGATGGTCAATCCCGAAGCCGTCTTGATCAGGGATACATTCAAATCCCCCTTGATGTACTTCTCTTTCCACTTGGGATCGCCCTGCGCCGTGTGCGCCTCCCGGTACGCAGCCAGGCCGCGAGCCGGGGTGCCCATGGAAACCATATAGTCGAACCGATCGCCGCGGTTGATGTTCATGTAATTGGCTACCGGTCCCAGGCCGTGCGTCGGGTAGAGATTGGCGTCACTCATCGTATGAAAAGCGCGGCGCCACAAACCTTCGCCCTTATTCGAGAACATCTCTTCCCGCAGATCGTGCAGGTAGGCGGCCTCTCCATAGAGGACCTCGCCCAACACACCCTGACGCACCATGTTCAGTACCAGGGTCTCGGTGTAGCCGTAGCAACACTCCTCCAGCATGATGCAGTGACGGCGCGTCGCTTCTGAAGTGTTGACCAGCTTCCACAAATCTTCCATGGTGTAGGCCAGTGGTACTTCCACGGCGGCGTGCTTGCCATTTTCCATGGAAGAAAGCGCCATGGGCGTGTGCCAGTTCCACGGCGTCGCGATCACCACCAGATCAACGTCGCTTCTCTTGGTCAGCAATTCGTAATCGTGGGGACCTTTGGTGTAGAGCTCAGGTGCTTTCTGGCCGGCCTTTACTACCAGCTGGCTGGCGTGCTCCGCCTTCTCCGGCACCACATCGCAAACCGCAACCACTTTCGCATCCTGCGCCAGGAACCAGCCGAGCAGGCCGGTGCCTCTTCCGCCAACGCCGATGAATCCGATGCGCGGCTCCTTGGTCGCAGCGAAAGGAACGTTGATCATCGTCTTCGCGTTCCCAGGATGCACTGCATTCGCGAGCGCGCTCTGGTCAAGCTGGAATGCGGCGGTGGCCATGGCGCCAAGCTGCAGGAACTGCCGCCGGCTGGGCTCGATTAAATCGTCTTTCACGGTTTGTCCTCTCTCATATACGAAGGAAGATCTTGCGGCGGTACATCCAGAAAAGAAAGAGCCAGTAGAACAGCAGAATGGTGGCCCCGAGAAGTAGCGGCTGTAGTCCTGGACCGAGTATGAAGAATGTTTTTGCACCCAGGTTCGTTATGAGATTACGCGCCAGGAAACTCTCCCATAGGTGGGCAATCATATAGGCGGCAATGGAGTTGGTTCCCACCACGACCAGGGGAAACGCCCAACCACGCCACTGCTTCACATCAATGAGCCAACTGAACGCGGCTAAGAAGAAGAAGCAGATGCCTCCGCTGAACAAAGTCCAGCTTGGCGTCCAGATGCGCTTCACGATCGGGCAAATACCGGTCACGTGAAACAAGAGCCCCAATGCGAAGAGAATCAGGCCGGCAGTAAGAAACCGGCGGATAGGCTGCTTCGGCGCGGAAGCCAGAAACCACTGCCCGGCGAACAATCCCAGGATCATGGTGCCCAGCGTAGGGATGAAACTCAGCGTGAGGTAACCGCCCTCATTGGCAACAAACGGGTGTTCGCGCGGGAACAGGTTCAGGAACCACACATCGAAGGCCTGTCCAAGGTTGCTGTTCTTATTCCAATGCGCGCGGAAGCCGGTGTAAAGATGATGCCAATCGCTGGGAACACCCACTGCGGCATAGTTGAAGCCGGGCCCGGGAGCGGGATAGAGTGCCCAGGCCAACCAGTACCCAAAGAGGATGGCGCTGAAAGCAATCCACTGATCGCGCACCGGGCGAAAGGCCAGCAAAAAGAGAAAGGTGTAGCCCAGGCCGATTTGCGTGAGCGTGTCTTCAAACGTGAAGTAGGTCTGGCTGCTGTTAAGCGACCGCAGGAAGATACCCAAGGCGATCAGGAGCAGCGATCTCCAGATGGTATGAAACAGCATCCTGGAAAAAGGTGTTCCCTTCCGTTGTCGGCTACGGATCGAGTACGGGAGGGCCACGCCGACCAGGAAGGAGAAAGATGGCTGGATCATATCGTGCAGCGAACAACCGAACCACTGGGTGTGGGTCTGGTTGAAGGCAAGAATTTTCCAGAAGATACTGTGGTTGTAGTACGCCGAAACCTTGGCGAACTCGAGCACCTCGCCCATCATCAGCAGCATGACCAGGCCGCGGTACGCGTCCACTGCCAGGTTACGAACCGTGGGAACGGCCGGGCGGACAGTCGTGGTGGCAATGGTTTCTACACCTGCGGGTTTTGTCTCCTCGGCCTGCAGTACCTCATGCATGGTAAGCTCCGCGTTTATGCCTGATCGCGTTCACTTAGCACCTTAACGCCGATGCAGGCAGGCGGCTGCATGACTTTTGCGGTGGCGCTGGCACCGTACGAAAGAAATTTGCGAGGCGCAACCAACGGCGCTGTCGATATGAGCTATGATCGTATCGTTTAATTACGAGTTGTCAACTAATTCTTTCGCTTGTGCCGCTTTTACCCTTCGAATCGGTTTGAAGCTTTATGCGCGCCACAAAGGGATAGACTGTTGCCGAACCGCAAGATAGCGAAAGGGAATGTGCAATTGGGCATACGGAAGAGCCGCCCCACATCAAACCCGCTGGAGGAGGCCGTTCCCGGTCTGAGTGTGGAGGACTCCGCCTCGCCGCGTCCGCTGGACGGGATGATGGCTGAGGAGCGGCGGACCCAGATCCTGCAGATTGTGCGCAGCGAAGGCCGCGCCCGGGTCAACGAATTGGCCAGCCGGTTCAGCAGTTCGGCGGTCACCATCCGCAACGACCTGAATGAGCTGCACCAGCGCGGCTTGGTGATGCGCTCCCATGGCGGAGCCGTCCTTCCGGAAAAGATTCTGCGGGAATCGCCCGTCTACGAGCGGCTAAAGACCCACGCGGAGGAGAAGCGCCGCATCGGAGCCATGGCGGCGACGCTTATCCACGACGGGGAAACCATCATCCTCGATTCGGGCACAACCACGCTCGAGATTGCTCGCCAGATCAAAAACAAGCAAGGCCTGCAAGTCATCACCAACGGGGTAAACATCGCCGCGGAGCTCCTCGATGCGAGGGAGGTGCAGACTTTTATTGTGGGGGGCACGCTTCGCGGAGATTCGGCCTCCATCGTGGGGCGTTCGGCGGAGGAGATGTTCGAGCAGTTCTCAGCGGATAAGGTATTTCTCAGCGGTGCGGGCTGCGACCCCGACTTTGGCGTAAGCGGCGCCAACCTGGATGAAACGATGGTAAACCGGGCCATGTTGCGCATTGCCCGGGAGGTCATCCTGGTAGCTGACGCGAGCAAATTTTCCAAGCGCAGCATGGTGCGGATCGCGTCATTTTCTGAAATCGACACCATCGTCAGCGACACAGGTTTGCGCACCGAGATACAGGAGAAGGTCCGCGGGTTCGGCTGCAACCTGATCTTGGCGTAATAGGCTGGCTGGTAGGTACGGGCTGGTAGGTACGGGCTTCAGCCCGTACGCAAACCGATCAAACTCATTCGGCCTTTGTGTGAGAACCAGCGTTGGCGCGTTCAGTCCCGGTGGGACGGCTGAACTTAGCCCAGGACGCTAGTCCTGGGTACATCCGGAAACATGATTCAGTTCGGAAACGGGATTCTCACACACTAAGCCGCGTTCCTGCCCGCTCCCGAATTTCTCCTGAGCCCCTTAACTTTGCTTACTCGGCCTTCACCGCAACCGCGGTGCCCGCCACCTGCACGGCATGTGCCAGCTCGGGCCGTGCGCTATTTGCGCCGGACCCCGTCTGACCTACCGCAGCGCCGTAAAACGCGCGCGCCTGGTCCGGAAGCCCTGCCTGCTCGGCGGCATTCCCCGCGCTTAACAAGCCATTCAGACGGTTGGGGCTCAATTTGAGCGCCACGCGGTATTCTGCCAGCGCCTCTGTGGGCTTGTGCTCCAGCAGCAGAAGGTCTCCGAGCATCTCTCGCGCAGGAATATCCACTTCATCCTGCCCCAACTTATCCTGTTGATCCGCGGCCCTGCGCATCGCGGTCTCCGCGGCTTCAGCCTGGTCTTCTGCGAAAGCTTGCCAGGCAACCAACTCGTCGCGCTTGATACCGAAACTGTTGACAAAATATGCCGCGTACGCGGATTTTTTCACTGCCTCACCATCTCGATCGAGACCGGCTAACGCGTTGGCCGCCAGCTTCGCATCGTGCAGATGGCCTGCACCAATGCCCTGTCCCCAATAGCTGTCGAATCTCTGGCCAGGCGGAGAGCCGGCTGCCGGCTCCAGCGCAGCCGCAGCCTTCCAGTCGTGCATCTCCACGGCGTAGACGGCGTTGAGCTCGTTGGCAAAAAAAGGCCCAACGTCCTTCATATCGTCCATACCCGGCATCGCGGCCATATGCTGCCCGACCGACGCCATTCCCGAAGTCAGCATTCGCGCCTTTTCATCCTCGCCCACCTGGAGATAGGCATAGATCAGGAACTCGTCCGCATGCATCTGGTGGGCGGCGCCCGGCTCTCCGGCGGCTTCCGCCTTCTCCGAGGCTTTCACCGATGCCAGGTTCGAAGCGATATCTTCCTGCCACATGCCCAGGCGGGCAAAAATATGGCCTGGCATGTGGAGCGCGTGCGGAGAAGAGGGTGCGATCTTTGCATACTCTCGCGCAGCCGCAAGCCCGTCAGGAGCCAGCGCCGGGGTGTCGCACGTGTGGATGATGTAATGCGCCAAACCCGGATGGTCGGGATGCGATGCAAACAGCGGCACCAGGATCGCCAGCGCCTGGTGCTCATGGCTCAGCGACGTATCACCCGGGGGCACCGAGGCAAGCATCGACAGAGCGTCAAAGGCCGCACCCTCTACGTCATCCGGGAACTTAGCGTGCAGCGCGTTCATCTTGGCCTCATAGGCATCCGCGCGTTGTTCGTACGACGTCTTCGAAGGATCGAAAAATGCGCTCAGCGCATCGATATAGGCCTGCTCGCGCGGAGTGATCCTGGCCGGGGGCGCAGCCAGCACGCGCGCTTTGGCCATCTCTGCAAATCCCCGCTTCCATTGCGCATCGTCGGGGTGCTGCCACAGCTCGGGGTACTGCGTCATGGCGATGCCCCAGTGCGCCATGGCGCATGCCGGATCGTCCTTGGCAATCGCCTCAAACTGCATCTGCGCGATGGTATAGCCGAAGGAGTGGAGTAGCGCTACTCCCCGCTCGATTGCCGCCTGCGAGCGGCTCGCACATGAAGTCGGGAAGGATACCTCTCCCAGCTTTTCGCCTGGCGCCGGTGCGTCGTCGTGATGATGGTGAGGCGCAGGCACCGGCGGCGGCGATTGGGCAGAGCACATGCCCGTCACCGCAAGCGCACAGATAACCCAACAGGTAGACAGGAGTCGAATCATGGTCATCCAGGCTACTCCGCACTTAAGCATCCATCAAGGCAGGATCGCCCCTAAGAGGTGGCGGGCCCATTCGATGGGACGGAATGAATCTTGACCCCCTGCACCACCCGGTTAATCACACCCTCCGGACTCGGATTGTCAGGGTTCAGCCCCAGCCGAAGGCTCAGGTGATATCCAAGCAGCTGCGGAATCAGGATCTCGAAAGGTGTGCGCAGATCGTCGGGTGCGTCGGCAAGCGCGGCGGGGAGCACGTCATCAAAAAAGCCGGCATACTCGGTCGGGCCGGCGATCCCTACCAAATAACCTAGCCTCTTGGAACGCAGCTCCTGGATCAGGTCAACCTCGTAAAGTCGACGCGTGGGATCGCTGGAAAGCAGGCACAGCACCAACGTATCCGGCCTCAGGAAAGACATCGGACCGTGGCGAAGACCGAGATAGGTTTCCGTAACCACCGGAAAACGGCCCGCGGTCATTTCCAGTATTTTCAGGCCGGCTTCCCGCCCCCACCCAAGCAATGGCGAGGAACACAGCACAACGATGCGGTCGCGCACGCCGGCGGCGATGCGTTCACATCCTTTATCGATGACCGGGAGCAGCGTGCGTGCACGCTCACTCGCAGAATCGGTGTGCCGGGCCACGATGTCCGGCCGAGCCAGCGCGAGTCCCCCCAACACAAGATTGGAAAAGCTACCCGTCATCACCAGGCTGCGGTCGTTGGTGCGGGGATCGAGGACGATGAGACCATCAAGTCCGGATTGCGCCAGGAGACTGTCGTCGTTACAAGTGATCGCCAGCTGAAGAATCTCCGGGGATAGACCGCGCACCCTCTCCACGACCGCCGCACTCTCCGGACTGTCGCCCGATCGGGCCAGGGAGATGACGGCTCCCACATCGAGCACGTAGCGCTCAGCATCGACGAGCAGATCAGTCGTTGGAACGGCGATGGCGCCGGGCCACGCGGAAGCAACACTCATCGCCGCGTATGCCGAACTGCCGGCGCCCGTCAACAACACACGCACCTCGGATAGCCGGCGGGTCAGATTCAACTGTTCCGATCCGGCTCGAACGCGAGCCACCGTCGTGGGCCACAGAAGCGGCTGCTGAAGGATTTCCTGCAAGGTGTAAAGGGGCTCGTCCTGGCGGTCAACTCCCGCGGTCATATGAAGCGATTCTGACATTCCTAAGGCTCCCGTTTCTCTCCAAGGTTGCCGTCCGCTTTAATCCCGAACCGCCCCAACCCAGTCGCTGCGGAAGTATATCGTAAGCCTACGCAAACACCCAAGGGAATCGATTGACAGGGATCGAAGGTTCCGGGTAAAGGCCCGGCACCGGGCGGCGATAGACTCCGAAATAGCTGATAACGCGAGCCTTTAGAAGTCCTTGCGGTGCGCTTCCGGGCAAAACTCGGTTTTCCCTAGTGTTTCGTTTGCTTGCTCTCACTCATAAACGAAAACCCCTTGACTTCACAATCGACTGCGATCAATACTTGCCTCCTAACCAAACGGCTATTTTCGCAAGCACACGGCGATATTCGTAAGCGAAGCAAATACCCGGGACCCAGCGCCACCCAGTTCGAGTTCCCTTCGCACAGAAGGGTTTCAGGAGACCTTCATGACTAAGAGGACGATTCTCTGTTGCTTCGGCATTGTCTCGTGGTTCCTCCCGGTATCGCTGATGGCGCAGAAGGACGCCGCTTCCCTCGAGGGACGCGTGGTCGATGCGCGAGGAGCCGTGGTAGCGCAAGCCTCGGTGACCGCAATCAACGTCGATACCAGCCTGACTTACCGCGCGGAAAGCAACTCCAGCGGAGAGTGGGCCATCAGCCCGGTGCGTATCGGTACTTATCGCATCCAGATCACAGCGAAAGGATTCAAGTCTTCGATCGAGGGCCCACTCACGCTCGATGTGCAACAACGACAGCGCGTGGATGTCACCCTGGAGCCGGGGGAAGTAACCGAGAACGTAGTAGTACACGGCACTTCGCCGTTGATCCAGACAGACAGTTCGGAGCTGGGGCAGGTGGTCGATAGCCAAACCATGGTTGGTATTCCACTGAACGGCCGCAACCCTGTTCAATTGGCGCAATTGACGGTGGGCGTAACCGTGAGCGAACCGGGGGCCAGGGACGCGGGCGGCTTCGGCTTCAGCGCCAGCGGCTCGCGATCGTTGGATAACAATTTTCTGCTGGATGGAATTGATAACAATTCCAACCTCCCCGACCTCTTGAACGAAGCGAACTACGTGGTGATGCCGCCGCCCGACGCTCTGCAGGAATTCAAAATCGAAACCGGCAACTATGATGCAGAGTTTGGCCGAGCCACCGGAGCCATCGTGAACGCCACCACCCGGAGCGGCTCCAATCAATTCCATGGAGTGTTGTATGAATTTCTCCGCAACCAGAAGTTAGACGCGAACAACTACTTCAATACCGCGAGCCAGCCCTATCACCAGAATCAGTTCGGTGCGACCCTTGGGGGCCGCATTATCCGGGACAAGTTGTTCTTCTTTGTCGACTACGAAGGCCTGCGCATCAGCCAGGCACAACCGACGACCGCGCTTGTCCCGACGCAGGCACAGAAAAACGGGGATTTCTCAAGCCAACTGGACCTCACCTCCCCCACCGGCGCGCTGGACTGCAACGGCCAGCCGACTTACCAGGGTGAGCTGTTCGATACCACGCTTACGCAGACGTCGACTGCCAACCCTTCCGGATTTTGCGGGGTGCCGTTCGGCTACGCCGGTGGCTCGCCCAGCAACGTCATTCCCGCTTCTCGCATAGATTCTTTGGGAAAAACGCTGATCAATTTATTTCCTGCTTCCAATGCAGACGGCCTCGGTTACAACTACCTCTCCAACCCTGTGCTCTCGCAAACTGTCGACCAGGGAGATGTGCGCGTCGATCAGATTTTTTCCGCGAGTGACTCTGCGTTTTACCGCTTTAGCGCCAGCCGAAGCCCATCGGTCATTCCCTCCCCTTTCCCTGGACTGGCCGATGGCGGAGGCTTCTTCGACGGCATTCAGCAGGTGAATGGCTACAGCGCCGCAGTGAGCGAGGCCCACGTTTTCTCCACATCCAAAGTGAATGAATTCCGGCTGGGCTATAACCGGGTCAACACCAGCCGTTTTCAGCAGAACTACAACACTGACATATCGGCGCAAGTTGGCTTTCCCGGAGTTCCCTACACCCAGGGCGATAACAACGGCGGCCTTCCTCAATTGACGTTTAACGACGCATCGACCCTGGGAAGTCCCACTTACCTGCCTGCGATCGAGCTCCAGAATACCTACACTTTGTCGGATACATTTACGCTGATCAAAGGAAACAAGACCTGGAAGTTTGGTGGCGAGATCCGTCCGGAGGAGAACACAATCTATGAGCCGGCGAATCCTCGTGGCTCAATGGGATTTGGCACCCAGTTTACCGATAATGCCGGCGACCCAGGCACCGGCGGCAGCGGCCTGGCGACTCTGCTCACCGGCCAGCCCGATAGTGGCAACATCAACAACCTGAATAACATCGACTACTTTCGCCACACCTATTCTCTGTTCGCGCAAAACGACTGGCGAATCACTCCAAAACTCAACCTCAACCTGGGCCTGCGTTATGAGTATTTCTCGCCTGTTTACGAGAGGTTCAACCGCCAAGCCAGCTTCAACCCGATCACCGGGAACCTCGATATTCCCGCCAGCAGCCATGTCACATTGCCCGACTCTCTTTCGTACTTGCCGGTCAATCACACGGCTTCGAATGCGCTCATTCCTGCGGATTACACCAACTTCTCTCCCCGCATTGGCTTTGCCTACCAGGTCTCTCCCAGGCTGACCATGCAAAGCGCATTTGGTGTGTTCTTCAACGGCGATGAAGCGGGACCGTACAGCAATCCGAGCCCCGGTTTCAATCCGCCCTACTTCGACAGCCAGGTTTATAGCGTTCCCTGCAACCTGCCGTCGTACAATCCCGCAGCGCAAAATTGCGGGCTGTCGAACCTGAGTGTCCTGTCCCAGGGGTTCCCTGCCGACGCACTGAGTGAGCCCAACACTCCGTCGCTGTTCTCTTTGGATAGAAACTTGCGAACGCCTTATGTAATGCAGTGGCACTTGACGTTCCAATACCAGCTGGATCAGAACACCATGCTCGAGACGTCGTATGTGGGATCGAAAGCAAACAAGGAATACATTTTTCTCAATCTGAATCAAGCGGCGCCGTCGGCCGATCCTTCGGCCGCATATGCTCCGCGACGCCCATATTCATTTGTCGATGCATCGATCTACTATTTGAAGTCGGGCGGCAATGCAAACTACAACGCCCTCCAGCTATCACTGCAACATCGCCTGACCCATGGCTTGTCGCTGATCACGAATTACACCTACAGCAAGTCCCTGGGAGACTCCAGCAGCGCCAACCTGGGATCTCAGAACAACGACGCGTTCCGCTACACCTACAACCCGAATATCGAGTATGGGCCGCTGGACTTTGATGTCCGCAATCGCTTTGTCAGCAGCTTTATCTATCAACTTCCCTTTGGCCAGGGGCAGCGCTTTGGTGGAGCAAGCGGCCCGGCCGTGGATCACGTGATTGGACACTGGACGGTCTCCGGGTTGCTGACCCTATCCTCTGGGACCTGGTATACGGTGACGGATGGCAATGCCAACTTTGCCAACTCCGACGGCCAGCAGAGACCGGATTTTGTTCCCGGCCAGAAGGCGACCGGGAAACCTTGTGTTCCAGGGACGTTCTTCAACACCTGCGCTTTTCAGGACCCATCGTTAGGATCGTTTGGCGATGTGAGTCTGAACAGCCTGCAAGGTCCGGGAAACAAAAATTTTGATTTTGCCGTGGAGAAGATTATTCCCATTCGGGAAAGGCTGCAGTTGGAATTGCGTGCTGAGGCCTTCAATGCGTTGAATCATCCCAACTTTCTGTTCGCTGCTCCGGGACCGCAGAACTCGAACAACGCAACGGTTTTCGGTACCCCGAGCTTTGGCTTCGTCACCGCCGCGCAGGCTCCGCGATTGATTCAGTTTGCCGCCAAGCTGCATTATTGAAGGGTAGGTTGTAGCGTCAACCGAGAGCTTGTGGCCCATCCAAGGTGATGAAACACCCCGGTCCAGCAGCCACTCTCTATGGAACCGTCGCCCTCTTCTTTGTCATCCCGAGCAGCCGACTTGCTGAAGCGAGTCGGGAGAGAAATGACCGGGTTTCCTGTACCGGCAACAAAGGTCGGGTGCCCCACATCCCCGATTTCCTGTGAAGCCTCGTGGGTTCCGCGCACTTCATGCGCCTTTCCTTAAAAGAAAGGCGCACACGCAGTCTTGTCTAGGGCCGCGTGCAGGAAATTCGGGGCATCTCGCTCGTTTTTCGCGAGATGTGGGATACCACCCTCCTCGACCCGCAACTCTATCGATGTCATTAGGAGCAGCCGACTTGCCTGCGGCAAGTTAAGGGAGGAATGAACATCGACAGGAAATCCGGGGGAAGCCGACCTGTCCCGGCGTGCCGTGGAGGGATCTGCAGTTCCGCGGACCCTTCGTGGAAATGTTTTTCGACCGGGGCGCGGCGCAGTGGAGAGATCTCCGGTTTCCTTCTCGATCCTCATAAGCCCCAAGGAACAAAGCACGAGATTTCGCAGAACCCAGAGATAATGGGACACGTCTACAACCTCCTCTATGAAGACATTGGACATTTCCATCGCCGGCGAAATCAACCTCGACCTCATTTTGTATGGTTTACCTGAAGTGATGCCGGTGGAAAGAGAGCTCCTCGGCACGGACTTCCAGGTCACCCTGGGAAGCTCCTCCGCCATCCTGGCCCACAATCTGGCCGTGCTGGGCGCGCATGTAGGCTTCGTCACCCTGGTAGGCGAGGATCCGTTGGGCAAAGTCGCCCTGGAGCGCCTGGGCGAAAGCGGCGCCGACCTCAGCCGGGTACGCATGGACAAGGGCGGCACGACCGGCGTCACGCTGGTTCTGCCTCACGGAACCCCGCGGCATATCCTTACCTATCCGGGAACCATGGCGACGATGTGCCTGGGCGATCTGGATATCGACTATCTCAAATCTGCAAAACACTTCCATCTGTCATCCTTATTTCTGCTGCACGCTTTAGAGCCGGACCTGCCCCCGCTCTTTAAGGAGTTGAAAGAGGCCGGGTTGACCATTTCGCTCGACACCAACGATGACCCCAGTGGGCGATGGGGCGGAGTGCTGCCCGAATTGCTTGAGTACGTCGACCTGCTGCTGCCGAACGAAGGGGAAGCATGCCGCATGACCGGGAAAAATACATTGGACGAAGCGCTCGCAGAACTCGCGCAGCGGGTTCCCTGCATAGCCGTAAAGTGCGGATCTCGTGGCTCGGTCGTGCGTGTGGCGGGAGAGACATTTGCCGTAGCTGGAGTTCCGGTGATGCCCGTGGACACAATCGGCGCTGGAGATAGCTTCAATGCAGGATTCTTGTTCGGTCGGCTTCAGGGGTGGCCTCCCGATCAATGCGCCTACGCAGGAAATGTCACCGGCGCGCTCTCAACTCTTCGCGTGGGCGGCACGGAAGCATTTCGAGACAGAGATCTTGTGCGAAGCTTTTTGCAGCAACATTCTTTTCCCGGGACGGTGAACCAGCAGTGACGCAATCCGGCGGCCAAATCAACGACAACTTCATGGCGATGGTTACCGCCAAAGCTGAGGTCACCCTTCCTCTCAGCCAATTTCAGCCCCAATCCACCCTGGTGACAGCCGAGCATCCGGTGGAGCGCGCACGCTTCCCGGTGATTGACTACCACAACCACCTGGATGCCCTGGACCCGGTCGAAGTCCTGCGCATCATGGACGCCTGCGGCATCGAACGCATTGTCAACATCACCATGAAGACCGGCGATGAGGCCATCGGCATGATCGACAAGTTCCGCAGTGCCGATGCGGAACGCTTTGCCACAATCGGCTGGATGGACTGGGCTGGAGTCGAAAAAGACGACTTCGTCCAGGTGACCTTTGATCGCCTGGAACGGCTGGTGGAGCATGGAGCCAAAGGAATCAAGTTCTGGAAGAATCTTGGACTGAGCGTGCGCGATCGCACGGGGAACCTGCTGCGCGTGGACGATGAACGCATTGCGCCCATCTTCGATAAAGCGGCACAGTTGGGGATCCCGGTCATGTTCCACATCGCTGATCCCGACGCATTTTTCTTGCCTGTAGACGGCCGCAACGAGCGCTTCGAGGAGTTGGCGGCCCATCCTGACTGGAGCTTCCATGGGGCACAGTTTTCGAAAAGAGAGCTGCTTGATCAGCGCGACCGGGTCATTGCGCGCCATCCAAAGACTACGTTCGTTGCGGCACACATAGCGGAGTGCGGAGAGAACCTCGTTCGGGCCACGCAGCTGTTGGAGAACCATCCCAATGTTCTCCTCGACATCAGCGCAAGGGCGTCGGAGCTCGGACGACAGCCCTATTCCTCGCGCGCTCTGTTCCTCAGGTTCCAGGATCGCATTCTGTTTGGCTCCGACCTGGTGCCCGAAGAATCCATGTATCGGCTCTATTTCCGGTTTTTGGAAACAGCCGATGAGTACTTTGACTATCCATCGCATGCATCGCGGCAAGGCCGTTGGCAGATTCACGGTATTTATTTGCCCGACGAGGTTCTGCGCAAGGTGTACCGGGAGAACGCCCTCCGTCTTCTCTCCTAGCTCTTCCCCAGCTTCCAGGGCCAGCGAAATCTAATTTGCGCACGACTGCTTCGGTTCGCGCGAATCTGTGGTACCTCTAAGAAGACCCCAACCGTAGCCTGTCGTTCATCCTGATTGGAAGGAGATATTACCCCGGGTGACGACCGAGTCTAATGATCCTCAGCTACGGCGCAATTCGCTCGGCCTTCCGGAGCTGATTTTCCAGAGCGTTACCCACATTGCTCCCGCCACCAACATGGTGTTCACCTATCCGATCATCGCCCTCAAGGCGGGACCGGATATGCCGCTCTCGTTTTTGCTGGCTACCACGGTTTGCTTTTTTATTGGGAACACGGTGGCGCAGTTTTCCCGGTATATGCCTTCCAGTGGCGGTTACTATTCCTTCGCTACGCGGGGGCTGGGGCCGCGCATCGGCTTTATGGCCACGTGGAGCTACCTGGTGTATGAACTGCTCGGCGGCGCCGGATCCTCCGGCTTTCTCGGCTATTTGCTCTCGGATACGCTGCGGGCCGGGTTCGGCGTCCATATTCCGTGGTGGCTGATCGCGTTGCTTACGTTTGGTGTGATCTGGACCTTCACCCACTACGGCGTCCAGCTGTCTGTGCGGATCACCCTGTTTTTGGGCGGACTCGAGTTGATGATTATGCTCGCGCTCGCGACCACTTTCCTCATCCATCCCGGACCCGGTTCCAGTTATGTTGCCCCGCTCGATCCGTCGGCAGCGCCGCATCATCTTGGGGGGATCCTGGCGGGGATGGTCTTCTCCATCCTCTCGCTCAGCGGTTTTGAAGGGTCGGCGCCGCTGGCGCAGGAATCCCGGCGCGCGAGCAAATTTGTGGGCCAGGCGGTCCTTCTCTCGCTGGTGGTGACCGGCCTCTTCTACGTCTCTACGTCGTATGCCAGCGCCATCGGTTGGGGCACTGGAGATATGGCGGCCTTCGCCACGCATCCGAACCCCTACTATGCGCTGGGTCATAAGCTATGGGGAATGGGGTGGTGGTTCGTGGTCCTGGCGCTGATCAATAGTGCCATCGCAGTCGGCCTGGCAACGACTAACTCGGCTTCCCGGGTGATGTACACCATGGGGCGGGCGGGCACGCTTCCCTCCTCTTTCGCGCGCGTGCACCCCGTGCACCAGACCCCCACGTTTGCGATCGCCCTGGTACAGATCGTCGGCATTGCGGCGGTCATGCTGGTGGGGCTGGTGTTGCGGCCGGACTATATCTTCGGACTGCTCGAGACCATTGCCACCTTGGCGGTGATCATCATCTATTGTGTGGCGAACCTGGCGCTGACGGCGTTCATCCGCCGAGAGCACCCCGAAAATTTCAATGTCTGGCACCACGTGGTTTCCCCCTGGATCGGGACCCTGGCGCTGCTGCCGGTGCTGTTCGTGACCATGTACCCCGAGCCGGAGTGGCCATACAACATCGCGCCTTACTTTCTCGTAGTGTCGTTAATCGCGGGATTCGGCTATATGCAATGGCTCGAATCCCGCCATCCAGGAGCACTGATGAGAGGTGCCACCATGCTGGTCGGCAGTCGCACTACGCCGGAGGGCGACGTAGACTGGGATAAGCCGTAACCCACGAAGGCAGAAAGGCTTTTATGAGCTTTGGTTCGCTGGTATTCACTCCGCTGGTCAAGAAACTGCAGGAACGGTATGGCAGCCGGCGGCAGTATGAACGCATGGAGAATTCCGGGACAGCGCAGGATCGCCTGACGGAATTCGAGATCGAGTTCCTGGCCCAGCGCGATAGCTTTTACATGGCCACGACGGGAGCGACCGGCTGGCCCTATGTACAGCACCGCGGCGGCCCTAAGGGATTCTTGAAAGTGATCGATGACCGCACGCTGGCATTTGCCGACCTTCGCGGGAACAAACAGTACATAAGCACTGGAAACCTGCTCACCGACGACCGCGTTGCCATCATCATGGTCGACTATCCGCGGCAAGCCCGGCTGAAGATACTTGGACGAGTCGAGATCCTTGAGGGCGAAAAAGCAGAAGGCTGGCTGGACAAGGTTCGCATGAGGGAAGAAAAAACTCCGATTGAACGGGTTTTCGTTATCCACGTTGAGGCTTACGACTGGAACTGCCCGCAGCACATCACGCCACGCTATTCGGTGGAAGAGCTACGCGACGGAATGAAAGACGTGGAGAAGAGGATACAAACGCTGGAACAGGAGAACGAATCCCTGCGCAAGGAGCTGGCCGCGCTCCACGCCGTTAAGGAGCATACGACATGAGCCCTCGTCCTCCCCTGCCCCCGTTCACCCAGGAAACCGCGGCCCAAAAAGTGCGCCTGGCAGAAGACGGTTGGAACACTCGCGACCCCGAGAAGGTCGCCCTTGCCTACACGATCGATTCACGCTGGCGCAATCGCGCGGAGTTTATCTCCGGGCGGGAGCAGATCGTTGCCTTCCTCACGCGGAAGTGGCACAAAGAACTCGACTACCGGCTGATCAAGGAGCTGTGGGCATTCAACGGCAATCGCATCGCGGTTCGGTTCGCGTATGAATATCACGATGACTCAGGCAGTTGGTTTCGTGCTTACGGCAACGAGAATTGGGAGTTTGACGCCGAGGGCCTGATGTATGCGCGGCACGCCAGCATCAATGACCTGCCCATCAAGGAAACGGAGCGCAAGTTTCACTGGCCAAGCGGACGGCGCCCCGACGACCACCCGGGATTGAGCGACCTGGGTCTTTAAATATCGAGTTCGGTCGCGGACAGCGGAGTCGAACAACAGAGCAAAACATTCCCATCTGCAGGCCGATCCAGCGGCTCAGGCGCGTAGCGGACTTCGCCGTCGATCAGTCCCGACTCGCACATATGGCAGACGCCTGTCCTGCACGCCCACCGGACCGGAACATCGCAAGCTTCCGCGAATTCGAGCAGGCTCTGAAACCGCGGGTCCCACGGCACCGACAGACCACTCCGGGTAAAGGATATTTTCGGACCGGTTCCAGGGCTGCCGGCGGGCGGGTGCGGCGTTTTCGGCGTGACCGCAGCGATGCCCGGCGTCACAGCAGATTCGGTACCGAAGATTTCAGAGTGTACGCGTGAGTAAGGCACACCCCACGACTGTAGTACGGCCGTCAGCTCAGTCAGGAAGGCAGGCGGCCCACAAAGATAGAAGTCCGCTGCTTGCGGCAGGTGAAGCGATTGCAGCAACGAAAGGTTCAGCCGACCCGAGGCGTCGTAGTCTTTGCCCTGTTGATCTCCTTCACCCGGTTGGCTGTAGGCAATGCAGGAATGGCTGTTGGGCAGGTCAGCCAAAAGCCTGCGGGCTTCCGCTGCAAAGGGATGTTGCGTGCCGTTACGTGCTCCGTAACACCACCAGACCTCACGTCCTGAGTTTGGTGCGAGAGAGTACAGCATCGAGAGCACCGGTGTGGCCCCGATGCCGGCGCTCAGAAGCGCGATTGGACTTTTGCCCTCAGCCAAGGTGAAGTTGCCTCGAGGTGCGCTTACCTGAAGCATGTCTCCTGCGCGGATGCGGTCATGGAAGAAGCGGCTTCCTATGCCTTCGGCGCGCTTTACGCTGACGCGGTAGGTTCCGGTGCCTGGAGGACCAGACATTGAATAACTACGCAAGCTAGGAGCAGCGTTGGGATCCAGTTGAAGCTTGAAAATCAGGAATTGCCCTGCTAAGGGCGGCGGTAGGGGCGACCGGTCCTCTGACTCCAGGACGAAGGACCGCACGTCCGCGGTTTCCTGTTGCATCGCCGCCACGCGGAGCGGCCGGAAGCCCCGCCACGCAGGCGGCGGAGACGTAGGAACGAGTCCTGCGTTCCCCTGCCTGGTTGTTCCTTCTTCTGCTGCAAGGGCTTGCAGGGATTCCTTCCAGCCAGCGCTGAGGGCTGGAATTCGTAAGGCGCGTTGCAATTGTTCACGGGGGTGGCCAGGCAGGTAGAGGAGAGCGTCGACGTCCGCTACCGTGACGTGCTCGGGCCCTTCTCCGACCTTCACAATTTCGTCGCCGGCACCGATTTCTCCTTCTTGCAGAACGCGGAGATAGAACCCCGGCCTCTTGTGAGATACGAGCAGGCTTGGCATCTGTGCGTTGGCCATGCGGATTCCGACTCGATAACAGGTGACCCGCGGCTGGGTTACTTCGAACAAGGCGCCACCTATCTGATAGCGGTCGCCGATGCAGACCTCGTTATCGGGAAGACCGTCCACGGTCAGGTTTTCACCGAATTGACCGTACTCGAAGTCGTTGCGCTGCAGTTGCTCCTGCCAGTAACGGTAGGAGTCGAGCTGGTAGACCATGACGGCTCGATGTTCCCCACCGTGACCTGCGAGGTCACCTTGTCCGTCGCCCTCCAGGTTCAGGCGCCGCGCCATCACCCGGCCAGAAACGGATTTCTTCCAGACGGAGGTGTGCACTAGCTTGCCCTGCCATTCGATGTCGCGTGGCAGACCGACGTTGACCGACACTACCAAATTCACGCTATTTCCTCCGACGCGAAAGTGTATTCCTAATCGTATACACGCCTTTGATGATTGTCGGCGAGGATGGCTCCGCGGAAAAGTGTGCGCCTTAAGCGCCTTATGCGCCGTATGGTCCCCTAACGTACCCGGCCAAACTCAGCTCCAGCGAATGGAAAAGACGTACCTTAGGGAGCTAAAGAGTCTGCGTGAGAGGGGACCATTACGAAATCGAGTCCCGGAGGGACGGCTGAACTCCAGATGTGCCCAAATTAGATTGGAAAGACGTCTCGGTTCAACAACATCTCTTTATGCAACCGTTACCCTTTCCTTTGTCATCCCGAGCAAGCGACTTGCCTGTGGCAAGCCACAGGCAAGTTAAGAGAGGAATGAACTGGGAGACATCGGGTCCCTTCGACACACGAGTGCCCTTTCCCTTGGCAACAGCCCTCTCCTTTTCAACAACCCTCTCCTATTTGTCATTCCGAGCGAAGCGAGGAACCTGCGGTGCGCCTCGATCCCTCCCCGATTCCCAAGGGCAAACATACCGCCAATTCAAACCGAGCCTATTTGTCCCCCACACCACTGTTTTCTATCTCCGGACACATTTTGTTCATTAGGAGCGAACCCGGATTTCCTACCTCACCGCTCTCACCGGCAACTACTTATGTGGTTCCCCTTAAAGAGAACCACATGCAGTTGACCGAAGCCGCAGCTCTCGACAGGAAATCCGGGGAAGCCGAGGGATCTGCAGTTCCGCGGACCTCCCCTGGAAACGCTTGACCCTGCTCAAACAGAATTGTCATCTCCCCTGCCCCGGCGAGCCGGGGCGTGCCGGGGGAACCGGTGCATGGCGCAGTGAGAGATGTGCGTTTTCGTTTAGTTCGCACGCAGCCTCTTTACTCTCACACGTTCGCGTGCTGTGGGGATTCGCTGCCATTTAAGCCGCAGTCGGTCAAACCGAAGCAACCCTGATTTTGTTCGGCCGCACTTTTGCTAATTTGGACAGCCTGGCTGAGCTTAGCCCGGGATGCACTCCTGGGTGCATGCCCCATTGAAAAGTCCCGCAGGGACGACTGAAAACGCTTGTTTGAGACATGGTCCCTGAAATTCGGGCAGCGTTCGAAGATCCTCAAATCGCGAGTATGTTGAGACGGAAGTGCACTCGGTGAAAAATTTCATAGCCCTACTTCATCTGCCGATTAACGTAGTTCAGCACGTCGCCAACGGTTTGCAAACTGTAATACTCTTCGTTCGATGTCGTCACGCCAAACTTATCGACCACGATGGATGCCATCGCTTGCCAATCGTGGAAGTCGAAGCCGGGCATGTCCACGATCCTTGTGTCGAGCTGGATCTCGTCCTCGTCGATGTCGAAGAGGTACGAGAACTCATACCGGAGTTGGCGTTCGATGTCCGCCGACGTCTCGAACGTTCGGGCCATGGATGGTATTTTACGGCCTCAGCGAGCCCTTCATGGCACAATCTCACGCTGCCCCACCTGCCTGCGAAATTCCGTATACTAGGAAACTGATTTCGCTTTGCCGGTATTCCTATGAATCGACGTGAATTCCTCCACACCACTGCCTTCGGGTTGGCTGCGGCCGCCCTAGCCCCCGCGCAAGAGTATGATCGCGACAAACGCCGGCGAGTCGGTTTGATCGGTTGTGGATGGTATGGAAAATCCGATCTGTTCCGCCTGGTGCAGGTATCGCCGGTCGAGATTGTCTCTTTATGCGACGTCGATTCGCAGATGCTCTCGAACGCCGCCGACATGGCCGCCGCCCGGCAGCGTTCCCAGAAGAGGCCTCGCACCTACTCGAACTATCGAAAGATGCTTGCCGAGAAAGATCTGGACTTGGTGCTGATTGCACCGCCTGACCACTGGCATGCCCTGATCATGATTGAAGCCGCAAAGTCTGGCGTGGACATCTGGGTTCAGAAACCGATTAGCCGCGACGTTCTGGAAGGCAAGGCCATGCTGGCCGCTGCCCGCCACAACAATCGCGTTGTCCAGGTTGGTCTGCAACGCCGTAGCACGCCTCACCTGGTCGAGGCAAAAGAGCGCTTCATTGATGAGGGTAAGCTCGGGAAGATCGCGCTTGTCGAGATCTACTGCTACTATCACATGCGCGCGACGGCAAATCCCCCTGATACCGCGCCGCCCGCGAATCTGGATTACGATGCCTGGACTGGTCCTGCTCCCATGCGGCCTTATAACAGCCTGGTTCACCCCCGCGGCTGGCGCGCGTTTATGGAGTATGGGAACGGCATTGTCGGTGACATGTGCGTCCACATGTTTGATATGACACGGTGGATGCTCGGATTGGGCTGGCCAACGAAGATTGATTCCACCGGCGGAATCTTTGTCGATAAGAAGAGCAAGGCCAACATTTCCGATACCCAGACAGCCACCTTCGATTTCCAGGATCTTCGAGTCGTGTGGCAGCACCGCAGTTGGGGCGAGGCCGCGGATCCAAAGTATCCATGGGGCGCGACATTCTACGGCGACAAAGGAACGCTAAAGGCAAGCGTGATGGGATATGACTTTATTCCCGTCGGCGGTGGACAGCCTGTTCATAAAGACGTTACCTACGAGTTGGAACAATACCCTGAGGACAAGACTGAAAAAGACCTCGAGAAACACGTCGCGCCCGCCATCCGGCATCATATGCAAAACTTTCTTGCCTCGATCGACGCGCGTAGCCGTCCGGTCTCCGACATCGAGCAGGGCTACATTTCAACCGCGTCGTGCATTTTGGCGAACAACTCGATGAAGCTGGGCCGAAGCCTGGCGTGGGATCCAGAGAAGCAGCTCGTGGTCGGAGATTCCGAGGCAAACGCACTGTTACGCCAGAAATATCGAGCGCCTTACACGCATCCCGAAGCTTAGGACGGACTTGCA
The DNA here is from genome assembly GCA_963753715.1 of uncultured Acidobacteriaceae bacterium. GTDB lineage: Bacteria > Acidobacteriota > Terriglobia > Terriglobales > Acidobacteriaceae > PALSA-350. Next base: position 441,273 of record CAVWDK010000001.1, on the reverse strand, counting down.
ATCGCGGTTTCTGTTCTAACCGACATTCGGTCTTGATGGGTGACGGTCTTGATGGGTGACAGATGGGCATGACCCTATCCACGGGACGACAGCAGGGCCGGCAGGGGCAGACTGGTGTGGACCCCAAATTTACCGTCCCCAAATTTACCCGTAAACAGTAACGCGATCAGCCACCTCCTAAGAATCTCCCGCCGGAGGTGGACGCAACTGCTTCAAACGGGCATTTTCCGTTTGCTGTATTCGCGTCCGACAATCGCCGCCGACTCTGGCGCCTCGAGCACCATCGCACCGTCCTGGATCTGTTTGACCACGTAATCCGGGCTGTCCTGTTTGGCAGTGCCGGCGTTCAGGAACATTACTTTGTTTTTCTTGCAAGCGTCGAGAACGGCCTGCCTTACCTTGACCATTTCCGGCCGGGTTCCTATATCGACCTGTGAGCCGTCTTCCGGAAAGATGGAAAGACCGTAGAGCCAGAAGCTATGATCGCCAGGCCCCCATTCGGCCATCGAGATGCCGGGCAGCGCGATTGTCTTATCCACATCCACATCACAATAAGTGTCTTCAATCTTGACACCGAAGATCATCTCGCCCTTCGGATTGAGCGGCCATAGATCAGCCACATGCAGGTATTTATTGTGATTCACTCCCCAGACCTCGGCGGCAAAGCTGGCACTGGAGCCGCGCAGACCGCGCATCTCCAGCTTGGGAACACCGGGACGATCAAACGGATACCGCATCGCCATCTGGGTCGCGACCTGGACCGCCCCGGCATCGCGGGCGTGGCACATGTGAATGCCGTGTACGCCGCAATCAAGCAGCTGCTCCAGGACCCATGTGTTGGCCCGCATGTACGCCGGGTCGAGACCGATGATGCCGGTCTCCACAAATACCGCCGGCGTCCGATGGCCGCTGCGTGTAGGGCCGCCGTCCACCAGGCCCCGCATAAACTCGCGCAGCCCGGCAAAGTCGAGCGCCCCATGCTCCATCTCACAGTTGATCGCGTCCATATAGGTCCTGGCCATCTTGACGCCCTGGGCGTAACTGTCCACGCCCGGACCCATGCCGGAGCCGCCGTAATAGATCGGTTGACCATCTTCCCACAGCTCAATGGCTTTATTGATGCGGCGCGGCTGATAGTTCAGGTCGACCGATGAAGGTTGAACGTTGCTATTGACGGCCGTGCTTCTCCCCCGTCCGACGCGACCACCACCGGTCGCCGGACCCTCCTGCGCCATCACACCCGTGGCTGCCATCCCGACACCGATGGACACGCCCGCCGTCAGAAGATCTCTTCTCTTGATTTCCAAATTGACTCTCCTTAGCGAACTTGGTCCGCGGTAACAAAAATTCCGTTCATCCTTACTGGGGTGAAGCAGCCGAGGGTGTCGTAGACGCTGATCTATCACCGACTATTCGTGAAGCCGGATATTATTCCAACCCGATAGCACCGTGCAAATGAATTCTTCAAAGTTAGTCGTCAGGAAGCCAGCAGCTCAGTCTGGCTGAACACTGCGCACACGTCAAGGAAGCTGCGCGGTGGTGCGCTCTGCTAGGTCCATCCCACCGCGCTCGCACAGGGGCGATGAGCGCTTTCCCTGTTGTCCGATCGTTTTTGACTCATCAACTACTTGGTCGACGACACCATATCGTCAACGTGATATAGGTCAGTCGACAAAATCGTCCGAAGTTTCTCATAAGTCTCGAAGGTCGTGCCAACTTCCATATCGGGGTGAACCTTCTTGAAGGTATCTGCAAACGGGATGTCTTTATAAACGGCATCCCAACTGGGGAAGACGTCCACGGTTACAGCCTGAAACTTAAGATCACTTCCGCTCGGCAAAACCTGCACGTTCAGCTACCATCCGGTTCTCACGCCATCCTTTGCCATCGCCTCTGCCAACGGTTGCCAAACCTTCTTCTCGTAGGCCAGGTAATCGCCCATGTTAGAGACCTTCATTTCATTCACCACTGCAAGTAGTCACCCTTTTTTGTAGCACCTACAAAGACTTTGTTCTGGAATAAGGTCGTGCTATCTTTCCTTCGAACCTATCCATGTTGCCTCCCCTGTTTATCTGTCTTGCGACATTACACACGCGAAAGTACGATAATCACAGCGGCAACGAAAGGAGCTTCGTACGCTATGGTAACTAATATTGCGAAGCGCCACCCGGGACGTCCAAAAGGCTTTATCCCCGACGAAGCACTCGACCGTGCCGTTGAGATGTTTCGGGAGCATGGGTATGAAGGAGTCGACGTGGATCGGATCGCGCGCGCCGTGAACGTCACCAAACCCGCGCTATACCGAGCCTCCGGAGACAAATCCACCCTGCCGCTCAAGGCGGTCGAGCGCTATGCAATAACCTATGGAGCTCCCAAAATGGCAGCATTTCAAGCGGAGCCCGACATCCACAAGGCCGTGACCGCCTTTTGCGAGGCTACCGTCAACACCGCTACTGGCGGCGCTCGCGGCGGCTGCATGATGGCCGCCGCTGCGCTGGGACAGTCGGAGCGGGTAACGGAGATCCGTTCCTGGCTCGCGAAGGGCCTCACCGCATCCGCTGAAATTTTCGCGAAGCGTTTCGAGCAGGAGATGAAGGCGGGGCGCCTGACTCGCACACCCTCTGCCAAGGTGCGAGGCCGTGCGCTCGTTGACTTGTTGCAGGGTTTGCAGCTTCGCGCCAAGGTTGGTATTGCGCGCGAGCAATTGCTGCAAGACGCCCGGAGCTATGTGCCCCTGATTCTTGGCAAGCAAATCTAACCCACTTCTCGGGGGGATGCGTCTGGACGAGTGCCAAATCGCCGATGCGCTCATCGAGCAAATCTTAGCTGCTGATTACGACTTCTGAGCAGGCTGATCCAGGTATTTAATAAGGATGACTTCGTTTCCCGTCTCGTTGTAGATGAGCTCGTCAACGGTGCCGGCGGCGAGGAGCATGCCGTAGCCTCCGGCGCGCATGCCTTGCTGGTGGCGCTGTAGAGTGTGGGCTGTGAGGTCGCCGGGCGGGTTCGCATAGGCTGCGTGGGTGATGGCTTCCTTGCGGAATCCCGCTCCCGGATCGCGCACGCGGAAAGTCATGGTGCGCGCAGTCCGGATGGCGTTCACCTCGACCACCTGATCGGGATTGAACTGAGCGCCGTGCTCCATCGCGTTCATCAGGATCTCGCGGAGCGCGAGCATGATCTCCTGACGCGCGGTCTCGGGCAGCTGCGCGGCAAACTCTCTGGCAAAGGACAGGAGGCGGTCCGCGGTGGCCAGACGGCAGTTGACGCGAACGGCGATCCAGCCCGGACGCGCGGAGAGGACTTCAATGTCTTCGTTTGACTCGTTGCCGGTAGCCGCGTTGAGCGCGACGCAGAAGATCGAGTGAGCCTCGAACGGAGGCGTAAAACATCCGAAGACGCGCGCACGAAGCGCCGCAATGACGTCGTCCGGTGTGCTGTAAGGCGCCAGCACGATGCACTTCAAATGAGGACGAATGAGCCTCATCTCCTGGATGAGGGCGAGGCCCTCTTCGATGGCCCCTTCCGCGCTGGTGATGATGACACTGAACATCCGGCAGCGCAGGCGGTGGAGTGCATCAATGTGGCCGGCGGCATATTCGATCGCTAAACCAGCGCCGGTGAGCAGTTCACCGATTTCGTGGCTGACCGGGGTTTGACTGTCGATGATGAGGACTCGGCTCATAGCTATCTTCCAGCGGCCCGGGTCGATTTTAGATCACCGGGCGAAAGAAGGCCGATCTACGTACTTTTCAGGGAATTTTTTGGGGACTTTGGGTACAGCATGGGCTGAGGAGGGACGAAAGGTACCCCAGCGGGCGAAGTTCACTGGACTGCAGAATCGCCCGCCTCAACGGAGATTCGGGGAAAGACTCTTCCAGCGGTGTGGCCAGTTTCCGGCCGAAACGCCATGGCGCCGCGGATTCCAGGTAAACCTCCCGGCAATGCAATATGGGGCATAACAACTCCTTCTCGGAAAATTATCCGGGACTGAGACGAGAGGCCATCGTGGCCAGTAGCTTCGGGCGCGCATCCGGCCGCGTCCAGGGGCATTCCGCAATGCAGATACCGCAGGACGCTGCCTCCGCAAAATAAGGAATGCACTTATCAAAGTCTACATACCAGCGTTCTGCTCCTCGCACCATTTGCTTATGGTCCGAGATCGCACCGGGAGGACACGCGTTCGTGCATGCCTGGCACGTGCTGCAGAATTCGTCGGCTCCAAATCGATCGCGTTTTGTTGCCACCAATGGCATGTCGGTCGTCACACCCGCCAAGCGAACTCCAGCACCGAATGGCCGGCTGATCAGAGATCCGTGCTTACCAAGCTCCCCGAGCCCTGCAGCAATCGCGGGTGGAATCAGCAGCAAGGCGCCAGCCATGGGCCCTGGATAAGGATTCGCACGATATCCCTGGGCCCTGATCCAGTTCGCAAGGGCGTAAGATGCCCGCGTTCCCCGCGCGTATTGATCCCCTACATCGCACACGCCGACGCCATTGGTCTCGTCCGACGGAACCTCCTTCAGCCGTTGGTAGTTGTGAGCGAACGCAAGCACAATGACCCAGGGCTCCTCGATCGTGTACCCCTCGAAAACGTAGAGCGGATCCATGGCCGCAACGCCAAAGCCATCCGCCTCGTGCGTCAACGCGAACACCTTTGCTTCGCCGGAGAACTGTTCTGCCGTTGCTTCCTCTCGCCGTTCAGCCTGGGAAATCAGCTCGGGATAGCTGTAGGCCGCCTGGAAGGCCGCTCCGGCCCCCGGACACTTGCGGGAACTCTGCCGCGCTACAACCTGCAAGTCACCCCAGGGATGTTGGTCGGCAGGATGCCAGAAAAATGGAGACGGCCTCCGCGGGGTGGTTTCTCCCAGGCCATTGATGGGATTGCCCGACACCTTGAGCAGGGCGAGCGTCTCCGGTTTGGGCTGATAACTTCCTCTTTTAACGCGCCGTGGATTTGCCTGATTCGTCACTACTGATTCCTCACGATTTAAGGGCGTTGTGCTGACCCTGCATACCCGTGTTCCGCCAGCATCGCTGCGCGGCGGCGATAGAAGTCCGGATCGGTGGGCGTCCACGCGTTCAGTCCGTCGACGTACCGGTTCATCATGCAGAAGTTCGCCGCAATCAGAACAGTATCGTGAATTTCAAGATCGGTCGCACCGAGAGAACGCGCATGTGCGACATCCTCCGCAGTAACGTGCTTTCCGCCTCGCTGGACCTGTCCCGCAACCGCCAATAATGCTCTCATTTTCTCCGAGACAGCAGCAGACAGGAAGTCGCGTTTCACCTGACTGACCAGACCTTCGTCGCCCTGGAGCAAATGCGCCGTCAAAGCTCCGTGAATGCTTTGGCAATATTGGCAATTGTTTTGCGATGAAACGAAGGTGCCGATCATTTCTCTCTCTGCCCGCGTCAGAGTGCTGGGGCCGCGCAGTAATATCTCTGCCAACTCGTTCAGAGGCTTCGCTGTTTCTGGCCGGAAGGCCATAAGGCCGCGGGGTCCGGGCAAATCTTCCGCTATCGGAATATGGGGCATGCTGAGTTCCTTTCTGATTTAGAGTACTGAATCGGTCACTGGATCTGCCATGGAGCCTGCGCCAGGCGCGTCTGCTGCGGCCACGCTCCGCGGGGAAAATTTCTCATATCGGGGAAGCAAAAACATCAGAAGGCAGGGAATGAGTGCGGGAACAGCGAGAAGCTGAATCGATACCGGACGGTAGGAACCGAGGACATCGAAGACGCGACCCAGAATGACCGGCCCCAGGGCACCGCCCACCGCGAACGCCGTCCAACTCAGAGCGTACAGAGTCGAAAATTTGCGCAGTCCGAAATATCGGCTTAGCAGATAAGGGGTGACATCCCCCTCGCTGCCCATGCTGAAACCGATCAGCATGGCCGCTGCGAATCCCATGGGCAGCGTGGCTGCGATGGACAGAAGAAAAACACCCGCCGACGAAAGCAGGAGCATGATCTGTGAGACGCGGGGACCGAAGTAGCGGTCGAGGAATGCCCCCGTCGCCAGCCTGCCGATCACCCCCGAGCCGCCGATGGCAGAGACGGCCCACGCTGCCCCTCGCGTCGAGACGCCACGATCGGTAAGCAGCGCGGCAAAGTGCGCAATGGCGCCGTTCACGCCGATCGAGTACAAGAACACTGTGACCATCAGGATCCAGAAGACGCTGCCACCGATTGCCTGGCGGACGGATGCACCCGTCTTCACAGAATCTGCTTCGATTGACTCCGTAGCCGGCCGCTCACGCACAAAGAGAGCAGCCAACGGAAAACCTACTACCAAAGCAAGGCAGCCCATTCCCCCGTACGCGATGCGCCATCCGTAGCTGGAGATCAGGGCTTGCGTGACAGGAGGCAGCAACATGGCGCCGACACCTCCGCCGGCAAGCATCACGGCAAACGCCATGCCGCGCCGTTTGCTAAACCAGCTTGCGATGGCGCGCGAGTATGCCAGGTAGGCCGTTCCGTTGCCGACCAGCCCCAGCACGAAAAACACTGCATAGAAGTGCCCGATGTGAGGGGTCAAAAACGTCAGCGAGGCGAGCGCGGTAGAGAAGACTACGATGCAGGGCAGAATGATTCTTCTCGGCCCAAAGCGATCCAGCATGTATCCGAGAGCAGGAGAAGCGGCCGCTACCGTAAGCGCAGCGATGCTGAAGGCCACAGAAATGGATTCACGCGCCCAGCCGAATGAAGATGCCAGGGGTTTGAGGTAAAGCCCGAAGGTATACGGAATGATCGGGGCGAAGCTGACCATGACCCCAAAGAATCCCGCCAGGACTACTTTCCATCCCGGATAACTGAGACGTGATTCGGAATCCATCACCGGCGTCATCGTTTGCTTGAATGCCAACCTCGCCACCTTCAGAACAGGATCTTCAGCGCGAACTGCGTCAAACGGGCCGGTCCGGCCTGCAGAATCCTGCCGAATTCCGAGGAGTTGAGATCCGCGATGGGCAATTCAAAATTAGGATGGTTGGCCACGTTGAATGACTCGGCGCGGAACTGCGCGTGAATTCTCTCTGTCACTTCGAAATTCTTAAACGCTGACAGATCAACATCGGCATAGGCAGGTCCGCGCGAGGCATTGCGGCTCTCGTCGCCAAATTGACCAGCCTGCGTGGCTGGATTCAGCCGCTGGAATTCTGCTGTGCTGAGCCATTGGTTTACCGTATGCGGTCCCGCGCTGGGATTTCCAATGAGGTTGGGACGGCTCGCGTAATATCCCGAGATCGGTGGCGCGGAGGCCTGCAGCGATACATTCGTGCTGTCATACACAGTGAACGGCGTGGCGGAGTTGGCGCTGGCAATGCCATTCAACTGCCAGCCATCGAGCAGGCGCTTCTTGAAACCCTGCATGTTTTGCGCAAACGGGATCTGCCAACTGGCGCTGACCGCAAGGCGATGTCTCGCGTCGAAGATGGATGGCCCGTACTCACCTTTGAGATCGAACGGATTCTGCGCCAGATCGTTCTCCCCGCTGAGCGGCTTCGCCGATGCGCCCTGCAGATTCATCGACGAGAGATAGTCCAACGTTTTGGAGAACCAATAGGACACATTGAAAGAGAGCCCGCTGTCATAACGATGCGACAGGCTCACCTGGCCCGCGTTGTAGGTAGAGTTCTGACCATACGTCAGTTCGGCAATCGTTGCGTAGACGCAAGGACCGTTATTCGGTTGGCAGCCGGCATAGATACGCCGGCGGTCGGCGTTCTGGGCTGTGGCTCCGGGCCCGTAGACTGCGGGATTTGCATCGATGTTGCGCGGCAGATGGGTGCCCTTGGTCCCAACATAGCGCACTTCCAGAGCGTAGTTTTTGGCCAGTTCCCGCTGGAGGGAAAGGTTCCAATCTTGAGCGTTCGACGGCCGCGCCTTGTTATCGATTACGAAAGGCGTCGACGGGGAAAGAAATGTATTGGGTGAGGGAATCGCGACGTTACTGTAGGGTGCGCTGAAATTCAGCGTAGGTGGGGTGATCTCTTCAAACTGCGCCCAGGGCAGCGAGCTGATCGGCGCCTGCGAGGTTACCCCTGATCCATTCGAAAAAGGATCATAGAAAATTCCGTAAGCTGCGCGAACCGCCCAGCGGCCTTGTCCGGTCGGATCCCACACAAAACCGACCCTGGGCATGAATCCTTTGTAGTAGCTGGGCAAGATTCCCCTTCCGACTCCGGGGTCACCAGGAAAAAGAATTCCTTTGGGGGCGTCTGGCACAACCTGGGATTGCACGCCCGGAACAAACGCATTCAGGCGGTTGCGCGTTTCTGTATTCGGATTGATGATCTCGTACCGCAGGCCATAGTTAAAAGCGAACCTGCGGCGCACGCGCCACTCATCCTGGTAATAGAAACCTGCACCCCAGTTGCGGACGTAACGGGTGAAGTCGCCCCGCCCCTGGTAGAAAACTACCGGGCTTCCCAACAGAAGATTGGCGAAGGCGTCGTTGGTGGGAAACGTGGAAGCAAAGATGAAGAACGCGTTCGGAGCAATCGACTGAAACAGATTCAGCTGGTTGCGCCGAAACTCGCCCCCTACCTTGATCGAGTGGCTTCCGTGGAACCAGGACAACCCATCATGAACCTCGTAGGTGTTCTGGTCAGATGTTCTTGGCCCGGTGATCGCCCCCCCGACCGGGTCGTAGCCGGCAAGGTTGAAGAATGGCGGCCCCTGCCCGATCGCGGACGCTGAGTCGTAATCAAATCCGAGCGCTCGTGGCGGTGTTCGATTCAGGCGTTGATCGAAAAGAAACTCGTAGCGAAAGAAAGAAACCTCCACTGCGTTGGTCATGGATGGAGACAGCAGGTACGTGTTCGCGGCCACAAAAGAATGTGCTGTGTAATCGTCCCGTGTCGGATATCCAGGCAAATCGGTCCCGCGCGGGGAAACAGGATTGATGTTGTAACCCGTGAAGTACGAATACCGGGTGAAGTACTGACTCTTGTCCGATTGATGGAGATCGAGACGGATGCCCGTCTGGTCATCATCGTTCGTGCCCACAACAATGGCCGTATATACCGAGGGAGTCGTGTTGCCTGACGGATACAGATTCGCCACATTTACGGCGACTGGATTGAAGGCCGCCGTCGGAATCCGGTTGTTGGGAAAGGGTACGCCACCCGCCGCATAATTGATCAGGGGATAACCGAGGCCGGAAAAGTCCCCGCTCTTTTCCGCGGTCGTGGGTACGGTGGCCGACGTGGTAACGCCCTGATGGTTACGGAATCCCTCGTAATACGTGAAGAAGAAGAGCCGATCCGTCCGTATCGGGCCGCCTACCGTTGCGCCAAACTGGTTCTGCTTGAGCGGCTCGATCTGGGGAGAAAAGTAGTTCCTGGTATCGAGGGCATCATTGCGGAAAAACTCGTAGATGGTTCCGTGGAATTCGTTGCCGCCGGCACGCGTCACCACACTGGTGGTCGATCCAGTGTTTGCCCCATATTCCGGGGGCGCTGTATTGGTGAGAATACGGAATTCCGCAATAGCATCGATGGGAATCTTCAGCGCGAAACCTCCGTCCATGCGGTTCACATTCTGCGCGCCATCCAGTAAGAAGTTGTTGGCCTCCGGACGCTGCCCGTTGACCGCGTAGGATTGGCCGGTGCGCAAAGAGCCCGCTTCTGTCAGCAGACCTTGAGAGAGTGGCGCCACCCCAGCCTGCAGCAATCCAAGCTGAGCAAAATTGCGTCCGTTCAACGGCAGATCCAGCAACTCCTTGCTGTTAACCACCTTGCCTAGGGTGTTTGTCGAAGTATCGATGACGGGTGCTGTGCCTTCGACAATCACGGACTCTTTCACCGCGGCGAGCGTGAGCACTATGTTCACCTGGACCGTCTGGCTTACCGCAATATCGATCGGTCCCTGGGAAAAGTGCGCAAAATTGGGGGCATCGGCCGTCAGCGTATAGCGACCCACGTTGAGCAGGGCAAAGCGGTAGCGGCCTTCTGCATTGGACGTCTGCGTGCGCACGGCATTGGTGTCCGGATCTTTAAGGCTGATGGTGGCCCCTGAAATAGAGGCGTTTGTGCTGTCGCTCACCAGGCCTTCGAGAGCGCCAACCGCATCCTGACCCAAAAGAGCCGGGCTCCAGAACATCGAAAGTAGGGCCAGTGTGAAACAAATTCTGGACAAAACGGAGAAGGGATGGCGAGGACTGCTGATTAACCTGCGAATCAGACCATGCATGACGAGCCTCACAAAAGGGACTTGCACATCTCCCCTGTGACCAGCCCTTCTATGACCGGAGACTTTTCCGCAGAAGCTGTATCACAGGGACTCTGTCACCTTAGAGACTCGTCGTACGCGTGTCTTCCGTCCGAGGATGGGTATTGCCCTCCATCAATGGGTGGAACACAAATAGGCATTGGGTTGTTAACCGGATCCGAAAACTTTCAATGTTCCTCATTGCCCCTCGAGCGCAAGGTTGACTCTCATCTCCACCCTTTGAATGAGGCGCGGAAACGTGCGTACGAGATACGACTCTCCCGCAGTCCGCAGGTTCGGCGGACGAGCCCAGAAGGAGTACGCGTGGCTTGCCTGGCGGACCGCATGGATTTGACGAAGACGGGTGCACTGAGCAAAGCGACCTGCGCGGGCGACGGTTCCGAGTGGCGCTTTCTGCCGACAGAGATTCCTGGGTCGCGGGAACCCGGCCTGCGGCTCCCTCCGCAACTGGGCCCCATTCTGGCCAAAATGCGGGCGGAGCTGTCGAGCCCGAAATTGCGATGAGCGGATCGTATTTCTTTCGATGACGTGCTGCGCGATCCGCGGCGCTACGGCATTAAGAACACCACCGACAGAGTGCGCCGGCCGGGCTCTGTTCGACGAAGACGCGACGCCGTGTGCACCGAGCGTGTTGTCCGCAAGCCGGAAGTATACCGTGTAATCTCAGTTGACGCCGCCGATGCGCTCATTGACCAAACAAGAAAACCCCAATTGTCCGTGTTTCGGGCGAGTGACTGCCTACCGGACAGAACTCCAAAATCGGGGTTATGTCCGGATCGCCGACTACTCGGCCATGTGGTTTGGGTCCCGCGGTCGGTGAGTGCACCGGCGATTTACCACTTATCGAGCACCACTACTGACGGGAAGCGCATTTACTAGGACCAATGTCGCTCGCCAGAACCTTGGAGCCGCCCAGCCTGAGCATGGGGAAGCAGCTCCACAATGCGGATTAGTACCTTGCCCAAAACCTTGATCCAATAGAGATTGCGCAAGATCCCGGCGAGACCGGAAGACACGACCTGTTCCACTATTTTAAAGACGATCAATGATTGGCCTCAAAACGCGTATCTCGCGAGCTGACCGGTTTTAGCAACTGTTCCGCGAGACGCTGTTCCTGCATCTTGACCGTTAGCGTTCCATCTTGACGTTTTGGTGTAGTGACCCTACATTTAGGAGCGAGACATGCCTGCCGATTCCCCCGCCAACGACGGCTTCTTCAGCAATAACGGCCTTTCGGTAGCCTTCTTCACTCTTGGGCTTCTCTCCATAGTGGGACAAGCCCTCTCCGGCTTCTCCGCTTACAACAGCTCTTTGTCTGAGAGCCACCTTCCGGTCGTTCCCTTCGCTGCTTACCTCGGCACTGGCACCTTTCTGGATGGCATCTTTAGCAACTGGCAGGCCGCCGTGCTGCAACTCGGCACGCTAATCACCCTCGGCGCCTTTCTGCGGCAGCGCGGCGCCGCTCACTCTCTGAAACCGAAAGAAGAAGGCGGCCACAAGGGCGACCAGCCCTCCGACTCCAAGGTCTCCCAACCTTTCGGGCATGGCTGGCTGCACGATCACTCCCTTTCCCTCGCCTTTGCGGCCCTTTTCCTGATCTTTCTTGGCCTGCACGCCTTTGCTGGCGCGCGCAAGAACAATGAAGACGAGCTGCTCCGCCACCACGCTCCCATCGCCTTTACCCAGTATCTGCACTCCGCCAACTTCTTTTTCTCTCTCAGTCAAACCTGGGAGGCTGAGTTCTTTGTCATGGGGCTCTATCTCGTGTTGAGCATCTTTCTACGGCAAAAGGGCTCCTCCGAGTCCAAGTCCAGCAACTCCGGCAACCAGGAGACTGGCGAAGTGAATGAGTGACAGCGACCACCGCGTACCCAGACGCGTCCACCGTGCGTCAACCTTTCTCTCCAGCAAGGTCAGTTGGGTGTGACAAGACTTGTCCTTACTGCATTGAGTGCTGCTTCATTCTCGACATTATGGGCGCTGACTGGGCGTTCGCAGGAAACTCGGGGACCATTCACCACGTTTACCCGAGCGAGTGCACACCTTGACGATTTGACCGTGGGGCAGTGTTGCAACGACCAGCCAGCGCAGTGAGTTTTCCTTTGGCTCCCTGCACCTGGCCGAGTAACGTCACGTTTGACGAGGTTCTAGGACCAGGCATGGGGCTTTCGCCAGAGCCGCTGCACCGGAAGAACGCGGACAATCGCGGTGACAGACGGACGGGACGTACCCTAACAGTCTCGCTCACGAAAGTTGTGACGTTCCGTCCGTGAGCGTCCCGTCACTTCCCTTTGTAGTTCGTGATGCTTAAATTTCGGTAGGGAATATGTATTCCGTCCCACAGCAAGCACTAGACCGACGATGTTACTATCTGCGTTGCTGATTACGACTTCTGAGCAGGCTGATCCAGGTATTTAATAAGGATGACTTCGTTTCCCGTCTCGTTGTAGATGAGCTCGTCAACGGTGCCGGCGGCGAGGAGCATGCCGTAGCCTCCGGCGCGCATGCCTTGCTGGTGGCGCTGTAGAGTGTGGGCTGTGAGGTCGCCGGGCGGGTTCGCATAGGCTGCGTGGGTGATGGCTTCCTTGCGGAATCCCGCTCCCGGATCGCGCACGCGGAAAGTCATGGTGCGCGCAGTCCGGATGGCGTTTACCTCGACCACCTGATCGGGATTGAACTGAGCGCCGTGCTCCATCGCGTTCATCAGGATCTCGCGGAGCGCGAGCATGATCTCCTGACGCGCGGTCTCGGGCAGCTGCGCGGCAAACTCTCTGGCAAAGGACAGGAGGCGGTCCGCGGTGGCCAGACGGCAGTTGACGCGAACCGCGACCCAGCCCGGACGTGCGGAGAGGACTTCAATGTCTTCGTTTGACTCGTTGCCGGTAGCCGCGTTGAGCGCGACGCAGAAGATCGAGTGAGCGTCGAACGGAGACGTAAAACATCCGAAAACGCGCGCACGAAGCGCCGCAATGACTTCGTCCGGTGTGCTGTAAGGCGCCAGCACGATGCACTTCAAATGAGGACGAATGAGCCTCATCTCCTGGATGAGGGCGAGGGCCTCTTCGATGACCCCTTCCGCGCTGGTGATGATGACGCTGAACATCCGGCAGCGCAGCCGGTGGAGTGCATCGATGTGGCCGGCGGCATATTCGATCGCTAAACCAGCGGCGGTGAGCAGTTCACCGATTTCGTGGCTGACCGGGGTTTGACTGTCGATGATGAGGACTCGGCTCATAGCTATCTTCCAACGGCCCGGGTCGATTTTAGATCACCGGGCGAAAGAAGGCCGATCTACGTACTTTTCAGGGATTTTTTTGGGGGATCCAACCCAATCCAACGGATCGCAAACGTGTGCCGACACGTCTTCGCACAACTACGTCCGAACCACAAAACTACCGCCTTATCGGCGGTTCCTGGCTGCGCGTAGAGCGCGGAATTACCCCTTCCCCCCATCCCCACCCCGCTTAACAACGTCTCCCGCCTCCCATTTCCAGACTCTTCCCCTCGTTCACCGGTGCCGAGTCTCGCCAGCAGCTCCATAGCAGCGCCCACCACTGCCAGCGCCTTCCTTCGAGCCTCCTTATCGAAAATGCCTCGGAGCAATCCCGGCAACCTCAGCACCCTGCCCCGAGGCATTTCCGATCAAGGCTAACGACCACTCGGCCAAGTGACGAGAAGCGCACCTTTATCGGAAACGATTTGGCGGACAAACGGCGTAGATTCCTGTCCGATTATGGTTTTGATCTTGTGTCATCGGGTGCTATGTAGTCTTTGCGGGCGTCTCTTGACCTGGCTTGATGTTGTGGTTCATGCGGAATAAGTTCGTCGGATCGTACTTGGTTTTTAGGGCGACAAGACGATCGTAGTTGCAGCCGTAGGCCTCTCGCGCTATGGCTTCTCCCTCATCAGTCACATAATTGCCATACGCACCTGAAACCAGATAAGGCCGCAAGCCCTCCCAACATTCGCGCGTCCAGCGAATGTTCTTGTCGGTCTCGGCAGGATCGGTCCAGATGGACCATGCAAAAAAGTTCCACGCATATTGCCGGTGGGGAAAAGCGGTGTCGCCGGGCGCCACGCGCGTGGCTGCGCCGTGCCAATGTTCGACGAATGGTGCAAACGTATAAGGCGAGGGACTCTTGCCCACGTATTGTGCGAGCACCTCGATAGCATCATCGGTCAGGTCGCGCAGAAAATTTGATTTGGTGTAGACCAGCCGCCCCGGCGGAAATAGTGGCTCGAACATGCTTTGGATTTGCAGGTACGTCATCGGGCCAAGTTGGTCCGCGATCGGGACTCCAAACTTCTTCAGCGGTCGCAATACCCGTTCTCCATCGGCAACAGGTCCGCAGTAACAGGCTGCAAGACCGAAGGCCGGAGTGCCATCCGGAAGAGTGATGGACGTAGTTTGGTTCACCAATTCGTCGGGACTCTCTGCGGCAAATTCGCGCCACAAATGCCATATTTCCTTGGCCTTTGCTGCTGGAAAAAAAATTGCCCCTCCGTAAATCGGGCCGACCTCGTGCAATCTATATTCAAGAGAAGTAACAATCCCAAAGTTCCCGCCACCGCCACGGATTCCCCAGAACAGATCGGCATTTTCTGATGCGTTCGCGGTCACAAATCGTCCATCCGCCGTCACCACATCGGCTGCAATGACATTGTCAATAGCCAACCCGAATTTAGCATGAAGATTTCCCCAGCCGCCGCCTAGGGTCAATCCGGCGATGCCGACTGTTGGCACCAACCCTTGTGTCGTGGCCAAGCCAAATGCCTGTGTTTCACGGTCGAACTCGCCTAGTTTCAGACCTGTTTGGGCCCGCACCGTTTTCCTCACCGGATCGACGCGGATTCCTTTCATTTGAGACATGTCAATCATCAAACCATCCTCGCAGACGGCCTTGCCTGCGATGCTATGTCCGCCCCCACGAACCGAAACGAGAAGGTCGTGTTCGCGAGCCTCGCGCACACATGCAATGACGTCGGCCGCCCCTGCGCAACGAGCGATTATTGCCGGGCGCCGATCAATCATCGCGTTCGGGATTGTTCGAGCTTCATCGTAGCCCGGCTCGCCTGGGCGAAAAGTCTGACCGCGTAGTGAAGTCCTGAGCTTCTGAACAACGGATTCTGGAATCATCAGTCTTCCCCAATATCGTGAGAGGTCGGCAAAACGGGTCGTCCTGGGATGGGCGACGATGCGCGATCATGACATGCGGACGCTCAAAAATCCTCAAGAAATAATCAAATTTCCGGTAGAATTTCTGCCGTGCTGACTCTCCGATCATCAGCTTACGAGTTCGGCCCGTACAGGGTGGATCCGCTCGCGCGAAGCCTTATGCGCAACCGTGAGCTGCTTGCCCTACCACCCAAGGCAGTCGAAGTCCTGGTTGAACTCGTTAAGCGCCCCGGAGTCGTTATCGGCAAGAAAGAACTGATGGAAGCAGTTTGGCCTGAGACCTTCGTCGAGGAAGCCAATCTCAACCAAATGATTTTCCTGCTCCGCCGGGCACTGGGGGCGACGCAGGAACGAGAGTACATCGCAACTGTCCCCAAGCGGGGATACCGTTTTACCGACTCAGTGCGCAGTGTCGACGTTCCGTGCCGTTTCGAATCGATAGCGGTATTGCCTTTGGCCAACCTCAGCGGAGACCCCTCGCAAGAGTATTTCGCGGATGGAGTCACGGAGGCTCTCATCACAGAATTGGCCAAGATCGCAAGCTTGCGCGTGGTTTCGCGTACCTCAGCGATGCGCTTCAAAGGTACAGGTGAGGCAGTGGCTCAAATTGCGCGTGCGTTGCGCGTGCAAGCTGTGTTGCAAGGATCGGTGATGAAATCGGATGATCGCTTGCGGATTACTGTTCAGCTAATCCATGCCGCCAGCGACCAGCACCTGTGGGCCGAGTCGTACGAGGGCACATTCTCCGACATTCTTGGGCTGCAGAGTAGAGTCGCGCGAGACGTTGCTGTCGCCATTCGTGCGGACCTTAGTCAAAAGGAAGGAGTGCTCCTCAGCGTTTCCCGTGCAATTCAGCCCGAAGCCTACTCGTTTTATCTCAATGGGCGATTTTTCGCGCGGCAATTAACAGACCAGGGACAACGTAAAGCGATCCTGTATTTTCGTCAATCCTTGCAGATCGATGCCGGGTATGCCGCCGCCTACGCCGGCTTAGCCGAGTGCTTCATCGAACTCGCTTATTTCTTTGGTATGGAGCCGAAGAAGGCGTTTGCCGAGGCTGAGCCAGCGGCAGTAAAAGCGGTGGAGTTAGACGAAAATCTGGCTGAAGGACACGCTGTGCTGAGTCTGCTACGGTTGCTCAATGATTGGAATTGGGATGCAGCAGATCGGGAGTCGCAGCGCGCGATTGAACTCGCGCCCGGTGATCCGTACGTGTACTGGAAGCGCGGCGTTTATCTAAGATATGCCGGCCGAGGCGACGAAGCGGTTGCCGCTCATCGCCGTGCGGAATCGCTCGACCCATTCTCCCTTATAGCGATCGAGGAAGTCGGCTGGCCATTCTATTACGCACGCCGATTTCGTGAAGCCGTTGATCAGTTTGGCCGGGCCGTTGAGCTCGAACCAAAGTGGGACCAATTGTACTTTGGTCTCGGATTGGCGCTGGCGCAGCAACAGCGATACGAAGAAGCGACAGCTGCTATGCGGACAGCGACCCAACTCGGGCCAGACAATCCATTCAACCAGGCATCGCTCATTTACATATTAGGACGAGCAGGCTGCACAGGCGAGGCCCAGCAACTTTTAGATCAGCTTTGCTCTGCATACGCTTACGTGCCGCGCTGGTTCCTCGCCATCATTTGGGTCGGGCTGAATGACAACGAGCGTGCGCTGCAAGCTCTGGAAGAAGCATTCGGCGATCGGGAACCCTGCCTCGTGAGTCTTAAAGTGGAACCTATTTTTGATCCGCTGCGAGACGATAACAGGTTCACTGATATGATCCGACGGGTCGGCCTGAAACCGTAATCTACAGCGCGAGATTGCCCCGGATGGTCAGCGATCCGGACGTATTCCAGATCGGCATCGAATACATCAGTCCCGGAAGTCGGCCAGTGTTTTACAAATCCTGTCCACTTGGACGTAAAACGACTTCTCGGGCAGCTGACCAAAAGCGCGTTTACCGGGACTGATCGTGGTCTTCTAATCCACGTTTGAGGTATTCCCCTGGACTGGCTCCAAGCACTCGCTTGAACGCTTTACTGAACGCAGCGTCGGATTCATAACCAACCGATCGGGCAACGTCGACGAGCTTCCTGTCACGCTGTTCGAGTAACTGCATCGCCTTCTGCATCCGCCACTCGGTTACATATTCCAGCGGTGTTTGTCCGAGCAGCTCTTTGAAACGGACTGCGAATGCGGAGCGAGACACGCCCGCTGCTTCAGACAGAGACTCGACTGTCCATGGCGCACCCACACTATCGTGAAAGGCAGTCAGGGCATTGCCGATTTGAGGATCGAATACGGCACGAAGCCATCCTTGCTTGCGTCCCGGTTCCGAAGCGATATGCGCTCGGAGTACCTGGATAAACAAAACCTCGGCGAGCCGGGTCGCGACGATTTCAGACCCCGGCACCTGGTCTGCCATCTCTGACGCCAGCGCCTGCATCGTGTTGTGAAGAGCAAACGTGCGTGCCTGATCGGCCCTGATCAGAATGAAGCTCGGCAATAACTGAGTGATCGATTTCAGACTGGCGCGGTCGAAACTAAGAGACCCGCAGACGATGGTCGTCGGTGCGCCGCCACCTCCGCAGCGAGCGACGTTGCTCTTGGCCTTGGCCGCGATCTCACGGAAGCTCCACTTCGGAGGTGTTCGAGGGCTATCGCGCATGACGATCGAAGTGTCACGGGCCAGCAACATGCAGTCACCCCCGGTGAGCGGAATCGGCTCCGCAATGCCCTCGACATTGAGCCAGCAGTTGCCACGCGACAGCATGGCGAAGTGCGCCAAATCTGTCGGTGAACTCTTTTTGCCCGCATTCGGCGTTTTCCCGTCGGCCTCTGCCCCTCCCCCTCTAAGGCCCCACGGGGCGGTGGCTTCGAGCCTGTGCTGACCGAAGGCAGTTACGTGCAGCGTTCGAAAGACATCTGTTATCGGGTCCAATGCAGCCTCCCTATTTGGACGAATAGACAAAAGGTTTGGACTCCTGAGCAGTTCTCGTCCACCGCAAGCGGAATCTACCTCTGTAGTGGATGTCACACGGCTACAAAAGGAGCAAGTATGGGAAAGCTTGAAGGAAAGGTTGCAGTCATCACGGGCGGATCGAGCGGTTTGGCGCTGGAGAGCGCCAAGCGCTTTGTTGAAGAAGGCGCCTACGTATTCATCACGGGCCGGAGGCAGGAGGCGCTCGATGATGCCGTCAAGCTGATTGGCCGGAACGTGACCGGCGTGCGCGGCGACGCAGCGAATCTCGACGATCTCGACCACCTGTTCGATAAGGTCCAGAAGCAAAAGGGCAAAATCGACATTCTATTTGCGAGCGCAGGTAAGGGCGAAGCCGCCCTGCTGGGCGACGTTACCGAGCAGCATTTCGATAGGGAGTTCGGCCTGATTGTGCGCGGAACCTTGTTCACCGCTCAAAAGGCGTTGCCGCTGATCAATGACGGCGGATCGATCATCTTGATCGGATCGGTCGCGTCGGTAAAAGGATTTCCTGGCTTCGGCGTGTACGCGGCGAGCAAGGCGGCCTTGCGCTCCTTTGCACGCACGTGGCTTAACGAATTGAAGGGCAGAAAGATCCGGGTGAACGTGTTGAGCCCGGGGCAGGTAGACACACCGGATTCCCAACGTCTCGACCAGGCAACGAGGGAGATGTTCGAGTCTCTGATCCCCCGCGGAAAGATGGGTCGTCCTGAGGAGATCGCCGCGGCGGCGCTGTTTCTTGCTTCAGACGATTCGAGCTACGTAAATGGAATGGACTTCGCTGTCGACGGCGGCTTCTCGGCCGTCTGAAATTGCGCCGAATCGCCAAAGGCTGATCTGCCAGACCACCGCGAAAGAACTTTATCGAACGGAATATCACACATCTATCAAAGGAAAACTTATGGGAAAGCTTGAAGGAAAAGTTGCAGTCATCACAGGTGGATCGAGCGGCATGGCGCTAGCGAGCGCTAAGCGCTTTGTCGAAGAAGGCGCCTATGTTTTCATCACGGGCCGCAGGCAAGAGCAACTGGATGAGGCCGTCAAGGCGATTGGCCGGAACGTAACCGGCGTGCGCGGTGACGCAGCCAATCTGGACGATCTGGACCGCCTGTTCGATACGGTCAAACGCGAGAAGGGCAAGATCGACATCCTGTTCGCAAGTGCCGGCAAGGGCGAGCCGCTGCCACTGGGCCAGATTACGGAGGAGCACTTCGATGCGGCCTTCGATCTGAATGTGCGCGGGACGTTGTTCACGGTTCAGAAGGCGTTGCCGCTGTTCAGCGATGGCGGATCGATCATCATGACCGGGTCCAATGCCTCGGCAAAAGGTTTCCCCGGTTTCGGTGTATATGCCGCCAGCAAGTTGGCGTTGCGCTCCTTCGCACGCACGTGGGTCAACGAACTGAAAGGCAGACATATCCGGGTAAACCTGCTGGTTCCGGGGGCTGTCACCTCACCGATGCAGGAAGAAGTTCTCACCAGGGAGGCGCGGGAGTTCTTCGAGTCGCTCATTCCCCGGGGCAAGATGGGCCAACCTGACGAGATTGCGACGGTTGCGTTGTTCCTTGCTTCAGACGACTCCAGTTACGTGAATGGGGTGGAGTTGTTCGTCGATGGCGGCATGACGGCCGTCTAAGATCGGCGGATTTAGGTGAGCGCGGTCGCTAACGCACTCACCGGGATTCGATCAGCGAGAAAGCAACACCGACAAGTATTGGAGAAAATCATGAGCTACGCAATTGTTGGATTCGGCAAGATAGGCCAGGCCCTCGCCCACGCCTTCGCGCGTAACAACCTCGACGTGACCGTCGCGAGCCGCCGCCCGCCCGAGGAGTTGGCACCGCAGGCTCGGGCGATTGGACCTACCGTCGTCGCCACGTCGCTACAGGAAGCGCTCAAGGCGGACACCATCTTCCTGGCGGTCCTGTTCGATCAACATCTCGACGTTGCGAAAGCCCTGCCGAGCTGGAAAGGCAAGACGATCATCGACGTGACGAACGCGTTTGGAGTTCCGCCTGACGACTTGGATGGTCTCCCGTCCTCCGCCTTCGTCGCGAAGTCCATCCCCGGCGCGAAGGTCGTGAAAGGGTTCAATCATCTGATAGCAGCCACGCTGGCAACCGATCCGGTCGTCGACGGTGGTCATCGGGTCGTCTTTCTATCGAGCGACGATGAAGACGCGGTCGCTCCCGTGGCGGACCTGGCTAAACAACTCGGGTTCGCACCCGTCAAGCTGGGAAAGTTGAACGAGGGCGGATGGCTGGTGCACGCACGAGGCCGTAGTTGGGGTCAGCTCATATTCCAGGATCTGTTTAAGAAGCAGCAGTAATCGGTTTGCGACCGTGTGATCTGTTCCCAGAAGGATGATTCCGAAACGTTCCATTTCAATCGGACGCGCTTAGTGAAGCAAAGGAGAGATTCGATGAGCATCGATGAGAATGTACAGGTTGTGAAAGATTTTTTCGCAGCAATCGGCAGCGGCGACAAGCAAGCCCTGCTTGCGCTGGTCGCCGAAGACATTGAGTGGATCATTCCAGGCGAGGGCTGGCCGCTCGCCGGTACGCACCGCGGGCACACGGGAGTGGCGGCTACGCTTCGGAAGGCCTCCGAAGAGATGGAAATGACTTATCTAAAGCCTCCCGAATTCGTGGCGCAGGGAGACCGGGTTCTGGCCATCGGCGTCGCCACGGGGAAAATCAAGGCCACCAATAAGACGTTCAGGGACGACTGGGTCTTCGACATTACTGTTCGAAAAGGCAAACTGACGAACATCCGGGAGTACATCGACACCCAGGCACTGGCGCGGGCCTCCGAGGCAGACGCGAGCCCCAGGCACTGACCCATACAAAATTGCCGGGGCTCGGTGAGTGCATGGCCGGTTATCTCCCTGAAGTCGTCAGTCGAGAACACTTGGCCATGCTGCTCGTATCCGGTGTTGACAATGCACTCCGGTTCTCAGCTAACTTGTTCGGAGCTTTGTCCGCGAAATAAGTCATCTCAATGGGCCATCAGGCCGCCCATTCATCCAATCGGCGCATGATCTCCATGAGCTTGCATCCCAACAGGATGAGAGAGCCCCACAATATGAAGGGGACGCCATAGAGTAGGAAATGCTTGCGCGAACGGGCTAACTCAAACACCCGCACCTTCACGATGGCGTATACGTTCGCTGAGAGATAAGCAACGACCAGACAGCTCACTACCAAGTTATGCATCTTGTTGCTCCTCCTTTTAACGTGGGAGTTCCGCGCCGGTCGTGAAGGTCGCGCCGAACAAGATGTTTCCTCTTGGAAGGTGCGCAATGGGATGCGAGTCATTGAAGACCGTTCTCGATGCCAGCTTACCCTCCCGGACGGTCCACACCTTAGAGTTGAGACCATCCTCCGTCTACCGGAAGCTCTGCTCCCGTCGTGTAGGTTGCGTCAATCGCCAGGAATGCCACGGCTTTGGCAATTTCCTCCGGCTGGCCGATACGCTTCATCGGAACGCTTTCCTTCATCTGAAGGTAGACCTGATCTGCCGCCTCCTTCGGCATTCCTACCTTCAGGAGTATGGGCGATTCAATTGGACCCGGGCTCACCGCATTCACACGTATTCCACGGGGCAACAACTCAGCAGCAAGGCTCCGAGTAAGTGCACGAAGCGCTGCTTTGGCGGCGCCATAGGCGCTCAAGTTTGGCATCCCCTTCACGTTGGCAATCGAAGTGGTAAAGACCACCGAACTTCCTTCCGGCATGAGCGGCGCCAGTTTCTGGACGATGAAATACGGTCCCTTGGCGTTCAGGTTGAGCATCTCGTCGTAAACTTCCTCAGTCACCGCCTCAAATGGGACAAATCGACCATATCCCGCGTTGACGAACAGCACATCGAGCTTGCCGAACGTCTCCTTGACCTTCTCCGCTAAGGCATCCATATCGGGAAGCGAGGTCGCGTCGCTGTGGATTACGACAGCGTTATCGCCAAGCTCAACCTGAGCCTCCTTGATCGTTGCAGAGGTGCGCCCAGTCACGATCACGCGGGCACCTTCGTTGATGAATAATTTGGCAGTCGCCAAGCCTATGCCGGTGGTTCCGCCTGTGATAAGTGCTGTTTTTCCTTTGAACCGATCCATGTTGTCTCCTGTGTTTATCTGTCTTGAAGTATTACATACGCTAGAGTACGATAATCGCATCTGCAATGCAATAATTTTCGTACGCAACGGTAACTAATATTGGGAAGCGCGCCCGAGGACGTCCAAAAGGCTTTATCCCCGACGAAGCACTCGACCGCGACCGGCGCTCCTTCAGGACACCGCGCTCAAGGATGCTGGGTTAAGACAAGTCGACGCCGGAGACCTTGACGACGGCCTGCCACGCGGCTTCCTGGCTGGCGCGATCGTGGAGGTGTGGGTGGCGCTGCGCCTCAATTGGGCCTGTGAACTTCCCTTGAGCCGAGGCGAAGAATTGCCCTGAGACGTCGGTTCCGAACTCCGACGCCTGGAGGTACCGACGGGCCGCGGTCTCCGGCGTCTGATTCATGCCGGGAATGAGGTTCACGATTGGGATAAACAGATACTTCAACGCCGGGCCAGCGTTTCGCACCACCTTGGTGTCGGTCGCCGCACCGGGCGAGACAGCGTACACGGCCATGCCGGAGGGTAGCCGGCGCGCCAGCGCCGCGACCCACCAAGCGATAATGAGCTTCGCGTCGGCATACGCATTGTTGGGCACGTACTTCACGTTCGGCCCGTTGCGCAGCAGGGCTTCCACAGCGGCGGTTCGGTCACCCTGGTGGTATTTGGCCGCGAAGGCTGGCACGTCGGTGTAGCTGAACAGGGGTACGCCCCCTCGGGCAGGTTCCGCGCCGGCGATAACAATCCGCGCGTTGGGGCTCAGCAGGTTGGCGCGGAGCAACCCGACAGTCAGTTGATGATGGCCGATCAGCGGGGCCTGAGCCGCCTCGACGCCCGCCGCAGTGAGCACGCGCTTCTTACCTGGGACCATCCCTGCATTGAGCAGTAGGAAATCGATCGGCCGACCTCGCTTGACCAGCTCGGCGAGGGCGGACTGAACGCTGGACGGCGTGTCCAGATCCAGCTCCAGCGGCGTGAAGACCTGTGTCTTGGTCTCAGCCGCGAGCTGAGCGGCCGTTTCCTGGACCCGGGCCAGGCTGCGCCCGGTGACGATGATCTCGCGCCAGCCCTCGCCGGCGAGCATGCGGGCTGCCGCATAACCGAGCCCGGAGGTGGTGCCGGTGACGAGCGCGATCGAATGTTCCATGGGCGTCTCCGTGGTGAAGGGTGAAGGTCGTGCTGTTTTTCCTTTGAACCTATCCATGTTGTCTCCTGTGTTTATCTGTCTTGAAGTATTACATACGCGAGAGTACGATAATCACAGCGGCAATGCAAGGAGTTTCGTACGCTATGGTAACTAATATTTCGAAGCGCCCCCGAGGACGTCCAAAAGGCTTTATCCCCGACGAAGCACTCGACCGTGCCGTTGAGATGTTTTGGGAGCATGGGTATGAAGGAGTCGACGTGGATCGGATCGCGCGCGCCGTGAACGTCACCAAACCCGCGCTATACCGAGCCTTCGGAGACAAGTCCACCCTGCTGCTCAAGGCGGTCGAGCGCTATGCAATAACGTATGGAGCTCCCAGAATGGCAGCATTTCAAGCGGAGCCGGACATCCACAAGGCCGTGACCGCCTTTTGCGAGGCTACCGTCAACACCGCTACGGGTGAGGCTCGCGGCGGCTGCATGATGGCCGCCGCTGCGATGGGACAGTCGGAGCGAGTAACGGAGATCCGTTCGTATGTCGCGAAGGGCCTCACCGCAACCGCTGATATTTTCGCGAAACGTTTCGAAAAGGAGATGAAGGCGGGGCGCCTGACTCGCACACCCTCTGCCAAGGTGCGAGGCCGTGCGCTCGTTGACTTGATGCAGGGTTTGCAGCTTCGCGCCAAGGCTGGTATTGCGCGCGAGCAATTGCTGCAAGACGCCCGAAGCTATGTGCCCCTGATTCTTGGCAAGCAAATCTAACGCACTTCTCGGTAGCGATGCGTCTGGACGAGTGCCAGATCGCTAATTCTCTCACAGACAACTGGTCACGACAGGTGTCTCGTGGCGGGTTGGCACTTTGCGCTGGGTGGCGCACCCTTTCATCCTGCATTGCCGGACGAAAAGCACTTCGTGTACTGCATTCATGACCTCCTCTAGGTGAGGGCAGGGCCGGCGACTAATAGCGGCGCTGCGCGATCCGATCGAAGCGTGTTACCAGTGCCGAACTGTCGGCTTCCAGCTTCGCACATGCCCCTGTTGGGTAATGTGGCCGAGTCCTGGGAACGGAAAATGAGGCACCAACACTAACGATCTTTCAGCAATTACGTGATTGAGGACTCGTAGCCTTGTGCGGGCTCCCAATTCCTGGTGCCACTCGGGATCCACCACGTTGGGTAACCTGGGGACCGTTCACCACGTTGAAGGGATTGCGACGGCAGCAACGAAACAGTCCCGCAGAGACGGAACAACCTGTAGCCCGGCACGTGAGTGCCGGGTAGGCTAAGGTTTAAGGCGAGTCCCGAAGGGACGGCACAGAGCACGAGTACTATTCGGCTATCACGAAAAACGGAAAGCCTGTTGCCCAGATGATCCCGGTCGAAGAAGTTGAGGATAGTCTGTTCGGTTTTTATGCGGGAAAGCTAGCGATTTCCGGCGATATCGAGGCTCCTTCGGTCCCGCCTGAGCATTGGAAACGCCTCAAGTGATCGTCGTCGATACATGTGTCGTGATCTGGCTTGCTTCGGATCCCAGTTTGCTCTCGGCCGCGGCGACCGATGCGATTCGAACTGCTCGAAAGAACGGCGGGGTGGGTATTTCCTGCATCTCCCTCTTTGAGTTGGCGTGGCTCGCCAAGAATCAGCGAATCCTGCTAAAGACTTCCTTTGAAGCATTTCTGGTTGAGGTGGAGACTCGCTTCCTGATCCTGCCGATCACAGCCGCCGTAACGCGCATCGCCGTGGAGTTTCCTTCGCCGTACCCTCTCGATCCCATGGACAGAATTATCGGAGCGACCGCGCTGGATCGTGGCGTTCCTCTGGTGACCAAAGACAAGATGATTCGAAAAGCAAAAGCCTTATCGGTCATCTGGTAAGGTCTTGTCCGGATAGCTTTTCGGAGGATTGAAGCGGCAATCGGCGAGCTCGGCAAAAGGTTACCCAGGTAGCTTTGATCGTCGGCCCACTGTGGCTAGTGCTGCTGACAGCGCTTTTCTATGGGTTCAGACTAATGCCACTCGCACCCGGAGTTCCATTTCCGCTAAGCCTTCATCGGATGGAGTGCCTTAGACCGCATGAGGCTGGAAGTCGCATGTTCGGTGACTCGCCGTTTGGACCGATAGGGAAAACAAACCCTGCGAGGCCCTCTTCTGCGTCAATCGACGAGAAACCCTGCGATCCCCAACCAAACGACTGAAAAACCTCAGTCCGGCTAACGACTATACAGACGAGTGAGGAACCCTTATCCGATCAATGAGCGACTCGGCGATTTGACGGCAAACAAAGCCCGGAGGATTCTCACGGAGAGCCTCCGGGGCTTGAGTTGGAATTGAGGAAGAAGCATTACTTCGCCGAAGCGGTCAGCACGACTTCGTCCTTCGACTGGTTCTTTGCCAACTCCGTTTGCCGCGGGTTGATCTGTATCTGGCTGCCCGAAAAGCTGTCCCGGTTCCACACCTGGGCAAGGAAATATTGGTGGCCGTAGCGATAGAAAACCAGCTTGGCGTCGGCAGCGGGCTTCTGCGACCGGCATGAATTCGAAACAACGACTGACCCTGCGTTCGAATTCACATTGTGGACTGAAAGTGTGTTTCCTCCCCAAGATCCGAGGGCCGTGACTTCATACTCGCCGGCTGGGAGCTGGACGTTCCCGGCGGTGAATTCGAAGGGCACCGTTACTTTCATGTGAGTGGTTTGCGCTTGGGCGGCTGCGCTCATCAGCAGCGCCAGGGACATCGCGAGTGACAACAGATTCTTTTTCACGGTAGGTCTCCTTTTCTTGTGATGGCCGAGCCCTTGCGAACTTGGTCTCACTATGGAAAGCGGAGGAATCGCCGACTCCCCGCCACATTTTCCAAAGAAATATTTCCCGGCAGGAGGACGCACCGTTACTCGGTCCGCAACTCGATGGAACTTGTGCCTATAATGGCGCATCTGGAAGTGGGCACGATATGGCACCCGATCCGGGCGAAATCACGCAGTTGCTGCAGCAATGGCGAACCGGCGACCTGCACGTGGAAGGCAGGTTGTTCGAGCTCCTGACGCCGGAGATGCACCAGATTGCCGAACGCTGTTTCCGCCGCGAGCGTCGCGGCAATTCCCTCCAGCCAACTGTGCTGGTGAACGAGGCATTCCTTCGCCTGGCAAAGTCAAAGGACCTGGATTGGCAGGATCGAGGTCATTTCCTCGCGATATCGGCCAGGGTGATGCGCCGTTATCTGATTGACCACGCGCGGACCCGGCCCGACATTCTGTTTCTGCCCATGGAAGGACTTCCGGAGCGCTTCTTCCGTACCCACACCCCGTCGCAGCTGGTGATTGAGGTTGACGAGCTGCTTAACGATCTGGAGCGGGAATCGCCCTCGAGACGCGCCCTGGTGGAACTCAAGTTCTTCCTCGGGTCAACCGATCAGGAGACCGCCGATGCCTTGGGTATCACGTTGCATACGATGCAGCGGGAGTGGTACCGGGCCCGCCGCTGGCTCTTCGAACGGCTGACTGGGGAGCCCTGACAAGGAATTCATGACCAGCAGCAGCCACGAAGAAGACGAAAGGGTCATGGAGATACTGGCGACCGCTCGCCGAATGCCGGCGGCGGAACGCGAAGCCTACCTACACTCCGCCTGCGCCGGGGATGAGGACTTGCGCCGCGAAGTGGCGGATGCGCTCTCCTGGGAAGAGCGTATGGGCGGATTCCTGCAGCAACCGGTGGCCGTAATCGCGGACAGCAATCCTCCGCCGGACGCTGCGGTCACTGCGGCGGTCCAGTTCTCCGCAGGGCTGGAGATAGGGCAATACCGCATCGAGTCGAAGCTGGGGGAGGGCGGCATGAGCACTGTTTGGCTCGCACTCGATACCAAACTCCGCCGCCACGTCGCGATCAAGTTCCTCTCCGACAATCTCGCCGACGCCAAGGCCCGCCGCCGTTTTCAGCGGGAGGCGCAGATGGCCTCTTCTCTCAATCATCCGCACATCGTTAGCGTGCATGACATCGGTGAATTCGAGGGCCGGCAGTACCTGGTCACGGAATATGTCGACGGCGGGACGCTGAAGGACTGGGTCAAGGACAAGCGGAGGACGCCGAAGGAGGTCGCCGAGTTATTGACCGGCGTAGCCGACGGCCTGGCTGCCGCGCATCAGGCGGGTATCCTGCACCGCGACATCAAGCCCATGAATATTCTGGTCGCCAGAAACGGCTACGCCAAGCTGGCCGACTTCGGCCTGGCCAAGCTTGCCGAGAACGGCGCCATCGATCTCGCGGCAAACTCGCCGGAAGGCCCAACGCGCCCAGGGTTGATCCTCGGCACGATCGCCTATATGTCGCCGGAGCAGGCCTCAGGCCAGCCGCTCGATTCGCGCAGCGACATCTTTTCTTTTGCTGTCGTGCTCTACGAGATGCTGTCAGGCAAGCGCCCATTTGGCGGCCGGACGGACCTCGAGGTCCTGAAAACGATCATCCACGGCGAACTGCCGCCCTTGAGCGAAGAAGTCCCCGAGGCCTACAGAAACGTCGTCGAAAAGGCCTTGGAGAAAAGTCCGGCGGAGCGATACCAGTCCATGCGGGAGATGGTTGTGGACCTGCGGAGAGGTCAGCGTCCGCCCGCTCACCAGCCGTTAACTCCACGATCCGGGGATGCGGTTGCCGGTGTGGAAGAAGCGATTGCGTCAATCGAGCCTAAGCGCGCGCCTACCTCTCCTAAACTCTTGAAGATCGGGCTGGGAATATTCGCCATTGCGGCCATCGCCATTGGTGCCGTCGGTATCTATCGATGGCTTCGCCCCCACCACCCGCAGGAGCAGGCAAACCTAACTGCCATCCCTTTCACCGCTCTGCCTGGACAGGCGACTTCTCCGGCTTTCTCTCCCGATGGCTCCAGAATCGCTTTCGCATGGAACGGCGATCCAAAGGGCGGGGCGAAGGGCTTTGACTTATACGTGAAGGCCTTTGGGAGCGAAACTCTTCTACGTTTGACCCAGCATCCTTCGGAGTGGGTTAGTCCAACCTGGTCCCCTGACGGCGCGCAGATCGCCTTTTTCCGCATGGCCGGCGCCGACACCGGAATTTATGTTGTCCCCACGCTTGGCGGCCCGGAAAGAAAATTGCGCTCCACCCGAATACCTTCGACTAACAACGCTTTCATAGGCGGCGCGAACGTCGCTCTTATCAACTGGTCGCCGGACGGCAAGTGGATCGCCTTCGCCGATGTGCCGCCAAGAGAGGAACATTCAAGGGTCTATCTCCTCTCAACGGAAACACTGGAGACCACGCAGATTCCATTGAGTCCAATGTGCGTTGATGAAGGTTTGCCGGCATTCTCACACAACGGCGAGTACCTCGCATACTGGTGTTTTCGAGGTGGGGCCGACGGATCCGTTCTGTATTCCTTACCGATTCGGGGTGGCCAGCCGAAGGAGATCTCACCATTTCGGGATTTTTATCCAAGCGGGTTAACGTGGTCGGCTGACGACCAGAAACTCATCTATTCCTCGTATACATCCGAGCTCGGCGAAATTGCTCTCGCCAATGGATCGACGAAACAACTCACCTTCGCAGGAGGCAACGCGCTGCAGCCCACCGTTTCCCCGAGGAGCGACGAACTTGCCTATGCCTCGCTTTTCATTAACTTAAACATCCGGCGTCGAGATCTTCTTCACCCGGATTCTTCGGCCGTGAACCTTCTTCCTTCCTCGCAGACGCAGTGGGACGCTCAATACTCTCCAGACGAGAAGCGCATCGTTTTTGCGTCTTTTCGTTCGGGCATGCCGGGTGTTTGGATGAGCAACGAGGATGGCAGCAATCTGGTGCAAATCTCGGGTCCCCATGCTGAGAGTGGTAGCCCCCAATGGTCGCCGGACGGGAGCAGGATAGTGTTTGACTCGCTTCCCCGGGCTCACTGGGAAATATATGTGGCTGACGTAGCCGAAAGGAAGCCTAGAAAGCTGGCCACAAATATCTCCGACCTGATTCGACCTTCCTGGTCTCGCGATGGAAAGTGGATCTATTTCAGGTCGGAAGAACCTGGCAAGGAGGGAGTCTATCGCTGTCCCGCCTCGGGTGGAGATGCCGTCCTGCTCTCCAAAGATATCGACGGATACAATCCCCAGGAGTCGTTCGATGGGAAGTCGGTATATTTTGCAAGTCGACAGGACAAATCGATTCTGAAGAGAGCCCCTCTGCCGGGGCAGCCCGGTGCGGAGTCGGAGGTGGTTGGGTTGCCTCGCGCGAACAACTGCGGCCTCTGGGGCCTTTCCCCCGGCGGCGTCTATTTTGTTCCTGCCGAGGCGCCCAGATCTCTCCGGTATTTTGATTTCGCCACCAAGCAGATACGGACAATCTTTCAAGTCGACACGGAGTTCGGCACCGGGCTGTCGGTCTCTCCCGACGGTCGCTGGATACTCTATTCACAAGCTGGCGATGCAACCGGCGACATCATGCTCGTCGATCAGTTTCAGTAGCATCGCGAGAACATCAACGAGGGCAGTATCCGAGTTCCGGGTCGGCCATTGCGCTTCTGAAGTTTCAAGGTTGACCTCCGCGCGGGGAGTAAGCTCACCGCACTCGACCTGCTGGCCATTCTTGATGAGCCAGGTGGCCGAGAAACGGCTATTCGGACAGATCGCTGCCAAAAACCCGCATTAACTACTTCGTCATTCTTGAACACTACGGAGTAATCACGAGTTTACTACCCGCGCTTCCACATAATTATTCCCCAGCCCCATGGACGGCGGCTCCCGAACGTATTACTGTCGGTCTAAGACAACATTGTTATGCCAAACCGGTCGCGTGGACCCAACCGTCCTCACCCGATTCCTGCACAGAGAGTGCCGCGAAGCCTTTCCGTCTGGAGCAAGCGATGATCCCACAGCGTGCCATGAGTAACGATCCACTCTCGCCTCACACGCCACCACCGTTGCCCGCGGAAGCAGACGCAACCGTAACCGGCACAGATATCGCTTACCTCGCCGGCCGCCAGCCCCAGCCCGTCGAATGGCTTTGGCAGCACAGGCTCGCCGCCGGCACGTTAGCCACGATTTCCGGAGAGCCCGGATCAGGAAAGACTTGGGTCGCCCTCGCCAGCCTGCTCCGCGCCAAATTCGATATCGGGTTCGTGGCTCCAAAGACGGAAAATCAGGTATCGGGTGGTGGACTTTGCCGCATCCGGAGGTTGAGTGCCCTCCGGTCAACCAGGCAAGATGGTCAAATTAATTACTTGAGCATCTTGACCATCTTCGTGAAACAAACGACTTATTTGGCAACCTTGCCAAATCCCAATCTGAAGGCAAAGGAATGTCCCTGCTTTTGAAAGTCGTCGCCGAAGGAATAGATCCCGTGATGGCCTCTTTTGAGCTCGGCCTGTGCAACATGGCAGAACAAGATACGGTCGCAAGAGAAAGCGCAGAGATTTGTTGAATAGCCTGACCATGGTTGCCGGAGGCTCATTGTGCTCTGGATGTCGAGCGAGTACAAAGTCCGGATTCATGGCACGGAGGAATAGCCGCGGAAAGCGTCCCAAGGTGGGCGCTAGGTAACCCGCATCTCGCCTGGATAAAGTGACACCACAATCCCCGGAAACTCTCAGCAGGACAAAAACTCATGCGACCTGCGCTAAATGAAAAAATATCTTCCAGATCTATCGACGCGCCCGAAAAACCGTACTATTGTGAAATTAAGAAACCATCTTCCAGCGCCGTCTCACAGCAACGGCCCTGTCCGGCTCCGCACCGAACCCTCCGGATTGCCGACTATTCGGCCATGTGACAACTCTTGAGTTACCCGGCAGTCTGGCCTATTGGTTTATGAGACCAAGGCTCAACTACAGATTGCTCTCGGCGCCTGGAGCAGGCGAACATCCCTTTGATAGCAGGCCGGCACAAAATCGTACAACTAAAAAGGACTATAAGAATGATCAGAGGAGCGGACAGCATTCCATGAAAAGCAACGCCACCGCCGGTTTGTACGTCCTGCTGTTCATTCTCGCCGCAATCAGCATGGTCTATTACATCGCTGGTGTGGTCGCCCTGCGGGAAGAGTTCTTCCGCGCGGGGCATTATTCCGATAGGCCGTTTGACTTCCACGATGATGGGCAAACCCTCGATGGTGTTCGTAAAGAAGCCCAGGCTGCCGGTCTATCCAGCGGAGATTTTGTGCTCACAGTCGATGGGGTCCCCTTCACCGGCTATGCTCAGATCCACGATCTCGCGCTGGGTTCCAAACCCGGCACACCCGTGCGCGTCACCGCGCGCACGCCTGCGGGAAAACTGCGCGATGTGCAGTTTCGATTAGCTGCCCGCGAAGGGCCCAATTTCTCCTTGGGCGGATACATCGCTTTCTTTCTTCCAATTTTGGGTGTGCCTCTACTCGGGCTCCTCGTTGGATACTGGGTAGTTGCCGCACGCCCACGCGACCTGAATGCATGGCTAGTCCTGATTTTGCTCGCATTTCCTGAAACCAGCTTTGGCAATCTGGACTGGAGCTTCTGGCCGGCGCCCTGGTACCTTTTGCTCGGGTTGTGGAACTCACTCGTGCAGGTTTTCGTCATTCCTGCGCTGCTGTGGTTTGGCTTCCTGTTTCCAGAACGCTGGCGAGCGGATGTGCGCCTGCCGTGGTTCAAATATGCTGGTCTGGCAACCTCGTGCTGCGTTTTTGTTTTAGGAACCAGCTTCGCGGCGGGGCAGTTCCTTTCGGTGCAAACCCTTCGCCCATTCCTCGGCTTGCAACGTTGGACCGATCGCATAAGCTCCTCGTTCACGGTGATCTGCATCCTGCTTTTTCTCGTTGCGTTGTTCGACAAGTTGCGTTCAGCGTCCACGGCAGACGCCCGGCGACGTTTGCGGGTACTGGCCATCGGCAGCAGCTTGTCGCTCGGCCCACTGCTCATCATCTTCGCGGGAGCGCCGCTGTTTGGCGTGGACCCTCACCACGGGCGATGGTTCCTCGCGATGGTCCCGCTTATTTCGCTTTTTCCGCTCACCCTTGCGTATGTTCTGATCGTGCAGCGGGCCATGGATGTCCGCATCCTACTGCGGATGGGAACGCAATATCTGCTCGCCCGCGCCACGGTCATCACCGCTGAAATAGCCGTCGTCGCTTTCCTCATCCTGCGCTTCCTTGTTCCCATGATGCAGCGCAAGGAACATCCACTTCTCAACTTTCTGCTTCTAGCGCTCTGCATTGGTGCGCTTTTCCAGATATTTCTTCGACGAAACAGTGTCGGTCAACGCGTGCAGCGGTGGATTGATCGTAGGTTCTTCCGTGACGCCTACAACAGCGAGCACCTGCTCAGCGAGCTTTCTGAGCAGGTGCGCCAGTTAACGGATCGAACTGTGCTCTTTGACGTCATACTTAGCCGCATCTCCGATGTTCTGCACGTGTCGCAAATTGCGATTTTGCTGCGTGGCAGTGACGTATTCCATCTTCAGCAGGCGCTTGGGATGGAGTTCGGTGGCCCGGTAGCTCTTCGAGGAAGATTCGGCGACCATCCAGAACTTGGAGCGCACCAATCAGCCGGCGACTGTTTATCACGATCGCCCTGAACCATGGTTTACTGCGGCTGGTAGAGAAGAAAAAGCTCTCCTGAGCGAGATCAATGCCGAGCTGCTGCTACCTATGTCTGGCCGTGCTCATCTTCTGGGTCTTATCGCGCTGGGGCCCAAGAAGTCCGAGGAGCCGTATACCCCAACCGACCTGCGCACGCTGCAATCGGTAGCCTCCCAGACTGGTCTCTCGCTCGAAGTTGCTGAACTAGTCCGAAAACTTGCCGACCAGGCAGCGCAACGCGAGCGGATGAATCGAGAGATCGAGATTGCCCGCGAAGTGCAACAGCGCTTGTTTCCGCAGAGTATGCCGCAGATGCCCGGCGTGGACCTGGCGGGCATGTGCCGTCCTGCTTCCGAAGTGGGCGGTGATTACTATGACTTGATTGCCATGGAAGACGGCCATCTCGGCTTTGCCATTGGCGATGTCTCCGGCAAGGGCATTTCGGCTGCGCTAATCATGGCCAGCCTGCGCGCATCGCTCCGCGGACTGGTGCTCGATGACCCCGGCGATCTGGCCAGAGTGATGCAAAAAGTGAATCGGCTGGTGTACGAGGCTTCGTCCAGCAGCCGCTATGCCACCTTCTTCTTTGCCACGCTCGATCCACACACGCGCGAGTTCCGCTATGTCAATGCCGGGCACAATCCTCCTGTGCTGCTAAAGGTTTCCGGAGAGGTTTGCCGGCTTGAGGCGTGCGGACCGGTGGTCGGCATGCTGCCGTTTACAGACTACGAAGCACGATCGATGTTTCTGCGACCTGGCGATTTGTTGATCGGTTATACCGACGGGATCAGCGAGGCGATGACCGACGAGGAAGAAGAGTGGGGCGAGGATCGAATGCTCGCCGCAGTTCCGCACCAGCCCGATGCTTCGGCGGCAGATGTTCTCAACAACATTTTCCATGCAGCCGACGAGTTCACGTCCGGTGCGGAGCAGCATGATGACATGACGCTGCTGGT
The DNA here is from genome assembly GCA_963753715.1 of uncultured Acidobacteriaceae bacterium. GTDB lineage: Bacteria > Acidobacteriota > Terriglobia > Terriglobales > Acidobacteriaceae > PALSA-350. The sequence goes on along the minus strand of CAVWDK010000001.1, from coordinate 407,137 downwards.
GATGAAACTCACCGAGGGCTGAACCACGGGGCCACAAACGGCCGCTTGGGCGAGGAGGGGCCACGGCACCGTTGCGCCCGTCCGGCTGGCAGGTCTCTATGCAGAGTGGAGCTTCTCAGTAACTTCTTGAGGAATTCCCTATTCCACCCGTCGAACGGTTTCCTTCTTGTAGGTTGGTCGGATTCGTCAGCCCCAGACCGTCGGAAGAGATTCGGGCCAATCCGGGTCACTGGGCAATCAGGAAGTAACCATGTGAACGAAAAACCGGCTGTTCGGACAGATCCTTGCCAAAAAATCGGGATTAACTACTTCGTCATTCTTGAACACTACGGAGTAACCACGAGTTTACTACCCGCGCTTCCACATGATTATTCCCCAGGCCCATGGACGGCGGCTCTCGAACGTATTACTGTCGGTCATAAGACAAGATTGTTATGCCAAACCGGCCGCGTGAACGCAACCGTCCTCACCCGATTTCTGCACAGAGAGCGCCGCGAAGCCTTTCCGTCTGGAGCAAGCGATGATCCCGCAGCAAGCCATGACTAACGATCCACTCTCGCCTCACACGCCATCACCGTTGCCCGCGGATGCAGACGCAACCGTAACCGGCACAGATATCGCTGACCGCACCGGCCTCCAGCCTCAACCCGTCGAATGGCTTTGGCAGCACAGGCTCGCCGCCGGCACGTTAGCCATGATTTCCGGAGAGCCCGGATCAGGAAAGACTTGGGTCGCCCTCGCCAGCCTGCTCCGCGCCAAATTCGATATCGGGTTCGTGGCTCCAAAGACGGAAAATCAGGTATCGGGTGGTGGACTTTGCCGCATCCGGAGGTTGAGTGCCCTCCGGTCAACCAGGCAAGATGGTCAAATTAATTACTTGAGCATCTTGACCATCTTCGTGAAACAAACGACTTATTTGGCAACCTTGCCAAATCCCAATCTGAAGGCAAAGGAATGTCCCTGCTTTTGAAAGTCGTCGCCGAAGGAATAGATCCCGTGATGGCCTCTTTTGAGCTCGGCCTGTGCAACATGGCAGAACAAGATACGGTCGCAAGAGGAAGCGCAGAGATTTGTTGAATAGCCTGGCCATGGTTGCCGGGGGCTCATTGTGCTCTGGATGTCGACCGAGTACAAAGTCCGGATTCATGGCACGGAGGAATAGCCGCGGAAAGCGTCCCAAGGTGGGCGCTAGGCAACCCGCATCTCGCCTGGATAAAGTGACACCACAATCCCCGGAAACTCTCAGCAGGACAAAAACTCATGCGACCTGCGCTAAATGAAAAAATATCTTCCAGATCTATCGACGCGCCCGAAAAACCGTACTATTGTGAAATTAAGAAACCATCTTCCAGCGCCGTCTCACAGCAACGGCCCTGTCCGGCTCCGCACCGAACCCCTCTTTCCGTGCCGCCGCAAACCGCCCCCAAAAAAGCTTGAGTGCTCTGCATCCCTTCGCTCACCAGAGGAGCCACAAAGGGAGCAGGTGCATGCGCAATGAACAAGGGTGCGCCCAGTGCGTCCTCTGAAGAGGGGCAGGTCTTTGACAATTTGAGGTATCACCCGACTGCACACTGCCGGCAGCCGGAGAAAACCATCGCCAATCAATGGGCGCAAAAGCGACCCATTTTCTCCCCTTCCAACCCGCACCTGGGGAATTAGGGCGCATAGGGCGCTTAGGGCGCACACTTTCCCCGGCCGAGCCTGACTAAGAGAGTATTTAGTTCGCTTAGCTCGCTGAGTTCGCGCGTTTTTCCAAAATAAATACGCACCATCGGGCTCCAGGACCACCAGTCGCCCGGGTTCAGGCGGCCCTCTGCCCACGGGACCTGTGGCACTCCGATGGCGATGGCCGCTCGGGCGAACATGGTCTCCCGTCCGATTTCCTCTGGCGGTTGCAGCAGACACCTGACAAATTGCTGCGGCCGGACCGCTTTATCAGGTAACGATCACCTCAGAGTCGAGGAGCGCTTTGCTTTGGCTTTGCAGGAAGCTGTTCGAAAGCGGACATCCGACGCACAAATGGACAGTGTGTTGGCAGAGCCGAGAGATATCGCCACACCCTATGTCGATGGCCGATAGAAACCTACAGTCATACGTGCTTTGGCACACTGCGTGCCTATACTGAAAGGGCAATACTCTGGTTTCCCAAGATCAAACTTCCTTTGAGGGAGGTAGGCGTGAGAGGGCTGCTTCAGGATGTTCGTTTTGCCTTGCGGCGACTTCGCAAGAATCCGGCATACACGGCCGCGGCTACGGTGATGTTGGCAGTGGCCATTTGCGCCAACGGCACGGTGTTCAGCTGGATTAACGGGACGATGCTGCACCCGATACCGGGAGCGCGAGATATGAGCTCGCTGGTGAGCGTGATGCGCGGGCAGTGGAATAGCTCGCCGACTCCGCCATTCTCCTATCTCGATTACCGCGATCTGCGGGACCAGAATCACAGCTTCGAGGGAATCATCGGGTATCACCACGATTGGATTGCGTTGACCGGCGGAGCCAAGCCGGAACGGATCTATATTGCCAACGTGACTGCGAATTACTTCGATGTGCTCGGCGTTAAGCCCCTCTACGGGCGTTTTTTCCGTCCGGAAGAAGAGGCTGCAGGGCGAACCATTCCGTATGTCATTCTCAGCTACTCGCTCTGGAAGACGCATTTTGCGGGTGACCCCGGGATTGTGGGTAAGCCGCTGGAGATTGCTCACCACCTGGTGACGGTGATCGGCGTGGCGCCGAAGGGTTTCGTCGGTGCGGCGCCGGGACTGCGGCACGACATGTGGATCACGCTCGATCCGCTCGGAACGGGCGGTTGGCGGATGACCGAGCGCAGCGGGAATTGGCTGGTTGTGCTGGGAAGGCTGCGGCCGGGCGTGAGCCGCCAGCAGGCAAACCAGGATCTTGAGACCATCATGCGGCGGATTGTGGCGGCGTATCCTAACGATCACCTGGGCACGAACACGATCACCCTGGATCCGATGTGGCGCTCGCCGTTCGGCGCGAACGGATATATGGCGGCTTCGCTCCCAATCCTGCTGGCCATTGCTGGGATCGTGTTGATGCTGACGTGCGCCAATGTGGCCACGCTGACACTAGTGCGGTTTGTGTCGCGGCGGCGCGAAATCGCAATCCGGCAGTCGCTGGGTGCAGGTCGCGTGCGCGTTGTCCGGCAGATGATGCTCGAAGGCGTGATTCTTGCCCTCTGCGCGGGAGCGGCTGCGTTGTTCTTGACTCTGTGGACGGCGAAGACACTCGCACTGTTCCTTCCGCAGAACGCGATCCCAATCGCGATAAACGGCATGGTCGATCCCGGCGTGGTGATCGCAATTGTGGCGCTGGCAGTTCTGGCGAGCCTGGCGTGCGGGGCTTTTCCGGCCTGGCGGTCGTCGCAGGTGCCGGCGGCGGAGGTGCTCAAGGAGGAATCGGCCAGCGTATCGGGCAGCAAGCACAATCGGCGCCTGCTTAGCGGCTTGGTGGTGGCGCAGGTGGCGCTCTCGCTCGCTCTGCTGGTTAGCTCCGGATTGTTTTTGCGCACGCTCAGGAACATTGCCCATGCAGATCCTGGATTTGAGCAAGATCATGTTTTGACCGCGTCCGTGGGATTGAACATCTCCGGCTATCCGAATGACCAAAGGCGGATGATCCGCGACAAAATTCTCCAGCGCGTGGAGGCATTGCCCGGCGTGACCGTGGCCTCGCTTACCGACTGGGTACCGCTGGCGCTGACGCGAAAGACGGAGGACGCGTATCCGGAAGGATATACGCCACGGCCGCATGAATCGCTCGAAGTAGGGAGAGCGGATGTATCGCCGCGGTACTTCGAGACCATGGGGATACCCATTCTGGAAGGGCGCGACTTTACGCAGAACGACAATGAGAAAGCGCCGCGCGTGCTGATCGTGGATCAGACAGCGGCGAACCGGTACTGGCCGGGGCAGGATCCGATAGGGAAAAATCTGAGCATATCAAGCAACCTGTTCACGGTGGTTGGCGTGGTGAAGAACTCGAAGCACCTGATGATGAGTGAGCGGCCCGGGCCCATGATCTATATAAGCTATTATCAGCAACCGGGCCCGGAACTCATCGTGCAAATGAAGACCATGGGCAATCCGGCGGATCTGTCGCAGGCGGCCGAGCGCGCGATCCAGGAGGTTGACAGTGGGCTCCCGGTTTATGACGTGCGCACGATGAGGGAGACCACCGCGATAGCGAGTACCTTTGTCATGATGCAGAGCACGTTCGCGGGGATATTCGCAGTCATCGCGCTGGTTCTGGCGGCCACGGGCATTTATGGCGTGATGGCATACCGCACCGAGCTCAGGACGCACGAGATCGGCATCCGCGTAGCTTTGGGGGCTTCGCGAGCGGATTTGATGAGGCTGGTGCTGCTACAGGGAATGCGGCTGACGGCCATTGGGCTGGCACTGGGACTGGCTCTTTCGTTCGGGCTGACCCGCGTCATTGCCGGTCTGCTGTACGGCATCGGCGCCAATGACCCAGTGACGATCTTTGCCGTGCTGATTCTGCTCGCGGGGATGTCTTTACTGGCGTGCTATCTTCCGGCACAGAGAGCGATGCGGGTGAATCCGGTGACGGCGATCCGCGAGCTCTAGGCAATGTAATCCGAGTGCTTCCTCTCTTTCAGCGAGAGAAGCCTAGGGCGTGAATGGCACAAGACCTTCGGTCCCGGCCAAACACGATTTCAGGATCCATGTTCCTTATCTCCGAAGTGCAGTGCAAACGAGGTGCCAGAATGGACGACATACGGTCGGGAAAGTGGTGTATGTTCGAGATCCTCGATCAAGACGGAACACTTTCAAAGAGGGTTTGCCAGGTAACCACAGATCTGATCAGGTTAGCGGATAGGTGCTACGACGAGAACGGGATGAAAGTTCTCGCGGAAGCCCTTCCGCCGAACGTGGACGATGGAAAGCGGCTGCCAACAAAGAGGATACCAACCCTCGTCGGTGGCGAGCTTCATAAGCTGCTTTACACGATGGCAGTGAAGGCGCGCCGGGCCGGAAGGCTGGAGCAGAAGCTAAAGATTACGAGACCAGCGAATATGAAAAGGGATGATAACTATCTAGCCAAGGGAGAGGAGTCCACGGAAGGACCCGACTTTGAACTAAGCGGGATATTCGACGGAGAGCAGGTGCATGCCGCGTGGGACTTCACCAGCGCTCGCGCCATGGCTGAGTTCGTCTGTTCCCCTGGTTTCGAAGAATCGAAGCTTGCAAAAATCTGCTAAAACGACCTGCCGTCTCGCCACAACTCCGCTTTTTGCAGGCATTTGTCATCGCGGCAACATATTAGCTAATATATTCTTAGCAGGTTGGAGAATGTGATGGCCGAGGCAACTATGTTCGAGGCGAAAACCCAGCTTTCCGACTTGGTTAAGCGGGCGCAACGGGGAGAAAAAATCGTCCTGACGAGTGGGCGGAAGAAGACGCCGGTCGCTATGATTGTCGCGCTGAAACCGGTGAAGGAGCGGGTTTTCGATTTGTTTCATCAGCCCGATTTCGATATACCTGCCGATTTCGACGAACTCCCGGAAGCCGAACTCAGAGCGTGGAGCGAGTGAGGGTTCTCATCGACACCCATTACGTCCTTTGGGCAGCGATCAACTCGAAACGTATGGAAATCTGGGCCCGGAAACTGATCGGTAACCTCGACAACGAGATCCTGGTATCGGCCGCGTCCGTTTACGAGATCAGTCTAAAAGTGAGGCACGGCAAACTCCCCGAGGCGGTCGTGTTCGAGAGTGACCTGATCACAAACATAGAGAGCCGTCTTGGGTATACGCTTCTTCCCCTGGAGCCGGAGTCGATGATGCGCGCCGCCCGTTTCGACGATTCTCATGCCGATCCATTTGATCGCATGATTGCAGCGCAGGCTATCCAAAACAACTTGCCGGTTCTCAGCACAGATCCAAGGCTCGATGTTTTTGGCGTACGGCGGCTAAAGAAACCGAGGCGGTAGCTGATAGGTGTCAGTAGCGACCAGCGTTGGGTTTTCGTGAGTTTCGGGGGGGGACGATCACCGCATGCGAAAAAGCGATGCGGAGGTGACAACTTGTAATGGTTACAGTCCGTCCCTCTTTTCCCTCTATTTCCGCCTGTCCTGATTTCTCCTCAGGAGCTTCCATTGCTCGTCGATGTCGGCCATTACGACTTCTGCTAAGTGGAGGGATAGTCCATCGCCAGATATTCGTTCGCGATTTGTCGCCCATTTCGGCATCAAGCCCAAAAGAGCAGTAGAGATGTTGCGGTTGAAACTCTCCGCGGTCGTGCCGTTACTCTCCAATTTCCAAGGCAGCATGAACTCGCTCTGCGAGTGGGACGAGACCACAATCGTTGAACCGTCGATGAATGTTATCGTTACTCTCACTCTCGGGTAGTCGTCGGTGTGACAGCACCGAAACAGCTCGGGCAGAACCTTGGCAACGAAAGCTGGGTCGGTATAGGAACGTCTGAACAAACTCTTCTGTTCCGGCGTGCCGCCTCCGATTTCCCAATAAGTCGAATCTTCTCCCTCTTTCGCACGTGAGTCCCGGACGATTGCAGTGGCACTGTTTTCAAGCCAAGGCCTGGTCAGTCCTAGATTCTCCGACGACGGCTTGGGCATCACAGGCTCTCGCACGCTGACGAGGAACTTATTGACCGTCGATACAGCTATCTCGGTGCCATCGAGCCGAAACATCCCATGGTCGTTTTGGATGAGCAGTTCGGTATTACTCGGTTTCCCGAGTCCGCCCCAGCGGGACTGGATAGAAATCTGCCGAACGTCGGTATCGGAGGCGAATGCCACCCCGGAGAGAACGACCAGTAGTGCAAGGATAGGTACGACCCTGTATCGTGTCATGTTTTCGGTGCCTTTGATATCCCTGGGTGCAAGCCAGCGGAGTCCTCACACGGAATGCCTCTTCCAAGTAGCCATCCAATTCGTCCGCAACCAAGTTTACGCTCTAACGGAATCCAGGCAGGGTACAGGTTCATGGCAGGCGGCCCGTACAGAAGCTAAGGGGACGGGAAGCTGTGAAAAAATACCAACGGGATCAAGGTACCAACTTTTGCGGTCGGTGTGATCCCGCTAGACTGCAAGGGTGAACCCACTTCCAGCTCTTCCGCGCTTGGTCCCAATCGATCGGTCACAACTTGTCTTTGCGCACTGTCGATGTCGAGCGGCTGATTGACGACGATCATAGTGCACGCTCGATCTGGGAATTAGTAGGTCGGCATGGATCTAAGCTTGTACCTCTGCCGAGATTGCGGCCGTGGAAGGCCGCGCAGGGCGAGACCATACAGCACCGCAGTTACTTGATCAGCTTGTGGTTGTACGCCTACAGTCGAGGGATAAGCTCGGCACGTGAACTGGCGCGGCAATGCGATTTTGAACCAGGCGCTGCTGTGGCTTTGCGGGCTGCAGCCGATCAGCTATCGAACCCTATCCGGGTTCCGTTCCGATTATCAAGTAGCTCTCGACGGTCTGTTTGCGCAGGTGCTGGGGATGTTGAGCGCCGAAGGGCTGATCACCTTGGAACGAGTGACCCTGGACGGCACCAAGATCAAGGCCAACGCCAGCGGCAACACGTTTCGGCGCAAAGAGAAGCTGGAAGCTCATTTGGCTTTGGCGAAACAGCAAGTGCAGGAGATGAACGCCCAAGCCGCAGAAGAAGAGAAGAGAGCCAATCGACAGATCGCTGCGCAAGCGGCGTGCAGCGCGGCAGCGGAAAAGCCGTCTGGAGTCTGCGGTACGTGAAGTGGAGCGGCTGCAGCGAACGAAGAAATAGGATCGCGAAAGTTTGTAGCGAGGGCCTCCACCACTGACCCGCAGGCCCACGTGATGAGAAACGGCGAAGGTGGAACCGTACCCAGTTACAACGTGCAACTGCTCACCGACGCCACCCACGGGCTGGTGGTGAACGTGGAGGCAACCACCGATGCGATTGATTATCGCCAACTGGAGCCGGCGTTGGATCGTTGCCAGACGACGCTAGGATCGTATGCCCAAGCAGATCGTGGCCGACGGCGACTACACCAACCATACCTCTGTGCAAAGCCGCGGAGACAGCTGGCGTCGACTTTTATGGTTCCTGGCAAGAGACCTGGAAGCCAACGGAACGCGATGCCCATGGTCGCGGTCCGGCCTTTATGGCCAGTGCCTTTTCCTATGACGCCGAGCGGGACATCTATCTCTGCCCGGCTGGGGAAAAGCTAACGCACCACGCCATTTACAACGACAAGAACGGCGTGCGCAGGCACGTCTACAAGCAACCCAGATCGGCTTGCCGCACCTGCGCACTCCGCGACCAGTGTGCCTCCAAAAAGCCAGCGGCCAGCTGGAGGCGATCGATTACACGCATGGAAGAACCGCCTGCAACGACTGCCTTCAAGGCCAAGATGAAGACAGAAGAAGCGAAGCAGATCTATAAGCAACGATCGCAGATTGCAGAGTTCCCGCACGCCTGGATCAAGCAGCGTTGCGGCCTCCGGCAATTTCGATGCCGCGGACGATGGAAAGCCTCCATGGAAGCCACTTGGGCCTGTCTCAGTTACAACATCACGCGGTGGTTCAGCATACGACGCAAACTCAATGCTGTAGCAGTCGCCTAATATCGATGTGGCCCGCTTCGCACCTGGTATGAATCACAATAATCGTTCTATTTGCCTCTAATGGCTAATCAGTGCCCCTCATATCTTGATAAGTCGGCCTCACGCTCCCTCGGGAGGAATTTGTGCCCACCAAACCCGGCAGGCGTTCAACCCCGGAAAAGTTCGTTTCTTTCACAGCTTCCGGACGGGGAGTTTCGGGACAGGAGTTTCGGGACAGACGTGCGAGTTTCGACGAGTTTCGTGGACATCCATGAAAACCTTGTCCACGAAACTACCTGTCCACGAAACTCCACGCTGGAGGCCTCTGTCGAGGCGGACGATACTTCAGCGGGCACAACACGGACGCTCAGGGTTCGGGGGCACGCCGCAGTAATGCGTTGGGTTTGGGGCGGCGTAGCTAAGCTATCGAGGCGGCTTGGCTGCCGGTATCGTTCAGGCTGGTATGCGTCGACGCCGAGCTTTAAGAAGAAAGGCGGCGACGTCTGTGAAAGTGAGGGGATAGGCATCCTGTCGACGCAATGCAGCCGTCCCCACTCAGCTACCAGTCTCGCATCTTAACGCAGATCACGTTCAGCGACTTCTTCCAGCGAGAAAAGGAGCTTTCTTCCGAGGCTTCCGCACCGTCAGTCGCCTCGGCCTCGTCCTTATCCGCACCTGGGTTGTCTGCGAGCAGTTGCTTCATGCCATAGCTGAATCTTTCCAGCTTTTTCCCTTCCCACACCATACGCGGGCCCACGCCCTGTCTTGTCGTTGTCCGTGTCGTAGGTCATGCAGGGAAGCCCTTCGTCGTTCCGGGTAACCTGGGGACGTTCACCACGTTGAAGGGATTGCGACGGCAGCAACGAAACAGTCCCGCAGGGACGGAACAACCTGTAGCCCGGCACGTGAGTGCCGGGTAGGCTAAGGTTTAAGGCGAGTCCCGAAGGGACGGCACAAAGCACGAGTACTATTCCGCGCTCCACCTTGACGGCTCTTTCCATGCATTGCTCGATCGGGCTATCTGCGTGAGAGGGAGCGCTACGAAATCGAGCCCCGGAGGGACGGCTGAACTCCAGATGTGCCCAAATTAGATTTGAAAGACGTCTCGGTTCAACCACATCTCTTTATGCAACCGTTACCATTTCCTTTGTCATCCCGAGCGTACCCGGATTTCCTACTTCGCCGCCCTCACCGGTGCCACTTTTGTGGTTCTCCCAAAAGAGAACCACATGCAGTTCACCGAAGCCACAACTCTTGACAGGAATTCCGGGGAAGCCGAGGGATCTGCGATTCCACGGACCTCCCCTGGAAACGCTTGACCCTTGCTCAAACAGAATTCTGCATCTCGCCTGCCCCGGGCGAGCCGGGCGACCGGTGCATAGCGCAGGGAGAGATGTGCGTTTTCGTTTAGTTCTCACGCAGCCTCTTTACCCTCACACGTTCGCGTGCCGCCGTGGGGGCGGGCTGAAATGACGAATCCCTCCGTTGCGGCAGAAAGAGGTCCGGCTCTATTCGTTGCGCAGAGCGACCATGGGTTCGACGTTCATGCCGCGGCGCACAGGAATAAGAGCGGCCACCATGGCAACCATACTGAGCAGCGCGCCCGCCAATAACAGGGCTGCGGTATTGTTTCCGTCGCCGCCCAGCAACGACTCAATCGAGACCCGCGCAGCGATTGCGAAGACAGCACCAAGAAGCACGCCCGCGAGTACCAAGCGCGAAACTGAGGAGAAGAGCAGGCGCAGGATCCGGCCGCGATCAGAGCCCAAAGCGATGCGAATACCGAATTCCCTCTCGCGCGGCTCACCGAGTAAGCCATGACTCCATACACTCCGATGCTGGCCAACAGTAGGGCAAGGCAACCGAGAATCGCCGTGACTAGGGCGGAAGTACGCTGGCCGGCGACGGAATGATCCGACAAGATGGCGAGCGAGGTAATGTTCGCGACCGCCTGTTGTGGGTGCGATGGAAGCGACCGCCCGCCGCGCAGGCTCAGCCAGCGCGAGCGGGTCGCCGCTGAAATGAGGGGAAGTACGCAACACGAAGGCGAGCCCGTCCGCTGGAGCCTGTTCGATGCTCTGATAGATCTGGAAACCGGGCGGCTGCGCAGGACCGCTGAAACGGATGTCTGCCACCACGCCGATCACGGTTGCCCAGGTCATTACCGAGCCTCACGTGCTTCCCGATGGGGTTCTGCCCCGGCCAGAGTTTTCGTACCATCCCGCGATTGAGGATGATAACTGTTGGCGAACCGGCCTTGTCCTGGTTGGTAAAGTCACGGCCCTGCTGGATGGGCGTGTCAAGCGCTGCGAAAAAGCCGGGGGTGATGTAGTGTTTCTCTGCGAATGGATTGCGGTCGGCCGTGCCATTGGGCTGGCCTTCATATTGGAAGTCGCCGGTGGCGTGGTCGGCCGTGAACGGAAGGTCGACGCTGCCACCCACCGCCACGACACCCGGCAGGGCCGATAGCCGATCGCGGAGCTGGTGGTAGAACCGGCGCTGATCGTGCCGCTTTCGCATAGTGCCCGGACGACAGCTCTACGTACATAGCCATTGCGTTTGCAGGATTGGCTCCGGAGTCTACGCGCAGCAACCCGATGAAATAACTCGCCACGTTCAGAGCTCCGGCCACCAACAGCATGGAAAGCGCGATCTCCGCGATCACCAGCACCGCGCGGGTGCGGCTGTGGCCGCGCGAATCCGTCATGCTGCGGCCAGGCTGCAGCGCGGATGTCTGGTGCTGGCGAACCATGCGAAGCGCAGGTAAGAGACCAAACAGAATTCCTGTGGAGATGCCAAGCAGCGTAGTGAACGCGAGCACACTGACATCGAGGTGGACGTCGGAGGGAGGCACGAGGCCGCTTAGGCCAGGCCGCGATGGGAATGTGCATGAGCGCAAAGGCCACCACCAGCCCCGCCGCTGCTCCGGCGAAGGAGAGCAGCAGGCTTTCCGTGAGGGTCTGTCGCACCATGCGCAGCGCCGTTGCGCCCAGTGCGCGGCGCACGGCAAATTCCCGGGACCGGCCAGAAGCGCGCGCGAGCAGCATGTTAGCCAGGTTCACGCAGGCGATGAGCAGAATGAACCCAACGGCGGCGAGAAGGACGAGCATCAGCGAGTGCAGGTCGCCGAAAATCGCCTGTGCGAGCGGATGCACGGCGATGCCATGCTTGTTACCGGGAAACTGTCGATCGATCTGCGCCTGAATGCCGGTTAACTCCGCGAGGGCCTGCGCCTCGGTGGTACCAGGTCGAAGCAAGCCGTCGGCGAAGAGGTAATTCGTCCCATGCTCGTCCGAGGGTCGGTTGGGCTCAAGCGGTAGCCAGATCTGAGCGGGAAGAGTCTGCGGCTGCCGGAAGACCGGCACAACCCCAACGATGGTGCACGGCTTTCCGTCCAGATTTAACGTGCGGCCCACCACCCCCGGATTTGCACTGAGCTGCTGGCGCCAGAAGCCTTCCGCAAGAACGCAGGCTGGCGGCCCGCCCTTTTGGTGTTCGGAGGGTATAAAGTCGCGCCCGATAATGGGCTGCATCCCGAACATGCGGAAAAAGCCGTTGCTCACCAATCCGATGTCGACAGCTTCGGGCTCCGTCTTCCCAACTCCGGACGGGACCCAGGTCGCGAGGCTGTCAGAGCGGGCCACGAGCTGGGCAAAGGAGTGGGCTTTGTCTCGCCACTCCAGGAAGTCAGGATAGGAGACCGCGTAATAGGATCCCTGAGGATAGACATCCTGAATGCCTACCATGCGATCGGCATTCGGATAAGGCAGGCGAAGGGACCCATGGATAATGCTGTAGATCGCCGTATTTGCCCCAATTCCCAGGGCCAGAGTCAGCACCGCTGTCAGCGCAAACCCGGGCGATTTTTTGAGCTGCCGCCATGCGTATCTCAAATCCGCGAGCATAGCCACTCCTCCTGATCCCGGTGCTGGCAAACGAAAATGAGCATGCCGAAGACCAAACTCCGGGGGAGATGCATCTAACAACAAAGGATTTATAAGAGCTAACGAAGTGCAACTGTCCGAGTACGGACTCCTCTGTCCAAATCGAACGATGTATCTCTGAAGATCTTGATCAGCGACGACCCTTCCTTCGCTTCCCTCAATTCCTGCCAAACCTGTCAGGCACGCATTGAGGAGTCCGCACAGATGACGGCTACTCTCGGAGCTCACCCTCCGCGGTACCTGGAAAGCAAGCTTATCGGTATATTGCCCAGGGTCGCCAGCCGGCAGAGCTCATTCGCTGCATAGGTCACTCGTTTCAATCGATTCCAAGGTCTTGCGCGATGCGAGCTTGATAGACAGGAGCGTCCTGGCTCGGCCAACGGACCGGGGCGCGATCACGCTCCTGAAAGAGTGAACCGTGACCCATGCCAATGTGGTTCTTGCTGTAGGTGATCGTTAGGCCGCCGACTTCTAGCGTTATTTCTGTTCCCACCGGCCGGCCCCTCTGCTGAAATCTGGGTTCTTGAGTAGCATCATAGCGCGGAGCGAGAGCTCCATCCCCATAGGCTCAGATCGTAGGCATCTGTTAGCATCAGGCCGCGCGCGCCTGATGTGTTGCTCTATTCGCTTCAAGCCTTCGAATCGTTGATGAGGCCGCCTAGCGCGGGTCTGGATCCCACCGACTGACACAGCCGCATCGACCCGATGTGCTCGGAACTCCTGAAAGATCCCACGCACCAAAAATGAAGTGCAACGCCGCACAAGCCTTAAAATCTAGCGATGAACGAGTACGACGCTGGAAATACCTGGGTGAAGGGGTTCATCGATTGCCTAGGCCGATCTACTTATGCCGATCCGACTCTCGAAGAGGCTATTGCCCTGAAGCAGAAACATCTGCCAAGCCGGATTTACAAATACCGCAAAATCGGTGCGTTTTCTCTCGAAAACCTAAGAACAAATCATGTCTGGATGGCCTCGCCAGGTGCTTTCAACGATCCGTATGACTGCTCCTTCATGATCGCGGAGGAGCAGGCTGCCGCCGATTTCATCAGGGTTGCGTACCCGAAGTACTCCAGAGCTCAAAAGGCTGCTGAACTGAGCAAATTATCGATCCCGGGATATATCCTCGGCTCTATCGAGCCCCTGCGCCTGATGCGGCATACGACAAAACTCTGCTCATTCAGCGCAACCAATGACTCTCTTCTTATGTGGGCTCACTACGCGGCAAATCACACCGGATTTTGCATCGAATACGACCTCGAACCGCTTCCACCAGAAGACCCCATACGGCGCAATATCTTTCCGGTCATTTACTCAAAAGAGCTCCATGACATGACAGCCTATCTGGTTGGATTCGTGGCCGATAGCCGCGACGATTTTCATCAATTCGATCCGCTCTTGAGTGTCTTGAAGAAATTCGAAGGCTGGCAATACGAGCGAGAATGGAGATTGGTCCGATTCGAGCACATGCTCAGGCCGGACCATCCCCAGGGGGTTCCCAAACCTAGCGGGGTGATTCTTGGATCAAAAACCTCTGAAGCAGAGCGCGGCGACGCTTGCTCGCATCTGTTCTCAGCAAGGCATCACGCTTTCGAAAATGAAGCTAGCGGCGGACAGATTCGAGCTTTCGGTTGAACCCTATGTGGCGACCTGAGCCTGCCACGTTACTTCTTCCTCTTTACTTTCGGAAGCCTACTCGTAAGCCCGTCCTCGATCAAGGCCTCCTCCAGCTTCCCATCTTTGTAGAGACAATCGACCCAAGAGTTGGACCGTTCGGGGACGAACTAACCCCATACTTCCACCCCACAGGATCAAACTCCAAGTGAAGAGAACGGCGTTTCATGGTACCTATCCTGCTTTGGTCAGCAGAAAACAAGCTAGACGACTGACTTGGCCTGTTGACAACATTACACGATTCAGGAGGGGGAAAGTCCCTGCGTGCAGGCGAAAGCCCGGCGGTCTACGGGGCATCACCACCTACGGTGCAGAGAGCGAAACTAGGAACACGCGTCATAAGAAATAGGGTGACCGAGCCCCGATCGTTATAAACTGAAATCGATATGACTCGCCCGGTAAAGATCACAACTCCTATCCCTACTCTGGATGAGTTTGGGGAGAGACTCGGTCTGAGCAAAGCTAAACGGAAGTCTCTTGGTCCAATTTTCATTGAACGTCGCCCGCAGGGAGATTATGCGGTGAGAAGATCCGGCGTCGAAAAAGCCATCAATGTGTCGCCGACGCAGAAAGAAGCCGTCGAGAGAGCACGTGAAGTGAGTCCTAACGGAACGATCCTCGTGGAGCGCGTCCGTTCGAGTACAGGCGGTAATCGCGACAAGTGGCGCAAAGCTTAGTCTGCGCTGCAATTGATTGTGATTACGGAAGGAGCTTCGATGCCATCACGGGTCGATAGCGTTACCCAAGACGCCGTGTTCCTCAACATCCCCTACGATCAGAGATTTCGCGCACTTTACCTTGCCTATATCGCTGGCCTCGTGCACTTGGGCCTCGAGCCAAGAGTGACTCTGGGCATTCCCAGCGGAATACGGCGGCTGGATAGGATCGCCGCACTGATTCAAGGTTGCCGTTATTCAATTCACGATTTGTCGCGAGTCGGACTGGATAGAAATCCACCCTTTACGACTCCACGATTCAACATGCCATTTGAGCTCGGACTAGCTGTGGCGTGGGAGCGTGCCAACCCGACAAAACACACATGGTTCGTCTTTGAAGAGAAACCCTATCGTATCCAGAAGTCGCTGAGCGATTTGAACGGGACCGACCCTCAGATCCACTCCAGCCAGGTTTCCGGTATCTTGCGTGAACTTCGGAATGTATTTCGACGCACGCGAAGTCAGCCTACCGTGCCGGAGATGATGAAGACGTACTATGACATCTCACGTCGCTGCGGAGGGATATTGGCTGCCGCTGGAGCGACGAGCCTTTTTGAAGCACGAGCCTTTCAGGACCTATGTTACGAAGCCAAGGTCGCTGTCGAGAGTTCTGTTCTTCTCAAGAGATAGTGCGGCACAACCAAACGCACTGTTGCACGGATCAGGCAAATAGCGCCACCGTTCAGCTATTGAATCTATCGGTCAGCAGATGCTCCGCAATTGTCTTGCAGCCGCGCTGGCAATTTGGCTTCTGCAGAAGCAGAGAAGCAGAAACCCAAGCACGAACAGAAGAAGGCCAAGGCTGATCCTGTCATTGCGCTGTGCATTACAACTCCCCTTTACGGCTTCCGCCATTTATCGCGACCTCCAACGTTTGTATTCCGGACACGCTCAACCAAGATTGTCGCGTTCGGTGCGATTTCAGCTGCACGCTCGATCGCTTCAGCCTGAGTTTGTTCCACGCCGCTCGCCCTGTCTGATCCTGGCCGACGAATAGCATAGTCTCCTTGCGGGCGACGCTCAATGAAGATTTCATTCTTTGGCATAGACATTATCCTTTCTAGATTTGAACCGAGTTGAGCAACGCATTCACGTTGAGCAAGAGACCATTCATCTAAAGACCGAGTCGTTTGAGCGTCCACTCCTTCACCGCGGGGCGACATCGCACTTCCCCACGTCAAGGGGAAGAACGCGAGGGCGTTCGATACAGATAGTCGAAAGCGGCCCGTGTCACACGCGATTTTACGCGTTTGTCGTCGGCGAAGAGCTTGGCCATTTCTGGCGGTATGCGCATCTTCGGTCGAGCCAGCATCGCGAGGACGTAAGACAGTGCAATAGTCTCGAAATGTATCCATGTCACATGATTAAACGCGGCAGGGACATAGATCGGTCCGTTGCTTTCCCACAGAGCCCCATCCGTATGTCCTGGGCGGGAGTGAGGAATCAGTCGGAGATGCCGCTGAATGCCCGCCGAACGAAGCCGCCTTCGCTCGTGGCGCTCTTCTGATCGAACAGACTGTCATTGACCGCGCTTTTCAGGTGCGTCTCTAACGCGGCCGCGCCGCGGATCAGACCATCGCAGGCTTGCCCTAGCGAGAGACCGCTTTTGCCCTTGCGCCAATCTCTGAACCTCTGTTTTTCGCCGCAGACCTGTGCCCAGCATCCGATGGCGAGAAGCTCTAACACGTTTCGCATTCCGCCAATCGAGAACCGGTAGTAGCCGGTGAGTGCTGTGAATATTGCCGCCCTGATCTCGTCGTGGGCATCGAGCATGACAGGGTCGATGAAGTTCCGGTGCGGATACATGCCCATAGACCTGATCCAATCCTGCGAGAGTTCATTGAGTTGGCGGAGCGTCGCTCCGTGATGGTTCGAGGTACGGATGGCGACGTCGTCAGGAAGAACGACGAGATGACGCCAGGTTTCTTGGTCGATTCGGTCGCAGGGCCTACGAGGCGGTTTCGGAGCGATGGCAAAATCGCCTCGCACGAGAACCTTTCGCCGTGCCCTGAAGTCTTTGAGCGGAACATATCGGGACATGAGTCACTTCCCAGTTGACTAATATTATGTCTATTCGTAACGGAAGTCGGCTTCTGTTTACTGATGTGCTCCGGTTCGCCAGTTCAAGTAGCCGAGAAACCGGCTGCTCAGACGGATCGTAGCCAAGGATCGTGGGTAACTACTTCTGCATCATTGAACAGTAGGGAGTAACCACGAGTTTACTACCCGCCCTTCCACATGATTATTTCCCAGGCTCATGGACAGCGGCTCCCGAGCGTATTACTGTCGGTCTAAGACGAGATCGTTATGCCAAACCAGTCGCGTGGACGCAACCGTCCTCACCCGATTCCTGCATAGAGAGAGCACCGCGGAGCTTTTCCGTCCGGAGCAAGCGATGATCCCACAGCAAGCCCTGAGTAACGATGCACTCTCGCCTCACACGCCATCACCGTTGCCCGCGGATGCAGACGCAGCCGTAACCGGCACAGATATGAAATACCTCGCCGACCTCCATCCCCAACCCGTCGAATGGCTTTGGCAGCACAGGCTCGCCGCCGGCACGTTAGCGATGCTTTCCGGGGAGCCTGGATCAGGAAAGACTGGGTCGCCCTCGCCACACTGCGCCGCGCCAAATTCGATATCGGCGTTCGTAGCTCCAAAGACGGAAAATCAGGTGCTCGATGCTGGACCTTGCCCCCTCCGGAGGACTAAGTACCCGCCGGTAAACCTGGCAAGATGCTCAAATAAATTACTTGAGCACCTTGAGCATCTTCGTGAAACAAAGGACTTATTTGGCAACCTTGCCAAATCCCAATCTGAAGGCAGATGAATGGTCCCTGCTTTTGAAAGTGGTCGCCGAAGGAATAGATCCCGTGATAGCATCCTTTGGGCTCGGCCCTGTACGACATGGCAGAACACGATAGGACCCAGGATGAAGCTCGTAACTCGGGTCCTAAAGCCTCATCAATCGGCTTTTTCGTACGACACGCCTGATGCCCCTCGTTCAAAGCATTTTCCCGCACCCTCAGCCCACCTCCCGCTCCCGGCGCCAAAACCCCAAAAATATTCTCGCCATCCGCGAGTGGAAATGTGCGCAATCTGGATCTAAGACATGTGACCATCCTATATACGGCCCGCCCCGCCGCCGCGCCCAGTGGCAATACCCGCGTTTGCCGGCCAGAAAGGCTCTCTCACGCCTCCGCAGACCCGGCGCCCGCGCCGACCCGCACTCCCATCGGCTGCCTCGGGCCCCCGGGCGACGACTTAGTGCGCTTAGTGCGCACATTTTGACATTTCGCGAAATCTTTCGCGACCCGCCGGCGCCCACACCTCCGGCCCACCCCGCCGTACGGGCAACCAGTTGCCCGCCGGGCGTCCAGAGGTCCGATTTCCTCCAGCGCTTGCAGCAGACACCTGACAAATTGCTGACATTCCTGTGACAACTGCGTTCCGTCCAGTATCTATCGTTTTCCTTAAGCGAGGAGAATCCGTTGTCCAGGTCCCGCAAAATTGTTTTCTTCTTTCCGTCGTTCGCCAGCTCCGATGCGACGGCGCCTTTGGGTATTCTGGCGGTCGCCACGCCTTTGAGCGTGCCGGATTCGAAATTTGCCTCATTGATTCCACCATCACTCCAAACTACAAAAAACGCGTCCTCGAAGAAGTGCGCGACGCACTCTGCCTTGGTATCTCTCTTGTGACCGGACCGATGATCCGGGAAACGGTCGAAATTGCTCGCGCCATCAAGGAGTGGAATCCGGAGTTCCCCATCATCCTGGGCGGATGGCACCCTTCGCTCCTGCCAAAACAAACCCTGGAAGCTCCGTATATCGACTACGTGGTTCGCGGGCAAGGCGAAGATTCTCTGCTCGAACTGGTGAATCACATCGAAAAGGGGTCCGCACCCGACTTTGTTGCGGGTATCGGCTTCAAACGCGACAACAAGCTGATCTTTACCCCGGAACGGCCACTGAGGCCACTGGTGGACATGCCCCCCAAGGCCTATCACCTGGCCGACTTTGATGCCTACGAACGGTTGTGCGGAAAACGCTGGGCCATGTACACCTCGAGCCTGGCCTGCCCGTTCAACTGCGCGTACTGCACCAACGCGGGGTCTACGGGCGCAAGTGGAACGCCCTGCCGGCGGAGCAATTTGTAGAAGAAACCGTTGATCTCAGCCGCAGATACGGTTTGGAAATGCTATGGATCGTCGACGACAACTTTCTCGTCGACCTGGACCGGGCGCGTGCCATTTCGGAGGGGCTGGTGCGCGCCGGGGCCCAGTTCAAGTGGAGCATCCAGGCGACCACCAACCTCACCGCGCGGCTCTCCCTGGAAGATCTAAAACTGTTGCATAAGAGCGGGCTGCACCAGATATGCCAGGGCGCCGAGTCGGGATCCCGCAAAGTCTGGAAGGCCATGAACAAGGACTTTCAGGACTTCCCGACCATCTATGAAAGCGCGGCTCGCTGCCTGGCCGCGGGGATTCGCCCGTCCTTCAACATTATCTTCGCCTTTCCCGGCGAAGGAGCGAAAGAGCGAAGGGAAACGATCAACTTCGTGATGGACGTATGCCGGAAGCTTCCCGGAGCCGAGTTCTGGACCAATATTTTCACTCCTTATCCCGGCGCGCCCATCATGGACAAGATTGCGGAGCTTGGCGTCGAGACGCCGGACTTCGCTGGAAGGTTGGGTCGACTTCTTTCCCCGGTATACCAAGCTTCCGTGGTTGAACGGCCGCGATCACGAAGAACTGCAGATCATGCGCGACTATCTGCGCATCGCGTTCGATCGCATTCCTATTTCGGCAGACACCCGCAAACCCATTACCCGGCTGGCGCAGAAGTGCATCTCGCTGCCCGCGCGCTGGCGGCTGGACCACGGCGCCTACCGCTTCCCGGTCGAGCTGTGGCTGAACAAGAAACTGAAGGAGCACACCGCTGCGCTGAAACCGGCCGTGGATGCCAAGCGGCTGGAGCCGAACACCGTGGAGGCCACATGCTGAACCGGGGAAAGGTCATCCTCTTCTACCCGGCCTACGATGGCCCGCCGCTGGGCGCACCGCTCTGCCTGCTCGCCCTGGCCTCTCCTCTGCGACGAAGCCAATTTTGACGTGGTGGTGATCGATGCGGCCATCGATCCTGATTATCGGGCACACATCGAGCGCGAAAGCGTAGATGCGCTTTGCCTTGGAATCTCGGTGCTCACCGGCCCTATGATCCGCGGCGCTGTGGAAGTCGCGACGGCGATGAAGAGCGACCATCCATGGTTACCGATTATCTTTGGCGGTTGGCATCCGACCCTGCTGCCGGACGAAACATTGAGCGAGCCTTTCGTCGATATCGTCGTTCGCGGGCAAGGCGAAGTCACCCTGGTGGAAGTGGCCGAGGCGCTGCTGCAAAGCGTCCTCTGGATATGATCGCCGGAGTTTCGTGGAAGAACAATGGGCGCCGCATACATAATCTCGATCGCCGCGTGGAACCACTGGATGCGCTTCCCATTCCAGCCTTTGACCTTACCGACTTCGACGCTTACGAGAGACTCAGCGGAGCCAGGAAGATTGGATACGCCACCAGCGTCGGCTGCCCCTATGCCTGCAATTACTGCACCGACATGGTGTTTTACAAGCGGCGCTTCAATGCTCTCTCGGCGGAACGGGTTGTCTCTGAGCTTACTGAATTAGTGACCAAGTACCGCATTGAAGAAGTGGCCCTGCTCGATTCGAACTTCCCTGTCCAACTTGCCCGGGCGCTCGAAATCGCTCGCGGCATCATCGCATCCGGAGTCAAGTTTCGCTGGACGTTCCAGGCTTCCACTGACTTCCTCTGCCGCATGAGCGAAGAGGAAGTGATTTTGCTAGGCAAGAGCGGCGTATCGCATATGGGCTTTGGCACCGAATCCACTTCAGAGGCGGTGCTGAAGCTGATGAATAAGCGCCACCAACGAGTGAACGAGATGTATGAAACAGCGCGCAAGGCGAACCTCGCCGGCATTCGGGTCACGTTCAATCTCATCTTTGCCTATCCCGGTGAGACCGAGGCGGATCGCACGATTACGTTTCAGACCATGAGCGATATTGCGCGGCAGTTTCCGAATGTAAGCTTCTCGCCCAATATCTTCACGCCTTATCCCGGAATTCCCATCTGGCCGCAGCTGCGGGAGCTGGGCGTGCCCGAACCGCACTCGCTGCTGGAGTGGATGGAGATGCCCCTGGGCGCGAACATGCTTCCCTGGCTCAAAGGCAAGGAACTGGCGCGGCTTAACCGGATGGTCGAGTATTTCCTGCTCAACAGCCAGATATGCCGCCAGACCGGACACCGCTCGCGCTTGCGGCATGCGGTGCAATCCATGATTCGATCGCCGATCCGTTGGCGTTTGAACTCAAACCGAGTGTTCTTTTCCATGGGAGCTTTGGCTCGCGGCACTCTCCGAGCGATTTGCTCAACGGCGTTCGCTGATCACGGGTCAGGAACTTCCTAAACTTCCCGCAAGTGCGTGTTAGTTAGATGAACTTATTGAGGTAACTTGTGGCGGATATCTTGTTGGCACATTCTTATCATCTCCCTTACGACCCCAAGCAGGTTCGGAAGATGCAACCGTATCCACCGCTGGGCACGCTGTACGCCGCCACGGCTTTGAGGCAGCATGGATTCTCTGCCGCGGTCTTCGATCCCATGCTGCAAGACCCGGTCAGCGGTTTCCTCGAGATGCTGCGGCAGGAGAAGCCCGCAATCCTTGCCATCTACGAAGACGACTTCAACTTTCTTTCCAAGATGTGCCTGACGCGGATGCGGGAGCTGGCCTGGCAATTGGCGCAGACGGCACGGGAGGCGGGAGCGATCGTGATCGCTCATGGCTCGGACGCAACCGACCATGCCAAAGAATATCTGCAGAATGGAGCCGACTTCGTTTTGGTGGGAGAAGCGGAGCAAAGCCTGGTGGAACTGTGCGCTTCTATTCTTGCCGGGAGTGCGCTGCCCAGGGAAATAGCCGGAGTGATCCACCTGAATGTCGAAGGGAGTCTCGTGCAGAGCTCGGCCAAGCCGCCGCGCAATCCTGATTGGCGGAACCTTACCCGGCCGGCACGCGAGTTCATCGACCTCGAACCCTACAGGAAGGCCTGGGTGTCGGCGCATGGCTACTTCTCCACCAATCTCGTCGCCAGCCGCGGATGCCCGTACCGGTGCAACTGGTGCGCCAAACCTATTTCCGGAAACAAGTTTCAACTTCGTCCGGCCGAGCTGGTGGCAGCTGAAATTTGCGAGCTCAAGGAGGTTCATGGCGCGGAGCACATCTGGTTTGGCGATGATATCTTCGCTCTCGACCTGCGACTGGGTGATACAGTTCGCCGACGCGATTGAAGCTGTTGGACTGTGCTTTGCCGTTCAAAATCCAATCGCGCGCCGATCTTATGAGCGCGGAAACGGTCGCGAGCCTTAAACGAGCGGGCTGCGCCGAAGTCTGGATGGGAGTTGAATCCGGATCGCAGCGCGTGCTCGACGCCATGGATAAGGGCTTGCGCGTGGGCGAAATCAAGGTTGCTCGTGAGCGGCTGGGCGACGCGGGCATCCGCGCTTGCTATTTCCTGCAATTTGGTTACCCGGGAGAGCAGTGGGAGGACATTCAGAAAACGATAGAACTCGTCCGCACCACTCGCCCGGATGACATTGGTGTCTCGTTTTCTTATCCGCTGCCCGGGACCCCATTCTTCGAGCGGGTGCAGGAGCAGATCGGCGCCAAGAGCAATTGGACCGACAGCGACGACCTGTGCCTGATGTTCACGGCGGCCTACAAAGACGAGTTTTACCTGGCGCTCCGGAATGCCCTGCACGCGGAAGTCGACTTCTGGCACGGCGATGGCCTATCGAGCGGCGGCCAGGACTGGGTTTCCCTCTGGGACAAAGTGTTTGCGCTCGAACAAACCAGCAGGAACTCAGAGGCTACCAGCTTCGCGCAGTTTGAACCCTCCGGCCGGGACCAGCTAGTTCATCTTGAAGCCATTCAACCGGCTCGATGAGAAAGGGGATACATGGCTGAGCTTTTACTCGCACACGGTTACTTTCTCTACGAAGACCCGAAAGAGCTTCAGATCATGAAGCCCTATGCCCCTTTGGGAATTTTGTATCTTTGCTCGCACCTGCGGCGGAAGGGTTTCGATGTCGATGTATTCGACACTACCTTCTCCAGCCGGGAAGCGCTCTTCCAGCATCTGCGCAGCGAGAAGCCTTCTGTGCTGGGGATCTATGCCAATCTCATGACGCGCAAGAATGTGGTCGAGACCCTCAAAGTGGCGCGCGAGGCGGGATGGAAAACGATTGTCGGTGGTCCTGAACCGGGGGCCTATGCATTGGAGTATCTGCAGGCCGGAGCGGACTTCGTGGTGTTTGGCGAAGGCGAGCTCACGGTCGAGGAATTACTGGAGTCATTTCGTGCTGGATCCTCGAATGGCCATGCCTCCATTGCCGGCATCGCTTACCTCGATGCGGAAGGGAAGATGCACGAAACTCCGCAACGCACGCAGATCGCCGATCTCGATAGCCAACCCTGGCCGGCGCGACAGGCGATCGACATCCACCGCTACGTGAAGACCTGGCGCGATGCGCACGGCAAAGGGTCGGTCAACTTCATCACTGCGCGCGGCTGCCCTTACAAGTGCCGCTGGTGCAGCCACCAGGTGTTTGGGCAGACGCATCGCCGGCGCAATCCGCTGCTGGTCGTGGATGAAGTGGAATGGCTGTTGAACACCTACAGCCCGGACATGGTTTGGGTGTCTGACGATGTGTTCACCATCAACCATGCGTGGCTGCGCACGTACGCGGCGGAAATGCGCTCGCGCAACCTGCGCATCCCGTTCGAGTGCATCTCGCGGGCAGATCGGCTCAACCCGGAGATGCTGGATCTGCTTGCCGAGCTGGGCTGCTTTCGTATCTGGATCGGCTCGGAAAGCGGATCGCAGCGCATTCTCGATTCCATGGATCGTGGAGTCAAGATCGAGCAAGTGCAGCAGGCGGTTGCCATGAGCCGTGAGCGCGGCATTCAAAGCGGAATGTTTCTGATGTGGGGCTACGAGGGAGAAGAGCTGGAAGATATTGAGGCGACGATCCGCCATGTAAGCACGTCACAGCCCGACATCTTCTTCACCACGGTGTCTTACCCCATCAAGGGAACGCCTTACTACAAAGAAATGTCCAACCGGCTGGTCCAGCTGCAACCGTGGGCGACCAGCTCCGATCGCGAGCTGAAGATCAAAGGCCGGCACTCGCAGACGGTTTTACAGTTACGCCGACCGGCTGCTGAAAGAGGAAGTGCAGCTTGCCCGGATGGCCGGGACCGCGGCGGCAAATTCCGAGAGCGCAGCCAGCCTTCGCCAGAGCATTGAACAGGCGCGGGCAGGCCTGCTCTCGACGATCGCGGAGGTGGACGCATGAGCGTTGCGGTGGAAAGCCAGACCGTGCTCGCGTTCGACAGCCTGGCCGCGAAGTACGATGACCTCTTTACTCGCTCCATGATTGGCCGCGCACAGCGTGGAGTTGTGTGGGACGCGCTGATCGACACCTTCGAACCCGGCGCTCACATTCTGGAACTCAATTGCGGCACCGGCGAAGATGCGCTCTTTCTGGCGCGGACATGACGTTTCCGTTCTCGCCTGCGATGCCTCGGCGCAGATGATCGATACCGCTCGCCGGCGCATGCAGAGCGAAGACCCGGAGGCGCCGATCGAGTTCCGGGTTCTGCGCGACAGAGCAGCTTGTCGAAGCTGGGGCGCCAAGACCTGTTCGATGGGGCATTCTCCAACTTTTCCGGGTTGAACTGTGTTGCGGACCTGCACCTGACGGCCCACCAACTGGCGGGCCTGGTTACCAGGGGCGCTCCCGTATTGATCTGTCTTTCCACTCGCTACTGCCTTTTGGAGATGGCCTGGTTTGTTCTCCACGGCCAGTTCCGCAAGGCATTCCGCAGAACCTCAGGATTCGCAACCGTGAAGGTAGGGGAGTTCACCGTCAAAGTGCATTATCCGACCTTGCGGGCGATCAAGAAGACCTTTGCACCGTACTTTCGCATGCGTTCGTGCACGGGATCGGCGTTGCCGTTCCGCCTTCGTATCTGGAACCGATCGTGCGCAAGCATCCCCGGGCTGCTGAACCTGCTGCGCGCGATCGACCGGGTCATCGCCCCGTTGCCCTGGTTCAGGACGATTGGAGATCACATGCTGCTCCGCTTTGAGCGAGTGGAGGGGCCATGGCTGCTAAGCGCGCAAGTACGGCTTGTAGAGCGGTCCCACGGTGCGCGGCACGGGGGTTGATGCTGCGTTGCCCGCGATGCTTCGATTCGATCGGCTTCCTTCCGGAGAAGGGCGCCGCGGGGATTGAGTGTTCCACCTGCGAGTCACGGCTGGTTTGTGAGCAAGGTATATGGAAAGCGCTTTTGCCGGAGAGGGCGGCCCGGTACTCGCATTTTGTACAGGACTACGAGTCCATTCGCGCAGCGGAAGGACGAGGCAGCAACAGTGATGAATACTATCTCGCGCTTCCCTACCGCGATCTATCCGGCCGCCTGAGTGCGCAATGGGCAATCCGCGCGCGTACCTTCCGCTACATCGAGCGGAAGATTATGCCGCGTTTCACGCCGCTGGCGCACTACCGTCTGCGCATTTTGGACCTGGGCGCGGGCAACGGCTGGATGAGTTATCGCTTTGCCACCGCAGGGCCATACACCGGTCGCGGTGGACCTGCTTATCAACGAGCAGCGATGGTCTTGGCGCAGCAAAACATTACGAGCCGCGGTTGCCATCTTTGTTCCCCAGGTTCCAGGCGGAGCTCGATAACCTGCCTTTTGCCGATTCGCAATTTGACGTGGTGATGTTCAACGCTTCGTTTCATTATTCCGAGAATTACGAAAAGACGTTGGCGGAGGCGATTCGCTGTGTTCGCGGAGGAGGCACAGTGCGTGATCGCCGACACTCCCTGGTACAGCGACGAGCGGAGCGGAGCGCGGATGCTGGAGGAGCGCCGCACGTTATTCATCCGGCGCTATGGCTTCCCGTCGGATGAACTCAATAGCCTCGAATTCCTGACTGACCAACGGCTGGGCGCTCTCGAGCAACGCTTCCATATCCAATGGCATACGTACAGCCCGTTTTACGGCGTGCGGTGGCACATGCGGCCGTTGATGGCGAGATTGCGCCGCACGCGCAAACCGTCACGGTTTCGGATCTACTCCGCCAAGGTGGTCAAATGATCATTCTCTTCCATCCTCGAGCCACCAAGCCCCGGAACTGCAGGCTTCCGCTAGCGGTGCTGGCGCTGGCGGCGGTGCTGGAAGGCCGCGAGGAATACAGAATTATCGACGGCAACCTGGAGGAGGATCCCACCGCCGCCATCCTGAGCACCATCAACCTCCACCAGGTGGAGCTGCTGGGTGTTTCCTGTATGCCGGGGCCGCAAATGGTAGCCGCCATGGAGACCTGCCGTGAGATACGCCGGCTGCGCCCGCATGTGCGCATCGTCTGGGGCGGCTACTTCCCTTCGCTCTATCCAGATGCCACGCTCAATGCGAAATATGTCGACTATGTAGTTCGCGGGCAGGGCGAAGACACACTGCTCGAACTTATCGATGCGCTGCGGGGAAAGCGGACATTCGAGTCCATCCTCGGGCTCTGCTACAAGGACGCCTTCGGGTTTCATCGCACCAACGCTGAACGGCCGATGAGAGGTCCGGACGAATTTCCCTGGTCTCCGTTTCATCGTCTGCCGGTGGAGAAGTATCTGCGGCCCTCATTTTTCGGGAAACGCACGGCCGTCCATCACGCCAGTATCGGCTGCCCTTTCAACTGCAGCTTCTGCGGGGTGCATGCCGCGTATGGAAGAGCAGAACGCATGGAGTCTCCCGAGCGGACGGCCAAAATTCTTAACTACCTGGTTGCCCGCTACGGCGCTGACTCGGTCCAGTTCTACGACATGAACTTCTTCCTGCGCGAAGATCATGCCCGCGAGCTGATGGATCGCCTGGCGCCGCTCAACCTTCGCTGGTGGTGCGAGGCGCGCGTGGACATTATGTCCCGCTATTCAGATTCCACGATGGAGGCGATCAAGAAGGCGGGCTGCGCCATGATCTTCTTTGGAGCGGAATCTGGCTCCGACTGGGTGCTGAAAGAGATGCAAAAGGGCATCACCACCGAAGAGACGGTGACCATGGCGCACCGCACGCGCCAGTTCGGCATCATTCCCGAGTTTTCGTTTGTCATCGGCAATCCGGGAGATCCAGAGCGCGATACCAGGGAGACGGTCAGCTTTATCCGCAAGCTCAAACGAATCAATCCCGACTCGGAAATTATCGTGCAGCACTACACCCCCACGCCCCAGCCGGGAAAGATGTATGGCGATGTCGAAAGCAAGATCGCCTTTCCTGACAGCCCAGCCGGGTGGGCCGAAAAGGAATGGATGGATTACACGCTGCGCATCGATACCCATGCGCCGTGGTTGAAGACCAGGACCAAGAAGCTCATCGACAACTTTGAAACCGTTGTGGCGTCGCGCTGGCCGACGGTGCAGGACATTCGCGCCCCGCAATGGAGCCGTGTGCTTTTGAAGATCCTGAGCTGGTGGCGCTACGCCTTCCGTGTCTATAGCTTCCCGTTCGAGCTCCAGTGGGCCAACGAGTTCATCAGTCTGCGTAAGCCGAAGCGAGAAAGCCTATGAGTCAGCTCGTCCATACCGCAGGAAGTGTTTGATAGCTGGGCGGAGGTTTATGACGCGCAACCCAACCCGTTGCTCTCGCTAGAGCAGCGGTTGCTCGGGCCGATGTTAGCTGGATGTGCGGGGGCTGGACATCCTCGATGCAGGCTGTGGCACAGGGAGGTGGTTACAACAATTGGCCGAGCGCTCTCCACGAAGTTTATTGGGAGTAGACACTTCTCCGGCTATGCTGAAAGTAGCCGCCGGCAAGCTGAACAGCCAGTGCGATCTTCGACTGGGGAGTTGCATGGCGCTGCCGGTTCGCGACGCCTCCGCGGATATGGTGTTGAGTTCCTTTGTCGTCAGTTACCTGGATGATCTGGACAGCTTTGCTTGTGAGATTGATCGGGTCGCGCGGCCAGGAGCGACTGTCTTTCTTAGCGACATGCATCCTGATACCGAAGCCTGTCTTAACTGGATACGATGGTCTCCGGCAAAGGATTCGGGTGCTCGGATTCACGGCCGGGGATGGCCTCTGCAACAAATTACCGGAGCCTTCGAGGCACGCGGGTTCCGGTTTGTTTCGCTCCTGGAACCAATGTTTGGCGCCGAAGAGCGAGAGATCTTCGAAGCATGCGGACGGCCGGATTTGTATCGAGCGGCCGCCGCTCTTCCCGCGATTTACGTGCTGCAACTGCGGAAGTCCACCAGTTCGCCGCGGCAGCGCATTGCCGCAAAGGGAACCGCCGGGGCGCTACGACTCCATGGAGCCCGCGTGGCGCGGGGACCGGATGCCGCGTCCCTGGTTTCTCTTTCCATTGCGGATGGGACCATTCATTTAACCCAGAGCGGGGCTTCCACGAATAGCAGGGCTGGTCTTTTCCTGGAAAGCGCGATTGATCTGGCGGGATTCTTTCTCTTGCCGGGACTGATCAACGCACACGATCATCTTGAGTTCAGCCTCTTTCCTAACATCGGCAACGGGCCCTACCAAAACGCCGCAGAATGGGCACGTGATATCCATGAGAATCATGCCGCCGTGATTGAGCGGCAGCGCAAGGTACCCCGTCCGGTGCGGCTGTGGTGGGGAGGAATCCGCAATCTACTCTGCGGGGTGACCACCGTCTGCCACCACAACCCGCTTAACCCGGATTTATTGCACCCTGGGTTCCCGGTAAGGGTTGTTACGGACTTCGGGTGGGCTCACTCACTTTCGCTGGATCCGCAGCTGGCCAGCAAGTTCGTAAAAAGCCCGAGTGACGCTCCTTTTATTCTGCATGCTGCCGAGGGCGTCGATGAAGAAAGCTTGGAAGAAGTATTCGCGCTCGACGGCATGCATGCTTTGAACGAGCGGACGGTACTGGTTCACGGCCTTGCCTGCACCCCGGTAGCTGCGGCGCTGATCAACCAGCGCCAGGCTGCTGTTATTCTGTGCCCGACTTCGAACAAGTTCCTTTTTCACCAGTTCCCTTCGTTTTCGTTGGTCCATTCGCTGAACAAGGTGAGTCTGGGCAGCGATTCGCCGCTTACCGCTGCCGGCGATCTGCTGGATGAGATCCGATTTGCCCACACGGAGATCGGCCTCCATGCAAACTCGATCTATGGCATGGTGACCAACCAGCCGGCGGACATTTTGCATCTTCGGCGGGGAGAGGGCCGTCTACGGCCCGGCTCGGTCGCGGATATCCTGGTAGTTCGCGACCGCGGTCTTAGCGCGGCGGAAACTCTAGCTCAGCTGACCATGGACCAGATTGAACTGGTGATCGCGGCAGGCCGGGTTCAACTCGCAGGGCCTGCGCTGTTTGAGCGCCTGCCTGCTGCGCTCACGAACGGATTGGAGCCCTTCGAAGTGGATGGCCTGCAACGATGGGTACGCGCTCCCATCGGTCGACTCATTACCGACGCCGAGGAGGTTTTGGGAAGTAACTTCTGCGTCGGCGGAAAGAGAGTGCGCCGTGCCACTGCTGCATGAGGAAGAGTTCGCGACCACCCAGGCCGCTTCTGTGCTGGCGTCGAT
The DNA here is from genome assembly GCA_963753715.1 of uncultured Acidobacteriaceae bacterium. GTDB lineage: Bacteria > Acidobacteriota > Terriglobia > Terriglobales > Acidobacteriaceae > PALSA-350. The sequence goes on along the minus strand of CAVWDK010000001.1, from coordinate 377,527 downwards.
GCCGATCCTGGTGCTCAACGTCCATAGCCACTGCAACTGCCGCTGTATCATGTGCGACATCTGGAAGCGGGAGAAACACGAACAGGTGCGGGTCGCCGACCTGGAGCGTCATCGAGAGTCACTGCGGAATCTGGACGTGCAGCAAGTGGTGCTGTCTGGTGGGGAACCGCTGCTACATGGGGATCTGCGGGCGCTCTGCGAGTTTTTCCGCGGAGAGAAGATACGGCTCACCTTATTAACCACGGGATTGCTGCTGCTCAAGCGGGCCGACGAGGTCTCCTCGCTGTTCGATGACGTCATCGTATCGATCGACGGACCACGAGAAGTTCATGACGGCATCCGGCGTATCTACGGAGCGTTCGATGTGATTGCACAGGGGGTTGCCGAGATCCGAAGTCGAAAGCCGGATCTGGCGATTGGCTGCCGCATGACAGTGCAAAAGGCCAATCATCGCCATCTTCGCGCTACGGTAAGCGCGGCGAAAACGATCGGGTTTACTTCCATTTCCCTGCTGGCCGCCGATCTTACGTCGGAGGCATTCAATCGACCCTTGGTCTGGCCAGGAGAGAGACAAAGCGAGATCGCGCTGACGGAGATGGAAGTTGCCGGGCTTGAGGACGAGATTGAGCAGCTGATTGTGGAACATGGCGACGATATCCGCAGGGGATACATCGCGGAAGGGGCGGCAAAGCTGCGACGGATTGCCCGCCGGTTCCGCGAGCATCTGGGGCAGGCTTCTCCCGAATCTCCTGCGTGCAATGCTCCCTGGGTTTCTGCCGTGGTGGAAGTCGACGGATCGGTTAGGCCGTGCTTTTTCCATCGTGCAGTTGGTAACATTGGTTCATCGACCTTGGAAGAGGTTGTCAATGGTGAGGCGGCCCGGGTGTTCAGGGAGTCCCTGAGGGTGAGCGAAAACCCTACATGCCGCCGCTGCGTTTGCTCTTTGAATTATCAAGGTGCTTGATGGTGGATAAACGTGAGGAATTATGCGCAACAGTTTTAAGGTTTTGGTCGCTTTGCTGGGGCTTTGTCCCTGGTACGGAATCACCGCAACCGCAGCGGATGTTGATTTGCAACCAGGAGCGAAAGCTCCCGCGTTCACGCTTCCCTCTCAGGATGGAACACCTGTCCGTCTGTCCGATTACCGGGGCAAATGGGTGGTGCTTTATTTCTACCCCAAGGATAAGTCGACCGGATGCACTATCCAGGCACACGAATACCAGAGCGCTCTGCCCAAGTTTGAAGAGCATCATGCCGTCGTGCTCGGAGTTAGTTTGGATAGCGCGGAAAGTCATAAGAGCTTCTGCACCCAGGATGGGCTGACCTTTAAACTGCTTGCGGATCCGGACCGGCAGGCGGCCACGGCTTACGGTGTCCCGTTGATGACGTTCAAGGATATGAAGTTCGACGAGCGGGATACTTTTCTTATCTCGCCCAAGGGAACGATAGCGCAAGTGTGGAGAAAGGTCGATCCCCGGCAAGATAGCACGATTGTTCTGGGGGCGATCGCTAAACAGGGCAAGAATTAAGGCTACTCGTGAGATGTTTCACAAGCCTCCCAGGTGTGCTTCGTCCTTGAGGGCGCAGGGTCTGGTGGTCAGGATGAATCGCGCTCAGGGAGTTGGGCGCGGAGTTGGCCGACTGCGCGCGGCATTTCTTCCACCGGGGTGTTGCCGAAGCCCAGGATGAGACCCTGGTGAGGCGGCTTGCCTAAGTAAGACGGGGAGAGCGGCCAGAGCCAGAGACCTTTCGCCGCCGCCCTGGTTGCAATGTCACGGTCACTGAGACCCTTGGGAAGAGTCACAGCAAGATGCATGCCCGCCTGACTGCCGTGGATCTCTAAGCCCGGTCCCAGTTGCTCGCGGAGGCTGTTGACCAGCGCGGTTCTTCGCTCACCATAAAGCAATCGCATCTTTCGGATGTGACGAGCGAAATGGCCTTCACGCATGAAGTCGTTGATGGTCTCCTGGTAGAGGTAGGGCGGGAAAATGTCCATGGCAGAACGCACTGCCGCGAAATGACCGATCAGATCTTCCGGAATGACAATGTAGCCCAAACGCAAAGAGGGGAAAAGAACCTTGCTGAAGGTTCCGATGTAAATCACACGAGCATTCCGGTCAAGCCCCTGCAAGGATGAGATCGGCGCACTCTCGAAGCGATACTCACTGTCATAGTCATCCTCGATGATCCACGATCCCGCACTCTGCGCCCAGTTCAACAGTTGCATGCGGCGCCCAGCGCTCATCGTGGCACCGAGTGGGTATTGATGAGAGGGCGTAACGTAAGCCGCTCGCGCCTTGGGGCATCGCTTGATTCCAACAGACACAACCATGCCTTCTTCATCAACCGGGACTGGGATGAGATGGCAACCTGCCCCCGCAAAGACGTTTCTTGCCAGACGGTAGCCTGGATCTTCGACCCAGATGGAGCTTCCTTTCCCTAACAACACCCGCGCCGAAATCTCCAGCGCCTGCTGCGAGCCCGCAACCACCATCACCTGGTGCGGCTCACAGTGAACCGCCCGCGCGGTGCGAAGATAGGCACAGATGGCTTCGCGAAAAGTCTCAGTCCCAAGAGCATCAATGTTGTGGATTGCGCTCAGGCGCGGACTTCGAGTGTGGCGCATGACGATGCTTGACCATACGTGGAAGGGAAAGTGATCAAATGCGGGTTGATGCACGCCGAATGCACCCCAGCCAAGCGCCCAAGGCGGCCGTTCGGCGGACATAAGCAGCCCGCGCCGCGCAACCGGCCGCGGTCCTGACCCCGCCTGCGCAAATTGCGGGGTTCGCTCTTTACAAACAGTGAGACTCTCAGGCAAAGAGTTAGAGACAAAGGTGCCCGCACCTTTGCGGCTCTCGAAATATCCTTCGGCCAACAACTGTGCGTAGGCATTGAGAACCGGGATGCGGGAGATGCCCAACTCCACCGTAAGCGAACGGGAGGATGGTACTCGCTGGCCGGGCCGCAAATTACCCCGGACAATCGCCATGCGAAAGCCGTCGTAGACCTGTCTGTGGAGCGGGTCGGAGGCTTTCCTATCCACGGCGATAATCGGGGCGATCGCCTCTGCAACCTTTGCCATACGATGATGGTAGTGGTTATAGCGATCAAGCCGCAAGTGGCCGATGCGGGCGACCACTCTGATTATGGGGATGGAGAAGGCGGCAAGCACTCTCGATCTGGGCCGCGGTCCTTTCGCGACGCATGTAGCAAAAGCGTCAGAACGGCTGCGGCCCCATCTTTTTCCGAGCATGGGCCAGAGAAGAGGGCTTCGTTCTTTGCTCCAGCCACCGAGCTCCCGGCGGACTCCCGCCAGGGCTCCTAAACGCCGTTAGTCAGCAAAGTTTTTACTGGGAATCCTTTAGCTCCACTTTGTACTTTTTCGCGGCGGTCTCGATTCGCTTCCAGGCGGCGCGGCGTTCCGCTTCAGTGACGCCCTCCACCTGGTTGAAACGCGCGGCGGCGTTGCGGACGTGCGAGGCGTTTTCGAGCGGCTCTTTACGCTGCTTGGGAAACGCGAATTTGGTCGCGGGTATTCGATCGCGAGCTGCTTCATTCAGTTTTGCCATGCCTTCCCTCCTTGCTTGCTTTGACGCGGGCGGGGTTCGCGTGGTTGGCGGGCAATGCCTGTTATTCGAGGCGGAGGGTGTTGAAGGGACGGCCTAGTTCCGTACAAAGAGCTTCGACGGCCAATTGATGATCGGCACGCTCCGGCAGTCCCGAGACAGTGACGGAGCCAATGACACCGGCTCCCACCACACGCAGCGGGAAGCTGCCACCGTGGCTGGCGTAGTCCGCGATGGGCAGTCCGTAGCGGTCGAAGAGGTTCGATTTTTTCTCCTCCATCTCCCGCCCGATGGCATAAGAACTGCGATGGAAACGCGCGACTACATTGCCTTTACGACGGACCCATTCCACGTTGTCAGGGGTCGTCCCGGGAAGCGCACTGTAAAACAAGGGCTGCCCAAAACGCCGTACATCGACCACCAGGCTCAGCTTGCGCGCGACGGCCAGGGCACGCACATGTTCACCCAGCCTCCAGGCTGTCTCCTCGTCAAAGCTGGCAAATTGGAGCTCTTGTTCCTGAAGCGCAATGCGTGCTAGATCTTCGGCTATCGGCATGGCGCTACTGTAGCATCTCCGTCGACGCAACAACCGTCCCGGAGAGCGGAACAGTGACGTGCATTTAAGACGTCAATGCCTAGATTTCCATTGCTCATCGAATATGCGGTTTGATACATCTTGGGCCGGTCTAGCAGTCGATTTTTTTGGGGGCTTTATGCGGTCATTTTGCATCGGTCTTTTACGCCGTACGGAGTTTACCGGGCAGACAAAAAATACCTGGAAGCTAGCGTACCTACTTCTACTCCTGCTCCTCGTTCCGAGGAACCAGTTCCTTCATGGACAGGCCATCGGCAGCGGTCAAATTCAAGGCACCATCACCGACGAGAACGGATCCGTGGTTTCGGGGGCCACGGTCGAAGCAGTGCAGCAGGAATCCGGGCTGCACCGCACGGTAACCAGCTCCGGGGATGGCGGATATAACCTGCCTGATCTCCCGGTGGGACCCTACCAGCTGAACGTCAGCGCCTCGGGATTCAGCGCTTATCAACAATCGGGAATCACCATCCAGGTGGGCAACAATTTGCGTATCGACGTCAAATTGTCTGTCGGCGGCGTGACCCAGACGGTACAGGTGAATGCGGGCGCGTCCATGGTACAAACCGAGGATCAATCGATCTCCCAGGTGATCGATCGGCAACGAACCATTGACCTGCCGTTGAATGGCCGCCAGGCGACACAACTTATCCTGCTGACCCCGGGAGCGCAGATCGCGCCTTCTACCGATCTCGTCGGCAGCAAGAACTATCCTAGTTCGGTTGCCCTTTCGGTCGCGGGCGCGCAGGCTACCAACATCAATTACCTGATGGATGGGACTGACAATAATGATGCGTTCACCAATGTGAACCTGCCGTTTCCCTTTCCTGACGCTTTGCAGGAATTCAGCGTGCAGACTTCCGGGCTGTCCGCGCAGTATGGTTTGCATCCAGGCGCAGTGGTCAACATCGTTACCCGGTCGGGGACGAATAGCTTTCACGGCACGGTGTTTGACTTTTTTCGTAACGGGGACCTGAACGCTAGAAATTATTTCTCAACCAGGCAGGACTCTCTCAAGCGCAACCAGTTTGGGGGCGCCGTGGGTGGACCCATCCGGCGCGACAAGCTGTTCTTTTTCGGCGGCTACCAGGGAACCCGGACCCGCCAGGAAACCAATGCGTTCACCAGCTACGTGCCCACCGCGGCCATGTTGAGTGGAGATTTCAGCACCTATGCGATGGCGGATTGTCAAACCACTCACGTAGCCAAGAAGCTGATCAACCCGGCCACAGGCCTGCAGTACCCCATGAACCAGATACCCGTGTCCCAATTTAATGCTTCAGCTCTCGCTCTTTTAAAATTCGTCCCAACTACTTCCAATGGGTGCGGCAAGCTGACCTACGGAATACCGCAACCGCAAAATGAGGATCAGTTCATCGGTCGCATCGATTGGACCATCAACGAAAAACAAACCCTCTTCGGAAGGTACTTTCTTACCCACTTTACTCAACCTGGTTTTTTCAGCGGCAATCTTCTCTACACACAGAACCCGTCGCTGAATGATCAGGCTCAATCGTTTACCCTCGGCCACACCTACACCATCAGTTCAAGCCTGGTCAATTCCCTACGCATCAGCGGGACCAGGAACTTTATCACCCGTGCCGCGGCTTCCGACCTCATCAACCCCACCACCGTCGGCATTGCAGTCAGTTCTCCGGTAAAGAACTACTTGTACATGAACATCTCCAACGCCTTTACCGTCGCTTGCGGAACCTGTGAAAGCACAGACATCACTACCAACTCGGTGAACCTGATCGAAGATATCTTCTGGACCAAAGGCAAGCACCATTGGTCGTTCGGCGCGAACTACATACACAACTATCTTATTTACGACGGCACGAACAATGCGAACGGCCAGTTCGGTTTCAACGGAAGCATCACTGGCGATGGCCTGGTCGATTTTATGACGGGCAACTTGTATTCGATTTATCAGGGAAACAACACGGGAGTCGATTTCAGCAAGAACTACACCGGTATCTATGCTCAGGATAGTATCCAGTTGAGTCCAAAGCTAACGGTCAATGCCGGTCTCCGCTGGTCGACGGGTCTGCCGGCGCTCGAAACCACCGGGCGGGGCGCCAGCTTCTCCCCTGCCAACTATGCTGCCGGGGTAGTATCGCGCGTTTACCCGACTGCTCCTGCGGGACTTCTCTTCTACGGCGACCCCGGTGTGCCCCACGGCTACTATCATGCGAAGTACACTAACTTTGAACCGAGGATCGGGTTTGCCTTTGACCCTCGCGGACTCGGCCAGGAGAGTATTCGCGCATCCTACACGCTGGGCTTCCAGGAGCCGCCTCTCTATTACCAATCGCACTATGAGGCCATGGCGCCGTGGGGGGATTCCATTACACTGTTTAATCCCGGCGGCGGTTTAAGTAATCCGTACGCTACCTATCCGGGTGGGAACCCGTATCCAAAGCCGTTTCCGCCTACTGCGAATAATGCCTACTTTCCGACTTCCGGTTCCTATTTTGTCGTTCCCACAAATTTGAAACAGGCCTATTCGCAGAATTGGAACCTCAGCGTGGAAAAGCAGTTCTTGAAGAACTGGTCAGTCACGGCGTCCTACCTGGGCACCCGGGTGTTGAATAACTCGGCAGGCAACGAGCAGAATCCTGCCGTCTATATTCCGGGCAACTCTACAGGTGCCGCCGGCTCCTGCGGTGCGCTTACGCCTGTTCCCAAGGCAGGCACTCCCTGCTCCACCTCAGGTAACAGCACCGTGCGTCGTACACTTAGTTTAATCAACCCTAAGACGGGCACCTATTACACCCAGCTAACCGAGGCCTACACCGGATTAGGCTCAAGTTATAATGGCCTTCTGGTTTCGGTGCAGCATCGTTTCTCTGACTATTTCACCTTGTTGACAAATTACACCTATTCTCATTGCCTCTCCGGGCCTCCCGAAAATGGAGACAATGCAGGGGATCAATTCCAGGATCCCAATCACCCAAATCTTGACTACAGCAATTGCGCCTCGGACCTGAGGCAAAACCTTGTCACGTCCGCTATCATTCGGAGCTCCGTCAAGGGCGGCTCCATGAAAACACTGTTGTTGAGCGGCTGGCAGCTTGCCCCTATTATTACGGCAACTACGGGTGTTCCATTCACAGCCACCAGCGGCACGGACAAGTCTTTGACCGCGGTTAACAATGACCGGCCGAATCTCATTGGCAGTCCCTATGCAAAGACCTCCAACCGGCTCCAATGGTTGAACCCCGCCTCCTTCGCGTTCAATACTCCGGGAACCTATGGAAACACGCGCCCCTATCAGTTCTACGGTCCGCATTACACGAATGTGGATGGGGCCCTGAGTAAATTCATCCCCTTGCACGAAGAGGTACAGCTTGAGGCGCGTGCGGAGTGTTTCAACTGCCTGAACCATACCAATCTGCTCGATCCAGGCTGGTCCAACAATAATGGCTCTATCGGCAACGGTACGACGGCGTTAACCGCAAGCACTTTCGGTCTGATCAATGCCGCCAACCAGCCGAGAATTCTGCAATTGAGTATGAAGATAAATTTCTAGGCGTGAGCCCGGGGAGCAAGTGCAGTGCAAAATCTCCATTCGTTCGCTATGCGCGCGATTGTTGTGTTTTTGATTTTAGGTTCTACGGCACGCGGTTCCTCCGCAGACCGCAGCGAAAAGGTCGTAGTGGACGCATGGTTTAACAGCCAGCAGCGGACGAATGCAGCTGGAAAACAGGAGTATTTCCACTACAAGTGGGATGATGTCAGTAACAGTGGCTTTTTCCTTTTCGGGCAGATTTTCCGGGGATTCGGTGTGGCGACGGATACACTTTACAGCGCGCCCACCGCAGCCAACCTGAAGGGGGCACAGTTTTACATCATTGTGTCGCCGGACATCCCGTCGAAAAACCCGCACCCTCACTACGTGCAGCCCGAGGATGCCCAGCAGGTGGCTGCATGGGTGAAGGCGGGAGGGGTGCTGATTTTGATGGCCAACGATCCCGCTAACGGGGAGATTGAACATCTGGATCTGCTGGCCGACGTGTTCGGCATCCACTTCAACCCGGTCCTCAGCCACCATGTGATGGGAAAGAATCATGACACAGGGCGGATTCCGGTGGAGGGGGGTGGGCCGCTGTTTCACTATCCTCACACGTTGTTCATGAAAGACACCTGCACGATAACGGTCAAGGGCCCTGCGGCGTCGCTGTTGCAGGACAGAGGTGACATTCTGATGGCGTCGGCGAAGTACGGCAAGGGCACGGTTTTTGCCGTGGCCGACCCGTGGGTCTACAACGAATATACGAATGGGCAGAACCTTCCTCCGGAGTACGACAATCTTGCCGGCGCCGTTGAGGTGGTGAATTGGCTGGTAAAGCAGGTCCACTGAGACTCTGTGGCCCACTACGCAGTCTTACAGTGATACCGGCCACTGAAGTACCGCCTTACCCGGAGAGGACGCTGGGTCTTCGCGGATGATTTGACCCTGGTGAAGGAGAACGACTTGAAGACCTATCTCTTGGCAGACCCCGTACGCTATCCACAGATGACTACAGCGCAGCTTCGGGAAACATTCCTGATCGATTCGTTGTATGAGCCCGGGGCGCTCCATTTGGTTTATGTCGACCTGGACCGTACGGTGATCGGCATGGCAGCGCCCACGGCGGCCCCACTTTCGCTGCCGACAGACCGTGCACTGCGCGCGCAGTACTTCACCGAGCGACGGGAGTTGGGGGCCTTGAATGTGGGTGGGAGCGGGTGCATCCAGGTAAACGGTAAACGCCATTCCCTGGAAACGCTCGACTGCCTGTACATCGGGCGGGGTAACGCAGAGATCAGCTTCGAATCAAAGAATTCCGCGTCGCCGGCCATTTTTTATCTTCTCAGCTATCCTGCGCATACCGCGTATCCGGTGGCACTGGTGAAGAAGCAAGACGCCAGCCCGACCGTGCTGGGGAGCGCCGAGACGTGCAACCTGAGGACGGTGTCGAAGTACATTTATCTTGACGGGGTTCAGAGCTGCCAACTGGTGATGGGCGTGACTCATCTACATGCGGGCAGCGTTTGGAATACGATACCGCCCCATACCCATATGCGGCGCTCCGAGGTTTACCTTTATTTCAATCTGGTTCAGGATGCAGTGGCGTTTCATCTGATGGGACCGCCGGAAGAAACGCGTCATATCCTCATGAAAGAACGGGAGGCGGTGATTTCTCCCGGTTGGTCGATTCATGCCGGGGTGGGGACGCGCGCGTATAGCTTCTGCTGGGGCATGGGTGGAGAGAATCAGGATTACGCGGATATGGATGTGGCTGTGGTTACCAGCCTGCGTTAGTGGAGGAGACCGCGGCACCCGCCACTGGCCTAGCTGTGGTAGTGGCGCTCGAACGCGGAGAGGACGCGCGGCCTCTTCTTGCCGTGAAGGCCGAGGGAGAGGGAAATGTCACGGCAGCAGCGCAGCAGGTGTTCGGCAATCTCAGGCATGTTGGGGGCCGTGATCCGCGAGGTTGGCCCGGAAATACTCACCGCTGCGATGGCCTGGTGGTTTTCATCGAAGATGGGCGCGCCGACACAACGAACGCCCACTTCGATTTCCTGATCGTCAATGGCGTATCCTCGGCGACGCACTCGCTCCAAGGCTTTCATCAAAGCCTCCCTGGAGGTGAGGGTCTTGTGGGTGTAGCGCACAAAGCGGATCTTGGACACGATTTGCTCGATAACTTCAGGAGGCTGAAAGGCGAGCATCGCCTTGCCCATGGACGTGCAGTAGACAGGATTGGACGTCCCTGTTTTTGAGCTGACACACACCCGGCGGTTTGGTTCGACCTTGTCGAGGTACACGATCGAAGTTTTCTGCAGCACGCTCAGGTGCACGGTTTCCCCAACGTGCGCCGCGAGCCGGCGGAAATAGGGGTGCACTCTGGTCCGCAGATCCACCTGCTCTACTGCCCGGTTGCCGAGTTCATACAGCTTCAAGCCGAGACGGTAGCGATTCTCCGGGGTGCGCTCGATCAGAGCACTGCGTTCCAGAACCATGAGGGAACGGTGGGCTGTGCTTTTGTGCAAATTCAGTTTCTGGCAAACTTCCGCGAGACTCAGTGCGGTGTCGCTTTCCCCAAGCATCTCCAGCACGGCCACTGCTCTGTCCAGGCTGTGTAACTGATATAGGTCGCTCGAGCGCGAACCGTTTTCCGAAAGAGTGCGGTCAGTGATAGAAGTTTCCATCGATCGGCCCTCGGGTGATGTTCCGCTCTTCGGACTCTAGTCCCGCTTTGCGGTACGTTCCACTGGGGAATATCACGCCGATAGCATCATTTTCGGTCGAAGGTACGGTTGTCAACGTTTGCCGCACTGGGAGGCGCGAAAAGGCGCGGTCTGTCCCGGATAGCGGGACAGGCAGTTCAGCCGACGTGCCGGTCCAGCACTGCTCGAATGTCCCTGACCTCGAGAATCGGCTTTGGATAACCGAATCGGGCAACCACAAGCATCGCCAGCCCAATCTCCTCCGTAGTCAAAACATGGTTGGGGAACGCGCGCCGAAGCAGGCTCAGAACGGGTGTAGCAGCGCTATAAATAGCCCGGTAGAGAGGAGTCTTCGATCTCGCTCCGTGCAACGGTTGAATGACGCCAGGGCGAAACATGTAAGCGGCAGAGAAGGGCAGGCGGAGCAACGCATTTTCTGTTTTCCCCTTAACCCGCGCCCACATGCTTCTGCCGCGCTCCGTGCTGTCGGTGCCGGCGCCGGAGACGTAGAAGAATTTCATATTCGGGTTGAGCCGGCATAGGGTTTCAGCAGCTGCCATGGTTATGCCGTAGGTGATGTGCTCGTACGCTTCCGGTTTCATCCCTGCAGAAGACACGCCGAGCAGGAAGAAGCAGGCATCGAAGCCGGAGAGATCTCCCTCGATGGCCGAGTAGTGCCAGAGATCACCATGCACGGTCTCCCGCAGTTTGGGGTGATGGATGCCGGTGGGCGTTCGGCCTATCACCTGAACGCGGATGACACCGGGGTCCAAGAGGCATTCGCGCAAGACACCCTGCCCTACCATACCGGTGGCGCCAAAGAGTAGAACGTTCATGAGTGTTGTACTTCCGGTTTGGCGGAAGAGGCCACAGCGCCGCGTGATTCAGCCGTCGCGAACCACGTTACTCCGGTGAGACGCTCTGAAACTTGCCATAGCTTTCCCGCAACCGCTTCATCCTTCGCCTGAGGAAATACTTTGGCGGCGGCAACGTCCCCTTTCAATTCATAGAAGCTAGCAAAGAGCTCGCGCATATGTAGAACGTCGCAAGCTTCCTATTTGTCCAGGGTTCTTAGCACGCGGCAGGGATTGCCTACGGCGAGGACTCCGGGGGGAAGGTCGCGAGTCACGACGCTGCCGGCCCCGACCACTGTGTTCTCACCGATGGTGACGCCAGGGCACACGATGGCCCCGCCACCTAGCCAAGCACCATCCTTAATGACTACGGGAAGAGCAAACTCCAGCTTCGAACGGCGGGTTGCCGCGTCGAGTGGGTGGGTCGCGGTGTAGATCTGAACCCGAGGTGCGATCTGCACTTCGCGTCCGATGGTGATCCGGTTGCAATCCAGAAAGACGCAGTCGTAGTTGATGAACGCGTCTTCGCCGATGGAGATGTTACTTCCATAATCGCAACGGAATGATGGCTTGATGACAGCGCCGGTCCCGAACGCATCGAAGAGATCCACCAGCAAACCGCGCCGCTCGTTGTCAGCACCCGGGCGCGTCTGGTTGAAACGGAACAGCAGTTCCTGGGCGCGCAGGTCCTCGGCTACCAGCTCCGGGTCGGTCGCCAAATAGAATTCGCCTGCCAACATCTTGGCCTTTTGGCCCGTGGGTGGTGTCATCCCACCACTTTAGCAAGGGGCTCACAGTGAAAGCGCCTGGCCGCGACAATCGTGAGCCACACAAAGATCGCCAGAAGCGCGAGCTGAGCAATGAGGAATGGCGGCTCGTTCCCTTTTGGAGCCAAAGCATGCAGAGCAGGCACTTTGAGGAACATCTGCACGACGAGCACAAAGCAATTGAGATAAAGAGCGACCATGGCAGTGATCACGTAGACGCGACGCCAACCACCCTCCAGGCGCCGGGGATAACGCGCAAAGATGGCCACAGCCAGCATCAACAACGAAAGAATACCGACCACGTGGGACGGCAAGAGGTGGGTGAATGGGAAGAGGAATCCAGTTACGCTGGTAAGCACCGTGAATATCAGAAAGACCGCGGTCCAGGTGTCGAACCGTTTTCCGGTGATCAGGCCATAGGCTACGATGAGTCCGGTAGCGATGCCCACCAGGCTCAATACCACGTGAAAGAGGGTGAAGGTCGATAACGTCATGCCCAGCATCATTTGTCTTTCCTTTCAGAACCGGGATGAAGAATCTCTTTTAAAGACGTTAGCAACAAACGAATAACCTGTCATGCCCAAGCTACGCACGCACATCCAGGTCCGAGGCATTGTGCAGGGCGTGGGGTTTCGTCCTTTCGTTTATAACCTCGCCCACTCTTTGGGGCTGACTGGCTTTGTATTCAACTCATCCTCCGGCGTAACCATCGAAATCGAAGGTGACGGAGCCGCGGTTGCAGCGTTCTTGGAGACGCTGAAAGCGGATCCGCCGCAATTGGCGGAGATCACGGATATCACGGTCTCAGAAGTGGCAGTCGAGGGAAGCGCAGGCTTTTCGATTCTGGGCAGCCGTGAGGAGGCTGGTGAATTTGTCCTGGTGTCGCCCGATGCGGGCACCTGCGACGCTTGTTGGAGCGACTTTGGAGACCCGGCCAACCGGCGATTCGGGTATCCGTTCACCAATTGCACGCATTGCGGACCACGCTACACGATCCTGCGCGACATACCGTATGACCGGGCGAAGACAACGATGGCGCCCTTTACCATGTGCGCTGAGTGCGAGAGAGAGTATGAGGATCCTCGAGACCGGCGGTTTCATGCCCAACCGAATGCCTGCGGGGTTTGCGGACCGTCGTTGTTGCTGGTGAAGAGCTTGCCGGCTGCTGCGGATTTTCAGGATAGAGACTCGCTGGCGATCGTTCGCCAGGCGCGCGGGTTGTTGGCTGAGGGCAAGATCCTGGCGGTGAAAGGGTTGGGCGGGTTTCTGCTCGCCTGCGATGCGACCAACGAAGCGACGGTCGCCGAGTTGCGAAGACGCAAGCGGCGTCCGCATAAGCCGTTCGCACTCATGGTGCGCGATCTCGCCGCGGCCAGCAGGCTGTGCGAAGTGTCGGCGGAAGACGAGGCCAGCCTGCTGTCTCCGCGGCGGCCCATCGTCATCCTTCCCCGGCGAGCTGAGTCCGGACTTGCATCCGGGATTGCTCCGGGGGACAAAACTCTCGGCGTGATGTTGCCCTACACGCCATTACATTACTTGCTATTCAGCGACTCGCCGGAGATTGAGCCGCAGTGGTCAGCCTTGGTCATGACCAGCGGCAACCTGAGCGAAGAGCCCATCGTGATCGGGAATCACGAGGCCATGCTGCAACTGGGCGGGGTTGCTGACTGGTTTCTGCTGCACAACCGTGACATTGCCACGCGAGTCGACGACTCTGTCGTACGCAGCTTCGAGGGACGGGAACGGGTCCTGCGCCGATCTCGCGGATTTGTGCCCCAAACTATCGACCTGGGAGTCGAGTTGGAGGAAGTGCTGGCGTTTGGGGGGGAGCTGAAAAACACTTTCTGTCTGACCAAAGGCAGATACGCGATTCTTAGCCAGCATATCGGCGACCTGGAGAACTACGAGACCATGCAGTTCTTCGAGGAGACGCTCTCCAACCTTAAACATATCTTCAGGGTTGTGCCGAGCGCCGCGGTCTACGATCTGCATCCCGGCTACATGAGCACACGTATGGCTTTGGCGTCGGGAATAGAGCACAAGATTGGTGTGCAGCATCATCACGCACACATCGCGAGTTGTATGGCGGAGAACCATCTCCCGGGACGGGTTCTTGGCGTGGCCATGGATGGCACTGGATTCGGCACCGACGGCACGGTCTGGGGGGGCGAATTTCTGGTTGCGGATTTTGCCGGCTTTACCCGCCGCGGGCACTTGCGCAACATCTTATTGCCAGGAGGGGACGCGGCGGTGCGGCAACCGTGGCGTATGGCGCTGAGCTACCTGCGCGATGTTTTCGGGGAACAATTGCCCGCCGGGCTCGAGTGTTTTCAGGGGATCGATGACAGGCAGGTTGCCCTGGTCGACACCATGCTCACGCGGCGGATCCAAACGGTCGAAACCTCATCGTGTGGACGGCTGTTCGATGCCGTAGCTGCGCTTTTGGGGGTGGCTTCGGAGGTGACGTTCGAGGGCCAGGCAGCGATTGCGCTCGAAGCCATGGCCGAGGGCGGAGTCGAAGGGCGTTACGATTTTGCAATCGAAGAGGGCGAAACCATGATCCTCGATTTTCGGCCGGTGATTGCGGCGGTGGTGAAGGACCTCTTCCGAGGACGGCGCACGGGGGAAATTTCGGCCAGTTTTCACAACACTTTAAGTGCAGGGATCGGAGAAATGTGCGGCCGGATCGGAGCTGCCGACGGACTAAACCGGGTTTGTCTCAGCGGGGGAAGTTTCCAGAACCTATACCTTCTGGGTCGAACGGTGGTAGAGTTGCGGCGTCGCGGCTTTGGGGTCTTCCTGCATGCCCAGGTTCCTGCAAACGACGGTGGTCTTTCCCTGGGGCAGGCCATGATCGCTAACCAGCGAATGCGCGAAGGAGATTAATATGTGCCTGGCCATACCCGGCAAAGTGGTAGAGACATTCGACCAGCGCGGGATGCGCATGGCCAAGGTCCAGTTCGGCGGCATTGTGCGTGAGGCCTGCCTGGAATACGTTCCAGAGACGCAGGTCGGGGAGTATGTTCTGGTGCACGTCGGTTTTGCCATCAGCCGCATCGATGAAGCAGAAGCCGAGCGCACCTACCAGGCGCTGAGAGAGCTGGACCAGCTCACCGAACTTGAATCTCCTGTGGTGGAAGAGATGGAACCGGGAGGGTATCGACAATGAAATATCTTGATGAATACCGTGACGGTGACGTAGCCAAAAAGATTGTGGGCGAGATGCGGCGCGTTCAGACCCGCCCCTGGGTGTTGATGGAGGTTTGCGGAGGGCAAACGCACTCCATCGTCAAGCACGGAATCGATCATCTGCTACCAGAGGGTGTGGAGCTGGTGCACGGGCCGGGCTGCCCGGTTTGCGTAACCCCGCTGGAAATGATCGACAAGGCTCATGCCATTGCGCGGCAAGCCAACGTTATTTTCTGTTCCTTCGGAGACATGTTGCGGGTGCCCGGATCGGATGGCGATCTGTTCACCATCAAGTCCCTGGGAGGCGACGTGCGTGTTGTCTATTCGCCGCTTGATTGCCTGAAGATCGCACGCGCCAATCCGGGCAAGCAGGTGGTGTTTTTTGCCATCGGCTTCGAGACCACGGCCCCGGCAAATGCCATGCTCGCGTGGCGCGCGCACGAGGAGCAGGTTACCAACCTATCGCTGCTGGTTTCGCACGTGCTGGTTCCGCCGGCACTGGAGGCCATCCTGCAATCACCCGATAACCGGGTGCAGGGCTTTCTCGGCCCGGGCCACGTGTGCGCGGTGATGGGGTATCGGGAATACGATCCCATCAGCGCCCGGTATCAGGTGCCGATCGTGGTCACGGGGTTTGAACCGCTCGATATTTTGCATGGCACGCTGATGACTGTGCAGCAACTGGAACAAGGCCGGGCTGTTGTCGAAAACCAGTATTCCCGCGTTCTAGGCCGTGACGGCAATCTTCCGGCACAGAAACTGGTCCATCAGGTCTTCGAGGTCGGAGATCGGAAGTGGCGCGGCATCGGGAATATCCCGATGAGCGGATATCACCTGCGGGATGAGTTTGCCCAGCAGGATGCCGAGAAATTATTCGATGTGGCAGAGATTGCCACGCTCGAACCGGAGATTTGCATCAGCGGCGCGATATTGCGGGGGATCAAGAAGCCACATGACTGCCCGGCGTTCGGTACGCTGTGCACTCCACAGCGGCCGCTGGGAGCAACGATGGTGTCGGCGGAGGGCGCCTGCGCTGCGTACTACGCGTATGGGCGGCATCTCAAGCCCGAGCCGCTGCACCAGATCGTCCCCCAGACTCCGCCGCTTGCAGCGAACGGAGTGACGACCTAAGCCATGGCAAGCTCTGAGATCCCAATCAAGGAAGTAGAACAGCCGGCTTCTCCCGTCTTTGGGTCTTGTCCGATACCTATTTTTTCCCATCCGCAAATTGTGCTGGGACATGGCAGCGGGGGCAAGCTTACGGCCGATCTGATTGAGCAAATCTTCCTGCCGGCGTTCCATAATCCAGTATTAGACAAGCTCGATGACCAGGCTGTCCTTAGCATCGGCGGGGCTCGCCTGGCGTTTACGACCGACTCCTTTGTGGTTACGCCCATCTTTTTTCCCGGCGGCGACATCGGCCGGCTAGCCGTGCATGGCACGGTGAATGATCTGGCCATGAGCGGTGCTCGCCCGCTGTACCTCTCTGCTGCTTTCATCCTCGAAGAAGGGTTGGCGGTTGACGACCTGCGGCGGGTGGTGGAATCCATGCGTGCTGCGGCTGCACAGGCTGGGGTACAGTTTGTGACCGGCGACACCAAGGTGGTGAATCGAGGCAAGGGTGACCAGGTATTCATCACCACCACCGGCATCGGGGTCATCGAAGACGGCGTGAATATCTCTGCAGATCGAGCGCGGCCCGGCGACCAGATCATTCTGAGTGGCTATATCGGTGACCACGGCATGGCGATCATGTCGCAGCGGGAAGGTCTTGAATTTGAAGGCGCAATCACTAGCGACTGTGCTTCCCTGCACGGGCTGGTAGCGTCCATGCTGAGTACTCCACAAAGCGGGGGAGCTGAGTTCATTCATTGTCTGCGGGACCCTACGCGCGGCGGCGCAGCCACCACGTTGAACGAGATTGCAAAGCGCGCTGGTGTGGGCATGGTTTTGCGGGAAGATTCCATTCCCGTCCGCGACTCAGTCAAGGGCGCTTGCGAAGTGCTCGGGCTGGATCCGCTCTACGTAGCCAACGAGGGAAAACTGCTTGCCGTGGTTGCACCGGAGATGGCGCAGCCTGTGCTGCACCAGATGCAACAGCACGAGCTTGGGCGCGATGCCGTCATCATCGGAGAGGTCGTTGCCAGTCATCCAGGCTTGGTGTTGATGAAGACCCAGATCGGTGGAACCCGTGTGCTGGATGTAATGTTCGGTGAACAGTTGCCTCGCATTTGCTGATTTTCCGATCCGGTGATCGGATGAATCATTCTCTTGAGGCCGTGAATGGGCTTGTTTGACAGGGTTCATTGCCGGGCGTAATTTTCACCGGTCGGCAGTTTCACGGTAAGTGGTGATGTGAAATGTTGCTCGCCAGGTGACGGGCTTGTCCTGCCTCTACCAACCCGATCTACCGACCACAACATCCCAAACACTATACGTGTATCGCGCGTCCATTCTTGTGGGCTTCGCATACATTTCATGTGCCCAGCGCCCTTTCATAAGACTTAAGGCTCGAGGAGAATTCCATGGCTGAAAAGGTAAGCAGCATCACCAAAGCGCCCGCCGTTTCTGATGTTCACATTCTGTGGATCACGGCCGGCCTCAGCTGCGACGGCGACAGTGTCTCCGTAACCGCAGCGGAACAACCAAGCATTGAAGATGTTCTGCTGGGCGCGATCCCCGGGTTGCCGAAAGTTCATTTGCATAATCCCGTTCTGGCTTACGAGAACGGCGACGAATTCATGAAGTTTTTTTATGAGGCAGAGAAGGGCTTGCTGGATCCCTTCGTGTTGGTCGTAGAAGGCTCTATTCCGAACGAAACGATCAAGAAAGAAGGCTACTGGGCAGCGATGGGCACCAACCCTGATACCGGTCAGCCGATCACGACCTGCGAGTGGATCGATCGGCTGGCACCCAAAGCGCTGGCCATCATCGGCGCGGGCACTTGCGCCACGTACGGCGGAATTCATGCCATGGCCGGAAACCCGACCGGGGCCATGGGACTTGCGGATTATCTGGGATGGGACTGGCGTTCCAAGGCCGGCCTGCCGATTGTCAATGTACCGGGCTGCCCGGTGCAGCCGGATAACTTCATGGAAACTGTTCTGTACTTGCTGTACCAGGTGGCCGGGTTGGCCCCGATGATCCCGTTGGACAAACAGTTGCGGCCTACCTGGCTTTTTGGCAAGACGGTGCACGAAGGTTGCGATCGCGGCTCGTACTACGAGCAAGGCGACTTCGCCACCCACTACGGATCTTCGAAGTGCCTGGTGAAACTGGGCTGCTGGGGACCGGTGGTCGACTGCAATGTAACCAAGCGCGGCTGGATGCGGGGCATCGGTGGATGCCCGAATGTGGGTGGCATCTGCATCGGCTGCACCATGCCCGGATTCCCGGATAAGTTCATGCCGTTTATGGACGAACCACCGGGAGCCAAGCTCTCCACCAACGTCATTGGCACCTATGGCCGTTTCATCCGCACCATGCGCGGCATCACCAACACTACGGTGAATAAGGAACCGAAGTGGCGCCATCCGGGGGGGCAACTGACCACTGGCTATCGTCCGACTACTTATTAAGACGGAACAGCTCGCACCAGAAAACCTGGACCGGGCCTAAACAGAACCGAAAGGACACATCGATGGCGACTTTTCCCGAGACGATACAAGAGGTCGATAAGAAGAAGCGCAACCTGGTCGAGATGAACTGGGATCCGATTACGCGGATCGTGGGCAGCCTTGGCATCTTCACCAAGATCGACTTTGCCAACCGGGAAGTCGCCGAGTGCCACAGCACATCCTCCATCTTTCGCGGCTACAGCATTTTCATGAAGGGCAAAGACCCGCGCGATGCCCACTTCATCACCAGCCGCATCTGCGGCATCTGCGGCGACAACCACGCCACCTGCGCGGTCTATGCACAGAACATGGCGTTTGGCGTGAAACCTCCTCCCCTGGCGGAATGGATCATCAACCTGGGCGAGGCGGCCGAGTATATGTTCGATCACAACATCTTCCAGGACAACCTGGTGGGCGTTGACTTTTGCGAGCAGATGGTCAAGGAAACCAATCCCGGAGTGTGGGCGAAGGCCCAATCGACTGCGTGCCCGAATGGAGACAAGCACGGTTTCCGCACGATTGCCGACATAATGACCGCGCTCAATCCCTTCACCGGGAGCTTCTATCGCGAAACGCTGGCTATGAGCCGCATGACGCGCGAGATGTTCTGCCTGATGGAAGGCCGCCACGTGCATCCTTCCACACTCTATCCGGGCGGCGTCGGCACTGTGGCCACCATCCAACTATTCACCGACTACCTGGTTCGCTTGATGAAGTATGTCGAATTCATGAAAAGGGTCGTGCCTCTGCATGACGACCTTTTTGACTTCTTCTATCAGGCGATGCCCGGGTACGAGAAGGTCGGTCTGCGTCGCACCCTGCTGGCGTGTTGGGGATCGTATAACGATCCGGACAGCTGCGATTACACTTACAAAAACATGGCGGAATGGGGCCGGAAGATGTATGTGACGCCGGGCGTAGTGGTGGACGGGAAGCTGGTCACCAATAGCCTGGTCGACATCAACCTGAACATCCGCATCCTGCTGGGCAGTTCCTACTACGACGATTGGCAGGGTTCAGAGACCTTTGTCGCCCGCGATCCGTTGGGCAATCCAGTGGACAAGCATCACCCCTGGAATCAGACCACTATTCCCCGTCCGCAGAAGCGCGACTTCGGCGGCAACTATACGTGGGTGATGTCTCCGCGCTGGTATGACCAGCGCACCGGCGACCATCTGGCTCTCGATACCGGCGGGGGACCGATTGCACGGCTCTGGTCGACGGCGCTTTCCGGCCTGGTTGATATTGGGTACGTGAAGGCGACCGGGCATAGCGTCCAGATCAATTTGCCCAAGACGGCGATGCTGCCGGAAACCCAGTTCGAGTGGAAGATCCCGCAATGGAGCAACACGCTGGAACGCGACCGTGCTCGGACTTACTTCCAGGCATACGCCGCGGCTACAGCGCTGTACTTTGTTGAAAAAGCGCTGGGCGAGTTGAATGCCGGCCGGACTTCTACGTGGAGCGACTTCAAAGTACCGGAAGAAGCGATCGGCTGCGGTTTCCACGAGGCGGTTCGGGGCGTGCTTTCCCATCACGTCGTGATCCGCGAGGGGAAGATCGCCAACTACCATCCCTATCCGCCAACACCCTGGAATGCCAACCCGCGCGATATCTACGGAACCCCTGGGCCTTACGAGGATGCGGTACAGAACACCCCGATCTTTGAAGACAACGGGCCGGAGAATTTCAAGGGTATCGACATCATGCGCACGGTTCGCAGCTTCGATCCTTGCCTCCCCTGCGGCGTACACATGTACGTTGGAGACGGCAAGGTCATCGAGGTAAAACACTCACCCATGTTCGGGGCGGCGGGGCCCGAATAATGGCGGCTAAGGCTGAGCAACCAATAGCCGCACCGCGGCGCGGGGAATTCCGCGCGCAAAGCGAACATGTCGAGAAGCTGGCTGCGAAACTGGACCAGGCGGGCGACCCGGAGGTTCGGGCCGCCGCCCTGGAGCTGGTTCAGTCAGTGGTTGAACTCCACGGCGCCGCGTTGCAGCGGTTAATCGACAAGTGCCTGGAGACAGCTTCTGGCGAGCAGGTGCTCATGGCGGCGCTCGAGGATAATCTCGTCGCCGGGATGTTCCTGCTGCATTCTCTCCACCCGGACGGTATAGAGACCAGAGTGGTACGCGGTATCGAAGCCGTGAGGCCCTACCTCAAATCTCATGGCGGTGACTGCGAGTTGGTCAGCGTGCGCGACGGCATCGTCCGGCTTAAGCTGCACGGGACCTGCGGCAGTTGTCCGTCGTCTTCGCTCACGCTCAAGAACGCGGTGGAAGAGGCGCTCTACGAGGCGGCTCCCGACATCCTGGAAATTGTCGCGGAGAATGCTGCGGTAGAGCCTAGTGGCGCTTCGACCCTGGTTGTTCTCAAATAGATTTTCAAGGAGACACGATGGATACAACACGCACCAGGCCCTCTCTGAGGCTCGAGCCTCTTGCCAAGCCGGTCGATCGCAAGGAAGATGATGCAACGGGGATTAACGTTGAGGATCGCACGCCCATTGACTCGCGCATGCCTCATATGCCGCCTGCGTAGAGGAGAACCGCAGGTCTCTCCACTCCGCTACCCCGGATTTCCTGTTGGTGTTGGTGGCGTTGGCGAACTTCATGCGGCTTTCCTTACTGAAAGCCGCACACGCGGTCGTTTCGAGTGTTGCGTGGCAGGAAATCCGGGTACGCTCCGGTCGAGATGACAATTTTGTTTGAGGATAGAATTCGGCGTTTCCAGGAAAGTCCGCGGAACTGCAGATCCCTCGGCTGCGCTCGGGATGACAAAGGAAAGGGTGTCGGCTCCGTGGATGGCGGTTGTTGAACCGAAAGAGTTTTTCATGAAGTTGGGTGGGCCGCAGTCCCATTAACAAAAATAGACCCCGCGGAGTTTGATTGCCCATGACGCAAGGACCGCTTCCGTTTCTGAACAGGATTGCCCGCAAGCCTCCGACGGAGGAACGGTGTGAGCTTTGCAGCGCCGGGTTGGGGCCTGTTCACCAGCACCTGCTGGATCCGAACACGCGGCAAATTGTGTGCTCGTGCGATGGGTGCGCGGTTCTCTTCTGCGGCCAGGCTGGGGCGCACTACCTCCGCGTACCGCGGCGCATTCGGTCGCTGCCGGACTTCCAGATGGCCGACATGCAGTGGGAAGCGCTCATGATTCCCATTAGTCTTGCCTTCTTCTATCGCGATAGCGCGGTCGACAAGGTTAGAGCTATGTATCCCAGCCCGGCTGGGGCCATCGAGTCGCTACTCAGCCTGGAATCCTGGTCAGAAATCGCGGCCGAGCATCCGGCACTCCAGAAAATGGAAGCGGATGTGGAGACCTTTCTGGTCAACCGCGTGGGCACGCCGGCACAGTACTACATCGTTCCCATCGATGAGTGCTACCGGCTGGTTGGCTTGATCCGCATGCACTGGCGCGGCCTCTCCGGTGGAGCTGAGGTGTGGAAGGAAATTCACCAGTTCTTTGCCGATCTGAAGACTCGTAGCGTAGAAGTAAGAGAATCAGCCCATGCCTGAACTGCATTTTCAAATCGAAGCGGCAGAAGCCGTGCCCCATGCCGCGGCTCCCCTGATTGCTTTAAAACTGCGGATCACCAATCTGCCCGCGGACGAAGCCATTCACACGCTGACGCTGCGGTGCCAGGTCCAGATCGAGCCGGCTAAACGACGCTATGTTGCCCAGGAACAGGAGAAGCTGCTCGACCTTTTTGGCACCCCGGAACGATGGAGCCGCACGGTTAGGCCGCTTCTGTGGATGAATACCGCGGTCGCGATCCCCGGCTTTACCGGCAATGTGCTGGTCGACCTGGAGCTTCCCTGCACGTTTGACTTCAACGTCGCAGCCACCAAGTATTTTCACGCGCTCGATGCGGGCGACATCCCGATATGCGTGATGTTCAGCGGTACTGTTTTTTATCAAGACCCGGATGGGGCTCTCCAGGTAGCGCAAATCCCGTGGGACCGCGAAGCCAACTTCCGGCTGCCCATCTCCGTTTGGAAGGAAATGATGGAGATGCACTTTCCCAATACATCGTGGCTGTGCCTGCGGCGGGATGTATTCGAGCAGCTGTACGAATACAAGGTGCGGCACGGTATTCCCACCTGGGAACAGGCAATCAGCCGGGCGCTGGCGGCAGAGACGGTGGGCGAGGTTAAGGCATGAACTTCGACGGCGCGGAGAAGATTGCGGCGGCGATTCTCTACGAGGGGTATATCCTCTATCCCTACCGGCCGACGGCGATCAAGAACCGCCAGCGCTGGAACTTTGGCACGCTGTACCCGCGCGTCTATGCGCAGGCGCAGCGACCGGAGGAGCCGTTCCGCCTGGTAGCAGAATGCCTGGTGGTAGCCGAGGAAACAGCCAGCCTCGACGTGAGACTTCGTTTTCTTCAACTCGTCCGGCAGGAGCAGAGTGTACCGCCGCTCACCGACCCTTCCCTGGCGTGGGATGAAGCCGTGGAGCGAACGTCAGAGCACTCGAACCTTCGCATCCGCGAACTACTTACTTCCCCGCTCTCGCTGACGGTGGCGGCGAGTCCGGAACTACAGATTGAACTGACCATCAGCGCGCAGAAGCTTGAGGATGGAGCCTGCAGGCTTCGCCTCGAAGTGCAGAATGTGAGCCTGCTGCCCAGTGGCACCGAGGCCAAGCGGGACGAAGCGCTGCCGGCATCCTTCGTCTCCGCACACCTGTTGCTGGGTATCACCGGAGGAGAATTCATTTCCCTGCTCGATCCCGCGGAGGCCTATCGCGCATCTGTGGCCGCTTGCTCCAACCAGGGTGTTTTCCCGGTACTGGTGGGGGAAGAGCCGGAGCGCAGCATGATGTTCTGCTCGCCCATCATCCTCTATGACTATCCCAAGATCGCTCCGGAAAGTGCCGGCGACTTCTTCGATGGGACCGAGATGGATGAGATGCTCACCCTGCGTGTCCTCACGCTGACCGACGCGGAGAAGCAGGAGATGCAGAACGGCGATCCCCGCGCACGCAGGATTCTGGAAAGAACCGAGGCGCTCACCAATGACGCCATGCTCAAAGCGCACGGGGTTATCCGCGGGTTGAGAGATATTCGAGGTGATGCACATGATCGGTGAATGGAACCCTTTCGAAGAGGCGAAGGCGCCGCCGGAAAGTGTACGCATCTTTGGCGTCGAAGTACGGGTTGGCGACCGGGTTCGTTTATGTCCGACCAAGCAGGCCGACATCATGGACATGGCTCTGGCGGGCAAGATCGCCTTCGTGGAAGCCATAGAGCAGGATTTCGAAGACAACATCCAGCTTGCCGTGGTGCTCGATGACGACCCGGGCCGGGAGTTCGGCATGATGCGCCAGCCGGGCCACCGTTTCTTCTTTTCTCCCGAAGAGGTCGAGCCGCTATGAAAGTTCTGATTGCTTGCGTAGGCAACATCTTCCTCGGCGACGACGGCTTCGGGGTGGAAGTAGCGCGATCGCTCAGCAAGCGGCAACTGCCGGAGGGCGTGGCGGCGAAGGATTACGGCATACGAGGATTCGATCTGGCGTACGCGCTGCTCGATCCGTGGGACCTGGTCATCATGGTGGATGCATTGTCGCGCGGCGAGGCTGCGGGCACGCTCTATGTGATTGAACCTGAGCTGAACGGGCCTGCCTCGGCGGACACAGCCCTCAATCCGCACGGTATGGATCCTGTCCGGGTGCTGAGCCTGGCTGCTTCCATGGGCACGATTTCTGCACAGGTACTGGTCGTAGGCTGCGAACCGCAGGACTTCGGCGATGAACTCGAAGGACGAATGGGGCTATCATCGCCGATACAAGGTGTCGTCGAAGCGGCCTCCGACATGATTTTGGACCTGGTCGCGGCCAAGGCAAGCGAATGCAGGCCAGCGAATGCGGTGCCGTTACAGACAGTGGAGAGGTGACACGATGAATGCAAAATTAGTTCTTGGCGCACTCGGTTTAGTGCTGATCGGGCTGGCGGTTACGGTGGCTCCGGACCTGAAACGCTATTTAAGAATCCGATCGATGTAGGCAAAACATGCACGAGCTTTCCATCGCCATCAGCATGATCGACCAGATCACTGAGGAATCAGCGAACCGTGGCGGGCTTGATGTCGAGGCGGTACATCTGCGTCTCGGAGTGTTCTCCGGGGTCGACAAAGACGCGCTTCTGTTCTCCTGGGAGCTGGCCTGCGAAGGCTCGTGCCTGGAAGGAACGCGGCTGGTGATCGAGACCATTCCTCTTGTCATTTACTGCGAAGCATGCAAGAAAGACCGGATTCCTCCCTCGGTCTATCAGCTGAGTTGTCCGGATTGTGGAACGCCGGGGCAGAAGATCGTCACCGGCCGCGAGATTGAGGTCGCATCGTTGGAGGTGGTCGCGTGAGCACCCGCATGGTGGAAGTCAGGGCCAAGGTCATGAAGCAGAACGATCTGCTCGCCCGCGCCTTGCGTGAGCGGTTTCGCAAGGAGGGTACTTGTGTCGTAAGTCTGGTCTCGAGCCCGGGGTCGGGAAAGACCGCTTTCCTCGAGAAGCTCCTTGCTGACCTTGCGCGTGACTCTCGCGTAGCCGCGCTGGTCGGTGACCTGGCCACAGAAAATGATGCGGAGCGGTTGCGTCGTGCGACCCCAAACGTAAAACAGATCACCACCGGAACGGTCTGCCACCTGGACGCACAGATGGTAGAGAAATCGCTTGAATCGTGGCGGCTGGACCGGATCGATTTCCTCTTCATAGAAAATGTGGGGAACCTGGTTTGTCCGTCCAGCTACGACCTTGGAGAGGAGCTGCGCTTTGTTCTGCTCTCGGCAACCGAGGGCGAGGACAAGCCGTTGAAGTACCCCACCATTTTCAATACGTCCGATGTTGCCATCATTACCAAGATGGACCTCGCCGAGGCGGCGGAGTTCGATCTGCGGGCTGCACGCCGCAACATAGAGAGTGTCCGGCCCGGCATGCAGATTTTCGAGGTTTCCGCCAAGACAGGGATCGGGATGCAGGCGGTGTTTGATCTGCTGCATGCCCAGCTTGCGAGCGCACGCCAGTCGCAGGTTGCGGTAACCCGTTGAGTGGATCCGATCTCAGAAAGCGAAATCTCCGGGGCACGCTTCGATTACGTCGCGCGCGGAAGAATGCAGCCCTCGGCGGCTAAATAACAGAATCGCGGTGACGTGATAACCGGCGGGCACGGCGTGATTCGGCCTAATGAGGGTGCGTGAGAACCATGATTCACGAATTGAGTCCCGCAGGGACGGCTGAAAGTTGTCCAGGATTGAATCGCGGGCTATTTCCAGCCGTCCCTGCGGGACTCTTCAACGGTGCGAGCCGGCCCAGGACTGCGTCCTGGGCTAAGTTCAGCTAAGTTCAGCCGTCCCTGCGGGACTAAATTTCTGTGATGGCCGTTCTCACACACCCTCTTTAGGCCCCAGGGATAACAACGTTTGTCCCAGGGATAAATCCCCGGCCAACCCTAAAAACTGAGTTTTCGCAGTATGTTCAAGCCACTCGGCTCCACCCTTTGGTGGATGCTGAAAGCGGGTGGGCCGGGTAGGATGTTTCCTCGAAAGGACTTCTCCCACCATGGCCTACATTCAACTACCCGATGGTCTTCCCGGGATCCGCGGCGCGATGGCATTTCGTCCGGAGACGGCGAAACCGCTCAACGAATTAGTCGAGATTTTACTGCACGCTCCCAACTCGCTCACTCCCGGTGAGCGCGAGCTGATTGCGACCTATGTCTCGTCAGAGAACGATTGTTATTACTGTCAGACTATCCACGGCGCCATCGCCGCGGCCAGCCTCAATGATGATGAGTCGCTGGTGAAGAAAGTGAAACACGACTTCGAGAACGCAGACATCACGCCCAAGTTGAAGGCACTGCTGGTCATCGCAGGACAGGTCCAGAAGGGCGGTAAGCACGTTACCGCGGAAGCCGTGGCCAACGCTCGGGCACTCGGCGCTACGGACCTGGAGATCCACGATACCGTGCTTATCGCTGCAGCCTTCTGCATGTACAACCGCTATGTGGATGGCCTCGGCACAACACAGCCGCGGGATGAAGCAATGTATCGCGAGCGCGGCAAGTGGATTGCTCGTGAGGGGTACGTCAGCGTCAGCAAAGAATACTTACCAGCGACCGTCTAACGGAGGAGATCCTATGCCCCACATTGCTTTGCCCGAAGGATTACCCGGCATCACCAGCGGGTTTGCCTTCCGCCCTGAAACCGCGAAACCGATGCGTGAGTTGGCCCATGTGCTCCTTCATGGGCCCAGCACGCTGACCGGCGGCGAACGCGAGCTGATTGCGACCTACGTCTCCAGTCAGAACGATTGCTATTTCTGCCAGACCAGCCACGGCGCCGCTGCTGCCGCACACCTGGGCAAAGACACAGGTCTGGTCGATAAGGTAAAGCGTGACTTTTTACAATCGCCGGTCTCCGGCAAACTCAAGGCGCTGCTGGTGATCGCCGGCCAGGTCCAGAAGGGCGGCAAACAGGTAACTGCTGCAAGTGTGGAGGCTGCCCGCCACCAGGGAGCGACCGATCTGGAAATTCACGATACGGTTTTGATCGCAGCTGCCTTCTGTATGTACAACCGGTATGTGGATGGCCTCGCTACGTGGCAGCCGCAAGATCCGGCAATGTACTCCAGCATGGGTGAGCACCTCGCCACGCATGGCTATATCACTCCGTCGATTGAGGTGGTGCCCACGTAACCGTGCTTTTAGCGCGTGTATTGCAAACCAGGTTCCGGGGGAAGGCCGAAAATTGGCCGCGGCGCAATTCTCTTGCAGTCGTCCCTGCGGGACTCAATTGCAATTGCAAATCCTGGTTCGCACACGCGCTTTATCGCGCCTTCGCTGCTTTTTTGGCGTGCGCTGATAGAGCTTTATGGGAGACCGTCGACCGCGGCTCCTTCTTAAGGGCGCCCTCGGTTGCCCGCGACCGTTTCGCCGAGACCTTCTTGGTTGTCCCGGCTTGTCCCTTGCGGTAGTCTCTTTCCGCGCTGACTCGCGTCGATTTTTTCGTTTTGCCTGGACTGGGCGGAGCGAGAGGGATGCCGGCACGACGTGCTTTACTCAGTCCGATAGCGATCGCCTGCTGCGGCGAACGGGCGCCGTGCTTTCCTTCCCTTACATGCTCGATCTCTTCGTGGACGAATTCTCCGGCTGCGGTGGAGGGAGATTTCCCTTCCTTCAAATCTTCCTTTGCCTGATCGACGACTTCCTTTTCGGGCATAAAAGCCTCCTTCCTGCCTGATTTGGATGCAGGAACGCGGAGGCTAGCGAGGGGCCAATCCGGGTGCGTGGAGTGAAAGCATTTGAAAGAATCCATTTGCGGCCCATGTAGGAGGCTGCGTTCGTCTACGCCGTCCCGACGCACGTAATAAACTCAGGTCATGACTGCGTTGCCTGACCCGAACCAGAAACTTCAAACCCTCAGCATCCACTCCGGGCGCCAGGTGGACCCGGCTACCGGGGCCGTCACGACTCCTCTATATACCTCCACCACCTTCGAGCGCGACCCGGATGGAGAGTTCTCCCGGCACTTCTTCTACAGCCGGATCGACAACCCTAATCGAAAATCACTCGAGCAATGCCTGGCAGACCTGGAGGGTGGAGTCGAGGCGGTGGCCTTCAGCACAGGCATGGCGGCAACCCTGGCAGTGTTTCAGGCTCTGGCACCGCGCGACCATGTCGTGCTTCACCGGGATTTGTATTTTGGCGTCCGGGAGCTCATCACCGGACTCTTCACCCGCTGGGGACTTGAGCATTCGTTCGTGGATATGCGCAACATCGAAGAACTTCGCCACGCTTGCCGCCCGGAAACCAAGCTGTTGTGGCTTGAGACGCCCACTAACCCTCTCATTGAAGTAGTGGAAATACGACCAGTAGCCGAGTTGGCGCGCAGTCGCCAGATTCCCCTGGCCTGTGAGAATACCTTTGCCACTCCGGTGCTCCAGCGGCCGCTGGAATTGGGGGCGGATCTGGTGGTTCATGCCCTGACCAAGTATTTGTCCGGACACAGCGATGCGCTGGGAGGCGCCGTGATTTTCGGGCGCAAGTCCGATTTGACCGCCCGGATTAAAGACTTCCAAAGGGTCGGCGGGGCGGTCCTTTCGCCTTTCGATTGCTGGACCATTCTGCGCGGGCTGCAAACGTTGGTGCCGCGCGTGCGCCTGCACTGCGAGAATGCTCGCCGGGTTGCAGAATTTCTGTCCACTCACCCTGGGGTGGCGGTGGTTCACTATCCGGGGTTACCGAATGATCCCGGCCATGCGATTGCCAGCCGTCAGATGAGCGATTTCGGGGGGATGCTTTCCTTTGAAGTGCGGGGCGGGCGCGAAGAAGCCTTTGCGATGACTTCGCGCCTAAAACTGATTGTGCGTGCCACGAGTCTGGGCGGCACTCATAGCCTGATCGAACATCGCGCGTCGGTTGAAGGCGTCTTCTCACGATCACCGGAGTCGCTCCTGCGGCTCTCCGTGGGCCTGGAAGGTGCGGAGGATTTAATCGCGGACCTGGATCAGGCACTACGGGGCTAACGGCCATCAGCAAACCGAGTCCCGAGAAACTTTCAGTCGTCCTCTACGGGATTTTTTTTGCAATCCGTGGCTTGTCACGCCCACAATGCAGCCGTGCCCTGGTGTTTTCCACCAGATCGCAAGCGCGCGATCAGCGTTGGCTAAGCGGTTATTGTGCAGTAGGATGGTAGGAATCAAAAGCGAGGGATGGATATGACGCGCAGGCTGACCATGGCGCAAGCCACCATTCAGTTTCTCAAAGCACAGTTTGTGAGACGCGACGGGAAGGAGCAGGCATTCTTTGGCGGTTGCGCAGGTATCTTTGGACACGGCAACGTCGCTGGCATAGGACAAGCACTGCAACAGAATCCCGATTTTCCTTACTACCTGTTTCGCAATGAGCAGGGCATGGTGCATGCGGCAACTGGCTTTGCAAAAATGAGCAATCGCCTGCGCACCCTGGTCTGTACCTCATCCATCGGTCCCGGTGCGACGAACATGATCACGGGCGCGGCCCTGGCCACTGTCAACCGGATCCCTGTGTTGCTGCTGCCCGGCGACATCTTCGCGCGACGCAACGTTGCGCCGGTCCTGCAGCAACTGGAATCGAACGCGAGCCAGGATGTCTCGGTGAATGACTGCTTCCGTCCGGTCTCCCGCTACTGGGATCGCATCCAGCGGCCGGAACAGATTCTGACCGCCCTGCCGGAAGCGATGCGGGTGCTGACTTCGCCGGCGGAAACCGGTGCGGTGACCCTGGCTCTGCCGCAGGACGTACAAACCGAAGCTTACGACTACCCGGAAGAATTCTTCGAGCGCCGCGTGTGGACCATCGCGCGGTCCCGCGCGGATAGCGGATTGCTGAAGCAGGCCGCGGCGTGGATACGGTCCTCGCAACGACCGCTCATCATCGCCGGCGGCGGCGTGATCTACGGTGAAGCGACTGGTGAATTAGCCCGGTTCGCCGGCCGTACCGGCCTTCCGGTAGCCGAAACACAGGCAGGCAAAGGCGCGCTCCACGCCGATCATCCGCAGTTGGCCGGCGCGATGGGAGCGACCGGTACCTCGGCCGCGAATCTGCTGGCCGCCGATGCGGATCTCGTCATCGCCATTGGGACTCGCCTCGGCGACTTCACCACCGCGTCCAAAACCGCCTTCCAGAATCCCGCGGTACGGTTTGTCAACATCAACGTTGCGGAGTTCGATGCGTTCAAGCACGCCGCGTTGCCGCTGACCGCAGATGCCCTGGTTACGCTCGAGGAGCTTGGTAGCGAACTGTCATCGTGGCAGATTCCGCCGAGCTATCAGCGTGAGGTGGCTCGCCTGCGCAAGGCATGGGACGAGGAAGTCGAGCGGATCTTCGCGCGGCGCCACGGGCCGCCGCTCAGCCAGGGCGAGGTGATCGGGGTACTCAACGCTACCCTGGGCCCAACTGACATCATCGTGAACGCCGCCGGGAGTTTGCCCGGAGACCTGCATAAGCTCTGGCGGACCCGGGATCCAAAGGGCTACCACATGGACTACGGATATTCGTGCATGGGTTATGAGGTGGCAGGCGGTCTGGGAGTCAAGATGGCGGACCCGAGCCGCGAAGTCTATGTGCTGGTCGGGGACGGTTCGTACCTCATGATGGCTCAGGAAATCGTGACCAGCCTGCAGGAAAACATCAAACTCAACATCGTGGTGTTCGATAATCACGGCTTTTCGAGCATTGGGGGTTTAAGCCGCGCCTGCGGCAGCGGAGGATTTGGTACCGAATATCGTTATCGCGAAGAAGGGCTGACGGGACCTGTCATGGCGACGGATTTTGCAGCCAATGCCGCCAGCCTGGGCGCGTACACGGTGAGCGCGCGCACCTACGATCAGCTGGCCGGCGCCTTGGCGGATGCGAGAAAGCAGCCCCGTACTTCTGTTGTCGTGGTGGAGACGGATTACAACGACCGAGTGGGTGGATATCACTCCTGGTGGGATGTGCCCATAGCCGAAGTATCCGAAAGCAAGGCAGTGCAGGAGGCGCGAGCCGCGTACGTGGAAGCGGTCAAGAAGGAGCGGTACTTCTGGCCGGCGCCGCAAAACCAGCCGGAGGAGCAGCCTGCTGTCGCTTCTACGGTAAGCTCGCTAAAGGCCTAATGAATGCTTAAGGAGTAACCCAGCTCGCCCTATTGGGTGTGCTCCAAGATGGTACTATCCCGCGCAGACAGTTCTGGGCGATGATGGACCTTCGATGAATCAAGTATCCTGCGGGCACTGGAAAAGCTGCGCGGCCGCGGCGCGGCGCTGGGTGGCATCTGCGCTATTTCTCCTGCTTTTCGTGACCATTCCCTTACCAGCCCAGAATCCTACGTCTGCGGAGGCTGGGGCGCCGCCACGGCAAAAGATTGGCCTCGTCCTTGAAGGGGGCGGCGCACTTGGCTTGGCGCACATCGGCGTGCTGCAGTGGCTTTATCAGCACCACGTGCCGGTCGACCTGATCGCCGGCACCAGCATGGGCGGGTTGGTCGGTGGTATCTATGCCACGGGACGCTCTCCCGATCAGCTGCAGGAACTCATTCAAAACGTGGATTGGGATCAGGCCCTCAGCGGCCAGCTACCGTTCATTGATCTTTCCTATCGGCGTAAAGAGGATGCGGTCCAATTTCCGACGCGCATCGAGTTTGGCCTGCGCAAGGGCATCCAGCTCCCGGAAGGATTTAACGCCGGGCAGCAGGTAAGTTTTATTCTCGACCGCATCGCCCTTCCCTACTCACAGATAAAAAGCTTCAACGACCTGCCAACGCCCTTTGCCTGCGTGGCGACTGAGCTCAAAAGCGGCAAACAACACGTCTTTCACGATGGCTCGCTTTCCCTGGCTCTGCGCGCCACGATGTCGCTGCCGGGCATATTTACGCCGGTACGGGACGGCAACAACCTCTACGCGGACGGGGGCCTGCTCAATAATCTGCCGGTCGATGTTGCCCAGAAGATGGGCGCCCAACTTACGGTTGCCGTCTACCTGCGGACCGCTTCGTTCAATGCGCAACAGCCGCTTTCCACGTTTTCTGTCCTGGGACAGTCATTAAGCGTGATGATTGCGGCCAACGAACTCAAGAGCATGCAGATGGCGGATGTTCTGATCACCGTCCCGCTGGAGAAGTACACCGCGCTTGACTACGACAAGTCGGCGGAGATGATTCGGCTGGGGTACGATGCAGCGGAAAGCAAAAGCGCCATCCTGAGCAAGCTGGCCCTCGATGATGCTGCCTGGAAGCAGTACGTGGAGCAACGCGAGAGTCGCATCAAAGAAACACCGGTGCCTCAGTTCATCGAGGTTACCGGCACCACCCCAGGCCTGGCAAACAAGATCGAGAAGAGACTAAGCCCAGATGTGGGCAAACCGGTCGATAACGTCAATCTCGAGCACCAATTCACCAGGATCGCGGGGACAGGACGTTTTGCTTCCCTGGGCTACAGCTTGACGGATAAGGATGGCAGGCCAGGCCTGCTGGTTTCTGTGGAAGAGAAATCGTACGCACCGCCGATCGTGCGCCCTCTGATTAATATCGACGGGACAAACTACAACCAGGTGCTTTTCAGTGCAGGCGCACGCATTACTTTTCTCGACTTTGGCACCTTCGGCTCAGAACTGCGCAACGACGTCATCGTCGGCTCCATCTATCGATTTGCATCCGAATATTATCACCCGTTTTCGTCCACTACGCGCTGGTTCATCGCGCCGCAGGTTACCCTCAACACCAATAAATTTTACTTTTACTACGACAACCACATTGACTCGCAATACCGGACGCGTCAGTTCGGCGGCGCGCTTGATGTCGGGTACACGTTCCGCAATGTTGCCGAGGCCCGTTTCGGCTATCAGGCTGCCTATCAAAGATATTCGCCAGTCATCGGAGATACCGTCCTTTATCCCCCCCAATCGGGGCGCGTCGGAGTTACCCGATTTCGCTACACTCTCGACGAGGCTGACGATCCTGTTCTGCCCCTGCGCGGCATGACCGCCACCTTCCGCGGAGAATGGTGGGACTCAAATACCGGGACGAATAAGCCTTTTCCCTTAGCCGAACTTCGCACCCATTTCCTGTTTCCCCTCACGCCGAAATCCTCCGCCTACCTGGCTGTTTCCGGCGGAACCACGTTCGGCTACGAGAGCACGGGGATCCCTCCTTTTTCCCTTGGCGGCGGACTTCAGCTCTCCGCCTTCGGGGAAAACGAGTTGATTACCAACCAGTATTATCTGTTCCAGGCCGGTTACATACACCGGCTGGCCAAGCTGCCCCCCTTCCTGGGCGACAACATCTCTCTCATCGCCACTTATGAGGCGGGCAAGACCTTCTTTGTGTCGAGCGAGCCGAGCGTCCCCATGGATGGGGTGGTGGGCATCGTGATCAAGACAGCAGTGGGGCCCTTTGAAATTGCGGGAACGGCGGGCAACGGCACCGATCACCGGAAGATTTTCTTTCAGTTAGACCGATTCTTTTAGACTCACTTTGGCTGCGAAGCCAGCCATACACAAGCCTCTCGAACCCTTGCCGCCTGCACCGGATTGACCTTCAGAAAGTAGCGTTTCCCGTGAGGATTGGGTTGAAATGTGGTTGCGCCATTTGCGGCGACGATTACGTTGCCTGGCGGGGAAACATCGAAATAGCCACGATCCGGCCGCAGATCGTAGAGCACTGTGGTCAGGTCCCAGGAAGGCCGGTCATAGGGCATCTTGGCGTAAGCGCGGTATGCCTCGGCAACGGGATTGCCCACCGCGAAGTCGTGCTCGATGCTCGAAGCAGGATACAAAATTGCGATTCCCACCTCGAAGCCGCTGAAGTAAATATCGGTTGGCCAGCTCGCGAAGAGCTTCTGGGCGGCCGGCACGTCGGTCATCACGTTGTACTCAGGTTTGCTTTGGGCAAAGTTCCCCGCCATCACCGTGAGCAGGCGGACTTTTTTCTTTACCAAATCTGTGCCGCTGAGACTGCTATAGCGGTCAGGCTTGGACTCGATCAACCTGGCCAGGTTGGTCGAAAAGCCCACCTGGATCAGGGTGACAGCGCCATCCTGTTCCCCGGCGAGAGTCTTCCGCAGCAACTGCACCGCATCAGCCACCGCGGCCTTGTTGGGGCGGCGGTGATGGAGTTCACATACTTGCCTCACATACAAGCCATCGTCCGGCGTCTTACCGTCGTGCACGATGCCGACCGGGATGGTGCTGCGGCCGTAGTACTCGTCCACCATGCGGACGTATTCGGCGGCCCAGGGATTGTCTTTGCTCACCGTAACGGCGAGCAGTTTCACCTCGCCTCTGGAAGCAAACGCGTGCAGCATGGCAAGCGCCAAAGCGTCGTCCACGTCGTTGCCCATGTCGGTGTCGAAGATCACATGCAGCGGGGTGGCCGCCATCGCAGGAGCGGCCATCACCAGGGCGAGCAGGGCCGCGAGAAAAAGCTTCATCATTGCTGTGCCTCCTTCAGGGGAACCATACGGTACAGCTTTAATCGGTCCCTGTCTTCACGATCAAATACAGGAAAGTTCGCGACCTCGTCCAGACGATACGCCGAGAGAGAGTTGAGGATGTCTTGATCAAGATCGTTCCAGCCTACATACCATCCGGGCCGGTAGACCAGGACTTTCTTGTCCAGATCCTGGTTACTGTATCCGTCATTGATCGAGGGGATGCCAACCATCAAGGCAAGTTGATCGCCACTTGTACCCAGCAGTAAGCGGTGCGCGCCTGGATTGGCATCTACGATTGCCTGGATGGATTTCGCCGCGGCGTAGAACTGATATTGGCGATGCGCCAGGAATCCAAAGACCTGTAGCGTATCGAGCACCACGGCGACGCCGAGCGTAGCTGCCAATAGCCAGGATAGGTTGCGGTTGCGGACCTTCAAGTCCTGCAAGGCAATGATGAGAGTGATGATGACTGGCACCAGCATGACCAGGAAATACCGCGGAGCATAGTCATCCTGGCGGCGAAGGATGTAGACTGCGTTCCCCAGAAAAGCAATCCAGCAAGCGGTAAATAGCGGATTTCTCCACAACTGGCGCAACCAGACGACAGACAGCAGAAGTACGGCTAGCGCGGCGGGGTACAACATGCGATCGATCCACATGCTGTTCCGAAATAATTGCAGAAGAAAAGAACCGGTGTGGCCTATTTCCACAGCTGCCAGCGCATTGATGTCGAAGAAGTAATGAAAATCATCGGCATATCTGGATTTTAAGACGATGAGCAGATAGGTGGCGATGGCGATTCCGGCGATGGCCGGCACGGCCAGAAACGCTCGCGGATTTTTCTTCCACAGCAACCAGAAAATTGCAGGGAGCAGCACGAGGGCCGTGGTCTTGGTGAGCACCATGACCGGGATACCGATCCCCAGTGCGAGCAAGGGCCAGGCTCGCCCGGGGCCGGCGTAGGAGGCGACCCACATAAGCAGGGTCCATTCAAAGACGATGATCGTGTCCAGGGTAGCCAGCCGGCCAAAAGCAAACGCGAAGGAGCTTGCCGCCAACAGCAGCGCCGCGAGCGCCGCCAGGTTTTTTGAGACGTCGTAACGGCGCAACAAGAAGTAGACCAGGGCTACGGTCGCAATCGAGAAAGACACGCTGACCGCGCGCACCGCGATGATACTGACTCCTGTGACCTGGAAGACGAGAGCGAGCAAGGCTGGCCATACTGGGACTACCGCGGCCGGATTGTAATCACCAGGAACCTGCCAATGGCCTATAAGGAAATGCCGGACCGCCGCGCTGGCCCACCATCCCTCATCGGTGAACTTCGCCTGGTCAATCATCCAGGGCGAGTGGTTGGGAAAGTCTGCCCGGAGATATGCGAATCGCATCAGGCAGAGAACGAGCGCGAGCAACAGGAATATCCAGTGCAGCCAGCGTTCCGCGATTCTGGGCGACATATCTCTAGCGTCTCGACTTTTTAGCGAACCCTGCCGCCTACACCCGGCGTATTGGTCCGGAGTATTGCGCTACCAACGGGTCCGCGGTGAGCAGCATAATACCTTCGACCATCGCCTGCGCGATGAGGATTCGATCGAACGGGTCTTTATGAAGAAGAGGCAATCCATCCATGCCAAAGTTTCTCGTGAATTTCTTTGTAGCGGGAGACTATTTCCTCTTGCAATGGGTGACGCCCATCCCGCACCACCCAGCAGCCATTAACCACCACATCACGAATGGCGGTACGGTCGAGCGAAAAGACCACCAAGGGCAACAGATCTTCGCCAGAATGGCCGGCAATGGACAAGTCATCCAGATCTACGGTGAAAAAGTCGGCCAGTCCAGCCGCGGTCAACTCGCCGGCTTGGATCCCAAGCGAACGCGCTCCATTCAGCGTGGCGCAATCAAACAGCCGCGAGGCTAACGTCTTCCCCCCAATCTGATCCAGGATGGCGCGCTGCTCGCGGTCGAGCCGCAAATGATATTCGAGCTCGCGCGCGTCCTCGAGCGGATCGATCTGTGCCTGGCTGTCAGAGCCTAGCGCGATGCCAATCCCCTCGCGCATGACCTGGTCGGCAACAATCACGCCGTCGCCAAGATTGCGTTCCGTCGTCGGACACGAGCACACCGTCGCACCAGAACCGGCGAGCAAACCAATTTCTTCCGCGCTGATATGAATTGCGTGCACAGCGGTGAAGTCGGGGCCGAGCAGCCCTTCCCTACCCAGCAGCGCCACCGGGGTCAGCCCATATTCGCGTAAGCAGGCCTCATTCTCCGCAATCTGCTCGGCCACGTGCATGTGCAGAGGCAGCTTCCGCCCCCGGGTCCACTCGGCAATCTGCTTCAGCTCGCGCAGGGGCACGGCCCGCAAGCTATGCGGCGCCACGCCAACGGGCACATCGGCCGCTGCTGCGAGCGCTTCCATATTTTCAATAAACCTGGCGGCAGACTCGAAGAACCGGATCTGCCCCGGGTCCGGAGGCAGTTCATATCCCGACCGGAGATAGGCTGAGCGCAGTAAAACGATTCTGATGCCAACAGACTTTGCCGCCGCGATCACCTGCTTGCTAAGCAGGTTTGGATCGTCATACGGACGCCCGCCGGGAGCATTGTGCAGATAGTGAAACTCTCCCACGGTGGTGGTTCCGCTCAGCAGCATCTCGAGAAACGCCATGCGTGCTACGTCGTAAACCTGCTTCCGGCTCGAGGTGAGCCGCGGCGTGATACATGGTGCCGCGCCAGGACCAGAAATCGCGGCCACTCATCGCCCGAGACTCTGACTTGCCCCGGATCAGTCGTTGAAATGAATGAGAATGAGTATTAACAAAGCCGGGAAGCACCGCCTTCCGCGGCAAGGAGACAGTCTCCGCAGAAAGAGCGGCATCGGCCGCTAAAATATTTCCTTCCTCGCTGACGAAAAGGCCCTGCCCACTTGTGAAGGCACCCTGGGAATAGAGCAGTTCCGGACGATACAGTGTGTTCACGAACGACGCGCCTGCTGCACCATATCCACCAGCATCTTCCTGGTTTCTCCCGGGGTGCTCACCTCACCCGGAAATGCTATGCGCGCACCCTTCATGCCTTCTTCCGTTTTCATGCGCACGTGAAAGCCGAGTCGATCCACTGCCGTCATCACCGCCTCCTGGGCCGCAGTCCCGGCAAATACTTTCGCCAGCAGGATCAGCGCATCCTGGTGATCGGCATTCATGTGCTCCAGGATGCCGGCAGCCGCATCCGCCAACGGATCGGCATGCGCATCGCCATACTCCGGGGCAGCGACCCATCCCATTACCCCAAAGCCGCCTACGTAATACACGTCGACGACGTCCATGCGGAAAAAAGAGAAGTCGTCGAAGTCCACCCAGTACTTACTGTTGGGATGACGGTCCAGGTAGAGAGCGCGCGCATTTGCCACCTCCGGCCCGGCAAGCGCCGCCGCGTTGCCTACTACCGTCACGCGCGCCGCCCCAAGCGGATCGCCCTCGGCTTCCGGCTGGGTCACCAATAAGCTCGCACGCGCGTCCTGCTGCAGGTTCTGCGTGTGCATGGCCATGGTGCTGATCAGGAAGAGAGGCCGTCCCTGACCATCCAGCGCATACGGCATCAGAGAGCCGAAGGGAAAGCCGGGCCGTTTACGCGAAAGCGTAGAAAGGCTGGCGACCCGCCCCAGATGCAGCAACGTCCGCGCCCGCTCCGCGTACGACGGCTCGGGGATCGCCGCCTGGGCACTTCCCGCCCCCGTACCCGCGTGCCGATTCGATGTGGTAGCCATGGCGCCTCCTCAAAGAAGTCTAAATGGTATAAGACAGATAAAAGCCGAGGATGCCCGCATGTATACGCCCAAAGCCTTTGAGGTAACAGACCTCCCCATGCTCCAGGCAGCCATGAAGCAGGGCGGGTTGGCAACGCTGATCACCACCACTCACCCAGGGTCTGGTGGCGACGCATCTTCCGCTCTTGCTCGACGAGAGCAGGGGTGAGTACGGAACCTTGATCGGCCATGTATCGCGCGCCAACGCGCAATGGCGGGAAAGTGACCCTGAGGCCGACGCGCTGATCATTTTCCTCGGCCTCGACAGCTATGTGTCTCCTAACTGGTATCCCGCCAAGCAGGAGACTGGCAGAGTCGTGCCAACCTGGAACTATGCAGCGATCCATGCTTATGGGCGCGTGACCTTCTTTGAAGATGCGGAGCGCCTAAGGGCGGTGGTGACGGAACTGACGAAGAAGCACGAGGCCGCGTTCCCGGCTCCGTGGCAGGTCACGGATGCCCCGGCCACCTACATTGACTCGCAGCTCAAGGCGATTGTTGGTTTTGAGTTCCAGATCATGCGCCTGGAAGGCAAGCAGAAGTTTAACCAGAACCGTTCCGTAGAGGACCGGCGCGGAGTGATCGAGGGCCTGCGCGAATTGGAGGATGAGCGCAAGTCACAGGTTGCCGAGCTGATGGAAGCGCTCGAATCCCAGCGAAATCCCTTGTGATAGGCTACGGTCACAGGGCTCGCTGTCTCATCTGTTTTTACCCACATCCGCGTTAAGAGGAGATGTCGCCCGCGTGAAAACCGCCCGCCTGCTCGCGCTGCTCTGCGTCGCTCCCTCTCTGGCAATCGCTTGCTATGGCGCATCCGGCGAAGGTGTCGCGTCATCCTGGAACCAGGCGGCCGCCGCTCATTACCTCGATAGCCGGGAGATATGGTGGCAAAGTTGGGATGCGGCGCAGCGCGATCATAAGACGGTTTGTGTTTCGTGCCATACCGTGTGCCCTATGCGCTTTCTCGTTCCAGCTTGCGGGGGTCGTTAGGCGAACAGGCGCCCACCGAGCAGGAGCACATC
This sequence comes from uncultured Acidobacteriaceae bacterium, assembly GCA_963753715.1. GTDB lineage: Bacteria > Acidobacteriota > Terriglobia > Terriglobales > Acidobacteriaceae > PALSA-350. The sequence goes on along the minus strand of CAVWDK010000001.1, from coordinate 337,947 downwards.
ATGCTCAATAACGTGCTGCGGCGGGTCACCCTGTGGAACCAGGTTCAGCCCTTTTATCCCAACAGCAAAACCGGCCCGACGCTGGCGACCGGACTCGCGCGCTACCGAATCGGTGCTGAACGCTCTGATCCTGTCGACATACGACGCACAAAAGAACCACCTGACCGACATTACCCGCAGCGCTTTTGACAACATGTGGGCATTGCAGATCAAGTCCGGTGAACAGGCCGGCGCATGGGACTGGCAAAACTTCCACTTAGCTCCCTGGGAATCGAACGAGTCCCAATACTACGGCGCGGCGCTGGCGGCAATCGCGGTAGGGCGGGCTCCCGACGATTATCAGCACGATGCCAAAATTCAGGAGAATCTGCGGCTTGCTGCGCGGCTTTTTGCGCCGGGAATACGATGCCCAGCCACTGCTCAACAAGGTTTACGTGTTGTGGGCTTCCTCCAGGCTGCCGGGGCTGTTGAATGAAAAGGAGCGCTCCGCTCTGCTTGCGACCCTGGTTTCCAAGCAGCAACCGGACGGTGGCTGGAGTGTCACCGATCTAGGCACGTGGAAGAGACGAGACGACACCCCTGAGGAGACCAAGAGCGACGGGCTTGCCACCGGGCTGACGGTTCTGGCGCTGGAACAATCGGGTGTGGGACGGGCCTCAGCCAAGCGCGGGCTGGCCTGGCTGGCGCAGAATCAGAACCAGGATGATGGCAAGTGGCCTGCGTGGTCACTGAATAAGAAACGTGATCCTTCGACCGATATCGGGCATTTCATGAACGATGCCGCGACTGGGTTTGCCGTCCTGGCGCTGGAAAACAGTCACTGAGACAATTGTCCGTGTGGGCACCCGTCCAAATTGATCTCTCGAACTGCTGCTATGGACAGCCCGTAGGGGACCAGCGACAACCCAGGGGAATATTGGAACAGTCCCGCAGGGACGATTGACTCATGATGTACCCAGGACTACCGTCCTGGGCTAAGTTCAGCCGTCCCTGCGGGACTAACGGCACTTGCGGGCTCCTCGACATCGGGCCGAACCTTCGATGACTGTTTAGTCTTCGCCTTGGTCACCGCACGCGTGCGCCTCTCCTGTGCACCTACGACCACCGTCTCGATGCTGCGCAAAAACTCAGGCAGATTCATCTTTTCGCGAAAGCCGGCGAGATACGGCTGTATCTTCTCAAACTGAAAGTACATCTCCTGGCAGGTGTCGAAGATCATCGCTTCGTCCAGAGCGCCGTGGACCACAAAAGCGGCGACCATGTCCCAATAGCCGTAAACCTGCAGGATGTGGCCGCTCGGCTTACCGCCGTCCTTGACCAGGCTCACAAATTCATCCACCGACCTGGGCATGAACTCACCGCCCACATAATCGCGGGCAGTGCGCAGAGCCGTCTCGCGGCGAATTTCATACAGCTTCAGAATCAGCTCAGCCTGTTTCAGGGCGTTCTTGGTCTTCACGTGCACTCCTCATTGGCGGAAGAAATTACGAGCTATGAATAGCAGGTTTGCCGGCCGTTCCGCCAGCCGGCGCATGAAATAGGGATACCACTCCGTCCCGAACGGAATGTAAACGCGGACCCGGTACCCCGCTGGCTACCAAAGATCTTTGCAGGTCGCGGCGCACCCCGTAAAGCATCTGAAATTCGAACTGGTCAGGCGCGATGCCGCGCTCCCGGGCAAAACGGCATGTGGCCTCAATCATCTTTTCATCGTGGGTGGCGATGCCATGGTAGACCCCGCTGGGCAACAGCATCTGCATCAACCGCACAAAATTCTTATCCACGTCGCCCTTCTCGGGGAAGGCCAGGCTGGCCGGTTCCTGGTAGGCGCCCTTGCACAGGCGTATGCGAATTCCTTCCGCAAGCAGGCGATCAATGTCCGCTTTGCTGCGATAAAGATAAGCCTGGATCACCACCCCGACATGGCCCCGGTTCGCGTTCAGAGCATTTAATTTAGACACCATGTCGATGGTGGCCTGGGTGTAGTCAGAGCCCTCCATATCGATGCGGACGAAGGTGTTGGCGGCCACCGCGTGCTCTACCAGGCTGGCCGCCATGGCATAGGCCAGTTCCGGATCCAGATCCATGCCCATCTGGGTAAGCTTCACGCTGACGTTCGCGTCTAACTGGCGCTGCTGGATGGCGTCGAGCAAGCGGTGATAGACTTCGGCCGCCTGCTGAGCTTCCTCGGGAGAGTGAACGTTTTCCCCTAAGCTATCGAGCGAAGTCGAGATTCCCTGGCGGTTGACGGACGCGGCTGCCTGCAACACCTGGTCCACGCTGGTTCCGGCCACAAAGCGCGACGACATGCGGCCGCCGAGGGTGGAGTCTTCCGCGAATTGACGTAATGACGGATTGCGGGAGAGCGCAATTAATATCGAGCGCAACATGGGCATGGGAACTGTTCATTCTCGCACGGGGCCGCAGGGTCGTTGGAGGCTCCAGAAAACCCTTTGGACATTTCTTCTCTCATACCTAGGTGAAGTTGCAGGTAACCATGGTTAATCAATGTGCTAATCCCAAATGCGGTAAACCGCTGCATTACCTTCGGGAAGGACGAATTTTCGTATTTGACTTGCCGGATCCAAATGTACCCGTGCCTGGTGGAGGCCGTGCCCGCCGGTTGCAGCACTTCTGGCTTTGTGGGCCGTGCTCAGAAACAATGGTGATGGAGCAGACCAGCGATATGCAGATTCGAGTGGCGAGGAAGGCACGCGAAGCGGAGGCAGGAGCAAGCGCCCATTCTGCCCAGCACGCTCGCCTCTTGACTATCCCCAGACGATCAACCTTTAACCACAGGCCACTCCGGAGTGAATTCAACTACGTTACGGTCGTAGGCACCGGCAAATGCTTCCCACCGTATGTAGGCGACGTCTTCGAGCATTTTGATTCCGTCCTTGAGATAGCTGAGGCGGGAACGCTCGTCGTGGCCCCAGGTGACCGGCACCTCTTCCACCTTATAGCCACGCTTCAGGGCGATAAACAGCAGTTCGGGGTCAAATCCCCAGCGCTCGATGCGCTGCAATTGGAAGATGGTTTGGGCAACAGGACGACGGAAAGCCTTGAACCCGCACTGCGTGTCGGCAAAGGGCAGGCCCATGATCAGGCGGGTAATGGCGTTAAAGCATCGGCCGAAAAATTGGCGGTAAAGAGGCTGTTTATGGGTCTGCCGCTTGCGCTGGAGCCAGCGGGAGCCAATCGCAATGTCGGCGCCTTGGCGCAGGGCGTCAAACAAGCGCTCGGCTTCCTCCATAGGCGCGGAAAGGTCGGCGTCGGTAAACATCACGATTTCTCCGACCGCATTGAGCACGCCGTGGCGGACACTGAATCCTTTGCCCCGGTTTTCCGGATTGCTGAGCAGGCGTACCTCGGGATGAAGCAGGACAAAATCCTGCACAATCACAGCGGTGCGATCCGTGGATCCGTCGTTTACGACCAGAACCTCGGCGTGCCATGCGCGCTCGCGGACCACCCGTACAACTTCAGCGAGTGCGGCGCCGATGCGGGCGCTTTCGTTGTAGGCCGGTATAACGATACTGATAAAAGGACGTTGCAAAGGTCGTTCCCAAGCTCATTTCCGAGCTCATCTCATTGATACTCGGTAAATTCTACGCTACTCTGCTGCAGTCTGGTGCATCTGTAGCTCACCTTCGAATTGCGACACAGTCTACCAAGGCACCGCAAAGCCAACGCTCGTTGGACGCCAAAATGGGGGTGTTGGTTATCGGGTTACCGCGATCCACAGGGAAAGACGGAGCCGGGATTGTTTCCGATGTACCATCAAATGGCTGCATCTACTATAGTTGACACGGGTTACCTTTATACTTTGGAGAAGGCCGGACCATGACCAAAGCAGACCTCGTTGAGGAAGTAACCCAGCTGGGCGATCTAACGCGCCGGGATGGGGAAATGATCGTGGATACGATTTTCGATTCCGTCATTCACGCGCTGCGTTCTGGTGACAAGATCGAAATCCGCGGTTTTGGCAGCTTTCGCATTCGACAACGGAAGCCCCGCACGGGAAGGAATCCTAAGACGGGGGCGAAGGTCGATGTACCCGCAAAGCGAGTTCCCTACTTCAAGCCGAGCAAGGAGCTGCGCGATTTGGTCAACCCCAAGGACCACGCTCCCGAGCCGGGAGAGGGACATTCCGCCGCTTAGGCTTGGGCAACGCCAATCACGCTCATCATCCGTCCGGTAAATCCTCGTTCCGTACGGTGGGAGAAAAATCGGTCCGTGCGGCACCCGGTGCACTGCCCAGTGAGGAAAATTCCTCCTTTCCGGAGTCCGGCCGCAAGCAATTGCCGTCTGTTGGCCTCCGCGAGATCCAGGTGCATGCCGGGACCGATGTCGCTGTGGCCAGGCGCGCGGGCGCTGAGAAACAGCATCGGGTACTTCTGCCGGATCGGGCCGGAGTCGTAGACCTCACGGAAGAGTTCCGGGGCATAGTCGAATTGGGACTCGAATTGCTGCTGCACCTCTTCCCCGACGGCGTAGCAGCATGGGCCGATTCCCGGTCCGATGGAGGCAATGAGGTCCTCCGGCCTGGACCCGAACTCCAACCGCATGCGGCCTATACCGTTTTCCACGATGCGCGCCAAGGTGCCGCGCCACCCGGCATGAAACGCCGCGACCGCTCGCTTCTTCCGGTCCGCCACCAGAACAGGGATACAGTCTGCCGTCTGGATGCCCAGCAGCACCCCAGGCTCGCTGGTCATCAGTCCATCACCCTTGAGCACCGCAGGCATCTTGCTGTCCCGAATGTCCGTCGCCGAGACTCTGCGGATCAATGACGAGTGGATCTGCCGCAGCGTCACCAGGCCCAGGATCTCCTTACCTTCGCTGGCCGCGGTGACAAAAAGTCGGCGATTGGCGGCCACCGTCGCGCGGTTGTCGGAATCGGTAAAACCGAGATTCAGATCGAAGCTTCCAGGCCGGTAGACGGTTGTTCCTCCGCCCACGCGCGTACTGAATCCGTGAACGAGCCAGCCGAAGTTCGGCTCGCTGCCTGACCAGCCGGGTACGCGGACGACCTCGAGTTGCGCGATTTGCGAAGCGGCCTTCGAAACTTTCATCCAGGCTATCTTACGAAACTCTGTCTTTTCGCGATGCACCCAGGCCAAATGGAGGCAAAAAGCATTAGGCCCGCCTTCCGGCGGGCCCGCTCAAGAGGCTTCATGGGGAAGGGGCATCAGGGATTTGCAAGAGGAGAGTCCGCCGAGGCGGAGCTTCGTTGGGATAAACAAGTGCCGAGGTAGGATGAGATTGAAGTAGCCTCTGTTGTTACCTACTAGGAATCCATTTCCTGGGCCAAAGTTGTTTCTTTTTTAAAAAAATTATTTGAGGGTAGCCGGCCGGAGCATCCGCTCGACAGCGGAGGTGACCATAGTCCGCGGGAGGAAGCGTTGGGCGAATACCTGCACCCGGCCCCTGAGGTACGGAATCACCGAGTGTTTGCCCGCCGCGAGAGCCTCCAGCCCCAGCCGCGCGACGGGTACGGCTGATTGTGGCTTTCGCCGGTCACCCTGCCGCACGCCCGAAACCTGGGTAAACTCCGACTCCGTAGGACCAGGGCATAAGGCACTCACGCGAACGTCATGACGCTTCATTTCTTCGGCCAATGCTTCGGCCAGCATGCGATCGAAGGCCTTGGTGGCTCCGTAGGTAGCGAGATACGGAACCGGCTGATAGGAGGCGGTCGACGCCACGATCATGACGGCTCCCCGGCGGCGCGCGGCCATCGCGGGCAGGAACAGGCGAGTGAGATGAACTACAGCGGTGCAGTTCACCTGGACCATATCCAGCTGCATTTCCAACTTCGATCGCAGAAACTCGCCGTATTCTCCGAAGCCGGCGTTATTGATCAACACATCGACCTGCAGACCGGCTCCCTCGGTCGCATCGAAGATCTCCTGCGGTGCCTGGGGAAGAGAAAGGTCGGCGACAATCACCTGGGTTTCGACGGAATACCTGGTGCGCAACCGCTCTGCCAGTAGATCGAGGCGCTCTCGGCGGCGGGCAGTGAGCACCAGGTTCACCCCGGACTCCGCCAACTCCACCGCAATGGCTTCCCCAATGCCTGCGCTGGCGCCAGTGACGACTGCCCACTTGCCCTGCCAGGCCTTACGCAGAATCGCTGATGCCATCGCGACCCTCCCCTGCCGAAGAGCCAGCGAATTCCTCGCCGACCCACTCGGCAAAGGCTTCCATCCTCTGTTCGCGGCCCAGAAAGTCTTGAATCAGTTGGCTGCCCGGTTTGGACCCGCCGGGCTCGAGAATGGCCTGCCGATATCGCATGGCGGTGGGCCCCTCCAGTAAGTTCGACCGGTCGAACTGGCCGAAGAAATCGAGCGCGATGACCTTATCGAACATGTAAGTGTAGTAGTTCGACGAGTAGCCGATCAGGTGGGTGAAGCTCGAGTACATGCGATTGCCGTCGACCCACTCATAGGGCATCATGCGCTTGTAACCTTGCTCCAGCAGCGCATCCGGATCCAGCGTTTGGGGAGGGAGATTGTGCACGTCGAGTGCGTAGCTGGTGTAGAACAGCTGGGTGCGCACTCCGTCCGCTCTTCCGAAAGCGCTCGCGCGATTCATCCGTTCTACCAACGCGGGCGGGATGGGCTCACCCGTCTGGTAGTGGCGGGCGAAGGACGCCAATAGTTGAGCGTCATGAAAGAACTCCTCCAGCATCTGTGACGGCACTTCGACAAAATCGCCTTCGGTCGCGATGCCGCTGACGCCGGCCCATGCTTGCTGGCCACCCAGAATCGCATGCATCAGATGCCCGAACTCATGGAAGAAGGTGACGACATCGCTGTATTGCATGAGGCCGGGGTCGTTGGAACCCTCCGCTTTGCCACCGGGAAAATTGCAAATCAGCGCAACCTCGGGCAGCTGGCGCCCGGCAATGCCTGGAATGAGTGGAGCAGCGCTGAACCATTTATCTTTGCCTTCGCGAGGATGCATGTCCAGATAGAATCGGCCAACCAACCGGCCGCGATCATAAACGTCCCAGGCGCTCACCTGCGGGTGCCAGACAGCCGCCTCCTGGTTGCGCTGGAAGCTGACGTGAAAGAGGCGTGCCGCGGTATCGAGTATGCCCTGCTCTACCGCCGCATAGGGGAAGTAAGGTCGGACAGATTGGGAATCGAAATCGAAGGCCCGGCGGCGGTATTGCTCATACCAATAACCGCGGTCGCTGCTCTTGAGGGCCGTCAGGCCCGGCTGCTGACTGCGGGCAAAGGCCAGCACCATCTCGTATTCCTTCTCGGCGCCGGCGCGCGAAGCCTGCTCGAGTTCGCCGATAAAGTTCTTCATTTTGGCCGCCGACCCCATCATCTGGTTGGCTGTGGCCAGATCGGCCCAGGAAGCAAAGCCCAGGATCGAGGCCACCTCCTGTCGCAGCGCAAGCAGATCGAGCAATAGTTGCCGGTTGGCAGGATAAGCACGAGTGTTGTACGCGCGGAACATGCGCAGGCGCAAATCCGCGTTGGTGGCAAAGGTCATCACCGGCTGCATGTCGGGGAAGTCGGTGGTCAGGGTAATAACGCCCTTGTCATCGGCTGGATGATTGCGGATGTAGTCTTGCGGCAGCCCTTCAAGCTCGGCGGGATCCCGCACTTCCACCCGATTCACGTTCTCCTGTACATGCTTGGCAAACGTGAGGGACACCTCGGTCGCCTTATCTGAGAGGTCCCGCAGGTGGGCGCGCGTGGCATCGTCTTTATCGACGCCGGCCAAGCGGTAATTCAGCAGGGTCTGGTTGACATAGTGGGTAGTGCCGGAGTCGGCGAGACTCAGGTCTATGTCTACCAGGGCGCGATACACCTCCTGGTTCAGGGAAAGGGCGGTTGCCGCCTCGGCGACCACCTGGGTCAATTCCCGCGCTTTATCCCGCACTTCTTTATCCGGATATACGCTATCCAGCAGAGAGGCCAATGAGCCCGTAGCGCTTAGGGCGGCCACGGCATCGTCATAAGGACGAAGGGTGTTTTCCAGGGTCTTATGGCCTTGAACCGCCAGGAGGGCGTCGATGAGTTCGCGCTGCCGTGCCAGTCTGCCCTGGACCCAGGTCTCCAGTCCTGCGGCATCTATATTTCCATTCTGGTTCCAGGGATGTGTCGTTGTTGCTTCGGCTGCCGTTAACTTATTCAATGGGGAGCTGCTCCTAACCACCTATCAAGGGTACCCCAGCTACCGAATCGCATTCCAGGGCAGTCCAATACGGTTCTTGCATAGTGCGGGTATGGCCGGTACAGCATTTCCAATTCTGCTGTATAAAGAGGAACGCATGCTGACGCGGCTTTTCGTCGAGAAAAGACGCGCATCGCCCAACTTCCCTGCGCAGAGTAGAAGTGGAAATGCATTAAGATGTCCAGATTGCCATCATGAATTCTGCTGCTCCAACTTTGTCGCAGCAATACTTGCGCTCCCGTATGGGCAAAGTATGCGTCGCGATCATTGGCTCCACAGCCAACGAAATGGTGGATCGTGCCACCGAGGCGATGCGCGACAGCCCTTTTTTGGAATTCCGTCTCGATTACCTGGAAAAGCCGCTCGCCGCGCTCCCCAAGCTGAAGCAGTTCCTTGCCGACAATAGCGTAGTCACGGCAATCGCCACCTGCCGCCGCGCCGCCAACGGCGGAAAGTTTAACGGCACCGTCGCGGCCGAGTTGGAGGTGCTGCAGAAGGCCACCGCCTCCGGCTTTCACCTGGTGGATTTGGAGTTGCAGACGGCGGACGCCATCAAGGCGTCTGACCTGGAGAAACTGCGCGCCCGCGGCATGGCTCTCATCGTATCGTGGCACGATTACCAGACCACCAAGGATCTGGATGGCATCTTCGAGCGCATCCGGCCGTACGAGCCCGAGTTCATCAAAATTGTGGGTACGGCCAAGTCACTCGCCGACAACGTAGTGATGATGCATTTTCTCGAGCGCTGCGCGGATATGGCCAACATGGTTGGGTTGTGCATGGGCGACCAGGGGATCATCAGCCGGGTGCTGGCTATTCGGGCGGGCAGCGTATTCACCTTTGCCGCTGCCACCCAGGGGGAAGAGACCGCTCCCGGCCAGATTGATGCGCGCACACTGACCGATACGTATCGCATCGGCCAGATCGATACCGCGACTCGGGTTTATGGTGTGGTCGGCAATCCCATCAAGCACTCCCTCTCACCGCTGATGTTGAACACCGCCTTCCACCGCGAGACCGTGAACGCGGTGTACCTGGCATTACAAACCAGCAAACTGAGTGACCTGCTTACGGTGGTCCGTGAGTTGCCGCTTTCTGGCTTGAGTGTGACCATGCCTCTCAAGCAGGAGGTGTTGAAGCACCTGGAGAATATGGATCCGGTGTCGGCTCAGGTCGGCGCGTGCAACACCATCGTTCGCGCGCATGATGGAAAGCTCTACGGTTTCAACACCGACGTGGGGGGCATTGTGCGTCCGCTGGAAAAGCGGCTTTCGCTCGGCGGCGCGAAGATCTTGGTACTCGGGGCCGGCGGTGCGGCTCGGGCAGCGGTCTTCGGGTTGGTCGATAAGGGAGCCGAAGTTTTGATTCTGAATCGTACTCCGCAGACGGCCCAGAAGTTGGCGCGCGAGGCTAAGGCAAAAACCATTCGTCGCGAGCAGGTGGCCAAGACCAATTTTGACGTGATCGTGAATGCCACTGCTGTCGGGATGCATGGTGTGAAGCCGCAACATATTTTGGAGCCGAAAGAGATCAATGCGCGCCTGGTCTTTGACCTCGTGTACAACCCGGTGGAGACACCGTTGCTGCGTATGGCTCGTCAAAAAGGAATACCCGTCGTGACCGGTGTAGAGATGTTCGTGCAACAGGGCGCGCGGCAATTCGAAATCTGGACCGGCAAGCGGGCTCCTGAAGAAGAGATGCTGCGGGTGGTGGTGCACGCGTTGCGTCAAAGGGCAGAAGCGCCCGCCACGGACCACTAGGTGGACAAGAACGCACAGTACTGGATCGACCGCCTTCGTCTGAGTCCTCATCCCGAGGGCGGATATTACCTGGTTACGTACCAGTCCTCGCTGACGATCGTTCAGGATGCCTTACCGGCTGTCTTCCACGGGGATCGCTTTGCTTCTACTGCGATTTACTTTCTGCTCGAGCAAAGAGACTTTTCTGCGTTTCACCGGATTGCAGCGGACGAGTTGTGGCATTTCTATGCCGGCAGCGGGTTAATCGTTTACGTGATCGATCCTGAAGGCAATTATTCCGAGTTGCAGTTAGGTAATGACTTCGAAGCTGGTGAAGTCTTTCAGGCGGTGGTGAGGGCGGGTTGTTGGTTTGCCTCCCGGCTGAAGGATCCTGCTGGATTTGCCCTGGTAGGGTGTACCGTAGCGCCGGGTTTCGACTTCGCGGACTTCGAGATGGCCAAGCGATCAGAACTCACCGCCGCGTATCCGAAGCATCAAAAACTCATCGAAGAGCTGACTCGCCAGTAGGTGCTAACGGCGCGTTGCGCAAGCGGTGGCACAGCACCAGGAAGGTTCCTAGGCAAGATATGCTTTTGCGCCTTCCTTTTCCAGCCTGGAAGCAGGGCCGCGAAAACGCTTAGAAGGGATGTACCTCAGTGGCTATAGAGAGTGTGTGGGAACCATGATTTTGCAAACTCAGTCCCGCAGGGACGGCTGAAAATAAACCGCGAAGCAATCCTGGACAAGCTTCAGCCGTCCCTACGGGACTGAGTTTGCTAATCGAGTTCTAAAGCACGACCTAAAGCCCAACTCTCGGTTGGGCAGCTATGGCCCGGCTTAAAGTCGGGCCCGGACATAAAACAAACTGTGGGATACCCAGGATTCGTGGCGCGGACAGAATTCAGCTCCAGAAACTACGATCCAGTGTGCGGTACTGAATCGCCTCGGCAATATGACCCACCGTTATATCCGGCTGGGCATCGAGGTCGGCGATGGTACGCGCGACCTTCAGTATCCGGTCGTGGGCTCGTGCGCTCAAGCCCTGCTGTTGCATGGCCCGCTCGAGCAAACGTTCCGCTTCCGGTGACAATTCGCAATAGGTGCGGATCTGGCGCGTATGCATCTGCGCGTTGGTAAAAATCCTATCCGCGGCAAAACGATGGTGCTGCCGCTCACGTGCCGCCAACACACGCGCCCGAATCTCCGCGGAGCCCTCACTCGCAGCACCAGAACGAAGCTCCCGGTACTGCACCGCAGGAACCTCGATGTGGATATCGATGCGGTCCAGCAGGGGGCCCGAAATCTTCGAGATGTACCGCTGCATCATGGGTGGAGTACACAGACACTCATGGGACTTGTCGTTGAAATAACCACAGGGACACGGATTCATCGCCGCCGCCAGCATGAAGCGCGCGGGAAAGCTGAGTGACATCGCAGCGCGGGAAATGGTGACCGTCCCATCCTCCAGCGGTTGGCGCATCACCTCCAGCACGTTCCGCGGAAACTCGGGAAGCTCATCCAAAAACAACACGCCATTATGTGCCAACGAAACTTCGCCAGGGCGCGGAACACTCCCGCCACCAATGAGCCCAGCGTCTGAGATGGAGTGGTGGGGCGAACGGAAGGGCCGCTGCGTAACCAAGCCTGCATCGGCGTCGAGCACGCCGGCAACGGAATGGATCTTGGTCGTCTCCAGCGCCTCTTCCAGGCGCAGCGGCGCAAGAATGGACGGCAGCCGCTTGGCCAACATGGTCTTGCCCGATCCCGGCGGACCGATCATCAGAATGTTGTGACCGCCGGCCGCGGACACCTCCAATGCGCGCTTGGCAGTCTGTTGCCCGCGAACATCTTTGAAGTCGAGCGCGAAACTATGCTGCTCATTGAGAAGATGACGCGAGTCCACATGAAGAGGCTGGGCATGGATGCCGCCGTTCGCCGCCGCGTTGAGCAATTCACGCACCTGGATCAGAGTGCGGACTGGATAAACGTTCAAGCCTTCCACCATCGCGGCCTCAGCGGCGTTACGCTCGGGAACGATCAGGTTGCCGATGCCACGCCCACGCGCCGCCACCGCAATGGGCAGCACGCCGGGAACACCGCGCAGTGCCCCATCCAGTCCCAGTTCACCCACGAGCAGGAATTGGCCAAGGTCTTTCAGGTGCAGAGCGCCATAGGCGCCGAGAATCCCGATCGCCATGGGCAGATCAAAACCCGATCCTTCTTTCTTCAGGTCGGCGGGAGCCAGGTTGATCGTAATGTCGGTCGGGGGAAGGTCGAAGCCTGAGTTCTTGATGGCAGACCGAACCCGATCGCGGCTTTCCCGCACCGCTGCATCCGGAAGCCCCACAGTATGGAAACAGTCGTCCTTCGTCCGGATGCCGGAGTAATCGACTTCCACATCGATGATGTGAGCATCGATGCCGTAGACCGCCGCACTGAGCGCCTTGAAGAGCATGAGGTGGCGCGAGTATACAGCGGCGTCGCGCCCAACGACATTAAGCTCTCCTCATAATGGCGGTCATCGTTCCACAGCCATGGCGACCGAATTGCCGCCGCCAAGACACAGGGCAGCGACTCCCCGATGTACGTCACGCCGCATCATCTCGTAAATCAGTGCAACCAGAACACGCGCACCGCTGGCGCCGATGGGATGCCCGATCGCAACCGCTCCACCGTTTACATTCACTTTTGCCGGATCCATCCCCACTTCCTTCATCACGCCCAGGGCCTGCACCGAGAACGCCTCGTTCAACTCGTAGAGATCAGGATCATCTTTTGACCAGCCCGCCTTGGCCAACACGCGCTGGATTCCCAAAACGGGAGCGAGCATCACCCACTTGGGATCGATGCCGCTGGTCGCTTGGGCGCGAATGTGGACCATGGGCGTTAGCCCGAGGGATGCTGCTTTCGCCGCGGACATCACCACGACCGCCGCCGCGCCATCATTCACCCCCGGTGCGTTCCCGGCAGTAACCGTTCCGTCTTTCTTGAAAGCAGGCTTCAGCGCACGCAGCGCTTCGATGGAGGCGTCTTCACGCACGGATTCGTCACGATCAAAGATGGTGGGCGCGTCGCCCTTCTTCTTGGCCGGCACTTCGATGGGGAGAACCTGGGATCGCAAGTAGCATGCGCGCCAGGCCGCCGATGCCTTGCGATGCGAGTTGAGCGCATATTGATCCTGCTCCTCGCGCGTGATGCCGTGCTTTTCAGCAACATGCTCTCCGGTGACGCCCATGTGGTAGTCGTTGTAGATCTCCCACAGACCGTCATGGATCATGGAATCGACGGCGGTCGCATTGCCCATGCGGAAGCCGCTCCGCCCCTGGGGAAGAAGGTAGGGCGTATTGGTCATCGATTCCATGCCGCCGGCGATGACAATCTCCGCGTTGCCCGTCTGGATCGCCTGCACCGCCAGGCCCACCGCCTTCAGCCCGGAGCCGCAGACCTTGTTGATGGTCATCGCGCTGACTGAGGCAGAGAGACCGCCGTAGATCGCGGCCTGGCGTGCTGGATTCTGTCCCAGCCCGGCAGAGACGACGTTGCCCATGATGCACTCGTCCACCTGCTCGGGATTGAGCCGCGCGCGGTTGAGAGCTTCGCGCACCACCAGGGAACCCAGTTGCACAGCAGAAAAAGTCGACAACGTACCCTGAAACTTTCCAACCGGCGTGCGGACTCCGGCGACAATGACAACATCTTCCATAACGGACGGCCTCACTTTTTGGATGCCAAAACAACGGAACACAATAACATGACGACGATAGAACCGGCGCAATCTCCCCGCGGGGGAACGTATGAGCATGGCGCCCTGCTGGCGCCGTGGTGGCACACCACGCTGATGGTATTGATGATCCTCTGGCTTTCTGTAGCCGGCGTGCGGCAGCTGCGCCACTTTGGCGATCAGCCGCTGCACCTGGTGGCGAACTACTGCCTGACCATCGCGTATGAATGGTTCCTGGCCGGGCTGGTGCTCTGGGGCCTCCACATGCGCAAGGTTCCCTTGCGGCAATTGCTGGGCGAGCGCCGGCCTGGTGCGCGGGCCTGGTTGGCCGATTTTGCTTTCGCCCTCGGTTACTGGGCAATTGCGCTCCTGGTGCTCGCGTTGCTCGGCAACGTACTGGTGAAAATCTCGGGATCGCACATTGATCCGCAGAAAATCGGAGACGTGACCCAGAAGCTCGCGCCGGTCACACCGCTCGAGATGGTGCTGTTCCTGGTCCTGAGCATTTCCGCCGGTGTTTGCGAGGAATTGGTCTTCCGCGGTTACCTGCAGCAGCAATTTGCACGCATGGGGCGCAGGATTTGGGTTGGTGTCGCGCTCTCCGCGCTGGTGTTTGGCCTGGCCCACGGTTACGAAGGAGTCGCGGGAATCGTGCTCATCGCTGCGTATGGAGCGATGTTTGGTGTGCTCGCGCTGCTGCGGCGAGGACTACGGACAGGAATGATCGCGCACGCCTGGCACGATTCGATCAGCGGCGTCGCGCTGGTTTTGTTGCGACACTATGGTGTCCATCTCGCGGGAAAGTGAGCGCTCGGGAAAGTCGCTGGTTGGCTATAGCGATTCCGATCAGCGAATTGATTCTCACAAAATGCTATTTTTTTCTTGACACTATTTTTTTGGGATTCTATACATTCGTTAACTGCAAAGTATCTCTTGCAGGTTCGATGTCGACTCGACAAAGGGAGAATAGAAACAATGGCAACCAAGAAAGCAGTAGCAAAGAAGCCAGCGAAGAAGGCAGCCAAGAAAACAGCAAAGAAGAAGTAAGCAGGCAACGTAACAGGCAACACAATCGGGGGACGCCAAAAGCGTCCCCCGATGTGTTTTTGCTGAAAGCTGTATCGCCAGTGTTCATGCGGCTCCCACGCACATCGCACGCAAGCGGAAACTTCTCGGGCCCGGGTCGAAGTTGAGGATCAGACGTGCGGCCATGCATCCATGAAATCCACATTCAGCGAAATCTCCTGGTCCCGGCTCTCCCCTGTTTTGGCTCCGGCGGGTTGTGACGTCTCACTCCCGGGTAGCCGAAATCACGGGGACAGCGCAGAGGCGAGAGCGAGCGCTGGGGGCGCTTTCAGGGAAGAGTCACCCCACCGCTTACCAAAGTGGTACTGGGCCATGCCACCTTTAGACGAGAGGACAGAGCGATGACAAGAAGACGGTGGATCGCCGACGACTGGGACGACCGCAGCGCTTCACTCAAGGGCGAACAGGCTGCTCACCTGATTCGCGTGCTGCGCGCGCAGGCGGGCATGGAATGTGACATGGTGGCGGGGGATCGCGTCTGGCGTGCCGTCATTTCCGGCGTGAGTGGAGATGCCGTGCGCTTCACGCTGCTCTCCGAGGTAGAAGCCGATCCGGCACTTCCGGTAACGCTTTTGCTCTCCATCTTCAAGTTCGACCGCATGGAGTGGATCATCGAAAAAGCGACAGAGTTGGGAGCGGAGAGGTTTATTCCCATGACTGCGCGGCGTAGCGAGAAGCATCTGGCCCAGGCTGCTCCGGCACGCGTGGAGCGTTGGCGCCGGTTAGCGCGCGAGGCAGCGAAGCAATCACGCCGATCGGATGTGCCGGTGTTCGAGGATGTGATCTCGGTGAAGTCGGCGGTGAATATCAGGGCGGCAGGACTCGGCTTGAGTTTGCTGCTGGCTGAACAGGAGCGCTCACATACCTTGTACGCCGCCATGCAGGCGGGGTTGCAACAACCCACCATGGAAAAACCGGCGGTTCACTTCGCCGTAGGACCGGAAGGTGGGTGGACTGCGGAGGAAGAGGCTCTCTTCACATCGCAGGGTTGGCAGCCGGTAAGCTTGGGGCCGCGCATCCTGCGCGCCGAGACCGCCGGGATCACCGCCATGGCGGTGATCGCCGCCATGCTAGGCTGACCCGCAAACAGAGAGTGTGCGAACCAGCCATCATGCAATTGAGTCCCGTAGGGACGGCTGACCTTCAGACTTGCCCAAATTAGAATTTTAAGTTGTCAGCACAAAGAGCACTCACTGGCCTTAAGAGGCGTAAGGAAGGTCATCGAAGGAAGGACACGGCTACAGCCGTACGGTCAATGGCCTACGAGCTTTACAGCTTTAGAAGCCACTGAGGATGTGGTCTTCCCTCTCTGTTCCACTTTTCCGCCGCCTCTTCAGCCCCTGCAGTCCCGCAGGGACGGTACAACCTCTAGCCCGGCACGGGAGTGCCGGGTAGGCTGAAGTTTATGTACGAGTCCCGCAGGGACGACACAATGCGCAGCCCGGGTGGGCGGTTGGCTTAAAGTCGTTCATCAGCGCACCTCGAGAACTCGCCACTTAGACGGCAGCCGATCAACAGCAACTTTTCGACTCTCCACCCAGGACTGCGTCCTGGGCTAAGGTCAGTCGTCCCTGCGGGACTCAAGTTGCAAGCGGTTCTCACCCACACACTTGACGTATGAATAGCGTTGCCTCACCAGCACAACTAGCTGAAAAGGTCTTTCATTTTGCCCAGCAGGCTACGGGAGGTGGGCTTGTTCTCTACATGCATGGTCTCGCCGAGTTGGCGAAGCAGATCACGCTGCATTTTCGAAAGCTTCTTGGGCGTCTGCACAACCACCTGCACAACCAAATCTCCCCGGCCGTGTTCGTTAAGATGAGGAACACCCTTGCCGCGAAGCCGGAACTCCTTGCCTGACTGCGTCCCCTCATGGATGCGCAGTGTGGTGTCGCCTTCGATTGTCGGAACCTGAATCTCGTCACCCAACGCAAGCTGGGGGAAGGAAACGAAAATGACACAATAAAGGTCGTTGCCATCGCGTTCAAAGAACTCGTGTGGCTTTACCGAGAGCACAACATAAAGGTCTCCCTTTGGCCCACCGGCGCGGCCTGCGTCCCCTTCACCCTGGTAGCGAATGCGGGTTCCGTCTTCCACGCCAGCCGGTACGCTGACACTGATCGTGTGACGGCGATCCGTCAGCCCAGCACCATTGCACTGCAGGCATGGATGAGTAATTACCTGCCCGGCCCCATTACAAATCGGACAAGTGCGAGCGATCGAGAAAAAACCCTGCTGGTAACGAACCTGTCCGCGGCCAGCGCATTGTTGACAAGTCTCCGGACCGCGACCGGCCGGTGCCCCGGTACCTCTGCACTCGACGCAAACCTCAGCACGCCTGATCTGGATTTCTGTCTGCTTACCAAAAACGGCTTCTTCAAACTCGAGCGAGAGGTCGTAGCGAATGTCGCGGCCGCGTTGTACCCGCCCGTTGCGACGGTTGCCGCCCATGTTGAACATTTCCCCGAAGAAGTCTCCGAAGATATCTCCCACATCAGCAGCCGCAAATCCCTCGAAGCCCGATCCACCCGCACCGCTGACGCCCGCGTGCCCATGACGATCATAGGCAGCGCGCTTTTGCGGATCGGATAACACCTGGTAGGCTTCGCTCGCCTGCTTGAACTTCTCTTCCGCTTGCGGATTATCCGGGTTGCGGTCGGGATGATACTGCATCGCCAGGCGACGGTAGGCGGTCTTTAGCTCCTGATCATTGCAGTCGCGTGAGACGCCGAGAAATTCGTAGTATTCGACTTTGGTCACTTTGGATGTTGGACTCATGCTTCTTTCTGTTGCGGATTGTTTACCACTCGAACCAGGGCGGGACGAAGCAGGCGGTCGCGAATACGGTATCCGCGGCGAACTTCATCCAGAACCTGATGGTCGGGAAGGTCAGTGCGATCGACACTCTCGAGCGCCTCGTGCACACGGGGATCAAAACGCGCACCCACCGTCTCCACGGGCTGCACATTGAGCGACCGCAGCACCTCTTCCATTTGTTTAACGACGAGTTCGAGGCCGCTGCGTAACTGCTCCAGCGAGCCGGAAGAACTCAGAGCCAGGTGAAAATTATCCAGGACAGGCAAAAATTGCTCGACCGCGCCGGAGACGGCGAAATCGCGGAAGTCCGCCCGTTCGCGTGCGTCCCGTTTGCGGGCATTCTCAAACTCCGCCTGCAGGCGAGCCAACCGTTCTACGGATTGGTCGCGCTCTTGTTTTAGCCGATCGACCTCGCTTTGCAGATGGGCCGTGGCCTCTGCGATGCCCGCTGCGCTTGGGTCTCGGCTTTCGACTTCCTCGACGCCTTCGGCGGCCGTATCGACGTGTTGTGATTCGTTGGGTTCGGTAACTTTACGTGACATAGTGATTGGGTGAAAGCCTTTCGCTTAACTCTGATGCTGGATCGTCAACAACGATGCAGATTGGCCGTACGCTATCGCGAGGCTCTACACCTGTAGGGGAATGCACTACTGCGTAGGTAGTATGCGATCAGAAAGCTGCGCAATAAAGGACACAGCGTTGATCGTTTCCTGGTAAGGGATGCGTGTGGAACCAATCACCGCAACCGTGCCCAGACTTTGCGTGCCTAATCGTGCCGGGGCGCCGATGAGCACCAGATTTCGCATTTCCGGAATCGTTTCCTCCAAACCAACTACCACGCGCACTACTTGCTGGCGGGCATCTACATATGCGTCCAACAGCTCGATCAACCGCTGCTTCGTTTCGAGCGCACTGAGCAATCCGCGCAACCGCTCTGCGTCCGCTTGCCCCGCTACCAGGTTGGCAACCCCAACAATAAATATCGACTGCACCCCGGTGTTTTGTTCCAATGCACCCTTGCGGCAGAGTTCGTCAATCGAACGCATGAGCTGGTCGTATTCACTGCGTTCCTGCTCCATGCGGCGGCTAAGCTCCGCGCGGATGCGCTCGATGGACCAGCCGCGAAAGTTCTGGTTCAGAAACGCCGCCGCTGTTTCCAACTCAGTCAGGGATAGATCGCGGTCCAGGGTCAGTACGCGATCCAGCACTACTCCGGATTGCGTTACCACGACCGCCAGCACACGGCCCACGGAGATCCGCGAGAAATGAATGTGATCCAACCAGTACGTCTCCGACTGCGCGGCCATGGCCACGCCGACACCACTGGAAATCAATGCCAGCACGTGCGACGTGCGTTCGAGAAATTGTTGCCGGCTGCTCACCCCAGCAAAGCTGTCCTCTATCTGGTCTCTGCGCTCCTGGGTAAGTGCGATCGGCGCCAGCCGGCTGCCACCGTTCAGCTGCTCGACATAAAGGCGAAAAGCACTTGCGGTAGGGCAACGGCCAGCCGAGGTGTGCGGCTGCTCCAGCAACCCGGCATCCCCCAGCGATGCCATCACGTTGCGTATTGTCGCCGCGCTCATCCCATCCTTATTGTCGAGTTGGCGAGCCACGGTTTGGGAGGCAACCGGCTCCCCGGTCGCGATATAAAGTTCGATGATCGCGTTGAGGACCAGCCGGTCGCGCGGGCTGATCCGAAGGTCGGAAGACATTGTCCACCTGCCCTAAGGCGCTCATTCCACACTGGTTTAAATCTCAATCAGCGCAGACTTTCCACCCATCATTCTAGAAGCTTGAGTGTGACACTGTCAACATGGCCCGGCCTAGGTTATCTCGAGAATGTTCTCATCCTTCGCCGACTGCGCCAGCGCCCGCTCGGCCACTTTGCGCGCCACCTCATAGAACTGTTGGGCATGCGGGTTGCCTTCTCCGGCCAACACGATCGGTAATCCATGGTCGCCCCCGTGGCGGATCTCCGGATCCAGTTCGATCGATCCCAGGAAAGCCAGGTTGGCTTGCTTGGCCAACCGCTCCGCGCCGCCGCGGGAAAAGATGTCGATCACCTCATGACAGTGGGGGCAGGTGAACTGGCTCATGTTCTCCACCAGGCCCAGGACTTCGACATTGACTTGATGGAACATTTCCAATGCTTTACGCGCATCCTGGAGCGAGACATCGGACGGCGTAGAGATGATGACCGCGCCGGTGAGCGGAACCGTCTGCACCAGCGAGATCACCACGTCTCCGGTTCCTGGGGGAAGGTCGACCAGGAGAAAATCAAGTTCGCCCCACTGCACCTGCTGCAGAAACTGGCGGATGATCTGGTGCAACATGGGCCCGCGCATCACCAGCGGCTTATCGCCGGGGGAGATGAACCCGACCGAAATAAGTTTGACGCCATGGGACACCAATGGCTCGATCTGATTGTTTTCGAGCACCCGCGGCTGCTGGCTGATGCCCATCATGAGGGGAACGTTCGGACCATAGATATCGGCATCGATAAGACCGACCCGAAAACCCATCTTGACCAGGGCCGCGGCCAAGTTGACGGCCAGCGTGGTCTTGCCCACTCCGCCTTTACCCGATCCCACGGCGATGATGTTCGCTACACCCGGCAGGGTCTGCGGCCCTGGCGGCGTTTGCATGTGTCCCATATCAATCCCCTTTTATGAGGTAGCGTGCGCGTTCACTTTGCGCTCCCGCTCCTGTTGGCTTTGTTCGCGACGCCGTCCAGCGTCATGGTAGCGGCGTTTGTCTTCTTCGGTTTCGGTTTCCAGTGGCGGAACCCGCACCCGGCGCCCCTGAGGATCAACGGCAACGAAGGTAAGATACGCCGATGCGACATGGCGCAAAGCCCCGTCGATGGTATGTTCCACCCACACCTTGACGCCCACTTCCATGGAAGTGCGGAAGGCGCGATTGAGAGTGGATTTCAAAATCAGCAAATCTCCGACATGCACCGGCGCGATGAAGTCGATGTGATCCATGGAGGCCGTGACCACATGTGCGCGGGCGTGGCGGTAGGCCGCTATGGCGCCCACCAGGTCGATGTAGTGCATGAGCCGGCCGCCCAGCAGATTGCCCAGAGTATTGGCGTCATTGGGCAAGACCAGCTCCGTCATCTCAGACCGCGAGTCCGCAACCTTGCGCGGCGGAAGCACAGGATCAACTGATTCCATAGAATTCAAGTGTCGACAATTGCGTCCTCGAATGCAAATCAAGTGCACGGAACGCGAGCGCGGCGAGCAAGCGTACGGTAAAAGGAAGTTATGGACAAAATTGCGATGCTTACACAAATCCTGGAGCAAAACCCCGCAGACGCCTTTGCCCGCTACGGGCTAGCCATGGAACATGCCAACCAGGGCCAGACAGAACCCGCCCTGGCGGAATTTGACCGGCTACTTTCAACTCATCCTGATTACACCGCCGGCTATTTTATGGCGGCGCAAACGCTGGTGAAAGCCGGCCGCACGGATGAGGCTAAGGCGCGGCTCGAACAAGGCATTGCCAGCGCGCAACGGACCGGCAATCACCATGCGCTGAGTGAGATGGAGGCGCTGCTGATGGAGTTGGAGTGATTGCCGATGCCATCAAAACCAGCACCTTGACAACGGGCCGCGACGCCCCAAAGTCGAGCATAATAACAACAGAATGAAGATACCGTTGTTTCCGCTGGAGGTAGTGCTGTTTCCCGAAGCAGCGCTACCGCTCCACATTTTCGAAGATCGTTATAAGGAGATGGTGCGGCGTTTGCCTGGCGGAGAAGATTGGCTTCGGAGTGGTCTGTGCCCAGCGCGAGGGTCTGGCCGTGGTCGGCTGCATCGCCGAGATCGTGCGCATTCTGGAGCGATATCCCGACGGACGGCTCGACATCCTTTGCCAGGGAGCCCATCGTTTCGAAATTGAGAACCTGGACAACTCCCGCAGCTATTTGCAAGCGGAAGTCGATTTCTTCGATGACGAAGGTGTACCGGCCACGCGGGCTATGCGCGAGCAATGCACGGCATTGCATTTTGAAGTGCTGGAGTTGACGGGTGGTGAAAAGACCCACCGGGCGATTCGATCTGGATGAACCGGTTGCCTTTCGGCTGGCATGGGCGTCACCCACCGATCTTTCTTTCCGCATTGAGTTGTTGGCCATGCGATCGGATGCAGAGCGTACCGAGCGGTTGATTGCCCTGTACTCTGCCATGCTGCCCAAACTGCGCCGGGGCGCTACAGGCCAGCAGCACTGCCGAGCCGCAACGGACACATCATGTAGCAGGTGCGGCCCGATGGTGTAAGGTGATCCATAGGGGCCGGCAGCAATCTCAGCGCAGCAAATTCGCTCCAAGGAGCAAACTTATGTCTTCTCCTCTTCCCCAGACTCTGGGTGAGCTACAAGGCAGCAAAGAATTCCACGAAGCGCGCCTGAAAAACCGCAGCGTAAAAGACGAACTGCGCGAGAACCTGATTGCCCGGCTTAAGGCCAAGCAGACAATCTTCCCCGGCATTGTCGGCTATGAAGATACGGTCGTGCCGCAGATTGTGAACGCGGTGCTCTCTAAGCAAAACTTCATCCTGCTTGGACTGCGCGGCCAAGCCAAGAGCCGCATTTTGCGCGGGCTGACCGAGCTGCTCGATGAGCAAATGCCCTACGTAGCCGGCTGCGAGATACGTGACAACCCTTACCATCCGCTGTGCAAACGCTGCCGCGATCTGATCGCGGAAAAGGGTGCGGCCACACCCATCGCCTATCTCCCTCGCCGGGACCGCTATGTAGAGAAACTGGCTACTCCGGATGTGACCGTGGCCGATCTGGTCGGCGATCTTGATCCCATCAAAGCCGCGCGCTCCGGTCAGGACTTGTCCAGTGAGTTGACCATGCACTACGGGCTGCTGCCCCGAGCCAACCGCGGAATCTTTGCCATCAACGAGCTCCCTGATCTCGCCGGCAAGATCCAGGTGGCGCTGTTCAACATCATGCAGGAAGGCGATGTGCAGATTAAGGGGTATCCCGTACGCCTGGAGTTGGACATTGTTCTTGCCTTCAGCGCCAATCCTGAGGACTACACCGCACGCGGCAAGATCGTCACCCCGCTCAAAGACCGAATCGGATCCGAGATTCGTACTCACTATCCCGAGACCATCGAAGAAGGCATGGCCATCACCGCTCAGGAAGCCTGGAGCGAACGCGGCACAACCAAGATCAACATCCCTCAGTACTTGCGCGAGGTGATCGAGCAGGTGGCCTTCTCTGCGCGCGAAGACAAGAAAGTAGATAAGCGCAGCGGTGTAAGCCAGCGCCTGCCCATCTCGACCATGGAGCTGGTGGTTTCGAACGCCGAACGGCGGGCCCTGCTTCATGGGGAAAAGGTGGTGGTGCCGCGGGTGAGCGATCTGTACGCCGCCATGCCGGGCATGACGGGAAAACTTGAACTGGAATACGAAGGAGAAATGCGCGGCGCCGACGTGGTGGTGCGCGACCTGATTCGTGCTGCCATCGGCAAAATCTTCGACAAGTATTTCTCCGGCACCAATACCCAGCAGATCGAGCAATGGTTCAACCTGGGTGGCACCGTGCGCATCGACGACGATCAGCCGTCGCTGGCCATTCTCGAAGAACTGAAACAGATTCAGGGGTTGTTTGCGCAATTGGCTCCGCTCTCGGTGAAAGTCTCGGACGCGCCCGAGATCGCAGTCGCCGCGGCGGAGTTCCTGCTGGAAGGCATGTACGCTCACAAGCGGCTGAGCCGCAGCGAAGAGCGCGGATTTACCGCCCAGGAAAAGGCCACACGCAAACAGGAGCGGGTGGAGGAACGGGAGTACGACGAATTCCAGGAGCAGCGCCGAACCCGTCGTGGATTTAACTAGATGAAACGAATCCGCTATACAAAATACACCGGCGACCCAGCCTCGGAGATGAGCATGGAAGACCTGCTCAAGGCGTTGTCGGAGTATTTGCTCGATTCCGGTTTCCAGGATCCGTGGTCGCGCTTCGCCGAGCTCAATGGCGAGCACACTATGGAGAACCTGCGCGAGGCGTTGCGCCAGGCACTGGAAGCGGGAGACCTTTTCGACGGCGACATGCAGCAGCGCATCCAGGAGATGGCCGACAGCGGCGAACTCGACGAGTTGCTGGACAAGATAATCGAGCGCATGGAGCAGGAGAACTACATCTCCACCCAGGGACGCCAGGATCCAAACCAGCAATCGACTGGCGGCAAGGCCGGCATGGCTGAGGGGCAAGTGCGCTTCGAAGTGACGGACAAGAGCCTGGATTTTCTCGGCTTCAAGACCTTAAGAGATCTGCTTGGGTCGCTGGGCAAATCGAGTTTCGGCCGCCATGATACCCGGCATTTTGCCACCGGCATTGAAGCCAGCGGCGCCTCCAAGGCGTATGAATTCGGAGATGTACTGAATCTGGACACAACGGCGACACTCAGCGCGGCGATTGCCCGCGAAGGCATCACGCTGCCGCTGAACCTCGAGTACTCCGATTTGCAGGTGCACCAGTGCGAGTATCAAAGCTCCTGCGCCACGGTAGTGATGCTGGATTGCTCACACTCCATGATTCTTTACGGTGAGGATCGCTTTACGCCGGCTAAGAAGGTGGCCATGGCGCTTTCTCACCTGATTCGCACCCAGTACCCCGGCGACTCGCTTTCGCTGGTGCTGTTTCACGATTCGGCCGAGGAAGTGCCCATTTCGCAGATTGCCCGGGTCAAAGTGGGGCCTCATTACACCAACACCCGCGAGGGCTTGCGGGTGGCGCAGCGGATTCTCGAGCGCCAGCGCAAAGACATGAAGCAGATTGTGATGATCACTGACGGCAAGCCGTCTGCGCTTACCCTGCCGGATGGGCGTATTTATAAAAATGCTTTTGGTCTGGATCCGCTGGTGGTCAGCGAGACGCTGGAGGAAGTAGCCCGGTGCAAACGGTCCAACATCATGATCAATACGTTCATGCTGGCCTCAGACCTGGGCTTGGTGCAGTTCGTGCAGAAGATGACCAAGATGTGCCGCGGCAAGGCTTACTTCACCACTCCGGACACCCTGGGCGAATACCTGCTGATGGACTACATGTCCCGCAAAATGAAAACTATTCACTAGCTTTCTTTCTTTGCCACCAACGGAAATCACTTACCCATGTAGATGAAGCGCAGGATGAAGAGGCCCGCAAGGGTGAAGAGCATCCAGTCCTTCCGGCTGGCTTGCCCACGCAACAGGCGCAACACCGCAAACGACGTAATCCCAAACGCCAGGCCGTTGGCAATCGAAAACGTGAGCGGAATGGTAATCAGGGTAAGAAACGCCGGTACGGCCACCATCGGGTCGGCCCACTCGATCTCAGTCACGGCAGAAATCATCAACGCTCCCACCAGGATCAACGCCGGCGCAGTCGCAGCAATCGGAATCGTAGCCACCAGCGGCGCGACAAACAAAGCCATCAGGAACAGCAATCCCGTGACAATCGAAGCCACACCCGTCCGGCCACCGACCGCAACCCCTGCAGCACTTTCGATATAACTGACCACGGTACTGGTGCCGGCCATGGAACCAGCCAGCGTCGCAGTAGCATCCGCAAAGAGAATGCGATTCAAGCGCGGAATCTCACCATCCGGTTTCACCAATCCGGCCTTCTTGGTAACCGCCACCAGCGTGCCCACGTTATCGAACAAGTCCACAAACAAAAATACAAAGACAACTTCCAGCACCCCGGAGCCGAAGTTTCCTCCGAGGTGCAGAGCTCCGCGGATGTTGAGTTGAAACGCAGTAGCGGTAAGGTCCGTCAGGCGATAGTGGACGGGATGCCACTTGACGATGCCTAAGGCGAAACCTACCGCTGTAGTCCCCAGAATGCCCAGTAGCATCGCGGTACGGACCCGCCAGGCCTGCAGCACGGCGATAGCGAGCAGGCAGACACAAGCGAGCGCAGTCTGCGGTGCGCGTAGATTACCCATCCCCACCACTGTCGCCGCGTTAGGGACAATGATGCCCGCATCCCGTAAACCCACGAAAGCAACAAAGAGGCCCACGCCCGCAGCCACCGATGCAAATAACTCTCGGGGAATCGCGTTCACGATCAACTGGCGAATTCCTGCCGCCGTCAACAACAAAAACACGCAGCCGGAAATGAAGACGCAGCCCAGCGCCGTCTGCCAGGGAATCCCCATGCCCTTGACGACGGTAAACGCAAAGTACGCGTTGAGGCCCATGCCGGGAGCAAGGGCGATGGGATAGTTGGCGATGATCCCCATCAGGATGCAACCGATGGCCGCCGACAGACAGGTGGCTGCAGCGACCGCGGGCACCGGCATGCCCGCTTCGCTTAATATGCCGGGGTTCACAAATACGATGTACGCCATGGTAAGAAACGTGGTCGCACCCGCAAGAATCTCCGTGCGCAAGTTCGACCCGCGCTCCTGGACGTGGAAGGTTCGCTCCAGGTAACTCAAACTTTCCGTGCTGTGCCCTGGCACTGTCGTGCTCATGGTTTCTCCTTTAGCTGAGAGCCCGGTACGTGATCCTGGTAGCGATCCCAATTCGTAACAATATTTGAGACGACAACATTACCCACCCGGTAAGCAGCTTCGAGGGCGGGCAAATAAGCACTGTAGCGGTGTCCTGCGCTGGCGGCCAGGCTTTGGGCGGCGGTCAGTCCAGTTGGCGGTTGATCGAAGTTGCTTACCGTGCGCAGCACCATCACGCGGTTAAGATCGACGCGTCCGGCGCGTTGAAGAAAGGTGAGCGATTGCAAAACGCCAGTGTCCTCCATGGCGGAAGTCACAAAATTACCCTTGCCGTCGGTGTGATAGCTCACCCAGTCATTTGCCCATCGGTCGAGCAGCTTGCCGTGCCAGAACGTGGAGGCGGAGAGCGTGTCGCCTTTAAGAACGAACGGGGGACGATGCGCATTTGCTCCCTCGAAATGCGCCCTCGCCTCCTGCAAGGCGGGCGAATCGTCGAGTGCCACCGCTTTCGTTTGCTGATAAGCCCATTCCCTCAATCCAGGATTCAGGTGAAACAGGGCGAAGTTTTCATCGTTACGCGGCCTTTCGTAGGGCACTGTTTCATTCAGCGGAACGTACCCCGTGGTCCACTGCGGCGGAATCTCCCGGGCATCGATCTCGAATGCAAGATCACCGTCCACGACCCACTCAGCCCAGACAGCTGAGCCCAACGAGGCGTCCTGTGGGTCAGCCCCGGCGATGCCGGCGACCAACCAATACGCCTTGGTTAGGTCAAAACGCCGATCGAGACCAAGCGCCATGATGGACGCTGCGGCCCTGGCCGTCCCGACCCCGGCCAGCACGCCCATGACGCCCCGATCGTTCATGCGCAGACTGTGGAAGCCCTGGGGAAAAGGATAGAGATGGTCCAGGTGTTCGCGTTCAACCCAATACTGGTACTCGCCCGGCGTATCGCCCTGATCGGCTCCAGGCTCGAAGAGCGAGATCACCACGACTTTCACCCGGATTGGCGGTGGTTCGGCCGCACGAACTCCGGCCACGGAAAGGACCAGAAAGAAAAAGGCCAGCAGTCGAGTGCTCATACGGGAGCATAGACGGAAGATAGCCCGGGAACCAACAGAAAAAGCGAAGGGTAGTGGGAGGGGGACAAACCGCGGCGAAAGGCGTACCTCAGGGGCTGAAGCCCGTGCATGAGAATCAGGATTTACGAATTTAGTCCCGGAGGGATGGCTGAACTTAGCCCAGGACGCCAGTCCTGGGTAGGAATTCGAAAAACGAAAAGTCCCGAAGGGACGACTGGAAATAGGCGACGCAATCCTGGACAACCTTCAGCCGTCCCTGCGGGACTCAATCATGTTGCCTGATGTACCCAGGACTAATGATCGCTGGGCTAAGTTCAGCCGTCCCTGCGGGACTAAATTCCTAAATCTCACACACACTCTTCAGCTTCACTAGTTTCGGATATTTGCGGTTCGATATTGTCCTGCGGTCACTTTTCAATACGCGATCCTCGATTGGTGTTCTTGCCAGGCACGAAAATTCTCGATCGCCAGTTCCGGCAGCAACCGCACCATGGGCAACTTGCGTTCGCCGGGCGGCACGCTAAGTTCCTCATAGATAAAGTGGTCGTCGAATCCGACT
Organism: uncultured Acidobacteriaceae bacterium; assembly: GCA_963753715.1. GTDB lineage: Bacteria > Acidobacteriota > Terriglobia > Terriglobales > Acidobacteriaceae > PALSA-350. The sequence continues at coordinate 310,297 of CAVWDK010000001.1, read as the reverse complement.
TCGGCCGCATCATGACAAGTGTTGCCATAAACCACTTTGTCCAACCGGACCCAGTAAATCGCACCCAGGCACATGGGGCATGGTTCGCAACTGGTATAAAGCACGCAACCCGGCAACTGAAACGTCCCCATCGCCTTGCACGCTTCGCGAATGGCATTCACCTCCGCGTGCGCCGTGGGGTCATTGTCCGCTGTAACCCGGTTGACGCCGGTAGAAACAACCTCGCCATTCTTAACCACGACTGCCCCAAACGGCCCGCCAACCCCGCTGCGCACGTTCTCCGTGGCCAGCCGGATGGCAAGTAGCATGAAATCATTCTCGGTCTTCATGTTCATTTTCGCTTGCACTCTCCACAGGCGTGCCCGAATATCCGAAGTATGACACAGGCTTTTGTCTCCAACCGGGTAGTTACTCCTGACGGAGTACGGCCGGCTGCAGTCATCGTCGAGCAAGGGCGTATCCAGTCGGTGCGCTCCCCCGGAGACACCCCGCGCGATGCGCTGCAGCATCCACTCGGCGACCTGGTGCTACTACCTGGGCTGGTGGATTCGCATGTGCACATCAACGAACCAGGCAGGACGGAATGGGAAGGCTTCGCCACTGCCACCCGCGCCGCAGCCGCCGGCGGGTACACCACGCTGGTGGATATGCCCCTCAATTGCCTCCCTGAAACCACAACCGTAGCTGCGCTCGAAGCCAAGCGACACGCCGCTGCCGGCCAATGCCGTGTCGACTGGGCGCCGTGGGGTGGATTGACCGGCCTGAACGCCGGCCACCTGGCAGCGCTGGCAGAGGCAGGAGTCGCCGGCTTCAAGTGCTTCCTCATCAACCCTGGCATCGAAGGCTTCGCCATGATCGAGAAGCACGAACTCGAGGCGGCCTTACCCACATTGGCTCGCACCGGCTTGCCCCTGCTGGTGCACGCTGAGCTGGCAGAGCATCTCTACCCAGGCAACGACACGGATGACTGGACACAGTACGCAACTTATCTGCGCTCCCGGCCGGACGAGGCGGAACTGGCAGCTATCCGTATGCTGATCGGCCTTTGCCGCAAGCATTCGTTTCCCTTGCACATTGTTCATTTGTCCACCGCACTGGCGTTGCGGGAACTGGCCGCCGCCCGCAGCGAAGGACTACCCATCACGGTCGAAACCTGTCCTCACTACTTGCACTTCTGCGCTGAAGAAATTCCTGACGGCGGAACACTTTACAAATGCGCCCCGCCTATTCGTTCGCGATCTAATCGCGAAGCTCTATGGCAGGGGCTGCGCGATGGAGTGATCGACCTGATCGCGACCGATCACTCCCCGTGCCCACCATCGATGAAGCAGGGAGATTTTCGCCAGGCCTGGGGAGGCATTGCCAACCTCAGCGTCGCTATCTCCGTCGTCTGGACAGACATGCGCGAACGCAATCTCCCTCTCGAGAGCCTGGCTCACTGGATGTCCGCGCAGCCGGCCAAACTCTCCGGACTACACGACCGCAAAGGCGCCATCGCCGCAGGGTACGATGCGGACCTGGTCGTCTTCGATCCCGACGCCGAGTTCACTTTGCGCGCAGAAGACCTGCAGTATCGCCACCTGGTGTCTCCGTATCTGGGGGAAACCCTGCGCGGCAAAGTGCGGGCCACCTTCGTAAGAGGCACCGCGGTGTATGACCAGGGCTCGTTCCCCGAATCACCCATCGGCCGGGAACAAATTAGAATCAAAGTCTGTTGCTAAGAGGAGGGGGTCCCCTTTTGCAAACTCGCGTCGTGGGTGTCTCCGTTCCCCGCAAAGAAGGCCCTGCCAAATTAACCGGGCAGGCCCGCTACATCGACGATCTCTCCCTGCCAGGCATGATCTTCGGCGCCACGGTGCGCAGTACGATTGCCCGCGGAGCGGTGGAAGAGATCCGGTTCGGTGAAGGCATCCCCTGGCACGAGTTCACCATTGTCACCGCCAAAGATATTCCCGGCCGCAACGTCGTCTCGCTCATCATGGATGACCAGCCCTGCCTGGCCGACGGCATGGTCAATCATCCGGAGGAGCCGATCCTGCTTCTGGCGCACCCCGACCGCCACGCACTGGCAGCCGCGGTAGCCGCCGTCAACATCACCTACAAGGCCGCACCCTCCGTCCATAGCATTGAAGAAAGCGAGCGCCGCGAGCTCATCATCTGGGGCAAAGACAATATCTTCAAAAGTTACCGGATGGAAAAAGGAGATGTCGACGAGGCGTGGAAAGACGCTGCCTGGATTGTGGAAGGCGAATACAGCACCGGGGCCCAGGAACAGCTTTATATCGAACCTAATGGAGTCATCGCACAGGCCAGCAGCACCGGCCTCACCATCTGGGGTTCGATGCAATGTCCGTTCTATGTACACAAAGCATTGGTAGCGCTCACCGGGCTCCCTGGGGAAAACATTCGCGTTATCCAGGCCGAGACCGGCGGAGCGTTCGGCGGCAAGGAAGAATATCCGTCCATGCTCGCCGGGCATGCGTCACTGCTGGCCATGAAATCGGGACGCCCGGTGAAGATCATCTACGACCGCATGGAAGACATGGCGGCCACCACCAAGCGGCATCCTTCGCGCACCCGTCATCGCACGGCCATCAGCGCCGACGGCAAGCTTCTCGCCGCCGAAATCGACTTCGCCACCGATGGCGGCGCGTACGCCACTTTATCGTCGACTGTGCTTTCGCGCGGCACTATCCACGCCGGCGGACCCTACTACTGGCCCAACATCCGTGTGAACGCGAAAGCCTATGCCACCAACACCCCGCCCCACGGCGCTTTCCGCGGCTTCGGCGCTCCGCAAAGCCTGTTTGCCCTCGAGCGGCACATGGACCACATCGCTAAGACGATTGGCTTCGCTCCCGACGAATTCCGCCGCCGCAATCTGTTGCACCAGGGAATGACGACCGCGACCAACCAGGTGATTCATGAGCCCATCGTCATGGACCAGATGCTCGAGCGCGCGCTCGAACTCACCGCCTACCACGCCAAGGTGAAGCAGTTCGCGGCCCACAACCTGACCAGCACAAAAAAGAAAGGCATCGGCATCGGCGCCTTTCTGCACGGCGCCGGCTTTACCGGCTCCGGTGAACGCTATCTCAACGCACTGGTAGGCGTCGAAGCAACGGCTGCAGGCGGAGTCCGTGTTCTGGTATCGAGTACTGAATTCGGACAGGGGACGAACACCATCCTTTGCCAGATTGCTGCCGAAACACTAGGGCTTGAGTACGACGACGTCAGCATGGCGCCGGTCGATACCAGCATCAGCCCCAACAGCGGCCCCACCGTGGCCTCCCGCACAGCTATGATCATCGGCAAGATTGTCCAGACCGCGGCGTTGAAGATGCGCCAGACTTTGATCGACGCCGGCCTGCTGGAGCCTTCGGCTGGCCGCCAGCAGTTCCTCGCTGCGTGCCAGGCGTACCGCAAGCAATTCGGCGAGCTGCAATCGTTCAGCCACTACGAGGCGGCGCCTGATATTTTCTGGAATGATGAGCTCTACAGCGGCGAGGCCTACGGTGCCTATGCCTGGGCAGTCTACATGGCAGAGGTTACAGTCGATACCACCACCTACAGCGTCACCATCGACGACTTTGTTGCCTTGCAGGAGATTGGCAAAGTGATCCACCCCGTGCTCGCGGGCGGACAGATCGAAGGCGGTGTCGCCCAGGGAATCGGGTATGCGCTGTATGAGAAGGTAGTTTGGCAAGACGGGCGGATGATCAACAACCAGATGACCAACTACATCATGCCCACGGCGGAGGATATCCCGCCGATCCGCGTCTACTTCGAAGAGGTGCCTTACCAGTACGGTCCGTATGGGGCCAAGGGAATCGGCGAGCTCCCCATGGACGGTCCGGCGCCCGCGATCATCAATGCAGTCGTGCAGGCCACGGGCATCGAGTTCAACTCCATTCCGCTGTTGCCGGAGGATATCTTTCGCGCCATGACGGCGGAGCCCGAGCGGCCGGCGGAATCGCTCCAGACTGCGCTGGCGGCGGAGGGAAGCCAATGAAGACCAATATGAGTGCCAAGTGCGAGGTTTCGCTCCTCGTGAATGGCGAGGCCCACACCGTCTCGGTGTATCCCATGGAGCGCCTGCTCGATGTCCTACGCACAAAGATTGGCCTCACCGGAGCCAAGGAAGGATGCGGCGAGGGGGAATGCGGTTCCTGTTCTGTGCTGATGAATGGCGAGCTGGTGAATAGCTGCCTGGTTCCGGTTCTGCAGGCCGAGGGCGCTACGCTGTGCACCATCGAAGGGCTCGCCGGCGAGAGCGGTCTTCACCCGGTGCAGCAGGCATTTCTTAAATGCGGAGGAGCGCAGTGCGGTATCTGCACGCCGGGCATGGTCCTGGCCACGGTTCATTTGTTGAACCACAACCCCAACCCAACCCTGGAACAGATACGCGAAGGGCTGGGCGGAAACCTGTGCCGTTGTACCGGCTACACACGCATCTTCGACGCGGTTGCAGAAGCGGCGGGTACCCCGAGATGAGATCCCGTCCGTCAGAGTACGAGTTGGTAGCGCCGGGCAAATTATCCGCTGTGCTCGAGCTGCTTGCGAAGCAGCCGGGTGTGTGGATGCCGATTGCGGGCGGAACTGAATTGATGGTTCAGTACGGCGCGGGGCGGCTCCCCTCCCGCAAGCTGGTCAGCCTCTGGGGACTGCCCGAGTTGCGCCATATCGGGAGCAGCGCGCACGAAGTGCTGATCGGCGCCGGATGCACCTACACTGACCTGCGAAAAAATCCTGTGGTGGCGCGGGAATTTCCCTTGCTCGCGCAAGCCGCCTCCTGGACCGGAAGCATTGCCAACCAGAACCGTGGAACCCTCGGCGGCAACATCGTCAACGCATCACCCGCCGCCGATTCCCTGCCCGCGTTGATGGTCTACGAGGCGGAACTGCTGCTCACTTCCGCGCGTGGAACCCGTCGCATGCCCTATGTCGAGTTCCACACCGGTTACAAGCAAACCAAACTGGCGGGCGATGAGATCATCACCGCCATCGCCCTGCAACCACGCTTCTCCGGCCACCACGGGTACTCACGCAAGGTCGGCACCCGCAATGCACAAGCCATCGCCAAGCTCTGCCTGGCGGCGCTGGGCAAAATTTCCGCGAACAAAATTGAAGATGTGCGTCTGGCTATCGGCAGCATGGCAGTCACCCCGGTGCGGCTGCGGCGCACAGAAAAAGCTCTGCTCGGTCAGCCCTACAGTCCTGTTTTGATAAGCGAAGCCCGGCGGGCTCTGGAATCGGAAGTCGCTCCCATTGATGACATCCGTTCCAGCGCTCTTTACCGGCTCCACGTTGCCGGCAATTTGTTGCAGGAATTTCTCGAGGGCCTGTTCACTTGAACCGAGTCCTGGCGCGTTGGGATGCCCTGCCGCCCGGCGAGGCAGCCACCGAGATCCTCTCCTGCTGCGGCTCACGTGCCTGGGCCGCGTGTTTAGCCGGCAAGCGGCCGTTTGCCGACGAGCAATCTCTGTTTGCCGCCGCTGATGATTGCTGGCAGAATCTGTCCGAGGCCGACTGGCTGGAAGCCTTCCGCAGCCATCCTCGCATCGGCGAACAGCATGCGCAGAAGACGGCGACCGCTGTCTCGGCAGCGTGGTCACGATCAGAGCAGAGTCAGATGAGCCAGGCCGGCGATGCTATTCTGCAGCGAATGCAAGAGGGTCATCGCCAATACGAACAGCGGTTTGGACGGATCTTCATCGTCTGCGCCAGCGGCAAGCAGCCTGCGGAGATGTTGAGCATCCTCGAACGCCGCCTGGGCAACGACCCCGCGCAGGAGTTGCAGGAATCGGCGGCGCAGCAGCAACAGATCATGCAGCTCAGGTTGCGCAAGTGGCTGGCGCAAACGGAGGCTGCATGAGCCGGCTCTCTACCCATGTACTCGACACCGCGCTGGGCAGGCCCGCTGCCGGCATGGTGGTCCACCTGGAATATGCGGCTCCATCCGGCCAATGGGAGCTGCTGAGCACCTGCCAGACCGACGCCGACGGCCGCTGCGCCAACCTCTTGCCCCAGAACGGCGATCCCGTCTTACAGCCCGGACAGTACCGGCTGCGCTTTGAGACCGGGACCTATCATTCGGCGCAGATGGTCAAAGGCCTGTACTTCACGGTCGAAATCATCGTGACTGTGCGTCCTGGCGATACCCACTTGCATGTCCCGTTACTTTTGAGTCCAAATGGCTATACCACCTACAGAGGGAGCTAGCCGGTGATTACTCTGGCACAGAATTCGTACGGCAAATCGAGTGTGCGCGTGATGAAGGTAAAGCGGGACCGTCCGCTGCACACCGTTTGGGAATGGAAAGTCGAAGTGCTGCTCGCCGGCGACTTCACAACGTGCTTTACGGATGGTGATAACAGCGCCATCTTGCCCACGGACACGATGAAGAACACGGTGTACTCGCGCTGCCGCGAGAGCAAGGCTGAGTGTGTTGAAGAGTTCGCCCTGGAGCTGTGCGAGTTCTTTCTTTCTCGCAACCCCCAGGTGGAGCGCGTCGTAATCAACATTGCCGCCACCGCATGGGAGCATGCTTTGGTAGGGGGCAAGCCGCATCCTTCCACCTTCGTACGCGGCTCGAGCGAAGCACAAACCACGGCTGTTACGTGTGCCCAGGGCGGCAAACCCTCGGTCACCTCGGGCCTCGAAAACCTGGTGGTGTTGAAGACAGCTAACTCCGGATTCGAGGGCTATCTGCGCGACTCATTGACCACGCTGCCCGAGACCGCGGACCGTCTATTCGGCACCTCGATGCGCGCGCAATGGGAGTACAAAACCTCGAAATTGCCCTTTGCGCTGCTGCGCGACAAACTGCGTGACGCGCTGATCGGGGCTTTTGCCGGGCACGACAGCAAATCCGTCCAACACACTCTCTATGCCATGGCCCAGGCGGCGCTCGAAGCTGTCCCGGAAATTCTGGATGTGGAGTTGGCCATGCCTAACAAGCATTGCCTGCTGGTGGACCTGTCGCGCTTCGGGCAGACCAATCCCAACGAAATCTTCGTACCCACAGACGAGCCCTACGGCAACATCGTGGCGCGAATATCGAGAGAGACGTAATTTGGGGCCTCAACTGCAAAAAGAAAAACCGCAAATCTCTACCGGAGGACTCATGGGCCTACGGCCCACCCAAGGTGATGAAAAACCCTCCGTCCGGCAACCACTCTCTATGGAATCGTTACTCCCTTCCTTGTCATCCCGGCCGGAGCGGAGCGGAGCGGAGGGACCTGCGGTTCCGCGGACCCTTCGTGGAGATGTTTTTTCGACCGGAGCGTAGCGTAGTGGAGAGATCTGCGGTTTTTATAGTTATCGAGGAAAGTCCAATGGGTAGTCTCAGCAATGCAAGCTGAAAAAATCATCGCTCGCTGCCATCACCTGGGGCAATTCAGCGAAGCAACGGGCCAGATCAAACGCACCTTTCTCTCCTCGGCCATGCGCGATTGCATGCGCGAAGTCCAGGGATGGATGGAAGCGGCAGGTATGCAGGTGAAAACCGACGCAGCCGGCAATCTCCGTGGCCGCTATGCCGGCGCCTCGAATACCTCTCTGATGATCGGTTCGCACCTTGATACGGTCCCCAACAGCGGAGCCTTTGACGGCATACTGGGCGTGATGCTGGGGCTGGCCTTGGTCGAGTCCCTGGAAGGACAAAAGCAGCCCTTCTCCATCGAGTTGGTCGCGTTCTCTGAGGAAGAGGGTGTCCGTTTCCACCTCCCCTTTATCGGCAGCCGCGCCCTGGTTGGGCGCGTAGACTCTGATTTCCTCGCCACCACGGATGAGGAAGGAATCTCCATCGCCCAGGCAATTAAATCCTTCGGACTGGATCCACAACAAATAAAGACCTCCCAGATAAGCGACGAAACCGCCGCCTTCCTGGAGTTCCACATCGAGCAGGGCATCCTGCTGGAGAGCGAAGACCGATCCCTCGGTGTCGTCCACGCCATCGTTGGGCAAACTCGCGCGGAGATGACCTTTACCGGCCGCGCAAGCCACGCCGGCACCACACCGATGCGGCTGCGCAACGATGCCGTGGCGGGCGCGGCGGAGTGGGTAATCGCAGTCGAGCGTCTGGCCCTCGAAACCCCGGGCCTGGTGGCGACCGTCGGCGATCTGCGCACTCATCCCGGAGCCGGGAACGTCGTAGCCGGCCAATTGCGCGCCAGCCTCGATGTGCGCCACGAAGACGACAGCATTCGCCACCGGGCCGTCCATACCTTGCTTGCCCAGGCGGACTCGATCGCCAAACGGCGCGGCCTCACGGTTGCCGGTAGAATGCTGATGGACCAGCCTGCCGTCCCTATGGATAAGGGCTTATGCGCCCTGGCAGCGGAGGCAATTCGTGATACCGGGATCGAACCCCTCTCCATGGTCAGCGGAGCCGGTCATGACGCCATGATCATGGCCGAGCGCGTTCCCACGACGATGATTTTTCTACGCAGCCCCGGAGGCGTCAGCCATCATCCCGAGGAGTCGGTTCGTCCCCAGGATGTGGAAAATGCCCTCGCCGCCGGACGTGCTTTCTTGCGCCTCATGACTAAAGTAGTAAGTAAGGAACAGAGTGTATAACCTCGGACACACGCGCAGCGATCGCCAACCCACCCACCTCTTGCAGACGCCGGATACTTTCGTGGGCATGCCCCTCCCCGGCTTCGATTCTGTAACCGTTATTGTGCACACAGCGCCCGCCATCGGGGCCGCCTTCACCCAATACACCGCGGAGTTCGAACCCGGGGGCTCGTTAGGACCGGCACACGGGCAACGTTTTCTTTATGTGCTGGAAGGCAGCATATCGGTGGAACTCGGCGGCCAGACGCGGCAGCTCGGCCCGGACGAATTTGCCCATGTGCCCGCCAACCAGCCCCACTCCGTGAAGTCGTCAGCCAAAGCGCGCGTGGCCGTGATCGAGAAGCCGGCGATCGCGCTGCTGAACGATGCCCCCGCACCCGCGATTTTTGGCCACGAACACGAGGTGGCCTCGCAACCGCTGGGCGGGGACCAAGCGCTCCAGGTAAAGCAGCTGTTGCCCACTGTGCCCGGCCTGGACTACGCCGTAAACACCATGCGTTATGAGCCCGGGGCCACGCTCGCCCTGGTCGAGATTCATGTCATGGAGCACGGCCTGCTCATGCTCGAAGGCGGCGGCATCTATCGCCTCGGAAACAACTGGTACCCCGTGCAGGCAGGGGATTTTATCTGGATGGCGCCCTACTGCCCGCAGTGGTTCGGCGCTCTGGGCAAAACCCCGGCCAAGTACCTGATCTACAAAGACTGGAATCGTCACCCGCTTCCCGGAAGGTAATTACATGCAAATCAATCGTGACCGGCTGATGGGTGATCTGGAAACCCTGGCCTCGTTCTCCGACGACACACCGCCCGGCATTTCTCGCCTGGTCTTTGCCGGCGCGGATCAGCGGTCACGCGTATGGCTCAAGTCACAATGCAGCGATGCCGGGCTGGCCGTACGCGAAGACGCCGTAGGCAACATGTTTGCCCGCTGGGTGGGGGCGCGGCCAGAACTGGCCGCCATCGGCACCGGCTCGCATATCGACGCCATTCCTCACTCCGGCAAATTCGACGGTACTGTGGGCGTCCTGGGCGGCCTGGAGGCCATCCGCGCTTTGCAACAAAGTGGCTTTCAGCCGCAGCGATCGATCGAGCTCCTGCTCTTCACTTCGGAAGAACCCACGCGCTTCGGCCTGGGCTGCCTGGGGAGCCGGATGCTGAGCGGCGTACTCAACAGCGACGCGGACACGCGCCTGAAAGATGCGGAAGGCAACACCCTGGCGCAACTGCGCGCTGGAGCCGGCTTCCAGGGTTCGCTCGACCAGGTTCGTTTGCCCGACGGCTACTATGCCGCGTTCGTCGAGTTGCATATCGAGCAGGGTCCGTTGCTGGAGAAGGAAGGCTTGCCGGTGGGCATTGTCACCAGCATCGCCGCGCCGGCTGCGTTGCGCATCTCGATCGAGGGCGAGGGAGGACATGCGGGCGGGGTGCTGATGCCCGATCGCAAAGACGCTTTTTGTGCCGCCGCCGAAATCGTGCTCGCGGTCGAAGAACGAGCGCGCGCCACGGGATCGATCGACACCTGCGGCACCGTGGGCAAGTGCCAGATTTATCCGGGTGCGGTGAACAGCATTCCCAGCCGGGTCGAGATGGACGTGGACATTCGCGACACGGATGAGCAACGCAGGAATCGCGTGCTGCGCGAGATCGAGCAGGCCTGCGCCGAGGTGGCGGCCAGGCGAAAACTGCAGGTGAGGGTTACCCCCATCAACGCCGATGCCCCGGCCACCTGCTCGCCCCGCGTCATCAACGCGTTGGTGGAGGCCGCTGAGGAAAGCGGGCTGCCCTATAAGAAAATGGTCAGCCGCGCTTATCACGACTCTTTATTCATGGCTCGTATTGCCCCGGTGGGGATGGTCTTCATCCCTTGCCGCGGCGGAGTCAGTCATCGCCCGGACGAGTATTCCGCGCCGCAGGAAATCGAAACCGGAGCCACGGTTCTGGCATCCACTCTGGCCAGGTTGTCACAGGTCTGAATCTGAACTAGGCCTGGCCTTCCGCATCAGGCATGACCAAATAGATGCAGAATGAAAGCCGCGATGGCGAACATGTGGTCGGCGCCGGACTCGCCGCTCCACTCCTTCGACTGCCACATAAGGAACCACTCGTTGCCCACGCTGAGAAAGGCCGAGAGCCACATCAGCAGGCTAAGCGTCAGCGCGATCACTCCCAACCTCTTCGCCGCATTGAAAACCGCAGCGCTCGCATGCAAGTTGCGCATGAGGCGAATGCCTGCCCACCACAAAAGAACGCCGGTCACAATTTCCCAGCAAACGATGCTGGCGAAGAACATGAAAGGAACTGCGGGGGCATGGATGGCGCGCCACATGCCATGGTTCCCTGGAAACGTCGTATCCATCAACAGCACGTGGCGCACGAACGTCAGGTTGGAGTTGTAGTCGTTCGTATTGTTGAACACCACCAGCGTGTAATAGAAACCAAGAGCGAACAGCAGCAGCGCCTTCGAGACGCGAATCGTCATTTACGGTCCTCCAGCAGCAAAAGTAGAGAAATAGGCCCGAAGAGCGGCAATGGTTGCATCGTCATACCCGGGGCTGGCGGCCATCCTGCTGGATGGATTCATCGCCTGCGGATTGCGTACGTACTTGGCGAAAAAATCGGGATTGCCTTTGGCGAAGGTGCCGACCACTGGCCAGGGTATCGAAGCCATGTGGCCGCCTTCGCCGCCCATGTTGTGGCAACGGTAGCAATTCTGTTGCGCGATCTTGTATCCCTGCATAACCGGCGAATCGGGCGTGTAGGAGCCATGCGGAGCAATGGCGCCGAGCACCTCGCGCTCGTTGCGAAAATCGAGGCGAACAACCTGGAAAGGAATCTGCGCCTCATCGCTGTGCGACAGCACTTTGAACGATGGAGTGAAACTCGGATTTGCGATGACGTAAGGCCCCAGCGCCATATTGCCTTCATGGGTCTTCGGCCAGCCCTGTTGCGCCTCGCCGTTCACTGTCAGCACCAGCACGGGATGGTGGGCGGAGAGGTATGCAGCTGGGTAGTTCGCGCGATATCCATCGGCGCAAATCGCCACCACCATATCCGCATCCGAGCCCAACGTCCGTTTCAGCTCCTCCAGAGGAACACCACTCACCTGGGCGGGTGGAACAAAATTAGAGTCATCCGAGGTAGTGAACTTTACCTGGGGCAGCCGGAGCAGATCCTGGTAGGAAACAAATTGGGACTCTCCCACTTGAAGGTCGGTGGGTGCCTGCCGCGACGGGTGCAAGAGTGGACTACGTATTTGCGCTGCCAGCAACCACGTGCCCGCAACGATAAGAGCGGCAACCACTCGTGTCATTGGCTCATACTAACCTGCACCTCCCGAACAGCAGAAAAAATCTGCCTCCAAGCCAATCTCTCCTTAGTCATCCCGAGGAGACGACTCGCTGACCGGGTTTCCTGTACCGGCAACAGAGATCGGGCTCCACATCTCGCTCGTTTTTCGCGAGATGTGGGGTACCACGGTGCTCGCCCCGCAACTCCATCGATGTCATAAGGAGAGAAATGACCGGCTTCCTGTACCGGCAACAGAGATCGGGTGCCCCACATCTCGCTCGTTTTTCGCGAGATGTGGGATACCACGGTGCTCAACGCGCAACTATCGCTTGTTCATCCCGGGGAGCCAACCTCTCCCGCGCAGAGATCTTCACTTCCCTTTCCCGGCAACACGACTCTCCTGAACATCACCCCCCCAAGTGATATAGATTACGAACACATGAGTGCTGAGAAACGCCTGTTGGAACTTGGCCTTTCCTTGCCGGACCCCCCTGCCCCGGGAGGCAATTACGTGTCTGCGAAAACCGTTGGAAACCTGGTCTACCTCTCCGGAGTCATCTCCACCGGAACCAACGGGATCATCACCGGAACCGCGGGCGCCGATCGAACCATCCCGGAGGGCTACGCCGCAGCGCGCGCCTGTGCCTTAACCCAACTCGCAGTCCTCAAACGCGCCCTCGGCTCGCTGGACAAAGTCCGCGAAGTCGTCAGCGTAAACGGCTACGTCAACGCCATCGCCGGCTTTCCCGATTCCCCGGCAATTATCAACGGCGCTTCCGACTTGTTGATGGCCGTATTCCAGGATCAGGGCCGTCACGCCCGCGCCGCCGTTGGCGTGATTGCCCTGCCCCGCAACGCCCTGGTGGAATTGCAAATGATCGTAGCAGTATGAATTGTCATCCCGACCGAAGCGTACCCGGATTTCCTGCCACGCAGCACTGGAAACGACCGCGTGTGCGGCTCTCAGTAAGGAAAGCCGCATGAAGTTCGGCAACGCCACCAATACCAACAGGAAATCCGGGGTAGCGAAGTGGAGGGACCCATGGCCGAACATCGGTTAACTGCAGAGCCCACACATTCCCGCTGGAACCGCGCCCTCGAACCGCGGCTGACGATCTCCTCGGGAGACACCGTGCACATGAGCTGTCTCGATGCCAGCGGCGGCCAGGTAAAGCCAGGCGCGACCGTCGAAGATTTTCTATCCATCGACCGAAACAAGATCCACGCACTCACCGGGCCCATCCGCATCGATGGTGCCGAGCCCGGCGATGTGCTCGAGATTCAAATATTGCAGGTGGAACATCGAGGATGGGGTTGGACCAGCGTGATCCCCGGCCTCGGCTTTTTGAAAGACCGTTTCCCTGACCCCTATCTCTTTCACTGGACGCTCGACCCCGAAATCAGCCGCTCGCTCGGATCGGCGATCGTCCCGCTGCGTCCCTTCTGCGGAGTGATGGGCGTCGCCCCCGCCGAGGATGGCGAATTCAGAACCCGCCCCCCGGGCCCCTTTGGCGGGAACATGGACGTACGCGAGCTTTGTACCGGAGCCACCCTTTACCTGCCGGTCCTAAACCCCGGCGCCTTGTTCTCTGCCGGCGACGCGCACGCCGCCCAGGGTGATGGCGAAGTCTGCATCAACGGCATTGAGTGCCCCGCGGAGGTATCTCTGCGCTTTCATGTGCACCGCCACCAACCGCTCTCCGGCCCCCTGATCGAATCGGCCGAATCGCGTTGTCCGGACGCGCCCGCGGATGCATGGATCGTGGTCGAGTCCGACCCCGATGCCATCCAGGCAGCCCGCCGGGCAACAGAGCGCATGATCGATCTCCTGATCGCCCGCTGGTCGTTCACCCCTGTCGACGCCTACCTGCTCTGCAGCGTCGCCATGAAGCTGCGCATCAGCCAGCTGGTCAACGAACCCATGATCACCGTAAGCGCCGCCCTGCCAAAATGCGTGCTGCCCACCAGGAAGATGTTCTGACCGCCATGCTCATCAACGACCCTGCCACCGTCGCCGAGTTGCGCGAACTGTATCCGCGCTATGAAGAGGCCTTGGTCTCGAACAATGTAGAAACTCTGATGAGCATGTTCTGGTCGTCACCCTATGTGGCGCGCTTTGGTCCCACCGAGACCCTGTATGGCATCAGCGAAATTGAAGCCTTTCGTAAAGGGCGTTCCCCCGCGAACCTGGCACGCACCATTAAGCGGCTCGAGATCGTTACCTTTGGCAGCGATTTCGCCAGCATCACCGTGGCCTTCGAACGCAACCTCGAGGGCAAGCTCACTCGCGGACGGCAGAGCCAGACCTGGGCTCGCCTTCCCCAAGGATGGCGCATTGTCTTCGCCCACGTGTCTCTTTTGCCTTGAGCGGGTTGTCCTGAAACGATGCATCTTTCCTGGTGCAGATAAGATGCCGGATTCTAAGCGCAATTTTGCTTGGCTCCATAAGCATATTTGTTCTATCCTCACATCACACCGCTTGTGTTCCTCCCGGTTGCTGTTGGGCCGTCACCTCGTCGTGACCTTTTCTGGTTGCACCGACCCTGTAGTCGCATAACAAAAAATAGAGTCCGGTCACAGCTTCTCTCTCACGCGAGGCATATCCAAGATGTATCTATTTTCCAGAAGACTTCTTTCGTCGTTAGCCGTGCTGTTTTCAGTCACCCTGTTGCAGCCACAGGCAATGCAGGCACAACAAACCCTCGGTGGCATCACCGGGACGGTGGTCGACCCTTCGGGAAGCGCTATTCCCGACACCGAGATCAAGGTCACATCGGAAGAAACCAAGCTGGAGCGCAGCACGCGCAGCAATGCGCAGGGCGTCTATAACCTCAATGATCTGCCCTTGGGCAAATACACGGTCAGTTTTACCAAAGACGGTTTCTCGTCCGCGCGCTACCCGGGCATTCTGATCCAGGCGGATCGTACTGTTTCGCTGCAGGCCCAACTGAAGGTGGGCACGGTAGCAGACACGGTAGAGGTCGACGTGAACCCGTTGCTCAATGCCGTCGACACGACGAATGGGTATGTGCTCGATAAATCGCAGATCGAGTCGATTCCGCTGCCGACGGGCAGCTTCACCGGGCTCGCTATCCTCTCGCCCGGCGTCAATGCCGAACTGCCCGGAGGCACTGGCGTGAATTCCGGCTTGGGTAACGCTCCTATCTGGGCCAATGGCGAACGCGACACCAGCAACAGCTTCCTGCTGAACGGCGTCGACGGCAGCAACCTGTTTAACGGCAAGAGCACCAGCCAGGTAGCCTCGGCCCGTGTGGGCCCCAGCACTGGCGTCGGCAACACCGGTGGTGGCGGCGTTATCCAGTCCAGCGCCTCGGTCTATCTCTCGATCGGCAATGCGCTTCCCTCTCCTGCCCCAGAAACCATCCAGGAGGCCCGTGTCAACGCATCGATGTATGACGCGCAACAAGGCGCAACCAGCGGGGCACACATCGACCTCAGCACCACCTCCGGCACCAATGACTACCACGGATCGCTCTATCTGCATCGCGCCACCAACTGGCTCAATGCCGCGCCCTTCTTCTTCAATCAGGACAACGCTGTTCCGGCGGCTGACAAGGTCCCGCAGTTACACCGCTACACCCTTGGCGGAGTCGTCGGCGGCCCCATCATCAAAGACAAGCTGTTCGGCTTCCTCGCCTACCAACACCTGCACGTCAGCGACGCAGAAATCGGCGACTCATTTCTAGACGTACCTGTTGGACTGACGGATGATCGCAGCCCGCAGGCGTTGGCAGGCATCGCCGGTGCAAACGGCTTCAATACGCCCACGGGGGCCGTCGATCCAATCGCGCTTGCCTTGTTCAATTCTCCAGCGGTGAATGGTGAACCCGGCAAGTGGCTCATCCCTAACGCGCAGAATGTCACCCTCGACCCGGCGCATACTTTCAACGCCTTCATTCCCGGAACAGCCTCGTTCATTGCAGACCAGGCGGTCGCCAATCTCGACTATAACGCCACCAGCAAAGACACCCTGGCGCTGAAGTACTACTATCAGCACGACCCAACGGCTGCTCCCTACGCTTACTCCAACGTGCCCGGCTTCAAACAAAAGCTCGATGCCGGCTCACAGGTCTTTTCCGTCAACAACACCTACCTCATCGGCTCCAATCTCAGCACCCAGGAAACGTTGGGCTTCCTCCGGGAAAAGCTTTACAACACCAATGATCAGGCTTTCGGGCCATCGAGCATCCCCGGGGGCGCCTATGGGAACCCGTCCATCGACACCTTTGGCTCGAACTACTTCCCTGGCATCTCCATCATTCACGTGCTTGGCGACAGTAAGGTACCCGGCATCGGCGACACGCTGAACCTCGGTCCCGGCGCCGGCGGTCAGGGTTCCTTGACCGGCGTCTTTCAGAATCGCCTTCAGCCCTCAGGAAACGCGATCTGGGTAAAGGGAAAACACAGCATCGGGTTCGGTGGCAGCTATAGCTTCACCCAGCTCAATATCCGCGACCGCCGGCCCGGCACCGGTACCATTGCGAGCAACGATTTCGGCCAGTTCCTGAACGGACTCGTAACCCCGGACGACGATTACAACGTCACCACCTTTCTACAAGGCAACGCCAACCGGTACTATCGGGCCAATCAGCTTGGAATGTTCTTGCAGGATAAGTTCCAGATCAAACCCAACCTGACCATCACGGCAGGCCTGCGGTACGACTGGGATGGCGGGCTGACCGAGAAAAACGGAAACATCTTCAACTTCGATCCCTCCCTTTACTCCTACATCTCACCCACCGGTCCTCTACCCGTAGGGGAGAGCGCAGGCACCCTGGGGCCGGATCAGAGCGGATTCATCATCGCCGGCAACAACAAGAACGGCACTGCTGGCATCAGCAAAACCACCCTTACCGGCCGCCAATGGGGCTTTGCTCCCCGGCTTGGCGCGGCATGGAGCCCGACCCGGTTTAACAACAAGGTGGTGATCCGAAGCGGCATGGGCATGTACTATGACCGCGGCGAACTCTTCAGCTACTTCTCGCCTGGCTACGCTATCGGCCTGGTCACGGGCGGACCGTTCGGCGTGGTCCAGCAGGTTCCCTTCGTCACGGCCCAGACGTGCCCCACCGCAACCTACCAGGACGGCTATATCCCCACCTGCGCTGGTGGCACCGCCGGCTCGTTGGAGTTCCCGTACACCAACGTGCAGAGTGCAGCCCCAACGAACCCCAAGGCATCGGACTTCGCTGCCTATCTACCCAATGCGACCGCCATCATGAATGGAAGCCAACCCATCTCCCTTGGTGTCTACGACCGCAAGAACAAACTGCCTTACTCGATCAACTACACCCTCGACGTGCAGTGGCAGCCGCGCAACGATCTCGCCTTTGACTTCGGTTATGTCGGCAACCTGGGCCGTCACCAGGTGGTCCCGGTTCCTTTCAACCAACCCAACATTGCGTCCCCCTCCGCGGCAGTTCACTCGCAAAATTATTCTTATGGGTACACGCCCACCAATCCCGATGGCAGCTTCATTACCCTGGGAGATGGCAGCACGGCGCTGCTGAACTTTGAAGGCGGCAATATCGACCTCCGCGTGCCCTACATCGGTTACGCGGCTGAGTCGATTACTTACAAGGCGGCCGGCGTGTCGGCTTACAACGCGCTGCAGGTCCACGTCGAAAAGCGCATGAGCCATGGCATACAGGTGGGTGCGTCCTATACCTATTCGCATGCCCTGGACGAGCAGAGCGCGATCGGCCTCTTCTACAACGGCAACAACCCGCTTGATCTCCGTGACGGTTACGCTTCCTCCGACTTCGACCGCACCCATGTCTTCAATTTCACTTACGTCTACAAGCTGCCGGACTTCTATGGCAAATCCACGCTGGAAGGCCGTTTCACGGACGGGTGGTCGCTGGTAGGCCTGACCGTTCTCCAGAGCGGACAACCCTACAGTGTCGTCGACTTTAGCGGTGCCGTTGGCAGCCTCTACTACAGTGTCTACGATGGCATCACCAATCCCATCGTTCCCCTGAACTATGCAGCCTGTTCGCCCAAGAAGGCGCAGACCGGGCACTCCGGCGCCTTTGGCGTGAATTATCTTCCCGCCCTCAACCCGCAGTGCTTTACCGTTCCTCTGGTCACGCCGGGCAGCCCTCTGGCTTCGGCAATACCCGCAGGAGATACGGTCGAGACCAACTTCACCACCGGACAGCGCAACATCTTCCGCCAGAGCTCGCAAAAGCGCGCGGACATCTCGTTGGTGAAAATGACCAACCTGACCGAACGCTACAACCTCAAATACACGTTTGACGTTTACAACCTCACCAACACCACGAGCTTCGACATTCCGGGCAATGAGGTCTTTCAGAATCAGTACTTCAACCAGTTCCCGTCCGCGGGACAAACCGCTCTCGCGACTGGTTGCGATTCCGAAGGAAACCAGACCAACGACAGCTTCTATAACTGCCCCGCCGGCCTTGGCTATGTAAACCACACCATTGGCTCACCGCGACAGATACAGATGTCGCTGCAACTCACGTTCTAGGACGACTGCAATATACCAACAGAAAGCCGGATGGCGTACTCAACCATCCGGCTTTTTGTTGTCTGAGGTTGGACGATGACTACCGTTGTTGACGGTTATCGTTATGCCCGGCCATCGACGCTTGAGGAGGCGCTCGCCCTGATGGGAGAGCCTGGAGCGATGGTCCTGGCGGGCGGTCAGACGCTGATCCCGCGGCTGGCTGCGGGCACAGCTACGCCCACGGTTCTGGTCGATCTTGGCGCGTTGAGCCAGCTAAAACTGATAGAGCTGGACGGGTTTGAACTTACCATCGGGGCTATGGTGAGCCTTTCGGACGTCATGAGATCCCCGGCCGTCCATCGGCACTGTCCATTGTTGCCCCAAGCTGCGGAAAAAACCGCCACGCCTTCCATCCGCAACCGTGGAACCTTGATCGGCAATTTAGCCTTGGCCGATCCCGCGAGCCAGTTGCCGGTGGTCGCACTTGCCATCGACGCTGTGTTTCGCATCGCGTGTGTGAGGAGCTATCGTGTGCTTCCGGCTCAAGCATTTTTCTCTGGACCGAATCGCACCACAGTTGCTGGCGACGAGATGGTCACACACTTGCACTTCAAGGCCTTTCCGGAGCGGACGGGTTCCAGCATCCATGACGTGGCGTTGCGGCAAAATTCGCGTGCGCTGGCAACCGCGGTCGCGGTGGTTACTCTCGATCCTGCGGGCCGCATGGAGCGCGCCTCCTTGGCTGTCGGTGGATGTGGCGATGTTCCCAGGCGCTGTCCTCTCGCTGAATCAAATCTGATCGGTGCGCGGGTTGCGGACGCGCCGGGCATCGCTGCTGCCGCATTGTGTGCGCATCCCCCGCCGAAAGGCAAAGGAGTCTTGGACGCCGAGTACGCCATCGCGGTGCTGCCGGTACTGTTACGCGACGCAGTGCGCGATGCTTGTTCCGCTGCCCTGACATGATGAGAAGATGCGCTATTTTCGGGAGTCGTCGCCGTGATGCCTTGTATCAGGGCGCGACTTTAGTCCTGCCGTAGGAGCGTCAGAGGGTGTGTGAAACCAGGATTTACGAGTTTAGTCCCGCAGGGACGTCTGAACTTCAGACTTGTCCAAATCAGATTTGAAAAGCGTTTCGGTTCGCAACCACTGCTTATGGAACCGTTGCTCTTTCCTTTGTCATCCCGAGCAGGCGACTTGCCTGCGGCAAGTTAAGAGAGGAATGAACTGGGAGACATCGGGTCCCTTCGACACACGAGTGCCCCCTCCCTTGGCAACAGCCCTCTCCCTTTCAACAACCCTCTCCTATTTGTCATTCCGAGCGAAGCGAGGAACCTGCGGTGCGCCTCGATCCCTCCCCGATTCCCAAGGGCAAACATACCGCCAATTCAAACCGAGCCTATTTGTCCCCCGACACCACTGTTTCTATCTCCGGACACATTTTGTTCATTAGGAGCGAAGCCGACCTGTCCCGGCGTGCCGTGGAGGGATCTGCAGTTTTCTCGGACCTCTGCTGGAAACGCGGAATACTATACTCAAACGAAATTGTCTTCTCGACCGGAGCGTAGCGTAGTGGAGAGATCTGCGGTTTTCTTTTACTTCTCACGCAGATTCTAAGGCTCTCATGAGTCCGCGTTAGACAGCAACCGGTCAAACAGAAGCAACCTGATGCTGTTCGGCCAAACTCTCCTCAAGGCAATCAACAAGTTACATCGTCAAAAAATCAATTGTTCCGCTAATTTGGACAGCTCTGGTTGAACTTAGCCCAGGACGTTACTCCTGGGTAAACCCATGCAACACGACTCAGTCCCGCAGGGACGCTGAACTTCAGACTTGTCCAAATTGAGATTTGAGAAACGGTCTCGGTCCAGCAACCATAGCCTATGGAACCGCCACCCTTTCCTTTGTCATCCCGAAGCGGAGCTGAGCGGATCTGCAGTTCCACGGACCTTTTCTGGAAACACGGACACCATGCTCAAGCAGAATTGTCATCTCGCCCGCCCCGGGGTGCCGTGGGATCTGCCGTTTTCCTTTAGTCCTCACTCAATCGCTAAACCCCTTGTAGTGCGCGTACTCGCGGTGCCCTGCGTTTATCAGGCAACTCTAAAACTCGCGCCATCTATGCAGCGCCGATCAAACAGGGCGACCTGATTTTGTTCCGCCGAATTCTCCTCAACGCAGTCAACAAGTTACATCGTCAAAAAGTCGATTCTTCCGCTAATTTGGACAGCTCTGGCTGAACTTAGCCCAGGACGATAGTCCTGGGTAAAACCCATGCAACATGAATCAGTCCCGCAGGGACGACACAACCTCTAGCCTGGCACGGGAGTGCCGGGTAAGCTGAGGTTCACGTACGAGTCCCGCAGGGACGACACAATGCGCAGCCCGGGGGGCGGTGACATCATGAAACATGATTGACTCAGTTTGGAAATCGAGTCGGCAAGGAGCCCAACATATGCATCATCTGAACCTGATGGTGAACGGACAGACAATTTCCGCAAAGGTAGCGCCCACCCTACGCCTGGCTGACTTCCTGCGCGACCAACTCGGCCTGACGGGCACACACATCGGCTGTGGCGAAGGACCTTGCGGAAGCTGTACTGTCCTGCTCAACGGTGATCCAGTGCGCTCATGCCTGATGCTTGCCCTCCAGGCCCAGGGATGTTCCGTAGAAACCATCGAGAGCGTCGGCAGCGATACCGAATTGCATCCCGTGCAAGCCGCCCTTCACCAACACCACGCTCTTCAGTGCGGCTTTTGTACTCCAGGCCTGGTGATGTCTGCCGTCAGCCTGTTCCGGCAAAACTCTCATCCCAGCCGCAACGAGATTGCGACCATGCTGCAAGGACACCTGTGCCGCTGTACCGGATACCTCAACATCATCGAGGCCATGGAAACGCTCGCGGGGATCAACCCACCATCAACCAAAGCGGAGCACTAGAAGATGGCGATTACCAAGCTGGTTGGATCTTCGGTGTACCGGCGCGAAGACCCCCGGCTCCTGCGCGGAGCGGGACGATTCGTCGCGGATATCGCGCTGCCCGATATGCTGTACCTGGCCATCGTGCGCTCTTCCCGCCCTCACGCCATCATCAGAAAATTAGATCGCTCGGCAGCCGAGGCCCAGGAAGGCGTGCTCCTGGTCCTGGATGGCGCGGAGATTGCGGCCACCGTTCATCCTTTGCCTTCGATCGATCTGTTTCCCGACTCGAAACCAGCATTGATGCGAGCGCTCGCCGTGGATCGGGTTCGATATGCCGGCGAGCCCATTGCCATCGTCGTGGCGACTCATACCGAGATAGCTCAAGCTGCGGCTAAGGCTGTCCAGGTGGACTATGAGGATTTGCCCGTTCTCTTAGACCCCGAGGAGGCGGCCCTGGATGTAACCCTGCTTTACCCGGAACATGGAACCAATGTCGCGAATGTCTGCCATCAGGGAGTCGGGAACATCGATCTGGCAACCCGTGGCGAAAGCTTTGTGGCGACCACCCAGGCACGAGAGCAGATCCACCACGTCCGCGCGGCCTACGACGGAAGCGGCGTCATCTCCGCGCTGGAGTTGAACAGCATCACCAACAACGGAGCCGCGATGGCAACTCTGTCCACCACCCCGGCTTCCATTTCTTCCGCCATGTTCCGCGGGCCGTATCGCATCCCAAATTACCGGGCTAAGTCTCTATCCGTGCTGACCAACAAAACGCCGCTGGCGGTTTATCGCGGGGCGGGTCATCCGCAAGCCGTGCACTGTATGGAGCAGATTATGGATCGTATCGCCCGCGACCTCGATATCGATCGCATCGAGCTGCGGCAACGAAATATGCTCGGTCCTGAAGAGCTCCCTTCTGATCGCGGCACAGAAATCGTGCTCGCCGGGAAGGTAGTTTACGACAGCGGTGACTACCCTGAAGCGCTCAACCGGGCCGTCGCCCTGTTTGCCTTTAAGGAACGACAGACGAAGCAAGCCGCGGCACGCGCGGAGGGCCGTCTGGTCGGATTGGGTGTCGCGTGCCTGGTCGAAGAAACCGCGATCGGGCCCTACGAGTCCGGCTACGTGAGGGTCGAGCCTTCCGGATGTGTGACCGTGTTGACGGGTGCATCTCCTCACGGGCAAGGAACGGCGACCGCCATCGCCCAACTGGTCGCCGATGAATTGCAGATCTCGCTTGACTGCATTTTTGTGAAGCATGGCGACACCGGCGTGATCCCCGACGGCCTGGGAACCTTTGCCAGTCGCGGGGGTGCCGTGGGGGGCGCTGCCGCGCGATTGGCAGCGCGACGGGTGAAAGAAAAGGCGCTCGCCCTTGCGGCCAAAATGCTTGGGACCCAGCAAGACGATCTCGAATGGTGCGAGGGGGGCGCGCGGATTCGAAACAAGAAGGCGCAGATATCGCTCGCTGCGATTGCCCGGCGAGCGGCGGAGAACCCGCTCTCGCCCGGCCTCAACTCCGTCATCGAAGAGGCCGTGAATCACCAGGTCCCGGGAATTGCGTTTGCCAACGGCGTGCACATGGCCGAAGTCGAAATAAATCCGGAGACCGGACAACTGCGCGTCACGCACTACGTCGCTTTTCATGACTGCGGCACGGTCATCAACCCCATGATCGTTGAGGGTCAGGTTCACGGAGGTGTTGCGCAGGGCCTGGGCGGAATGCTCTTTGAAGAAATTTGTTATGACGACGCCGGGTATCCCCTCACCAACGGATTTCTCAACTACCTGCTGCCGACCGCGGCAGACATGCCGCACATCTTGAGCGGCAGCATGGCCAGCCCTTCTCCGCTGAATCCCTTTGGGATGAAAGGCGCTGGAGAAGGCGGTACCGTGGGGGCGGTCGGCTCCCTTGCGAGCGCCATTGCCGACGCCCTCGAACCGCTCGGCATTCGATTGGACGGCGACGGGCCTTTTACCCCACCCACTCTCCTCCGCCTGATTCAGTCTGCGTTCAGGAAAAATAACGGGCCTGTGAAAGCCGATGGGTACTAAGGTTATCTCCATCCGATAGTACTCAACGGTACTCAAGGGTAGTAGTAAGTTTCGGCAGAATCAGTATCCTCGAAAGACAAGCAGCTATGCGCAATCCCGGCCTCGGCTTTCAATGCGATGAGCTGGAACGCGGAAGTCGCTGTTCGGTTTGATTTTGCAGACACCCGCTCCCTGGGTCCCTCCTGCTTTTGGCGACGAGCCATGTGTTGAAGAAATTCCTGCCTTGTTTTCCCAGCTGTGGATAGCTTTAGATGCGCCCGGGCTTGCCTGCGCCAGGTTTCCTTTGACCCGGCCATCTGTCTTTTCACCACTGCAGCCACGGCGATGCAGGCTGCCGATGCTCACGACACAAGAGAAAGAGGTGGCGATGTCTCTCACTTTCACCGAAGTATTTGCGATGCAAGCGGCGATTGATGCATATGAGAGCAAGTTCCCGGACCGGCCGTCACCTTCGCCGGAAGAGGCCTTGGCGTGGCAGGCTGGCAGCCGCAGACGTAAGCCGCTATCAGGTTTGGTGCTCCACGATGCTCTGCAGGAGATTCGCCTGCTCGGAAGAAGCGCCGGCGAAGTGGCGGTGAGGATGCAGTTTCGCGTCGTACGATCGGCCAAGACCGGACTGCTCGACTTCTACTACCGAATCTTCACCGGAGCCGCCCCGCTGAACGGTCCGACCCGAGTGGATTTCCGATGGTCTCCGCCCCCTGCCAACATCAAGGTGGTGCTGGCCGACGTGCGCTCGGAAGGGGTAGCCACGACCGCACCCGACGACTTCGTCTACGGGCCGGCCTCGAATACCTACAGCTTCACCTTCAGCAAAGGAGTTCCGGCAAACGCGAGCACCGGGTTCTTCTTCGTATCCACCAATGCTCGGGCCTTCGCCGCCCGCGGCGGAGAAGTTGGAGACGCTTACCTGGCCGGAACCACAACCGTCTTGAAGGTTCCAGGCCCATTGAGCTAAACATCAAGCCGCCCGGTGAGGGTCATCTGGCAAACCGCCGAACACTGAAGGAAATCGGCAGACCGATCAAAACCATATGTACCACCAAGGCGAGTGCTAAATCCTTATACGCATAAGGGCCCCTAGCGTGCAGCCCGGAGAGTGGCAGAACGATGAGACGCATGAAGAGTTCCACCGCCATCCCAAAGAACAATCCGCAGATCAGTGGGTATTCCGTCAGGAACCTCAGCTTACGGCTTGCCGCGTAGTAAGTTGCCGCTGCTGACAGCGCAATAAAGAAGTGCAGCACGACGCCGAGGACGTACGTACCGCTACCTCCATGGAAAGCCCGCGGTCCTAGCAGGCCGGCCGCGATGGCCAGCGGAACCTTGGGGCTGAATAGAATGCAGGCTTGCGAAAGGTCGATTGCCCCGGCAATCAAACCACCCACGGTGATTGCCAGGAGAGCATTGCCCTGCCCGGGTCGCCCAGCTAGAGAATCTCCACTCATCCGATTTCCTCGCTTTTCCGCTCCGTTTGCCTTGCAGGCTCGAGAGTCTGCAGGGTACGCAGGTCAACTCCTGTCTCGTGGCAATTCGTGTGCCAAATGGCGATTCGCGAAAAATGATAATTCGCGGCGTCTTTGCACAAAGAAGTGGATTGATCATTCGATGAGTGTCCGAAATCACACATCGGGCGCCCGGAATTGGACACCCGGGGTCGGCTCCATGTTCCGCCGCATGCGGGCTTTCTATCATCATTTAGGGTAGGAAGAGAATAGAATCCTGAGATGAGCAACTGTCTGGAGTACATTTGGCTCCATCAGCTTTACTCTCAAGCTCTGAGAGACTGGCTGCGCGCCACAAATTCACAGGATATTGCAACTGACAAAGCTGCAGAACAGGAAAGAGATGCGACCTTCCGCGCCTTGTTGGATCACAAAGAGAATTGCCTGCATTGTAATAGCCAGGCCGGTTGAACTCCCATCCACACCTTACGGATTCGCTTCGCCCGAGGCGGCAGGGTCATAGTATTCCCGCCAGGAGGCGATCTTGCCACCCGCCAAATCTACGATGATCGCGTCATGTGAGACACCGCGCTTGCCGTCTTTTTTTCGCGTGATTGCCCAATCCCACTCGATGGCCAGCTTCTTGCCGTCGGGAGAGGCAAAGACATTCTTTATGGTGACATGCAGATCGCTGAAGTCTTTGAAATAGTCCTTCATGGATGCCGGCATTCCGGGGGCGGGCGTGTTCCCCTCGGGTGACATCAATACTGCCGTGGGCAGCCAGTCGGACGCAGCCAGCGTAAAGTCCTGCTTCTCCCAGGCTCGGGCCTGACGTTCTACCAGTTCGCGGGCTGCACTTTGCTGGGCCATCCCCAGTGAAGACGTGACCAGCATGGCAACTAACAAGAAGTATTTCGTTCGCTTCAATTTGTGCCCCCTGTGGTTAGCGTGTGATCGTGACCGGCAGCTGCTCCGGAGCGGCGGCGTGAAACTCCTTCTGCAATTCCTCAGCATGATGAAAGTGTTCGCCTTCTACGTGGCGCGCCGGCAGGTGGAATAGCAGCGGCGACTCGGCAAAGGGGTAAGGGGCGAGACGGAAGTGACGCTCGCCGAGCCGCTCGACCGTGATTCGACTTTCTCCGCCTTCGCACAGGGGCAAAGCGTGCAGCAGATCTCCGGGTCGCGGGTAGTCGACGCAGCTGAGCAGGGAGAGGTTATCGCAGGCCTGCAGCAAGCGAAAGTGGTTCTCAATGCGGACCGGCGCGATTTCTTCCGGCGCCAAGTTGCTTATCTGCCGCCATCCTGCGCTCGCAATTCCTGCTGGAACTCCAACTGCCGGGCGAGAAAGGCGTCGAGCAGAGGGAGTTGTTCCGGTTGGATGGTCGTGCGATCGGCGCGGGCGGTCAGCAGATTGTAGGTATGCATGGAGACCAGCAGGGCGGCATAGGGATCCTGCTCGGCTACCATGCGGACGGCGCGATCGCGGACGGCGAGATAGTCGGCCAGATCGATTTCTTCAAAGGCGGAATACTTGCCTACCAGCTCGACGGAGAAGGCGCTGGGCTTTCCCTGGCGGGTGATTTGCGGGTGTTCATCGCGGGCAGCCCAGCCATCGTCGTGGGTGTTGACGCCACGAAGCACCCGCTCGCGCGGCTCAGGCGCGAGGAATTGCTCGTTACCCCATTGGGCCGCGAAGGCTCCCGCCAGTTGCGCATGGTCAACGTGGGTTACCAACCACCAGCCCGTTTTAGATTCCAGACGAAGCATCGTGTCTCCTCATAAACTACCCCGTAACCACGGGCTGGTAAAAATATCCGCATCCCGCGCGACTAAACCTTTCAAATCCGTATCAAAATCATGTGCCGACAGATACCTTGCATACACAAATCATGCCGCGCTCGGACTTATCTCTCTTATCGCTCTTATCGCGCATTATTTTGCGCACGGCACCTCGCCTTATCCGGGAGGTCGAACCCTACGTACCGCGCTCGCCGCACCCCAGTTTCCTAGTCATCCGTCATGGTGCGCGCCGATTCATGCCAGTTGTGCAGGAAATACCACTCCAGAAACATCACCAGGAAAAAGAACGCAAAACCCAGCACGGTCGCAGCCAGCACCAGGGCGAACAGGTAATCCGTTTGCAGCTGGGCGCTGGCGTACAGGATAGAGTAGCCCAGGCCACCCTCGCCTACCCTGCTGGACCCGGCGAAAAGCTCGCCCGTGATGGCGCCGATCACCGAAATACCGGCCGCAATGCGGATGCCGACAAAGAGCGAAGGCACGGCGTGGGGAAGACGAAGCCGGGTGAGGATCTGTAACCGCGACGCATTGTGCATCAGGAAAAGATGGATAAGATTCGGCTCCACGCTGATCAGCCCCTGGGTGGTGTTGGCAATGATCGGCGCCAGGCAAATGATGAAGGCCACCAGCGTGACCGACAGTGTGCCCGGCCCTACCCACATGAGGATAAGCGGAGCCACGGCCACGATCGGCACCGTCTGCAGCAGGATGGTGTAGGGATAGAGCATGCGCCGTATCCAGCGGGATTGGGCGAAGATCAAGGCGATCAGCATCCCCACCACGATGCTGGCGGCCAGCCCCCCGGCGGCCTCCTCAGACGTGATCGCCAGCGAGGCCATCAGCGACGGAAAACGTGCGACCACCGCCCTGCCCACGGCCAGCGGCGGGGGCAGCATGTACGGAGGCAGATGCAGAATCAGATCGAGCGCCTGCCAGAGCAGCAGCAGACCGGCGAAGACAGCCACCGCGTTGAGCAGGGTGACAACGTATTTCTTCATGCAGCATGCACTCCGCGCAGAGCTCGCGAGACTTCGGTCACCAGCGATTCGAACTGCGGACTCTCCCGCGTCTCGCTGGTCCGGGGAAACGGAAGATCAATCGGTATCTCTTGCGCGATGCGGCCCGGCGATGGCGCCAGCACAATCACGCGGGTCGAGAGAAAGACAGCTTCGGCAACGGAGTGGGTTACGAATAGAGCAGTCCAATTCTGTTCCGTCCGCAGGCGAAGTAATTCCTCGTTGAGACGATCCCGGGTCATCTCGTCGAGTGCGCCGAACGGCTCGTCCATCAGCAACAGGCGGGGCCTGGTGGCGAGTGCGCGGGCGACAGAGACCCGCATCTTCATGCCCGCCGGAGAGCTGCCGTGGGTAGGATCGGGCTACGTGGGTGAGACCTACCAGTTCGAGCAGGGACTGGACTTTTTGCTTTCTGGTTTCACGGCTGACATGTTCCAACTCCAGCCCCAAGCCCGACATTGCTGGCGACGGTGCGCCAGGGCAACAGGGTCGCGTCCTGAAAGATGTAGGAGACGGTTTCCCTCGCGTTGACCGGGGTCATGCCGTCGATCAGGATGCTGCCCGAGGTCGCGCTGGTAAGGCCGGAGACCAGCTTCAGCAAGGTCGACTTGCCGCAGCCGGACGGACCAATGAGGCTGACAAATTCTCCTTTGGCGATGGTGAGGTCGACGTTCTCGAGCACAGGTGGATTGCTCCCGTACGTCTTAGTGACGGCCGGTGAGGGCGACCTGCGGGTACTTGCAAGTCTGCGCTCATGAGGTTGCCGCCAATGGCAGTTCCAGCCGGGAAGGATGGTCCGCGTCATGCAGCACCATCTGCGTTGAACGCTGCCAGTTCCACGAATCCATGAGCCAGGGCTGCACCGGCGTGGATGGATTGCGGTCATACAGCGGAAAGGCGCTGCTGGCCACTTCCAGACGAATGGCGTCGCCGGCAGCGAAGACACAGGAAGTTGGCTCCAGCTCGATTTGCCAGCAGTGGATCGCGTCCGCCGCATAGCTGGAGTCGCGAAAGAGATACGAAGATCGGGCGATGCCGATGCATACGAAATCAGCCTGGCCGTTGGAACGCACCCGCACCAGTTTGCCGGTGAAGTCGGCGCAGCCCGCGGACGTAGCTGCGTAGAGGATCAGGCGCGGAGACCCGAATACGTGCAGCGGCGCAGTCAGCGGAGGCGTGGTGTAGACCAGCAGGTTGTTGCCCAACTCCAATTGTGCCTGGTTGAACGGACCACTGAGTGCGGGTGCGCCGCCGGGAGCGAGCACTGGCGTCTCCGGATCGTAAATGAAAATATCTCGCGGCTCGTCAGTGCCGGAGACCACGGTCGAGAGCACACCGTCTCCCTTGCGCGATTCGGCATGGCCTCGACTATGCAGAAACAGCGAGGAGGTCCGTTCCGGAAAGGCGCCGGCATCGCACCAGCGGTTGGCGCCCAGCGCGAAGTGGCGGATTCGCGGCTCGCGGCCAAACTCGCCGCTATCTTTGAGCCAATGGTTAAACCATCGCAACAGCAACGTATCGGTATCGAGCAACGCCTCGGGGCCAAAGTTCTGCTCGCCAACGAGTTCTCCCCAGGGGATGTGGATCCAGGGACCGGCGACCAGATATTGGTGTTCCGCGTGGGCTGCCATGGAGAGAAAGCCGGCCACGCTTCCGGACAGGTAAGTATCGAACCACCCTGAGAGGTGGAGTGCGGGGATCTTAATCCGTCCCAGCGATTCGCTAACATCCAGGGCTGACCAATAAGGTCCAGGGGCGTTGTGCTCGAACCAATCTCGCACGTAAGTAGGCAGGCCTTCATGCTGCAGCTGAGGATGCAGGCCATAGGGTGTAATCAGCGCCTGGCTGCGCAGCTCGGCCCACGCTTTCTCCAGGCCATCGCTCGCGCCGCGGAGTTTGCGGCGGCGCGCATCCGCTTTCAACATCTGCAGACCCCAACCCAGGCTCGACGCAAGTCTCAACGCACCCTGGCGATAGAACCAGCCGTATAGAGATCGCATGCGGTTTGCGCGGGCGCGATGCACACCAGCCCTTCGGGCTGTTCGGCCGCCGCCAGCAACTGGGTCGAACCCTGGTAGGAGAACCCATACATGCCTACGCTGCCGTTCGATTCGCTGCGTGTCCGAAGCCAGCGGATGGTTTCCGCTCCGTCGCGGCCTTCGTTGCGAAAGGGATAGAAGTCGCCTTCAGAATCGCCGCGGCCGCGGACATCCTGGATGACGACGTTGTAGCCGCGGGCGGCAAACCACACTGGATGCGCGTAAACCACGGTCGAGGCGATATCCCTGCCGTAGGGTTGACGCATCAACAGGGTCGGATGAGGGCCGGGCTCGGGCGGGTAGTAGTGATCGGAGACCAGCACTACTCCATCGGACATGGTGCAGCCCACGGCTCGTTCGAGACGAACACCGGAGCCGCAGTCGATCATGGTGGTCATGGCGTTCGAGTCATCCGTTTTGTTCCAACTT
Organism: uncultured Acidobacteriaceae bacterium; assembly: GCA_963753715.1. Lineage (GTDB taxonomy): Bacteria > Acidobacteriota > Terriglobia > Terriglobales > Acidobacteriaceae > PALSA-350. Next base: position 280,229 of record CAVWDK010000001.1, on the reverse strand, counting down.
TGTTCGAGGATCCAAGACCGGCCTCCTGTACCGGCAATATAAAATCGGGTGCCCCACATCTCGCTCGTTTTGCGCGAGATGTGGGATACCACGGAACTCGACCCGCAACTCTATCGGTCGCGGCAGAAGCTCCATCAAGGTTTATGCCAGTTCTCATACGCGGCCATGGCGGTCAAGGCAGCCGCGACTTTCTTCGCTGCCTCTGCAATCCAGAGTGTTCCCTTCTCGGCGGTGGCTGGGTTGGGATCACCCATCACTCCGCTGGGAGCAATGTCCCGTGTGAGCCAGGCGAAATTCGCCGGAGAGTTTTCCGGACGCAATACCTCCGGCTTAGCTACATCGGCGATGTAGTTCACGGTGTACTCATCCGGGTGCACCAACTCCGGAATGGCGCTCAGCAGGAACGAGGTTTCCACTTCACCGGCGTGGAAACCGTAGGTACGCTCCTGTTCGCCGAGCCCGGGGAAGGATGCGCCTCCAGAGCCGAAGAGGGAGAAGACGCGCAGGCCAAACTCCGCGCGCAGGTCGCGCGCCATCACATCCACCAGTGACGAGTTGCCCCCGTGAGTGTTGTAGAGCACCAGCTTCTTAAATCCTGAAGCGGCAATGCTGGCGCCCACATCACGCACCACGGCCATGAAGGTCGAAGCAGAGACGGAGAGCGTTCCGGGAAAACCAATGTGCTCGTTGCTCTTGCCGTAGCAGATGGCGGGAAGCGCGTAGACGGATACGTCCTGCGGCAGAAGCGCCAGCGCAGCGCCCAGAAGAATGCTGTTGATCAGCGTGTCGGTGGCCAGCGGGAGATGCGGGCCGTGCTGCTCAATGGCTGCTGTGGGCAGCACCAGCAGCGTCTTATCGCGGAAAAGAGCGTCCACCTGCTTCCAGGTGAGATAGGCAAAGTTGCGGTTATCCGGAATCCAGCTCTTCATGTGATGGGCGCTCCGGCGGTGTGCCGTTCGAAGGTGACCATTTTGCCCGGATTCAGAAGCCCTTTGCTGTCGTAGCGATGCTTAGCCATGCAGTTGCACATTGTCGCTGCGATAGCGGCCTCCCCCTTCCACGTTGTTCACGTGAGGATTAGCGACGCCGACTCCAATCTCGCGACAGTAATCGATCATTTCGTTCAAGCGCTTCTCCGTACTAAATCGCACCACCGGAATCGATCCCGGAAACACCACACCCTGCGCGTTCTTAATGAACTCGATGTGAAAGAGAAACTCGTCGCCGAAGCGCTGCTTCAGCAGGGCAAACTGGCTGCGAGCCTTCACTGCGTCGAAGGCGCATTGCAGATAGGTGTATTCCGGGTCGTACTTCATGGCCCAGAGCGTGGTGTGGTTCCAGGTGTAGTCGGACAGCAAGGGCAGCGTGCGCAAGCCGGCGTACGGAGCGGAGAGAGTCACCTCACCTCCGGCTTCGCGAGCAGCCGTCTCCAGCCTGGTCCGCTGCTCTTCCGCGATCATGAAGAAGATGAGCGCCTTGCCCTTGGGCGCCAGGGTGTTCACCGGGCTAAAGAAGGAAGGGATAGGCCACTCGAACGGAGTGACCAGACGCTTGGTCCACTCTTCCGACGTAGCGATCCGCTCGCTGAAGTCGAAGGCCTGGTCGAAGGTGTCGAAGGCGATGGCACATTGTCCCCACTCCACGCTCGGCGCCAATGCCAGCCAGATGCGGGTGATGATGCCATTGGTGCCCCACGCATGCAGGATGTCGTGCACTTCTTCGCCTTCATGATGGATCAGACGCGGTGAATCTTCCATGGTGACCACGTCCAGGGCACGCACGGTGGCGAAGTCCCGCAGGCCGCCATGGGTGACCGAGCCGATGCCTCCCGAACCACCCGCCAGAAAGCCCCCGACAGAGGCTTTGACCACGGTGGAGGGATAGCAGCGAAGTTCCCATCCAACCCTGCGCGCCTCGCCTTCCAAAATCCCCAGCCGCACGCCCGGCTGACAGACCGCGACGCCATCCGCGCTGATTGACTCAATCTGATCCATGCGCGAGAGGTCCAGAATCACTCCGCCCTGCAGGGGAACTGCCTGGCCGTAGTTCCCTGTTCCCGCGCCTCTTGGCGTCACTGGAATGTCATTGGCGTAGCAGTAGCGGAGGACATCCTGAATCTCCTGAACCGTCAGTGGGTGCACGACCACATCCGCGAACTTCCCGTCCAGTTGCTGGCGCAACACCGGCGAGTACCAGTAGAAGTCGCGCGACAGGCGGTTCACCACCTGGGGAGCGGTCGACACTCGCGCAGGATCGGCCAGGATCGAGGCCAGAGACACTTCAAGCGGGGTTGGCATGCAGTGTGGGGCTCCTTTCTCTTATTCCTTGCGGGTGCTCCAGGTGGCGAAGGCCTCTTGCATCCGCGGGTGGGTAAACAGGGTGTAGCAGAGCTCACGCAAAACGGGCCCGGTTACGGTGCAGTGCATATCACTTCGCCGGGCGAGCTCGGCGGCCGGAATCTGGATCTGGCGGCAATGCCGGTTCGCGTCCTCGATGGTTGCCCCGTAGACTACCCGGTCGAGTCCCGCCCAGAGGGCGTTCGCCATGCACATGGGACAAGGTTCGCAGGTGGAATAAAGTGTATATCCCTGGAGCGAATAGCTCTTACGCTTTTTGCATGCCAGGCGAACGGTGCGCAGCTCGGCATGGGCGGAGGGGTCACTTTCCAGAGCTACCGCATTCCGTGCCCGCAGCAGCGTCTCCCCACTCTTGCTGTCGACGATGAGAGCGCCGAACGGCACCGGCCGCGGAGTCTTGAAGCTGAGCGCCGTGAATTTGACCAGCGCTTTGAGGTGGGCTTCGTCCGCCGCAGTGGCGTCAGAGGCCGGGGACGTTTCAACGTTCATGGGGAAGTTTAAATCATTTTCGCCGCGGCTCGCGTGCGTGGTATACACGAACCGATATGTCTGCTCTGGCGTCTTTGAAAAAATCCCTGTCCACGGTGGGTCCTGCCGGGCCGGCCCGCGAAGCGTTTGCCCGCGCCAACAGCAATGCGGGTCACAATGTGTTCCTTGCCATGGACCAGGAGCGCACCCTGGCGGAAGCCGAGGCGCTCAACGGTCGCTTTCCAAAACCAGAGCAGCGCCCTGCCCTCTTCGGTGTTCCTGTTGCGATTAAGGACTGCTTCGACGTCGCAGGCTTTCCCACCACGTGCGGATCCCGTTTCTATGCCGGGAAATTCGGCATCGCACAGGCCGATTCGGCAGTGGCGGCGCGCCTGCGCGAGGCTGGGGCCGTGATCATGGGCAAGACGCATCTGCATCAACTGGCCTATGGCATCACCGGCGAGAACAAGGAGTATGGCGACTGCCTGCAGCCTCGCGATCCGCTACAGCTCACGGGCGGATCGTCCAGCGGGAGTGCGGCCAGTGTGCAGGAGGGCTCAGCGGTTGCCGCGATCGGCACCGATACCGGCGGCTCTATCCGCGTACCCGCGGCGCTCTGCGGCTTGGCTGGCTACCGCTCGACTCTTGGACTCGGCGGAGAAGAAGCCTGGAAGGGCGGCTGGCACCTGGCTGCTTCGTTCGACACCCTGGGATGGCTTTTTCGCGATCGGCGCGATGGGCCTGTATTGGCGGCTGCGTTGCTCGGGGTGAAGCCGGTGGCACCGCCGAAGGACGTATTCGTTGCCGCGGTCGCAGGGTCTTTTCTGGACGACTGTGAGCCCGCGGTACGGGAGATGTACACCGGATGGCAGGACGCGCTGCATCGTGAGGGCGCACAAATCGAGACCTTCGCCCCCGATTTCTGGGCCGACTCGCGGGAAATTTTCGGCGGCATCCAGGCCCATGAGGCTGCCGCCATCCATCGGGGTAATTTCGAGCACTTTGAAAAGACGATTGCGGACCGGCTGGCGCGGGGCGCTTCCCTCTCCGCCGCCACGGTCGAGGATTTGCGCGAGCGGCATGTCGCATTTCGCGCCCACATGGATCGTTTGCTCGAGCAGTATGACTTTCTTATGCTGCCATGCGCTCCCATAAGCGCAATGCCGGCGGGCGTCGACCACTCGGAGTCGCGCCTGAGTATCCTGCGCTACACCACGCCCATCAGCCTGGCTGGTATGCCCGCGGTTGTGTTGGCTGCCTCCGGCGGCGGGGTGCAGTTGGTGGGTGCGCGAGGCAGCGACGCCCGTCTGCTGGCTTTCGCAGCCAGCCTCAAAACAAGGGATGCTACGCTGCCATCATGATGTTGCGATTGCGAACTTTCAGCGTTGCTCTCCTTGGAATTTGCCTGCTGCTCGGTGGCTGTAGAAAGCAACGAAGCTCGAGCGGGCTCACCCCGGTCACGCTGCAGACCGACTGGTATCCGCAACCAGAGCACGGCGGCTTTTACGATGCGCAGATTCGTGGGTACTACAAGAGTGAAGGGCTGGATGTGACTATCCTTCCCGGGGGTCCTTACGTCAACACGAGTCAGGAGGTTTCCGCAGGCACGGTGCAGTTCGCCATGGGATCTTCGGACAACACTCTCGAGTCCATCGGTAACGGGGTGCCCCTGGTAGCAGTGGCTGCGACCATGCAACATGATCCGCAAGCCATCATGGTGCATCAGGATTCGCCGGTTCACAGTTTCCGGGATTTGGATGGTCATGCGGTCGCCATCAGACTTGGTGCATCGACCTGGTTTGAGTATCTCGTCAAGCGATATCAACTCAAGAATGTACGGGAGATTCCGGCGACTTACAGCGTGGCCAATTTCCTTCAGGACCCCGGGTATATTCAACAGATCTTCGTTACCTCGGAACCGTTCTTCGCGCGCCAGGCGGGAGTGCCGGTGCGTTCTATGCTCATCAGCCAGGCGGGATATGATCCGTACCGTGTTTTCTTAACCTCACGGTCATTCCTGCAACAGCATCCGGAGATCGTGGCGAAGTTCGTGCGCGCTTCGCTGCGCGGATGGCGCGACTACCTGGTACATCCGGATGACGTCAATGCGGCGATCGCCAAGCTCAATCCCGCAATGAGCGTGGCGCAGATGAAGTTCAGTTACGAGGCTCTGAGGGATCAGCACTTCATTACCGGCGATGCTGCGAACGGTGCGGACTTGGGGCGTTTCGATCCGGCGCGGTGGACGAGCATGTATCAGCAACTTCTAGACCTGAAGGTGATCCAGAAGCCCTTTGACCCGACAATTGCCTACACCATGCGGTTCATGCCCACGGGTAACTAAAAGGACAGAAACCGCAGGTCCCTTCACTACGCTTAGCTCCGGTCGGGATCTGCGGTGCTATCGCGGGCGCAGTGGGATCCCCCAACCCGCGTTGAGCAACAACAGGATGTAGATGACCTGCATGGCTAATCGAACCGGCACGCTGGGCATGTGTAGTCCGCCGACCGTTTGACCGGCGGCGAATACGTTTGCAGGGAAGATGGCGATCATCAATACGGCAAGACAGGCGGAGGCCGCGCGTGTGACGGGTGGGAGGAGAAGACCCACGGCTCCGGCAAACTCGAACACTCCGCTGAGCAAGACCAACTGCGGACGGTACGGGAAGAAAGGCGGAATCATCGACGCCATCAGCGCGGTGCGGGTGAAGTGAAGCACTCCCGAAGCCAGTAGGGGTAGCGCTGCAAGGATGCGCAGAACCCACTGTAGCCAGCCAAACGCGGAAGGGCCTCTCCGCGCCCAGAGGAAGAAGGCGGCAACCGTAGCGATCAAAGTTACGGTGGCGATGAGATAGACCATCCGGCTCCCCGTCTGCGATCATAACCGGCTGGGGGGATTGCAAGCAGGCATGGCTTTTGAAGTTGTGGTGCACCCCAAGCCTTCCCGTGTCCGGCGCATGCGATTTTTTGCCGTTTCTTTCCTGTTTGTCGCCGGCATCGTCAATTATCTCGACCGCGTCTCCTTCTCGATTGCGAATACCAGCATCCGTGCCGATCTGGGGCTCTCCGGCACCCAGATCGGCGCGCTGCTCTCCGCGTTTTCATTGGCGTATGGAGTAGCCCAGCTACCCATAGGGTTAATGCTCGACCGCCTCGGCTCCCGCACGATTCTGGCTGTGGGCATGTTTGTCTGGTCCCTGGCACAGATGGCCACTGGCCTGGTCAGCAGGTTTGGCGGTTTTATGACGACACGCATCACCCTGGGCGCAGGGGAAGCGCCGATGATGCCGTGTGGCGTGAAGGTGATGAATGATTGGTTCGGGGCTCGTGATCGTGGGCTGCCAACAGGGCTGTTGACAGCCTCGAACACCCTGGGCGTCACCCTGGCTCCGCCCATACTGACTGTGATTATGCTCGGCTTCGGCTGGCGGTCGATGTTTGTGAGTGTAGGGATATTCAGCCTGCTCCTTTCGCTCGCCTGGTACCCGCTCTATCGTGACCGCGAGAGCGTATTCCTGACATCAGCCGAGGCCGAGTCTCTGGGCCTGGAAACAGAACAGCCACGGATCGCAATGTCTTTCTCCCAATGGCGGCGGCTGTTTCGCTTGCGCACCGTTTGGGGGATGATGCTCGGTTTCGGAGGCGTCAATTACACCACCTGGCTTTACCTTTCGTGGCTGCCGGGCTATCTGCAGGGGGCACGGCACCTGACCATCGCCAGGACTGGCTGGGTCGCAATCATTCCTTACCTGTTCGGCACCATCGGCTCGGTGGTCAGTGGATTCGCCTTGAATCGGTTGATCCGCCGCGGTCACACTCCCGTGGTTGCGTGCAAGATTCTCATCGTTGGGGGCATGTTTTGTTCCGCGCTCAGCACGCTCGGAGTGGCCTATGTAGCCACCGCCACGGAGGCAGTCGCCTGCGTCAGCGCGGCAATTTTCTTTATCTATTTTGCCGGCAACGCAGGATGGGGTCTGACCCAGGCCATGGCGCCTGCTCACATGATGGCCTCGGTCGGAGCGATCCAAAACTTCGGCAGCTTTGTCTGCGCCTCGCTGGCGCCGCTGATCACCGGGTGGCTACTCGATCACACTCATTCCTTTAACCTTGCGTTGATGATTTGCTCCCTGGCCACCACTCTGGGGGCCTTGTCTTACTGGTTCATCGTCAGGGACCATATCGAAAGCGCCGTATAAACATTCAGCGCTGGTCGCAGGTTTCGTGGGATTTGCTCACTTGGAAAAAGGGGGTTTTGCGAAATCAAAATCTTACCGGGCCGAGAAGGTGCCAGTGAAGAGAGAACCAGGAGAGGAATAAAGAGGCGATCGCAACCACGGCATATTTCACCTTCGTGATCCGGCGCAATCTGGCTTGACCCCAGGTACGTATCGCGGAGAAGACCGCAAACAAACTTAGCCCGAGCGCAAGAGTAGTTACGAAATTCATCAGGACGAAGTATTTTGCCCATGCCGAGGTCGGAGGCATGGAGTCGTCGCCTCCCACCATCACCAAGGCGGTCCCCAGCGCTGCAAACAGAATCACCCACACCAGTGCCGCTATTTGTGTGAGCCGCGGCAACCACTGCGTGCCGGGTTGTGGCGACGGTGGAGGCCTGTGGCTCAGGAACAGGCGCCTGGTTTGGCGTATCACGGGCGCAAGAATCACGGTCAACAGAACGAGCAGACTGGCGACGATCGCTGTCTGTACCCGGCCTTTGTGTTCATACCAGGGAACCCGCTGTGCTTGAACCCCAGGAAAATCGTAGGCAAGCCGCACGACACGATTTGACGGGTCGCGAATGGCAAATACTTTCCGCTGGCCATCGATCTCCTGCCAAAGGTCTTTGCCGACCGGCTTCCATTTGATGGGGTGATCGCGCAGATCCTTGATGTTGCTTAAATGAAGAGCGCCCATTTTATCGACCGTAGCCACCCGTTGCGAAAGCAACGACAGCAGCTTGACGCTGGTGCTGTCTTCTCTCCGTGTCGACTGGTAGACGCCCTCGATTGCGGTCAGTTCCTTCCGCGGCTGCGAAATAAAGGACTGCTTCATCTCAGCGGGAAAGTAGCGATCCGTGAACATGTCGATGATTTCCGGCCGGGGCCTGTCTCCACCACCGGCGGAGTTGTAGGAAATGAACAAAATCAACTTCTTCGATGGTTCGAGCATGAACAGGCTGTGAAACGCGACCAGATCGCCTTCGTGGCCTATCCAGCGCAGACCATTGCGCCAGATCTCGTAGAAGCCCATGCAGATCGGCGGCATCTGGTCGCTCGAGCGAAACTGTGGAGTCCACATCGCCTGCACTGTTTCCGGCTTCAGTATGCGATGACCGTCGAGTTCCCCGCCGTTCAACAGGGCCTGGCCGAAGCGGCCCATATCGGCAGCGGTCGACGAGACTCCTCCCGCAGACACCGGGTTGAAAATTTCGAAGCCGATGGGCGGCTTCTCCGTATCCGTGGGGTAACCTTCCGACGGTAGTCTCCTCAGTAAGGCTGGAGGAGGCTGATAGAAGGTAGAGTGCAGCATTTGGAGCGGGCCGAAGATGTGCTGCTCGACATACTGCTCGAAAGGCTGCCCGCTCACCCGTTGCACGATATATCCGGCGATGCCCACCCCGTAATTGGAGTAGGCGGGAATGGTTCCGGGAGGAAATATCCGTTGCGGCTGGTTGCGGATGAGGAAGTCGCGCAGGGTAATGGCCTGCTTCGGGTCGGTCACGATAATGTCCCGGACTTCTTCTTCGAATCCGCCGGTGTGGGTCATCAGGTTGCGCAAGGTGACGGGCTGGGAAAATGCCGGCCGAATCTGAAAATCGAGATAGCGATTGACGTCCGTATCGAGGTCGAGTTTTCCCTGCTCCACCAGCTGCATCACGGAAACCCAGGTAAACAGCTTGGATATCGAGGCCAGGCGGAAGATCGTGGCCGCGGGATCGACCGGCTTCTTGTTCTTTAGATCCGCGTATCCGTAGCCCTTGCGCAGCAGCACCTGGCCGTTCTGCATAACCATTACGGAAGCTCCGGCGATGTCGGAGCGCTCCAGCTGGAGGGGCACAATGCCATCGAAAAAGGACTCAAGATCCAAAGCGTCGAGCGCATGCTGCCCCGGGACGGCGGTTTTTTCTCCAGCTCGGGACTGGACAGAGGGGCCAATTGGGACTGCAGATACCTGGGCCTGAACCAGCAAAGGCAGGGGAAAAATCAGACAAGCCACACCAAATCTGTGCATTACGGAGCTCCGGGCACGATGGGTAGCGAGGATTCTAGCAGTTAGGAGGTAAGCCCGCAGGCTGCGCAGCGGTAACTACGGGCATACCTGTCTCCGCACCCAAGACATGCTAGTGTTTTCTTGCATGGGTACAGCACGACAGAACGGAAAGCGCGACGCCAAGCCTCAAGGAGCCTCGCGCTCAGCAGAAGGCGACGGGGGCCGCCCGGTTGCGGTAGCCACCTCCTCGTACGTGAATATTATCGAAGCGCTGCTGGAGAACGGGTCGATGTCCCGTTCCGAGCTGGCAACTTCCACCGGGCTCAGCCGATCGGCGCTGACGGAGATGAGCCGGGTCCTGATTCAACATCAGTTTGTTGAGGAATCGCCATCCGTCATTGACAAACAGCGAAAAGGCCGGCCCTCCATCATGCTGTCGTTAAACGCCAGGTATGGATATTTCGTCGGCGTAGGTCTGACCGAAGATCCTCCCCTCATGGCGCTGACCGATTGTCATGGGAACGTCCTGGCCGAGCACGAGATCGGCATGGCGATGGACCCGGAAGAGGTCGCGAAAGCCATCGCCCACGGTATTCCCGGTCTTACGCGGGCTTCGAATATCTCGCGGGAGAAGGTAGTGGGGATTGGGGTCGCGCTCTCCGGGCATGTCGACCACGCCCAGGGCATTTGCCTGCATTCGAACCTGCTCGGCTGGCACAATGTGCCGATCGCCAGGATCGTCGAGCGAGTGACCGGGATGCCCACCTATATCGATAACGACGCCCACGCCGTGGCCCTGGGGCAGAAGCTTTTTGGCATGGCCCGGGAGCTCAAGAGCTTCATGGTGATTATGCTCGGCAAGAAGATCGGCGGCGGCAGCTATATGCAAGGGCGTCTGTATCGCGGGCACACCGGAGCCGCGGGCGAGATTGGCCATTGCGTCGTAGCTCCCGGGGGGCCCCGCTGCGAATGCGGAAAAGAAGGCTGCGTGGATGCATTTGCTTCGAGCTCTGCGCTGCTACGACGGGCCGGAGAGTTGGATCTGCACGTGCAGCACATGAGTGAGCTCGAGGGGCTCGCGGCAAAGGGAGAAGTGAAGGCGATCGAGCTGCTGCGCCACGCCGGATCTGCCCTGGGCATCGCGGTGGCGAACTCCATCCAGATCAACAATCCTGAGCTGGTCCTGTTCGCCGATCTGGTTGGGTTTGGGGACGGAGTGTTTACCGGCAGTGCCCGGCAGGCAATCGAGAACAACATCATGCCGCATATGCTTTCGACCACGCGGCTTGAGTTTCGCTCGGTAGAAACAGACTTCATGGTGCGCGGAGCCGCCAGTATTGCTGCCCATCAGTTCCTGATCGAGCGCGCAGGCTAATCGCAGAGTGCTCGCTACGCGCGAATTGCCAAATGAGTCCCGCAGGGACGGCTGAACTTAGCCCAGGACTACGTCCTGGGTAGGGTTTGAGACACGAAAAGTCCCGCAGGGACGACTGAAAAAGGCTGAACCTTCCAGTCGTCCCTTCGGGACTCTTGAAGGGCGCATCCGAACCCCGGACTCCGTCATGGGCTAAGTTCAGCCGTCCCTGGGACTCGGTTTCGTCATTTCCGCAGAGCCTGCCGTGAGAAACGAACTTTCCGTGACGTCGCTTTTTGATACGACAGTCGGGTCATATCTCGCCTGGAAATGCGGCAGATAAGATAGGGCAGAATAAAGGGAGAAGGGACCTGGCATGGGTGTAGCTACAAAATTGGATTCGCTTCGATCACGGCTGAATTACGAGCCCCAGGAGCTGGGCTTCGGAACCAGCGGCCGGCGGGGCAAGGTTGTGGACCTGACGCAACTCGAGGTCTACCTGAACGCGCTGGCGGAGCTCGAGTACCTGCAGTCACTGACCCCTGCGGAGGGCGGTATCAAACGGGGCGACCCGTTCTATTTCGCCTACGACCTGCGTCCCAGCTCGAGCGAGTTCGTCAGCCAGGAGCAAGGACGGGGGGAGTTGGCACAGGCGATCGTCGCGGCCATCGGCGACGCCGGCATGGAAGCGGTGAACCTGGGCCGCATACCGACTCCCGCGCTGGCCAGCTTTGCCCTTTCCCGTAATAAAGGCAGCATCATGGTGACCGGCAGCCACATTCCCTTTGAGCGCAATGGCTACAAGACCAACAGCAGCCGAGGAGAACTGCTCAAGCAACAGGAAGCGCCCATTAATGAGCAGGTGAGCCAGGTGCGCAAGCGGCTCTACGAGCAACCGTGGGATCAGTCACGGTTCGATGAGCGAGGCATGCTGAAGGGTGGTCACCAATCCCTTCCGGCGGAGAACGGCGCGGCCCGCGCCGAATACATCGAACGGTTCACCAATTTCTTTGCCGGCTCCTCGCTCAACGGCAAGCGCTTGCTGGTTTACCAGCACTCGGCGGTGGGCCGCGATCTGCTGGTGGAGATCCTGGAGCGGCTGGGAGCGCAAGTGGTGAAGGGGGGACGCAGCGAAACGTTCGTTCCCATCGACACAGAAAATATCGATGCCGCGCAGCTGGGCGTGATCCAGGCGCTGGCGGATGAGGCCTGGCGAATGGCGGGCCGCTGCATGCGGTGGTCTCTACGGACGGCGACAGCGATCGTCCCCTGGTTCTGGGAGTCGACCCCGCGACGGGACTGGTGCATTTCTTCGGCGGCGACTTGTTGGGAATGGTAGTGGCTGAGTATCTGCAGGCGGACGCGGTGGTTGTTCCCATCAGCTGCAACGACGCCATCGACCGGGGAAAGCTGGCGCCGGTGGTGGAACCCAAGACGCGCATCGGCTCGCCCTTTGTGATCATCGGCATGGAGGCCGCGCTCGCGAAAGGAAAGCAGACGGGTCTGCGGATGGGAGGCCAACGGCGGATTCCTGACCGGTTCGCCCATCACCCGCAACGGCGCCACACTGGCGCCGCTTCCCACCAGGGACGCGGGTTTACCGATCCTGGGTGTGCTTTTCGCCGCGGAACAGAGTGGGCTTTCGCTGATCGCATCTCTTCGCCCGTTTGCCCAAGCGTTTCAGCCGTGCTGCACTGCTCAAGCAATTTCCGCGGGCTACCGCGTTGAAAATCGTCGCTCGCTTTTCTCCACCAGCCTCGGTCGACGCGATACACAAGGATCTGGCGCAGTTCTTTGCCCCGGCGCTGGGTTTCGCCGGCATCCATCGGGTGGATTACACCGACGGCGTGCGTGTCCTGTTCACCAATGGGGATGTGGCTCATGTACGGCCATCGGGAAACGCGGATGAGTTGCGCATCTACGCCGTCGCCGATACGCAGGGCCGCGCCGACGCAATCGCCGCGATGGGTATCGAAGAGCCTGCGGGAATCCTGCGCAGGATGGAGAAAGCCGTTGAAGGCTGAAGCGGGCGTACTGACGTTGCAGGGGCGCAGTGCAACACTACGATTGGGGCGGCCATCAGTTCATCCCTGATCTTTTGGGCGTGGAAAATGCGACCCGCCGGCCGTTCGCCGAGTTGTGGATTGGCGCGCATGCCAAGGCGCCGTCGATGGTGGAGCTTGCGTCCGGGGATGAGCCTCTGGATAAGCTGATTGCCGAGGAACCCGAGGCCATCCTTGGACAGGTGGCGAAAGCCCGCTTCGGCGGCCGGTTACCCTATCTGTTCAAGATCCTGGACGTACACAAGATGCTCTCGATTCAGGCGCATCCTACCTTGGCCCAGGCCCGCGCAGGGTTCGCGCGAGAGAATGCCGAAGGCATCCGCCTCGATGCCGGCCACAGGAACTACAAAGACGATAACCACAAACCGGAAATCGGCGTGGCGTTGACCGAATTCTGGATGCTGCACGGGTTTCGGCCTCTGGAGCAGATTGCCGAAACCCTCGGCCGTACTCCGGAGCTGGGTGCGCTGATGCCGGACTTTCCGCCAGCGGCTGGCGGCTGCCGGCCACCATCATGACACGCGCCGTAGCCTGCTCCGCGAGCTCTACAGCAGGCGTGATGACGATTCCTCAAGAGCAAGTGGACTCGCTGCTCAATCCCCTGCTCTCCCGGTTACAAGCCAAGCCGATCTCCGATAAGGACAACCCAGACTACTGGGCGGTGCGGGCGGCAGAGAATTTTCCCCTTCCTGGTGGTCACCGCGATCGTGGGATTTTCAGCGTGTATCTGCTCAACCTCATACATATGCAGCCAGGGCAGGGGACGTTCCAGCCGGCCGGAGTTCTGCATGCCTATCTCGAGGGCGTGAATGTCGAGTTGATGGCCAACTCCGACAACGTTTTGCGTGGAGGATTGACGACCAAGCACGTCGATGTGCCGGAACTGCTGAACATTCTTACTTTCGAAGGCGGCACTCCAGAGATTTTCGATGGGCAACAGCTGAGCGAGCAGGAACGGGTCTATCGCACACCGGCGGAAGAGTTCGAGTTGCGCCGTATTGCGCTTCCGGCGCATGGCCGGTATGCGGGCGAGGCCACCTATGGTCCAAAGGCGCTGCTGGTGTTGCATGGCTCCGCGAGGCTGACGGCTGCGAGCCGGGAGGTGTCGCTTGGACGGGGATCGATCATTCTCGTTCCGAGCGGGACGGAGTTTGTTCTGGAGACGAGAGCAGAAGACGACCTGGTGGCGTTCCAGGCTGGGCTTCCTCTTCACGCCCGGGGCGCCGCTTAGATAACGACGAAGAACGTACCTTAGGGCTTCAGAGGGTGTGTGCGAACGGCCATAACAGATATTGAGTCCCGTAGAGCCTGCCGGACTCAATTCGCAAATCCTGGTTCTCACCCGCCCTTTAGCCCGTACCCACCTACCAGCCCGTACCTCTCGGTGCATTTTTTCGCAAGCCGCCGAGTTTAGCTTGCCTGTGCGAGAAAGGCTTCGACTTCAGAAGCAGAAGGCAGCGAAGGTTGGGCGCCGGCACGAGTGACCGAGATTGCGGCGGCCGCCGCGGCGTAGCGGGCTGCTTCGGCTGGCGGCTTTCCACGAGTGAGGGCGACGGCGAAGGCAGCGTTAAAGCAGTCCCCGGCAGCGGTGGTGTCGACCGCGCTCACCGCAAAGGCGGGAATTCGCTGAGCCGGGCAATCCTGGCCAGCCAGGAACACCCCCTGGGACCCCAGTTTGAGGGCAACATTGCGCACGCCCATGGCCAGCAACTTTTCCGCCGCGGCGGCAGGCTCGATATTGACCCGGCCCAACAAGATCTGCGCCTCGGTCTCGTTGGGCGTTAGCCAGGTGGTGCGACTGAGGAGTACTTCGGGGAGGGGCATGGCGGGAGCAGGGTCCAGCATGAGCGGAGTCTTCGCCTGCCAGGCTTGTTCCGCCAGGCGTATCACGGTCTCGAGGGGCGTCTCCAGTTGCACCAGGATCATGCTGGCCCGCTGCACAGCCTCGCGATGGGCATCGATGTACGCAGCGGAGAGTCGACGATTCGCGCCTGAAACCACGATGATGGAGTTTTCGCCGTTGTCTGCTCTCGAGATGTGGGCTACTCCGCACGGGCCGGCCACCATTTGCACCGCGTGCGTATCGACGCCAGCGGCTTTCAAGCCAGACAGCAGCCTCTCGGTAAAAAGGTCGGTCCCGAGGGACGCAATCATGTCCACCGGAGCACCGAGTTTCGCGATAGCCACGGCCTGATTGGCGCCCTTTCCTCCATTGAACACATCGAAGGTGCTACCAAGAATGGTCTCTCCCGGTTCTGGGAGGCGGTTGGCGCACGCCACCAGGTCGATGTTGATGCTGCCCACTACCAACAACCTCTTATCCACGATCTCTCCCTCGGCATCCGCGGCTTGGCCGTCTGCTGGGAAAGAATATCTCACCGGATTTCAGGTGGCTATGGAGGCTGGGAGGAAGGTCAAGAGGGTGGAGGCGCGGGCCGGAATCGAACCAGCAATAAAAGGCTTTGCAGACCCTCCCCTGACCACTTGGGTTCCGCGCCGTTCTCAGTGACTGCCTTGTTCAAGTTCAGGGCAGTCACTTGCTGCTTGAAGTTACTCTAGGTCGAACGTGTTGTGGAAAAATACAACCTTCCTGCCGCATCCCTGCCCTTGGTAACCGGAATGGAGCACTAACACACACGGCAGCTCAGCGAATAGTCTTGCCAGTGGTTGAACGTCAGTGCATGTAGCTTGAACCAGAGGTCGATGAGGTCAACTTTGAATTGCAAGGGCAAGAAATTCGGAATGCAGGCTGTTTTCTTCTGTTCACTGCTCCTGGTTGCAGTGCAACCAGGAGCGCTGGCGCAGGACTGCCACGGCGGACCGCCGCCAGGCGAGCCGGACGGCCTGCATCGACCGCCTCCGCCGCCTCCGCCGCCCGGACCGGCCGACGGATTGCGAAGCACCATGCGCGGAGGGCTCCAACTCGGACCGCCAGGACGCTGGTGGGATGACAAAGAGTTTGCCCAGAAACTTGGCTTGACCGCGGCGCAAGCAAGACGGATGGACGAAATTTTCCAGGCGAATCGAGGCACGCTGTTGCGACTCTACCAAGCGCTCGAACACCAGGAGTCAATTCTGGAAGAGCTGACGACGGGAAACCATTTGCGCGAGGAACAAATCTTTCGGCAGATTGACCAGGTCAGCGGAGCCCGCGCTGCGCTCGAGAAAGCGAGCGCCCACATGCTGCTGGAGATCCGCAAGCAGATGACGGAGGAACAGACGGCGAGGCTGGACCAGCATCGCCCAAAGCCGCCGCGGTGAGGCGCGCGCCACCGGGCCAAAAAATCTTTTTATAGAAGCCCGGAAGAGGATACCCTTGGGCCGGATTTGATTTCGCAAGGAGAACGAAATGGTTTGGGAAAGAGATCACAGGCGTAGAGAGTTTCTTAGGCTGGCGGCATTCGGCCTCGCCGGCGTAACCACCACGGCCTTGCCGGGACTAGGCCAGGCGCAGCGCGAAACCATCCAGCGACCGGAGACGCCAGAACGTGCTCTCAGTCTGATGGCCGAGGGAAATCAGCGCTTTGTGGCCCAGAACCTCATTTCATTCCGGGAGGATCTGGACATTCTCAAGGCGCACTCCGAAGAGCACCAAGAACCCTTCGCCGCTGTGCTCTCGTGCGCGGATTCGCGCGTGCCGGTGGAATTAGTGTTCGACCAGAGCATTGGTCATCTCTTTGTGGTGCGTGTGGCGGGCAATGTGGCCACTCCGGACACCATCGCCAGTCTTGAGTATGGGGCGGCGGTATTGGGCGTCAAAGCGATCCTGGCGCTCGGACACACCAATTGTGGTGCCGTCAAAGCGACCATAGCCGGCAAGGCGGTACCGGGGCAGATCAGCACCCTGTACCAATACATCCATCCGGCGATCGCCGGGTCCAACGGCGACCTCACCACCGCCAGCCGGCAAAATGCCAGTTTGCAAGCGTCGGTGTTGAGTGAGACGTCGCCGGTTTTAGGGGAGCTGGTCAAGCAGAAGAAGCTGGCGATTCGCGCAGCCATGTACGATGTCGGCAGCGGAAAAGTCACTATGATTGAAGCTTGATCCAGCGCGGCGCTGGGGCCCTATCGGCGAGGAGGAAGCCCTTTCTCCTCGCATTCTTTTGGACCAAACACGAAAGTTGCATCGGCTTGACCCAGATTAGTAACTAGGGTGAGCGCAGATGTCCATCGCGTCCCCTGCCGATACAGTTTGTAAGATTTTAGTACGCCAAGGTGCACTTTCGAATCGACTAACCCACCGCGATCCTGACGATTAACGCATATGTGGCGAAATGCCGGGCAGACCGTTTACGGCCTTGGGGCGTCCATGTGCGGTTGGTCTGACGCAGTACTGAGGGAACCACATGAGTAATGTTATCCGCGTGTAATCGGTTGTCTCGCATATCTGCGCCGAATTGGTTATGCAATGCAGGGTCCTGTTTCGTATACGATTCGTTTCGCCAGTAGCAGAGAACTTCCGAAAGCTGTAGTTCGGACGATAGGTCAGCAACTGCTTTGGATCGGAATCCGCGCCCGTTGGCATTTCCTGTTCCGTGAGTGTTGACAAGTTTTGTTAGTGCGAACCGAGGACCATTGTATGTGGAATTTGCAGCACCTGTCTGCCTGTGTGCGCCCCCGGCGTGGCCGAAACACGACGCTGCTCCTGTCCGCCCTGATGGCAGTCACCTTGCCTCACGCTGCCCAGGCAGCGCCCGTACCGACCGCGACGACGCTGGTACTTTCTTCGCCGTCGGTGGCTTCGCCGACGGCGGTGACCTTGACTGCCTCGGTGGTCATGGTGGCGGGCGGGGCGCCGGTCGCGAACGGCGCAGTGAATTTCTGCGAAGCTTCCGCGCCGCGCTGCGAAGATTCGGCCATTGTCGGCAAAGCCGTGTTGACCGCGGGAACCGCAACGCTCAAATACATTCCCGGCATCGGCACCCATAAATATACGGCGATATTCACCGGGACGGCGGCAGCCTCGGGCAGCACTTCGACCGCGCAGCCGTTGACGGTGACCGGCCTCTATCCGACCACGACGGCGATTGCGGCCACTGGTAACCCTAGCGGGTACGATTTGACGGCGACTGTCGTCGGCTACGCAAATCATCCGCCTGTATTGGCAGGGACTGTGTCATTTCAAGACACCAGCAATGGCAACTTCGTTCTGGGAACTGCTCCCCTTGGCGCGCCCACCTATGCGGAGACCTTCATGCCGGCAACCGGTTCCCCCATCTCCACCGGCAACCAACCTACAGCGGGCGCAGCAGCAGATTACAACGGGGACGGCATACCAGACCTGGCTGTCCTGAACTCGTTTCCGAATTCGATCTCGATTTTTCTGGGCAAGGGAGACGGCACCTTCACGCAGGGTGAGGCAATTTTTCAAATTGGCACCACGCCTTGCATTAACCAAAACGAGGCATCGAATTGCGCCCTCACGGCAGGAGATTTTAACCATGACGGCAATGCCGACCTGGTAGCCACCAGCGGCTACGACAATACAGTGATTGTCCTGCTGGGCCATGGAGATGGTACGTTTTCGCCCGCCAACGGCTCACCGATCACCGCGGGTAATTTCCCCGAAGCGGTAAAGATCGGCGACTTCAATGAAGATGGCCTGCAGGATCTGGCTGTGGCCAATGCGAAGGACAACACGATCAGTATTCTGCTCGGCAATGGGGACGGGACCTTCACCGAGGCCAGTGGTTCGCCGGTTCCTGTGGGCGCCTTCCCGTTTTTCTTGGCGGTTGCAGACTTCGACGGGAATGGCACGGCCGATATAGCGGTCTCCAACGATCAAGACAACACCGTAACTATCCTGCTGGGCAAGGGAGACGGCACCTTCACCGAGGCCAGCGGCTCACCGATTCCTAACTTCAACTACAACCCGGGCCCGATCATTTCTGCGGACTTCAATGGAGACGGCAAAGTCGACCTGGCCGTGTCGGACTTCACCCCGTCTGCCCCCCCCAGCACGTTAGGCAATGTGGTGGTCCTGCTGGGGAACGGAGACGGCACCTTTGCGAATGCACCAGGATCGCCGATCACGGTAGGCGTAGACCCCTTCGCCCTGGCCGCGGCCGACTTCAACCAGGACGGGAAGACCGACCTGGCCGTCGATAACTATGGCCAGATCACTCAATTCCCCACCCAGACTCTGAGCATTCTGCTGGGCAATGGAAACGGCACCTTTGCGGCGCTGGGAACACCGATCCAGTTGGGAGATTCTCCGAACGATCTTGTGGTTGCGGACTGGAATGGAGACGGGGCGGCAGATTTTGCGATTCCCGAATTAGCCAACAACAACGTCAGCATCTTATTAAATCTATTTACACAAACGGAAACGGCCAATCTGGCAAATGTCACCATTGCCGGCACCGGGACGCACTACGTGGATGCCGTATACCTGGGGAACAGTTCTTTCGCGACCAGCACGTCGACGACGGTTCCATTAGAAGGATCGACGGTGCCTACCACGTTGACGCTGACGGCCAACCCCATCGAGCAGATGTTGACCATGCCGGTTACGTTTACCGCGCAGTTGACGGCGATCTCCGCGGAACCCCCGTCAGCGATCCCGACGGGAACCGTCACCTTCTTTGACCAGAGCGTCAATGCGACCCTCGGCACCGCGCCCATGGGCGCCAACGGTCAGGCAGTGTTCACAACCACGGCGATCGGTCCCGGGCATCATATCATCATCGCAAGCTACAGCGGAGATCCGAGCTACCTCGCCAGCACGGCAAACACTGTACCGGTTCAAATTGACGAGTTGCGCATTCTGCGAGTCGGCAATAACAATACCAACATTCTGCCTGGCACCAGCGTGGTCTACACCATCCAGGTTGAGCCGCAAGTGGCCACTACCTTCCTGTACAACGTGAACTTTGCGGCAAGCGGCCTGCCTGCGGGAGCGACCGCCACCTTCGATCCAGCGTCGCTGGCGGCCGGCGGCAAAATAACAAACATCAAGATGACGGTGATGACGGCAAATACCGCATTGAGCACACCACCGGCGTCCCCTTTCCACCGCGTGCCGCTTGCCCTGGGACTTCTGCTTCCCTTCTTTGGAGTACGTGGCGTGCGCAGACGATTGCGGAAGATTCCCCCATTCCTGGGAGTTGCGCTGCTGGCAGCGATGAGCCTGACGGCGGTCGCAGGGTTGAGCGGATGCTCGGGTGCGGGGCTTTTCGCCGCGCGGAAAGTTCCCTACACCATCACCGTGACCGCCACCGAAGGAACACTACAGCGCACAACGACGGTGCCCCTTGCGATCTACTAAACGGAGTGCGCCGCGCGGTGTGGGAGAAGGTATGTATAGATCTTTAGCCTTACTGTTTGTGGGAACAGTGCTGGGACTCAGCGCATCGAGCCTCCATGGCCAGGTAGCGCCGGGAGGAAGAGACTTCTCCTTGCCACGGGCGGAAGTCTCGTTCGCCTATAGTCCGACCGAAGTCAACTCACCCCCGGGCCAATGCGGCTGCTTCTTCATGAATGGCGTGAGCGCGGAAGGAAACTTTCGCACCTATCGTGGATACACAACGGTGGTGGATGTAACCGCGACCCATACCGGCAACATCCGCAACACAGGCGATCCTTTTTCAATGCTCATGGTGACCGGGGGCATGCGCCTCAATTTCAGATTTGGACACCAGCGGACAGATGGATGGGATACCTACCACCGCATCAAGCCCTTCGCCCAGGGGCTGATCGGCTTTGCTCACGGGTTTAATGGAGTGTTCCCGGACAAATCTACCGGGTTTATTAATCCGACCGCCAATTCGGTGGCCGTATTGGTCGGGATTGGGTTGGATGTGAAGTATAGGAAACATCTTTCTTTCCGTGCGATTCAGGCGGACTACGGATACACCCGGCTGCCTAACCTTGCCGGCAATGACCAGAACCTGTTACGGATTTCTTCCGGTATTACGATCCACTTGAAGTAGGACCGGGCGGGGCTTTGCTAGAAGTTGAAGACCGCCTGGAGAAAGACGCTGCGGTTGCCGGCAGTAGAGGCGCCGAAGAAGCCACCGCCGGCCAATGACTGCGATTTACCAAAGAACTGCGACGAGAGTGTTCCGTTCGGTGAACCCAGGTTCTGGTGATTGAGCAGGTTCGTCGCGTAGGCAGTGAGAGTCAGGTTGTATCTGCGCGAACTTTTTTGATCCAGACGTCCAGGTCCGCCACGGTTGCCGCTTAGGCCGCCGGCACCAATTCCTCCGCCGCCGCCCCGGCCGCCACCGCCCCCTCCGCCGCTCCTTGCAGCGCGGCCGCTTTCGACCTTCGGCCCGATACCAATGACTTTACTCACGCGCATGTTCAAGCTGGCATTCGACGGACCGGTGCCAATCCCGTAGGGAATGATCTTTTCATCGGTACCGAAGGGATTTGTGTTGAGACAACCGAACTTCGTGCTTACTACATTGGGTTCATTGCAGCTCGCTGCAAAGGTTGGCCGCGCATTGAACTGGTTATTGCTGGTGAGATCGCTGCCGGTGGTTACGTTATAGGGCGCGCCCGAGTTATAAGCGAAGAAGGGAGTCAACGCGAAACCATAGGGCGCGGCAAAGTTTCCCAGGATCACGAATCGGTCGTGAACATCGAAACTCGATCGTCCGTAGTCGAGGCCTGGGTTCTGGGCTACGGAGGGAGTGTAGGTGACGCCATTCGTATCTGCTTTAGCGACATTGTAGCTGTAGAAGGTGAAGAAACTAAAACGCGGATAATTCACCCTGCCGGAGACGATAATTTGATTTTGCCGGTACACGCCACCGGACTGGTACTGCAGATTATTCTCCTCGGAGGGAGGGGGTTGTTCGTCGGGATATATACCGAGATCCGCAGTGGCAAAGTCGGGAGCTCCAATGTTGTTGGTTAAATATTGATGGACGCCGCGCCCGTAAAGGTAAGTCACATTTGCCGTAATCCTCTTGGCCAACTGACGATCGATACCCACTGCCGCCTGTAAATCCGTAGCAGCATGAAAATGTGGGTCAATAGTGTAAAGAGTCTGCGCTGTGTTGGAGTTTGCTACAGCGATTGGATTGACGGGGTAGGTTGGATTCGTGATGGTGGTAACCGTCTGATTGATTCCATTCTGGTGAATGGCCTGGATCACGTACGGCGTCCCGGCGTTAGAGCCAAAGCTATTAGGTACCGTAAATCGTTGGTAAAACCAGCCATACCCCGCACGCAGAACGGTCTTCGGCGGCTGCTTACCATCGCCATGATCCAGCGCGTACGCGAGCGACAGGCGAGGAGCCCAATCGCTCTTGTCATTGATACGGTTTTGCGTTTCCCAACGCAGCCCGTAGCTGAAGGTAAAGCGCTGGTTTACTTTCCAATCGTCCTGATAAAAAAGTGCCGCGTCGAAAAGGATCGCGCGGGCTGTGTACTGATGGATTTCAGTCACCTGGTAGTTCCGGGGTTGGTTTTGCAGATATTTATCCAGATCCTCGAAGTTATACTCGCCGTTCGTACCTCCTGTGGTATAGTCCGCGTCGCGATAAGCCCGCAGACGCGCGCCGAAGTTCAAGGAGTGATTGCCTTCGACGGCAGCGAAATAGTTTTGTAGCTCGAAGATGTCCTGGTTGTCGCGCACTACGCCGCCGTTGTTACCGCCGGCCAGAAATGAACCCTGCACGCTGACCGTGGGCGTGTCGTTCTGAGCAATGTGCTGATAGCGAAAGCGGCGAAATTGGAAACGAATGTCGTCGACCATTTTCTTGCTTAGCACCAGGCTGTCACTTACCTGAAATGTGTTCTCCATGCTCTGGGTGTTGGCGGCCTGGGTGGGCAGAGCCAACTGGCCGACGCCGCCGTTGGTAGTAACGGCGCGGAAGAACTCGTAACGAAGAGTCAGAGTATTGGCTTGCCCGAGCTGCAGGTCGAGCCGCGGGCTGACATCGATGCGCGAGCTGGGGTTGGGGTACGCTTCATTCAGGAGAGTGCCGTTGGGGTTTGCCGGGGTGACGCTGGCTGGATCGATGGCATCGATTACGCTTACGTTTTGCGTGTTGCGGCCGAAGAAGCTTACAAAATAGGAGGCATTTTTGTTGATCGGGCCGCCCACACTTCCCTGCAGATTATAAGAGTAGTAAGACGGCTCCGGCGTTTGCAGGATCGGATTGCGAGAATTGAAAGCGGAATCGTTACCCCGCGCTTCGATCTGGCCGTGTAGTTTGTCGGTGCCCGGTTTGGTGAGTATTTCTATGCGCCCATAGCCGAGACGATCGAACTCCGCGGAGAAGGGATTCTGATTGACGCGTATCTCGCGGATCGAAGACTTGGGCGGCATCTGGCCGCCGGTAAACCCGTCAATGTAAATCTCTCCACCGTTCGGACCGGCGGCCGGGCCTGCGAGGGCTTGCAGTTGATTCTCCAGTTCGTCGGGATCGTCCGAAAGCGCATCAAGATCTTTGCCTTTGAGCACGACGGCGTTGGCATTGGAATCGGGGCTGGTATCGACAGTATTCGCTTCAGCCTCCACCTGCACCCGCTGCTTCTCGATCTCGATCTGCAAGGCAAGGTTCAGTGTTTTGGTTTGGCCGGCTGCCAGCGTCACGGTCGAGGAGAACGGGGCGAACCCCGCAGAGGTAGCATTCACCGTGTAGTCGCCGGGGGCGAGGCCCCGCACCTGGTAAGAACCGGTGCCATCTGACACTGCGTTGGCAGTCGTTCCCGAGGGGGAGGTGACTGTGATCTGTGCCTGGGGGATCACGGCGCCGCTGGGATCTAATACCCTGCCCTGCAGAGCGCCGGTCGGCCTTTGGGCATAGACCACCGCCTGGGTGATGAGGATACCCGCCAAGAGCGTGATGAGAACCAGCAAGTGGTTTATTTTATTCATTTTCTCGGGGATACCTGGAATCGGCCCACGGCCGCCTTGTGAAATTGACGCGCTCCCGCCACCCTAAGTTTCCGAACCTAACCCTAAGGGTACAAGTAGCGAGGTAGTTCCGGGTCATCCCCTTCGATTTGAAGGGCTTTGCCCTTGCGGAGAAGCGGTAATGAATGGTCCAGCGCGTGTTTCGTCGGGCTGCACAGTAACGTGGATGTAAGCTTCGGGGTAAATGGTGGTGCGTATAGAGAAATAAATAGCCGCGCGATGGGCCAGTTGGCGTGTTCGACGCCTACGCCGGCCGCCTCCAGCAATCCGTCTTGCGCTTATTTTGCAAAGAAGCGGTAGCGAATGGTCCAGGTCTTCGTTTCACCGGGCTGCACGACCACGTGAATGTAGGCTTCGGGACAAATGGTGGTGCGGATCGACCAAAAATTTAGCTGAGCGATGGGAGAGTCGGAGGTCTGCTCGACGCCCACCCCTGTCGTCCGATTTTCAACCGTGAAGTCATAGTCCGCAGGGCTGCTGGAAAATCCGGTCAGGTAGCTGGTGGCAGACTGTCGTGGCCCGGAGGTTAGCTCTTCCAGGTAGATGATGCTTTTGCCGTCGATTTTCGCGTGCGGCTCAAGCGGGCGTTTGGCTTGAGGCTCAAAGGGGAAATGAACCTCCATACCAGGTCCGGTGGGAACAGCATCGAGCATAAAGAAGTCGTGATCGTACACTTGCGTGTCGATGGGCTTGCTCCCCGTGTTCTTCAAGCGATGTTCGAGGATCAGCACTGGTTGGTGTTTGTCGAGCTTCAAAGTCTTGTCGTAGACATAGGCGTAGCCAAGGGTCGATTGGAGATGGTGGGTGAAAACTACCTCCGTTCGCTTGGTGCGGACGCTCCATTTCCCGCCGTCGACGATCGGGTAAGCGAAGCCGAACTTATAGGGTGAGTCGTCTACCTTGCGAAGTACGCCGACGCCCGGCTTCAAGAACATTCCGCCGGGCTTTGCGTCCTCGTAATTGATAGAGCTGAGACCATCGCTGGAGCGGAATTCTTCGACCGGCCCGGTGATCGAATCGTTCAACAAGGGGTCGTAGCGCTTGAACCAGAC
Source organism: uncultured Acidobacteriaceae bacterium (assembly GCA_963753715.1). GTDB lineage: Bacteria > Acidobacteriota > Terriglobia > Terriglobales > Acidobacteriaceae > PALSA-350. The sequence goes on along the minus strand of CAVWDK010000001.1, from coordinate 255,852 downwards.
TCCGAAATAGGTGTGGCCTTTGAAAGTCAGGCAAGGGACCACTCCGGACCAATCGAAGCGTGTCGAGCGGTAGTAGCCCTTCTGAGGGTCGGGCAGATAAACAACGGCCTGCACGGGCCCATTGGAGAGCACGGCCTTGGGAAAATCGGCGGCGATCGAAGCAGCGCATGGGGATGGGGCGTTTTTAGCCGCGTTATTCTCGGGAGATTGAGCTGCTTCGACGGGTGGAGTGATTGCTCCGGACAAGAGCAGGGCGGCCAGGACTGTAAACAATGCGATCACCTTATGAAATTCAACGCGGTCGAAATTGAATCAGTCCCGCAGGGACGGCTGAAAATTGCCCACGACGCAATCCTGGATAATCTTCGACCGTCCCTACGGGATTAAATTCGCAGATCCTGATTCTCACCAACACTCTAAATCACAATCAGCAGCATGCTAAGGGAGTGCGAAGGCAATGTACACACCGCCGGAAGGCTTCTTGCTGGTTTGGCCGCCGCTGGCAGCGATCACGACATACTGTTTCCCGTTCACCATGTACGTTGCGGGTGTGGCCAGACCGGAGAAGGGTAGCTCGGTTTCCCACAACAGCTTTCCCGTCTGGCTGTCATAGGCGTGAAACTTCTGATCGAAGACCGTGGCCCCGATGAAGAGCAGACCTCCCGCAGTCACCACCGGGCCGCCATAGTTGTCTGAGCCGGTATTGCCCATGCCTTTGGCTACGAGCTCCGGGTATTCTCCGAATGGTATCTTCCACAGATACTTTCCGGTATTCAGATCGATCGCACTCAGTGCTCCCCAAGGCGGCGCCGTTGCCGGGTAATCTTCCGGATCCAGAAAACGGCGAAATCCGATTGTCTTGTAGGGCATGTCGTTCTGCGCGTTAGAAGGGGCAGGCTGGTTGTCGCCTGCAGGACGCCGCTGTTGCTGTTGCGGCGCCCTGGTCAGGTAGTGCACGAGCGACTCTACCTCCAGGTCACTGAGACCGTTGAAGGAAGGCATCCGTCCCTTTCCCTGCCGGATGGTAGCGGCGATCTCCTGGTCGGTGAGGATACCCTCAATCCCGCGCAAGGCAGGAATCGACGGAGGCGAGCCCGCCCGGTTGATGCCGTGGCACATGCTGCATTGGTTCTGATAGATCTTCTCGCCGGGGCTGCCAGGCGGGGGAGGAATCGTCAACCCCACCAGCCAGGCCGTGTTGTTGGAGTTGACGTAAAACACTCCGGTCGTGGGGTCGACCGCCGGGCCGCCCCACTCGCCTCCTCCGGCAAACCCCGGCATGTCGATGGTCAGCTTATCGACACTGGGCGGAACAAACTGGCCGCCGGCAATAAATGTCTTGAACTGCTTTAAAGCCCACGCATGCGCTTCCGGGGTTCGGGTGGTCAGCGTATCTTCCGTGACGCTCTGCTGGACATACGGCTCGGGCAAGGTAGGCAGCCACTGGGTGCGCGAGGTCACCTCGCCCGGTACATTGCTGGCGGGGTATGCCGACTCTTTCAGAGGGAAGAGCGGCTTACCCGTCGTCCGGTCGAGAACGAAGACGTACCCTGACTTGGTGGTTTGCGCGATGGCGTCAATTCGTTTTCCATCGCGGGTGACCGTGAGCAGAGCCGGCGGCGCGGGAAAGTCGCGGTCCCAAAGATCGTGGTGTACTCCCTGGAAATCCCATAAACGCTTGCCGGTGCCGGCATCCAGCGCGATGAGCGAATCTGCAAACAAATCGTCACCGACACGGTCGCCGCCATAAAAATCAAAAACTGCAGATCCGGTCGGCACATACACGACACCGCGCTTAGTATCGACTGACATGCCTGCCCAGTTGTTCGCTGCACCGGCATTTTTCCAAGCATCCTTCGGCCAGGTGTCATAACCAAACTCGCCCGGGTGCGGTATGGTGTGGAATGTCCAACGCAGTGCGCCGGTACGCACATCGAAGGCACGAATGTCCCCCGGAGGTGCGGGATGTGTTTCGGGATTTTGTCCGCCTACGATGATGAGATCCTTGTAGACGGTCCCAGGTGTGGTGAGTTGAACCGACTGCGCCTGGTAAGGTTCGCGCAGGCCTTTGCGCAGATCGATGTGGCCGTTTTCCCCAAAGCCCGGGATCAGCTTGCCGGTGGTTGCATCCAGGGCAAACAGTTCGTAGCGCTCCGCGGCGAAGATGCGGCTCTCATGGCCATCGGTCCAGTAGGAGACGCCGCGTGATCGGGCGAAGCCGGCGACGTCAGCTTCAAACTTCCATAGCAGCTTGCCCGAAGCGGCATCGAGAGCGATGACACCATGGCTTGGGGTCAAGGTGTAGAGTACGTTGCCCACAACAATGGGCGAGGCCTCCAGATCGCCGCCCTGTTCCCCGGTGTCATACTTCCAGGCCACGACCAGATCTTTCACGTTGGTGCGATTGATCTGAGAGAGGGTGGAGTAGTGATCCTGCGCTCCCTGGCCTCCATAGACGGGCCAATCGAGCTGTGGAACCGGCGCAGCTGGACCTGCGCCGGATGCGGCTACGCTCAACAAGCTGAAACCCAGTGCCGCGGAAGCAAAAGCCGGTAATTTTCTCACGCCAGCTCCGGCATTATGCGTTGGCTTCCGCCTGGGCTCGATTTTTCAGCGCCTTCATATAGGCGAAGCCGTAGGCCTGTTCAGGAAAATGCCCACCCACCACGGTTGGCGTGTGATCGAGAATGACGATGCCGTCGAACTTGACCTCAACCAGGGCGGTCATGATCTTGGACATATCGTAATAGCCATTGTCCATGAAGGTCTCCACAAAATGCGGTAAGGGTGCACTCACATTCCGGAAGTGGATCTTCCAGATTTTTTCCGGACCGAAGTAGCGGATCATCTCCGCCGGATCTTTGTGCATGAGCGCGCGACCTCCTTCGTTCCAGCAACCGCAGCACAAACAGATGCCAACGTTGGGACTGTTGGCAATTTCCATGGCCCGCTTGTAGCCTTCGAAATTGGCGAAGATGCAGCGCGGGACACCCGCCAACACCGGTTCTGGCGGATCGTCCGGGTGAATGCCAATGCGGACACTGTTCTCTTCAGCAACAGGCGCGACCTGCTTGATGAAATAGGTGTAGTTCTCCCAGATTTCTTCTTTTGAGAACTCGCGTCCGTGGGAGAGAGGCTCATAGAACTTCTTACCATCCCACACACCTACTTTGTTGGGGCTTGCCATATCGAACTCTCTGGCGGAAGCGCCTCGAATGGTCGCCCGGCCACTGCTCCAGATACCGTTGCCCATGTGGGCATAGGTGGTGTAGTAGATGCCCGCCTTGCCCAGGTTGCGGATGTATTGTTTGTACTCCTCGATTTTCTCATCGCGGCCGGGGAGATTGAGCGTGACCTCAGGCATGTTATGCACGCTGGTGTTGCCGATGTTCCAGACCGTGATGCCGGCATCCGCGTAACGCTTCTTGATTTGCAGAAAGCCGTCCGCAGTCCTCAGGTCGGGAGTGGAACCCACGCTGACGTACTCGGCGCCCATCTGATTGAGAAAAAGGAGATCGTCGTCCGTAGGTTTGGCTGAAGCCTGCGCGCACAACTTGATGCCCGGAGCATTGGGATGCACGGTCGCGGATGCGGTTCGCGGCGATGCGAAAACTCCGGCGGCGCCCAGCGCGCCCCCTACAGCCAGCTTGACAAACTCTCTCCGGTCCGGAGAAAAGGAGGTACTCGCTATTTCCGATGCTTTCTTGTCGTTTTCCTTCTGTCCCATTTCACCTGTCCTTTAGAAAGTCACATCTCTCTTGCTCATCACTACTCATGATAACGAAGACCAATTAAAAGTTGAGCCGCATGGCGAACTGAATTACGCGCGGCAGGTTGAGCTGAGAACCGATAACCCCGAAGGAAGCGTTGGATTTGTCAGTGGAGTTGTTGCAGCAAAGCGCGCTCGGTTGACCGAACTGTATTCGGTTCCACATGTTGAACGCTTCCGCGCGAAACTGCAGATTGACCTGTTCGGTGGTCGCCGTGCTTTTAAAGACGGCCGCGTCCCAGTTGGCGATGCCTTGTGTCCGTAACGTGGAGTCGCGTTTCCTTCGACGCGGAACTCTTGTATGGAGTCTTGCGAGGGGATATAGGCGATCGCATTGATATAGCCGTTATTGATGGGGCCGCCGTCGACGAATTGTGCGCCGGTGTTGGGGATGCCGCCGGAAATTTGATAATTTCCGGTAGAGAAGCCGTTGCCGTTCATTCCCGATACCGCGTTGCTGGCCTGGGTTCCACCCTGGGGAACAACTCCCGGAGAAAGCGCGAGAAGGTTGAAAACATTCCGGCCATTCAGGGGTAGTTCGGTCACGGTTCTGCCCGCAACCATCTGCCCGAGCGTTGCTTGTTGGGTTTCCACCAGGGGAGCCTGGGAGGTGACCTCAACCGTCTCGCTTACATTTCCGAGTTCAAGCGGAGCATCCACACGCGTGTTGCCCTGGACCTGTACGATCACATTGGTGCGGATAAAATGCTTGAAGCCGCTTGCCTCGACGTCGATGCGATAGTTACCGGGCAGTAGATTGACGAACTGGTAGTCCCCGTTCGCATTGGTGGCTGCAGTGCGGCGATCGCCGGTATCGACATTGGTTAGAGTGATGGATGCCCCGCTCACCACTGCGCCAGTGTTGTCGGTGACTGTTCCCACGGCCGCGCCGGATGTCTGTTGCGCTCGGAGGGTGGCGGCGAAGAGCAGCAGCATACAAGCCACGCTGGTCACGCTGCGGCGCAGATGATTGCGGAAAGCCGGGAGCTGGATCGAATTCATTTTGAGTGCCTCCATGATGTGGATGGCCCAAAAGATCTGTTCGAGTAAAGCCTGGAGCCAGCTCAGTGGTTGTTACTTGATTGCCCAGAACGCACAGAACCTATGCTCCATACGCAACCGTGGTCAAGCGCATCTCATCATGTGGTACTCGCCCGACACACTGAGATGGACTTCAGCAGGATGTTAGGTGCGCATCTGCTAGATAGAAGCGGTGTTAGTAGTCAAGGCGAGAGTAGGCCCAATTTTCCCCTACGAACTAACAGCAGTTCCCTAACGAACTATCAGAGCGCCGGAATTGCTGAGGAGGTTCGCGATCTGATGGCGGCCCTGAAGGTCATCGCACATGCTCCCATCGGGCCGGACCCGCATGAAGTCGTCGCGTCTTCCGATGGGAAAACGGCCTATGTGTCCATCTATGGTGGCGGGCGATATCACGCGTTTTCTGTCATTGACCTTGTGGGACAGAAGGCCTTGCCGGACATCGATACTGGTGCTCTGCACGGCCCACATGGCGTTGACTTTGTTGGTGGCAAGCTATGGTTTACCGCCGAAGGTTCGAAAGCCGTCGCCAGATATGACCCGGCCAACGCGAAAATCGACTGGATCATGGGCACCGGGCAGAACCGGACGCACATGATCTACGTCACGGCTGACGAGAAGCAGGTTTACACCACAAATGTCAGTTCCGGATCAGTCAGCATTTTGGAGAAAGTGACGCTACCGGCGATGAGGCCCCCACCGGGAATGCAGCCGCCGGCAGGTGCGATGGCTCCTCCGCCCGGCACCGAGCCGCGCACGGATTGGAATGAGACGGTCATTGCGGTAGGCAAGGGCGATGAAGGCTTCGACGTCTCACCGGATGGACGCGAATTGTGGACAGCGAATGCAGAGGACGGCACGCTATCCGTAATCAAAATTGCGTCCAGAAAGGTGGTCGCTACGCTGAACGCCAGGGTCTTCAGCGCCAACCGGTTGAAGTTTACTCCGGATGATAAGCTTGTCCTGATTTCGAGCTTAAACGACGGCGACCTTGTCATTTACGATGCAGCGTCGCGCACCGAACACAAACGGGTAAAGATCGGACATGGCGCGGCCGGCATTCTGATGGACCCCGAGGGGAGCCGGGCCTTCATCGCCTGTTCTCCCGATAACTACGTCGCGATTGTAGATCTCAAAACCCTCGAAGTGACGGGGCACCTTGATGTCGGCGGAGAACCTGACGGGCTCGCCTGGGCGGTGCGACCTTGAGCCTCGGCACTGAAATCCGTTCACAAAAATATTTCACATGATCATGATCAACCACCAGTTCCAGCTGGCTGGCACCCTTGACCAGCCAGATGTCTCCGGTAGCTTCCTCGATGATCTGGAACTCGAAGGAACGCGGAATGCATGGATGGTTTCTCCCTTTACCCAGGACGTTTTGTTGGTGGATGATAACGCAGATCTGCGCTATAACGATGATGGCCGTGTGGGGTCCGTTTTTCTGCCGTAGGTTCGCCAAGGAGTATTCGATTTGAAGCTGCTGGTAAAGTTCAACCTCCTGTTGATCCTGGTTTTTGGGCTGGGGCTTTTCGTGATTGCCTACCAGGCGCGAAGTTTTTTACAAGAGCAGGCGCAGGCCGAAGTGCTTCGCCAGGCGGGTTTGATGGCGGCCAGCGCGTCAGCCACTCGGAATTACACCGAACACTACATAACTCCCATCATCGAGAAAACGATAGAGCACACAACAACCTTCCTGCCGCAGGCAATTCCTTTCTTTGCCTCGACCACCACGTTTGACCAGATCCGGCAGACATATCCGGATTACACCTATAAGGAAGCCGCGCTGAACCCGACCAATCTGCGCGACCGCGCGACCGATTGGGAAGCGGACATGATCGATTACTTCCGCAATTCCCCCAAGGAGACCGAATTGGTGCGGCTGCGGGAGGGAGCGACCGGGCCCACTCTTGCGCTGGCTCACCCGATTCGGGTGGAGAGTGGATGCCTTCAGTGTCATAGCACGCCAGGAGCCGCCCCCAAGGCGCTTATCAAGCATTACGGCAGCCAGAATGGGTTCGGCTGGAATCTGGGCGAGGTGATTGGCGCCCAGGTCATTTCGATTCCCACCTCTGTTCCCATCAAGCTGGCGCAACAAGGACTGACTCGGTTGCTGATCAATCTGTCGGTGATTTTCCTGGCGGCTATTCTCTTAATCGATATCGGGCTGTACTTCATCGTCATCCGGCGGTTAGGCAAGATCTCTCACTATGCGGATCGGATCAGCCAGGGTGAGATGGATCTGGAGCAGCTCCCTGTGAGTGGCAATGACGAGGTCGCGCAGGTGACGCGATCTTTCCACCGCATGCACACCAGTCTGAAGAAGGCGATCGATCTGTTGAATGGATGAAGTTGGTCAGGCGCGCGGGCGGGAGGCCAGAAACTTCCTCCGGTCCGTCTCCTTCTCAATCTGCTTGGACGCTTCCAGGTAGAGACGATCGAGGTCGGTGTACTGCCTAGTCAGCCGGGTCACGACCACCTTCGCGATGGGGCCAATAAAGGAAGCCAGGTGCCGCACCAGCTGATCGACCGGGGGAGGAAGAGGTCCGGTGATGGGCTGGCTGCCCTTGCCGGTCGTCACTTCCTGCAAAGTGCGTGTTGGGGCAAGGGTGGTCGTGGTCCCGGCAAGGTCCGGCATACTCTGCGAGCGGAGTGCCTCGAGAAACTCCCCAGCGGTCGCGAAGCGCTTTGCCGGTTCCTTTTCCAGAGCCCTGGCGATCAGGTCCGACAGCTTCGCTGGAATATCGGGCCGTAACTCGGCGAGCGGGGTGGGCGTCCGGTTCAGGTGGGCCATCATCAGTTCATAGGTTGTGCCGCCGGTCAGCGGTGGACGGCCGGCGATGAGCTCGTACAGGGTGACGCCCAGGGAGTAGATGTCGGACTGCTGAGTGGCCTTTTCACCACGGATTTGTTCCGGCGACATGTGCAGGGGCGAGCCGATCAGAGAGCCCGCCTTGGTCAGTTCCACCGAACCCTCGGAGATGGCGATGCCGAAGTCCAGCACCTTCACCAAGCCGGCAGGAGAGACCATGATATTTGCGGGCTTTATGTCGCGGTGCACCACCCCTCGGGCATGTGCGTAATCGAGGGCGGCCAGCACTTGCAGGGCATAGTTCATCAGCATGGGCAGCGGGATGCGGGTACTACGGCTGCGCGTGCGCAGATCTTCCCCTTCCACCAGTTCCATGATCATGATGAGCTGGTCTTCGAAGAAGAAGGCGTTGTGCAGGCCGGCGATGTTGGGATGATTGAGGCTGGCGAGTAGCTGGATCTCGCGGCGAAAACGCTCCTTCATGTCCGGTGTGCCGGTCTGCTCCGGCAACATCACCTTCATGGCTTCCGCGCGTTGCGAGATCAGATGGAATGCTTCGTAAACCGCGCCCAGGCCGCCACGGCCCAGAACCCGTACTATTTTGTATTCCCCTACGACCTGGCCGGCCTCAAACGTCATCGACTGATGATACTGCCAGCTCTCTTCCCCGGACCGGCTGCCTTCTATGCGCGGCACTTCCGGCGTACACTCGGATGTACATTTCAAAGCCCCTGTGAAGGAGCCGAATCATGCCTCTACAAGTCTGTATGGGAGCGATGATGCAATGCAGCTTCGGCGTGGCGCCGAGTTCGCTGGTGGTACTGCCTACCAACAGGGTGATGACCAACATGGTGCCGGATGCGAACATCATGGACCATATCCCGATGGTCAATATCATGCCGTTCGGGATGTGCTCGTCGATCGCCAACCCGACCGTGGCTGCGGCCACGGCGGCTGCTCTGGGCGTGCTCACACCGATGCCGTGCATCCCGGCAACGCCGGCGCCGTGGGTCGCCGGCGCGCCCACGGTGTTGCTGGGAAACTTCCCCTCACTCGATAACGTCTCGCAACTGATGTGCATGTGGGCCGGTGTGATTACCTTCGTCGATGCCGGCGAGGTGACCGTCCAGATACCCTAGGCCAAGGGCCGTCTGCGCTGGTTCTCTGCATTGGCCGGGTCGATTTCCCATGCAAAAGGGCCCGCTTCCTGTTAATTTTGGTCCGCCAGTACATTTCAAACGATGACTCAATTAGCCACACTGTCCCTGGCGTTTGCGGCGGCAACCGACACCGGTTGCAAGCGGTCAAATAACGAGGATAGTTTTGGCTATAACACTGACCCGCATCTCTACGTTGTCTGCGATGGCGTGGGCGGTGCCCTGGCGGGTGAAGTGGCCAGCAATACCGCGGTGCGCACCTTCATCGAATCCTTCGAAGCGCAAACACGGGAGCGGGAATCGCCGATCGAGAGCAGATTGCTGCACTCCATTGAGGAGGCCAATCGCGCGGTGCGCGACCTCTCGACGAACAACGAACAGTTCAGCCATATGGGGACAACCCTGGTATGCGCCTGTGTCGACGGAGCTCGTGCGGTGATCGGCAATGTCGGCGACAGCCGAGCGTATTTGATACGCGACGGCGCTTGTTTCCAAATTACTCAGGACCACTCCCTGATCGAGGAGCAGTTGCAAAACGGGATGCTGACACCGGAGATGGCGGAGAACTCCAGCCTGCGGTCGGTGATCACCCGGGCCATCGGCATGGCGGACGCAGTGCATCCTGATTTTTTCGGCGCCACGCTGCAGGCGGAGGATATGCTGCTGCTGGCCTCCGATGGTCTTACCCGTTATTTAACGCCGGCGGAGATAGCCTCGATTGCGCTGGCCGGGGTTGAGCTGCCGGTGATCTGCAAGGAATTTGTGGAGTGTGCCAAGCAGCGGGGGGGAGCCGACAATATTACGTGCATCGTGTTGCGCGCCACGATGGGCTCCGGCGTGGGGTCTTAAAGCTGCGTAATGACGCGCCGGATATCAAGTCCCGTAGGGACGGCTGAAGATTGTTCAGGATTGCTTCGCGGCTGATTTCCAGCCGTTCCTGCGGGACTTGATCGTCCTCGCAAAATACACCCCAGGACTGCGTCCTGGGCTAAGTTCAGCCGTCCCTGCGGGACTCGATAGGCTGCCGTTGAGTTTTCCGCCGGATGGCTCACTTGGTGACTGGGTTGACGCAGGAGCCTCCGTACAGCCCCAGTGGCGCTAGCACCGCAGCTCCCGGACCCGAAATCTCAAAACGGACGACTTCCGGAGTGCCATCCGGCAGCCTCAGTTGGCGGCCGGAAACTTCGAGGGGAAACTCGAGCTGCAGGGTTGCACCGACCCGGGTTACCTGGGCCGTGGCAACCAGCTGGAACAGCGCCCACGGACCTTGAAACTGCAAGGCTTCGGCCGAGTTGTAGGCCAGCGAGGCTTGACGCGCAGTGGCGCCATTCCAGGTAAATGGTTGCGAGGTCGCGCCGGCTGGGATTCTCTGTCCGTCGACTACCAGCGTCGCATTTTCTATCCCCTTGCTGGGCACGGAGCGCAGCGTGAATGTAAAGGCAGGAATCGTCCCTCCGGAGGAATAAAGGGCGGAGGAAATCGCGGCCGCCCGATTGAAGAATTGCGCGAAGACGGGTCCTACGTGTCCTGCCGCGTTGGGAGCTAGCACATACTGCGTCCCCTGCTGCGGCAGCCAGGGCTTTAGGCTGGCGTTGTAGTAAGTCCACAAACTTCCGGTTCCCGGCGCAAAGACAGCATTCACATCCGCCAGAGTCGCCTGATCCGCAGGGGTGAGATCCCGCCCGGCCTGCGCCTTGGACAAGGGCTGAAAGGGGAACTTGGCCAGGAGCGAGCACATGGCGCCGGGTGCACCCGGAGGAGGAGGAGGCGGCGGCGGGACAGCGCAATGGATGGGCGCCTCCAGCAGGGCAAGCACCGTCTTCTCGATGTGCGTCTGGGGATCGATGTTGAAAGGTTGGGCAGTCTGCTGCACGGCGATGCCGGCAGTCGACACTGCCGAACCGAGCATGTCTCCCGAGGTCTGAGGATTCTGATTGAACTGGGTGACGGCACTGGAGAGAGTCAAGAGGGCATTTACGTAGGCAGTATTACCCGGTCCGATAAAGCGAGCGGTCGAATTTGGGTCGACCAGGGCCTGTGTCGGCTGGAAGATGGACTTGATCTGCGGATCATTCACCGCGGTGTTGTACGACGCGGTGCCGAAAAACTCCAGCAGCGGAGAATCGGGGCCCGCAAGTGCATTCAGCTTGTTCGGCAGCTCTTTCATTGGTCCGCACCCGGTGAAGTGCCCGTCATTCAGGAAGGCGCGCCATTCCCTCAGAAATTCAGCGGAGTACATCGCCGACAATTGTTTGGCAACCCCCGCGGTATCCAGCGAACGCGCGGCTAGATCTCCCAACACCCAGGTTTCCCCCTGGAAGTAGTGTTCGGGGTGCTGCATGGCGCCCTGCATAAACGCGAAGCCTGCCCGGGTAAAAGCGCCACGGACCAGGTGCGACTCGACTACGGAACTGGCGGCATTGGGATAAAGGCGGTTGAAGTCGACCCCCGGGCCAGTCTTGTCCGCTTGGGCAAGCATGTCCTGGTAAATGCGCGGCACGGCGCCGAAGTTCGAGAGGTAGGTCCGGGCCTTCCCCACCGCCGCAGCATCCGGAGCAATCGAGTACGGGTTCTGACGCAGAAGTTCTCCCCCGTAGAAATCGATTTGCTGGCGAGCTAGTTGTTGTTGGGCGAGGTCCCGGATGTTGGATCCCATCCAATATTGCAAGAAGACCGGCGTAAGAAATTGCGCCTGGCTTTTCTCGGGATTGCTGGTGGTGATCAGGTAGGCCTTGAGCGGGTTGTAGGCTGCGGTGTAGTCAGCGCCCGGAGCCGGCGAAACCGGTAGACCCCGCAGATAGCTTGCTATGTTGGCCTGGGTGGGGTTCAGCATCATCACGCGGAATCGATCGAAGTAGATTCGGCGCGCGGGCCCAGCCAGTTTGTCGCCCTGGTACAGTCCAAAGCGGTAGGTCCAGGGAGGTCCGTTCCTGGCGTAGCCCTCCAATTGAAGGAGGCTCTGACGCAACCGGTCCAATGCCTGCAAGTCGGCCAGACCAGGCGCGGTTGCCGTGGCCAAGCCAGCGGCGGACAACGCCTGGGCGGCACTCTGGATGTTGCTTTCGAGCCGAGCGTTGTTCAGGTAGGAGACCACCAGCAGCCCGGTGTAGGCAGCAAAGACGAAGGCCAGCGAGGCGAAGAGGATTCTGCGGAAGAGGCGCGCGGGCGCAGTCTGTTGCGTCGCCGAGAGTGCACTCCGGTCGCCAAGGATCATCTCCGGAAAGAGCCGGGGAAGGAATGTCCATTGGGGGGCGCGCGTGGTCACCATCTGCTGCGCCGCGGGGCGGTTCGCCGCCTGAAACTCCTGCGCGGAAAACATACGCGTGGCGCCGAGTTCCGCAGCGGGGTTGATCACGGGTGCGGCCTGCGCGGCAGCCCGCTGCTCCAGAATCTGCGCGCGCAAGCCGGTGAAGAAAAAGCCGCGCAGGTACGGGTTGGCGCTGAGTTGGCTGGGCTTGCACAGCTCTACCAGGTATTGGTTGATGTTCCTGCGCAGCTTGCCAAACTCGCGGGGAAACTCATAGGCGCCTGGCGAGTTTTGGGGCTCGGTTTCCCGATTGAGCACCTCCACGCGAAATTCGCTCAGGGAGTAGGTGAGCAGATCGAGCGCGGCCCCCAGGTCCCGTGACATCTTGTCGGCATAGACTCCGGCAGAAGCTTGGTTTGCTGGCAAAACGTTGCCCAGGACCTGCCGTATCTCATCGTTAGAAAGGTTGCGGACGTACTCTGCGAAATGTGGAATGCGATCGAGTTTGGTGAAGATCACGTAGACGGGCAAGGCTGCGCCCAACAATCGGCTGATCTCGCGCAACTGGGCGGCAATGGAACGAGCGGAGGCAACGGATGACGTAGCGGCATCGGCCACTAGGAACTGCTCCAGGCTCACACAAACTACGGCGGCCCGAGCCGGCGCACCCGACCCAAAGGAGGAACGGTAAGCCTTGGGGCGGGTGCGGGCAATCATCCGCTGCAGCGCACCAGGGGTCTGTCGTACCATCGCTCCGGCTTCGAGGATCGCCGCCTGCCGGGTGAACCAGAGATTCAGAACGGGGGTGGGTGAGACATCGCCCTCTCGGGGCGCGCTCCCAGCGATCAGTTCCGGATCCAATCCGGAGCGCATCACCAGGCTGGTCTTTGCGGAGCCGGCTTCGCCAAGCAGATAAAGCAGGGAAAGCCCATCGAGCGGCCTAGCGCCTTGCTGCTTCGCATTGCGCAACTTGCGATTGGCGTCGGTCAACAAAACGTCGACTTCGGAATTAGAGCCACCGCCGGGCAATTCGCCGTTCGCCGCCTGACGCTTCCGGGCGCGGTGATGAATGATCAGGATCGCCACCGCGGCGATCACTCCGGCAAGCACGATGAGAACCGTAAGCACGATCAGGGGCGTGCCGTGTAGATGCAGAAAGCTTCCGCCGAAAAAGGCCAGCAGCCCGGCGGCCAGAAGCACTACGAGAGCGAGTAGATAGGCGAGCAAGAATCCTCCCGGCGGTGGCCGTTAACCCAATGGGGAAATTCCCGCGCCCAGATTGAACCAGAAAGCGCCAAAAGCCAGCAACATTGCCAGGAACATGCAGAACGCCAAGATACCCAGTCCGCGGCTCCAGCGATCGATCGCCGCAACCCGCTTGACCTCAGCCGGCGGCGGGGTGGGCCGAAAGAGGAGGACCTGGCCGCGAATGCGACCGATCTTGTCCCGGATCTGGCGGACAAAGGCATCGATCTCTCCCCCTCTCCCGAATGCGTAGCGGCCACGAAAACCAAGTAGAAGGCACAAGCAATAGACCTCGAGACAATCAGCGACGTCCTGGGCGTCCTGGCGCGCGAGCAAACCGTGGAGGTTTTCAAAGAAGATCTCGCCTGCGCGGTGGTGCCCGAAGAGTTCTTCCTGTAGGGGCCGCTGCGACCAATCCGCAAAGATGGGGCTCTGCAGTTTCAGCACGCTTTCGTCCAGAAATGCGACCAGGGCGAAGACCGAAAATTGGATCATTTCGCCGCTGTATCCCATCGTCTTGGCTTGCTCCATCGCCGCCTTTAAGGCCGCCCTCATGTTGTTACGAAATACCTGGGACTCCTGTATTGCCTGCTGCCGCGAGCCCAGCCGCAGGATGGTGGTAAAGGAGTTTTCGTAGCAGGAGGCCAGGCTGTAGGTACGCAGTGCGAGATCATTCATGCGAGCTTTCCCCGGCGAAGGACGGTATTCCGATGCATAGCGCGATGGCCGCACCGCCACGGATGCAGCACGGCAAACCAGAATGGACTCAATTTGAACCACGCTGAGAATACCTCAACCGGCTGGCGGCAAGAGAAAAACTTCCGCTGCGCGGTGCGGCTCTCATTCTTTAGTTGTAAGCAAAGTGCTCAACTGCAGTCTTTGTAATCTTTACGGGGTCAACCAGGGAAGTGTAACCTTCGCACATAGGTAGTTGCGACCACAAACGGGGCCAATCCTGATGACAGAAGATGGTAAAAAGCGCGGAGCAGAAGGCGCCGCCCAGCCCGATCCCTTATCTGCCACGGGAATGTTCGTGAATGCCTTCCAACCCCAACCAAACCAGCCTTTAGAGCAGGAAGAGGAAAGTGCCCAGTGGTTTGCTCCCGAGGATAAGGGTGGAGCCGCCCTGGGCGGGGCAAAGTTGGGCGGGGCAAAGTTGGGCGGACCCTGGGGACAGCCGTTGGATGCGCCATCGGTACCCTCTTCGGCGGCCAGATCGCCCCTGGGCGAGGGCAAACCGGTACCCGGCGAATTCACACAAATGTTTCAGAAGCTGGAGTTTGCTTCATCCCCGCCGGCAAGCCCGGCGCCGGAAGCGCGTCCCTCTCCGGAGATATCTCGCCAGGAACCGGGTGAGTTCACGCGTATGTTTGTGCGCGCGACTGCGTCGATGCCGATACGGCCGATGCCTGTTGACCCGGCATCGTTTGCCGCGCCCGCCGCACCCCGGCTGAAGGGCTTTTCTACACCCGGTGTTTCTGATTCAGCATCGCCTGAGGGGAGCTTTACCCAGCTCTTTCAGACGCCTGCTCCCGCGCCAGTTGCGCCGGTTCGGCCAATCACTCCTTTAAGCAATGGGACCGAGGCGGCGTGGTCTTCGAACCTGGATTCGCCTCCAAGCAAGGACGCGATGGAGTCAGCGGGGGTTACTCAGTTGTTTCGAGCGCTCTCGCCCGAGCACGAAGCTCCAGCCAATCGTTTCGGGGAACAGAGCCCGCAGCCTGGTGCGGCGTCTTCGAGCGCGCCCGAAAGCATCACCATGTTGATCCAGAGGTTAAATCAGGATCTGCAATCATCCGCGGCCTCTTCGCCACTGCCCGCCAATGGACCTGAGCCGGCGGGTGTTTCGGAGCCGGGGGAATTTACCCGGATCATGTCGGGGAGTTCGGCCAGTGTCCCCGCCGCACAGGGCAGTTCCGCGGGGAGAGTTGCTGTGCCGGGCCCGATTGCCGTTCCCCTCCCCGCCGTTCCTTTACCGCCGGCCCCGGCTTTCGCCGCGCCAGCGATTCCTGCGATTGCGGTTCCCAAGCCTCAAGCGCCTCCGATACCAGCGCCTCCGGTGGTGCCGAGCCCGGGCCCACCGCAGAGCAAGCTCCAGCAGATGATGCCGATGCTGCTGGTTTTGAATGCGTTTTTGCTGGTGGTTCTGATTGTTCTGGTGGTGTTCCTGCTTAAGACACGGTAGTCCCGCAGAGCCTGCCCTGAGCTTGTCGAACGGGGACTGAACTTAGCCCAGAAGGCCGTTTTCCTGAAGTTGTGATTCCGTGCGCTCTACCCCGGAGATCAGGACGACTCCTTGCGTGCGTGCCTTGCCTGCCCAGCGGGTGGCTTCATCTTCGCTAATTTTCAGGTTCATGAGCAGGGTGACCAGATCGTCTAGAGTGCTTACCTTCACCGCCTTGGTGTTAAGCCGGCCGGCATAGGGAACGAACGTCACTTCAAAATGGCCCGCGGTAGTGGACGACCCTGGATTTGCGTTAATCCGGATGTTGCCGGTGACCTTCGCCATGCTCCGCCCCTTCCGCCATAGTTCGTTTCACAGCCTATCTTTTCATATCCAGCTTAGTCGGAGTCGACGACCACAAACCCGCGCTCGATCAGTTTGCGCATCATGGCCAGACATTCGCGCCTCACAATGTCGACGGGGGCGTTCGCAGTTTCCGCGAGCGCCTCCACGGCCACGCCGGCGGTGCGGGTTCCGTCGCAGGTGGCCAGGAATTCCGCTACCAGCGGTTGCACTTTCCAGTGAAAGGGAAAACCACTGGTGAGCCGCAGCGTCAGCGATTCTGCATGCCAACTATTACCCGACTGGTTGCAAACCTGTTCCAGCCTGACGTTAGCGGCAAGCCTGGGCTTGATTGCAAGCAGTTTGTCGTCGCTTTCCATTTCCAGCAATAGATCATGCGCCGCGAAGGTGGACAGAATAAGATCTCCCAGATTGCCGCTGGGCGTCTTGGGCACTTCTTCAATGCGTACCCAGTTCTTCCCGGCGCGCCGTCGCATCACGATCAGGCCGTCGTGGATGGCCTGCACATTGCGAGTCCGGTAATAGTCCATGTAGCCCTCGTAGAGCTCCTGGTCGCGGCCGGTATCCTGCGTGGTTTCGCGAATGCGGTGCTGCGCATATTCCTCGGGGTATTGGGTCAGCCCTTTCATCACCCAGGCGTCACAGCCGGAACCGTCGAGCCATTCGGCGATTCGCTCCTCCCAGGGCTCGTCTCCGACTTGCGCCCACTCACACAGCATTTGCATGTATCCGCCTTCGTTGAGGTGGGCAGGCGCTTGTTGCACCAGGAGGCGGCAGAGCTGGTCCAGCTCCATCTGGTTGTCGCAGAAAAGGTAGTCGCTCTGGGGGGTGATGAAGAAGGGCGGATTGGAAAGAATCAGATCGAAGCGAAGCCCTGCGACTGGTGCAAATCCATCGCCCATGCGCAGTTCGATATTTTCCACTCCGTTCAGGCGGGCGTTAAATGCGACGAACGACGGTACCCTCGGGTTTACATCGGTGGCAATGACTGTGTCGCTGTGTTTGCCTGCTCCCAGACTGAGGATGCCACTGCCGGTACCGAGGTCGAGGGTGGCGCGCGAGTGTCGCCTTACCGCGAATCTGGCCAGGAACTTGCTCGTCGGATTCGGCCACAGCACCATCTCAGAATCGCCCGCCTCGATCGAAGCGGGATGGTCAGAAGCCACGAGGAAGTTCTCCACTGGCAACAACATGGCTGTTGCCTTCAGCACTTTTCCTTCCTGCTTCAACAGACCTGATTCCAACAGCAAATCAAGAAGCGCATCCGGCACGGTTTTGGTGTACGCGTCGTCTGCCTGCGGACGCCCCAGCCAAAACCAGCGCAGCAAAGTATTGAGCAGGGTCACCTCGCGGGTGCGATCCAGCAGACGGGCTTCGTTGCGCAAATGCCGGGACGGTAACTCGGCTGCACCAAGGTACCTGAGCAGGTTTACTTCGGTGTAACCTGCTTCCTCAAACCAGGAACGAAGCCGAAGAGTTGCATCCACGGATAAAGGTTTAAGCATGCGCTTTAAACCTTAACACCGGAAGGAGCCGCTCAAAACTAAGCGGTAAGTGTGGATCGTGTTTTTTAATTGACCGGTCCAGGACAGCGTGGTATCAACATTAGCGCCCCTGGATGAGTAATCCGAAGAGATGCAAGGTATTTTCTCGGCCCGGTCCTGAGCGCCCTTTTCGTGTAAGATTCGCTGAAACGATCAAGCACCCAATATCCCTATTCAGTGGAAGGAAGCAATATGGCTAGACAAAGCGCGCAGCACAAGCTAGACCGGGTGCGCCCTCCCCGCGTGCAAATTACATACGACGTAGAGGTAGGCGGCGCCATTGAAATCAAGGAACTCCCTTTCGTCGTAGGGGTTTTGGGCGATTTCACCGGCAACCCCGAACAGCCTTTGCCTAAATTGAAGGATCGCAAGTTTGTAGAGGTGAATCCGGATAACTTCGACACCGTGCTGGAAGGGATGAAGCCACATCTTTCCTTCGCCGTTGAAAACAAGTTGAGTGACGACCCCGACGCTCCGAAATTGAAGGTGGACCTGAAGTTTCGTAAGTTCGAAGACTTCGAGCCGGCCAACGTAGCGAAACAGGTTAAGCCACTGAAGGAAATGCTCGATTTGCGGAGCAGACTGGCGAACCTTCGCAGCTCGCTGCAAGGCAACGACAAGCTTGAGGAATTGCTTCTGGAAGCAGTGGGCAATACCGAGAAGCTGGAAAAGCTGAAAGGCGAAATCGGCGCGAAGGACGGAGGCTCCAATGGCTGAAGCAGCTGCTCAGAAGGGCTCGGCGCCCGCGGTTGTAACCGAGGAATCCAGTCTGCTCGACCAGATCGTCGAGCAGGGCCGGTTCGGCAAAGAGGTTGCGTCCCGCGAACGCGGCAAAGACCTGGTCAAAGAATTTGTAGCCCAGGTACTCGACGGCTCGATGACCGTCGCCAAAGACGCGGAGATGATGATCAATGCGCGCATTGCGCAACTCGATCACCTGCTTTCACTGCAGTTGAACGAGATCATGCATAACGCCCAGTTCCAAAAGCTCGAGGGCTCCTGGCGCGGGCTCAAGTACATGATGGACAACACCGAGACCGGCGTGGGTCTCAAGATCCGGGTGTTCAACGCTACGAAAAAGGAATTGCTGCGCGACATCGAGAAAGCTCCGGAGTTCGACCAGAGCGCTCTGTTCAAGAAAATCTACGAGGAAGAGTACGGCGTTTTCGGCGGAGCTCCCTTTGGATCACTGGTGGGCGATTACGAATTCGGCAAACATCCCGAGGACATGGCTTTACTCGAAGGCATCTCTCACATAGCGGCCCAGGCGCACGCGCCGTTCGTCAGTGCCGCTTCGTCTGATCTGCTTAACCTGGAAAGCTATACCCAACTCGACCAGCCTCGGGATCTGGCAAAGATTTTCGACAGCACCGAATACGCCAAATGGAAGTCATTCCGGCAGAGCGAAGACTCCCGCTACGTCGCGCTCACGCTTCCGCGGACATTGGCGCGTCTTCCCTACGGCGAGGAGACCAAGCCAATCGACGAATTCAAGTACGAAGAGCAGGTGGACGGTACCGACCACTCGAAGTACTTGTGGATGAACGCCGCTTATGCGCTGGGCACGAGGATGACACAGTCTTACTCCCTGTATGGCATGTGTGTGGCCATGCGGGGCGTCGAGGGTGGTGGGTTGGTGGAAGGTCTGCCGACGCATAATTTCGCTACCGACGAGGGGGACATCGCGTTGAAGTGCCCCACCGAGGTACCAATTACGGACCGCCGCGAAAAGGAGCTGGCCGACCTGGGCTTTGTGCCCCTGGTTCACTGCAAGGGCACTGACTACGCGGCCTTCTTCAGCGTGCAAACTTGCCAGAAAGCAAAGACCTACGACACCGATTCAGCCAACGCAAATGCCCGCTTGTCTACGCAGCTGCCTTACATCATGGCGGTTTCGCGCTTCGCGCACTACCTCAAGGCGATGATGCGCGATAAGATCGGCAGCTTTATGTCGCGTGAAGAGGCGGAGAGATTCCTGAACCGCTGGATCACAAAGTATGTGACTCCGGACGATTCGGCTTCCCCCGCAGCCAAGGCCGAGCGCCCTCTGCGCGAAGCGCGGATCGACGTGTCGGAGGTACCGGGCAAGCCTGGCGTCTATCGCGCGGTGGCTTTCCTTCGTCCGCACTTCCAACTTGATGAGTTGACCGTTTCTCTCCGGCTGGTAGCTGAGCTGCCCGCGGGTAAGGGATAAATCGAAACGCAGCCGATCCTGGACAGAACCTGATGTTTTGTAGTTTTCAATGCCGGGGCCAAATATAGGACTTTAGTAAGGAGAAAGAAAATGGCAGTCAATGCTTATCTCGTAATCGATGGCCGTCCAGGACCCAGCACCAGCAAAGCGGACGCGATCGACATTCTTTCATTCAGCTTCGGCGCCAGCATGTCGGCGGTCATTGGCGCTGGTTCCTCGGGAGGCGAGGCAAGGTCGGGCCGAGCCAACGTGAGCGATGTCACCATTATGAAGGTGTTGGACAAGACGTCTCCGTTGCTCTTCGACGATTGCGTCACCGGCAATTACCTGAAGAAGGTTGACATTATCTACGACAAACCGATGGGCGACGATCAGCAAGATTACTTCAAGATTCATATGGAGGATGCCCTGATCACGTCGATCCAACTCTCTGGTTCGAGCGAGAACCCTGTGGAATCGATCAGCTTTGCCTTCAGCAAGGTGAAGGTCAGCTATAACCCCGAAGAGGATGGCTCGCTGAAGGGCTTCATCGACAAGGGCTGGGACGTACTCAAGCTCAAGCCGTGGTAACCACGGGCGAGCGGAGATAAGGTGCCGGTAACCGCTAAAGAGCTGTTTGCTGCAGGGAAAGTGCGGGAAGCGGAGAGGTGGCTCACGGCTTATTTGCGCGAGCACCCGGCCGACACGCCGCAACGCGTTTTCCTCTTTGAGCTGCTTTGCTTCGCGGGCGAGTATGCCCGCGCGGAAAAGCAGCTCGGCGTTCTCGCCGGCAAAAATGCAGAATCGGAAACCGGAGCCATCGTCTACTACGCAGCGCTGCACGCGGAGAAGACCCGGCACGAGCTTTTTGAAAAGCAGGCCTTCCCGACGCAACCTGCGACCTCCCCCAGAGGCGAGCTGAATGGGAAAGCTTTCACCGAATTGCGCGACGCGGATCCCGATATAGGCTCGCGGCTCGAAGTATTCGCAGCCGGCGCCTATGTCTGGATTCCTTTCGAGCACATCGCCTCGATTGAGATGAGACCACCGCAACGGCTGCGGGATACGCTATGGACGCCGGCCCTGGTGCAGGCTGCGCCATCGTTTCAAGGCATGGACCTGGGAGAAGTGCTGATTCCGGCAATTTATCCATTCTCCTGGAAGCATGCGGACGAAGCGGTCTGGTTAGGGAGAATGACGGATTGGGCGGCCGACGACGAGGGCCGGGAATATCCATCGGGCCAGAAAATGCTGCTGGTCGACGGCGAGGAAATGCCCTTCCTCGAAGTGCGGTCGATCGAATTTGCCCAACCGGTGCTTGCGCCGTCTGAGCAGGAAAGCTCGTCGTAGTTCAGATTGGTGCCGCTATGCTGCTTCGCGAAGACATCCTGGCTCCGATCGCCGGTGAGAATCCCAGCGGCATCGATCTTCGTTATGACACCAAGCTACTGATTTACGACAAAATACGGGAAGCGCGGCGCCAGGACGATGGCCTGGCACAAGGCGACTGGCAAAGTGAACGCAAGACCGCCAACTACCCGGCGGTCATCAAGCTGGCCCAGGACACGCTTGCCACCATTTCCAAAGATCTGCAACTGGCCGCCTGGCTGACCGAAGCGCTGCTGGCGATGGAGCATTTCGCAGGTCTTTGCCAGGGACTTACGCTGTGCAACGACTTGCTGACAAATTTCTGGGAAACCGTCTATCCGGTTATTGAGGACGGCGATCGCGAGCTCCGTGCCAAGCCGCTCTCCTGGATGGGCTCCATGCTCGATGTGCCTCTCCGAGCCACACCCTTGGTCAGCGAAGGATACTCCTGGTTCGCTTATCAGGATTCGCGGAAGGTCGGTTTTGAGGACCAGGCAAAGACCGATAAGGATCGCAAGACACGGGCGAAATTGATCGACGACGGCAAGATTCCGCCGGAAGTCTTCGATAAGGCTTTTGCCGATACGCCGAAAGCCTTCTATCTCAAGGCAGAGAAAGACCTCGACAAATGTCTCGCCACACTGGACAGTCTGGAGAAGTTCTGCGATGAGCGCTTCGAGGACGACGCTCCGCCTTTCGGCAAGCTCAAGACCGCTCTGACCGAGGTACGGCACACTGTTCATTCCTTGCTCAGTAAAAAGCGCGAAAAAGAACCGGATCCCGTGGAAGAGGTACCGGTGGTCGAGGCTGTGCAAGCGGAGGTGGCGACCGAGGAGGCGGAGGCCGTTCCGGCCCCGTCGAGCCACGCCGTTCCGATGTTGATGGCGCAGCCCGGGGATCTGCGCCAGGCAGTCTCCAGCATCGCCGCAGGGGCAGCCTTTCTGCGCAAACGAGAGCCACTCAGCCCTGCGCCCTATCTCATTTTACGAGGCCTGCGCTGGGGAGAATTACGGACCGTATCGCGGTTGAGCGATAGCACGCTGCTGGAAGCGCCGCCCACCGAACTCCGCCAGAAAGTGAAGAGGTTGGCGCTGGCAAACAGGTGGAGTGACTTACTGGACGCATGCGAAGACGCGATGGCGCTCCCCTGTAGCCGCGCCTGGCTTGATTTGCAGCGCTTCTCGGTCGCTGCCTGCTCTGCGCTCGGCGCCGAGTACCAGCCGATCGCCACCGCCATACAATCGGAACTTCGCGCATTGCTGAATGACCTTCCCGAGTTGTTGGAAGCGACTTTGCTGGATGACACGCCGGCTGCCAATCCGGAGACCAAGGCGTGGCTACGACATCTGCAGGATCCTCCGTCGTCCGCGGCGATCGACGAAACGGATACCCCAGCGCCGGCCAGCCGGAATGGAACGCCCTCGTGGCTGACCCAATCTGCCGATGCCTACGTAATGGCTAAGGAGGCCCTGGCTGCCGGACATGAGGACAAGGCATTCACCATCATGCGTAGCGAGATTGTCCGGCAGCGTTCCGGACGAGGACGATTCCGGCGCACCATGCAGTTGATTGAGCTGGTGGTGAGCTCGGGGAAAGATGCCATCGCCCAACCTTTGCTCGACGATGTGACAGCCATGATCGAGAACCACAAACTCGACGCCTGGGAAGAACCGGAACAGGTCGCCCGCGATCTGCTGACGTTGTTGCGCAACAGTAAAAAGATTCAGGGCAGCTCCAGCGATAAGCAAAAGATGTTCGAACGTATCTGCCGCCTCGACCCTGTCCAGGCATTGAGCGTGGGGTAAGCGATGGCCAGGAACCTCGGCGAAACGACCGTCACCATCCCCGTGCTGGACCGTCTCATTGATCTGGAGCCGGGGAACCAAACGGAAAATCCACCCAGCCGGTCACAATCGGAGCGGTTGCTGAAGCGCGCCGTGCGGCGTGACCTGGAGTGGCTGCTCAACACGCGCAGAATTTCAGACCTTCCCGACGAGGGTCTAAAAGAAGTAAATCGGTCTGGTTATGTGTACGGGCTGCCAGATCTCTCCGCCTTGACCATGGCTACATCGGGGGACCGCAACAAGCTGTTACGCCAGATTCAGGCGGCCATCAATCTCTTTGAGCCGCGGCTGGCAAACATCCGGTTGACGTGGGTTGAAAACCCCGACACCGTGAAAAGCGAAGTTCGTCTGCGCATCGAGGCCATGCTGCGCATGGACCCGTCGCCCGAACCTATTTCTTTCGATACCGTGATTGAGCTAAAAAGCGGCAGCTGCCGCCTCTCCGGAGGTGGCGATGCGTGATGACCTGTTGCTTTACTACGAGCGGGAGCTGGACTATCTGCGCAAGTCGGCGGTGCAGTTCGCGGAGAAGCACCCCAAGGTTGCTTCCCGCCTGGTGCTCGAACCGACAAAGTGCGAAGACCCGCACGTGGAGAGGCTACTCGAGGCCTTTGCGCTCCTCGCCGCGCGGGTTCATCTCAAGCTGGACGACGAATTTCCCGAGATCACGCAAGCATTGCTCACGGTCGTCTATCCGCAATTGGTGCGCCCGCTGCCTTCCATGTCAGTGGTTGAATTTCAGCTCGACCCAGAAAAGGGCAAGCTCACCAGCGGAATGAAGATCGACCGCCATTCGCCGCTCTACTCAAAGCCGGTGGGCGGTGTGCCCTGCACTTTTCGCACTTGTTACGACACAACGTTGTGGCCGCTGACCGTCAACGCCGCGGAATGGCGTGCACCCAGCCGCTTGCAGCCTGCGGTTAAGACCAATGATTCGGCCTGGGCCATCCGCCTGGAGCTTCAATGCGCGCCAGACGTCACCTTTCAGGGGCTGAAGATCGACCAACTGCGCTTCTATCTTGACGGGGAGAGCGGCCTGGTCAACATAGTGTACGAACTCCTTTTCAGCCGCCTCAATCGCATCATGGTGCGGGATCTTTCCCCGGGATCGCGGCTCGCCCCGGTCACGCTGCCCGCCTCGGCGTTGAGCGCCGCCGGCTTTGCCCCGGATCAGGGGATGGTCCCCTATGCAGCCTCTTCCTTCGCCGGACACCGGCTGCTGATGGAATACTTCGCCTTTCCGGAGAAATTCTTCTTTATCGATCTGACTGGTTTGGAAGCCATCGCTGCCGCCGGTTTCAAGAGCGCCGTCGAAGTGGTGTTTCTCATCTCTCAGGTGGAGGGGGACGGCCGCATCCAACGGCTCGAGCTTGAACTTTCGAAAAAAACATTTCGCCTGGGATGCACTCCCATCGTGAATCTTTTTCCCCAGGTTGCGGAGCCGATTCAACTCGATCGGCGCAAGTATGAGTACACGGTAACCCCGGATGTCCGCAGGCCCTATTCGATGGAGGTATTCTCCATCGATGAGGTCGGCTCCATCGATTCGACCAACCAGAAGATCACCACCTACGAGCCGTTTTATTCGCTTCGCCATTCCGCACAGAAGGATAGGCGCTCCTGCTTTTGGCTCGCGCGCCGCCGTCCGTCGAGCCGGCTCAACGATGAGGGAACAGAAGTAGCGCTCTCGCTCATCGATTTGTCCACGGCGAATGTCGAAGCGCAGGCCTCAGTGCTCTCGGTGCGCACTACCTGCACCAACCGCGATTTGCCCTCCCGCCTGCCGTTTGGTAATCAGGACAGCGACTTTGAAATGGAAGGCGCAGCAGCTATGAAGCGGATCGTCGCGCTGCGCAAGCCCACGCAGCCGGTGCGGCCCGAACTGGGCAAGAGCACCCTATGGCGGCTGATTTCGCACTTGTCGCTCAATTATCTTTCCCTGGTGGAACAAGGCAAAGACGCGCTGCAGGAGATTCTCGGTCTTTACGACGTTGGCCGCACGGCCTATTCGCAAAACGTTATCCAAAGCATTCTCGAAATCCGCAGCCGCCCCCACTTCACCCGCCTGATTTCGGAGCAGGGCGTGAGCTTTGCCCGTGGCTTGCGCATTGATATGGCGCTTGACGAGGACCAATTTACCGGCGGTGGTGCGTTTCTCTTCGCCAATGTTCTGGAACGATTCTTCGGCCTCAGCGTCTCGCTGAACAGCTTCACCCAACTCAGCGTCACGACTCCACAGAGAAAGGGGGCTTTGCACGAATGGCAACCGAGATCAGGCCGGAAACTTCTCGTTTGAAAAATTCGCCCCTGGGCGATCAGCTTGCCGAGGCCCCCTTTGGGTTTGAGTTTTTCCAGGCAGTGACTCTTTTAGAGCGGCTCGGCGCCGGCCTGCAACCGGTGGGAGGTTTCTCCCATCCGGAGGAAGAGGCCGTCCATTTTCGCGTGAACTCGAGGCTTGGCTTTCCCGCCAGTCAGATCCAGAGTCTGGATTTCCCCGAGAACGCTCAGCCGGAAATGATGGTGAACTTCATGGGGCTCACGGGACCTTCCGGTGCGCTCCCTTACACCTACAGCGAATTGATCCTGGAGCGGATCAGGGCCAAGGACCACGGGCTGGCCGCCTTCTTCGATATTTTCAATCATCGCGCCATCTCGCTCTTCTATCGCGCCTGGCAGAGATCCCGCTTTCCCGTCACCTATTCCGCCGGCCCGCGCGATCTGTTTACGCGCTACCTTCTCGACTTGATCGGACTCGGTACGGATGGTTTACGCGACCGCCAGGAGATTGAGGATGAAGCGCTGCTTCACTACGCATCGCTGGTCGCGATGCAGGCGCGTTCCGCGACCGCGCTGGAGCAGATCATCGAGGATTACTTCGAGGTC
This sequence comes from uncultured Acidobacteriaceae bacterium, assembly GCA_963753715.1. Taxonomy (GTDB): domain Bacteria; phylum Acidobacteriota; class Terriglobia; order Terriglobales; family Acidobacteriaceae; genus PALSA-350. The sequence continues at coordinate 230,242 of CAVWDK010000001.1, read as the reverse complement.
CCAGTGGAGATTCAACAATTCACCGGCGCATGGTATGGACTCGACACTGCAACGCAGTGCGCCATGACCGACATGGACACGCCCTCACGGCAAATAGGCGGCGCAGTGGTGGGTGATGCGGTCTGGGACCGGCAGGCGCGGGTGCGCATCCGTCTTGGCCCGCTCTCGATAGAACGCTATCGCGATTTCCTGCCTGAGGCGACTGGATACACCGCCTTGCGCAGTCTGACAAGGTTCTTCAGCAACCAAAGCCTGGAGTTTGAAGTGCAGCTGGTGCTTGATCGCACCCAGGCACCGGGAACTGAACTCGATTTCGAAGCAACAAATGCGGTGCGGCTGGGCTGGGTGTCATGGCTCAAAACCGCGCCTCTGGGCATCGATCCTGACGACACGATTCTGACTCTGTAAGGGGAACATTATGGGACTGAATCTCAAAGCACTCATCGGCAAGTTGAATGAGCCCGCGCGCCTGGCCCTCGAAGGGGCGGCCGGCCTCTGTCTCTCGCGCACCAATTACGATGTTGAGGTCGAGCACTACCTCACCAAGCTGCTCGATTCTGCTTCCGGTGATTTTGCCGCGATCATCAAGCATTTTGAAATAGACAAGTCGCGGCTCACTGCCGATCTCGCCCGCAGCATCGACAAGTTGAAGTCAGGCAACGCGCGCACGCCGGCCATCAGCCCGACAGTGCTCAAGATGCTCACCACTGCCTGGACGATCGGCTCCATCGACTTCAATGCCGGACAAGTGCGCACCGGCTTCACCATCATCGCGCTGGTCTCGGACGATGAACTCTTGCGCCTGGTCAACGACGTCAGCCGCGAGTTCCAGAAGATCAACGCCGACGCTCTACGAAAAGACCTGCTGGGCATTGTCGCGCTCTCGAGCGAGACGACTACGACCGCCGCAACTGGAGCCGCGCCCGGCGATCCGGCCGCGAAACTGCCCGGCGGCAAGACGCCCAACCTGGACCAGTACACCGTCGACCTCACCGGCAACGCGCGCAAGGGAAAGATCGATCCGGTGCTCGGCCGCGATGCGGAGATTCGCCAGATAGTCGATATCCTCACCCGGCGGCGGCAAAACAATCCCATTCTCACCGGCGAGGCGGGTGTGGGCAAGACCGCTGTAGTGGAGGGGTTTGCGTTACGGGTCGCCCAGGGCGATGTACCTCCGCCGCTCAAGAACGTGCATGTGCGGACTCTCGACCTGGCGTTGCTACAAGCTGGCGCAGGGGTCAAGGGAGAATTTGAGAATCGGCTCAAGGGCCTGATTGAAGAAGTGAAAGCTTCGGCCACGCCCATCATCCTGTTCATCGACGAGGCCCACACAATGATCGGCGCTGGTGGCCAGGCGGGACAAAACGACGCTGCCAACCTGCTCAAGCCGGCGCTCGCCCGCGGCGAATTACGCACCATCGCTGCTACGACATGGTCTGAGTACAAGAAATATTTCGAGAAGGATGCCGCGCTTGCCCGGCGCTTCCAGGTGGTGAAGGTGGAAGAGCCCAGTGAGCACCAATGTCTGATCATGATGCGCGGACTCGTGGCTTCCCTCGAAAAGCACCATAACGTTCGCATCCTCGATGAGGCGGTTTATGCAAGTGTCCGTCTCTCTCACCGGTTCCTCGCCGGACGTCAACTGCCGGACAAGGCCGTGAGTATCCTCGACACCGCGTGCGCACGCTTGTCGCTGGGACAGAACGCCACCCCGCCTGCGTTGGAAGACACCACTCGCCAGATTGACGCCCTCGAGGTACAAAAACGGATCCTCGATCGCGAGACAGTTGTGGGTGCTGACCACCAGGAGAAGCTGGGCGAGATTGAACAACAGAAAACTGCGGCTACCGCCAAGCTCAAGGCTCTACAAGAGCGCTGGGATAAAGAGCGTGAGATGGTAACCAAGATTCGTGAACTGCGAGAGAAATTGGAGACGGGTCATGCAGCCAACGGCACCGGGGATGCGGCCGGAGCCAAATCTGCGGCGCTCAAGTCGGAGCTGCAGGGTTTGGAAACCGAGCTATCCGCGTTGCAAGGGGAGACGGGCCTGATCCGTGTCTGCGTGGATGCGCAGATCGTGGGCGAGGTACTTTCGGCATGGACGGGCATTCCTGCAGGCAAGATGCTCAAGGATGAAATCACCACCGTGTTGGCGCTGCAGGAACACCTGGGCCGGCGCGTCATCGGCCAGCCGCACGCGATGGAGATCATCAGCCAGCGCGTCCAGACCTCGCGCGCATCGCTGGACGACCCTAACAAGCCGGTTGGCGTTTTCATGCTCGTCGGCCCCAGCGGCGTGGGCAAGACGGAAACGGCGCTCGCGCTTTCTGACCTGCTCTATGGCGGCGAACATAACCTGATCACCATCAACATGTCTGAGTTCCAGGAGCCGCACACCGTTTCCACTCTGAAGGGATCGCCTCCAGGTTATGTGGGATATGGCGAAGGCGGGGTACTGACAGAAGCGGTCCGCCGCCGGCCTTACTCGGTGGTGTTGCTGGATGAAGTAGAGAAGGCTCATCCCGATGTTCTGGAGCTTTTCTTCCAGGTGTTCGACAAGGGCAACATGGAAGATGGAGAAGGCCGCCAGATCGATTTCAAAAACAACATCATCATCCTCACCACGAACGCGTGTACCGATCAGCTGATGAAACTGGTGGCCGATCCTGAGACGGCGCCCAGCCCGCGCGCTTTGGTCGACACCCTCAAACCGGACCTCAACAAGATCTTCAAGCCGGCTTTTCTTGGGCGCATGGTCGTGATCCCCTACTACCCGGTGCGCGACGAGGCGCTGAAGCAGATCATCCGGCTGAAGCTGGGCAAGATCCAGCGGCGTATTCTGGAAAACCACAAGATCAAGCTCACATACGACGACGCATTTCTCAACGAGGTCGCCAGCCGCTGCACCGAAGTCGAGAGTGGCGCGCGCAACGTGGACAACATCCTCACCAATTCCCTTCTGCCCGATATCTCACGAAAGATCCTGGGCGGAATGGCTGAAGGGGAAAAGATGACCGCCATTCATGTAGGCATTGGGGATACTGGGGATTTTGTCTACACACAACCGGGAGCACCGGTTGCTGTGGAAACCATGGCCTGAAGCGGCGTTAACGAAAGACGATCGGCTTTTAAGGTTTATCAATGCCCTACGCTCAACAAGAACGCCTGATTGCCCTCACCACGCCGCTGGGCGAGGATGTATTGCTATTGTCCGCGTTTAGCGGCCGTGAGGCCATCTCACGCCTGTTCAGTTTTCAGCTCGACCTGGTCTCGGAGAAAGGACCGATTGACTTCGCCCAAATCATCGGCAAGAAAGTCACCATAAGAGTGACGCAAGCGGACAAGACGGAGCGTTATTTCAACGGCATCGTGAGCCACTTCGCGCAAAGCGGCTCAGACAGCCGCTTCACCCGTTACCAGATGCAGATGGTTCCCTGGACGTGGCTGCTCACCCGGTATGCCGATTGCAAGATTTTTCACAACAAAACGGTTCAGGAGATCCTGGAACAGGTCTTCAAGGATCGCGGGCTTACCGATTACACCATCAGGCTCAACGGCAGTTACTCACCGATTGAGTACTGCGTTCAGTATCGGGAGACGGACTTCAACTTTATTTCCCGGCTCATGGAGCAGAACGGTATCTTCTACTTCTTTCAGCACCAGAAGGAAAGCCACACCATGGTCATTGCCGATTCTGCCAGTGCCCACGAGCCGTGTCCTGGACAGGAGAGCGCTGGATACAACCTGGTCAGGGGCGGTATTGACGAGGAAGACGTTATCCAGTCCTGGAGCCTCGAGCAGGAGTTGCGCAGCGGCAAGTACACGTTGACCGACTATAACTTCAAGACCCCTTCGGCCAACCTCGTCGCCACCGAACCCAGTGTTATCGAGGTGGGGGGTAATAGCGGCTTCGAGCTTTTTGACTATCCGGGAGAATACGCTACTCGTGGAGACGGCACTGCATTTGCAAAGGTTCGGATGCAGGAAGAGGAGGCCAGCCACCTGGTAGCCAACGGCTCAAGTATTTGCCGCGCCTTCACCAGCGGTTACAAGTTTAGCTTAAAGGACCACAATCAAAGCTCAATGAATGTGTCTTATGTGCTTACCGAGGTTGAGCACTCCGCATCGGTGGCAGACACCTATTCCATGAACAGTAGCTCCGGCGGCGGCGAGAGCTACTCAAACGACTTCACCTGCATCCCGGAAACGGTCCCCTTCCGGCCGGCGCGTCTTACTCCCAAGCCGTTCGTGCAGGGGCCGCAGACGGCCGTGGTGGTCGGCAAGAGCGACCCATCCGACGGTGGCGGTGGCGGCGAAGAGATCTGGGTAGACAAATACGGGCGCGTCATCGTTCTGTTTCCCTGGGATCGCGTCAACAAATATTCCTGCTGGGTCCGGGTATCCCAGGACTGGGCCGGGCAAGGTTGGGGTGGAATCACGATTCCTCGCGTCGGGCAGGAAGTCCTGGTTAGTTTCCTTGAAGGCGATCCGGACCGTCCGATCATCACGGGACGGGTGTATAACGCAGACCAGACAGTTCCCTATACGTTGCCTGACTATCAAACCCGCAGCACGTTCAAGACGCGAAGCTCCAAGGGTGGCGGCGTGGACAACTACAACGAGCTGCGCTTTGAGGATAAAGCGGGAGACGAACAGATTTTCCTGCGCGGAGAAAAGGACTTCGATAACCGGATAAAAAATGACACCCGGGAATGGGTTGGGAATAACCGAAGCTTGATTGTTACCCAGGACCAGATGGAGAAAGCCGGCGGGGACCTGCATAGCCAGGTCACTGGAAATGTGAATGAGAAGGTCGGGCAGAATTTGTCTTTGCAAGTGGGTCAGAATTTGTACGAGAAGTCGGGGATGAACTTTGCTCATGAAGCCGGACAGGTCATTCATCTGAAAGCCGGTATGACGGTGGTTTTGGAAGCGGGAGTTGAATTGACGCTGAAAGTGGGCGGCAACTTTATTGATATCGGTCCCGCGGGCGTCACCATTGTGGGAACAATGGTGATGATCAATAGCGGCGGCGCAGCCGGCTCCGGGTGCGGGTCGAGTCCCACCTCTCCCAAGGACCCCGACCAGGCCGATAACGGCAGCAAGGGCGGGAAGATGTGAGGTGGGGCGGAATTGCTTACCCCGAAAGACGCTCAGCTCCGGTCGAAAAACATTTCCACGAAAGGTCCCCGAAACTGCAGATCCCTCGGCTTCGCTCGGGATGACAAAGGGGAAGGTGGTTACACGAGAAAAGGGCGTTTTTCACCTTGGGTCCACCACTTTCCATATAGCCATAACCCTTTCCTTTGTCATCCCGTCGAAGCCGAGGGACCTGCAGTGCGCCTCTACGGCTCCCCGAGAATAAAGGTTGTGATTGAGGCACGATCCCTTATCCTTATCCTTATCCATATCCACAGCGCTTAGATTGACATGAAACAACTGCAACCCGTTCTCTGGACCAAAGGCACTTTCCTGACCCCGCAGCACCTGCAACTTCAGGACCGGTTCCTCGAAGATAGCTTGAATTTCCGACTGCAGGCGCTCAAGTTTTGCGCCTGGGGTTTCAGCGAAGTCGTGCTCGACCAGGAATTGCTGGCGGACGGACACCTCGCAGTCTCCCGCGCCTCCGGGATATTTCCCGATGGCTTGCTTTTCGATATCCCTGGCTCCGATCAACCTCCTCCCTCGAAAGCCCTGGCGGAGTTTTTTGATCCTGGCGTTCGTGACCTCGATATCTATCTCACCGTGCCCGACTACCGGCAGAAAGGCCTGAATGTCTCCCCAGTAGGCCGGTCCGCGGGCTCGCGCTATTTGGCGGAGATCACGTCGGTCATCGACGAGAACACAGGGACGGGAGAGAAGCCGATCCAGATCGCGCGCAAGAATCTGCGTCTGCTGGCGGCCAATGAAACCCGCGAAGGAAGCTCCGCGCTGCGCATCGCCAACGTGGAACGCACCGATGCCGGCGTCTTCCGCCTGAACACCCGCTTTGTTCCCCCGCTGCTCGAAGTACGAGCCAGCGACTTTCTGCTCGGTGTGGTCAACGGGCTGCTGGAAATTCTCTCCGCCAAGAGCACGCAGCTTGCCGCCAGCCGCCGGCAGAAGAACCTGAGCCTGGCGGATTTCACGGCGTCGGACATTGCGAATTTCTGGCTCCTCTACACTGTCAATTCGCATATTCCCGTGCTGAGCCATCTGCTCCAGGGACAGCGCTGCCACCCGGAAGAACTCTTCTCCGCGCTGACCGCGCTCGGCGCTTCCCTCACCACATTTTCTGCGACCATCCGTCCGCGCGATCTCCCCTTGTACGACCATCTTGAGTTGAGCAAGGTATTCAACGATCTGGATCAGAAACTACGCCTCTTGCTTGAGACTGTCGTGCCGACCAACGTCGTTTCGCTGCCGCTTAAGCACGTGAAGAACGCCATCTATGCAACCGCGATTGACCAGGACAAGTACCTGAACAACACCCGCATGTACCTGGCCATCTCCACCGAGACCAGCGAGGAGTCCATCATCCGCAAGGTTCCCCAGTTGGTGAAAGTGTGCTCCGCAACCGACATCGAGCGGCTCATTAGCCTTGCTTTGCCGGGGGTTGTCCTTAGTCACTTGCCCAGCCCGCCCAGCGCGATTCCGGTTAAGATGAAGTATCAATATTTCAGCCTGAACCAGTCCGGACCCGCGTGGGAGGCGGTGACCCGCGCGCGCAATCTCGCCGTACACGTTCCAGGAGATTTTCCAAATCCGCAAATGGAGTTGCTTATCCTGTTGCCGCAGGCGGGTTGAAGACCATGACACTCTTGAACAAACCCGTCTGGGCAGAAGGCATGTATCTCGGCCCGCATAACTTTCAGGCCCAGAGCCGCTATTTTGAAGACTCGCTGAACTTCGTCACCACCAGTCTTTGGCGTGACGCGTATGGCTTCGCCGGGCTGCAATTTGACAGCGACGCGCTGCGCAATGGGATCCTCACCATGACCGGCGGGCGTGGCTTGTTTGAAGATGGACTGGCGTTTGACTTGCCGGGTTCGGATGCTGCACCGCCACCGCGCGAGTTCGGCGCTCTGTTTTCGCCGGTCGCCGACCACCTGACCATGCATCTTGCCGTTCCCATCAGCCTGCAGGAGGGTCGCAATACAAGCCTGGAGAACGGCGCCTCCAACTCCGTTCGCTATCAGAGCGTGGAGCAGATGCTCCCGGATGAGAACACCGGCCGCGATGAGAAAAAAGTCAAGGTGGGGCGCAAGAACCTGCAGTTGCTCGCCGAAAAGGAAGTGACCGACCAGTTTGTAAGCTTGCCCCTGTTACGCATCGTGCGCGATGGCGCAGGTCGTTTCGAGAGTGACCCTGGGTTTGTGCCGCCCTGCCTCACATTGAGCGCCAGTGGGTCTCTCACTTCCATGCTCAGTCGCCTGGTAGATATTCTTGACGACAAGAGCACCGCATTTGCCCGCGAGCAGCAGCAGCGCCATGGCGCGTTCCAGGCTGGTTTGTCGCCGCGCCACGTCGCGCAATACTGGTTCCTGCACACACTCAATTCCAGCGTTTCCATGCTCCGGCATTTCCTGCTATCCAAGCACGTCCATCCTCAGGAATTGTTTCGCGAGATGTCACGGCTTGGTGGCGCTCTCTGCACGTTCGGGCTTGAAGTGCATCCGCGATCGTTACCGGTCTACGACCACCACAATATCGGCGGCTGTTTCGCAGCCCTGGACGAGCACATCCGCCGCCATCTGGAGATCGTGATGCCCTCCAAGGCAATCACGATTCCCTTGCGGGCGATAGGAAACTCTATCTACGATGGCGAGATCAAAGACGAGCGCTGCATCGGAGGCTCGCGGTGGCTGCTGGAAATCCGCTCCCCCATCGGCGAAGCCGATCTGATCGCGCGCGTACCCCAGCTGGTGAAAGTCTGCTCCTCACGGTTTGTGGTGGAACTGGTGAAGCGTGCTCTGCCCGGCCTGGTGCTCAACCACCTGCACGCGCCGCCGGCTGAGGTGGCAGTGAAAGTAGAAAGCCAATATTTTGCCGTCAACCGGAGCGGGCCGTGCTGGGAGAACATCATGCAGACACGCAGGGCTGGAGTGTATGTGCCAGGGGACATCCCCTCCCCTGAGATGAGCCTGATCGTATTGCTCGACGACCAAAAGTAGTACCCTGAATGACAACCATGACCCAGGCCACGAAGGGTGCCCCACCAGCTGTAAAGGTCACAGCGGAAGTGAGCCCTGGTACATGGTGTAATTTCCGATTCGACAAACCGTTCAAGATTGGCCGTCTCAAAGACTGCGATCTCTTCATCGACAATTCTTTCGTCAGCCGGGTCCACGCGGCGGTTGCTTTTGAGGGTGGGCATTGGACGATCCGTGACCTCGGCAGCGCGAATGGGCTCTTCTTCCGTGGCACGCAGGTACCGTCTGTGTTAGTAGACGGCCTGACCGTCGTAAGGCTTGGGGTAGAAGGTCCGGAAGTCAAACTCGAAGTGGAAAAGCCTCTACCCGAGCCTGCACCGCAGAAAACCTTGCGCGTAAAAGACCCTTCCCTGGACCGCTATATCGATCACTATTTTGCCAAGCCTGCCGCCGATGAACCGGTTGGCGAGCACACCATGTTCATCCGCCAGGCGTACGCGCATGTCGAAAAGAAGCAGAAGAAGAAGTTCGGTGTTGTTGTTGCGGGCCTGGTTGCGCTGATTCTCGCAGCAGGTCTGTTGGCTTACTGGGAGCACAATCAGCTACTCCAGCAGAGAGCTACGGCAGAGGAGCTCTTCTATGCGATTAAATCGCAAGACGTGGATCTCGCCAATCTCGATCGGGCGCTTGCCAATACGAACAATCCAGCTGGAGCGGAAGAACTCGCCAAATTTCGTGCCCAGCGACAGGAGATGGAAAAGAGCTACGACAAATATCTTGCGACATTGCACATCTATAACCCCAAGCTAACCGAGAAGCAGCGGCTGGTACTGCGGGTGGCTCGGATCTTTGGCGAGTGCGAGCTGGATATGCCTCCTCAATTCGAAGCGGAAATCGATCGCTATATCGAGAGATGGAGATCGTCCGGACGGCTCAAGACAGCTATCCTCACCGCTCAGCAGAACGGATATACGGGAACGATTGCTCGCGATCTGTTGGCACGCGGTCTTCCTCCGCAATTCTTTTACCTCGCTCTGCAGGAGAGCAACTTTAACCCCTACGCGGTGGGGCCGCTCACAAGAAAGGGTTTCGCCAAGGGGATGTGGCAGTTCATTCCTGATACCGCTGTCAAGTACGGCTTACATCTGGGACCGTTAGTGGACCAACCACGGCCCGACCCCGCAGACGATCGGCACAATTTTGACAAAGAGACCAAGGCAGCAGCTCTCTATCTTCAGGATCTCTACGGTACGGATGCGCAGGCTTCGGGATTGCTGGTGATGGCCTGTTACAACTGGGGCGAGACGCAGATTCTGCCGTTGATTCGAAGCATGCCGGCGAATCCGCGTGATCGTAACTTTTGGAAGCTGCTGTCAAAACATCGCGACAAAATACCGCAGGAAACTTATGACTATGTCTTCTATATTGCTTCCGCCGCGGTCATCGGAGAAAACCCGCGGCTGTTTGGCTTCGACTTTGACAATCCTCTAGCCAATCTGGATGCAGCTGCGAAGGCGTCGCCCGGGATGACCGCGGAGAAAAGCGTACCTCGGAATGCGCGGGTTTTTCGGGAACCGGCATTTACGAATTTAGTCCCGCAGGTACGGCTAAAAGTCGTCCAGGATTGAATCGCGGCCTATTTCCAGCCGTCCCTACGGGACTCTTCAACGGTGCAAGCCGGCCCAGGACTGCGTCCTGGGCTAAGTTCAGCCGTCCCTGCGGGACTCGATTTCTGTGATGGCCGTTCTCGCACACCCTCTTCAGCTCGGGTTTTGTTGAGCCTTTACGGCCCAACTGGAGTCACCGCCCAAAACTCTGCATCCACAGCAGGTTCGCAGTCACTAAGGGCGTTTCACTGCATCCCCGACCTTGGGGCTTCCCGCACCATCGAATCTTCCTACAGCGGAGCCGCTATCGACGCTGGTAACGGTCAGCATCCCTATTGGCGAATCGATCGTGCGGAGAACTTTACCACTCGCGGGATCCTTCACCGTGCGCAGCACGCGAGTCACCGCCAGCTTGTCCCCCACCTTCACTCCGGCGCTGGAACCGACGTTGATGATGATCTCGCCGCCGGACGCATCCGCGACCAGGCCGTCGATCGGAGCCGGCGGTGCAGGGGCATTCACGGGAAGGCTGCTGGCATGCTGTTCGAGTCCCTTCGCCGTATCGTTGACTGATTGCTTCACTGCCTGGCCAAGAATGCTCTCGCTAAAGTTGGTACTGCCCATGTCGAGTTGGCCGCCGCCGCCCTTCCACCCCGAGAATCCAGAGCCACTGGTGGTGAGTCCCTTACGTTCCGACTCGCCGTGACCCGTGACGGAAGCCAGAATCTCGCCTGTGTTCACATCGACCATGCGTGCGGTCACTTCTACGACTGCCTTTGATTTGCTCATGCCCAAAGAGCCGGCGCCCTGGCTCCAGATACTTCCGCCACCACCGCCACCACCGTAGTGCTTATCGTCGCGGCCGAATTGGGTAACGTCGCCGATGATGATCGTGTCGACGCCGAGCAAACCGCCGATTTTGGCTGCAGTGGCTGGGTTGGCTCGATCGCTGTTGGAGAAATTTTGTTCTTTCAGAATCTTATCGAGCGCGCTGCGCTCGATGACCCGATAGTTGCCATCGTTTACCAGTTCACCGATTAACAGATCAGAGATGCCTTTTCCAACATCCTGGTTCGAACCAAAAATGGCCTGAACGCTGCTCATGACCGCCCCGTATCCGAAGTCGAGCACCGCCACCCTGCGTTTTTCCTGCGCTACTCCAGGCAACGCGACCAAAGTAGCTAAGACCAACAGAAGAACCTTGCGCATGTATTTCTTCTCCTATTTGCCGAGAAAACTTTCCAACGTTGAAATTTCCTTATCAGCCTTATCCATATGATTGCGCGCCGCAGTGATGTCGCCGCGATTCAATTCATCGTTCGCAGAGCGGAGATAGCTATTCATGCGGGCATACGCGGCGGCCATGTCGCGGCGCAGGCCCAGGCCGTCTGCCTCCTGCTGGCGTTTGAGCCCTTCCACACTGGCGGAAACGGCACTCGCACGGGCATCTAGCCCGGTCATCTGTTCATGGACCTGCTGCACTTCCTCGGCCGAGGGACCGGCATTTGCAGGCTCCTTTGTGGTGTCGGCCTGGACGGCTGCGGCGGCTTGGGCGGCAGGGTGGTACTCGGGCCTGGGCGACTTTGCCTTGACCTCAACCTTGGGACGGGACGACTTTTCCGTGCTGGGCGGAACCGGTGTTTGGACAGCGCTGGCTGCGGCAGAGCCCACAGCCGGTGGGGTTTCCACCGCGGGCGGTGGAGCCGCTGGGGTGCTCGCATCCGGAACAGCAGGCGCGTTTCCCGGGACCGTGCTTGCTGGTTCCGGGATGGGTGTTGAAGGAGCCGGCTGCGACGTCTGGGCAGTTCTATCGCCATCGCTTTCGGTTTTCGCGCTAGTGTGCAGCAAGCGTGGCAGACCGATGGCGGCGCAGGCCACAACCACCAGAACTGCGAGGGCCCCCACAGTCATCCAAACTCCGCGGTGTCCCGAAGAAGGCTGTGCCAAGGGCGGAGCTGGGGCCGCGGCAGCAAACCCCTGTGCGGCGGGCTGAGCAGCAAAAGGGACAGCCACCGGCGTATACGCAGCCTCTCCAGCTTTTGTCGGCTCACTCTGCATTGCAGCAACCTGGCGCAGCGCGTTGCTGAGAGCCTGAGCATTCTGGAAGCGGTTTGCCGGATCTTTCGCCATCGCGCAGACGATGATGTCGCTCAGTGGCGGAGGCAACTGTTGATTGACTTCGACCGGGGCTTGCGGAACAACGTTGCACTGCTGGTTCAGGATTTCATAGGCGGAATCGGCGACAAAAGGGCGGCGCCCTGCAAAAAGCTCATACATCATGACGCCGACGGAATAGATATCTGAACGCGCATCGACGGTTCCGCCGCGCACCTGCTCTGGAGACATATAGTAGAGCGATCCCATGGTCGTGCCTGGACGGGTGAGATCCTGCTCCGTACGCGACTTGGCGATCCCGAAATCCATGAGCTTCACAGTCCCCTGGGAGGTCACCATGATGTTGGCAGGTTTGATATCGCGATGGACGACGCCGCGGCCATGCGCATAGCTCAATGCAGCCAGTACCTGCTGCATGTAGTTGATAACGTCGCTCTGAGGGATTGGGCCTTGCTTTGCGATTTGCTCCAGCGTGGAGCCTTCCACAAACTCCATCATCATGACTAGCTGGTTGTCGACCTGAAAGGCTGTATGCAGTTGTGCGATGTTGGGATGATCGAAACTGGCAAGCATGCGAATTTCACTGATAAACCGCCCCGCCAGATCTGGTTCGGCAACGAGATCGGGAAGAAGAACCTTCATCGCTTCGGTGCGGTCAGAAATCACGTTGCGTACACGGTAGACGCGTCCCATGCCGCCTACCCCCAGCATGCTGACGATCTCGTAGTCGCCAACCTGTTGACCTATTTCAAAAGCCACAAGGTAACCTCCGGTCTTTCACCTCAACTATGGTGCAGATAGAGTTTCTTTCGTATCAGAAAGAGCCTTCCGATCTGCATGAGGACCCGTTAAGCCACCAATACTATAGGCTTCGCTTCCTGCCCTGGACAAGAAAAACCTCTACAACCTTGGCGTAAATGGTAGTTAACCATTTTGTATTGCAGGATACGTATTCAGTTAATAACTCACACTTAAAGTCCCCTTCGAGCAAAGGTTACCCTCAGGGCTTCTAATGAGGGTGTGTGAGAACTCCCATTGTGTCGTCCCTTCGGGACTCGATTGGCCTTAAACCCTACCCGGCACTCCCGTGCCGGGCTATAGATTGTTCCGTCCCTGCGGGACTCGGTTTGCGTGAAATCCTACCGGGCACTCCCGTGTCGGGCTACAGATTGTCCCGTCCCTGCGGGACTGATTGCGTCGGGGGACCTGCGGTTCTTTGCCACCGAGAGATTGCGTGAATCAGCGCCAGGAGCCGCGGCGGAAACGGATGACTTTCTTGGCGGCCGCAGCTTCCGCTTCCACGGCGCGTAGCTCTTCCTGGGCCTGCGCAGGGGCAAGCTCGAGCCATGACGCCGTCTCTTTGAGAATTGCTTCAGCACCCACACTGTCGTCCTGGACGAGCAACTCACGCGCGGCGGCAATCGCGGAGGATGCCTTTTCCCCATAAACCTGCTCGCAGCGGCGGCGTAACTGCTTTTTCGTAGTCTCGAGCGAACCGGGGGAATCGGGACCCGCGGGGAGAGCGAGGGCGCGCTTCAGATCCGGGATGCCCTGGCTGGTCCCCATTTGCGCATAACAGCGCCCAGTCAATGCAGCGAAGTCTGCTTCTGCTTCCCGTAGCTTCCTGGCACGGCCCAGAGCCTGGTCTACCCGCGGCAGCCGCTTCACACCGGGGGATTGCTCCTCCAGCAGAACCACGGCCTCAGTAAACAATTCCATGCGGGTTAAACTCTCCGCCCGTTCCAGCGTAGACTCTGCTCTTTGTTGGACAGCGCTTTGCTTCTGCGTGGCCTCTTCCAGTTGCCGATGCAACACCGGCTCATCCACCTGGCGAAGCGCCCGGCGCAACAACTGCACGGCACTCTCGTAGTCTTCCTCATCGATGAATCGTTTGCCCTGACTGTAGGTTCGCTCGAGAAGTTCCTGGGAAATGCGCTGGGAGGCCGCGGTTTTTGCCAGTTCGAGCAGGCCGTCCACCTCGTACGAGGTGTAGCCCTCCGCCTTGCAGCGCTCCAGAATTTTCACCGCTTCGAGAAAGAGACGATCATCAATAGCCTGCCGAGCTTGCCCCAGCCGTTGAGCCAGCAGTTGCTCCCGTGCCTGCCGCGCCAGGCGCTCCGAAATCGCAGACTCCAGACCAAACAATTGCTCGTTTCCAGGCACCCGTTGCAAAGCCGCTCGAATATGTCCGACAGCCTGCTCCGGAGGCATTTCGGCGGAGGTCTTACAAACCTCTTTGACGAAATGCTCGTCTTCCAGCTGTTTAATGCGCGGCTCAAGATTCAGCCTGAGCCGGAGCAGCGAGGGGTCGTTGGGGAACTCCTTGAGTGCCTCCGCCAATTCCGCGGAGACCAGGCGCAGCTTATCCACGGTTGTGCTGAGGGCCACCTTCTCTTCAAGCCTGCGCACGACCGACTTGCGCTTCTCTTCATTCAATGCGGCGGTCAGTTCATCTTTTGCGCGCAGCACCTCGGAGTTGTCCGGAGCAATCGTGCCCGCTTTATCGAGCAACACAAACGCCTCTTCGTAGTCGCGCGCCGCGAGATGTTCCCGGGCAGACGCCATCACCTTTCGGAGCTCCTCTTTGACCCGTTTCTCCTCGATTTCCTGTTCCAACAAGCGACATAGAGCCAGAACCTGGGAATTATGCGGATCAAGCCGTTGGGCCGTGGCGGCACGTGCCTGGGCGCGAGTCAGCTCTCCCACTTTTCTCGCGTTCGCGCTCTCCGCCAAAAGATGAGAGATCTTCTCCTGCGTTTGTTTCCCCTCAAACACGGTTTTGCGCAGGGTGATCAGTGTGTTGCTCGCAGGGCTCAAAGCAAGAGCTTCGTCACACAACGCGAGTGCCCGGTCCCATTCCCGCTCTCCCGCCGCGTGCTCCGCCTGCCGCGCCAGTTCCTGCGCTTTGCGCTCCTTTTCCTGCTGCGTCAATCGTTGATCCACCACCGACAGCAGACGCTTACCGCCCACATGCTGAGGATCCAGACGCAACAGCTGGCGGAGAGCACTTTGGGCGCCTAGAAAGTCATGCTCATTCACGTGCTGTTCAGCGAGGGCAAGCGATTCTGCGATGTGGGCGCGCGTGATGCTGTCGGCCACCTCGTGCAAATCCATCGCCATGTCATCCGCATTGGAATATCGCTCCACCCGAGACTTGGCCAACGCACGCGTAATGATCGCGTCCAGACCGGCGGGACAATCCTCCACCAGTTGCGAGGGGGCAGGCGGATGGTCGCGCATGATCTGATCAATCACCGCGGGATACTCGGCGTTGAAAGGAAGTCTTCCGGTGACCAGCAGATACAAAAGCACACCGGCGGAGAAAATATCAGACCGGCTATCGATGGCCCCTCCCCCAAAACGTTCAGGAGCCATATAGGGTGGCGTGCCCACCAGAGATCCCGTACTGGTGATGCTGGTATCGACACGGGTTTCATCGCGGGCGATGCCAAAGTCAAGCAACTTGACCGATCCATCCGCGCGCACAATGACGTTCGCCGGCTTGACATCGCGATGGATGACGCCGTTGCGGTGGGCGTACGCCAGGGCCAGGCAGATCTGCTCGACCACGCTCAGCGCGTGCTCCAGCTGGAGGCGATGGCGCTTGATGGCTCTGTCCAGGGGTTCACCCTCGACGTATTCCATGACGATGTAAGGCTCGCCATCCTGATCGCCGGCGTCGTATACGATGACGATGTTGTTGTGGCGGAGAGCGCCGGTCTGGCTTGCCTCACGGTAGAAGCGCTGCAGCATTTCTGTGTTGCCGCTGAAGCCCTCGGTCAGCATTTTGATGGCAACGATGCGCCCTAACCGGGAATCACGAGCGCGATAGACTACGCCCATTCCCCCGCGTCCGAGAACATCGAGCACATCGTATTTGCCGATCTTTTCTGGCTTCTGCGTGTTCAAGTCGTTGTCCCGTAATTGAGCTCTCGGGGTTTCATCCGCTCACCGAAGGAAAGGGGGCAAATCACGATTTCGGGGATTCACCGTAAGCCCGAAAATTGTAGTTGTCCAACAAAAATTTCTGCGCCCTTTTTCTCTCCGGCGTAGCCTGACCCGCAGTGGAGTTGAGGTAGAGCATATATAACTCCGCGGCTCCGTCGTTGTCCGCCTCGGCGGCTTTACGATCCGCGGTCTGGAGGATCAGCGGAGGCAGGCTGGCGACCTTTTCCTCGGCTTCTCTGAGCAGGCGATCGCGAGCCGCATTTTCAACTGTCTCCATGAATTTGGTTTCGCTTGGAACCTCTCCCATGGCGCGGACTCCCATGGTGTCGTCTGACTTCACATTTTCCAGGACGGTAAAAGGCTTTTCCTGGGTTTCGAGTATGGGGACGGTTGGGATCAGGATGGCTTCCGAGTTGTCTTGAATCGTGAACCCTAATTCGACCGTCCCCTTCAAATGGTTGATCTGCTCGGTATAGGTATAGGGCCGCTCCATGACCACGTGGCGAAACTTTTGTAGACTGTCGCGCTTGATCCGCGCAGCTTCTACCTTCTTTTGCGCTTCGTCAGCTTGCCTTTTCGCGTCGGCGATTTGATTCTTCTTCCCTCGTACCTCGGCGCCCTCCAGGGCTCGCTGGTCGGTTTGGAGAGCCATATTGGCGCTCTCATAATCACGGTCGGCGGCGTTCCAATCTTCGTTTACCTGATCTTGCTCGCCGGAACGATATTTGGACGACTTTGTATTTCGTTCGACGAAATTCGAGATGGTGTGCTGCTGCACATCGCCCACCAGGCGGAAATTGGGCTGCACCTTGGTCTCATCGTTGGGGCGGACCACCTTGATGTTGAGGCCGGAAGACTCCAGACCGGCGGCGAGCGAGTCGGTCAGCTGGGCAGCGAAATCAACCGCCTCACGCCGCGAAGTCCGGTCGCGAAAAGTGACGCGAAACGAAAGCTTGGATCGCAACTGATGAGCAGGGTTGGCGACGGTCATCGCGTCATGGATAGGGCCAGCATCTGCGCGGTTGTAGGCCAATGCCTCTTCCAGGTATTCCCACCCCACATTCGCGCCGGTTCCATCGGGGCGATCGAGGTAGTGCTTCGCCTGGGCCAGGTAATAGTCGCTCAATCGGCCGCCCAGGATCGCCATCCGGTCCGCAATACCCGGGTCGTCGGTGAGTGCATGGCAACGGCTCAGAAGATCGTACGCCCGCTGAATCTGTGCTTCGTTGGCAACTCCCTTGATGGGAGTGTTGATTCGTTCGAGGTCCTTCGCCCTTTGCGACGCGGCCTGAATGTACTTATCCTTCAATGAATCGAGCCGCTCGGCCACCGCTTTCTGCTGGGACGCGGTTAGGTCAGCGAGCACCTCGTAGGCCTTTACGTAGTCCTTGTCATCTTCCGCGGCGGCGCTCATGGTGGAAGCATTGGTGATGGCCGCTTTATCCGTAGTTTCCTGGAACGACTGGCGCGCGTTGCGCAGCAGTTCAGCGGCTTCCGGCGTTGGCTCTACGGCTGCTGCTTTTTGAAATTGATCCACCGCCCCTTGAGGATCACTTTTGGCGGTGTCGTTCTTCCCCTGCTCAACGTAATAGGAATAGAGACTATGCAAGGATTCCTGGACCCTGGGGTATTCGCGGGCGAACGGGCGAAGCGGCTTGATCGCCTCAAATGCCTGATCAGGGCGGCGCGCGGACAGGAAGTTGGCAAAGTCCACGAGGTGATGGTCAATATTGGTCTTCTCTTGAACGCAGGCTTGACTGAGCTTAGAGGTCTCGGCAGACTTTGGGTCCAGGACCAGGGTTTGCTGCGAAATCGCCGAAGCCGCAACCAGGTGGGAATAACCGCTTGTTTGTTTGGCCAGCGCGTCGCGGTAAAGCGCGACCTCCTCCAGGCCCTTGCTGTTGAGGTTGCTGGTTTCTGCGTTCATTGCTTTGGCTAAGGCGTCGGTTACGTCGTTACTGGACGCGTTCGCCCTCGCCGCTTCCAACGAAAACTTCGCTGCTTGCAATTTCTCGTAGTTGGGGGAAGCAGACTTCAAGGAGGCCTGGTACGCTGCGAGGTCCGTTTGTCCCTCCCGCTCGTAGAGGGCCGCCAATCCTGCTTTCGCTTCGTCGGCGTGCGGGCCCGAAGGATATTTGCCCAGGTAAGATTTCCAACCGGGAATAGTGGCAGTGCTCTGGGCGAGCAGGTATTCGGCCAATTCCGTATCGAGGGTGGCCACGAGGACAATCTTCACGCCGGGTACGATTTTGGGAATGCTGTTGGTGGAGCTGACCGATTTCGCGACAATCTGCCCCTGCAGATCGGTTTGGTCGGCTAGCTCAGAGGGCGTGGCTCCCTCAGCCTTCTCTAATTTCAAGCCGGCCGGGACCACGCACTCAGGCGCCCCGCCCCGGGTAAGGAGTAGGGTTCCGTCCTTAGCACGCTCCAGCGTCATGCCGGGGCTCAGGGTTAACTTGGGAAGCTTTCCGTAGCTATTTTTGTTGATGGACTGGACGCCGGTGCAGACATGCATCTCGTTTTTTGCGTTCAGGGTGAAACCCGAAATTTGGACATACGCTCGCGCGTCGCCGGTTGGATATACCTCGATCGCCGACAATTCCGCCGTCTTCGCGAAGGCTGAACCGGAGAAGAGACCAAGGAGCACAACCGCGACCGTGGTGCGGCAAAATGGTACCCAGCAAACGAAAAACCTTGACGACGCCATACTTCCTCGGCATAGATTTGCTTTACAGCATTGAGGAGGCTGCGACCAAAGGGGGATTTACTTAGTGGCTAACCGGGGGATCGACTCAGAAGCTATCATCTCCCCTATTCCGTTTGCAACCAAAGATCTTACCTGCATTTCTCTTTCCTGTTTCTGCATTGTGCGGACGAACGTGAAACGACCTTGACACCTATGCAGACTGTGACGCAGCACGGCCGGACGGCCAAAGACCGCTTTGAGTTGGTGATCCGCCTGCAGCAGTCCAGGGGCAGCCAGCCGTCGGACGCGGGGCTGCGTTTGCGCGCGCAGGCGCTGCTCAAAGACCTCCTGATGAGCAGGCTGGAGGTCGAAGCCGAAATAAATGCACATGAATATGTGCACACTCAGGGATTCGACGACTTAGGCAGGGCGCTGGCCACCAGCCGCGCGTTGCAGGTTGCCTTTGAGGGCTTCCGCGCCGTGGTTCCCGCCGCCCGGGCTAATGTGTCGGTGGTTCTCGACTCCTCTGGCCCGGACGAATTGGCGCCCGCGCAAGCGGGCCTCTCGGTTGAGCAGAAGGACTTGCTCGACTTTGCGAAGCCGTCCCAAGTGCTGATTACACAGGCGTTCTACGACAGAGTCGCGCACCACCAACCGGCTTTGCGTACTTTTCCCTTGCGCGCCGGAGTCTATGAATTCCTGTGGACGAGTGAACAACGATTGGATGAGCTACAAGCGGAAGCGGAGTTCATGCCAACCCTGATACAGCCGCCGACGGCCACGGATGCGTTTGAGGCGACTGTCGTCGTCCCGGTGATTAAACCGGCGCCCGAGCCTCGCTGGAAGGCGCCGGACCCGACGCCCGCACCTCTGCCCGTGCTCGACACTGACGACGATCCACCACCGGCCAGATGGCTGTCTACGGCGAAGATTCTGGTGATCAGCAGTGTGGTGGCGGTCCTGCTGGTTGTCGGCTACCTGGTGAACTCAGGCGTCCTGGGCAAGTCGACGAAGCAGGCGGCCGAGAACCCACCCGCCGTACAGCAGCCGGCGGTTCAGGCCACACAGGCCCCTCCGCCTGCGCATCCCGACGCGAGTCCGCGGGTCACGTCCACCTCGGGAGGAGTAAAAGAAAAAGCCGTATTGCCGACTTCTCCAAAGCCGCCAAAGACGGAACCGGATCGTGACCTCTCTTCTCAAACCGCGGCTTCCAGGCCGGCGAGAGGGCACAACTGCTCACTCGACGAAGGTGACATACCCAGTTTTCTCAACCTGGCGGATAGGTACAGAAACAGCGGCAAATACGACGACGCAATTCGGAATTACAACTTAGTGCTCGGCTGTCAACCAGGTAACCGCCAAGCCCAGGCTGGGCTGCGTACTGCGGCGGAAATGGAAAAGTACTCCCACTAGATCAACACTTTCCCTTGTTGCACTCGTAGCAGTGCCAGCACCAAAGATTTTTGGCGTCGGAAGCGGTGTTTTTGGGCCGCGTGATGGCCATATAGGAGTGGGTTTGCCGGGTTGCACAGACCTTCATGAAGCGGCTGTCCGGATCGATTTTTTCCGGAAACGGCGCCATGTTTGGGAGCAAATCGAAATACCCGTACCGTCGTCCGTAATAGCGCTTACAGTCCTGCGATGCACATTTGAAAACAACCATGTGCGAAAACGAGGACGGCTCTGGCCGCATTCTCGAATGGTGGCGGTCACATAACGGAACCTTATCTTCGGCCATGTACTTAGTATGCGCCGAATCGACAGATAAGGTGGTTTTTAAAGGGGACCTTGGCCCCGAAAGTACGCTTCCAGATGGTTACGAGCCGGGGAGGGCGCGCCCGCGCAGCGGTGAAAAACGTCAGAACGCGGCTCAGGCACGGCCGGATTCCAGTTCAGTGTTTTGGCGGCGGGTTTGTGGGAGCCTGGCCGTTGACTGCCGGAGATGCTGTCGCGTCCGGTACAACGTCGAGTCCCGGAAGCGTTCAATCGCCTCTCGTACGGCTAGCCGATTTGACCTCCTAATGACATCGATAGAGTTGCGGGTCGCGGAGGGTGGTATCCCACATCTCGCGAAAAACGAGCGAGATGCCCCGAATTTCCTGCACGCGGCCCTAGACAAGACTGCGTGTGCGCCTTTCTTTTAAGGAAAGGCGCATGAAGTGCGCGGAACCCACGAGACTTCACAGGAAATCGGGGATGTGGGGCACCCGGCCTTGGTTGCCGGTACAGGAAACCCGGTCATTTCTCTCCCGACTCGCTTCAGCGAGTCGGCTGCTCGGGATGACGGCCCTGTGGGAGTTTTAAAAGCATTCTGGTTGGTGTGCCAGAACGCAAGAAAAGGGAAAAAAAGTCACCACCTCTCAGGGCAAGTCCCGATAGAGTCCCAACGTTATGTAGGCCGGCTTCAACGATGTGATTCGTTCCCATTGCCGGCCACTGGAAAATGAGACAATGCCAGTGGCCCGATAGCGCCACCTGCCGGGCACGGTCGATAACGGGAATCGCCCTCTCATGACTAGGAGCATGCAAGCCCGGCGGCATTGGGGCCAATACTGGAAATCTGTGCCGCTGTCGTCCATGGTGACGCTTGGCCTCGCGGTATTTCTTACTTTCTCCTCACTCATCTTTGTGTCGGACCTGGTTGAACCGCGCCGTCACCCTATTGGTGGGTGCTTGTGTACGCTGCCGATATGGGCATCGTGGCCACCGGATACGCGCTGGCCTTTACTCGTTTCCTTCGTCTATTGCCGCTCGCCATCGCCGTGCAGCTTCTGACCATATTCGGACTCACCAGGGTATTGCCACTCTATTCAAGAGAAGTAGCGTCCGGAGTTACCGTGGTCCAGTTGCACCGTCATACGCTGGACGGGTGGCTCGTCGTCTGTCTCGTGTTCTTCGGCTACGTGGTCTTCTTTATCTTCGTGAGTACTGAAGGAAAGAAATACGTTCGCCTACAGACTGAAATCGAACTCGCCGAGCGAGTCCAAGCTCGGCTGGTTCCGGCTTTTGAGATGATTGTCGGCAGACTTGCGATCTGCGGAAAGAGTGTTCCGAGCAGCAGCGTTGGTGGAGATCTGGTCGATGCAGTAGCTTTGAACGGCTCGGTGACCTGCTACTTAGCCGATGTCTCGGGGCACGGCATCAGCGCGGGCGTTCTCATGAGTATGGTCAAAAGTGCGGTTCGGACAAGCTTGTCCAGAGGCGAGCCTCTGGTTGACCTGATGCAGCGCTTGAACGAGGTCCTGTTGGGCCTTAAGGAACCGGAGATGTACGTCACGTTTGCATGCCTACGCTGCGCGGGCGGGGACCGGCTGGAGTACTCGCTGGCGGGCCACCCGCCAATTCTCCACCATCATGCGTCGAACCAGAGAGTCTCGGAATTGAAAATGGAGCAACTGCCCATCGCCATGTTTCCTGCAGTGGATTTCCAAAGCGCAATGATTACGATCGCGCCTGGTGATCTACTGGCGGTTGTGAGCGATGGTTTCCTGGAAGTCACAAACGCCAAGGGCGAAGAGTTCGGCGCGGAAGCACTGGAAAGATTGGTTGCGGGGGCGCCACGGCACCGCTCCCGCAAATTGTCGATCGGCTCGTCGCGGAGACAACTCGCTTCGGAAGCCAGCAGGACGACCAAACGATACTTCTGGTCAGGGCTCTTGGGCCTGCGGTTTCTTGACGTGACGAGTAGGGCGTGCAGGTGAGTTCGGTGACCCATTCACGCCATCCTTTGGCTTGCGTGGGCTCCTGGCGGGGGCGATCGCTGGATTTTCTAGACCGAAGGCGCGGTAATGTCGTGCCGCTTGGCAGCATCGGCAAGAGCCCGAGCCTAAACCTGAACACCTGAACCTCGGATTCCGGATTGCCGCTCCTCTTCATGACATCGTGGTCGAACCTCAAATGGCAGCGATTCATGAAGTTTTTCTCCAGCGAACGGTATCGGATGGCTTGCTGATTTCGGATTATCCGGCAGCAGCTGAACCCAAGAGGGTCCGGCGATGCCTTCGGTCATGGGTGCTTTTATCCGAGTGAGGTCAGCGGAGTTTTTGTAAAATTCGATAAAATTTGGCTTTTTATAGACTTCAGCGGCGCCGCCCAGAGAAACGGTTATCCCGGGAAAAGGGCCGTCTGAGGGAGTTGGCTTTGCCCAGAACGGCATCGAAAACGGAGCCGGTCGCGTCGGGAACCCAGTTCATGCTTGCAGGGTTGATGAAGGGATTGGCAAGGGGCGGTTCGTTTCGGTCAAGGTTGGGGGCCGACGTGTCGTCAGCCGGTTTAAGGGCGGGGTCGGGCTCGGGGACCTGGGGCGCGTCGGGTGGGGCTTTCGTGGCGGCTACGGGATCGCCTAGCTCTTCACCTGCGGATTGGTGCTGCTGTTTGCGGAGCCACGCAGCGGTGTAGATATCTGGTTCGGGCGGGGGCGCGGGTTGCGCAGCGGATGGGGAAGGGCGGCGGTCCGGAATCAGGCCTTCGATGGCTACGATCATCGCAAGCGCCTTGATCTGGCCGGCGATGGTGCCCCTGGTCGCTTCGTGGCTAAGAGTGGCCAGTTCCCAGAGGCGAGTCAGGATCTGGTCGCGACCAAGGTTCAGCTTGCGCAGCCCGTCGGCTTCCTGGTCCACCAGCTTTTCCCTGACGGCAGCGCGGTGCTCCGTCATATAGGCGCGGACGCAGGGCTTCGCTTTGGTGTAGGCGGCGGTGTCGGGATTGAGACCGACGGCGTCCGCGGCGCGGCGGTCATTCATGGTTCCGGACAGAATCAGGTGAGCAAAGGCTATTTCCTGATCGGTGATGGGATCGCTGACAAATTTTTTGGGCATAGGTGGTCTCGTTCCTCGGTTTGCTGAGATTGGGAGTCTTGGCTTCCCCTTAGTTACAAAGCAGGGCGGGGGCCGCTATAGGCCAGTCATGGAGTTATGGCCGTTGTTGTTGGTTTTGGGACAGCGATAGGGTGTGGTACCGGACAGCGATGACGCTATCCTTCGCTCGCGCTCAAGGCCGAAACTACCGGCAACTGCCGACTAGGCGCGGTCGCGTGAGAGGCCGACGCCTGCCGATATCGTCTTCTCTAAGAGATAGGCTCTTTCCATGTTTGATGTAAGTGGCGAGATGCGTTTTTTCGGCACGGGAGTTACTGGTCCAACGGTTACTTGGGTTCGATTACGCGCGTTCGCAGCGGGGTAAAGATGGGCGGCGGTACGGTATGTGAAAAAGTTGCAGCTCTGTTGCGAAGCGGGATAGGTAGCATGTCGCCGGATTTCGACCCGTTTCCAGCAGAGGTCCGCGAACACTGCAGATTCCTCCACGGCACGCCGGGACAGGTCGGCTTCGCTCCTAATGAACAAAATGTGTCCGGAGATAGAAACAGTGGTGTCGGGGGACAAATAGGCTCGGTTTGAATTGGCGGTATGTTTGCCCTTGGGAATCGGGGATCGAGGCGCACCGCAGGTTCCTCGCTTCGCTCGGAATGACAAATAGGAGAGGGTTGTTGAAAGGGAGAGGGCTGTTGCCAAGGGAGAGGGCACTCGTGTGTCGAAGGGACCCGATGTCTCCCAGTTCATTCCTCTCTTAACTTGCCTGGGCTTGCCACAGGCAAGTCGCTTGCTCGGGATGACAAAGGAAAGGGCAACGGTTCCATAAGCAGTGGTTGCTGAACCAAAACGCTTTACAAGTCTAATTTGGACAGGTCTGAAATTCAGCCGTCGCTTCGGGACTGGGTTCCAATATCTCCTTGGATTGGCTGTCCATTGCAGCAGTTCGAGAGATCAATTTGGGAACAGACAGCTCACTCCCCATCCGAAATGCTGTCAATCCTCGGGGACGAAGGCGCCTACGAAACAGTATCGGTTACATCTTGCCTGTCACGCGCATCTTTTAGATTGCAATAAGCGTCGTGTCATGCCGGGTTTCGTCTTGACGAAAAAGACGCGTGCACTGCTCAACATTGCCTCCCGACGAGCATTTCGTGCGGGATGGGCCATAACAGGAATTGAAGAGATCGAAGTCCCATTGTGTCGTCCCTTCGGGACTCGATTGGCGTGAAATCCTACCCGGCACTCCCGTGCCGGGCTCCAGATTGTCCCGTCCCTTCGGGACTGATTCCGTCGGGTGACCTGCGGTTCTTTTCCCGCCCCCTAAAGAGTCTGCGTTAGAACCGGCATGGTGACTTGTCTTGTGAGTTTGTCAGTTCCACCGCAGGTAGCCGACGAATTGGGGAAACCCGAGGCAGACGGAACGTAACCTTTGTAGTTACTTGTGCCGTGTGTCTGTCTCATTACGAGGTAGTCGCGGGCGACTTATCGTCCCCTTTGCCCATTGCCGAGAGTCTGACAGAACGCGCGCGCTCCCAACTTGGCAGGAGGAACTCACCGAGAGTGGCTTACGGCCATCCGTTGTTTCCGGAAGGCAAATCGTGGCGGCTTCCTGGTCTCCGGCGCGCCGGAGGCGACTCGTAGAGTACTGGTTGATTTTTAGGGGTGGAGGCGCGGGTCGGAATCGAACCGACGCATAAAGGTTTTGCAGACCTCTCCCTTACCGCTTGGGTACCGCGCCATCTTGACCAATTGTAATGCCGGGTTGGGCAGAAACCAGCCGGGCAAATGCGACTTTCAGACTATTACGGCTTGATTCGCAGGTAGCCATCTGGAGCGGGAGACGGGACTTGAACCCGCGACCCTCGCCTTGGCAAGGCGATGCTCTACCACTGAGCTACTCCCGCATACGTCCTGAAGCAGTATATCGGGCGGTTCCCCGCCCGGTCAACGCGGGCCCTACTCCTCCCTTGTGAGGTACTCTTCCACCACCACCAAGACCGCAGCGGTTCCCGCTGTTGTATCGACCTCCAGTTTGGCTTGCGGGATGGGCTCAAAGTGCTGCTTGATCCGGCGATAAAGCGCCGGATCACGGTTCTGTGCGGGATGACCGGGGTCGCCGCGCGCCAGGCGCTCTTCGGCCACGGCATCCGCACACTTTACCTGCACAATGCGCCAGCGCGCACCGGCTCGCACGGCCTCGTGCAAGACGTCCCCGATCTGAGCTTGCTTGGAAAAGGTGCGCCCATCGAAAAAGATGAACTCCACTCGGTTGCGTTCGGTCAGATAGGCGGCCGCCTGCAGCATCGCGCGCATGCACAATTGATCCTGTTCAGCGCTGTAATCGGTCAGCACACCCGGGAATAACGCGCTCCGCACCCGGTCTTTATCGAGCACGGCTGCGCCCAGGCGCTCCGCGATGGCCCGGGCAAGCGTACTCTTGCCCGTTCCCGGCAAGCCGGCAAATAAAACCCAGGTAGTCATCGATCGAAGGCCCGCCTGCGGCCTATTCGTCCAACATATGGCCGTCGCGCATGTGCAGGATGCGGTCGCCAATGGCAGCCGCCTCAGGGTTGTGCGTGATCATCAATACCGTCTGCTTGAACTCCTGGTTGGAGCGCCGCAGCATGGCAAGCACCGCATCGGAATTGGCCGTGTCGAGGTTGCCCGTGGGCTCATCGGCAAGAATAATGGCAGGGCGCGTGATGAGAGCGCGCGCGATCGCCACCCGCTGCTGCTCGCCACCGGAAAGCTCGGACGGACGATGATCGAGGCGGCCGGCTATGCCAAGCATGTCGGTAAGGTGGCCCAGAAGCTCCCCGTCCTGGGGCAGGTGGCTGCCGGCGATGTCCCGCGCAATCTCGATATTGCCGCGCGCCGTCAGCGTGGGCAGCAGATTGAACTTCTGAAACACGAAGCCGATCTTGGTCTTACGCAACACGGTGCGTTGCCCATCGCCGAGCCCGGCAAAATCAACGCCATCAATCAGCACGGTTCCGGCAGTCGCCCGCGTGAGCCCGCCCA
Organism: uncultured Acidobacteriaceae bacterium; assembly: GCA_963753715.1. GTDB lineage: Bacteria > Acidobacteriota > Terriglobia > Terriglobales > Acidobacteriaceae > PALSA-350. Next base: position 203,922 of record CAVWDK010000001.1, on the reverse strand, counting down.
GAATATAGAAGAGGGTCGATTTCCCGCTACCCGAGGGTCCGACAATGCTGACGAACTCGCCTGGCGGCACAACGAATGAGACGTTGGTAAGAGCGGGGACCTCTACCTTCCCCGCTCGATAGACCTTGCTGACGTTCTTTGCCTCAATGATGGGCTGCACGTTTTTGATTGTAACTGGCAGGGTGCCGGGCATAGAGACACTGGGCGGTGAGGGCCGCGAGCGACCGCTCCACTCAGGCGCCTACCACCAAACGATCATTGGTCTCGGCCTCAAGGTCCGCAACATGCCCGGATGCATGCTCCGGTATGAGCCTGCCGTGGCCTTTCTTGGGGCCGCGCTTGCGGGCGACCATCACCCGGATGCGCTCGAGCAATTCAACCGGCGAGCAGGCACCCTTGGGCAGGAAGGCGTCCGCGCGATTGGCGCGATCGAAGGCCTTCACACTCCCGCTGATCAGGATCGCCGGCACTTCCGGAGCCAGCTCCTTCATGCGGCGAACGAGTTCGTTGCCGTCCATGTAGGGCATGATGAGGTCGCTCAAAACCAGATCGATGCCTCCTTCGCGAAATAGTTCCAATGCCTGTTGGCTGCTGGCCGCTGTCAGCACCCGGTATCCTCGAGTCTCAAGCATGAATTTACGAACGGAAAGAGCCTGTTCGTTGTCGTCTACGCACAAAATAGTTTTCTTTGGCCGCATGGGTTCTTGAAATTCTCCTTTCAAAGGAGCTGTGAATCGCGGGCACACATCGCATGTGCGCGTCCGCCGGCTTGGGGGAGAACGGAGTAATCCGCGTCAAAAGATGGCTGGAGCCGCCAAATGTACAAAGGCCTGCTTGCTGTCCCCCTACCTATGGGAACAGCGGGTCTTCGTACAGCAGCGGCGCGCATCCTAGCGCGTCCGATCTGAATTCAATTGTCAGATTAAAGGCCGACTGTTGCGTTACCTCGACGGCAACGCTTGCACAGAGTACGAAGATGAAAGCCATGTGTAAACGGAGAAGATCAAGCGAAGTGGCGCTTGCTTTTTGCCGCAGGTTCCACCGCGCAAGGCGGTTGTGTTGCCAGTGTTGCCTATTCGCGTGGTTGGCCCTGTTGAAAGCATGTGAATCGTTCAAGGAAAAGGCGCTCTTTTGCTACAGGATCAGTGCTGCCAAGAAATAAAAAAAACGCTCCACCTCGTTTCGCGCGTCTTTTCTTTTTTAATCTCCCTTACCTGTTGCTCCACGCATGGTCGACTCTGACACACTGGCAACTGCGAAAGTTTGACACCTAAAGCCACCAGTTCTATGCTTGAACCAGTTGAAGCCAGGCACCCCGCTGCTTCCTGCTTGAGACATGGCAAACGCCTCTCACCATCCCGGCTCCCTTTGTTGCGGCTATTGTCGCTGCTGCACGCTGCGGGTGTGTTTCTAGTTCGACGCGCAAGCTTCGAATCCTGACATACGATATGCATCCACCCGCAGCCGGCCCCCGCCGCGGGTTCCCTCGCGCTTGAAAAACAAGCCTGGAAACGACGCTCCGAAGGCCCCTGCCAACCCAGTTTCGACGAGGAGAAACGTATGACCACTACAATCGAATCACGTATTCCACGCATTCTCGAACAGGCGCCCGACTTCCAGGCCAAGAGCACACACGGCGTTATCCAGTTGAGTGATTACACCAGCAAGGGCAAGTGGGTGTTTACTACCCGATGCAGCTGGGGCGAAACGTAGATGAGTTGATCCGAATCTTTGAGGCTTTGCAAACCATCGACGGCAACGGCGTGTCGGTTCCGGCCAACTGGAAGCGTGGAGACCCGGTCATTGTGCCGGCGCCGGTTACGGTGGAAGATGCGCGCAAGCGCACTAACGGGGGCGGGGCGGGGCTGGCAGTAGAAACCTGGTACCTGGCAAAGAAGGACCTTGCCGTCACGGCAAAGTAGGTAAACTCTTAAGGGGCAGGCTTGCAATGCAGGCTCTGCCCTTAGAGCGACGAGATGAGCACCGGTGGCGAAGTGGCTAACGCGCTGGTCTGCAAAACCAGTATTCGCCGGTTCAATTCCGGCCCGGTGCTCCAAAGAACTATCGTTTCCGTGGCAGTGACAGATCCAGATCGGTGCCTGCAAGCTGTTTGGTGAGCAGGATGATCTGCCCCTGGTGTAACTGCAGGTGGCTCACGATGCGATAAATTGCCTCCAGGATGGTCATCGGCCCCCAACTCCCCGTGGGCTGCGGATTGATCGTTTCCAGCAGGCGCTCAGAGGCAAGCGACCCAATCACCCGGCGGGATTCTGCGAGCGTGGCGGCAAAGCGTCGGCGTACCTCGTCGCAGCCCTGGGATGGTGAGAGCGTGAATTCCTCATCCCGTTTACGCACGTCCGGCTGGCCGTCGATGCCGTGCAGGAACCACTGCCGCATATTCCCCTCAAGATGGAGCAGCAGGTTGGCGATGGAATTTTCGTGGTCCGCTCCGCGATACCAAATCTGCTCATCGGAAAGCTTGGCTAGACAGCGATTGATGTCGTCCTCGGAGAGCTGCATCCGCTTTACCGAGGCGGAAAGAAATACATCACCGGCGGGGTCAGGCATAAGGTTCCCATCATAGATGTGGCCGAGTGAGTTCTTCAAGCGCCAGTGCGAGCTGGTGCACGCCACGCCTGATTTCCTGTGGATTGACCGCAGCGAACCCCATCTGCAACCCTTCTCGCTGAATCGGGCCACGAGAATAAATGCGTAGCGGGGTCACCTCGACCCTACGGGCTTCTGCTGCTTGCCGTGCCGCCTCACTATCGATGCCTGGCGGCAACCAGCCAACTGTCTGCAGTCCTGCTTCCACGCTGGAGAGTTCCAATAACCCTCCCAGTCTCCCCCGCGCGCTCTCGATCAACGCCGCTAAGCGCTCGGCATAGACTTCGCGCATGCGCCTCAGGTGGCGTCCAAAATGGCCTTCCACGATGAAATCGCAGAGCACGGTCTGTTCAAACGGCGGCGCATGCCGGTTGAGGATAGACTTCGCGGCTGCGAACTGCTCAACCAGATCGGATGGCAGCACCAAATAGCCGAGACGCAAGGAGGGAAAGAGTACCTTGCTGAAGCTTCCCGAAAAGATGACGGATCCCTGGCGATCGAGACCCAGCAAGGCAGGGATGGGGCGCCCCGCATAGCGGAACTCGCTATCGTAATCATCCTCGAAGATAAAAGCGCGCGAATGGCGAGCCCATTCCAGCAGTTGCAGTCGCCGCGGCAGGCTCATGGTCGTGCACACAGGAAATTGATGCCCAGGGGTCACGTAGACAAGTTTGGCCTTACGGGCGCGGGGGCCGGGCAACTCCATCCCTTCGCCGTCCACGGGCACAGGAGAGATCTTCGCCCCCAGAGCCTCGAACGTCATGGCCGCTCCGGGGTATCCTGGCTCCTCGACACACACCTGATCGCCAGGATTCAGAATCAACCGCCCGGCAAGATCCAGCGCCTCCTGCGTTCCGGAAACGATCATGACCTGCTCCGGCCTACATTGAGTTCCCCGCGATTGGTTGAGATAGTCGGCGACAGCTGTTCGCAGCGGAGGATAACCCATGGTGTCGCAACCGAGTAGTTGGGGTATCGAAAGACGGCGCAAGCGGCGCTCCGCGAGCCGCGTCCAGATTTTGGTGGGGAATAAATCGAGGGCGGGTAGATTGGCGCGAAATGCCCGGGTGGGCCGGCTCTCCAGGTTTGGGAATGATTGAACGCGCACACCGTAATCGGAAAGTCGCCGTGGACGCGGTTTCCGGGCGGAGGTTTTCTGGGTGGCTTCGGAAGCCACCTGGAGCAAGTGTTCCGGCAAGACGCTGCTTACATAGGTGCCGGACCCTGCGCTTCCGTGGAGATATCCCTCGGATTTCAACTCGTCGAACGCACTCACCACGGTTCCGCGGGAAAGTTCGTACTGATGGGCGAGATCGCGAGTCGCGGGTAATCTTGATCCCGGCCGCAAACGTCCCGCTAGAATGTCGGCGCGCAGAGCCGCGTAAAGCCAGCGGAAAGCAGACGTGCCGGCTTCGCGTGGTGGCAGCAACAGAGTGTACGGAGCGGCGCGCCCGGTCATGCGCGGTACAACCTTTTTGGCGATCTTACGAGGACCGGCACCGACGTACGACGAAGCACCCTTCGGGAGGACAAAGGGAAAATGGTTGTTGAAAGGTAAATGCGGGGCACCCGAATGGCGCACCGCAGATCCCTTCGCTTCGCTCCTAATGACATCGGTAGAGTTGCGGGTCGAGGACCGTGGTATCCCACATCTCGCGAAAAACGAGCGAGATGTGGGGCACCCGGCCTTTGTTGCGGTACAGGAAAACCCGTCATTTCTCTCCCGACTCGCTTCAGCGAGTCGCCTGCTCGGGATGACAAAAAGGAGAGGGTTGTTGAAAGGGAGAGGACCGTTGGCAAGGGACAGGCCAGTTGTTGGATAGGTAAAAGATGCGAAAAGATGGAAAAAGTCACAGGTTCTTTGGCTTACGCAAGGCAGATGCCGGTTGCATGGGCATGGTCTTCAACACCTTGCCACCTTCTTGAATAACGTACAGATTGTTGGCCTGGAGATTCTTGAGTTGGTCCTTGGTGCCCGAAGGCCAAGCGATTTCCACCAGGTCGGCTTTGGCCGCTGCGGCGAGCCCAAAATGCAAACGCAAATCGTTCTGCGAAAAATAGCTTCCCCCGGAGCGCAGCTCGTCGACTTGCCGCAGCGGCTTCCCGGGCTGATTTTCCGCCGTCACGGTGATGCGTGCGCCAATGCCGGTGCGATTGCTCCTGGTGCCAACCAGCCTCAGCTTGATCCAGTTTCTTGGCGCAGCGCCGGGAGAATTTACCGGGTCACAGCGCAACAGTTGCGGCAGCGCGTTCACGCAGTTCACCACAACGTCCATGTCTCCATCGTTGTCGTAGTCACCAAAGGCACAGCCGCGCGCGGGGGCCGGGTCCGTAATGCCGCTCCCGCCATGTACGGTTACATCTTCAAACTGCCCATTGCGCAGGTTCCGGTAGAGATACTTGTGCTCGGCATAGGGCGCTTCAATGTGCGACGCCTCGACTTCGGGATAAACGTGCCCGTTACAGATCAAAATGTCGAGCCAGCCATCGTTGTCCGGATCAAAGAAGCCCACTCCCCAACCGAGATAGCGGGTGTTGATACCCAAGCCCGAGCGGTAGGTCTGATCTTCAAAGTTACCGTCGCCCTGGTTGGCATACAGCGAGTCGGTATCCCCGGCAAAATTTGTCTTGACGATGTCCAGCAGTCCGTCGCGATTGAAGTCCCCGATACTTACGCCCATGCCGGCCTGTGGTTTGCCGTCCGGGGAGTAGGCGATCCCGCTCTCGATCGCTTCGTCCTTGAAGGTTCCGTCTTTCTGGTTGCGGTAGAACGTGGCTGAGGTCGAGTCGTTGGCAACATAAATATCGGGCCAGCCGTCGTTATCTAAATCCGCCACGGCAACGCTGAGGCCATAGGTGCCGAGGGTATCCAGGATCCCGGCCTTCGCGCTCACATCGGTGAAGGTTCCGTCACCGTTGTTGTGATAGAGGATGTTTTTCCCGCCTTCCAGACCCGGCGGACCGCAGGCTACCTGGATTCCCTTATAAGTACAGTGAGCAGCCTCAGGCAGGGGCGCGGTTTTGATATCGAAATTGATGTAGTTGGCCACGAATAGATCCAGATGGCTGTCCTTGTTGTAATCGAGAAACGCGCAGCCCGAATTCCAGCGCGGGCGTCCGCCAGGTCCCGGCGGCTGCAGCAGCCCCGCCTTGGCGGTCACGTTGGTAAATGTGCCATCGCCGTTGTTGCGATACAACATGTTTTGCCCGTAGTAGGTCACAAACAGGTCGTTCCAGCCATCGTTGTCATAGTCGCCCACGCAACAGCCCTGACCCCATCCGGTGTGGCCGAGGCCGCTTTTGTGGGTGACGTCGGTAAATGTGCCATCCCGATTGTTTTTAAATAAACGCGAAATGGGCACCTGGTCTGGCGGTAGGCCGGCAAAGCCGTCAAGGCGGGAGCCATTTACGAGAAAGATGTCCACCCAGTCGTCCTGATCGTAGTCAAAGAAGGCCACTCCGCAGCCGGTGGTTTCGAGCAGAAAGCGATTTTTGTGCTCTCCGCCGTAGATGGTCTTGACGTTCAGTCCGCTGCTGCGCGCCACGTCGACAAAGCTGTACCCCAGAGGAGTGGCCGCTACGGAGGAGGGCTCAAGCTTGGGGGCGGGCCGCGCCGGCGCGCTGTAGGAGGGTCTCGAGTTGCCGTCCTGCTGCTGCGCCGGCAAAGCCAGGCTCAGTACATCTTCCAACGCAAGCACGAGCGCGGTCCGCGACAGGGAGGTCAGGAAATTCCGTCGCGATGGTCGCATTCCGCTCTCAGCCCTCACCCGGACACTCAGCATGGGTTGGGCTGAGTATACGGAAATGGCAAATCGAGCCGCAACGGAGGGGAACGCTTGCGGAGGGCTAGCGCGGGGAAACATCGCCGGGCAAGGGCTGCTGTTTCGCCAGCATCTCTGCCTTCTGGCGCTCGCCCAGTGCTTCGGAGTTGCGCCCGGCGCGGCTGAATGCATCGGCCAGGGCCAAATGTGCGTCCAGCAACTCGGGCTCAGCGGTGACTGCCGTTTGCAACTGAACGATGGCTTCATTCACTTTTCCCTGAGCCAACAAGGCCCGGCCGCTGTCCAGTGCGAACTGAGCCCGTTGCTTTCCGCCCGCCTCGCGGCTTAATTGTGCGGCAATTTTGCGCTCGGCGGCGGCGTTTTCTTTCTCACCCTGCTCGGCGAGAATGGACGCCAGGGTAATGTGCGGGCTGGGCTGTTCCGGCAACAGCGCGATCGCACGGCGCAGCGCTTCCTCGGCCTTGACGTTGTCGCCGGCTTGCTTGTCGACCGACCCCAGAACGGACCAGGCATCCCCGTTCGCCGGTTGCAACGCGACAACCTGCTCCAGTTGCACCTTTGCCTGGGTGAAATCGCCCTGCTGCATTTCGATCACGCCGAGGGTGTAATGCGGATCGGGCAATTGAGGATCGAGCTCCTCGGCATATTTCAATTCTTTAACAGAGGCGGGAAGATCGTCTTTGAGCTTGTAGGCCAGCCCGAGGTTGTAATGGAGTTGTACGTTCTCCGGCGCCACCGCAAGTCCTGCCCGAAACTGCTCGATGGCATGGTCAATATCGTTCTGCTGCAGGTAGGCTCCGCCCATGTCTTCGCGGAGAGTCGCGGAGGCGTCGCCGGCGGCTTGCGCCCGCTGATACATCTGCAGGGCGCCTTTGGCGTCCCCGGTCTGCATCAGGGCCAGCCCATAGTTGGTCAGGACTGCCGTGTCGTCCGGCCGCTGGGCCACCACGTCGCGAAACATGGGCAAAGCCGCTTTGGGGTCTCCGGCATCCTGCAGGGCCAGCGCCAGCGCATACTTTGCGTCGGCCGCGGGTGAGGCAGCGACGGCTTTACGCAGTGCAATCACCGCTTCGGCGTCCTGACCGAGGGCTGTGAGTGCCTTTCCCAAGCCGAGGAGCAGGGCGGGCGATGTATCGCCCAGGCGCTCGGCGGTACGGAACTCCGTCATTGCGTGCTGGGGTTCGTTGCGGATGAGCAACACCGATGCGAGATGAGTGTGCGCGGGAGCAAGATTTGCATCGAGCGAAATGGCGCGCTCAAATGCCTCCTGGGCGGCCGGGTAGGATCCACTTTGAGCCAGCAATGCTCCCAGAGCGTCCTGCAATGGAGCATTGTTCGGATCGCGCTTGGAGGCTTCCTCGATCACCATTTGCGCGCGCGCAGCATCCCCGGTAGCCGCCAGCGCCCCCGCGTAGAGCACAGCTTCGGTTGCGGATAATTCGGCGTCCGGTCGATGGGCAACGCTCGAAAAAGCCTGAACCGACTTCTCATTCTGATCCAGGCGGCGGTACGCCACGCCGAGGTTAATGGCTGCCCGAACGTCATTCGGATCAAGCCTCCTTGCCGCCTCCAACTCCGATACAGCGGCGGGGAGTTGTCCCTCGGCGAGAAGCACCACCCCGTATGCAGTGTGGGCGGTTGCGATCCCGGGCATCAGTCGTACGAGGCTGGCAAAGTCCTTATGTGCGTCGCTTAGGTCACCGGCCGCATAAGCGGCGGACCCGGAACGGAACAGTTGATCGGCTCGCTTAAATTCAGCCGCGTTAGCCACCGGCTTTGCGGTTTGCGCGTAGGCAGCTGTGCCGGCGAGAAAGCCAGCCAACACCATACGGCTTAACGTTCCAGCCCACATGCCAGCCAACATTGTAAGGCAGTCCCTTGAATCGATCGTAGGTGGGGCCTGGATGACCATTCACCAGACCGACACACCGATTGTCTTGGGGAAGTTGCCTAGGCATGATATGCAACCGACTCCGCCGAAAAAGAGCTTGACAGGTCTTTGGCGCTTCGGCTAATGTCCTGCCGACCTAGAAATCGCCTGCGCAACTTCTGCGAATCTACTGTGATGCAGGCTTACAGATTAAACAAAAGCTGTCATATCAGCAGCTGAAACCCCGATTGCGCCCGCCTTTTGGAGGTAGTGATGAGCAGAATCAAAGGAGCCTGGCTCTCGGCTCTGGCCCTTGCCGCTTTTTTCCCCTGTAGTGCCCTCGGACAAGCTGTCTACGGTTCCATTTACGGAACGGTCAACGACGCGACCGGCGCGCTGATCCCGAATCGCCAAGATTGTGATCACGGACACGGCCAAGGGAACCGAAGTTACGGCGACCGCCAACGAGAGCGGCGAGTTCCGGGTGGAGCACCTGATTCCCGACGTCGTACTCATTGTCGATCGACAACCCGGGCTTTAAGAAATACGAGCAAAGCAACATCCAGGTGAATGCCGATAGCTCGGTGAAAGTCGACGTTGTCCTTTCGGTTGGCGACCGCCGGCGAAACAGTCGAAGTCAATGCTGACACGGTGCCCCAGCTCAAGACGGACCGTGCTGACGTGGCCGTCACTTATAGCGCGCAGGAAATCGAGCAGTTACCCATCCCGGATCATAACTTCACCAACTTGCAGTTGTTGTTGCCGGGCGCGGTGCAGCTTGGTTGGGCCCATGCGGCGTCGGAAAACCCCCAAGGTTCCAAACAGATTCAGATTGATGGCCAGGCTTTTGGCGGCGTGAACTATACGCTGGATGGCACTGACAATCAGGATGCCATTCTCGGCATCATTGTTATCAATCCGAACTATGAGTCCATGTCTGAGGCTAAGATCGCGACCCAGAATTTCGACGCGGAGTTCGGTAAGGCCGTCGCCTCGGTGCAAACGGTCCAGACCAAATCGGGCACCAACGAGTTCCACGGAACTCTCTTCGACAATCGTGAAAGCAATGCCAACCTGGCGCGTGACCCGTTTACGGTGACCAAGGCAGCGGGTTACCCGGGAGGGCTGAAGAACCAATTCGGCGGTTCTATCGGCGGCCCGATCATCAAAGATAAAGCATTCTTCTTCGGCGATTACCAGGGTGTGCGGCAGAAGTCGGGGGCTTCCGGAATCGGCACTGTCCCATCGTTGCTGGCATTGCAGAGTTGCACCGGCGCCGTCAGCGCATCGAATGGATCGTCCGGCTGCGACTTCAGCCAATACCTCGCCATTCCAGGCCACCAACTGTATGACAATTCGTCGGGAACGCCCGATACGCGTACGGCAATAACATCATTCCGCTGAGTCAGGTTTCGCCGCAAGCGCTAAACCTTTTCAAGCTGTTGCTGGCCAACGGAAAAGTGCCGAACACATTCACGACCGATAATGGTCTTACGAGCAACTACTCGGGCACCGGAACGGGCATCTTCAACAGCAATCAGTGGGACGTTCGCGGGGACACGACGCTGGGCTCGAAGACTCACGTGTTCGTCCGCTTCAGCCGCTTTACAGATACCCTGAGCGGCGCCAGCCTGTTTGGTCCCGCCGGCGGTCCTGGTCTGGGCATCGCCGGTTATGGCGGCGTATCGCAAGGAGCGAATGACAGCTTGCCGCTGCGGGCATCGACATCGCCCTTAATTCGAACCTGGTGACCGACGTTCGTCTGGGATACTTCCGCTACAACATCCTTACGCACAAAAACGACCCGGGAAATACCAACCTGCCGTTGCTGGGACAGAACGTGAGCGGCACCGCGCCGAACCAGGTGATCACTACCGACTTTGGAACGCCGGATATCGACATTGCCGATGTGACCTCTACCAGTCCGACCGGCTTTCTCTCCAATGACAACTCGCAGAACAGCGGTCCGCAGTTCGGTTCCGGCCTGAATATGAACCACTGCAACTGCCCGCTGAAGGAAAAGGAAGACCAGTTCCAGGTGGTGAATAACTGGACCAAGATCCTTGGCAATCACGCGGTAAAGTTCGGCGTTGACCTTCGCTATGCGCGCAATCTACGCGTACCGAGCGACATCGGACCGTACCGGTGTAGATAATTTTGCCAACGCGCCCACCTCCAACGGCACCACCGGCGGACTGGGTTTTGCCAGCTTCATCCTGGGCGACGTGGTCAGCTTCAACCGTTACACCAGCACTTCTACCAACGCTAAGGAATTCCAGCCACGTGACTACTTCTATGTGCAGGACACCTGGCGCACTCGCAGAAACTGACGTAAACCTCGGCATACGATACGAGTACTACGCGCCGGAACGGGTAAATGGCAAGGGTAACGGTGCCCTGCTGAATCTCCAGACGGGCTTTATCAATGTGGCCGGGGAAGGCCCCATTCCGCTGAACATGGGCGTTTCGGCTGCCAAGAACACCTGGAACCCGCGCTTAGGCGTGGCTTACCAATACGACGCAAAGACCGTCATTCGCGCCGGCTACGGACGCAGCTTTGATCTGGGCGTTTTCGGCTCTACCTTCGGCCATGTGGTCACACAAAACATTCCTGTACTGGCTAACCAGTCCCTGAACGGAACCGCCGGCAACACCAGCTATGCCTTCAATTTGTCGGATCCTACGAACACCAGCGTTCCCGGCTTAGGCAAACCTATGAACGCGACCAGTCCGCTGGCGAACTTTACTCCACCCGCGACGAACGCCGCCGGCCAGATCCCGATCACTGAGCAGCCTCCCTGGAACCGGCGACAATCCATCGGCTCAATCCGTCAGCGTAAAGCGCGTCCGTTCACGGAACGGCTGCCCACCCTGGACGCCTGGAACGTGGCGGTCCAACACTCGCTCAACCCGACCATGTCAGTGGAAGTATCCTACGTCGGCAACAAGGGAACGCATACCCTGAGCGATGGCGACGGCAATAACACCAACCCGAATGAGGCAGCGATCTTTCTGCCTGGTTCTTTCACCCAGAATGGGGTGGCGCTGCACTACGATCCGACAGTAAAGTCGGGAGTGTCCTGCCAACGGCGGCACTTCGAACACAACGCTGCTGCAGCGTTACACCAACGGCACCCTTCCCGCCTGCGCAGGAGGCCCTTGTAGCTGGACCCAGGGGATCGGCTACTACGGGGACGACCAGGACACCCACTACAACGCGCTGCAGACCAAATTTACCAAGACGTTTTCGCAGGGTCTCAGCATCAACCTGAACTACGCGTACCAGCGATGGCATCAGACACCGCGAGCAACTTCGCTACCTGGAACAAGGCGGCCGTTATCGGCAACGATCAAGCCATTCGCCGCAGTGCGTTTACGGCTTATGGCTTGTACAACCTGCCGTTCGGCAGAAACCAGATGTTCGCCAGCAACGTCAGAACTGGTTGGTGAATGGGATTATCGGTGGTTGGGAGTTCAGCCCAACCTTCGTCTGGCAGAGCGGCCTGCCGTTTTCGCCTCAGCTATTCCGCATGCGGAGCCTCGATCCCGGGCGACGCACCCTGCCAGCCAAACGGAAATGTGGGCAAGTACATATCAATGTACAAGGGACACCGGGCGCGGCTGGGGGCGTGCACCAGTTTACTTCCGTCATCAGTGGCAGCCGACCTGACCGCTGGAAACAACCTTTGCAACGCAGCCAGCGTCACCGGCGGGTTCACTTGCCCTGGCCTGGATCAAATCGGCAACATCCGGCGCAATTCAGCGTTGGGACCGAACTTCTTCAACAGCGACATGTCCATCTTCAAAAACGTGTCGATCTATGAGCGAGTGACAGCCCAGTTCCGCATGGATGCCTTCAACGCTTTAACCATATCAACTTCGGGAACTCCGAATGGCGCGATTGATTCAGACCAGTTCAGGTGCGATCACCGGCGGTCCGTACCCGGCTGGACTCGGCGGAACTACAAACCCGCGCCAACTGCAGTTCACTTTGCATCTGCAGTTTTAAGGGAACACGTCTCCAAAGTTGGGAAGGGCTTCGGCCCTTCCCATGCTTTTTTGCGTGACCTTTTTGAGTCTGGGGAAGAAAGCGCCGGGAAAAGCGTACCTCAGGGGCTAAAGCCCAGGTCTTTGTTGGTCATGACGGCCCGACTAGAAGTCGTGCCCTGATACAAAACATGAGAGCAGTGACTGTCAGAAACGGGAGCAGCTGAAGTTTCTCACTTAGTCGTGCCCTTGGTGCAGAGATTTTTCTGTGGCCTGTTCGGCCTTCCCGCTACTTGGGTAGCGGTGACTCGCCAAGAGTGAAGGGCTTACGCGGCATCACCTCGGGAGCGGGGACGCCTTCCCGCACCAGCAACGCCTGATCAACCGGCAGGTCCCGCAGCACCTGCTCATGCGCATAGGTGGCGGGCCAGCGGATGCGTATTTCGTCCACACGGTTTGCGGCGCCTACGCCAATATGCTGCTCAATAGGATTGCCTCCGAAGCTGGATACCGCACCTACCGTGCGAAACACCTCTCGTTGGCGTCCATTCTCGCGAAAGATAACCTCGATGCGCGCACCGTACGCGGCACGGTTGCTTTGTACTCCCACAAGTTTGAGGGTGATCGAGTGTCCTTGATGACCGGGATTGCGATAGAGCGCGCTCTGGTAAGCGTCGCCAACGAATGCGCCGCCCATTTCTTCAAAGATGTCTTCCTGCCCGCGATTCTCTATATCAGCGAAGGCGATGGCATGGCCCTTCTGCAGATGACCAAAACCACCTGAGGTGGTCACGTCCTGAAAGCGGACGCCGCGATCATTGCGGAACATGCGATTCGGTAACAGAGCCTGATACGAGACCTCGCCCGTCCCCAGATAGACGTCGAGCCACCCATCGTTGTCCAGGTCGCCGAAGTTGGCGCCCATGGGCAAAATCGCACGGTCGAGGTGCATCGCGTGGGTCACTTCGGTAAAAGTGCCGTCTCCGCGATTGTGGTAAAGGTGGGGCAGACCGGCATCAAAAGGCTGCCCGCTCTCGAAGCGGCCCACGTCCTGAGCCGAGCCGAAGGAGTAGCCGGAGACATATAGATCCGGCCAGCCGTCGTTGTCATAGTCAAAAAACCAGGTGGCAAAGGTGTTCCCTTTCGGCGCGACCCCGGCATGCGCAGTCACATCGGTAAAGCGCCAATGCGCGGGGTCAGGCCTGGCTGGGTCATCCGGTCCATCGTTGCGCAGCAGCCGGTTCTTGCCTTCACGCACCGAGATATACAAGTCGGGCCGTCCATCATTGTTGAAGTCACCCCACGCCACACCTTTCACGAACCCCTGCACGCCCAGCGGGATGCTGTGGCCCACTTCGGTGAAGGTGCCGTCGTGATTATTGTGGTATAGGAGGGAAGGCTGGGTGTTGCCCGGTGTAGATTCGTAGCCGACAAACAGGTCTAACCATCCATCGTTGTCGTAGTCCGCCCATGCAGCGGTTTGGGTCGGTCCATTATGTAAGAGGCCTGCGCGCTCGGTTACATCCTCGAACGTGCCGTCGCCACGATTGCGGAGAAGCGAAAGCGGATAGTTTCCGTAGACGCCCCACCAGCCGCCGCGTAAGACCAGGATGTCAGGGTGGCCGTCATTATCGAAATCATTGAGCACGAGGTTCAGGCCGCCGAGTTCACTGGTCAGCCCTGCCTGGATGCTCCGATCGCTGAACGTACCATTGCCGTTGTTGTGAAATAAGTGCATGGGGTCGAGAGGACCGGACGACGAGGTCACAATGTCCAGCAAACCGTCCCCGTCGAAATCCTCCACGATGGCGCCACCAGCGTGTCCAGTTACGTCGACGCCGGCTAACGAAGCGAGATCGGGAAAGTCACCGATCTTCGCCTCCGAATCGTAGAGCGACGGCGGCAGCAGGAATTGCGAGGGCACCTGGTTCGGATAGCGCCCGAGCTGCATGTACGCGACATTCACAAGCCAACGCGAGAGTGCGTCGTCGGGATGACGATGCAGCAGCCAGGTGAATTCACGCACGGCACCCTCGGCGCCTTCGGGCAATTTGTGTACGCCTGTCCCTTGTATAGGAAATACACACATGCGCTGCTGGTGCATGACCTGGCAGTTTTCCTGTTCTCCCAGCCGCAGATAGGCCAGGCCTCGCAACTCATGGAGCGCCTGCTCGCCCTCCGGGTTGCCGTTTGCCAAGGGTTCCAAACGGGTAAGGGTCTCCAGGGCGGCGCGCGGATCGCCCGCCCGGAGCTGCTCGTTCGCAAGCTCCGGCAGCACGACTTTGCGTTGTTCTACGTTGAGCCGGCCGCCGGCGACGAGTCCGGCAAGATAGCGGGCGCGCTCGGCCGGTTTGTTTGGATCGGCCTTCCAATCGTTGGCTGCGAAAATACTCCTCAGGCGTGCTTCCATTGCAATGTTCGCAGATGGCGTATCTGTGGCGCTGGGAGCAGCGAGCAGCGCGGGAACCATGGCTGTGGCAAATAGGACCCTGACCCAAACGTGAGCAACCGGCCGCTGCCGCTCACTGTTCATCAAGGCGCGATGACACCGCAGACTTCGGACCGCACCAGAGAGAGCCATACTCACCAGGAGATAGCGCAAAAAAAAGCTAGAGGGCTCGCGGCCTGGACGCTATGGGTCGTTTTTCTGAGGATTTCCTCGCCCGCTGCGGCGCGCCGGAGACGGAAGAGCGACGCTCAAAACCGCTCCTGAAATTTGCTTCGCGCGCGGGTCCGCAGGACTCGCGCACCACCAGTTCGAAGGGGACCAGCAGGTCCACCCCAGGGCGATGCGGATGTTGAATTCGATCCAGCATCAGCTCCATGGCCAACTCACCCATCTGCGGGCAGTTCTGGTGGATGGTGGTGAGGGGCACGGGGAGAAATTTGGCGTAGCAGACGTCGTCAAAGCTGACCAGGCGGATCTGCTCCGGCACTCTCACCCCCAAGCCGATCAGAGCCCGCATCAGGTGTGCGGCCGTGAGATCATTGCCGCAGACCACGCCGTCGGGGTCCGCCTCCTCGACCAGATCGCGCACGAACTCCAGATCTTCTACGTCGCCGAAGAGCGCTCTGGCGGGAAATTGCGAACCGCACTCGCCCAGCGCGAACTGGTACCCGGACACCCGATCCACCATGGTGGAAGCCGAACGGCGGCGGGCGACGAACACAATGCGGCGCGCTCCCTGATTCCACAAATGCTGGGTTACCACAAAACTAGCGCGGTGGTTGTCGATGCCCACCCGGTCGAGATTGGAGCGCATGGGGTAGGTGTAGTAACAGCGGTCGAGTAGAACGATGGGGATGTCTGCCTGCCGGAGCTCCGCGACCAGCTGGTGGTTGATGCTGTCCTTTTCATCCACAAACTCGAGTGGGGCGAAAAAGACGCCCGAAACCTTCTGCTCAATGAATTGGCGGCAGAGCGAAAGTGCGGCCTCCTCTTTCGAGCAGGTTTTATGCGAGGTATGTCCCCAGATCAGCGAATGCGATTTGGCCTGCGGCGACTGCATGATGCCCTGACAGATCGGTTCGAAGATTTCGGTGCTGCCGAGCTCGGGAATCAAGAGACCGAACTGGTAGCTGGTTACCGGTGCAGCGAGCTGAACATAACTACCCGACCCGGCTCTGCGCACCACCAGGCCCTCATGCTGGAGGCTATTGATCGCTTTGGCCACCGTGATGCGCGAAGACTGGAAGCGCTTGCACAGCTCGAGTTCGCTGGGGAGGCGGTCTCCCGAGCGATATTGTCCTTGTTGAATTTCGGCCAGCAACGTGTCGTAGATTACGCGATGCATTGGTGCTTGCTTCAATGCAATGTTCGCGCTCGCTGCGCTCTTTGACTGCTTCATGCGCTCCATGGGAGGGATTTCTTGGTTATAAACTCTGACTTCATTTTCACCTTAACAGGCAGCCAGTACAGCCGTCCATAAATGTTATGTCTACTTTACGACCTAGTGACCTCCGACAGAAAAGTGGTACAGCCTGTCCAGCAACCAGTGGGCCTATCGGGCAGGACCACTTATTGTTAGCCTTTCTGCATGCGAAGGCCAATTCTCAACCTGTTGCTCGCGTTCATTTATTGGATCATCCCGCAAAACAGCCCAGCATCCAAATCCAGCACGCCGCTCGACGCTCGTACTCGCATCGTTTTCTCACATGCGTTGCCTCCATTAGATCCGGCCCACTTGCAGGTCACGACTGTTGAGGTGACCTATCCGCCGGGCGGTTCTTCAGCACCTCACAGCCATCCGTGTCCGGTGATCGGCTATGTGCTCAAGGGCGCGGTGCGCATGCAGGTTAAGGGGGGCGACGAGGACATTTATCGTGCTGGAGACAGTTTCTACGAAGAGGCTAACGGGATTCACATGGTTTCGAAGAATGCGAGCGCGACGGAGCCGGCCACCTTCCTGGCAACCTTTATCTGCGATCATGCGGGTCCTCTCTCGGTCAAAGTGGGCACCCATCCATCGCAAGGGATTGGGCACCCATGAACTCTTCTCAGGCAAAAAGGCTGGCGATTCTGTATGCGCGGGCGGGGCTGGGCATCGGTTTTTTATCCGGCGTCGCCGACCGGTTCGGCTTATGGCGAGGCCGGAATGTCGGATACGGAAATTTTGACGGTTTTCTCCGTTATACCGCGAAGGTGAACTCTTTCATGCCTGCCTCTTCGATTCCCTTCCTCGGCTGGGCTGCCACGGCCGCGGAGCTGGTTCTCGGGGTGTTGTTGTTGCTCGGGCTATGGCCACGTTGGACCGCTCTTGCCAGCGCACTTCTGCTGATTCTGTTCGGGACCGCGATGGCCATATCCTTTGGCGCCAAGTCGCCTCTGGACTATTCGGTTTTCTCTGCGTCCGGTGCAGCCGTGCTGGTTGCCCTCAACCAAACCTCATCACAAAAGAACTGATCGGAGGGAACATGCATCGCAGACTTTTCACCATCGCCGCGGTGATCGCGGTCCTCGCCGGAGGCAGCGCGAAAAGCTTCCCGGCAGGCCAAGACGACCGTGGGCAACTACTCAAAGTGCGGGAAGCGGTCTGGAGGTCGTGGTTCGCCAACGATGCAAGCACTCTCCGGGAACTCGTGCCACCCGGAACCATCGTGATCAGTGCCGGCGAACCGGAGTGGAAACATCAGTCCGAGGTGCTGCAATCCGCTATCGATTTTCAGGCGCAGGGCGGCAGGCTGGTCCGCCTGGAGTTTCCTCGAACGGAAATCCAACGCTTCGGCGACGTGGCGATCCTATACAGCAAGTACATGGTTGAAACGGAAATGAAGGGGAAGCACTCGGTTAGTTCGGGCCGTGCTACCGAGGTTTTTGTCCTGCACAATGGCCACTGGACAAACCCGGGCTGGCACACGGATGCTGAGAAGTGAGGCGCTCAATACTCGCTCGATTGCCTCCACTGCCGCTCGCCCTCATCGGTCCTCCAAAATGAGGACCGAGTTTTTGAAGTCAAAAGTTACTGTCTTGAACGAACTCAATATATCCAGCCCGATAACCCCGTCCGCTTCCCCGAACTTGAAGTCGCCGACCACAATGTCCCGCCGGAAGGAGCAGTGCTGCTCGTTGATACCCGAATCGCCGAGCGTGAATCCAGCTGGAACGACGAAGGCGGACACGCTTCCTTTCGCCAAGTTCATCGTGATCCTGTGCTCTGTGTCCATCGTCGGCACCATCTTTATGCTGAACGTACTCAAGGCTGCGCCGGTGTCGAGGAGCAGGGTGGCTCGCTGCCCGTTCACGCGAGCCGGCACTAAGATGTAATTCCCCCGCGCGTGGAACGAGATGCGGTGCTCTCCCTTCGTCGCGGCGAGCGATGGCTCCTGGCCTGGCGACGGCCGGCCGATGACTGCCAAAAAGACAACGATCGCAATTGTGAATCGCTTTTTCGTCATATTCCCCCCCGCCGGATTACGGCTGGGATGGAAAGTAGGCGCTCGGCCGGTACCCGGCAATGAACAGGGGAACTGTTTTCGGTAAGTCGGAGGTTAGGACGTAAGAATTTGAAAACAAATATGTTGGAGGCTATAAAGTTCAGCCGGAGGTGGGCCTTATGTTACACTCGCCGCATTCCAATGAGCTATCGAGTAGAGGGTTCCTTTGCCCACGTCGACAAAGTTTCGCTTCGACGCATTCGAACTCGACCCGGCATCAGGTGAACTGCGCAAAGCCGGGCGACTGCTGAAGCTACAGCCACAGCCGTTCCGAGTGCTGGCGCTGTTGATCGAGCATGCCGATCAGCTTGTGAGCCGTGAAGAGATCCAGCGCTGCCTGTGGCAAGACTCCACGTTTGTCGACTTCGAACACGGCATTAACTTCTCAATAAACCAGATTCGAGCCGCGCTGGGGGACAGCGCGGCCAAACCCCGATATGTCGAGACCCTTCCCCGCCGCGGCTATCGTTTTGTGGGCAAGCTGGAGCAAGAACCCATTCCCAAGGCACCGGCACCCCCGACTCTAGAGCAAACTGTCCACCCTGCTCTGGTACCTGCCATTGCCCCCCCTCCTGGTAAGGGCCATTCGAGGAGGGAGTTTGTCCTTCCTTTAGGATTACTCCTTGCTCTGTTGGTCCTGGCTTCCCTTCTATATTGGCGGACCAGAAGAACGCCGGCAGCCAACGTCCGGAAAGTCGTGGCTGTCATTGAAATAGAGAACCACTCGCAGGACCCGGCGCTGAATTGGTTGGGCGATGGGGTGGTCGATCTGCTCACCACCGACCTGGCGCAGGCTAACAGCCTCGATCTCATTTCCAGCGAACGAGTCCGCGCTCTGATCGCCCGCCAGGTCAAGCCAGGCCAGGCGCTGGCGGCTAGCCAAGCCCAGGCTGTGGCCCAAAAGGCCGGTGCAGACCTCTTCATCAGCGGGGGCCTCCTGAAGATGGGAGAGGGCTTGCGGCTCGATCTGCGGGTGCAGGATACGGCCTCCGGCAAAGTGCTGCTTTCCGAAAAAGTGGAGGGGGAGAGCCCCCAGGCCGTGTTCTCGATGGTGGATGAAACCACAGATCGTATCGTGTCACGGCTTTCCCCGGGGGAACCCCGACCCAGCGGCGGAAAGTTCACAGCCAGTTTCGGCGCCCTCCATGCCTATGAAGAGAGCCTCACCGCCTATAACCGTGCGTTGGATGAGGAGGCGACCGCCTTGCTTCAGCGCGCCGTTGCATTGGATCCCCAGTTTGCGATGGCCTACTTCGAACTTGCCAAACTACTCCCCGATTACAGAGCCAAGCACGAAGCAATTACCCGTGCGGCCCAGCTCGCCGAACGCCAGGGTCTACCGGAGCTGGAGAGACTGCTCATCCGTGCCCGGCAATTTGTGATCGAAGATCGCTCCGATGAAGCGATTCAGACATTCCGGACCATCATTCGCCGCTTTCCCAAAGAAATTCAGCCACGCTATTTCCTGAGCTCGCAACTCATGGATCGGGGGGAATTGCAAGAAGGAACAGCGCTATTAGAGGAAGCAGCGAAACTAGATGATTCCAAGGAAACTCTCATCTGGAATGAGCTCGCCTATGCCTACGCGCAACAGGGCGAGTGGTCGCGGGCCTTGGACGCTGTCGACAGATATGCTGCACTGCTCCCGCCGAATGACCCCAACCCTATCGATACCCGAGCCGACGTTTACGCCACGGCCGGGAACCCGGCAAGAGCCCTCGCCGAGTACAAACGAAACCTGGAAGCACATCCGGACTTCAGTTACACGCGGGAAAAAATTGCTCTTGTCTATCTTCTCGACGGCAGAAATCGGGAGGCGGAAGAAGCAGCTCAATCTGCTTATCAGAAAACAAAGGGCGCCCGCCGCGCCCTTGCCATCGAAGTTCAGGGAGACGTTGCGTTGGGCAACGGCAACCTTGACCTTGCAGCGAAACAGTACGAGCAGGCCGCAGGCATCCCCGGACAAGACCCCTTGAGAGCTAGCGCGCAAACGTGGAAGGCGGGTGAAGTCTATTTTGAGCAGCAGAAACCGCAAGCCGCGCTCACCATGGCTAAGCAGCTTCCGAGCTTCGGTGCAGCGGAGGTTCGCGGTGTCGCTTACCTTCTCTTAGGAAACCGCGCGGAAGCCGAGAATGAATTTACTTCTGCCCGCAGCGCCATGGTCCCGTTCTTCAGCGAGCGCCGAGTGGATGCCTTTATTACCTTGGATCGGCTCCGAGCAGCCAAATTTTCGAGCCAGTGGCGCCAGGTTATCGATGGTTGGCCCGCGCTGCCGGACGATCTGAAACCGTTTCATGGGTTCCTCGCAGGGCGAGCTTACGCGGAGTTGGCACTTTTTCCGCAGGCTGAAGCACAGCTGCGCACCGCTCTCGGATTTGTCTGCGCTGGAGGTCTCATGTCTGACGACATAAATTTCCTCCAGGTCGAACTGGCGGACTTCTACCTTGGGAAAGTCCAGGAGGGCGAAGGCAAGAAAGCGGACGCGATGAAATCCTACCGGGCGTTCCTCAGCCACTTTGAGCATTCCAAAGCCGCCTTGCCGCAGATCCGTGAAGCTCGCAGTGCCGTTGAGCGGCTGGAGTAGCTTCTGGCGAAGAAATACCCTCAGTAGTAAAACTTGAGCGCCAACTGAATCAGCCGGGGATCGCGGGCCTGCGTCGCTTGATCATACGTGCTGCTGGCTGCGTTGGAATTGGTGAATACATATTGCGTGTGGTTGAAGGCGTTGAATAGCTCGGTGCGAAATTCAAGGCGGCGCTTGTCACCGAAGGGGAAGCGCTTGAGGAAGGATAGGTCGAAGTTGCTGATGCCTGGGGCGCGGAAGCTATTGCGCCCGGTGTTGCCGAAGGTGAACAGAGGCACGCCCGGCTCGTCATCACCGGGCAGAACGACGTTGGCAAGCAGGTTGGTCGTGTCATATAGGTAGTGGCCCGGTTTGCGTACGTCCATTTTTGGTACCGGCCCGACTCGCTCCGGACGTTCAAGGTTCGTCCCCTGGCCGCTGGAGTTGTTGTCGGAAAAAAAAGTAAACGGTGTTCCCGTCTGGAAGGTAGCAATTCCGCCCACCTGCCAGTTGTTGATGAACAGGCGGCCGAAGCCGTCGCGGTGGCCAGGCAGCTGGTAAAAGCCGCTCATAACCAGCCGCTGGTGAACATCGAAGTCAGCGGGCCCGCGATCGAAACTGAGGTCGTATGGATTGGTGAAGGTGGAAGAGCGGGCGTGAAAGCCGGAGGTGAGATCGATGGTCTTGCCCAAGGTATAGGCAGCACGCAGATTCAATCCGGATGCCAACCGATGATCGACCGTCACCTGCAGCTCATGACTGGTGCTGGAACCATTGCTCAAATTGGTAAGCAGTTGTGCGGTTTGGTCGGTGAAGCGTCGGGGTCCACAGCGGCCTCGTCCGGCGTCTGGTCAGGAAGAGCGGGATCGAAGCAGACGGCGAGCGGACCGGGCACAATCTGCATAGGTGGATCCGTAAGCAGCATACTGCCCTTGCAGCAGAGACTCGTCCGGGTGATTCAGATCGTAGGTGCTGATGGATTTCCGGCCCAGGGTGGAGACATAGTCCATCTCCAGGATGGAGGACGGAGTCAGCTGGTACTGGTATCCAAGGTTGATGTTTTCGGAATAGGGCGTCCGGAAATGGGGATAAGCGACATAGGCAAATGGAATCTTGGGCACGCCGAAACCGGCCACCATACCGTGGGGGAAAAGGGTTGATCAAGCCGAAGGGAGTAAACGGGTCCGCGACCACGTTGGTACCTTCCGCCAGAGTGGCAGTAGCTGCTGGGGGTGGGATTGATGTTTTGAATGGCACCGAAGGGTGGTTGGCCGCCGAACTGAATATTGAGTGCGCCGTCTTCAATATCGTAGAAGATGCCGAAGCCGCCTCTGAAGATCAGCTTACCGTTGCCGAGCGCGTCGTAGGCAAAGGCAAAGCGGGGCGCGAAGTTGTTGCGGTCGGGATAGACTAACCCGCGGTTGGGCGTGCCCGGGTCTCCGGCATAGAGCAGATCGGGTGGCGCGTCGGGAAAGATAGTGGATTGCGCGCCGGGAAAGTAGCCGATGATGTTGTTCTGCGGGTCCTCTTGCGGTGTGTTGTATTCATAGCGCAAACCGTAGCTGAGTGACAATCGCGGAGTGACCCTGTAAGATGTCCTGGGCAAAGAAATAGTAGGATTGGGTGCGGATTCCCATACTTGGCGTTTGAGGACTGCGCATAGTTATCGGGAAAGCCGCCGACAAAATCTGCCAGAGGATCACCCGTAAGGGCACCGATGTACCCGGAGAAATCGAAGCCTCCGTTGTTGTAGAAGTCGAAATTGAAGTCGTTGCCGACGACGCGAATATCGCCCCCGAACTTAATCTCATGATGGTCTCTGGTCCAATGGAAGGTGTCCTGCACCTGAATGTTCGATCCGTAACCGTGGTGGGCCCAAACGGAGGCAGGCCCAAGGGTGAAGTCCGCCGTGTACATGATGGGCGGCGCCACACCGCCGGGATCGTCCGGGGTGACGTTGGTGAAGCCAAGCGCCGAAGGGGAGGTCTTATCCGTGGGCACGCCTGCCAGGGCGCGGGCGTGGTTGTAGGAAAAAATCACATCGTTCAGCATTTTTGGAGCTGATCGTGCGCGCCCAATGGCCGGCCACAAACTGGAATCGCTTTGTGGTTGAATATCCCGAGCCTACCGGGAACGTGCCGCCTCCATTTCGGGCGCCAATAGGGACATTCTGTGACAATTGGTCGATGATGTAAGTGCCGTAGATGAGATCTTTGCTGGTGAGCTGCCAGTCCGCACGGGTGATGCCCTGGTTATCTGTATCGTCCTCAACCGGCGAGGAGGCAAAAAGGTTCGTACCGGCTATGTTGGGCAGCGGAACGTATTTAGCTATGTAGTTCGCGATGATCGGGTTTACCGGTACCTGGTCGTTCTGGTAGGGATTCCCCGAGATGGGATCAAAGAGTTGGACGGGCGAGCCGCCGTCGAGGTCAGCGGAAAAGTCGCCGGTGCGCTGGGCGGGCGTAAGAACGCTTTGCCGTCCGAGGTTCTCTCCTTCGTGGCGTATGGTTCCCTGGTAGGAAGAAAAAAAGAACAGCTGGTTGCGCTTTAAGGGGCCTCCGATTGTCGCTCCGAAGATGTTGCGCTTATAAGGGGGATTGGTGAGCAGGAAATAGTTACGTGCGTTCAACGCGTCGTTGCGTAAGAACTCAAACAGATCGCCATGAAAGCTGTTGGTGCCATACTTGATGGCCTGGTTTACGATGCCGCCGGAGGTGCGGCCAAACTCGGCGGTGTAACTGGTGGTGAGAATCTTGAACTCGGCCACAGCGTCGGGGTTGGGGTCGACAACGGCGTTATTGAACCGGAAGATATTGTTGTCGGCTCCATCGATCAGGAAAGTCAGCGATTCAGAACGTTGACCGGAAACGGAAAAGGGGTTATCAGAGTGGTCATCCGGATCGGGCGGGTACACGCCGGCCTGCAACAACCCCAGCTGAAACGTATCGCGCTCGACCAATGGCAGATCTTCGATACGGCGAGTGGTCTCGACGCTACCGAGCGTCGCGCCCTGGGTATCCAGGTGCGAGATATCGGCATTCACTTCGACGGTCTCTGAGGAAGCACCGACCTGCAGAGTGACGTCGAGCCGGCCATGCTGGTTGAGATCAAGGGTGATCCCGTCCTGCACCGAGGTGTTGAACTTGTTTGCCTGCACACGCAGCTGATAAGTGCCGATAGCAAGTTCGGAGAACACATAGCTACCGTCTCCATGTGTCTTTTCGCTTAGCGTCTTGCCGGTATAAGTATTGATCAGTGTGAGCAACGCGTCGGGAATTACGGCGCCGGAACTGTCTTTGATCGTGCCTGTGAGGCCGGCGGTAGTATCAGCGGCATGCACGGGAAACGCTGGCATGACCAGAAGAGCGATGAAAACCCAGCAGCCGAGAATGATCTTGGGTTTGCGGGAGTGCGGCCGCATATTGGTTGCCCCATGTGCGCTTTCCCAAAATCGCGCGCGCTTCAAGAAACTCAGGCTGGTTTGCCGACGAGTATACACGGAAAGAACCGGCCGGGATTCAGTGGACGATCTCTGCATGATCCCATTTATCTCTCCACCATCGACAAGGACGGGAATATTGTCTCGCTCATCCAGAGCGACTACTCCGGCTACGGCACCGGCTTGGTCGCCCCGGGATCAGGCTTTTCCTTCCCCAATCGAGGGGCCGGTTTTCAGCTCACTTCCGGCCTGCCGAATTCACTTGCAGGACCTAAGCGCCCTCTCCACACCATCATTCCGGCGTTCATGGAGAAAGGCGACATGCATATCGGCTTCGGCATCATGGGCGGCTGGAACCAGGCGCAAGCACACGCGCAGTTCGTGGCCAACATTGTCGATTACGGCATGAATGTGCAGGCTGCCCTGGAACAGCCCCGATTCACCAAAGATACCTTCGAGAGCTGCGATGTTGAGATGGAGGAGATGGTTCCTGCCGACGTTCGCGCCGGCCCTTCACAACGCGGCCACAAGATTTCACTGCTCGAGCCTTTTTCATTCTTTGTCGGTCAAGGCGCGGCCGTTGTCCGCGATGACACCCAAAGTGAACTTTGCCGCCCGACGGAGCGGCCATCCCACAAGAGCCAAATCTCAAGTAGAAAATTGAAACTACGTTAGCCGGGGACGGCGCTTCGTTCTCTCGTCCAAGGTTCTGCGCCGATGGATTGCACCTGGTCACAAGCCAAAAACTATCCTGCTTTTTCCAAATAGGGCACGTTAGGATAAAAGGCGGGATCAACCATGAAGCTCTGCGCGGCACTCACACTTGCGATCCTCCCCGCAACGTTTGCCCAAACCTCCGCTCAAAATTCAAATCAGGATTCAATACAGCCTCACGTCGCGCAAAGCCCGACCCTAACATCGCGATCCACATTAGTGCAGGTGCCGGCGTTGGTCCGTACCAAGGCCAATAAACTCGTCTATTCACTCACCACGAACGATTTCTCTCTCACGGATGATGGAGTTCCCCAAAAGCTCCACCTCGAGGAGGACGCCGGCGGCGAGCCGTTAGCGCTGGTCGTCGACATTGAGGGCGGGGGTGCAGGCACCCGCGAACTGGCCAAGTACACCGGGCTCGCCTCCATGCTCGCCTCCATTGTCGGTGGCGTCCCCCACGAAGTTGCGGTCGTCGGCTTCGATAGTTCACCTGTATTGGTCCGCGACTTCACTTCTGACACTGACGCCGCTACCCGCGCCATCCAGACTCTCGTTGCCGACAAAGGCGGAGATAGTGGGGCCGCGATCCTCGACAGCCTCGATTTCTCTATCGACTTGTTGCGCAAGCAACCTTCGCAATACCGTCGGGTCATCCTGCTCGTCAGCGAAACGCTTGACACCAGTAGCCACCTCAAGCTCGACGAGGCGCTGCGCGCCTTCGACGACACCAACACAACGGTGTACGCTGTTGCGTTCTCAAGCATCACGGGTTATATGAAGCAAGAAGGGCCAAAGACATTTGGCCAAGGTCAGATCCCGTGGCTGTCTTCGAAGAACCCTGCTCCGCCGGGCCCGGCGCATGGTTGCATGAGCCGAGATCCGAACGACCCACAGGTCGACCCCGTTGAAAACCCCGCCAAACAAGCCTACGACTGCCTGAGTCTGTTGGCGCCGCCCCTTCGTGTGGCGAAGATAGCGGCAGTCTCGGCTTTGGATGGCCTACAGAAGAACGTTCCCGAGACCGTCACTCGCCTTACCGGCGGCGAATACTTCAAGCTCACCGATGAAGCGAGCCTTGAGCACAGTTTGCAAACCATCTCCAACCATATCCCGAACCGATACATCTTGAGCTTCCAACCACAGTCGCCGCA
The DNA here is from genome assembly GCA_963753715.1 of uncultured Acidobacteriaceae bacterium. Classification (GTDB taxonomy): domain Bacteria; phylum Acidobacteriota; class Terriglobia; order Terriglobales; family Acidobacteriaceae; genus PALSA-350. The sequence continues at coordinate 177,875 of CAVWDK010000001.1, read as the reverse complement.
CCCTGGCTTCCACTCGGTGGTGTTGCAGGTGCGCGGCTACGACGGCCTTAGAGTCTCGGCAAGAGTTGGCTATTGGGCAGAGAATGCGCGGACGCGTTCAGCGAGCGAAGATGGTCATCCATGAACCTTTCTTGGACCGGAGGATTTCATTCCCACCGTGGCCAGCCGTGGCACTCCCTTTCTCCAAGTGCTCATGGATCGAGCGCATAAGAAAGCGCCTTGAGCCTTTTGGGCGCGGCGCGTCAAGATGGCAACCGACAGAGTTGCGGGTGCAGGAAGCTACGAGCGTTTCCCGGATGCGGGTGATAGTTTCTTCTTAGGGTGGAAGCAATGAGGACACAGGTAGAAAAAGGACAGGCGTTTCGTGCACTTCACCAGCGCAAGGGTGCATTCATCATTCCCAATCCATGGGACATTGGCAGTGCGCGTATGCTCGCACACCTGGGCTTCGAGGCGTTGGCGACTACCAGCGGGGGCTACGCTTTCTCGATGGGACAACGGGACTACACGGTTGGCCGCGCTGCGGTGCTCGCACATATTTCCGCACTGGCTCCGGCGACGGAACTGCCGCTCAGCGCTGATCTCGAGAACGGCTTCGGAGATGCACCTGAAGCGGCTGCGGAAACGATCCGGCTTGCGGCCGCTGCAGGAGCCGTTGGCGGGTCTATCGAAGACGCAACCGGGCGCGCGGACCATCCTATCTATGAAACAGGACCTGCAGCGGAACGAGTCCGCGCGGCGGCGGAGATGGCGCGCAGCCTCGGTTTCCCGTTCACGCTCACTGCGCGTGCTGAGAATTATCTGCACGGGCGCCGCGATCTTAAAGATACGATCGCGCGGCTCCAGGCTTACCAGGAAGCGGGCGCAGATGTTCTCTACGCACCTGGCCTCACCAGCAAGGACGAAATCGCGACACTGGTTCGCTCGGTGGATCGGCCGGTGAATGTGATCGTGGGGATCCCGGGGGCTCCGATGAACATGGCGGAACTCTCGTCCATCGGGGTCAGGCGCGTCAGCCTGGGCAGCGGTCTCGCTCGCGCTGCCTTCGGCTCCCTGCTGAGCGCTGCCCGGGAGATGCACGAACAAGGGACATTTGCGTTCGCAGAAAAAGCTCCCAGCAGCCGCGATTTCGGCGCTATGTTCTAGCCTCCTCGGGGAGCGTGCGGGCAAACTCGTAGGAATAGGGCACCCGTGCCGGGAACAGGGCTTCGTTCTGTCTCTTGAGGACACAGGATGCTTACGAGCGGGTTGAACCTGCCGCAGTTTGCCACGAACTTGCGTAATGCTTCCTCGGTGTCATTGTCGCTAGTTACCCCGGAACGCGAGAGTAACCACAGTCGAACAACCAATTGATGGACTGCAACGTGTCCTGATGACGCGCATCGTGAGTCGCGCCCTGGACCTGCCTGTTTCCAGTCCGCGCTGGTTCGCAACTCCGCCACCTTGAGGTTACGCATGCGTGTCTCATCTACGCGAGCGGCTTGTTCCGCGTGCCTTTGTTCCTTGCTGATTCTAACTTCCGGGTGCGGCACTGCTCCTTCTCTTACGCTGAACTCTCTCAGCGTGGCAGCCACTCCATCCACGATCAAAGTCGGTGGCGCGGCTACGCTTAAAGCGGTCGCACATCTAAGCGACAGCACGACGGAGGATGTCACTTCGGGCACACAATGGACGGTATCCACCAGCTCACTCGCGACCATAAGCGGTGGGACGCTCACGGGCAAATCGTCCGGCACCGTGACTGTACAGGGGACCTATGCAGCGCCCGCGTCCAGCAGCCAATGGTCAACAACGCAGCCCCTAACCTCGTCGGCACAGGTCACGATTGACACCGCGGCCGCAGCCGGCAGCATGAGCACTCCCCTGATCACGTGGAATACGCCGGCTGCGATCCAATATGGGACACCGCTAAGCAGCAGTCAACTAAACGCTACCGCAAACGTGCCCGGAAGCTTTGCTTATGCAACAACGACTGGGACGGTTCTAAAAGCTGGAACACAGACGCTTTCAACCACGTTCACTCCGACCGACACGAACACGTATTCTGCCGCGACTGCGTCGGTACAGCTAACGGTGACGAAGGCCGCTCCGGCTATCACGTGGCCTCCCTTAGCGGCCATCTCACAGGGGGTGGCGCTCAGCGGCGCACAGTTGAACGCCGTGGCGAATGTGCCCGGTTCTTTCGTATACAGTCCTGCGGCAGGCACCTTGCTCGCAGCGGGTAGTCGACCGCTAACGGCAATGTTTTCTCCGTCTGACAGCGGTGACTACACATCGGCGACGGCGGTCAATTCAGTCACGGTTTCAGCGGCCCCCACGGCGACCGACACGACCGCTCCCCTCATTACCTGGAATACTCCAAAAGCGATTTCATACGGCACCGCATTGAGCGGCGTCCAACTGTCCGCCGTGACAACCGTGCCGGGCGTGTTTGTCTACAGCCCGGCTGCGGGTACTGTCTTCAAAGCGGGCACTCAGACTGTTTCCGTCACCTTCACCCCGACGGACGGAAAAACCTATTCTGTGGCTACGAGGACAGTGCAGCTTGTGGTGACGAAGGCCACGCCAGTCGTCACCTGGGCTTCCCTATCCAAAATCACGCACGGGACCGCTTTGAGTGCAGCACAGTTGGAGGCCAAGGCGAACGTGCAAGGCGTCTTCTCCTATAGTCCCGGTCCCGGCACTGTTCTGCCCGTGGGTAGTCGACAGCTGACAGTGACTTTTTCGCCGTCCGACACAACCGACTACGCGGCCGTCACCACGAACAACTCAATTACGGTGGATGCTGAACCTGGGCTTACGGCTCCTACCATCACATGGAATGCGCCTTCCGCAATCACGTATGGCACGGCGCTCGGCAATACAGAACTGAAAGCGACAGCGAACGTGGCGGGAACGTTTGCCTACACCCCGGCTGCCGGAACTATGCTCAGGGCGGGCACCCAGAGTCTTTCCGTCACCTTCACCCCGACGGACGGAAAAACCTATTCTGTGGCTACCGGGACGGTGAAGCTTGTGGTTACGAAGGCTACTCCCGTCGTCACCTGGGCTGCCTTAGCCAAAATCACACAAGGGACCGCTCTGGGTGCAGCACAGTTGGAGGCCAAGGCCACCGTGCCGGGTGTCTTCTCCTATAATCCCGGTCCCGGCACCGTTCTGCCAGTGGGCAGTCGACAACTGACGGTGACTTTTTCGCCGACTGACACAACCGACTACGCGGCCGTCACCGCGAACAACTCAATTACGGTGGATGCAGCAGCCGGGCTTACAGCTCCTACCGTCACCTGGAATGCGCCTCCGTCTATCACGTATGGCACAGCGCTCAGCAATACAGAACTGAAAGCGACAGCAAACGCGGCGGGAACGTTTGCCTACACCCCGGCTGCGGGAACGATGCTCAGGGCGGGCACGCGGAAAGTTTCCGTCACCTTCACGCCGACCGACACAAAAACTTATTCTGCCGTCACCGCTTCCGTGGAGTTAGTCGTCGCCCAGGCGAAACCGACCATCACCTGGTCTACACCCGCTCCGGTTAAAGCAGGAACCGCTCTGAGTGCGACGCAACTGGATGCGGTTGCAAGTTTGCCCGGCAGTCTGACCTATAGCCCGGCTGTGGGCACAGTTCTGACCGCAGGCACACACTCGCTTACGGTGGAATTTTCACCGATAGACGGGACGGACTATGCGAAAATCTCGGCGAACGTTTCGCTTGTAGTCACCGCCCCGTCAACTCCGACTCCCCCTTCAACTCCGACTCCCCCTCCGACGGGATGCGGCGGACCGACCATTAACCTGAACAGCGGCATGAGCACAAGTACGCTACAGAGCACGATCTCAGGCGCTCCCGGCTGTGCACTGATTATCTTTGGAGCCGGCACATACAACATTACGGCTCCGCTCAGCTTGAAATGCGGAGTAACCTATAGCGGGCCCGTGGTGAACCCGCTATCCAATGGCATGGTGATTCCCACCGTTAATCTCAACTCGACATTCGGCCTGGGCGGTACCATATTCAATTTCTACGGGCCTCAGTCCTGCACGCAGACGACGACCATCCAATACCTTAACTTCCACGGATCGGATGGCGTCTACATCCGAGCACCAAACCAGAATTACCTGATCCAACACAACACGTTCACGGGGCTACTTGCGGCCGACAGCGGACAGAACACGGCCGGAGTATTTCTTGATGGCCCCAATCAAGCATCCGTAGACAAGAACATCACCATTCAATGGAATTCTTTTGGCGATAGCAGTTCTTGCATATCGCCAAACAACCAGTTCAATGAAGTGAACAATGGCACCTGCCACGCTCTGGTCGTTTTCGCCTCAGTCAACGGCATAGTATTTCATAACAACAATCTGTTTCATCTTACGGAAGGCGTTCACTGGAATTGCCCTAACTTCGGAAACCAGACTTATGCCTGTGAGCCTCCGGGTGGGCCACAAGCCTACGCCATAGACGCCCAGTTCAACGATTTCAGCAACATTCACCGCATTACATGGGAAGAACAACCCCAAGCTGCCGGCGGCATAATCGTCCAAAACAACTCGGAGCATGACTGGCTTAACCCCGACCCGGGATCGTTCGGGTTTTCGTTTGCTTGCTGTGCCAACGGCACCAGCGCCCCGCACCTTAACGTCAGCAACAACCTGATCATATTCAACGTTCATCCATGGGCCGGCCGGTATGGGTATGGCATCGAAGCGATGGGTTTTGAGTCTACCTACTCCCATAACATGCTGGAGTCAGGTGTTTTCTCGTCTTACGCCCAAGGCATAGCATGGGGGAATGGCGGCACGCCACAGCCCGCTAATTCGGCGTTTAACTTCACGAATAACTACATCTGCGGCACGTGGGCAGGCTACCCGGGTAACCTGGGCAATTACATTTCCGCCGAGGGAGTGTATGGAGATAGGTACACTCCGCCGACGACCGGCAGCAAGTTCCAACCCACGTGCGCGGCCACCACGAGCATGGCTCCGACCATCTCGCCTTTGGCCGGAGGGTATTCCGGTCCGCTCACGGTGACGCTCACTGACCCGGGGTACACCTCGGGCGCGGTCGCACTCGGCAACACATCGATCTGGTACACCCTAGACGGATCAACTCCGGTTCCAGGGCAGGGCACGACGCAGTTCTACAGGGTTCCCTTCCAGATCAGTGTGCCGAAAACAGTTAAGGCAGTCGGCATGTGGGGAGCTGAGAACCAACCGACCAGTTATCCGCCGGGCTTTGGTTTCGTGCCCAGCAACGTTGTAACAACTACCTACTCCGCAGTCGCAGCGATCCAGCGGCCTGCCGGTGTGGCTAACTCTTCCAATAGCCTCACCGGCAAGATTGCCACGCTATCGGTGGGGCTGGCGAATTGGCGCCCGGGGCTGCCAGTCCTACGCTGGAATCAGTAGCAATCACTCCGTCGCAGGCGGTGGTGACGATCGGCAGTTCCACCCAACTGAAGGCGATTGCCACCTTTAACGATGGTTCGATCAAAGACGTCACCGCGGATTTTGGCTGGCAGTCGTCGGACCCACGCACGATCACGGCTGACCCATCCGGCGCGTTAGGCGGCCTCGCTAGCGGTCAAGCTGTTATCTCGGGGAGCTACCAGGGACGTCAGGCCTCAGTGCCTGCAAGCAGCGCGATTGGTGAAGTGGGTTGGAGCGGCGCTCTCGTCATTACCGCGGGTGGCACATACAGCGGCAATTGGCAGAGTACCGACAGCAAGACTCCGGCAATCACGGTGGCGACCACGGATCCGGTCATTATTGAGAACTCTCATATCCGCAGCACCGGCAACCTGATTACGACCAGCGTCGCAGGGAGCAACTTGACCGTGCGCAATACTACCGGTGTGGCTTTGAACGCGGGGGTAAAGGGGCAACCGAACGGCAAGTTCCTCGAGGTCACATCACCGGCGCGGCTCGATGTAGAGAACAACTACCTGGAGAATGCGCAAGGCGGCGTGATCGTGCACGGGTTTGGCGGCAATCGAGAGGGGGAACAGACGATCGTGATCCGGGCCAACCGGGCGCGCAACCTGAACGGCATGCTTAGCGATGGCCACGGCGGTTATTTGCCAGGGGAGAACTCGAACTTCACCCAGGCGCATTTTATTCAGTTCGACACCGTGCAATATGTACCAGGGGTTGATGTGGGATGGAATGAGGTTGTTAATTATCCCGGCCAAAGCCTGGTCGCCGACAATATCGATGTCTATCGTTCAAGCGGTACGCCGAACCAACCCCTGGAGATTCATGACACGTACATCCAGGGTGCTTACCCATATAGGGCTCAGGATGCTTATAGCGGTGGCGGGATCAAAGTCGATGCCAAAGCGGGTGACAGCGCGCGCGATGTTTCTGCCTTCAACAACATTCACGATAACCAGGTGGTGGGCACCACGAACCATGGCATCCAGTTCGCCGGCGGCCACGATAACGTCGCTGTCAATAATCGGGTGATCTCCAGCGGTTTATTGGCGGATGGAACCAGGATCGCAGCCCAACAGGTGGGCATGTCCAACAGCGATGCTACCGGTACCGGAATGGCCAATGGGAGTATGTACAACAATTCCATGCGCGACAATCTGATCGGCTGGGCGTGCTGGCAGGCATCCTGCGCGAAGGAGGAATACCGGAGGGACGAATTCTTCCCGGCAGCGCCCGCAGACTATTCGGCCAACTCCATCGTAGCCGCCCGACAGATCACGCTGGAGATGGAGAACAACGAGTACCAGGTGTGGCAGAACAAGGTGGCGTCTTCAGGCGTTAATGTAGGTCCCAGTTTTTAATCCGGCTGGGCGCAGCCCCAGGTGTTTCTGTCTGTATCGTCCTCAACCGGCGAAGAGGCAAAAAGATTCGTACCGGCTATGTTGGGCAGCGGAACGTATTTAGCTATGTAGTTCGCGATGATCGGGTTTACCGGTACCTGGTCGTTCTGGTAGGGACTCCCCGAGATGGGATCAAAGAGCGGGACGGGCGAGCCGGCGCCGAGGTCAGCGGAAAAGTCGCCGGGTTCGCACCAGCGTACATGGGCCGAAAACGGATTCTTCCCATGCTCTCATTCCATGGGCAAGAACTCTTGCACTCGGCCGCAGTGTCTTCGCCGCATTGCAAAGCGTTCGAAGGGCTGCGCCGTCTTTTTCAGCCCATGTACGCCCCGCGGCCCACCGGGGCAGGTGGGGCGAACATGGGCCACCCGTCCAGGAAGGAGGGCTTCCGTCTTCCCTCATACCACGGCGACGCCGAGGAACTCACGAAGGTTGCCCAACCTGGTCTCGCAAAGCCCGTTTGCAGCTGCAGTTCGTCCAATAAAATCAAACCTACAGAACCGACACAATTCGCTAATTTCAACAGCTCTGGTTTGGAAATGGAGTTCTCACGCAGACTCTGAAAGTGCTCCGTTCGGATGCTCCCTGTTATGCGCGGAGTCTTCCTCCGGGGCCTCTTACGAAAAACGTACCGCAGGGGCTGACTAAAGAGATTGCGTGAGAACTCCCCATTGTGTCGTCCCTTCGGGACTCGATTTTGCGTGAAATCCTACCCGGCACTCCCGTGCCGGGCTACAGATTGTCCCGTCCCTGCGGGACTGATTGGGTTGGGTGACCTACGGTTCTTTTCTACCCACTTAAAGCCCCTTCGCTTCCGGGAAGAAGTACCTCAGGGGCCCGGGTCTTTTGTTGGGTCTGTGCGAGTTTTTCAGTGGCCTGTGAAGCCGTCAAGCACGCAAACCGATTTACCGCACGGCTCAACAGGCTGCACCCTCAGCGGCTTCTAAAGCCGGACATAATTACAAATCACGTACGGACGGCCTGAAGGCCGCCCCTTCGAAGAATTTAGCCTTCCCGCAGCCTGTGAAGCCGTGTCGTTCGTTCGACAGTCTATCCCGCAGCCGCTCAGGGTCAGTGGAGAAATCCGGGGCTCTTAGGTCTCCCCGCGGGGCGCTTCCCATAGCCATTCGAGTGGTGTATAACATGTCTTGCATAGTCATTCGAGTGGAGGAGCCTGACGTGGTATCGAAAAAACCTCCGGAAGCCGGCGAGATCCTGCAGGGCACTCTGGATATGCTGATTCTGCGCACATTGGTGATGGGCCCGGCCCACGGGCACACCATAGCCCAGGTGATCGAGCACACATCGGAGAACGCGCTCGAGGTGGAGCAAGGCTCGCTCTATCCCGCACTGCATCGCCTCGAAGACCGTGGCTTGCTCTACTCGGAATGGGGCGTGAGCGAGAACAACCGTAGGGCAAAGTTTTACCGGCTCTCTGCTAGAGGACGGAAGGAACTGAGCGCTGCCGCCGGCCGCTGGCGCAGGATGACGCGCGCCATCAGTCTCATTCTCGACGGGGCCGGTGAGTAAGCTGGAGGGAAGTGCCGATGAGCTTGCGCCGCTTTATGCACCGGAGCCGGAAGGATAACGAGTTGGCGGAGGAGATCGAATCCCATCTCGCTCACGAACAGGACAGGAACACAGATCGAGGGCTCTCCTCGCAGGAAGCGCATCGGCAGGCACGCCTGAAATTCGGCAACCCGCTGGTTGCGCGCGAACAGGTGTGGCGCTATCGCTCCGTCGCCTGGATGGAGGACGCCTGGCGAGACCTGCGCTTCGCGTCGCGCTCGCTTACCAGAGCTCCCGGCTTTACCGCCATCGCCGTCCTGGTCATTGCCGTGGGCATCAGCGTGAACACCGCCGTATTCTCGGTGATTAATACAGTGCTGCTCAAGCCACTTACCTACCCTGATCCTCAATCTCTGGTGCGACTGGTGAATGTTGACCGCCATGGCTCATTCCCCATGGCGAACATTCCCAAGTTCAACATCTGGCGCCAGCAGACCGGTATCTTCCAGCAGGTGGCGGGCTATGACGTTGGAGGAGCAGGACTGAACCTTACAGGCGGGGACCATCCCGAACAAGTGCAAGGCATCCACGTGACCGCCGGCTACTTCGCACTGTTCGGAGCACCCGTCATTGCCGGACGAACCTTCACCACTGAAGAAGACAGTCCCCATGGCGGCCATGTGGCGGTGTTGAGTTACGGACTTTGGAAGAGGCGGTTCGCCGGCAATTCCCAGGTTGTCGGTTCTACCATCCAGCTTGATGGCCAACCGTATCTTGTCGTCGGCGTGATCGGCCGCAGCTTTGTCACGGATGCCCCAGCGGACCTCTGGGTGCCATTCCAGTTCGATCTCACCTCGCAGGAAATGGCCCACTACTTCACCGTCTCTGCGCGGCTGAAGCCCGGCATAACGCTGCCCCAGGCCAACGCGCAGTTGAAGCTTGCGGCCGATCAGTACCGTAGAACCTACGGTAGTGAGGCACTCTCCCCCGAAGATGGTTTCGGTGTGGTTTCGCTTGAGGAGTCGATGATCGGCGATACCCGCTTTCCGCTTCTGGTTTTGCTGGGGGCTGTTAGCTTGGTGCTGCTGATAGCGTGCGCCAACGTAGCTAACCTGCTGCTGGCGAGGGCTTCGGCCAGAAAGCGCGAGTTCGCGACGCGCGCGGCCCTAGGCGCCGGACGCAGCCAGATCATCCGCCAGTTGCTCACCGAAAGTCTTGTGCTCTCCCTGGCGGGCGGCGTACTGGGCCTGATGATGGGCTTCGCCGGGGTTCGACTGCTCATCAGCATCAGCCCCGCCGGCATTCCGCGCCTTGGTGAGGGCGGCTCCGCAGTAACGCTCGATTCCACTATCCTGCTGTTCACCCTGGGGGTCTCCATTTTCACGGGGATTCTCTTCGGCCTTCTTCCTGCAGTGAGTGTGTCCCGTCCGAATCTGGCCGCCACCCTCAACGAGAGCGGGAGCCGTTCCGGGATTAGCTTTCGGGGCAGCAAAATCCGCTCCACCCTAGTGGTTAGTGAGATGGCGCTGGCGCTGATCCTGGTCATAGGTGCAGCGTTACTGGTCCGCACATTTCTGAAGCTGCAGGCGGTCGATCCGGGATTCGACAGCCACAACCTGCTCACCATGGCCATGTCGATGAGCGGGGACCGTTTTCAAAAGACAGCGCCCGTCGCGCAGATCATTCGTGACGGAACCGATCGGCTGATGGCTGTTCCGGGAGTGGTCGATGCCGCTGCGACCAACGGCCTGCCGCTGCAAGGCGGCTTCGGGATGATCTTCGATATTCTGGGCCGCGCGAAAGGCGACATGCCGCATAGCGGTGACGCCGGTTTTTATTCCATCTCGTGGAGCTATTTCGACACCTTCAAAATCCCGCTGTTACGTGGCCGCGGGTTCACCGAACGAGATGACGCGTCCGCGCCTGGGGTGGTCATCATCAACCAGGCCATGGCCAGGCGATATTGGCCCCAGGGCGATCCGCTCAAGGAACGGATGCAGATTGGAGCGGGCGCCGGCCCCGCCTTTGCCGAGCCGCCCCGGCAAATTGTGGGCGTCGTGGGTGACACCCGCGATGACGGACTCAATCGCGATCCCATGCCGATGATGTTCATCCCATTGGCGCAAATGCCCGACGCCGAGACGGCGCTTAACTCGAGGGTTGCGCCCTTGTGGTGGATTGTGCGCAGCCGCGGGAATCCGTACACCCTGCGGGTGGGTATCGAAGCGGCACTGCGTGAAGCCAGCGGGGGCTTGCCGGTCGCCCATATTCGCACTATGGACGAAATCGAGGTGCGCAACACGGCGCGCCAGCGCTTTAATATGCTGCTGCTCAGCATCTTCGGAGCGGCAGGCTTGCTGATGGCCGCCGTTGGTGTCTATGGGGTCATGTCTTATTCCGTGCAGCAGCGCACCCAGGAGCTTGGCGTACGCATGGCGCTTGGAGCGCAGGCATCGAATCTTCGCAACATGGTCATCGGCCAGGGCATGATCCTCGCCGGCGCCGGCGTAGTGCTGGGTATCGGCGGAGCGTTCTGGCTCACTCGCTTCCTGGCCGGCTTTCTCTTTGGTGTCAAAGCGTGGGATCCCGTCACCTTCATCGTCACCCCGCTGCTTCTCAGCGCGGTCGCGCTCCTCGCCGTCTGGATTCCGGCACAGAGAGCAACTCACGTCGACCCCATGACCGCGCTTCGACTGGAATAAGCGAGCGCATATCTGCCGGCAGGCAAAAGGGGGGAACCTTGAGGAATGTCTACAAATCCCTCGCATGGCCATCGATGCTGATCCCGATTCTGATGATTGGGCTGCGCACAGGCGCGCAGAGTGTGCCTACGTCGCAATATGACAACGTGCGCAGCGGCACCAACCGGCTCGAAACCATCCTGACTCCGCGCAACGTGAACGTTCGACATTTTGGAAAGAAATTCACGCTGAAAGTGGACGGAGATATCTACGCGCAACCGCTCTTCCTGGCGGGATTGGACATACCTGGCAAGGGGCGGCACGATGTACTGTTTATTGCGACGGAGCACGACAGCGTATATGCTTTTGACGCTTACGGCCACCCGGCTGTGCCGCTCTGGCGGGTAAGCTTTCTCAGAAAAGGCATCACGACTGTTCCGGAGGATGACGTCGAATGCCCCTTTGTCGCGCCTGAAGTTGGAATTACTTCCACACCTGTCATCGATGCGAGTACTGGAACGGTGTACGTGTTGGCACGGACCAAGGAAACAACACGGACGCCTTCGGGGCGTTACCGGCAGCGCTTGCATGCGTTGTCGGTGACAACCGGTCTTGAAAAGTTCGGTGGTCCGGTTGATATAAAAGCCATGATCGATGGGAGGGGAACCGGAAGCCAGGTGGGAAAACTGGAATTCGATTCGTTGCACGAGAATCCTCGCGCCTCACTCCTGTTGGCGAATGGATCGGTCTATCTTACCTGGGGATCTTCTTGCGATGTTGGACCGTACCACGGCTGGGTGATGGCATACGACGCGCACACACTCAAGCGAAAGGCAGTTTTCAATGCTTCTCCCGACGGGGATGACAGCGGCTTTTGGGCGAGCGACACGGGACCCGTGGCCGATAAAAGGGGGAATCTGTTTCTCGCGACTGGAAATGGACGGTTCGATGCAGCACGTGGTGGGCGTGATTATGGAGATAGTTTGCTGAAACTGGATGGGCTAAGTCTGAAGCTCCATGACTATTTCGCGCCGTTCAACGTGGACAAATTGAATGCTGACGATAAAGATCTGGGTTCGGGAGGGCCGGTATTACTACCGGCCCAGGCTGGACCCCACCGAGAGCTAGTTGTTATTGCCGGCAAAGGCGGGACCATCTACCTGATCGACCGCGACCACATGGGCCATTACCAGCCAAACAATGACAGCCACGCAGTGCAAACGATTCCTGGCGGCGGCGTCTGTGGCTCAATGGCCTACTGGAACCATAATCTCTACGTGCTGAGCGACAGCGATCATGATTCGCTTCGGCAATTCTCCCTGCACGACGGAAGACTCTCACTCAAAGCGGCAAGCGGTTCCCGTTTCCGAGGAACCTGCGGAACCCCCGGTATTTCGGCGAACGGTTTGCGAGACGGTGTGCTTTGGGTGCTGCACTCGAAGGCATGGAACGCCGATGACACGAACGCGGTGTTGTATGCCTTTGATGCCCTCGATACCTCCCGGTTGCTCTACGACAGTGAGCAGAATCCGTCTCGCGACCGCGCCGGGCTGGCCCTTCGATTCAATATTCCAATCATCGTAAAAGGGCATGTCTATGTGGGAGCAAGGCACGAAGTTGATGTCTATGGGCTGCTGTCTCCCGAGACCGCACGCAAATAAACATGCGATGGAAAGCCTGCCTAGCCACGGGGCAAGAGGACGGCAATCGTCGGACTGGTCCGGCTTTCGATAAGCCTCGAATAAGACATCCTGAACAACATCTTCGCCGTCCATCACCGATCCGGTCATGCGCGAGCAGTAACGGTGCAGGCGAGGACGGAGTTGAGTGATAGTTTCGAGGAACGCGAGGTAGCGTGCCTCGAAGGAGCCGGAGGCTCCCCATGTCACGCGGTGTATCCATATCTACCTTTACGCAGCGAATCGCCTTCAGGATACGGAGATACTCACCGGGGATTCACATTTGTTTGCGTACGCACCATCGCACTCGGCATCGGTTCGAATACCTCGGTTTCCAGCGTTGTGGATGCAGGTTGCTCGATCCTCTGCCTATGCCAAGGCGGCGCACCATTCGTGGCGGCGCAAGGACTGTTGGTCTCAAAGGGTATTCCGAATCAGGGTGCCGGCTAAATTCCTTTGACTTGCTGTGTCTGCCACACTATCCTTCTGTCACATCGTACTTCCCAAGTCCTGAATTCTCGACTATGAGAAATGACGGTGCAGATTCTCATCCGCAAGTGAGTGAATTGCTGGTCCGGTGGCGAGACGGCGATCACGCTGCCTTGGAGCAGCTGGTCCCGCTTGTTTACGACGAACTGCGGCGACTGGCGCGTAGTTACCTTCGCCGTGAAGCGCCCGGCCAAAGCATTCAAAGCGCAGCCCTGGTTCATGAAGCGTACTTGCGCATGGTCGGAAAGAGCCCGCCGGACTGGCAGAATCGCGCCCACTTCTTTGGAGTCGCTGCGCGTTTAATGCGACAGATCCTCGTGGACCGCACACGGAAACTCAGGGCCTCTAAACGAGGTGCGGGAGCCGGAGTACTTCCCTTGGATGAGGCGATCGGCCTGCCCCATCAGAGAAGCGTGGATCTGATTCTCCTGGATGACGCTCTTGAACGCCTGGCGAAACTCGATGAACGCCAGTGCCGCATCGTCGAACTCAGGTTTTTTGCCGGTCTTTCACTGGAAGAGACTTCCGTTGCGCTCGGCATCTCTGAAGCCACAGTCTCGCGCGAATGGACCACCGCGCGACTTTGGTTGCGCCACGAGATCGCGGGAACCGGAATGGCATGACTCCCGAACGATGGCAACTGGTGAAAGAAGTGCTCAACGGTGCTTTGCACGTTGACGGGGAAGAACGAGCGGCATTTCTGGGACGTGCATGCGAGACGGACCCATCCCTTAGGATCGAGGTTGACGCTCTTCTTGCCTCAGCTCCCGAAGTTACGGAGGAGTTCCTCAAATCCGCACCGCCGCATCGGATGCAACTGAAGAAAGGTTCTCGTCTCGGACCCTACGAAATCGACTGCCTGGTCGGTACTGGCGGCATGGGAGAAGTCTATCGAGCTCGCGATACGCGGCTCGGACGAGTGGTCGCGATCAAGGTCTACCTTGAGCCCCTGCAAGCGCGTTTCGAGCGAGAAGCACGGGCAATCTCCGCACTGAATCATCCCAACATTTGCACCCTCTACGACATTGGGCCGGATTACCTGGTCATGGAGTTGGTGGAGGGCCAGTCGCTGGCAGATCGTCTGAAGAAAGGCCCGCTGCCGATCGATAAAGTATTGCAATATGGTGCGCAGATTGCCGATGCTCTGACCACAGCGCATACCCAGGGAGTCATCCATCGCGATCTGAAACCCGGAAACGTCATGGAGACTCCGAAAGGGATCAAGCTCCTCGATTTTGGGCTGGCGAAGTATGTAACCACAGACCTGTTCGCGGACGCCGAAAAAAGTCTGACGCTGCGCGGCGCGGTTCTGGGAACACCGGCCTACATGACCCCCGAACAACTGGAAGGCCACGAGTGCGATGCTCGCACTGATATTTTCGCGCTTGGGCTGGTGCTCTTCGAGATGGCGACGGGGAGCCGCGCGTTCGGTGGATCGAGTCAAGCGGAGTTGATCTCTCAAATCATGCATGGCGAACCGCTGCTTGAGAGAGTTGCGCCACCTGCATTGCGCGGTCTCATCGAGCGATGTCTTGCGAAGGATCCTGCGAAGCGGTGGCAGACCGCGTCCGGCCTGAAGCTGGTTCTCGAAGATCTGGGGACGAAAACGACATCTACGCGCCTGAAGAGGGGCGCGTTTCAAAGAACGACAACGCGCCGCAGATTAGCAAGGATGCTCACTGTTGTGGGATCGGCGCTGGTCGTTGCAGCTCTTGCGTGGACCTGGTGGACTCGCAACCGGCCGGCCCAGACAATGCAAAACATCAAATTGATTCCGCTGACCACTGACCCTGGCGTGGAACAGGAACCCTCGCTTTCGCCGGACGGAAGCCAGGTGGCATTTTCATGGAACGGACTGGACCAGGCGAACTTCGACATTTATGTGAAGACTACAAAAGCAGGAGCCGCAGTGGCCGCCCCGCCTTTACGGCTGACGCGAGATCCGGCAGACGATCGGAATCCCGGGTGGTCGCCGGATGGAAGTTCTATCGCTTTCCTGCGTAAATTGAATGCTGGAAACCAGTTCGGTCTGATGCTGATGCCGGCTCTCGGTGGACAGGAACGTGAGCTGGCGGAAGTCTCGATACCGGAAACGGGTGGGTTTTATTCGCCCTATCTCGCTTGGACACCGGACAGTCAATCACTGATCATTGCAGACCAAGCATCCGCTGGACGCCCAACTGCCTTGTTTCTTGTTTCTGTCCGCACTGGGGAAAAGCAACAACTGACGTTTCCGCCCAACGGGGTGATCGGAGATCATTGCCCGACGGTATCTCCCGACGGCAAATCTCTTGCCTTCCGGCGCGCGCATGGCAAGGGCAATTGGCGGGGAACCATTTATCTGCTCGGATTGGACATCGATGGCAAGGCTGGCGGTGAGCCCCGCGAAGTGGTCCTCGCGCCCTGGGTCGCAACTCCAAATGAAGTCTTTAACTGGGCGTGCGTGGCCTGGACGGCGGATAGCCGGAAGTTGGTCTTCTTCCACGATCTTGGGCTCTGGACCCAGCCGCTCTTAGTGGAAAGAAGAAACCCCGCTCGCGGTCAGGCAGTCATGGCAGTCGAGACTGGCGCCGGACTCAGCTTCATCACCACCTCTCTCACCTCGCCGCGTTTGGCTTACGCCCTGACACACGGCGGAGGAGAGAGTATCTGGCGCATGCATGTTCCCGAGAGACATACAAAAGGAGAGTCCCCGGAGAGGATGTTTGCATCCACCAAGGGTGAATTTGCCGAGCAATATTCTCCCGATGGCAGCAAGGTGGCGTTCGAATCTCCTAGGGGGGGTAATCTTGAAATCTGGGTTTGCGAAAGCGACGGCCAGGGTTGCGCCCAGCTCACTACAATGGGGTCCTCCGCTTCGGGCGTACCCGCGTGGTCCCCGGATGGGAAGCAAATTGCCTACTACTCAAACGCCCAGGGCAACCCCCAGATATTTGTGATTCCGTCAGAAGGAGGAGCCACGAGGCGCCTCACTTCACTAACCTCCGGAGCCGCGTTCCCCCGGTGGTCACGCGACGGGAAATGGATTTACTTCTCTTCGAAGGAGAGCGGTGCCGCTCAAGTCTGGAAGGTGCCATCCGGCGGCGGGCAAGCTGTCCAGGTAACTCATGGCGGCGGCCTGATTGCGTCCGAATCGCCCGACGGAAAGTGGCTCTACTTTTCCGGTGAAGGCGCCAGCGCCAGCCTTCGAAAAATGCCTGCGGAAGGCGGTGAGGAGACCGAGGTTTTACCATCCATCACCAGTTGGAACTTCGCAGTGATGGACGATGGCGTCTATTTCCTCACCGGGACCGGTCACCGTTTCGCAGTCGAGTTTCTTAGTTTCGCTACCGGAAAAACGAAAGTACTAGCCCCTGTTGGAAACGCCTACTTCGGTTTCAGCGTCTCCCCAGACCATAAATGGATCCTGTACGACCAGTCACTTCCGCCCAGCAGTGAGTTGGTTCTGGCGGATGGCCTTAAGTGAACTACCTGTGTGTTCGTGATTTCCGGCCATTCGAAGGGGTGGGTCCTTTCTTTCTTTGATCTTGTGCACGGCCGGGGAGCCCACCGCTGTTCTTGTTAGTGCGGACAGGATTCGGTGGGCTCAGTAGCCGCTTTGAGGAGCCTCCATTTCGTGTAAATAGAGCCATGGGCCTTCAAGGGCAGAGTCCAATCCCGCAGGCTCTGCGTTTGAGAGCGGTTCATTCTGAAGGTAGTGCGTAGCAGACTTGACCTCGATAGCGCAGCACCAGCGTGCCCTGATGAAAATCCGCCATCCCGAAATAGTCCAGATACCCGCTTGCGCCTGCGAATTTACCCGTTCCCCCCGAGATGTACGACCGGTAATTTCCCCACGGCACAGCCACGATGGCTGGATCGTTTGTCGGGTAGGTGGGCGTCAGAACGGCCTTTTTCAATGTGATCGTTTCACCCGCTGCCGTGACCCAGTAATGTTGGACGTTGTAACTGAGGTTACTGTTTTGTCCGAGGATCGTGGCCGCGAGTGAGCCCGCCAAATCCCCGGAAGCTGGGCCCAGGTTGGTCACGCCCGCAATCGCCCCGATATTCGTCATCAGCGCCCCGCCTACTGGAACGCAATGGGAGGAAGCCGCCTCGGCTGCGGCAACAGGTGTCAAACGCAGGAAGTTATTGGTGACAAAAGACAGGAGCAGGAACATCACTCCGGCGGGTACGCGCGACTTCAGCATGTCGAGTTTCATGAAGTTCTCCTTATTTCTGAGAGCGAGTCCGAGGCATGCCCCGGAAGCTTCATTAAACTCATGCGCAAGAACTCCTTCTTTTCCCTCACGGAAGGCAATAATTGACGAATGAGTAGTTCTCGGTATTCCTGGCGGCCTCACCTGCCGCTGCGCGACGACCTTGTCGGGTCATTCGGTAATATCTACACCGCTCATCACTCAGATCGGGATCGATACGCTCATCACACTCTTCGATGAGGCGTGAGTCAGACCAGTGTCACGCACAATGGCTGCCACCCCTGCGCCGTTCAGACCCTCGGTGCGTAGGCGTCGCGAGGCGTCTCAGACAATCTTCTGTGAACTTCTGCTTCGTGTTCAGGCCGGTGACGCATGGCTGATTATAAGATGATTCATAGCATCCCACGACGCAACCGGCGGAAGCGGGTACGGGAAAAAGTTCGAATCCATAGGATTATATATATCATCCTATGGGAGCAAAGGAGGACTTCCCATGTCTCACCCGATTCTGATTACCGGCGCAGCCGGCGGCCAACAGGGATCAACCGGACGTCTGGTGGCGGGGCTCCTGCTCAAGCAGGGCGTCCCGGTTCGCGCATTCGTCCACAAACTCGATGCCCGGTCCGAGGAACTGCGACAACAAGGCGCAGAAATCGTCGAGGGCGATCTCCTCGATCCAATTTCAGTCCAGGCTGCGATGAAAGGCGTGAAGCGCGCTTACTTTACCTATCCGGTGACTGATGGGCTGCTTGAGGCGGCCACCATTTTCGCTGTGGCGGTTCGCGATGCGGGGCTGGAATTGGTGGTGAACAATTCGCAGTTCCAGGGCACACCCGACGATCGCGCGTTTCGGGATCTCAACCGCGCTCCCTCTTTCCGAAATCTGCAGCATCGGTTGGCCGATCGCATCTTCGACTGGGCGCAGGTGGGCGCCGTTCATCTCCAGACGCCTCCCTATTACGAGAATGTACGCGCGCTTGTCAGCCGGAGCGTGGCGGAGCAAAACACGGCCTTCCTGCCGTGGGGCGCGGACACGACCGTCATTCCGCTCACCGGCGCGGAAGATGTATCCCGCGTAGCCGCAGCTCTACTGGGGAACCACGGCGTACCGGGCGAGAATGTATATCCTCTGGTGAGCCAGACTCCAACGGTGCGGGAAATCATTGAAACGCTGGGACGGGCGATCGGGCGGGAGATTCGATATGTGCCCATCACTGACGAACAGTGGGCGGATGCAGTAAAGGAGCGGCTCAATCCTCACGCTCTCGATCATTTGACCCACCTTTGGCAGCACTTCCGGAAGGGTGAGCAACACTACCAGGCTACCGATGCGATTCGCGCGGTTACCCGCCGAAATCCGCAGACGCTGGAAGAGTTTTTCCTGGCGAATGCCAAGTCCATCGGTGGCGGGGCTCAATAAATCTATTTTTTGGGGCTCCAGATTGCCCGGCAAAGCGCAAAATGTGCGATCGGATGAATGCCAATGAGTTCGGGCCTGACTAGAATGGTGAGAGTGAAACTGAGAATCTCCACTTCGCCGGCAGCTAACTGCCTCGAGGCCCCAGAGCTTACCGCGTGGCTAGGCTACCTGGGGTTTTGGTGGCCCGGAAAGCTGTGAAGAGCGTCGGCCAACAAGCATCCTCGGGGTCCTTCGACTACGCGCTATAAATCCTCTGTTAGGCGATAGATTCGCGAGGCGCTTCGCTCAGGGTGACGATTTTGTGGGAGTTTTGAAAAACATCGTGGTTGGATGTGCCAAAAGGACAGGAGGAAACTATGGAGAGCAGAGCAAGGACCATCACATCTAAACTTGCTGGATCGCGACCGACGCATAAGATTGCTGGTCTCGTCATATTTCTTGTGTGGACGTGTATCCCGCCGGCTCTCTTCGGTCAGCAGGATGTCCATGCGGCGCTTATACCCCCTGCAAATCGAAAATCAGCGCCGGCCTTTCAACTTGTGACCGAAGACGGTACGAAGATGCAGATTTCCGACTATCGGGGAAAGGTCGTTCTACTCAACTTCTGGGCTACGGATTGTGGCGGCTGCGTACTTGAGATTCCATCGTTCATAGAGCTTGAGAATGCATACAAGAGCAAGGGATTTACGGCGGTCGGTGTTTCGATGGATATATCGTACGAAGACCTGAAGGACGCCAACGAAGCTTGGGGCAGGGTGAGGCCGTTTATTGCAAAACACGGAGTCAACTACCCGATCGCGATGGGTGATGATGCAATCTCCAAGGCCTACTCATTGAACGCGTTTCCAGCAACATACTTGATCGACAAATCCGGTAAGATTGCGGCCGCCTATGTAGGAGTGGTCATAAACAAGGATAACGTTGCAACAAACGTCAAGAGCCTTCTGTCGGAGCGGTAATGCGATAGAGGATAGGATTCCACCCTCCTCGTCTGTCGCACAATGGTAAGTTCGGACGGAAAGGCTTTGGAGGATAAAGAGCGTCGCCGTTCTGCAGGGGATTGCGTTAAGTGTTCTGGCTTGACTTCTTCCGGATTTACGAATTGAGTCCCGCAGGGACGGCTGAAGGTTGTCCACGATTGTATCGCGGCCCATTTCCAGCCGTCCCTACGGGACTATTCAACGGTGCACGCCCCCAGGACTGCGTCCTGGGCTAAGTTCAGTAAGGGAAGTCGTCCCTCCGGGACTCAATTTCTGTGATGGCCGTTCTCACACCCTCTAAAAGCACACGTTCGAGCAAAGGCGTACCTCAGGGACTCAAGCCCAGGTCTTTGTTGGGTCATTACGGGCCCGAATAGAGTCGCGCCCCGATACAAAACATGAGAGCGGCGGCTATCAGAAGAGCGCGCATTTCCGCAGATTTGGATCTACAAGGAAAATGTTTGCCTTCGGCGGTGATGATGGTCATCGTGCCCACGATCCCAGCCAATTCGCGCGTGCCCGAGTCCGGCACCACAGTGATTCCGCGGGCGAGCATGGTCATAAATGAACCTTTCTCGACTGGACGATACTCTCATGGAAGATAGCTGGAGCCTGGCTACTGCAATCAGGCCCATCTCATCCACATTTCAAGCTAAGCACAAAGAGAGGAATTATCATGACGCCGGAACAAGCGTTGGTCACGTCGACAGTCAATTCATGGAAGACGGCAATCGAGAGAGCTGACAAGCTATTTTTTCCTCTCACTGAAGCGCAACTGCAAAAAGAAGTAGCGCCGGGGAAAAATCGGTTGATATACCTTTGGGGACACCTGACCGCCGTTCATGATCGTATGCTGCCGCTGCTGGATTTGGGCCCACGGCTCTATCCGGAATTGGACGCTCCTTTCCTTACCAACCCTGATCGAGCAACCCCTGAGCTGCCGACGGGGGACGAGATAAAGAGATCGTGGAATGAGGTCAATGGCAAGTTGCTAGCGGGGTTTGAAAGCCTCTCACCGTCGAGGTGGCTTGAGAAGCACACGTCTGTGTCTGAGGAGGACTTTGCCAAGGACCCGTCACGTAATCGATTTGCGATTTTGCTGAGTCGAACCAGTCACATTGCGTTTCATTTGGGACAGACGGCGTTAATCCCGAAGTAGCCGATCCCTCGATCCGTGGCAACCGATAGAGTTGCTGCTTCTCTTGCTTAGGCGGCTGGGCGCAGGCCCAGGTGTTTCAGGAGGTCCTGGAAGCGGACATCCGTACGGCATCCGTCGAATATGGGATCCAAGCCCAGTAAGCCCATCTCCCGATCACCGTTTCGTTGTGCCCGATCAAGCCAGCGCAAGGCATTATCCCGATCGCCCAGTGCGCAGTAGACGACGGCAAGATCTACGCCGGAAACATAGCTGTGGGCAGAGAGGTCCTCCAGTTGTTTTGCCATTTGGCGCGCTTGCTCCGACGCACCAGCCAAGGCGAGCGCGTTGCCCTGGAGGGCCTCGACGTACGCCGAGTCGCTGCCAAAGAGCCGGGAAGCGCTTTGATAAGCGGCCAACGCCGGCTCGTAATGTCCTTGCTGTTCAAGGATCTCGCCTTCGGCGAGGTATGCTTCGGCAAAGTTAGGATTGCGGAGCAGAACTTCCCGAATGCGCGCCATGGCTTGGCCGGGATTGCGGGCCCAATAAGCAGTTTCGGCGGCGTCAGTACCGATCATGGGGGAGAGCGGATCCAAAGCCCGTGCCCGCTGGATCTGGATTTCGGCTTCTTTCGTTCTTCCCAGGCGGGATAGATTCAAACTATACCAATGATGTGCGGTTGGATACGACGGGTCCAGCTGGAGGGCTCGCCTGTACTCAATCTCGGCTCCTGGCCAATCCCTGTCGCGCTCTGCTTTGACCGCGCCTAGAACGGTATGAGCTTCTGCTTCGGTTTCAGCCTGCCCTCCCCCGAGGCGTAAAGCGGCTTCCGCGGCGGACTGGGCCTTGGCGAGAGCGCTGGAAGGATCAGACCCATAATCGCTCAGCACGATATAAGCGATTCCCAGGGCTGTGTATGCCTCAGCGTAGCTAGGGTCGGCATTGATGGCGTTCTGGTAATACACGACCGACTTCTCCAGGCTGGGGGGCGTTCTCTTATTCCATAAAAAGCGGCCTCGCAGGTAGGAGTCTCGAGCCTCGACATTCACCGGACGCATTTGAGAACCAGAGAGGCCACTGCCTAGGGCAAGAGCCACCTCGTGCACGATCTCGGTGGTCACGGAGCCTTGTATGTTCAGGAGGTCATTGCCACTTTCCTCATAGACTTGCGCCCAAAGATGGCGATCGTTCCGGGCGTCAATCAGATCTGCAGTGATGCGTACCTGGGTACCGTTGTGGAGGAATGATCCCTCGAGCACAGCGTCCACATCCAGCGTTTCGGCGATCTCCCGCATGGGAACCTGCTTACCCTTGTATTGCATGACGGAGCTGCGGGAGATGACGCGGAGAGGCGTACTGCTGGCCAAGTCGGTGATGAGCTGGTCAGTCATGCCGTCCACTATGTAGTCCTGATCGGAGTTTTGCGCCAAGTTGACAAAAGGCAGGACCGCGATGGAATGGAATCCGCCCACCGCGTTTTTTGGCTCGGGTGCAGAGCGCGAGCGGTGCAGGTAGAGGAAGGTGGCCGCGGCAAGCAAGGCGATGAGGATCGCCAGCCCCACGAAAACAAACGGCCGGCGGGTTGGGAAGGGGGCCGCTTCCTCTACCGCAGGTGCAGATGTCGCCAGCAAAGGTTCATGCAGTCCGGATTGTGAGCCGTTTGCTGCGGATGGCGGCTTTTCTTCGCCGGCTTGGACGCCAGCTGAAGGAGGCTTCGCGTGGTCCAAGATTGGATCGGGCAAGTGAGGGGCGGGGATGGGATCGGTAGCCAGGTCACCGATGAAGCGGTATCCCTGGCCAACGACCGTCTGTATAAACCGCGGATCCCGCGGATCGTCCCGCAGAATGTAGCGAAGCTTATTCACCGCGGTATTAACGCTGTGGTCAGTGTCCTGGTATGCGTTCTCGCCCCACAGCCGGCGATTGATGGCCTCTCTGCGAACTAGTTTGCCATTGTTCTGGAGCAGCAGGATGAGCAGCTCCATGGGTATTCGCTCAAGCTTGACCGCCTGGCCAGACCGTCGTAGTTCATAGCGCTCGAGATCCAAATCAAACTCTTCAAAGCGGAATGGTTCAGGCACGGACTAGCTCACTTGCTTGCGGACGTTATCCCGGCAGCTCTCTCTTGCAAGAGATTCCGCTCACTGCGACTCTTAATCGGTGACGCCAAGTCTATCGCGAGAGACCGTGCTTCGCAACCGAGTATTGCTGCATGTCGAAGAATAAACGTGGCTTAGAGGTTTAGATGAACTTTAGACGGGGTTTAGAAGTTCTCTATTGACCGGTCTTCCCGCAGCAACGATGATTCGCCTCGATCTGGGTTCGTCTCCGCCTCCCTTAACTGGCGGAAGGAGGCAAGTATTTATGAAGAAACAATGGAAGTGGTTGGCCGCAGGCTCTTTGCTGGTGTGCACTGCATATGCGCAGGGTCCCTTGGCGGCAAAGATCAACGTTATTCCCATTGCCAGTTACACCGGCAGCAGTCCACTGCCTAAGCCGGTCAAGATTCTGGTTTATGACTTTGCCATTAATCCTGATGACATTCAGGTGGACAAGATACAGGCCATGCGTCCGCGACATTTGATTACCGGAGACCAGAAGCCTGATGCCATCGCTGCCAGCGCCAGCAAGAAGTACTCGGCGGAACTGATAAAGGCGCTCGCAAAAACAGGCATTCCCGTCGAGCATGTTGGCAAAGATACACCGGCCTCCGACAACGCTATGACGGTCCAGGGGTCTTTCACCTCGGTGAAAGAAGGGAATAAGACGGAACGCGACACCATCGGGATGGGCGCCGGTGGCGCCGATGTGCAAACCAAAGTCGACGTGCATATCAAGATGCCTTCTGACTCGGTTTTGTTCTCGCAATTTACGACCGATACCAAGACTGCGAAGAATGCCGGTTCCATAGTGCCCGTGGCGGCCGGCCTGAACCCCGCGGCAGCCGTAGCCAAGTCCACCGTGGGAGATCGCAGGAAGAACGCAAACGCTTACGCCTCGAAGACGGCGGACGCGACGGCGAAGGAGATCATCAAGGCTATGGCCGCGCAGGGTTGGGTCAAGACTAATGATAAGGGCGAAGTCATCGTCGCCTCTGCCAAATGAGGGTTAGCTCGGGCAGCCAGAGCCTGGCGGCTCATGGCCGCCGGGGAGAAAGCTTATGAAGAGGATGGTGAGTGTGCTTGCGCTTTTCCTGACGGGGAGTGTTGTGGAGAGCCTGACCGCTACGGCGCAAAGTGGTTCGCCACCCGTCAAGGGTATGGCAAGCACGATCGGGCTGTACGTTTATCCGAAGAACTCGCAGAGCGCTACGCAGCAACTGACGGATGAGTCGCAGTGCTACACCAACGCCAAGACGCAAACCGGGTACGACCCAAACACGACCACCACCGCAGCCGCGCCAACAGAAGCAGGACCAGAAGAGCGGCGACGACCACGATATGGCGAAGGGCGCTGCTCGCGGAGCTATCATCTCCGGCGCGACCGGCGGCGATGCCCCAGCCGGCGCGCGCAGGGGTGCCATCATCGGGGGAATCAAGGAAAAGCGTAAGCAGAAGCAAGAGACTGAGCAGACTCAAAAACAGGCTGACGCAGCCAAGACGACGACAACGGCACAACTGCTCGATAACTTTAAACGCTCGATGTCGGCTTGCCTGGATGCTCGGGGCTATTCGGTCAAATAACAACGCGGGAGCGGTTGGCAACGATCGCTTCAGAAAATGCCATAGGAAGCAGGAAATATGAAAAGGAATCTGTGTGTTCTTTCGCTCTCGCTGGTTCTTGCGGCGCAAATGCCGGTGGCGTTTGCCAGCCCGCAGGAAACGGCTTCGAGTGCCGCCCAGGACAAGTTCAAGCAGGATATTAAAGCGGCCGTGCTGAACGGCAGCATCACCATTCCCCAGCTCAAGGAATTGCAGAGCAACGCTGAAGTTCTGAAGACCTACAAAGCGGAGCAGAAACCCGGCGCACCGGTTGACTTTATTACCCCGTGGCAAGCGGTTTCGAAGATGAAGGCCATCATGGCCACCGTCAAGCAGCCGGATCGTGACACGTTGGAACAGGATCTCCAGGTGATGATGGCGAACAAGCAGCCGACGACCGTCTCCGCGGAAACGGAGAACCCCGGCGCGAAACTGGGCAAAGACACGTTCACCGCGATCATGCATGGCAAGCCGACCGAAGCCCAGGTGAAGACGTTACAGGAAAGTTTGAATTCGCTGCAGACCATCAAGACCAGTGGCGGCGGGAAACTGCAGCAGCTCATGACGCTCAAGAAGGCGAAGTCGGATATTGAGCAAACCATGGACGCGGGAGAGTTTCGCCCCCAGGATCGCCAGGCGGTGCTGAATGACCTGAATAGCCTCGGGCCGCAGGGTGGTGGCGGCGGTCTGCGAAGAGGCCGTTCCTAAGTCTTGTTGCGCCGCGGCCCCATGCTTGAACCAGGATCTTTGGGTATATCATGGGGCCGCACTTAGGGAAGTGCAGCCCTGCGTTCGAGAACGATTGCGACTCTATCAATGATGCACGCGAGGTCTACAAAGCCACTCGGCTGGGCAATTGCCGCGACTGCCTTTGCGACTGTCTTGGTGTCCGGGATGTTATCGCTGGCGCAGGAAACCCCGGGCGACGCGCCGGTTCTCTCGTTGTCCCAGGCCGTCCAGGTTGCGCTGGAGCATAACCGCCCGGTAAATATTGCCAAGCTCGACATCGACAAATCCAAGTGGACGTTGGCCCAAACCAAGACCAAGCGGTTTCCTGCGATCAGCACTTACCTTTTTGCCTCGGGCGATATCACGTCACCGACGTTTAATTTTCCGGCGGGAAGTTTTGGTTTTGATAAACCTCAAACGTTCAAGCTGTCCACTGGGATCACAGGGTACGCGTCGGTGCAAGCAGCGCAGCCGATCTCGCAGCTATACCAGATCCATCTCGCTATCCGGGAGCAGGAGCTGTCTGTCGATTATTCCGGCGAGCAGTACAAGGGCAAAAGGCAGTCAACGGCCGCGAGTGTAAAGCAGGCCTACTACGCTGTACTGCAGACGGAGAGCGCGCTGGAGGCGCAGCAAGCCCTGGTTAAGTCGTACGAGGAGACAGATAGGGTCACAGCGCAGTATTTGACGCAGGAATCGGTGCTCAAGTCCGATAGCCTCCAGGTCAAGGCTAAGTTGGCACAGGCTCAGTATCAGATCATCCAGTTGCGCGACACGCTCGAGACGCAGAAGGAGCAGCTGAACGAGCTGATGGGGCGGGATATCGACGTTCCCTTTCGCACCGAAGGAGTACCTCCGATCACCCCGGCAGAGATGGACCTTAAGGCGGCGCGGCAGATGGCTCTGGAACGGCGGCCGGAGGTGAAGGAAGCGGAGATCGATACCCATCGCGCCGACTACGATCGGAAACTCTCCCGAGCGAAGTACATTCCCGCTGTCGGCGCAGCCATCCACTATCTTGACCCGATCAACACCGAGATACTGCCGCAGAATATCGTCTCAGCCGGGATGGAACTCACATGGGATCCCTTCGACTGGGGAGGCCGCCGGGACGAAGTAAAACAGAAAGATGTGAGCGTGCAGCAGAGCCACTACCAACTGCAGGAGACGAGGGCGCAGGTAACACTGGACGTCGATAACAGCTTCCGCAAGCTGGAAGAGAGCCGTAGCATGCTGGGTGTGGCGCAGGCCGGCAAGGTCGCGGCCGATGAGAAGTTGCGGGAAGTCAACGATGCTTACAAGCATTCCGCGGTGCTGCTGCGCGATGTGCTGCAACAGCAGGCTGCAG
This sequence comes from uncultured Acidobacteriaceae bacterium, assembly GCA_963753715.1. Classification (GTDB taxonomy): domain Bacteria; phylum Acidobacteriota; class Terriglobia; order Terriglobales; family Acidobacteriaceae; genus PALSA-350. The sequence continues at coordinate 151,172 of CAVWDK010000001.1, read as the reverse complement.
TCGCGAACGCGGACCATGACTATGAAGAAAGCCTGCTGGCCTTTTGGAATGCGAAAGCTTTATTTGAGAAAGCTATTGGGGAAGAGTGACTATGAATCCCACAATCATAAAGTTTTGCCTGACCGCGGCTGCGGGGACTTTCCTCCTGACCGCGATTGGATGTAAGCAACAAGATGCCGCTGAGGCGTTACCCATGCCCGTACACACTGCCATGGTACAGACGATCGCGGTGGGTAACGGGGCCAAATACTCGGCCAGCATTGTTCCCTATGCGCAGGTTGACCTGGCCTTTAAGTCCGGCGGCTATGTCGAAAGGATTCGACAAGTCAAAAACCCGAGTGGAGGCATGCGCAATATCGACCAGGGAGATTGGGTGCAAAAAGGAACCGTGCTGGCAGTGGTGCAGCAAAAGGATTATCAAGACAAGCTGCAACAAGCCCAAGCGCAGCTTGCGCGCAGCCAGGCGGAGTACGACAAAGCCAAGCTGACCTTCGACCGGACCGCGGCCTTATATGCGTCGCAGAGTGCCACTAAGCCGGACTATGATTCCGCCCAGGCGCAGTTGGCGAGCACAGCGGCGTCTGTTTCGGGGTCGCAGGCGCAGGTGAGCGAGGCGAATGTCGCGCTCGCGTATTGCGAGTTGCGGGCTCCCTTCAGTGGCTGGGTGGTGAAACGCAGCATCGATCTCGGAACCCTGGTGGGCCCTGCCACCAACGGCTTCACGCTGGCGGATACGCAATCCGTCAAGGCGGTGTTTGGGGTTCCCGATACTTCGATTGGACGGGTGCGGCTGGGCCAGCATCTTGCTATCTCCACCGATTCCCTTCCCCAGCAGTTTGCCGGGCGTGTGAGTGCCATTTCGCCCGCTGCCGATCCGAAGAGCCGCGTGTTTTCAGTGGAGGTCACGATTGCCAACCCTAAGGACCAATTGAAATCGGGGATGATTGCGTCGCTGGCGTTGAACGGTGAGCAACTTCCGGAATCGGTGCTGGCAGTTCCCCTCGCTGCGGTGATACGGGATCCAGCACATGCCGACAGCTTCGCGGTGATGGTGACGGAAGGTGCGGGAGACCCTCCGACAGCGCGGTTGCGATCGATTGAACTGGGTAATACCTACGGGAATATGATTGCGGCGAAGGGCGGTCTCGCCTTCGGCGAACGGGTTATTACTACGGGCGTCAGCCTGGTCAAGAATGGCGACAAAGTCCGCGTTATTCCCTGAGAGCAAAGATGAGCCACAAATCAGAAGCCGAGTACATCGAACGAACGCATAACACGGCGCGTTTTTTCACCGAACACCGCCAGGTTGCGATGGTGCTGCTGATTGCTGTGTGTATGTGGGGCTGGTATGGCTACATGCACATGCCGAAGCGGAAGGATCCGAGTATTCCGGTGCGGGTCGCGGTGGCTTCGACGGCGTGGCCGGGGGCGACGGCGCAGGAAGTAGAGCAATTGGTAACCCGCCAGGTGGAACAGGTGATGGCGACAAATGCCTTCATCAAACCTCCTTTGGCTTCTGACTTCGGCATACGGTCGATCAGTTTTCCCGGGCTGTCGCTGGTCTATGTTCAGCTGGATGACCAGGTCACCGACCCGAAGAAGCAGTTCTCGGACATCAACCTCAAGCTGAACGCGATCAACAGCAGGCTGCCGCAAGGCGCGGGCCCGGTTCAATTCAATAGCGACTTTGGCGATACGGCGGCGCTGATGCTGACCATCGCCAGTCCTCGGGCCAGCGACGTCGACATCGCCTTGCGAGCCCGGTCGATTCGGAATGCCATCGAAACAACGCGCGCGGCGGAAGGCCGGCGGGCGCCGCAACCGCGGGTGAGCATTGTGTACGCGTTTCCGATCTCCGTTTCGCCGAACCTGGTGCGCGATGCATTTATGGCGGTACTGCAGGCAGGCGGACAGAACAAGTATGTCTCCGACCCGCATTTCTTTTCCGGCAGCGGGTTTATTGGGGCCGACGTCAGTTCTCCTCTCAGCGATGAGGAGTTGCGCGCTCTGGGTGACCGGTTGGTGTTGGAGAAGCTGCATCAGTCGGAGATTCATCCGGACAGTTGGCCGGCCGCGTTCATCCGGAATCCCGCGGACACGGAGGCCCGACTGGCGGCAGTGGCGGGGGACAAGTACTCCTACCGGGAGTTAGACGACTTTACCGACCTGATCGGCAGGACGCTGCAGGGCGCGCCGGAAGTGGCCAAGATTGAACGCAAGGGCGTGCTGCCGGAGCAGATTTTTCTCGACTACTCGCAACAGCGGCTGGCCGAATACGGCATGACGCCGAGCAATCTCAAAGACATCCTGGGTGCACGCAACATCACGCTTCCCGGCGGGCAACTCGAGGTTGGGCCACAAAATATTATGGTTGACCCTTCGGGAAAATTCACGAACCCACAGCAGATTGGCGACGTGATCATCGGGGCTTCTTCGTCTGCGGCCCAAAGCCCGGTCTACCTGCGCGACCTGGTGGATATTTCCCGTGGGTACCAGAGCCCGGCGAAGTATTTGAACTACCTGACGTGGGCAGACAAGGATGGGCACTGGAGACGCAGCCGCGCGGTCACGGTCGCGGTGCAGATGAAGGATGGGGAGCAGATCGACGCATTCGGTCATAGCGTCGACGCCAAGCTTGCGGCAGTCAAGCAATATCTGCCGGATGATCTGATCATTGCCCGTACTTCGGACCAGCCGTTGCAGGTGGAAGAGAACCTTAGCCTGTTCATGGATGCGCTCTACGAAGCCATCGCTCTGGTGGTGCTGGTGTCCTGGCTCGGATTCTGGGAGTGGCGTTCGGCTTTGCTGATGGCCATCGCCATCCCGATCACGCTGGCGATGACGTTTGGGACTTTGTACCTGATAGGGATCGATATCCAGCAGGTATCTGTCGCCACGCTGATCATTGCTCTCGGGTTGCTGGTGGATGATCCGGTGATCGCCGGCGATTCGATCAAGCGGGCCCTGGCCGAGGGGCACCCCAACGTTATTGCCGCGTGGCTGGGCCCAACGAAGCTGGCGACGGCCATTGTGTATGCCACGATTACCAATATTGTGGCTTACCTCCCGTTCCTATTGGTGACGGGAAGCACGGGCGAGTTTCTTCATAGCTTGCCGATCGTGATGACGGTGGCACTGATCGCCTCGCGGCTGGTTTCGATGAGCTTCCTTCCGCTGCTGGGGTACTATCTTCTGCGCCCGGAAAAGAAGGCGGAGAAGACGCTGGAAGAGCAGCGCAACAGCGGGTTCTTCGGACTGTATGCACGGACTGCCAAATACTCGATCGAACACCGATGGAAGTTCTTTTTCGGTTCCCTGCTCTTCCTGGCGTTGGGAGTTTTCATTTTCTCGCGTTTGAATTCGGCGTTCTTCCCTGAGGACGTCCAGTACTGGTCGTACGTCGATGTGTGGCTACCGAACGATGCCACGCTCGAGGCGACCAACCAGACGGCACGGCAAGTGGAACAGGTAGTCCGTGAACAGGCAGAGAAGTTTTCCAAGGAACATCCGCAGAGCGATCATCCGGGAGATGTGTTGCGTTACGTCACGACGTTCGTGGGAGGAGGCGGACCACGATTCTGGTTTTCGGCTTCCCCGCAATTGCAGCAGTTGAACTATGCGCAGGTGTTGATCGAGGTCAAAGACAAGGAAGTGACGCCGCAGTTCATTAAAGAACTGCAGCCGGTGCTCACCGCGTCGATTCCCGGCGCACGCATGGATGCACGCCAATTGCTGACCAACCCGATCGACTATCCGATCGAGATCCGCATCTCGAGCAAAGCGGATGTAAATGCCAAGGACGAGGCGGAGGATATTCGCGGACTGCGCGCGATCGCAACCAAAGTGGAGGATATTTTCCGATCCATACCGATCGCGGAACGCACGCGGAACGAATGGGGTGACGAGAACACGCAGATTGCGTTGACCATCGATCCTGACCGGGCGAACCTGGCCGGCATCACCAATATGGACGTGGCCAATTCGACGACCTCGGGAATGAGCGGAACGACCGTCAGCGCTTTGCAGGAGGGCCAGAAGCAGATTCCGATCGTGGCCCGGTTGCGGATGGATGAGCGGTCGCAGCTTTCGGACATCCAAAATATGTATGTTTATGGATCGCAGGACAATACGAAGATTCCGCTGGTGCAGATCTCGAACATCGATCACGACCTGATCACGGGGCGGATCGTTCGCCTGGAGCAGTTCCGGACCATTAATATACGGAGTTTTCCGGTGGCCGGGCGCTTGAGTTCCGAGGTGTTGAAAGAGGCGTTGCCTCGCCTGGAGCAGTTAAAGGCTAGTCTCCCGCCGGGGTACCAGATGCAGATTGGCGGGGAGTACGACAAGACCAAGAACGGATTCAAGAATCTGGCGATGGTGATGCTGGTTTCGAGCGCCGCCATTTATCTCGCGCTGCTGTTTCAATTCAAGAATGCGATCAAGCCGCTTCTGGTTTTGGCGGCTGCGCCGTATGGCATGATGGGGGCCTTCGCTGCGTTGTGGGTCATGGGTGAGCCGTTTGGATTTATGGCTTTTCTTGGGGTGGCCAGCCTGATCGGTGTGATTGTGAGCCATTCCATCGTGTTGTTCGACTTTATTGAAGAACGGCACGCCGAGGGAGATGATTTTGAGTTGGCGCTGATCGATGCCGGGATCCTGCGGCTGCGGCCGGTACTGATCACGGTGGGCGCCACGGTTCTGGCGCTGTTGCCGCTGGCTTTGCATGGGGGCCCGCTGTGGAAGCCCCTCTGCTATGCGCAGATTGGCGGGTTGCTGGTGGCGACCGTGGTTACGAAATTGCAAGTCCCGGTGATGTATGCGATCTTTGTCCTCGACTTCAAGATTCTGAAGTGGGAGACGGATGAAGGTAAAGTGGCTGCCCCGGTGAGCGGCGCGGCGCTCCATAAACCGAGTTTTTCATAGGGATATTGCATGACGATGGGAAAAAGTTTTGCGATTGCGTGGATGTGCGTGGCTTGTTTGCCGGCGCTGTACGGTCAAACGAAGAGCTCGGGCGCGTCTGCCGCGGAGCCGGGTATTTTAAAGGATTACGACCAGGCTATCGACCAGGTGGCGGAGCGCGCGATGCAGTCGGTGGTGGAGATCCAGGTCACGGGCTACGGCGTACCTGAAAAAGACAAGGACTCTGGAGATCAGCAACAGGCGCTCGAACGGCAGCGGTCTCTCGGTTCGGGGGTCATCGTCGACCCGGACGGTTACATCATGACCAATAATCACGTGGTCGCGGGCGCGTTGCGTATCCGGGTAATCATCGCGCCGGCCACAGTTGAGATGGTGACCGGGAATACAAAACTAGGGAATCGGCAGCGGGTGTATGAAGCGAAGCTGATCGGGACTACCCGTTATGCGGACCTGGCCTTGATCAAGATTGAAGAAAAGGGCCTGCCGTTTATTCCGCTGCCACCACTCTACAATTTCCGCCTGGGGCAAACGGTAGTTGCGATCGGCGCACCCGAGGGATTGGACCATACGGTCACCAAGGGAATCATCAGCGCGCTGGGGCGGCAGCCGGAGGTCGACAGGCCTATGGTGTATGTGCAAACCGATGCACCTATCAATCCGGGTAACAGCGGCGGCCCATTGGTTGACCGGAATGGCAACCTGGTGGGGATTAACACCTTCATTGTTACGTCTGGAGGCGGCAGCGAAGGCCTTGGTTTTGCGATCCCGGAGCCGATTGTCGGCTTTGTTTACCACGAGTTGAAGGAACACGGTATTGTTCCCCAGGTGACGATTGGCGCCCATGCCCAATCCATCACGCCTGCGTTGGCCGCCGGCTTGAAGCTGCCACGGGATTGGGGAGTGATCCTGTCCGACATCGACTCGGGTAGCCCTGCTGCGGCTGCCGGGTTGCAGGCGAAAGATGTGGTGACCACGATGGATGGTCTGAGAGTGGACGCGCTGCCCAAATACACTGCTTTCCTTTACGTACATAAGCGCGGGGCGCCGATTTCGATGGAAGTGCTGCGCGACGGCAAGCCGGTGACGGTTTCGGTGACCCCGGTGAATCTTCCCCCGGTAGTTGAGAATTTGTCGGACCTGATCAATCCCAAGAAAGATCTCATTGCGCCCCTGGGCATCTTTGTTATCGACCTGAAGCACTCTACGGTTGCGACTATGCTCAATCTCCGATCGGATCATGGGGTGCTGGTGGCTGGTTTGTTGGGAGGAGAACCTGCTACTGCTGCGGATCTGGGAGCTGGGGATGTTATCCGCGCTGTGAATGGACAGCCACTCGAAGACTCTCAACAGCTGCGACAGATTCTCGGTGGGTTGAAACCCGGGGATGCGGTGGTTCTCGAGGTGGAGCGGCAGTCGGTTCTGCAGTATGTGGCGTTTGAGATGGAGTGAGGTTGAGGTTGCGGTACGTCCTGCAAGAAATCCTCGCCGGGAGACGATTCTGAGCAGTGCGCGGGTGTTTTCGTCACGACGAAAACCAACATGAAAAAAAGGCGCGGGGCTGAAGAGCGTGTGTGAGAACCGGAATTGTGAGTTAAGTCCCGCAGGGACGGCTGAACTTAGCCCAGGACGATAGTCCTGGGTACACCGGGAAACATGATTAAGTCCCGAAGGGACGGCTGAAGGTTGTCCAGGATTGAGTCGCGGCCTATTTTCAGCCGTCCCTTCGGGACTGATCGTCCTTTCAAATCCAACCCAGGACTACCGTCCTGGGCTAAGTTCAGCCAGACTTGTCCAAATTGAGATTTGAGAAACGGTCTCGGTCCAGCAACCATAGCCCATGGAACCACCACCCTTTCCTTTGTCATCCCGAAGCGGAGCTGAGCGGACCTGCAGTTCCACGGACCTTTTCTGGAAACACGGACACCATGCTCAAGCAGAATTGTCTCTCGCCCGCCCCGGGGTGCCGTGGGATCTGCCGTTTTCCTTTAGTCCTCGCTCAATCGCTAAACCCCTTGTAGTGCGCGTACTCGCGGTGCCCTGCGTTTATCAGGCAACTCTAAAACTCGCGCCATCTATGCAGCGCCGATCAAACAGGGCGACCTGATTTTGTTCCGCCGAATTCTCCTCAACGCAGTCAACAAGTTACATCGTCAAAAAGTCGATTCTTCCGCTAATTTGGACAGCTCTGAAGTTCAGCCGTCCCTTCGGGACTGAATTTCATGGTGGTCGGTTCTCACGCCTACTTCGGAAGCCCAGATCTTTGTTGGGCCTCAACGGCCCGACCAGTCGTGCCCTGATACAAAGCATCTGAGCGGCGACTCACGGAAGACTCGCGCATTCGAAGGTCAGGGCTTTGCGGGTTGGCGGACGAGACGTTCCATCAAGACGGCACTTCGCTTTGCTTGTTTCGGCAGGGAGTCCAGAAAGGCGGTTTCGCCTTCGGCGTGATAGCCCTCGCCCAGGATCCCGACGCCTACCAGGCCTGGCACATAAGGAGCCGCAAAGGAGATATCACCGGCACCTCGGGTCATGGGACCGCTAAGCTGGACCGGTCCCAGACCCAGTGCTTCGCTGGCCTTGCTCCAGTCGCGAAACAGCTGCTGGCTCGCGGAAGAGGCGGCCATCGCGGGATAAGAGTCTTCAAAGGTGAGGGTCGCGCTGGTCCGCGGAAGATGTTGCTCGACGATGGCGCGCATCTTCTTCTCTACTCGATCCGTTTGCTCATTGCTCAACGTTCGCAAATCCCCAACAGCGAGGGCGGTTGCGGCGACCACGTTGTCTTTGCCGGTCGCGGTTCCCCCGGTTTGATCCTGATTTAATTGCGCAGTTCCCCCGCCGAGGATTAACCCGACGCTATAGGTCAATCCGTCTTCGGGCAAATCTCGCCGGAAGGCATCGAGGATTCGGCTCAACTCATAGATCGCGCCGTAGCCGAGGCGGTCGGCAAAGATCTGCGAAGAGTGGCCGCTGATGCCGGTCGCCGCGATGTGCCAGGTAGTGCTGCTTCGGCGGGAAATGCTGATGGTGTCCTGACCGTCGATGCGTACGCTGGGCTCAAATTCGAGGGCCACATCGCTTTGCTTCGCGGCTTGCACCAGGTCGCGCCGCGCCAGTTCCACCGGATTGCCGAAGCGCTCCTCATCTCCGCTGAGTACGATCCGGATCTCCGTGTTGCGCAGCACGCCCGCGGAGTCCATGGCTTGGAGCGCGGCCAACATGACAACCAAGCCACCTTTCATATCCGCCACGCCGGGGCCGGTCGCGACCTTACCGCTGCTGCCGGGCACAAGGCTGTAGCGCTGAAAGGGGCTTGAGGGCTCAAACACTGTGTCCATGTGCCCGACCAGCAGGAGCCGCTTACCGCAATGCCCTTGGCCTTCAGGGCAAGGATGTTCCGCTACCAGATCTCCGGCGCGGAGAGTCAAGGTGTCCATGGGGACCCACTTGACACGGAAGCCCAATTTTTCCAGGCGCGGGGTCAGGAGGTCTTTGATCGCCCGCACTCCTGCAAGATGCATGGTGCCGCTGTTCGTGTCGACGAGCTGCTGCAGCAGGGCGAGGTCGGCGGCGTTGTTGGCGTCGACATTTTCGGCCATGCGTTGTTCGACCGGGCTCAGTGAAGGCCTTGACGGGTTCGCCTGAGAGTGCACCACCGTGGATGCGAGCAGAGCGAGGGGCAGCAGGGCCCTCGAAAGGTGTAACGATCGCATGTGTGCGGCAGAATACCATGAGGCGATCAGCCTTCGTCCGGCAGAACTGCATCGGCTTCTATTTCAACCCGCCATTTGGGGTTGAGCAGCTGCGCGATGACCATGGTCGCGGCCGGGCGGATGCTGCTGAACACCTCTCCGTGGGCGCGTCCGACCTCTTCCCAGTCTTCCATGTTCGCAATGTACATGCGGGTTCGCACTACGTGCTCAAATTTGGCGCCCGCCTGGTGAAGTGCCTTTTCCATGAGGGCCAGGACATGACGCGTTTGCTCCGCGGCCGATAGATCTTCGGCACCCACCGGGCCGGTACCCGAAACATGGACCACGCTACCAATGCGGACGGCCCGCGAGAATCCGATGATTGCCTCAAAGGGAGATGTGCCGGGAATGTTTTTGCGATTCATCACTGCTCCTTTGGATGCGATGGTTGGTCGGTTAAGACGACGGAGGTCTCGATCTGCCGGGTGGGGATATCCCAATATTTTCGCAGCAGCCGTTCCTTCTCCTCCTGCGAAACGAGGTGAAAACCGTGGCGCTGGTAGAAGTGTATGGCCCAATGAGCAGCGGCCCAGGTGCCGATCAACACCGGACGTGATGCCATGGCTCTTAAGTGAGCCAGGAGCTGCGCGCCGACCCCTTGTTTTTGGTAGTCAGTCCTGACATAGGCATGGCGAATCAAGGTTACATCGGCGACATCCTGCGAGCCCATCACGCCTACCAGGGAGCCATCATCGTCGCAGCCCCAAAAGTGCACGCCGTTTGCTATCTCATGGGTCAATTCTTCAGGGGTCATATAGGGATCGTGCAGGCAATCAGCCGGGATGATTCCGCGGTAGGCAGACGCACCGTCGTTGATGATATTCCAGGCGGCGAGGAAATCGGACTCGCGACAGGGGCGAATGGTAAATCGGCTCATCTGATATAGATCGCACGGGTGATAGCGGAAATCCAGGATTAAATTGCGGCGGACGGATGCGATTGCCTGGGAATACTGAAGAAAGAAGGAGACGGACGAAAGTCAGACTTCGTCCGTCTTTGTGTCGCAATCACAGTTGCGCCCTTCTACGTGTTGGCAGGAGCAGCGGGCTGCTGGTGCTTATTGGCCTTGTGGGCTTGCTTGATTTGTTCGTACTGCTGCTTCTGGGTGTCGGTCAGGATCGCTTCTATCCGGCTATCGCTATCCTGACGAATGCCGTGCATCTTTGCTTTTTTGTCACTGGGAGCGAGCGTGGTGTCGGAACGCAAGCCCTGCACCTGCTGGTCACGGTCGGCCAGTATCGGCTCGATCTTTGATACCTGATCGGGGGTGAGGTTAAGTTCCTTTGCCATCTTTTTAGCCTGGTGACGAGGATTGGGAACATGAGCAGGCCGCGGCGCCGGAGATTGCGCGGAGACTGGGGGTGAGGCACTCTGGTCTTGCGCCAGCAGTGCGTTACCCGACAATCCAACAGCCAAGACGGATCCGAGGGCAACTGAGGTGAAAAGGTTACGCATGGTTAAGGCTCCTTGAGATTCTTCGTGACATCTATTACGTATATGCAGACCCACTCCCTAAGAAGAGGTTGCGTTTGGCCCTTTTCGCCCTCTGCTAGACTTCTCTCATTTCACTGAGGAGAAAGACGATGGCGTGGCTAGGGAAAATGTCAGCAGTTCTCTGGGTTGCAGTTGGTTCTTCGATTGTATTTGGGCAAGGGGCGAAGCCATCTACAGCCTCCCGGACCCTCGTTCGGGCAGGACATCTGCTGGATGTAAAGACAGGTAAGGTACTCGACGCACAGACCATTGTTGTCAACGGCGACACCATTTCTTCGGTGGGGGCCACCTCCACGGTTCCAGCGCAACCGGGAGATACGGTGGTTGACCTGGGTGATATGACGGTGATGCCTGGCTTGATCGACGTCCATACGCATATCACCGGCGAGCCTAACTTCGACCCTTTCTTTGAGCTGACCCAGACCGACGCCAAAGAGGCGATCCAAGGAGTGGTCAATGCACGAACGACGCTGATGGCGGGATTCACCACGATCCGCAACGTCGGCGCCGGGGGATACACCGACGTGGATCTGCGGGACGCGATCAACCAGGGCCAGGTGCCAGGACCTCATATGCAGGTGAGTGGGCCGCCACTGGGCATCACCGGCGGCCACTGCGATGAGAATCTTCTCCCCATCAAGTACCACGTAACGGGGGATGGCGTGGCCGACGGCATCGCCGGGGTGCAGCAAAAGGTCAGACAGAATATCAAGTACGGCGTGGACCTGATCAAGATTTGCGCGACCGGGGGTGTGTTGTCGAAAGGTGACGATCCGCAGGCCTCGCAGTACACGATCGAAGAGATGCGGGCGATCGTTGCCGATGCGCACCGGCTGGGGCGCAAGGTGGCTGCGCACGCGCACGGTTCCCAGGGCATACTGTGGGCGAGCGAAGCGGGGGTTGACTCGATTGAACATGGCAGCTATATCGATGACGCCTCGATTGCCGAGATGAAAAAGGACGGAACCTACCTGGTGCCTACGCTCTACCTGGAAGACTGGATGGTCGAAAAAGGGAATTTACCGCCGATCTACCAGCAGAAGATGAAAGATACCATTGTGGTTGCCAAGAAGAACATAAGGCATGCCATACAGTCCGGGGTGAAGATCGCGTTGGGCACCGATGCCGCGGTTTATCCCCATGGGCTGAACGCGCATGAGCTGGATGTGTATGTGAACCAGATGGGCATGACGCCGCTCGCGGCACTGCAATCCGCGACGATCAATGCCGCAGATTTGATGGGCTGGAATTCCAAAACGGGCAGTATCGAACCAGGCCATTGGGCTGACATCATCGCGGTAAATCGGAATCCGCTAGACGATGTGCGTGTTCTGCAGCAGGTTGGCTTCGTCATGAAAAGCGGTGTCGTTTACAAGAACGAAAACGGAAAACATGGAGACACTTCCCAGTAGGCGCAGCTATTTGTCGGCGTAGAGGCTTGCGATTGCGTTGATGACACCTTCCACCATCGGTGTCATGACAACATAACCAGCCGCGCTGGGATGCACACCATCCATAGTCATATCCGGCACGTAATGTTCTCCATCGGGGGCTAACAGCGCGGAGTGATAATCAACGACCGGAATTCCTTTTGATAAGGCGTATTGTTCGATCCAAGCGTTCCAGGTGTTGATGCGATCGTAGCGGTTTAGCGTGGAGTCGGCGCTCTCAGCCGTGGTGCAGTTGGAAGCATCGCAACCCCAAGGCGGGATGGTTGCCAGGATTATATGAATACCGTTGGCTTGCGCCATTCGGACCATCGCGTCGACATTGGCCGCGGACAGTTGTTGGGTCCAGCCAGGATAGACGTCGTTGGTGCCAACAAGGATGTGAACAATCTCCGGATGCAGGTCGACCACGTCTGATTGAAAGCGAGCCGACACCTGAGTGCTGTTCTGGCCGCTAATCCCTTTGTCTATCCAATTAGGATGGTGGGTGAACTGTGAGCCTTGCTGCCCGCTGCCCCAAATGGCTGTGATGCTATCACCGATAAATACTACTGACGGAGGGGCAGGGATAGCCTTTTGGAAGTGATCAGCGGCGGCGGTGGCCATGCTGCATCCACAGACGCCGATGGCGGCTAGATATAAAACAACAAATGCTCGGATCGGATCTAATTTCCAGTGTGTTGTCTGAGGCTGGCTATCGGCTGCGTTACGGTGCGGACACATTTGTACTTCCCTCCGAAGAACGAGCCTCTGAAACGAGTTAGCCGAGATGCTCTGCACCTTTGACTCGCAGGGCTAAAGTCGTGCCCTGATACAAAGCATCAGAGCGGTGGCCAGGACAAGGTCGCGCATTTCCGCCTATGAGCTGCTGGGGCAACAATGCAATCATGCGCTGCGATGGATAAATTTCTTCTGTCGACTGTGTTAACTGAAGTTCATGGGGTGTGGCGATCCGCGGCTTCGCGCGGAATGGTAGAGGGCCATGGGTTTTCCTCCTATTGCGTTCCCATAGGTGTACCGGTTATATTGCTCCTATTGGGTAACAAGGGGAGAGGTCGTGGGCGAGAAGACGGATGTTTGGCAAGGGACGCTGGCGCTCATGGTGCTACGTACGCTGGAAACGCTTGGCCCGCTGCATGGGTATGGACTGGCGCGGCGGATCGAACAGACGAGCGGCGATGTTTTGCAATTGAACTACGGCACCCTCTATCCCGCTTTGCTCAGACTTGAGCAGGAGGGGTTTATCCGGTCCCGATGGGGCGTCTCGGACAATAACCGCAAAGCGAAATACTACGAGCTCACCAAGGCCGGCCAGCGGCAATTGAAGAAAGCCGCTGCCGAATGGGAACAGACGACTGCAATCCTGGCTCGCTTCCTCACTCCGGCCGGCGAAGGGTAAGGAGGCGCTATGCGCAAATTGCGAGCTTTCTGTTTTCGCCTGCTGGGCCTCTTTCGCGACCACCGCGCTGACGACGACTTCGCCGCCGAGCTTGCATCCCACATCGCGCTTCACACCGACGCGGGCATCCGATCCGGTCTTACCGCGGAGGAAGCGCGACGCCAGGCCCTCATCCACCTGGGCGGCGTGGAGCAGGCGCAGCAGGCTCAGCGCGAACGCCGCAGCCTGCCATGGCTTGATTCCCTTCTGCAGGACACGCAGTATGGCCTGCGCACGCTGCGACGAAGCCCTGGTTTTACCATCACCGCAGTATGCACGCTGGCCCTGGGGATCGGCGCATGCACTGCCATCTTCAGTTTGGTGAATGCGGTTCTCTTGCGATCGCTGCCGTATGGGGACCCCGATCGACTGGTGTATTTATTCACGCCGAATCCCCACCTCGACGTTCCCGTTGAGGTCATGACCCCGAGCTATGCGGATTTCTACGACATAGGACGGCAAGGCCATTCGTTCGCCAAGATGTCGGTTTTTGAGCAAGCAATGTTCAATCTTGCGATGGGCGGCTCGGTGGAAAAGGTAAGCGCAGCCAAAGTCGACGAAAACTTTTTTGCAACTCTGGAGTCGGCTCCGGAAATCGGACGCGCCATCGGGACCGATGATAACGAGCCCGGGCATAATCGCGTCGCCGTCATCAGCGACTCGCTCTGGCACTCGATGTTCGCTGGGAGTGCCGATATCCTCGAACGTTCGCTCTCATTGAAGGGAGCCCACTACAGAATTGTAGGCGTGATGCCGCCGGCGTTCGGATATCCCTCCAGTTCCGACTTGCCGTATGGAAACGCTGGGATCAAAGCGACCCATATCTGGATTCCGCTGGCGCTCACCGCTAAGCAGAAGGCGGAGCGCGAACCGGGCAACGATGAGGCGATCGCGCGTTTGCGGCCTGGAGTTTCGGTGCGTGAGGCGCAGGCGGAAATGAGTGGCATCATGATCCGCCTCGATCAGCTGCATACCGGCGACTTCGGAAAAGGTTGGGGCGCGTTGGTCAAAAATTTCATGGACAACGCCGTGGGACCGGTGCGCCCCCTGATGTGGCTGCTGCTGGGGGCCGTGCTGCTGGTGCTGTTGATTGCCTGCGGAAACGCGGCGAGCCTGCTACTGTCCCGGGCGGCCAACCGGACCCGAGAGCTGGGCATGCGGGCGGCGCTGGGGGCTGGCCGTGGGCGCATCGTTCGCCAGTTGCTCACGGAATCGCTGCTGATCGGTGTCGCCGCGGGAGTCCTCGGCATTGGACTCGCGTACCTCTTTCTGCACCTGCTACTACTTCTCGATCCGGGAGACATTCCGCGCCTCCATGAGGCATCGTTAGACACGCGGGTGCTGCTTTTCACGGTGGCCGCGTCTCTGCTGACCAGCATGTTGGCCGGTATTCTTCCTGCGTTGGCTGTCGTTCAGATGAGTCTCACTGGTTTTCTGACATCGGGCGGAGGGGGCATGGGAACGGGTGCGCATAGCCGGTCGCAGAGCGTACTCATCGTGGTGGAAGCTGCGCTGGTGGTGGTATTGCTTGCCGGCGCGGGGCTGTTCATTCGTAGTTACCTGAACGTTGAGTCAATCACCACCGGGTTCTCGCCCGCTACGGTCACGATGAATGTGTCGCTCGATGAGCGTTATGGCACGCCACAACAACAAGGCGCTTTTTTCAGAAATCTAATTGGCAAGATCGGTACGCTTCCAGGGGTCGATGCGGTAGGAGCTATCAACTACCTGCCTCTCACTCATTCCGAGAGCCTGGATTTCCTTTGGGTGGATGGCTATGCGAACCAGAAAGATCAGATGGCCGAGGGACGCTCGGTCACACCGCAGTACTTTCGCGCGATGAACATTCCGTTGCTTGCGGGGCGCTTCTTTACCGAGGATGACGTCTCGATTCCAGTGCGGCCAACGATCGTCAACGAAGCATTTGCCAAGAAATACTTTGCAGGCCGCAATCCTATTGGAGGGCGAATCAGAGTCTCCGAAAAGGACTCATGGAGCACGGTGGTGGGCGTGGTAGCGGATGTACGCTATTTGACCCTGGAAGAGGCTCCGCAGCCACAGATATATACCCCGGATTACGAGGTTGGCGGCGCGTACATTGCGGTGCGATCTGTGCGGCCACCGTCGGCGGTTGCTTCCGAGCTACGGGGGGCGTTGAAGGGCATCGATCCCAACCTTGCGCGCAGCGATGTTCACACGATGGGGCATTTGATGTCCGAAGCAACGGCACGGCGAAGGTTTCAAACGTCGTTGCTCGGCGTGTTTGCGGCCATTGCACTTTTTCTGGCGTTGGTTGGACTGTACGGTCTGATGGCGTACTCCGTGAATTGCCGGACGCGTGAAATGGGGATCCGGATGGCGCTTGGTGCCCAACGGACGGATGTGACGCTGCTGGTCTTGAGGAAGGCCGGCTCTTTGTTGGGACTGGGCCTGGCCTGCGGCCTGGTATGTACATGGATCGCGACGAGGGCCGTCAAAGCGTTCCTTTTCGGCGTGGATGCCCACGATCCCGCCACGATTTTGTTGGTCTGCCTGTTACTTGCGGTTTGCGGCTTCATCGCTGCGTTGATACCGGCACGCCGCGCCGCCTCGATTGATCCGATGCAGGCGCTGCGGACAGAGTAAGAGGGTCCCGCTCCCAAGCTCAGTCCCTGAGGGACGATTGAACTTCAGACCTGTCCCAATTAGATTTTTCAGTTTGCCGATTTTGACAGCACATGAAACCTTCGCCGACCTTAAGAACGCGGGGAAGAGATTGGAAAAAGTACCTTAAGGGCGAAAGAGCGTGTGTGTGAACCCCATTTTCCCAACTCAGTCCCGAAGGGACGGCTGAACTTAGCCCAGGACGCCAGTCCTGGGTTGGATGGGAAAGCACGACCAGTCCCTTTAGGGACGGCTGAAAATACGCCGCGACGTCATCCTGAGAAACCTTCAGCCGTCCCTGCGGGACTTGATCATGTTTCACGATGTACCCAGGACTAACGTCCTGGGCTAAGTTCAGCCGTCCCTTGCGGGACTAAACTCCTAGTCTGGTCTCGCACACTCTCAAAAGCCCGTGCCTTCAGCGAGAGATTCGCGGCGTCCCTCATTGATTTAGGACCTTCGACCTAGGAAGGCCCTCAGCCCATCGATTAGCATGAACCATGTTTTTTTCATCGATTCGACCTGAGGGGAATCGCAACAGCATGAAAATTCGCGTCATAACTCTTTGCACCTCCCTGTTTTTTGCGGTTCTGAGTGCCGCTCCGTATGCGTACGCACAGGCTGCTGCGGTGACCTCGCCCGAATATGACCTACTGCTGAAGGGCGGCCACGTGATCGATGCCAAGAACAATGTCGATGGGCTGATGGACGTCGCGATTCTGGATGGCAAGATCGCGAAGGTGGCTCGTACCATCCCCGCGCGCAGAGCTATCAAGACAGTGAATGTAACCGGCATGTACGTGGTACCGGGATTGGTGGACATACACACACACGTCTATGCGGGCACGGGGGAGAAAAACTCCTACGCCGGCGATCTAAGCGTGTATCCGGATGGGTTTACGTTTCGCAGCGGGGTGACGACGGTGGTGGATGCGGGATCGTCGGGCTGGCGGAGCTTTCCCGATTTCAAAAGCCGCGTGATTGATATCTCGAAGACGCGAGTGCTGGCGATGCTGAATATCGTCGGCGCCGGCATGCGGCCGAATGGGATTGAACAAAATACTGCCGACATGGACGGGCAGAAGACGGGAGAGATGGCGCTGAAGTATCCGGGCCTCATTGTCGGCATCAAGAGCGCGCACTTTGCCGGTCCGGAGTGGAAGCCGTATGAACAAGCCGAGATCGCGGGAAAGATGGCGAATATCCCGGTGATGATCGACTTCGGTGCACGGCGGATCGAGCGGCCTATCTACAAGCTGTTCGCGGACTACTTGCGGCCTGGAGATATCTATACGCATGCCTTTTCGGGCGAGCGCGGGGAGCAGGACAATGTTACCGGCGGCGTGGGACGCGGGCTACGGGAGGCTCGGGCCAAGGGAATCTATTTCGATGTTGGTCATGGGCAGGCGAGTTTTGCTTGGTCGGTCGTGATTCCGCTTTTGATGGATGGGTTTCCACCGGATTCCATCTCGACCGATCTGCATGTGGACAGCATGAACGCGGGGATGAAAGACATGCTGAATATTGGCGATAAGTTTCTGGCGATCGGCTGGCCACTGAAGGATGTGATCGCGGCGATGACGTGGCATCCGGCGCATGAGGTGAAACAGGATCAGTTAGGTAATCTCTCCGAAGGGGCGATTGCCGATGTTGCGGTGATCAGCATGGAGCATGGGCACTTCGGGTTTGGTGATTCCTATAACTCGCGGGTAGAAAGCGATCAGAAGATGGTGTGCGAGCTGACCATCAAGGATGGGAAGTTTGTGTACGACCTGAATGCGATGTCGGGGAACCCATGGAACCAGGCGCCTACCCTGGCCGATAAACAGGCGAACCGCTGGACCACATTGAAGACGCAAGGATTTGGGGAGTCACATTGGAAGCCTCGCCCGGGACAGCCGCTGCAACATGACTGGCGGCCTTATGCGCTGCCGGACGATTTGTTGCAGACGATGCAGCCGGGAACGGCGAACGTGGTTGATCCGCAGTGGATGAGCCCGGAGGAACGAGCGAAGTCGGCGGAGATTGATAAGAAGAACGCGGCTAAGGCTGCGGCGAGGACGAAGGCGCTTGCGGCCAGTGTTCATGCTGCGGGTAAGCCCTAGAAAGCGAGTTGGCCTTCACTACGCTGCGCTCGGGAAGACAAAGGGAAGGGCGACACTTGATGGAAATTGGTTGCTCGAGCGAAGGGCCCAGAGCCGGAATGGTGGTTCCGGCTCTGGGCTTGGGTCCGATGATCGATTACTTGAGAGCGATCATTACTTCTTGTCCCGTGGGCGTTGGCTGGCTGGCAGCCTCTAGCGCGGTTTGCGGCTTGGGGGCCCGGAGCATCATGCCCTCGCTTCCCTTCTCGCCCCAAATCTCGGTCAGGAAGTATTGATTGCGAACTCGCCGGAAGACCAGTTTCTGGTTCTTCTCGCCAGGATTCTCTCGCTGGCCCTGCGAGAAGATGGTGGCACTCTTGTCCCAGTTGTGAAGCTTGACTGAAGCGTCGAGAGAATCGACCGTTATCGTATAGTTGCCGGCCGGCATCTGCGTGGTTCCTACGTTGAAGGCGAAGGGTACATTCGCCTCGACTCCATGCTGAGCGTATGCGCTGGTGGCGGTGAGGAGGGCCGAGAGAGCCCCGAGAGTAAGGGTTGCGAACAGGCTGCGTATCATCACATCCTCCTTGGAGCTCCTTTTACAGTGGAACCCGAACTGAATTTGCTGCGTGTGTCAGACGATGCCTCGGGCTACCTGAGAGCGATCTCGATATTTTGCGTGGTGGGGGTGCGGGCGACCTCGACCTGCCGCTCGGCTTTGGTGGCCGGCATGGCCATGCCGGAGTTGCCCTCGCCTCCCCAAATCTCAGCCAGGAAGTATTTGTTGCCACGATGATGGAAAATCAATTTGTGGTTCACATGGCCGGGAGTCTGCCGTTGATACAGAGAGAGCACGGTTTCGCCAGTGTCGCGATTGCTGACCATGACGAAATTGGCGTCGAAATCTGCCCGCTTGATTTCGTAGGCACCGGCAGGCAGGTGTTTGGATCCTACGTTGAAAGCGAAGGGCACATCGGCCCGCGCAGTGGATTGAGCGAAGGCGCCGGTGGTGGTGAACAGGAGCGACAGCGCCAAGAGCGATAAGTTACCGATACGGTTGCGTTTCATAACATCCTCCCTGGGGTTCCTCGCAGTGGAACCCAAACTGAATTTGCCCGCCAAACCTTCAGCTGCCTCACTGGAAGTTCGTTGACGCAATCCCTATTGCATGCACGCGGCCAAACGCGAACGCGGTGGGGCTCCGGGGCGAGTTTCCTTTGTTTGCAATGACATAGCTGTCTTCGCCAGGCTTGGCGAGAAGCGAAATGGTAGCCGAATGGATACCGCTCGGAGCCTTTCGGCTCCCGGCTGCCGAACCGAGCGTTTCGACAATTCTTTTCGGGCGCTTTCGGCTAAACTGAACCACCGGAGGCAGAGTTGAGCAACGCAAGGCTGGTGGCGACTTCGGGCTATTTGAAGGGAACGGTCTGGGCGCTCAAGGATGGCCCGCTGTGGATGGGGCGGGATGCCTCCAACCAGGTAGAGGTCGGCGACCCTGCGGTCTCGCGAAAGCATTGCTCCATCAGCAAGCTTCCGAGTGGCGCTTTTGAAATCGCTGATCTCGACAGCCACAATGGGACTTTGGTCAACGGAACCAAGGTGAGCCGCAGACCGATCGAGCATGGCGACCGGATTCGCATTGGGAGCAGCGAATATGTGTTCCTGACCGGCCCGGACGACTACGCCGGGATGACGTCATCCCGCCCTGGAAGTAGCCAGGCGGATACCGGGCTCATCACCGTACACCTGGATGTTTCGGGCGTACCCTCCGATGCCATCGGAGTAGGCCGGATGGCGCGCGATCTAAGCGCGTTTTTCAAGATCGCCAATGTCATCAATTCCACTCGCGATGTACAGGCTTTGCAGCGGGAGTTGCTGGTGCTGATTTCGGAAGTGATCCCGGCGGCGGAGGCGGCAATTGTGCTGCAGCCGAGCAGGAATGACGAGCCCAGGCCAGTCTGTACCTGGAACAGGAAGGGACTCACCCAGACAGAGATGATCATTCGGGAAGAACCGGTACAGCAGGCGACGTGGGAACGCTGCGCCGTCTTTTCAGCGGCCTCGGCTGAGGCCAATTCGACCGAGCACGTGTTGTGTGTACCCCTGGTGGCGGTGGAGAGAATCCTGGGAGTCATTTATCTGAGCTCACCCGCCGCTTACGCGCCCTTTACCGAAGAACATGCCTACTTCCTGAGCTCGATTTCGCGCATCGCCGCGGTGACGTTGGAGAACCTGTCGCAATTAGATTCTCTGCGTGCGGAGAACCAGCGACTGCGGGGAGAGGTGAGAGCCGACCATAGCCTTATTGGGGAGAGCCGGCCGATGCTTCGCGTGAACGAGTTCATCACGCGCGTGGCTAAAGGCAATTCGACGGTGCTGATCCGCGGCGAGAGCGGAACGGGCAAAGAGCTGGTGGCGCGCGCCATTCACGCCAGCGGCTTCGGCCCGAGAAGCCGTTCGTCGCCATCAACTGCGCTGCCATACCGGAAGCTTTGCTGGAAAGTGAATTGTTCGGTCACGAAAAGGGAGCTTTCACTGGCGCGGCCGGGGTGAGGAAGGGCAAGTTCGAAGCCGCCGAAGATGGGACGCTGTTCCTGGATGAAATCGGGGAGATGGCTCCTCTGTTGCAGAGCAAGCTGTTGCGAGTGTTGCAGCAGCGCGAATTCGAGCGACTGGGGGGAAACCGCCTGCTGCCGTTCAACGCCAGAGTGGTGGCCGCGACGAACAAGAACCTGGAGCAGGCGATCAAGGCGGGTGAGTTCCGGCAGGACCTGTACTACCGGCTGAATGTGGTTTCTGTCGCTTCACCGCCGCTTCGTGAGCATCGCGAGGACATCCCCTTGCTGGCCCTGCATTTCGCCAACAAGTATGCGGCCAAGTGCAAGCGGGGGTTCAAAGGCATTGCTCCGGAAGCACGATCTTTGCTCATGCAATACAGCTGGCCGGGCAACGTTCGCGAGTTGGAGAACGCGATTGAACACGCGATCGTGATGGGACTGACGGACGAGATTCTCCCCGAAGACCTGCCGAATGCATTGCTGGAGGAGCAATCGTCAGGATTGGCTGGGGCGCGCTACCACGACACGCTAAACCAGACGAAAAAACAGCTGGTGTTGAGCGCGCTCGACGAGGCGAAGGGCAGCCCGGTCGAGGCTGCGCGTTTGCTGGGGATTCATCCCAAGTATCTGCACCGTTTAATTCGTAATTTGAACCTGAAGACGGACGGGAAGCGGGTGGGATAAGAGGCCGGCGGATGCAGAGAGGCAAGGAAGAACGTACCTCAGGGGCTAAAGCCCAAATCTCTGTCAGGTCTTTTACCGCCGACTAAAAGTCGTGCCCTGATACAAAGCATCAGAGCGGTAGCTTTGGAGCGCGGGCGCATGTCCGGCAGATTTGGCCCCGTAAATGACTTTTCCGCAGCCGGTCTGGCCTTCCTATTGCCGTTGTCTTCCGGTGGTACCAAGAGGCTTCGTCTTAGGAACAACCTCTCCCTCAGGAAGCTCTCCCAGTTCGACAAACTGTCGTGCCTTCACCCTCGAGATGCTTTCGAAGTGCCGTCGAAGGTACTCATGCAGTGTTTCGGGTTTGGTTGAGAACATTTCGATAACCTTCTTAGAGAGGGGCGAGCCGCTGGGCCCATTTAAGCTTAACGGCGATTCACTTCACTCCTCGAAATCAAGTCCCTCCCCCGAAGGAATCGATTGCAGGGGCTGCTGAATCGCCGCTTGTTGATAAGCTTACTGGTTCCGGCGCAGGCCGCCATAGTTCTTGGGTGACATGGGGCAAGATCGTAGTTGTATGCTGAAGTGCGGATGGTCGGTTAGCTCAAGAACCTTTGTGGGAGAGCCTCCTTCATCTCGTAGAGATGTCTGCTAGAGTGCATGGTTATGGAACTTTTCAGTCGTATCGCGATCGCGCGTAAATGCCACTGGGTGATATTCGTGGTTTTGCTGAGTGCCGCAACGCCGCTCATGCGTGCGCAGGCGGGGAGTACAGCACCGGCAGTGCCGGATTGGGCGCAACCTGGGTCTCCCACACACGTACAGGTGCCACCGCCGGCAGATTTTCACCGGCCGAGCAGGAATTTCGAAACGCCGATCGGGGTGTTCCAGGGCCAGTCTGATATCGGCAGCGCAGTGGTGCCCGGTCATGCGAGTTATGACCCCGGCACACAGCAATACACCATCCAATCGGCGGGTTACAACATCTGGTACTCGCGCGATGAGTTCCGATTTCTGTGGAAGAAGATGTCGGGAGACGTTTCCCTGGCGGCCGATGTCAGCTTCCCTGACCCTAAGGGCTATGGCGATCGTAAGGTGGTGCTGGTGATTCGCCAGAACCTCGAAGATGATTCGAAGGAAGCGATGCTCGGCGAGCATGGCGCGGGCATGATCCACCTGGCTTGGCGCGCGGAAAAAGGCGCGTTGATGAAGGATGCGCAGTTTCGCTTTGGGGGCACGCTGGCAGGGGTCCACGCGAAACGGGTGGGCATCGAAAAGCATGGCGACGCCATTGCCATCTTCGTGAGCCTTGAGGGTGAACCGATGCACCAGTTTGGGCCGCCCATCACGCTGCACTTCGAGGAGCCGTTCTATGTGGGCATCGGTTTCTGTTCCCACTTGCCGGCCACACTGGATAGTGCTGTGGTTTCGAATGTCGTACTGGAGAACTCGGCCGGCAAGGTGCGTTAAGCGCTAGCTCGTGGGAAACAGGATCCCGGTCATCAACCGGTCTTCGGGCGTCGTTCTCGGGTCGTTCCGGTAGTTTTCGATGCACCGGCAGCTGTCTGCGCAATCAGCTCCATGACTCGACCGGTTGCCGGACCCAGGTTTGCATACGACCCCGTCAAGACGCGGTCAATTGGTTCCATATTGATTGACATTGTCAATCAATATGGATGACAATGTCTGCCATGGCAACTATAAGCAAAATGCTGCCTGGGGTGAGCGGCGAGATCGCCAAGTTCCGCCACTTCAATCGCATGTATACGCGTTATATCGGAACCTTGAACGAAGGTTTGCTGAACAGCGATTACAGTTTGGCGGAAGCGCGCGTGCTCTACGAACTGGCGAACCGCATCGCGCCCAAAGCAAGCGATATCGCCGAAGAACTGGGGATGGATCCCGGCTACCTGAGCCGCCTGTTGGGAAAGTTTGAGCGTGACGGGTTAGTGCAGAAGAAGATTTCGGAACAGGATGGCCGCTACGCAGAACTGGGGCTCACGACGCGCGGCAAATCTGTGTTCAAAAAGTTGAACGAACTTTCCAACGAACAAGCATATGCCGCGCTCCAGGGTCTACCGCCCGCAGCCCGCACGGAAGTGATCCAGTGCATGCAGTCGATCGAAGACCTTCTCATGAAAACGGACCGGAGCCGGAACCCTTACGTTCTGCGCCCGCATCGGGTCGGAGATATGGGCTGGATTGTTTATCGAGAAGGGCTCGGCTATGCGGAGCAGTATAGATGGGACGCAACTTTCGAAGCCCTGGTGGCTAACATCGTTTCCGATTTCATTACCCACTTCGAGCCGGCCCGTGAACGGTGTTGGATCGCCGAAGTGGATGGCCAGCACGTGGGCCACGTTTTTCTGGTGAAGCATCCGAATCAAGCGCAGACGGCGAAGCTTCGCCTGCTGTTTGTCGAGCCAAGCGCCCGAGGGATGGGCCTCGGCCATGCGTTGGTCAACGAGTGCGTCCGGTTCGCTCGAACGGCGGGCTATCGGAAGATTGTTTTATGGACGCAAAGCATGTTGATTGCGGCGCACCGGATTTATCAGGGCGCAGGTTTCGTGTTGGTGAAGGAGGAGCCTCACCATAGCTTCGGCCACGATTTGGTTGGACAGGAATGGGAATTGGATTTGAGTTGAGGTGGGAGAGATCATTGTCTCAGGGCTGAACAGGCTGCGGAAAAATTCGGGCCCGGGCCGGAAAGACGTACCTCAGGGGTTTAAAGAGGGTGTGTGAGAATGGCCATCACAGAAATTGAGACCCGCAAGGACGGTTGAACTTAGCCCAGGACGCAGTCCTGGGCCGGCTTGCACCGTTGTAGAGTCCCGTAGGGACGGCTGGAAATAGGCCGCGATTCAATCCTGGACAACTTTCAGCCGTCCCTCCGGGACTAAATTCGTAAATTCTGGCTCTCACTCACCCTCGAACAGGGTACGGCACAGTCGTGCAGTACGTTCAGACACTTAGAACTGCAGGCGCACCCCTAGCTGCAGTTGGCGGATGTTGAGCGCGAAATTGCTGTTGTTGATGCCGGTCACTTGCTTGAACGGAGTGGAATACGGAGTGAGAGTGTTGCCTGCTCCGATTGTTTTTGAGCCGGTTTGAAGTAGGTCATTGACGAAATAAGCTGAGGAATTGACTGCGGTGACATTGGGGTGGTTGGCCAGGTTAAAGGCTTCTCCCAGGAATTCAAGCCCGTAACGCTCACGGAACAGCAACCGCTTCGAAAGACGCAAATCGGCGACGTAGGTTGCCGGTTGCTGAAAGACATTGCGGTCTGCGATCGGAACCCGGTTCGCAGTGGAAGCCCCAGACCCGTTAAAGGACCCGGTGTTGATAATCTTCTGCACCGGGGCGCCCGGCGTGACAGTGAGCGTGCTCGAGGAGCCGCTGATGCCTACCGAATAGGGCAGACCCGTTTGCGCGGAGAAGGCGGGCGCCACCTCGAAGTCGTTAGCCAGATAACCCCACGCTCCATGCAGGTGCCAAGGGCTGCTGATCACAGCGGCCATCACCAGACGGTTGGGCACGTTCTGGTTGGAGTTGCCCTTGTCCAGACGGATGTTGGTGGGATCAAGCATCGCCGTAGCCGACGCCCCCGTGGTGTTGTTTTCACCGTAATCCATGGCGTGCGACCAGGTGTAGTTTGCATTGAATTCGATCGAATGCGACAACTGATGCTTGAACTGCGCAACCAGCGCCTCGTAATTCGAGGTGACGCCGCTAAAGATATCCGTGATGGAGCTGAAATTGGGATTGGGCCGCAGATTCTTGTTGGCGGTGGCTAGAAATGCATTTGCCTGGAAGGTAGTCCCATTGGGGATGGGACCCTGCTGTCGCGGGTCCACGATGGTGAAGGTGACGGGTGTGGGCGCGGAAAGGTTGGTGTCGACAAAATCCGGCAGGCGACGGCCCCACGATCCAAGCCACGACAGGCTGAATACATCGTGGTTAGTGACCTGGGTTTCGACGGTAAGGTCAGCCTGATGGATCTGAGGCACCTTGAAGTTGGGGTCGAGGTAGTCCACGGTCGCGTTGCCGCTGGCTGAGCCGAGGCAGGCGCCTTGTTGCGCAGGCGCAACTACCTGGGGAAAGACGGGAGCGCAGTTCTGTCCCGCGTTAAATTGCGGGTTGGTTTGGCTGCCCGCGGCTCCAGTGCCGATCAGGGCCTGGTAGAGGGTCGAATTGATGGCCCGGGCGAAGAACATGCCGTAGCCGCCGCGCACGATGGTCCTGCCGGAGCCGTAAGGATCGTAGGCAAAGCCAACCCGCGGACCAAAGTTAGTCTTCATGTCGTTCAACTTAGAGGTTTGCGGAACGGCGGCGTTGGCCAGCTGCGGCCCAGGGAAGTGCTCGTACTCCCAGCGAATGCCCAGGGTAAGGCTGAGCCGGCGGGTAGCTTTCCACTCATCCTGAGCAAACAGGGAGTAATCTCCGGTGGTAAACGGAATTCCCGCGAGACCTGCACCCTGGTTGAAGTAAGTGTAATGCGCGGCCTTGGAGGTAGTGCCTGCATTGCTCGCGAGGTACGCGTCTGCGATGTAGTTACCGAGCAAGGTGTTGCCGCTATAGGTGTAGCCGCCAAACTGGTTATATAAGTTGGAAAGCAAATCGTAAGTGTGGACGTAGTCTCCGCCGAACTTGAAGTTGTGATTTCCGTGGATCCAGTTGAGGGTGTCAGAAAACTGCCAACGGCGCTCGTCGGGATAAGCAGCACGGAGCAGGAACTGCGGGGTTCCGATCTGAAAGAAGCCGGTCAGATACACGTTCGTTGGCAGCCCCAACGGATTGGTGTAGGTTGGCGTGCTAATCAGAGTACTGGTTTCGTAGGGGGTGGGCGCCTGGTTGGTCTCGTATTCAAAATCACGGCCGTACATGTAGCGCGCTTCGTTGCTCCAGGCGGGTGTGAAGAGAGTGTCGAGTTTCCCGACGATCCAATTGTCACGGACATAGTCGTTGCCGAAACTGGAGAGTCCGTAGGCGACGGCCGGGCTGGTCTGGATACCGGCCGGGGAGGTCCAGCGCATCCGGTTGGCTTCCACCGAAACATGGTTTTTTCCGTTTACTTGCCAGTCGATCTTGGGGAAGTAGATGGTCTGATCTCCGGTGCGCGGCGCCGTACCGAGAGTTGATTGCAGCCCGGCGATGCCGTCGTTGTAAACGGTGTAGGAACTCGCATAGGTCAGTCCGCTATTGGTTGCGATCTGGCAGACATTGGCATCTTGATAAGAGGGAGCGGCAGAACCTGTGGCGCCGCAAGTTTTACCGGCAGGAAGCGCGGCATCGGCGGGCGTGTAGAAGTTAGAGTTGGCGCTGGCGCCGGTGATGGTGGCAGCGGCGGGAAAGTCGTGATAGAAGCGATCTGCGGCAAAAAAGAAGAAGATCTTATCTTTCCAAATCGGGCCGCCTACGGCCAAACCATATTGGCGGCGAAGGTCGGTTGGTTTGAAGGGGACCACCGTGTAAGTGGGCGGAGTATTGGAGACTTCGACCGGGTGAGTCACGGTGCTGTTGGTGGCGGCCCATGCGCTGTCGCGGTCGAAGTAGTAGCCCACCCCATGAAAGCTGTTGGTGCCGCTCTTGGTGACCGAGTTCACGATGCCGCCCGCCGAACGGCCGTACTCAACCGAGTAGTTCGACGTGTTGACCTGAAATTCCTGGACCGACTCCTTGGCGGTGGAGTAGCCCGCGCGGGTGCGGCCCCGTTCTTCGGAAAAGAAGGCCTGGTTGTCGTCTGTGCCGTCAATGGTCACATTATTCAGCAGCGTGCTCTGGCCGCGGAAGCTGAGCAGGCCGTAGCCGTTCGAGTCGTTCACCACGCCAGGGGTCAGCAGGGCGTAACTGGACCAGCGGTAGTTGCTGACCGGGAGATCGTGAAGGACCTTCTGGTCGATGATGCCGGCAAAATCCGGATTGGTGGTGTTCACCAGGGGTGCGGCTCCGGTAACCTCGACTGTTTGCGAGGTTGATCCTACCTGCATACGGGCATCGATGGTGGTCAGCAGCCCGACCTGGACGGTTACGTCTACCGCTTTGTAGGGTTCGAAACCGGACGCAGAAATGGCTACGTTGTAGGTTCCTGGTTGAAGGTGAATGACGCGGAAATACCCCGCATTGTCAGCCGTGGCCGTTTGCTCCGCGTTGGTTGCGTTGTTGACAACAGTGACGGTTGCGCCGCCGACGATGGCGCCTGAGGCATCAACCACGGTGCCTCCTACGGCACCATCGACGGCCGTTTGGGCATGGGAATTCGGGATAGTCAGGATGCAGAGCAGGATCAGCAGGGCGAACAGACAGAATCGAGAAGCTCGAAGCATTTGGCTCTCCTCAAAATTTGGGGGTCGTTCTTTTGCTGGCCATGAATCAATATCGGGGCCGGGGCTGGGGCCGGCATCGCGGTGTGATGTATGCCTACCCCGCGACGGGTATTCATGGCAGCATTGTCGCAAGCCGCTGACCAAATATGGCAGAGTTTTTTTACATCAGGGTAAATTTTGAAGAGGAAGAACTTTTCGTTCACCCCATGAACACAAGGCCCAACCGGCTGCCAGGCATTTGCTTGCTAGACACGCCGCCGGGCGGATCGCGGCGCATGCGCCTGCATCGATTTCTGCCTCGCGGGCCCGGTCGATTCACGGACGATGAGTTCCGGTGCGACTGCCACCTGGGGGAGAGCTTTCACGTCAGAAGGCCGGAGTTGCTGGAGCAGTAGCTGGACGGCAAGTTCGCCCATCTGGTGAAGAGGCTGGCGAATGGTGGTGAGGCTGGGCGTCTGGAAGGCGGCCTCTTTAATGTCGTCGAATCCGACCACGGAGACGTCTTGAGGAACGCGCAGCCCGGAATCATGGAGTGCACGAATGCAACCAATCGCGGCAACGTCGTTGAAGGAAACCACGGCACTGAAGCTGCGATGATGGGCCAGCAGCTGCTTCAAGACCGGATATCCCAGTTCGGGCGAGGTGAGGTCTTTTTCCAGCTGAATGGTCATTTCGGGCCGGATGGCGAGACCCAGATCCTGAGCCACCTGGACGATGCCCTGCCACCTTGCGTCGGAGTCAGAGCTATAAGGCTGGCCGCGCATGAATGCGATGTTGCGGTGGCCCAGTTCGTAAAGATGACACAGCGATAGTTCGGCGGCGCGGTGGTGGTCAAGCACTACGTTGGTGACTCCACTCATACGCCGATGGCCGGCGATGGCCACGACGGGAAGCGGGAGTTTGTGGACCAGGTTGGTATCGATCGCAATCAAACCTTCGGCGCCGCGGCTGATCAGCATGCGAGGGTACTGCTCGATCAGGTCGGTGCGGTGCCGGTGGTGGGCGATGAAGTAGAAATAGTTTTCCTTGAGCAGGCAGTCTCCGATACCGGTCATCACTTCCGCGTGATAGCCGTCGGCTAGTACGGGCACTAAAATGCCGACGGTCATGGTGCGACGATTTCTCAAGGAGCGGGCAAGGAAACTGGGCTGGTAGTTAAACTTAAGCGCGGCCTTGCGAATTCGCTCCCGGGTAGCCTCGGGAATGGAACGCCCGGGCACCTCATTCAAAACGACCGAGATGGTGGTTGGATCGAGATTCAAATAAGCGGCAAGGGTCTTCAGACTGACACGTGCGTCCGGCTCGCTGCCGTCGGTCTTGCTTTTGCGCTTGCCCACTGAACCTACCGTGTCCTGTGTAGTTATGTGTATGAACAAGATAGCAGTCGTGGACTGTCTAGACAATAGTTTGTCTAGATTCTTCAACGGGTGGGCACAATACCTTGCCCCTCTTTCAGGATATAGAAGCGGTCGGCGCTCAGATTGGCCAGCGTCTCTACTCTTCCCGAGGGCCAGAAAACCTCCAGCTTGTCCAGCTTTTCATGCGCGGCCAGGCCAAAGTGGATTCTCAGGTCGCTTTGCGAAAGATAGCTGCCTCCGCTGCGAACCTCGTCCTGCTGGACGAGATCACCGGCCGTGGCCCGGAGCCGGGCGTTCAGCGCGAGTGGACTTCCTTTTGCCGCCTCCAGTTCGAAACTGATCCAATGATTGCGCGGGCCACCTTGGGTGCGCAGGATCATCGGTTCGCCTTCGAGGTTCTCGATGACGACATCCAGGTGACCGTCATTGAACAGGTCGCCCACCGCCAGCCCGCGACTTACCTGCGGAATCTGGATTGCCGGACCAGCAAGTTTGCTTATGTCGCGAAAGGTGCCGTCGTGCTGGTTGAGGTAGAGGAGCTTAGGCTCGCGAAATTTGGTGCCGATGTCTTTGGTGTCTACTTGCGGATAAACGTGCCCGTTGGCGAGGATCAGGTCGGGCCAGCCGTCATTATCCAAGTCGAAGAAGGCGTCTCCCCATCCCACATAGGGCGTGGTTGCGCGGGCGATACCGGACGGGTAGGAGACGTCGGTGAAGTTGAGGGCGCCATTGTTGCGGTACAAGGCGGCATACTCCTCACTGAAGTGAGTGATGGCAATGGAAAACAGCCCCTTGTGCTCGTAGTCGCCCAGGGCCACCCCCATATTGGCCTGTTCGCTGCCGTCGAGGTTGACGGCGACTCCGGCGTCGAGCGCGACATCGGTAAAGTGGCCGTTGCCGTCGTTGCGGTAGAGGTAGTTGGGCTCTCCGTCGTTGGCTACAAACAGGTCGAGGTGTCCGTCGTTGTTGAAATCGCTCCACACCGCGGTCAAGCCAAAGAAGCGCTGAGGGTCGGCCACCCCAGCCGCTTTTGCGACCTCGGTGAAGGTACCGTTGCCATTGTTGTGGTAGAGAGCGTCCGGCGAACCCTTCAGACCGCGAGGGCCACACTGCACGGCGATGCCGTGGTATTGGCATGTGGGCTTGGAGCCGAATTCCGGCAGATCCTTGAGGTCCAAATCGACATAGTGGGCGACAAAAAGGTCGGCCCAGCCGTCGCGGTCATAGTCGCCAAAAGCCGCGCCTGTGGCCCAGCCGGCATCGATGTTCAGGCCGGCCTGGGTGGTTACATTCTTGAAGGTGCCGTCGTGATTGTTGCGGAAGAGCGTGACCCCGCCGAAACAGGTGACCAGCAGGTCGGGCCATCCGTCGTTGTCGTAATCGCCGATAGAGGCCCCCATGGCCCAGCAGGGATTCGCGACTCCGGCCTTGTCTGTCACATCGGTAAAGGTTCCGTCGTGGTTGTTGTGGAAGAGTGCGCTGCGGGCTTTGCGGCCGGCCAATGCCATGTCGATGCCGGGGGCGTTGGTGAAGTAGATGTCGGGCCAGCCGTCGCGATCGTAGTCGATCAGTGCGACTCCGCCGCTCATCGACTCCACAATGTACTTTTTGGCTGGGGAAGAAAGATGATCAAACTGGATCTTCGTGGAGCGCGTGATATCGACGAGTTGGGGAATTTGCACGTCGGGCCGCGGCGCAGAGTGCTGAGCTCGACTGTCGTGAGGCGTGCAGAAAATTGCAAGCGAGAGGCACAGAAGAGCTACGTTTCGAAACCTTCGGGCTCTTCGCATCCATGTCTCCCCGGGATTGGTGCCGATGGTCGTTACTTGTTCTCATCCTCGGTGGACATTCCGGATGGGTGGATCTGCATTTCTTTGAAAACTGCCTGCAGTTTCTCCTTCATCAACTTGTATCTCTTGTACTCCTCGACTTCGTGTTGCGAGTCAGCGGTGCGCCCCAACTCACGGTAAATGGTGCTGAGTCGGAAGTGGGCGGCGGCGTTTGTGGGTTCCAACTGCACGGCACGCTCGAGAATGGGCAAAGCCTTGGTTTGCTGGTTCATCGCGATCAGGGTCTTGGCTAACCCGAAATTCGCTTCCGCATCTTCGGGCTGCAAACGAATCGCGGTGTTGTAGTACTCGAGGGCCCGGGCAGAATCCCCTTTGCGGCTGGCCAGGTCTCCCAAGCGGGTTTCTGCTTTTTCGTCCAGGGCGTTCTCGGAAATCGCCGCCTTGTACTCGGACTCTGCTTGCGCCTTGGTCTTTGCATCCTCGGAAAGGTTGAGCAGCTCTCCCATTTCAAAGTGAATGCCGGGAATTTTCGGGTCTATCTCGAGGGCCTTCTGGTATTGTGTGCGCGCACCGGCGTTATTGCCTTGCTTTACCTCTTCATGCGCCATGACAAGATGCATCTGGGCTGAATCGGGAGCGGCCAGTGCCAGGCTCAGCATGGCTTCGCCAGCAAGGTCGGAGTAGACGCGATAGGCCGCATACAGTACCGCGGGGTTGGCCGGATCCGCCTGGCGCATGGCGTTTACTACCGAGCTGGCCTTTGCGAGATCCTGGCTGGCTGTGTACAGCTCAACCAGTTCCATGCCGACTTGCACTTTTAGCTTTGGCTCGTCCACGGCGGCAAACGATGCTTCGAGGTGGGTGCGCGCATTGGCGGCCTCACCGGTTCGCTTCTCCGCCATCCCTAACAGGGCCTGGATTTTGGTCAGATTCGGCTGCATGTCGAGGGCGGCGCGCAGATGGGGCTCAGCTTTGCCAAAGTCGCCTTCAAAGAAGAGCAGGACCCCGAGGTTGGCCTGAGCATCCAAGTTGCGCGGTTGGAGGGAGACGAGCGCCTGGAATTCCGGAATGGCGAGGTCCGGCCGGTGCTGGTTCAGGTATTGCTGGGCAAGGCGTGCATGCTCTGCAACCTGGTCCTGATGGCTACCGGACGCCTGGGATAAGAGGGGGAGGGTGGGGAGGAACACGAGCAACAGGGTACAGAGTTTTTTTTTACACACATCGCCTCCGAATGATACCGCGCCATCCCGTCCCAGCGAAAGGCTGGCCCTCAGGTATTCCCTCGAATCTTGCATAACGGTCCCCTCCGGGATGCATGCAACGGCGGGGTCAAAGTGGATATCTCCCAAGAGGTAAAAGTGGTTTTTCGCCGTAAGACACACGGTTGTTCTTTTACTTGCAAGGCTTTCCACGGGGTCAAGATTAATCCTTGACAACTTTAGGCGGCATCCTGTTATATTGCTCGCGCGCACCGAAGTGCCGGATAGACAACCGTTTGTCTTTTCGGATTCGCCGGCGAAGACGACGTTCAGGAACCAAACTAGATAGAACAGCAACAATTTTTGGGAGGTTAGGTATGAAATCAGGAAGATTGGCCTTACTGGTCGGAATTCTTCTCGCAGGATCATTCGCAGCAGCCTTCGGGCAAGCAGTAAACCAAGGCGACATCAGCGGTACCGTGACCGACAGTACAGGCGCTGCGGTACCGGGTGCGAAGGTGACGGTGTCGAACGTTGATACCGGGGTTACGAAGGACTACATCACAAATGGTGCCGGCGTATACGACACGTCTTCCATTGTTGCCGGAAACTACAAGCTCACCTTCTCCAGAGACGGCTTTAGTACTCTCGTCCGCTCTTCGATCACGGTCCCTGTTGGACCCACAACCGTGAATGCTCAGTTGGCGGTAGGTACGGTAAACACGCAGGTGGTCGTCAATACAGATGTTCCTCTGCTGAATACGGAGAGCGGTTCGATATCGACCACTCTCAACTCAAGACCCTGGCGCAACTGCCACAGGTAAGCTCGATCGGGCAGGATTGGTCAAGCTTCAACATTCTGCAGCCAGGGGCCGCGGGTGCTCCGATGGGTAACCAGGGGGTCGTCGGTGCCGGTACTTCCAACGGCACCATGCTGTCGGTAAACGGCAACCTGCCCTTCAGCACGGTACTCGCAGACGGAGCGCAAACCACTCTGCCGGCAAGCGCGAACTCCGATATCACTGTGCAGGAGGATATTCAGGAGGTGCAGACCAGCAGTTCCGCCTTTTCAGCACAGTACGGCGTAGGTGGCATTCTCTATAACCAGATCAGTAAGGGCGGCTCGGATCGCTTTCATGGTTCGGCATATGAGTATTTCCAGAACACAGACCTGAATGCGAACAATTACACCTTCGGCGCGAACACGTCGAAGCCGATCATCCACTTCCACGAGTTTGGCGGTACGGTCGGCGGCCCGATCCTCAGGAACAAGTTTTTCTTCTTCTTCAACTACGATCACATCATCAACAACGGAGGCAATGCAGCCAACTTCTATACTGTTCCGACAGCCGCCGAATTGGCCGGCAATTTCGCCGGGCTCCCCACCATCTATGACCCTGCCAGCACGACCGTAATCCAGCAGACAGGCACGTACACCTATCCAGGGGCAAGCTCCCCGACCACATGCCCTTGCATCAGCCGCACGGCGTTCCCGGGGAACGTGATTCCGTCGGACCGGTTCGATGCTGTCTCCAAGGCTGCACAGGCTTACTTCCCTAAACCCAATACAGCCGGGACGATTTCCAACGGACAGGCAATCAACAACTACACCTACACACCTCCGAATACAAATCCATTCACCAAGTTTTTCGGTCGTCTGGACTACAACGTTACCCCCACCAACAAGCTCAACGGCTCGGTGACGGAAGGAAATAATCCGGGCAAAAATTTCGGCTGGGGAGATTGCCCCATCGGCTGCCAGAGCGGTGATGTGAGCAGGATCAATGCTCAATTGACAGATGTGTGGGAGATCAGCTCGCACGTGACCAACGAGGCGCGGATAGGCTATACCAACCAGCTTAACTTCTTTGTGCCTTATACGCTCAACCAGGGATATCCGTCCAAGCTTGGATGGCAGTTTGCCAAAGGCGGATAACTTCCCCAACATCAACATCACAAATTTCAACAATTTCAATGGCAATACCGTGCTCTCCTCGCAAACCAATGCGGTCTACAAGGAGCATGCGTTCGACCCATCCGATGTGGTTACGATGATCATAGGGAAACACGTGCTGCATTTCGGAGGCGAGTTCCTGATTTACCAGAACAACTCCACGGCTTGGGGCAACCTGAATGCCGGACAGGTAAACTTTACCGGCCAATACACATCGCAGTACGTCGGCAGCACGACGAGTGGTGCGCCCTATGCGGACTTCCTCCTTGGGCAGGCACAGCATTGGGAAGCTACTGAGACGCCGGAGTACGGCGGCCGCGAGAAGCTTCCCCAGATGTTCGTTCAGGATGATTACAAGATTCGTCCCAACCTGACTGTAAATCTCGGTCTGCGCTACCAGATACAGACCGGTTGGAGCGAGGTCAAGGGCAATGAGGCCACGTTCGATCCGACCGTGCAAAACCCTATATCAAATACTCTGGGCGCCATCTGGTTTGGATCTACCCATGCAAATGGCCGCACACACCTGCAAAAGCCGGTCTACACCACGGTTCTCCCCCGCGTTGGATTCTCATACCTGCTCAATCCGGTTACCACGATCGCAGGCGGCTTTGGCCTCTATGCCTATAACTGGAGTAATGACATATACGGCGGTGGAATGGGTCAGGCTTTTGGATCGAAGGGTAATATTACCGATCAGACAAACGGCATAACCCCCGTGGTTACGTTTTCCGGAGCCGGGTCTAACCTTGCGTACGTATCAAACTCGAACTCTCCCGGCGCGTACAACGGACAGAGCTTCAACTACAACGCCTACCACGAACCTGTCGGTGGCTCGTATCAGTGGAACCTCCAGGTACAACGGGAACTGAATGCCAACATCGTGGCCTCTCTCAAGTACGTGGCCACCCATGGTCATAACCTGCCGTTCCAGGTTGACCTCAACCAGGTACCGGAGAACCTACTGTCCGCTAATGACCAGCAATCCCGGCCCTTCCCCCAATTTCAGTCGCTCAATGTCTCAGGCGCCCCGGCTAACGAGAATGTCGTCTCGAACTACAATTCGCTGCAGGCCATCATCGAAAAACGCATGAGCCAGGGTCTCAACCTTGAGTTCAGCTACGTGTGGTCCCACTTCCTGGATGATTTGGACACTGCCGGTTGGGGTAGCCATGGAGGCGACCAGTTCGTCCAGAACTCTTATGTTCCTTCCGCGAACTATGGGAACTCCAACTTCGATATTCGAAACGCATTCAGGGGCTACGGCATATACGAGTTGCCATTCGGGAAAAACAAGCGGTTCCTGAACAGTAGTGCTCTGCTCGACGACGTAATCGGTGGCTGGCAAGTTGCGACCACGATCATTGTTCAGAGCGGTCAGCCCTTTATGGCAAATATGGCGAGCGGAACTAACTCGTATTCGCTGGGTGGCAATAACTTTCAGTGGTTTCCCAACGTTATCGGGAACCCTAAGCTGCAAAACCGTGGCCCGAAGCAGTGGTTCAATGAGGGTGCCTTTGCCGCCCCAACCCCTGGAACCTTCGGCGACGAGCGCCGGAATCAACTGACCGGACCTGCGTTCGAGCGAGCCAACCTTTCACTCGGCAAAACGTTCGCCTTCACGGAAGGAATCCAGTTACAGATACGCGCCGACGCGAACAATGCCTTCAACCACCCGGCCTTCAGTTTACCTAACACGCAACTCACGGTCTGCCCGTCATCCGGCACGCTGACTGCTGGATGTAGTGGATACGGTGCGATTGCGACCGGCACATCGACGATCACGAGCCTGACTGATCCTGGCCGTACGGTGCAACTGAGTGCCCACGTAACGTTTTAAACGCACTACTCTTTTGTAGGTCCTCCGGGGTACCAGGAATTCTGGTACCCCGTTTTTTTTGGGTGGTGTCCGGGTTCAGCTGTTAAGGTTCTCGCTTGGATGAGGGGTGTGTGAAACCTCCATTTCCAAAATCAGTCCCGCAGGGACGACTGAACTTAGCCCAGCACGCAGTGCTGGGTACATCATGAAACATGATCGAGTCCCGGAGGGACGGCTGAAGGTTTTCCAGGATGGCGTGCTGGCCTATTTTCAGCCGTCCCTGCGGGACTGGTTCCCATATCCGCTGAACTATCGCTTGCGGCCTACGGGTTTCCTGCGTGCCGGCCCGGTGGATTCGCGGACGATCAGTTCGGGCGCTACTGCTATTTGCGGAAACTCTTTTCCGTAGGAAGGGCGGAGCTGCTGCAGCAGGGTCTGGACCGCTAAGGCTCCCATCTGATGGAGGGGTTGGCGAATGGTGGTGAGGCTCGGAGTCTGGAAGGCGGCCTCTTTAATGTCGTCGAAGCCAACCACGGATACATCCTGCGGTACTCGCAGGCCTACATCATGGAGCGCACGAATGCAGCCGATCGCAGCAATGTCGTTGAAAGAAAGAAATGCAGTGAAGTTGCGGTGATGCGTGAGCAACTGCTTCACTACGGGATAGCCAAGCTCTGGAGAGGTGAGGTCTTTCTTGAGTTGAATGGTCAATTCCGGCCGAATTGCGAGGCCGAGATCCTGCGCTACCTGCACGATGCCTTGCCATCGGGCGTCGGAGTCGGAACTGTAGGACTGGCCGCGCATGAAGGCGATGGTGCGGTGACCCAAATTGTAGAGGTGACAAAGGGACAGTTCGGCCGCGCGATGATGGTCGAGTACTACATTGGTCACCCCGTTCGCCTGGCGGTGACCGGCGATGGCCACCACCGGTAATGGCAGCTTGTCTACAAGGTTGGTATCGATCGTGATCAAACCCTCGGCACCGCGGCTGATCAGCATGCGAGGATACTGCTCAATCAGATCGGGCCGATGGCGGTGATGGGCGATGAAATAGAAATACTTTTCATCGAGCAGGCTGTCCCCGATGCCGGTCATCACTTCGGCGTGATAGCCGTCGGCCAGCACAGGAACCAGAATGCCGATCGTCATGGTGCGGCGATTGCGTAATGAGCGGGCAACGAAACTGGGCTGATAGTTGAATTTGAGCGCTGCTTTGCGGATCCGCTCCCGGGTTGCTTCCGGGATGGAGCGCCCGGGCACCTCGTTCAAGACCACCGACACCGTCGTCGGGTCGAGATCAAGATAAGCCGCAAGCGTCTTTAGACTGACGGGTCCAGAAGGCGGTTCGAGCGTGCGTTTGCCCCTTGTCGTGCCCATGGCGCGGGTGTAACCTCATCGATTGCGATCTCTGTGATACGCATCTTATCGCTCAATCGTTAGGTAGACAAGGGTTTGTCTAGGCCATTTTGTAACAGCCCGAGTGCGTCCGGATTTAAAGCGTGCGCTTGAACAAGGGAGTGGCGATCGCCAGCGCGGCGATGCCAAAACCGGCCAGAAAGAGCAGGTCGAGGCGGATCGCGGTGAAGCCGCCATCCTTGAGAAGAACGGCCTTGAAACCATGTACGGCGTAGGTAAAGGGATCCAGGTGGGCTATCACCTGCAGCCACTTGGGTAATCCGGCAACGGGAGAAATCGCCCCGCTGGGAAAGAACAGCAAGGTGTTGAGCACGCCAAACATGGCGCGGGGCACCAGCGGATCCTCAACCCGCACCATCATCAGGAACATCATGCCGTTAAAGGCAATGGAGGTGCAGATGATGAGCAACAGGAGGAGGAAGGCCGTCAGCGGGTTGAAGATGACACCCAGGCCGGCCAGCAGCGAGCCGATGACCACGATACAAACGCCGGATAAGACCGCCTTGATGGTGCCGGCAAGATTCAGTCCAAGCACCAGCTCCAGCCGGGTGATAGGAGTGACCAGGTAGCCCTCGTGTACTCCCCTGGCTTTGTCGTCGATATACAGCATGCCTCCGCCGATCATCACCGCCACATACATGGCAAGCGCGACCGAGCCGGCGAGCAGATACTTCATGTACTCGACATAGGGATACAGCTCGACGATTTCGAGCGCGATCTGCTGCACGACTTTTTGTTGTATGACGGGCGCGTTTAAAGCGTCCACCAGAGATTGCATTTCCGCTTCCAGACTAGCGCTCATGGTCTGGTCGCTGTTGTCGACGACCAACCCGATCGCAGGAGAATCGCCCGCGAGGACGCGGCGCGAATATTGAGCCGGGATAATGACGGCTCCGTCGATTTTGCCGGTACGCACGTCTTCCCGTGCCTTTTGTTCGTCGTTGTAGGCGACCGTGGTGAAGGTGCGGATATTGGCGGCGACGGCGTTAAAGGCCTCTTCGACTTTCAGCGCCTGAGATCCGCGATCGTAATCGACAACGCCCATCCGCGCGCCGCGTATCTTGCCGCCGAAAGCGTTACCCAGGATCACCAGCTGGACCAGCGGGAGAGTCATCGAGACCATCATCAACGCCGGCGAGCGAAAGAACTTCCGCATCTCCCGTTCGACTATCGCCATCATTCGAGTCATGGTTGCATCCCCGGGCGCGGCGGCATCATAAAGCCCAGCGCCTTCACTTGTTCATCTCGCAGTTGGCGTCCCGTGTAATGCACGAAGACGTCGTCGAGGGTGGTGTTCTGCACGGTCAAGGATTTGATAGCTTCGCCGTATTTGTTCACCATCTCCACTAATTGTGTTGTGGTCAGCGAACCGTTAGAGGTGAGCAGCCGATACATGCCTGCGCTCTTCGACTCCACCGCGGTCACGCCGGCCAGGTGTTTCAGGCGCTCAGGCCACTCCGGGGACTCGTGGGTGAAATGCGCTTCCACCACATTGTCGCCAGGAACACTTTCTTTGAGCGCCATGGGTGTATCGAGGGCGACCAGCTTTCCGTGGTCGACGATGGCGATGCGATCGCACAGGCGATCCGCCTCGTCCATGTAGTGAGTGGTAATCAGCATGGTGAGATTGCGGGTGTTCTTGAGGTGGTTGAGCATTTCCCACACAGCGACGCGGGAGACGGGATCGAGGCCGGTGGTGGGCTCGTCGAGGAAGAAGATGCGCGGATTGTGAACCAGGCCGCGAGCGATCTCCAGCCGACGGCGCATGCCTCCGGAGAGTGTTTTGGTTTGGGCTTTCCGCCACTTGAGCAGGTCCACTGCCTCAAGAAGATCGGTGATGTTACGCTCGCGCTGCGCCTTGGGAACCTCGTAGAGTTTGGCGTAGATGGAAAGATTTTCCTCGACGGTAAGATCGATGTCGCTGGTGAGAGCCTGGGGAATGACGCCGATGGCTCGCCTGACCGCATCGGGCTCGCGGGAGACGTCGTGGCCGGCGATGATAGCTTTTCCGCTGGTCACCGGGATGAGCGTCGTCATCATGCGGATGAGGGTGCTCTTGCCGGCGCCGTTGGGCCCGAGGAGACCGAAGATTTCACCTTCGGCAACCTGGAAGGTAATGCCTTTGACGGCTTCAAAGTCGCCGTAGCGCTTGACGATGTTTTCGACTGCGATGGCGGGTCTTGATTGAGTCGACGACGGTTGGGTCATCGATCTACCAGCTTGCTTTTCGGGATGTAGACCTCGGCGAGCATTCCCGGGACATAGCGCATGCCGGGATTGTCGATCAGGAGCTTCAAGCGGATGGTCTTGATATCCCGCTTGCGGCGGCTTACGTCGCGCTGGGTGGCAAAGTCGGCCTCGGCTGATTTGGCAATTACCTTGCCATAGAGGGTGGCTCCGCTGGGCATAACCACGCGCAGGCTGTCGCCGAGCTGGACCGCGTCGGCCTGAGTTTCGGGCAAGGGAGCGTAGACCCAGGTTTGGGTTAGATCGGTGATGGTTACGATTGGCGTGGTCGCTGCCACCACTTCACCTTGGCGTGCTGCCCGGACGTTTACTTTGCCGGAAATGGGGGAGACGACACGGGCATAGCTCAGCTGGATCTGCGCCTGGTTGGTCAAGGCTTGCGCATTCTGCATTTCGCTCGCGGGTTGCCGCCACGGTTTTGGCGGCTGCCTGGGTTTGAATGGTGTTCGCCATGGCAACTTTCAGCGACGCTTCCGCGGCGGCGACATTGGCCTTGGCTGAGTCGACCGCGGCCTGCGCGGCGTGCAGAGCGGTGGCCGCTTCATCGCGCGATTGGTAGCTCATGATTCCCTGCGCGGCCAGGGCTACGGTACGCGAGGTGTCGGCGTTCTGATGCTCATACTGGGCCTGCGCCTGCACCACGGCGGCCTGGGCACTGCGCAGCTGGGCCTGGGCGTTGGCTACCTGGCTGGACATGCCTCCACGGGTCTGCCGTTCGGTGTCGCTTGCTCCCTGCAGCTTGAAGTGGTCGCTGACCGCGGTTGCCTCGGCAGCTCTCTGTGCAGCTGCCAGGTCATCGCTTTGAATGGTAGCGATCAGTTCTCCGGCTTGTACGTCGTCTCCTTCGTCGACATTCAGGGTCTGAATCCTGCCGGGAATGCGCGAGCTGACCACTACCTCGTTGGCATCTACGATGCCGATCAGCTGGAGATCAGACGAGCGGTCGGTGGATAAGAAATACCAGCACAGGGAGATGACCAGCAGAATACCGAGGATGATGAAGATACGATTGCGTGCGTTCATGCGAACTTTCCCCCCAGACGAACGTGGCTGGCTTTGGGCATAGGCATATCGGCCAGAACACGCTTGACCAGCCTGGCGCCATGAGCGCGGTCTACAAAGATGGCGTTGCCGAGGTACTGCACCGCGGCCTTGCGCCGGGCCTCGATTGCTGCCGGGGCTAAAGGGTCAGACGGCAGCAGGAGACGCATCATCGGCGCGCTGAGAAAATAGAAGACGTTTGCGCCTAAAGCGGAATAGAGAACCTGGAGCCAATCGACCGGACACAGTTCGCCGGACTCGACGCCGTCGAAGACAGCTTCCTTTAACTTTCCCAGCATCGGCTTGAAGACATTCTCAACCATAGATGGCAACACTTCGCTCTCGCCGCGTCGCATGCGGACCATCTCCTGTTGCATGAGACTTTGAAAGTCGCGCTGGGTGAGGATGCGGTCGAAGTGACTGAGCGCTGTACGAAGCAGGCGCTCTCCGCCGCTGTGTTTGCGGTCCAGGGCGGCGAGTGTGCGCTCTGCCACGGCTTTGGTAACCTCCTCGATGGCGGCGGCGTAGAGTCCGTGTTTGCTTTTGAAGTAGTAGTAGAGGAGGGCCTTGTTTACCTTGGCCGATTCCGCGATGGCGTCGGTGCGCGCGCCTGCCAGCCCGTTGGTGCTGAACTCGCGGATGGCTGCGCGGAGAATGGCCTTTCGGGTTTGCTCTGCTCGACGAGTCGAGATTGTGTCCTTAGATGACATTGATTAACCGGTTAGTTAAAATTATACCAGCATGCCCTGGTCCAAAGACTGGGTGCCTTTTCGGTCATTTTTCGGATTAACCGCGGTCTTACGCGGAGGGTTCTACTGGATCGGCAAGGCAGGTTCAGGTTCCTGATAACCCGGGTACGCTGGGGCGCCCACCCCGTCCGGAACCTGAAACTGTGGTCAGAAAGCGATTCTCCTTGCCGAATTCCTTCACAAGTCTAGTTGGAACTCGATTTCGGTCGGCGCCGGGCTTTAGGCACCTTTCCGATTCTGGGGTCCCGGGCGAGGATCAGTTCGCAGGCACGCACGGCCGTTGATTCAAAATCCGGCGCGTCGGCGGGAAGAACCTGCCAGCCGGTTACTTCCTTACCGAGCAACTGGATGGAGCGCATGTGGGGGAACTCGCCTCGCAGACTTTGATGGTGCTCTTTGGTGGTGGCGAGCCACACTCCGTTGTCTTCCTTTTGTTTGTGCTTTTCGCGCAGCATCAGGACAATCTTGTCTCCCACGTAAACAGCAAGACAGCCAAACATGGCGCGGGTTTCGATGGGAAGCCGGGAAAGTGCTTCGAGCACAAACTCGTAGGGCACAGGCTTCCGATGTTTTACCGGAAATAGTCTCTCGTTCGCAGGTTTGCGCATCGCGGCCATGATAGTCCATATCCTGAGTGTGCTTGGAGTGCATTCTTGACGCATATAGCCAGCATGCATATAGTGTAATCATGTCCGACGACGTCAAGGCTCTACTTCCGCTGCAACCCACCACTTTCCATATTCTTCTGTCTTTGACCGACGAAGACCGGCATGGCTACGCCATCATTCTGGAGGTGGCCAGGCGCACGCAGGGCGAACTGAAACTGAGTGCGGGCACGCTCTACCGTTCTATTCAACGGATGCTCGAAACGGGGCTCATCGTGGAGACGCGTAGCCGGCCTTCGCCCGAGATGGATGATGAACGGCGCAGATACTACCGGATCACGCCCCTGGGAAAAGCGGCGGCGGAGACAGAGGCGGGTCGGCTTCGAGATTTGCTCAAGATGGCGCGCTCCTGCGGAGTGTCGCCCAGGACAACCTGATGGACTTCTATCGATTACTTCTCCACCTCTATCCGGCGTCGTTCCGGGCAGAGTACGGCGATGAGATGAGCGCGATCTTTGCCGTCGAGCTTGAGCGCAGGCGCGGACTGGCGGCCCGGTGCGGGCTTTGGTTTTCCGCGCTCGCCGAGATCGTGTTCAACGCCGCCATGGTTCATTGGGAAATTGCCCGGCGGGATCTGTACCACTCCCTGCGCTCGCTGTTGCGCTCCCCTGGCTTCACGTTGACGGCGCTTCTGCTCATTACGATCGGCATTGGCGCCAATGTTGCCGTCTTTACCCTGGCGAATTTTGTTCTGGTTAAACCGCTGCCCTTTCCTCAACCGGACCGGCTGACGAAGGTCTGGGAAAAGCACCCGGGTTACTCCAGGATGGAACTTTCACCGGCCAACTATCGCGATCTCAAGGCGTCGAGCCGATCGTTTACCGCATTGGCCGCCTATAACGGCGATTCGATGAGCCTGGTGGGTCAGGGTGAGCCGCAAAGAATCGAAGGGGCCACAGTTACGGCAAATCTGTTTTCTGTGCTGGAAAGGCCGGTGTTGATTGGCCGTTATTTCCATGAAGAGGACGGCCAGGCAGGCGCCCCGGGAACGGTGGTGCTGAGCTATGCCTTGTGGCAAACCGCGTTCGGAGGCGATCGAGAGATCGTCGGCAAGGCGGTCTCTCTCGACAACCAGTCGTACACGGTGATCGGAGTGATGCCGGCCGACTTTCGCTTTCCCACGCGGGAAACCCTCTTCTGGACACCCTTTCGATTTCAGGAAGCGGATTACCAGGATCGCGATAACAATATGCTGGATGGCATCGGCCGGCTCAAGCCAGGGGTATCGCTGGCCCAGGTGCGTAGCGAGTTGCTGCTGATCGCCGCCCGGTTGCGGAAACAGTATCCGAAAGAGAACGAGGCGGTCGATTTGTCAGTGTTCGGGTTGCGCGACGAGCTGTCGGCGGAATCGCGCCTGCTGCTCAAAGGCTTGTGTGGGGCAGCGCTCTGTGTGTTGGTGATCGTCTGCGCCAACCTGGCAAATCTCCTGCTGGCACGCTCGCTGGCCCGGGAAAGAGAGCTCTCGATTCGCTTGTCACTGGGCGCCAACCGGCGTAATCTTCTGCGCCACCTGCTTACCGAAAGCGTTCTGCTGGGACTCACTGGAGGCGCCATCGCAACCGGGGTTGCCATAGCAGCCTTACCGTTGCTTGCGCGGTTGGTACCGAGCAGACTGCCGGTGCAACAGGTACCTTCGGTAGACGTAGAGATGCTGCTGTTTGCCCTTGCCCTTACGGTCATCACTGTGGTGGCGTTTGGGGTTGCCCCGGCATGGCAGGCCTGCCGAGGAGCGGGACTAAGCGGGCTTCGGGTGGGCGTGCGCACCGGTGGAGCGGGCCGCCACGGAGCGCGGTCTGCCCTGGTGATTGCAGAGGTCGGGGCATCCGTAGTGCTGCTGGTTTCTTCAGGATTGTTGATTCGCGCGTTGTGGCGGGTGCAATCCGTGGACCCTGGATTTGCCACCAGCGGCATCCTATCTTTGCGCACTGATTTGCCCTATCCCAAATACAACAACACCAGCACTCGAGAGCAGTTCTATGGCAAGGTGCTGACGGAGGTGCGCCGGCTGCCAGGGGTCATGGATGCCGCGTACATTACCGCTCTTCCCATGACGTGGGGCGGCGGTATCTGGCCGGTCGAAGTGAATGGGAGCAGCCAGATCCGGACGGAAGGCACTTCCGCCAGCCTGCGTTTTGTGACCCCTGGTCTTGTTTTCAACCCTGGGGATTCCTATCAAGTTGGGCCGCGGCGTAAACGAAAGCGACACCGCGGATAGGCCCTACGTGGCCGTGGTAAGCGAATCGTTCGTGCGGCGATACTGGCCCCATGAACAGCCCATCGGGCGGCATTTCAAGTTCGAGGGTCACGATCGTGAAGTCATCGGAGTGGTTGGAGACATCCGGGCGCGGGGGCTGGAGAGAACCAGCGAGCCCCAGGTCTATTTGAGTTCCAAACAGGATCTGGACAACACCTATTACGCACCCAAAG
Organism: uncultured Acidobacteriaceae bacterium; assembly: GCA_963753715.1. Lineage (GTDB taxonomy): Bacteria > Acidobacteriota > Terriglobia > Terriglobales > Acidobacteriaceae > PALSA-350. The sequence goes on along the minus strand of CAVWDK010000001.1, from coordinate 107,184 downwards.
ACCTCGTGATCCACTCGTCGCAGCCGCCGGAGCATCTTTTGCCGGCGATCCGACAGATCGTCCACACGGCGGATCCGGAACAGCCTATTTCCAACGTACGAACCATGGATGAGGTGGTCGCGGGCGAGACGGAATCGCGGACCATCCAGATGCGAGTGCTGGTGGTCTTTACCGGGGTGGCGATTTTGCTGGCAGGCTTAGGCATCTACGGGCTGCTCGCGTTCACGGTCTCGATGCGACAGCAGGAGTTTGGTATCCGCCTGGCTTTGGGTGCCTGCCGTGGCGATATCTTCAAAATGGTGCTAGTCCAGGGAGCGAGGCTGGCAGTGGCCGGCTTGCTACCCGGACTGGCCTTAGCGTATGTCGCGGCCAGGCTGATGGAAAGCCTGCTTGCCGGCGTGCGGCCGGCGGATGCGGTCACCTTCTCGACCGCTGCGGCGGTTTGCCTCATCACCACCTTGCTGGGGACCTTGTTCCCTGCGCTTCATGCGGTTCGGTCCGATCCTACCGCGATCATGCGCGCCGAGTAGCCCAGCCCTGACCGCTTTTTTTTTAAAAAAAGCCGAATGGTTGTCCGTTTTTTGCCCTCCTGAACGACTATCGGCGCATACGGAGCGTATCGCTTCGCCAAGGAAAACAACCGTCGTGTCACTCCAAGCAAAGGTGAACCATGATTGCCCGCCAAATAGAGCACCCGAAGATCGTCTCGCGTGGCGAGTGGCTCGCCGTCCGCAAGGAATTGTTGGCTAAGGAAAAACACTTAACGCGGCGCGGGCGGATTTATACCGGCGGCTGGGGAGAAGGGCGGAAGCTCGTGCATCCTAGGAAAGAGCGCTCGCCCTGGCCCGGCCGGAAACAGCGCGGCGGTTTCTCGTGAGACGGTTAAACGAACTGAAGCAGTGAGGTTTCGCCATGAGCCTGGAAGACGCTCTGATTTCCGTGTGGCAGCAGGTGTTCGCGGGAAACGCGAAGACGGTCACTCTCGACAATGTGACCTACCCGATCCGACGCACGAGCCGATCCAAATTGCGGGAAGTGGATTTCAAATTCGGCGACACAGCCTTACGCGGCGTGGAGCAAAATGCGAACACGAATTCTCGCTGGGCAAAGCTGGCGCGGGAGGGTAAGAAGGTGATGCAATTTTTGGCTGATCGCCGCTACGTTGCCGTCGCCGTGGATGGCAAAGTTATCCTGTACCACTCATTGCGCGAGCCGTGAGCGTTGACTAGGATCGCCCATTACTTTGCGGCTTCGGATTCGTCGTTATAGGAGTGCCAGGCCCAGCCCAGGAAGTGCGGGTTTGCGGATAGCGTATCCTGTACGACTTTGAGCATGTCCGGGAGCTGTTGCTGGTAGTCGGCGGTGCGCAGTCCTATGGCAAGTTTCGCAAGATTGGTTCCGCTGAGACCCTGATACGCCGCATCGATAAACCTTGTGCTGGCTTGGCGAAGCTTGTCTGCCTGGGCCGCGGCGTTTTGCCCATCACCTGGGCTATTCAGCTCATAAAGCATCAGTGTCAACCGCGGCAGGGAGGACATCAGCGCCTGACGCCGGCCGGCATCGGTCTTGAGAAATTTGTTAGGGATGTCGGCGTTCACCGTCATCTGGTTCTGCTCTGCCACAACGAGCACCGCTCGATAGGTATCGACGAGGTTCGGGTAAGAATCCCAGGTTCCCCAGCCCTTTGTTCTCCTGGCGTTGCTGCGGCTCTATGTCGAGATGGATGCCGTCGAAGCGCTGATGAGAATGTTCGCGATTAAAGGTCACCACTTCATTGACGTGGCCCATCAGTTTGTCGCGGTGCCTGCCGGGCTCGTCGGCATCGGCGCTGGAGAGCAGGGCCTCCACCCGGATGTGTGATTTGTGCAGAAGTTCAATGAGCTTTGCGATCTCCTGTTGCTCCGGCGCGGCGCTATTTTGCGAAGTGAACGATAGGTAGACCTCATTGATTTGGTTTGAGCCGCAGAAATCGCGCAGAGCCTCGCCCCGGGCGGGCAGGTCGAGGAGAATGGGTGTTCTCCAGACCCAGACTCCATGCCCAAACTGACCGTTCTGACGTTGGGCTGCGGCCCCAGGAACCAGGCAGAGCACTGCTGCGATTACCCAGAACGCGATCCTCATATAGATCTCCCTTCCGGCCCAAACAGCATAGCGGATAACTGCGCCGATGGCCCGCGCATCTAGCTATATGGGGAGATCAAAGTATGCCGAAGACTGATACTGAGAAGCCATCGAGCACGGACGAGTTCCATACGTCGAAGACAGGGCAGGACAACAGGATCGACCGCGCGGCCGAGGAAGCCGCTGAAAAGGCCGGCAAGGCAGAGAAGCGATACGACCAGGAACACGACATCTTCACCAAATAGTTTGCTGGTTTGAGACCGTAACACCCACCGCCGCCGGGGACGCCCCTCGGCGGCGGTTGTTTACCTGCCCTCCACCGCGGACTAGAATGACAATATGGTGAATATTGATCGGCTGGGCCGCCTATGAACTTTCCCGAACATGAGCTTCACTTTTTTCAGCGGTTCGGACTCACTGGACGCCTCATCGAGCGGTGCCTGGGCGAGGCCCTTTCCGCCGGCGGCGATTTTGCTGACTTGTATTTCGAGTCGATCGCGTCTACCTCGATCTCGGTCGATGAGTCTCTGGTGAAATCCGCCAGCCAGGGAGTCAGCGCAGGTTGCGGCATCCGCGTTTGCTCGGGAGACCGCACCGGCTATGCCTATACCGACGACCTCTCCGCGGAAAGGCTGATGCGCGCGGCGCGCACCGCGGCGCTGATCGCCGATGGGCCGAGCAGGTACCAGGTCGCCGGCTTCCGCGAGATTCCGAAAACGAGTCTGTACCCGATCTCAGCAGGCGATGCCAACGCGGGCATTGCTCCCAAGCTGGAACTGGTCATGCGCGCCGATCGCGCCGCCCGGGCCTATGATCCGCGCATCGTGCAAGTGCGCGCCGGTTTTAACGACGAGATGCGGCACATTCTCATTGCGGCGTCCGACGGCACGTTTGCCCATGATACGCAGCCTCTCGCCCGATTGAATTGCTACGTCATCGCGCGCGATGGATCGAAGAACTCGCGCGGAGGCTCCGGCGGCGGTGGCCGGGTGGAAATCAACTTTTTTGAAGGCGACAAATCTCCGGAACATTTTGCCCGGGAAGCTGCCCGGCAGGCAATTCTGCAGCTCAATGCCGTTCCTGCCCCCGCGGGGGACATGGAAGTGGTTTTAGGACCGGGCTGGCCGGGCGTTCTGCTGCATGAAGCCGTAGGCCACGGTTTGGAAGCCGATTTCAATCGCAAGAAGACCTCTGCTTTCGCCGGCCTTATCGGACAGCAGGTCGCCAGCTCGAAGGTAACGGTGGTCGACAATGGCACCATGCCTTCGCGCCGGGGATCCTTGAATGTCGACGATGAAGGCTCGCCCACGCAGGAGACGGTGCTCATCGAGAACGGCATCCTGAAGGGCTACCTCAGCGACAAGCTATCTGCCCGCCTCATGGGCATGGCAGACACCGGCAATGGGCGTCGAGAGAGCTATCAGCACATTCCAATGCCGCGCATGACCAATACCTACATGCTCTCGGGCGAAGATAGCCCGGAGGATATTCTGCGCAGCGTAAAGCGCGGGCTGTACGCGGTGAACTTCGGCGGTGGCCAGGTGGATATAACCAGCGGCAAATTTGTGTTTTCGGCTTCGGAAGCTTACCTGATCGAAGACGGTAAGATCACCGCGCCGGTGCGCGACGCCACGCTGATAGGCAATGGGCCCGAAGCGCTGAAATATGTATCCATGGTGGGTAACGATCTCGCGCTCGATGAGGGCATTGGCACCTGCGGCAAAGATGGGCAAAGCGTGCCTGTCGGCGTAGGAATGCCGACGATCAAGCTCGACCGCATGACGGTAGGCGGTACGGCCAGATAATGTCTACAGCGACTCCAATATCGGCAACCGAAAGCACCCTCAACATGCAGCAACTTGCGGCGGATGTGGTCGAACGCGCGCTGCGGGCAGGAGCCACGGAAGCGGAAGTTGTGATCCGCGAAGGTGACGAATTCTCAACCCTCGTCCGGCTTGGACAGGTGGAAACGCTGAAGGAATCAGGGGCGCGCGGGATCGGGTTGCGGGTGTTTGTGGGAGAAAGCGGATCGTATCGCACCGCGAATACTTCTACCAGCGACTTCTCTGAGGCGGGCCTGGCGCACATGGTCTCCGGCGCCATCGATCTGGCTCGAGTCACATCGCAGGATCCCTTCGCAGGCTTGCCGGAACCGAGTGCTATGGGCCGGCTTGCGGGCGACCTCGGCCTTTATTACGACGATGTGTATTCCCTGCCAGCGGCAGAACGCATCGAGTACGCACGGCGTGCCGAGGCTGCAGCGCTTTCCGCGGATCCGCGACTGACAAAGAGTGACGGCGGCAGCTTCGATGTAGCCACCGGACACAAGGTGATGGCCAATTCACGCGGCTTTGTGGGTGAGTATCGCCGCTCGTATTGCTCCCTCTCGGCCATGCCGATCGCGGAGACGGAGAAAGGCGGCATGCAGCGCGATTACTGGTATTCGAGCGCCCGCACGCTGGCCAAGCTTGCGTCGCCCGAAAGCATCGGGGCGGAGGCAGCCAGGCGAACCCTGCGTCGCCTGAATGCACGCCGTGTCCCGACGCAGCAGGTGCCGATTGTTTTTGCTCCGGAGATCGCGCGCTCGCTCATTGGCAACATTTTCGAAGCCGCCAATGGGGACAGTATTTATCGCGGCGCCTCCTTCTGGAACAATCAGCTAGGACAGCAAGTGGCCAGTGAAAATGTAACCGTTATTGATGACGGAACCCTGCCCGGGCTGTTCGGCACCTCGCCCTTCGACGGCGAGGGCCTGCCCACGCGGCGCACGGTGATTGTCGAGAAGGGCGTGCTGAAGAATTACCTGCTGAATACGTACACGGGGCGCAAACTCAAGATGCAGAGCACGGGGAATGCTTCTCGTGGGCTGGCGGGAACCCCCGGCATCGGCGGCGGCAACCTGTTTCTGGAGAAGGGTACCATCTCCGTGCAGCAACTGCTTGCCGATGTAGAGACGGGCTTCTATGTCACCGAGCTGATGGGGTTTGGGGTCAACATGGTGACCGGCGATTACTCCCGCGGCGCGGCGGGTCTTTGGATTGAGAATGGAGAGCTCACTTTCGCGGTCGAGGAAGTGACGATCGCCGGCAACCTGAAGGAGATGCTCAATCACGTCACCGCCATTGCCGACGACCTGGAATTTCGAGGAGCGGTGGCCTCCCCCACTTTGCGCATCGACGGAATGACCATCGCCGGGGAATAATCATTCCGTCTTGATATGAGAGCCGGTCTCGTTCATTCGATCCGCTTCGATCCGGCCGACCCCAGCGCCAGCCTGAGCGGTCTTCCGCAGGCTCCGGCTGTTTTTGCACTGTGTGCCGCTGATCCAGCGGCCGAACCTTACCTGGGCAAAACCCCGAACCTTCGCCGCCGTTTAATGCGTTTTCTGCGTGGACCTCAGGGTGGCGTAACGAGCCGACGCCTGCAACTTGCGCATCTCGTCGACCAGATTGAGTACACGGTCACGGGTTCGGAGTTTGAATCCTCGCTGTGCCTCTACCAGGCGTCGCTGCGCGCCTTCGGTCCTCGGGCGCAAAAGCGGTTGCGGCTTCGCCCTCCGGCTTTTCTGCGGATGTCGGTTGATAATGCGTATCCGCGGGTTTATGCCACCTCCAAAATCAGCAAGACGGCAGCGAATGCTCTCTTTGGTCCGTTTCCTTCGCGGGCAGCGGCTGAGCGGTATGCGGATGAGATGCTGAACTTGTTTTTGCTGCGGCGCTGCACTGAGGAGCTCAATCCCGATCCGGCTTTTCCCGGGTGTGTTTATTCGGAGATGAAGATGTGCCTCGCTCCTTGTTTTAAGGGGTGCTCCGATGAGCGGTACCAGCAGGAAGCCGCGGAAGTTTTTGCTTTTCTCACGACGCGCGGCGGTTCCATGATCGGCAAGCTGGAAGGCGAGCGCAACGCGGCTTCAGAGGCGATGGAGTTTGAGCGCGCCGCGGCTATCCATCAGCGGATGCAGAAGGTGCAAAGCGTGGCTCATTTAGCCAGCGAGGCGGTTCGTCCGCTGGCGGAGTTGAGCGGCATCCTGGTACAACCGTCGGCGGAGCCGGGTCATGTGGCGCTGTTTGGTCTGCGGCGCGGAGTGTGGAGTGGACCTGCGCTCTATTCCATTGTAGGGATGCGGTTGGCGAATGAGCGGTCGGGGTCGAGCTCGCTGTTTGCCCATCCGGTTGCTTTGGAGGCGGTTCCCCTGGAGGGCGTTGGAGCTTTGCCGGCAAAGGATGTGCTGGAGTCGCGGCTCGAGGAGGCTTTGACGGCGTTGGCTCAGTCGGCGCCGAGGAGTGTTGCCGCGCAGACTCTATCGGACCACCTGGCGCTGTTCACGCAGTGGTTTTACCGGCCGGCGGCCCGTTCTGCGGGGGAAATGATGTTTGCCGGCGCGGATGGGGAGGTACCTCGGAAGCCTTTGCTGCGCGCTATCTCTCGCGTGGCGGCGCGGGCTCATAGTGCTAATCCGGAAGAGTTGGCGAAGCCACCGATTCAGTGGCATGCCTAGAAAGTTGTCCCGGCAAGACCATAAGGCGCTTAAGGCGCACATTCCACACAAAGGGCGCATAGGGCGCTTAAGGCGCACACTTCCACCCCGAGCAGCCGCCGGGCGCCTTGCGATTTTGTCAGGAGCCCGGCTTCGGTTTGCTTTCATCTGAGTCCTGTACACTGAGGTTTATCGAGGGGTCATCATGGTTGAATTGGTGCCATCCATCCTCTCTGCCGATTTCTCGAAGCTGGCCGTGGAAATTGAGGCTGCCGAGCGCGGCGGTGGTTCTGCCATCCATATCGACATCATGGACGGACATTTCGTCCCCAACCTGACCATGGGACCGCCCGTGGTCAAATCGCTGCGCAAGGTCACCAGCTTGCCGCTGGATTGCCACCTGATGATCGACAATCCAGCCGACTTCATCGAGGAATTTGCAGAGGCCGGCGCAGACTGGATCGCTGTACACTACGAAGCCTGCCGGCACCTCCACCGCACCCTCCAGTTGATCGCGCAACATAACATGGAACCGGCTGTGGTCATCAACCCGGCCACCCGGGTGGATTTTCTAGTCGAGATCCTGCCTATGGTCCATCACGTGCTCGTGATGAGTGTTAACCCGGGTTTTGGCGGTCAAAAGTTCATTCCTTTTTCGCTGGATAAGATCCGGCGGCTGGTCGGCCTGAGGGCGGAAATGGGACTCAATTTCAAGATCGAGGTCGATGGAGGAGTGGCCCATGACACCATTGCCTCGGTGGTCGAGGCAGGGGCGGATTTGCTGGTGGCGGGCAGCGCCGTTTTCGATTCGGGGCACCCGGAAAAGGAAGCCCGGGCACTGCTGAAAATGGCGCAGGAAGCCGAACAGGGCCGCAATGGGCAAAATTTCCATTCCAGGCAGGCTGCCGCCATTTAACATTGAGTAAGTAAGTAATGCGGACGGCAGTGGCGGGGCACCACTTCCGGTCACGGTATTGGCTCCTGGCCGAGTTCCTGCCCATGAGGTGCTATGCAGCGTTTTCTATCCCGGCTCTCCATCCTGTGTCTTCTTTGCGCTCTCCCCGCATGCGCTCAGTTCGGCATCTTCAAGCCTTCCAAACCGGCGACCAAGCCTAGCCCGGATAATCCGATGGCTGGCCACGCTTCCAAGCAGCCGGACAAGGAACTCTTCGATAAGTCCCTGATTGCCATGAAAAAGGGCAAGTTTGACGTGGCCCGTTTGGATTTGCAGACCCTTCTGAACACCTATCCGGAATCGGAATACCAGATGCGCGCCAAGTTGCTGGTCGGCGATAGCTGGTTCAAAGAAGGGGGCACCGCCGCCCTGACCCAGGCAGAGGCCGAATATAAGGACTTCATCACCTTCTTCCCCAATACGCCGGAAGCCGCCGAAGCGCAGATGAAGGTCGCCGACATCTACTACATGCAGATGGAAAAGCCTGACCGCGACCCGAAGAATGCCCAGCAAGCGGAACAGGAATACCGGAACATGATCCAGCAGTTCCCCGATTCGACGTTTGTGCCCCGGGCCAAGCAGCGTCTGCGGGAAGTGCAGGAAGTGCTGGCCGAGCGCCAATACCAGGTGGGGAGTTTTTACGCCACCCACGAGAACTGGGCAGCGACCATTGCCCGCCTTCAGACAGTCACCGACAGCTACCCGCTCTATAGCCATAGCGACCTGGCGTTGATCGGGCTGGGCGATGCTTATGCCGCCGAGGCCCGTTATGTGCAGGGCCTGCAGCAGATCAATCCCAAGGCCAAGCAGGAGCTCATGAAGGCCTACGACGATCAGGCTGCGGAAGCCTACTCTCGCGTGGTCACGCACTACTCGATGGCGGCACATGTGGAAGATGCGCGCGAGCGCCTGATCGCGCTCAATCGCCCAGTCCCCGAGCCCACCAAGGAAGAACTCGCGGAGAGCGAGGCAGAAGAGCAGAGCCGTACCGGAATCACGTTTAAGGATCGCGCCCTTCTGCTGGTCAAGCGTGGCCCGGTCACCGTGAACGCTGCGCGTATTGGCGAACCTACACTCACCGACCTTCCGCAAGTGACGGCGCCGGAGGTCCGCAAACGCGACACAGCACTGTTCACCGCAGCCCTCAAGGGCGAGCCTCTACCGCCCCTGGCCCCAGTGGGTGGGGCAGGCCCAGCGGCGGCCGCCAGTGGGACGACGGCAGAAGCTGCGCCGGATTCCGGCTCGACGCTGCAGTTGGAGAACGTGCAGGGCGCGAATACTGGAGCACCGGCAGCCGGCGGCGGCGGACCGGCGATTGGCGCCGAAATTATCGGCACCGGCCAGAATAACTCTGGGCAGGCTCCGGCGAACTCCGCACCGCCTACTTCCGGCGCGCCCGTAGGCCCGCCCGTGACTCCGGAAGGCGCAGCCGCGGCTGCGGCTGCAGCCGGCGTTCCAGGGGCACAGAACCCGGGCGGCTTGGCGACGGTTGGTCCGACCGACAACAAGCCCTTGCCTCCGATAGAGAAGCCGGCAGACGCTCCTGCACAAACCAACGACGTGCACAACGCCGCGCAGGTGCAGACGGGCACCGATGCAGGCGCTACAGCAAGCGGCAAAAAGAAGAAGACGCCCGCGCCCAAGTTTGACTCGAGCGACGAGTCTTCCAGCAAACACAAGAAAAAGAAGGGCCTCGACAAACTCAACCCGTTCTAGAGCATTTTCCGCTTTTAGCACGTTCAGGATGATGCCCCGAGGTGTTGAAAGAAGACGCCCCCCATGCCCCGTGATCTACCAAAAGCCTATGACCCGGCCGCGATCGAAGCCCGATGGGCGGCCTACTGGGTCGATGAGGCGCTGTTTGACCAGCCACACGCGGAAGACGCTCGTTCTCTGTCTGACCGTCCCGTCTTTACCATGCTGCTGCCACCGCCCAACGTTACCGGACGGCTCCACATGGGGCACATGCTGGAGCACACCGAGATGGACATTCTCACCCGGTGGCGCCGCATGTGCGGGGATCTGGCCTTATGGATCCCGGGCACGGATCACGCCGGGATAGCTACGCAGTTGATGGTCGAGCGGCAGCTCGCCGAAGAACACAAGACGCGCCAGCAGTTGGGCCGCGAGGCCTTTGTCGAACGAGTCTGGCAATGGAAGCAGCATTATGGGGCGGCCATCCTCGACCAGATGCGAAGGTTGGGTACCAGCGTCGATTGGTCGCGTGAGTACTTCACCATGGATGGCCCACGCTCGGCGGCCGTCCGCGAGGCGTTCGTCCGATTGTATGAGCAGGGGCTCATCTATCGTGGCGCTTATATCGTCAACTGGTGCCCTCGATGCCAGACCGCGATTTCCGACCTCGAGGTTATTCACGAGGAGCAGCAGGGCAAGCTATGGGAGATCCGCTACCCTGTCGTGGGGCCCACACCAGGAGATGATGGGTTTGTCACCGTGGCCACGACGCGGCCCGAGACCATGCTGGGCGATGTCGCGGTTGCCGTTCATCCGGACGATGAGCGCTACGCTCACCTGCACGGCAAAATGCTGCGTTTGCCCGTTACGGGACGGGAGATTCCCGTGGTGACCGACAGCTGGGTAACCCGCGACTTCGGTACCGGTGCGGTCAAGGTGACACCCGCCCACGACCCCAACGACTTTACTCTGGGGCAACGCCAGGGTCTGCCTTCGATCAGCGTGATGGACGAGACGGCGCATATGAATGCCGCCGCCGGTGCTTACGCCGGTCTGGACCGGTACAAGGCCCGGCAGCGGGTTCTGCAAGATCTCGAAGCGCAAGGTTTGCTGGCAGGAGTGCGCGAGCACGTAAACTCCATCGGCAAGTGCGACCGCTGCAAGACGGTGGTTGAGCCGTTGCTGTCGACACAGTGGTTCATCCGCATTCAGCCCCTGGCCGACAAGGCCATTGCCGCGGTGGAACAGGGCTTCATCCGCTTTACGCCTGAACAGTACTCGAAGACGTACTTTGAATGGATGCGCAATATCCACGACTGGTGCATCTCGCGCCAGCTGTGGTGGGGCCACCGCATTCCGGCCTGGCACTGCGCTGCGTGCGGCAAAATCACCGTGGCTCGCACCACGCCCGAAGTGTGCGCGCACTGCGGCAGCCAGCGCCTTGAGCAGGAGAACGATGTTCTGGACACCTGGTTTTCCTCCGGCCTGTTGCCCTGCTCCTCGCTAGGGTGGCCGGAGCATCCGCCGGATCTGGACGCTTTCTATCCCACCCGGCTGTTGGTCACCGGCTTCGACATCCTGTTCTTCTGGGTGGCGCGCATGATCATGCTGGGTTGCCATTTCATGCTGGAGGAGCCGATGGCCGACGGCAGCCAGCGCACGCTGAAGGACGCGGTGCCCTTTCGCGACGTCTACATCCACGCGCTGGTGCGTGATGCGGACCGGCAGAAGATGTCGAAGACCAAGGGCAACGTGATCGACCCGATCCAGGTTGTGGAGCGCTTCGGGACGGATGCTGTGCGCTTCACTCTGGCCGCCATGGCCGCGCCCGGAACAGATATCGCTTTCAGCGAAGAGCGCACCGACGGCTATCGCGCCTTTGCCAACAAAATCTGGAATGCGGCGCGGTTCATCTTTATGCAAATGGAGCGAGCCGCGGAGGCCGGAATCGCCGTCGATTTGCATCAGCTTCCCGCGGAGCCGGGAAAGGATGCCCCACTCGAAGCCCGGTGGATTGTTTCCCGCCTGAATCGCACTGCCGGCGAAGTCAACCAGGCATTGAAGGAGTATCGCTTCCACGAGGCTGCCAACACGCTCTACAGCTTCTTCTGGGGCGATTTTTGTGATTGGTATTTGGAAGTCGTGAAGCTGCGTCTGGACTTCACGGGTGCCCCTACGCCGGTACGTTCGGCGCTCTCGACGCTGCTGTCGGTGTTCGAATCCGCTCTGCGTCTGCTGTCTCCGTTCATGCCGTTTATCAGCGAGGAGATCTGGCACGCAGTTTACGAAAATCACCCTCCCGCCAAATCGATCGCGCTCACGCGGTTTCCGCAGGGGCGGACCGATTTGATCGACCCCGCGGCGGAAGGGCAGATGGAGCGACTGCAGGAGTTGATCGCCGCGGTCCGCGACATGCGCCGGCAACTCGGAGTGGAAGAGAAGGCGACGGTGCCTATCCTGCTTCGCGTGGCCCCCGAGGAGCGGTCCAGCATTGAACAGAACACCGACATCATCAGCCGGCTGGCCAAGGTGTCGGCAATTGAGTTTGTCGATAGCATGCCCGAAGGCACGGGTGTGCGCTCCGCGCCGGGATTTGATGTGGCCGTGATCTACGAGCGTACGATCGATGTTGCCGTAGAGTGTGAGCGCCTGAAGAAGGAGTTGCTACGGTTTGAGAAAGAGATATCCAATGCCGATCGGCAGCTGTCGAATGAGGGCTTTCTAGCCAAGGCTCCGGCAAACGTGGTAGAAGGGCTGCGCCGCCGTGCGGCCGAACTGAGCGTGCTGATTCCCAAGAACCGCGCTGCGCTGGAGAGTCTCAACTGCGAAAGCCAATGAGGGGGGCCAATGGATTGGAAGAGCAGACGAGTTGAGGCCACCCTGGAACAGGCGCTGGTGGAAGACCGGGCGACCAACGACGTCACCACAGCCATCACCATTGAGCCCGGGCTGCGGGCTTCCGGTACGGTTCTGGCGCGGCAGGATTGCGTGATTTCCGGATTGGGATGTATCCCCAGATTTCTGGAGATCTTCATCCGGTTGGACAAGAAGAATACAGGCCGGTTTGAGGTGATTAATCACCCGGAGATGTTCGACGGGGTGCGGGTGAAGAAGGGACAAGCGGTGGCGGTGATTCGGAGTAATGCGCGCACCATTCTGGCTTGCGAGCGCGTGATTCTGAATTTGATGCAGCGGATGAGCGGGATTTCCACTCTTACCCGGCAGTATGTGGACGCGGTGGCCGGCACCAAGGCTAAAGTGCTCGACACACGTAAGACGGCTCCTGGTCTTCGCGTGCTGGACAAGTATGCTGTGCGTTGCGGCGGGGGCGAGAGCCATCGCTTTGATCTGTCTGACGGAATCTTGGTCAAGAGCAATCATATTGCTCTGGGTGGCGGCATTCCCAAGGTCATTGCCAGCGCATTTGCGGGACGAACACCTGGCCAGACGATTACCTGCGAGGTGCGGACTCTGACTGAGTTGGAGCAGGCACTCACTGCGGGAGCGGAGTCGCTGCTTTTGGATAATATGAGCCCGGCCGAGACTAAAAAGGCGGTAGGTATCGTGCGCGGACACGGCCTTACGATTCCCCTGGAAGCATCGGGTGGGATCACGCTCGAGAATATTCGCAAATATGCACTTGCCGGAGTGGATCATATTTCCGTCGGTGCTTTGACACAGTCCACGGTGGCTGTGGATTTGAGTATGCGGGTGACCACGGATATTTTCTAACTCTCTCCCTGTAACGAATCGACGGGTGCCCCACATCTCGCTCGTTTTTCGCGAGATGTGGGATACCACGAACCTCGACGTTCTTTGCCGGTGGAGTGGAAAACCTGCCGGTATAGTGCGTGGTATCCCACATCTCGCGAAAAACGAGCGAGATGTGGGGCACCCGTCGATTCGTTACAAAGACGAGAGAGCACATAAGGACTACCTATTGCTTGATCCTTCCCAAGAAGACACTTATGATCTGCCTGCATTGGATAATGCCTTGGCCGAAACGCCTTTCGCCGGCAATATTCGCTACTTCCCTTCTATCCACTCCACCAACGTGCTGGCTATGCGCGAGGCCGATGAGGGTGCTCCGGAAGGTATGGTTTACCTGGCGGACGAACAGACCGCGGGCCGCGGCCGGGGCGCCCACGAGTGGCATTCCGCTCGCGGCGCCGGGCTCTACGTGAGCGTCCTGTTGCGGCCGCGGGTTGCGCCTGCGGATATTCTCTGGCTTTCACTGGCTGCCGGTCTCGCGGTGCGCGAGGCGGTGCGTCAGGTCACGTCCCTCGAAGCCGATATACGTTGGCCAAACGATCTGCTCTTTGGCAAGAAGAAATTCTGCGGCATTCTCACCGAATTAAATGCAGAGGTGACGCGGGTCCGCCACGCGGTGGTGGGCATCGGCATTAATGTGCACCAGGAGAGCTTCCCCGCCCCATTGGGACTCATCGCATCCTCTCTGCGCAGCGAAACCGGACGCTCGTGGGCGCGCCAGGATCTGTTGATTGCTTTGCTACAATCGCTGTACCGGGAAGCGCAAGCGCTCAGTGCGGAAACAACCGGCGCGGCCGCAAATATCCTAAGCCGCCTGGAAGGCGCTTCTACCTGGATTCGTGGCAGGCAGGTGCATGTGGACGAAGGGTCAGGATACTCCGGCGTCACCGCAGGCCTGGACGCGCGCGGATTTCTTCGCGTGCGCACCGCGGAAGGCCTTCGCACCGTACACTCCGGCGGCGTCCGGGATCAATGACGGAAAATTCTATGCTGCTCACCCTTGACGTCGGCAATACCAACACCGTCCTCGGCCTTTACCGCCTCGCTCCCGATGAGTTAATCACCCATTGGCGCATCAGCACACTCAGAGCGCAGACGGTAGATGAATACGGCGTGCTCCTGCTCAGCCTCTTCGCCATGAAGAAAATCGAGGCGAGTGAAGTCTCGGCCATCATCATCGCTTCGGTAGTCCCTCCCCTGGAAACAACGCTGCGCCAGGTATGCGAGCGCTACTTCAACGTGAAGCCCATGCTGGTGGAACCCGGCATCAAGACTGGTATGCCTATCCTGGTGGACAATCCCGCTGAATTAGGCGCAGATCGCCTGGCCAATGGTGTCGGTGCGTTCGCTAAATACGGTGGCCCGTGCGTGGTGGTTGATTTCGGAACGGCTACTACCTTTGACGTGATCACCGCCAAGGGCGAGTACGTGGGCGGGGTGATCGCCCCAGGCCTTGCCATCTCTGCCGAGGCGCTTTTCTCCCGCGCCGCTCGGCTGTCGAGAGTGGATGTAAAAAAGCCTGCCAAGGTAGTCGGCACAAATACCATTGCGCATATGCAGAGCGGGTTGTACTACGGCTACATCGGCCTGGTGGACGGCATCCTGGAACGGATTTTGAACGAGACCAAAGGCCTCGAACCAGCGTCTGGCGAAGCGCCTTCCCCTCCCAAAATCATCGCTACGGGCGGCCTGGCCCGGCTGATCGTCGACGACTCAAGATTCATCAAGGTCATCGACGACATGCTGACGCTCGATGGGCTGCGCCTGATCTACGAACGCAACCGCGTGGCCAAGGTCAAGCACAGCCACGGCGAAGCAGCGGGAAAGCACGCCTGACGCAGTCGTGCAAAATTATTTCAACTACTTTACTGAGATTGAAGAACACTTCCAGCGGCGCCGCGGGTCGCTGCTTCTGCTTTCCACCATCGACTGGGCACTGATTGAAACCTGGCGCGAAGCGGGCATCCCGTTGGCAGCAGTGCAGCAAGGCATAGACGCCGCCTTCGACAAATACGATGCGCGCAAGAACAAAGCTCGCGTGCGGAAGGTGAATGGGCTGGCGTATTGCGCCCAGGAAGTGATCTCCGCCCTGGACGCGATGCAAGAGGCCGCTGTCGGCGCTACACCCCGCCCCGGCACGGACGAGCAGGGATTCGAACAGGAACGGATTGCGGCCCACCTGGAAGGGGCCGCACAGCAACTGCGCAATGCACCGCAAAAGGAATCGCTGGCCGAGATCGCCGATCGTCTCCAGGCACTTGCCGGGGATACACGGGCCAAACTGCCCCATCTCGAAGAGATGGAGCAGTCGCTCACGGTGTTAGAGGAGAAACTGTTCGCGATCCTCCTCACCGGCACGCCCGAAGCCGAGTTGGTTGCGCTGCGTCAACAGGCCGCGGCCGAATTGGCTCCTTACCGCAGCCGCATGCCTGCAATGCAGATTCGCCAGGTGGAGCAACAATTCCTGCATAAGCGGCTGTTGGAAAAGTTCAACCTGCCGCGGCTCAGCCTGTTTTATATGAGCCAGGCATGAAGCTGCGCATCGAGAAAGCTATTTACGGCGGCGATGGATTGGCGCGCGTTCCCGAAGGGAAGACAGTGTTTGTTCCGGGAACACTGCCGGGGGAACTGGTGGAGGCCACGATTGCGGCGGACAAGCGCAGCTTCGCTAACGGCGCCCTTGATGCTGTTATCGAGCCGTCTCCAGAGCGAGTTGTCCCAGGGTGCGAATATGTTCCGCGGTGCGGTGGGTGCCAGTACCAGCATGCAAGCCCCGCGTTTCAGTTGCAGATGAAGCTGGACATCCTGAAGGAGACGTTGACCCGGGCACATCTCCCTTTGCCGAGCGAAATAGGAAGTGTGGCCGGGCCGCCCTGGGGCTACCGCAATCGTGTCCGTCTCCATGTGATGGGTGGCGGCCTGGGATACCGCCAGCGAGGTTCGCACAAGCTGCTGCGGGTAACCCATTGCCCCATCGCTGCTCCTCTTCTTGAAAGAGCGATTGCGGCGGTGGAACGAATTGCCAAAGAGACTGCTCTTGCGAGCCTGTGTGATGAGGTGGAGTTCTTTGTTAACGGCGAGCAGGACCAGCTGCTCGTATCTCTCTGGCCGGAGAAAGCGCGGCGCGTACAGGAACGCAGCCTGGAAGCATTCGCCAAGCGGCTGCAGGTGGAGATCCCTGCGCTAGTCGGGGTTGGGTTGTGGGCGCAGCACAGCTCTTCCGTGATGCACTGGGGGCAGCGGTCGCTCACGTATATGGTCTCCGGGGTGGCTTACCAGGTAAGCCTTGGAGCTTTTTTTCAGGTCAACCGTTTTCTGGTGACGGATTTGCTGCGGTTGGCGATCGGAAATCGATCGGGCCGGCTGGCTTGGGATCTGTACTCGGGGGTTGGGCTATTTGCACAGGCGCTCGCGTATGAAAATGTAATCGCTGTTGAATCTGAAGGGTTTTCGGCCGACGATCTCAAGATAAACTTAGAAAATAGGCGGCACCGCGTCGTCCGCTCCAATACGTTGGACTTTCTTCGCAGAGGGGCGGTGGGCCAGGAAAAGCCCGAATTGATTGTGGTCGACCCACCGCGCGCCGGCTTGGGTAAGGAGATTTGCGCTCTCCTGGCAGGGGTCGCGGCCCCCGAGATGGTTTATGTTTCATGCGATCCGGCGACGCTCGCTCGCGATTTACAGTCACTGTTACAGTATGGGTATTCGTTGGAACGGATGGATCTTATCGATCTATTTCCACAAACCTTCCACATGGAGACGGTTTCGTTCCTTAAGCGGAATTAATGTGTGGTTCGCTGGGGAGCTCGTGGGATGATTAGCGTCCTGAGGTCTCTACCCAGGACTGCGTCCTGGGCTAAGTTCAGCCGTCCCTTCGGGGCTCGTCTCATCGGAGTTGGCGGGAGTGGGAGTGCCTGTTGAGAAGACGTGGCCTCGATCGGCTCTCTTTTGCCACCGCGCCTGCGCTCTATGGTGCTGTTTGGTTCTGCGCTGGGATTGTGCTTGCCGGTTACACTTGGATCGCGCCTGGGAAACTCATTAGCACCATCCTGTTGGTTTCTCTTCTTTGCGTGGTGGCGGTGCGGATAGCTTTGCGGGTCGCAATGCTTCCGCTGGCCTGTTGCTGGCTGATGTTGGGTTTGCTGCTGAGCGAGATTGAACCCGGTCCTGATCCACAAACGCAACTGAGCATGATCGCGGACGCTGGTGACGCAACGGTCGTCTATGGCGAGGTCACGCGCACTACCCCCATCCGCCTTACTCAATCCACATCTCCCTTCGGCAGTGCCGTGCGGGAAGAGCAGAGCGAAAGTCTCGATGTGCGGGTGGCTTCCGCGGATAGCCGACCGGTGTCCGGCGGACTGCGCGCTACTGTCTACGCCCCCGTGGATCAACCATTCCCTGTTATCCATTGCGGGGACCAGATCCAGACCAAGATCGCGATGCACTTGCCCGAGCGGTATCTTGACCCGGGGGTTTGGGATGCCACCGCATGGCTGCGGCAGCAGGGCATCGGTGTGGTGGGCTCACTGAAAGCCTCGGCAGTCACGCTTACACGCGGGCACGGCGGATTTCATTGTTGGCTGCACGCGGTACAGCAGGCCGGCAGCCAGCGGCTGATCGCATTCGCCGGCTCCTCGACGGCTTCACGCTTACCGCGATGGATGCTGCTTAACGAATCCGACGCAGGCATGCTGAGCGCCATGGTCCTCGGCGACCGCACGTATCTCGATCACCAGGCCCGCGTGGGCTTTGAACGGACCGGTTCTTTTCACCTTCTGGTGGTTTCGGGGATGCACCTGGCGATCTTTGCGGGCTGCATATTCGGCTTAGCGGCGTGGCTGCGCCTGCCTCGCGCGTGGTCAACGACGGTGACGATTGCCTGCTCTTTCGCCTACGCCTTGCTGGCCGGGTTCGGCGAACCGGTGCAGCGTTCTTTCTGGATGGTGACCCTGTATCTACTGGCGCGGTTAATCTTCCGGGACCGGAATAGTCTCAACGCGATTGGCTTTGCTGCCGTCTGCTTGCTTGCGCTCGATCCGAGTTCATTGTGGGGGGCGAGCTTCCAGATGACACTGCTCTCAGTGTTGATCGTCGGTGGAGTTGCGATCCCTGTAGCCGAGCACACCTTCGCGCCCTATCTGCACGCGGCGCAAAACCTGGGCCTGGTCGCGATCGATCCTGAGCTGCCTCCGCCGCTGGCACAATTCCGGGTGACTTTGCGGCTTATTTCCAACCACCTGGAACCGTTCTTCGGCCGTTGGCTGGCCTACACCCTGCCTGCGGGCTTGACCCGTCTGCTGCTGAGGATCTGCGAGCTGATGCTGGTCTCCGCGTTGATCGAGCTGGCCATGTCTCTCCCCATGGCAATCTATTTCCATCGCGTGACCGCACTCGGCTTACCTGTGAACCTGCTGGTGGTGCCGCTGATCGGACTTGCGCTTCCCTCCGCCCTGATCACTTTTGTCACCTTGCTGATCTCGCCCACCATGGCCATCGTGCCCGGGGCCGTTACGGCGGCTCTGCTCCACGGTATCAACGATATCGTTCGTCTCTTTAGCGGAATGGCGGCGGGCGATATCCGGATTCCCGATCCTGGCCCCCTGGCTATCGTTGCCGGCATTCTACTCATCGGCCTGGCAGTTTGGGGAGCGCGCAACAGCCGCTTCCCTGTGGTTCTTCCCATCGCTGCGTTAGCTTGTTCCGCGGCGTGTGTCTTCTATCCCCGAGCGTTGGTTTACCAGCCCGGCGTGCTCGAGGTGACTGCCATCGATGTGGGCCAGGGCGATTCGCTGCTGCTGATCTCGCCTGAGGGGAAAACGCTGCTCATCGACGCGGGCGGTCCCACCGGCGGTGGCTCCCAGGGGCCGAGCAGCAACTTTGAAATAGGGGAGGACGTGGTCTCGCCAGTTTTGTGGTCGCGCAATATCCGCCGTCTGGACGCCGTCGCTCTCACCCACGCACACAGCGATCACATGGGGGGCATGCCGTCCATCCTGCGCAATTTTCGTCCCCGGGTGTTGTGGGTAGGGACCAACCCGGAGATTCCGGCCTACCAGGCTCTCCTTGCTGAGGCCAGGCGGCTCGACATCCCCGTCGAAGCAATGGCCGCCGGCAGCAGCTTTCCTTTCGGGGGCACCCGAGTGGATGTGCTGGCTCCTTCTCCCGACTACACGCCGAAGGCCGGGCGCCAGCAATGACGATTCGCTGGTGCTGCATGTGGCCTACGGGAAGACCTCGGTGCTGCTCGAAGGCGACGCGGAAGCGCCCAGCGAGCAGCAGATGCTGAGCGAGCAGCTGCACTCCGACCTGTTGAAGGTTGGGCACCACGGCAGCCGGACGTCGACCACTCCGCGCTTTCTGGCGCAGGTCGCGCCGACCTATGCCCTCATCTCAGTCGCCCACCGTAATCCCTATGGCCACCCAAAATGGGAAATCCTCCGGCGCCTGCAGGACGATCATGTCCGGACCTACCGCACCGACGCCATGGGGGCCACGTCCTTCTATCTCAATGGAACTTCGGTCAGCGCCGAGCCTTTGGCGGCAAGGTAACCAAACCTTTTTTGTATTTCCCTGCCGCCGGTTCGGGTATAGGATTCGCAACAAAGCAAGGAGAATAAACTCGGAGGAAGGGCTTTCCAACATGGGGTCAAGCGAATCCGGTCGCAACGACGAATCTTCCCACCACACGCTCAATTCGCCACCTACTCCCCAGTCCCCCCAGGAAAAGATGGAGGAGCAGCGCAAGATCCGCCGCCTGCAGATGATGATGGATATGGTAATGTCCGTGATCAGCCAGGATCGGAGCCTGACGGTCGATCAGGCCGCGGAACTGGTAGCCGACAGCAAGAAAGCCGCGCTGGCTATGTTTCCCGATAAAGAGCTGGCTTACAACATCATCTACAAACCGAGGCTGCAGCGGTTGATGCGGGAGCGATACCGCATTCAATAGCGGCTACTTGGACGATGTGCTTACCAGGCGCATGGTGATGGTCCCCCAGAAGAGCCGGGCGCGCATCTGCACCGGCAGGTGTCGCTCGTCGTCGGTGTACCAGATCCAGATGTTGCCTCGATTTTTCACCACTCCCGCGTCGGCGATGGGTTGCACCCGGATGGTTTGAAAAGTGCCGGCGAGCGTGACCACCTGTTCCCGGGCCTCGGCCTTCATGGTCACGTCCACGACCCGCATGGCATCCGCCACCGGCATGTGAAAGCTCGTGCCGGGCTGCAGGGGTTGGGAGCCGCCGTAGAAGATTGCGGACATCAGGTCGGTGACGCAGGGCGGAATGACCGCCTCCTGCGATTTGCTGGTCCCGGACACCAGGTTCTTCTCTTGCAGCACTTGCTTGCCGCCCATAAACCGCAGGGTGCTGGTGACTTGGCGCCTGCCCTCCTGGAGTTGCTTGGCAAAACTGGACGAGCAGCCCGTGGTGCGATCGAAGTAAGACTCAAAGCGATCGTTGACGCGGAAAAGCAGGTTGACGGCGCCGATCGACTCGCCTGTTGCGATCACGTGCTGAAGGTTGCCCACCTGCTCCAGGTGGAAGGTGGCTTGGCCGGCGGGGAAGACGCGCCAGTCTACTGCATAGTTGAGAGTCTGTTTTGCGGGAAAGGAGAAATTTGCGGCTGGGGGCAGGAGCGGAGGCGGAGGCGGCGACTGAGCGATGCCGGCCAGCGCCCAAAAACATGCCACACGCACCACGAGTCTCGGAAACCCTATCACCGTTTACTCACTCCCATTGAATCAATGGCGGAGCCACAGAGCAGCAACAAGTACAACGTAAACGGCACAGGCACCCAAAACTGAATTGTACTCGCGGTGCTGACGGTAAAGAGTACCGGAGAAGCTACCGTCTCCCGGGATTCCCGCTGGGGTGAGCCGGGGTAGCAGGCGCGGTACACGTTGGGCATAGCTCTCAAAGGCGGGAAACGTGGAACGGAGGAACTGTTCTTCTCCGAAAATGGTGGGCGCGTAAATGAGGACGAAGAGGAGCGCCAGGAGCAGGGTGATCCACAGGCTGCGCGAAGCAGCGGCGAAACCGAAGGCCATCATCATGGAGCCAAGGTAGAGAGGGTTGCGGGTATAGGCGTACGGGCCGGTCACCGTCAGCTCGGCGTTTTTCTTCACGTAGCCTGAGGCGTAGGCACGCAGGAGTAGGCCAGGGATTACCAATAGCAGGCTCAAAGCGAGCGAGGCTGCGCTCGGGCGGGCTCTCCAGAGGTAGAAGGCGGCGAAGAGAAAGCCAGCGGGCACGCGGATGCGCCGCGCTATCTTGATCCAGCGGGTCAGCAAGCCTGTCCCTTCCACAAACGCTGGGAGAGATTCCTCATTGCTTCTTGTCCAGCAGTTGGTTTGCGGCGTCCACTACCTGTTGCGGCGTGATGGTCAACAGGCCGGCTTCCGGCTCAGCATGACGGGTGTGATCGCGCTTGCTTTCGGGGTGCCGCAGGACCCGGAAAGGCACACCAAAGGGGCCATTCCTTCCGGGGTCGGTGGGCCCATAAATGCCTACTACGGGCTTGCCGAGCGCGCAGGCCAGGTGCAAAGGCCCGGTGTCCCCGGCAATGACCAGGCAGACGCGACGGGTGAGGGCGATCAGGCGCTCCAAAGTAAACTCCGGCGCCAAGGCAACATCCCCGCTGGCGCGCACGACCTCGGCGGCGATGGACCGCTCCTCAGGACCAGCGTTGACCAGCACCAGGCAGTCCTGCTGATGCAGATCCCTTGCCACCGCGCCGTAGCGCTCTGCAGGCCAGCGCTTTGCGCCCCATCCGGCACCCGGGCTCAGCAGAACCACCGGCCGGTGACCGACCTCACGCAGCACTCCATCGGCCCAGAGCTCCGCCTCGTGATTCACCGGAAGCGGGGGAAGAACCGGGGTCAGCGGTTCCCCGGCCGCCGCGGCACAGACCTCCACGGCCTGCTCAATCACGTGCACGCCCTGGGTGCGCACCCGCTCGCCAAACAGCCAGCGCGCGGCCCATTCGCGGGGGCTATCTTCTCCAACCATCCGCGGCGCCCCCGCCAACCGTCCCGCGAGAGCGGAACGCACAGCGCCCTGCAGATCGATGCACAGGTCGTAGCGTTCGGCCCGTAGCCCCCGACGCAAAGCACGGATCGCGCGCAACGTTGCTGTCCGGAATGGGGAACGCGCCCAATCCTTTGCCTTTACCAGGTGGATGCGATTCACTAAGGGCATCTGGCCATCGTCTGCACTGAGAAGAGGGGCCCAACGGGGCTCGACTGCCCAACCGAGGTACCAATCCGGATGGGCCTGGCGGAGAGCGGTCACCGCAGGCAAGGCATGCAAAATATCGCCCATCGCGCCCAGCCGCATAATCAGGACGCGCATCTGCTCATCGTGCGGTGACAATGAGTGATTTTCTCATATCGTCAAGGGCCGCCTTCTCGTCTTCCATCTCGACCGTAAGCGCCGCTGTCTGCAACGGCGCGACCGTGTTCAGACGCAACTGCATGGCCGCATCCAGCTTCACCTCATCCTTGGCGGTGGTCACAAAGCCATCACATCCTACCCGCCGCCCCAGCTCAGTCAGCCGGTCGATATCGGCCATCGTATAGCGATGATGATCGCGAAAGCGCACTTGGTCCGCCAGCCCAGCTCCAACCGATGCCAGCCCGGCAAAGAATTCGGACGGCCGCGCAACCGCGCAGAAGGCGACTGCCCGCTGCACCGGGCTCTGCAGGGCCAGGGTGCGGCGCACGCGCCAGAAGCTGCATTCCGGCCGGGTGTGAACACGGAGAATGGACTCGAGCTCTGCATCCTCGTGGCGCAGCACAATGACGCCGGCACGGCGCAGTGAAGCCAGGGGTTCCCGCAGCCTTCCGGCAGGCAGCAGCCGCTGCTGGAGATCGCTGCGGTGCATCACGACGATGTCCAAGTCGCGCGCCAGTTGCCGGTGCTGAAAACCATCATCCAGCAGATGGACGCCCGGACCGCCAATTTCGCTTTCCGCCAGCAGGCCAGCGTGGTAACGGTTGGCGCCGACATACACTGGAACGCCCGTGGAACGCGCGATGAGCAGGGGTTCATCTCCGAATTGGTCCGCGCTTCCGGCCGGGTCGACGTGCTCTACCGTGGGACGAGCTCGGCCGTAGCCGCGCGACAAGACATCCGGAGCCAAGCCCTCGCGCTGCAGCAGCCGCGTAAGGCAGATCACCAGCGGGGTTTTGCCGGCACCACCCACAGAGAGGTTGCCGACGCTCACCACAGGCCAGCGCAGCCTCAATGGGGGAGTCCGGTCAAAGCGGGCATTTCGCGCGCGCATAACCGATGCATAGACCAATGACAGAGGGACGAGCAAAAGCGGGCTCATGCGGAGGGCAACAGGCCGAGCAGGGCGGTCACCGCGCGGCCGGTGGCGCCTGATTCATGATGAAACACTTCGAGCGCGCGCACCCCCAGCGCGTTCGCGGCCTCATCATCGGTCAGCAGGTTTTCGAGCATCGGCACCAGAGTTTCCGTGGTGGCCAGTTTGAGGGCTTCCGCCTGAAGCAAGGTATCAATGATGGCCCGGAAGTTGGCATAATGGTTGCCCATCACCACCGGCACGGCGAATTGCGCCGGCTCGAGCGGATTGTGTCCGCCTGCAGGGACCAGGCTTCCGCCCACGAACGCAACCGAGGCCAAGGCATACACCGACGCCAGTTCGCCAATCGAATCCAGCAGCACCACGGTGCCCGGCTTTATCTTCACCGGGCGTTTCATCCAGTTGGAACGGCGAACCCACTGCTGATTGCGGTTCTTCAACAATTGAGCCACGCGGCCGAAGCGTTCCGGATGGCGCGGGGCCAGAATCATGACACAGTCGGGAATGGTTTTGAGCAATTGCTGAAAGGCATCGAGCAGGATTTCCTCTTCGCCTTCGAGCGTACTGCCGCAAACCAGGACCCGGATCCCGCTGGGCAGCTTCTCGCGCAGGGTCCTGGTGATCGGGGCGGGCTCGGCGCTGCGTACGTCGAATTTGAGATTGCCGGCGAAGGAGACTCGGCCCGCAGGCGCGCCGATCGCCTTCAGTCGCTTCACATCCTCCTGGCTCTGCGCCAGCACGATGGAGATTCCTGACAATATCTTCGTCCAGACCCTGCGGAAGCGCAGGTAGCGGGGCAGAGAACGATCAGAGATTCGTCCGTTGACCACCGCGACAGGAATCGCAGCCTGGCGGCACGCCGTGAGCAGATTGGGCCACAGCTCGGTCTCCACCAGCACCAGCAGCACCGGATCCAGGACCTGCAGGTAGCGGCGCACGATCCAGGGAAAATCCAGCGGAAAATAAAAGGCGCGGGTGGCGCCGGCGCGCTCCCGGGCTAACCTTTGTCCCGTCCGGGTGGTCGTAGATAACAACACGCGGTATTGCGGGGCGCAGGCACTGAGTTCGTTTACCAGACGGCTGGCGGCGAGCACCTCGCCCACGGAAACGGCATGCACCCAGATGGTCTTGCGAGCATCCCCTTCCCGAAGCCGGTCGGGGACCCAGCCAAGTCGCTCGCTGAGCCCTTCGCGGTACTTGCCGTTGGTAGCCATGGCCAGGAGCCAATAGGGCAGGCC
Organism: uncultured Acidobacteriaceae bacterium; assembly: GCA_963753715.1. Taxonomy (GTDB): domain Bacteria; phylum Acidobacteriota; class Terriglobia; order Terriglobales; family Acidobacteriaceae; genus PALSA-350. The sequence continues at coordinate 82,598 of CAVWDK010000001.1, read as the reverse complement.
AAGCACCAGCGCCACGAACAACGCCGAGGTGTAGAGGATGAGCGTCATGGGTGGCCGGCGCTCTTCACGCGCAACGCTTTACTCACGACACTTTACTCGCGACACAAGGGAAGCTCATAATCGAACCCGGGGAATGCTTCTGAAATCTGTTTTTGCTGTTGGGCTTATCGCTATGCTGCTCTGGTGTCCGGTGTTGCTCTCCCGGGCCCGCGCAGCCGAGCATGCCCCGCCCCCTGCGGGGGTGGCGACCAGCTACCCGGCATTCGACCTGCATCCTGCCGAGCAGGTCGCGATTGCCGCTGAGCCCTACAATACTCAGGAAAAAGCCTCGATCTTTCGCTTCAAATACCTGCAGTACGGTTTTATGCCCATCCGCATCATTGTTACCAATAACGGAGACAAGCCTATCTCCCTGATCGACGCGCGCATCAACTTCATTACTGCTGCCGGCGACAAGATCCCCGCGGCCGAACCAGAGGAAGTGGAGCGCAGGATCGGGGGCATCAAGCGTCCGGATGGCGGTTACAAATTGCCGGGCCCCCTGCCGCGCATCGGGAACAAGTCCTCGAACAAGAACAAAGACGTTGATGAGGACTTTCATGAGTTTGAGTACTCGGCAGTGGCAGTGGAGCCGCACACCACGCGAGCCGGCTTTCTCTTTTACGATGTGGAAGGACTGGCCAATCCGCTTGCCGGCGCCAAGCTCAACCTGCGCACGCTGCGCAATGCAGACGGCAAGGAGCTGTTCTACTTCGAGATTCCCTTCGACAAGTACCTTCACGGTGCATCGACCACCCATTAGAGCGTGATTACTCGTAATAGGTCGCTGTCGTCGCGTCCGTCTCCCAGATGGTGCAGTCTTTGACGGCGACACGGCCTCCGGTCATCTCGTTCAGTTGGCGGTTGGTTTCGTCGTAGAAGTAGCGTGCCAGGTTTTCCGCCGAGGGGTTGAGCTGGGTGAAGGGTTCGAGGTCGTTGAGCATCTGGTGGTCGATGCGTTCGATGACCGGACGCATGACTTGCTTGAGGAGCTTGAAATCCAGAAGCAGCCCGGTAGCGTCCAGTTCCCTGCCCCGCAGCGTCAAACGAACCTTGTAGTTGTGGCCATGAGGGTTCTCACACTTGCCGCGATAGTTGCGCAGGTAATGTCCCGAGGAGAATCCCGATTCGACGGTTACTTCATACATGGCCTGGGTTGTCCTCTACCTGACTGATTGTAGCTGGTTCACTTGCGGGCCTTGTTGCGGCCGAGGCGTGCCAGATCGTCCTTGAGTTCGCGGCGCATGCGCTCCTCACTCCTGCGCTCCACCTGTTCGAACATGGCGGTCAGCATGGCGGCCAGAGCGGTGAGGAGAGAGATCAGCAGAAAAACCAACCCGATCGTCTTCCATAAAGAACCGTTGACCGGCAGGCCAGGCTGCAGGGAGTTGGGCACCAGGCTCATCCCGCAGGAGATCAGCGAAAACAGCAGCAGGGAGGCTGCCAGCAGGTAGAGGTTGCGGGACATTGCGCCTTTCATAAGGATGTTCACTCCGGTGGGTACAGACTAGCTTGCGTTACGCTCTCTGAAAACATCTCCACGAAAGGTCCCAGCGTCGCGTGTGCGGTCCCCCTTAACCTGCGAAGAAATTCTCCACTTCCCCGATGTCGCGCGTTAACCGGTACGGCGGCATGCTCTCCAGAAACACTTTCCCATACCTCTGCCGTTCGATACGAGGATCGAGGAGCACCAGCACGCCGCGATCTTCGAGCGAACGGATCAGCCTCCCGAACCCCTGTTTGAGAGTGATGACTGCCGCCGGCACCTGGTAGTCGAAAAATGGATTGGCTCCTTCAGCCGCGACCGCTCGCATGCGCGCTGAGACCACCGGGTCCGTGGGAACAGAGAACGGCAGCCGGTCGACGATCACACAGCTTAGCGCCTCTCCCTGCACATCCACGCCCTGCCAGAACGAGGAGGTTCCAAAAAGCACGGCGTTTGGAGTGTTGCGAAACTCCTCCAGGAGCGCTTTGCGTGGGGCTGTGCCCTGCAGTAGGCAGGGATAATCCAGCTCCGGCAGCAGGCGTTCGTATAGATCCCGCATCTGCTGGTAGCTGGTAAACAAACAGAAGGCCCGGCCGCGGGTGATATCGAGCACGCGCTGGATGGTGCGCGCCGCCTCTGGGGCAAACGTAGGCTCGCGCGGGTCGGGCATCCCAGGCGGCAGATACAGCAGCGCCTGCTCTTCGTAGCGGAAATGGGAAGGCACCACCAGCTCTCGCGCTTCGCGCAAGCCAAGCCGCTTTCTCAGGTGGGCAAAACCGCCCTGCACGGTCAACGTGGCAGAGGTGAGAATCACACTGGGGTACTGCTCGAACAACAGCTCGGAAAGCAATTCGGAAACATCGATAGGCGTGGCCTGCAGGTAGGTATTGCGGACCCCCTGACGCATGGCAGATCCTCCGCGGCGTTCGATCCAGAACACGGTATTCACGCTCTCCGCTTCCATCAAGAACCGCAGATGCTCGCGGATGTCGGCCACCCGTTTCTTCAAACCCAGCGATTCTTCCACCCCGCGCAGGCGTTCCAGTTCACCCTCCATCCGGTGCAATGCATTGGTCACCGCCAGATAGAGATCGCCGTGCTCCTCCAGGAATTGCTCCCTCTGCTCAAACGGCATGCGGCCTTCTGCCTGGAAACCCCCACCCCGAGGTAGCGCGCCAAAGAACATCCGCGCCCTTTCCCGCAGCGTGTCCCCGCAGCCCTTCAACGCCGTGGAGTGCGCCTGCCGGGCGCGCAGCACCGTCTCCAGATCGCGCACCAGCTCTTCTAGCCGCACATTGCTGAGGCTGATGCCGAAATAGCTGGAGGCCACATCTTCGAGCTCGTGCGCCTCATCGAAGATCACCGCTGCTGCCTCCGGCAGGACTCCGGCATCAGGGGCCGCCTTGGCCTGTTGCTTGATGGCCAGGTCAGCAAAGAAGAGATGGTGGTTGACGATGATCACGTCGCTTTCCAGTGCCCGCCGGCGCATCTCGGTGATGAAGCACCGTTCATAATCGGGACAGCTTTGCCCTAGGCAGGCCTCGCTGCGCGCATCCAGTTTCGACCACACCTGGCTCGATTCCGGCAGCGCATCGATCTCCACCCGGTCCCCCGTCTGCGTCGTCTTCTCCCAGGCCGCGATTTGCTGGAACTGGTCTATTTCTTCCAGGCCATTCAGAATCGGCTGATCGCGCAAGGCGTACAGCTTGTTACGGCAAAGGTAGTTTGCGCGGCCTTTCATGTAGCAAACGCGCAGCGGTCCTAGCAGCGACTCCAGAAACGGCACATCGCGGAAAAAGAGCTGTTCCTGCAGGTTCTTGGTTCCAGTCGAGATGATGACGCGTTGCCCGGTACGCAAAGCGGGTAACAGGTAGGCGAGCGTCTTGCCCGTTCCCGTGCCAGCTTCCACGATCAGATGCTTGCTTTCCTGGAGGCTGCGCTCCACGGCACGGGCCATGTCCAGTTGCCCGCGGCGGAACTCGTAGGGAAGCGTGGAATGCGAGAGCATTCCTCCGGGGGAGAAGAAGTCGTGCAGCGAAGGCAGCGGTTGAGCGGAAATGGTAGCGGTCGACAAAGGGAAAGCCCGGTTAAAACTCTAAGTCTATACGGTCGGTTTGCCGTTGTATGAAAGACTGAAAGAGACCATGAAGCCAGTAAAAGGAACCAAAGCCAGAAAGCCCAAGCCGCATTCCCTGGGAGGAAAGCGAGCGGCGGTGGCGAAGGCCGCCCGGCGTGCCACACCTGCTACCCGGGGCGAGCACTCGCGGGCGGAGGTAAAGCGAAAGACGGCTGTGAAAGCTGCCGCCGAGGCCAGCGCGGCGGCGCGCCTGGGCAAAATCCGCAAACGTCCGGTGCAAAGCCAGGGGCCGATGCGCCGCATTGACGCCGAGCTGCCCGATCCGCTCGCCCTGCCGCCCGCCTTCAGCCGCGAAGTGGCGGTAGACACTTCCTCCTGGCCGGTTCTGGCCATCGTTGGCCGCCCCAATGTGGGCAAGTCCACACTGTTCAACCGTCTCACCAGCTCGCGCCGTTCCATCGTGGGCGACGAACCCGGCATCACCCGCGACCGGATATATGGCGAGATCGAGTGGTCGGGTCAGCACGCCAGGGTGGTGGATACCGGTGGAATCCTGCCGGACGACCCGGAGCTGATTCCGTCGGAAATTTTCAGGCAGGCGCGCACGGCTTTGGATGAAGCCGATTCCATCGTCATGGTGGTCGATGGACGCACTCCGCTGGCCGCTCCCGACTATGATTTGGCCCGCATTCTGTTGCGCGGCGGCAAGCCCCTGCTGCTCGCGGTCAACAAGATCGACACGGAAAAGATGGAGGAGCAAACCGCTGAGTATCGCCGGCTGGGGATCCGCGAAATGCTCCCTATCTCCTCCGAACACGGGGTTGGCATCGGCGATCTTCTCGATCACGTCTTCGCCACTTTTCCGAAGACAGAGCCCGCCCCAGCGCCGCCGGAAGTGGAACCGGAATCCACTGAGGAAGGCGAGTCCCGGCACCGGACCCACGGTGAGTTCCAACAGCACGAGACTTCGATTGCCATCATTGGGCGGCCCAATGTGGGCAAGAGCACCCTGTTGAATGTACTGACCGGGTCTTCGCGGGCGATTGTTTCGCCCATTGCAGGAACGACCCGCGACGCCGTGGATGAGGTGATGGAGTACGACGGCGGTCTGCTGCGCTTTGTCGATACGGCCGGTATCCGCCGCAAGGGCAAGACCAAAATGATGGCGGAGAAGCTCTCCGTGGTCATGGCGCGCCGCCACCTGGAGGCAGCGGACGTCGCACTGCTGGTCATTGACGCCACGGAAGGCGTGACTTCGAATGACGCCACCATCGGCGGCTACGCGCATGAGAGTGGGCGCTCCGTAATCCTGGTCGTCAACAAATGGGACCTGGTGACTACCGGACGGACCGACGGCAAGCCCCCTGCGGACAAGGAGATCTTTGAAGAGCAGTTGCGCAAGGTGCTCAAGTATCTTGCCTATGCTCCGGTTGTCTTTATCTCCGCGTCGGAAGGTAAGAACATCCACACCGTTCTCAAGCTGGTAAAGGAAGTCGCGGCCGAACGGCGAAAGCGCGTCTCTACCGGGCAGATGAACCGCTTCCTGGAGAAGATCGACTTCCAGCGCGCCACCGTGCCCGCGGCCAACAAAATGCGAATCTTTTATATGACCCAGGCGGCTGTCGCTCCACCCACGTTCATCCTATTTACGAATCGGCAGGTCAAGTTGCATTTTGCCTTTCAGCGTTTCCTTGAAAATCAGATTCGTGCCGCCTTCGGGTTCCGCGGTTCCCCCATTTGGTTCAAAGTGCGCGCCAGAGACAAGTAAGTGCACCTTTCTTGCTATTCCCCGACCCCTATTTTCATGGGATCTTCGATGAATTCGCTATCGCCATTCGTCTTGGTTGGGCAAGGAGTAAGCACATGTGGAACTCGATTGGTTCTTGGTTTTGTATCGTGGGCCTCATTATCGGACCTTTTTCCATCGGCATCCTGTTTGAAGAGAAGCTGCAACGGGCCAACCGTGAACTGGGTTCGCGGCTGCTGCGCCGCTACTAACCGCGGATTCCCTGCTATCCACCGTTCGGTCCGTAGTAAGTTTGGTGGATGAAAGTCCGTTGGACCCACTACCTGAGCGGATTACTGCTTTTCTGTTCGTTGTGTTTCCGCGCTTGCGTGGCGCAGGCGGGCGATCCCCTCGTCTTTCTGCATGTGACGGTCATCAATCCGGGCACATCTTCTGTGGAACCGGATCAAGCGGTCACGATTGACGGAAGCCGCATTTCCGCCGTTTCCGACGCCAAAAACTTCCACTCCCAAGGTCACGCTCGCATCCTCAACGGATCCGGTCAATTTTTGATCCCCGGCTTGTGGGACATGCATGTTCACATGGCTTTCGGAGATTGGTTACCGGGCGGCCGCGAAATTATCCTGCCTCTCCTGGTCGCGAATGGCGTCACTGGTATCCGCGATATGGGCGGAGATATTCCGGTGTTGTTCGCATGGCGTAAACAGATCGCCAGTGGTGAGCTTATCGGTCCACGGATGGTGGTTTCAGGGCCCATGCTGGATGGCTACCTGCCGGACGGAAAGACGTTTCGCTTTCCCAGCAGCATCCCGGTCACCTCAGTAGAAGATGCGGTGGCCGCGGTCGATTCGCTCAAAGCTCAGCAGGTGGATTTCATCAAGGTGCAATCACTGATCCCCCATGATGCGTATCTTGCAGCCGCGACGGAGGCGCACAAGCAGGGTCTGCCGTTTGTCGGCCATGTGCCGGATGCGGTGCGCATTGACGAGGCCGTCGCCTTGGGGCAGAAGAGCATCGAGCACATGATGGGTAGCTCTGCCGGCTGTTCCACGGTGGAAGACCGGGCGATCAAAGGTGATGTGGACACCAAACTTCTGTTGGACAGTTTTGACCAACAGAAGTGCGACAAGATGATGAAGCTGCTCGCCCAGCGCCAGGTGTGGCAGGTGCCAACCCTGGTTTGGGAGCGAGGGGGAACTTTCCTCGACCAGCTCGACTGGAAGCATCAGCCGCTCGATCGCTACGTCCCCGCGGCGTGGCGCGATGTAACCTGGCAGCGTTTTAAGGAGCAGATGACGCCCGGACTGCAGAAGGATTCGCTGGCCTTGCGGCAGCGATCGTTTGCGCAGGAGATGTCGTTGGCGGGAGCGATGCATCGTGCCGGCGTGCCATTCCTCGCCGGAACGGATTCGGCTCCTGGCATCTACATCATCCCCGGCTTTAGTCTGCATGACGAGCTGGCCAACTTCGTCGAGGCTGGGTTTACCCCCATGGAAGCGCTGCAGACCGCGACCAGCAACCCTGCGCTGTTTCTCGAAAGAAATGATATCGGTGCGGTGAAGCCGGGTGACGTTGCCGACCTCGTCCTGCTTTCTGCGAATCCACTCAACGACATTCACAATACAAAGAAGATCAACGCAGTGATCATCAACGGCCGCTATCTCGACCGCGCAGCGCTCTATCACATGCTGACGCAAGCGGCGATCTCCGCCAAAACACAGAAGTGAGACTCTACGATGGCGCGGCATTCACGACGAACAAACGAAGTTCACACTGCAAGAGGGGATTTGTTAAGACCATGGCTTTGATGAACCAGATGCAGGATGCGTCCAGGCGGACACTGGTGGGTGTATTGGGCGCGTCGTTATTCGCCGGCGTCGCCTACGGTCAGACTTCACAACCGGCTGCCAAGTACCCTGACTTCCCCAGCGAGACACCAGCAACGCTGGAAACGCCGACCGCCGGCTTCGACTACGTGCGCCGTGAAGTCATGATCCCCATGCGCGACGGGGTTAAGCTGCACACCGTCATCCTGGTGCCAAAAGGCGCCAAGGGAGCGCCGATACTGCTTACCCGCACTCCTTACAATGCGGACATACTCACCGCCAATAAAAACAGCGTCCATCTGGGGCCTGCCCTTCAAGGCTACGACAATGCCACCGACGTGATCGTAGAGGGTGGGTATATCCGCGTGGTTCAGGACGTGCGCGGCAAGTACCACTCCGAGGGCGATTACGTGATGAACCGCCCTTTTCACGGCCCGCAAAATCCCACCCCCGTCGACAACTCGACCGACACCTACGACACCATCGACTGGCTGGTGAAGAATATTCCGGAGAGCAACGGCAAGGTCGGCATCCTCGGTATTTCCTACGATGGATTCCTGTCTTTAACGGCTCTGGTCAATCCTCATCCGGCTCTGAAGGTTGCCGTGCCCATGAATCCCATGGTCGACGGCTGGATGGGCGACGACTGGTTTCACAACGGCGCCTTTCGCGAACAGAATCTTCCCTACATCTATAGCCAGGAAGCGACTCGCGATGGCACGGCTACGTGGTGGTCCAGCGATTTCGACGACTACGACACTTTCATGCAGGCCGGATCCGCAGGCGAGCTGGGGCGCCGCCACGGCCTGGAACAGGTCGGGTTCTGGCGTAAAGTTCTCGCCCATCCCGCGTATGACTCCTTCTGGAGCGATCAGGCGCTGGATAAGCTCCTGGCTGAGCAGCCGCTCAAGGTTCCTATCATGCTGGTGCACAGCTTGTGGGACCAGGAAGACATCTACGGCGCGATGGCTGTGTACAAAGCTCTCAAGCCGAAGGATACGAGCAACGACAAAGTATTTCTGGTGATTGGTCCCTGGCATCACGGGCAAGAGATCGAAGACGCCAGCACGCTCGGCGCTTTGAATTTCGGCAGCGATACGGGACTTTATTTTCGGCAGGAGATTCTGCGCCCCTTTCTTGACCGCTATCTCAAGGACGAAACTCCTAAGGAAACCACCGCCCCAGTCTCGGCGTTTGACACCGGAACGAATGTCTGGCGGCGCTTACCGTCCTGGCCGGCGGGATGCGCGAGCGGCTGCGAAATTCAGCCGAAACCGCTCTACCTGGCGGCCGGCGGGAAACTCAGCTTCAACGCCCCGAAGCCCGGCGACGCGAGCTTCGATGAATACGTCTCCGATCCGGCAAAGCCAGTTCCCTACCGTGCGCGGCCAATTCAGCCCATGGGATACGCTGCCGGAATGACCTGGTCTGAATGGCTGGTCGATGACCAGCGTGAGCAATCCGGGCGTCCGGATGTCGAGGTCTATGTCTCGGATACGTTGACGGCGCCGATGAAAATCAGCGGCCAGCCGATCGCGAACCTGCTGGCATCGACCAGCGGGACAGATTCCGACTGGGTGGTCAAGTTGATCGACGTCTACCCCGCCGAAGTCGCCAGTCAGCCCAGCCTAGGTGGATACCAGCTCATGGTGGCCGCCGACATCTTCCGTGGACGCTACCGCGAAAGCCTGCAACAGCCGAAGGCGATCGCGGCCAACCAACCGTTGCTCTACCACTATGCGCTGCCGCCCGCGAATCATGTCTTCCTTCCCGGGCATCGGATTATGGTGCAGGTCCAGTCCAGCTGGTTCCCTTTGTACGACCGGAATCCGCAGACGTTCGTCCCCAATATCTTTTGGGCAAAGCCAAGCGACTATCAAAAAGCCACGCAGCGCATTTATCATGCGCCCGGCCACGCAAGCTTCATCGAGTTGCCGGTCGTGACCACATCGAACTGAAAAGAGGATTTTGTGAGCGCAAAGTGTACCCACGTAAAAGATCATGTGAAGAAGGTGAAGCCGCATACCAAGGGTTGTGAGGAGTGTCTCAAGATCGGAGACACCTGGGTTCACCTGCGTATGTGCATGGAGTGCGGCAAGGTCGGCTGCTGCGATTCGTCCAGGAATCGGCATGCCACAGCCCACTTCCACGAGGCCGGGCACCCGATCATGCGATCCGTCGAACCCGGCGACGACTGGCGTTGGTGCTACGTTGACGAAGTCTTTCTATGACTAGGCAACTTCTTCCAATTCAGCTCTCTCGTTAGGCACGTCAGCTTTGTCTTTGATGAGAATGAGCGCGACACTGGCCACGATCAAGGCGGTGCCCAGGAGCATCCGCGGGGTCACCACCTCTCCCGCGAAGAAGTAGCCCAAGGCCACGGCCACCACGGGATTGATATACGCATGGCTGGCAACACGGGTGGCGGGCATGCGGCCGAGCAGCCAGACGAAGGCGCTGAAGCCCACCAGCGAGCCGGCGACCACCAGGTAAAGGAGAGCGCCGACGGCTTTCGCCGAAAAATGCGGGAAAGGGTGCATCTCTCCGATCGATGCGGAGAGGATGAGCAGGATCGCGCCGCCAAACATCATCTCCGCGCCGGCGGTTATTCCTTTGGACCTGGGCAACGGCAAAGCACGTGTGAGCACCGCCCCCAGCGACCACGCAAATCCACCGCCGAGAATAGCGACGCAGGGCAGGATGGTCACGTGCTGGGCATTGTGCAACAGCAGCAGGAGGACGCCCACAAACCCAACCGCGATCGAGACCAGAAGGCTCCAGCGGAAGCGCTGCTGACGAAAGACAAAGACCTCGAGCCCGATCGTGATGAGCGGCAGGGTCCCTTCGAGCACGGAAGTAAAGCCTGAAGGCACGTATTGCTCGGCCCAGAACACTGCCCCATAAGTGACCACAAACATTAGCGAGCCAAGCACCGCGAGAGTGCCCCACTCTTTGCCCGCGGGACGAGGACGTCCGCGAAGACGCATCACGGCGTAGAGCAGGGTGCCTGCCAGAAAGAAGCGGACGCCCGCAGCGAACAGCGGAGGCACCTGCTGTACGGCAATACGAATCGCCAGATAGGTGGATCCCCACAAAACGTAAATGGCCGCAAACGCGAGCATCACGCGCACGTCGAGAGCGCTTTTATGCCTGACTGTACTAACCGTTATTGCTGCCATGACTGGTTAGATTGTAAACTCGTTTACGGTAACCGTTGAAATTATTTTTGAGAGTTATAATAGTGAATCATGAGTGGGCCCGAACGGTTTAAGTTGCATGCCGGACACCCGGCGCTGGAGTTGGTCAATACCCTGGATTTGCGCTTTTCGGCACGAGGCCGTCGATTTGATTCCCACCTATAAAGATCTGCTCCGTTTCACCGTGCAACTGGAGTTGTTGACCACCGAACAAGCGCGGAGGCTGGGGCGTTCGGTGGAAGAGAAGGAGGCGCAGCGGGTGCTCGCGTCCACGGTAGAACTTCGCGAGGCGCTGGCGGCGGTTTTTTATGGCCGGATTGAAGGCGGCAAGCCCCCGGCCGCACAGATCCAAATACTAGAACAACAGTTCCATGCGGCGGCCCTGCACCGCCGGCTCCTTACGGGGGATGCGCACCTGGAGTGGAGCTGGTCAGGCGTCGAGCGACAAGCGGAGATCCCGCTGTGGATGCTGGCCCAGGCGGCATTGGAGTTGCTGGTCTCGAGCAACGCGAAGCTGGTCAAAGATTGCGGCGACTCGACCTGTCGATGGCTGTTTCTCGATGTGAGCAAGAACCATACGCGGCGTTGGTGCGACATGAAGACCTGCGGCAACCGCATGAAGGCGCGAAGACACCATGCCCGTACCCAGGAAAGCGAAGATTAAACGGGTGGGACGATTTGTGCCTAAAGTCTGCGTGAGAACGACCCATTTCGAAACTCAGTCCCACGGACCTGGCCTCGATTGGCCGTTGTAGACTGGATACTCTGACGATGCACTCAATCCGCCCTGCTATAGCTGCCGATATCCCTTTGATTTTGGAACTTATTCGTGCTCTTGCCACCTACGAGCGGGAGCCCGATGCGGTGAAGACTACCGAGGCCGACCTGCTGCGCGACGGCTTTGGCGACCATCCTCGCTTCGAATGCCTGATCGCAGAAAACGCTCAGGGCGAAGCTGCCGGGTTCGCGCTTTATTTCTACAACTACTCCACCTGGCGAGGGCGCTCCGGGATCCACCTGGAGGATCTTTTCGTGCTGCCCCAATTCCGTGGGCATGGCATTGGCAAAGCGCTGCTGGCAAGGGTAGCGGCGCGCGCCGTGGAGCAAGGGTGCGTCCGGCTGCAATGGGACGTACTGGAATGGAACCAGACCGCCATCGACTTCTACCAGAGTCTGGGCGCGAAGTTTCTTGACGAGTGGCGGATTATGCGGGTGAACGACGAAGCGATTGGCTCGCTGGCGAAGCCGGCGCCGGAGTCGGTCAATTGAGCCAACCCGGCCCGGCCCGGATTTGCGTCATCGGCGGCGGCCTGGCCGGCCCCGAGGCGGCACTGATGGCCGCACGCCGGGGCTGCCAAGTCGACCTGTACGAGATGCGCTCGGTGATCGACGGCACGTTACGCTCCACGCCGGCGCACCAAACCGCCGACTTTGCAGAACTGGTCTGCTCCAACTCACTCAAGTCAGAGAGTGAAAACAGCGCCCCCTGGTTGCTGAAGCAGGAAATGCGACGGGCCGGATCCGCCCTGCTCAGCTGCGCGGATGCGAGCGCGGTGCCGGCTGGACACGCATTGGCTGTCGACCGGGTGGAGTTTTCGCGGCTGGTGGCGCGCGCCATCGAGCAGGAAAGCCGGATCACGGTTCACCGGGAAGAGGTGACGGCGCTCGATCCTGAGCAATTCACCATCGTGGCCACAGGACCGCTCACTTCAGCGTCCCTTTGCGCTGAGCTTGCTCGGCTGACAGGCAGCGGCCAGCTGGCCTTTTACGACTCCATAAGCCCGATCGTGGAAGCCGATTCGATCGACATGGAGCGGGTTTACTTTGCTGCCCGCTACGACAAAGGCACCGCCGATTACATCAACTGCCCAATGTCAAAAGAGGAATACGAGCGATTCTACGAAGCCCTGGTTTCCGCCGAAGCGGTCGAGAGTAAGGAGTGGGAGAAGCTCGAATACTTTGAAGGGTGCTTGCCGATTGAGGAACTGGCACGGCGAGGCCGGGAGACGCTGCGTTTTGGCCCTATGAAGCCGGTCGGCTTGCGTGATCCGCGAACGGGCAAGGTGCCATGGGCGGTCGTGCAACTGCGCTGCGAGAACCTGCGCGCTGACTCCTATAACCTGGTCGGCCTGCAAAACCACCTGAAATTCGGAGAGCAGGCACGGGTGCTGCGCCTCATTCCGGGCCTGGAGAATGCGAAATTCCTGCGCTTTGGACAGATTCATCGCAATACCTACGTCAACGCGCCCAGCGTGCTGACCGAGGCGCTCTCCCTGCGCGACCATCCCCGAATTTTCATCGCCGGCCAGCTCTCGGGGGTGGAGGGCTATACCGAATCGATTGCCACCGGCCTGCTTGCGGGCTTGTACGCTGTCCAGGCGGCCCATGGCCAGCCGGTGGCTCCTGCGCCCCGTCCCAGCGCCCTGGGCTCGCTGGTGCACTACATTACTCATGCCCGGGCCGATGACTTCCAGCCGGCCAACATCACGTTTGACCTGCTATTGCCGCTGGAGGAGACGGAGCGTAAGCGGATCCGCGATAAGCGGGAGCGGCATCGCCTTCAGTGCGAGCGCGCGCTGGCGGTTTTTGATGCCTGGTGGCAGCGGCAGCTGGAGTTTTCTACGATTTGAAGGTCTTTTTTTCAACGGTTTGGCAAAAAAACACATCTAACCGGAGCAGCGACCGGGAGGCCTCGGCCTTGAATTGTTTTTGCCTTCCATTTAACGTTGTCGTGCTATGCGGGAGAGCTCTCTGCAACCCGCGTCGAGGAGAACTATCATGCGTTCGAAACTAAGTTTATGGCTCGCGCTCGTCGCGCTTTTCCTTATTCCGGCCCTTGCCGGAGCCCAGGACACGACGGCTAAGATTCACGGTCACGTGCAAGACCCGGCCAACGCCCCTATCGCCAACGGCCAGGTGGTTCTTAGCACGGACGGCAAGACTGCTCTGTACACCTTCACCACCGACGCAAACGGCGACTATAAGGGCGAGGGGATCAAGCCTGGGACTTACTACGTCACGCTCTACTCCAAGCCCGGTACGGCGGTGGACCGCTTCGACAATGTGAAATTCTCGACCGGGACGGACACCCAGCAAGACTTCGACCTGAGCCGTGAGGAATATGTGAAGAAGTTGTCTCCGGAACAGCAGAAGGCGCTCGAGGAAGCCAAGAAGAAGAATGCCGAGATCAACAAGGAAAACCAAAGCGTCGGCAAACTGAATGACCTGCTCAAGCAGGCGCGCGCAGCCAATGCGGCCAAGAAGTACGACGATGCCGCCACGGCGATGCAGCAGGCTACGACCATTAAGCCGGACGCTGCGGTGCTGTGGCTGGAGCTGGGTATCGCGCAGACCGGGCAGAAGAAGTACGATGACGCTACGACTTCACTGAAGAAGGCTCTGGATCTCGATACCGCCTCCAAGAAGCCGAATCCTGAGGTCGAGGCCGCCGACAATAATGCACTGGGCGAGGTTTACGCCAACACCAATAAGATCCCAGACGCCACCGCTTCCTATGACGCCGCAGCCAAACTGCAACCGGCAAATGCGGGCATGTTCTATACCAATGAGACCATTGTCCTGAGCCGCGCCGGTCAAACCGACGCGACGATCGCCGCTGCGGATAAGGCCATCGCCGCAGATCCAACCAAGGCGATTCCCTACTACCTGAAGGGTCAGGCGCTCGTTTCGAAAGCCACCGTGGATCCGAAGACGCAGAAGATTATTGCGCCCCCCGGCACTGCGGAAGCCTACAACAAGTACCTCGAGCTGGCCCCCAACGGGCCCATGGCACCAGAAGCGAAGTCGATCCTGGCGGAAATCGGGGAGAAAGTTAACACCAAGTACTCCGCGGGCAAAAACCACTGATTTGGATCAGCGGTTGAACCAGGTTGAAGGGACGCTGCTTTTTGGCGTCCCTTTGCTTCTATTGGGGCATACGTTCTGAACACTTCAGCTTCATCACGAGTGGTGAGCTACACGGATGCCAGCCGCATCGTGCGCGAGCACGCTCATCAACTGGCGCCGCGGTATGCTCCTGAGGTCGTTGGGCTCCTCGATTCACTCGGCAGGGTGCTGGCTGAGCCGATTCTGGCGGATCGGGATCAGCCGCCGTTTCCCCGCTCTACCCGCGATGGGTTCGCCTGCCGTGCCGCCGATATCGCTGCCGGTTCAGCGCTTGAAGTGATTGGCTCGATTCGCGCCGGCGATGCGGTGGTCCTCGAGGTCAGCGAAGGCAGGGCCGTTGAAATCATGACGGGCGCGCCGGTGCCCGCCGGGGCCGATTGCGTGGTGATGGTGGAGCACGTGCAGCGAGATTGCGACACGCTTCGACTTACCCCCGGGCGTAGCGTGCAGTCTGGCGAGAACATCGTCCCCATGGGCGCTGAGGCTCGCGCCGGTGCCGTAATCGTGCCGAAGGGTACGCGCATTTCTCCGGCGCAGATAGCAGTTGCTGCAGCCTGCGGTGCCGGGCAGCTGAGCGTGTATGGGCGGCCGCGGGTGGCTATTGTCGCCACCGGGGATGAACTGGTCGAAGTAAACCAGCAGCCGCAAATGCAACAGATTCGTAACTCCAACAGCTACTCATTGGCGGCGCAGATTCTCGGTGCGGGAGCGGAGCCGGTGCGGCTCCCCATTGCGCGCGATGACCGGGGGCATCTGGAGGGCATTATCCGCAGAGCGCTGGAGACTGACCTGGTTCTGCTTTCGGGCGGGGTTTCCATGGGCAAGTACGACCTGGTAGAGGAGGTCCTGCTCTCTCTGGGAGGGGAGTTCTACTTCACCGGCGCACTGATCCAGCCGGGTAAGCCGGTCGTGTGCGGAAGGCTTGGGAAGCATTACTTTTTCGGACTTCCGGGCAATCCTGTGTCCACCATGGTTACGTTCCTGCTTTTTGTTGAGCCGGTTTTGGGCGCGCTTTGCGGGGATCCCGGCCGGGGACCCCGATTTGCACGAGCTCGCCTGGCGAGCCAGGTGCAGGTTAAGACTGGGTTGACCCGGTTTTTGCCGGCACGGCTGGTGGATGGAAACGTTGAGCCTGTCAACTGGCAAGGGTCGGGCGACCTGGCGAGCACGAGCCGCTCCAATTGTTTCCTGGTGGTTCCTCCGGAACAGCCGGTGCTCGCCGCTGGTGAGACGGTCACGATACTGCTAGCCTAGCGAGATCATGGAAAAGCTTTCGCATTACGATGCCGAAGGGTCGGCCCATATGGTCGACGTGAGCGCCAAGGCGGCCACGCGGCGTGAGGCGGAAGCTTCGGCGTTTGTTGTTTTGTCGGACGCGGTGCTGGCCGCGCTGCCGCAGAACCCCAAGGGTGATCCGCTCGAGGTGGCGCGCTTTGCCGGGATACAGGCGGCTAAACGCACAGCGGACTTGATTCCTATGTGTCATCCGCTGCCGCTGAGCTTTATCGATGTATCAGCGAAGGTGGTGGATGGGGGAGTTGAGATTCGCAGCACTGCTGCGACGGTCGCCGGTACGGGGGTTGAAATGGAGGCGCTGACCGCAGCGGCCGTGGCGGCGTTGACGATTTATGACATGTGCAAGGCTTTGGATAAATCGATCGCCATTCGCGAGATTTTGTTGGTTCGCAAATCAGGCGGCAAGAGCGGAGAGTATTCGCGCAGTGAGGCAGCAGGGCGTTCTGCTTTGCTTCCAGATGACCAAGGGTAGGGTCGCAATGACCCGGGAAAATTCGGCCTTGATGGAGACCGACGCTTTTCAAACCTGAAGAGATTCGTTACCGGATTATTTGCTAAAGTTGCGCCGGAAGCAGCGCGGGTCGTGATCGTTCACCATTCCAGCGGCCTGCATCCAGGCATAGACGATGACTGGGCCAACAAACTTGAAGCCACGCTTTTTGAGCGCCGCTGAGATATCTTCTGACAGCTCCGTCTTCGCAGGAACCTGACCGGTCTTGTTCTTGATTGGCTTGCCCCCAGCCAACTTCCAAACAAAAGCGGAGAAGTCCTCGCCGCTGCGCCTCATCTCTTCGTAAATGCGCGCGCCTGCGATGGTCGCTTCGATCTTGGCGCGGGAGCGAATGATGCCAGGGTTGTCGAGAAGCCGGGTGATGTCCGGCTTGGCGTACGCTGCGACCTTTCTTGGATCGAACTGGTGAAACGCCTTACGGAAGGCGTCGCGCTTGCGCAAGACGGTAATCCAGGCGAGGCCTGCCTGGAAACCCTCGAGCATGAGCAGCTCCCAGAGGGCGCGGCTGTCGTGTTGCGGAACTCCCCATTCTTCGTCATGGTACTGGCGGAGAAGCGGGTCGCTCTCTGCCCAGGCACAACGGTGCGGTTCCGTCATTGGGCGCTCACCGATAGTTCTTCACGGACCATAGGGGATATACGCTCGCCGAGTAGTTCGATGGCATGCATCATCTTGGCGTGAGGCAGAGTTGAAACCCCCATCTGGAAGGTGATGCGGGATATGCCGCCAAGCGCTTCGTTGATGTATAGGATCTTTTTCGTAACCGTTTCGGGGTCTCCGACAATGAGCGCGCCGGTGGGACCTCGCAAGGCATCGAACTGCGCTCGCGTCGTGGGGGGCCATCCCCGTTCCTTGCCGATTTCCGTGAATGTGTGGGCGTAACCGGGAAAAAAGTCGTCCGCGGCTTGCTGATTGGTGTCGCCGAGAAAGCCGATGCAGTGAAGGCCTACGCGCAGCTGCTCCGGAGCGTGGCCCGCCCGGCGCCCCGCCTCGCGATAGAGCTCGATGTGAGGACGAAAGCGGTGAGGTTCGCCGCCAATGATGGCGACCATTAACGGTAGGCCCAGCATGCCAGCGCGCGCGAAGGAAGCAGGCGTGCCGCCGACGCCCATCCAGATAGGCAGGGGATTTTGCAGAGGACGCGGATAGACACTCTGCCCGGTGAGCGGAGCGCGGTGCTTGCCGGACCAATGGACCTGGGTCTCTTCGCGAAGCTTCAGCAACAATTCGAGTTTCTCCGCGAACAGCGAATCATAGTCGTCGAGGTTGAGACCAAAGAGGGGAAAGGACTCGATGAACGAGCCGCGGCCAGCGACGATTTCCGCGCGGCCCCTGGAGATCAGGTCGAGGGTTGCGAATTGCTGAAAGACGCGGACCGGATCAGCGGCGCTCAGCACGGTGACCGCGCTGGTAAGGCGGATACGTTTGGTAAGTGCTGCGCCGGCAGCGAGGATGACGGGCGGAGCGGAGTCAAGAAATTCGGCCCGGTGATGTTCGCCGATACCAAACACGTCTAAACCAACCTCGTCGGCGAGGCTGATTTCCTGCAGAAGATGATCCATCCGCTCCGCGGCCGTAAGGGCGACCCCGGTAATGGGGTCTGGTATGGCTGCGGCAAAACTGTCGATGCCGATCTGCAACGCTTAACTCCTGAGCCCATCCAAGTAAGGCTGTTTCGGGGCCGTCTTTATTACCCCGGATTGGATGCCTGGATGCTCAAATAGTTTCAGATCCGGTGGTCTGGAGACCTGGGGACGGCAGGTACACTCGGAAGAAGCACGTGAACTCTCAGTAGCGTGCGTGCTCATTCTCTTTTTACGAAAGGCATTCATGGATCGTCGTCTCTTGCCTTGCTTCCCCGTGGTTCTTGTCCTGCTCGGTTGCGTCGCGTCGTCGGCTGCCGCTTCACGCCATGATTACGAGATCGCAGGCAGTCCGCTTTCGGCTTCTCCGGTCGATCCGCAGATCGCGGGCGCGCTGCGACAGGTTTCGGTGGAGAAGATCAAGACCAACATCGAGACACTGGTGGGGTTCAAAAATCGCAACACGACTTCCAGCACAGAGAGCGATCTTCCCGCGGGAACCGGAGTGCTGGCCGCAGCCGACTGGTTGAAATCGCAGCTCGGAAGCTACAGCCAGGCGTGCGGCGGCTGCCTGGAGGTTAAAGAAGATTCGTTCGTGGAACAACCGCTCGCAGGACTCGCGGCTTACCGGTCACGCATCGCCAAACCGACCCCGATTCGCAATGTGTATGCGGTCCTTCATGGAACAGACCCGGTTGCCGCTAAGCGGATGTACCTGATCACCGGGCATTATGACACGCGAGAGACCGATGTCATGGATACCCACGACCCTGCGCCGGGCGCGAATGACGACGCAAGCGGAACGGCCGTGAGCCTGGAGGCGGCACGCGTATTGAGCCGGCTTAAGTTTCCGGCAACGCTGCTGTTCGTTTGCGTCGCAGGGGAAGAGCAAGGGTTGAATGGCAGCCGTCATCTGGCGAAGCTGGCGAAGGAGCAAGGCTGGCAACTGGAAGGCGTGTTGAACAATGACATCGTTGGGGGAGATACCACGCCTGGGGACTCGCTGCAGGATAAATCGGTGGTGCGCGTATTCTCTGAGGGAATTTTTCCCTCGGCTCCGCACGAAATGGTCCAGCAGTGGCTCGCACTTGGCATGGATAACGACACTCCTTCCCGTCAGTTGGCTCGAGAGGTTCTCGGAGTGGACCGGACATATCTTGCGCCGGCTCGGCTGGAGGGCCGCGCCGCGACAGCGGGACATGCCAAGAGATTTTCAGCAGTGATGGAACTTCGACTCGACCGATTTCTGCGCGGGGGAGATCACAGTTCCTTCAGCGCGGAAGGGTTTCCCGCCATACGTTTTACCGAATGGCGGGAGAACTTCAATCATCAGCACCAGCACGTGAGGGTAGAGAATGGCGTTGAATACGGCGACCTGCTGAAGTTCGATGACTTTGGCTATATTGCGCAGGTTGCTCGCCTGAACATTGCCACCCTGGCGACGTTGGCCTTTTCGCCCGGTGTACCCGAGAACGTGCGCGTGGTCACGACCAACCTGGATAACAACACGACCCTCAAGTGGGATCCTCCCTCCGCAGCAAGCGGTGCGGTTCATTATCAGATTGTCTGGCGCGAGACTACCGCCAATGACTGGCAGTTCGCTGCGGATGCGCAGAAGTATGGGGCGACCAGGGAACAGCATATGGCTACGCTTCCGATTTCGAAGGACAATGTCTTTTTCGGAGTTCGCGCTTGCGATGAGTTTGGCCATTGCAGCCAGGCTGTCGCACCTGTGCCCGAGCGCAGGTAGGCGCCGGGTGCGGCTCGCCTTGGGTCACACTTCCGAACATAGTTGCAGAATGGAGAATTGGAGTACAAAACATACAGTTACTATTACGATATACTGCGGTTGGGCTCCTGAGCAATTTTGATTGATACCACTCAGTGTGTCGAGACAAACTGTGTGCTTGCCGATAACCTGGCCTGGTATATACGCAGGTTCGCGCAGGCAGCCTCGAGCAACGGCGTGGTTACAGCAAATTTCCGTCCTCGTTCCAGCAGGTCACCGAGGATTTGATCCACCTCCACAGGGGCGTTCTTGCTCATGTCGCGATACATGGATGAGGTGAGGGTCGAGCGGGGAGTGGTAAGCATCTTTTCCGCCCGGGCCAGGAACGTAGCGCCGGGGATGTAACCACACACAGCGGAGATTGCGCTGCATTCGCCGAGGATTGCCCGCGCGAGATCTGCGCCGCCGGGTATCGCTTCAATCTCCCCGATGTTGCCGCGCATGAGGCAGGTCGCCGCACCCAGGCTGGCGAGCAGCACCCACTTCTCCCACATGTCCTGAACGATGTCCCCGGATGTTCTGGCCTCAAACGTCGCTCCCTGCAGCGCTTCGTTAAGAGCACTCATCCGGGGAGAATTGCCTCCTGTCCACTCTCCATAGACCAGCCGGTGAATGTCTGTGAGCTGCACGATGCGGCCTTCGGGGTCAACCTCTGCGGCAATGAAGCAAACTCCCCCGATCACGCTATGTTCTCCGAATCGTCCGGCCAGAAGCTCGAGGTGACGCATTCCGTTCAAGAGCGGAAGGATGGTAGTGTTCGGTCCTACTGCGGCGGCGAAGTCGTTCATTGCTCCCGCCAATGAGTACGCCTTGACGCAGAGGATGATCAGGTCGTAAGAGCCGGCGATCTCCTGGGCCAGGATGAGCTTAGGTTGTAGGGTCGCATTTCCGTGGGGACTTACGATACGCAGACCGTGTTTGTGTATCAGTTCTGCCTGACGGCTACGGACAAGGAACGTCACGTCCTTGCCAGCTTTGGCCAGACGGCCGCCGAAATACCCACCGACGGCGCCCGCACCCATTACCAGGATTCGCATCGCCGTATTATGTGGGATTCAAGCTTCCTTCCGCAATTTGGGTGGCAAATGGTGGGAAAGCGCAGGGGCTTTAGAGGGTGTGTGAGAACCACGATTCACTAATTTAGTCCCGCAGGGACGGCTGAACTTAGCCCAGGACGATAGTCCTGGGTACATCATGAAACATGATTAAGTCCCGCAGGGACGGCTGAAGGTTGTTCAGGATTGAATCGCGGCCTATTTCCAGCCGTCCCTACGGGACTCTTCAACGGTACAAGCCGCCCCAGGACTGCGTCCTGGGCTAAGTTCAACCGTCCCTGCGGGACTCGTTCCTGTGACGGCCGTTCCCACACACCCTCTTTAACCCTGAGTGCCCGGATCTTTGTTGGCCTTCAACGGCTCCACTGAAGTCGTCGGTGACTCACGGAAAGGCGGCTCTGCGATACTTGGGGGGATGGGTAATTTCTTCAAGGTCTGCGCCCTTGCGTTGTGTGTGCTTTTGGCGTGCCCGCCTGCCGGAGCGTACTCGCTGCTGACCCACGAGCAGTTGATCGACCTGACGTGGCAGAGTTCGATTGTGCCGTTGCTGCGCGGCCGCTACCCCAGGATCACTGATGAACAGCTGGAGGAGGCGCGGTCGTACGCCTATGGGGGTTGCGTCATTCAGGACGTGGGTTACTATCCTTTCGGCGACCCCTTCTTATCCGATCTGACGCATTACGTCCGTAGTGGCGACTTTATCGTTCATCTTTTCCGGGATGCCAAGGATGCGAACCAGCTTGCTTTTGCGGTTGGCGCGCTGTCCCACTACGTGGGCGACAATATTGGCCATGCGCAGGCCACCAATCGCGCGGTGGCTGACGATTTTCCCAAGCTTGCAGCGAAATATGGACCGGTGGTTACTTTTAGCGAAAGCGAATCTGCGCACGTGAGGACCGAGTTTGGCTTCGACATCAACGAGATTGCGCACCACCGATTAGCGCCGGTTCATTACCTTCGCCACGTCGGACTGAACGTGCCGACGGAACAACTGGCCGCGGCTTTTTACGAAACATACGGGCTGAGTGCGGACTTTTCCAAAGCACGAGCCCGGCGGGTAAACGTCAGGGGGTTTCGTTTCGCTGTGCGGAATTTTATTCCGCGCATCGCGTATGCGGTGGCTCTTCTGCATCGCAGCAATATTCCACCTGACCCAATGACCCCCGAGCTGCAGGAGTTTTCGACTGAGGTGGCGCGGGTGGCCAAGGAGAACAGTTGGGATACGTACCGCAAGAAGGCGGGCATTGGGACTTACGCGCTCGCCGGACTTATCTTTATCCTGCCCAAAATAGGTCCACTGAAGCTGGTAGCGATCAAGGTCCCGAACAAGGATACCGAAGAGGAGTATGTTCGCAGTGTTAACCGGTCTACAGATCTTCTTGGCTCCACGCTGGCCCGTTTTCGTACGCCTCACCAGAGCCTTCCAAACCGCGATTTGGATACCGGGATGCGGGTTCGTGCGGGAGGCTATCGCCTTACGGATGAAACCTATGCCAAGCTGCTCCATCTGCTGGTCGCCGATCCTCACCATACGATTCCGCCCGGCCTCAAGACCGACATCCAGAATTATTATGCCGATCCGAATGCACCGATTTACACCAAGAAGAACCCGAAAGACTGGGCCCGCGTTCAAGCCGACCTTCAGGTTCTCGAGACCATGCCGGTGAGTAATCAACCGATTGAGGCGGAGACGGATTAGACCAGAACCAAGAGGCATGAGAAGCCATGATTCTGCTGGTTTTGAAGACACTTCGCGAGATCCCGCCGCCCTCGGTCGTATAACTCCGCGATTTCATCGAAAGTTTGCGCGCGGTGAATTCGCGTCCCTGGGCCCACAACGTTTACATATCCAGAAAACCACGCTTCAACGCGATCATAACGGCGTGGGTGCGGTCGCTGGCGTCGAGCTTAGAGAGAATGCTCTTGAGGTGGCCTTTGACAGTGTGCTCGGAGATGCCCAGATGTTCGGCAATGATCTTGTTCGAGCTGCCACTGGCAACACCGCGAAGGGTTTCCAACTCGCGGCTGGTGAGTGCGTCGTCAGCCACGTGCTGGGCCATTTCCACGGCGATTTCCTGAGGAATGCGGCGGTGGCCCGCGTGAACGAGCCGTATGGTGTCCACCAACTCGGTCCGCAACATGCTTTTGAGAAGGTACCCGGAAGCTCCCGCCCTGAAGGCCCGGAGGGCCTGCACGTCGCCTCCGTAAGTGGTCAGAACAATGATGCGAGCCGTAGGCCACTCTTTGCGAATCGCGCTGATCGCGTCGATTCCATTTGCCTTGGGCATGCGCAGATCCATGAGGGTAATGTCGGGCTGGTGAGCCCGGAAACAGGCGAGTGCCTCGTCGCCATCTGTCGCTTCAGCCACGACGGTCATGTCGGGCTGGGCATTGATCGCGCCTGAGATCCCACCCCTCAAGAGAGGATGATCGTCTACCGTAAGCACCCGGATCATGCGCTGATTATTCATACGGATCCCTCGCGGGAATTTTACTCCCTGCGCAGGCGCCGCACCCCGCTCGAAGGATTGGTAAATCTCCCTACGAGCAACCGTACCGGATCATTTTCGAGATGAGATGAAATTGGCGACTTCCCGGTTGGCGAATCCGTCTGGCCATGCGAATCCCTCGCCAGATGGAAGCGGCTTTCTTGCCCAGGCCACGGGCTTGGCGGCGGTCACCTGATACGACTGGTATTCAATGGTTAGGGTCGCCACCCCTCCCAGCCGAACATTGGTTACCGTCTTATTCTCTTTGGGCAGATAGAAGCCATTGTCCACTTTCTGATAGGTGTGCTCAATCAGGGACCTGGTGGTCCAGAACGAAGGATTGCGGGCGGGCTGAGCCTCGATGCGGGTGACTGCGAAGTCGTGTGCATCTATCCAGATCTTGCCTCTATACAGAAACTTGCTTTCCTCCTTAGGCTCGACATTAAGCACATAGTTTGCGCCTTCGACGCCGGCAAGGGTGAAGGTGTAGTTGTTCGGACCAAGCTCGGTGTGCTTTCGGTTACTTGCGTCTCCAGCTTGCTCTTCACTTTCCAATAGCCGGCGGAAGACGCGACTTTGGATGAGTTTCGACCCGGTGGCGTTCACAATAGTGAAGTGTTTGGACGCCGGTGCGTCGAAATTCACTTCGACGTCCATCGTTGCCTCGGTGGAAGCAGGGAAACCGTGATATTCAAGCCGATAGGAACGCTTGCCTACATAATGCTGCAGGGCCGCGGCGCGCTCCAGGTTCTTCTCCACCAGACGTTGCACCACCTGACCTGCGGTCAGTGCAGGCAAAGCCGGATCAGCCTGCGGCCAGGCTACAGGCGCGCATACCCATACCACCAGCCCGATGGCCGACAGGGAGAAGCGATGGCGTTTCCCAGACCGCAATGTACGGTTGTGGGTCTGTTTACTCTGCCGGCCGGTTACATACATTGGATCCTCCCCTGCGTTTACCCTTGGTGCCGGACCGATGGTATGGTCCTTCCATGGCCTTCGTACGGAAAACCACTTCTGGCGGTTATATCGGGGGCAGAGTATTGTTCGACCGCATTTAGTCTGCCCTTCTAGGATGCAAAGTGACTGCTGATTTCTCTTCCCTCCCGGTTACGGATGGCACCATGTGCATGTAACGGGGAGATGGGATTTTCGAGCCGGGACTCTGAATCCCGAAGTGCACCACCGCCCGGTAAAACGTCTGGGCCATCGCCGAGGATGCAGCAATCACTACATCGGCATAATTGGTTGCGGGGGTAGACCAAGCGTAGGGGGGAAAGGACGCAAGCGTATCCACGGCCCGAAATTCGGCGTGGATTGCGTCATAGAGGGAAAAGTACGCCGAAGCGGCGCAATCCCACCGGTGCGCAAGAGCAGTGGCCAGACCTTCCCTCACCCGGGCGAGCCGCGCGCCATGATCCTGGAAAGCCTGGCGGACGGCGGCAGCAAAGGCCGCTGCCGTGGGCTCGGCCAGCCAGGCATTGGCTTCGCCGGCGAAGGAAGTGATTCCGCCGCTGTTTGCCGCCACCAGGGGTAAGCCGGAAGCCATGGCCTCGAGCGGCGCAATGCCGAATGGCTCACGCGGATTGGGATGGACGAAGAGGTCACAGCTGGCGTAGACCTCAGCCAGCCGCTCGCGATCGGTGATGTGGTCAACAAAATAAACCCTGCCCGGCGCCTGCCTGGCTGTGAGTTGCTCCAGGCGTTCGCGCTCGATGCCCTCGCCCACCAGGATCAGCCGGTAATCGCGCGCACGGTCGTGTTCCAGAGAACGCATCATCTCAATCAGTAAGGGCAGATTCTTTTCCGGAGCCAGGCGGCCGGCGTAGAGCAGCAAGAGAGTGCCTGGGCCACCGTCGGACTTCTGCAGCAGATGCCGCCGCATCGCCGCGGAGCGGCGGTCTGGTGAGAACCTGGTCACGTCGACTCCCATGGGGCGAATCCAGATCCCACGTTGAACTCTATGCTTTCGCGAAGCGGCCACCAACTCACTCGCAGCATGCTCCGAGACCGCAATGTGATGGTCAAAAAAGGGAAAATAGATCCAGTGCATGTACCAGCGGCTGAAGGCCCGGTGGAACGAGCTATCCCCTACATAGGCAGCTACATTCTCATCCATGCGCTCGCAACTGAGCCCCAGCATGAGGGGGCGAAAGTCCAGATCTGCCAGCAATCGTTCCCGGATCATGCCGCCCAGATACTGCAGGTTGTACTTGTCACAAATTTCAATGACATCCGGCCGTTCTTCGCGCAGGATTCTGCGTATGGTGTTCTCTGAATACAAGTACTGGGTGGGATAGAGACAACGGTAACTGCCATAGATCGGGGCTCTCGGCGCGCTCACAGTATAGATGCGGCCGTAGCGGCCCACTTGTTCGATATGGTCTTCAGCACCCGGAACAATGAGCCGCATCTCCCGCTGCTGCTGGTTCGCCACATGGAGCATGGCCATATAGAAGGTCGAGATGCCGCCCGAGTGAGTGTGGAACGCGTTGGTCAAGTGCAAGGTTTTGATCGCCATGGGCTCCCGTTGCATCAGGCCTGCAAGTGAACGCTGGAACTTCGCAAGAGACGGTAGCAATGCCGCGGAATCCAGCAGAGGAAGTCCGTGAGCATGCGGGGCATGCACTTGAGGTCGGAAGCAAAGGAACGACCATCCTTGCCCACCAGCAGACTATCCCGGCTCATCAGGTACCAATTGAAGAGCGATGAAAGCACGGACAGGCTCGCTGCGGCCAACATGCCGCCTTTCAGGTTGGACATGCCGGTGTAGAGATGTAACCGGTAGTCAAACCAGAGCAACAGTCCGGGGAAAATGACCAGGATCAACATGCCGGAGGCCCAGAGTGGTTGGGCCCGGCGCAGTTTTTGCACGACGGCGCCGTAACAGCCGGAGATAGCTGCGCTGTAGACAGCTTCCGCGAAGACTGCGATGGAGATAGCCTCCGCACCTTGACGCAAAGTGGCAATGAGAAACAACGGCGCGCGCAGCATCGCGCTCAGCAGAGCGGCTTTCCAGTTCCAGCTATGGTAAAAGGTTTGCGCCGGATGGAGGGCTAAATCGGACAGGGCGGCCACTACTTCTGAAGGCGATTGCTGCTGGGACCGGTCGCGCATCTGCCCGGAGTATCGACCGGTTCAGGCTCTCAACTGCGTTAAAAGTTGCCCAATTTGTGGTGAAGAGGCCCCGAGATGGCAATGGGATGGTGTCCCAGGGACGGCTGCGTAACCACGGTCATTGGTTCTGGACGGGCACCCGTCCAGGGTGGAGAGCGTCGCGGCCTTTTCCAGCCTGTCCCCGCCGGACTTAAATCGAAGCAGTTCAACCTGCGTGTGCGGTTTTGCCACCGTCAAGCACCATCTGCGCGCCGGTCATGTAAGGATGATCCTCGGAAGCGAGGACCAGCGCGAACGCCGCGACCTCCTGCGGAGTCGCCATTCTTTGAAGGCCCGGGACATGGGACTTTGCCCATTGCCGGGCGGCGACCTCCCAGATAGCATCTGGCACACTTTCCATGCCGGCGGCGCGGCGCACGAGATCGGTATCCGTCGTTCCTGGAATCAACGCGTTGATGCGAATCCCTTTTGCGGCGTAGTCGAAAGCTGCAGACTGAACCAGGCCCACGAGTCCGCGCTTACTGGCCGCGTAGGCGGAACGGTGTTCCGCGGTCGCGATCGCATTCGAGGAGGAGGTGACAACGATATTGCCACCCCCGGCAGCGAGCATGTATGGGATCTGGTACTTCACGGCGAGAAACACGCCGCGCAGGTTGGTATGCAGTACGTCATCCCATTGTTCCGAGGTGTACTCGTGCAGTGCCTTCTCCAACGTTATGCCGGCGTTGTTAAAGGCGACATCCAGCCGGCCGTAACGTTGTACAACCTGGTCGACGAAGGATTTGACTTCTGACTCATTGCGAACGTCGGCCTTGATGTAGAAGGCTTCGCCACCGTGGGAGCGAATCTCCTCTTCGACCTGGCGCCCGAGAAGTTCCCGGCGGCCGCAAAAGCCGACCTTGCCCCCCTCCGCAGCAAAGGCCAGAGCAGCGGCACGTCCAATGCCCGAGGTTGCCCCGGTAATCACGACGACCTTGTTTTCAAAGCGCCGTTTGGTTGCCGACAAGGCCGCCACGGAAGAAGATGCTTCGGAGCACGCGGCCAGTGAACCGGTCACGGCCGCTGCCGTAAGACCTAACATTGCTCTGCGATTTAATTCGGCCATGAGACTCTCCTCAGATTTGGGTTTAGCGCGGCGGGGCGAAGAATTCGCCCACCAGATTGCCCGCGGCTTTGAACACGAACGACATGCTGCCGATGCGCAATGCGTCGGCGGGTTCATAGCGGGCCGGATACCAGGCGTTCACCGCGGTAAATGATCCCGCATAGGGCGACACCAGTGCCGGAACAGAAAAGACAGTTCTACCGCTGCCCGTTCTCGCGGTGAGGGTAGAGACGAACGCGTGGGTAGTTCGAGGAAGAAGGCCGGAGCAAGCGCACCGGTGATAGGCGACATCCTCGTGGATGAGCGCACCCAGCGAATATGCGGTCGTCTGGGTCACCAGCTGCATGCCGAATCTCCATCCGTAGCGCTCGGCGTAACCCGGGGCGCCGGAGTCCCACTCCGGCGGGGCGGGCTTACGCTGGTCCAGCCCCGCTCCAACGGCGGAGGAGATGAACGCGGGCGGACCGAAGGCGCTGTATAGGTAGTTGTGAAATTGCCGGAGGCTATCAGGAAAAGTATAGGGGGCCGGGTTGGCCACGTATCTGGTGACAGCGGCAGTGCCTGGTTGCTGTGATGAAGTTGATTGTGAATGAGCAGCGGCGCTGGTGGCGATCAGCAGCGCAGCTACGGTAAAGCGATATGGAAGGGTAACCATAGATCCCTCGCGACGACAATCGCAGTTTCACGCGGAAAGACATCGCCAGCAGAGTGGTAACGGGTGGACGCGGATAGTTTTGCGGTGAACGCGTGCTTGGAGGCAATGAGCGTTGCTTTAGAATTTTCCTGGGTGCCCGAAGCAGGATACGGCGCTATCAAGTACGTTCACAGCGCAAATCACTGCGCTGGCGCGTTTTCGCTGTTGCCGGCACCCGAGTCGTAAGACACTGTTGGTGAGTGATTGGCTCATGGACGCAATGCACCAACTCTCAGCAGCCGAACTGATCGGACAAACCTATGGGTTTGCCGTGGGGACAGCGTTAGCCGCGCTGTTGCTGGTGCTGGTCTGGCGTTCGGGTGGAACAGACCGGCGTCCGCGCTTTCTGTTTGCAGCCTGCATCCTGATCGCGAATGGTTCGGGGTTGGCTAAGAACTTGGCGCTCGAATTAGGTGTTCCGCTCCAATCTGCTGCAGTGTGGCAGATAAAGTCTATCGGCTTTATCGCGGCCGCGATGCTGCCGCTGAGCATAGTGATCATCTGGAGGAATAATGCCGTTTCCCGCGTTCGGCGCAGGATTGGGGATGTTCTTGCTGTGTACGCGGGCTTAAGTGGATTGGTGATCGGCGCAGTCCTGGCGCTGGGAACGTGGACCCTGGCAAACCAGGACTTCGCAGGAAATCTGACAATCTATAACGGATTGCTGGTGATCGTGCTGGGCGCGATTCTTCTGTTGCCGGGCACACTCGACAATGTGACGGACCGCGTCGCGGTGTCGCTTATGATTGTCGGACTCTCGCTGAGCTCTGCCAGCGCGATCCTGGATGCCTACGTTTCTCTGCCCACGGGCCTGGCTCGCGCCATCAGAATCGCCAGATTTCAAAGCATTGTTCTGGTGGTGATTGGCAGCCTGTTTTACTTCTCCCGTTTTCGTGCGGCGGACCTGTTCGCGAAACGAGCTGTCCGGTTATTGCTCGGCGCAGCGCTGGCCATGCTGGGAGCTCTTCTGGTCTTTGGCCCGGTTCGATCGATCGCGCAAATGACCGTTTCTCCGCTGGCCGCCGAGATCCTCTGTGCGGCAGCCATTACCGGGTTCGCCATGCTTCTCTTCACGCGCTTGGGCAGATGGAGCGACGTCATGGTGGAGCGAGGCATCTTTGGCAAGCGGGACAGCCACCGTGCCGTAAAGGAGTTTCGCGACCGCCTGGGACTTCTGGAAGCCAAATCGGCAGTTCTGCTGGCTACGGAGGCGCTGGCGTGCGAGGTGCTGGGCATGAGACGCGATGAGCTAACCGTGCAGGACCACCACCGTCGAAACGGGAATCACAAGAGTCTTTCCATTCCGATCTCGTTTCAGGACGAGTTAGACCTGATGGTGTCGCTTGCGGGAAACAGAAGAACACTGCTCACTGGCGAAATAGGTTTGCTTGAAGAAATTGCGCTTTATGCAGGGACCCGCTTGAATGAACTGGATCGTCAAGCGGAGCGCACGGAGAGTATTCGCCTGGAAAGCCGGCTCAGTCAGCAACTGGTGCAGGCGGAGCTGCGGGCGCTACGGGCACAAATCAATCCGCATTTTCTTTTCAATTCGCTGAACACCATTGCTGCCTTGATCCCTTCAGAACCTGAGAAAGCGGAGACGATGACGGTGCGGCTGGCCAGAATCTTCCGGCATGTGCTGCTGCATGCGGATCGTCCCTTCAGCTCGATTGATGAAGAAATGTATTTTCTGCGCACTTATCTGGACATTGAACAGGTGCGGTTTGGAGAGAGATTGCAGGTTGAGTTTGAGGTCGAGACTTCGATTGGGCACACGGCCATTCCGTCATTGATTCTGCAGCCCCTGGTGGAGAATGCCATCAGGCACGGAGTGGCGCCGAAGGTGGGTAAGAGCCGAATCCTGGTGCAGGCAAAGCGCCGGGGCGAACAGATTTTGCTTAGCGTCGAGGATGACGGGATCGGCCTGCTGCAAAAACAGGACAAAGCTAAGTTCCCGGGCGGCGCGGATGGAGCGGGCGTGGGATTGCAGAACATCCGGGAGCGTTTGCAAACCATGTATGGTTCCACCGCCAGGCTCTCTCTGGCCAGTATCCAAAGCGGCGGCAGCCGGGCCACGCTTGAACTTCCTGTTGCGGAATAAAGCGATGCAGATTCGTACCTTCCTGGCCGATGACGAACCAGCGGCTCGGGTACGGCTGCGCAGGCTATTGGATCGCTATCCGCAAGTGAAGATCATTGGCGAGGCTACGAACGGTATCGAAGCAGTGGAGGCGATCGAGCGTCTGCGCCCGGAATTGCTATTCCTCGATATACAGATGCCGGGGCTGAGCGGCTTCGAGGTATTGAAAGCGCTGTCAAAGGGCACTCCCCGGCCGCTGACGATTTTTGTGACTGGCTTCCACGAACATGCGCTGGAGGCTTTTCGCGCGCGGGCGATTGCCTACCTGCTCAAGCCGATCGAGGAAGACCATCTGGCGGAGATGATCGATCGCGCCGGCCGTTTGCTTGGCTCGCTCCCGTCGCGGGAGAAAGAGCAAGAGAACGTCAACCGTTTACTCGGGGATGAGCTCCCCGCTATGGAGCAGATCGTGGCCCGAAAGGCTAACCGCGTATTTCTGCTGGATCCTGGGGAGGCATTGGTTTTCTATATGGACGGTGGGATCGTCCGGGTGCGAGTGGACAACGATACGTACTGGGTCAACTATCAATTGGGAGAGTTAGAGCAGGCGCTGGGGTCAAGAGGGTTCTTTCGCGCCCGGCGCTCTGCGCTGGTCAATCTAAAACGGGTCAAGGAGATCCGCTCGGATCTGCGGAGCAGCTTCGTTCTGGTCATGAGCGACGAGAAGGGCACGGAGGTTGAGGTGAGTGAGCGCCAGGGACGAGCGTTGCGGTCCCGTTTCCCCGGCCTCTAACGCGAAAGTTACTCGGCTTTCCTAATCTGGTTTCCCATTTAAGACCTGCTATCCCGCTTCCGTGTGAGACTTTTGATCGATGGTGGGAGCGAGCCGGCGGGAAGCGTAGCATTTTGGGTACCGGAGCGTTGCGGTTCTTGCCGGAAGGTAACATCCATGCCCGAAATGTCACATTGACTGTGCTCTTTCGGGGGGACGATAATCATCACATTTGGCGACGGTTCCGCGTCGCCTTTGGGGGTTCCCTTTGAAATCTGCCTATGTGAATGGCATTCGTAAATTATCCGAGTTGAAGCGTGGCCAGGTCGTCCGGCTGGCTGGCTCCGGCGCGGCCGTGATCGAAGAAATCTGGAGCGTAGGGGAGTGCTACTTCGGCCGCTTCCGGTGTCAGGACGGCCTGCTCGTTCTGCTCACCGAAGCTGAAGAACCCATGATTGGAACCCTGACAAGGCCGAGAGTGGTCCAATCGACGTAGACTCTCAGCCCCGTCATCTATTGGCTGCCACCGCCGATCGCGTCTAGATTGGCGATGATTTGGGGTGGAATTTCCAGGGTTGCCGCCTTGAGATTCTCGCGCAGATGTGCGGGCGAAGATGTTCCCGGGATCAAAAGGATGTTGGGCGAGCGCTGCAGGAGCCAAGCCAATGCGACCTGCATAGGCGTGGCCCCGAGTGACGCTGCCGCAGCATCGAGCGCCGACGACTGCAACGGCGTGAACCCTCCCAAGGGAAAGAACGGCACATACGCTACGCCCCCGCCTGCAAGATCGCTGATGAACCCGTCATCGCTTCTCTGGGTCACGTTGTACATGTTCTGCACGCAGACTATCTCAGTGATGGCCCGAGCCTCGGCAAACTGCTTGGGGCTCACGTTGCTCACACCGAGATGGCGAATCAGTCCCTGGCTTTTGAGCTCGACCAGCACGGTCAAGGGCTCTGCAATTGATTCTTCGCTTGGGGCGCTAACCCCTCCAACGCGAAGATTCACGACATCGAGGGTGTCGACGCCAAGATTGCGCAGGTTGTCATGAACGCCGTCGGTCAGTTCCTGACGCGAAAGAGCATGGAGCCAGGACTTGTTGTTGCCGCGGCGCGCACCCAGCTTGGTTACGATCACAAGGTCATCCGGATAGGGGTGGAGTGCCTGCTTGATGATCTGATTGGTCACATGCGGGCCGTAAAAGTCGCTGGTATCTATGTGATTCACGCCGGCCGCGACCGCCTCTCGCAGGACGGCGATGGCAGCTTCCCTGTCGCGAGGCGGCCCCCACACCTGCGGCCCGGCAAGTTGCATCGCCCCATAACCCATTCGATTCACGGTCATCGAGGTGCCGGGGAGCGTAAATGTGCCACCCAGATCTATTTGTGTCGTCATTGTGTTCTCCTGTACCTGTACTTTACTTGCAGCGGTTGTGCCCATTTTGATTAGATGAAGAAGCCTTCAGTTTAGGAGTTCGCATTTGTCCCAGCGTTCACAAGTGCTCTTAGAGCCGCGTAAATCGCCCGTTCAAGCCCGTTCGACAGCAAGCGTGGACGCGATTCTCGAGGCGACGGTTCAGGTTTTGCTGGATCTCGGAAAAGAGCGGTTGACCACGACCCGGGTCGCATCGCGTGCAGGCGTGTCGGTCGGGACCCTATATCAATACTTTCCCAACAAAAGCGCGCTTTTACAGGCCGCTCTCAAGCGCCACATGGACGGGGTTACGGAGGCGGTGGAGCGAGCGTGCAGAGAGCAGAAGGGGAACTCGCTGGAGAGCATGGCGACAGCACTCGTGGACGCATTCCTTCGAGCCAAGATGAACGATGGAAAGACAAGCGTCGCGCTCTACTCGGTTAGTGCCGATGTGGACGGTGCGAGGATCGTGCGCGAGATAGGACTGCGATCCAACCAAGCGATCATTGCCATGTTGGCGAGTGCCCGAGAACCGCTGACCAAGGATCCACAGCTGGTGGCTTCGATGCTGCAGGGTGCTATGGGCGGGATCAGCCGCAGATTGCTTGAGTCTGACGCCCCTGAGGAGCATTTCGAGAGCTTCCGCCAGGAACTGACCTTATTTGCCTGCTCGTACTTGAAGGCCTGTTCGGGCGCACTTTGACTCAGAGTACAAGACCGTGAACAATAATCTTGACCTCCATGGTCGGAATCCGATATAGTCGGGGTCCGATATGAAACCCGAATCTATCAAAAGCCCTCCGCTATCGTCCGCAACCCTGCATATTCTTCTGGCTCTCGCCGGCGGCAATTTACACGGTTACGGAATCATTAAGGAAGTCACCCACAATTCAGGCGGTCACTACCGATTGGGCCCGGGCACGTTGTACGACAACTTGAAGAAGTTAATGGATGCCGGCCTGGTTGCGGATGCAGCCACATCTTCCTCGTCGAAGCGGAAACCGGCTTCCTCGAAGGAAGACGACCGGCGGTTTTATACCCTCACCAAGGAGGGAAAAAATGCGTTGGCTGCCGAGGTGGACCGGCTCCAAAGCGTGGTAAGGGAAGCCAAACTACGACTGCAGGAAGCGAGGGTAGGAAAAGCATGAACAGAGCCTGTGCCCGGTTTGCCTATCGTCTTCTACTCAGCTTGCATCCGGCTTCCTTCCAGGACGAGTTTGGGTCGGAGATGCTTTGGATCTTCGATGAAGAATACCTACAAGGCGGAGTTGCGTACATGTTCCTGGACGGGGTAATTTCCTTGCTGCGGCAGTGTTCAAGGATAGAGAAGGATCCTGGACAGTTATCCATTGCGTCGGGAGAAATCATTACCGGTCCCGGCATCGGCCCGGCTCGCCTGCTTCAGGCCGGCATCACGTTTTCCGTGATTTTTTTCAGCCTCATGCGGCTCGCAAGTCACCCAAATCCGTGGACACTCTCCGTTCGCTGGTCGGACCGGGTACCGTGCTATACCATCACGCTGCAAGCGCCGTCGCACGCCGAAGTTGTGCTTGAGAGCACGCCGTAGGTCGTCAAGCACCTTAGCGCATCTCGTGCAGATTTGACTAAAGAGCTTCGATTCGAAGAAGCATACCCTGCGCGAGTCACTTCGTTGGGTTTGAATCCTCGCGTAATTCAGCCGTCCCCGTTCGACAAGCTCAGGGCAGGCTCTACGGGCTTAGTTTTGGGAATGGAGTTTTCACCCACGTTCTGAAGCCAATTCTTCCCTTTACCCGTATTGAGCCATTTGGCAATCATGAGCATCCTCCGGTATACAGCTACTGGGGGAATGTCATGTCGAAATTGGAATATCAATCGGGGTTTGGCAACGAGTTCGCGACCGAAGCGGTTGCAGGGGCTTTGCCCCAGGGCCAGAATGCACCCCAGAAGTCGACCCTCGGACTCTATACCGAGCAGTTCAGCGGTACCCCTTTTACTGCTCCGCGAGCCACGAACCGGCGCTCATGGCTCTACCGCATCCGTCCCTCGGTGACCCACAGACCGTTCGTTGAACTGCCTGACAACAGGATGCGCAGCGCGCCCTTCGACGAGGTTTCGGCGACTCCTAATCAGCTGAGGTGGGATCCATTGCCCATCCCCTCCGCGCCATGCGACTTCCTCGACGGCATCGTCGCCATGGCCGGCAATGGCAACCCGGCAACGCAGACCGGCTGTGCGGTGCACATCTATGCCGCAAACCAAAGCATGTATGGCCGGTTTTTTTCCAACGCCGATGGGGAGATGCTGATCCTGCCCCAGTTAGGGAGGCTGCGCTTCTTCACCGAGCTCGGCATTCTGGAGGTGGCGCCAGGTGAGCTGTGCGTCATTCCCCGCGGCCTCAAAATGCGGGTGGAGCTGCTTGAGGATTCGGCCCGTGGATATATCTGCGAGAACTACAGCCTTCCCTTCCGCTTGCCTGACCTGGGTCCGATCGGCGCCAACGGGCTGGCCAATCCACGGGATTTTCTGTATCCCGTCGCGGCATTTGAGGACGTGGACGACAAATTTCAGACCTTGTGCAAGTTCCAGGGGAAGTTGTGGTCGGCGGGCATCGATCACTCGCCACTCGACGTCGTGGGATGGCATGGCAACTACGCACCCTACAAGTACGACATGGCGAATTTCAACTGCATCAACAGCGTGAGCTTCGACCATCCGGATCCTTCGATCTATACCGTGCTTACAGCGCCGACAGCGGTGCCGGGCACAGCCAATGTGGACTTTGCTATCTTTCCACCACGCTGGATGGTGGCGGAGCATACGTTTCGCCCTCCATGGTTTCACCGCAACGCGATGAACGAGTTCATGGGTCTGATCTTCGGCCAGTACGATGCCAAGGCAGAGGGGTTCATTCCCGGTTCCGCCAGCCTGCATAGCTGTATGCAGGGACATGGGCCGGATGCGGAGACCTTCGAGCGTGCGGTGAGCGCCGAGCTCAAGCCTCATTATCTTGGCGGTACCCTGGCGTTCATGTTCGAGACGCAGCTGGTACTTCGTCCCACACGCTTCGCTTTGGAAACTGATTGCCTGCAGCGCGATTACTTTCAGGTATGGCAGACGCTGAAGAAGCACTTCACCGGAAAGCCCATTCAGTAAATGTAACCATGAATGCTACGCATGATCCGCGGCGGCAAAGCTGGATTCTCTCTGCGAACCGGCCCGGCAACGCGTTCCCGATCCAAAACCTGCCCTTGGGCGTGTTTGCGGGAGCCTCGGGGCCTACGATTGGGGTTGCTATGGGAGATCAGGTTCTGGATCTTCGCGGTGCCTCGCCGTGGTTGGGGACGCTTGCCGCGGGTACGGTAGAGGCCTGCGCTGCTACCACGCTCAATGCGCTGATGGGGCTCGGCCCCGTAGGTTGGTCTGCTTTGCGCGCCCGGCTGAGCGATCTGCTTCGTGCCGATCATCCCCAGGCTGCCGATCATCAGCGGGCACTGGGGCCGCATTTGGTGGCAATGGCAGACGTGAGGATGCTGCGGCCGGCGGTAATCGGCGACTATACAGACTTCTATGCCTCAATTCATCACGCGCGGAATGTGGGGAGGTTGTTTCGTCCTGATAATCCTCTTCTGCCCAATTACAAATGGGTGCCTATCGGATACCACGGCCGGGCATCGTCGATTGTCCTCAGTGGGTCGACGGTGAGGCGGCCGAAAGGGCAGATTGTCGCGTCACCGGGGGCACCGCCCCGGTTCGCGCCGACTCAGGCGCTTGATTATGAGATTGAGGTCGGATTCTTTGTTGGGCCCGGCAATCGGTTGGGAGAAAGGCTCGATATCGAGGACGCCGCCGCTCATTTGTTTGGCGTGTGTCTGCTGAATGATTGGACGGCACGTGACATGCAGGCGTGGGAGTACCAGCCACTGGGGCCGTTCCTGGCCAAGAGCTTTGCCACGAGCATCTCGCCGTGGGTCGTCACCATGGAGGCGCTCGCCCCGTTCCGCACGGGCGCGTATGCCCGACCCGCGGAGGACCCGGCGCCGCTCGCGTACCTTACCTCGGCAACGGATTTGCTGGAAGGGGGGATCGATTTAAGCCTGGAGGTTTATTTACGGTCATCGCGGATGGATCAGGCTGTTCGGGTTAGCCGCAGCAATTTGCGTCAGCTTTATTGGACGCCGGCGCAGTTGATCGCCCATCACGCCAGCAATGGTTGCAATCTCCAGCCGGGTGATCTGCTGGGTAGTGGTACGGTTTCCGGGCCAGACGTAGAATCTCTTGGATGTTTGCTGGAGCTTACTCGCAATGGGCGTGAACCTATTTCGCTGGTTGCGGGTGAAGAGCATCGGTTTCTCGAGGACGGTGATGAGGTTGTGTTTCGCGGGTATTGCGAGCGGGACGGGTTTGTGGGGATTGGGTTGGGCGAGTGCTGCGGTACGGTTGTTGGTGATTGATTTTGCTGATGGGTTCGCAAAAGCGATTGCTGGTGTGCGCCTTCCTTTAAAGGAAAGGCGCATGAAGTGCGCGGAACCCACCAAGGTCCGCAGGAAATCGGGGGTGTGGGTACCCAAGGGTTTTTTGTTAGGGAGGGGTCTCCTTCGTCAGTGCCTTGCGGCGCCTGCCAGTAGAGGTTCGAAATGAGGTTGTTGGCCGCGTAGCAGGGTCTCGATGATTTCGTGAATTCGGATTTCGTCGTACGGCCTCACCACATCCTGTTCTGTTTGCTGACCGGGAAAGTGGATCATCAGGACCGGACGTGGATCGAAACGACCGTGGCTTGCAGCCTCGTCCTCCTTGGTCCACCCCGATGTGGAGCGCCACATGGGAACTCGCCAGGAGTGGTCAGAGCAAACAATTACAGTTGCTTTTGCGGCCGTCGCGGTTCCAGCCAGAGTCATCAGCAATTCTCCCAGCGACTTGTCGGCAATTGCCAGGTTATCGACGTAGACGCCGGGGGGATGAGGCAGCGACAGATGAATGAAGACAAACCTGATACTTTGATCGCGAATCAACGCCTCGGCCTGGGGCATGATCGCGGCATGATCCTGCTTATGCCTCTGCTCGGGGAAGCCTGGTTCGTGATTCCATTCCCGCCGTATTTCCACCAACGGAGCCATTGCATTTTGCCAGGCAGATTGATCCGGCAGGGCTCCGTCGGATTGGCCATCGCCCATGCGCCAGAAACAGTAGTTGAGCGTTCCCGCGAGAATGCGGCAGTAGGGGTTGTACCAACCCACCACACCCGTGGTCCAGCCGAGGCGCTGGGCGTCGGAGAAAAGCGTTTTGCGGGCATCGAAGGCTTGCCAGCGCCGACTCCCGGCCAGTTTGACCTGAGGTTCTCCATCCAAAGTGCTGCGGATGTTGTCGACCGGTGTGCCGAGGAAAAATGAGGGGATCACGCGATCGGTGTAATACCCAGCGGGCTTGAGGTCGCTGAACACCACGCTCTCGCTCTTGAACTTGTCAAAGGCCGGCATGGCGAGGCCCGGAAATCGATGATCGAAGGTCTGATCATAAGAGAGCTCGTCGAAGAGCAGCCACACGATCCGGCCACCGTCGGCTACCGGAACTCCTCGTTCGGAGACCAGCGCCGGATGCGTCACCGGGACTGGTGTGTCGACCCGCTGCGCCCGAAGCCCCTGGTAGAAAAGCTCCGGGATCATCCAGACCATACTGCAACCGACGAGCACGATGAGTGCGCCAAAAACGTGCACGGCGCGATGATATGCAAGCGGCCGAAGCCAGCGCAGAATCAGCGCTGCCAGCAATACGACGATGTACACCGTCCCCGGGCTGAGGTGAGGAATGGGAGCACGCCGCATGACCCCCAGGGCAGTCACCGAGGCCGAAGCAAGCTCGGCGGCTATGAAAGCCCACAGCGCGGTGCGCAGGCCCGTCTCATTTTTTTCCAAATAGCGGAAAAGAAGCGCAGCCAGCAGAGTGAAGACTCCGAGGTCAAGCAGGACGCCCCAGATCACGCTCCGCGTGGGCAGGAAGCTGTGATAAATCACCGGGTGATAGCTCGACAGATGAGGCCAGACCCTAAGGATCAAGACCGTTATGGCTGCTCCAAAGCCCTGCACGAAGGTCTTGAGATTCATCTTTTCTCGAACAAAAAGAGCACACGGCCGTTGCTCAATTCCTCGCGCGTCATGATGTTGAAATGGCGGGTGAACTGCTCGACAAACAGATCTTCGTTCAGATGGGCATAGAGTTCGTCTCGTCCGCGGCAAAGATCGATGTAGCGCACGTCGGTCCTGGGGACCCACTCTACGATGCTCCAGCGACGAGTGAGGGATGACAGCAGCGCGGCCACATCGGCCATGGGAATCTGATCGGCGAGCAGCAGATGATGGAGAATCCCCAGCATCATGACGCAATCGAAACGTTGGCGCGCGCGCTCCAGCAAATTGAGAGACTCGGTATTGCACCAACCGACCGCCGGAGTCGGCCGGGCTACGTCAGCGAGCAGGGGAAGAATGGGCAGGCCGCCGTCCCGGGCTTCTCTCCAGTTTCGATCTGAGGAGGCAACATCGGTGTCCCAGGCGACTACGCGGGCGCCTGCGCCGGCAGCAATGCGCGAGTACTGGCCGGTGTTGGCGCCGATGTCGAGCACCGATTCGGGGCGCAGCAATTGCAGGGCGCGGTCGACGAATTCCTGCTTGCTCCGCCTTTCCTCTTCGCTGTAATGATCGGCCGCGACGTGGTATTCGCTCCAGCGCGAATCGCGTCCCTTCGGCGTCAGCGCGTGCAGGGCCTTCCCAAAGCTTTTCAGGTTTCGCTCCAAAACCGCAGCTGCGATTTCCGGCTCCTGCTGCAGTCTGGAAGGTGCGCCCGCGCCACGTTTGCGGGTTTCGAGGAGGAAAGGAAGCGTAATGAGCGATCGAAGGGGCGCACTCCATCGTTCGACGCTCGAAAGATAAGGGTAGAGGTCTACTGGCTCATAGCCATCGCGGCGATGGAGTGTGGCTGCTAACGGCCAACCGAGGTACTTGTAGGCCGCCAGAGGCAAGAGAAAGGTGCGCGCAAACTGGCCGTACGCCAGCCACAGCGGGCTGCGCGGATCGCGCCGCTCAATGGACAACACATCGACAAAGACCGGGCGCGAGCCCTCGAAGAGGATGTTTAATGGGGTCGCATCTTTGAGGATCCAGCCCTCATGGAGCAACTGGCCGCATAGTTCGAGCGTCAGCTCTCCCGCCGCCACCCATTGCGAGGGAGTCCATTCCCAGGGGTAGGAAGGAAAAAAGACGCGCGGATGCTGGAGCAGCAGGGGCTGATCCTCTTCCGCCGCCAGCACCGCGCTTGCGACCAGGTGGCCTTCCTCGGTCCAGCGGCTGGCCAAGTCAGACTGCAGGAAGCGCAGAGCCTCTGCGGCGTAGCGAGGATGGACAGTGCGCAACACCTCTTCGCCATGAATGCGCAGGGAGCCCGCAGGATCGCGAAACGTCGCGATAGGCTGCGACGTGCCCTGGCTCATGGCTGGTTCTCTGCAACCTCTGTTGGCGTAGGGCCAGGCGATCTGCGGAGCGAATAAAGAAGGCGTTTGACACGATGGCGCAAATAGTACATTGCGCCCGCGAGCATGGAACCCGCAACCTGTAGAAAAACAAAGCCAGAACCCGGATCGACGTAAGCGTGAGCCGGTCGCTCAAAGGCGACCAACAGGCCTGCAATCTGCAACGCGCCCAGCAGCAAAAGCCAGGAACGAAGAACGCGGGGGGAGTGGGACGGTCTGTTCACGAAGCTCCTCGAAGCGCGAAGGTACCTACAGCTTGAAACGTTCAACAGTGATCAAAAGTTGCGGAGCCCTTAACTTTTTTGTCACCTTACGTTCATAATCGCATAGACGAAGGAACCCGTTTTCGGGATTACTCGTTTTTGTCGTGAAATAGCACCATGCTTCCTAAAAGCGATCCCAAATTGATCCAGATCATCGACGCTGCGCTCGCGGACTCCGCCCGTCGCAGCGGGGAATGGCTGGTGTGCAAGCCAGCGTGTACCCAGTGCTGTGTGGGGGTCTTTGCCATCCATCAGCTCGATGCGGCCCGGCTCCGGGAGGGCTTGCATCAATTGAGTGCCAGCGATCCAGAACGAGCGCGTTCGGTTCGCGAGCGCGCGCGGAAATCCGTGGAGCGCCTGGCGAAGGATTTTCCCGGGGACCCTGCGACCGGATTATTGGATCCCTCCGAAGAGGCCGAAGCGCGCTTCGAGGACTTTGCCAATGATGAGCCCTGTGCCGCACTGGACACGCGCACCGGCCTTTGTGACCTCTACCTTTCTCGCCCCATGACTTGCCGCGTCTATGGGCCCCCCGTGCGCTCGGAGCAGGGGCTGGGTGTCTGCGAGCTTTGCTAT
This sequence comes from uncultured Acidobacteriaceae bacterium, assembly GCA_963753715.1. Taxonomy (GTDB): domain Bacteria; phylum Acidobacteriota; class Terriglobia; order Terriglobales; family Acidobacteriaceae; genus PALSA-350. The sequence goes on along the minus strand of CAVWDK010000001.1, from coordinate 42,079 downwards.
CACGGCGCCACCGAGGAGCAGATAGCCGCATGCGAAATGTCCGTCGACCCCGAGGGGTTGGAAGCGCAGCTACTCGAGGAGTTTGAGCAATCGTCCGGCAGGCATGGCCGGACCCTGGTTGCATTCGCGCTGGACGCCACGTAACTGGGTACAATCACCATAGACTTCCGCAGGAACGTAAATTCATGGCTAGCAATCCCGTTACCACTTTGCATACCGCTGTTGGCAATGCCGCCGAACAAGCCGGCTTAACCGTTCTCTCCTCTGAAGAAGGGGTTGATTTCAACGGCCGCCCTACCGCCATCTTCCGTATCGGTCTTTCCAAAGATGCTCCCGCCGAGCGAACGCTGCGGTTGGAATTGAGCGAAGACTTCGACTTCCATCGGCCCGAGTTGTTGCCGGAGATGACGGCCCACTTGCGCGATGAGGCCAAACGTTTGCGCAATCCGCGGCCGGATGCCTACGTGACGATGGCCGGCATGCCGATCACGTTTGCCGACTTTCATTGGCCTTTCCACCGTTCTGTTTCTGGCGCGGATACGTATATTGTTCACGGCGTCGTGTACGTGGCCGACGGCACGGATTCCCTGCTGCATGCCAAGGTTTCCGCCAGCATGACCGTGACCTTTGCCGAGATTGTGCCTGCTCCTGAGCAGCCTTACGCGGAAACCTTTATCTACAGTGCGATTCGCAAGACTCTGGACCAGGGTCAATTGGAACTGTTGAAGAGCGGCAACCGGCAGCCGGTTCCAGTGACTACGCGCTACTACAGCCGCTGGCAAAAGAAGTTCTTCTTCACCGATACCGATGACGAAAGCCGGCAGCGATTCTTGCTGGCCAAGGCCTTCTGGCTCTCGGGGGTGCTGGGCAAGTCGGAGCCGGTCTGGATCGCTGACCCGCGAGACGCGCAATACCTGAACACGACCCCCGAAGAGTTGGTACGCGCCGCATCGGTGCTCGCCGCTGCCGGACTGGTGACCAGGAGCGAGGACGACCCGGAGTTCGCGGCCGCGACGGCTGCCCTCCTCGCCCGCGAGGCCGAGTTCCGCGAACGCCTGCAGCAGGCTTTCGCCCTAACTAAACCGACTTTCAACGAGGAAATGCGCCATGGGCACACGAATATGTAGGTGCTTGTAACTCTCCACCCTCGACTGCGTCTCATGCGCACGGAGAGATTCATGGACATCCGAAAAGTGGTCACGGTCGTGATCCTGGCGCTGATAGCCACCAGCGCATGGGCGCAAAAGGCGGTGCTGGTAGAGCTATTCACTTCAGAAGGGTGTTCCAGCTGCCCGCCTGCGGACGCTCTGCTGCGGCTGGTGAACGGAAGCCAGACCAGCGGGGGCCAGTTGGTGGTGGGCATCAGTGAGCATGTGACCTACTGGAACTCGTTGGGTTGGGCGGACCCTTACTCCTCTCCTGCGTATACGGAACGACAGAATGCCTATAGTGAGCGCTTCCACCTGGAGGGCCCCTACACGCCGCAGATGGTGATTAATGGCGCGGAGCAGATCGTGGGTAGCGACCGTGCAGCATTGCTGCAGGCGGTCGAGAAAGAGGACGCCGAGAGCCCGCGCATGTCTCTGCGATTCGTATCGTTAAGCGTGGCGGCCAATACGTTGACGGTGAATTTGGCTACGAGCGGCGACCTGCCGAAGCAGGGGGCCGACCTGATGGCGGTGCTGGCCGACGACTCCGACCGGTCCAACGTACTGCGTGGGGAAAACTCCGGGCGGACGCTGGCGCATGTCGCGGTAGCCCGCTCCATCACCCGGGTAGCGAAGGTGAAGACGGCTGGCGAGCTGACAGTGCAGATCCCGATTCCCGCTTCGTTTCAAGCGACACAGGGGCATCATCTCATCCTGTTCGCTCAAACCCCTGGCAATGGACGCGTGCTGGGCACCGACACCAGACCGCTTTAAGAGAACGATCGCATGGCTACTGAGTTACGGGATGAATCGCGCATGATCGCTTTGATCCTGGCCGGCGATACGCAGCTGTTCCACGAATTGATTCGGCCGTATGAGCGCAGAGTCTATGCGATGGCGCTTTCGTTTCTGCGCAATGAGGCGGATGCGGAAGATGCGGCCCAGGAGGCGTTCCTCAAGGCGTTCCGCAACCTGGCCAGCTTCCGCGGGGACGCAAAATTCGGGACGTGGCTGGTGAGCATCACGTTGAACGAGGCACGAAGCCGGATCCGCCGCCGGGATGCGGTGAAGATAGAGTCGCTGGACGAGCCGGGCGAAGAGGGACAGACTTCACCAGCTTTATTGCGGGATTGGAAGGAGATACCATCGGAGGCACTGGAACGGAAAGAGGTCAGGTCGTTATTGCATAAGGCGATCACGGCTCTGCCGGTGATCTACCGCGAGGTGTTTCAGCTAAGGGACATTGATCAGCTGAGTGTGAATGAGGCTGCCGAAGTGCTCGGGATCACTACGGCTTCGGTAAAGGTGCGGCTGCATCGGGCTCGTATGATGTTGCAGAAGAATCTGGCGCCACAGTTGAAGGAGATGGCGCCCAAACGGAGGTGGTGGGCGTGGTCATAGAGTGCAAACATGTCTGGGCGCACATCTCCGGGTATCTGGATCAGACCCTTCCTCCGGAGGTGCTGGAACAGGTGCAGAAGCATCTGGAGCATTGCGAGATTTGCTCGGCGATTTTGGATTCGACACGAAATATTTTGATTTTGACCGCGGATGAACGGGTGTTTGAGTTGCCGCTTGGGTTTAGTGAGCGGTTGCACGCCCGGTTGGAGGAGAAGATTCGGGGTTTGAAACCTGATGATATCGGCTGAGGTTTGTGTAACTGCACATCTCCACTACGCGAGACGAACCGCCCTCCACCTTTCTCCCATGCCAACTAAAGCAATTGCCGGCCGATACGCTTCTTTTCCTTGCGTACAACCAGCCAAGGTATAAGCACCGCGAGCCCCCAGCAGTAAAGCACTGCGAGCTTATAGATCCAGAACTTCTCGAATTCAGGCTGGAACACAATCAGAAGGCCGATCCCTATACATAACAAAGACGGAAGCAACGTTCGAATTAAAAGCGAACGGCGGGCTTTTAATCGTTCTAACTCCTCTCGGACTTCCCTTCGGGTACGCAGAACCAGGGTGTGCGAAGCGAGCGGAACGTATTCAGGTGTGCCTAGCTCAACAGGTTCCTTGGCTTCCCCGAGAGACATAGTGATTTGTTGACGCGCTTCGGAGCCGCAAAGACCCCAGCTTGCGTCACCCGGGGATAAGTGGCTGTGAAGTCGGCTTCTCCCATACGTGACCATGGGAAGTTTGCCGGTCTTACCCCCAATTGGATGTCAAACCACCCAGGCGCCCATCGAAGCTTCTGCAACTCGAAAGTGGAACTGGCCGAGATTGACGGACAACGGTATTCCCGAGCAATTTTTGCTGAGCGGGCGTCGATCTACGAAGCGCTTCGTTGACGACTACGAATATATTCGTATATATGTGCGTCAGGACTTTTTTGATTCTGTGCAAACCGACGTGGGTGGAGGTTAGGCGATGACCGTTCTGGTACAGGATGTTGTTTATGCATTCCGCCAACTGCGCAAGACTCCAGGGTTTACCGTCACCGTATTGCTGACGCTGGCTCTGGGTATCGGCGCCAACTCGGCCATCTTTACCTTGGTCAACGCCATATTGCTGCATAACCTGCCAGTAGTCGATCCCCAGACCCTGGTGCGCATTGGCGACAAGGATGACTGCTGCGTAAATGGAGGATGGAGCGATAACGGCGATTATTCGCTGTTCTCTACCGACACTTACTACATGTTCAAGAAGAGCCTGCCGGAGTTCGAAGAGTTGGCCGCGATGGAGTCCGGCTACGCCTGGCGGCCCATTACCGTCCGTCGCGCCGGCCCGCAGACAGTTGCGAAGTCTGTCATGGGAACCTTCGTCTCCGGCAACTACTTCCGCGTTTTCGGACTTCCGCCTGCAACTGGCCGCCTCTTCTCAGACGCCGACGACCAGAAGGGCGCGCCGGTTACTGCCGTGATGAGCTACGACGCATGGCAGCAGGACTATGCAGGCGATCCGAGCGTGGTGGGAAGCGCGTTCTACATCAATACCAAGCCGGCCACGATCATCGGCGTAGCCCCAAAGGGTTTCTATGGCGACCGCATCGATACCAATCCGCCTAAATACTTCCTTCCCATGAATTCAATGGATGCCGTCATTGGCGCGCCATACTTTAACAATCCTGACACGCAGTGGGCCTACATCATCGGTCGCGTAAAGCCGGGAACATCCCGGGCCGCCCTTCAGGCCAAGGCCAGCGCGCTGCTCAAACAGCAGTTTGTGCCGCTCAAGACATTTACTGATCAGCGCGCTCAGAAGGTCCTTCCCCGCACCCACGTGGTGCTTACACCCGGAGGCGGTGGCATCCAGAACATGCAGGACGACTACAAGGACCACCTGAAGCTGCTGCAATGGATCGCCGCGTTGGTCCTTCTCATCGCCTGCGCCAATATCGCCAACCTGCTGCTGGTGCGCGGCATGAGCCGCCGCGCAGAACTTTCCATTCGCTCAGCACTTGGCGCGCAGCGCAGCCGTATTGTGCGCCAGCTGCTTACGGAAAGCGTTCTTGTCTCGGGTATGGGCGGCCTGCTCGGCCTCGCCGTTTCCTACCTCGGAGCGCACGCGCTGCTGGCGCTCGCTTTTCCTAATCAGCACAATATGCCGATCAGTGCTTCGCCTGCGCCCCTGGTGATCGGCTTTGCCCTCGTGCTTTCGCTGGTTACGGGCATTCTCTTTGGGCTTGCGCCAGCGCTGATGGCCGCACGCACGCAGCCCGCTGAAGCCCTGCGCTCCAACGCGCGTACGACCGCCCACGGCGCATCCATCCTGCAGCGCGCACTCGTGGTCTTGCAGGCCGCGCTCTCCCTCGTGCTGCTGGTTGCCGCAGGGCTCTTTGCGCAGAGCCTCAACAAGGCCGAAAACGTGGACATGAAACTGGAGGCAACGAACCGCTACATCGCCCATATCAATCCGCAGGCGGCTGGATACAAGAACACAGAGGTCGAGCCCCTCTACCAGACCATCGTAGACCGATTCCACGCTCTTCCCGGAGTACTCAAAGTCGGGCTTGCCACCTACACGCCCATGGAGTCGAACAATTGGGGATCCGGCGTAAAGATTCAGGGAGAGCCGGATCTGAATAAAGGTGCTTCCTGGGTGAAAGGCACCCCTGAGTACTTCGACTCCGTCGGCACCCGGGTCGTCATGGGCCGCGGCTTCACGTGGCAAGACACGCTGCATGGGGCGCCCGTCGCCGTCGTCAACCAGGAATTTGTCAAACAGTTCTTCGGCAAGCGCAATCCCATCGGCCATCGCTTTGGTTTTTCCGGTCCCAGCCAAGCCGGGATGGATGGAGCGCACGAGATCGTGGGCGTGGTGGAAAACACCACTTACACCAGCGTCTACTGGAAAGACCATGCCATGTACTTTCTGCCGCTCACGCAGCGCGCCGGCAGCGCGAACGACCCCAACGACTCTCTCGACAAAGACCAATCGATGTATGCCGGAGCCATTGTCATCCAGACCGCCCATCCCATCGCCGGGTTTGAAAAGATCGTGGGCGACACTCTGGCCAGCATCAATCCCAACCTCACTATGGTGAAGTTCCAGACCTTCCAGCAGCAGATTGACGACCGCTTCATCGACGAGCGGCTGATCGCGCGTCTCACTTCGCTTTTCGGCGTGCTGGCGCTTCTGCTCGCCGCCATCGGTCTTTATGGCGTCACCGCCTATACCGTAGCCCGGCGCACACCGGAAATCGGCATTCGTATGGCGCTGGGAGCGGCGCGCAGCCGCGTCATCGGAACGGTCATGCGCGGAGCCATGGTACAGGCCGTTTCCGGCCTCGCTATCGGCATCCCGGTGGCAATCTTCTGCGTGCGGTACGTCAAGTCTCAGCTTTATGAGATTACCAGCGTGAATTTGCTGGTCATGGGCATCGCCATTGGAGTGCTGGCGCTTGCGGCTGCTGTTGCCGCCATCATTCCAGCGCGGCGAGCGGCCTCCATCGACCCTGTGCGGGCCTTGCGCGTTGAATGAACTGCGCCTTCGTACATATTTACTTCCATGGTTTGAGCGTTGGCCACAAGGCCTGGAGGGTAGGAGTCAGCCCGCGACAATGATAGTCGGGATAGTCTTCATCGGGACGGGAATATGGATCCATCGGGTGGGCAATTTCCCGCAGGGACCGACAGTGGGATAAGTACTTATCCGGCGAACGTTCGTCAAGCAGAATGATGCTCTGGCCGGTGTAATCGCGTGGACCCCATATCCAATAGTTATTGCTGCCGCTGATCGATTTAGGCAAGCCGTACTTAGGGCCAAATAGATCCACGGCTCCCGCCTCGCCGTAATTCGGCGCTCCAATTGCCGTCACGCGTTGCTCTTCAGGAGACAGAGAGTGATAATATGCCGCGACAATTCTCACCCGCTCTTCCCAGCCAAACATGTCCGCATAGATCTGTGGCAGCCGGCTCTGCGGCTCATTCTCGAACTTCTGCTGCTGGATTCCCAATGCCTTCGTGTAGGCGATATAGCCCTTGACCGGCAAAAGCGGAATCGCGGTGGGCGCGATGAGAGCACCCACAATCAGCATCGTCAGCGCATAAACCGGGCGGAACCATTTCATCCATTGTCTTTCCGTCAACTGTTCCAGCGACACAGCGCCTGCGGCAAACATGGCTGGATAGGCTGGAGCAACATAGTAAAACTTTCCCTTAAGTAACAGCATGAGACCCAGAACGCTCAGAAAGCCAAATGCAAGTATGGAATAGCGCCTTCCCCGCGGAGAAAGCAGAAAGCCGATACCAAGAACAACAAGCAGAGCAGGGATAAATGAGAGCATCTGCGCTTGTTGTACAAGATAGGGTAGCGGCGGTAACATCACGTCGCGTCCGTTGTGGCGAAAGGCGCCCACCAACTGAACAAAGGGAAAGTTCCAATGCCATTGCCAGAGGAAATTCGGCAGGGCGATGAGTGTGGCCAGCCCAATTCCCGCCCAGAACCATGGGCGGACAACACTCCGGCGTAACGGCGACGCAATCACACCCACGAGGAGTCCCAAAACCAGGAACAGGACACCGTACTTATTCAGCAGGGTGATCCCAACAAGACCTCCGATCCAGAACCACAGCCTTTGATTGCCAGTCTGAATCAGGTCCACAATAAGCCAGGCGAGCAGTGTCCAAAACAACGGATCGAAAGCGTTCATCGTGAAGAGGTGCGAGAACGTAAGGAAGATCGGTGTAACCAGCACCGCCAGAGCAGAAAAAAACATCGCCCAGCGCTGTCCTCCGAGCTTTTGAGTCAATAGTGCTGTAACAGCGATGGCACCCAGGTCGGCCAACATCGGCAGAAGACGAATCGCGTAAAGCGAGGTGCCAATTGTATGCTCTAACAGCCAGGCCATCCACGCGATCAGCGGTGGCTGATCCATGTAACCCCACGCCGGATGTTCACCGCAGGCGAGGTAATAAAGCTCGTCGCGAAAGTAACCGTAGTGGGAAGCGGCTAACAGGTAAAGCGCCACGCGCACGAGCGCGATATATCCGACCAAAGCGAAACCGCTGGTGAAGCGGCCGCGGAACGAACGGGAAGGCAAAACGACGCTTCCGCTTGTCAAAGCCCTACTCCTTGTGGGTTCAAGTTACGGTGATCCGTTCTCATTTACTTTGGGTGCACCATGCGCCCGATCGAAATGGAACGCAGCCGGCTCTGGTAAGCATACGCATTTCAATCATGGAGAGTTCCTCCGCAGTAACGTTGTTTCTGCGACATGCCTGCGAGCAGCTCTCAAATTGTCATCGTCATGCGTTACGTGAGTGGCTCCTAGCCCTGAAGCGGGCTAACCTTGCTGGTCTACCGCCATCGGCGGTACTCTTGCGTAATGCGACCTCTTCGGTATTCCATCAACGTCACATTGGACGGGTGCTGCGATCATCGTGTAATCACCACCGGACGAAGACTTGCATCGTCACGCGGTCGAGAACCTCGACCAGGCCGATGCCCTCCTCTTTGGCCGGGTGACTTACGAAATGATGGAGGCAGCGTTGCGGCCGTCGGTGCGGACGGGAGCGAGGCCTGATTGGATGGAACCCTTCGCCCGGACGATCGACGCGGCAAAGAAGTACGTCGTGTCGAGCACCTTGGACCGGGTCGATTGGAACGCGGAGCTCGTGCGCGGGGATCTAGGGACGGCCGTTCAGCAGCTCAAGCGGGAGTCGGGTAAGGGACTGTTCGTGGGAGGCGTGAAGCTCCCGCTGGCGTTGGCGGAGCTGGGATTGATCGATGAGTACGAGTTCGTGGTGCACCCCAGGCTAGCGGGCCACGGGCCGACGTTGTTCGCGGGGCTGTCGAAGCATGTCGACTTGAGGCTCGTGAGCCGGCTGGAGTTCGGCTCGGGGGCGGTGGCGATGCGGTATGAGCCGAGAAGATAGCCATTGGGCTCTCAGGGCAAAGGCAACCGAGCCCTTGACCGATCCGTGGATGGGCCGCATGTATGGATCGCGGCTTCGCAACCTCGGCTTCCAGCCTACGGTCCCGACCGTGTATCAAGCTATGCAACAAGGAATCCTGTGACCAGTGCCCTCTACCTGGTCCGTGAGATGGCGCCGGCGGTATCTACAAGAGTTAAAAAAGACCTTCAGGTATATACCCGTATTGACGGTCACCCTATTAGACTTGCTTTTACTTTGTCCTGCTTTTACTTCCAGGCAAACGAATCCCGAAGGGTCTCACAGAGTCCCTCCGGGCGTGAAGTTGGATAGGTGAGCAAGGATTACTTCTCCGAAGCGATCAGCACGACTTCGTTTTTCGATTGGTTGATTGCCAACTCCGTTTGCCGCCGGTTGAGCTGTATCTGGCTGCCTGCAAAGCTGTTCCGGTTCCACACTTGGGCAAGGAAATACTGCTGGCCGTAGCGGTAGAAAACCAGCTTGGCGTTGGCAGAGGACTTCTGCGACCTGCAGGAATTCGAAACAACGACTGATACCTGCGTTCGAATTCACGTTGTGGACTGAAAGTGCCGGTCCGCCCCAGGGTCCGAGGGCCGTGACTTCATACTCGCCGGCCGGAAGCTGAACATTCCCGGCGGTGAATTCGAAGGGCACTGTTACTTTCATGTGAGTGGTTTGCGCTTGGGCGGCTGCGCTCATCAGCAGCGCCAGGGACATCGCGAGTGACAACAGATTCTTTTTCACGGTAGGTCTCCTTTTCTCGTGATGGCCGAGCCCTTGCGAACTTGGTCTCACTATGGAAAGCGGAGAAACCGCCAACGCCCCGCCACATTTCAGAAAAATATTTCTTGGCTGAAGGACGAGCCGTTACTTAGCCCGCAACTCGATGGAACTTGTGCCTATAATGGCGCATCTGAAGATGGGCACGACATGGGACCCGATCCGGGCGAAATCACGCAACTGCTGCAGCAATGGCGAACCGGCGACCGGCAGGTGGAGGACAGGTTGTTCGATCTCCTGACACCGGAGCTGCATCAGATTGCCGAACGCTGTTTCCGCCGCGAGCGGCCCGGCAATTCCCTCCAGCCAACCGCGCTGGTGAACGAAGCCTTCCTTCGCCTGGCGAAGTCAAAGGACCTGGATTGGCAGGATCGAGGTCATTTCCTCGCGATATCGGCCAGGGTGATGCGTCGTTATCTGATTGACCACGCGCGGGCCCGGCCCGACATTCTGTTTTTGCCCATGGAAGGACTTCCGGAGCGCTTCCTCGGTACCCGCACCCCGTCGGAGCTGGTGATTGAGGTTGACGAGCTGCTCGACGATCTGGAGCGGGAATCGCCCTCGAGACGGGCCCTGGTGGAACTCAAGTTCTTCCTCGGGTCAACCGATCAGGAGACCGCCGATGCCTTGGATATCACGTTGCACACCATGCAGCGGGAGTGGTACCGGGCTCGCCGCTGGCTCTTCGAACGACTGACTGCGAAGCCCTGACAGGAAGCAATGACTAGCAGCCGCGAAGAAGACGAACGGGTCATGGAGATACTGGCGGCCGCTCGCCGGAAGCCGGCGGCGGAGCGCGAAGCCTACCTGCAGTCCGCATGCGCAGGCGACGAGGACCTGCGCCGCGAAGTGGCGGATGCCCTCTCCTGGGAAGAACGCATGGGCGGATTCCTGCAGCAACCGGTGGCCGTGATCGCGGACGAAAATCCTGGCCCGACTCGGCGGCCACGGGCGGCGGTGCAATTTGCCGCGGGGCTGGAGATAGGGCAATACCGCATCGAGTCGAAGCTGGGGGAGGGCGGCATGAGCACCGTTTGGCTCGCCCTCGATACCAGGCTGGGCCGCCGGGTCGCGATCAAGTTTCTCTCCGACGATCTCGCCGATGCCGAGGCCCGCCGCCGCTTTCAGCGCGAGGCGCAGATGGCCTCTTCGCTGAATCATCCGCACATTGTTACCGTGTATGACATCGGTGAATTCGAGGGGCGGCAGTACCTGGTCACGGAATATGTCGACGGCGGGACGCTGAAAGACTGGGTTAAGGAAAAGCGGAGGACGCCGAAGGAAGTCGCCGAGTTGTTGACCGGCGTGGCCGACGGCCTGGCCGCCGCGCATCAGGCGGGCATCCTGCACCGCGATATCAAGCCCATGAACATTCTGGTGGCCAGAAACGGCTACGCCAAGCTGGCCGACTTCGGCCTGGCGAAGCTTGCCGAGAACGGCACGATCGATCTCGCGGCAAGCTTGCCGGAAGGGCCGACGCGCCCGGGCTTGATCCTCGGCACGATCGCCTATATGTCTCCGGAGCAGGCTTCGGGCCAGCCGCTGGATTCGCGCAGCGACATCTTTTCCTTCGGCGTAGTGCTCTACGAAATGCTCTCCGGCAAGCGGCCATTTGGCGGCCGGACGGACCTGGAGGTGCTGAAAACGATCATCCACGGCGAATTGCCGCCGTTGAGCGAAGAGGTCCCCGAGGCGCTACCGAAACGTGGTTGAGAAGGCATTGGAGAAGAGTCCGGCGGAGAGATACCAGTCCATGCGGGAGATGGTTGTTGATCTGCGGCGAGGTCAACGCTCGCAGCCTTCGCCCACTCCCGCGATGGAGGAGGCGATCGGATCGAAGCGCGTGTCCACCTCAGATAAATCTGGTTGAAGATCGGACTCGGAATATTCGCCATTGCGGCCATCGCCCTCGCAGCCGTAGGAATCTTTCGATGGCTTCGGCCCCAGCCCAAGGCCCCGCAAGGGCAGGTGAACCTGACTGCCGTTCCGTTCACGGCTTTGGCCGGACAGGCGACTTCTCCGGCTTTCTCTCCCGATGGCTCCAGAATCGCTTTCGCGTGGAACGGTGATCCAAAGGCCGGGACCAAGGGCTTCGATCTGTACGTGAAGGCCCTTGGGAGCGAAACTCTTCTCCGCCTGACGCAGCATGCCTCGGAATCGATAACTCCGGCATGGTCTCCCGACGGCACGCAGATCGCCTTTTACCGCATGGCCAGCGCGGAGACTGGAATCTATGTTGTGCCCGCGCTTGGCGGCATTGAGAGAAAATTGCGTTCTACCCGAATGCCGTCCACTAACTACACTTTTGTCGGCACGGCGAATGTCGCGCTTGTCAATTGGTCCCCGGACGGCAAGTGGATCGCCTTCGCAGATGTGCCGCCAGGGGAGGAACATTCAAGGATCTATCTGCTCTCAACGGAAACACTGGAGATCACGCAGATTCCAATCAGTCCAATGTGCGTTGGTGAAGGTCTGCCAGCGTTCTCCCACGACGGCAAGTACCTCGCATACTGGTGTATCCGCCATGAAACCGACGCGGACGTTCTGTATTCCTTACCATTTCCGGGTGGACAGCCGAAAGAGATTTCATCATTTGGTTATCCAAATGGGTTAGCGTGGTCGGCTGACGATGAGAAACTCATCTATTCCTCCTATACGATGTGGGAAATGGACTCCGTGAAGTCACGGTCGCCAATGGATCGACGAAACAACTCGCCTTGGCAGAAAAATCAATGCTGCCCACAGTTTCTCCCAGGGGCGACAAGCTTGCGTACGCCTCTCTTTTCACTAGCATCAACATCCGGCGACGAGACCTGCTTCACCCGGACTCCCCAGCCGTAGACCTCATCCCTTCCTCGCGAACGCAGTGGAACGCTCAATACTCTCCGGACGGAAAGCACATTGTTTTTGCGTCTTTTCGCTCTGGGTTACCTGGAGTCTGGATCAGCGATGATGATGGCAGCCACCTGGTGCAAATCTCGAACCCCCAGGATGAGAGTGGCAGTCCGCGCTGGTCGCCGGACGGAAACAGGATCGTGTTTGACTCCCGACCCCGCGGCCACTGGGAGATATATGTGGCCGATATAGCCGAAAGGAAGCCTAGAAAATTAGTCACAAATGTCTCCGACCTGATTCGACCTTTCTGGTCACGAGATGGAAAGTGGATCTATTTCAGGTCCGAAGAACCTGGCCGGTTCGGAATCTATCGTTCTCCCGCCTCCGGTGGAGATGCCGTTTTGCTCTCCAAAGATATTGATGGGTACAATCCGCAGGAGTCGTTTGATGGGAAGACGGTATACTTTGCAAGTCCCGTTGACAAATCGACTCTGAAGGGAATACCTCTGTCGGCGCAGTCCGGAACGCAATCGGTATTGGACGGATTGCCTCGCATGAGAAATTGCGCCCTCTGGGAACCCTCTCCCAGCGGTATCTATTTTGTTTCCGACGAGGCGCCCAGATCTCTCCGCTATTTTGATTTCGCTACCAAACAGATACGGACAATCTTTGAAGTGGATACCGATTTCAGCGCAGGAATGTCCGTCTCTCCCGACGGTCGCCGGATACTCTATTCACAAACAGGCGACGCAAACGGCGACATCATGCTTGTCGAACACTTTCACTAACAACACGAGGACTGACGCCGATGGCAGAACCCGAGTTCCAAGTCGGCCATTACGCTTCGAAACTCCGAGGTTGCCTCCCAGGGCATACTCACCGGCCCGAAGTAAAATTTCCAGATACCGTCGCAGTTTCCAATCCTTCCCTGACCGGAGTTTAGGGTCTATCGTTGACCGGCGGCCCGATGGGCACTAGCGCCTCCACCCAAGGCTCCGGGTGGTAGCGTTCCTCCTTCGGACAAGGTCTTCATGTTCTCGAGCATCCTGGTGAAGCGTGTGCGCCGGTTGTCGATATCCTTGTTACGCGCAGCATCGTCGGCGAGGTTGCTGTTGTCGAAGACCAAGGTGTAGTTCAGGCGAGTGGTTTTGTCTGTGAGCGGAACTGCCTCGAGTGAGCCGTGGTACATGTTGTAGGTTATGCCTTCGCGAACGGGTTGGGTGTAGGTGTAGCTGTAGCTGGTTTTTCCTACGAGTACCTCACGCCCGATGGAGCGAACGGTGCCCAGGCTGTTGCCATCACCAGAGAGAATCGTGCAGTTAGGAAACCCCCACTCGCCGATGTCACAGTACTTGCCAACGCGCGCCCAGACTGCGTCGACGGGGGCATTGACGGTGATGGTCATAGGAATGGCGACGTAGTGGGGACTCGGAGTCTGCAACTGGTCAGGTGTGGGACTCGGGGGTTGCGTGGTTTCCTTCTTCGAAGCCGGCACTTTGCCGCCTTCACCCAGTGTCTTCATGTTCTGGAGAAATGCGGTAAATCGCTTCTTGCGAGCGGCGATCTCGGCGTCGCGCGCTGCGTCGTCGGCGAGCAGGCTGTTGTCGTAGAAGAAAATGTAGATGAGGCGCGACGTCTTGGCGGTAACGGGCACCGCCTCGAGTGTGCCGTGATAGAGGTTGTACTTGGCGTCGTTTCGCACGGGCTGCGTGTAGGTGTAGCTGTGGCCGGTTTTACCGACCAACACCTCGTTGACGATGTTCCGCACGGACGCGTAGCCGCCGTCGCCAGCAAGTAGTTTGCAGTCGGGGAACGCCCATTTGCCAATGTCACAGTATTTGCCCACGCGCGCCCAGACTGTATCGGCGGGTGCGTTGACGTCCTGGGTCAGCTGGAAGGTCACGTAATGCGGATTCGGTACTTGCAACGGAGCAGGAGTGGGACGGGGCGAGGGGGCGGGAGACACCTGCTGGGCAACAGAGGTGGCAGCGAATGTTGCCAGGAACAAGACGGCTATCCGGTACATTTTGATTGATCTCCTAAGAGGAATGCTCGCTTAGCTTAGCGGTCTGGCCCAGCAGTCGTTACGTGCTTTTCGACCCAGTTCATCTTCCCCCGAAATCGGCCTTTCAGCAACTTGCCAGCGATGCATCGGCAATCACCACATTGTTTCCGAAACGAGGTGACCTGCCCGGGTTACCCGTTTTGGCTTACCTCATACAGGCTCCTCCCAGAATGCCAATTGACGCTACAGCAGGCTCTGATCGGGCAAAGAGTAGGCACTGTATTGAAGCGAACAAAACAGGTTGACGGAATCACACCGATCAGTGTATATACTGTTTATACACAGATGTACGGAACCTTTACACTCTCGCAGTCTGATAAGCGCCCCATGTACTTCCAGATCATGGAGCGAATCAAGGAACGGATTAGGGTTGGTGACTGGGCGGAAGCTCAGCCGATCCCTTCTATCCGCCAACTTGCCGTCGATCTTCAGGTAAGCGTCATCACCGTAAAACGTGCCTATTACGAACTGGAACGCGAAGGCGTCATCGTCACCCAGCATGGCAAGCGTTCACAGGTAGCGTCTACTCCGGGCTTGGGTGCGCGCTTGCGCGAACAGGAGTTGGAACAGCATTTAGAGCAGGCTGCTCGCATCGCGTCGCAACTGGGAATGCCCCCCAAACGACTGGTAGAACGGTTGCGCGAAGCCGGAGACAGGGTAGCGGAGAAGGATAAGGAACTCATATGAATGATCTCACCACAGATCTCGCTGTCGAACTGAGTGGAGTCAGCAAAAAGTATCGCTACTTCACGCTCGAAGACATTAATTTGAAACTGCCACGGGGGCAAATCATGGGCCTCATCGGCGCGAATGGCGCGGGCAAGTCCACCACAATCCGCATCTTGATGGGCCTAGTTCACCAGGATGCAGGGGAAGTTCGGGTGCTCGGCCACATCATGCCCGCCCAACAGGTCGGCGCCAAATGGGATATCGGTTTCGCCTCAGAGGACATGCGGCTTTACGAGTCCATGACGCTTGCCTGGCACATGAGTTTCATGCAGTCGATTTATCCCAACTGGGACGCCTCCTACGCGCAGCTTCTACTCAAGCGTTTTGGCTTACGCGCGGAGCAGAAGATCAAAGGTCTCTCCCACGGCCAGCGCGTGAAAGCGACGCTGCTCCTGGTTCTGGCCCGAAAGCCCCAACTGCTGGTACTCGACGAGCCGACGACGGGCCTGGACCCGGTCGCGCGTCACGAGGTTCTCCGCGAATTGACCAACGTTATGTCCGATGAAGGTCGCAGTATTCTGTTTTCGTCGCACAACACTCAAGACGTAGAACAGATTTCCGACCAAATCACGTTTATTGATCGCGGGCGCATCATCGACTCCATGGACAAGGAGACCTACCTCGACCGTTGGCGGCGGCTGCGTCTGGAGATCCCTTTGGGGATCGAATTGCCGCCGCTGCCCGGAATCGTCGGTGTGCAGCGGCAGGGAAGATTGGCAGTCGCCACGGCCAACGACTTTTTGCCCGACCTTGCCCATGCCTATGAAAGCACCGGCGTCCGGGTTCAGAGCATTGAGAGTATGACGCTCGAAGAGATTTTCGTCGCCAACGTGGAACACAGCCGCGAGGAGGTGGAAGCGTGACAAGCTCCGTCATCGGTCATCTGATATTGAAGGATTGGCGTCTCAACCGCCCGCTCATCTCAGTTTGCATTGGCGTCGGCCTGATCGCATTGGTGGTCGCGCAGTACACGGAAGGTGCCGCTCGTCTCCTCGGCACCGTGTGGTTCTTTGTGTCGCTGTGTATTCTCGGCAGTATGCTGCCCGCCTCGGCCATCCTGAACGAGCGGAAGAAACAGACGTTGGCGTTCGTGATGAGCCTTCCCGTATCCCCGGTTCAGTACGCGATCGCGAAAGCTTTGTCGACGGCGGCCATGTTCCTGGTCCCCTGGCTCGCGCTGCTGATCTCCGCGGTGGTTCTCATTGAGACGAGTCACGTGATGCCTCACGGCATCATCCCGATGCTGTTCATTCTCGCGATGCTGCCCTTGATCGTTTTTTGCCTCATCTCCGCGACGGTGCTGGTTGGAGAATCTGAGGGCTGGCTCATCGCGGTCAGCGTTGTTTGCAACTCCTCCTATTGGTTCGTCTGGTATCTGCTGGCTCGCACTCCGTCTCTCACAGCCAATTGGCGTGCTCCGGCGGTAGTTTGGAATCCGGCGGCTTTTATGGTCTTGTCCGGGGAAATTGGATTGATCGTATTCATCGTGGTTGTCGCTTTCTTCTTCCAGTCCAGGAAGCGCAATTTCATTTAGCTGAGGTCGCTCGAAACCTCTTGGAGAAGTGTCATGCGATACGTGTGTCTGTTTGCACTGTTCACCTCAACGCTGTGGGCTCAAGATGGCGCCGCGATCTATAAGCAGCGTTGCGCGTCCTGCCATGACACGCCCGCGGCCCGTGTTCCGTCAATGAGCACAATAAAAGCTATGAGCGGCGAAGCGATCTACCTGGCTCTAACGCGGGGCGTGATGAAGCCTCAGGCCGACGGCCTCTCCAGCGCTCAAATCATCGCCCTGCTCGGCTATATCGCGCCCACCGGCGGCACCCACGCGGCCACCACTCCAGTTACGTCCACGTGCAGAACTCAACCGGCGTTTTCGGCTAACGCAAACACACCTGAATGGAACGGCTGGAGCACCCAGGTTACCAATTCGCGCTTCCAGGACGCCGCCTCCGCCGGCCTCACCGCCGCCGATCTGGGCAAACTTAAGCTTAAGTGGGCTTTCAGTCTAGGCGACGTAACGCTAGCGCGGTCGCAGCCTGCCGTTATCGGGCGATACGTGTTCATCGGCGCCACCACCGGAACACTCTACGCACTTGATGCCGTTTCCGGGTGTACGCTGTGGGGATTCCGGGCCGCTTCCGCTATCCGTGGCGGTGCTGCCATCGGTGACGCCGCCGGCAGACCCGCGGTCTTCTTCGCGGATACCGCCGCAAATGTGTACGCGCTGAACGCGCAAACGGGCAAGTTAATCTGGAAGGTTCGTCCCGTCGATCATTTCGCCTCGCTGGCGACGGCAACTCCCCGCTACCACAAGGGCGTGCTGTACCAGGCATTCTCTTCTTTCGAAGAAACAGCCGGCGCCGATCCCAATTACGAGTGCTGCAATTTTCGTGGCAGCGTGGTGGCCCTCAATGCCGCTAACGGCGATAAGTTGTGGCAAACCTACACCATCGCAGATGCCGCCAAGCCCACGGTTATCAGTCCAGCAGGCAAGCAGCAATACGGCCCATCTGGAGCCGGCGTCTGGGCAACCCCAACCATCGATGAGCAAAGGGACGCTCTTTACGTGGCCACCGGGGACAATTATTCAGACCCACCAACCAGGACGAGCGACGCTGTTCTTGCCATGGATCTCAAAACCGGCAAGATCGTTTGGTCAGCTCAACTCACCAGGAACGACGTTTACAACAGCGCATGCTCTATGCCCACGCCTGGTAATTGCCCTGCGACGCACGGTTCTGACTCCGACTTCGGCCAGCCGCCGATCCTCCTCAGCTTGGGTGCCGGCAAACGAGCTTTGGTGATCGCGCAAAAGTCCGGCATGGCTTATGGCCTCGATCCCGACGCACAAGGCAAACTGCTCTGGCAGACGCGGGTAGGCAAAGGCGGATTATTAGGCGGCAGCCAGTGGGGTTCGGCGTCGGATGGGGCAAGGGTCTATGTCGCTATATCCGACCTTGCAATGAGCGTGGTGATAGATCCGAAATCGCCCAAGGGCTATCGGCTCGTTCTGGATCCTCACAAAGGAGGCGGACTCTACGCCCTTGATGCTCATACGGGCAAGATCGTTTGGAACGCGGCGCCGGTCCCCTGCGACCCCTCCCGAACGGGCTGTTCGCCAGCGCAATCTGCCGCTGTTACCGCTATTCCAGGTGTGGTCTTCTCCGGTTCGGTCGACGGCCACCTGCGCGCTTACTCAGCATCCTCGGGGACTGTCCTATGGGATACGGATACCGCGCGCAACTTTTCTACGGTAGATGGCAAAACCGGGAATGGCGGCTCGATGGACGCCGCCGGCCCGGCAGTCGTCGAAGGCATGATATTCGTCAACTCCGGTTATGGCCAATGGGGCGGCATGGCCGGAAATGTGCTCCTGGCTTTTTCCGTGCAGTGAATTTTCGCGGCAATGGCGACAATTCGCAGGTGCTCATGTGATCAGTCACCTCGATATTTTATAAAATTCGATAAAATTTGATCTTTTTATGGCTTCAGCGCCGCCGCCCAGAGAAGCGTCCGTTTGGGGAGAAGGACAGTCTGATGGGGTTGGCTCTATCCAGGACGGCGTCAAAAGTCATGCCGGTTGCGGCGGGAACGCGGTTCAGGGCTTCGGGCTTGATAGGGATTGAGAGGGCTGGTTTGGTTCGGGAAGGGATCAGGTGAGCAAAGGCGATTTCCTGATCGGTGATGGGATCGGTGACCCGCGGCACCCCGGGCGGGCAGTTTTTTTTGGGCATAGGTCGTCTCGTTCCTCGGTTTGCTGGAGATTGGGATGATTTTGTCTGCTGCTGTGTTCGCGACGGAAAGGGTTGAGAACCGCGGTAGGCAACCGTGGCTGTTGTTGGTTATTTGTGACAGGGATAGGTTGAGACACCGGATAGTGGTGAAACTATCCTTCGCTCACGCGGAAGGCCGAAACTGCAGGCAACTGCCGGCCAGGGCGCGGTTGCGTGAGGAGCCGTCGCCTGCCGATATCGTCTACCTTAAGAGATAAAGCTTTTCCTAGTTAGATGTAAATGGCTGGACGATTCTTTTCGGCACAGGGGTACAAGGCCAGAGGTTACTTTCGGGTTTGGCCCGGGTGCCACCACCGTCAGAGCCAGTTCTCCGTAACTGTTCGCAGGAATCGAGCTGGCCGCCAGGTTCGCGCGGAGCAGCACAGTTGCCCAGTCCTTTTAACGAAAAATTACCGCTGATGCTGGTATTCGCCGCGTCGAGCGTCAGGGGTGCTTTCCTGAATTCAAGATCAATCATGGAGTCGACGTCGTTTGCCCTAAACTGACACCAGGTGCAGAATCGCATACCCAAGCTTTGGACGCTCGGCAGTCTCTCCATCCCGGAGCTGCTTCGCCGTACCATCCGGGAATCCTGGCGGGACGAGGTTTTCGGGCAAGGCGGACGCATGGCGTTCTACCAGTTTCTGGCGATCTTTCCCTCTCTTCTGGTTGGTTTCATCCTGGTCACACACCTTCCTGATCTCAGCGATCATCTCAAGGGCTCGCTCCGCGACCTCTGCGCTCAGTTATTCCCCACTCGGGTTTCGCAGCTCTTTCAGGGAATGTTTAGCAACTTCAGCGAGCGTCCTCGTTTCGGCCTTAGACTTCTTTCGGTATGCGCCGCAGCTGTCTGGGCCGCGCATAACGGCACCTGGGCCATGATTTATGGTCTCAACCGCGCCTACGAGGTCGAGGAGCAGCGCTCCTGGTGGAACCTGACGGTTACCATCGTCGTCCTGACTGCCTGCATGGCGGTGACTGCCGCGATCGCACTGCTGCTTATTTTCTGCAGCGCTTATCTGCAGGCTCATTTTCATGGCGGCACGCTCTTCCTCCGAGCCCTGGAATGGCTAACCCTGTCGGTCTCGCTCTCGTTCTTCCTGGTGGTGCTTTATCGCTTTGCACCCTGCCTCCGCCCCCACGCACTGCGCTGGAGCACACCCGGCGCAGTCTGCGCGCTGATTCTGTGGCTCGCCTCCACCTTCGCCGCGCACATCTACTTCGATCACATAAACGACTACGCTCGCAGTTATGGACCATTGAACGGAGTCGTGATGCTTCTGCTGTGGCTCTATGCCAGCAACGGAGCCCTACTGATCGGGGGCGAAATGAACTCCGAGATCCAAAAAGCTGAAACCGGGCGCGCCGATTCATCCGCTGCGAAGGGTTCTGCTGCAAACGCAGGGGAGCGATAGAAACCTCGACGCCACGTGCGGGTGGTCGAGAACGAATTCGTACCTTAGGAATACACTAGGCCAACGGTGGGTGTGCATGGGTTCGGGTGAGCCAGCCGGGCGCAGGGTGACATAGACGACGCGAATGAACGCGTTCTCAAAAACGACTTTGTGACTACCTGGTGCGGCCTGAACAGCGTCGTGGCCATCTGGAAATCCAGACTTGTCCTGGCCGTACAAGTAAGCATGTTGGGCGCAAAGCGCAAGTCCAACCGTGAGAAGAATTGCACATACCGAAAGTCCCGCGATCCGCAGCGACTTTATAAGCGAAGCCATCGCGCATATTGTAGCGGTACCAAAGCATCAGGGTGAACTTCCTGTCCCCGTCCCGAAGTTCCCGCCGCACCTTGACGCTGGGAAAGTCACTGAGTATGGTTGCGCAATGGTAGAACGCGAGGGCTCCTCCAGAGCCGCTGAAGCTCTGGGTCCGGAGCCAGGTTACCGGCTCGACGCAAGGGGGCGCCAACAGGCCGAAGACGATCGGTTGGGTCTCCTGGAAGAGATCTTCGACCCGCTCTCTCGCAGACGACGTCAGTTGGTCCAGCCTGGCTGGCGATGCCTTGAGATCGGCGCGGGCCGGGGATCCATGGCCGTTTGGCTAGCCGAGCGAGTCGGAGAGAGCGGCCAAGTGGTGGCGACCGACATCGATGTCACCTACCTGAAGCGACTGAATCTTCCGAACCTCGAGGTGCGTCAGCACAACATCCTCGACGATCCATTAGACGCCTTAGACCCGGGTTCGTTCGATCTGGTTTGTTCGCGTTTGATGTTGTTCTGGCTCGCGGGCAAGCAGGAATCGGCTATCCGACGCATGGTGGAGTGTTTGCGACCAGGAGGATGGCTCGTCGATGAGGACGGTGACTGGGGCACGATTGCTCCCGTGGATCCTTCTCATCCGTTCTACGCCCGCTACCAAGGCGCTTACCAGGGTGGCGAGTGGTGGGTATCACGCGGGTATGACCCCAGGTTTGGTCGCAAGCTCCCGGTGCTATTCGAGCGCTGCGGTCTAGTCAATATCCGCGACGAGGCCACTGCTTGTGTCGTTCGCGGGGGTAGCCCGTGGGCGCGGTGGTGGCAGGCAACCCTGGAGGCCATCCGCGGATGGGAGCAAGCTGATTGTGTGCTGACGAAGGCGCGGGAAGAGGAGTACGCGGCGCTCACAGCCCCTTGGACCGACCCGTCGTTCTGGTTCCTCAACGCGCTTGTCCACGGGTGCTCCGGTCAACGTCCTGAGCGCGAACCAACGTCGTCAAGCGGTTAGTTGGACGGGCAGAGTTCGCGTGGCGAGGCCATGCGGCCTGACTCCCGTTGGCAAACAAACCACGGGGCTCGTGTCAGACGGAATTGGCACTAAAGGAGAGCACGACGGGGTAACACGTTCAGGTACGGTTGCATTATGGTCACTTCCGCATGTAGACGCACCCAGCCGGTTGAGGACTCAACGGATCATACTCAAGCGGTAAGGACAGTGCTGTTGCGTTTCCCGACCCAGAATTCCACACCAACGAGGAGAACGAAATGATCAAAGGTTTCCGTGATTTCATCATGCGTGGCAACGTAATTGACCTCGCTGTCGCAGTGATCATCGGCGCTGCATTCACCGCAATCGTCACATCATTTGTGACGAACGTCCTCACCCCGCTCATTGCATCCCTGGTTGGCAAGCCGGACTTCTCTGCGCTCGTGCTTTACATCCATGGCGGCAAGATCAACTACGGCACCTTTCTCAACTCCGTGATCTCGTTCCTGCTGCAAGCAGCCGTCGTGTACTTCGTCATTGTGGTGCCCATGAACTACGTCATGAGGCAGCTCAAGGGAAAACCTCCGGTAGCGGATCCTACAGAAAAAACCTGTGTCCAGTGCAAGTCGTTGGTTCCCATCACAGCCACGCGCTGCAAGTTCTGCACGCAACCGATCTGATGTAACTCGACGTTAACGCACAGCGCCATCGCTCACGCCGAAAACGCCACTCGAAGCAGAGTGGCGTTTTTCGGCTAAGGCGCGGTTTTAGCGGTCTTCGAGAATCATGACTGAGTTCTTGAAATCGAAGGTTACGGACTTGGACCGCTTCAGAGTATCGGCTGGCAAGCCTTAAAAATCGCCGCTAGCGCCTCCGCCTCCCGATCCTCCTCCGCCAAACCGACCGTCTGGATTGGTTGGTTGCGGGGTTGGGGTTATGGATTGAGGCGTTACCAGGCCGAGTACGGCAGAGCCGACGCTCAGCGCGTGTTTGTCCTTCCCCGAGAGAAGCGCGGCGGTAAAGCCGTGGCGAACTCCACCCGGGCCCAGAGCGAGCCAGCGTCGAAGGAACAATGCAACGCCAGTCAGTGCTATACCGAGAAGGATCGGGTCCCAGGTATGCCGCTGCCAGCCGAGGTACGGTTTGTTGGTGACAAGGGTGAGGACGCTAGTAATCGCGCCGACCGCGATGATGAGGCGATCCTTCTGGCGAACGCCGCGTGCGAGTATGAGGGGCGGCAGGCACCATATGAGCACCCACGTCGTCCAGTAGAACGGGACAGCGAATTCCGCGGCGGGCCGGGTGTTGCTCCACCACTGTGAGGGCAAGCTCAAAGCTGAAATCTTGAGGTTGACGATCAGGTATATCCCGAGCCACAGAAGCGCCTCAGAGAGCGAGTACGCATCTTCAAGGTAATCGAAGCGGTGGCGAGAGCGAATGGGGGCTATACAGATCAGTCCGGCTGCATACAACACGGAGATGAAGATATGCTGCGCCGAGTGGGATAGGGTCCAGTAGCCGGGCAGGAAGATGGCAAAGATCATCGCGGCGGGAAATGCGTACCACAGATTGAAGCGGTACCAGATCCAGAGCGAAGCAATGGCGCCCACGGCGGGAACGACAGACTGAATTTCCCGCGAGGAGCGGGGGATGCCACTAAAACAAAAGAGGTCCAGTCCTACGCACAGTAAAGCAACCGAACAGACGGCGAGTGCTTCCTCGATCCCGTAGCGATACAGACGGGCCTGAGTTACGGCTACCTCGGCGGCCGTGTAGGAGACAGCAGCGAAGATCAATAGGACTATACCTATGGTTGGTTGCGACGGCCGCGAAAGAAAGATGGCGAAGAAGAGCGCGACTGCAGCGGCTACGCCGATCGTGGTGAAGAGGAAAAGTACCAGCCTCAAAAAAATATTAGTGATGCGCAGGCCGGAGACCGTGTCCTGTTCAAGGCGCTGGTACTGCTCCTTGCTGAGGGAACCGTCGACGGTCCACTGCGTCAGGAGATTGCGGGCACGCAGGGTCTCTTCGCTCGATTCCGTGTAGATTCTCACTTCGGCCTCCCAAAGCGACGCGCGATCTGGACAAGCATCGCGATCATTGCGATTGCGGTGAGCACGAAGTAGGCCAGAATAAACGTGCTGTCCGAGGCGTTGCGGAGGAGCATCCAGCTAACACCCACGTAGCCGTAGACGGCGGCGTAGGCGACGAAGGCAAACTGCCGGCGTTTCAGGCCCCAGATGAGGGACGCGGCACATGCGATCAGCAGACCGGCAAGCCATAAACCATGGTCTCGCGAATCGAAGACCCCGGAAACGATTGCCCAGAATAGAACATTGGCAGCGACGTTCAGATACGTGGTAAAGAAATGCGGCTTCAGTTTGAGGCGCTGAAGTACCGCGCCAGCTACACCGATCAACAGGCGAGTAAAGCAAGGCATATTGCCGGTAGGCCGCGTCCTGATGAGACGGCCAATGCGAGATAGTGAGCCCGAACCATCCGGCGAGTGAGGACAAAGCGAGAGACAGCACGAAGCGATTGTCGAAGCGATAGGCAAAGAAGAAGAAGAGGAGGGCGGTGGCCAGGAGATAGAGATCCCATTGTCCGGAAAGGACGTGGAAACGGTTCTCCAGGTAAGCGAGTTCTACGCACCAGACGAGGCTGCCGAGGTAGAGGACATAGTCGAAGATTGTAGTCGGTGCAGCCGTCTCCGCAGCCGACCAGGCCGGCGCGCGGGAAAAGCAATACCAAAAGGAGGCGGTGAGGATGATGGAGAGAATGGTCAGGACGAGTACATCACTGAGTTGCTGCGACCAAGTGGAGATAGTCCAGCCAAGCCCGGCAACGAACGCCACCACCCCTGCATAGAGAAGAAGGTTGAGCTCAAGCGAGAGGGAGAGGGGTTCTCGGCGAGAGAGGCTCACTAAACGAGCCTGCTGCTCAGTCGATATTGCACCTTGCTCCTTCCAGAGCTCCAAGCGAGCGAGGATAGTCATGGCGCTTTTATTCTCCGGATGTGGAAGGGCCTGTCTGTGCTCAGCATTCGATTCCGATACTACTGCATTGCCTCTAACAATCTTGTCTTATGGCCACAGTAATACGCCCGGGAGCCGCCGTCCATGATCCTGGGAAATAATCATGTGGAAGAGCGGGTAGTAAACTCGTGGTTACTCCCTGCTGTTCAGGAATAACGAAGTAGTTAGCTCCTAGGAAGTTTCGGACGTAGTTGTTTGCATCGGGGTGAGGCCCCCTAGGGACATCCGCCTGTCCTGCCTGGTTCCACAAAGCGCCTATAGAGAGTCAAACACGGTAATAGACCCCGTATCGGACCATTCGCTCGTCTTCAGCCATGTCTCGTCCGAAACTCTGGGAGTGCAGGGACCGAGTGAGCAGATCTTTATGGGCTTGTGCATACTCTCCCTTCGCAGTGCGCCCATTACATCGGCCAAAATCGAGCCCTTGAAAGGTGAATACAGATAGAAGACAGTGCCGCGGGACAGATCCGCATCGCGCGCGTCCCGCGCGATGAATTGGACTCGGCTGAGTTGGAGGTTTTGAGCGCATTCCCGCGCGCTTACGACATAGGCCGGCTGCATCTCAATACCAAGACTTTGGGCTCCAGTCATCATCGATACCAGAAGCGACACATGCCCCAGTCCTGATCCGAGATCGACAACGACGTCATCTTCAGTAACCATGGCGGCTGCGATCAGGTGGAGAATGTGGCGTACGGGCGTCGGCTGGTAGGGCACCATCTCCGGTGATGGCTGCAAAGTTGGTTCGCTTGGTTCAGGCAGTTGAAGAACTCCGCTCACCAACTCATCGCGGTAGTCGAAGCCCAAGCCGGGCAATGGGCTTCCTGGTTCGTTACCGCTCGCTGAATCCTCGAGCCACTGAAGAAGGGCGCGCGGTTGACCGCCACGAACAATATCAGAACGCACAGACTGGTAGAGTTCAGCGTTTGCGGCTTCGAGTCTTATCCGGAGTGCCTTCGCACGCCGATGCAAGCGTGAATAGGTGCATCTCGCGGAATCTGCGCAATCGAAGCCTCCAAATCGGGCATCCAGGTCGTCCAGCGCGATCAGGCGTTTCCTCAGTTGACCGGGCAGAAAGAGAGAAGAATCCGCCTCCGGAAGGGACAGTAAGGCATGCAAATCGGTGTCTCTTTCGATTTCATCCTCAAGCGGGCCGAAGGTGGCTGCGGTTGACACGTCAACCACTTTAAAATATTTTTAGTTGTCATGTCAACCTCGGATGGGTAGTCTTGGCACGGACATGACGAGTGTCTCAAGTGCGGGGTTCCATACCTTGTCCCCTTATCCTGCCCTGTCCACGAACTTCACGAAACTTCTGTCCACTAAACTTCGTATAAACGGGAATGTCGATGATCAGGGTCTTGTGTATCAGAGCTCTTGTCCTTGTTTTATTCCTGGCCGGTCCGGTGGCTCTTGGTCGAGCACAGGATCTAGCGATCACGCGCGCCACTGTCTACGCCGCGCCAGACGCGCCGGCGCGGAGGGACGTAACCATCGTGATCCGTCATGGAGTGATCGCGGGGGTTGGGGAGCATCTGCGCATCCCCAAGGGCATGGAGACGATTTCCTGCCAAGCCTGCGTCGTGGTTGCCGGTTTCTGGAATGCGCATGTGCATTTCATGGAGCCGCAGTGGAACGAAGCCGCGAACCAGCCCGCAGATAAGTTGGCACGCCAGATGAGCGAGATGCTCACGCACTCGGGCTTTACGACAGTGGTCGATACCGGCTCGGACGGGGAGAACACGATTGCCCTGCGGCGGCGCGTAGACAGCGGCGAAGTCCCGGGACCGCGCATATTTACCGCGGGCATCCCTATCTTTCCCGCGCATGCGTTGCCGTACTACTTGGCGGAGCTTCCGCCAGAATTGAAGGCAAAGATGGCCCAGCCGGAGACGGCTGCGGACGCAGTGGCCACTGTGGATAAAAACCGAGCGGCTGGATGCGACATCGTAAAGCTCTTCACCGGTTCGATTGTAAGTCCCAACCACATCACCCCGATGCAAGTGGCGATCGCGCGTGCGGCGGTCGATGAGGCTCATCGACATGGGCAGCTGGTCTTTGCGCATTCCTCAAACCTTGAGGGGACGAAAGTGGCTATCGACGCTGGTGTGGATGTTCTGGCGCATACGCCGGAGGAAACAAGGGGAATCGATGAGGCGATGCTGCGGCGGATGATTGCGCAACACATGACGATCATCCCGACACTCAAGCTGTTCTCGCGGGACAACAATATCGCGAACATTCGCGGGCTCGACTACCGGTTTCGCCAGCTTGGAGGAAGGCTGGTTTATGGCACCGACACGGGGTTTCTTCCGGATTACGACCAGAGCGAGGAATTTCGTCAGCTGATGCAGGCTGGGTTTGGCTTTCGCGAGGTGCTGGCGATGTTGACGACGGCCCCGACGGAGCTGTTTCGTCTATCGCAGCGCGAAGGCAAGGTGATGCCCGGAATGCGCGGCGATCTGACGATTCTGTCGGAAGACCCGGCATCGGGGAACGCGGAGGCGTTCACCAAGGTGAGATATACGATTCGTGGCGGCAAGGTGATCTGGAAGTCGAATTAGTCAGAATCATGCAGACGCAGATTGCTTACGCGCTTTGTTGAGGATCTGGCGAAGGCGGTTGCCGACGATCAGGTCCTCACCGGGCTGCAAGGTCATGGATATAATTTGCAAGCGCGGGGGCCGACCGGCTCGGTGCTGCGTTGCGGTATCGTTCCTGAGCCGCCCCAGAACCCCACTGGGATTGGTGCCGCCCAGCACATCAATCCGGGGGTTACTGTCGCGCAGCTGCTGTTCGCATTCTGCCAGCGTCAAACCTAATTTCTGTGCGTCCCAGCTCACGGTCAGCGTCGGATAACTATTTCCGTCTGTGGGAACCGTGATGTTCGTAGTCACACCAGGCACTGTATCCACTAGGGTCTTGATGCGTTCCACGCGGCTCTGCCATTCCTTGTTGACCGCGCCCATATCCGCAGTCGCCCAATATTGAATCGCGCTCAACATGCCCATCATTTCTTCCTTGCCGACCTTCATGGGCCTGCATACGGCTCCTTCCCATGGACTGCTGTTGTAAAGAGCGGCATCGATCAGATCCTTCCGGCCCAGCAACACTCCGGCACATTGCGGGCCGCACAGACCTTTGCCGCCGCTGAAACAGTACATATCCACGCCTAACTTTGCGTAGTGGGTGAAGTTCGAAAAGGGAGGGATGCGGTCCGCGAGGTCCACCAGGATGGGTACACCCGCGGGCTTGGTGATCCTGAGTATCGCCTGAAGGGGTTCGTCGTCTGCCCAATCGGTGTACAACATGGCTGTTTGCGGAGTAATGGCTGCCTGCAATTTCTCGACTGCATCGACGACCACAAGTTTGCCTCCAGTCAGACGGATGGCGCTGTCGAATGCGCTCCTGCGAGGCATGATGATCACTTCATTTTTGAGCCCGGTGGTATCGGGCAATTGCCACACATGGTTTGGATCCGTGCCGGCAATGCAGCCCGCGGTCGCCGCGGCAATCGCACCCGCCGATCCGGAGGTTATCATTCCGGATTCTGCGCCGGAGAGCTTTGCCAGCTGGCGGCCTATGCCGGCTTGTAACTCAAACAGGTCGACAAAGTAGTGAGACGCATCTTCGAGAGCTTGCCGCGTCGCCGGTATTTCCAGCGAACCGCAAAGATAAGTCCAGGTGCCGCGCGCGTTGATCAGCGGCTTGACACCAATGCGCGTATAGATGTTGTCGGTGTAGGACCTCTTGACAGTGGATGCCACAGCGTTCGACACGGCGGCGGCGACGCTGCGCGTGCCAATGGTGGCAAACAGAGGAGCCGCAGCCAGCAATTTCAGGAAGGATCGCCGGTCGTTCAGGCCGTTTTGATGCGCAAATTCGGGTACCATATTTGCCGTTGTCTCCATCCGCAGCCTGGGTGACGAACGGTGGGTTGCCCGCATTGCAGGCGACCCACAGTTCGAACCTGGCGGCGAAAACCGTTTTTTAGAAGAAATATTTTGCCACCAATTGCACCTCGCGGTTATCCAGGGTTGTCGACGAGATCGTCCCGAAGGAGCCCGAGGACGCGTTCGCATTGGGAGCGCCAAACTGGGGCGTATTGAAGGCGTTGAAGGCCTGGATTTGAAGACTCAGCTTCTGCGTTTCAGAAAACGGCATGGCGAAGATTCGCTTGAGCTCCAACGAGAGGGGATTGTTCGACGGCGCCACTATCCATGAGGGGTTGCGCGGCGCGTTGCCGTAATGGCCGATCGCTTCGGTGAATCTGGCGGTATTGAACCACTCATTGATGGACCTGTTGGGAACACCATTCGGCTGGCCTTGAACAAGATCCGGATATTCGAAGTTATTGCCGTTATTCTGGCCGTCGTCACTCTGAGAGACGAACTGCGGACTGCCGGAATAATACCGGAAGATCGTAGCAACGCCCCATCCACTCAGAAGTTTCCGCGCCACCACGTTTCTGTTTTCACCCAGTTGGGGAATGGTGTATATGGCGGCGATGGTCAGGTTATTACGCTGTTCGGTCAGCCCGTTCGCCCATACCTTCTGGAAAGGATTCTGGGTCTCATTGCGCTGTTGGTTGGTGCCGCCGCCTTGATCATCCCGGTCCGTGGAGAGGGAATACGCCGCGGTCAGGAGGAGCCCGTGCGATAGGCGATGTTGAAAGTGAACCAGGAAGCCCTCGTAAATCGAGGCTCCATGATTATCGAGCACGCGCATCTGGCCAAAAGCAGGATACGGGCGATTTGCCTGGACATTTCCGCCGGGGGCCTGTGGCGGGCCGACATTGAAATTCAGCAGAGACGTGTCCTCTTTGCTTCCCTTCACGCCAACATAGGAAACATCAATCACGTTGTTCGCGAACTGCTTGGAGAAAGTCAGATTCCACGTCTGCAAATAAAGGTCGGGATGTTGGCGGCCGGGCGGTATCGACACGATATTCGCGACGGACGCGGAGAGGGACGGCGAGACTGGATTCTCCAGGGTAGACACGGGAGCGTTGGGCGTAGCGCAGTAACCGCAGTTGCCGTTGAACAGACTAAAGCTCGGGTCATCCGGCGGGTTGAGCTGCAGGATATTGATGTTATCGAACTGCCCCGCGTAGTAACTGATGCCGTACCCTCCGCGCACGACCATCTGATGCGGCAGGCTATAGGCGAACCCCAGCCGGGGCCCAAAGTCCTTGCCTGTGATGTGCCATATCGGGCTGTAGTTAGCGAGAGGCACCAACTGAATAGGGTTGACGGTCCAGTCGATCGTCTCGGAGGTGTTGAGAGAGTTCGTCGGGGCGGGGTAGAGGGAGTAGTTCAACCCCGTGTTCAGGGTAAGATTGGGCGTCACCTTCCAGTTGTGCTGTATGTAAAAGAACATGCGCCATTGATGGGCATTGGTGAGTGGAATGCCCTCCGGCGTGATGACCTGGGAGGGAATCCCCAGCATCAAATCCGCCCCGTCGAAACCGCCTTCATTGGCGGGGGCATTGGGGCCGTTGTTGGCGGTTTCCGAGCCGTTAAAGTTGATGACTCCGTAAGGGGTATTGCTGGTGTCGGCATTGTCTTGAACGCGGCGGACGTCTCCGCCGAAGATCACTGTATGCGTGCCGTGCGTCCAGGTCACATTATCCACAAGCTGGTAGGTTTTGCCCTGATCCAGTCCGACGCCAAAGTCGCTGCCCACGCCAATCAATTCGTTGCTGGTGAGATTCGGAAAACCTTGCTCGGACGGGGGCCAGGGCTGGCCGTTGGGCTGCACAAAGCCGTTGATGCCGATGGAAGCAGGCGTGAAGTTGGTGTTCGCGTAGGTGGTATACAGCTTCTGGTTCTCGAAATCGATCCCCAGGCGAAGTTCATTAATGAGCTTGGGCGAGGCGATGTGAACATACTGCAGACCGGCGTTGAAAATCGGCAAAGTCGCATTATCGTTGAAGTTCGGATTGCCCTCGGAGATAAAGTTGTCCCGGTTTGCGTACATGAAATGAACGGTAAGCTGGTCGTTCGCGTTCAAATGGTGATCGATGCGCCCGATGAACTGGTTGGTGTTCTGGGTGCCCCCCGTGAAATAGGCGTAGTTGAAGCCGCCCTGGTTGGTATTGGGCAAGGGCATGTATTTTTTCACGATCTCCTGCGCCACCGGATCGACGGGTATCTGGTTGTTGAGATACGGCTGACCTGTAGTCGGGCTGACCAGTTGGGTGTCGGGCAGTAGAGCCGAGAAATCGCCATTCTCCTCCTGCGGAGTGAGAACATTCGTCAGCCCTGCAGTCTCCTCGTTGGAGCGAATGCCTTCATAGCTTACGAAAAAGAAAGTACGGTTGGGGATAATCGGACCGCCCAGTACGCCGCCGAACTGATTCTGCCGATACACGAGCTTGGGCGCGGGGGCGGGTACAAAGAAGTTGCGCGCATCGAGCGCCGTGTTGCGAAAATACTCGAACACATCGCCGTGAAAATTGTTGGTGCCGGATTTGAGTTGAATGTTCGTGATGTCGCCGGCGGCGCCCACGTTTTGCGCTTCGGCGTTGGCGCTAATCACCTCGAATTCCTGTATGGCGTCGGTGGAGGGATACAGGTTCACGTACGCGTGGCGGTCGCCAATCATGGTGACCCCGTCCACGTTGGTCTGTCCCCATTCCAGTTGTTCGCTGTACGACTGAACGCTGGCGCCATCCTCTGAGGAGGTGTGATTATCCGGACTGTACGCAGTGGTGCCGGGGGTAAGAATCGCGAGATCCTCAAATTTGCGCCCATTCAGGGGAAGGTTCTGTGTCTCCACCTCGCCGACCACAGTGCCGAGAGAGGAGGCTTCGGTCTGCAGCAACGGTGGCGCTCCTTGCACGGTCACCTGCTGCGTGGCCGCCCCAACCTGCAGTTGGAAGTTGACTCTTGCCTGCTGGCTGAGCTGCAGCTCAATTGCCTGCTGCCGGGTGGTGGTGAACCCGTTGGCCGCGACCTCAACGTTATACGAGCCGGGAGGCAGATAGTTGGCGGTGTATTCGCCCGTAGCTGTGGTCACCGCCGATTTTGCGATTCCAGTGGACACGGACGTGACTGTCACTTTGGCTCCCGGAATGACTGCCCCGGAGCGGTCGGTGACGGTGCCGACAATTGCCGTATCGACGGTCTGTGCACGCAGGCCCGCAGGAGCGACAGCAAACACCAGCACGAGAAATGCTGAAAGCAGTGTACGCATGGGAACCTCCTCGGTTCGTGAAGCGGTTGTACGGAGCTTGATGGTCAAATCCAGTTACTTACGCGCACAGCGTCCAGGGTGAGCGCGCCAACACCCGGTGTACGTGAAGTTCGTTACGAACCTCTGAGCCCTCGACAGATACGAGCCTATGATGATGAGCCCGAGTGACGCCGCCAGGAAGAGACAAATTGCCGATTGGCGGTTAGGACATTTGACCTATGGGGATGCATCCTTGATCGGGACAGAGCGAGGGCCCGGAGCCGTCTGCGAAGGCGGGAGTGAGCGTTTGTCACCGGATTTTTGTCGCCGGGTTTTGTCAACTCGCGGTGAATCTTTCCGCAAAAATACTCTCTCCTTGACTATCTAGGTGAGTTTTGCTAAACCTCTCCTAGACAACCAAGGAGAGGTCGTGGGCAAACAAATTGATTTGCTGCAGGGCACGCTGGACATGCTTATTCTCAAAGCCGTCTCGCTTGGCCCATTGCATGGTTATGGGGTTCTACTGCGCATTCAGCAGATCTCTGGCGAACAGCTGGAGATCCAGCAGGGCTCGTTGTACCCAGCGCTCTATCGGCTGGAACATCAGGGTTGGATCGCCAGCGAGTGGGGGGAATCGGACAACAAACGCAAGGCGAAGTTCTACAGCCTGACGGCGGCCGGGCGGCGCCAACTCCATTCGGAAACCGAAAAGTGGAACCGCATGGCATCGTTGATCGCCAGTATCCTGCGCACGACCTCGGAGGAGGTATGAATCTTCTGACTCGATTCCTTTCCTGGTTGAAGTGGATGGTCAAGGGACAACGTCTTGAAAGTGGAATGGAAACAGAGGTGCATTTCCACCTTCAGAGTTGCGCTGCGGACCTGGTTCGCAAAGGCCTTTCCCAGCAAGAGGCGATGCGACAGGCGAGGATTGAGTTCGGCGGAATCGAGTCTCACAAAGATGCCGTGCGGGCATCCGTGGGGGTGCGCTGGTGGGGTGAACTGGGTTCGGACATGCGTCATGGATTGAGATTGTTGCGCAAGAATCCAGGTTTCACCACGGTTGCGATTTTGACGCTGGCTCTGGGCGTGGGGGCCAACACGGCCATTTTCAGCATCGTGGATGCCGTGTTGCTGCGTTCACTGCCCTACCGCGATCCCGATCGTTTGGTACGAATCTTCTTTAACGAGCCCGGCGTAGGATTGCGGGACGTTAGGTTTTCCAAGCCCGAACTGGATGACCTGCAGACGCGAGCGGGTGTATTCGAAGACGTGACCCCGATCTTTGAGGGCAGCGAGAATTTAACCGGCGCCGGACAGCCCGAGCGCGTCGAGGGGGTTAATGGCAGTTTTAGCTACTTTTCCATGCTGGGTGTGATCCCGCAAATTGGGCGGTTGTTTGGTCCGCAGGACTTCGCGCCTGGTTTCGCTCCAGAGGCCGTGATCAGCGATGGCCTGTGGCGGCGTGCCTATGGCGCAGATCCGAATGTTCTGGGCCGTACCATCCGGATCGACGGTGATCCCCTTACGATTATTGGGGTTCTGCCACGCGGATTCCGCCATCCTGGACCGACGACTTCCGGCGACGCGGAAGTGTTTGGCGCCGGCGGATTCAGCGCAGATCCCTTTCCCCCGCCCATACGTGGTAACCGGGTCTTAGTATCTGGAATCGGACGACTTAGGCCTGGCATGACACGGGAGCAAGCTCAGACGCGGCTCACTGCCATGGCTGCCCAATTACGCCACGACTTTCCCACCGACTACGCGCCGCAAGCGCAATGGACAATTGAGATTCAACCATTGCAAGAAACTCTGGTAGGCAAGGTCCGGCCCATGCTGCTGGTGCTACTGGGTGCGGTCATCCTGATCGTTTTCATCGTATCGTTGAACATTGCCAATCTGCTTTTGGCGCGCGCTTCGGGGCGACAACAAGAGCTGGCGGTGCGGTTAGCGCTGGGAGCGAGCCGCGGCCGCATGGTGCGCCAGATGCTGACCGAGTCGATGCTGCTGTCGCTCATCGGCGGTGCCGCGGGAATTGCAACCGCAATGGGTACTTTGGGTTTCATCCTGCGCTTTGTGCCATCGAACGTTCCCCGGCTTAACGAAGTACGAATCGACTGGGTGGTGTTGGCGTTCGCTCTGCTGATTTCCATTCTCACCGGCTTATTGTTTGGACTTGCTCCAGCGCTTCATTCGGCAAAAGGCGCTCTCTCCTCGGACATTCGTGAAGGCGGTCGAGGGTCCGGCTACAGCAGCAAGACCGGCCGATTGCGGGATGTTCTCATCGTCTCTGAACTGGCGTTTGCCGTCATACTGATGGTGGGAGCGGGCTTGCTGCTGCGTACGCTGCGGGACCTGTTGCAGGAAAATCCAGGCTTCAATCCAACTCAAGTTGTCACGGCAAACACGTGGCTGGGAGTTCCCAACGATCCGAAGGCGGATCCGTATCTCGGTATTCCTGGTAAGGCCACCTTCGATCGTGAGTTGCTGCGGCGCATGAAGGCAATTCCGGGAGTAGAACTTGCCGCAATCACCTCATCTCTACCGACCACCAATAGCAACCCTAACGCGGTCGGTGGCTTAGCGAATGAAAGCTTTGCGATTGAAGATAGACCGGCCGGGTCTTCGCAGGATCTGCGCGCCGAGAGAATTCGGATAAGCCCTGATTATTTTAAGGTGTTCCAGGCGACGCTCCTACGCGGCCGCTCATTCACCGAGCGCGATGAAGACGGCAAACCGCTGGTGGCCATTATTGACGAAAGCACCGCTCGTAAGTATTGGCCGGATCGCGATCCGCTGGGCCGCCGAGTGCGGTTCGGACAAGACCCTACCAAGCCATGGACGACCGTCGTGGGTATTATTAGGGATATCAAGAGTGACGGTCTCGACATCGACGGCGTTCCCCACATCTATGTTTCGACCTATCAAGACCCCAGCAAGCAAGTGAGCGTGGTGTTGCGGACGTCTCTGCCCTCGACCCTGCTCGGACCACAGATTCGGCATGAAATCCAGAGCATTGATCCCGGCTTGCCGGTATTTAATGTTTCTTCTATGAACGACGTCCTTGATCGTTCACTGGCTTCACGCCGTTTTTCTGCCGGCCTTGTGGGCGGATTTGCCGGATTAGCTCTTCTTCTTGCTTCCATCGGGATTTACGGCCTGTTGGCGTACATGGTCGGGCAAAGGTCGCGCGAGATCGGCCTTCGCATGGCATTGGGAGCCCGGCGATGGGACGTTCTGAAACTGATCTTAGGCAAGGGTGTCGCCCTGGCTGGCGCTGGAATTGTCGCCGGCATGGTTTTCTCCGCAGCGACCGCCTCCCTGATGGCGAGTCTGCTCTACGGCGTTCGCCCGCATGATTCGCTTGTGTTTCTGGTGGTGCCTCTGCTTTTGTTTGTCATCGCCGTGCTGGCAAGCTACATTCCTGCCCGGCGCGCCACCAGGGTAGATCCGATGCGTGCCCTTCGCGAAGCATGAACTCGCCGAGGTGATTCGGGGGATTTCGTCTGCAACTCCTTGGAAGATATACGCGGATCAGGTCGCCCTTTCCCCACCCCTTTCCCCCCGGCACTTTCGTGCCGGGCTCTGGGTTGTTTCGCCCCTAACGGGGCTTGATTCGGTGTTGTTTCAATTTATTGGGAGTCGTTTCGTCTGTCCTGCAACCCCAAAGCGCTCACCCCTGCAGAAGCAGGGTGAGCAATCATCACTGTTACCGACACTACGGGGCAGGAGGAAAGAGCAACTTGACAGCGTAGGCGTCCAGGTACTGGAGGTCCCGGTTGGGTGAACCGGGGACATACCGATGTATCCGGTGTATCTGGATATGTACGAGAGGCGAGTGAAGTACCCCTTGCCCAACGGTGCTTTGAGCGCCACCCTGGCAACGGAATGGTATAAGGATGCCGCGCGATCAATCGATTACCTGAACACTCGTGCAGACATCGATAGCAGCCGGCTGGCCTACCTGGGAGTGAGTATGGGCTCCGCCGAAGGCGTGATCTTCTCTACGCTGTTGCAGTCCCGGCTCAAGACGGCGATTCTTCTCGATGGCGGTTACTTTCTGCAGCAGCCTCCACCGGGCGGAGACGCGGCGGACTTCGCACCCCGCATGAAAAAGCCCGTGCTGATGGTGAATGGGCGCTACGATTACACCTTTCCTCTCGTGAAGGCGCAGGATCCACTGTTTGAAATGCTGGGGACGCCAATGGCGGACAAAAGTCACGTGGTGCTGGACACTCCGCACGATGTGACGGAGCATCGCGCGCAACTGGTAAAGGCAGTGTTGGCTTGGCTCGACCGATATCTCGGCTCAGTGACGCAATAGACGGAATGATCGCACCGGCATTGCTCGGGCATATGCATCCGCATCCGCATCGCTGGGAGATACCAATTCATGCCTCGCAGCCAGATTCATCACCAGTTACTTAAAAAACATGTCTTCCTGTAAATCCCCTGATCGTAGGTGCTAAGTCTGGCTCGCACACTTCGCAACATCTTCAATGTCGTAACTATCCCTGGAAGCTAGTGTTAGGTGTTTACTTCCAGTTAACCTCCCCAGCACCATCCTCCACGCAGTCCGCGATCAACAACCCGTCACCGATCGCCGCCTCTTCCTGCTCTCTGAAGAATTCGCATCCGTGATGCACGTGCTCGGCCGCGCCTGGGATGGCGGTAACCTGTGCGCTCATGATGGCCATCGCTACATCCAGGCCACTGCGGCAAATAGGACGGTCCGCAAGTCTCTGAGGAAGATAAAGGGACTCCCCTTATCCCCTTTATCCCCTGCTCCCCGGGCTAGGCTACAGCGGCTTTATTGTCTGCGCGCCGATATCGAGCACTTGAGTCACCCCACCGTTCGAGAAAGTCGCTTTTCCATCCGGTGTGATCTTGAGTTCCGTTGTCATTCCCTTGAGGTGCGTGAGTTGCTTGAGGTTGCCACCAGTGACATCGCTCATCGAGTAAACGTTATAGTCGTAGTCTTCCCCCCTGCGAGTCGCTCGCAGCGAGGAATAAGATGTCCATGCCGTCATGGATGAATCGTGCTTGGCCATACGATTGGCCGATGACTGGTTCACCAGGGACATGCGGCTGAAATATCTTGTCTCGACCATCAGCCCCAACGCTGAATTCTTCGAGCAGGGCGCCAATTGGATAACCAGTGGTGCTTATCAGGTATTTAGTTCCGCCCGGATTCACCGTGTCGGCAGAAGTATCCAAAGACCGCAGATCATAAAACGATGTGCGGCTGATCCGTGTGGCTGCAGGGCCACCTACATTGGCATTAGACTGAACAGGAATCGAAAACACATCCCAATCATGACGAGCGGAGCGGACGATGGGGGAGTAGTGCCCGGTAAAGCTCGATGCCGCATAGAACACTTTTGAGTCGTCAGGAGAGAAGGCCGGATGGAGGGCATCCTCGTCTTTGCCGCTTATCGGATGCGCATTTTCTCCATCCGCTCCTACTATCCAAATCTGCGACTTGGAGTCCGGTGAAGATGCAAAGGAATAAACAACGAGCTTGCCGTCGTGCGAAAAGCTCGGTTCTGATTCGATCCCGTTCGAGGCCTCTGTAAGACGTCCGCTGGTCCCGCTGGACAGGTTCTTGCGATAAAGGAATGAAGAGTTCCCGTTGGGTTGAGAGAACAGTGCTACATCTCCACCTGGAGAAACGGCTTGCTGGCCTTTTGAGGGAGCAAAGTTTTGCTGGCTTGCGCTCCGGGAGGATACAAGAAACGTTATGGTAACGATGGCGGCAGCGAGGATGATGATGCTGGCGAGGCCAACAACTGAGATAGCAAGGATTCTCCCCACACGCATAATAAGCCCCCGCGAAAAACCTGCCTGTTTAATTTACACCGGACCGCGGAGGGACTCTGACGCATAAACTACGTCTGACGCATAAACTAGAAGGGAGAGGACTCATGAATCAGCCGACCGCATCGGCCCGAAGTCACTGTCTGTCGCCCGCACGAGCAAAAATAGCAATCGATGCGCCCATTGGCCCAGCCACTTATGCGCGGATGTTCCCTCAGTTGCCGCAATTTCAAGCCGATGAGCAATTCTTGCACGCCCTCGGACGCGCAGGCGGTGTCTGTGATTGCGGAGATGTCGATGACTCTCCCGACTCCCTGGCTGACACTGCGGCTGGCTGGCCTATTTTTGGTCAATTTGTGGCTCACGATATAACCGCGGATCGATCCACTCTGCGAGCCCATACCAATACGGCAGAATTACACAATGCTCGCAGTCCGAAATTCAACCTCGAATCTCTGTACGGCGACGGACCGACCGGCCATCCGTTTCTCTACCAACGCGACGACCCGGCGAAGTTCCTGCTTGGTTTGGACGGAGCTGACATACAACGGAACGCAGAGGGCACCGCGGTTATCGGCGACCCACGCAACGATTCGCACATGCTGATCTCTCAATTGCATCTAGCCGTGTTGAAAGCTCACAATGCGTTTGTCGATGACGCCCGGCTGGCTGGAGTATCGAACGGTCAGGTCTTCGACGAAGCTGCCCGGCAGTTGCGGTGGCACTATCAGTGGATCGTTCTCAACGAGTTTCTGCCTACGCTTGTCGGAGCGACAATAGCGGCTCACGTGCTCAGAGAGAAGGGCCGCGTTATTTTCGTCCTGTTCAAGACGCATTCTATACCGCTCGAATTTGCCGATGCGGCGTACCGATACGGCCATTCTCAGATTCGTCACCGCTACCATCTTGAACTTACTGAGCGAACCTGTCCCGCTCTTTCCTGACCTCCTGGGATTCCGTGCAGTACCGCGCCAACACACGGTTGACTGGAAACTGTTCTTCGACGCGGGCGGTGCCGAGCCTGCACAACGAGGGAAGAAAATTGATGGAAAACTTGTAAAGGCCCTGATTGAGCTGCCGGTAGCTGTCACCGGCGAAACTGAAATCGAGGCCTATCATTCTCTCGCCGTTCGTGACCTGCAACGAGGGCAGGGTGTCGGCCTGCCATCTGGCGAGGCCGTGGCCCGACACATCGGGGCTACGCCGCTCACTGCAGACGAGGTTGGCATCGCTTCTACAGGTTGGCGGGGCGAGACGCCTCTCTGGTATTACATCCTTCGTGAAGCAGACGCTCTGTGAAGGTGGTCATCGTCTTGGCCCAGTCGGTGGTCGAATCGTGGCTGACGTATTGGTGGGGCTCATCGATGCGGATGCGACATCGTTTCGCCGGAGCAACCAGGACTGGCGACCTAAGAAAACACTTAGCGAGTTACTGGCCTCCTAGTGGGGGATATTCCGGCCATAGTCGTGTAAAGCGGTTCGTATCTTAAGGGTCACTCCTGTCTGGTCCTGCACTGCAATCATTTTTAAAATTTGATATTTTTAGGTCCTTTTTGAGGTTTGACGACCCCGGGGATGGGGGCGGTGGCAAAGGCGCGTATGCGCGGTCATTCAACGGAGACGGTCCAGGGAATGGTTTGCCAAATTTTAATCGCGCTAAAAGCGCGAAAAGAGCGATAAGTTCTGAGGGATGGAAAGAGAGGCATGCCTCAGGGCCGGTGGCTCCGGGGGGATGGATGTCCGGACTGAAGCTCGCTGCGGGCAGGAAGCTCGGACCTACCCAGCATTGGAGTTCTCATGTAGAGGCTTTAGCTCCGCTGGGGTGTGCTGTTTCCCAAGTTGTCAAAACTGCTGAATCAAGGGGACGCACTGAGCGCAC
Organism: uncultured Acidobacteriaceae bacterium; assembly: GCA_963753715.1. Taxonomy (GTDB): domain Bacteria; phylum Acidobacteriota; class Terriglobia; order Terriglobales; family Acidobacteriaceae; genus PALSA-350. The sequence continues at coordinate 2,806 of CAVWDK010000001.1, read as the reverse complement.
CCTGCTTTTCGCGGGCGCCCTCGCCGGGCACGCCGGGGCGGGCGGGGCAGGCGGGATAGGCGGAATGCCGCGGACAGGCTTGACTCGTCACTTCTGATGTCACATTACTGTTTGCTACATCCAACCCATCACGCCGACAAGCGCTGATGAGTTGCCGATGGTTGGCGGCCTTTGCACGGGCGGAGCGCACCGATGCAAGGTCAAGCAGGCTGTCGTGAAGACGGCGCCGACGTTTGGAATCTTGGTTCCAAAGTAGTACGGTTTGTGGGCCGTGTCCAGAGCGAGAAAAAATAATTTTGGTAACCATCTGCGACGGCTATGTACACCACATTATCGCGCAGGGAGGTGATCGCCGATGCGGCCAGCTTATTCTCACTCAATCTTCGTGGACTGAGCGCGGGCAGGTGCCGGTGGCTGGATTGACGGGAGATGTTTTGCCCGTGGGCGCCGGCGTGTGATGCTAGCGTCATACTCCTAAAAGGCAGCTTACTCTCTGCGCCAGTTGCACCACCACCGCGCTTGGCCGCCGCGACGTCGGCTACTTTCCTGGCTTGGTTGCAGCGACAGCGGCTACTTTCCTGGTGTCCACCACTTTCCTTGGTCTACCACCCTTGGCACCATTCGCCCTTGAAGCAATTCGCTTGGCCTCGTCCTGGCGCTGCCGCCTCGCTTGCCCAGCTCTGACATCCAGCGACGATTGCCATATACGCCTTCGATGAGCGAAGGCACATAGAAGCCTGCGTCGATATCGGGGAAATTGATGCCGGTGCCCCGACCGAGTATCTCGATGTTCTGAAGCTGCTTCGCTGTAGCCTTCTCCATGCCCTGCAAATCCTCGATAGGAAGCACCAGTCTTCGACCGTTGGTCAATCCCACCATGAGTACTTTGAGGCTCGGGATATACACAGCCGTCTTGGCCAGCGGTTCTCCATCGAGCAGTTTTGCCCGTTCAATGGCTGCATCTATCTCGGCGTCAGTGGTGATCATCCGCGCTTGAGTCATGATTATTTCTCCAGGAGAGCTATTAGCTCATCGAAGTGATTGCTGGCAACGGCGAGCACGTGACGCACATCGGCCCCGCTCCCATTGCGAGGTCACACCGCATCCTTCCGGTCGGCCAGTAAGACCGTTCCATCCCGCCGGAGTTCAACGATCACCTCGACCTCCGCGTAGAACCCATGTAGTGCATCGGGTCATGATCGTTTGAGTATGCCTCGAATCGAGCACCCTCAAACCTGATCGCACCCATACCAAGTATTAACCCAATCGGTTTAGGTTTACAAGGATACTCCTGCCCTCTTTCCGCGAACATTCGTACCCTTGAATGTTTAAGTCGGAAAGCCTACGGAGTTGCGTGTTGCCTGTCAGGGTATTGTTTGGATGGCCTTAAGCGAATTTCGTCGACAAGATCCTTCATTCCAGGCGGAATTCTCTGTCGGTAAACGAACGGGGACCCCTTGTCTCCCCGATCTTATTGATCCGGGGTAATTTCAACTGTCCTGGATTCCTGGAAGATATACGCAGACCAGGCTGGCCCCCTTTCCCCCAAACCCCACATCGTCTGCAAAGTGCCGCCGGCAGAGGTCGTCCCCGCGTCTGTCTATATGCTTCTATGATATAGTTATGAACAAATGCCGTCTATATTGATCCAGTTGGACGAACCGCTCTTGCGATCGCTGAATAAGGTCGCGCCGGCCGCCAAGCGACAGCGCGCTGAATTCATCCGGCAGGCCGTGAGAGAAGCGGTTCGGAAACGCGAGTACGAAGCCATTCGCGAAGCATATCTGCGGCAGCCCGATTCGGCGGATGATGCTGATGACTGGTCCAACGCAGACGAGTGGAAGCCATGAAGCAGTACGAAATTTGGTGGGCGGACCTGCCGAAACCCGCCGGGCGACGCCCGGTGCTTCTGCTGAGCCGTGATGATGCTTATCCGGTTCTCAATAAGTTCGTTGCGGCTGAAATCACGGCGACGGTTCGAAATATTCCGATCGAAGTTCCTCTCGGCTCGATCGAGGGGATTCCCAAGCCCTGCGTCGTTAACTGCGACAATTTGCGAACGATTTCGAAAGTTCTCCTGGTGAAGAAGATTGCGAGACTCTCGCAAAAGCGGGTCTGCGAGGTGAAGCGCGCGGTCGGCTACGCTTTGGCATGGGAGGAACTGATCGCTGCCGGAGATTAGCAACTGCCGCAGTGCGCAGTTCTTAACGGTTTACGTTTCGTGCCGCTTTTCCCTCGCGAGTTCTGCTCGCCGAGAGTGTCGGAAGATATACGCAGATCAGCAGGCTGTCCCCCTTTTCCCAATCCATTCTGTCCCGTCATCCCCATACCCAGGCCAAGAGGTGCGGGCGGTAGATGGAGTAAAATGACAGAAAGACTGGTTCTGGAGCGCGATATGGACTCAAATCGCCAGACTTTGGGCAAGAAAATTGAGACGCTAAGTGCCGAGCAGATTGCCGAGGTTGAGGATTTCGTTGAGTTTCTTCGCCATCGGGGACAAGATCGAGAGTTGGCTCGCGCTGCAGCTACGGCAAGTAGTCCCGCTTTAGAGGCGATCTGGAACAACCCGGAAGACGACGTTTACGATGCCGTATGAGTTCGGGGACGTAGTCCTCGTCCGGTTTCCGTTTACGAACCAAGCCGCTTTCATTAGACCAGTCCACCTCACCAACACCGGGAACCAACCGGTTCTGTGACGGTATCCTTTCAGCTACCTGTCCCTGTCCGCCTTGCCCTTTGCCCACACGTACGTTGTTGCGAATGCAAGGTGGCTCGCCGCTGGAACACGGCGTATCCGTTTGGTCCG